>PMSV01000024.1 GCA_003168265.1 Chitinophagaceae bacterium
AGGGGTTAGTTAGAGGCTTACACAGAGAGCCGCGGCATATCCCGTATAAAAAGGTTAATAGCTGTTCCACCATGAAGCGCAAAACAATTTTCTTTGGCAACTTCTGGCAGTACATTCAGTAAAAGAACTACCTGATTTTTATATGCTTGCTTTATCATGTTCTTCCAATTCTTTGGGTACGGTTATTTTATACTTTGAAACATACATGCCGTTCTTAACAATGCTGCGCTTCCCTTTTCCCAAATCTATTTTGTTTAAATCTAAATATTTAAACCATTCATGGCCTGCCTTTTCAGCAAGGTACATGAACAGCCGTTTAACTTTTACGGACTGGCATTTTTCAAGCAATGGCTGAAGCTGGTTTGGGCTTAGATTATTCAACCCCTCCATAAGTTCATAGCATTCCAGCAAGCCCTGTTTTTCATGAGCCAGGTACAGGCATTCCATGACGGCACGAGCCGCGCCCGATATTTTTATTGAAAAGCTTTTTATCTCCTTATCGGTAAGCCCCATATCGGCAGGTAAAAATGACGTTGGATAATATTCAACCTTTACCCCCCAATCATGCTTTTGAAACCACGCCGGTAGCTTTTCGCCCTTGTCGCCAAAAACAGTCACATTATTTGTCGCAAGTTCCAGATAATGCGCCTTTCCCATCAAGGATAGGGCAGTTCTGCCTCCTGGATGCGCCGCAGAGCCGCTCTCTCGCTGTAAGGCGTAAATTGCGCCCTCGTATTCAACTTGATCCCCTGCCCGTATCGTGGCTCCCGTACCTATCGATTCAAGCCATTTGCTCTTTCTGTAGCGTTTTTGAAGATCAAGGCTATAACCCTGTTTTGCCAACCAAAAAGACTGCATGACCACACCGGAAGGGTGTGAACTGAGCAGATGGTTTATTTTTGATGTGTTTTCGGAACTCATAGTACCAATATAGCACATTTTTTAAACTATGCAATAAAATGGTTTAAATATGTCATTTTTAAGGTACTCAGAGTACCTATATGGTGTTAATTATAAACTCAGGCGAGTTTTGGGAATATTATGTTCTATCGGGCGTTATCTACCCGTAGACAAGGGTTTCAATTAGGCTTGAAACCCCTTTTCATTGCTTAGTGGATATTCCGGCGAAGCTTAAAGGTAATTGGTTAAACGCGTCTCTAATACTGGTCACTTTCTCTCGGAATTAGATTGTCAGTATCACCGGAATCTCCATCAATCCGCTATCTTTTATAATAGATATCAACCTCGCCAGTATTTCTTATGTATCCCTTACGAACAGCCCAATCTAAATAGATATTTGTTGCAATGGTATCAACTTTAAATTGGTCTATTTTCCTGCCAAAATCAGTGCCGGCAATCTTCCGTAGAGCGCCGAGTCTGCAATAATTTACAGTCATTCCTTTATACCTTAGATTAGTCGACATCCGTGGATCAAGGATATTTATCAGCAATAATTTTACAGCTGATGTGTCTTTTGCTTCACCAAGTTTAAAACATGCTTCATCTATTTTGTCTATGTCATTTGAAAGTAAATCCCTCTTGTAAATATCTTTGTCATTGCAGGAATTCAAATAGAAGGTGATTAATACCAAAAAACAAGAAGCTTGAGGCAATGCTAAATTAATTTGATTCATTATGGCAATTCTAAGGAGGGTTTTAATTATTCCCAAAAAATGCCTGAAAACATATAATCATCCGCTCCAGTCTCAGGCAAATCTCCAATATACATCGATATGCCATAATCGGCATCTAAAAGAATTTCCTTTAGATCATCATTGACAGGTTTAATTCTGCTAAGTTGCTCCTCATTAAGTCGTATATTCCAATTGCGTTATACAATGATCGTAATCTTTGGTTAAAGCTTCTTATATTCTCATCATTTGGTCTTTTCTTGGGCAATTTATTAGTCATTTGAACACAGTAATCTCCCTCATAATTGGGTTAAATAAAAGGGATCCCTAGTTCATAGGTTTTTTCATACTCCACACCACCTTCAAGACTCGTTGAATTTCAGCGGGTTTTGTTGTTTTTGTGAGGGTAGCAATCTGCGGGCAGATTTGGATGGGGTGCGTTTTTGGGGTGCAGAATTTCTATAAAACTACCAACTAAATAACCTGAAAGCATATTCTTTTGTCAGCATAGCAGCAATATGCGTCCCAAACGCCTAATAGAATATAGACCGATTCAATTTTCATTGTCTCAATATGCTTAAATATTCTATCCAAGGTCCAACTGCAGTTTTATATTGCTTAGCCATTACTCGAGAGATTTGAGCAATGTGATTGAGATCGTGCACAGTCCATGTAGCAAGAAGTTGACGAAGTGTTATTTCCCCGAAAGCAGGATGTATTCCTGTTTCTTCCTCGCTTTTCTCCGTAAGATTTAATGAAATTAAATGTTCAATATTTTTCTTTCTCAATTTCTTAAACTCCTCCAAAAGTTGGGGCAATGATTTGCCTTTATTTTCTTCAAATTGAGCAAAGCGGTCAAATGGCTCAAATGTTCTATTGAAATTATCTGAAAGAATAATCTCCACTCTAGGTATCCAATCTGTTTTTTCACCATAGATAAGATGCCCAACTATGTCAAAGACGCTCCAACTCTCTCCGCCTTCATTACATGAGGTCCATTCGGGGGAAATATTTTGCAGCATTGTTATGAGAACATCCGGTGTGCGCTCAAGGATTTCTATTGATTTTAACATGCTGAAATTCATTATAGCTGTTTTCATTTACAATCTGTAAGAGCTTCGTACAAGACGGTGTTGTTCGTAACGTCCATAGCTTGCTACTGTGCCGCACAGTCATGACGTTCAGCCGGAAACAAAGCTTAATACAATTACTAATCATGAAGATAAGAACAAAAGCTTAATAGAATCTGCCCTCCCTTCACAGAATATTTAAAAAATTTGCAAAATTTAGAGGGCGTTTACTTTAGGTTTTTCATAGAAGTATCATGTTTAAAAATATTCCGCCTGCACAATATTATATGATAGTACAAAAGCCTATTGCACTTCTATCCGCTTACATAACAGAAAGAAACATATTGGCTGTAGTTTTTCTCTTTTGTCTTAAATGTTGCAAAATCTTTGTAATGCATTTTTTGCGTCTGAATAGCCTTCAAATGAAATATCTTTTGTAAAATCTCTGATGTTACCAATCGCTTCCGATATATATTCAAACAGTAATTGGATACTTCTTTCAGACATTGACAAGGCTTTTTTCTACAAAAGGAAGATTACGGGGTTTAATTGCCTTGCGCGAAACAAGATCAATTTTATGATTGAACAGATCTTGCTCAATTGGAAAGGGAATTTTTTTATCTGACAAAATGAAGGTTATTAGAGGGATTGAAAGAAATTAGAGATGAAAATAATTCATTATTATTATTTCTGTTTGTATAATTTGTTTTATAAAGATGGGTTTGGTCTTTACTGGGCACGATGGCAAATATGTAGACAACAGCGTCGATCCTGATTTTATTCTATTCGAGCGACAAAGCGTACTGGCACCCTTGGAGCCTAAGAGAAGTCAGGAGATTACCGGGAGCAATGAGGAGTTCCAGAAGGAGAATAATATCCTGATGACAGTCGATAATTTTCTACGCCCCTTTAAAAGACATTAAGATCCTCTATCATTAGTTTCCAAATAGATTTGTTTTTATTCTTTACATCAAGGTCAATAAATGCCTGTAGCAAATGGCGCTTTATGAGAGCTCAGCCATATTACCTGTCTGGCAGCTTCTCCAATCTTACCAGTGCTGCCCATGAAGAGGGTATCCGGTCTATTTCTTTCTGTTGGCTTCATACCGTCAAGCATTGCCGCATTGATAAATGCAGGCGCGATGACATGTACGCGGATGCCCCTATACAAATCTTCTTCGGTAGCAACATGCATTTGGCCTGCCATGCCATATTTTGCAGCCGCGTACGAGTCAAATGGAGCTGAGCGAATAGCTCCCAAAATAGTAGACATATTTATGATAATGCCTCCGCCTTGCTTTTGCATCGCTTCGATCTCGAGCTTCATACAACAAAAGAGGCCACTCAGGTCAAGGCCCATCTCATCATCAAACTCTTGCGAGCCTTTTCCTTGTGGGGACTGTAACTTGCTGATTATTGCGGAATTATTGCAGGCAATATCAATGCTGCCATATATGCTGATCGTCCTGCTGATCAATTTCTCACATTCTGGCGTTTTGAACACATCAGCCTTAATAAAAGCAGCCTCTCCCTTTTTCCTTTTTATCCTTGCAACTATATCCATGCCCTTTTCCCGGCAGGTATCCGATACTATCACCTTTGCTCCATAAGCAGCATAGGACATGGCGATGGCAGGACCTATGCCCCAACCGACGCCTGTGACTAATGCCGTTCTCCCTTCAAAATATTGTTCCATTTTTTACGTGTTGAATGGTTGCTGATCCATTATGGGAAACGAGTTTTCCTACACACATTCGCCTGATTGTTGGATCTTTTGGAAGGAAAGATAGAAACAAGTCCCATTGCCTTCCACTGATCGCACTTCTGTCGTCACATGGTTTGCCAAAAGGATATCCATTGTTGCAGACAGCCCCAGGCCCATCCCGCCAGCCTTGCCGGTGAAATATGGCACAAAGATTTTGCTCAGGTTCTTTTGACTGATGCCGATACCGTTGTCTTTTATTTCTATGACACATTTATTATTTATCGATCTTGTGATCAGTTTCAATTTCCCGTTCCCATAAGGCATGGCTTCAACGGCATTGATAATGATATTAGCCAAAGCAATCTTCATTTTCTGTTTATCTACCAAGACTTTACAGTCGAGCGTAGTGTAAAGCTTTGTCACCGAAATGTTTTTAAGAAAGATCCGATCTTCAGCCAAGGCAAGCGCCTCGTCTACCAGTTGATGGATCGGATAATTTCCAGGCTTTATCACATCGGATTGCCATGACCTTAGAAGATCATTGACCAAATCGTTTATTTGCGTTGAGGATCTCATGATTATGTCCTGATAGAGCTCGCGATCACAGGATCTGGCCGGGGACCTTAGCATTTGTACTGCCAGGCTGATGGTCGTCAGGGGGTTCCGGATCTCATGGATAAGGGCAGAAACAAATTGGTTTGGCTGTTCTTGCGTTATTTTGAGTGGTTCCGGGGAGATGAAAAGGTTAGCAGATAACGGATAGCTTTTCGTGGCATCGGAGGCAATTTTGATCGTGCTCATTTTAGAGAATTTAGTTTGGTGCGCCCATTTAAGATAAGATGCTTATAGAAAAATGAACCCATTCCTGTAAACTTGGGTTTCTATGTATTGGTTTTCAAAAAAATACAACTTTCAATTTATAACCTTCGCCGGGCTTTGATACTATCGTAACTTTCCCATGAAATAGATCTGCCCTGCTCTTTATATTTATATTGCCAATCCCATTTTTTCCTTTTTCTAAAATATTACAGCCTACCCCGTTGTCTGAAATAAGCAATATGATTTTATTTTGTTGCTTAGTTAAATTAATGGTTGCCTGGGTAGCTTTTGAATGCTTTAAGATGTTGTTCAATTGTTCCTGCACGATCCTGAAAATAGTAAGCTGCAGCCTTTCATCCAGACCTCCTTCACCGAGGTCGCACTCCTGCAGTTCAATATGTATTGGTTGTATTATGACAAGATCAGCTATTAACATTTTTATGCTGTCGATCAGACCCAATTCCATATCCGGGGTTGCTAATGTTTTGGAGATCTTCCTGATCTCATTTATCACACTCATTATGTGGCCAGAAGATTTTGACAGGCACATTTGTGTGTTGTGCTTGCCCGTTCTTGCCATTTCTATATACAATTTGGCAGCGCCCAAGATCTGGTTCAGGTTATCATGCAGTTCTTTACCAATTTCCGAACGCTCGCTCTCCTGTGCCTCAAGAACCGCCTGAGTCACTTCTTTTTGCCTTGTTAGCTGCTCCTCTGCTAATTTTCTTTCGCTTTCCAATAATCTATTCTCGGCTGTTTTTCTGGCAGTGATATCCTGGGTAGCGCCGACCATCCTGGAAGCCACATTATCGCCGCTATAAATGATATGCCCACGGTCGTGGACAAAGGCATAGCTTCCATCTTCCCTTTGGAACCTGTATTCATCTTCCCATGTACTTTGTGATCCTTCAGAAAAGAGCTCATGCAGCCTTTTCATGACGCGAGGCTTATCATCAGGGTGCATGCGGCCCTCCCAAAAACTCTGGGGGACAAGAGCATTCTCTATCTGGTAGCCAAAAGCCCTTTTATGGCCTCCATCTATCCAAAAGACCTCTTTAGCCTGAAGGTCCCATTCCCAAAGGCAATCGTTCGTAACTTCTGATACATACCGGTACAGCTCGTTCATCGCTTTCAGTTGCTTCTCCAGATGCCTCAAGTGTGTTGGGTGTACCGGATGGTCCCGGCTCTTGAAAGAAACAGATAATGTATCGTCGCAATAGTAGGTAATGACATCAAACCAAGCTCCCATTTCTCCCCAATATTCTTCAAAGTGAACAGGGATATCCTGGAGGAATGCTTTGTGGTAGGCTGTGTAAAGATCTATAGGGATGGCCGTTGCGAATTTTTCCCATAGGTTCTCCCCGATGATATCCTTCGCCTGGACGCCTGATAATTTTTCCGCTGCTTTGTTCCAATACTTCACTGTCCAACTGTGATCCACTGTAAAGAACCCATTAGCAATAGTTTCTGTGATAGGCTTGCCCAAGTAGCCATTTCTATTGCCAGCTTTCTGAACGCCATTTGCATTTGAAAGGAGCTTAACAGCCATACCTGTTTGTTTTGTTTTTTTTGGAAAATGGTTTTTTCAATAGTTACAATATGCAACTACGTCTGTTTTTGATAATAGTCTAGATCATTTAAGCAACAGATTGAACCCAATAAAATCTGGCGATTGCACTGCGCCTGAGATTTTGCTGACTTTTTTTCATTCCTGTTTTAAATCTCTTATTGATTTATTGGCCTCCTGGATATTTCAGCTAAAATAAAGGCCAATTCATTTTGAATGAAAAGCCCATTTCTACAATGGGCTTCCCCTTACCATGCCTCAACTGTTATCCATAAGGGTGAATTCTCTTTGAGCTTTCGTGTCTGCTATCTGATTTGTTTCGGCTCAATTGTGGTTTCAATATATTTGACTTTGACAAGCAATATAAAGTTGAGTGATATCGGGCTGGCAAGTATTATACAATTATAGAAACTTGTTCTATAATTCATACATTATCAAGTATTTCCAGCAAAAAAATCGTATAATTACGAAAATATAATTAGGGTTTTTACTGTCCTTTTAAAAGATCTCCAAGGTCTTTGATATTTGATAAGTGTTTCCCATTAATAATTGAAATGACCAAAAGCGCCGCCCTTGAATACTATGAAAGGAATTTATTTACTTTCGTACTTTAATTTTTTAGAGTATGGGAGAGGCAGGCCTCATGGTCGATATCCCTCTATCTACCGACAACAAGATCACCGTGGAGCGGCGAGGGCAGATAATCCTTATTGGCATTAATCGACCGCAAGTTTTCAACCATATCGATCCGGAGACATTTTACGGTTTGGCCAAGGCCTATCACGATTTCGATAACGACCCCACACTCCGGGTGGCGGTCCTCTTTGGCCACGGCGAAAACTTCTCCCGCGGAAACGACGTCGATGCCTTTTCCGCTCTTGCCAAAATCGGGAAATCTTTAACATTGGGTGGGGGTCAACTCGATCCTCTCGGGAGGGTGCAAAAGCTCTCGAAACCTCTTGTTGTCGTAGTTCACGGTGACACCTGGAACATGGGCCATGAACTCCATCTTGTCGCTGATATCCGCGTTGCGTGCTCTGACGTGCGTTACGCCCAGACCGAAAACGCGTTTGGCCGTGTCCCGGGCGTCGCACCGGTTCGCCTTGTTAGAGAGGCCGGCTGGGCTAATGCCATGAGATACATGCTCACCGGGGATCATTGGGACGCGCAGACGGCGCAAAAGTTGGGCATAGTTCAGGAGGTTGCGCCCGACAAGGAAGCGGCCCTCAAAATTGGAATCGACATAGCGGGCAGGATCGCCGCCTGCGGCCCGTTTGGAATCAAGGCCACGTTGGAAGCGGCGCACCTGGCGATCAATGAGTCAGCGGATGCTGCTGCTTTTGCGAAACCTGAGGCGGGATACATGTCGCTTTTCGGTTCGGAGGATTTTCTCGAAGGGCGCAAGGCTGAAATCGAAAACCGGACTCCCGTCTTCCACAGTAGATAAATATTATCCTTATAGTCTCAAAATAATTCAATGAATTTACCAATCAAACTAATTGTTATGAGCACTTTGTTGATTAACTCAATTACTAAAGCGCAACAACCATCTATAAACCCTCTCGATATTGATCTTACCAATTATCAATATCCCTACCCAGTTCATTTTATTGCATTAAATATTCAGGGCGAAGCTTTAAAAATGGCTTACATGGATGTGAAGCCTTCAAATGCAAATGGACATGTAGTCGTGTTGTTGCATGGGAAAAATTTCAACGGCGCCTATTGGGGGCAAACTGCGAAAGTGTTGTCTGAAAATGGATACCGGGTGATTATTCCCGATCAGATTGGTTTTGGAAAATCATCAAAGCCTCAATATATTCAGTATTCGTTTCAGTTGCTTAGTCAAAATACAAAAGCCATATTGGATACTCTTGGCATTAAAATGGTTTGTATGTTGGGTCATTCTATGGGCGGCATGATTGCAACAAGATTTACATTGATGTATCCGGAATCGGTTGAAAAATTTATCCTGGAAAATCCAATTGGCCTGGAAGACTGGAAAGTAAAAGTTCCTTATTTATCTGTTGACAAATGGTATCAAATTGAGTTAAAGGAGGACTATAATTCATTTAAGAAATATGAAAAGGAAAGCTATTACCATAATACATGGAAACCTGAGTATGAGGAATTGCTGAAAGTCGAAGCAGGATGGACTTTGAGTAAAGATTATCCGCGCATTGCCTGGAACTCCGCGCTGACTTATGACATGATCTATACTGAGCCGGTGTGCTATGAATTTGAAAATATAAAAGCTCCCACTTTATTAATTATTGGCCAGTTGGACAGAACAGCGATGGGGAAAAATTTGGCGAGTGATGAAGTGAAAAAAACATTAGGCAATTATCCTGTATTAGGAAAATTGACACATGAACTACTAAAAGGCTCAAAGCTGGTTGAATTGGATGGGTTAGGTCATGTACCCCACGTCGAAGATTTTGACAGGTTTATTCAGCCGCTACTGGAGTTTTTGAAATCCTGAGCTTTATCGAAGCTTAGTTGCAAAAAAGATCTCAACAATTCTCAGTTCATTAATCGCTTTTGGTCAATAAGAATTATACACTGTTTCCACCGGCACGCCGCCGCAAAGTGTTTGATAAACCACGCAATATCTTTCGGTGAGTTTTTTTAGAAGGGCTATTTGCTCTTCCGTCGCATTTGTTTCGAGGCTGAAGGTTAGGCGGATCTTTATAAATCCAACAGGGGATTCTTTTGAGACGCCAAGGGTACCTTTAAAATCGAGGTCGCCTTCTGCCCTGACAGTTCCATTTCTTATTTCAATCCCAATACCTGTTGCCACTGCCTGCAAAGTAACTCCTGCACAAGCCACCAGTGCTTCCAAAAGCATATCTCCAGAGCAGGCCAGCAGGCCAGTCCCGCCCGTTGCAGGATGCAGGCCTGCTTCAATCATCGCGCGCCCTGTTTCCACTTTGCAGGATATTCCTTCTCCAATTTTCCCCTCCGCTTTCAGGGTGATGATCGCAGATTCCGGTTGTTCACGGTATTTCTCCTTGAGAGGCGCTTGCAGGTTTTTCAGTTCACTAGTATTCATGATTAAAAGTTTATCCTGACACAGGCAAATGAAGTTACTAAGATTACCTGAAACCATATTTACCCCTTAAAAATCCGTGCTTCCGGGAGATAAAGAAAGATTATCAATTTTATCTGCGGGAGGGGTAAAAACATTAACTTAGTAAGAATAAATAGTGTCAGTATTGCCTATCTATATGGATGTACATATTGTCCCGGGAGTGAAGGCTAAAAATGTTGCTGAGGCACACCAGAGAGATTTGCTCCATCAGGATGAATATGGATGCAAATGCATGACCTATTGGATAGATGAAGAACGTGAGAATATATTTTGCCTGATCGAAGCTCCCGACGAAGACGCTGTTTCGGAAATGCATAATAAAGCACATGGCCTGATCCCCAATAAAATAATAGAGGTCAAATCTGCACTAGTCAATTCTTTCCTGGGACGCTTATATGACCCGGAAGAAGCTGTGATCTCCGACGAAGGGTTGAAAGTCTTCAACGACCCTTCTTACCGAATTTTATTGATTACAAATACCACAGATCAGTATTTAATGAGGCATGCACTTGGCAAGGAGAAGGCAAATGAACTTTTGAAAAATCATATCGATATCATAAGAAGGAACCAGTTGAAACATGGCGGCAGGGAGGCTGAACATGAAGGAACAGAGTTCATCATTTCTTTTTCTTCTGCTGCAAAAGCTGTTGCATGCGCGATGGAAATTCAGAAAGATATGGGGGAGGCGCTACAAAAAGCTCTTAATTTAAGGATGGTCATCAACGGGGGCGAGCCCGTCGATAAAAGCAACAGATTATTTGGTGAAACGATTCAGTTTGGGACCGGTATTTTCGCTTTTGGCGGCAGGTTCAGGATTGCCATCGCTTCTTCTGTAAAAGAGCTGGTATCGAAGGATATTCTTCCTGGCAACAAGAGAGATTTTTTGATCTTTCAACCCAGGGACGAAAGTTTACTGGGTTTGTTGTATAGCAAATTAGAAGATAACTGGCAGGATGTTGATTTTGATATCAACGATTTTTGTCAGGGGATGGCGATGAGCAAATCAAAATTGTACAGGAAAACAATTTCACTTACGGGTTTCTCCCCAAATCTGCTCCTAAAGGAGTTCAGGCTTGTTAAAGCAATGGAATTGATGAGGAAGCAACAATTCAATATTGCACAGATAACTTTTGAATCAGGATTCACGAGTGCCTCTTACTTTACCAAATGCTTCAAGAAAAAATATGGCCTTTTGCCAATGGCTTATCTGGAACTGATCAACTGATTCATTTTTCAATGAATCAATTCTGCTATTTTTTGATTCAATTTTGCTAGCTCATTTACCATTTATTGGGTGTTTTGTTATAGCCCTTCGGTGCTTTGTGATATTATATTTGGTCTTTCTTAACCATTCAAAAAATAATTGATATGAAAAAGAGAACCAACCTGTTATTCAGCATCGCACTGATCCTGTTCATCTGCCAGAAAAGCATGGCACAATCTGAAAATTTAACCGACAATTCAAAAAAAACAGAACCAACAGTCATGAAAACCTACCTTATTGAGAGGGACATTCCCAATGCAGGAAAGCTAAGTCCAGAACAATTAAAATCCATTTCACAAAAATCCTGCAGTGTGCTGAAAGAAATGGGTCCAAAGATCGAATGGATCCAAAGCTATGTTACAGGAGATAAGATCTTTTGTGTTTACAAAGCCGAGAATGAGGAATTGATCAGAGAACATGCGAAAAAGGGAGGGTTCCCGGCTAATGTCATCACAGAAATCTCAACCACGATCAGTCCTGCTACGGCCAAAGAATGATTTCCCAATTGAAATTGAGCTATTAAAAAGAGGCTGACTCATAAGAGATAGCCTCTTTTCTTTTTTTGTCAATGAGTCGGCTGGGATCCCAAATGCAACTTTTCATGTAAACCAAAGGATAATTCGCGGGTAAAAAGTTCCTCAAATCGAGTCTTCTCAGATCACAGGGAAAGGTTCTTCAAAGGTCAATTTGCTTAATGGACCAGCACATTGTACTTAAGGAGAGCTGATCTATGGGGCTGAATTAACCTATCCTGAATATTTTGATCTAACTTGATGCAAAACTTTGCCATATGGATAGAAAGACCTTTCTGAAATGGACCGGCGCGGGTCTGCTGGGCACCGCAGTAGCGGACAGGATTTCCGGAGCAATGTTCAAAGCTGAACCGCCACGAATAGGTTTACAGCTTTATACGGTTCGCGACGCAATCAAACAGGATCTTCAGGGAACTTTGAATAAGGTTGCTGAAAGCGGTTACAAGTATGTTGAAACCGCCTTCTGGCCGGAAGCAGTGACTTTGAACGATGCGGCTGCTGCTATTCGGAAAGCGGGATTGCTCGTTTCTTCGTGCCATGTGGAATTGCCCCTGGGAGATGATGAAAAGGCATTTTCAGAAACAGCAGAAGCTTTTGGATGTAAGAAACTTATTTGGCATGGTTGGCCGGAAGATAAGCGTTATAGTTCTCTTGAGGGCACCAGGGAACTCATTGGGATTTATAATAAGACCGCTGATTATGCCAGATCAAAAGGGATCGAATTCGGGCTCCACAACCACTGGTGGGAATACCGGAACCAGGTGGGTGGTAAGCCTGTTTTCGAATGGCTGTTAAAAGAAACTGATCCATCCATATTTTTTGAGATCGATACCTATTGGGTGAAAGTGGCCGGTTTTACACCGGCTGATATTGTGAATCGATTTGGCAGGAGGGCCCGGTTTCTTCATATGAAGGATGGTCCCGCGCGTTATAATGAAAAATTGGCCGTAGACAATCCGGATCCGATGACCGCTTTAGGAAGGGGAACACAGGATATCCCTGCCATTGTGCATGCAGCCCTGTTTGCGGAATTCCTGGTGGTAGAAATGGATAAGACAGCAGGGGATGTTTTCATAGCGATTAAAGAGAGCTATGATTATCTGCATCAACAATTTCATCTTGTTTAATCTTTATCTAACTCACTGACAATCAAAGATTAGCCTATATTCAGGCTTCCCGCTTCGTTTTTGCCAAATCTGGTACGAAAGAAAAACTGGACGGCTTTTTGCCTTTTTCAGGTCATCATTGTCAGATTATGAAGAAACTAAGAAAGTCTTTATTGGTTTTTGTGCTTTCAGCATTGATTCTGGTTACGCTAATTATCGCATTTATTTCTCCCCTTTCGAAATACCTTATTCAAAAGTATGGTGAGAAATATACCGGCAGGAAAATAACGCTTGACTGGGCTTATGTGAATCCTTTTACCGGTTATGTTCATCTGCAAAATTTGAAAATACATGAGTATAAAAGCGATAGCCTTTTTCTCGCCGCCAAAGGCCTCAGTGTAGACTTCGCCCTATTTAAATTTCTCAGGCATACGATTGAAATAGAAAATTTAACCCTGGATCATCCGGTAATTAAAGTGATACGAGATCACAAAAGGCTGAATTTTGATGATGTCATTGAAAAGTTCAGTGCAAAAGATAAAGATACTGTGCAAAAAAAACCAGCCCGTACCCATGTTAATCTATTAAATCTGAAAGTTACCAACGCTGAAATTCATTATACTGACAGGCAAACACCCTTTGATTATTTTATCAAGGAAGGGAATTTTGAAACTAAGGGAAAACGCTGGGATGAGGATACTATGGCAATCGGATATTCCTTTTTATCCGGACCCACTAAAGGAAGCATGAAGGGTGAGTTTCATATTAATTTCAAGACAATTGATTATCTAATTGCGGACCGTATCACTGATTTTGATTTGAAACCATTGGAGCAGTATGTGAAGGATCTGGTGAATTACGGAACGATTAAGGCTAGCCTGGATGCGGATCTGCTCGCGAAAGGGAATTTTCACGACGCAGAAAATATTATCGCTTCAGGAAACTTGTCAATTGATGATTTCCATTTGGGAAAAAATCCGCAGGATGATTATATGTCTTTTGAAAAACTGAAACTTGTTATCAATCAATTGAGCCCTATAAATCGTAAATATCTTTTTGATCAGGTTTCGCTTTTACATCCATATGTGAAATACGAACACTATGACCATACCGATAACATTGAAACGATGTTTGCAAAAAAGGGGGTGGGTGCATCAGGCAATATTGGCGATAATGAGAAATTGAATATCATTGTTATGATCGGGAGATACATCAAGACCTTATCAACTAATTTTTTCAGAAGCGATTATAAAATAAATAACCTCAGTATTGTAAATGGAGAATTGAAGTATAATGATTATTCCCTGAGTGAAGAATTTTCAACAGGGCTCCAGGCGCTTAACATCAGGGCAGACTCAATTAATAAACATCATAGCAGGGTAGTTGTCTTTTTAAAGTCCGGATTGCAGCCTTACGGGAATATCTCTGTCAAACTCAGCATCGATCCTAATGACAGTTCTTTTTTTGACCTGGATTATCATATCCGGGAGGTACCTGCTTCCCTATTTAATCCATATACGATTACTTATACCTCTTATCCGCTTGACCGGGGAACTATTGAATTAAACGGGGAATGGCATGTTCTCGCTGGTTCAATAAAGAGCATGAACCATTTGGTAATCGCTGATCCGCGTCCTACAAAAAGGGTCAGGGGAAAGGATAAAAAATGGATCCCTGTGCCTTTAATATTTGCTTTTGTCCGGGAACGTGGTGATGTGATTGACTACGAAATCCCCATTACAGGGAATTTAAAAAGTCCGAAATATCATTTTCATGATGTGGTTATGCATTTGCTGAAAAATATATTTGTAAAACCGGCTACAACTCCATACCGCGTTGAAGTAAAGAATACAGAACAGGTCGTTGAAAAGTCGCTAATGATAAAATGGCCCTTGATGGGGAGCACACTCCTGCCTTCACAGGAAAAATTCTTATCCGAAATCTCTAAATTCCTGGCCGGCAACAAGGATGCTCAAATAATCATTCAGCCTTTTGAATACACTGCCAAGGAAAAAGAATACCTGACCTTTTTTGAAGCGAAAAAGAAATATTTTTTAATTACGAGTCATAAAGATGAGGCCTCATTTTCTACAGAAGATTCAATGACGGTGATTAAGATGTCAGTGAGGGATAAATCATTTATCAACTATATCAAACGTGAAGTAAGGGACAGCCTTTTGTTTACCCTTCAGGAAAAATGCAATCGCTTAATTGGTTCAAAGAATATAAACAGGCTGCTGAATCAACTGGAGAAAAACAGGAATGAAAGATTCAGTGATTTCTTTAAAGACCAACAAGTGTCTGCGCGTTTGAAAGTGAGGGCAAAAAAAGATATAGTTCCTTTTGATGGCTTTTCCTATTTTGAAATCGGCTATCAGGGCGCTATGCCGGATCAATTGCTCAAAGCCTATCAAAAAATGGATCAATTGAATGAGGAATTGCCGAGAAAAAAATTTCTAAAAGAGCATGCGAATGCGTTGCCGTGATTATTTCATATCAGAGAAGGAATATATCTTCCCATTTTCCCCGCGTAAAAGCTGGCTGCTATTCAGGAAAGCTGCACTGCTAAAATCCCTGGTAGAATCCTGTCCATGATAAAAAATTCCCGCCATGCTGCAAAGGGTTGGCATTAGGTCTTCTGTCGAAATGGGAGATTGCTTATGTTCTAAAAGATAGTCAGCTTTTCCCGGATATGCTTCTTCAAATTTTTGAGAAACCCATGTAAACATTGGGACATGTGCCACATATTTGGATGGAGGAGATCCGTGTACATGATCGGTGTAATCCCGGTCATCATCCAGAAGATCCTCCCCATGATCGGCGACAAAAGTAACCGAGGAGAATATATCCAGGGAATTTACCAGGGAAATGGCGCTATCAATAACCGCATCACTATAGAGAATACTGTTGTCATAACTGTTAACCAGAACATCCTTGTACCTGCGATCCGTCACCTTGGATGCAACTGTCTTGTTGCTTGGTTGATAAAGATCATAAGAATCCGGATACCTTGAACTATAGTTGTAATGGCTCCCGATGCAATGGATAACAATGAATTTTTTTCCTTCGGGGCTTTTGAGCACCTCCCTTAACATATTGAGCAATTCCAAGTCCTGGTGTAAATGCTTGGTCGATCTGAAATCTGAGATGAGGTAGAACTGTTTTTCGGCTTCCAGTGAATGAATTTTGATATTAGCTCCGATATCGGATTGGTCGGTCAGCCAATAAGTCGTAAAACCCGCCTCCCGGAAGGCTCCAATTACCCCCTTTCTATTTTTGTGAGCATCAAAATTGGGAGCCCCGACTCCCGTCAGGAGAAGTGGTACGGACATCTCCGTCATATAGCTTCCGGAAGCTACCTGGGAGAAAGAAATCAGGTTCTCTCTTTTGCTCAAATGGGGAGAGGTATTTCTGTAATACCCATTCAGGCCCCAATGGTCAAATCTGCAACTTTCTCCGATAATAAGTACATGAAGCTGAATTCCTTTGACCAGGGAATCAAGATGGCTTCCGAACTTAAATGCGTTCCGTTCCTTAGCCGTTGCCTGGATCAGTTCATCCTGATCATAAATGGTTTTGATGCTGTTAACAACGGTAAATGGAAAAATGATCCCTATTTTTTTTCTTAGGTTATAGATGTAGCCGTAATCATGGTTGTACAAGAGGAAGGGGCATAATAACAAAAAGCCCAGAGAAAAAAGAGAGACACTCATCGCAAACCGACGATTGATCTTTCGAGGGACCCTTCTGAACAGCAGGAAAAATAATAATAAATAACATCCAAAAAAGAGGGTTATTATTCCCAGATAATTGTTGAGGAGTTCGGAAGCCTCATTCTTTGAGGTATTCCTGACCATTAAAATGGTCGCTTCTGAAATAATCGAATTGAAGGTAAGTACATAGGCAATATTGAAGGGGACCAGTAAAAAAACAGGCGATAAAATCAGAAGATAGAGCCTCGGTCTGTTTCTGAAAAGATAGATGGGCAGAAGAAATAGAAAAAAGCCGATCATGAATAGCAATAGACCAGATAAATATCGATGGTTGATGGATTGGTAGATCAATTCGCATAATGGGATCAGGGAAATAAGTACCAGGAATGGAATTACCGGAGCCAGGGAAGACTTTTGAAGGTGAAGGGTTTTATGATAAGGGTTTAACATTGTTTATATAGACAGGTCTTGCCAACAGCAGTTTCATAGTGGGTATAACTCGAAACTCTTTGTATTTCAATTGGTTGAGAGATTGATTTCAAATCAAATTTGTTAGGGGGCGCGGGATTTTCAACAGTGTACTTATCGTTAGATAGTAGCTCTCGCTTTAAAGATAGTTTTATTTTTTAGTTATAAAGCGTAACCATTCAAAATTACTGTTGCTTAAAAAAACCAGCTTGTGAAATATTTACCGATTAAACCTATCGTTTTCAGTTTAGTTCTGATTTTTGGCTTCCTCGCGCCAGCGATTGCCCAATTTAACCTGATCCATTTACGCCTTTAAGGGAGGATGTCGATTACCATGTCTGGGCAAATACAAAATATGCTGTTGAAGAAAATCAAAGAGTCCAGAACTTCTCAGAGCTTTCCAAAGGAGCCGCACTCAGCCGTTCCAAAAAGGGCTTATATTATGATGGGTGAATTGATGTACCAGTCGCATTACGCTTATACGGAGTGCGGATTGGGTTCCAGGATTATAATGCTGCCGGACCGGGAGAACCTTATATTTTTGATGGAAGTTCAGATGGGGCTGACAGGTTTGGCATACGGATTATTTAGGTAAGGTTTATTCGGCCTTATCGCTGGATTCATCGATAGAATGTGATTGCCGTAAGCTATCGTCTTTTTGGGTGATGCTGCTGATCTGCGTATAATATTTTTGAATCACTTTCATTTCTTCTTCCGACATATTCTCTACGTTCACAAGCCTGTTACTTGCATGCTCATGTGCAGCAACAAGTTCATTTAGTTTCAACTGAATAGCAAGCGAGTCTTTATTCTGCGCTTTCTGTATGAGGAAAACCATCAGGAAGGTGATAATATTTGTGCCGGTGTTAATCACCATCTGCCAAGCATCTGAGTAATGAACCACAGGACCGGAAACTCCCCAAACAATCACCAACAGGAATGCAACTACGAATGCATTTGTATTTCCAGTCGCCTTTGTTACCAGAGCTGCAAATTTCTCAAAGAACCCGGCGTTTGTTGTCCTTTTTTTATTTTTCATAACTATCGATTACCCAACTATCGTGCTACGAAAAATCAATTTCTACATTTAATTCTGAGATTTAACCTGGGGAATTTATTGCCCATTTGATATCATTTATCCCTCAAAACATAATTGGACAATAAAATTAAAGTAACGAAGATCAACCGATAGCATTCGGCTTGCTATATGTCTCTAGGCCGATGGGTTGAAGACCATATTGAGCCTACTCATTTTTCGTATCAGTTGAAGAATGCAAAGCAGAATTACTGGTTGCCCATTTAGGGAAATAAAAGACAAATGAGGCTAAAAAAGTTGTCGTAAATCGACTAAATATAAAAATTGATGCCTTGATTTAATGACCTTATTTTCTTAATAACAATGATTTGCAGACTTCTGTAGCCGCGATTCGAACTTTTTGTTAGTGGATTTAACAGACATTCATATATTCATAATCTGACTGTAGTTAAATATAAAATGAACATCCCATTATCAGTCGTGGAAAAGCCTTCCTTAAAAAAAGTTTTAGGGCTTTCTTCTTTATTTGTTGCGGCGATGGGAGGAGTTGCTTCACAGGGAAGTTTTGTAGCCATTCTTAATGGTGCTGGCACAGGAGGCGCTTCTTTTTTCATTGCCTTGCTACTTGCAGGCATCCTCATGTTCTCTTACGTTTTTTCTTATCTCGAGTTATCGCTGATGATGCCCAAGGCTGGCGGACCCAGTACATATGCAACAGTCGCAATAGGTCATTTCCCTGCAATAATTTTAATTCTTGGAGGTTATTTTGCTGTTTCTGTTTTTGGGGCAATTGTTGAATTGACACTTGTAGAACGAGTGCTTGATAATATTTTCCCGGGTCGGTTTTCTCACATAGGTTTGATCCTTTTGGCTTTTCTTACCCTGCTAAATCTGCTCGGTATTAAAATCTTTTCTTCTGTACAGAATATGATTGTGTATGTTCTGCTTATATCCGCCTTCGTGATTGGATTTACATCGCTTAATGGTGACCATGTAAAGGGTATTACATCTCCTGTATTCTGGCATCAACTTATACATACTAACAGTTCTGTTTTTTCTCTCACCGTTCTGGCATTATGGTCATTTGCAGGTTTAGAGTATGTCTGCCCCCTAGTAGAAGAAGCAAAACGACCAGAAAGAAATCTTCCCAAAGCAATGTTGATAGCTGCAGTAATGTTGATCATTGTTTATGGCCTTATAGCATTTGCAGGAATGAGACAAATACCAGTCGGTGTTTTAGCAACTTCGGAAATCCCGCACTGGTTATTGGTACATGCATTATTTGAAAAAACCGGAGGTTTGGTAATAACAGTTTTTGCAATCAGCACTACTTCCAGTACGGCCAATGCCGTTATCGCTAGTATTTCAAGAATGCTTTATGGAATGGCACATCACCGACAACTGCCGCAGATTTTCAAAAGGATACATCCGCATTGGGATACGCCATGGTTTGGGATTTTGTTTTTTTTCATTTTAACTGCATTGCCTTTAATTATTCTTGGCAAAGAACCCGGCTACATCTTTGTGCTGATAATTTCAGCAACAACATTATGGTTGATGGCTTATATTATTGCACATATCAACGTAATGGTATTGCGGACTAAATATCCCGCCTTTTCGCGGCCGTTTAAGACACCAATGTTTCCATTGTTTCAAATAATCGGTATAACAGGTATGTGTTATGCCATCTGGAATAATTCGCCATCGCCCGATATGGCAACAAAAATTTATCTTAACGCAGGTATTATTATAGGCATCATTGCTCTTTATGCATTCTGCTGGGTGAAATTCAAAATGAAGAAAAGGCTCTTCGAAGTTGAACCAATTGATCAGGCAATTACAGACTAACTTGGTAGACCTGAGTAGAGCCAGTTCGAACTGCTGGGGCCAATATTGGGCTCATTTTATCTTCTTTTTTGATATTCAATTAATTGAAGGGAAAATTTAATCAGGACCCCTTCCCGCAAAGACAATCCAATTTTACCTCTCTTAAGGAATAGAATTGGTCAACGCTAATCATAATTTTCAGGATAACATCCTTTGTTCTCCTTTATTTAATTTACCCATTGACCTAAAGAATACAAAAAGTGCAAGGATAAAAATAAAGAACCATCCAATAAAATGAAAGTCAATGCCGGTAATAAATATAGTCTGCTTATGAAACCCACCTGTAATGTTTGACCACCACAAAGAATAGTCAAAAATATCGAGTATTGAATGACCAATAATCCCTGGGATAAGTGAACCGGTTTTATATGCAATAATCCCCAAAAGCGCACTAGCAAAAAAGATATGGGGAAATATCGAAGATGCCCAATTATGATTTAAATGAATGAGCATGAATACTATTGACGTGATAGTTATTGCTATTGTTGGTCCGTATTTTTTTTCAAGTGGAGTTTGCATATAACCACGAAAGCCTGTTTCTTCGCAAATGCCAGCAACAATGGAGCCCATAATGATTACTGCAAAGGCAATCCATAATGGCATACTATCTAATATTTTGTAGTCGGCAGTAAACTTTTTTGAAGGGAATTCAATTAACCGAAAAGTAATTACAAAAGAAGCTTGCACAATGATTATAAAAAGGATTGCGGCTATTATGCCCCATTTCCAAGCTATAGGTGACAAATTGATTGAACGAAAGTTGAATTTTCTTTCTGCACTACTTTTCTTTAAACCCCAAATTCCGCTAAAAAATTTCAGATAAGTCCAAAGAGCAACGATCATTGGAAGGATTGACCAAGGGGCCAAAATTGTTTTAAGAAAAGCGCTCCATAATGCGATACCGGCAGTGCTAACACTAAAACCCGTTAGTACAGATCGAAGGATTAAGGGCAATTTGCTCCAGCCATTTACGATTTGATTTGAGATAGTACTTTGTTTCATTTTGGAAAGTTTTAGGAAACAAAGATGCTATCGTAGACAGGGCATTATCGTCCGAATACATGAATCCGAACCTATTTATTTGGTTTGAGTTTTGTAAACTTAAAGTCGAACGTCAATTAGCTTGACAGTTTTTTCCTGAACTCTGTGGGTGTCAGCCCAGTATATTTTTTAAACAAGGTATTAAAGGAAGATTTTGAATTAAAGCCCACTTCATACAAAACTTCAAGTATCGTAATTTTATCGTCTTTTGGGTGGGTGAGCAAGCGAGAAGCTTCCTCTATCCTGTGACGATTAATGAAATCGTAAAAATTTTGCCCTAATATTTCATTAATAACTTGTGATAGAGCCCTCGGCCTGAGGGAAAGTTGGGATGCAAGTTGCTCCAATGTAAGTTCTGGTTCAAGATAGGGCTTTTTGTCTTTCATATAATTCAAAATCATTTGTACAGTTTCTTCCATTAGAATTCTTTCTAAATCTGCCTTGCCTCTTTTAGTAGGGGGCGGAGCTTCTTCATTGGAAAAATCATTATCAGAAAAAGAAAAAAAATACGGTTTTTGAAGGGCTTTTAGCAATACAGTAATTACAAAAACAAGCACAGCCAGGATAATGATGTTGAAAACAACCAAATAATATGTTGAAAATGATGTTTGGGAAAGCAAACCATTAAATATTGTCAAGATAATAATTAATAAAAAAAAGAGTATGATGGATGAAAGCCAGGAAAAATCCGTTTGCTTTTTGCTGGAAAAATATTGGCTTGCATTTTTTCTATATGAGGAAACTAACTGAAAAGATGCGATTATATAAATTAGAAATTGAATAAATATCAAAGTAGAAACGATAAAAACAGAAACCGGTATTTTATGCCGGAGAACATTTGATAAAATTTTTTCCTGAATCGGATAAGGTTGGATGAGAAAATAGATTTCAGTAACAAAAAAAAGGATAATAAATGGCAAGAAATGTATCCAGTTTTTGGTATTTAGATCAAAGTCTTTATTTAATACAGACTGTGTATAAAAATAAATAAACGGGCCAAACAGTAAAGGAAGGTTGCTTCCCCAGCCGGCAAGCCATGGATTTGAGGAATAGGTGCCAGTCAATAATAAGAATACGTCTAACAGATTAAGTGAAATAGATAAAAAAAATAGCCCCAATAAAATATTACTTATTCGTCTCCCTTTTTTATATGTAAATAAAAACAAACTCAGAAACAGAAGCTGAAAAATAACTAATATAAATAATATGTTGGATAAACTAAATTTCACCTAAAATTGATTAAGATCTGGAAATGGAGAATGTGGTCTGGTCATATGTAATTATGGATATGAACGAAATAAGATAAAGAAAGCTAAATATTATGGTCTGTAAATCAAACTGTGTCAGCGAATAATTTTGATCTAGTTTAAGGCAAGCGGCGGCGGCTCCATTCAAAGAGCAAAGCGCCGCTCCTCTTTTACTTCTGACTATAATAAAACGATCTTTATTCTGTTACCAAATATAATCCGAAGCTGAGACGCGGCAATGGCCCAGTTTTGTATGGGCATAGTCCACTTCTTGCTGATCCTTTCTATTGCCAGATAGATCAATTTAGGCAGGGACATGTCACGGGTAAATACCCCAACTCAACTTTGAATATCCTGAAATCTTGCTTTGCATACCCGAGTAGAAAATGCTGTACATATGTAGCAAATGGGAATTATATCAATTTTTTACGATTAAGTGATACAATCATTCTTCCAGAATATACTTTTGTCCTGCCTTTAGACGAACAGACCATTCCAGTATGTCTTTTCAACAAAAAAACCTGGTCGTTTTGCGACCGGGCCTTCTTTCCTACAGACATAACTTTTATGATTGCATTAAAAAACTTTTCGGTCGCTGTTCATTCTCACTATGAATATTGCCAGTCGGCTCAATACCGCTTTGCTTCTGAACATGCCAATACCTGCTGCAAGAATTTGTTGCATTAAGAGTTCCTGATGTCCGAACTAAAAAAAGTATCTGGGCTCAATTTATGTAATGGCCTTTTTTTCTTATTTTGAGTAATCATGCGAATGCCAAAACTTCCAATATTTTGTTTTTGCTTGCTGTTGTCCGTCTATGCTCAATCCCAATCCCTGGAAAGCAAAGCGAATGATGCGTTCCTTATCACGCGGATGGTGGAGAAATTTCATGTACAACCGAGGGCTTTGGACAAAACGATGTCTGCGGCGATCTATGCCCAAATGTTGAAGTCATTGGATGAGCAGCGTTTATTTTTTACCAGGGCAGATATAGCACAATTGTCGGCTTTTCAGTATTCTTTGGACGAGGAGATAAAGGGACGCAAGACTGGCTTTTTGCAGTTGTTGACCGTTCTTTACCAGCAGCGTTTGAAAGAAACGGATTCTATGATCGAATATTTGACGCAAAAGCACTTTGGGTTTACTGCAAAGGAAGTGCTGACCGTCGCGGAAGACAGCTCCTTTCCTATAGACTTAAATGCGCGGCGTGAAAAAATATATAAATTGTTGAAATGGTCAATTGCTACGGATTTGGCGGAAACGATCGTGGCCCAGGAAAGCAAAGGCAACGTGGGGGGAAAATCCAGGCAGCAACTGATCGACATCCTGGAACCAAAGCTAAGGAAACGATCGATGTTATCCACAAGGCGGACGATCAAACGACTTTTACAGAGTCCTACAGGCATCGGGAATATGATCGGAATCACATATTGCGAGGCGCTGGCGGAATGCTATGATCCCCATACTTCCTACTTTTCACCTGATCAAAAAGCTGACTTCGAAATTGAAATCGGCAATCTGCCTTTATCCTACGGATTGACGCTTAAAGAAGATGAGGAAGGGAATGCGATGGTAGGGCATCTTCTGCCGGGAGGCCCGGCCTTTGAAAGCGGGGCAATTAACGAAGGAGACAAGATCCTCTCTGTTCGCTGGGAAGGAAAGGAGCCCATCGACCTGACGGATGCTACTGCAGAAGAAGTCTATCGGCTCCTTAGCACTGAGGGAGGAGACCGCCTGATGCTTAGTGTAAAGAAATCGGACGGGACAATGAGGGAAGTCAGCCTTCACAAACAAAGGATTACCAGCTTAGCCGAGGAGGATCAGGACAAGGTGAAGGGTTTTTTGCTGAAGGGGAAAAATACAATAGGTTATATATCTCTGCCGGCCTTTTATTCTGACTGGGAGGACAATAGGGGAGTGAATGGATGCGCGAACGATGTAGCAAAGGAGGTCCTCAAACTAAAAAAAGAGCACATTACAGGGCTGATTCTTGATCTCCGTTACAATGGCGGCGGATCGGTTGATGAGGCTGTGCAATTGTCAGGGCTGTTTATCGATGCGGGTCCGGTGGGCCAGGTTGTATCAAGGGATCCCAAAGTTTTTACTTTGAAGGACGTCAACCGAGGCATGGCCTGGGACGGGCCGCTTTTGGTACTTGTGAACGGGAGTAGTGCTTCGGCTTCGGAGATGGTCGCAGGGACGCTGCAGGATTATAACAGGGCCCTGATTGTCGGGTCTCCCACTTATGGGAAGGCTACCATGCAGGTTGTTCTGCCTATAGATACGAGTATCGATCTTGACCATTTCGATTCTAAGAAACAGGCATCAAGCTACCTGAAAGTCACCATCTCCAAACTATACCGCGTCACTGGGATGACCGTACAAAAAAGCGGGGTACAACCCGACATACTCTTACCAGAACCGCCAGAGGCAGATGCAGAACGGGAGGCGGATGAACCTTTTGCGCTGCCTCCCGCACCTATCGCGGCCAATAAATATTACCAGCCCATGCCCAGTTTACCAATAGCGCAAGAGCGAGCGATCGCTGCCCAAGCCATGAGCAGGATGGACTATTTTAAGGCAGTGGCTTCGCTGGAAACAATTGGTAGGGAAAAGAAGGTCATAAAAGACAAACCGCTGAACCTGGATGAACTGATTGCAGAGGCGCGCGAGGCTAAGAACAGCGATGATGGGAAGGAAGAAGAGGATCAGAATGAATTATTTACCGTCTCAAATCCCGTATATGAGAACCAGCTTCTGCAGTCAGACGCTATGCTGAAAGAAATGAACGAAGAGCGTAAAAAAGAGGTCTTATATGATCCTTATTTGAAAGTAGCCTTTCAATTAGTTGTCGCCCTTATAAAATAACCTAAACCCCTTATATGAAGTATACATTTTTATTCTCCTTCTTGTTTTATAGTTTATCCTCTTTTGCACAAGACATGGACAATCCGGGAACCTATATGACGACTTTCTCGAAAACCATGGATGCAATGAACGCTAAATATATGGCGTATACAAGCGCCGCTGCCCATGGCCACCGAGCCCGGAAAGTGGAGAAGCTGAGGCAAGAAGTGCTTGACAATATCACGGATTGTCGTTATAAGATGACCGATTTGCCTATGTACAAGGGAGATAATACGTTGCGGCAGGCGGGCATCGATTATATCAAGCTGCTTTATATCATCTTTAATCAGGATTATAAGAAGATCGTCGATGTGGAAGAGCTCGCCGAGCAGTCGGTGGATGAGATGCAGATTTACCTGCTTTTGCATGAAAAGGTGAGTCAGAAGCTGGCCGGAGGCTGGGCAGACCTCGACAATGTATCAAAGTCCTTTGCCGATAAATATCATGTGACGCTTACACACCAGGAGACCCCGCTTGGACAAAAACTGGAGACTGCAGACAAGCTGGATAAGCATTCCAATGCAGTCTACCTCGCTTTCTTCAAATGCAACTGGGAGGACAATCAAATGGTGAAGGCAATGAATGATAAGAAGGTCAACGATATTGAGCAGGCCCGCAGCGCACTGGCTAGTTACGCCGCCCAGGACCTGAAATCCCTCGATACGCTAAAGCCTTTCGAAGGTGATGCCACTCTCATTTTATCCTGTCGCAGAGCGCTACAATTCTACCAGCAGGAAGCCGATAAGGATATACCTAAAATGATTGATTTTTATTTAAAGGAGGAAGAATTCGAAAAGCTCAAAAACAACTTCGACGTAAAGGGCAATAACCGCACTAAAGATGATGTTGATGCCTATAATAAAGCATTAAACGAATTCAATGCATCGGTGAAAGTGTTCAACCAGACCAACCAAAAAGTGAATGCGGCAAGAAGCCTGGCAGTGAACGACTTCAATGATACCGAGAAAAAATTTTCGGACGAACATATGCCTCATTATCGATAGAGGGGGTTGGGCCTTTGAATTCTAACTCACAAATACCTAACCCATTCTTTCTCCGGATGAGCAGACTTGAATTTTGAATAAGCCTTGCATACAGGGTATAGCAGGATAACGATAATGATCCAGAGCAGGTAGAGCTGAGGGATGTTCAATCCTCCGCCTTTTTCAGGATGACCCATTTCAAACCCGGTGAAATGGAGATCGGACCAGCGATAGCCCTGAACGAAAAACAAACCGATCGCGAAGAAATGTATGACGAACCAATGCAGGAGCCAAAAAAAGAGGGGGACCTTGCCATAGACCTTTATGATATCCGTAATCCAGTTCGTCCATCTTTCGAATAGGGAAATGAACAGGATCGAGATCCCAACCGTCATCAGAATGAATAAAAGCGATGGCGGATATTTGGTCGTATTGATAAATGAGAGAATGGTAAATATCCCGTTTTTTTTAACCGCCCATTTGAACGGATCCCCATATATATTGATCGCCCTGATGATCCCAAAGACCATTAGCGCAGCAAGACCGATTCTTGCAAACAGGATTTTCCTTTTTTCTACCGGATACCTGAAAAAAGCGCCGAAAGCATATCCAAGAAGCATAACTCCAAGCCAGGGAATAATGGGATAGGTCGTTACGAATAACCTGTCGGCAGAGAGTTGAAAACCGCCCTGGTTCATGAAAATGGTAAAGAGTACTTGCTCCCAGGAACCCTCAGGAAGTTTTACATTATCGAACAAATTGTGCCCAAACAGGATCACGAGCCCGATAATGCCAATGATTTTCACTGGTAATTTCAGAAGCAGGGCCAGCCCGATGAAACCAAAGCCGATCGCAGCGATAACCTGTGAAAACAGGACCCCAAAATGGATGTCAAAAAATATAGCGAAATTATTTATCGTGAAATTTACAAATACCAGCCATAGGCCGCGTTTCAATAAAAAGCCGCGCGCTTTGGCGATATCCTGATCCCTGCTCATTGAAAGAAAGGCAGAGGTTCCCGATAGAAAAACAAAGGTGGGAGCGCACAAATGAGTGATCCAGCGGGTAAGAAAAAGCCCGATGGTTGTCGTTTGCAGGTTTGTGGGATTCGTTGTGATGGTTGTGTTCCCGGTCAGATCACGTACATGATCAATTGCCATGATGACCATAACCAGTCCCCGGACAATATCAATGGATTGGATCCTTTCTTTTAGGCTTGGCTGCATTGGCATTGCCTTTTTTAAATTCGCAAGTAGGATAGTACAATATAAGAAAATCAACCCTTATCAAACTTACCGTCTATACAGATTTTATTTCCTGATCATTTAGCTCTCAGGTACTGTTCCGGCCAATCCACATCCACATTGAATTCCCTGGCAGCATGGAGGGCAAAATAGGGATCCCTTAAAAATGCTCTTGCCAGGATGATCAGGTCGGCATCTCCGGCTTTAAGGATCTGTTCAGCCTGCTCTGCACTGGTGATCAGACCTACTGCTCCTGTAGGGATTGAAGCGCCATGTTTTATGGCTTTTGCAAAGGGAACCTGGTAACCTGGTTCAAGGGGAATCCTCACTTTAGAAATATTGCCCCCGGAGGAACAATCTACCAGGTCAACTCCAATTTCCTTTAGTTTGACTGAAAGCCCGACAGAATCCTCCACAGACCAGCCGTCCTCCACCCAATCAGTAGCAGAGATCCTGACGAAAATCGGGAATTCGGAAGGCCAAATCTCTTTCACGGCATTGACAATTTCAGTCAAAAACCTGATCCTGTTTTCAAAGCTGCCACCATAATCATCATTGCGCTGATTGCTGAGTGGAGAAAGAAATTCATGGACCAGGTAACCATGGGCGGCATGGATCTCGATGAGCCTGAACCCAGCCTGCAAGGCGCGAACCGCCGCCTTCTTGAAATCGGAAATAACGGATTGGATATCCGACACCGTTAATTCCCGTGGAATCGGTGCGCCCTCATTAAAGGCAATCGGGCTGGGGGCCAGGATTTCCCAACCACCTTCGGATCTGCTCAGGTATTTACCAGCTTTCCAGGGTACTCCACAACTGGCCTTTCTTCCTGCATGTGCCAATTGAATGCCTGGCACCGAACCATGCCCAAGGATAAAAGATGTGATTCTTTTGAATGGTGCAATATGCTCATTCTTCCATATCCCCAGGTCAGAAGGACTGATGCGTCCTTGCGGAGAAACAGCCGTTGCCTCTGTAATGATCAGGCCGGCTCCCCCAATGGCCCGGCTGCCCAGATGGACTAGATGCCAATCATTAGCAAATCCATCCTCTGAGGAATATTGACACATAGGAGAAACGACAATCCTGTTTTTCAGATTAATGGAACGAAAACTAATCGGAGTAAATAAGTTAGACATATTAATGTTTAGACTACAAATTTATCGGGAAAGGAAATAATTCTTATTAGGTAAGATGGTTTGGAGCAATGGGTCCGGGAATCACTGCAAAAGGGGAGGTTAAAACCCAGCTTCAGTTATATCAGAAACAGTACGCACAACAATGGCTAATCTTTTAGTATTGAATTTTAGGGCAGAAGACCCGGTAGGAGATTCAATTATTTATAATAAGCACTCTTTTCAATTTCCTCATAAACCCTATCAGGAACAAGGTAGCGTATGGAGAGCCCTTTCTTAACGGTTTCCCGGATATATGTTGAGGAGATCCCGATAATGGGCGCGTTCATAAAGATCACCTTTGAACCTTCCCCGACCCTGGTTTTTGAATTTCCCAACCTTCTATATACATATATGATATGATTCTTTAATATATATTCAGGATTCTTCCATTTCGATAAATTAGAATAGCTATCACCTCCCATGATGATGGAGAATTTATTGTCGGGATATTTTTCTTTGAGGTAGGCAAGGGTATCCACAGTATAGGATGGCCTGGGCAGCTTAAACTCTATATCTACGGCCCGCATATTTTTATCTCCTTCGATCGCCAGTTGAACGAGATAAAAACGATTGTATTCATTGAGCAGGCTTCCCGATGGTTTCAGTGGATTTTGAGGAGAGACGACAAACCAAACCTGCCTGAGTTCGCTTTGCTGTATCATGAAGTTGGCGATGATCAGATGCCCATGATGAATGGGATTGAAAGAGCCAAAATAGAGTCCGATTTCCATTGCTGTATTCAGATAATTTCCTCCACCAGGATGGTATCCGCTTCATCAAGCCTCAGGCTCAAATTATAACCTGCCACCGTGATGGAAATTGGATCTCCCAGGGGAGCTTTTTTATCTACCCGTATGGTTTCTCCAGGCAAGCAACCCATTTCCATGAGTTTCAGATAGATATCATCTTTTTCAAAGGAATGAATGACCGCTTTGGTTCCTATGGCTAGCTGGGATAATCGCTTCATTGCTAAAGAATAAAAACAAATTTAACTTTACAATTTCAATAAAATTTCCATTTACTTAAATGCCTCAAAGAAAATCCAGGGTTTTCTTTCATTTTGAAAAGCCATTCCCTCCCATGAGGGATCGGATAAAGCTGCGTTTATTTATCGAGAAGATATTGATGGATAATAAAAAGGCAATTTTCCGCCTCGATTATGTCTTTTGCTCTGATTCCTATCTTCTTAATATCAACCGAAAGTTTCTATGCCATGATTATTTTACCGATATAATCAGCTTTGATCTCTCAGAAGGGCAGGAACTCCTGGGTGAAATCTATATAAGCATTGACCGGGTGAGAGAAAATTCAAAAGAATACGAAACATCTGTTAAAAATGAGATACATAGGGTCGTTTTTCATGGCGCGCTTCATTTGTGCGGATATAAAGACAAGAAGATGGCTGATAAATTAGAAATGTCCAGGCTGGAGGATTATTATTTAAAACGGTACTTTAAATAATGTTCCACATGGAACATTGCCGACCTAAATTGTTCCCCGTGGAACATTTTCCCAATTCTTAAGCATCTTTTTAATTCCATGTAAATTTGCAGCATGTTTTCTGAATATGATATCATCGTGGCAGGGGCAGGGCATGCAGGATGTGAGGCTGCAGCAGCAGCAGCAAATCTCGGCTCTAAAGTCCTCCTCGTAACTATGAATTTGCAAACTATTGCCCAAATGAGTTGCAACCCTGCAATGGGAGGAATCGCTAAGGGGCAAATTGTCAGAGAAATTGATGCTCTGGGCGGATATTCTGGTATTGTCTCTGACCTAAGTATGGTCCAGTTTCGGATGTTGAACAGATCCAAGGGGCCTGCGATGTGGAGCCCCAGATCACAGAATGACAGAATGTTATTTGCACAAACCTGGCGCAACATGCTTGAACAGACCAAAAACCTCGATTTCTATCAGGATACGGTGAGAGGTTTGCTTATAAAAGGAAATAGGATAGCTGGTATAGTCACAAATCTTGGGCATGAGATACATGGCAAAGCAGTAGTTCTTACAAATGGCACTTTTTTAAATGGGGTAATCCATATTGGCGAGAAACAATTTGCCGGCGGAAGGGTATCTGAAAAAGCCGCTACCGGGATAACCGAACAATTGATAGCTCTCGGTTTTGAAAGCAATCGACTTAAGACCGGCACGCCTCCCCGCGTAGATGGCAGATCATTGGATTACAGCAAGATGGATGAACAAAAAGGGGATGAGGAAATCTCCGGATTTTCTTATCTGGATACAAAGAAACCTTTAAAGCAAAAAAGCTGCTGGATCACTTATACCAATACCAAGGTCCACGAAATACTCAAAACAGGGTTTGACCGTAGTCCGATGTTTACAGGAAGGATTGGAGGCGTGGGTCCACGATATTGCCCTAGTATTGAGGATAAAATAAACCGATTTTCAGAAAGAGATCGCCATCAATTATTTGTTGAACCAGAGGGATGGGATACCGTTGAAATATATGTCAATGGCTTTTCAACTTCTTTACCAGAGGAAGTTCAATACGATGCCCTTCGTACAGTACCGGGATTTGAGAATGTAAAATTTTTCCGTCCCGGTTATGCTATAGAGTATGACTATTTTCCTCCAACTCAGCTTCATTCTTCCTTAGAAACAAAACTAATTGATAATCTGTACTTTGCGGGTCAAATCAACGGCACGACCGGCTATGAGGAAGCGGCTTGCCAGGGACTCATCGCAGGAATCAATGCCCATCTCAAGACCTCTGAACAAGCACCCTTTACCCTTAAGAGAAGCGAAGCCTATATTGGGGTTCTTATCGACGATCTGATAAACAAAGGCACAGAGGAGCCCTATCGGATGTTTACTTCCAGAGCAGAGTTTCGTACCCTTTTGCGTCAGGACAATGCCGATCTGCGTCTTACAGAAATGAGTTATAAAATGGGGTTGGCAAGCCAGGAAAGAATGGAATTGGTAAAAGAAAAATCAAACCAAACCGCTGAAATAATACAAATTCTCCGGGAAGTCTCCCTGGATAATTCTGAAGCGGATCCCTATCTTCTCTCACTTGGTTCTGCACCCCTCTCACAAAAACAAAAAGCATTACAGATCTTACTCAGACCGGAGGCGGACCTGCTCACAATGGCCCGCCGGATACCTAAAATTGGAGATAAAATATTAACCTACAAGCCCGACTCTATTCAGCAGGCAGAAATACAGATCAAGTATGAAATCTACATCCAAAAAGAGAAAGAATTAGTATCCAGAATGAACGATTTGGAGAACCTCAATATTCCCCGAAATTTCGATTACGGAAAAGTTTCAGCCCTTTCTTCTGAAGCCTTACAGAAATTTAAGAAAATACAACCTGAAACCCTGGGACAGGCAAGCCGGATAAGTGGAGTAAATCCTACCGATGTCCAGATCCTCATGGTATATATGGGGCGATGAATTTTTATTTGCTTATTTGTAGCATTCTTTCAATCGGCTTCCTTGCTCTTATCATCAATTCCGGATCCATAGTCAATTCCGGTAATTCATATTTCATGCAGGTATAGAGCTTTTCAAGCGTGTTCAGCTTCATATGCGGGCAATCATTGCATGCACAGTTATTGTTTGGGGGAGCAGGAATAAAAGCCTTTCCCGGAGATGCCAATTCCATTTGATGTAATATCCCCGTTTCCGTCGCCACTATATATTCTTCGGCATCATCGCTTATGGTGTAATTCAAAAGCCCGGTTGTTGAACCGATATAGTCGGCAATTTTCAATACAGCTTCCTCACATTCCGGATGGGCAATGAATTTTGCTTTCGGATGCCGAATTTTTAGTTTGGTAATCTTTTCCAGGCTGAATATTTCATGCACCATACAGGCTCCATTCCACAATACCATATCCCTTCCGGTCTTACTATTTAAATAGGCCCCCAGATTCCTATCCGGAGCGAAAATAATCTTCTTTTCTTTTGGAACACTTTCAATGATCTTTTGAGCATTGCTGGAGGTGCATATTATATCACTAAACGCCTTCACCTCAGCGGAACAATTTATATATGAAATTATAACATGATCCGGGTGACTTTCCCTGAAGGCCTTGAATTCTTTTGCCGGTGCACTATCAGCAAGAGAACAGCCCGCTTTAAGGTCCGGAAGCAGGACTTTCTTGCCCGGATTCAGGATCTTCGCCGTCTCAGCCATAAAATGCACTCCGGCAAAAACTATAATATCAGCCTCCGTCTTCGCTGCTTCCTGTGCCAGACCCAAACTATCTCCAATGTAATCTGCTATATCCTGAATATCCGGCTCCTGGTAGTAATGGGCGAGAATAACCGCATTTTTTTCCTTTTTTATTCTTTCAATTTCATCAAACAGATCCAAAGAGGGATCCGGTTCCTGGTTCAGATGCCCGTATTTTATCAAATCCTCCACAAAAATCTCCCTGTTTATATCTATCATAATAATCTATATAATTTCTTTTATAAAAGTACCTATTGTTATTATATATGTAGAAACGTGAAAAAGAAAAATGGCCGACTATTGTTTAATTCAAAACAAGGGTTTATCCACAGGTAATTCATATACAATTAACAGTGCCGAATGAGTATTGTTAAGCATTTTACCAAAGTTTTAAACCTAGGTGCATTAAGAAGCGTGCGGATATCTTTTTTTTAATACCCTGTGATTATTTCCTGTAAAAATCATGGGTTTTCAATACTCCTGTTATTTTATGATTGCAGGAAGCCTAGTTATGAAAATTTTTTTCACGAAAAAAGGAAAAGAAATCCCAGATATCCACGAGGTTTGCTAGTTATCCAGATGCTATTTGTGATAAAAAATTTATCTAAATTTAAAGAATGAAGGTTAACTTTTCCCTCTCTTATTTTATCGCGTTCTTTTCGTTAGTCTTCCTCATCCAGGAATTGCATGACTGGGCGCATGTCCTTGCGGCTAATTGGATTTGCGGTTGTTTTGGAACCAAGGGATTCGACGACTGGACTTTCTGCGATCATTGCGAGGTATCTGGAAATATCCTTTCCGTGGTTTGGCTTGCCGGTCCCATAATAACTTATATATTGGTATGGGTAGCATGGTCGATGATGAGCCGCTCCCAAAACCAGAATACCAGGTCGTTCGGTTTTTCATTATTGTTTGCAGCCAATCCCTTTGCAAATTTATTTGCCGCCTTTGGAGGAGGCGGGGATATCACATTGAGCCTACGCATGATGCTGCAGAATCCTGATAATTCCAATCATATTTTTGTCGCCCTTTTGTCCTTGATGCTGGTCTTGTTCTTAACCGTTCCGCCCATTTTCAGGTCACTCAGCTTGCTTAAAGGAAGGCCCGAAAAATGGATTATAATTGCCGGATTTTTGATCATTCCCAACCTGGTTAAATTGCTGGTGGTTGATAACACATTAAATTATCTCCTGAAAAGCGGTTTTTTTGACGAGGAAGTATTTCTTGGGGCACCTTTACTGGTTTTAATCTGGTTCTTCAGTGTTACGATAATGGTAATGATCAATCATAACAGCCTTCTAAATTTTATCAGGAAAAAGGAGAAAAGGACTACACTAAGGGTATAGTAACTCTGCTGTTCCTGATTGAATGATTGCGCTGGAACCAAGGGCATAAAAATTGAAGGTTTTTCCTGCATATTTTCCCTGCATGTCTTCGATCATTTGCTTATAGGAATAATTCTCCCCTTCGCAAAAAACGATTTGATACTCCTCCCCGGAGACTTCCGGGGACCTCATGATTTTTATTTTTTCTGCCAATTCTTTTTTTGATTTTTCATCTCCGATGAGAAGGAGTTTTTCTGACAAAGAATCAGCTTTTTCCGGCTGTTTATTTAAGATAAGGGCTAAAAACATACGAAATTGAATCCCGGATTCAATAAAAAACTTATAAAGAGAACCAAATCTTTCTGGGGCATATTTTTTAGAAAACCTGCTCATGGCCTGGTAAAAGGTCTTTATATAATATTTGTCTTTTATTGTGCTTTCTCCTTTAAAATGGACAATGCCGGCACTTGAAAGATAATAGTTATCATAACCGGCTGACCGGATACGGGAACTCAGGTCCAGGTCTTCTGCATACATGAAAAATTGTTCATCGAATCCACCGCATTTCGACAGGACTTCCATTGAAGTGAAAAAAAAGGCTCCGGAAACACAATCGATCGGGTGGTTTTCTTTTTCATCTAAATGACCAAGATAATACCCGGAAAACCGCAGGGAATGCGGGAAAAACCGTGTTAATCCGAAAAGCTTGCAGAATGATCGCCAGGTGTTCGGGAATCCTCTTTTGGATTCTTTCAGGTAATGTCCTGCTCCATCGATCATTTTGACTCCCAAAACCCCGGTATTCTTATTATTTTCAAAAAATTCCACGCATTGCAAAAGACTGTCCTCCGCCAGCAGGGTATCGGGATTCAGGAAAAGGATATATTTCCCGGACGCAATCCGCAGGCCCTCATTATTAGCTTTTGAAAATCCCAGGTTTTGGCTGTTTGCAATGAACCGAACGGTCGGAAATCTGTTTTCAATCAGGTCCATGGTTCCATCAGATGAAGCATTGTCTGTAATAATGATCTCGTAATTCAGAGACCGAACGGCTTTCAGGACCGAATGCAGGCATTGCTCCAGGAAATACTTAGCATTGTAGCTTACGATTATGACGGAAATTTGCATTATGTAAAGCTGCTTTGACGCGAAGTAATCAATTTACTCTAAAATAAATCAAGGTTTATGAAAATAAAGAACTTAGGCAATCAGGGAATAGAGGCCTCCGAACTGGGTCTCGGATGCATGGGGATGAGCGATTTTTATGGAGCGCTCGACAACGAGGAATCCATAAAGACCATTCACCGGGCGATAGAGCTTGGAATTAATTTCTTTGATACCGCCGACATGTATGGCCCCTATATCAATGAGGAATTGGTGGGAAAGGCAATAGCCGGTAAGAGGGAGAAACTTATCATCGCCACAAAATTCGGAATTGTCAGGGATCCAAAGGAACCGGCTAAAAGAGGAATCAACGGCAAACCCGCATATGTGAAATCTTCCGTAGAAGGAAGTCTTAAAAGGCTGGGGACCGATTTCATAGATCTTTATTACCTGCACAGGGTGGATCCGGATACGCCGATCGAAGAAACAGTAGGAGCCATGGCCGATCTGGTGAGAGAAGGAAAAATAAGGGCGATCGGATTATCAGAAGTATCCGTAAGTACATTTAAGAAGGCTAGCCAGGTTCATCCGATTACAGCAGTTCAGACGGAGTACTCGCTTTGGACCAGGGATCCGGAAGAGGGTATTCTGGAAGCATGCAGGGATGCCGGGACCGCCTTTGTTGCTTATAGCCCCCTGGGAAGGGGTTTTTTGACCGGCCAGATTAAAAAATTTGAGGATCTTGATGCCGGCGATTTTCGGCGCTATTCTCCAAGATTTCAGGGCGAGAATTTTAATAAGAACCTCCAACTGGTGGCTAAATTAGAAGAAATGGCAGAAAAAAAGAACTGCACGCCCGCCCAATTGGCCCTGGCCTGGGTATTGAACAGGGGTGAACATGTTTTCCCGATTCCGGGAACGAAAAAGACCAAATACCTCGAAGAGAATGTTGGAGCATCAGAGGTCAATTTTTCCGATTCAGAATTGAAGGAAATTGACAGGATTGCCCCATTAAATGCAGCAGCCGGTCTCCGGTATCCTGAAGCTTCGATGAGCAGTGTAAACAGGTGATGATCCATAACATAGTCCATTACGAAAGGGACAAGGGAATAGCTCCCGAATTCGTAAGCAGAATAAGGGGAAGGGTCTTATATTGCCGGCCATCTCTTGAACAGAAATATCATCCATATTGCATTAGTGGGCAATCCCAACAGCGGAAAGAGTTCTCTGTTCAATGCATTCACTGGCCTGAACCAGAAAGTGGGCAATTTTCCCGGGGTGACGGTTGATAAAAAGTCAGGAATGGCGAGGCTTCCAAACGGTCAACAGGCCAATGTGATCGACCTGCCCGGAACCTACAGCCTTTATCCCAAACGTAGCGATGAATGGGTAACCTATAAAGTACTAATCGGTCAGGACGAGGAGGTGAGGCCTGGCCTGGTCGTTCTTCTTGTCGATGCAAGCAACTTAAAGCGCAATCTTCTATTCAGCTCCCAATTGATCGATTTGAAAATTCCGGTAGTCATTGCACTGACAATGATGGATATAGCAATAAGAAAGGGGGTAGAGATCGATGTGCCGGGACTGGAAAGAGAGATAGGAGTGCCTGTCGTAGCGGTCAATCCCAGGAAAAACAAGGGCATAGCGGAATTAAAAAAAATAATCGCACTGGTTTCCCAACTGAACCAGCAAAAAACTCATTTGAGGGATTTTATCCCGCTTGGAGAGCTTGCTCCTGAGGCTGTCAGAGACCTGAAAGGAATATTCCCGGGAATCAGCGATTACCAGGCGATCCATTACCTGATCAATCATGAACATTTCCAGTTAGGACCAGATTTACAGAAAAAGATAGAAGCAATCCAAAAGAACCATCAATTCAACCATACCAAGGTTCAGGCCGAAGAAATCATAAGGCGTTATGCACGAATTAAGCAAATCATGCAATTGACGGTGTCCGAACCGGACCCTCTTCAAAAGACGCTCTTCACAGAGAGGCTCGATTCCCTTCTTTTGCACAGGACCTGGGGTTATCTTATCCTGCTTGTCGTTTTGTTTTTTCTGTTCCAATCTGTTTTCTGGATCGCACAGTTTCCAATGGATGCGATCGACTGGACCTTTTCTCATTTTAATTTTTGGCTTAACAACCTGCTTCCACAGGGCTGGTTCAGCAATGTATTGATCAATGGCATTCTTGCCGGATTGAGCGGGATATTGGTTTTTGTGCCCCAGATCATGATCCTCTTCGGTCTGATCACGGTTTTGGAAGATACCGGTTATATGGCAAGGATTAGTTTTCTGACCGACAAGCTTATGCGAAAGGTTGGACTCAATGGGAAGAGTGTGATGCCCATGATCAGCGGATTTGCATGCGCGGTTCCGGCGATCATGAGTGCGCGTAATATTGAAAACCGCAAGGAGAGATTGCTCACTATCCTGATCACTCCCCTGATGAGTTGTAGTGCCCGATTACCAGTATATACCATACTGATTTCTCTGGTCATTCCCAGGAAACTCGTTTTTAATTTCCTGAGCCTGCAGGGCGTTGTGATGATGGGACTATATCTGACCGGTTTCCTGATGGCGCTTGTGGTTTCCTATGTCGCCAAATGGTTCATAAGATTGCAGGAAAAAAGCTTTTTCATTCTTGAGCTGCCTGTTTACCGTGCTCCGCGCTGGAAAAATGTAGTGGTGACCATGGTGAATAAGGCGAAGATCTTTATCACCGATGCAGGAAAGATCATCATGGTGATCAGCTTGATCTTATGGGTCCTGAGTACTTATGGTCCTCCGGCAGTCATGCGTGAAACAGCCCGTCAATATGATGCCAAAGCGCAAAGCCATCCTGACCAGGCCAGGGCAATTCAGCAGGAAAAGCAGGCCGCACTCCTGCAACATTCCTTTGCCGGGACTCTCGGAAAATGGATCGAGCCAGCCATCAGGCCGCTTGGTTATGATTGGAAAATCGGCATAGCCCTGATTACTTCTTTTGCCGCAAGAGAGGTTTTCGTAGGCACAATGGCGACTCTTTACAGCGTGGAAGGTGGAAAAGATGCGGACCGGCAGACGCTGCGCCAGCGCATGGAATCGGCTAAAAGGCCCGATGGGACAAAGGTATATGACCTCGCTACCGGGGTTTCCCTAATCGTATTTTATATGCTCGCCATGCAATGCATGAGCACGTTGGCTGTAGTCAAGAGGGAAACCAGAAGCTGGAAATGGCCCCTTATTCAGTTAGCCTATATGACGGGGCTAGCCTACCTGCTCAGCTTCATTACTTATCAGCTTCTGATGTAAGCTTCTCTCCTAGCAGTTCCTTTAATTCGGCGCTGAACTGCGCAGCGGATCTGAAATGAATGGTATGAAAACGTAGCTCTGCCGCAGGGATCAGATTTCTCTTATTATCGTCAATATAGATGGCTTTTGAGGGATCGATTCCAAAACGCCTGATAAGCAATTCATAGATCTCCTTATAGGGTTTTCTTATTTTTTCTTCTCCGGATACAAGACGTCCATGGAACCAATGCAGGAATTCGTATTTTTCAAGGGCCACCGGAAAGGTTTCTGCGCTCCAGTTGGTCAATGCATAGAGCCGGTAAGAAGTATGATGTTTAAGGTGACTGAGCACTTCAACCGTTGCATGGATGGGACCTCCCAGCATTTCCTCCCAACGCCCGTAATAGAGGCGGATATTTGCTTCCTGTTCCGGAAACTTCTTCACCAATTCCTCGGTTGCTAAAGCCAGGCTTTTTCCCGCATCCTGTTCCTCGTTCCAATCCGGAGTACAGATATTCTTGTAAAACCAGTGCATTTCCTCCCTTGTGGGAAATACTTTTGAAAAAACATAGTCCGGATTCCAGTCTATGAGGACTCCACCCAGATCAAAAACAATTGTATCTATCCTCTTTTTAGTCATTGCCTCATTATTTTATTTTGATGAGCCTTTCCACCGCTGTTTCCAATGTGCTTTCTTTTTTTGCGAAGCAGAAACGAACGGTTTGGTGGTCCGTACCATCCCGATAGAACGCGGATACCGGAATTGCAGCAACTCCATATTCCCTGGTGATCCGGATGGCAAAATCTCTTTCCCGCTCGTCGCTGATGCCTGAATAATCATATACCTGGAAATAGCTTCCATAACTAGGGAGGGGCCGAAATCGGGTCTGCTTCATCAAATCCTGGAAATAATCCCTCTTCTTTTGCATAAAACTACCCAGTGAAAGATAAGGCTCCCGGTTTTTCAGAAATCCAGCCAGTCCGACCTGCATGGGAGAATTGCAACTGAAACAATTGAACTGATGAATTTTTCTGAACTCTTCCATCCATTGAGGAGATGAGATGCAATAACCCATTTTCCATCCTGTGCAATGGTAGACTTTCCCAAATGAGAAACAGACAAAACTCTTTTCCATCAGATCGGGATAGCGAAGCAGGGATAAATGGGGAATGCCATCGAATATCAGGTGCTCATAGACTTCATCCGAGACGATAATTATATCCTTTCCCTTAACCAGATCCCTTAGCTCCCGGATATCCCGTTCCCTAAGCACGGATCCGGTAGGATTATGGGGAGAATTGAGCAGAATCATCCTGGTGAGCGGATTTATTTTTTTGTTCACCTCCTGCCAGTCAATGGTATATCCTGGGAATTTCAAGGGGATTCGCACAGCTACCGCTCCGTTCACTTCAATATTGGGGATATAACTGTCATAAGCCGGTTCAAAGACGATGACCTCGTCGCCCGGATGCAGGACTGCTGTGAGGGCAGTATAGATGGCATAGGTTCCCCCGGGCGTAATCGTGATCTGGGAATCAGGATTCATGGAGTTTCCATAGAGAAATGAGATTTTTTCTGCAATGGCTTCGCGCAGCGGCAAATATCCCTGCATGGGAACATACTGGTTGCAGCCATTGTGCATGGCTTCGTTCACCAGAGATATCAGGGATTCATCCATGGGATAATCAGGAAAACCCTGTCCCAGGTTGACTGCTTTCAATTCAGAGGCCAAAGCGCTCATGACGGTAAAAATAGTAGTGCCGGCGCCTGGTAGTTTGGATTGGATTGAGGAAGACATGAAATTAAGTTGATTAAAATTGATCGATTCGGCGAAGGGTCCGGAAGGTAAATATAAGCAGCCTTGGAAATGCGGCTGAATTTTTACGCAAACCCTTTGCTGAAGCAAGTTTCATAAGTTTTTCACAATTTGTTCTTATGCGAATTTCCCCTATTTTTGCAATCCTTTAAAAAAGTCGTACATAAAAACAGATTTATGTCAATTATTCAGAAAATCCGGGATAGAGCAGCCTGGTTGGTCTTTGGTCTTATTGCACTTAGCCTTGTTGGTTTTCTGGCTATGGATGCTTTTGTGGGAAGGAGCCGTTTGTTCGGGGGCAATACGACGACCATTGGCTCAGTGAACGGGCAGGATATTGAATATTCTCAATTCCAGACAGTGGTCGAAGCAATGGAAAGCAATTATAAGGCGCAAAACGTGCCCATTAATGAATCCATGACCCAGAATATCCGTGGTCAGGTCTGGGATCAGATGGTAGAAGACGACCTGCTGGATAAGATCTACCAGAAGACCGGGATTACGGTAAGCGAAAAGGAGCTTAATGATATGCTGGCGGGGCCGGATCCGGTGCAGGGAATTCGCCAGGCATTTACGGACAAGAAGACCGGCCTCTATGATGCCCAGAATGCAGCTGCAACCATCAATGAACTCAGGAATATCTACAAGAGCGCAAAAAAGACCAATAACAATTATGACAATGCAAGAAGGTTGTTTGAAGAATTAATTCCGCAATGGATTAAAGAAAGGGAAAAGGAAAAATACCTTTCCATGATGGGTAACAGCGCCTATGTTCCGAAATGGATGGCGGAAAAAATGAATTCCGATCAGACACAGATCGCCAGTTTTTCTTATGTAAATACACCATATTCCAGTATCGCCGACAGTACCATCCACATAAGCGATGATGAGATCGGCTCCTATGTGGAGAATCATAAGGACCAATACAAGCAGGAAGAGTCAAGAAGCATCGCCTATGTGGTATTCAACGCGGCGCCCACTTCAAAAGATTCAGCAGATATATTGAACAGGATAAAGGATCTGAAATCTGAATTTGACACGACTCACGATGTGGAGTCATTTATCGCCCGAAATGGTTCGGATATGCAGTACGCCGGAGAATATTTTGCCAAGTCGAAAATCCAGGTCCCCAATAAGGACTCGATTTTCAAACTCCCCAACAATGGCGTTTTCGGGCCCTATCTGGACGGCGGCGATTATGTCCTGGCAAAAAAAATGGATGAAAAGACCTTACCTGATACCGTTAAATGCAGACATATTTTGGTAAGCACCAATACGGAAGACGGTGGTTTCCCGGATAGCATTGCCTCCAAAAAGATCGACAGCATCAAGGCAGCCGTGGCTTCTGGCGCTTCCTGGGCGAGCCTTGTCGAGCAATATAACCCTGCAAGCGATGGCAGCAAACAAAATAAAGGGGAAATGACCTTTTCGGCATCAGATATCCAGAGCCCAAATTTTGCCAAAGAATTTGCGCAATTCATACTTTTTGATGGGAAGGCGGGAGAGAGGAAGGTGGTTAAAACCTCCTTTGGCTATCATTATATAGAGATACTTGAACAGAAAAACCCTCAACCCTTTTATAAGGTGGCCTATTATGCAAGAAAGATCGAGCCCAGTAATGAAACCGATCAGGCAGCTTCCGGCATGGCCAATCAATTTGCCGGAGACAGCAGGAACGCCGCAGCCTTCGACGAAAATGTGAAAAAGGATAATTATCAGAAGCTGGTAGCTAGTGACGTACCGCGCTTGTCCTCCATGATCCCTGCCCTGGGTAGCAGCCGGGAACTGGTAAAATGGATTTTCGGGGACAAGACAGGCATCGGAGATGTCTCTGAGCCCTATGACCTGGGCGAAAAATATGTGGTTTCCATTGTTACTGAAATCAACAAGGAAGGGACCATGACAGCAACCAAGGCAAGAACCGTAGTGGAACCCATATTAAGGAACCTGAAGAAAGCGGATCAGATCATCGTCAAAATCGGGAAAGCATCTACCCTGGAAGCCGTGGCTCATGCTACCGCCCAGCAGGTCCGGCAGGCAGATAGTGTCGCATTTTCTTCCCCCTTTGTGCCCAATGTCGGCCAGGAGCCTAAAGTCATCGGCTCGGCCTTTAATAAACAATTGCAGGGAAAACCGATGTCGGATCCCATCGCAGGTAACGGTGGCGTCTTTGTAATCAAGGTTGAATCTGTTGGAGCAAAACCGAATACGGGCGCCGATATCTCACAGGTAGTTAATGGCATGGAACAGCAGGAAAAGCAGATGATTTCCTCTCCCTACCGCAACGGATTGATCGAAGCTTTGAAAAAAACGGCTAAAATAAAGGACAATAGATCGAAATTTTTCTAAATCGCTAAACCCGGTTTTAAGAGGCTGTTCCCATTTCCCGGGACAGCCTCTTTTGTTTAACAAGGTTGAGCCCCCAGCCAACTTTTGAGGCTTATCTTTGTCTATTATTCAGAGAAATGAGCGAAGAGATCATCAATAAAGTGGCGCAAAGCGAACTGATCACGCTGAACCTGGAGGATTATTATCCAAAGGAAGAGGTGGCCGTCTTTGACCTGAAGGCTTATCTGTTCATGGGCCTGATATTGAAAGAAAAGGATTTCAGAGAAGCCTTGAAAAATTTGGATTGGTCTTTTTACCAGGGCCTTGTCGTCGCAGTCTCCTGTTCTGCCGATGCGATCATCCCGGTTTGGGCCTATATGCTGGTTGCCGTTTATCTTCAACCCTTTGCCAAAGATGTTATAATGGGAGATAAGGACCAGGCAATTCAAAAATTACTAATCCGGAATATCCTTTCGATAGAGGAGAAGTCTTACACTGACAAGAGAATCGTAGTGAAAGGATGCGGTGATATTCCAATCGGAGCCGAAGCTTATTTGGAAATAAGCAATAAATTGAGTCCCGTGGTACGCAGTCTTCTTTATGGAGAACCCTGCAGCACAGTGCCCGTCTTTAAAAGAAAATAGCAATCCCCATGATCTTTATCAGATTGGCCACCCGGGAAGACCTGCCTCAGTTGACCGGTCTTTTTAATCTTTACAGGGTATTTTACAGAAAGCCGCCCGATACGGAAGGGGCGGGACAATTTCTTTCCGAGAGGCTACAACAGAAGGATTCGGTAATTTATATTGCCGAAGAGGAGGGCATATTGTTGGGCTTCACCCAATTATATCCTGTCTATTCCAGTACCCGAATGAAGAAATCCTGGATCCTGAATGATTTATATGTTGAGAAAGCTCACCGGGAGAGGGGAATTTCCAAACAACTGATCGGGATGGCAAAAAGACTTGCACTGAATACCAATTCCGCCGGCCTTCTCCTTGAAACTGAAAAGACCAATGAAGTCGGAAACAGGCTATATCCTTCTGCCGGCTTTTCGCCCTATGACCGGAGCAATTTCTATTGGTGGGAGCCAGAAGGGACTAGCTTTTAGTCAAAGGTTTTAAAGCAATTTCCCGCGCATCACCACATAGGCAATCGAGAAATAAATTATTAGTCCGGTAACATCCACCAGGGTGGCTACGAAGGGGGCTGAGGAAGCAGCCGGATCGGCTCCTAACTTTTTAAGGATTATTGGCAGCATTGACCCCGAAAGGGTTCCCCAGAGAACGACCCCGATCAGTGCAAAAAAAACGGTAAGGGCTACATAGATCCAATCTTTTCCTCCATAATCGTACCAGTGCAAATGTTGCCAGATAGCGATCCGTAGGAGCCCGACTACACCTAAGATGGCTCCCAGCACAAAACCGGATAATATTTCCTTTCGCATCACACGCCACCAATCACTGAACCCGATTTCTCCAAGAGCCATCGATCGGATAATGATCGAAGAGGCCTGAGAACCCGAATTACCCCCGCTTGAAATGATAAGCGGAATGAATAAAGCGAGTACGGTCGCCTGGTTGATCTCATCTGCAAAATGTCCCATGGCAGTGGCAGTGAGCATTTCTCCCAAAAACAAAATGACCAGCCATCCGGCGCGCTTGCGGATCAGGTTTAGGAAGGGGATGGTGGTATAAGGTTCGTCGAGCGCCTCGGAGCCCCCGATTTTCTGGAATTCTTTTGTATCTTCTTTTTCGGAAAGTATTAGTACATCATCCAGCGTGACTATGCCTAGCAATACACCGTTGTTATCTGTTACGGGAAGCGCGTACCTGCTATTGTCCCGAAAAAACCGGATGGCTTCTTTCTGGGCATGGTAGGCGTTAAGCGCAATAAATTGGTAATCCATGATCTGCTCCACCAGCATAGTCGGATCCACAACCAGAAAGTCCTTTATATTGATATCATCGATCAACACCCCCTGTTCGTCAATGACAAAGAGAAAGTTCAGTGTTTCGGTTGCCCTTCCCCTTTGTTTGATCAGGTCCAGCACCTGTTGTACGGTATCTTTTTTATCGATGGCAACATAATCGGGGGTCATCAACCTGCCTACGGATCCGGCCGGGTATCCTAGTAATTCAAGGGTTTCAGCCCTCGCTTCAGGATCCAGGCTTTTCAACAATTCCTTTACCGCATTGCCGGGTAATAAAGAAAGGAAGGCCGTTCGGTCATCGGGCCTCAGATTAGTGAGCAGTTCTGCGGCTTTTTGCTCAGGCAGAGAATTGATGATGATCTCCTGTTTCTTTTTTCTCAGGAATTTGAATGCCCGCGCTGCCTGTATGGGATCGAGATGCTGGAATAGCTTGACCGCCCATTTGGTATTGCGGTTGGTGAAATCAGCAATATCTTTTGGAGATAGTTTTTTCAGTTTGACAAAATCGGTGATTTTGTTATGCTGTAACAGGTTCTTGATATCATTCAGGTTCATAACGGATCATTGAGCCCGAAAATTTAAGAATTAATGAGGAAAACACAGAATTTGAGCGAAAGAAGAAATAGTTATAATTGCTCGTAGAGCCTTCTTAATTTCTCCCTGGTTACCTTTTTTTCCCAATCCTTTCCAAGCGCATTTTCCCAAAGCGGCTTCATGCCCAGGGAGACATTGATCATCGTATCGAATTGTTCATCGTTCAACCCCCGGGTGATTCCCTGCGGGATTTCAATTTTGTTTTTTTCAACCATTTTCCTGAATTCATTTACGGCTTCCGGGTAATAAGCTTCCAATTTGTCGAAAACGATGCAATTCCCGATCCCATGCTTTGTTCCAAGCAAATAACCCAGGCCGTAGCTGACCGCATGAGCCACTCCCACTTGTGAATAGGCGATGCTCATGCCCCCGGCATAGGAAGCCATCATGAGGGATTCGTCGCTCCCTTCATCCCAATGGTCCTTGTGAAGGAATACCTGCTGACAGATCGCAAGCGCTTTTTCCCCATAAGATTTGCTGAATTCATTGAGATAGGTACCCTGAAGGCTTTCGATGCAGTGGATATAGCAATCCATCCCGGTATAAAATCGCTGGTTTACCGGTGCTCCTGCAATTAGTTCAGGATCGAGCAGGATCTGATTGAATGGCGTGAAATCCGAATTCATCCCGAGCTTTTTGGCAGGACCCGTAAGCACTGTAGTCCTTGAAACCTCGGCTCCGGTTCCGCTCAGGGTAGGAATACCTGCCTTATAGACTCCCGGGTTTTTCACGAGGTCCCATCCCTGATAATCGGCGGAAGACCCGGGATTGGTCATCATCATTGAGACGGCTTTTGCGAGGTCCATGGCGGAGCCGCCGCCAATTCCAATGATACCGCTCACTTGGCCGAATTCATTTTTCAGCCCCGTTGCGATCAGGTCGACATAAGTGGTTTTCGGCTCATGGCTTACATCCACAAAAATCAGCTTATCACTGGATTTCAATGGAATCCTGGTGGAAAGGGGCTTGTTTTCAAAAAAATGATCCAGAAGAAATACCATCGGAGTCCCATCTTTCCGATGGGGTTGAAGAATTTCCTCCAGTTGGTCAAAACACCCCCGGCCATAAACTACATAATCCACCATTCGAAAATTCCTGAATTTCATGATTTTCTAATTTTCCCGCAAAAGTACTGCAATAGAGGAAACTGCTCAAGTCGGGGCTTTGCGAAAAATAGCGTAAATTACTCCATGTGGCATGAAAAGGTTTCTGAAATATTTCCTTCTGCCGGGTTGCTTTTCCGGACTCCATCTATCCTTTTCACAGTATGTCCTCTATTCCCCGTCCATTATAGTCAGGGAACCGGTTCGTCCCGAAATAGCGGGAGAAACTGCAAATCATTACTGGTTGCTTAGGGAAAAGCCCGCAAAGCCAAAGGAAGGCATCCAGCAAAGTTTCCAGGTCTATACTAAGGAATTGAAATGGACCCAGGATATCGAAACCAAAAGACTGACTGAACAAACCATCAAAGTCTATCTCGTTCCAGGCACTGACTTTTTTGACCGAATCCTGCTGAATAGCGGTCAGGGTTCGACGGGAATCAGATTGCAACGTTTTTCTGAAGATGGTTCGGCCCTGAATGAAGACAGGCAGGTGGCTCAGTTGCATTTTGAGTCGGCTTCGGATCATTTTTTAATATGCAGATCTGCAAATAAAGGCAAGATCCTGCTTCTTTGTTTCGAACCGGTTTCCGGATCGGCGCCGGCCATACATAGCCTTTTGTTTGATGCGAATTGGAATCTGATTAGTTCGGAGACCTACCGTTCCTCCATGTTCAGCCAACCCATGATCCAGGATGATTTCTGTTCCTATCCGGTAGAATCCTTTAACAGCTTTCCGCTTCAACTTGCCGATGACGGACAATGGCTGATGCTGGCCCCTTCCCGAATAGACGGCCAGTTCATTTTATATGATTTTTCTCCGGAAAGCAATGGATTTTCCTTTTGCGGCATAAAAATGCCGGAAGCCGCGCAACTGGAAGACCTCGGATTGTCCATAAACAATGAGCTTAAAAAAGCCTCTGCAGGATTGCTTTCCCGTTTTTATTACCATGCCTGGAAAATCGTTCAGGTCCTGGATTACTCAATGGAAAATAACCGCTTTGATTTTGATACTGCTTATCGGATCAATACGCTTCCGGGAAACAGATTCAAGGCAGAGAACCTGGTAAAAGAACTTTTTGTTCCAGTGCCCAAAGGCGGATTCCTGCTATTGCGCGAATATGGGAGATCCTATCAAAGCCCTTATGAGGAGCTGGCCCAAAACCCGGTGCTTTTTTTTACCGGAAATGCAGATAATGGGTACAATCTGCAGCATAACAGTGAAGGATATCTTAAGCAAAAGGGATTAACTGCGCTTGCCGGGCAATTCAGCCGGGGAGACCTTTCCATTTTTTATTTCCCATCTGACAGGACGGACAGTAGCTGGAGCGCATTGATCCGCAAGGCGCAAACCACCGAAATGAATTCCCCAAACCTTTCCTATTCGATTTTTCCTGAATTGGGCAAAATGGTCTTGCTGTATAATCAATTTAGGGATAACCGGGGAAATCAATTCGGAAGTTCTTCGATCCTCGATGACCAGGGCAATCTAATCGAGGACGCCGGCGTCGTTTACTGGAAATACAATATCCTGCTCGATTTTCAGCGAGCCCGGCAGATCAGCGAAAAAGAGTTGGCGGTTCCTTATCTTGATAAACAGAGAAAGGGATTCGCGATTATTCGTTTTTGAGTAATTTTTCAGCACGAATCAGGTCTTCATGCGTGTCGATCTCCACACCCATATATTCCGTAATTACCATCCGGATAGGAATTCCGGATTCCAGGTAGCGAAGACATTCAATTTTCTCGGCTTTTTCCAGAGGAGTCATTGGCAGGTAATAATAATCAAGCAAAGCCTGTTTACGGAAAGCATATACACCGATATGTTCGTAATAATTAAAGGCAGTCTCCTGATTTCGGGGGTAAGGGATAATACTGCGGCTGAAAAATAGTGCATTCATTTTGCGGTCGACGACGACCTTTACATAGTTGGGATCTTCAATTTGTTTTTGATCATTCAGTTTTTGCATAAGCGATGCAACCCTAACCTGATCGCCGCCTTCTTTTATAAATTCCTCCAGCAATAAGCAAAGCGGCTCCCTGCGGACAAAGGGTTCGTCCCCCTGGATATTTACAATAATGTCGACATCGAGGTCTTCCACTGCTTCGGCGATCCGGTCGCTGCCGCTCTCGTGATTTTTTTTGCTACGGATGGCCCTTCCTCCATGTGAAACGATTTCCTCGTAAATGATCTCACTGTCTGTAACTACCACGACTTCCCCGAAAAGGCCGGTGGCTTTCGCATTTTCATAGGTATGCCTTATGACGGTCTTTTCTCCCAGCAGTTGCATGAGTTTTGCCGGAAATCGGGTGGCCGCATAGCGGGCGGGAATCATGGCAATAATTTTCATCTTTTTAGTTTCTTGTTTTCTCTTTTTGCCAGATGGAACCTCGCATATTCATCTCCCTGTTTTTAGCCAAATTGATACTGCCCGGTTTCATCTTCTTAATTTGCCGACTAAATTAATGGATCTGTTTTCAAAAGCGGCAAAGGATTCAAAACCTTGATTGCCAAGCCAAATTTTTTTCTATATTTAGTGACTATAACAATTGCCTGCCATAATAGCCAAGCGCAAACTGTTATTATGCAAACCAGTGAACTGCTCAATAATTATCACGTCGATTCCCATACCTGGGATGAAATGTATCTCAATGAATCCGTAAGGGAACAATACCGGGGAGTAGTGGAATTCATGCAGCGACTGAGCATAGAAGAGCTCAATAAGAAGGAAGAACTGGCCAAAGGACTCTTCATGAGCCAGGGTGTCACCTTTACAGTCTATAGCAGCGGGGAAGGCATTGAAAAAATATTCCCTTTCGATATCATCCCAAGGATCATTACGGCGACGGAATGGAAGTTTATTGAAGAAGGGATCAAACAAAGGCTGAAGGCCCTGAATCTCTTTCTTAAAGATGTCTATAACGAACAATTCATCATCCAGGATGGTATCGTTCCTGCGGAAATGATTTATAGCTGCCCTCATTACCTGAGGGAAATGTACCGTTTTCCAGTTCCCTACGATATTTACGTGCATATTGCCGGAATTGATTTGATCCGTAATTATGACGGGTCATTCTATATACTGGAGGATAACCTCCGCACTCCCAGCGGAGTGAGCTATATGCTGGAGAACAGGGAGATTACCAAGAGGCTTTTTCCGGACCTGCTTCCCAAAAACAATGTGCGTGCAGTGACCGAATACCCTAATATTCTTCACCGTAACCTTGTTTCACTTTCTCCCAGGCGAATTTCCAAACCGACGATCGTTGTACTGAGCCCCGGGATTTACAATTCGGCCTATTTCGAACATACAACTCTTGCCCGCCTGATGGGGGTGGAACTGGTGGAAGGAAGGGATCTAGTGGTAGACAATCACAAGGTCTATATGAAGACAACGGCCGGCCTGCATCAGGTGGATGTGATTTATCGCCGTGTGGACGATGAATTCCTGGATCCGCTGATGTTCAACGGCAGCAGCATGCTCGGCGTATCCGGGATCATGAACGCTTATCGCAAGGGGAATGTAGCGATCGTCAATGCCATTGGCAATGGAGTGGCGGACGACAAGGCGATTTACACCTACGTTCCGCAAATGATCAGGTATTACCTGAACGAGGAGCCCATCCTGAAAAATGTCCCGACTTTCCAGCTCGGGCATGATGAACAGAGAGAGGAGGTCTTCGCAAATATGCACAAAATGGTGATCAAGAAAACTAATGAAAGCGGGGGATATGGGATGTTGATGGGTCATGTGGCCAGCGAGAGGGAGATGGAATTATATAAAGAGCAGATCTTAATAAATCCGAGGCAATTCATCGCCCAGCCCATCATCAGCCTTTCCTCCTCCCCCTGTTATATGAATGGAAAACTAGTGCCCCGAAGGGTAGACCTTCGGCCTTATGCGCTCTGTGGACCCGAGGGGATCGAGATCGTTCCCGGCGGATTGACCAGGGTGGCGCTGAAAGAAGGTTCTTTAGTGGTGAATTCCTCCCAGGGCGGGGGTAGTAAGGACACCTGGGTGCTGGCTATTTGAGACAGTTAAAATAAATAATAATGCTGAGCCGGGTAGCTGATAGTCTATATTGGATGAGCCGTTATCTTGAACGTACGGATGGTATCCTCCGCATGCTGAAAATGAATTATGCTTCGTCCCAGGACGATCTGGGAGAGTTTTCCTGGAAGCCGGTACTTCAGATCTTCACTTATATGAATGAGGGAGAGGCGAATGCTATAGCGTTCCAATCCAGAGCCGTTTTGCAATACATGGTTACCGAAAGAGAAAACCCCAATTCCGTTTTCAACATAGTTACCCATGCCAGGGAAAATGCCCGCAGTATTCAGGATCATATCACCAAGGAAATGTGGCAATGCCTGAACGATTATTATCATGCGGTCAGGAACGAACATTTATTGATCCGGTTAGAAAGGGAGGATCCGATCTCCGTATTGGATGTTCTGATCAAGCATGGCTTGCTTTATTACGGTACGACGGATATTACGATGGCCAGGGGAGAGAGTTATGTTTTTCTGACAATGGGAAAATTCCTGGAAAGGGCCCTGCAGTCGGCCGATATCCTGGATGTGAAATTCAGCGATGTGAATTTTGATTTTTCCAAAACGGATACCACTTACTGGAAATACCTGCTTTTGTCCATATCCGGTTACGAATTGTATCTGAAAACTTACCGGAGTGGTTTTGAACCCAGAAAAGTGGTTGAGCAAATCGTATTGAATGATAATTTTCCCCGCTCCGTTAAATATTCGATCAACCGCCTGCATGGGTATTTTGAACGGATACGCAATCAGGGGAATACAAAGGCCAATGAAAAAATGCAATTTATGATCGGCAGGCTCAGAAGCCATATCAATTATTCTACAGTGGAAATGATCGAAGAAGAGGGATTGCACCTTTATTTGCTGAGAGTAAAAAAAGAATTAAGAGATATTGCCAATGCACTGAATCAATATTATTTTGCCTATTCTTAAATAAATCAGATGCCAAAATTCAAAATCCATCACGTTACCCGTTATAATTACGAAACTCCTGTGAGAGACAGCGCCAACCAGATCCTTCTTTTTCCCATTCAGGACGATTTTCAACAGGTATTGAAACAGGATTTGCATATTACGGGGGAACCTATGGTGGATATATATAAGGATTTTTATGGCAACGAAGTGGGATCTTTCATGAATGCCGAACCCCATTTGGAACTGGTGATCGATTCCAAACTGGAAGTCATTACCAGGGGAAATCATGAACCAGCGGATGACCAGCCGGCTGAGATCCAGTGGGCCGAGTTGCATAAGATCAGGTCCCAATTCCCCTATATAGATTTTCTGAAGCAGGAGCAATTTTCTTCTTTGGGGGAAGTGACCCGCATAATAGGAGAAATGGACCTCCGGTCCTTAACCCCTTATCAGACCGGTAAAAAGCTGAACGATTATATCTTCACCCATTTCCAATACATCAAGGGTATTACCAGTGTAGAAACTACGCTTGAAGAGGTCTGGAATCTGAAAGCAGGGGTTTGCCAGGATTTTGCCCATTTATTGCTGGTGATGCTTAGAAAGATCGAAATTCCTGCCCGCTACGTAAGCGGTTATGTTTGTCCCAATAAGAGCGGCATGCGTGGTGAAGGCGCTACTCATGCCTGGGTGGAAGCTTATATTCCATTTTACGGTTGGCTCGGTTTTGATCCCACCAATAATTGCAATGTAAACGGTATGCATGTCAGGCTGGCCGTGGGCAGGAGTTTCAGCAATTGCTCCCCTGTAAAGGGTACCTATAAAGGCACTTCGAGCCATACCCTCGAAGTGGGAGTTTCCGTTTCCTATGAAGATGGCCGGACCAGCGAAGAACCCTCCGCCGTGCTGGCTGCTCAACCAAAAAATGCAAACGGCGAGCAGGAGAATTCCTATCGCAGGTACATGGAAATGATACAGCAGCAACAATAATTATTTTTTACCGCTGAATTTGCCACCAACAGGCGGCCTGTAAGGATCAAAGGGGATGCTTAACAATTTTCTAAGATCATTATGGTCTGTTTCTTCCGGGTAAATATCAATTCCGTATATTAATTCATCTTTTGGGACCTGTGCGTAGGTTTTAAAAATACGATCCCAAAAAGAAAAAATATTTCCATAATTGGTATCGGTCAGAGGCTGGGCATAATGGTGGTGAACTTTATGCAAGTCCGGTGAAACGATCACAAGGGATAGAATGCTGTCAAGCCATTTCGGAAGAGAAATATTCGCATGGTTGAATTGAGAAAGGAGCACAGAAAGGGATTGATAAAGAAATACGAGCCACATCGGAGTACCGGAGACCAGCACCGCAATCAAAGTAAAGACGGCCCGAAAAACGCTTTCTCCAGGATGGTGACGATTGGCGGTGGTGGCATCGACCCATAAATCCGCATGATGGATGATATGGAATTTCCACATCCACTTCACCTGATGCTCGATCCAATGAATCAACCAGGCGCCTATGAGATCCAGGATCATCAGCCCTGCAATCAGAAACAACCAGCCTGGAAGGGGAATAAGCCAAAGCAATCCCCAATGCCGCTGAAAAGCAAAATCACTGGACTTTACGATCAGCAGGGCAAAAATTAAGTTGATGAGGATGGTCGTGAAAGTAAAAAACAAATTGAGCCCGGCATGTCTTATTTTTTTATAGCGGAACCTGAAAAGAGGGATCAGTCCTTCAAGGATCCAGAAAAAAACCAGACCGCCTGCGATGATCAGGGTCCTTTGCCAGGACTGAATATTTGTAAAAAAATGCGTCAGGTAATGCATAAGGAATCCCTGTAAGTTAATACAATCCTTATGGATTATTTGGCTCATTCTCCCCTAACATATCCTTTAAAAGTTCTGCAGCCCGCTCAAACTGAAATTCATTTACCATGATCTTGATACCGCCGAGGGCCGGGCTCAGGAAAGGATCAATTGTGACGGTGTATTCATCTTTCAAATGACAATTGATTCCCGCATCAATCAGCCCGTTTAGGATGATATGGGCCCTGATATAATTGTCGAAGCAGCAGAGTTCGATGAATTGCATGTAATAAGATTAAAAAAAATGCCCTCGTGTGGAAACACAAGGGCTTAACCATTAAACCTTATCTATGAAAAAAAGTTGTTTCTAATTTTTACGATGCAATAATAATAAATTTCTAGGAATTTAGCATCAAGGGCATAACCAGCATTAACAATTCATTTTCATCGTCGTCGTCATTGGGCCGGATGATCCCAGGCTTGGTTGGCGTGGAAAGTTCGATTCGGATCTCCTGGGCTTGAGTAGCCGAGAGCATTTCGATTAAAAATTTGGCATTGAATGCAATGGCCAGGTCATCCCCGTCATATTGACATTTCATCCGTTCATTGCCTTCAAAAGAAAAATCCACATCCTGAGCCGCTAGTTGCAATTCACTTCCCTGAATATTCAAAACCACCTGGTTAGTGCTTTTATTGCTGAATATGCTTACCCTGCGAAGGGCTGACTGAAATTCCGTCCTTACCAGGGTCAACTTATATGGATTATTCGCAGGTATAACTACTTTATAATCAGGAAAACGAGCGTCAATCAAGCGACAACTCATCGAAGTCGAGCCATGAATCACAAATAAATGATTACTGTTATAATTGATCGTGATCTCGTCCTTATTATCCGGAAGGGCTGATTTTAGCAGACTGAGCGGCTTTTTCGGAACTATCAGGGAATCGGATTTGGGACAGGAAACATCCTTTCTTTTGTATCGGACCAGGCGATGGGCATCTGTAGCCACAAATTGCAAACCGTCTTCCTCCATTTCAAAATAAACCCCGGTCATGGCCGGACGAAGGTCATCATTGCTTACTGCGAAAATCGTTTTGTTGATACCAGCTACCAGGCCTTCTGAAGTCATGGTGAAGGAGGTCGTTTCATCGGCCACCGGCTCCTTGGGAAAATTGTCCGGGTTTTCCCCCATGACCTTGTACTTCCCATTATCGCTGGTTAACTCTACGGAAAAATTCTTGTCAATATGAAATGTGAGGGGCTGGTCTGCAATATTTTTCAGTGAATCCATGAGGATCCGAGCGGGTATACAGACTTTCCCGCTATCCTTTGCTTCGATGTCCAGATGCACTTTCATTATAGTTTCCAGATCCGTGGCCACAACAGTCAGTTTGTTTTTCTCCACTTCGAACAAAAAATCTTCCAATATCGGTAAAACCGTATTCGCATTGATAACACCGCTGATTTGCTGTAATTGTTTCAATAAAGCCGAAGAGGAAACGATGAACTTCATGAACTCGGATTGTTTCTGGCGAAACTACTGATTTTTGGCATAAACCAAATAGTTATGTTTGGGTTGCATCCTTTGTGAATTTCCTGTGATTAAGCCCGGTTTTATTGACATTGGAGGGAATCAATGACTCTGGAAATTGGACTATTTTGCATGCATGTTTCACCCAAAAGAATTTAGCCGGGACCAGGCTTTGAAGAAAGCCCGGCATTATTGCAGCTACCAGGAGAGGAGCCACCAGGAACTGAAAGAAAAATTGTATTCTTTCGGTTTAAGGAAAAATGAGGTGGAAGAAATAATCGCTACTCTCACCCAGGAGGATTACCTGAATGAACAGCGATTCGCGGAGGCATTTGCCGGAGGTAAATTCCAGATGAAGAACTGGGGAAAGGGGAAGATCCGTTTTGAATTGCAAAAGAAAAAGCTCAGCCCCTATTGCATAAAAAAAGGAATGGCTCAGATCGATCCTGTGGAGTATGACCGGGTCTTCCTTAAACTGGCTTCCCGCAAATGGGCATCCTTAAAAAGGGAGAAAAACATATTTATCAGAAAGTCCAAAACCAGGGCCTTTCTCCTTCAGAAGGGTTATGAATTCAAATTAATTACGGATTTTCTTAATAAAAATGAGGGCTAATGAATTTTTCCGGATATTACTAACTTTACCTGACTCATGTCAACGCTCACTCTTTCGCTCATTCAATCAAATCTGCATTGGGGGGACAAGAACTCCAACCTGGAAATGTTTGAAAAAAAGATCCGGGAGATAAAGGAAAGAACTGAAATCATCATCCTTCCGGAAATGTTCAGTACTGGATTCAGGACGGATCCGGCGGATTTTGCCGAGAAAATCGACGGCCCTTCGGTAGAATGGATGAAGAAAATGGCCGGAGAAAAAAATGCTATAATAACGGGAAGCCTGATCATAGAAGAAGAAGGTGCATATTATAACAGATTGATCTGGGCTCTTCCAAATAGTCAATTAGGCTTTTATGACAAGAGGCATCTTTTTGCATTTGCCGGAGAAGATAACCAGTATAAGGCAGGAAGGAAAAGACTGATTGCTTCCGTAAAGGGATGGAGGGTCAATCTCCTGGTTTGCTATGATCTTCGTTTTCCAGTATGGAGCAGGCAGGCTCCGTCCGGACCAGAAGGATTCGAAGAGCTGGAATACGACCTCCTGATCTATGTCGCCAACTGGCCGGATCGTCGCAGTCATGCCTGGAAGAGTCTGCTCCTCGCAAGGGCAATCGAAAATCAATGCTTTGTGGCAGGAGTTAACAGAACGGGTGAGGATGGAAACGGACTGGCGCATAGCGGGGATTCGATGATGCTTGGTCCCCTGGGGGAAATCTTTTATCATGGCCGTGCAGCGGAAGAAGTATTTACTATGACCCTCGAAAAGGAACATTTAATTGAAACAAGAAAGAAATTTCCTTTCTGGAGAGATGCGGATGATTTTGCCATTCATCTGTGATAATAATTAAAAAAACCATGCAAACAGCCTTCTTAGCCCAAAGGATTTTCGATGGATCCAGGATCCTGGAAGAGCAGGCCGTGCTTGTACATGATGATGAAATAGTGGGGCTGGCCCCTGCTTCCGATATCCCCGGGAAATTCAATAAACGAGATCTGGGGGATGTCTTGCTGGCTCCTGCATTTATGGACCTTCAGATTTACGGTGGAAATGGGAAACTGTTTTCGACGGAATTGACCGTGGAAGCCCTGGAGGCCACTTATGAATCCTGTCTGCAGGGAGGCTGTACCCAATTCATGATCACCATGGCCACCAATTCTATTGATAAATTCTTAAGCGGTATAGATCGAGTTAGGGATTATTGGGCCAGGGGTGGAAAGGGCCTGATCGGCATGCACCTGGAAGGCCCTTATATAAGTACTGCAAAACGGGGCGCGCATATTGAAAAATTCATCAAAAGACCGGAATCAGAAGAGGTAAAAATGCTCCTCGACAAGGGCAGGAATGTCATTAAGATGATTACGCTCGCTCCCGAATGCTGTGACCGGGAAATCATCGACATGGTCCTCCGAAACCAAGTCATCGGATCCGCAGGGCATAGCAATGCCACTTACCAGGAGGCTATGGACGGCTTTGAAGCAGGAATACCCGTTGCCACTCATCTTTTTAACGCGATGTCCCCATTGCAGGGGCGCCAGCCCGGAATGGTCGGCGCTATTTATGATTCAACAGCTCATTGCAGTATTGTTTGCGATGGGGTGCATGTGGATTTTGCTTCCGTCCGGATAAGCCAAAAGATCATGCAGGAAAGATTGTTCTTTATAACAGATGCGGTTGCTGAAGTGAGGCACGGAGAATACCAGCATATCTTCAAATCCGACCGATATACCTTACCCGATGGGACCTTATCGGGCTCCACTCTTACCATGTCCGGGGCGGTGAAAAACGGAGTGGAAAAAGCTGGAATTGAATTGACTGAAGCGCTTCGAATGGCCTCTTTATATCCAGCCCGGCTGATGAAACTTGATAAAAAATACGGAAATATCACTTCGGGTAGAAAGGCGGATTTTGCCATTTTGGACGAGGGGCTGAATTTGCGGACACTTATCGTTGAAGGGGAATGATTGCTTATTATCGAACTAGTGCATTACCGGTGGCATTCTTAAGCCTGATAAGATCCAATACTTTTTGGCCCTTGTAATCAATGGAGTACTTGATCGCTTCCAGTGTAGGGACCACGGTGACATCGGGCATCACGCCATGTCCGTCCTTGATCCTGTTTCGGTCCACCACCAGGTGGAAAAGGGGAAGACGAAAACGGATGCCGGTATTGGGAAGGGTAGCATCGGGAATCATCCAGGCATTGTTACCATAATAAGATCCGCCTGTTTCTTCTCCGACGATGGTAACATTTTTCTGGCCCTTAATGGCCCCTGTGAAAAGAGTGGTGGCAGAAAAGGAGTTTCCGCCGGTCATCAGGTAGACATCACCACCATAGTGATGGCTGCTTTTGGGATGAAAATAATGCCTTTCAAAATACCCGAAATGATATTTGCCGTCCTCCTCCTTTTTGGTCAGAAATACCATCAGCATCCGATAAAACATAATATTCCCTACGTATTTATCATAATTGCTGTGCCGGTTATTGGCATAAAGCGAATCTGCCAGCTTGAACTTTTTATCGATAATATACCTGGTAAGCAAGGTTGAATTTCCCGCATCACCCCCACCGTTTGATCTGAGGTCGATGATCAGGTTGCGAATATGTCTTTTGTCGAGCGTCCTGAAACTTTTACGAAAGAATTTCCGGAGACGGTTTCCATTGCTGAAAGTTGCGAGGGTCATATAGGCAATACTGCTAGCGGTATCGATCTCAATGCTCCTGGTTTGGAATTGTCGGTTCCGGGATTTTTTTTCAGTTTTCAGACTATCTTTTTTTTCATTTATCCTGGCGAACCGTTGATTGGAATCACTCTTCTGATCATAGGCTTTGAACCATTCCTGTTTTTCGACACCATTGTCATCATAATAAACCAAGTCCAGGCTGTCTTTTATTCCGAATAGACTGGTATAAAGGCTTCCAAAATTGAACCCGTTGCTGATGGACTGGTATTTTCCAGTCATGGAATAGGCATCGGTAACAGTGTATTCAAAAAAAGTGTCAATGAGTTTTTGGGCAGGCATGGCGTCGATGCTGAGGATTTGTGAACCTCTTTTGATCCGGCTATCCCACCTGTTCAGATTGATGGTGGCGACAAGGGTATCCTCCCAGGCTTTTATGCCAAAAGGGAATAGTTTGATTTTTGCAGTATCCAGATAATGACTGAATTTTTTTGAATAACGGACCGAAGTATGGCCGCAGTCAATTTTGGCGGTCACATAGCTCAGGAGGTTTTTGAACTGGGGTTCGGTCATTGAATCACGGATGGAACGGTAACTGCTGTCAAAATAATAATCCATACTGTCCTTAGGTGTAAACCAGTAAAGGCCAGGATGATTTTTTTCTAAAACCTTCCGGAAAATGGTAAAATCCTCTTTTAATGTATTAGAGGGGTATTTTTTTACCGGATCGAACAAAGCCCTGCCCGATTGACAAGAAGTGAGGAAAATCAGAAAAGCTGTCAGTGCGGGGTTGATCAGAGATTTCATCTGAATAACTGCAGTTTTCTCTGTTTGCCAGATGGAACCTCGCTTATTCATTGCCCTTTTAAAGATAAATTGCTCATGCTCGGTTTCATTCGGATGCACACTTTAGCGAAAAGCATTCCAGCCCTGCGCGGTTATATCAAACGCATTCCCTCCTTTGGTTATTATCTTACAGCCCTTTTCGGCCTCTTCCATATGACCGATCACGCTGATTTGCTCGTTCAAAACGAGTTTTTCATGGTCTTTCTGTGAAATCGTAAAAAGAAGTTCATAATCTTCCCCACCGCTCAGGGCGCAGGCGGTCGGGTCAAGTTCGAATTTGAATGCTGCATGACGGGAATCTTCAGCGATCGGTATTTTTTCTTCATATAGTACACAGCCCAAACCGCTTTGTTTGCAGATATGCAATATTTCCGAGCTCAATCCATCGCTGATATCCATCATGGAATGCGGAAGGATTCCTTCATCCGCAAAAAACCCTATAATATCCTTTCTGGCCTCCGGCCTGAGAAAACGCCCGATAACATATTTTTCACCCTCGAAATCCGGCTTTACTTGCGGGTTTTCCAGGAATATCTTTTTTTCCCTTTCCAGAAAGATCTGCCCGAGATAGGCGCCTCCCAAATCCCCGCTGCAACAAATAATATCCCCTTTTTGCGCCCCGCTTCTGCGGACGACCTTTCCGGGGTTCAATTCTCCGATCGCTGTTATTGAAATGATAAAACCCTTTTGGGAGGAAGATGTATCACCGCCCACGAGGTCAACACCGTATTTATCACAGGCGGCATATACCCCTTCATAAAACTCATCCAGGGCCTCTACACTGAAGCGGTTGCTAATGGCTATGCTGACGGTGATTTGTGTGGGAGTGGCATTCATAGCATAGACATCGCTGAGGTTCACGATCACGGATTTATAACCCAGATGCCGGAGCGGAGTGTATATGAGGTCAAAATGCACCCCTTCGATCATCAGGTCTGTGGTGATAACGGTCTGCTTTCCAAAATGATCGATCACTGCGGCATCATCCCCCACGCCTATAACAGTGGAAGCCTGCTGCCATTCAAAATTCCTGGTCAGGTGTTCGATCAATCCGAATTCGCCGATCGAGGAAATTTCCGTTCTTTCTGCCATTTGGTAAATTTTAAGAAACCTCATCGTTGATCCAACGAATCAGATCTTTATGTATCCTGCCGTTGGTAGCCACGATCTTCGGTTGATAGGGGGAGTAGTTTTTACCATTAAAATCCGTGACCTTTCCGCCTGCCTCCTCTACGATCAAAAATCCGGCCGCACTGTCCCAGGCATTGAGTTTATGTTCGTAGAATCCATCGAAACGGCCCGCTGCGACCCAACAAAGATCCATGGCAGCGGAACCCAGCCTTCTTACAGGGACTCCTTTGCGGATCAACCGGGCAAATACCTCGAGGGGACCATTGGGTTCATTGATATAGGTGTAGGGAAATCCGGTGACCAGGCAGGATTGGAGCACATCCGTTTTTTCACTTACTGTTATAATATTATCGTTGAGAGTGGAGCCAAATCCTCTCTGGGCGAAGTAGAATTCATTCAGAAAGGGATTAAAGACCGCGCCCATGATCATCTCTCCCTCCTGTTCGATTCCGATGGAAACACAGCAAAGCGGAATGCCGTTTGCGAAATTGACGGTTCCATCGATCGGATCAACGATCCACTTATAACTTGATTGGCTTTCGATGGCTCCTGCTTCCTCGCTGAGGATGAAATGGTCGGGATAATCATTTTTGATGACTTCGAAAATGGCTTTTTCCGAAGCATGATCTGCTTCAGTAACCAGGTTATTGACACCTTCCTTGTTGCTGATTTTAAAACTGCCGTTAAAAAATTCCTGCATTACCCTTCCCCCTGCCTCTACAGCCCGTATAAGCGTTGATTTTAACATCCCGCAAATATAATCCGAAAGGACGGATGAAGAGTTTTCCAGCTCATGAACCCGGATGAATGCTGAGTTTGCCGTCCTCATAGAAAGGAAGGACATCGGCTTCGTCAATGGTCAGGCAGTAACGGATATCCCTTTCAAGGCCATATTGCAAAAGTCGTTGATAATGGGATGCTTTCTTGGTTTTTATGAAATCAAAAAGATCTCCCTGCGCTTCATTATAAATCGTTTCGGCGATCTGCGATGAATCGCAGTTTATAGAATAATTTTCTTTGATCTGCCTTATCACTGCGCCTGCAAACAGCAGGTCTTCCATATTGATCCGGTCTTTCCAGGCTGCGCAGCCCAACAGCACATTTTTTTTCTGTTTCATCAAGTGATTGCACAAAGAACTTAGATTGGGGAAAGAACCCGTAACAATATGGTCTGCTCCCTTTTCAAGGGCCAGTTGCATCAATTTTGTCCCATTGGTAGTTGTAAGTACCAGGGTCTTTCCTTCTATAAAGGAACGGGGGTATTCAAATGGGGAATTCCCGTATTTCAGACCTTCTGCAATTTTTCCGTCCCTTTCACCTGCCGTAATACTGTCTATTTTCTTTCCCAATTCTATGCATTTGGCTACGCTGTCCACAGGGATTACGCATTTGGCGCCGTTAAACAGGGCTGTTGCAATGGTGGAAGACGCGCGGAGCACATCGATAATGACTACTGCCGAATTACTTACATCGTACAGGCTGAGCAGAGAAGGGGACAAACAAGTGTGTAAAGAGGGTTTTGAGCTTGGCATGCGCTGCAAATGTAGGAGTTCAGACAAAATTGCAAAAAGTAAAGGGGCCGGATCTCTAAAAGGAAGTTAATTATTCCAATACGAATTTCCACTTATCCGATTCTGAGTAGAGACGGATAAAACCATTCCGGTGTTCAAGTAGTTTTTTCAGGTAATTGTTTAAATAGAGGCTGCCGATAAGCGCGCCAAAGACCGAATAAGGCAATTCGTATTGGAGCAGGTCGATCAACAGGGTGCCGTTTTCCACCTGTTTGAAATAATGCTCATGTTTCATGCTTCTGAAATCACCATCCTGCATTTCGGTGGTGAAGGAATGGGGTCGATTCATTTCCGTGAATCTGACCTTAAGAATTCTGAATTTGAATAGATGTTTGGCTTTCCAGGTCACCGTATCATCAAGCTGGGCCAGTCCGGTCGTCATTCCCGAAACGGCAGTCTCCTGCCTATGGCTCATTGATTTTTTATGAAAGTCAATGCTCCGGCAAAGGTCAAATACCCTGTCTACAGGGGCAGAGATAAAATTGGTCAGGTGTATTAATGGCATGCTTCGCTTGAATATTGGATTATCACCCAATATGAAAAAATCGTTCCAAATATGATCGGATCAGGAGAAGGGGAGTTTCACGACCCTGGCCTTCAGCAATTTATCCCTTACTTTAATGAAAATGCCGGAATCCAGTGAGCCATGTGCAAAATCCACATAACCCAGGCCAATTGCCTTGCCCAGCGTAGGGGACTGGGTTCCCGAAGTGACTTTCCCGATCGTGATTCCTGATCCGTCCTTTATTTCATAATCATGACGGGGAATGCCCTTGTCGATCATTTCAAAACCCACCAGTTTCCTTTTCAAACCTTCTGCTTTCTGGCGCTCCAGAATGCCTTTTGAAGTAAAATCCTTGCTAAACTTAGTTATCCATCCAAGGCCTGCCTCCAGGGGGGAAGTGGTATCGTCAATATCATTTCCATAGAGGCAATAGCCCATTTCAAGCCTCAAAGTATCTCTCGCACCTAGCCCGATGGGTTTGATTCCGGCCGTTTTACCGGCAGAAAAGATCGCATCCCAGATGAGGTCGGGAGCTCCGTCCTTGTCTTCAAAATATATTTCTACCCCCCCTGCCCCGGTATACCCTGTGGCGCTTACCAGCACATTATCAACTCCGGCAAAACGTCCTTTAGAAAATGTATAGTATTTTAGATTAAGGATATCCATTTCCGTAAGAGGCTGCAATAATTTCGTGGCATTGGGCCCCTGAATGGCCAATAAACAGGTTTTGTCGGAAATATTGTGCATTTCAGCCCCATCGCTGTTTTGTCGGCTGATCCAATTCCAGTCTTTTTCAATATTCGATGCATTGACGACCAGCATATAGACTTTGTTTTCTTCGATGCAATAAACGATAAGGTCGTCTACGATGCCCGCAGATTCATTGGTGAGGCAGCTATATTGGGCCTTACCCGCACTGAGCCTGGATGCGTCATTACTGGTTAGCCTCTGAATGAGGTCAAGGGCATGGGGGCCTTTCAGAATGAATTCACCCATATGGCTTACATCGAAAACTCCAACATTGTTGCGCACGGCTGCATGTTCGTCATTGATACCGCTATAACTGATTGGCATATTATATCCTGCGAATTCCGCCATTTTTGCTGCGAGTTCGATATGTTTCCTGGTGAAAGCTGTCGTCTTCATTCTTGAAATGTGTTTTGCAAATGTAAGCGGATATTATTTTCTCATCGACTGGACCTGGGCATACAAAAAAAACAGGGCCCCCGCCCGAAGGCAGAAGCCCATTCCAACTTCAACCGGCTAGGGTTCCTGTGCTGAAACATCCGGCCGGTTGCCTATAATATTTTCAGATCCCTCGTAATTTCATTTTCGATTTCACCGACCTGGTTTTGGCCGATATTGTCATTGACCAATATGACTACGCCATAATCCTTTTCAGGATAGAACAGAAAAAGGGTATTGAATCCGATTCGGGTATGGCCGTCATGATAGATATACCGGACCTTGTTTTCATAATCGATCATCCAGGCCAGTCCAATACCAAATCCATCCGGGTTTCCCCGGGTCCTCCGGTGCGACAATACTACTGCCTTGTCTTTTTCAGATAGATTAGCTTTCAGATATTTGATCATATCTCCAAGGGTTGAATTCATGGAAGGGCCGCCACTATAACCTCTCAAATCTTCGTACATAGGGGCTTTGTCTTTTTCATCATAGCCCTGGACCAAGCGCTTGCGATCATCGGCGGAAAGGAGGGTCCTGGTATCCCGCATCAATAAGTGCTCTTTAAGGTAAGCGGTAATGAGATCTTCGTAAGGCCGGTTATAGATTCTTTCCAGGAGCAGGATCAGGAGCATCATGCCATCCCCGCTATAATGATAACGGGTACCCGGAATCGTGACAGGCTTTATTCTGTGCAGATCGCTTAACAGGCTATCTGCTGTATATCGGGCAAGCCACCGCATGACTTGCTGCATATTCAATTGGGCCACGCTGTCCATGACAGGTTTAGAAAATTCATGGATCGGCGTAGGAAGCCCGGATGTGTGATTGGCCAGGTCTACAAGGCGAATGGGCCGGCCTTCATATTCCAGGTTAGGATATTTTCCCGGCAAATATTTTCTGATATCGTCATTCAGACTTGCTTTTCCTTTTACCACCGCTTCTGCCAATAAAAGACCGACAAAGGTCTTGGCGACCGAACCCAGATTGTAAAAATGATCATTGTCCGGAAGGATCCCGCTACCCTTCCTGATCTCTCCATATCCATACTTATACTCCTTTCCCTTCCAAACTATTCCGATGGCAATTCCATGGGTCATGCTATCCTGCATATAATGGAGGGCTGCCCGCTGAACGGCTGAATCGACCTGGTTTCGAAGAGGATTGTCAGTTGGAACAGTCCTTGTTTTCTGGCTTTTGGCCTGACAAGCCAACGCCGTTATCAAACAAATAAGAAATGTTCTCATAGCCGGTTCTGATTAGGAGGCAAGTATCATTTGCCAGAGACAGTTTACAGGCTCCAGGGTGGTTTCACCATCTTCCGGATTTGTATTTTTTTGCTTAGCGCTCTTTTCCTTTATCGGCTTGGCTGGCGCTGAACTGTCTTTGGGAGAAACCGATTCCTTTTTTTGGCCGGAATCCCCGCCTCTGTAACGGTATCCGCCATGAGGAGCCCTGTGCTCGGGCTGGTTTTCCTTCTTATTATCATCCGGAACTTCGGTTTCTTCCAATCCTTCCCTAGTCATCACATATTCCTTCCCGCTTTCCCAGGAATAGTTCTCGCCCCAATCTGAATTCCAATCATCACCCCATTCATGCCAGATATGCCTGTCGTCCATATGGATGTTCCACCAATCGTAGCGATCGAGATGTTCATCCAGTTCTATCTTTTTCCCCAGGGGCACTTCGATGATAACCAGAACCTGCTGATTCCTGAATTTTTCCTTTTCGCTGATGGCAAAGCCCTGCGGTAATAATAGGGTATTTTCCTGCTGGGAAATATTGAAAGCGATGTGATTTGCCAGGTTCTGGGCAATGCTGACGGAGGATCCCCTGCTGATTTTTATTTTTTGGAGATGGAAGGCAGAGTCCTTGCTTTTCACGATATCCACCCGCACATTATTCATATACATGGAATCGTAATTCTCAGTGAAAAGCGGGAACTGGCTGTCCCATTCAAAATATCCGTGATTCCAATGCTGTATGGAATAATGGTGTCCGATGATTCCGGAGACCTGGTCCACATAGAGTTTACCATTCGTTGGTTGATTGATACTGACCGGTTCCTCAACATAGTCGCGGTCTCTTAAACTGCGGGCGAATAAACTTAACAAAACTACCGTGCATACCAGGCCAATTATCCACAGACTGGCAAATACATAACCCAGATAGTGTCTGCGGGAATGAACACCCATGATTCTCCTTACAAGCCAGGTAATGATGGCAAGCAATGGAATTCCGAGGAAAAGGATCATGCTGCACCAGGCTAGTAAGTTTTCGGAATAACCGGACAGGAAATAGGTCTTCAGTGGAAAGACCGCAGTTCCGGCAAAGATCAAACCGATCAGTACCCCGAACATGGCCAGTGCGATCACGCTGGATATGAAAAGGAAGAAAGCCTTTGCCATGGTTCCGATCACCTGAGCGAAACCGTTGTAATGTGTCCGGCTTCTCTCATTGAATTCCGTACCAAAGTTCTTCCCCCTGTCTTTAAAACTGTCCCTTATTTCCGAACTGACGCGCTGAGCCCCTTCACGGAATTCATTGCCCATTTTCTGTGCGCGGCCCTTGAAGCCTTCCATATCTTCTTTAATTGTACTGGCGATGGAATTGAGATCGACACGGGCTCCCTTCATTTCCAGCTTCTCAGTGGCAGTCGTTGCGACCGGAACGGCTATCCAGAGGATGATATAGCTGATAATCAGGGTGCTGCCCAATCCTCCCGATATGATCCTCGGACCGATACCAAGGTCCCAATCCCATAAAGCGGCGTGGAATATCCCCGATAGTATGCCAAGCACAAAGGGTAGGGCAAAAATCAGTCGGGGAATCCAGACCTGAATATTGAAATAGGCTGCCAGTCCGCCTGCTACACCGCCGATCACCTTATCATCAGAGCTGCGGTATAGCCTTTTAGTGATTTTGGACTGTTGTGATTGTGATGGGACGATGATCCAGAGCAGGATATAGACCCAGAATAAAGGGGCGACCAGGACAACAAAAAGGATTCGAAGTATCACAGGGTCGATGCTAAGGTAATTGGCCAGTCCGCTGCAGACGCCGCCAAGTATTTTATCATCTGCATTTCTGTAAAAACGGCCTCTCGATCCGGCGCCCTGATAAGAAAATTGACCCTGGTAGCCCTGTTGACCAGCGCCTGTGCCTGTTCCTCCGGCTGTACTTGTTCCGGATTGTTCCGTTTTGGCGCTCGTGCCTGGCCCCACTTCGCCTACTACATCGTCGAAATCCTCCGGACGACCCATGCTTGCAATGATGGAATTCACATCTAAATCCGTAATGCAGGTAGAATCTTTTTTCAGGCGTTCCGAGAAAAGCTCCGCGAAGCGGTTTTCAATATCATTGATGATCTCGTCCCGTCCTTCTTCATTGGCAAAATATTTCCGAAGACTCTCAATGTACTGGTTAAGGATATCAAAAGCAGATTCTTCAATCGGGACCACCCTGCCGTGAAAATTTATGTTGATGATCTTTTTCATTTTAAGACGTATTTGTAGGTTGAAGTGTTTATGCCAAGTCTGGTTTGCTGTCTGAAGGCTGTCCATTTTTGGCAGCCAGTGTATTGACTGCGCTAGCCAGCTCATTCCAGGTAGTTTCCAGTTCCCGGAAGAATTGCTCCCCCTTTGGCGTGAGGGAGAAATATTTTCTTGGGGGCCCTGCATTGCTTTCCACCCACCGATAGGTGAGCATTTCTGCATTTTTGAGCCGGGTTAAAAGGGGATAAAGCGTACCCTCCAGAATATGAAGGTTAGCTGCCTTCATTTCTTCCACGATGTCCGAAGGATAGGCTTCCCCACGCCTGATGATCGAGAGTATGCAGAACTCCAGGATTCCCTTTCTCATTTGGCTTTGTGTGTTCTCGATGTTCATGTTTTGAATTTTTGGAGAAACCTGATGAAATTCTAATTCGAGATCGAAGATAAGTAGTTTATTAGTACTATACAAAACAAAGTACTATTTTAAAATCAGTAATTATGATAGACAGGTAATATAGAAATTGTGAAATCCCTTCTGGAGGGGGGTTTGATGGGAATTGGTGAAAAGTGGCGGGAAAAAGACGTTTTGACAAAAGGTAAAAAAATAATTTGAACGGTAACCAATTCTATTTCTTTAACCCAATCTCTCTCAGCCTCTCATTAAGATAATCTCCCGAACTGGCATCCTGATAGGATTTTGGATGGTTTTCATTGATGCAGGAGGGCAGGCAGGCCAGGCTCATATTGCTTCCTGGGTGTAGGAAGAAAGGGATGGAGAAACGGGAGCTGTTCCATTTTTCTCTGGGTGGGTTCACCACCCGGTGGGTGGTGGATTTTAGCTTATTGTTTGTCAGTCTTTGCAGCATATCGCCCACATTGACCACTATCTGTTCGGGTAGGGAAGTGACCGGGATCCATTGGTTCTGTTTATTGAGGATCTGCAATCCGTCGGCCGAAGCCCCCACCAATAGTGTGATAAGGTTAATGTCTTCGTGTTGTTCGGAGCGGATAGCGGATTCCGGTTCCCTGGTAATGGGAGGATAGTGGATAGCCCGCAGGATGGAATTTCCATTATGAACGAATTCCCTGAAATAATCTTCAGGTAAGTCCAGATAGAGTGCGATGGCCTGCAACATGGATCTGCCGGATTTTTCAAAGGCTCTGAAAGCCTCAAATAGCGCAGGATAAAATCCTGGAATTTCTTCGACAATGACATTGGCCGGATATTCTTTTTCAACTGGGTCCTTGTCTTCCACGGTCTGACCAAACTGAAAAAACTCCTTCAGGTCGGGAGCAATGCTTCCTTTGGCGTGTTCTTTCCCGAAAGAAGTGTATCCCCTCTGTCCGGATAATTCCTGTTTCTCATATTTTAGTTTAATTTCCAGCGGGAGTGAGAAGAATTGCTGGGTATATTTATAGAGATCACGGATCAATTCCTCCCGAATGCCGTGGTTTCGAACAGCTACGAATCCAACTTCTTCGTAAGCTTCCCCAAGTGTATGAACGAATGAATTCTTTTTGGACTGACCGCCAAGGTCAAAATCTTTCAGGTCAAGAACAGGAATTCCCATAAAATAAGTATCTAATGTAGATTTACTTTGTAAATCTATAAAGTTTCAATCAGATATGAAGACAGCCATCCTATATTCATTCTTGCTTTTGTTCTTATCCTGTACCTGGCAGAATTATCCTCCTTTTTCACCGGGCAGTTCCAGGGAACCGGACTATGCAGATCTCAGGAATTGGGTCATCCTTATAAAGAAAGCCCTTCTGATATATTGCCCGGGCTTTATAAAGTGGAATATGTGAAGGACAGTTCCGTGGATGTTTTCTTTCTTCATCCCACAAGTTTTGTCAAAATAAAAGACAAGCGGTGGAATGCTGATTTGGATGATGAGGATTTGAATCAGCGGACGGACAGCAGCACCATTTTATACCAGGCAAGCGCCTTCAATGAATGCAGGGTTTTTGGACCCCGCTACAGGCAGGCCAATATTAGGGCCTACTTTACAAAGGATACCGTTTCCGCACTGGCTGCCCTCGATCTGGCCTATCAGGATCTAAAAAAAGCATTTCAATACTATCTGGATCATTACAATCATGGCAGGCCCATCATAATTGCATCCCATAGCCAGGGGAGTTCTCATGCGCAGCGTTTGCTGAAGGAGTTCTTTGATGGGAAGCCTCTGCAAAAACAACTCGTTGCGGCCTATATCATCGGCATGTATATCCCCGCAGACGAATTCCGGGACCTGGGCCCATGTAAAGATTCGCTTCAGACGGGATGCGTGATTGGCTGGAGGAGTTTTAAGAGCGGCTATATTGCGAAATTTGTAAAAAAGGAGAAAAAATTATGTTATGTTACCAATCCGCTGACCTGGACCACGGATGGGGACCTTGCTTCATCTGACTTAAACCTTGGAGGTGTTATTCCGAAATCGAAAAAGATCATACTACATATCGCCGACGCACAGGTCCATAGCCATGTGCTATGGGTCGACCGACCCAGTTTTCCGGGCAGCTTTCTTTACCTTACCCGCAATTACCATGTGGGCGATATCAATCTGTTTTACATGAATATCCGGGAGAACCTTCATGCCAGGATAGCCGCGTATAAACGGGAGCATTAGTTCAGTTTCTTTCTGGATAGATTTCCATAAACTCAGAAAACTAAAACTCCGCATTCTTGGGAGTTCTCGGGAAAGCGATGGCATCCCGGATATTGCTCATGCCGGTGACGAATTGTACCATTCGTTCAAAACCCAGCCCAAATCCTGCATGTGGCACGGCTCCGAATCTCCTGGTATCGAGGTACCACCACATTTCTTTGATTGGAATATGCATCTCTCTCATTCTTTCTTTCAGCTTTTCCAGCCTTTCCTCCCTTTGTGAACCCCCTACGATTTCTCCTATGCCTGGTGCAAGGATATCCATGGCGGCCACCGTTTTGCCATCATCGTTTTGGCGCATATAAAATGCCTTGATCTGCTTCGGATAATTGGTTACGATCACTGGTTTTTTAAAATACTTTTCGACCAGCCACCGCTCATGTTCGCTTTGCAAATCAATACCCCATTTCACATCATATTTGAATTTCTTTTTCTTGTATGCAGGCGAATTTAGGAGGATGTCAATGGCTTCCGTATAAGTGATTCGTTCGAATTGATTTTGCAATACAAAATTCAGTTTTTCAAGCAGCCCCCACTCCGATCTTTCCGACTGGGGTTTCTGCTTTTCTTCCTCTTCCAATCTCGCCGCCAGGAATTCCAGATCCTCCCTGTTATTGTCAATAGCAAAGCGAATCAGGTATTTGATGAATTCTTCAGCGAGATTCATATTGTCTTCCAGATCATAAAATGCCATTTCGGGTTCGATCATCCAGAACTCCGCGAGATGGCGCGCCGTATTTGAATTCTCGGCCCTGAAAGTGGGTCCGAATGTGTAGATTTCACTGAGGGCCATGGCTGCCAGCTCTCCTTCCAATTGTCCACTGACGGTGAGGTTGGTTGGCCTCCCGAAAAAATCTTCGGTGAAATTCACGGACCCGTCGTCCCGCCTTGGCGTTCCATCAAAAGGCAGGGTAGTGACCCTGAAGGTTTCGCCTGCTCCTTCGGCATCCGTCGCGGTAATGATCGGAGTATGCAAGTAAATAAATCCTCGCTCATGATAAAACTGATGGATGGCAAAAGCCAGGGAGTGCCGAACCCTGAAAACGGCGCTGAATGTATTGGTCCGGAAACGCAAATGGGCGATCTCCCTCAGAAACTCAAGGCTATGCTTCTTGGGCTGGAGCGGATATTTTTCAGGATCGCAGTCTCCCAGGATTTCGACTTTCTCTGCCTTTAGCTCCCACTTCTGCCCTTTACCGGGTGAAGGGATCAGTTTACCGACAGCTTTGAGGGACGCACCTGTGGTGATCCTCTTTAGAAAAGCATCTTCCAGAGTTCCTAGTTCTGCAACAATTTGTAAATTCTGATTGGTGCTGCCATCGTTGAGGGCAATGAATTGGTTATTACGAAAAGTGCGCACCCATCCCATGACTACCGCCTCCTGCCCTTCTGTACCTGATTCAAGAAGTTGCCTGATTTTTATCCGCTGATTGAACATATTTGTGCTTTAAAAGGCGACAAAGATAGAAATATGATTTTTTAAGAGTGTCGATTCATTAAAGAATCGTCCTGAAAATTGTCCCGAGCGAGTTCCAAAATCGCTTCCCTCCACGCTTTAAAGAGGATTTGTCAAAATATTTTTTTAATTTATGCGTTTTATATACTAACATTGTAAAGGAATTAAGCTGAAGTTCTTATCTAAAGCTCACAGCCAACAGTTTTCTCATTCCATACATCATAATCAAAATTCATTTTTCTAAACCTTTCAATATTCCATCTGGATTGAAAACCAGTATTTAAAGCTTAAGTTTTTTTACGTTATGTATGATATTCTTCAATTGAACGACATGCTCGTTCCTGAATTATTGGACATTGCCGAGAACCTGAAAATCCCCAACGCAAAAAAATACGATAAACAGGAACTTGTCTATAAAATACTAGACAAACAGGCGCTTTCGACAAGTGATGCCAAGGCCGGTGCCGCAGATGACAAGCCCAAAAGAAAACGCATTATCAAGACCTCTACAGCAAATTCGAATGAAGAAGCCTTTGTGGAGAGTGGTGGTGAAGCGAAACCTCAGCCAGCGCCTGAGCTGAAAAAAGAGCTTAGAAAAAAGGAAGAAAAGCCGCTTTTTAAGAAACCCTTGCGTAAAAAAGAAGACAAAGAGGAAGAAAAGCAGCAGGATCCCGATACCGGAAGCATAGCGGCAAATGTATTGAGAAGCGTTCCGGATGAAGACGATAACCTGAACAACATTGAGGAAACCGAATCCGAAAATGAATCCGAAAACGAATCGGAATCCGAGAGCGATAACCAGCCTGACGGGGAAGATTCTAATCAGAGCCAGGACACCCTACTGAATAAATCCTATCCCCAAAGAAGAAATGATGCGTTTAATATAGAATTCGATGGGGTCATTGAAGCAGAAGGGGTATTGGAAATGATGCCCGACGGATATGGGTTCTTACGCAGCAGTGATTACAACTATCTCTCTTCTCCTGACGATATTTATGTTTCTCCTTCACAGATCAAATTGTTCGGGCTTAAAACCGGAGATACGGTACATGGAGCTGTCCGTCCGCCCAAAGAAGGTGAAAAATATTTTGCCCTGCTCAAAGTGGAGAGCATCAATAGCAAAGGACCTGACGAAGTGCGTGACCGCGTGCCCTTCGATTACCTGACCCCTTTGTTTCCTTTCGAGAAGATGAATCTTTTTACAAGGCCGGAAGATTATTCGACCAGGATCATGGACCTTTTTACCCCTATCGGCAAAGGGCAACGCGGATTGATCGTTGCGCAGCCAAAAACCGGTAAGACCATGTTACTAAAAGCAGTTGCCAATGCGATTGCTGCGAATCACCCCGAGTGTTACCTGATGATCGTGTTGGTCGATGAAAGACCTGAAGAAGTCACCGATATGGAACGCAGTGTAAAGGCTGAAGTGATTGCTTCCACATTCGACGAACCGGCTGAAAAACATGTAAAAGTCTCCACGATTGCGCTTCAAAAAGCCAAAAGACTCGTGGAATGCGGTCATGATGTCGTGATTTTGCTTGATTCCATCACCCGTCTCGCTCGTGCGCACAATACGGTTGCACCGGCTTCCGGGAAGGTTCTTTCCGGCGGCGTTGAAGCCAATGCGATGCAAAAACCCAAGCAATTCTTCGGAGCTGCCAGAAAAATTGAAAACGGAGGTTCTCTTACGATATTGGCCACCGCTTTGATCGATACGGGAAGTAAAATGGACGAAGTCATTTTTGAAGAGTTCAAGGGAACCGGCAATATGGAATTGCAACTGGATAGGCGCCTGGCCAACAGGAGGATTTTCCCTGCCATTGACCTTGTTGCTTCTTCAACGCGCCGCGACGATTTGTTACTTGAAAGAGAGGTGCTCCAAAGAATGAATCTGTTAAGGGTCTATCTGAATGATATGAATACCGAGGAAGCCATGAACGAATTGCTCAAACGAATGAAAGGCACAAAGAGCAATGAAGAATTCCTGGCCAGTATGAACAGTTAGGCATCAACGTTATGCAGCTTATTCCGTTTTTTTACTCTTATATTTCTGGAAAGGGTTCAATCATATTAAAAAAATAATTGATAGACTTTATCCCGAGCCGGTTAAAATATTACCACTATCTCTGTAAACTTTGTTTTTTCTCCCTGAATTGAATCTTAGATTGAAAATAAGGATTAATTTAATGGCTTGTTCATTCATGCCATATGTTGAAACCATTGCTGCTTCTCACTCACTTGATATTTATACATAATGTTTTTTGCCAGGACTCATCCTTGATTCTCTCTGAGCCATGGCGACAAACAGTTTCCTTCTACGATAATTTCATTGCAGAAAATTCAACTCTTTATAACGGAAGTGAATATATCGGATATGATCCCCGAATCCGCGGCATCCCCTTTTATGAAACCGATGGTTTTGAAAGGGGCTTTCTGCTTTATAACCATTGTTTTCTTTCCAATGTTGCCTTGAATTATGATATCGTTCGTGATGAAGTGCTTTCTGCACGCTACCATGATAATGTCAGGATTCGTCTGGCGATGGAAAAAATTGATTCCTTCTCCCTGGGGATTCATTTCTTCATAAGGATCACTGCTGATAGCGGGAGAAGTTCCGTGTTATCTGCGGGCTTTTATGAAAGGCTCTACAATGGGAAATTTAAATTATTTGTCAAGCGTAAAAAGCTTTACAGGCAAAAACGCGACGCAGAACCGGATGATAAGGGCTGGTTCGAGGAGAGCGATCATTTTTATGTTTGGGATGGTTTAAAATTTCATGAGATCCATGGGAAAAATGATCTTTTCAACCTGTTCGGAAGAAGCCAGAAGGAAGTTAAAAAATTCCTGAGAAAAAACGGGATAAAGTATAGGAAAGACAAGGAGAAAGCGATTGGAATGGCGCTGGCCTTTTTCGATAAGAAAATCGATTGAAATGAAAAATGCTACCCTTAAAATATGCATTTTATTGTTATTGCTGCAAGCAGCCTTTCAATCAAATGCCCAAAGGGCTCCATTGATAAGCCTGCATCTTGAAAATGCCGGTTTCGGGGATCTGGTCAATGCGATCGAATCCGCCACTCCTTACCATTTTTATTTCGATTCGGCGCAGACTAATGAAATGCTTATCACCCTGGATGTAAATAATAAGCCGGTTACTGCTGTTCTGACACAGCTTTTCGGCAAGTCAGACTGGCATTTTGCGATTGATGATGATATGAATATCCTTATTACCAGGAAACAGGAAATTCACAGCAGTTTGCCAGTCGGATTCTTTGACAGGTCGAATGAAACCGACTCTTCTGATGAAATGGGTTATCTCGATAGTCTGAGGGACGAATCTGAAATGCAAAAGCTGAATGCTTCGTTGGAAAACAAGCTTTTTACGATCGGAACCCCCGGGGCTCCCTTGAAAAAGGGAAAAGCGACGATTGCCGGTTATATTAAAGATTTGCGTAACGGAGAGCCACTTGTCGGAGCCACCTTATCTATCGATCATCCAGGCATCGGGGTGGCGACGGATCAGTTCGGTTACTATTCACTGACCCTCCCAAGGGGAAGGTATTTGCTCAGGATCAGCAGTGTGGGAATGAAGGACACCAAAAGACAGGTGATATTGAATTCGGACGGCAAATTGAATATCGAAATGACGGATTATGTGCAAAGCCTGAAATCGGTCATCGTTTCTTCGGACAAAACCTCCAATGTCAAAGGAATGCAGATGGGAGTCGAGCGCCTGAACATGAAGCTTATAAAACAGGTGCCGGTTGTATTCGGAGAGGCGGATGTTCTGCGCACCGTCCTAACTCTTCCAGGGGTGACATCTGCTGGAGAAGCAAGTACGGGTATCAATGTAAGAGGTGGCTCTTCCGATCAAAACCTTATACTCTTCAACGGCTCAACTGTCTATAATCCTTCCCATTTATTCGGATTTTTCACCTCTTTTAATCCCGATGTGGTGAAAGATGTCGACCTGTATAAAGGCAGTATACCGGAAAAATACGGCGGCCGTCTTTCTTCGGTGCTCGATATCAGCACCAGGGACGGAAATAGCAAGAAATTTTCCGGATCAGGCGGGATCGGGCCGCTCACGAGCAGGCTGACCCTGGAAGGTCCTGTTTTCAATGACAAGACCACTTTTCTGGTTGCGGGCAGGACTACCTACTCCGACTGGATTTTAAAAGCCATTCCTGACCAGGATTATTCAAACAGTACAGCCTCTTTCTATGATCTGAACTTAAATCTCAAGCATGAGATGAACGGTAAAAATACATTTTATCTCACTGGCTATCTGAGTAAGGACCGCTTCAGATATAACGGGGATACCTTATACAGGTATGAAAATGCAAATGCCAATATGAAATGGAAGCACAATTTCAATAACCAGTTCTATGGAGTCTTCATGGCCGGATATGATCGATATGTTTATTCCGTGGTCAGCACCCTCAACCCGATAAACGCCTTCAACCTGGGATACAATATCAATCAAGGTAATTTCAGGGCTGATTTCTATTATTCAGCCGGTTCATCACATACCATCGATTTCGGGCTGGCTACCATCTATTATAAATTGAATCCGGGTTCCTACCAACCTGTCGGCAATCAGTCTCTGGTGACGCCAACCACTTTGCAATCTGAACAAGCCGAGGAATCAGCAGTTTATTTAGGAGATAAATTCAATCTATCATCCAAAATTTCCTTACAGGGGGGTGTGCGGTTTAATATATATAATTATCTCGGCCCTCATGATGTGTACACCTATGCAGCCGGACAACCCCTTTCAGCAGCCACGCTGGAAGATACCGTACATTATGGGACCAATGCATTTATTAAAACTTATATGGCGCCTGATTTCCGGTTTTCCGGCAAATATGAAATCTCAGAAAATGCTTCGTTGAAGGTCAGTTACAATTCCCTCCAGGAATATCTCCACCTGTTGACCCAGACTACGAGCATCTCTCCCACGGATACCTGGATTTTGAGCGACCCGAATATCAAACCCCAGCGGGGAGATCAATATTCCCTCGGATATTATCAGAACCTAAAGTCCAATACGATAGAAACCTCTGTCGAGGTTTATTATAAGGACATGTATCATTACCTCGACTATAAGAGCGGCGCCCAACTTGTAATGAACCCTCATGTCGAAACCGATGTGATCAATACAAATGGCAAATCCTATGGAGTGGAATTTCTTATAAAAAAGCCGACAGGTAAACTGAATGGTTGGATCAGTTATACCTATTCGAGAGCCCTGCTAAAAGAGGACGATCCGCTGGCCGGCCAATTGGTCAACAATGGCAACTATTATCCGGCCGATTTCGACCGCCCCAATAACCTGAATATTATCGCCAATTATCGCTTCTCCCATCGTTTCAGCATCTCAACCAATATGGTTTATAGCACGGGAAGGCCGATTACCCTTCCGGTTGCGGTTTACTATCTGGCAGGCTCAGAAAGAGTGTATTATTCAGAAAGGAATCAAAACCGCATTCCGGATTATTTCCGGACGGATCTTTCCCTCAATATAGAAGGCAATCAAAAGGTCAGGAAATTCAAGCATAGCAGTTGGACCCTTGGCGTTTACAATCTCACAGCAAGAAAGAATCCCTATTCAGTTTATTTCACAGAAGTGAATGGGGTAATCAAGGGATACAAATTGTCCATCTTCGGAACGGCGATCCCTTTCATCACGTATAATTTCAAATTCTGAATTACTATGAAAAAAAGCGCATAAAACCATCAATGATGATTTATGATTTCAAAAGAAAGCTGATTATTTACGGGGTGATCCTGGCATTCTTTAATTGCAAGCAACCCTATTTCCCGCCTGTAGCCAAGTCCAATTTGTCTTATCTCGTAGTTGACGGGACAATTCTCAGCGGACCGGACTCTACGATCATCAACCTTTCCAGAACCGAAAATGTGACAGATTCGGCCTATAGCCCTAACCCTGAGACCGGAGCAACTGTTTCGCTAGCGGGCGTGAACAATGGAACCTACCCACTGACGGAAATAACCCCAGGCAAATACGTCATTGTAGGGCTGACTCTCAGCACCAGTCAGCAATATCATCTGAAGATCACCAGATCGAACGGAGAAACCTATCAATCAGATACCCTCAGTGTAAAATACAACCCACCGATCGATAGCATAACCTATTCGGTGAACAATGGGGCTGTGCATTTTTTTGTGAGCACTCATGATCCTGCCAATAACACAAGGTATTATCGCTGGGCCTGTCAGGAAACATGGCAATATCATTCCACTTCCACTTCCCAACTTGTTTATCAGAATGGAAATACAATTACGAGGACTGCTGCCCAACGGGTATACTATTGCTGGAACGCTGATCAGTCTACTGATATACTTATCGGCAGTTCAGCCAATCTGAACCAGGATGTGATTTACGAGGATCCTATTCTGGTGGACTCGGTGCTTATCAGTGTCTATCCACCCAATATTCAATTGGCGGATCCCACAGCCAATCAAAAATTTACGGTTGAATATAGTTTGCTTGTTAATCAATTTGCTTTGACAGCAGGGGCCTTCAATTACTGGCAAAATCTGAAACAGATCACAGAGGAACTAGGAACCATTTTTTCTCCGGAACCTTCCTCCGAACTGGGGGGCAATATGCAATGCCTGACCAATCCAAATGAACCCGTGATCGGGTATGTAAGCGCCTGTACAGAACAAAATCAACGCATATACTTAAACCCTTCACAGATTTACGGGGGGACTACGCCTGATCCACCTCTGGGCTGTTACACATTTCTCATCGTACCGGATTCCATTAACTATTATCTCAGTTCATCCTTTGTGTTCACGCCACTTGATTCAGATGTAACGACAACCGGAGTTTTCATAGGAATAATTGCGGCGCCGGCAATCTGCGGGGATTGCACCATGCTGGGCGGATCGAATCAAAAACCGGCCTGGTGGCCATTTTAGAAAAATTAGTTTCTGCTTATGATGAAGTACTTTCAATATAGAAAATTCCTCGCCCTTCTGTGCATTTCTGCAGGATGCTTCTCAAATGCGAAAGCTCAGTCTGATGAATTAAAAGGCCTTAAAAACGCTTTTGAGGTTCTTAGCAGGACCTATCTCCGCGAAAAGATCTATGTGCATTCCGATAAGAATTATTATACCGCCGGGGAAATACTTTGGTATAAGGTTTACAATATGGAAACCTATAGCCATGAACTGATGAACCTGAGTAAAATTGCCTATGTTGAATTATTGGATAAGGACCAAAAACCTGTTTTTCAGGGGAAGATTGCTTTGGAACAGGGGCTGGGAAGCGGTTCCTTCTTTATTCCCTATACGGTTAAGTCCGGAAATTATTTGTTGAGGGGCTATACCAACTGGATGAAAAATTTTGGGCCGGAAGGGTTTTTCCAAAAGGCCATCACCATCATAAATCCTACAAAAAAGCTGGGATTTCTCCAAAATGCCGATTCTCTGACCTCGGAAATTGAGTTTTTTCCAGAAGGCGGTAATCTTGTTTATGGACTGGAAAGCAAGGTGGGTTTCAAAGCCGTCGACCGGGATGGAAAGGCTTTTGATTTTGAGGGCCTGCTTACTGACCAGAAAGGTGATACCGTTGCGCGTTTTAACCCATTAAAATTCGGGATGGGTAGTTTTATATTTACTCCGGTTGCGGGGAACAATTACCTGGTCCGGATTCTAAAGAAGGACGGAAGCATTGAAAAGCCATTACTGCCTCCGATTTATCAATCAGGTTATGTAATGCGGGTTGCAAGATCTGCCGAAGGCCATTTATCGGTGACTGTCCGGGCTTCGAATGAATATGTCAACCTGCCGGTTTACCTGATCGCCCATGATAACCGCAACATTATTTCCGCTCAGGCGAAATTCCTGCGTTCAGGGCGCGCGGAATTTGAGATTTCCTCAGACAGCCTTAAGGAAGGGATGAATTTTATTACTTTATTCAATGAAGAAAGACAACCGATATGCGAGCGGCTTTGGTTCATAAGGCCCGGACCACCTCTGCAGATAAAGGCCAAGACTGAAAAGGAGGAATATGCCAGAAGATCCAGGGTGGATCTGAATATTTTTTCTTCTGATTTGACTGGGCGGGGATTAGCTGCCCATTTGTCTCTCTCGGTTTACCGGATTGATTCACTCCAACACCCAGATCAGGTAAGCCTGTACAATTATATCTGGCTGACGGGCGAATTGAGAGGGCAGGTTGATTCCTCCGACTATTATTTCCGGAAAGGAGATTTAGCGGATGAAGCCACTGAAAACCTGCTGCTCACCCAGGGATGGAGAAAGTTCAATTGGGAATCGGCCCGTATAACAGATCCGAAATTGATGGATTTCGCTCCGGAATTGCAGGGTCATCTGATAAGGGCCCGTGTGGTCAATAAGGTCTCAGGGAAATTACAGGAAGGGGTATTGGCCTATCTTTCTGTCCCCTCAACACATTTTCAACTGGAAACCGCTGTTAGCGATAGCGAAGGTTTGCTTGTTTTTAATGTAAAGAGTTTTTACGGAGCCGACGAAATTGCATTACAAACAGCCGATCTGGCCGATAGCAATAACCGCATCGATATTCTGGATCCTTTTTCGGAGAAATATTCTCTCGCATCACTGCCGGTTTTTGAAGCGGGTCCGGGCATATCAGCCAGCCTGGTTAAGGAAAGCATCCATGTACAGGCGGAGAATATATATTCTTTTAAGGGACTGCAAAAGCTTCAGGGCTGGGATCCTCCGGATAGTACGGCATTCTATGGCAAACCGGATCAGAGCTATTTGCTGGATGACTATACGCGCTTCAATACAATGGAAGAAGTCATGCGTGAATATATAGCCAATATCCTGGTAAAAAAACGTCAGGGACATTTCTTTTACCGGGTTTTGAATTATCCCTATAAGACCTTTTTTGATACGGACCCCCTCGTGCTTTTCGATGGAGTCCCTGTCCACGATATGGACAAGATCATCGATTTCGATCCATTGAAAGTCCGAAAGATCGAGCTCATGAACCGGAAATATTTCCTAGGTTCTGCCGTTTTCGACGGCATCATCAGTTATTCCACCTACCAGGGAGACCTTGCCGGATTTTCATTTGACCCGAACGTGATCGTATTAAAGTATGACGGCCTTCAATTGCAAAGGAATTTTTATTCTCCTGTTTATGAAACAAAAGATCAGACTCTAAGCCGCGTACCCGATTTCAGAAAACAACTTTGCTGGGTTCCCGAGATCAGCACGGACAGCAATGGGAATGGGAAGGCAGTCTTTTATACGTCCGATGAAACCGGAACTTACCTGATCTCTCTGCAAGGAATGACTATCCAGGGTCGAACAGGCGGCTCGACGGGATTTTTTCATGTAAACAAATAGACAGACAGGGATCAAATAAAACTGTCTATTTTTTCAGACAATTTTCGGTCTTTTTCGGTAACAATATCCCCCGCATCATGAGAGGATAGCCAGATTTCGACTTCGTTATATACATTGTGCCAAAGCGGGTGATGGTCCATTTTTTCAGCCTCGAGCGCAACTCTCGTCATGAAGGCAAATGCCTCGGAGAAGGACTTAAAAACGAACTTGCGATGAAGGGTATTGTTCTGCTGTTCCCACATATCGATGATTTATGATTAGAAAATGAGGTTTCCTTTACTTTTTATCTTTTCAACGGCGAGTTCGGTAACCAGTTGGACTCCGTTGAACCCGCGGACCGAATTCACCAGGCTTTGCAATTGTTCATCTTCAACGAGGTCCCCTTTCAGAAGCCAAAGGTAATCGAGGTGTTTGAATTCCTGCAGAAGATATTCCCCGTCAATATGATTTTTGTACAAATAATGCGTAAGCGAACTGTTGGGCTCATCATATTGATAAATAGCAAAAAAATAGGTCCGGTTTTTTTTACGAAACTGGATCTCGATATCATTGTTATTCCTGAATCGAAACCTCAGACGGTTATTCAGGGTCCAGCAGAACTGGTAATCTTTCATTGGGGCAACGATTCCCAGCAGGCGAACCTCTTCAAAAAAGCCTGCGGTCAGATCTTCTATATCAAGCTTAAGTTTCATTTTCGTTTCATTTTGACTTCATTATCAAAATTGCACAGGGGCTTCCGCAATATTATTTCCTCTTTTGTAACGAACGGATGTGCTATCCCCTTTCTTGAATTTTGACAAGGCCTGCATATAGGATTCCAATGAACTTACCGGGTATTCACCCAATTGCAGGATGATATCACCGGTGAGGAGACCGGCTTTCTGAGCAGGCCGGCCGTCGCTGATTCCATCGACCCTGACACCGCTTCCTGAAAAACTGTAATCCGGCATGATCCCCAGGGTCACGCTGAAACGGGTCGAAGTGCCTGTCTGGTATTCCCTGGTCCTGGTGAATGCGAGTTTTCCTCTCCTATCGAGGTCTTGCAAGAGCTGGTAAATATATTTGACAATATGCAATTCCCCCAGGTAGTTGATCTTATCGGCCACATCGGAAGGCCGATGATAGTCCTTATGCAATCCGGTAAAGAAAAAAAGTACGGGGATATCCATTTTATAAAAGGAAGTATGGTCACTTGGCCCGCTACCGCTGCTGTCGTAAACCAGTTTAAAATATTTCTGCTCACTGTTTTTATTGTCATTGAACAGCTCACCCCAGACCGGGGAAGTCCCGTATCCGCCAATGGTCAATGCATGGGAACTGTCATTCAGCCTGCCCACCATATCCATGTTGATCATGAAATTCACTTTTTTCAGATCTAATGGAGGATGTTCGATAAGGTACCTGGAACCGAAAAGACCCAGTTCTTCCCCTGAGAAAGCGATAAACAGGTAATTATTGTCCTTAAGCCGGTATTCCTTTAGCAGACGACCCAACTCGATGAGGGCAGCAGTTCCGCTGGCATTGTCATCGGCTCCGTGATGGATCTGGCGATCTCCTCCGTGATAGAGTGAATTGCTGTCCTCACCGTACCCGAGATGATCGTAATGGGCCCCGATTACAATGGTTTGGGCTGCCCCATTGTCGATATATCCGATCACGTTATGGCCTATCCGCATTTTTTGGCTGATATGGATGGAGACACGGACATCCATTGTGGCGGATTCGTCTTTCAGGTATTTCGCCCTCCCTTCGGAAGTCATATAAAGCACGGGGATATCTCCATAAGCGGATTTATCTCTTTTATTAAAACTGAGACCGTCCTCGTATTTAGTACTGTTGTAAAATATAACTGCATTAGCTCCGGCCTTCCTGCATTCCCCGACCTTATCATGAAGCGCTTGCTCCATATCAAAATGCGGGTTTCCATGATTGTCTTCCAGGATTTCCTTTAAATCCACGAACCAGGGGATACCGGCTTCCTGCAGGGCAATGGCAACCTGACCGGAAGCTTTTCCGGAAGCGCTGAAGGCCAGTGGAAAATAGTCAACATTGCGAACCAGCTCATTCTTGTCAATCGCAAAAAGGGCATTGCTGTCCACCTGCCTGCCATCATCGATGTCGAAAGGCTGCAGCCAGCTACGGTCCTCGATCATGCTGAGCCCCTCCTTTTGGAAGGCTTCGCTGATATATTGCGCAGCCAGTTCCTCTCCCCTGGTACCGGCACGGCGCCCTTCCAGCTTGTCGTCAGCCAGAAACCGGATATGGGTTTCCAGATCGGAAAGGGTCAGTTTATCTGCTTTTTTAATCTTTTGAGAGAAGATAGAGGAGAAAAAAAAAGTGAAAGAAATAGCAAGCGCCGTAATTCGCATCGGGAAGAATGGTTTTGTGACAAAATCAGAAAGAAAGGCTGAGTGAACAAAGTTAAGCGGCAAATGTTATTCCAAAAAAGAAGAAAATTATTCTCCCTTCCTTATGTTATTTGAACATTATTATGCTTCAAAATCTTTCTAAAGCTGAGTTATTTTCCTTTACTTTTGCAGATTGCCCTTTTTGCAACGGGGGCCGGATTTGATCAATCATTTTGTCATTAAACCGGGGACTGGCATGGCTTTACCGCACCTGATTAAATATGTTTATACGAATGGTACCGATGAAGTGATCCGTCGGGGAAAGAAAATTCACGCGATCGGTTATGTAGAGTTGGTGGAGTATGATGAACTTTTCGAGTCCGTAGCTTTCCGGGTGAAAGACGATAGCTACTCAACTTATTACAAGGTTCATATTCAGAAATTTAAGGATCCGAAATCACTTTCCGTGCGTTGCAGTTGTCCTTATAACCTGGGTGATATCTGCAGGCATGAAGCGGCTGCCCTGATTCAATTGCAGGAACTGCTCGACAGAAATCTGCTGAAAGCGGAAGAGATTCGCTATCAGCAGGAGCATACGGTAGTTAAAATGAAGCATATTGACCTGAAAAGCCTTCGCCTGCTTTGTTCTTCACAATCTTATGCGGATGCTGAAAAATATTTACAGGTCAATAAAGCGGCCATTGAATCCGCAAAGGATGAAATGGTAAAAGCAACGGTCAATTTGGATGAACAATCCTATAGGGTCATTATTCGCAAAAACGATGAAAGGAATTTTGACACCAATTGCGATTACCCGGACGAAGCGCATCCGCTTTGTCTGCCTAAGGTGATCGTCTTTCTTCAGTTATTTCACAGTTACGGCCCTTATTATTTTGACAGCATCCGCAATTGGGATAAGGAAAAAAATAAATTGCTGGAGGCATATGGATATTCTTTGACGGATGAACTGAAAAACAAATTTGAATTTTCATACAAGGAAGGAAAGCCTTTTCTGAGGGTGCTGGATCGTTCCATCAAGAGGCTTTCCCATCCTGCACCACCCAAATCCAGACAGGCGGAATGGGCAGTTGAGGAAAATCCTGCGGAAGCCGAGGAATTCAGCACTGGCCCTCAAAGGCGGTTGGGCATCGTGTTTAATTTCAACCATGGAACTTACCCTGGTTTTATTTTGGATGCTGTGGCAGGGGAGAGCAATGAGGATCAGAGCGCTTTCGTGAATAAAGTGGAAAGGCTTGACCTTGGCAAATTCGTGAATATGGATTTGTTCGGCGAGAACGATAAGCAGCTTCTCACATCCATTAGAAAAATGCAGGAAACCGAAATCACGCGTTACCTTAACCGTAATTCCCCCTTCAGCGGCATCTGGGAAAATATCATACACCAGGAAGAGGACGGGCTGCCAGAAGAGACCAGGGCGTTGATGGTGGAATACCTGCATCCCAAACTCCTGAAGCTTTTTACGGAGACTGCAAATAATCCATTTGTATTCTATCTGAACGGACATAAATCGTTCAAGACCGAAAACCTTCAGCCTGTCGGCCTGATATCCTCCCTGATCGAACCCTATTTTAAAGTGTCCAGGCAGAAGGACCAGGTGGAAATGAGCTGCCATACCCGGATTTATGGTCAAAGCATGGACATCAGCGGCAATGAGTGCCATTCAAGCGCTCTTTTCTTCTACAACAGCAATCTCTATCTCTGGAGCAAACCTCAGGACATATTGCTGGTCGAAAAATTCTCAGTAAGCAAGAAGATCATTTTTTACATCGAAGATTGGCCGAAACAATTGAAGGATTTTGTTTTGCCATTGACCAGGGAATACCATGTGGAATTTGACAATAACATGGTCCGGGAAGTGAAGGATGGGGAGCCGGATAAGAAATTACTACTGCAGGAAAAAGGAGATTACCTTGTTTTTCAACCCATGTTCGTTTATAAAGGATTTGAAACCAAACCCGGGGGAAAAGAGGAACTGGTGGTTCCTGATGGGGAGCAGGTCATGCTGGTGAAAAGGGACAGAGCCACGGAAATGTCGTTTATTAACCGCCTGAAGGGCCTGCATTCCCAATTCATTCATCCGGAAGGATCACAAAGCCTCGCATTAAAAGGAAGTGATGTGCTGAAGAACAACTGGTTTTTCCTGTTTGTGGACGCCATGCAGGAGATGAAAGTTCCTGTCTACGGACATGATGCGCTGAAGAATTTCAGATTCAATACGGCCAAACCCCAAACCAGGATCCATATCAGCAGCAGCACCGATTGGTTTGATGCGAAAGTCGATATACTTTTTGGGGATCAGAAAGTGACGATCGCCGATGTAAAGAAAGCCCTGGCCAACCGACAGCAATTCGTGCCTCTAAATGACGGAACCCTTGGGGTTTTGCCCGAAGAATGGATCAAAAAATATTCGCTTCTTTTCCGTGTGGGCGAAGGGAAGGCGAACCAGTTGCGTCTTTCCAAATATCATATGAGCGTGATCGACGAACTATATGATAACCGCAGCGAAGAGGAACTCGTCATCCGCCTGGAAGAAAAATATGAACAGCTCCGGGGCTTTAACCGGATCCGGGAAATCGATCCTCCAGAGCATCTTAAATATATATTGCGCCCTTACCAGGTGCATGGGTTTCATTGGTTAAACTATCTCCATGAAGTAGGATGGGGAGGAATACTGGCCGATGACATGGGATTGGGAAAAACCGTCGAAGCGCTTTCATTTTTACATCATTACAAAAAGGAGCACGGCTTGCTGCGGGCCATGGTGGTTTGCCCTACTACACTCATGTTCAATTGGGAAAATGAAATAAGGAAATTCACTCCGGATTTGACCTACCATATTCATCACGGGGGAGAAAGGGTAAGGAATAACCAGGGATTGATCGATTATGACATTATCATTACCACTTATGGCACCCTGAGGAGCGATATCAAACTGATGGTGGATATTCCCTTCGATTATGTTGTACTTGACGAATCACAGGCCATTAAGAACCCTAGCAGCAAAGTGACGAGGGCGGCAGGCCTGTTACAGGCCAAACACCGATTATGCATGAGCGGTACTCCGTTGCAGAATAATACTTTCGACATATTTGCTCAAATGAATTTTCTCAATCCGGGCATGTTGGGAAGCATCGAGTTTTTCCGTCAGGAATTTGCGGTACCTATCGATAAATTCGGAGAACAGGACCGTAAGGATCACTTGCGTAAATTGCTCTTTCCGTTCATCCTCAGGCGTACTAAGGAACAGGTGGCAAGAGATCTTCCCGAAAAGACCGAAACCATTCTATTCTGTGAAATGGAAGATGAGCAGCGGAAGATTTATGATGCCTATCGGAATGATTACCGCGATAAGATCCTGGGAACAATTGAAAGCCAGGGAATACAGAAATCCCAACTGACCATTCTCCAGGGTTTGATGAAACTCCGCCAGATCTGCGATTCTCCCCATATATTGAATGAAACTGAAAAATATCCCAACCACTCTATCAAACTTGAGGAACTGGCAAGGGAGATCACTGAAAATATCGGAGATCATAAGGCCCTGATTTTCTCCCAATTCCTTGGCATGCTCGCACTGATAAGGCAAAAGTTAAAGGAGCTGGAAATTCCCTTCGAATATTTCGATGGAAGCACTTCCGCTCAGGAAAGGGAAAGGGCCATACAAAGTTTCCAGAATGATACGTCCTGCAGGGTATTTCTCATTTCACTCAAGGCCGGAGGCGTTGGCTTGAACCTGACGGCAGCCGACTATGTTTATATCGTGGATCCATGGTGGAACCCGGCCGTCGAGCAACAGGCCATCGACCGTACCCACCGTATCGGACAAACCAAGAATATTTTTGCCTATCGCATGATATGTAAAGACACAATTGAAGATAAGATCGTACAGCTTCAGGAGAAAAAGCGCGTTCTGGCAAGAGACCTGATCGCAGACGATGAAGGTTTTGTCAAGACCTTGACAAGGCAAGATGTGGAATACCTGTTTAGTTGACGGATATTCACCCGTAAAAACTGCCCAAATTACCATTAATATATATCTGTTTTAAGATGTGTTGCAGGCCACTAACTTTAACAGTTGGAAAATAACTAGTATGCTGCTCCGAATCTTCCTCTTTGGTTTTTTTTCTCTCATATATTCCGTTTCCGCCTTTCCCCAGGAAGGAAGCCCTGGAAGCGTACAGGGAAGAGTCGTTGACAGTACAGGCAAGCAGGGAATGGCAAGCGCTTCAGTAACGGTCCTGAGTTTAACGGACCCCAATCTGCATAGTTTTGCAATATCTGACAACCAGGGCGCTTTTTCAATCCGAAACCTGGTTCAGGGAAGTTACCGGTTGTTAGTTACTTACCAGGGATTTCAGCCAGTTGACAAAAGGTTTTCCATTTCCGCAAACGATACTTTCATCGATTTCGGAAAGATGGTCATGGTAAGACATAGCGATACCCTGGCAGCAGTCGTGGTGGTGGAGCCTCCGATCAGGGTAAAGAATGACACTGTGGAGTTTTCCGCCGATAAATTTGCCGTAAAACCCAATGCGGTGGCGGAGGATCTTCTGAAAAAACTTCCTGGTGTGCAGGTGGATAAAAGCGGGAACATCACGGCCCAGGGCGAAACAGTTACCCGGGTGATGGTAAATGGGAAGCGCTTTTTTACCGATGATCCCAAATTGGCCACACGAAATCTGCCGCCTGATATCATCGATAAAATACAGGTCTTCGACGACCTGAGCGACCAAAGTAAATTCACGGGATTCGATGATGGCAACCGTGTTAAAACGATAAATATCACAACAAAGAAAAATGCACAGCAGGGCTATTTCGGAAAAACGGTGGCCGGCCTCGGGACGGATCAGGATTATGACGAGAGCATAAACATGCACCGCTTCGAAGGAAATGACCAGATTTCGGTCTTGGGACAGGCCAATGATATCAATAAGCAGAATTTCACGATCCAGGATATTCTCGGATCTTCAGGCAGCAGGAGAGGTAGCGGAGGGGGTCCCGCTGCAGCAACCAATCAAAGCAGCCCTGGCGTTACAACGGTTTGGGCAGGAGGCGCCAATTACCGGGACACCTGGGGAAAGAATACAGATGCCTATGGCAGTTATTTTTTCAACAGCCAGCATGTAGCCACCTATACTCAGGATACGCTGGATAAACAATTTACAGCGGATTCATCCAATTTCGGAGCCGGACACAGCACTGCCATTCAAAAATCGGAAAATCATCGCGTCGGTTTCAATATTGAAAGCCGTTTCGACAGCACCAATTCGTTGATTTTCCGGCCAAATATCCAATTCCAGACCACAACCCCTCATGGCTCTTCGAACTCATATACAGTGGACAACAATGACAATCCTGTCAATACGATAATAGGCAATACTTCCAGCGAAACCAGCGGCTTTAATGTGAACAATTCCAATATACAGTTCCGCCATAAGTTCAACAGGCCTTATCAGACCATTTCCCTCGATATAAGCGGGACTGCGAATTATAACAAGGGCGATGGTTATCAGTATTCGGTGAATAATTTCTATCAATTGCCCGGAGGCGCCAGGATCGACACCATCAATCAGTTTTACAATGATTCACTGCATTCCTATACCATCAGCCCGACCCTTTCCTTTACTCAGCCAGTCGGAAAAAACAAGATCATAGAGTTGAACTACAATTATACTTATGTACATAGCCGCACTATCAACAATACTTATGATTATTCGGATTCGACACAATCGTTTTCACAATTCGACAGCCTGTTCAGCAATTCCTATATCTTTAATTCCTATGCGAACCGGTTTACGCTGAATTACCGGATCCAGGATCCCAGATACAACCTATCGATCGGATCAGGCTTACAGTTAACGGATTTTACCAGTATCAATACCACAAAGGATATTACGGTTTCCCACAATTATCTCAACCTGACTCCCACCGTCAATTTCATGTATAAGTTTTCACCTACGCAGAATTTCAGGCTGAACTATATGGGAAGGACAGGAACGCCTAGCCCGTCCCAGCTCCAGCCCCTGACCACCACTTCGGATGATGTGAATTTCCAGACCGGCAATCCCAATTTGAGGCCACAGTTTACACATTCATTGAGGATGCTTTTCGCTTCTTTTGACCCGGTCAGCCATAATTCCATATTTGCGACCATCAATGGAAGTACGATCGTGCATGATATTCAAAACTGGAATATACCAACGGCTAAGGGGGGAGATTCAACGACCTTTGTGAACCTGAATGGGACTTATAATCTTTCCGGTTATTTCAATTATGGCATTGCGCTGAAAAAACCAAAGTCCAACCTGAATTTCATCACCAATATCAACTATACCCAAAGCCAGACCCTGCAAACCGTAGATTCGAGCAAGAGCATCGATGGGGGCCCGGAACATATTTTTTCCCGGAACACAACACTTGCTGAGACCCTTTCCTGGACCACCAATATCAGCAAGAATTTCGATATGAATTTCAGTTCGGCATCCACCTACAATATTGCCAGGAACTCGGTTCAGACTTCTGTGAACCTCGATTATTTTTCAGAAGTCATATCCACTGAATTCACAGCTTATACGAATACTGGCTGGCTGGTTGCTGCCTCTTTCGATTATACTTACACCGACACAAAGGTTGCCGGTTATAATGCCAGCATACCCCTGCTTACTCCCAGCATTGCAAAGCAATTATTCAAGAAAAAGAATGGGGAACTGCGATTCAGTGTGTTTGACGTGCTCAACAAGAATGAATATGTCAATAAATCCGTTGTCACTACGCCCTATACCGGATTTACCATTAACAGGACCAATGCCCTGAGTCGTTTTGCGATGCTGACCTTTACCTGGAACCTGAACAATTTCGCTGCTTCCAATCAAAGAAGAATGCCCGGCATGTTCAACAACCCGGGGGGTTTCAGAGTCCGCGACGGTGGTGGCGGTTTCCCCAGGCAATAGTTGATCTAATAAGCAAGCCCTGCTTTTGGCAGGGCTTGCACATAAGTTATCTGTTTCAGAGTCGTGTATTTTTTTACCTATTATTTTTTAGTCTTTCTGATGCGGTAATGACTCATGGTTCTGACCGGGGATTCTCCCGTAATGATCACCGATAAGAGACTTTTTATAAAATAAGACAGGGAAGCGGGCCTGTATTCCCTTTTACCCGCAAAAGGCTTCTTGTTGACTATTCTGGCGGTTGACATAGAAATTATTGAAAAATAAAAACGAAAAAACGAACGTATTATTATCCGGACAATCCGGGGTACAAGCCTCGTAGATTTTCTATTGCTATTTTTTTAAAAAATGAATAGTTTGCATGACCATCCATGAAAAAACTGATTGTCTTCACACCATTCGTTCTGCTCAGCAGCAGTCTACCGGCACAGGGAGTTTTCTCAAACAACACAATTTCCTGCCTTGAAAAAGTAATCCGTGATTATCCGCATAGGTTTGCTGGTATCAGTGGCGAACTGATCAAAAAGACCGCCAGAGAAACCGATTTTCAATCCAGGATCCGGCTGGGAGGATCTAAATATTGCAAAGTGACCCGCCATGAGATTTCCGGAAGCGGGAACTCCTATAGCTGGGATTGCATTGTGCTTGAAACCGGCAACCATGATTCGGCACTAAATACATTCCGTGAATTATTTTCCCAGATGAAAAACAGCATTATTCGCTTGCCTGGAGATAAGCCGGCCATCCTTAACAGCGCATGCGATAAACCTGCCGAAGACTTGGTGATATTCGATCTGCTTCCGGCCCGGGGTGAAACCCGGAAACTAAGAGTGAGCCTTTCCATTCAAAATGAAGGAACCCTTTGGCTCGTTTCCATACATGTTTATGAAGGTGAATTCCCTGGTGAGGAGCCTGTCCTGGCGAACCATTAAACAAGCAGCATATAGCTTTTCAGAACTGCTTCGATTTCTTCCAGTTTAAATGGCTTTGAAATATAATTGTTCATCCCTGCTTCCAGGCATTTTTCACGGTCCCCTTTCATTGCATCTGCGGTTAACGCTATAATGGGAATGCTGCAATGGGGTTCCTGAAGCTTGCGGATCAGCCGGGTTGTGGTGTACCCATCAATTTCGGGCATATTCACATCCATGAAGATCAATTGCGGCTCATAATGAGGAAGGGCTTCCAGCGCTTCTTTGCCATTGCTCATTTGTATGACATCGAACCCCATCCTTTTCATGACTTCAGAGATCAGCAGCATATTGATTGGTTCATCATCCACGACCATGATGCTCACTGCCTGGGATATCTTCTCCACTACCGGAAGGGAAGGATGAAGGATCTCTGTCTGAAGATTCTTTTCAAACAGGGACAACAAAGTGCTGTGCAATTCGTGCATTTTGACCGGTTTGGAAAGAAATTTATTGATGCCTGCACGGTCGGCTTCCAATTGGTACATGCTCTTTTCAAGAGTCGATAGCATGAGAATGGTAGAAGGGCCTCTTCCTTCAGACTTCTTCTTGATTTGCTTGATCAGGTCGATGCCATCTGAATCCTGCAAATGATGGTCGGCTATCACGAGATCGTAAGACTGGCCCTGTTCTGCCGCCAGGCTGGTTTTTACCAATGCTGAAGCGTTATCCGAACAGGTATCGCAGACGACATTCATATATTGGAACATTTCCTGCAGCAGCCTTTGGTTGGTAGAATTGTCATCCACCACAAGGACCTTTGTTACTTCCGGTTTCGTATTCAGGCAGATTTCGGGCTGTTCGTTTGCCACTTCAAGCGACAAATTCAGAGTGAATGTGCTGCCTTTTCCAGGGCTGCTTTCCACATTGAGCTGTCCTCCCATCATTTCTGCAAGGCTTTTGGAAATGGTGAGGCCCAGACCAGTCCCACCGAATTTCCGGGTGGTAGAAGAATCCGCCTGCGTAAAGCTTTCGAATATTCTTTGCAGTTTTTCGGGAGCTATGCCGATACCCGTATCTGCCACCTGGACCGTTACGTTCATGAATTTTTTTCCATCATGCCAGTACAGATCCTCCTTTTTTTGGATATTGACGAAGATCTCTCCTTCTGCAGTGAATTTGATCGCATTGCCCAGGAGATTCACCATGACCTGTCTGATTCGCACTGGGTCTCCATAAAACTGGGAAGGGATATTTGGATCGACTTTGAAAAGCATTTCCAGTTTTTTCTCATAGGCTTTTACTGTAAGCAAGTCGATTGTCTCTTCAACCAATTCGTCCAGCTTGAACAAAGTGCGTTCAATTTCCAGTTTGCCGGCTTCGATCTTTGAAAAATCCAGGATGTCATTGATGATATCGAGCAAACCATGAGCTGATTTTTTCACGTTGTTCTGATATTCCCTCTGTGTTTTCTGCAGCTCTGTGGTAAGCAAGAGGTCGGTGAAACCGATGATCCCGTTCATTGGGGTTCTCAGTTCGTGGCTCATATTGGCCATGAATTCGCTTTTTGCGTGGCTGGCTGATTCCGCCACTTCCTTGGCCTTGATCACTTCCCATTCTATTTTCTTACGTTCGATGGCAGCCGAAAGAGAGGAACCATAGGAACTCAGTATGGAGAATTCCGCATCGGACCATTTTCTTTCCCGCGTGAATTCATCGAATCCCACGAATCCCCAGAACTCATCCTTGATAAAGATGGGAACCGCAATTGAAGAAACCAGCCTCTGTCTTTCATAGATGGCTTTCAATTGGGGGTCCTGCTCCATGCTCTTATAGCTGACGAATGACTGCTTGGCCTGCAGGGGTTCTATGATCTTACGGATATTATCAAAAGCTATGTTTTGAAATGCCGGATTATTGATCCGTAGGTCGGCGAGGTCCTCCGTCCACTCATGGGTTTCGGAAGTGAACCATTGTTTCAGGGATTCGTCAAAATGATTTTTAAAGAGATAAACCCGGCTTACCGAAGCCTTGCGTCCGAGGACCTGCAGAGATTCCCGGATGGCCAGATCAAGGTCTGAATTCATCAGGAAGGTCTGTGTCGATTCCGCTACGGCTTGCAGCAACTGGTCTTTTCTGCGCAGATTATCCTGGACCAATTTCTGTTCAGTGATATTTCTGGAGGTGCAAATGAGCTTTATGACTTCGTTTTCATCGATGATGGGCTTTACGATAGTTTCCTGCCAGATATAAGACCGGTCCTTCTTTTTGATTCGATAACGAATGATGATATTTTGGGTATCGGCCAGATAGGATTTGGTTCTTTCCGTTGGACTGAACTTATGAAGGTCATCCGGATGGACATATTGCAGGATCGACCTTCCCAGCAATTCCTCTACTTCATATCCCAGGGCCGTGGTTACGGAAGGGGACAGGTACCACATGGTTCCATCTGCAGCATGGACGCTGATGATATCCCCGGAATTTTCCGCCAGCAGCCTGAATTTCTGTTCGCTGTTTAACAGGGCATTTTCGGCTTCTTTTTGTGCCGTGATATCCTGCGCAACCCCAAAACTGCTGTTTTTGTCGATGATGATCCCTTTAAGCGAAAGATACCTCATCCATCCCTGGTTCGTGATGACCCGGAAGGAGAAGGAGGTTTCAAAGTCCTTGCAATCCCTGTTACTGGAAGCGTTCATGAATTCTTCGGATACGGTCAGGTGATCCTCCGGAACGACGCAGGTGCTGATGAAATCCTTCAGAGTCATTTTTATGGAAAAATCATCAAGGCCCAACAAGGCCCTGAACTCCTTACCCAGTTCGAGCTCTTTGGTCGAAAAAAAGTATTTCCAGGATCCCATTCTGGCATAGGTCATCGCATAAGAAAGAGTCTGGATCGCCTCTTCTTTGATTTCCTGGGCTTCTACCTTATCGCTTACATTGATTCCGATTGCCTGTATTTCTTTAACCTGACCCTGCTCATCCGACAATGCGAGGAATTCCCATTCTGTCCAGAGATAATCCCTTGTTGAACCAATGGGTTTTTTGATCAGGATGCGGGCGACTTTTCCAGGGCTCTTCCAGCAATCGTCGGCGACTTGCTGGCAACGGATCATATCTTTAGGGAAAATCGTCTCATAAAAGAATTTCTTTTCAATTTCTTCAGGGGTATGCTTAAACGCATTCAGAAAAGATGGATTGGCATAGGTAAAATTGCCCACCCGGTTTATCCTTATCACGTAATTGGTCTGTGAATTGAGTATGGAACTCAGGTATTGTTTTTCCTGAAGCAATTCATTTTTTGCCTTCTGAAGTTCGGAATAATTTTTTTCTCCTTTCTTAAATGCGGGCTCCAGGACCAGGATGATCAGACAGATTATTCCAATGATCAAGGAAATGAACTTGCCGATATCGATAGTGGAAGATTCATTTCTTTTTTCCTCTGCTATCATGGAGTATTGGGCCGTCACGTCCTTCATGTAACCCAGGTATTTCTGCTGGTTGTAGAGCAATTGCCGCTCATAGAGTTTTCTATTGATGTCAAGCAAGGCCGAATCGGCGCCGGACATTTCATCAGTTACCGCCACCAGGTTCTGATAATAGGGTTGAAGATCGGATAGGAGCAGGCGAATTTTGAAGACAGGCTGCGGCAGAGGGAATTTCTGAATACTGATTTGTTTTTGAAGGAATTCCTGCTGGTCGCGGAAAGTGTTGAGATCTTTTCTGAGGCTGTCTTTTAATCCGGAAATATAGCGGGGATCGTCGCCGAGCATCAACAATCCCTCCTTGGTTATGACCTGGCTCAGGGTTTGCTGCCTCCCTGAAATGCTTTTGGCTTCTGTGACCTGCACGTCTTCGGCGGATTTGACATGCATCAGATAATACCCCAAAAAATTAATGAGGAGAACGAGTGCGAACAAGACAGCAGATATGCGTATCAGCTTACGGAACGGACTTTTCATTGTTTTCCAAAGGATTTCCTGCTTATTTAACGCAAAACCCGGACTTTAAGTTTCTTTCATCTTAAAATAAGTATAAGTCCTAGATGGTCCGTTGAAATTACGATGGGTTTATCGGAATTCTGCGCCGTGCTATCTCAATAATTGATCGTCTGCTCTTCAATTGATGAAGGCATCTTTCTCCATTCGTATTGCTGATTGCGGAGCTGAGGCTCGAAGCCAGCTTCACGGATAGCTTCCTGTATGCCATTTGCTGTGAAGCGGTGAGGTGCTCCTGCGGCACTCACTACATTTTCCTCCAGCATGATGCTTCCGAAATCGTTAGCTCCGGCATGGAGGCAGAGTTGGGCCGTCTGTTTCCCGACTGTAAGCCAGGATGCCTGTATATTGTCGATATTGGGAAGCATGATTCGGCTGATTGCAATCATGCGGATATACTCTTCGGGTGTAGTCAGGTTGTGTACTCCCCGGATACGGGTGAGCAGAGTATCGACATCCTGGAAAGTCCAGGGTATAAAGGCAAGAAATCCCTTTGCTCCCGGGGGCTTCATCGCCTGAACATCCCGGATCCTGATAAGATGCTCGAATCTTTCCCTTACCGTTTCAACATGCCCGAACATCATGGTGGCCGATGTTGTAATATTGAGTTGGTGCGCTTCGCGCATTATTTCCAGCCATTCCAGGGCGCCGCATTTTCCCTTGCTGATAAGCCTTCTGACCCTGTCGATGAGTATTTCGGCACCTGCCCCCGGAAGGGAATCCATACCGGCTTCCCGGAGTGCCAGAAGCACTTCGCGGTGGCTTTTGCCTTCTAATTTGCAGATATGGGCAATTTCGGGCGGACCAAGCGTATGCAATTTCAGTGTGGGATATAATTCTTTCAATTTCCTGAAAAGATCTGTGTAAAAAGAAAGCCCAAGTTTTGGATGATGTCCTCCCTGAAGAAGCAACTGGTCCCCGCCCCAGCGGAAAGTCTCTTCTATTTTCTTCTTGTAGGTATCCAGATCGGTTATGTAGGCTTCAGGGTGGCCTTCCACCCGGTAGAAATTACAGAATTTGCAATTGGCGATACAGACATTTGTAGTATTTACATTCCGATCGATTTGCCAGGTCACCTTTCCATGTATAATCTTCCTCTTTCTGATTTCGTCGGCAATAAAAATCAACTCACTCAATGGCGCATTTTCGAAGAGGAAAATGCCTTCCTCCACACTAAGGAAATCAAGGCCCAGGGCTTTTTCGAACAAGGCAGATTGTTTCACTGATTCAATTTTGATTGGAATGCAAATTTAAGACAGTGGCTGTTGCTTACCATTTTTTATGTAAAAGGTTTGTCCGGGGCAGGAAGTTGTTATATATTTAATAGTTCTGATACGACTGTAAAGGCAGATTTAAAAAATTTATTATGCAAGCCATTCATCGTAACAGGATGTTTTCTCTCTGTCCAAAGGCCTTTTGTAGAAAGCACTTTTTTCTTGCTTCAATTGCTGTCGTTCTAGTTTGTCTGCATTGCGTTGCCCAGGAAGAATTCATCCCTCCTCCGTCCAGGCTATTGACCACCATTCCCTTCCAGTTATTGAACGGTGGGATTATCCTGATCAGGGGCCAGCTTGATCCATACCCTGATACCCTGAATTTTATTTTTGATACGGGGAGCGGGGGCATCTCGATCGATTCCACAACAGCAGCCAGATTAAAGCTGCATACCGTCCCTTCAGACAAGACCATTCGGGGAATTGCAGGGATCCGCACTGTCCCCTTTGCCTATGGCCGAACTCTTCATTTGCCCGGTATCACCACCGACAGCCTGGATTTTCATATTAATGATTACGGTATCCTAAGCAGCGTATATGGAGAAAATATCGATGGAATCATCGGCTACAGTTTTATCAACCGGTTTATAATCAATGTTGATTATGACAGCTCCAGGATCCTGATCTATTCCAGAGGTATGTTTAAGTATCCAAAAGGAGGGTTTCTGACCCATCCGCTCCTGTTCAGCCTCCCGGTTGAACAAGCCAGGGTAAAGGAGAGCAGTGAGCGAAATGCGCGTTTTTATTTTGATACGGGCGCCGGCCTCTGCCTTTTGCTTTCGTCAGATTTTATCACAGACAGTTCCCTGCTATTTACAAAAAAGAAAAAAGTGGTGGATGCCCTCGCGCAGGGCCTGGGCGGCAAGGCACTGATGAAACAATCGACCCTAAAAGATTTCAGGTTTGGCCCCTACCATTTCAGGAATGTTCCTATTTATATCTTTGAAGACGAATACAATATCACTTCCTACCCCTCCCTGGCCGGCTTAATCGGCAATGACCTGCTGAGAAGGTTCAATGTGATCCTGAATTATGGCAGGAGGGAAATTTATCTTTTACCTAACTCACATTACCGTGATCCCTTCGATTATTCCTATACCGGGATGAATATTTATTGGATGGATGGAATTATAGTAGTTTCGGATGTGATGAAGAATTCGCCTGCTGAGAGAGCAGGATTAAAGCCCGGCGACATTATCGTTTCAATCGGAAATAATTTCACCGGAAACATTCAGACCTATAAAACCATACTCCAGAATATAGGAGAAAAAGTGCCGATCATTGTCAGAAGAGATACCAAACTAATAGAGGTGTCCATAAAAGTTCAGTCTATTTTTTGAAATCCACCGCTATATAGACTGGTCTTTCTTAACTTGCATTTTCTTTTTTATTGCATATATATGATAGAATTCAAGAAATTCATATTGGATAACGGGCTTCGCGTGATTGTCCATGAAGATCATTCCACCCCGATGGCCGTGCTCAATGTTCTATATGATGTTGGAGCAAGGGATGAGAATCCCGATCAAACAGGTTTTGCCCATCTTTTCGAGCATCTCATGTTCGGAGGGTCTTTGAATATTCCTGAATTTGAAATTCCTCTTCAACTGGCGGGAGGTGAGAACAATGCCTTTACCACCAATGATCTCACCAATTATTATATTCAGCTTCCTGCTGAAAATATTGAAACCGCTTTTTGGCTGGAAAGCGACCGGATGCTTTCTTTGGCTTTCAGCGAAAAAAGCCTTCAAGTGCAACGAAAAGTGGTTTGCGAAGAATTCAAGGAGCATTATATCAATAAGCCTTATGGAGATGTTTGGTTCAAATTGCGCGAACTGGCCTACCATGTCCATCCCTATCGTTGGATGACCATCGGAAAACAGTTGAGTCATATTGAAAATGCCCACCTAAAAGATGTAAAGAATTTCTTCCACAAGCATTATTCGCCGAAAAATGCAATTCTCGTCATTGCCGGAAATATCGTGCAGGCCAGGGCAGTTGAGCTGGCCGAAAAATGGTTTGGCAATATTGCTCCCGGGGTTAAATACGAGCGTCACCTGCCAACGGAACCCAAACAGGAAGAAGCCAGAAAACTGGAATGCAAGGCGGATGTGCCGCTGGATGCATTGTATAAGGCATACCCTATAGCCAGCAGGCTGGAGGACGGCTATTATTATGCTGAACTGATCACGGAGATACTGGGGGGAGGTCAGTCCTCCCGGCTATATCAGAGACTGGTAAAGGAAAAGAAATTGTTCAGCCAGATAGATTGTAATCAGACGGGTTCTTCTGATGCGGGTCTGGTCGTTATTGAAGGGAAATTGATCCGGGGGGTGAATATGAAGGATGCAGACCTTGCGGTTGAGGAAGTGCTGGAAGAATTGATGAAGGAACCTTTGCAGGAGAAAGAATTGGCAAAAGTGAAAAACAAGACGGAAGCTGCAATCGTATTTGAGGATATGAGCCTGATGAACAGGGCAGCCAGCCTGGCGATCTATGAATTGCTCGAGGATGCCAATCTGATGAATACCGAACTTTCAAAATACCAATCGGTTTCGGTCGGGGACTTGCTATCGGAAAGCAGGAAGATTTTCGATAAGAAAAACAGCAATACTATTTATTACTATTCAAACAACTGACTGCGTTGCCATTCAGAATTGCCGGCAAAGCCGGCGTGACGGTAAAACCATTTATAACATGTTGAACAGAAAGATAGCGCCCAGGATCACGGAAGCGGCGGCTTTTGATCTTAAACTGCCTGAATGTGAAAAGTATTCCTTAAAAAACGGGGTGGAAGTATATTCCATTGACCTGGGAGCATTGGATACCCTGATGGTAAATATCATTTTCTCAGCCGGCAACTGTTATGAGGAAAAAAATCTTGTTGCCGGCGCCACCAGCCATCTGCTAAAGAATGGGACTTCCAGACGCAATTCATTTGCGATCAATGAGCATTTTGAATATTATGGCTCTTCTCTGAGCAGGTCATGTCAGAATGAGAATGCAGAAATGGCCTTGCATTGCCTTGGAAAATATGCAAAAGAGTTGCTTCCCGTGATGGCTGAGCTTCTCATGGATTCCGTTTTCCCTCAGGAGGAATTGGAGATCTTCCGCAAGAACTCACAACAGCGTCTCTCAGTGAGTTTGAAAAAAAGCGATTTCGTGGCCGGCCGGCTGATCGATTCCTATCTTTTTGGGAAGAATCATCCTTATGGCCGATACAGCTCGATGGAAGATTACGCGTCCTTAAGCAGGGAGCATTTGCAGGCATTTTATGAAAAATATTATAAGCATGGCAACTGCTTCATCATAGTTGCCGGCAAATTGCTTCCGGATATGAAGGAGCAATTGGAAAGTTGTTTTGGTAATCTGCCCTGGAAAGGATGGAAAGAAAAAGACAGAGAGCCTGAACACGCCATACTGCCTGCAGGTGAAAAAAAATACAGGGTCATCAATGACCAAAAGGGCGTGCAGGGATCAATACGCATCGCCAGAAATTTTCCGGGCAGGAAGCATTCTGATTTTCAGGAGGCCGGAGTGCTGAATAATATTTTTGGCGGCTATTTCGGCTCCCGGCTCATGGCTAATATCAGGGAAGATAAGGGCTATACCTACGGAATTTACAGCTACCTTTTGAATCATGTCCAGGAGAGCGCGTGGATGATCAGCACAGAAGCGGGTAGAGATGTATGTGAGGCTGCCATCGATGAAGTGTTTAAGGAAATGAACCTTCTGTGTGAGAAAATCATAGAAGAGGAGGAATTGCAAACGGCCCGTAATTTCATGGTTGGATTGATCCTTGGTGATCTCGACGGCCCTTTCCAGGTCGCTTCACGGTGGAAAAATATCATTTTGAACGGGCTGGATGAAAATTATTTCGACAGAGGAATCAGGATCATCAAAACCATCGGGGGAGAGGAATTGAAGGAATTAGCAAGAAAATACCTTAGACCGGAAGAATTTTATCAATTAGTTGTCGTATAATCCAAACATTTCTTATTAACTTTTCTCCATCGTTCTACCATGAATTTTCTGTTACGTCTTGTCATCACGGCTGTTGTAGCGTTTGTACTTTCCCGTTTCTTACCGGGCATTCATATTTATGAATTTACGACTGCCCTCTTGCTTGCGCTCGTGCTGGCGATCCTGAACGCCTTTCTGAAACCATTGCTGGTCATCCTCACCTTGCCAATCACCATTTTCACATTCGGCCTGTTTCTGTTTGTTATCAATGCCTGCATCATCATGCTGGCGGCTAAATTTGTGGATGGTTTCAAAGTGGATGGTTTTTGGTGGGCGCTATTATTCAGCCTCCTGCTCTCTACATTGACTTCCCTTCTAAATAAGAAAGAGCGGAAGGAGAACGCAAACTGACCGTCCTTATCTAAAACTTCCGAAGTTTGCTTTATGAATTTCGACCGTAAAAAATTAACGGATGAAGATTTGAAAAGGATCTACCGGCAGATCCTGAGGCCCCGTATGATCGAGGAGAAAATGCTATTGCTATTGCGACAGGGCCGGATCAGCAAATGGTTCAGCGGCATCGGGCAGGAAGCCATTTCAGTAGGCGCCTCCCTCGCTATGGATGAAAATGAATGGATCATGCCTCTGCACAGGAACCTTGGCGTTTTCACGAGCCGGGGCATGTCCCTGAATAAATTGTTCATGCAATGGCAGGGGAACAAAAATGGTTATACCAAGGGCCGGGAGAGGAGTTTTCATTTTGGATCGAAGCAGCATCATATCTGCGGGATGATCTCTCACCTGGGCCCTCAATTGGCGCTGGCTGACGGGGTCGCATTGGCTTATAAATTAAAAAAACAGGGCCACGCTTCCCTTGGTTTCACGGGTGATGGAGGAACCAGCGAAGGGGATTTTCATGAAGCTCTCAATGTAGCAGCGGTCTGGGGATTGCCCGTTATTTTTGTCATAGAGAACAATGGGTATGGGTTAAGCACGCCGGTCAATGAACAATATCGCTGTGCCAGCCTCGTGGACAAGGCCATCGGTTATGGAATGGAAGGGGTAAAAATAGATGGCAATAATGTATTGACGGTTTATGAGACCATCAGGGGAGTCAGGGATTATTGCATTGAGAACCAGAAACCTTACCTGGTAGAATGCATGACTTTCCGGATGCGGGGTCATGAGGAAGCGAGCGGAACGAAATATGTGCCCTCTGCCTTGTTTGAAGAGTGGTCTCAAAAAGATCCGGTCATTGAATATGAAAAATACCTGCTTAAAGAAAATATCCTCTCTGAAACCGATATCCGTGAGGCCCGGGAACAACTGAAAAACGAAATAGATAGCGAACTTCGGATAGCTAATGAGGCTTCAGATCCACCATCTGATACCAACGAAGAGCTTCGGGACATTTATGCGCCCGTTCGCAGGTCATCCCTAAACATCAGCATAAAAAATGAGCGCAATCGGGACAATTCCATTCGTTTCATCGATGCGATCCGGGAGGGATTGCATCAGTCCATGGAACAGCATCCGGGTCTGATTTTAATGGGACAGGATATTGCGGAATATGGCGGGGCTTTTAAAATTACGGAAGGCTTTGTTGCGCAATATGGCAAAGAGCGGATTCGCAATACACCGCTTTGTGAAAGTGCCATATTGGGAGCCGCGCTGGGCCTGAGTCTGGAAGGTTTTAAATCGATGGTGGAAATGCAGTTCGCTGATTTTGCCTCAGTAGGACTAAATCAAATTGTTAATAACCTGGCCAAGATCCATTACCGCTGGGGTGAGATCGCCGATGTAGTAATTCGCATGCCTACTGGAGCCGGCGTTGGCGCAGGACCTTTTCATTCACAAAGCAATGAAGCCTGGTTTACTCATACTCCGGGCCTTAAGGTGGTTTATCCTTCCAATCCGGAAGATGCCAAGGGGCTTCTCATTTCAGCGATCAACGACCCCAATCCCGTGCTTTATTTTGAACACAAGGCCCTCTACCGTAGTGTGAGCAGCCTCGTGCCGACCGGATATTATGAGACGGCGATTGGAAAAGCAAGAAAAGTTCAGGAAGGCGGAGACATTTCGATAATTACCTATGGGGCGGCTGTACATTGGGCAGAAGCCGCCGCTTCCAGGCATCCGGGGATTTCCCTTGACATCCTGGACCTGCGTACACTTCTTCCCCTGGACCATGATGCCATCGGAGATTCAGTACGCCGCACTGGGAAGGCCATTGTTTTACATGAAGATTGCCTGACAGGGGGAATCGGTGGGGAAATCGCGGCCTGGATTGCGGAACATTGTTTTGAATGGCTGGATGCACCGGTAATGCGATGTGCTTCCCTTGACACACCCATACCATTCCAGGTGGAACTGGAAAAAAATTTTCTGGCCCAATCCAGGCTGGATGAAATGCTGGTTCGGCTCTTTAAATATTAGAACACCTCTCCCAGGTTGACAAAAGCTCCATTGGAACCATGAAGGCCCCAACCCCAGTCAAAACATAAATTGGTCTTTGAGAATTTGTTGAATTTGATCCTGATACCGGTTCCAATACCCGGTTGCAGGGCTTCAAAGCGGTTGCTTGGATATTCCGAAAAGGACTGGACATTTCCAAAAACCACCCATCCTATAAGGCCGTTATTGAGAACGCCGAAACGGTATTCTGCCTCAAGGTCAACCATATTCGGGCTTCTGAACCTGCTTTGTACATAACCTCTACCTGTATTGCCATAAGTATCCCATCCGGTGCTCGGCAGGTCCAGGTAGGGAGCCTTTCCATTGGTGGTAAGCCAGTTATAGCTCCAGATGGCAAGTATATTATTTGTATGGTCATTCAATCGGAAGAATTTGCGCAGATCGATAAGGAGTGATCCCCAGTTTCCATTACTTCCCAGAGCCGTAAAATTTTGCCTGAGCACGACATTGGCATAAGTCGATCCCGCTTCCGGATTGATAGAATTTTTCCGGCTATCATAAAGAAGGTCGATCGCGGGCCCTGAAGAGACCGAACTATGGGTATAACCATATTTATCGATCACGGTTTGAGTATTAGCCGGAACATTCGTCTGTTCGATATTCCAATGATTGTCGATTTCATAACCTATTCCCGCATAAAAATTAGTAGCAATGGTCTTAAGCAGGAAACTGTAAACACGTATGTAATCGTAATTCACTTTAACCGTATCGCCCTCATAAGACAGTCCTCCGATACCATAAGTGTCCTCGGGATAGCGTAGGAAGCGCCAGTCGCCCACTATCAGATATTTATTGTTTTTCAGCCATATCGAAAATTGTATGGGCAGGGCAAATTGCTGATTGAATGTATAGAGTGGAGAGATAAGAACGGAGGAAAGATTAGTTACATTCTTATCACCGGCATAAAATGCAGTGTTGGCTGTCACATTGAACCCGAAACTGGTTGCCAGGGAATAAGAAGGAGAGGGAGCGCCTGAAATATGCAATCTGCCGGACTGACTTTTTAAATTGCTGTCCAGGCGAAATCCTGGATCCTTGCCAATGATCATTAAAAGGATATCGATCAGGTCCCTTTGTTTACGCATATGGGCTTTGTAAGCGGCAGAATCCGCCAATTTCTTTTGATCAGTATCCTTCGCCTGATCTTGTGAAAATGAGCTGAAAGTGAAGGATAGGAAACAGAGGGTGAGTAAAATCTTTCCGGAGAATGAAATATATCGGACCCCGATGTTTAAAATTGTCACTAGGTAAATAATGTTACAGATGATTCTCTTACTGTTACGTACTTATGATAGCAAAGGTTATCTCCTCAAAAAATAACAGGCAACCCGAATCAAGACGATGATTTTCTTCGAATTAACAAAATTATTTATTTTCCACCGCAATTCGCTTTAAAGACCCTGAGGAAATTTCCACCCAGGATTTTGTAAATATCTTTTTTGGTATATCCCCTTTTCAGAAGGGCTTCTGTGATTTTTGGAAAATCCTGAACGCCATCAAGGCCGAGCGGGGAGGAGTCGATCCCGTCGAAATCTGAGCCAAGACCCACATAATCCGCTCCAACCAATTTAACAATATAATCGATATGATCAATGAGAAGAGAGAGAGGAGGGCGGAGGCCCTGTACCTCACTGGGGTATTTTTTAGCCATATAGTTTCCGATCTCGTATTCGGGAGTATGTGCTGCACTAAGAGAATCGAATTCAGCCTGGTGCTGATGATAGAAGATATTCCTCCTCTTAAAAAAATTACTGTCGATAAAGCCTGAATAAAAATTAATATCGACCACCCCGCCATTTTTGGCCACGGCCCGTATCTGGTCGTCTTTCAGGTTCCGGGGAACCGGGCAGATGCTGTAAACGGAACTATGGGAAGCAATGACGGGTTTGGTACTGGTCTGTATTGCATCCCAGAAGGTTTTTTCACCTACATGGGAAATATCCACCATCACACCGAGTTCATTCATTCTCTTCACCACTTCCTTTCCAAAATCCGTGAGGCCATAAGGGGTGATTAAGAAAGATTTTCTCGATTCATCCGTAGCGGAAGTCGCCCAGGAAGTGCTGTTGTTCCAGGTGAGGGTCATATAGCGGACTCCTCTCTTAGCCAGGCTGTCCAGATATTCGAGATTGTCTTCGATCATATGGCCCCCTTCCACTCCCATCATGGCCGCCAGCTTATGTGTTTTCAGCGCATGGTATAGCTGGGCCTGTGTGTAAACGATCTCCATTTTATCCGGGTTTCTTTTCGCAATGGCGTAGAGGGAATCGATCTCCTCATTGGCATAGCGGAAAGCACTTCCCTTTCCATAGCGGTCATCGCAGAATATGGAAAACATTTCGATATCCACAGCTCCCGATTTGAATCTCTTCAGGTCTGATTGCGCCTTGCCGCTCAGGTCATCTTCCATATTCATTCCCTTCATGGTGACGGTTGACAATACATCATTATGCGTGTCGGCCACCACAGCATTTTCATGTATTGTCATATAGGATTGCGAAAAGATTGCGATAGGTGCACCAATGGCCAGAATGATTCCGGTTAATCGAATGTTTAGCATGAGCTGTTTAGTATTGATTATTCTTCTTTTGAACCTTTTTCGCCCACGAACCAATGCTCTTTATTCCTGAACAGAACATTGAAAGTGGTCAGTGTTCCATAGATCCGCGTGATGTATTGCTGCAGGTTCAGTTTATCCTCATCACTCAGCAATTTATGTGTATTTATCTGTTGTTCCATCACACGCAGACGATCCCTCAGCATGACGATCTTATGGAAAAAAATATCGATAGGTACTTCCTTCGGTTTTTGTGTCTTGTCTTTTGGCTGCAGCAGCATCATTCCCCCCATCCAACGTTCGCCCAGGGGAACGGTCTCGCCGAATCCGGCCCAAAGACGAAGTATTTTTAAGAGTGATTTTTCCATTTCAGAAGCTGTCTCTATCTCCAAGGTTAGGTTTTCGGGGATGATCTCATCTAAATGTGTGTCGTTTTTATCGATTTCCTTTATTCCATGGTTGATAAAGGAGATCAGGTAAGTGGCATATCTGATGCCGACGATAACTCCCGGTCCATAATGGTTGTGCTGAAGCCTGGTTCCGATTCCAAGTGTCAATTGATCCATGTAAAAACTGCTTTTATTCTTCTATGGACTGGTAGACCAGTTCCTTGAATTTTTCTCCGATATCCCCGTGACTGTTCGGATTTTGCTGGGTAATGAAAAGGCAAATGAGTTTTTCTTTGGGATCTGCCCAATAACTGCTGCCAAAATACCCGCCCCATTCAAAAGTTCCCTGGTTCCAGGGTCCTTTGGCTCCGCCCTGGGCCGAGACCAACCCAAATCCCAATCCGAAATTATCTGTGCCATTGAACGGGAAAGAAAGTTGTCCGCTGGTCATCATTTCCACGGATCTCCTGGAAAGAATTCTGTGACCGTTGTAGATTCCCCCATTCAGGAACATTTGCAAGAATACCGCATAATCAAATGCCGTAGATGAAAGCCCCGCCCCACCGGAAAAATAATGTTTATCTGCCAGCGGATAGTTGGGATCCACCTTCCTGTCTTTTTCGGTCCATTTGACGATATGGTGTTGCTCATCCTCCGTATACACATTCAGCAACCTCGGCGCTTTTTCTTTCGGCAGATTGAAATAAGTGTCAACCATGCCCAGGGGCTCGCAGACATTCTTCCTTATAAACTCCTCCAGGCTCATGCCACTGATAATTTCTACCAGGCAACCAAGAAGGTCAGTATTGAGCCCGTACATCCATTTTTCACCGGGCTGGAACTGTAATGGCAATTTACCCAATGCCTTCATTTTTTCAAGAAGGTTGGCATTGATATTTCCCAGACCGGACGGAATGTCATTTTTAGAATAAATAGCCTGCATTTCTTTGGTCCCGATTACCGGGTAACCTATTCCGGAAGTATGTGTAAGTAAATCTCTGATCGTAATATCGCGTCTAGCAGGGACTGTGGTATAGGAGGAATCGTTTTCGTTAAATTTATCCATTACCTGCTGTTTGGAGAATTCAGGTATGTATTTACTTACCGGATCGTCCAACAGCAATTTCCCATTCTCATAAAGGATCATTACGGCGGTGCTGACTATTGCCTTTGTCTGGGAAGCGATACGGAAAATGCCATCCTTTGGCATCTGGGTTTTCTTATCCGGATCGTCATAGCCAAAGCCTTTATAATATGCCAGTTTTCCATTCCTGCAGACTATGGCTATAGCTCCATTCAGCCAATGCTTATCAATATAATCCTGAACGGTTCTATCAATGCGGGATAGCCTTTCTGCGGACATTCCACTTAATTGTGTTTGCACTTCCTTATTGAGGACAGGGTGCATTTCCTGTGCCCCTGCAAGAAAAATGACCAAAATGGTCGCACTGACCAATAGCAGTAATTTTCTCATATGGATGAAATTGGTTGGAAGTTAGGGGTTAAGTTAGGAAAATTGAATGAAAAAGGGACTTGGGCCCCTGAGTTTTCCCGCTAAAATGGCGCCTTTTCATTTTTCAGATCCGTTGGGGTCCTATTGTGGGTTCGCATGTAGTTTTTTGCAGCCAGCTTGATATATTCCCCGAAATCATAGTCTGAAGCAGACTTGGTGAAGTTATAGGAGGGCCTGTATTTGATCATAAATGAATCCAGGTCTGGTCCATTGAGTTTGGTATATTTTTTTACGAGGGCCCTGGTGAAACGGTGATCGACGAACTTATCCTTTTCTTCCTGCAACAAGCGTTGCTGGAAAGCCAGCATTCTCCTGTTCTGATTGAAACGGAACATGTTAATGATTTCATCCAAATCCAGCCCCACTCCTTCCCCTGAATTCGCGTCCGCCAGTTTAAGCTTGGGCTTATGATAATCGAAAATTTTGGCGTAATCCTTTCTGTTCTGAAGCGAATCCATATGGTAGTCTCTGGGGGCAATCTGGATCTGTCTGAGTTCGGTAGGTTGCACATGCAGGGCGATATCAAAACTATTATAGCTCAGGATCATCCTGACAGGATACCTGATTGTTTTTCTTCCCAGATAAGAAAATGAAATGGAGTCGGATTCCTTCACTATAATGGAATAAATTCCGTTGGAATCCGTAATAGTGCCATTTCCGGAACTGGAGACCACACTGACCGCTTCAAGGGGCTTGGTCCGGTTCATATTATAGACTGTTCCCTTAACTGTAACAAATTGCGCATTTGCTAATCCAAAGGTTAGAGGAAGGCAAAAAAAGAGGAAGGGCCTTAAGTTCTTCGGTAAAAAAAAATTCAAAGGCATTCAATTAGGGCGTGATATTACATTAAAAACTGAATTCATGAATGAGTGCCTGTCGTTTTAACTATATTTTTTATAGTTTTTTCGATTACCGGGGGAAAATGATGGTACTCAAGCTGATGAATTTTTTCTGCCAGCGTATTAGCATCGTCTTCTTTCGTTACCGGACAACTCGCCTGGAAAATAATCTTTCCATGATCATATTGTTCGTCTACATAATGTATGGTGATCCCGCTTATCTTTTCACCTGCAGCTAAAACGGCTTCATGCACATGTTTGCCATACATGCCCTTTCCTCCAAATTTAGGCAGTAGGGCAGGATGGATATTGATGATCTTTCCAGGATAGGCACGGATAAGGGTCAGCGGAACCTTCCACAAAAAACCGGCCAGGACGATAAAGTCGATTTTTTTTTCATGGAACACATCTATATAAGCATCTCCCTTAAAAAATCTTTCACGCGAAATGATCAGGGTCCCGATCCCGGCCCCGGAGGAGATTTTCAAGACGGGGGCATCAGGGTTATTGCTGACGACCAGAGCCACTTTGATAAAAGGATGCAGGTGGAAATATTCGATGATCTTTCCGGCATTGCTTCCTGTACCGGAAGCGAATAAGGCAATATGGATTATTTCATTCTCCATTCAAATGAAAATAGGTTTTGATTTTGCAAGGTAAAGTTTGCTCATCTATCGAAAGGAAATTTTTTAAAGAAATTATTGCGGAACTTTAGACGGGAAGGGCAAACGTTTACGATGCTTTACGCAGATTATAAAATCATGACAGGATCTTTTAATGATTTTTGATAAATCTTCTGAAACCCGCGCCAATACTGGGAAAAAAAAATTCCTGCATGTTGATATTTTGTTGAAATCCTGACTTATTTTTGTACGCGGCCCAGGAAATCTTTCCACCCAATGCCAGACAGTTATTATGCACTACAGACTAATTGCACCAAAAACCGCCTATTGTCTTTTAATATTATCTTTCGTTGCTTTTAGTAAATCTTCTTCCGCCCAGGATGGTAAGGCTTTGTTCCAATCTAATTGTGCATCCTGCCACAATCCTGTCAGGGTAGTAATTGGTCCTGCCCTAAAGGGGGTTACAGACCGTGTTCCTGACAATAAATTATTGCATTCCTGGATCAAGAACAATCAGACAGTGTTGAAATCGGGGAATAAATATTTCACTGACCTGTACAACCAGTACAGTAAGGTCCCGATGAATACCTTCCCCGGCTTGACCGATCCTGATATTGACGCGATCCTGAAATATGTGAACAGCTATACCGTAGCTACGCCCGGCAATAACGGCACTCCAACCGCAACCGAATCCGATAGCACTCTCCTATATGGCATTCTGACCATTATCCTTGCAGTGATCATGCTGACCCTCCTTCAGGTGAACAGCAATCTAAAAAAATTATCTGATGACAAGGAAGGGATACCCTCAGCCGAGCCCATCCCTTTTTATCGCAATAAAGCGTATATCACCCTCCTCATTTTAGTGCTTTTTGTGATCGGCGGTTATTTCCTGGTCGAAGGCGCTATCGGCCTGGGTAGAAACAAAGGCTACCAGCCCGTACAACCCATTTTCTATTCGCATAAGGTTCACGCAGGAACAAACCAGATCAGTTGCCTTTATTGTCATGGTGGCGCCTGGGAAAGCAAACAGGCTTCGGTTCCTTCTCTGAATATTTGTATGAATTGCCATGCAGCGATCAATGAATACAAGGGAGATAAGATATATCGTGAAGACGGTTCTGAAGTCAACGGGACCGAAGAAATTCAAAAACTTTACAGTTATACAGGCTATGATCCCAAATCGGGTAAGTACACTCAAGCAGGCAGACCCATCGAATGGATAAAGATTCACAATTTGCCCGACTATGTTTTCTTCAGCCATGCCCAGCATATACGCGCAGGGAAGGTTCAGTGCCAGACCTGTCATGGACCGATCCAGCAAATGAGTGAAGTAAGGCAGTTTGCCGATCTGAGCATGAGTTGGTGCGTCAATTGTCATCGGACCACCAAAGTGGATTTCCCTGATTCTGCAGGAAATACAGGAAACAAGTTTTACAATATATATGAGAAGTTCCATAAGGAATTGAAACCTGGCGACAGCATTACAGTGGAAAAGATCGGTGGAACGGAGTGCCAGAAATGTCATTATTGATGGAAGGCAGGCATCTGGATTCTGAATTCCGGCATCTATTCAATGCTTACCAAGTCTAATTCACAAACCGTATTTTAAATGAGTGATAAAAAGTACTGGCAAACTTTCGGAGACCGCACCGGCAGTGAGGCTTTTCAGAAATCTTCGGAAAATGAATTCCCTGAAGAACTCCCGATGGAAGGCCTGGGTGGAAAGGGAATACTGGATGCCAAGCACCCGCGAAGGGACTTTCTGAAATACCTTGGTTTCAGCACGGCCGCAGCAATGCTGGCCGCCAGTTGCGAAACGCCTGTAAGAAAAGTGATTCCCTATGTGAATAAGCCAGAAGACCTGGTTCCGGGTGTGGCAAACTATTATGCCACCACCTATATTTCCGGGGGAGATGTGGTTCCTGTGGTTGCTAAGGTTCGGGACGGCCGGCCCATTAAGATTGAAGGCAATGAACTATCGGCTATCACGAGGGGAGGAACATCGGCCAAAGTACAGGCTTCCGTTCTCGATCTTTACGATACTGGACGTTTGCCCTACCCGGTGCAGATAGTCGATGGTAAACCCCAGGAAGTAAGCACTTTTGATGCATTCGACAAGCTGGCATCAGATGCACTTGGAGCATTGAACGGAGCGCCGCTTGTATTGTTGACATCAACCCTCACTTCTCCAACTACCAAAGAAATCATTGCTACATTTCTCTCAAAATATCCGGGAAGCAAGCATGTTCAATACGACGCCGATTCATTCACCGGAATATTGCTTGCCAATGAAGCGACTTATGGCAAGAGAGCCATTCCATCCTATCAGTTCGATAAGGCAAACGTGATCGTAAGCCTGGGTGCTGATTTCCTGGGAACCTGGCTTTCTCCGGTTGAATTTGCACGTCAGTATGCCCAGGGTAGAAAAATCACCGAAATAAACCCCGTTCTAAGCAAACACTATCAATTCGAAAGCCTGCTTTCGCTGACAGGCGGAAATGCAGATGAAAGGATCGTACATCGCCCTTCTGAAACCGCCGCCATTGCATTGGCCCTTTTTGCTGAATTGGGAGGTCAGGTCAGTGTGGGAGCCTTGGATGAAAAGACAAAGGCAGGGGTCAAAAAAGCGGCCAAAGACTTGCTGGATAATAAAGGCAACGCCCTTGTAGTGAGCGGCAGTAACAATGTCAATGTGCAGATCATCGTCAATGCAATAAATGAAGCCATCGGTGCGGGGGGTACCACCATCAACTGGTCCGCGCCCATCCAATGGAGGCAGGGGATCGACAGAGAATTCAATTCTCTGGTCACTGATATGGATGCCGGAAAAGTCGGGGCCATGCTGATCTACGGTGTAAACCCGGCCTATACTTATTTCGATGCGGATAAATTCAAATCGGCTTTGAAAAAAGTGAAGGCAACAATTTCCTTCAATGATAGGCTGGATGAAACCAGTGAACTCTGCCATTATATAATACCTGCTCCCCATTATTTGGAAAGCTGGGGTGATACCGAGCCGAAAGCCGGATATTATAGCCTACTTCAACCTACAATTGCGCCTCTGTTCAAGACCAGGCCTTTCGAAGATTCCCTCCTGAAATGGAGCGGCAGCGCAGGTACACATGAAGAATATGTAAGACAATACTGGATCAAAAAATCAGGAAGCCTTGAAGAATATCAAAAAGCGCTTCAGAATGGGGTAGTGGAACCCGCCGCATCTTCAGCTTCTCAAGCTACATCCTATAATGGATCAAAAGTCTCCGACGCTGCTACGGCCTTAAGTACCATTAAAAAGGGCGATAAATTGGAATTGGTTCTTTACCAGACGATTGCAGCCGGAATGGGAGATCATGCGAACAATCCATGGCTGCTCGAAATGCCCGATCCGATCACCAGGGCCAACTGGGATAATTATGTTATTGTTTCTCCCAAATTCGCAAAAGAAACCTGGGATATCGATATCGGGAAACAGCGGCAGGCAGATAAATATGAAGTTCATCCGGAAAAACCGGTCGTGAAGGTAACTCTGGGACAAAAATCCGTCAGCCTCCCCACTCTGATCATTCCCGGGATCCAGGATGATACCGTTGGGATTGCCCTGGGCTATGGCAGAAGCAGTGCAGATAAGGACAATACTGCTTCCTATATAGGACGAGCCGTGGTCGGAGTGGGTCAGAATGTTTTCCCGTTTGCCCTGTTCAACGGCAGCAGTTTTGAATTCTATGCTTCGGAAGTAACAGTAGAAAAAACGGCCGATACCTATAAGATTGCCCAGGTTCAGACACATAACAGTTACCAGGGAAGGACAGAAGTCGTGAAGGAGATCACTTTGGCCGACTTCAAGAAATCTCCCGACCAGGTTCCGGAAGGCCGTAACGAAGAGCTGAAAAGCTTTGGCGGTGTAAAGAACTACAGGGAACAGGGAACACTTTATTCGGCTTACGATAAGCCAGGCATCAAATGGGGCATGTCTATCGACATGAACTCCTGCGTAGGCTGCGGCGCCTGCGTAATTGCCTGTCATGCGGAGAACAATGTTCCGGTAGTCGGAAAAAGTGAAGTGCTGCGCTACCATGATATGCACTGGATTCGTATCGACCGCTATTTCAGCGGCAATCCTGACGAAGCTTCCAGCATTCAGACCGTTTTCCAGCCGATGCTTTGTCAGCATTGCGATAATGCGCCCTGCGAAAACGTTTGCCCGGTTTCCGCGACCACCCACAGTTCGGAAGGGCTTAACCAAATGGCCTATAACCGTTGCATCGGTACAAGATATTGCGCAAATAACTGTCCTTTTAAGGTCAGGAGGTTCAATTGGGCAGATTATACGGGTTCAGACAGCTTCCCCGACAATCAACGGCAGGTTCTGGATGACTCGGTGATGATGATGAATGATGATCTGAGCCGCATGGTGCTGAATCCGGACGTGACGGTTCGTTCCCGCGGGGTGATGGAGAAATGTTCATTCTGCGTACAACGCCTGCAGGAAGGGAAGCTGAAGGCAAAGAAGGAAAACAGGCCCTTAAAAGACATGGCCGATGTTCGTACGGCCTGCCAACAGGCTTGCCCGACCGAAGCCATTGTTTTCGGCAACGCGGGAGATGGGGAAAGCCTGATCACAAAGACCCGGGAAGAGCACCAGCAACGTGTTTTCTATGCGCTGGAAGAACTGCATGTGCTCCCGAATGTGAATTATCTGGCCAAGATCCGCAATACCGATGTGATCGAAGGCGTGGAGAAAAAGGAAGGATCAGGGGAAATGGCGGAGCCGCCGGTTAAAAGTTAATTTTTTAAGCCTGGCGATAAAATCGCCAGCTAAAAGCTCAAGTTGAATTATGGCATTACTAATGTATGAATCACAGGTCAGGCCGCCACTGGTTGATGGGGATAAGGATTACCATCAGATAACGGAGGACATTATCCGTCCTATAGAATCGGACCCCAGTAAACTGTGGTGGACCGGTTTTTTGATTGCGGTGGCCCTGCTTTGCTTCGGCATTTATTCAGTCACCCGGGAAGTTATCTATGGTGTCGGCCAGTGGAACCTCAACAAGACTGTGGGTTGGGGCTGGGATATCACCAACTTCGTCTGGTGGATTGGTATCGGCCATGCCGGAACCCTGATCTCTGCGATCCTTCTTCTTTTCCGACAAGGATGGAGAACCGGAGTAAACCGGGCGGCTGAAGCCATGACGATTTTCGCAGTGATTTGTGCAGGTCAGTTCCCGATCTGGCATATGGGCAGGGTATGGATGGCTTTCTTCGTAATGCCTTATCCCAATACCCGTGGCCCAATTTGGTCTAATTTCAATTCTCCCCTGTTATGGGATGTGTTCGCTATCTCGACCTATTTTACCGTTTCTTTACTGTTCTGGTATGCAGGGCTGCTGCCCGACCTGGCCACTGTGCGCGACCGGGCCAAATTGAAATGGAGAAAATTCTTTTACGGGTTGACATCCTTCGGATGGACCGGATCAACCAAACACTGGCAGAGACATGAAGCGCTCTCTCTTGTATTAGCCGGTCTGAGTACACCCCTGGTTTTGTCGGTTCATACGATCGTGTCCTTCGACTTCGCGACTTCCGTGGTCCCGGGCTGGCATACGACGATCTTCCCTCCCTATTTTGTTGCGGGGGCCATCTTTTCCGGCTTTGCAATGGTGCAATCCCTGCTCGTGATTACCCGGAAAGTATTGAAACTGGAAGAATATATCACCGTGGAGCATATAGATGTGATGAACAAGATCATCGTGCTCACAGGTTCGATCGTTGGGGTTGCCTACCTGACTGAATTATTCATCTCCTGGTATGGCCAGAACAAATTTGAATCCTGGGCCTTCATGCAGAACCGCGTCAATCTCTTCTCGCCCCTTGGCTGGAGCTATTATATCATGATGGGTTGCAATGTGCTTTCTCCCCAGATCTTTTGGTTCCGTAAAATGAGAAGAAACCTGACCGTGACCTTTTTCATGTCGGTCATTGTGAATATTGGAATGTGGTTTGAACGATTTGTTATCATCGTGACTTCCATCTACAGGGATTATATACCTAGCAGTTGGAGCACTTACTATAGCCCATCACCATGGGAAATCGGATTCTATCTCGGGACTTTCGGACTCTTTTTCACCTGTTTTTTTCTTTTCTCGAAATTCTTTCCTGTCATTGCGGTGGCGGAAATCAAACATATTCTGAAGAGATCCGGAGAAAATTATAAGGAACAGATGGGCCATGCGGAACAGGAGCCTGTGGAAGAATTCGCCCACGAAATGGCGCATGCACATTAATAATATTTCGGTTCAAGCAAAAAGCTTATTGATTATATGAGTATAAAAAAATTTGTAGTAGGATGTTTCACCGAAGAGCAGGCACTTTTTTCCGCCGTGAAAAAGGTTCGTTCGACGGGATACAAAATTCACGATGTATACACCCCGATGCCCATTCATGGCCTGGACAAGGCCATGGGTTTGCGTGATACCAGCCTGCATACGGCCGGATTCATCTACGGCATCACCGGGACAACCACTGCCCTGAGCGGGATTGGCTGGATTTTCACCAGCGACTGGCCGTTGAATTTCGGCGGTAAGCCACATTTTGCGCTTCCTGCCTGGATCCCGATCACTTTCGAGCTGACCGTATTGTTCGCTTCGGTTGGCATGGTATTGACTTTCTGCTATTTATGCCAAATGGCTCCTTTCGTGAAAAAACATCATTTTCACCTCCGTTCCACGGACGATCTTTTCGTAATGGTATTGGAATGTACTCCCACGAGCGATGAAGCCGAAATGAGCACATTCCTGAACGGGCTGGGAGCTAAAGAGATCAATGTGCAGGAGGCCGAAACCGGATGGTGGCTCGGCCGTTATGACCGGAATACGCAGCCATTTGAAAAGAAAACCGCATCCACTTTAGCATAAAGCAGATATACCAGCAGATGAAAAAATTATTTACCATATCCCAATTTACAGTCTTCGGGTTGATCATAGCCGGCTGCAATGGGATTCAGAGAGAGCCTTCACGCGTATACATGCCTGATATGGCGTATAGCCGGGCCTATGAGACCTATTCGGTAACTGATTTCATGAAGGAGGAACTTAAAAGGGACCATAATTTCAATTACAGCAATATCCCAGTGCCAGGCACCATTAAGAGAGGGGAACTTTTCCCCTTTGCCCTGACAAAGGACGCGGATGGAGATTCAACTAATTATGTGGCTTCGAAAAAAATTCAGAACCCGCTTCCCCCTTTGAACACTTTAGATTCGACGGAAGCAGAAAGGCTTTACCTGGTGAACTGCGGGATCTGCCATGGACCGAAACTGGATGGGAATGGCCCTTTATACAAAGGAGGAGACGGACCCTTTCCTGCCAAACCGGCTACCCTGGTGGGGGATGCCAGGTATGAAGCCATGCCGGTCGGGCAGATGTATTATTCTGTGACCTATGGGAAAAACAAGATGGGCAGTTATGCTTCCCAATTGGATACCCGTCAGCGCTGGATGGTGATAAGCTATATTAAGTCGAAGCAGGTTGCTAATAAAACATCAGCCCCGGCATCATCTTCTTCGGATTCAACTGCAAAAAAATAAAATAGATACAAAATTTTTGAGCATGTCATTAAGAGAAAATTTCGAAACCCCTTCCCAATATAAGACCTGGTCCTATGTATTGATGGGAGCCGGGGCGCTGGCAGTGATTGCCGGATATCTTTTTTACGGCAGCAGCCAGGATCAGGATAAGATTACCCATTTCTGGTCCGCCTTACTTCAGAACGGGGTTTATTTTCTGCTTGTCTTAAATGCCGCCATGTTCTTTTTCGCGGCTACCACGCTGGCCTGGGGCGGTTGGCAGATTTCTTTCAGAAGGGTGACCGAAGCTATTTCAGCCTGCGTGATTCCGATCGGAGCAATCACATTTGTGATCCTGCTTGCTATTGTTTTTGGGCATAGAAGTTATATTTATGAATGGCTTGACCACGACCTCGTAGCAAGAGATGAAGTGCTGAAGGGAAAGAGCGGATTTCTGAATCCGGGTTTTTTCATCGTCTGGTCCATCCTCACGATCGGTCTCTGGACCCTTTTTGGCCTAAAACTTCGTTCTATTTCCAGGGAAATTGATGACAAGCCGCTAAGCATCGAAGAAGGCAGAAAATATATTTTCAAAAACACTGTCTGGGCGGCTGTCTATATTTTCTGGTTTGCGCTTACCGTTGCTTCGGTCACGCCCTGGCTCTGGTTGATGAGCATCAACGCACATTGGTTCTCAACCATGTATAGTTGGTACACTTTTGCCAGCAGCTTTGTAGCGGGAGTTGCCCTCATTACTCTTTTCGTGATCTATCTCAAAAATCTGGGATATCTTGAATTTACCAATGAGGAGCACTTGCACGATTTGGGCAAGTTCCAGTTCGCTTTCTCCATCTTCTGGACCTATCTCTGGTTTTCCCAGTTCATGCTGATCTGGTACGCCAATATTTCTGAAGAAACCATTTATTTCAGAACCAGATTTGAAGGACCCTACCAGGGACTGTTTTACCTGAACCTGGTAATTAATTTCCTTGCTCCCCTCCTCATATTTATGAGCCGCAATTCAAAAAGGAATTATGCCGTAGTTACTTTTATGTCTGTAGCTTTGTTATTTGGACATTGGATTGATTTCTACCAGATGATCTTTGGCAGCACATTGCCTAAAGGCGTTCCGATGAATCTGCTGGATTTCGGTATTGCGGCAGGCTTTATCGGCTTGATTATGTGGAATGTGGCAAGGGTGCTTGGTAAATATCCGCTGATCCCGGTCAATCACCCCTTCCTGAAGGAAAGCATCATTCATCACACTTAAAAGGGGAGCCGGAAGGGCATTAAAAAATTTAATTTTCAAAAGAACCATGGCAAACTTTTTCATCATACTGTTGCTACTACTCGGTTTCCTGATCACTTTTCAGATAGCCAAGGCAAGCGAGTATGTCGCCGTATTAAAAGGAGAAAAAAAGGCTTTTGAGCAGCAAAACAAGGTCAACGGCTTCCTGATGATCATGTTCCTGGTTTTTGGGCTGATAGGCGTTTACTGGTGCAATGAATTGCTGAAAGGAAAGATCCTGGGAGTAGCTGCTTCCCAGCACGGGCAGGCTATCGACAAGATGCTTTATATAACACTAGCTATTACGGGCGTTGTTTTCTTCCTGACTCAGATAATTCTATTCTGGTTCGCCTATAAATATCAATATTCTGAAAAAAGGAAGGCTTTCTATTTCCCGCATGATAACAGGCTTGAAGTGGTATGGACCGTGATTCCTGCTATCGCTTTGACAGTTTTGGTCGGTTTTGGACTGATATACTGGTTCAGGATCACTGGCGATGCCCCTGCAGATGCATTACAGGTGGAAGTGACGGGCAAACAATTCGGCTGGATTTTCCGCTATCCCGGGAATGACGGGGTTTTTGGTAAGAAATATTTTAAAAATATCGACGACGGAGCAAATAATTCTTTGGGATTGATCTGGGAAGACCCGGCCACCCATGACGATATCGTCGTGAACCAGGAAATGTATGTGGTAGTCAACCGTCCCGTAAAACTCATCATCAACTCCAGGGATGTGATCCATGACGTGGGTTTGCCTCATTTCAGAATGAAGATGGATGCAGTTCCGGGTACTCCGACGACTTTATGGTTTACTCCACTATATACGACGGAAGAAATGAAGAAAATGAACAATAACCCGGAATTTGAATACGAGATTTCCTGCGACCAGATGTGCGGTAGCGGCCACTATACAATGAAGGGGATCGTTAATGTAGTTTCTCCCGAAGAATTTATCCTCTGGAAGGCTAAACAGCAGTCAAATTATTCGCAGGTTTTTCCCGCTCAGGGAGCGCCTGCGGCAAAAGACAGTACCAAACCAGCATCTGTTTCGACTTCGCAGACAAAAGATGAAGTGGCAAAAGCATCCTTAAACCATTAAAATAATCTAACACCGCTTAAGCAATAAATTCTTTTTCATGAGCAACGATGTTTCCTTACACGGGCATTCTGAAGTAGCAGCCTCTCATAATGCTCACCATGAAGAACATGGAGTGCATCATCATAAAGAGGCCTTTATCACCAAATATGTTTTCAGCCAGGATCACAAGATGATTTGCAAGCAGTTCATCATCACTGGAATGATCTGGGCGATACTGGGAGGACTGATGTCTGTGCTCTTCCGTTTACAACTGGGTTACCCTGATACCAGTTTTCCGATCCTTGAAGACATATTTGGAAAATGGGCGCAGGGCGGGAAGATCAAGCCTGAATTTTATTATGCCCTCGTTACCATGCACGGTACGGTGCTGGTTTTCTTCGTACTTACCGGCGGCCTGAGCGGAACTTTTGCAAATTTCCTGATCCCTTTACAAGTAGGGGCGCGTGATATGGCTTCCCCTTTCCTGAATATGCTTTCCTATTGGTTTTTCTTCATGGCCAGCGTAGTTATTCTCAGTTCCCTTTTTGTACAGACCGGGCCTGCAAGCGGGGGATGGACAGTTTATCCGCCCTTAAGCGCTTTAGGTGATGCAAGCCAGGGATCCAAGGCAGGTATCGATTTGTGGATTACTGGTATGGCCTTGTTCGTGGTCTCCTCGCTGCTTGGTGGACTGAACTATATTACCACGATATTGAACATGAGGACGAAAGGAATGAGCATGACCCGCTTGCCACTTACGATATGGGCCATCCTGTTTACAGCTATACTGGGCGTTTTATCTTTCCCGGTATTGCTTTCCGGTTTGATCCTGCTTCTTTTTGACCGGCATGCAGGAACTAGCTTTTACTTAAGCGATATCTTCATCTCATCCACACAGAAGGCACTGCCAAATGAAGGCGGAAGCGCCATTCTTTTCCAGCACCTGTTCTGGTTCCTGGGCCATCCGGAAGTATATATTATTATCCTGCCTGCAATGGGGCTGGTTTCAGAAGTGTTGTCGGTCAATTCGCGCAAGCCCGTTTTCGGTTATATGGCAATGGTGGGATCTTTATTTGCAATTACCATCCTGGCCTTTCTGGTTTGGGCGCACCATATGTTTATCACCGGCCTGAATCCCTTCCTGGGTTCGGTCTTTGTGCTGTTGACCCTGCTGATCGCCGTGCCTTCTGCCATAAAGGTATTCAACTGGCTGACCACCCTATGGAAAGGTAATATCCGGTTCACGCCGGCCATGCTTTTCGCCATCGGATTCGTGAGCCTGTTCATCTCCGGCGGATTGACCGGGATCTTCCTGGGTAACTCCACTCTTGATATTGCCTTACACGATACCTATTTTGTTGTCGCGCATTTCCATATCGTCATGGGGGTATCGGCCTTTTTCGGGATGTTCGCCGGAGTCTACCATTGGTTCCCGAAAATGTATGGCCGCTACCTGAACAATACCATGGGTTATATTCATTTCTGGGTTACCCTGATTGGCGCATACCTGATATTCTGGCCGATGCACTATGAAGGACTTGCCGGTATGCCGAGGCGTTATATGGATTATAGCGGATGGGTTTCCTTTAGGCAATTTGGAGACCTGAATCGTTTTATTTCGACCGTGGCCATGGTGGTATTTGCGGTTCAATTGATGTTTGTCTTTAATTTCTTCTATTCCATATTCAAAGGTCGCAGGGTGACCAACCAAAATCCCTGGGGTGCCGCGACCATGGAATGGACCACTCCTATTCGCCCGGGTCATGGAAACTGGCCTGGTGAGATTCCGGAAGTGCATCGCTGGGCTTATGATTATGCAAAAGACGGTCGGGAATTTATTCCTCAGACCGAGCCGGTGAGTGGCAATGAAAGCAAGCACTAATGTATTGGCAGGTCTAGCCTGACCCAAACAATTAATTCATATTGATGCAGCAGGAAACAGTGAAGCAGTCGAGTTCTTTCAAAGTCGCCAGCAAGATTGCGGATTACTTCGCACTCATAAAATTCAATCTGAGCTTTATGGTCGTTTTCTCCGCAGTGATCTGCTTTTTGCTGGCTCCGAAAGTGCGGGTTTACAACTGGACTTCGATAGTTCTTTTTTTTACGGGTGGAATTTTGGTAACTGGCAGCGCCAATGCGATCAACCAGGTCATGGAAAAGGATACGGATTCCCTGATGAAGCGGACGGCTAAGAGGCCGGTCGCCAGCGGGAGAATGAGTGTTGAAGAAGGATGGACCTTTGCTGCCTGCACCGGCCTGATCGGAACGCTCCTTTTATGGCATTTCAATTTTCTGACTGCTGCTTTGTCAGCATTCAGTTTATTCATGTATGCGTTCATTTATACGCCGCTGAAAAAATTGAATTCGATTTCAGTGTTGGTGGGCGCCATACCCGGGGCATTGCCCTGCCTGATCGGATGGGCTGCAGGGAATGATAGCCTGAGTGCTGGAGGGTGGGCGCTTTTTGCTATCCAGTTTTTCTGGCAGTTCCCGCATTTTTGGGCGATTGCCTGGATTGCGCACAATGACTATGCTGCCGCAGGATTTAAACTCCTGCCCTCCGTAGAAGGGCCTACCAAATATTCAGCAATACAGGCCATAATTTATTCCTTATTGCTGATCCCGGTTGGCGCTTTGCCTTACTGGTTCGGGGTTAGCGGAATGGTAAGTCTGTTTGTTGTACTGGCAGCCAACCTGTTAATGGTGATACAAAGCGTCCGCCTGTATAGGGAAATGAATACGAAGTCGGCGAGGCGGGTCATGTTCAGCAGTTATATCTATCTGCCGGTCGTCTTGCTTGCTTTGCTGATAGACAAAATAAAGTAATTCAGAATGGCATTATTTGCTGAGGGAGAGAAAGTCGTGAACCATAAAAAAAATAAAATTCATCCGCATAAGTTTACGATGTGGATAGGGATCGGAAGCATTGTTATGATGTTCGCCGGTTTGACAAGTGCTTATATTGTGAAACGCCAGCAGCCGGGTTGGTTGGGTTTTGAAATCCCGTCGGCATTCTGGTATTCGACAGGGATGATTCTTGGAAGCAGCCTGACCATGCAATTGGCATTGAAGGCATTCCGGGAAAGGAATCTCCGGAATTACCGGAACATGCTTAGCGTAACGGTTTTATTAGGGATTGGTTTTATCATCTTTCAGCTCTTTGGATTTTCTACGATCTGGAAAACAGGTGTGACTTTTAATGGATCAGGGGCAGGGCAATTCCTGTATGTTATTGCCGGACTTCATCTGTTGCATGTGATAGGAGGGATAATCGCCTTGATTGCGATGAATATCAGGGCCTTTAACAGGCAGGTAAGGAATTACAATGTTACACCGGTAGAAGTGGTCGCTACTTACTGGCATTTCGTGGATTTTCTTTGGATCTATCTCTTTATTTTCTTTATCATTATGCGTTGATAATCTTAAATGTTTGAAATAAATTTGTAAATATGTCTCAGGCAATAACAGCAGGACAAAAATGGTGGAGCGGTGGCAAGAGCCCTTATAATGTGGAATATGGCAAACTGATGATGTGGTTTTTTTTGATGAGTGATGCCTTCACATTCGGAGCCTTCCTGATTTCCTACGGGACCATCCGGTTTTCCAGCAATTCCTGGCCCAACCCGAATGAGGTTTTCCGCTCCTTCCCGGGAGTAAAGGGGGAAATGCCTATTCCTCTGGCCTTTGTGAGTCTGATGACATTTATTCTCATCATGAGTTCCGTCACCATGGTCATGGCTGTGGCTGCCGGTCATAATAACGATAGAAAGGGGGTGATGAAGTGGATGGCCTGGACGATCCTGGGAGGCCTGGCATTTTTGAGTTGCCAGGCATGGGAATGGACCCATCTTCATTCCGAAGGCGCCTGGTGGGGAGCTAATCCTTTTTTAAATATTGACGGGACCCAATCCAGTACGAATTTTACTAATTTCTTTTTTACCATCACGGGCTTCCATGGTTTCCATGTATTTTCCGGAGTGATCATTAATATCATCATGCTGATCATGACCTGGAAAGGCAGTTTCGACCGCAAAGGGCATTACCTGATGATCGAGAAAGCAGGTCTTTACTGGCATTTTGTGGACCTTGTATGGGTATTCGTATTTACCTGTTTTTATTTGCTTTAAATTAATCAGAATAATATTACTATGAGTGAAGTTCATTTGGATGCCGCCGGTCATGAAGAACCCAGTTTCTCCACGAAGGCGATTTGGAGGACCTTCTGGGTGCTGCTGATCATTACCCTGTTGGAGCTGACCCTGGCCATTATTTATTACGAGAGCCCCGGTTTAAGACCTTATAAACATTTCGTGAACGGCTTGTATGTGATCGGAACCCTGGCCAAAGCATTTTTCATTATAGCCGAATTCATGCACCTGCGTCATGAGATCAAAAACCTTATCCTGAGCCTGGTTTTTCCTGCAATGCTGTTCATTTGGTTTTTGATTGCGTTTTTGTGGGATGGCAATTCGTTTAAAAATCTACGGAACCGCTATGACCGTTATGAATATCAGCAAAGCCAGACACCGCTGGCGAAGAAACCCGGAGTTGAATAGGATTGTGTCATGAAATTTAAAATAATTGAAGCCATCCCCCGAGGATGGTTTTTTAATAAAAAGAAACCACTTGAGTTCAAAAGCCTTGCTCGCTGTCGCTATTGCCGTGCTGATTCCGCTGGTCAGTTACCTGATGGTAAAATCTGCCAGTGAGGGGGCCATTGCCATGCCGCCAAGATACTATTATGATTCGGTGATTGTGCGCATGAAAGATGGGAAACAGTATGAAGATACGGTCTGGCACCAGGTCTCCAATATCAGTTTTACCAACCAACTGGGACAGCAGGTTTCATTTGATTCCCTGATGGGAAAGGTTGTCCTGGTGGATTTTTTCTTCACCCATTGCCCGAATATTTGTCCGGCACTTACCAGGAACCTGAGACGACTGCAGGATGCTATCAAGTCCGGCGGGGTAAATGAAGCTGCAGATACGGCAGCATCCTTCGTGCATTTCGTTTCATTTACCGTTGACCCCAAAAGGGATTCTCCTGAAGTGCTGAAGCGATATGCCGATAAATACGGAGTCAACCCGGATATCTGGTGGATGCTGACCGGGGGGAAAAAGACGATCTATGATTTCGCATTGAATGAGCTGAAGATGGGCATTGCAGATGGAAATGGGATGGACACGAGTTTTATCCATACCCAGAAGATCGCATTATTGGACAAAGAGCATGTCATGCGTGGTTATTATGATGGGCTGGACAGCGCTTCGCTTTCAAAACTTGCCGGCGACATCGTTTACCTCATGCTAGAGAAAGACAAGAACAGCAAAACTGTAATTCAGGAACTCAAGCCCCTGTGGCCGATCTTTGTTCTGGTGATCCTGGCCACCGGAGGAATGATTTTTTTGCTGACCAGATCCGCCCAATTTAAAAAAATATGAAAGAAAAATCCCTTACCATTCCGATCATCATTGTATCTATAGCGATTCCTCTTGCCGTAGCCGTCATCTTGCTCGTTCCGAATGTGAGAATCAATTTCGGATTCGATACCCATTCCCTGCCGCTCTTTCATGCTTTATTGAATTCAACTACAGCTATAATGTTGCTGGCCAGTCTTTATTTTATTAAGAATAAGCAAATCAAGGCCCATAAAACGGCCAACCTGATCGCAGTTGCATTAAGTACGATCTTTTTGGTCAGCTATGTGATCTATCACAGCTCGAATCCTACCGTAAAATTCGGGGACCTCAATCATGACGGGATCCTGAGCGATGATGAAAAATTACAGGCGGGTTCGCTGCGCTATATTTATTATTTTGTCCTTATCTCCCATATCATCCTATCCGGGGTCATTGTTCCCCTCGTATTGTTCACATTGCAAAGAGCTTTTCAGGAGAAATTTGATAAGCACCGTAAGTTAGCGCGGATCACCTGGCCCATCTGGTTCTATGTGGCAGTGACGGGGGTGGTGGTCTATCTGATGATCAGCAAATACTATTGATCAGGGAAAAAATTCCTTAGCCGGGTCCCAGAAGATCTCCCTGAAATTTACAATTGTATCATCCTTCACTTTAATTCCCTCTTTTCTAAGCCGGGACTCCATCGAACCAGGAGGATTAAAATGGTGTTTACCACTGAGAAGGCCGCTGCGATTTACGACCCGGTGTGCCGGGACCTTTGGTTTGGCCGAATGGGATGTGTTCATTGCCCATCCAACCATCCGGGCGGAGGATTTAGTTCCCAGACAGGCAGCGATGGCTCCGTAGGAAGTAACCCTTCCCCTGGGGATCTGGCGGGCTACTTCATACACGAGCTCAAAGAAATTTTCATCCGCTCTGCCGGATGGTCTGATCATTTTTATTTTTTCTTTTTTTGGCATAATTCGCTGCGTTTTGGTTCAGCCACCTTTTCATAATCATAGGGGCAATGACGGCAGCCATAGCCGCAGCAATACCCTCTTTCCAAATGATATTTTTCCGTAAGGACCATGCATCCGTCCCGGTCGAAATAATAATCAATCCCCTTCTTCAATGCTGAATTCATCTGAATTTTTGAAGTTTTCTCTATTTGCAAGATTGAACCTAGCCTATTCCTTGCCCCTTGTGGCAAAACACTGATGCTCGGTTTGGTCTTCTTTCAATCTTTGATGAAGAATAACATCCAGTTCGGGCAAAGGTTTTGAAGGAAAGGAAAATGAAATATAATGAATTTTCCGGTTGCCCGCGATATCGAGCCCCTCATAATAGGTTTTGATCCTCAGCTCTTCCATAATATTATCAGGGGCATAAACATCCTCACAGTTTTCGTGTAAAACCAGCCCGTACATATCGATCACCAGCAAGGTAAATTGATAAAGATCCGTAGAATCAGTTTTCAGATGGATCAGACCCTTTTCTTTAAGGATCTGTTGGTAAAGCCGGAGAAAACGCGGATGAGTAAGTCTTTTCTTCGCCCTCGATCTGCGAAGCTGTGGATCAGGAAAGGTGATCCAGATCTCAGCGACTTCTTCAGGCTCAAAATAATCCCGGATCTTGTCGATATGGGTCCTGAGAAAGGCGGCATTTTGAATATTTTCTTCCAGACATTTCCTGGCGCCCACATAGATCCTATTGCCCTTTAGATCAACCCCGATAAAATTCCTTTCGGGATGTCTTCGGGCCAGCTCCACCGTATATTCCCCTTTTCCACAACCCAGCTCGAGTTGAATCGAATTGCTATTTCCGAAAAAAATCCTCCATTGGCCCCGCATTCCTTCAGGGTATTGGAGCACATTGCGAAAAGATTTGATCGCCTCGAAGCGTTCCAGTTTTTTCTGTCCCATATGGGCAAAAATAGAAAATTGGGGACTGTTAACAGGCAAAAAGGGACATTAACTGATTCTGGAATTTAAGAGCATATTGCCCGTATTTAATATATCATCGAAAAATTGCTGTCCTTTATTGCTGACCTTTATATAATGCATAGGTATCAAATGCATAATTTTATTTTGCAGAACAAATTAAATATTCATTATCAAGCTTCTATCTCAAGCAGGAATGTCTATTGGAGATAAACAAAAATTAGTAACTTTTCATTGTTGAGCAAGACCTGATCCGAATTTGTTTGCGTTCATTCTAGTGGTCTCAGCCGCTGTAGGTTCTGTCAAATTTTGTGCGCCGGGGAGTTGGAGATCAGGAGTTCAGGTCAAATGTTGCCGAATCCAAACTTGAGTTATAATTTTCGAAAGTACGATCTCCATGCAAAAGTTCCGGTTTACTATTCTGGCTCTTCTCGTTTTTGCGGCATGCAAGCAACGCCTGAGCCTGACCGAACAATTGAAAAATAATTTTTCTGTGCACCTGAAACGAATTGATTCAACCGTTTCATTTGACTCCCTGCATATCATATGGTCGGTCAGGGCCAATCAGCGGCTGGGAAGGATCATCGATGATTCAGTTTATGTCAGGGAATATGACCGGATACAATTCCAACTCGCCAACGCAAAATCAAAGGGGAACCATGATAGCATACTTTTTTATGATTATGAGAGGGATTTTATGAAAAAGGAAATTGATTCAATCACCCAATCCATCCAAACTGCTGATACCGAGAATAGTTTCGGGCGTCTGATAGGCTGTATTTATTATATCAGCAAAGGCAGTCAAACCTTACTGGACAGTACACCGATCTTTCTGGATTCGACTTATACGCTGAGGTTTTCAGAATTTATGGACTCCTCTTTGAGCAGGGCTATTAAAAAATTTCATTGAAAAAGAACGGTCCTAACTCCACCAGCTTCAATTCAACGCTCACGTTAGCTGGCGGAGGATAGGAACCGCTGTCGTCTCTCATTCACATTGCTCCTAGTTGTTTCATGTATTTTTCGGAATTCGCACGGACATTGGGAGGAGGATCCATGCTGAGCGATTTTTTGAAATTGACGATGGCGTTTTTCTTGTCACCCTTGAGGACATAGGCTTCACCAAGGCTGTCCCATACATTTGGGCTCTTGGGATGGCGCTGTGTATTCAGGGTCAGCACTTCTATCGCTTTGTCAACTTTATTTTCATTGAGGAGTTGATAACCATAATTATTGATCTCATTTTCTGTAGCTACCGTAAGCGCATCGTTCATGGTCTTATCCGCATCTGCACTTTTACCCTGGAGACCGAGCAGGCCGGATTTAATGCTTAGCGTTGTGAAATTGCTGTTCTGTGCAATGGCCGCGTCAATCCATTTCATTCCCTCTTCCAGATCGACCTTATTTTGCAATGCATAGTTTGCCGCCGATGAAAAGCCCATCCAAGTAAAACCGGTGGAACCCTTCAATTCAGCGTCGGCATTTTTCATTACAATATCATCTACCGCGAATTCGATCCTGACGGGAAACTGTTTTTTTTCCCAACTCAGAACGAGTTCAGCAGAATTCTTGGTTTGATTAATGAAATCATAGGTGAGCATCTCGGTCGGAGGGCTTTCTCTCAGTTGGATTTTCGCCCTCATAAGGTCCTGTTTGGGGTCATAAAAAAAACTACCCCAGGACTTGTAATCTTTTGAGAGGATTATTTCTCCGGTATTGTCCTGGTTGATTACGAAGAAAAGTCCATAAGTGCCGGCAGGTACTTCCTGTCCTTCCACTTTCACATTGTGAGAAAATCTGATCAGGGTGTTTTCATTTGCTCCAGCCCGCCAGGGCGCCGGATTACCCAGTCCAAAACCCTGCACATTATAACCGTAGGGCACCAGCGCGCCCCAGATCTCTCTGCCTTTTACTGAAGGCCTGGAATAATTTATAGTAACAGTCGATATGCCGATTGTCTGAGATACGGTTGCTGCCGGGCTTGGAACCCTCGGGAGTGTGACCCCCTGGCTATATGCATGCGATCCGGTTAATAATGATAAAGAGATCAGTAATAAAAAGGATGAATTTTTCATATGAATCCAAATTTGGTTAAGGGAAAGTTGTTCTGGCTAAGTTACAATTAGAAGAATGCGACTCTGTGTAAATAAGGCTGAAGCCAGTTTTCTGGGTACTGAAACCTGATTGGGGATAACTAAGGCATGAAACTGGTGAAAAAAATCCCTCTTTATAGAAATTGAAGGCTCTATTCCGTTTGGGTTTTGAAAAATGGGGATTCAGATGCAAAAATTCCGGTTTGGGTTTTTGAAGCACCTTTCGCATTCAGCATAATTCAAATTCCTGCTGTCCATTTATACATGATCGTTATCGCCTGGATCTTTCAAAGGATTCATTTGATCCCGAACAAAAATGGAAAACAGTTGAATTTAATAACCAAAAAAAATGCAGATGAAAACACTGTCCTTAGTCTGTGGACTGCTCCTGATTTTTTCTTCCCTTACTCAGGCTCAAACCAGGCTGCTTACGGGTAGGATCGTTAACCAAAAAGGACAACCGGTCCCTTTTGCCACGATCCGCGTTAAGGGAACCACGCAAGCACTGAGCGCCGATGCTGATGGAAATTTTTCAGTGCGGGTAAAGCCAACTGATGCACTGATTGTAACGTCAACGGGTGTGGCACAAAAGGAGATCCCTGTAGGGAGTTCAAACTTTCTGAATATCTCTGTTACTGAAAAGGAGAATAACCTTACGGAAGTTGTGGTAACTGCAGCGCTGGGGATCAGGAGACAGGCAAGAGAACTCGGATATGCTACGACTGCCGTTACCTCTAAACAATTGAATGAGGCGGCGGTGGTGAATGCGGCAACCGGTTTGGCAGCTAAGGTTTCCGGGGTGGATATCAGGTTGACGGACAATGGCGTGGACCCGCAGGTGAAGATCACCTTTCGCGGGAGCCGGTCCATTGAAGGCAGCAATGCTGCCCTGGTAATCATCGACGGGGTACCCGTCGACCAGACCTATCTCCCCAATCTGAACCCAAGCGATATTGAGGATGTAACCATTCTGAAAGGATCAAATGCGGCGGCCCTTTACGGGATGGCTGCGTCAAATGGCGTTATGGTCATTACCACAAAGAAAGGGAGGGGTAAATTTTCGCTGACCTACCAGAATACCGTGAACTTTGAATCGATTTCCTATTTCCCATCCCTTCAGAATGAATACAGCGGATGGGGAGGAGAGCCTCCGGGTACTTATTCTAATCCATCAACCGGAGGTACGATCCAATTCATCAGCCCATATACGGGACTGGTTAATACTGTTCCATTCGAAAATGAAAGTTATGGATCTGCGTATAATAGCAAGGACTTCACACTGGATTCTATTCCAATAGGGGAATATGCAAATCAGACATGGAAATTCGTTCCGTATAAAGATGTCCCTAATGGGAGAAAGGATTTCTTTCAGACAGGAATAGGGGACCAGAATAAACTATCGGGTTCCTTTGGCGATAGCAAGATAGGCGGCATCTATTTTTCCGGAGAACACACGAGTAAACAAGGAGTGGTTCCCTATGATACCTACGACCGTTCCGGAGGCAGGCTGAACGGCAACCTTCATCTTGGTAATTTCTCCGCTTCCGGTGGCATAAGCTACAATAATGTGTCTACCGATATAGCGGGGAATTCCTATTTCCAGAACCGGCCGGTGTACTTTGATGCAATCAACCAATTGCCAAGCGTCGATCTGAAATCCGTCAAGGATGTGAGCCAGTTTGTAAACAACCAGGGTTTTGTCAACGCATATTTCCCTAATCCATGGTGGCAGGTATTCAATTCCAGGGCAAAGAAGAGCACCGACCAGTTGCTGAGCAACCTTCAACTGAATTATAAATTAAATAATTGGTTAAGCGTTACGGCCAGGGGCGGTTATAGCCGAACCTCCATAGATGCGCCGGCTTATATCGACAGCATTTCCTTCCCTTCCTGGCTCTCTGCAGACGGAGGACCCTGGGGATTCAGCAATCTCGCTGTATATCCTGGGAATGTGGGTTATCAGGCAGAAGATGTTAAAGGGCATTACGATGACTTCAACGGAGATCTATACCTAAATCTCACTAAAAAGCTTAATGATTTCAAATTCAATTTCATTGCGGGAACCAATTACCGTGAAAGAACAAGTTATGGTTATTGGTATTCGAACCAGGTGAATTCCGGGCCGAGTGTTGGGGAAAACGTCATCCCCTCTTTCTATACGAAAGTTACCAATTCGAACGGAACCGCCTACGCAACCTTCAATTATAAACGTTATGACCAATCGGTTTACGCGGACCTGACCGTCGGATACGATGAATGGTTGTTCCTTCACGGATCCTTCCGTAACGACTGGACATCCATTCTTGACCCCGACCACAGGAGTTTCAGCTATCCCTCTTTGGACATGTCGGCAGTTCTCAGCGACAAAATCGGAATAATCAAGAGAAGTTCAACGATCTCCTTTCTTAAGTTGAGATTGGGTTATGCCGGAACGGGTAATGTTAGCCTGGATGGATACGATCAGCTAGGCGTTATGGGCAATATCGCAGGAGGAAGAAATCTCGGCGGTTATTCAGTCGCCATACCCAATTTTGGTGCCTATGCCATCTACCCGATCGCTAACACGGGTTCGGGCTTCCCATTTGGAGCAATAGATGGGTATTCACAGAATAGCGAGGTTGTCCAGAATGGTTTGAAACCTGAAAAAACACAATCCATTGAAACAGGCTTCCAAATAGGATTTTTACAGAACCGGATCAATCTTGAAGCAAATTACTATGACCAGAAGGCGAATAACCAGACCATTCCCTTGCAGACATCCAATGCAGCAGGGATTTCCAGTTACCTGACCAATGCAGGGGAAATAGATAACAGCGGAGTAGAACTTGACCTGGCATTCACTCCCCTGATCAAGGTCAGGGATTTCAAATTCGATCTTGCTGCGAATTTCAGCTATCAAAACTCCAAAGTGCTCAACATAGCGGGAGGTCAGGCAGAACTGGATCAGATCAATTTCGGTACGGTGTCCTTAGGAGGTATTTATGCCGTTCAGGGTAAATCCTATGCACAGATCATGACCACGGATTTCAACAGGGATCCGCAGGGACATATCATTGTGGATCCAAATACGGGCTTACCCTCATTTAACCCCAACCTGGTCGATGCCGGAAATACAAATTACAAATACTTTCTGGGCATTACTCCCACCTTCTCCTATAAGGGGCTATCCTTAAGGGCTGTCATTGATTACAGAGGCGGAGCCAAGATCCTGAATGAAGTTGGAAATGTGATGGACTTCAGCGGCATCTCAACAAATGATGCCCAGGACCGCCAGGCCTTTATCATCCCAAATTCGGTAATTGAAACTTCCCAGGGAAAATACACGCCCAATACCAATACACCCATCACCTCCGGATTTCCGGGACTTCCGGTCTCCATTTTCTGGTGGGCCAATTACTATAACCAGATCGGGATGCCCTATGTCACCAGTGCGGCCTTTATTAAACTGAGAGAGGTTTCCCTGAGTTATGAGGTTCCTGCCAAATGGCTGGGAACGCAAAAAGTATTCAGAGGATTGAACCTGGCAATCATGGGCAGAAACCTTTTCATGTGGAGGCCTAAAACGAATATCTGGACCGATCCGGAATTCAGCACGAACGCAACAGGCAACGCGGTTGGATATAACACGGAATTCCAGACTCCGCCAACAAGAATCATCAGCGCTTCTTTGACAGCCATTATTCTATAACCGATTAAAGAATTGTATATGGGTATGATAAAAAATATTTTCAGCTCAGCGCTCCTCGCAGGATTTCTATTAACTGCAGGCTGCAAAAAAGAACTGAATACCAACCTGAGCGACCCGAACGGCCCCGGCATCAATTCTCTCTCCGGAAAGGATGTCTTTGCCCAGGCCCTGGTCAGTTCGGTCTCCAATAAGATAGGAACCAATCTCGGTGGCACGGACAGTTACGACTATGCCACCCAATGGATGCAATTTTGGGCCCGGACAACTTCATTCGCTCCTTCAGGTTCACAGGAGCAAATGGAGACCTTCAGTCTGAACAATAGTTTTGCGGATCCGGTATGGGTATCTCTTTACCACAATATTTATGACTATAATTTCGTGATCGCCAACAGTTCAGCCAATTCCATTCTGCCCGGTGCTTCGATGGTTATGAGGGCGATGGTATTTGAAGACCTGGTCGATCAGTTCGGCAATATTCCATATAGCCAGGCCTGCCAGCCTGCAGTGACGATCACACCAATCTATGATTCCGCCACGTCAATTTATCCCCGCATAGTGAGTCAGATCGATTCTGCGATCACGTCTATTCAGGCTTCACAGTCTACAGGCGATGATGTATCCGACGTGATGTTCCAGGGTTCAAAGACCCTTTGGATAGAATTTGCCAATACGATCAAACTAAGAATGTTGCTTAGACAGGTTCCCAATACGAATAACCAGGCATACATAACCACGGAGATAAACAGCATTCTCAGTCAGGGAGGCGGATTTTTAGGATCAGGGCAGGATGCCACCATCAATCCGGGCTTTTCCGACGCCCAATTAAGGCAAAATCCTTTCTGGGCAGATTATGGCTTTCTACCTGGTACCACGATCGCGACCCAGAACAACGATTTCTTCATTGCGAACACATTTATGCTGAATTTTCTTGATTCCACAGACGACCCCAGGCTCGGTTATTTTTATAATAAGAACTCCAACGAAGGGTATGGAGGCAATTATTTCGGGAGTGGTGTGAACCAGACTGCCAACCTCAGTTCAATCGGCACAGGGATCCTGCAAAGCCCATCCATGCCTGCCCTTCTTTTCTCTGCAGCCCAGTCCTTTTTCATGCAGGCAGAAGCCGTACAACGAGGTTTGATGCAAGGCGACTATCAGTCTCTCTTTCAGCAGGGCGTGGAAGAATCCTTCCGTTTTCTGGGGGTAACAGGTTCAAAAGCGGCAGCCGACGCATTCATTTCGGGTTCTGCAAATCAGCTTGTGAATATCAATATATCCGCCAATCCGCTCGAGACCATTCTTTATCAGAAATGGGTGTCAGAGTGCGAGCTGGACGGTTACGAAGCTTACTGCGATTACAGGCGTACGGGATACCCGGTCATTTCAACCCCTTCTTTTGCAGCACCGGGTCAGCCGATGCCAAAGAGGTTGCTTTACCCGGAAAGTGAGTACACGCAAAATTCAGCAAATGTAAACGCCCAGAACCAGCAGGCAACCGATATTAATACCAGGATTTTCTGGGGAATGTGAATGACCAACAGTAATCCATTTTAAAGTTTTCTCAAACCAATGAATTATGAACTTGAAAATTATTTCCATAGCAAGCCTGGCCTGTTCCCTCATATTGAGTTCCTGTCTGAAGGATACCCCCTATATGAATGTCGCCGATTCTCCCCCCATCATTGAATTCGGGTTAAGTCCGGCTAATGGGGTTTCCGGACCATTTACGTATGCGGGAGATACGGCTTCCGGTTCCAATATAGACACTGCTATCGCGCTTGTGATTGCTTCGCCTCAGGTCCTGAATTACAATGTCACTGTCACTGTCGCTATAGATACGACTCAGATAACCGCTTACGATATTGCTAATAGTGCGGGTTACACGATGCTTCCTTCCAACCTTTTCACACTGGACAGTACGACTGTGACGATCCAGGCAGGTTACAGGGTCGCGAACCTACCAATAACATTAAACCTGCAGAATTTTCCTGCAACACACAATTATGCATTGCCTCTTAAAATCACGAATGGAGACGGGCTGATTATCAGCAGTAACTCTTCCGATTTTATGTGGCTTTTCAGCCGGTAGATGATGGTCCTGTTTAATGCTCGCTGATCCATTTTTTAAAGGAAGAGGCATTTTCCTGGCTTACAATGATTTCTTCATTCACGTTCATCAGGAGTTCCACATTGATCTTGCTTCTGTCGAGGGGCTTAAATCTTCGGATATAATTGGCATTGATGATGTATTTGCGATTTACCCGGTGAAATAGCTTCGGGTCCAGTTCCTCCTCAAGGTCGCTGAGATTGCTCCTGTCTGCCAGGTATTTTCTGTTTTCCTTGTCCACCAGAAAGACGAGTTTGTGCTCGGTAAAAAAATAAGCCACATCCTCCAGCCTGACCGTTTGGAATTCGAGACCCCTTTTTACCACGATCCGGGAAATCTTCTTGTCCTGGGATCTCTGAAAATGTTCGGTAAGGGCTGAATAGTTGGAGACGAAATGGGTTTGCAGTTTTTTGTATTTGCGTATAGCGGCTTTGAGTTTTGCGGGGACGATGGGCTTGAGCAGGTAATCGATGCTGTTGTATTCAAAAGCTTCGGTGAGGTATTTGTCATATGCGGTAATGAAAATGACCGGACAACTGATATTCAGAGAGTTGAAAATATTGAATGAAAGGCCATCGGATAATTGGATATCCATGAGGATCAGGTCGGGTTGTTTGTTGTTCTTAAGCCATGCAATGCCTTCAGCGACGCTCCCGCAAGAAGATAAGACGGATATTCCCTCGTCCATTTGCGAAAGTTCGTATTCCAGGGTTTCAATCGCGGGCTTTTCATCTTCCAGAATAAGCGCAGTCATAAATCAAAATTTAAGGATGGGTAATTTGACGCTGAAATTCCTGGGATTGTTTTCAACGACAATATTGCGTTTTGTGATCATTTTATATCGATTATCAAGATTCACGAGGCCAATCCCGGATGAGGGAGGCGCATAACTCTTTGGGTTGACCAGGTTTCTCACAACCACAAAATTGGAGGTTATATATACATTGATTTCCAGCGGAGTCTTATCCGTAAAATCATTGTGCTTGATCGCATTTTCTACCAGCGCCTGCATGGAAATGGGCGGTATCAGAAAATCTTCTGCCGAGAGGTCTTCAATCTCGATCATCATATGCACGGCTTCCCTGAAACGAATTTTGATCAGATAGAAATAATTGGATATGAATTCGATCTCTTCCTTCAATAAAACAAGGTCCTTTTCCCTGTTGCTCAGGATATACCTGTAAACCCTGGCCAGCGTATCATTGTAAAGCCTGGCGCTCATTGGGTCCCTGGTGATAAGGTAGGAAAGGGTATTGAGGGAATTAAATATAAAATGAGGATCGATTTGGTTCTTAAGCGCTTCGAGTTCGGCCTGGGCCTTGGCAATATTGAGTTGCTCTACGCGGGAGATATTATAGATCCTTTCCTGGTTGAGGAAGATATTTTCATAGAGACTGGTTATAAACATAGAAGCCATCATCATGATCAGAGTGGAATGCAAGATAAGGGGCCAACCGATTCCATGTTCCCGGGATATCATTTTCCAGCCGAGCAAGAATGCAAGTGAAACGAAAATTGAGTATAGGAGATTCAGACCAAGCAAGACGCCGATAAAAGTATAATATTTTATGTCGCTCCATTTGAAGAGGTTGCGCACATAATAGAGCATCATTACATTGCCCTGCCATAAAGCATAAGAAAATAATATAAAAAAAGCATAACAGGCAACCAGACCTGGAATGGAGTAGTGTTCGGTCGTAATGAGCCCGGCTATATTGGGTATGAATATTCCAAAAAGGGGTACGCCTAAAATCTTGATGGCCCTGTCATTTAATTTGCCTTCTTTTCCCATAACAAGAATATCGCTGATTATTACAAAGTTGCCTTTTAGGATCGGGATTCCTGCCATCATGTGTGTGTCCTTTAATGGACAACCCCAGATACCTAAAAAGCTGCTTTATCCCTCATTTTTGGGGATTGGGTCAGCTTATCCTCCGGTAGGGAGGACTGTGTTTTATATTTACCCATTAACAGCTTCATACAGCCTATCAGAACGTGAGAATAGTCTTCTCATACTTTTCACGGGTGGTATTTACCACCCGTCTTTTTTGGTCGAATCGGTAAATTCCAGGCTTTAGTAATTAAAAATCCGGGTTCAATACGAAAATTATGGAGAACAGGAATTTAACTGAAGCCAGGATCTGACGACTAGGAGGGACGGGAACAGGAGTTGGATGTGAAATCGGTTATAAACCGTAATTTAATGGTCGGCTTTTGGCAATAACAGGATGGAGTCTGCTCACCCTGGTACAGGGTAGTGGAACCAAAACAGCTTACATATGAATATTTACCCATTGGTATTTTCCAATGATCAAAAATACCGGATCAGCCGGCATGTTCTTTTCTGGCTGGTCTGGATTGCCTACTATACGATCTTCATGACCTTTTCCTGGGTGGGCAAATTTCCGCTTTACAACTCTCTGATGGAATCCTTTGTTGAAGAAACTCTCCCTATTCCCCTCGATATCATCTTTTGTTATGCCGTTATTTATTTTCTGATCCCCCATTTTTTATTCAAGGGCAGGTATATTCTCATTGTAGTTCTCTGGCTCGCATTCGGGGTGCTTCATATTCTCTGCTTTCAATTTTACAGCACGCATTATATTCCTCTCATCCGTGCTCATTACCAATTGCCCTATATGGTATCCACTGAGAGCTTTATGTTCACTTTCTTTTTCATCTTCACGCAGATCAATATGGAAGCCTCATTGGCAGCAGCCATCAAGTTGGGGAAAATGTGGTATATAAAGCAGCAGGAATTGAATATTATCAAGGGAGAAAAACAAAAACTGGCTGCGGTCGATAGCGGGAAAATTCAACCGGTTTTCCTTGTCAATGCATTGGATAAGATTGTGGACCTTTCAGTCAGGAATCCGTATATCATACCGCAAATGATCAGCAAGATCAAACCTCTGTTGCTCTATATGATCTATGATATCAATCAGCCAAAAGTCGATTTAAAAAAGGAACTTCATCTTATGGAGGATTTCGTGGAGCTGGAAAAGGTAGGTATCGAAGGGATGGAAGTGAGAATAAATATCAGTGGAAATGCAGATCACGAAATGATCGCGCCCTTCCTTATCCTTCCGCTGGTCGAGAATTGTTTTCGTCAATTGTCCAGATCCGGGATAAGGGATAAATACATTAATCTGGAAGCTACTACTGAGGAAGGGGTGTTTTCACTTTGGATAAAATGGAATAAGCCGGTGGACTCTTCAACGCTTATCAATAATGATAATACTTTTTTTAAGAATATCGGAAAGCGCCTCAAATTGCTCTATCCCCAAAGCCATGAGCTTAAAATATTCATTGAAGCCATTGAGTTCAGGGTCCATATGAAGATTGATCTTAACCGCAGCATTTTAAATGTATGAAACCCGGAAGTGGTTCATTCGAATTCTTTAAATAGTGGTAATAAGGGGGGGCCGGAAGACTCCCCCGATCAAGCACTTCAGTCCCGTTTTCATCGATGTGATAAGGGACTGATTTCAGAAATGAGATCTTGAAAATAGAGCGTCTTATAACCCGAACCCGTTAATCAGTTGCAAAGGGTACATTAGAATAATTTAACCTGAATCAAATTTCGGTTTTCTAAAAAATAAAGGTCGATTTTACCGTTTTATCCTGACTCCAATTCTAATGCATCTGTTCTCAATCATTTACGGATATTTGTTAAAACCTTATTGACACATCTTTTGTTGATTAGCCGATTTTTCAGTAAAATCAATGTTTTTTGAACTTCAAAACCTCAGATAATGAAACAAGGCTTTTTCTTTTTGCTTTTTCCATTTGCTTTTTCATTACAGAGAAGAGCTATTCCCAGGAGAGTTTTAAATGGGTCAGGATGAGCAGCTTTCATGAAACGGCCATGAGCAGTTTTCATTCGGCCGAAGCCAACAAATTGCAACCAGTCAGGGATAGCGCAGCCTCGATTTTGAAAAAGGCCGAACAATGGCAAAACGACGGAGTACCTTCCAATTATGATTCAGCCACATTGAAACCCCTGCTCCAAAACCTGGTGGTCCAATGCAAAGCCATCAATGAGGCAGTTTCGGCCAAAAAACCCGATGCTGTATTAAGGTCCCTGGTTATGAAGGCTCATGATACCTTTCATTTGATCCTAGGTAAAACGAAATGATGACCTGATTTATCAATACCCCGTAAAAGCCGGAACAGGCTTTTTCCCAAGGACCTTCATCATTTTAAAATGAGAAACCACCGCCTCGGTCATTGTGGGGAATTCATGGTAGGGAACATCGTACTGTAAGCAGGTTGCTTTTACTATTTTATTGAGAGCGCCGTAATGAATATGGCTGACTCGCGGAAACAAATGGTGCTCCACCTGAAAATTCAAGCCACCCACGAACCAGGAAATGATTCTGTTCTTTGTGGCAAAATTGGCAGTCGTTTTAACCTGGTAAACCGCCCATTCATCTTCTATTTTGAGGTCAATTTTATTATCGGCAAATTCAAAGGTTGCAGGTTCCACGACATGCGCCAGTTGAAAAACAATGGCAAGTGTAAATCCCATCACCACATTAAAACAGAGAAATCCGATAGCCCATTTTGCCCAGCCTACGGCTAAAACAGGGATCAGGATATAAAAAACGAGGTAGAGAAGTTTAGTCATCCAGAAAATAGCATGCTCCTTGAAGTCCATTTTTTGCAAAGGGGTATCAATCACTTTTTTCCTGAAATATTTTGTATAGTCCATTAAGAACACCCAGGCTACGGAGGTGATGGCATAAACCAATACAACATAAATATGTTGAAACCTATGTGCGGGAACCCATTTTTGCGTGGTGCACTGGCGAATCAAAGGCGATTTTGCAATATCATCATCGACACCATCAATATTTGGATAGGTATGATGAATAATATTGTGCTTAAATTTCCAAATAAAGGAGTTGCCACCCAATGCATTCAGGGTAAGTCCAAATAACCCGTTGATCCAATTTTTACTGGAATAACTTCCGTGACAGGCGTCGTGCATTACATTAAATCCAATGCTTGCCAGCACAAATCCGAAAATTCCGCACAGACCTATGGCCGCCAGGGCAGGCATTTTGAAAACCAGCAAGGAAGTATATATGAGGATAGCTGCCGGCACCAGCACAAGGGTCTTGGTAAACAATCGGCTATTGCCTGTTTTTTTCAGATGGTTATTTGTAAAATAATCTTCGACGGATGTCTTCAGGGCAACATAAAAGGGGTGTTGCTTGTTGTTAAAACTGACTTTAGGCATAATTCAGGGTTACTTACCCCAAAAAGTGATCGGCAAAGGCGACCTGACGTTTTTAGAGCGTTCACCCCAAGGTAAGAATTTAATTGTATTCAGTATAAACAGTTAAAAGCTAAAAAAAGGTATTTATGGTCAAATTTTCTCTCAAAATGAAGGCCTGGTGGGAAAATAAACGACCCAAATGGATCAAAATCATTTAGAATCGCTATTTTTCTAATTAAATATAGGTCTTTGCTTTTATATATTTCGAAAGTTAAGATTTCGGTATTTTTCCCTGAAATCAGGCCTGACTGAATACTCGTCCTCTTCTGCTGCCTAGCCTGCCGGCATTTCTGTTGCCATTCTGCATCCCACCGTTTGAACTTCCCTGTCCCGCCTTTACAGGTTCAAAATGCATTTGACTGTTTTCAAAAGGATGACCTTTCAATACCGGAATCGTCTTCTTTATGAGCTTTTGTATATCACTCAAGAAACTCTTCTCACTCCAGTCGCAAAAGGAAATGGCGATACCCCGGGCACCGGCTCTTCCTGTTCGTCCAATTCGATGCACATAAGTTTCCGGGACATTGGGAAGGTCATAATTAAGTACATGCGAAAGGTCATCAATATCAATACCCCTTGCAGCAATATCGGTTGCAACGAGCACCCTTATCTTCCTGTTCTTAAAATTCTCCAAAGCCCTTTGCCTGGCGCTTTGCACCTTATTACCATGTATTGCCTCGGTAGGAATGCCGTAATAGTTAAGCTGTCTTTCGAGTTTATCGGCATGGTGTTTCATTTGAATAAACACCAGCATGGTTTGAATGCTTTCGTCCTTCAGTAAATGCACCAGCAGCTTAAGCTTATTGATCTTATCTACATAATAGATCTGTTGCTGAATAGCCTCAATAGTTGAAGAAACAGGGGTCACATCCACTTTTACCGGGTTGTTCAATAGCATATTTGCCAACTGCATTATTTCAGCGGGCATGGTGGCTGAAAAAAACAGTGTTTGTTTTTTAGCTGGAAGTTTGGCAATAATGCGTTTTACATCCTGCACAAATCCCATATCCAGCATGCGATCTGCTTCGTCCAGAATAAAGTATTTGATATCGTTCAAATGAAGGACGTTTTGCTTCATTAGATCCATTAACCTTCCGGGAGTGGCCACAAGAATATCGACTCCCTGGCGAATTGCCTGTACCTGAGGTACCTGGGATACCCCGCCATATATTACCTGGTGTTTGAAGGGAAGAAAATGGCCATAGGCCTTAATGCTTTCACCGATTTGGATCGCTAACTCGCGCGTAGGCGTTAAAATCAATGTTTGAATCCGGCGTCTGCCAGAATGATGGTTCAAATGCTGATGCATCAATTGCAAAACAGGAATGGTAAAAGCGGCCGTCTTTCCTGTTCCGGTCTGAGCACAGCCTAATAGATCCCTCCCCTCCAAGATTTGGGGAATGGATTGTTGTTGTACGGGGGTTGGGGTTGTGTACCCTTCTTTGCTCAAAGCAGCCAATATCGGCTCTATGAGGCGTAAATTGTTAAATGACACTTTTGATTGTATTTTTTTTTATTTTGATAAGGCTACCAGCAATGTGCCGATACACTATCTGCCTTACGTTAACACATCCGGTATTTGGGGAGGAAGAATCTACACAAACAGAGAGAGTAATAACATTAAGAGTCACAAAGGTAATTAGAATTGGCGATATATGCTAATTTACTTCTTCTTAAGAAGAGGGCGTCCTAAAATAAACCAATTTAGCCGCCAAAAAAAGGCTATATTTGCACGGTAATTTTGAGTCATATAGTCTTGTAATCGAATAACTAGTTTCTCTCTTTCTCATTGTATTCTTCTTTTACAGCTCCATTTACTCAAGTTATTTGACGGTTTAAGTCATAATATCACTATTTATCAACAAGGACAATTTTCAATCCATTAAATGGCATAAAACATGACAGCAGAGATCATTGAAAAATTTCTCGATAAGAACGAAGCGGAAGGCAAACCTGTTCAGATTCATTTCAAAGAGAGGAGCTCTATTGCCGGAATTTTCGTCAAAGGGAAAGATTATAATGAGCTTAAATCAAAAAATTTCTGGCGCATTGTGAATAACAATGTTGCTGGTCAATGGGCTCAAACGAAAGATATCAACCTAACCCGGTTATTCAATGGTTTATCTTTTACCAAATTATCCAAAACGGATAATTAAATTTTTAACACTAAATAATCATCTAGATGGCCGAATCCTGGAATAAAAAGGAAAGAGAAAAGAAAAAACAACAAGTCAAAAGAGAGAAGGAAGAACGCAGGCAGGAGCGAAAAGAAAAATCAAAAGAATCAAAGAGCTTTGACAGCATGATTGCCTATATTGATGAAGAGGGCAATATTTCCAATACTCCGCCGGATCCCAGGAAGAGAGAGAACATAAAATTAGAAGATATACAGGTGGGCGTGCCAAAATTGGAAGACAGAGCCAAAGAAACACATATCCACAAAGGAACGGTCACTTTCTTTAATGATTCAAAAGGCTATGGATTCATAAAAGACAGAGCAACCCAGCAAAGCATATTTTTTCATACCAATAGCCTGGAAGAGCCTGTCAAAGAACAAAATAAAGTCAGCTTTGAGATTGAAAAAACGCCCAAAGGGCTAAGTGCGGTAAGTGTCAGGTTACTCCGCTAAAACATTGTAATCCGTTCGGCTTATTTCTCCTCCTGTATTTCCTTTGGCTCCTCTGCAGTATTATCAGCTATTGCCTCAGCAACCGGTGTGGCGTTCTTAATAGTCAATACAAAACTGCTGCTCATTGAAAGCTCAAATTGCTGGCCACGAATCATTTTTTTAGACAGATCATTTTCCTGCAATAATGTGACGAGATCCGTCGCTACAGGTGGCGTATCTTTCAGGGAAGTGATACGGCCGTTATTCAAATGGACAGTTGAAAAGTGTATTTTAATCTTTCTTCCACCTGCTGCCCTGTTAAAATCGCTTTTATCCATGTTCAGCACCTGTTCTCCATTAGCGGATCTTTTCATTAAAATGATGATCACGGGCAGGTACTTTTTCCAGATTTGAGTGAACATTCCTTATAAAAATTTAAATAATTTCTTTAGCCTTCATCGGTCAGCCTGGTAAATGAAAGACCATTAAAAATACGGGTAAGATTAATGTCATCATTTTCCTTCCACATGGGAGCATTCAATTTACTAACCACCCTCCACAGATTCTTTGATTTTAAATCATTATAATCCCGGCCATAAATGAAAATGCCGCAAACAGAGCTACGTTCTTTAAAATGAATATTCACAGCTACGCCTCTTCTGGACTGATCCCTTACAAATTTTTCAATCAATTGGATCGTCATATCCATAAATTTCATTAACAATAAGGCGGGCTAGGCCCCGGAACTGGCAAAGCTCTGGTCAGGACTATAGTTATTACAGGGTTCAAAACCCATTGAAACTGCTTCTTTTACCTGGTAAGAAGACCTGTCCGGTCCTGGCCGCTATCTTCTTGAGTCTTAAAAGCACCACTGATCTTATATCTGTGAATTATTCTTTTTTCAGAATTCGAAAGGAAACGATTTTGCCAGTCCCGATGGTTCTTCAGGAAACTCAGTAGCGACCGCCACCACCTCCGGAAGAAAATCCGTTGTTTCTTTTGGCTCTTGCTTCACTGACTTTAATAGCACGGCCTTCGGCCATTTTGCCATCAAGTTCCTTTATAGCTTTCTGACCTGCAGCATCATTGGCCATTTCAACGAAACCAAAACCACGACTTTGGCCCGTTTCCCTGTCCATTATCACCTTGGCTGATGTGACAGTTCCGTATTCAGTAAATAAGTTTTTGAGGTCGGCATCCTGAATGTTGAATCCAAGATTAGATACATAAATGTTCATTGTCGAAAAATTAATAATTAAAAATACGCTTGAGATGAAAGCAAGTGTAAAAGAAGAATGCAGGGAGAGAAATGATGATTGTTCACTTACAAGAGCTGTTAAACTCAAATTGACAGGCTAAAGGTAGTCTTTAATTTAGATATGAATTGAATTATTTTCTATTCATGCAGTGGTCGGCAAACATATCAGTTTAACTATCAATCAAATAGAAATATTGTGTGGGATTGCCTAGGGCATCATTGCACCTTTGGCATTTACATAAAGCGAATAAAGGGACTGACTGGCTGTCATAAATAAACGGTTTCTTTTTTCTCCCCCAAAACAGATATTTGCACAGGGCTCTGGCAGAGATATCCTGCCAATCAGCTTTCCATCAGGCGCAAACACATGAACCCCATCGTAATCCTTTCCCGCCCAACCCGCAGCCGACCAGATATTCCCATCCATATCGCATCGGATTCCATCCGAAGTTCCCCTTCCCATGTCACAGAATAAACGTCCATTTTCCAGGGTTTTGCCATTCACGACGTTAAAGACCCTTATAGGATGAGGCTTATCATCAGGCTGCCCCGAGTCAACGATATACAATAACTTTTCATCAGGAGAAAAACACAGCCCATTGGGTCTGGCAAAATCTCCGGCCACTACTGTCACCTCGTCGCTTGAAGGATCCAGCCGGTAAATATTGGTAGGCAGCTCAAACTTGTCTACATGCCCCTCATAAGAAGATAAAATTCCATATCCGGGATCGGTGAACCAGATGCTTCCGTTAGAGTGCACAACAACATCATTCGGAGCATTCAATTTCTTGCCAAGGTAACTGTCCATTAAAACGGTGATTCTTCCATCCAGTTCTGTTCTGGTAACCCTTCTGGAATCGTGTTCGCAGCTAATCAACCGGCCCTGGCGATCTCTGGTATTTCCGTTAGTATAGTTTGATGGGTTTCTGAATTTGCTTATTTCGCCGGTTTCTTCGGTCCATCTCATGATGGCATTGTTTGGGATATCACTGAAAAGCAAATACCTTCCATCACCGAACCAAACCGGCCCTTCTGCCCAACGAACACCATTCCATAGGCGCTCAACCGCTGCATTGAACTGTACATACTTTGCAAAACGTTTGTCCAGAATTACAATAGATGGGTCCGGATAATTTTCTTCCGGATTATGGTAATTTTCTATACGTGATGCGATTAAGGAAGGCGCAATCAAAGCACCCGCTAAATTTGTCGCTGCTTTTTTTATAAAGAGTCGTCGATTTTCTGATCTGTTATCCATTTTCATATATTTTAGTATGGAAGGTTGACGAGTGGATAATTGAAAGAGTGTATTAAAGTAGATTGTTGAGTTTTATGTATTGCAGTAACATTATTGTTTTTCCATCTTTTATCTTGCCGCTCCCGATCATTTTCAATGCGCTTTCAAAATCAATTTCCAAAACTTCGATATTTTCTTCTTCATGTTCAAGGCCGCCGCCATCTGTTATTTTCATCTCTTTGGAATATTCTGCAACAAAAAAGTGCAGAATTTCTGTAACGGAACCCGGGGACATATAGGCTTCAAATATCTTTCGGATATCTGAAATTTTATAACCTGTTTCCTCCTCGGTTTCCCGCCTTATGCAATCCTCTGCATTGTCTTTGTCCAACAAACCCGCGCAGGCTTCGATTAGCATTCCATCTTCATTTCCATTTACGAAGGTTGGGAGCCTGAACTGTCTTGTAAGAATGACTGATTTTTGTTCCTTATTATAAAGTAAAATAGTAGCCCCGTTTCCTCTGTCGTATGCTTCCCTGGTTTGGACTTGTTTTGTTCCATCCTTATTTACATATTCATAAGTGATTTTACGCAGAACATACCAATTGTCTGAGAGGATTTGAGTGTCCAGAATTCTTATGCTGTCAATCATGATCAGTTCTTTGGAAAATTTAGATCCGCCTTAACTTCTTCGATTTGTTGCGTATGCCGGTTGCTGTGAGATCCTATCAATAATATCAATTGGTAACAATCATATGTGCCAATGGGTAATTCAATGACATGATCACGGAGATCCTCGTTTGTGTGCTTTACATAATATATCAGGTTGTCTCTATCTGTCTTAAATGAATCCAGTGCTTCAGCCGCCGATTTGAAAGGAGTATTCTCGGGTTTCATCGGGTCAATTGTCTTTACTTTTGTGCTCCTGTCCTCCACATTCTTTATGAGTTGTTCATCGGTTACTTTTATCGACGTCCTTTTTTCAGGATTAGCGGCTTGTTTCAGGGCGCCATCAAACATTCCACGAATCAGTCTTTCAGAAATAGCTATATGTTTAAGGCATTCTTCGATACTCCATTTATCCGGCGAAGGTTTAAATTTTAATTGAGCTTCAGACAGGCCTTTGACGGAAGAGAATACGCCGCTTTCGGTGCTCTTCAATAAGCCGATAGCAGTTTTTCTTTCTTTTTTTGAAATTGAATTGTCTGTAGAAATGAAAGAAATCAAGAGAACTGCAGAAATAAAAAAAGCAAACTTTTTCATTCTAGATAGTTTTATTTATTAAATAAAAACTGTCCGGTAAGATGATTTTTAGTCGCTCAACTTTTTCAACTCACCTTTTTGCCCGGAATTGATGAACCAGGTTTTTGTTACTTTACCATCCTTATCCAATTCAAATTCTATCTGCCTGTCCGTCCCGTCTCCATAAAAAAACTTCGTTTCAGATTCAGGATTTAGTTCTATATCAGGTGTTCCGTCGCGGTGACGATAGAGTTTACCTTCTTTTTTAATCAAAACCAATGTGAGGAATGCGGAATACTTTCCAACGTAGCGATCGATTAAAGCAGGATCAATTTTTATTTCCTTATGTTCACAAGGCATTACCAAATCGTCGCCTGCCAGAATGGATTCAATGCCAGCCCTGATAAAGCCATTCATGGTTTCATTATTTGAAAGCACAATAATGGTTTCGTCTATATCTACCCTGCGCTCCAAAAACGTAGAATATCCTGGCCAACCACCAGTATGAGAAATCACTTTGCCTTTTGGCGTTTTTGGTTGAACATTTACCCCAAAACCATAAAAACCGGTGCTGTCTCTTCGGGACGTTTGCACAAGAGGCGAAAGCATTTCATCCAGCGTGGGTTTGGATACGAGTTTGGTAGTGTATAATGCCCGGTCCCATTTCAAGAGGTCAATAATGGTTGAATTTACACAACCATCACCAACGATTCCGTCAAGAAAATATACATATTTTGTTTTTGGCAAGCTATCGGGAAGCATGTAGCGCTTAAGGCTATCAGGAAATTGAAAACCCAATGCATAGTTGTCAGGAATCTTTCTTGCAGAACGGCGGGTGTTATAAATAAATGTATGTGTCATACTCAGAGGCTGAAAAATATTTTCCGCCATAAACTCATTGTAACTTTTACCGGAAACCTTTTCAATGATAGATGCTAGTAAAACATAACCCGTATTGCTATATTTCCAATTGGTTCCAGGTTCGAAGAAAAGGGTATCTTTTTCCTGCTGCAGCATTTGAATCACATCCTTATTAAATGCAATCTTCTTAGGATCCCATTTTTTTGCAAACTGCTCTTCATAACCAGGAAGACCCGAAGTATGTGTAAGCAGGTTGCGAATAGTTATATTATTGTAAGGCAGGTCGGGAAAGAATTTTTTGATATTGTCGTCATAGTTTAAAAGTTTTCTCTCCTTCAGGATCATGATTCCCATTGCCGTGAATTGTTTGGAAAGAGAAGCAAGCTCAAAAATTGAGCTATCATTCAACAATCTTTTAGAATTGAAATCCGCGTATCCCAAATCCTGTTTGTAAATAATATCACCCTTTTCAGCTACCAATATATCACCGTTAAAACGGAAGTAATCATGCTGGCCTGTCATGAATTGTCTCAGCAAAGCCGGATAACCTTTTTGAGCGATTAATGAAACCGGCAGCAATAAAATATGGATCAGCTTTCTCATGTCGGATGTTTATTGTAATGAAATTATAGTTTATTTATGATAACTTTAGCTGTGCACATCTAAAAAGATAAACGAATTGGTTATTAAAGGATTAATATTTATTCTGCTGCTTCTATTTTTTGGCTTTTCCAGCCGCTCGCAGATAGGTGAGAAACTAGCCCATCTTGAATTTATCAATGAATCATCGGCCCCTAATGACAGTTCCTTTAAATATGCTGGGGGCTTTAAGTTTGGAATCGGCTGGGGAATTCTTGGCAATCTTGTCTTCTGGGGAGGTATAGCCAACATCAATTTCAGTATCAACAAGGCGGCCGGCAGAGCTGTCTTATTCTTTGCGAACAATTTCCCGAATGGAAATGCCTATTGCACTTCGATCAATGAAAAAGCCCAGTCTCTTTTCTATAAATGATCAGTCATATGCTTTTGTCCAATTGGCTTCATTTTTTTGGCATATCTTTTGGGTTTCAAATGAATAGAGGCGTTGGCCTTAATTTTTATTGTTCAAATATGCATACAAATAATCTGGTAGCTAAAGTCCAAAATCATTTACAAAACAACCATAAGAAATGAGCACACAAAAAAAAGCGCTGCAAAAAGATGAATCCCATCATACGGTTTTGGAGATAGCCGGGGAAAAAGTCGAGGCTATAAAAGAAGCAATTATTGAAGGCAAAAATAAAATAATTGCTACTGCGGGAGAAAAACTTGAATCAATAAAAAAGACAGTCCATGATTTAACCGCACCTAGTTCCAAACCAAAAGATGTGGCAAAGCCCATAAAAAATTCAGGAAAAAAAATTACAAAGAAGCCGGTAAAAAGGGTAGTTAAGAAACAAAGCAAAAAAGCCCCGAAGTAGTTAACTGCAATAAAAATTGAAGTTTCCAAATTTATTCGAATTTTAATAATTTGGATATGTTTCAGGCATTTAGCAATATGATCAAAACGACCCGGATCTATAATTAACCTGTTTAGAAATATGGGGAGTGATCAATAGCTGCTTCATAAATCTACTTTATTTCGGGTTTAATTTCTACCGTTAGAATATTTTTCACATAGTAGCCCATTCATTAACAACCTGGTCATTTAATTCTATACATTTTCCATTTTGATTTTACTTTCAAGTTTATCTTATTATTATTACGAAAGCCTCTTCCTGAAGATAAAAGACCTCTTGCCGGAATTTAGATTGGTTTAGTATTCTGCACGCTGCGCCGCGGGATCTTGTTTAATATTGCTGACAGGAACAATGCAAATACAACAAAGCTAACAAAACTGATATAGCCTGGCTGAAGAGTAGTATTATTAGTGGCAATGCTTGCAAAAGTGCTGTTCTTTATGTTGAGATCAGCCAATTGATTTGCAAGAACTCCATTGAAACCTATGTATGCCATCATAATAGCAACAACCGTTACATCGGCCATACTCCATTTCCCTGACTTAAAAGCAAAAAAATGGACAATTTTATTCGAGGCCCAATTCTTTCCTCCGTATAAATAAATAAGAGTAGAGGTAAGTTTAGAAAGAGGGAAAATCACACTAAAACAAAACACCAATGCGCCCACTATGATCATATCTATTTTACTTGTGACAATAAGGATCCGAACTACATCAAGTATGCTTTTACTTTGAAAAAAAAGCACCTGGTTCTTGAAGGAGACATCAGATCCGATCAAATGAAAATCCAAAGACTGAATGCGGGCATCAAGTTCGATCATCGTTGTCGTAACCCCTACAATCAATAATATAAACGCAACTAACACTGAATATAAAAAAAGAGTCCTCTGCAATTCAACTTTTTTCCTAAAAACAACCCATAGAATAAGCAAACATACAACTGTAGCCAGCATGCTATAGGAATATTTATAGGATTGGGTCCTGAGCGAAAGCAATAGCGAGGAAGTTTTCTTATCGAATGCATTTCTATCGCTGACTTGATATTTTCCGTATAGTGAATCGGTTAAGTGTTTTTCTTCATTCACCGAGCTATCATATGTATCCTGGCCTAACTGGTTCAGTTCGCTTTGAACAACGTCCCTCATTTTTCTCATGCTTGAAGGCTTCTCGACCTCATCAATGATCTTTTGAGCAAATGAGGGGATCTGTTTATGAAGATCCGCCGTATCTACAAAGGTTTTAAATGCAGTTTTTTTGATCTTTCCGCCCAATGTTTTTGTCGGCTGATTTATTTTTTTGACTGCTTCGGATACAAGTGTGTTAAGTATTTGTTCGACTTCTTTTTTCAGCTCTGTCCGCTGTTCAGGTGTCAGCTTAAATGTTTGTATTCGCTGTCCGACAATTGTAACCACCTGGTCACGCCATTCACTAATAGAAAGAAGCCCGAATGAAATATTGTTCATGATGCTATAATCAGTCATAGTCTGCTGCTGCTCACCGGATAGTTTGTGCACTTTATACCCACAAAGAGCGCAGGCTATAAGAATGCAGATAAGGCCTATAGCAAGAATGGTTTTTGATTTCATCAGCGTATCTCTTCTTGATTGTGAAATGTTTTTTAAAGGATGCTTTTCAACTTTTTGAAATGCGAAATGAACAAGCCTGGGAAACTTCCAGGTTTTCCAAGGACAATATTTTTTGCGATTTTCTAAGTTAAATGAAAAACCCTATTGCACAATTTCAGTGGCGCTCAATAAAAAATAATTTAAAAGGCAAGATTAATAACAAAGGAGTTATTTACTCAGAATATATTGCGTAATCTAGGTTTTATACTGAGCTGCTTCTGACCAATAATTTACTGTTCCAGAAGTTTATACATTTCATCCAGCTTTGGAGAGAGTATGATCTCAGTTCTTCTGTTTCTTGATCTGCCTTCAGGCGTTGAGTTTATATCAACAGGGTCATATTTGCTATGACCTGAGGCTTCAACACGTACAGGATCAACCTTATAATTGTCAGTCAATATCCTTACGATTGCATTCGCCCGTGCTGTGCTTAGGTCCCAGTTATCTTTATACCTCCCACGGATAGGTATGCTGTCTGTGTGGCCTTCAATATTTACGGAGATATCTGGGTTCAGATTGAGCACCGCAGCTAATTTAGCCAGTGCATCAACTCCTCTTGGATTTACGACAGCGCTGCCTGATGGAAACAATAAGCCTTCGGAAAGGCTCACATAAACTTTACCATTTTTCTGTGTAACGGTAAGTTCATTAGAATTGAAACTGTTCAGGGCTTCGCTCATTTTCGTTTTTAGATCCTGAGTTTGCCTTTTCTGCTGCTCCAGCAATTGTTCGAGCTGCTGCGACCGTTGACGCAGTTTTTCCAGCTCTTCCTTGCTTAAATTAAGCTGATTCTTCTGAAGGCTTGTTTGCTGGCCTAAAGCATTGTTTTGATCATTGAGCGCACTGATCTTTTTATTCAGATTTTCGATATCCGATTGCAAACTGCCTAAACGGCTCTGCAGGTCTGCAATTTTCCCTGCCTGATCTGCACTGTCCTTTTGCAAACTTGAAACCTTACTTTCAGATTGCCGCAGTAGCCTTTTAGGTACACAACTAGTTAGCAAAGCTGAAAAGGCTATCACAATAGTGATGGCTTTATTTTTCATATTAAATCATTAAGTATCTCAAAAAATCCTAAACTATGGTGAAATCCCCTATCTTATATCAAAGAGCATACCATAGCAAAAAAGACCCTATAGCTGCTCAAAAGAAAGATTTAAGAGCAATTATTTCTACACAACAAGAGCAGTGTAGCATAATTTCAGCTATTATATTTTTCCCGGCTTCATCACCGGTCCTTTAGAGGAACATTTTTCTTTGCATTAAGGAAAGGCTGATTCTATCCTATTTTTCGGAATATTCAATTATAATCTTCTCCGGAAAAATTGTACAATTAAATAGCCTATAAACGCAAAGATGATAGCAATAGTGAAATTGTTGAATGTAAAAATATCAGCAATGGCCCAACGAAGACCCATTTTCCTTCCCATTCCTGAACGTTCAAATTCACCCATCAGAAGATTTGAATAAAAGAGAAAAATTATAAATCCTATTTCAGTAACCGCTCTCCAGAAAGGAGTCAATTTTTTCCGTCTCTTGATTTTACGCGGCTCAATTGGGATGGGCGTTTTCATGTTTTCAAAGCTAAAAAAAAAATGCAAAAACCTATCTGCCAGATCTCACCAAGACGCGGGATCGGGCAAGGCTCTATATTGACCTGCTAACAATATGGCCTGCCGAAGCTGCAGACTTCATCTATCGGAATTTAATTTGAAAGAATGCCTGATGAACAGTTGGATGAGATGATAAATAAAATTATCAAGGCCTATGAAAAAAGTGCCGCATAGAAAAGCGAAGATCCGTTTGAGCGCATAGATAAGCTGAAATTTGAGAACAGTACAAAAATGCCAACCAACACTCTCAGTTTCGGAACAAATCAACACTAAAACTACTTAAAACGCATAACCTATATTTGGGGATGATGATAGAAGTTATCGGGTTATTGCCGATAGTTTATGACCCTTTTCGCCATTTTAGTGGGTTTACCTTTATCATTAAATGTTGTTTGTTGGGTCCAGTTACCATTACTATCCGATCCAGCGTAAGTATATGTGGTAATTGTATTTTTAGTAGAATCCTTCTTAGTTTTTGCATCGAGGGTTACAGTGGTTTCATCCATCTTTATGATATCCTTTTTATCATTTAATGTTTGCTTGCCGGAGTAGGTTATCTTTCCAACACTGTCCTTTGTGATGTTTCCAATATAATAAATGCTGTCGAAATCGCTTAGAAAAGACATTTTCAGGGTACTGTCAAGGTGATGTTGTTTACCGCCGACAATCTCTCCAAATTTATTTGTAATTAAATCATCATAATAAGAATCCATCTTGCCTGTGGAATCGTATGATTTTGCAAAGCTATATTTTCCAAGGCTGTCACATTCGATCGTTAAAGAGGATTTCTTTACGTTGTTCGCCCCTGTGGTTTGCACAGCTATTACATAGCCATTTCCATTACGCTGCAAAGTGGTTTGAGATTTAATGCTGTCTTTACCGTTCATATCAACATTGGAAACAGTATAGCCCGTGCTATCAAACTTCTCTATATACTTATCATCGAGCGGGCCAGTTTTTCCGGTACTGTCAATAAGATAGGTGTCAATTTCGACTTGTGCGACATTTCCTTTCAGGTTTTCAACTGCAACGTCACTCACCGGTTTGGAGATGGTTGAAGAAGGTTGTTTTTGGTTGCAGGAAATTATCAGGAAACATGTGCCTGCGATGAATAGAGTTGTGCGCATAATTGTAAGATTTATTAAGAATGTCAATTTTATTTTCCAGGGAATAATTAGAGAATGGCGGCAGAGGAATTCAGAAGGTAATGCATATTATTGAACTGACCTATTTTTTTTGGTAACGGTCCGGCACCCTAGTACTTTGCCGTTAACGGGAATAAAGTATGCCAATTTTCCTACCATAAAGATACACCGGGGTGAGTTTGATTATTAGATTCAAGAGCAAACCATAGCAGGTATGCTGTCCCAAAAACAAAAATGCCCTCCACTAACTGAAGGGCAAGCAAATAAGAAAACGACACACATGAGAAGGTTTTTGAAGCAAATCGGCCAATTATTTAGCCAACCAATGACTTCAATTCTTTCATAATAAATTGATTAACAATTATTATGAAGATTTTGTAAGCTGTAGAGGGAGGACTCGAACCTCCACGGAGCGGTTAGCCGTAGCGCAATGTTGTGGTGGTCAACCCCAGTCGACCCCGCTTTTAAGGCGGGACCGGCATTACACTATATTTATCCCGTTATCTCCACCCCCGAGACAAGAGGGCATGTCTGCCAAGATTTCATCACTCCACAGTGTTGTATCAATGAGCTTTGTAATGCAATATTAAAGAAAAGACGGCTATTTCTATAGTATTTTCAATAAAAATTTTGAATATTTAGAAAAATTCCAAATATTTGCCGTGTATTATAGATTGTTTTTAATAACTGACTGCTGAATGGCTACTAAATTGAATCTCGACAAATTGGATCTGCAGATCATCCATGAGATGATGGAGAATGCCGAAATCTCCTATGCCGATCTAGGCAAGAAACTCTTCGTTTCAGGAGGCACCATACACGTACGAATCAAGAAATTGCAAGAGCTGAAGATCGTTAAAGGCACAAGGTTAAGCGTTGATGTGAAACAACTTGGCTACGACGTCATTGCTTTCATCGGCATCTACCTGGAAAAGAGCTCACTCTATGACGCGGTTGCAAAGGAATTGCGCAGGATTCCCGAGATCATCCGGCTCAATTACACGACGGGCAATTATTCCATGTTTGCGGAGATAGTCTGCAAGGACATCAATCAGCTCCGTTATGTCTTGCACGATGAACTCCAGAAAATAAAGGGTATCGAACGCACGGAAACCTTTATCTCCCTTGAGGAAAGCTTTAACCGCAATGTCCAGGTTTACAAGGAGTGATCTCTATTTGCCGATTTTTCTTCCCTTCCAGTTGTAAGATCCGAATTTTCCAAGCCAGCCTGCCGCGATCATATATAGAATATGCAGCGGTTGAAGCCAGGGAAAGTACCGCATTAAATGTTCCTGTCCGAAGAATCGGGCGGATGCCCGCACAAAAGGATATTCAACCATTATTTTCATTAATAAAAGGAAAGCAAACCAGGCTAATGCGAAAGGCTGCCAAATTGCGAAAACCAGGATGACCGGAAACTGAAGGTTGACCAGGTAAACAAGGAACAAGGACCAGAAAATCCGTCTGTCATCGTATTGATCAGCCTTGCTTGCCCAGCGTATTCGCTGATTCAGGAATGACTTCCAGCTTTGTTCTGCCTGGGTGCTGATGATCGCCTTCCTGCTCTTCAGGTAAAAGACCAGGTCAGGGTATTTCTTAAAAATCTTGTGCATGAGCAGCATATCATCCCCGCTTGGGATACTGTCAATTCCCCTGTACCCGTCGACTTCCTCAAAAGTCTTTTTTTCATAGGCCAGATTAGCCCCGTTGCACATGGTATGAAATTTCCTATACACCGAAGCCCCTGTAACCCCTTGAAGCGTAATGAAGTCCAGTGTTTGGAAGATGGAAACCAGGCTGGTGCCTCCTATGATCTTAACAGGAGCGGCAATGAATTTAGCGCCAGTTTTTTTTTGAAATATTGCCAGCGTTATTAGCCAATCCGGCTGGGGAATACAATCGGCGTCCGTAGTCACGATCCAGTCTCCCCGGGCGGACCCGATCCCCGTTTCGATTCCAAGTTTTTTAAAAGACTTCGATTTTGAATCCTGCGGTAAACGGATGCAAGAGAGCTTCATATCTCCTGCCGGAAAATCTTTTACCAATTCAAAAGTCCCATCTGTGGAATGATCATCGACCACAATGACTTCATATGACTGATAGGATTGAGACTTTAGTGCATCTAAGAGTTGCGGAAGGTTATGCTCTTCATTACGTGCAGGAATAATGACCGAGATAAATAGATTTTCCATGTGGCCATCTTCTTCGAAGATGGGAATCTCCATCCATGCTCTTTTGTAGTAGAAGATAAGCATGGCATAGATCAGGAAGATCAAAGCTGTCAATACATAGATGAGAATCATCCGTTCCGGGCTAATATTTAAGCAAAGAAACGATCCCTTCCGCATTTTCCGGCACCAGCAGCAAATGACCGGATGACAGGACTTTTATTTCACCGAAAGACTCGAGTCCTTTGATAAAGCGGATCCCTCTTTCAAAACGGATCACCCGGTCATGCTCTCCATATAAAAACCGGATCGGGATCTTATGGCTCTTGATCAGGGCCTTGATTTGCCTCAAGCGAGGCCTGAATCTTCGCATGGTGGTCCATCTTTCATAAAGTTCTTTTCTCACTCCCTTATCGTGAACATAAAAGGAAATAAACTTATAGATGCTCCTATTTACCAACTTTAACCGGTTCAATAACCTGAGTATGCCCAAAACCGGCGAAGGCCTTTCCAATGCTTCTTCGAATATCCTATTTCCAAACCAGGTCTGGGTTACAAACCAATACCAGAAATTCAGCCTCATGCCATCGGGCGCGATCAATACCAACCTGCTTATTTTTTTGGGCAGGGTTTCCACCAGGCTCAGGGCCACCCGACCTCCCATACTAAAGCCGATCAAACTCAGGTCCTGAAATTCAAGCGACTGCTCTTTACAGATCATCAAAAGTATTTGCACCAGGTCAGTAATCGAAAAAAGCAGTCCTTCCTTCCAACTCGTTCCTCCATGAAAGGGGAAATCCAGGGCAATGAGGGAAAATTCGGGTTCGATAGCTTTATTGAGAAAGGCAAAGGAAAGACCCGACTGCGAATATCCATGGAAACAGAGCAGGGTCTTTGGCCCTGAGCCCATCCGGTAATACCGGACGCTTGAAGCACGATATATCAGATCGAAGGATTTCAAAATTCTCGTACAAGTCTACACCCAGTTCTACGCTTTGGCAAATAATTTGGACTAAACTATTGGACAATCCGGAAAATATCGTTAGGTTTGATTAGTTGTTTAACTAACTATATGCCAAACAACCAATTCAAAAAGGGAGAATTGTACAGTTTTATTACGGGAAAGGCTTCAACGGCCATTGCCCGCAGGTTGCAGAAAAAGTTCAACAACGCCGGGCTCAACCTCACTATCGAACAATGGAGCGTACTCTACCATCTTTGGAAGGAGGATAGAAAGAGTCAGCAGGAATTGTGCAACGCAACCTACAGGGACAAACCCAGCATCACACGTCTGTTGGACAACCTTGAAAAACTGCAATTGGTCAAAAGGGTGGCTTCCGAAGATGACCGCCGCATCAATAAGATTTGCCTTACCAAACAGGGCCAGAAACTGCAGGAGCACACAATGAAACTGGCCGAAGAAACCCTGAATGATGCACTGGAAGGTGTGCCGCCCGACCAGATCGATCTATGCAAGGAGGTCTTGCAAAAAGTTTACGATAACCTAAAATAAACTATAAATATGAGCACTGCCATAGAAAATAAAACCCTGCTCAAGGGCGGAGAATGGCTGATCAAAGTAAGTTCAGCCACAGAAACCTTTATCCCGGAAGATTTCAATGAAGAGCAACAGATGGTGAAGGATATGTGCGCTTCCTTTCTCGATGCGGAAGTGTTACCGATCCTCGACCGGATAGATAAACTGGAGACAGGCCTAATGCCTTCCCTGGTCGCTAAAGCCGGGGAACAGGGTTTATTGGGCACGTCGATTCCGGAAGATCTAGGCGGGCTGGGTAAAGACTTCATTACTTCCACCCTTGTAAGTGAGGGGCTTGGAGGCGGCTTTTCCTTTTCCGTTGCCGTATCGGCGCATACCGGGATCGGTACCCTGCCCATCCTTTATTTCGGCACTCCCGAACAAAAACAAAAATACATTCCCAAGCTGGCGAGCGGGGAATGGAAGGGAGCCTATGGTTTAACGGAACCCAATAGCGGCAGCGATGCCCTGGGAGCCAAGACCAGCGCTAAACTCTCAGAGGATGGAAAATATTATTTACTGAACGGACAGAAATGCTGGATCACCAATGGCGGTTTTGCCGATGTATATACCGTATTTGCCAAAATCGATGGCGATAAATTTTCGGCTTTCATTGTGGAAAGAGGTTTTGAAGGCTTCACACAGGGGCCGGAGGAACATAAAATGGGCATCAAAGGATCTTCTACCGTACAGCTTTATTTTCAGGATTGCAAGGTCCCTGTTGCAAACCTCCTCGGTCAAGCAGGCAAAGGCCATATCATAGCATTCAACATACTAAATATCGGGAGGCTCAAATTATGCGCAGCCACCCTGGGGGGAGCCAAAAGGGCGACTTCCATATCCATTCAATACGCCATTACCCGGGAACAGTTCAAGACATCCATTTCCAATTTCGGCGCAATAAAGAACAAAATTGCCGATATGGCCATAGCTATTTGGGTATCCGAAACTGCGCTCTATCGAGTGGCAAAATGGATCGATGAAAAGGAAATCGAACTGCAGCAATCTGGCAAACCCTTCAATGAGGCGCTTTTGGGCGCTGCTGAAGAATATGCTATCGAATGTGCTATTTTAAAGGTCTTTGGCTCGGAAACCCTGGACCTCGTAGTGGACGAAGGAGTGCAGATCCATGGAGGCAATGGGTTCAGCGATGAATATGTCATTTCGAGGGCCTACCGCGATTCACGTATCAACCGGATCTATGAAGGCACCAATGAGATCAATCGCCTGCTCACCGTTGATATGGTAATAAAGCGGGCCATGAAAGGTAAACTGGACCTGATGGGGCCTGCTATGGCTGTATCCAAAGAGTTAATGAGCATTCCGGATTTCGGAAGCGAGGACAATGGACCCTTCGATGCCGAGAAGAAGCTGATACTGAATTTCAAGAAATCTATCCTCATGGTGGCAGGAGCAGCAGTACAGAAACTGATGAATAAATTGGAAAGCGAACAGGAAATCCTCATGCAAATCGCAAATATGGCCATCGAAACCTTCCATGCCGAAAGCGCTTTACTCAGAGCTATAAAACTTTCTGAAATCCGCGGCTCAGAAGCCTGCGCCTTTGAATTGGATATCATGCGCACCTATCTCTATGATGCGGCAGACCACATCAATAAATTCGGAAAAGACGCAATCAATGCTTTTGCGGGCGGGGATGAGCAAAGAATGATGCTTTTAGGGCTGAAGCGTTTCGCGAAGGCCGATCCATTTAATTCCAAAGCTGCAAAAAGAAGGATTGCAGATAAACTGATCGGGGAGAATAAATATCCTCTATAACAGGACTTCTACATTAAGATAGGCCGGCCCCTGATCGAAGTCGGCCTCCCTTTTTAGTTCAATTTCTCCAGCCTCATATCCAATTTCTTCTCCTTCTTAAAATATTCAAGGATCATTACTGAGCCCGGTTTGCCGGGCAGGACGATCGACCGGGTTGCCTTTGATGCCAGGTTGATCTTGTCCGTTGTCAGATTGCTGTTAGCGTAAGAAATGGAATGAAAGGTCATTCCTCTGTAATCGCTGTTACGTTCATAATCCGTGTAACCGACCACAAAAGCTGAATGATTTTGATCGGTCTGCGTAAATGCAAAATCAAATCTTCCTAATGTTTTTGCGATTTGGGCCATGATCTGCGGGGTCACAAAATCCCCGCCCATGCCATTTGGAGATTCGAAATTATTGTGGTTTTTCTCGTAAACCTTTACATTCTCGAAATTGAAGAGCTTGTCGAACTGGAGCAGGACCATATCCGTAATAACCAGTTTGGTCACACCGTTTCCGCCTACAGTGCCGCCCAATGCGCCAAGTGCCGTCATGGTGATTCCCAATGCGCTGGCCGTTCTCTTATAACCCTCTCCAACCGCAAATATCTTCCCGTCTTCTGTTTGAATGATCCGGTGAAAGAACAGGTACCCGATCTGATCGATACGGCCCTTTTCATTGACATTCAGGAATTTTCCAAGATCCTTTGTCCAGGATGAATATTTCCTGATCTTCACATTTCCCTTATTGTCCATGATCCAGATCGCCAGACCCAGGGTATTGTCCGATACGACTGTTTTGTCCTTATCATAATATTCGCCAAGCACCATATAATCCGTACTTCCCTGCACGGTGGATATATTCATGGGAAAGAATTTGTATTCTTCTTTTTCCGTGGAAATTTCGAATGCCTTCCTTCCTGTGAAAAGGTTGATTCCAAGCAACCAGGATTCGAATTTATTATTCGAGACCTTTTCCTTTTTCAACACTTCGAAGAGGGCCACGCTGTCATTGCTTCCCAAATAACTGGCCTGGGCAAATTTGTAATCATCTGTCGGATTATAGGCGAATTGTTTTTTCTCATCGCTGTGGAGGATATCGATCTCATAGGTATAATGACTGCCGTCGCGCTCCGGTATAATCGTTATGAATCCCCGGTCTTCTATATCGAAAATCTCCTTGTTTAACCCATCCTCTCTCTTGAACCTTTCATAGTTCTCCAGCATGGCCTTGGTTTTCTTATCGATTTCCTTTGTATAGTCGTATTTCATTTTTCCGGACATATCGTAGATCCGGTAATCAAGTTGCTTTTCACCCTTATTATAAAAAAGGAAAATCAGTTCCGAACCATTATAGGAGGATTCCAGCAATTGAATGCTCTTATCGTCGGTGAATTTGATCTCCTTAACCTTATTGAGGTTTTCGTCCAGGATCTGGACCGTGTATTCATCTGTATGGCGGTCAACCTTATCCGACTGATAGAACAAATAATAGCCTTTCACTTCTTCCTTTTGAAGGATGGGCCCTGAATTTCTCAAATAAGCTGTGTACACTTTGTCGATGGTAAGATTTTGAGCTATTAGGGAATGGCTGATCAGGATGGCGATCAGGCTCAATAAAGTCCATTTGAATCGTTTCATTTTAGAAATTTTAGGATGTTTAGCGGTTAATAACTGTATTTTCTTTTAGGGAAATGACTGAAATAATAATCCACCCATTGCTTTTTTTCTTCCGGCTTTTCAAAATTCTCCTTGCTGCTGATCAACTGGTGCAGGAATTCTTCATTGTCCTTAAAACGATCCTGATGGTCCAGACCAAAATAATAGGAAAGCGCGGCCCATTCGGGCAGCCTGAGATTTTGGATAAAATAGAGCAGGCTATCGTATTTTTTTTCAAAATCCGGCGCCGGCAAGTCTGCAATATGGGATAATTCATGCTTTTTTTGAAAATCGTAGCACTTGTTCAATGAACCCTCTATCATGGCGAATACATAAGCATTATCGCTGTAAACCGGCAACATTTCAAGAGAAAGGTAAAGACATCTTGAAACAAGCCCCGTTTTTAGGCAATACCAGATGATCTCAATGTCGAAGGCAGGTCCTAGTTTCTCAAATTCCTGCTGGTCTCTTAGAAATTTAATTCCAGTTTGTCGTTGATAAAGCGCCACCCTTCCCTGCAATCGGATGATACGCTGCTGACAGTCCGGATGGGTTTTCAAAGAATCCTCCACGATCTTTTCCTCCTTCGTTTGATGATCGGCCATGGCGGCAAGCCCCAGATTTTGTCTCAGCCACCTGCTTTGGAAGGGATACCGGGAGGTTTGCAAGACCTGGACAAGATTCAGGGGGACATCGTATTTGTCCAGATCCACACTGTCCAGCAACGCCAGGCAGTTGAGCGCTTCATGCAAATCAAAAGGCGTGTTTTTCATCCACTCGAGTGCCATTGAATCAGCCTCGGATTCGTGTTCCCTGTTATGACGCCTGCTGTTAAAAGTTATGTTCCGGGCCAGGGTCTGCAATTGCTGACCCTTATTGTAGGAAGATCGTTGGATATTTTTCAATTCTTTCTGGAACTCCTCCGAATAGACGGTATTGACATAGACTTCCAAAGCCTTATTTCCCTGATCGAAGTAGAGATGTGCCAATTCATGGCATAGAATAAATACTACCTGGGCCTCATTCTGCAGTCGGTTAAAAAGACCAATATTGAACAGTATGGTCCCTTCTCCCATACTGGCCGCATTGGGCCAATAGGCCTTGCAAAAAAGTACCCTGGACTCCAGTTTTCTTACTTCAGGATTGTATTGCCTGATGATCCCTACCAGGGATTGCAGGTAAAGATTTGCCTCTGGATTGGTCAGAATACCTCCTTCCGTAAAGATCTCTTTGATATGATCATACCTGTCTTTGTAAAGACCTGAAAGATACTTGCTGTTTTTATCAAAGCTCTTTTCCTTGATCCTGGCAATATCCCTTTGATATCTGCCTGTCAATGAATCCAGTGAAGACTTATAAATAGTGGAATCGTCGGACAGTGGCATTACCTGTTGACAAAAGAGCGGAAAACAGGAAGCCAGGAAAATAGAACCAAATATGCATTTTCTGCTTAGCTCCATAGACAGGTTAGCCGATAAAAATACAATTTATGGATGAATTGTCGAAGCCGTTCCCCCAAACGCTTTTATCTTTAACATTCCTAAAAAGTTTGCATCATGAGACGTCGATTCCTGGTTATAATCATTCTCATTTTAAGCAGGCCCTGTTTTTCCCAGGATAGCGATAGCATACTGTTCGGCCGCAGCAAGGGCAAACTTCCTTTCATAGAATATGGGATCGGAGATGATCGCCTGGGAGGCGCCAAGCTCGGCTATATCGATTCGGGCATTCTGCTTCATATCGTTGATAGCTTCAAGACAGATTATAAGGTCCGTTTGTCTAAATATCATTCCGGATATATTTCTAAAGAAAGCGTGACCCTGATGGGAAAAGAGAATAGCAAAACATCGCCACATAATAACCATCTCAGCGGGAATATGCATGTCTATGGAGATTCATCCCGGGACTATGTGACCCTGAACCTGGATGAACGCCTGCCCTACCATGGTTTTCAGCTCATCGACCCCTCCCGGATCGCTGTTGATGTGTACGGGGTGACCTCCAATACAAACTGGATCACGCAATTGCGGAGTGTGAGGGAAATAAGAAATACATGGTATGAACAGGTGGAGGACGATGTTTTTCGCATTTACATAGAATTAAGACATCCTCAGCACTGGGGTTATGGGATCAGTTATGATAGCGGGTCTAACAGACTGGTCGTCCATGTCAAACGCCAACCCGCCTCACTCGATATCAAAAAACTCAGGATTGCCATCGATCCCGGACATGGTGGAGACAATAGCGGAGCAACCGGCGGCAGCAGCGGAATTGTCGAGAAGAACTATACCCTCGTAATTGCCAAAGAATTGGAAAAGACCCTAAAAAAAGCAGGCGTAAAGCAGGTTTTCATGACCCGTACCATTGACACATCCCTTACAATGCCGGAAAGGATCCTCATGCTAAGGGATTATCATCCGGACTTGCTCGTCAGTGTACACCTGAACTCCGCCGGATCCGATACTATTCAGGGTACGAGCACATATTACCGCTATATCGGTTTTCGGCCTTTAAGCGAAGCCATCCTGAGCCAAATGCTTTCCCTGGGTCTGAAAGAATATGGAAATGTCGGAAATTTTAATTTCGCTCTCAGCGGTCCTACCGAATATCCAAATGCCCTGGTAGAAGTCGCATTCTTAAGCAATCGTGCCGATGAACGAAAGGTGATCAGCCTGAAATTCCAAAAAGCCGTTGCCCAGAAGATCTATCTGGGGATACTTGATTTTCTGAAAGAGACCAAACCATAATACAATGGAATTAAAAAACAAGTTCGTCCACCATGTCTTCTTTTATCTGAAAAATCCAGACAGCAGGGAAGACAAAGAATTGCTGATCCAGGGCCTCAGAAAGCTTTCTCAGGCGCCGATCATAAAAGTATTTCATATCGGAGAACCGGCCGATACCCATCGGGAGGTCATAGAAAGAGGATATGCAGTTTCCTGGATGATCTTATTCGACACTGCCGAAGAGCAGGAACTCTATCAATCCGATCCCATTCACCTCCTTTTTGTTAAGGAATGTTCGCATTTATGGAGCAGGGTCGTGGTCTATGATTCAGTAAATTTTTAGCATTGAGGCAGCAGCTTCATCCACAAACCAATGAAGTTCTCCCTTAACAGGATTTATGACCTGAGATGGGTATTGATTCGGGTTATATTCGCCTTTAAGAACTTCGCGAAGAGCGTGCGCCTTGTTCGAACCTGTGGTAAGAAAAGCGATCTTTTTGGATAGATTGACGATCGACTGAGTGAGCGTGATCCGGGACATATCCTGTGATTCCAGCCAAAGCGAAATCACCCAACGTTCCAATTCATGAACTCCCGGAGTTCCCGGAAAAAGCGACAGAACATGACCATCTTCTCCCATGCCTAGTAATACGAGGTCGAAGCTATTTTCTAACTTATGGCCGGCTGTCGCCGGGAAATAGCGTTTCAGTATAAGTTCGTAGCCTTCCGCGGAAGCTTTTGGGCCGATATTTTCCGTTTCCATTTTATGGATATGAGAAGGGGGGACGGGGACAAGGTCAAGCAGGTTCTCATAAGCCATTCTTGCATTGTTTCTTTCATCACTAAAAGGGACCCCTCTTTCATCCCCCCAAAAAAAATGCAGCTTGCTCCAATCGATCCGGCTCCGGTAAGGTTCGGCTGAAAGTAAATGATAAAGGGCCTTGGGAGTATTGCCTCCTGAAAGCACCAGGGTGTAGCGATCCTGGTCCTGAAGCGTAAGATTAATGTCCTCCATGATCCAATCTGCAACCGTTCTGCTGAATTCCTCCTGGCTTTTTAAGATATGAAGGTTCATTGCGATTGTTTATTCCTGATGAAGAGGAGGGAGGGTGATCCAGTTATTTCCGTCACGGGCGATCAGGGCCTCGGCATCTTCCGGCCCCCAGGAATCAGGAGCATAGTTTGGAAAATCTACCGGTGGCCGGGTTTCCCAGGACTCTAGTATCGGCATAATGATCTTCCAGGCAGCTTCCACCTGATCGCTGCGCATGAACAAAGTGGCATTCCCTTCCATCACATCGAGCAGCAGGGTTTCGTAGGCTTCCGGCTCATTTCCGTCATAAGCGTCCTTATAATTGAAGATCATGTCAACCGGATTCAGGATCATGAACTGGCCAGGTCGCTTGGCCTGAAAACGGAGACGGATATCCATTTCCGGCTGTATGCTGATGGTGAGCCGGTTTGGCCTCCAGGTTTCCGTGGCCTCTTCCGGGAAAGCGAAATGGGGAGCCGGTTTGAACTGAAGGGTGATGATGGTCGTCTTGTCATGCAAACGCTTGCCCGTCCTTATATAAAAGGGAACATCCTGCCAGCGCCAGTTATCAATATAAAATTTGACGGCCGCAAACGTATCGATATTTGAATTTTCCGAAACGCTCTTCTCTTTCCGGTAAGAGGGAACTTTCTCGCCCTTCATCCAGCCTTCATCATATTGACCGCGAACAGCAAAATCATGGGCATCGTCACGGTCAATTTTACGGATCGCATTAAGTACCGCGACCTTTTTATTCCGGATCTCATCCGCTTCAAAACTTACGGGAGCTTCCATGCCTATCATGCAGATCAATTGCAGGATATGGTTCTGGACCATATCCCGGAGTGCGCCGGAGGTTTCGTAATATCCTCCCCTTCCTTCCACTCCCACTGTCTCTGCCGCCGTGATCTGGACATGGTCAATATAATTTTTATTCCAGATCGGTTCAAAAAGCGCATTGGCAAAGCGCAGGGCCAGGATATTTTGCACCGTTTCCTTTCCCAGATAGTGATCGATACGGTAGATCTGGGTTTCATCGAACATACTCATCAGAAGCTGGTTCAATTCATGAGCGCTTGCCAGGTCATGTCCAAAAGGCTTTTCCACAACAATGCGGGTACATTTCGTATCCGAACAGATATTCAAGGGCCCGAGTTTTTTAGCGATATCAGGAACCAGTTGCGGAGCAACTGCCATATAGAAAATCACATTTGGATGCTCTCCGAATTCCTGTTCTTTTGTTTTGACGATCCCGGCAATCTTCTGGTATTCCTCTTCCTTTTCGGCATCCATCTTCATGTAGCTAACGTGTTGGGAAAATTGTTGCCAATGCCCACTGTTATCTTCCTTCCTTCTGCTGAAGAGCTTGATCCCTTCATATAGTTTGGACCGGTAATTATCATCATTGTATTCAGTCCTTCCGATGCCAACGATTCCGAATTTTTCTGGCATCCAATTGTCTATGAACAGGTTATAGAGGGCCGGAGAAAGCTTGCGATAATTCAGATCGCCGCTTCCGCCGAAAATAAATAAAAGGGAAGCGGGGGGGAGTTTATGATTTTGCATGTTCTTTCTTTAGTTTGTAAGGCTCAGTTTGTATGGCTCACTCTGTCTGCCATTCAGTATGAAAAGTTCCGGGCCTGTCGGTACGTTGATAAGTATGTGCCCCGAAACAGTCTCTTTGGGCCTGTATGAGGTTTGTGGGCAGCCGCTCCGTCCGGTAAGCATCGAAATAACTCAAGGCGCTCATTAAACCGGCCACAGGGTATCCGCGTAAGGTTGCATGCATGATCACAGCCCTCATATGCTGGGCTTTTTTCTGGAGCAATTGGGCAATTTCCGGATTCAATAACAAATTTTGCAGTCCCGGGTTCGCTGTATAGGCCTGATAAAATGTTTCCAGCAGGAAGGACCGGATAATGCAGCCTCCCCTCCAAATCCTGACCACTTCGGTCATTGGAATTTCCATCTGAAGCTCTAAGGAAGCTTTATGGAGCAGGGCAAGTCCTTGAGCATAGCTGACGATCGTTGCGAAATACAAGGCATCGCTCAATTGCTGAATGAAGACTTCTGAAGGGATTTCAATATCCGGGTGAGGAGCGCTCTTATAAAGAGCTGCTGCCTGGGTTCTCTCTTCCTTATAGGCTGAAAGGCTTCTCAGGGAGACGGCCGTATCGATAACGCCAATCGGCATGCCCAGATCCATGGCATCCTGGGAAGTCCATTTACCTGTGCCTTTTGCACCCGCCTTGTCCAGGATCATATCAACAAGGCGGTTCGAGCTCAATTCATCCTTTTGAAGAAAAATATCCCTGGTGATCTCGATCAGAAAGGACTGCAATTCCCCCTCGTTCCAGTTCCTGAATATTTTGTGCAATTCGTCATTGTCCAGTCCCAACCCGTTATGCAGAAGTTCATAAACTTCACTGATCAGTTGCATGATCGCATATTCGATGCCGTTATGAACCATTTTGACATAATGCCCCGCAGCCTTCTTCCCCATATGTGCTACACAGGGACTTCCCTTCACCTTTGCAGAGACTGCGACCAGCACCGGTTCCACCAGGGCATAGGCTTCAGGATCTCCGCCGGGCATGATGCTCGGGCCATTGCGCGCTCCATGTTCTCCCCCTGAAATTCCGCAACCCATGAAATGAAGCCCGCTGTTTTTAAGGTAATCGAGCCTTCTTAAGGTATCCGTATAATGGGAATTGCCTCCATCAATGATGGTATCGCCTTTTTCAAGAAGAGGAACGAGCTCCCCGATCACATCATCGACCGGTTTTCCTGCGGGCACCAGCATCATCAATTTTCTTGGCTTTTTCAGGCCCTCTATCATATCCTTCAAAGTACTGACTCCCTTGACAATGGTCCCCGGAGTTGCTGAAGATTCCAGCAATGCCCCCTTGGAAGCGTCCATATCAAAACCAATGGCTTTGAAACCGTGATCAGCCATATTCAAAAGCAAATTGCGGCCCATTACGCCCAGGCCGATCATTCCAAAATCGTATTCATAATTCTCCATATAGACTTAAATAAGAAACCAAATTTAGTAGTTTTGGGAAAAGCCTGTTCATAAAACCTGAGATAACATTATGCAAACTATCCGGTGGGGAATCCTGGGTTGCGGTAAAATAGCCCGAAAATTTGCTTCCGACCTGGTCCATGTTGAAGGAGCGCAGCTCATAGCCTGTGGTTCCCGTGACAAAGGCAATGCAGAAGCCTTCGCCGCAGAATTCTCTATTCCGCATATCCATGGCAGTTATGAGGCCCTGGCCTCCGACCCTGATGTGGACGTTATTTATATTGCCTCCCCCCATGGATTGCATCATGAACATGTCCTGCTTTGTTTGCGGCACAATAAAGCTGTGCTATGCGAAAAAGCCTTCGCGATCAATGGAAAACAGGTTGCAGAAATGGTGGAAGAGGCAAGAAAACAGCGGGTATTTCTGATGGAGGCCCTCTGGTCCAAGTTCACACCCCAATACGAGATCGCCATGAAACTGGTACGGGATGGATCGATTGGTGAGATCTCCAGCATGATTGTGGATTTTGGCTTCACGCCCGAACCTCCGGTTTCATCCAGGCTCTATGAACCTTCACTGGGGGGAGGCTCCTTATTGGACATTGGAGTTTATAATGTTTTTTATATATTATCCTTCATGGGGAGGCCAGATGAAATTATAGCGAGAATGACTCCGGCCGCAACTGGCGTAGATGAACAATGCGCTGCAATATTTCACTATAAGGATGGCCGCCTGGCTCAGCTATTCACTACCTTTTCTTCTAATTTGCCTACAGAGGCCCAAATCAACGGATCCAAAGGCAGGATCAAATTAGGACCCCGTTTTTACAATCCCACTACCTGCATCATTGAATTCTATCCCGGCAAGATCGATTCCCGCCAGATAATTCCATATCATTCGGAACCAGGATTTGGATACCAATACCAGGCCCGTCATGTTTGCAAATGCCTGAGGGAGGGATTAACCGAAAGCCCGGTGATGAGCCATGCTGATTCCCTGCTGCTGATCGAAACCATGGACAGGATCCGTGCATCCGCTGGCATAAAATATGCAGTGGACCGCTGACAGGAATTCTTTTATTTTTGCAACCCAACCTAACTCATGGCAAAGAACAGAACAGCAGCAATTGGATTTATTTTTGTGACCCTCCTGATCGATTCCATCGGCTTTGGAGTCATCATTCCCGTAATGCCCCGGCTGATAGCCCAGTTAAGACATATACCGGTGAACCTGGCAAGCGAGTCTGGCGGCATCCTGCTCTCTGTTTATGCCTTCATGCAGTTTCTTTGTGCCCCGATCATTGGCAACCTAAGTGACAAATATGGACGCAGGCCCATTATTCTACTTTCCCTATTTGGTTTTGGCGTGGATTATATCTTCCTCAGTTTTGCTCCCAGTTATGGCTGGCTATTTATTGGACGTGTGGTAGCAGGAATCACGGGGGCCAGTTTCACGACAGCCAGCGCTTATATCGCAGACGTCAGCACCCCCGAAAACCGGGCAAAGAATTTTGGCCTGGTCGGAGGCGCTTTTGGGCTCGGTTTTATTATCGGCCCCGCCATTGGCGGTTTTCTGGGTTCCTATGGCCTTAGGGCACCTTTTTATGTAGCAGGAATTCTCACCCTATTAAACTGGCTTTATGGCTATTTTGTACTACCCGAATCGCTTGAAAAGGATAACCGCAGGGAATTCAGTTGGGGCAGGGCCAATCCGGTAGGGACCCTTGTACAATTGAAGAAATATCCCGCGATCAGCGGGCTGGTGATTTCGATTATCCTGATTTATCTGGCTGCCCATGCCGTCCAGAGCAACTGGAGTTATTTTACCATTTATCGTTTTCACTGGAATAGCAGCATGGTTGGTTTATCTTTGGCCCTGGTAGGCTCTTTGGTTGCAATTGTCCAGGTCGGGCTAATTAGGGTCATTATCCCCAAATTTGGAAATGAAAAAAGCATTTATGTGGGGCTTGGTCTGTATGCGTTAGGCTTATTTCTCTTCATTTTCGCCAGTCAGACCTGGATGATGTTTGCCTTCCTGGTTCCCTATTGCCTTGGCGGGATAGCCGGTCCTTCTTTGCAGGCGGTCATGTCGGGCGCTGTTCCCCGAAACGAACAGGGCGAATTGCAGGGAGGACTGACCAGCCTGATGGCCGTGACTTCGATCTTCGGCCCTGTCCTGATGACCGGTATATTCACCTATTTTACAAGTTCATCTGCTCCTGTACTCTTCCCTGGCGCACCTTTTCTATTAGGAGGCATTTTCATGTTAGCCAGTTGCCTGATCGCCTATTATGCGCTTAAAAAAACTCCTCATCCACAAAATGATGCTGCAGGGGTCCCGGCAGACTAACAGTCGGGCATATGCGGGATGATTCTTATGAATTTAATGTTATTTTTCCCCACAACGCTATTGGGTTTTGGATTTCACCCGAAATGAACTACCTTTGCTTATCAGCTTGAGTCGAGATAGCATTTAGTTTAAACAAGTATTTCCGCCCACAGTCCGCGAATCTTTGGTTTCACCTATTCTGCTTTTTTGTTCAGCTATCATTTTTTAACAAGTTATTTTTAACATGAACATTTACGTTTCGAATTTAAGTTTCAACGTCAGGGACGAGGACTTACAAGAGTATTTTGCAGAATATGGTGAAGTTACTTCTGCAAAAGTGATCAAAGACAAATTCACCAACAAATCACGTGGTTTCGGATTCGTGGAAATGCCCGATGACGAATCTGCTCAAAAAGCTATCAAGGAACTCGATGGCGCTTCCGTAGACGGTCGCAGCATCGGCGTCACCGTGGCAAAACCGCGGGAAGAACGCAGCCAGGGCCAGGGCCAGGGTGGTGGTGGATTTCAGAAAAGAAGCAACAACAATTTCAGCAGAAGCAGATATTGAGCTCATTTTCTAATTGATTTTCAGAGGGTGTACCCAAGCGGTACGCCCTCTTTTTGTTTCCTCGAAAGAGATATAATAAATTGAGCTCTAATCAAAGCCAAATGCTCCAGCCCAGCACCATTCAATTTCTTAAGAATCTCAAGAATAATAACAACAAGCCCTGGTTTGATGCGAACCGGAAAAAATATGAGGAAGCCAAACTGGATTTCGGGCAATTCATACAATCTGTCATTGACCAGCATGCAAAAAAGGATGCCGGTCTGAAAGAAATCAAGGCGAAGGACTGCATGTTCCGCATCAACCGGGACGTCCGCTTTTCCAAAGACAAATCACCATACAAGACCAATTTCGGAGCCAGTATCAACCGCGGAGGGAAAAAATCAGTTTCTGCAGGTTACTATATTCACTGTGAACCCGGAGAAGCTTTTGCAGGTGGCGGAGTCTGGATACCCATGCCCCCGGAACTGAAAAAAATCCGTCAGGAAATCGACTACAATTTTGACGAATTCAAAAAGATCGTCGGCTCAAAGAAGTTCAAATCCGTCTATGGCGATTTGCACAAAGGCGATGAGATTAGTCTGGTCAAGGTCCCCCAGGGATTTGAAAAAAACAATCCGGCTGCCGAATTCCTCAAACTGAAAAGTTATCTGGCCATGAGAAAATTCAGCGATGCAGATCTTAAGTCCAAGGACCTTGCAAAGAAGGTTCTGGAAGCCTTCGATGCCTTGCAGCCGCTGATCGAGTTCATCAACCGAGCTTTTGATGAATGAATTCTCTGTTTATAACAGCCCCTTCCCCAGCAAATACTCGGCGATCTGAATCGCATTCGTAGCAGCTCCCTTGCGGAGATTATCGCTGACGATCCACATATTTAATGTATTCGCCTGGGTTTCGTCCCTCCGCAGTCTTCCGACAAAGACATCGTCTTTTTCATGCGCGTCTTTAGGCATGGGGTATTGCTGGTTGGCAGGATCATCTACAAGGACCACTCCGGGAGAGGTGCTCAGCAGTATTTTGACTTCCTCCAGATCAAAATCATTTTCAAATTCCACATTGACGGATTCACTATGGCCGCCCATGACGGGAATGCGTACCGTGGTAGCGGTGACACGGATCGAATCATCCCTCATGATTTTTTTGGTCTCATTCACCATCTTCATTTCCTCCTTGGTGTATCCGTTTTCAAGAAATACATCGATCTGCGGGATCACATTGAGGTCAATAGGATATTTATAAGCCATATCCCCCTGAATGCCCTTTCTTTCATTCATGAGCTGGTTTACGGCCTTGACACCCGCGCCAGTAACGCTCTGATAAGTGGATACCACAACTCTCTTTATTTTGTATTTTTTGTGCAGGGGATTCAGGGCCACCACCATCTGAATGGTAGAGCAGTTGGGGTTAGCAATGATCTTATCCTGAGCGGTAAGTGCATCCGCATTGATTTCCGGAACAACCAGTTTTTTAGCCGGATCCATCCTCCAGGCAGAGGAATTGTCGATGACCGTAATGCCTGCTTCGGCAAATTTCGGAGCCCATTCAAGGGAGGTTCCGCCTCCGGCGGAAAAAATCGCCACCTGTGGTTTTGCTGCAATGGCATCCCGGGCACTGACCACCTTATACTTCTTTCCCTTAAATGTCACTTCCTTGCCAATGGATTTTTCAGAAGCAACGGGTAATAATTCGGTGACCGGGAAATTCCTTTCTGCAAGGACCTCTAACATTTTGGTGCCAACCAGGCCGGTGGCTCCCACAACAGCAACTTTCATTAATTAACTTTTAAGGTTATAAGAAAAAAGCCTTCCCGATTTGGGGAAGGCCTATGCTATTTTGAATACAAAACAATCATCAGACTTCCCATGAGGAGCAGATCAGCTTAATCTGTTTTTGAATTTGCTTTGTATGTTTCATCTTCAACATCGTGCGTAAAATTAGTCATCACTTTGATCCAGGGCAAATTTAATTTCTTTGATCAGACCAGCGAAATATCGAAATTAACTAAGCTGACAAATTCCCGGATCCTCTCGTCAATATCCCTCTTCTTAATCTCCCTCAGTCTATCAGTTCCGAATTTTTCGACACAAAAGCTAGCCATGACGCTGCCGACAATGATGGCAGTCTTCATGTTTTCAAAGGAAATATCCTTCGTACGGGCAAGATGGCCGATAAAGCCGCCGGCGAAAGTATCCCCTGCTCCGGTTGGGTCGAAAACCTCCTCGAGCGGAAGAGCAGGTGCGAAGAAAACCTGGCTGCCATGAAAAAGCAGGGCCCCATGTTCTCCCTTCTTGATGATCAGGTATTTCGGTCCCATCTTAGAAATGGCCGCTGCGGCCTTGACCAGAGAATATTGGCCGCTCAACTGCCTCGCTTCCCCGTCGTTGACCAATAGCACATCCACTTTCGCAAGCAGTTTTTCCAGATCCTCCATCGCAATATCCATCCAGAAATTCATGGTATCCATGGCGATCAGCTTCGGTCTTTTCTTCAGTTGTTCAATGACGCTGAGTTGAACGGATGGAGCCAGATTCCCAAGCATCAGGAACTCGCAATCCTGGTAGCTCTCCGGTATCACCGGCTGGAAATTTCCGAGCACATTAAGTTCCGTCACTAAAGTCTCCCTTGTATTCATGTCCAGGTGATAGCGCCCCGACCAAAAAAAGGATTTCTCGTCTTTTTTAATCTGCACGCCTTCGAGGGACACCCCCCTCTGAGCCAGCGCATCCAATTCTTCCTGGGGGAAATCCCCCCCGACAACGGAAACCTGTTTCACCGGGCTGAAATTGGTAGCGCACCAGGCAATATAGGTGGCGGCTCCCCCAACTATCTTATTGCTCTTCCCAAAAGGGGTTTCAATATCATCGAAAGCCATGGACCCCACTACGATTAAGGACATGATTGATCTGTTTTGTTTAAAAATCGCACAAACCTACATGAAAAAAATTGTGTTTACAACCTCCCGGCCTGATTCAGAATTGGTTAACTTTGAAATTAAATCAGCTCAAATGGCACATTTTACAATCAACCTCCCCGACAATGAAAAGGCTGAAGTGTATTATGGAAAGGTTTTCAGAAAGCATTTCATCCTAAATCCCTTCAGAAGAAATCATATCAGCGCTTCACCTAAGACCGGTTATAAAATAGTGTTGAAAGATTCTGGTAATTCCTACATGATCTATAGATCAGTTAACGATAATTGGTCGAGCGACCCTGCGGGAAATGTTGAGATCAGGGAGCAGGTTCTATTGGATATTAAGGAAGCGATCCTTGAAAAGGAAAGGAATTAGGGTGAAACCATTCACTTTATTATTCAATCTGCAACTTATTCAATGCAGCCCCATTTTTGCGAGCAGGTGTTTAAAACGTTTTTCGCTACGGAGCGGATCTATACGCGGATCAGATTTCATGTGAAGATGCACCAACCAGACAGAATGGGTATTCACAGCTTCCTCGAGCAATTCCAGGGCAATTGTCAAGTCGCCCAGTCCAAGATAGGCGCAGGCAAATGTGTAAGGCGAGACATAGGTAATCGATGAGGCATGTTTCAACTCTTTCAGCAAATCCATCGCTTCTTCTTTTTTTCCGGATTTGCCCATTGCGTGAATCAAAGCGCCGAGTCCGATATAATTGTGTGAAACCTCCCAGGCTTTTTGCAGATAGCTGATAGCCTGATCGAACTGGCCAAGCTGTTCATAGGACAATCCACAAATAAATAATGCAACTCCGAATGCCGGATCTATTTCAAACACCGTCAAACATTTTTTAATTGCCTCAGTATAATTTCTTTGGATAAAATAAATAATGGCAACATCAGTGTTGATGATGAGAGAAAGAGGTTCATGATGAACTGCCATCATAATGCCTTCCATGGCTTCCTCATATTTGTCGAAAAGCGCAGACAATAATGCATTACGCTGCAGAGCGGTTGCGTATGCGGGATTCAATTTTATAGCCTGCGCATAATATTGCCGCGCTTTTTCCCAGTTCCAGTCGTACAACAATTCAACATGGCCGATAGCTTCATACCCTTCCGCCAGTGATTTGTTGATTGCTACTGCTTTCTGCGCGATCTCCCGGGCTTTCAAGATTGAATCTTCAGGTGACAAATTATGATAGGCGCATATCAATGAATAGCTATCGGACATGGCTGCATATGCAGCGGCATATTCGGGCTCTATATTAATTGCCTCCTCATAAAAGCTGATGCTTTTTTTAAAACCATCCGCATTACGCTTGCTCCAGTAAAAACGGCCTTTTAAGAATAGATTATAAGCTTCTACATTTCTTCCGGGCGTTTTAGAAACAGCAGGGTTTTCCAACCTTGTAAGTTCTGCCATCAATTGGTCAACGATGGCTTTTGAAATTTCATCCTGCACATCGAAAATATCAATGAGTTCACGGTCGAATTTTTGAGACCACAGGTGAAATCCGTTCGACACTTCTATCAATTGTGCCGTGATCCTGATTCTGTTGCCGGCCTTTCGCACACTGCCTTCCAATAAATTTGCCACACCCAGTTTCTGGCCGATGGAACGGAGATCATCATTCTTTCCTTTGAATGAAAAGGCGGAAGTGCGCCCCACTACCCTTAGGTCAGGCAACTGCACCAGGGAGTTAATAATTTCTTCGGAGATGCCGTCACTGAAATACTCCTGCTCAGGATCATTGCTCATGTTCACGAAGGGAAGCACGGCAATTGATTTTTCGACTGGTTTTTTAATGGGATCTTTTTTTTGTGCAATACCCGTACCGTAGGATAGCATGGTATAAAGGTCATGTTTCTTGACCTGGTATATTTTCACAGGATGCTTTACATTCTTCAAAATTTCCTCCTTCACAAATTCAGTTTCCATATTTTTCTGATTATCTATGTTACGGAAAACTGATTCTGAAATATAGATACCACCGACAGGTGCAAGAGCCTGCAGGCGCGAAGCAATATTCACTCCATCGCCAAAAACATCGTCGTCTTCAAAAACAACTTCGCCAAGATGGATGCCAATGCGGAGCTGGAGGTCCGGCAAGGAAAAACATTCCTGTTGTATCTTCATGGCGCATGCCACTGCATCGGTTACAGTTTGAAAGCTCGTCAAAACCCCATCTCCCAATTCTTTTATCCACTTTCCGTTGAATTGGCTGACCAATGGCTTTTGCAGTTCCCGGTTCCTTCGCAATAAATTAAATGCTTTTTTTTCGTCTTCCCCCATCAAGGCTGTGTAGCCGACAATATCGGTGAACATAATCGCAGCTAGCTGACGGATCTGGGCCATTCTTGCAAATAATGATATTAAATAACACAATATACCCAAAAAACCTCATTAGATTTTATGAAACAGTTTAATGGCCTCGCATATTTATTGCCTCTCCTCTTGAGAAAGCCCCTTGGATAGGAGGTTTTGCTTTATCGCCAGGAGGCGATCCTAACACTTGTTAGTTTTCATTATTTTTGACTAGTTATGGCCAGGATTCAGAGCAAAAAGAACAGCACGAAGAAAGAGATCATCATGGAAAAAGCGGCAAGGCTTTTCCGGGAGAAGGGCTTTGGCGCTGCCAGCATGAGGGATATTGCTGAGGCATTGGGTGTGGAGGCAGCAAGTCTCTACAACCATATTCAATCCAAGTCGGAGATCCTGCAAGCTATTTGCTTTAAAGTGGCCAATGAGTTCATTTCACACCTGGAAGAGGTGGAAAGAGACAGTGATACGACCCTTAAAAAAATGGAGAACATTATCAAAGTGCATATCCGGATGATGCTGGACAGTTACGAATATGTCTATATCTCCGATCACGAGTGGCGCCACCTGCCGGAACCCTATCTATCCAATTTCCTGAACCAGCGGAGAAGTTATCGCAAAAGACTAAGCGATATCATCCAGGAAGGGATCAACCGCAATGAAATGAAAAATATCGATCCTTATGTCGCGGTATTGACCATTTTATCAGCCATCAGTGGGATCGAATCCTGGCATCGGTCCAGAAAGACGATTACTGCGGAGATCCTTGAATCCAATATGGTAAAATACCTGATCGAAGGACTAAAGAAATAATTTAAAAAATACGATTTGGCAACGCATTTTCACAGGTTAAAGATCCGTGATATCAGGAAGGAAACGGCAGATTGCGTTTCGATCGCTTTCGAGGTTCCGGCAGAATACTCAGAAGAATTCAGGTTCATACAGGGGCAGAATATAACAGTTAGGATCTATGATGAAGCCGAAGAAATCCGCCGTTCCTATTCCATTTGCAGCAGCCCCCTGGATGGGGAATTGCGAATTGCAGTCAAAATGATTGAGAAGGGAAGATTTTCCGCTTATGCATATAAGCTTAGATCGGGCGATGAGTTGGAAATCCTACCTCCAACAGGGAATTTTTTCACAGCCCTGAATCCTGTTCTCAAAAAAAACTATGTGGCCTTCGTCGCCGGAAGCGGCATCACACCGGTAATCTCTATCATCAAAACAACCCTCGCTTCAGAACAGGACAGTACATTTACGCTGATTTACGGAAATAAAAACCGCCATTCCATCATTTTCAGGGAGGAATTAGAGGGTTTAAAAAACAGGTACATGAATCGCTTCAGTCTATATCATGTGCTAAGCCAGGAGGAAACAGATGCAGGTATCAATCACGGAAGGATCGATCCCGAAAAATGCGAATCCTTCCAGGGACTAACCGGACTCCTGGGTGCAGATGATTTTTTTATATGTGGTCCTGAATCCATGATCTATGCGGTGAGGGGCTGGTTGGAATCAAGGGGAATCGAGAAGAAGAAAATCCATTATGAACTTTTTACAATACCGGGCGAGACAGTGAAGACCGGAGAGGTTTCTGTGATCAAAACCGGAACAGCGAATTCCGGCCATACCAGCCATGTCACTATACGACAGGATGGAATTTCCTTTCAATTTGATCTTCCATTCGAAGGAGAGTCGATCCTGAATGCGGCTACGCAAAGAGGTGTAGACCTGCCCTTTTCCTGCAAAGGAGGTGTATGTAGTACCTGCCGCGCCATGCTGGTTGAAGGCCAGGTAGAGATGGTGCATAATTATGCCCTGGAACAGGATGAACTTGACAGGGGATTCATTCTGACTTGCCAGTCCCATCCCAGGTCGGAAAAGCTATTCATTGATTTTGACTTGAAATGATCGTATCTGTTGCGGCCCTATTTTAGATCCTTAAAGAGATTTATATTTGAATATGCGGTTCATCAAATACATGCTTGTATTTGCGGTATTGCTCTCTCCACTGAGATCTTATCTTCAATCATTCAATAAGGTTCCAATCAAGAGATGCCCGGTAAAAATTTTGGGCATTGAACAGGGTCTATTGCATATGTCAACCAACAGCATCGTAACCGATGGGCTTGGTTTTACATGGGTATCTACACGACTCGGTTTGCAACGCTACAACGGAAATGAGTTCGAAAACATAACCCCCATTATCGGAACGGATACCTTTTGGATCAATACTCCGACCTATTTGTTTGGCCTGCAAAACGGAAGCATTTGGATATCATGGAAAAAGGGACTTCTCGAATACGATCCGGTAACCAACTCTTTTAAAGAATTGGGGGAATTTTCCGCATCCGAAAATTCCTTTTTCGCCATAGTGCCACTGATGCAGACGACTGATGGGATTTGGTGTATGCAGGAAAACAGGGGAATTGTCGAATTCAGGAATGGGGAATCTCAACTGATTATAATCGACAGTTCCTGTATCCCAGACATCAACCTCACCTTCAATACAGATGATATTCTCAATCGGAAAATCATATCGACCAATGGAAAATTTATATTCATCCGGATACCATCCGGCAGAATTCTTCAAATCAATGCTTTAACACACCGATTGGATTATTTCTCGGACTTTAAGGGAGAGTTTATTGGATTTGCATGCGATCAAAGCAGATTTTATTGTCAAACAACAGTTGGGCTTTATAGTTATTCCATCTTTCCCCACCTTTTGATTCACCTGGTTCCCATCCGGAACTATTACAATGATATTTTGTTCGTGGGCTGTGTAGAACTATCGGGCAATAACAGCCTTCTGATTGGTTTCAACGGGATGCTGGATGAACTGGATACCAGCCTTCAATTTAAAAGGCAGTTAACGACTATGAGCAAGGAGCTTCTGGGTTCCGGATCGCCCAAACATCAGATTTATATTGACCGTATGAACAGGATCTGGTTGTTGACGAACAATGGTATCTTGTTATTGAGAAACTCTGAAGTGCCTTTTGAACATTATTTTTACCCCGGTTCCAAGATGAACTCCACACGTTGTGTCTATTACGACAGACAAAGCCATATTGTTCTGTCCGGTTGTGTTAACATGGATCCTGGCCTGAAAGCGGGATTGCGCCTTTTCGATACTTTATCAGATCCGATCTGGCAAACCCCTTTGATCACAAGGCAAATGGGTACCATACTCGGGATTGTAATGTTGGACGATCCCTTCTTTTTGGTCACTACTGGGGATGCCCATGGATGGTATCTGGCAAATATCAGGGAAAAAAGATTGTCCGGCCTTCTGATGAATGTGGATGAATCAACAAAAAAAGAATTGAATTCTATTCAGTGGATCAATAATCTGCAGTCAGCCGATGATTCAACCGTTTATGCGGCAAGTCCGAACAATGTATTCCGATGTGTTTTCCGACGTCATGTTCTGGTACGCGCAGAAAGACAATTGCCCCTTACAGAGCAGTATAACAATTCCCTCACCTGTTTTCTGCGGACAACCGATCTGGTGATCTGGGCAGGTAGCTATACAGGGATTATCTACCGGATAAAACAGAATAAAATTTCCGGGACTTATAAAATTAAGGGAGGTTATACGGTACGATGTTTTGCCGAAGACTCTCTGAAACACATTTGGGTAGGAACAGATAGGGGACTTTATGTCTTTTCAGAATCCGGCGATTTGATCAAGTCCTTTTTTGTGCAATCTGGATTTTTCAGCGACTTTATTTATGCAATCCTGCCTGTTGGAAGAACGGATTCGGTCTTTGTCAGCAGCAATATGGGTATATCTTTTGTCCCCTTCAACGGTACAATTAAAAATTATACAAAGGAATTTGGGCTCCAGGGCAATGAATTCGATACCGAATCGGCCGCTGAATCTGAAAATGGCAAACTATTTTTCGGGGGGGTAAACGGGATCAATGCTTTCCAACCTGGAAATCTTTCTACAACAAGGGATACCGCCATACTCAATATCACCCGGCTGGTTGTCAATGGGTCCTATTTCAATCACAATCTGACAAATTGGATCGGAGACACGATATTGCTAAACTATGATCAGAATCACATCCAAATGGATCTGGCGGCCCTGGGATTGTTTAATACAGATGAATATACCTATAGCTATCGATTGAATGGATTTGAAAAAACATGGCAAAGCACCCACCAACCTACGGCCATTCGCTATACCATTACTCCAGGAACCTATGGATTTGAAGTGAAATGGAGCCCCATCCTTTCACCTGAAACAGTTTTTTACAGGAAATTTGTAATCATCCTCCGCCATCCCTGGTGGCAATCCTGGTGGTTTATTGCAGCCGCAATTTCATGCCTCACAGCCATTTTATCCCTTATCATCTGGCAATACAACCACCGCAAATACGCTCAGAAGATTAAAGAAATGCAGGTCAAGCAGGAAATCCAGCATGAACGGGAGCGCATCAGCCGTGATCTGCACGATAATCTTGGAGCCTATGCGGCCGCCATTGCAGCCAATCTAAGCAGGATACGCGAAACAGATCGAAGCCTGCCGATGATGGAAGAACTGCACCATAATTCAACTGCAATTGTAACCCAACTGAATGACACGATCTGGGCTCTGAACCGGGAAGCGATTTTACTTACCTCAATCAGCGATCGTTTCAAAGTTTTTTTGCAAAAGATTGGGCCGAGTTATAGCAGCATCAACATTCAATTGACAGAGTCTATCGATAAGGACCTTGAATTCACCTCGGCCCACGCCTTTCATCTTTTCAGGATCATGCAGGAAGCGGTAAACAACGGGCTCAGGCATAGCCATTGTAATAACCTTACAATATCCATCGAGAGCAGCATTTTATGGTCGGTCTCCATCATCGACGATGGAAATGGTTTGGGAAAGAATTTGGATCAACCCCAGGGCAATGGATTGAGAAATATGAAGCTTCGGGCATCCGAAGCCGGATGGGAGATCATTTGGGATGATGAAATCCCTCATGGTACCCGGATTCGCATTCAGGCCCTTCAACGATCCAATGGGGTTCAATAATTTACAAAACGATCGTCGCTATGGAATGTGGCCAGGCTGTCACATCTGCTGCTTTCCCTGCGATCCAGAGTTTGTATGGGATCTTCATGGACGTTTGGTTCATCACGACGATTACTAATTTCCCATCGGGATTAATAAACGCCGTGGTCAGCAATGGGCTCCTGCTTGAAGCGCTGATCACTCTTTTGGCACCCGGCCTGATGAATTTTGAAAAATGGCCGATATAATAATAAGCATTGGTATAGATCAATTTGCCAGTCTTCGTGTCGGCATGAATTGGAGCGAAGCAAAAATTCTTCACATGATTGGGACCTCCTTCTTCATCGAGTAAAATATTCCAGTCCGTCCATCCAACCGTACCATTATTGAAATCATGGATCATGGTTTGCGCATATCGTTCGCCAAGTTTCCATTCATAAATCTTATTCATATTGAATGGGCCGTTGCAGCCTTCAGTGAATAGCAGGTTCTTATCCGGGAAAGCCTCATGCACACGTGTAAGATTATCGAATTGCTGGGTTCCCCCGCTCCAATCCTCATACCAATGAAAAGCCACTCCCCAGGCATATTTCGCGGCCTCGGGATCGCCGAGAATGGTGCTGGCCTGCTGATAGATCAGGTCCTTATTATGATCCCAAACCATGATTTTCTTATCTCCCAGCCCTTCTTTTTGGAGAGTTGGCCCGAGGTTATTCTTCAGGAAATCTCTCTCATTTTCCGCGCTATAGATGCAGGATTCCCAGGTTTGGGTGGCCATGGGTTCATTCTGTATGGTTAGGCCCCAGATAGGGATGCCTTCTGCCTCATAGGCTTTGATGAATTTGACATAGTAATTTGCCCATGCCTGGTAATATTCAGGCTTCAATTTACCGCCATGAAGTATATCATTATTGGTTTTCATCCAGGCCGGCGGACTCCATGGACTGCAAAACAATATGAGCTTGCCGCCAGCAGCAGCGATGACCTCCTTGATGAATGGGATCTTGTATTTCTTATCATGATCGATGGAAAAGGATTGAAGGCTGCTGTCATTGTCCTTTACATAGGTATAGGTTTCGCTTGAAAAATCACAGCTATGTATATTCGTTCTTCCCAGCGTATAGCCGATTCCCTTTTCCGGGTCATAATAGTCACTGAGCAGTTCATCCTGTTTGTCTTTGGGGAGTTTTGCGAAGGTCTCTGCCGCCGCATCTGTCAGGGCGCCGCCGATGCCAAGCAGGGTTTGAAAGGTCTTAGTCGGATCCACAAAAACACAGACCTGGGTTTCTAGAGGCTGCGGCAGGTCCTTAAAAGTCAATGTGTCCGTTGGGCTCAGGCGATAAGTCGTGCTATCCGCCGTGGTATAGACGATGGGTTTCTTTCCTTCCGTTGAAAATTTGGATTTATTATCCACTGCATTGTTATTTTGGGGTGGCTGGTTGCAAGCCGTCAATAAAAGGCTGGCCGCAGGCAGGAGCATTTTTCTCATTTGGCAAGTTTTGGTTTGTAAATGTAATCATTCGGTAAGATTTTTCACTCGTCACGACTGCCCGGAATTCGGACTGTCCGTATAAAAAACCATCCCAGGATTAAAAATCCACCCTTGCAAAAGCTAACGCTTGTTAGTTTGTCTTCCGAAAATGATTTACCTTTATTCATCAATTCAAGCTATGATCGCTTTGCAGGATGAAAAACATTTTTTGGAAAAGGTAACCCACGAAATCCGGGTTGAACCGAAAGACTGGATGCCCGACCAATATCGCAAGACCCTGATCCGCCAGATCTCGCAGCATGCACATAGCGAAATTGTCGGAATGCTGCCCGAAGGCAATTGGATCACAAGAGCGCCTTCCCTTAAGAGAAAGGCCATACTCATTGCCAAAGTGCAGGATGAAGCCGGCCATGGCCTCTATTTGTACTCGGCGGCCGAGACCCTGGGTATTTCCAGAGCGGAAATGATCGATCAATTGCATTCCGGGAGAGCAAAATATTCATCCATCTTCAATTATCCTACCATTAGCTGGGCTGATATTGGAGCCATCGGCTGGCTGGTGGATGGGGCGGCGATAATGAACCAGGTCCCTCTATGCCGTTGCAGCTATGGCCCTTATAGCCGTGCTATGGTCAGGATTTGCAAGGAGGAAAGTTTTCATCAGCGGCAGGGCTTTGATATCCTCCTTAAATTATCGCAGGGATCAAAAGCGCAAAAGAATATGGTGCAGGATTCTATCAACCGCTGGTGGTGGCCCAGTATCATGATGTTCGGACCGGCAGATGAATCTTCACCGCACAGCAGACAGAGCATGGAATGGAAGATCAAACGGTTTTCTAATGATGAACTGAGGCAGCGTTTCGTGGATATGTGTGCACAGCAGGTGAAAGTGCTGGGTCTTGAATTGCCTGACGAAAAACTCAAATGGAATGAAAAAAGGCAGCAATATGATTTTGGAGAAATAGACTGGAAGGAGTTCAGGAATGTGGTCAACGGCAATGGACCCTGTAATAAGGAAAGACTGGCGACCAGGATCAAAGCACATGAAGACGGGGCCTGGGTCCGGGAAGCTGCTGCTGCACATGCGGAGAAAAGAAGGGCAAAATCCGCCCGTGCAGCCTAATTCAATTTATGTATATATGAATAAAGATTGGCCTCTCTGGGAGGTTTTTATCCGAAGTAAGAATGGCCTGGATCATAAACATGCCGGCAGCCTTCACGCAACAGATGCACGCATGGCCATTGAAAATGCCCGGGATGTCTATACACGCAGAATGGAGGGCGTGAGCATTTGGGTGGTGGAATCAAAATATATACACGCGTCTAATCCGGAGGATTCAGATTCACTTTATGATCCCGCAAACGACAAAGCCTACAGGCATCCTACTTTTTATGATTTGCCGGAGGAGGTAAAGAATATGTGATACCATGGAAAATCGATTGAGTTACACTTTGTACCTGGCGGACAGCGCCCTGATCCTCTCCCATCGCAACAGCGAATGGACGGGCCATGGGCCGGTATTGGAACAGGATATCGCCATTTCAAATATTGCCCTGGACCTGATCGGACAGGCGAGAAATTTCTATGATTATGCTGCCAGGCAGATCAACCAGTCCGGTCTGAACGATCCCGCTACCGAAGATTCACTCGCATATCTGAGGGATGTTCCCGAATTCAAGAACTGTTTGCTGGCAGAATTGCCCCGTGGGGACTGGGCGGTGACCATATTGAGGCAGTTTTTCTTTAGTGCCTACCAAACCCTATTGTTTGAAAAATTGCAGCATTCCGGGGTCGATGATCTGGCTGCCATTGCGGAGAAATCGCTGAAAGAAGCGACCTATCATCTGCGATGGAGCAGTGAATGGGTAATCCGGTTGGGCGATGGCACGCAGGAAAGCCGTTCCAGGATACTGGACGCACTGGACCAATTGTGGATGTATACCGGAGAATTGTTAGAACCGGCACATTATGAATTGGCCGCTGCCGTTGAAGGGTATGGGCCGGATCCAGCCACCCTGAAGGAAACCTGGCTTGAAAAAATTCAGGAGGTTTTTGAAGAAGCAGTTTTGCCGGTTCCGGGAAATGAATGGATGCAAACAGGAGGCAAGACCGGTAAACATACAGAGCACCTGGGTCAATTATTGGCCGAAATGCAGTTCATGCAAAGAGCATATCCTGGTTGCGAGTGGTAATTATTAAAAGAAATGATTCGGTCTGAACATATTACAATCGAAAAAGTCCGTCAAATCCTGGAGCAGGTGACTGATCCCGAAATCCCTGTGCTCTCGATAATCGACCTGGGTATCCTGAGAGATATCCGGATCAATGGATCCGGTCTGGAATTGATCCTGACGCCGACCTATAGCGGTTGCCCCGCCATGGATACGATCCGGATCCAGACCCGTATGGTCCTTTTGCAAAATGGGATTTACGGGGTAAAGATCACGACCCTTCTTTCTCCTGCATGGACCACGGATTGGATGACGGAATCCGGCAAAGAAAAGCTGCGTGCTTTTGGTATTGCCCCTCCGAACTCAAAGCAGCAGGTCTGTGATACAAAGCTCTTTCATGAAGAAGAAGCCATACAGTGTCCGCATTGCCGGTCCTATAAGACCAGACTGATCAGTCAATTTGGTTCGACGGCCTGTAAGGCACTCTACCAATGCAATGATTGCCGGGAGCCCTTCGATTATTTTAAATGCCACTGAAATCAACATGCCAACCATCCAGATAGAAATAAAAGAAAGGATTTGCCAGATCACACTGAACAGGCCGGAAAAATTCAATGCATTCAACCGGGAAATGGCCCTTGATCTGCAAGAGGCGCTTGACAGGGTCGCAATGGACAAGCATATAAGAGCCGTCTACCTTACCGGCGCAGGAAAAGCTTTCTGCTCAGGTCAGGATTTGGGCGAATTGATAGGTCCGGATGCACCCGGCTTTGGCCAGATCCTTTCAGAACATTATAATCCGATCGTTAGAAGGATCAGAAACCTGGAAAAACCTGTGCTGGCCGCTGTCAATGGTGTAGCTGCAGGCGCCGGAGCCAATATCGCACTCTGCTGCGATATTGTTGTAGCTGCTCATTCATCCTCCTTCGTACAGGCTTTTTCAAAAGTGGGATTGATACCGGATAGCGGTGGTACATTTTTTCTTCCCCGTCTCATCGGATTCCAGAAAGCTTCTGCACTGTCGATGCTGGGAGAAAGGCTCAATGCAATCGATGCCGAAAAAATGGGCCTGGTCTATAAGGTTTATCCGGACGGTGAATTTGCCGCAGAATCCTGGAAACTGACTCTAACGGTATCCCTATTGCCGACCAGGGCCCTTGCCTATATCAAAAAAGCGCTGAACGCTTCGATGGCGAATTCCTTCGAAGAACAATTGGCCCTTGAAGACCAATTACAGCAGGCTGCAGGACAAACTGAGGATTACCGGGAAGGAATATCCGCTTTTCTTGAGAAAAGGCCTCCGAATTTTAAAGGTGAATGATGTAAAACCGAAATTCATGAACCAAACCAAGATAGATAAATCCCTTACTGATAAACCGCAGATTGTCTCCAAAATGCTCGAGGCTGACCATTTCAGCAAATGGATGGGCATGGAAATCATCGATGTGAAACCCAATTACTGTAAGATCAGCATGAGGGTTCGTTCCGACATGTTGAACGGTTTCGGGATTGCCCACGGAGGGGTGGTTTTTGCAATGGCAGATAGCGCATTTGCTTTTGCCTGCAATAACAGCGGGAAGATTACCCTGGCTCTTGATGTTTCCATATCTTTTTCGAAGGCGGGGAAGGAGGGGGATCTGCTGATTGCGGAAACCAGGCGGGTTTCTCATACCAGGAAAACAGGCATCTACCTTGTTGAAGTCAAGAACCAGGAGGATGAGTTGCTTGCCCTTTTTAAGGGTACTTGTTATGTTACGGAAAAGCCGCTGTTTTGACGCACTCGGAACCACTAATTTCCTGCTGGCCGTTTGGTCTATATTTGCGCCTAAATCAGTTGAGTGGAGAAATCAAATTTTGTCGACCAGATCAGGATCTTTTGCCGCAGTGGTCACGGGGGAGCCGGAATCAAGCATTTTATGCGGACCAAATTCAATGCCATGGCAGGCCCGGACGGAGGGGACGGAGGCAGGGGAGGCCATATCATCCTGAGAGGCAATAAAGATCTCTGGACCCTGCTGCATCTGCGCTATTATAAAAATGTGCTGGCAGAAAACGGGGAGAATGGCAGCGGCAGCAACTGCACCGGCAGGACTGGAAAGGATATCATCATTGAAGTTCCTTTGGGGACAATAGCCCGCGACGAGATCGCACAGAAAAAGGAAGCGGAATTGATGGAGGACGGCCAGGAAGTGATTTGGATACGCGGAGGAAGGGGGGGATTGGGAAACGCTCAATTCGCCACGGCTACCAACCAGGCTCCTGAACATGCGCAGCCGGGGGAGCCGGGATCGGAGGGCTGGAAGGTCCTGGAATTGAAAGTCCTGGCGGATGTCGGTTTGGTTGGGTTTCCCAATGCGGGCAAATCCACACTGCTTTCTGTCATGACGGCAGCAAAACCAAAAATCGCGGATTATGCATTCACTACCCTCACCCCTCAATTGGGCATGGTGGAATACCGGGAAGGCAGAAGCTTTTGTATTGCGGACCTGCCCGGGATCATCGAAGGGGCCGCAGAAGGTCGGGGACTCGGGCACCGCTTTCTCAGGCATATCGAAAGAAATCCGGTGCTGCTTTTCCTGATTCCAGCCGACTCGCCGGACCACAAAAAAGAATTCGCGATTCTACTTAAGGAATTGGAAAAATTCAACCCCGAGCTTTTGCACAAGGAATTTTTAATTGCGGTGAGTAAATGCGATCTATTGGATGAGGAATTAAAAATGGAGATTGCTGCGGAGCTGCCTGAATCGATACCGCATATCTTTATTTCCTCGGTTACCGGTCAGGGGCTGGCAGCATTGAAGGATCTCTTATGGGGAACACTGAATAAAACAATTTAATGACCAATAAAAGTTCTGTAATGAAAAAACTACTCGCAGCGATTTTTTGCCTGGTTCTGTCTTTTAAATCCCTGGCCGATGAGGGCATGTGGCTCCCTATGCTTCTCGGGGAGCAGGTCTACGCTGACATGGTGAAGAAGGGGCTTAAACTGACGAAGGAACAATTATACAGCATCAACAAAGCTTCTATCAAGGATGCAGTGATCATTTTTGGCGGAGGCTGCACAGGGGAGATCGTTAGTTCACAGGGCCTGATCTTTACCAACCATCACTGCGGTTATGAGGCCATTACGGATGCCAGCTCGATCCAGCACAATTACCTGCATGATGGCTTTTACGCCCGCAGCAAAGAGGAAGAGATTCCGGCCCAGGACCTATATGCAGATTTTCTGATCAAGATCGAAGATGTGACAAAAGAAGTGCTGGATTCTTTGGGGGACTTAAAGGAGATGGACAGGCAGAAAAAAATGCAATCTGTCATTCTGTCGATCAACAAGAGGTATTCCGATGAACAAAACAGTATCATGGGCAGGGTGAGCCCGCTTTTCAAGGGCAATCAGTTTCTGGTATTCGTCTATCAACGCTATAATGATATCCGCCTGGTCGGGGCTCCCCCGGAAAGCGTAGGAAAATTTGGTGGCGATACCGACAACTGGGAATGGCCCCGGCATACAGGAGACTTTTCTATTTTCCGGGTTTACATGAGTAAGGATGGTAAGCCCTCCAAATATTCCCCTGACGATATTCCCTTAAAGCCAAAATATTTTCTGCCAGTCTCTATCAAAGGTCTGAAGGACGGGGATTATGCGATGATCTACGGATATCCCGGCGGCACGAATCGTTATGAAACTTCTCTGGGAGTGAAACAAAAAATAGAGATCGATAATCCTTCCATAGTAAATCTGAGGGATATCCGCCTTAAGGATATGTTCGAGCAAATGAAAAAGGACCCTGCGGTGAAGCTTCAACTGGCTTCCAGTTATGCAGGGATTGCCAATTACTGGAAATTCTATGATGGAGAAAGCAAACAACTGGTCAAATACCATATCTATGAGCAGAAAAAGGGTGTGGAAGAAAAGTTTCAGGCATGGGCCAAGGGCAAGCCGGAATTCGAGAATCTTTTTACCGATTGGCAGAAAGCCTATGAGGATTGGAGACCCTATTCCAAACAAAGAATCTACTTAAATGAAGGTGTCTTTGGCTCGCCACTGATCGCCTTTGCAGCTTCTTTGCAACAAGTGGAAAATGCCCTTGTAAAAACAAACGGGGGTGATGTGCATAAGGCAATGGAAGCAGCAAATGAGGCAAGAAAAAAATTCCTTGAAAGCGAGAACCGGATCTCCGATCAGGAAATTCTGGCGGCAACGACCATGATGTTTTATTCTGACATTGACAAAAGCCAGCACCCGGTCGGTTTCTTTGAAAATCTCAAAGGAAGTTTTGGAGATCTTCATGATGAAAACACTTACAAAAAATACTCGGCAAATGTCTTCGACCAAACGATGATTTTTAACGATGCCAAATGGAATACATTTAGCGCGAGTCCCGATGCGACGGTTTTGCAGGCTGATCCGGCCTATGCGCATGCAAGCGCATTTCTGAAAAACTGGCAGGGCAAATACCTGTCTATTTACCAACAATTCAATGCAAGAAACAATGATTATGGCCGCCTTTATCTCAAGGGGATCATGCAAATGGATCCAAAAAAGGTCCGTTATCCCGATGCGACTTTTACCATGCGGGTTAGCTATGGAAATGTGAAGTCCTATAATCCCAGGGATGCCGTTCATTACGATTATGTGTGTACGATGAAGGGGGCGCTCGAAAAATATATCCCCGGTGATTATGAATTTGATCTTCCTCCAAAATTGATTGAACTAGCCAATAAAAAGGACTTCGGACAATATATCGACAAACAGAAAAACGACCTGGTTGTAACCTTTATCACAACCAATGATATAACAGGGGGAAACTCCGGTTCACCAGTCCTGAATTCACTTGGCGAACTGATAGGACTTGCATTTGATGGCAATTATGAAGCCCTCAGCCACAAAATCGCATTCGATCCGGTCTATAACAGGACCATTTGCGTGGACATTCGTTATGTGCTTTGGTGCATCGACAAATTAGGAGGCGCTTCCAATATAATCAACGAATTGAAACTGATGAAACCGGTCCAGTTAAAGTAAAGGCAAGATTAATTCCCCGTCTTTCTGCCTGAGGGAAGATCCAGGGCCTTACATATAAAGCTATAGTCTGCAGACTTCAATTGTTCCCGGCTAAGGCTTTTCAAGTAAGAATTCGTCGCTAGTACTGTTCCGGGCAGGATCACATACCGGTAGGAATATCCGATGGAAAGATCCACATTGATGGAATTCAGCAGGATTTGTCCAACCTGGAAGATCTCCGAACTGAAATATGGAGCAGCGCTAACCACATTCGTGGCTCCTGTGGAATCAATAAAGGAAAGATAGGAAAGGATCATTCCGCTATCCAGGATATTTTGTGTAATGACTGGAGCGGGAATCGTGTCAGCATAAAGGGTATCCGTGTTGCCGAGGGAATCGACATAGGTTTCAGCGATACTCATGGTAACCGGCATCCAGAGGGAATAGATAACGGTATCAGGCCCCGCCGGGCCAGTTGTTCCATTAGTTCCTGCGGGGCCCTGGGGGCCGGCAGCACCTTTCTGGCAGGAAAACAGACCGCAGGCAAAGGAAGCGCACAGGAACAACCCGATAAATGTTTTTTTCATGATGAGGGATTTACACCACTAATAACATTTTCCGAGGCGATTTATTGCGGCCCTTTTAAAATAGAACTTCTTGATTGACTTCCGTTTAACCCAAGGATTGGCATGAAACAACCAGCCCCGTTTTGCAAAAAGCGGGGCTGGCCAAAACACAATCAAAAAAATTGCTATTTTGTATTGGAACCCGAACTGCTGATTCCAAGCGCTTTGGCGATCACGCTGTAATCAGCCGTCTTCAATTGTTCTTTTGTATAGTTTTTCAGATAACTGTCCGTTGCCAGTATGGTACCTGGAATGATCACGAACCTGAAAGCCGTATAACCGTAATTGATCAGATTGCCGCCATAGGAGGTCAGACTGATAGTGTTCAGCGAATATTCCACATCCAGATAAGGTGCAAGGTCCGCCGCATCAATGACGGTTTCTGCTCCATTAGTGCCGAAATCCGTTTGGACATATAACAATACCAGGTCGCTGTCCAGCACATTCTGTGTAAGGGTGACCGTGCTAATGCCCTGAAAATATACGCTGTCATTTGCAGATACGCTGGTGTCGATCCCTTCATAGGTCATATTAAATGCAATCCATGGCGAATAGGTCACATTGTCCGGACCTGCAGGACCCTGCGGACCTGTTGAACCGGTTGAGTTTTTTGAGCAGCCTACCATTGAATAAATAATTCCGATAAATACGAAACTCAGTAATGTCAGTTTTTTCATGATTTCTTGATTTTGTTTTGACAGTTGAATTAAAGATGTATACGTGTATAAGCGTTTCAAAGCTTATTGGGATGGCAAGTAAAAAATACAACCCTTTCGGGTCATACAAATATACGCGTAAAAGGCATGTAGGTTGCCTGATGTTTTGATTACCGGGATAGTCGGTGAATAGCTAAATGGACTCTGCAATTATTTAACCCTGGACCAGTTTTCCCCGCTCTTGATCCGGTATAGCGTCATTTCGCTTACTCCGTATTTTTCCGCCAGTTTCTTGATTGGAACAGCATTAGTGCGGCTGCTTAAAGTTTTCTTGATGCTCCGTACATCGCTGATGGAAAGTTTCAGGCCCTGGGTCCGGTTGGCCTGCACTTTCTTGTATGCGATTTTTGCAGGGCTCTTCTGCTGGTGTTGCACCATTTCTTCCAGGGAAGACCATCTTAGATTCTTTGCGCTATTATCTAATTTGTCAAAATTCTGGTGGATGACATATTTCTGTTTGGGGCTGCTTTTGCGCAGGAATACCCTGGCAACTTCACGATGAATATAGAGTGTGCCATTGCTCCCGGATCGATGGAGGTTGAGCGTACGGTAGCCGGTGGTTATAGAGCCATTTAATAATTTTCCATCTTCGTGGATATCGTCGATATAACTTACTACTCGGCCATGAGAAGATACTGCATATTTTTTACGGAGTTGTTTCCAGCCAGGAAACTCTAGCGGCTTCCATATTTCGCTGGGAATTTTTTTTACCATGACATGCAATTTTCTGAAAGTTACGAAAAACTGATTCGAATATAATCAGGCCCGGAAAATAATTACGACCCTCACCTGAGGGAAGAATTTCAGGATCTCAACCGGTAAATGTTAATGGAGTTGTCTTAATTCAGGAACCGACGATCCTGAGAAATTCCTGTTCGCTAAGGATCTTGATAGAGCTTATCTTTTTCGCTTTTTCCAGTTTGGATCCTGCATCCTCCCCGGTCACCAGGTAGTCCAGTTTGCTGCTGACACCTGACAGGATATTACCTCCATTCTTTTCAACCAGCTCTTCCGCTTCGCTGCGCTTGAGCTGGGTAAGCGTGCCGGTGAACAGGAAACTCTTACCATCCAAATGGCCATCTATGCTTTTTTTCTGGCGTTCATTGTGCATATTGATGCCTAGCTTTTCCAGTTCCTGAAGCATGAGGATATTATCGGGAATTTGAAAAAACCTGAGGATGCTTCCAGCCACTTTAGGGCCGATATCTTCAAGGTTCTGCAGATCTTCCAGGTTCTTGTTTTTCAATTCGGGAAGATATTCCACAGCGCTCGCCAACACTTTTGCCGTGGTTTCCCCAACGAACCGGATGCCCAGGGCATATACCAGCCGATGGAGGGGTTGGGATTTTGAGGCTTCGATAGCTGTTCTGAGATTGCTGATGCTTTTATCTCCGAATCCTTCAATCGACCCGATCTTATCTATGGGCAATTGATATATTCCGGGTATGTCGTTCAGAAAACCTAATTCATAAAATTTTCTGATATTGGCTTCCCCGAGGCCACGGATATCCATAGCATCCTTGCTCGAGAAATGAATGATTTTTTCTACGACCTGGGCGGGGCACTCGATATTGACGCATCTCCAAACCGCTTCTTCTTCCTCCTTTGCCAATTTGCTTCCACATACCGGGCAATTTTTAGGAAAATGAATACTCTGTTCATCCCCCTTTCTCAACTCCGCCATGGATTTTACGATTTGGGGAATTACATCGCCTGCTCTTTCGATCAACACCTTATCTCCGATTTTCAGGTCTTTTTCCCTTATATATTCTTCATTGTGCACGGATATGCTGCCTACTGTCACTCCACCTATTGAGACAGGGTCCAGTTTTGCCACAGGCGTTACAGCCCCAGTTCTTCCAACCTGGAATTCGACTGATTTCAAGGTTGTTGTCGCCTGTCTCGCTTTGAATTTAAAGGCGATTGCCCATCTGGGATGATGGGTCGTCATGCCCATTTGATCCTGTAAAGCAATATCATTGACCTTAATGACCAGGCCATCGATCTCATAGGGGAGATCATCACGCCGGGCTTCGAACTCATGACAATAGCCAATCACGGATTCGATACCCTTCATTACTTTTTTTTCCTTCTGGGGACTCCTGAATCCCAGATTCCATAACATTTCCAGATTACCGCTATGGGTTCGCAACAGCTCTCTGTTCTTAGAATGGGCTTCCGTATGTGTGTAGAAGCTAACGTGATACAGAAAGGCTTCCAGGTTTCTCCTGCTCACTTCACGGGGATCCTTTATACGCAGGGTGCCTGCAGCCGAATTGCGAGGATTGGCCAGGGGAGCGAGATTTTGTTCCGCAAGAGACTCATTGTATTTCTGAAAATTTTTCTTGGTCATCAGAACTTCTCCCCTGATCTCGATCTGATTGATCCCATAGGAAGAAAAAGCAGCTTCAAGGGGAACGCTTCGGACCTGTTTGATATTGGTAGTGATATCATCTCCTTCGACCCCGTCTCCACGGGTAGCTCCCCGGGTAAAAAGGTCATTTTCGTAGATCAGGGAAATACTGGCGCCGTCAAATTTCGGTTCTACGCAGTACTCAATCGCTTTCAGCCCGGTCAATTCCCGGCCCTTTCGGTCCCAGCCAACCAGATCATCGGCATCATAGGAATTTTCCAGGGAAAGCATGGGCACGAGGTGTTGTACTGTCGGAAAATCCTTTGTCAGGTCCCTGGCGACTCTTTGTGTGGGTGAACCGGGACTAATCAGCAAAGGGTTTTCCCTTTCCGCTTTTTCCAACTCTTTATATAGGATATCGTATTCCTGATCGGCTACAAGCGGCTCGTTCAGAATATAATAACGGTATTCATGAAATCGAAGAACATCCCTCAGCAACCCGATTTTTCCAGGAGGAAAAGATTGGTTTCCGATAAGCCGCAATAAGGATTCCGTCTCTTTTTGCAATTTGATCGTTTGATCCCGGGAATACATGTTATTGGCTTTTGCAACCAAATTTAAGAATGAATGTCAAATGATCAATGCCTGGTTTTTCAAACAATTGAATATTAATCATGCAAGAAAAGTTATGAAATTTTTTTCCAGATCATTATATTCGTGACTTCCTTTGAATTATTTCCAAACACGATTGCTTAAAAAAATATGACAGCCAGGCAGAAAAAATTAAAGACGATCTTAAAGGAATTAAAGGACGATGGGATAATCGGTATCTCGGTGGATTGCGTAATATTTGGATTCGATGAGAATGAATTAAAGGTGCTGCTGATCAAGTCCGATCTTGAAAACTTTGAAGACAGGTGGTCCCTGTTAGGTGACCTGGTCAACAATCATGAGAATCTGAACCAGGCAGCCTATCGTGTATTGAAAGACAGAACCGGTATGACGGATGTGTACCTGGAAGAAGTCAGCGTTTTTGGAGAGGTCGGCCGGCATCCGGCTGCAAGAGTCGTCACGATAGCCTATTGTTCATTGATCAATATCCAGCACCATAAACTCAAAAGCAATGACAATGAGCTTCATTGGCACCGTATAGGCAGCATTTCACAAATGGCCTTCGATCATAAGAAGATCCTGGATACCTGCCACGAATGGTTGCAGAAAAGAGTCCAGGAACACCCATTGGGATTCAGCCTCCTGCCAAAGAAATTTTCTTTAAGGGAATTGCAGAACCTCTATGAATCGATCCTTGGGGTAAAACTGGATCGAAGGAATTTCAGGAAAAAATTTTTCTCCATGGGCCTTTTACAAGACACAAAGGAATATGAATTGGATGTTCCTCACCGCCCTGGTAAACTCTACAAATTCAATTACGAAAAATACCGAAAAAAGGAAAGAAAGACCTGGTTCGGAATAGATTTTTAAGAGCCCGATCCTAATTTACCATGTATTTTTCTTTGATAGCCGGATATATATTCAGCAAGGAATCAATCGCCTGGCCTTTTCGGTTAAAGAACTGTTCCCAGGTGTTCAAAGGTTCCCAGATAAAGGTACCAGTCACGCGCTTCCCTTTTAGCCCGAAAGCAATATCATTCACTTCTTTCTTATGCAGGGTATATTCAGCAACTACCACATCCTGCTTGTAACGCTGTGAAAGATCCTGCAGATTTGAATCAAGCTGGCCAAGGGTCCCATGCCATTGCGGATAATAGGATTCTCCGATCACGTCAAAACGGACATGGTCGGCGATCATCATGTCCAGGAAATTCCTGGATTCCTGGTTTTGGCCGCCACAGGCAATATGCAGCATGATCAGGGTCGAAGGGCTGATTTCTTTCACTGCCCTGATGCCGGAATTCAGAAATGCCGCCAGTGTATCCGGATGACTAAAATTCCCTGTTGGCCAGAGAATGCCATGGTTGATCTCGTTACCGACCTGGACCATATCGGGAGCAGTACGTTGATCTTTTAATTCCTGCATCACTTTTTTGGTGAAATCATAGATTGACTTTTGCAAGCCAGCAAAATCCAGGTTTTTCCAGGCAGCCGGTTTGAATTGTTTTCCCGGATCTGCCCAGTAGTCGCTGTAATGAAAGTCAAGCAGAAATTTCATCCCGGCTTTCTTTACCCGAAGGGCCATGGCCTTGGTATGTTCCAGATCGCAAAATCCCTTTTTAGGGGAATAGCCGCTGTCCGCTGCCGGATCATTGAAGATCCGCAGCCGGATATAATTGAAGCCATGATCCTTCAAGATATCCAATGGGTCTTTTACTAAGCCCCCTACGCTGAATACCATTCCCCTGTTTTCAAGCTCAGGCAGAAAAGAGATATCTGCGCCCAATATTTTTTCAGGTTTTTTCTGTCTTTCAAGATTCGAAAAGGAAAACAACAGGAATGCTGCGCTAAAAAAGAGTATTTTTTTCATATCGCTTAATTTTAGTGTAAAAAGGCATTCAATGCTACCGTTGGTCTTCCTGTGCTGTCGAAAGCGCCCATCGTATAGCCCTCCCAGTTATAGCATTCCGGTTCCCAATAAAAAAGCCCGAGTCCATTTCCACCGGAAACGGATTTGATCCTGGCTATCATATCTGTCAGAAAGGCTTCACAAGTGAATGCTGAATCAGCAGGCATACCAACTTCACAGACCATGACCTGTTTATGGTACCTGTTTACCATATCATTCATATTTGCCAGGCATTCAGAGTCTTCGGCCTGCCAACCTCCGGTCGGCGGATAGAGTGACATTCCAATAATATCATACTGCACTCCGAAGGAATCCAATTGGTCGAAAAGCCATCTGAAATGGTTATTGTCATTACCTCCGGACAAGTGGACGATCACTTTAGTGGAATCATTGACCGACTTCACGGCATTATAACCGGCATTGATAAGTCTGGCATAATTGGGAAGGGAATCAGATGCCATGGCGGTAGGCCAAAGCATGCCATTATCTGTTTCATTGCCCACCTGAACCCAGTCCGCAAAAATGCCGATGGATTGGAGGGTATCGAGTACATAAGAAGTATATCCGGATAAGGTGGAAACCAGGGAATCGACGGTTTCATTTGCCCAGGCAGCAGGTTTGGTCTGGTGGCCCGGATCCGCCCAGACATCGCTGTAATGAAAATCGATCATGATGCGCATGCCGAGGTTTTTGGCCCGGAGAGCCTTTACTGCAACGTCATAAGTATTGCACCAGCCTCCGGAAGGATCCACCCATGCCCTTAGCCGGATAGAGTTGATCCCCAATTCCTTAAGGATCTCTATGCAATCCATTGCAGCACCCGTGCTATCATAGAAAAGATAACCGCCGGATTCCATCTGGGTCAGCCAGCTAATATCCGCGCCTTTTACAAAAGAAGAGGGGACCGTGACAGGAGGCGGAATCGCTATGCGCTGGTTATCAGGTTTTTTACAACCGATAACAAGGATCAGAATGCAAATTGTCCAATTGTGGATTTGCATGGCATTTAATTAAACAACTGCAAATTAGGCCTTCCCTGACTTTTTAAATTTTTTTAGGATAAATGCAGCGTTTCAGGAAACAGGAAGGTCTTTATTCCTGAAAGTCTCCACTAAACGGCAATTGAAGGAAATAAACAATAAGAAAGATTACGCTGAACAGGTCTCATTGAATTTTATTTAAATTAACAGGTATTTTAGTCGTTTCCTTTAAATTTTTTTTAACAAAAAATTGGCCATCTGAAAATTTTTGACAAATATTGTGTATAAATTACACGTTTTCGACGGTAATTTGATAGGGTGATTCCCCTAAACCTACTAAACATTGCACTATATGAGAAGACAACGACTGCTTGAAAGGTTGCTTATCCCAATGCTATTGCTCCTAAGCATAGCAACCGCCCAGGCCCAAAATCAAACTATTTCAGGAAAAATTTTAGATTCAAAAGACGGTTCTCCGATCGAGGGGGCTACCGTAATTCCCAAAGGTTCGACAAAGGGCACTACGACGGGTGTGGACGGGGTTTTTAAATTAACCATCAGGCAGAACATTACTACCCTGATAATTTCATCCATCGGTTATACCAGCCAGGAAGTCCCGATAACCGGCTCCATGGAAGTCAGATTGGTTCAGACCAATAATTCCCTGGGTGAAGTTGTGGTGATCGGGTATGGAACGGTCAGGAAAAAAGATTTGACGGGTTCCGTATCGACAGTTACGTCAAAGGATTTTCAAACGGGATCCATCACTACGACTGACCAATTGATCGCCGGTAAAGTAGCTGGGGTTTCCGTGACCTCCAACGGCGGTCAGCCCGGTTCCGGAAGTGTGATCAGGATCCATGGGGGGGCCTCCCTGAACAATAGCAATGATCCCCTGATCATTGTTGACAATGTCCCGCTCAGTTCAGTAAACTTTCAAAACATCAACCCCCAGGATATAGAAAGTGTAACGGTATTGAAGGATGCTGCTGCAACGGCGATCTATGGTTCAAGGGCTTCTAATGGAGTCATCATGATCACTACCAAAAGAGGCAAAAGCGGTAAGCCGATATTTACCTTTACTCCCCAGGTTTCTGAAGCTACCATCTCCAAAGAATATCCGGTTCTATCTGCCGGACAATTCAGGGACCTCGTAAGCTCAATCGGTTCGGCTTCCCAGATCGCCACGATGGGCACTTCAAATACAGACTGGCAAAAACAGATCTATCAGACTGCCATTACCTCAGATAATAACCTTAGCATAAGCGGCAGCCTTAAAAACATGCCCTACCGGATTTCAGGAGAATTTTTGAACCAGCAAGGGGTCTTGTTGACGGATAACCTGACCAGGGAGGCTCTTTCCGTAAGCCTTAGTCCACGTCTTTTGGACGACCACCTGAAAATTGATATCAACCTGCACGGGGCCAATACGACTTCAAGGACGGCCAATACCGGGGCGATCGGAGATGCCGTAGCATTCGATCCGACCCAATCCGTCTATAAATCCGGCAGTTATTTCGGAGGCTACTATGAATGGCAGAACAATGACACCACTCCGAATTCTCTTTCAACAAGAAACCCTGTGGCCCTGCTTAAACAATACAACCAGGAGAATTATGCACTAAGGAGTTTCGGAAACATCCAGGCGGACTACCGTCTTCAATTCTTCCCGGACTTGCATGCCAATTTGAACCTGGGATACGATATAGCAAAATACAACGGCTCGACAGTAGTGCCGGCCGATGCAGCCCAGGCCTATAATTCCGTCCCTTCTCTCAGAGGTGAAAACAATCCTTACTATAACGATTATTCGAATACCGTCTTTGAATTCTACCTGAATTACCTGAAGGACATCCCTTCCATTAAGAGCAATATCAATGCTGTTGCAGGATATGGGTATTACGACAACTATAATTACTACAGGAACTATTATTCCTATAGCGCCTCCAATGACACTTTACCGGGTACAGGCCCCACATTCCCCAACTACTACTATGAAAATACCCTTCTATCTTATTATGGACGTCTGATCTACACATTCGATAGCAAATACACCCTGATGGGTTCGATACGCACGGATGGGACTTCACGTTTTGGCCCCAGCTTTCGCTGGGGGGTATTCCCTTCCGGTTCTTTCACATGGAAGATCAATCAGGAGGATTTCCTGAAGAACTCCGATGTGGTATCTGATCTTAAGCTGCGCCTTAGCGACGGGGTAACTGGTAACCAATACCTGAATACTTCCAGCTACCTGACCAACAACTATGGCTACCTGAATTTCTATAGCCTGAGCGGAAATACTTCAAAAGTCAATTTTGGCAACAATTACTATAATTTCCAGTCTCCGGCTCCCTATGCAGCCGATCTGAAATGGGAATCCACGGAAACAAGGGATGCAGGACTTGATTTCGGTTTCATTAATAACAGAATATCCGGTAGTGTTGACTATTATTACAAAAAGACCAGCAACCTGATTGCGACGGTCTATGTTCCGGAATTGACCAATTTCGGGAACCAGGTCACTCGTAATGTCGGCAATATGACTGACAATGGCCTCGATTTCAATCTTAACCTTGCTGTTGTGAAAAGCAAAGACTTCAGTTGGGACGTCGCTTTTAATTTTGCATACAACCTGTTTAAAATAACCAATCTATCCGTATCCCAGGATTCACTCGCTGAATCAAACAGCAGTCTGGCAGTGGGCGGGATCAGCGGAGGTACAGGCAATACCATTCAGATCCAATCAGTCGGCTACACTCCATTTTCTTTCTATGTGTTGCAACAGGTGTATGGAACCAATGGCAAGCCGATAGAAGGGCTCTATGTGGATCAGAACCGTGACGGTATCATCAATCAAAATGATTTCATACATTACAAGTCACCCTTTGCTCCATTTACCTATGGCTTCAGCACCAGCTTTGGTTATCGCAGATGGGGGATCAGTACCGTCCTGAGAGCCAATATCGGAAATTACATGTATAACAATGCGGCTTCCAATCTGGCTGTGGAACGCAATATCATCAACCCTGCTAATTTCCTGCAGAACGCGCCTTCTTCGGTCTTGTCTACAAATTTTTACAACAACCAGTTCTTTTCCTCTTATTATGTGGAGAATGCCTCCTTCCTGAAAATGGATAACCTGGCTATCTGGTACAATGTGGGCGCCTTATCCAAAGGGTCCTACAAATTGAAAATATCCCTTAACTGCCAGAACGTATTCGTAGTAACTAAATATACGGGCTCGGATCCGGAAATTTATGGTGGCATCGACAATGTACTTTACCCCCGTCCGAGAACGATTACCCTGAGCGCAAACCTGATATTCTGATTGCTTGATAAATAAAACGAGAAATATGAAACATATTCCTTTCAAAATACTCCTTCTTCCCGTCTTGCTGACCGGTCTACTTACGGGATGCAATAAGGATCTTAATCGTTATCCGGCAAACACTGTGTTTACGGACAGCGTCTATTCCTCTGCGTCAGGCTATCAACTTGCCCTGGCGAATGTTTATTCCGGGTATACATTGACTGGCGCTAGCGGCCCATCCAGCTCCGATATCGCCGGGGTGGATGCGGGCACTTCCGATTTCATAAGATGTCTCTGGAATGCAGAGGAACTAAGTACGGACGAAGCCGTCTGTGCCTGGGGCGATCCCGGTGTGCCGGATTTTCACAATATGAGTTGGTCCTCTTCCGATCCAATCCTGATCGGTCTTTATTCCAGGAGCCTCTATCAGATCACGCTTTGCAATGACTTTATTTCCCATTGCGGTTCCGCTGAATTAGCGAGTAAGGGCATTACGGGTACTTCTGCTGCTGATATTGCAGCTTACAAAGCAGAAGCGCGGTTCCTACGTGCCTATCAATATTCCATACTGATGGATTTATTTGCAAATCCTCCTTTTGCTACAGAAACGACTCCGGTTGGTCCACTTTCCTTCCCCAAGCAGATCCAACGTGCTGAACTATATCAATATGTTGTATCTGAATTGCTTTCCTGCGACAGTACGCTAATGGCTCCCCATACCAATGAGTACGGAAGGGCGGATCAGGCAGCGGCATGGGCTCTCCTGGCACGCATCTACCTGAATGCAGGGGTTTATACCGGTACTCCGGACTACGCCGACGCGATCACTTATTCCCAGATGGTGATCAATGCCGGATATTCACTGATGCCACATTATGCCAATCTATTTGAAGCGGATAATAACCTGAATAATCCTGAAGTGATCCTGGCCATACCTTATGACGGGATCAATACCCAGACCTATGGAGGAACTACCTTCCTTGTCAACAGCTCTTGTGCTAATTCAACCTATACACCCGGCAGCGCGGGATATGCAATGAGTTCAGCAACTTACGGGGTGCCAAGTGGCGGCTGGGCGGGAAATCGCGCAACGGCCAATCTTCCCGCGCTTTTCCCTACGCCTGATACCACCGTCGATAAGAGAGGAATCTTTCTCAATACGCCCGGTGTAACAAATGTGATCAACAATATCGCCCAGTTCCAGCAAGGCATCCCTGTGGTTAAGTTCACCAATATAACTTCAACAGGTGTGGAAGCGGAACCCAATGCAGGAGGAACGTTCTGTTCCACTGATTTTCCCCTCTTCCGCCTTGCCGAACAATACCTGATCTTTGCCGAAGCTACCTTACAAGGTGGATCCGGAGGTAATGCGGGAGCGGCCCTGAATTATGTCAATATGCTGAGGCAACGTGCTTATGGAGACAGTGCGGGCATTATCACATCAGCCCAACTGACACTCCCCTTCATTTTGGACGAAAGAGGCAGGGAACTCTATTGGGAATGCCTTAGAAGAACGGACCTTGTTCGTTTCAATGAATTTACCAGCGGCAGTTATCTCTGGCCCTGGAAGGGGGGTGTTGCCAGTGGTACCGGGGTGGATGGACATTTGAATATCTATCCTCTTCCGATCACCGATTTGCAGACGAATCCCAATCTTGTTCAAAACCCCGGATATTAACCAGCCAAAGCGCATAAATATATTATTATGAAAAATTTGTTCAATAAATCAAGCTTTCTCCTGATCGGGGCCATGGTTTTGCTGGGAGCCTGTAAGAAGGAGGGGACTAATGTTTACTTACTCACCGGCACAAGTCCTGTTCTTTCCGCTTCATTGTCCGATTCGATTCCATTGAATTCCGCGAATGCCGATTCCAATGCAATCACTTTTTCATGGACCAACCCGAATTACCTGTTCACGGACGGTATCAATTCACAGAATGTCACCTATAACCTTGAATTCGATTCGGTTGGCGCCAATTTCAGCAGCCCGACAATGCAAACTGTGCAGGTCAGTCCTGGCTTGTCCACTAACTTTACAGTGACAGCCCTGAACAGCCTGATTGCAAATGGGATGCAACTCGCTTTCGGTCAGACCCACAATATACAGGTCCGTGTGATTTGCTTTATTGCCCCATATACCTCGGGTTCCGCAAATATTTATCCCCTCAATTCCAATACACTGAATTTTTCGGTCACACCATACGCACCCCCGCCAGTTGTGGCCCCTCCCGCCTCAGGTACACTAGTTCTGGTTGGCGGAGATCCGCTTTTGGGCGCCTGGACAAATCCTGTTCCTGCTTCCCAGCAATTCACGCAGGTTAGTCCGACAGATTATCAATTGACAATTGCCCTTTCCGGAGGCAATCCTGCTAATTCTAATGCAGATGACCAATACCTGATTCTTCCCGTCAACGGAAGCTGGTCACATAAATATGCCTGTAATAACACCGCCTCCCAGCCATTTTCCGGTGGCAGCTTTGGACTAGATCTGTCCGATAATTTCCCCGGGCCGACCGCAGCAGGGACATATAAGTTTGACGTGAATTTTCAATCGGGGATCATCACTGTGACCCAACAATAAAATCATTGAAATGAGCATACAAACCAACAATATGAAACATCTTTTAAGAATTATACTATTCGGAGTGGCTGTACTATTGATCCACTACTCCTGTTCAAAAGTGGGTAATCTGCCGACGACTTATTATGCCAATGGAAATGCACCTGTATTGAGGTCGTCATCCACTCCCATTGCTGCACAGGTTGCAGATTCATCTAATGTTGTGCTTATTCTTGCGTGGACGGACCCCAGTTATGCCACGCAATCTTCCACGGAGACCTTTACCATCCAAATCGATTCAGCAGGGCGTAATTTTTCAAAGGCGGTCAGCATCGGAGTGGTAGGGGAATTTGGCTACTCTTTTACTGCCGAACAAATTAATAACATAGCTCTTGGATTTGGCTTTGCTTTCAATGTTACCTATAATATGAATGTGCGGGTGATCTCATCCTATGCCAACAACAACGAACAATTGATTTCGAATACTCTGACGATCAGCGTAACTCCTTATTTAATTCCTGCCGTCGTCGCACCCCCTTCAACCGGCGAACTTTATCTTGTGGGCAACGCAACGAACGGCGGATGGTCTAATCCTGTCCCTGTGCCTACACAGGTTTTTGAGCAAGTGGATTCCCTGGATTATGCCGGAGTATTTAACCTGAGCGGCGGGAATCAATACCTTGCCCTTCCAGTAAATGGAGACTGGTCCAATAAATACGCAACCAACGATGCCAATTTCCAGGGGACTGGTGGAACCTTCGGTTATAATGCCAATAATAATTTCACAGGACCAGCCACTTCAGGATGGTATATCATATGGTTCAATTTCCAGACAGGTATTGTAACTGTCACACCATGGAGCGGGGTCTTTCCGGATAGTTTATACATTGTCGGAAGTTCAACACCCGGCGGATGGACAAATCCTGTTCCGGAACCCTCTCAGCAGTTCACCCAAATTAATTCCAGCCAGTTCCAGTTGAAATTGGCACTGAGTGGAGCCAATCAATACCTCCTATTGCCTGTTAACGGTTCCTGGAGCACAAAATATGCTGTGGGCAGCACCAATGACACGGTCAGCGGAGGCAGTTTTGGTTATTATAATGGTACAACCTATAATTTTTACAATACGAATTTCACCGGACCCGCTAGTTCCGGTAACTTTGTTATCACTGCTAATTTTTTGAACTGGACCTATACGGTAACCCAGTAATAGACAGTAATAGAACATGAATTCTATGAATAAAAAGAGGCGCGAATCAAAAGGCCTCTTTTTATTCTTTGAGCCCGCTATCCTAAAACCGAGCATGCAATGCGAAGCCCCATTTGATGAAGAACCCGGTCGCTTTATTAAATCGCAATTATGAAGAAATTCTACTTTCTTACGGGCATTCTTCTGTTTTTCGTTCAGTCCAATCTGAAGGCTCAGGAATTGATCCCCACACCCTATTTTCCTGCAGATACCAGCGCTTTGACGATTACCGTCAATACCGCCCTGGGTAACCAGGGACTCTATGGTTATGGAGATACGGGCGTCTATGTGCATATCGGCCTGATAACAGATTCGAGCACAAGTTCAACCGACTGGAGATATGTGCCCTTTACATGGGGAACGGCCAATCCGGCTGCGGCCGCCACTTATATCGGAAATAATGAATACCAGTTCACCATCCACAATATCAGGGCCTTTTTCGGAGTGCCCGCTGCAGAAGTGATTTATAAAGTAGCAATCCTGTTCCGGAATGCAAGCGGTTCCCTGGCCCAGCGAAATGCAGATGGAAGCGATATGTTCGTATCGGTCTTTTCTTCTGCACTCGGCGGTCAGTTCATCGCTCCTTCATTTCAACCGACTTACACTCCTATTCCGCAGCCATTAACGGAGACGGTTGGGGATACCCTGCCGGTCCAATTTATTACCAACAAACCTGCAACGATCACTTATATGGTGAATGGCAATCCGGTAAATACTGTGAATGGACAGGAATCACTCAGGGCGTTGCTGCCGATTAAGCAATCTGGCAATTATGAAATATTTATAACTGCTACCGATGGACAGACCACAATCAAAGATTCATTCAGTTTCTATGTTTCCGCAGCCTCTAATTTTTCACCACTTCCATCCGGAGCCAACGAAGGGATCAATTATTTACCCGGCGATACTTCCGTCTTACTCGTTCTCTATGCCCCTCATAAATCGAATGTATTTATTGTGGGAGATTTCAACAATTGGACTCAGTCTCCTTCCTATCAAATGAACGAAACACCGGACAGTAATTATTATTGGATACAGATTAACAGCCTCACTCCCGGCACTGAATATGCCTACCAATATATCATCGATGACTCTTTGCAGCTTGCCGATTACAATACGGAGAAGGTTTTGGATGCGAGTGTGGATCCGTCAATTCCCGCCACCACCTATCCTAACCTGCGAGCATTTCCAACCGCTGCTTCAGGGACGCTCGCCAGTGTATTCCAGACTGGGCAGACTCCCTATAACTGGCAGGTAACCAATTTCCCAAGACCGGCAGCCAATAACCTGAGGATCTATGAATTGCTGGTTCGGGATTTCACTGCTGCCGGAAACTGGCAGACCCTGGCCGATACCCTGAGTTACCTGAAAACCCTCGGAGTCAATGCAATCGAGATCATGCCTTTTGCCAATTTTGAAGGAGCTAGCAGTTGGGGATATAATCCCAATTTTTATTTCGCACCTGATAAGGTTTATGGACCGGCCGCCGCGGTCAAACAATTCATCGATCTTTGCCACCAGCAGGGTTTTGCCGTCATCATGGACATGGTCCTAAACCATTCTTTTGGAAGCTCTCCGATGGTTCAGATGTACTGGGATGCGACAAATGGAATTCCCGCTTCAAATAGTCCATGGTTCAGCCCCTACTATACCCATGATTATGATGTAGGGTATCAGTTCAATGATTCCAGCAATGCCACCCAAACCTTCAGGGAAAGGGTGATAACTTATTGGTTGACCAATTACCACATTGATGGATATCGCTTTGATCTGGCTACAGGTTTTACAAAAGTCAATTCCTGCAATGCTACAGGCGGCTCCTGCAATGATGCGCTTTGGGAAGCCTATGACACAACCCGCATCAATATCTGGAACGCGCTATATGCAACCGAGCAGGCAGCATCTTCCGGCAGTTATTGCATTTTGGAAATGTTCTCCGTCAATACCGAGAGGGCCGTTTACGCAAACGAGGGTATGATGGTCTGGAATGACATGAGCAATAATTATGAACAATCCACTATGGGATACAATACGGGATGGGATTTAAGTGGATCTGCATCAGCCTCCACAGGTGTACCTCAGCGGGGATTGATCAATTACCAGGGCAGCCATGACGACGAAAGGCTCATGTATAAGAACGAACAGTATGGTAACAGCAGCGGGGCCTATAATATAGAAGATACGGCCACCGGTTTATTAAGAAATGAGATGGCGGCAGCTTTCTGGTCCATGATACCCGGTCCGAAAATGGTCTATGAATTCGATGAATTGGGATACGATTATTCCATCAACTGGTGCACCGATGGCACCATCAATGATGCTTGCCGCACTGGACCAAAGCCTCCCCGATGGGATTATATCCAGGTTCCGGGCAGAAAGCATCTTCATGATGTTTATGCCAGCCTTTTCCAGTTGAATGCCCAGCATCCTTTATTGGCCTTTGACAGCAATTTTACCTTTTCCTTATCCGGAGCCTTCCGCAGCATGCATTTGGCAGACACTTCCATTGCCGTAACCGTACTCGGAAATTTTGATGTTGTGCCGAGTCTTGACACGGTTAGTTTTGCATACGCCGGGACCTGGTACAATTATGTTGGAACGGATTCCATAATAGCAACGGGAACTACCCAGAGCATCACCCTCAATCCCGGTCAATATGGAGTCTACATATACCATCTCAACCAGGATACATCAACCAAACCACCTCCTACGGACTCGATCCCCGTTCCGGGTGTAAAGATCTATCCCAATCCCGTAGTGAACAGCAACTCAGTTCTTGCCTATAACTTGAGTTACGCAGACAACGTCACGGTTTCCGTTTACGATATAGGAGGGAGATTGATCGGAACCTATAACCTAGGTTCGGCAGTTGCAGGCAATTATACGATCCCCTTTTCTCAATTGCCGCTGAATATCGGAGCCCTGAAAAATGGTGTTTATGTGTTAAAATTGAGCAGTATCCAGAAAACAGCCCATGTGAGTTTCACGGTTTTGCATTAACTCCTTAAATAAAAGCGCCTATATGCGGGTGAACTGATCAAAGAGAATCAACGAATGGCGCTAGCTGTAAAGCTCCCTGGCCTTTTCCTTTTTGAATTCCGATGGTGTCATCTTAGTAAAGGTCTTAAATACTTTATTAAAGTAGACCACATTGTTGAAGCCGCACTCGAAACTTGTTTCTGCGATTGTTTTTTCCTGCATCAGCAGGCCGCAGGCGCGCTGAATCCTGTATTGATTGACGTAGTCCGTAAATGTCGTATTCATTACTTTTTTAAAATAATTGCAGAAAGAGGGGACGGAGAGATGTACAATAGAAGCTATTTTCTGAATATCGATCTCCTCGTTAAAATGCTGTTCTACATGATGGAAGATCTTCTGCAAACGGGCATTGTTCTTTTTAATAAGTGATGACAGATCAGTGCTTGGACTTACCAGTTCATATTCCACGGAAGCCGCCATGATCTGGAGAATGGAAAGAAATTGCATCAGCTTTTCAAAGGGTGGCAATTTAAGGAGCCTGATCAGTTTCCTGGTCACTTCTTTTTTTGTTTTCCCTGAAAATATCAAACCATATTTGGATTCCTGGAGGAGCTTTCGGATCTGCTCCATTTCCGGACGGTTTCCCAACAATTCTTTCAGCACGGTTTCCCTAACCTGGATGACGATCTCTTCATGGGGTCCATGGGAGTTGAGTCCGAATCCTGAATGGGGAAGATTGGGCCCAACGAATACCAGGTCTCCGTCATTATAAGCGCTGAAATGGTTGCCGATATGCCGTGTTCCGCTTCCCTGTAAAACACAGACTATCTCGTATTCCGGGTGAAAATGGTATTGCCAGGCAAATTCTTCAGCTTCTGTATTGGTATGCAACAGGCGAAAGGAACTCCCTTCATCCGGCTGAATGACTTCATATTCTATTTTCAATGACATTAATCGTTTTGTATCTAAATATACTCTTAAAATCTTAATACAGTTGAAGAATTGGTAAATATAGATGAATGATATGAGCCGAATAAGCCCTTATTTTAATTCAAATTAGGACTAGCGGGAAAATTGCATGTCATGCCAACGTCGAGGATTAAAATTTCCATATTCATCAATTATTTTCTTTTTGCCATTCTCCTGAATAGCATTGGCACGGTTATCCTGCTCGTTCAGTCCTATTTTCATGTTACAAAATTTCAGGCGGCCTTTCTGGATCCGTTTAAGGATTTCAGCATTGCCATCGCCTCCTTCATCGTTGGTGCCTTTATTTCCCGCATTGGATACAGGAAATCGATGCTGATCGGGCTCGGAGCTGTTGCCCTGGCCTGTTTCATTGTTCCCTCGCTTAGGTTTTTCTGGGCAATAAAGCTTTTATGCGCAATTTCCGGTTTCTCCTTTGGGTTGATTAAAGTGTCTGTTTTCGGTACGATCGGTATCGTTACCCATTCGGAAAAAGAGCACCTGAGCATGATGAATTTCATCGAAAGCTTTTTCATGGTAGGAATCCTGGGCGGTTATTTCCTGTTTGCGCATTTTGCTCCCGATCCACAGTACGGGAATTGGTTCCATGCATATTATTATGTCGGTCTGATTGCGGTATTTGCTTTTATTATCCTGCTTTCAGCCAGGCTGGACGAATCAGCTATTCATCGCCCTGAAGGCGCGAAAGGCGAATCTGAACTGGCCGGCATGCTTAAGTTGATCATCTATCCCCTGGTCATTTCATTTGTGCTCTGCGCATTTTTTTATGTGCTGATCGAGCAAAGCACGATGAATTGGTTACCAACTTATAATAAGAATGTCCTGCATATTTCGGATAATCTGGCGATTATCTGGACAAGCATTTTGCCGGCTTCCATGGCCATCGGTCGTTTCGCAGCCGGAATCCTTCTTCGTCGTTTCAACTGGTTGATGGTCCTGCTCAGCTGTCTGGTGGGTGCAGCATGTATTTTATTATTGTCGCTGCATATGTCCAAAACAACAGAGATTCCGCTTGTTGTGGATACGGTAGCTGCGGTTCCGATCGTTGCCTTTATTTTCCCGGTGATCGGAATTTTTCTTTCCCCCATATATCCGGCTATTAATTCCCTGATACTGGCAAGCCTGCCCAAGTCCAGGCATGGAGCAATGAGTGGCCTGATCGTTGTTTTTTCGGCAATCGGGGGAACACTGGGATCTCTCATAACCGGATACCTGTTCGAAGAAGTGGGAGGGGTGAATGCTTTTTATTTTTCATTGATTCCGATCACTATATTGGGGATCCTGTTATTTATATTTAATAAAATGAAAGGAAAATCAATTGCACATATCCAGTTGCTAAATAATGAGATACTGGTGTAGCAGCTTTCAGTGAATAATGAAAAAGGAAGGATTATTTTATATAGACGATTGCAGGGATTTATTTGAAGAGGTTCAGAAAAAAAGGGTTTTTGCGGATCAGAAGTTTTTTCCGGACTGCATCCCTCAATTTCCGGTGGAAGAGATATTGAAGGAATACCACCAGAGCAGGAGGAATGCTGAATTCGATCTGAAATCATTTTGTGCGACCCATTTCAGATTTCCGGTGGAAACAAGCAATGGTTTTTCCAGCGATCCTGAAAAACCCGTTGAAGAACATATTTCAGCTCTTTGGGAAGTCCTCACAAGACAACCCTCCGATACCGGCGGAACCCTGATCAGATTGCCCAGGCCCTTTATAGTGCCGGGCGGCAGGTTCAGGGAAATTTATTATTGGGACAGTTATTTTACGATGCTGGGCCTGCAGGTATCGGGTAAAACAGATTTGATTGAAAGCATGACGGACAATTTTGCATACCTGATCGATTCTTTTGGATTTATTCCTAATGGGAACAGGACTTATTTTCTGAGCCGGTCCCAGCCGCCGTTCTTTTCTCTAATGATAGAGTTGCTGGCCGAGGAAAAAGGCAAGGAAGCATTACTCAAATATGCCGCTCCAATGGAAAAAGAATACGATTTCTGGATGCTGGGAAAAGAAGATCTGGCTAAAGACAATCATTACTTCAAGAGAGTGGTCCTCATGCCCGATGGAGAATTATTGAACCGTTATTGGGATGAACTGAATCGACCACGTGAAGAAGCTTTTGCCGATGATCTTGAAACAGCAGGCGAAACAAGCCAGAATCAAATCTTTAGGGAAATCCGGGCAGCAGCAGAATCCGGATGGGATTTTAGCAGCCGTTGGTTCAGGGATCCGCAAAGCATGAGCAGCATACATACAACTGATGTAGTACCAGTGGATTTGAATTGCCTGCTCTATAAGGCGGAAAAAATGCTAAGCCGGATTTATGAATTGAAGCAGGATACTTTTGGCGCTGACCGTTTCCGCCAGCTTTCCCTGCGAAGGGAGGAAGCCATTCAGAAATATTGCTGGAATCCGGCGGAGGGCTTGTTCATGGATTTCGATCTGTCTGCCGGCGCTTTTACCGGCAGTAAACATGCTGCTTGCACTTTTCCACTTTTCCTGCATATCGCTACCCCATCACAGGCTAAAAAGGTCTCCGTTCAATTGAAAGATAAATTTCTTAAAGAAGGCGGTGTCGTCACAACGCTTGTCCATAATGGACAGCAATGGGATGCACCGAATGGATGGGCGCCCTTGCAATGGACTGCCTATAGGGGGCTGAAAGATTATCAATTGGATGAAGTTGCGGACCATATTAGTGAAAATTGGCTGGGAGCAGTTGAAAGGATATTTCATAAGAGAGGGAAGATCACGGAGAAATATGATGTTGTTAATACGTTTGAGGGTGCTTCAGGAGGGGAATACCCGAACCAGGACGGTTTCGGTTGGACTAACGGTGTGTATTTGAAAATGAAATCATTTAAAGCGTAAACGAGGAGAACTCGCAAACGTTTTCGATAAAAACATGAACTGAACATCATTCATATTTGTTAAATTTTAGATCTAAAATCCTTTTAACAAGTAAGATGGAGATGTAAAAAATGTATGCAGCTTTTAGGAGACTATTATTGTCTACTGAATCTGCGGGTTAAAGAAAATTTGTTAAGTAAAGATTAATTTTTTTAACTTCGTTTATTAATTGCTTAAACCATTGATTATGACCATCAAACGATTGCTTCGGCAATTTAGCCTTCTGCTGCTTTGTGTAGTATTAACACAACTAGCATTTTCTCAGACAAAAACTATTTCGGGTAAGGTGACTGACGACAAGGGCAACCCCATACAGGGAGCCACGGTTACCGTGCGAGGTCTCAACAAGGGAACCTCCACAGATGCGACAGGATCATTTTCATTAAATGTCCCTGCCTCCGCAAAAACATTGGTTATCAGTAGTATCGGGTATACCGAACAGCAGATTGCCATTGGAACCCAGGACAATTTCAATGTTTCACTGGTTACTTCCTCTTCCGGATTGAATGAAGTGGTAGTAGTCGGTTATGGTACGGCTCGTAAAAAAGATTTGACGGGTTCTGTATCATCCGTTTCTGCAAAGGATTTCAACCAGGGTCCTTTAGCAGCACCCGATGAATTGTTGCAGAACAAAGTGCCGGGCCTTGAAGTAGCCAACAGTGGTGGGCAGCCTGGTGGCGCTACCACAGTAAGGATCCGAGGTACTAACTCACTTCTCACAACGGGAAACGTTCTGTATGTTGTGGACGGAGTGCCCCTGGATGGTAGGGATGCAACCCCTTCCCTGAATCTAAGCGCCTTTGGTGCTATTCCGGCAACCAATCCATTGACCTATATCAACCCAGCCGATATTCAACAGATGGATGTGTTGAAAGATGCATCTTCAGCGGCTATTTTTGGTTCCAGGGGTGCAAACGGAGTGATTGTTATAACCACAAAAAAGGGAACAGCCGGTCCTATTCAAATGGATTTTTCTGCCAGTCTCGGGGGTAATGCAGGTCTGGTGAAAACCGATGGTCTGTTGTCTGCGAGTGAGTTCAGATCCGAACTTGCTAATTACAAACTTACCGGCAACGGCTACGATAGCGGCGCTTCTGTCAATGCTCTGAAAGCTGTATCTCAGAATACATTGTCCCAAAACTATAACCTGGCAATCAGTGGCGGCAATGAAAATGGTAAGTTCAGGGCTTCCTTCCTGGGATCCAATACCCAAGGGTATATCCAAAAATCTGATTTGGACAAATATATTGCCACATTCGGGGGTACTTATAATTTCATTGATAAAAGGGTGATCATAGATTTTAGCCTGATTTCCGGTCACACTACGACAGATATGCCTCTGATCTCAAATACGGCAGGCTCTATTGGTAACATAACGGCCTGGATATTGAACTGGAATCCGACCATGCCCTTTTATACCCCCTCAGGCCAATTCAATTTATTGGCTTTGGGCTCCCAGATCAACCCCTTGGCAGCGCTTGCAGCATATAATGACCGATCAAATGTGAACACCCTTTTGGCTAATATTTCTGCGCGGGTTAAGATAATGGACAATTTGGAATATAAATTCCTATACGCTATCAACAATAGCACGGGTACCAGGAATACCAGTATCGATGGGTTTCTTCAAGGAATTACGAATGTATCTGGTGTAGGTTTTGCCAACATAGGCAATGCTACTCTTACATCACAAACCTTTACCCATACGCTGACTTATCGTACTGATCTTACAAAGAATTTGAAATTCGACGTCGTAGCAGGTTATGAATACTGGACAACCAGTTATTCGGATCAAAATCTGACCGGTACCGGTTTCGATATCAACAATACTTTGGGTAGCCTCGTACCTGTACCTCTGACCAGCCAAATGCAGGACGCTACGACCCTTTCCACTACTTCGGCATCAGACCCGACAGTTGAAATACAATCCTATTTCGGCCGTGTGAATTTCAATCTGTCGGACAAATATTATCTGACAGGGACATTCAGGGCTGATGGTTCCAACAAATTCGGGGTAAATAACAAATATGGTTATTTCCCTTCCATAGCTGGCAGGTGGGTGATCAGCAATGAGGATTTCATGAAAGGCTCTGTTTTAAGCAATTTGGCAGTACGTGGCTCATGGGGTATCACCGGGGACCAGGGCTTTCCCGCAGGTGCAGCGCTCGCACAATATAATTTTTCCCTCAAAGGGGCGATTGGCGAAATCAATGTACCTAACCCGAATTTGAAATGGCAACAGACACAATCAATCGATATAGGACTCGATTATGGTATTTTGGATGGGAGAATTTTTGGAAGCTTTGATTATTATAGGAAAAATACTACCGACCTGATTTATCCCACAACAGCAATTCAACCTGCACCCAGTGGTAGCGAGTACATTAACCTGAATGCAAATTTGATCAACAGCGGTATCGAATTTTTAGTTGGTGCTGATATAGTAAGGAGTCGTGATTTTACCTGGACAACTTCCTTCAATATTTATACCAACCATAACCTATTGAAAAATTTCAATGAGGCTACTATACCTACAGGAGCAATCAATGGTAATGGCGTATCCGGCACTTTTGCCCAGGCGATCGCGAATGGCGAACCTCTGGATGAGTTTTACCTCCCCCATTTCCTGGGATATAGCAATGGACAGGATAGTGTTACTTCGAAGAGCTTTTATGCAGGTAATCCCAACCCTAGTTTAATATTGGGCTGGTCAAATACCTTTAGGTATAAGAGGCTTTCTCTGAATTTCAATCTTGGCGGTTCCTTTGGATATAAAGTGTTCAATAATGACAATCTTGCCATCACCAATATTTATAACTTCAACAAGGGCTTCAATACCAACAAGAGTGCATTCACATCAGGTGAGGCTGTTAGCGATGGTCTCGTAATTTCTGACCGCTATCTTGAGAGCGGAAATTTCGTCAAGTTGAGAAATCTGAGTTTGACTTACTCATTTGGTAATGCAGGAAGATTCATAAAGAACCTGAATATCTTCGTAACCGGATCTAACTTGTTTATTATCACTAAGTTCACTGGTTTCGATCCTGAAATCAATATTGACAAAAATAATAATGGTTTTGCGTCAAGAAGCATGGAGTATTTGCCCTATCCGACTCCCAGGGTGATTACAGGTGGCGTAAGATTTTCATTATAAAATTGTAAAAAAGCTAGATATATGAAAAAATTTAAAAATTTTAGACTTCTCACTTTTGTTGCAGTAATATCCCTAGTATTTCTAGGTTGCACAAAATTGAATGAGAGCCTGACAAGTACCCTGACCGCAAACCAGGCAGGTGAGTTCAGTAGCCTATTTCTGCAGAATGCTTATACGGATTTAGAGAATCCGTTGAATTTTAGTAACCTCAGTAATATTGAAGAGTTAACCACAGATGAGGCAGTTCTCCCAATCCGTGGCGGTGACTGGGCTGATGGAGGCGAGCACGTGGAATACCATCTTCATATTTGGCAAAGGAATGATGGAACGACAGGTAACAATGAAGGAACTTTCACAAACTTCAATAAACTAAGCTATGATGCCACTTCAGTATTAGGATCTACCACTGCATCGGCGGATGTATTGGCCCAGGCAAGGTTTTTGAGGGCTTTTGCTTTGTACAATATACTTGATCTGTGGGGTCAGTTCCCTATTCGTCAGCCCGGAGATAACCTGTTAAATCCGGCTCCGGTAATGACAGGAGATACGGCAGTGCAGTTTCTTATTTCCGAATTGAACACCTGTATCACCAATCTTAGCCCATCAAATGGTAATACGATTGCCAATGTCAATGCTGCAAGGGCATTACTCATGAGGGTCTACCTGAACCGTGGTGCTTTTGATAACCGGGCTGCACCTACTTTTGCCGCATCCGATCTGCAGCAGGTGATTACACTGGGTCAGGCGATCGTAAGCAGCGGGCAATACAGCCTGGCTACTGATTATTTTTCCATGTTCAGCCCAACTAACCAAAGCTCCCCGGAAACTATATTTGCTATACCGTATTCTCATGCCGATAATACCTCAGCGTCATACTATGGGCAGCCCTATGGCTCCTGGTTCATGACCCTGCACTATAACTCCTACCATCCTTTGGCCCCCAATGCAGGTTGGAATGGATTTTCAACGATGGGTGAGTTTTACAATACCTTCGGTGTGAATGGAACTACCATGACCCAGACCGCAGCAGATACCAGTGTGGATCAGCGTATCGGAGGCAGGTTTGTATCAGGCGTCACTGACCAGTCCGGTCTTCGCCCTGGAATATTGGTTGGCCAGCAATACGATCGTCTTGGAAATAAAGAGTATGACCGCTTGGGCAACCTCCTTTCATTCACCAATGGAGATGATCTGACCTCTACCAGTACGACAATTGCGGCGACAGGCAACAATGTGGAAATTTCAGGATACCGTGTAATCAAATATGCTCCCGATTTTTCCAGCAATACTACGGATAGCACCAAATCTTATCAAAATCCCAGCAATAACCAGGTTTTATTAAGGTATGCAGATGTGTTGTTGATGATTGCAGAAGCAGACATGCGTACTGGCGATAATGCAGATGCATTGACCATTGTTAACCAGATAAGGGCAGCAAGAGGTGCGGTTCCTTTGACTACCATGACCTTGGTAAACACAACCAATACCTATGACCCGAATACTTTACTAGCCGAAAGGGGCCGTGAATTGTATTATGAAATGGTCAGAAGAAATGACCTGATCCGCTTTGGCGTATTCAATATTGCCTGGGCATTTAAACCGGCAGATCAGGGCAATTATTATGTATTGCCTATTACAGCAGCCGACTTGGCAGCAAACCCTAATTTACAAGCAAATATTCAGGGCTCGAACTACTAGTTCTGCCCCATCTCCTATTTATGAAAGGTCATTAAGATTAATGACCTTTCCTTTTTTAAGCCATCGAGATGAAACCCCTTCTCTTTATTTTATTTTTTATTTTCTGTGCCTGCCTGATTTCCTGCAAGCAAGAAAAAACCCAAAAGGCGGAGCCCTCGCCAGCCCCCATTTTCGAACTGATGCAGAATACGGGTATCGATTTTAATAATAAAGTGGTGGACGGTCAAATAGAAAACAGTTTTCTTTTTCGGAATTTTTATAATGGGGGCGGAGTAGCGATTGGGGATATCAATAACGACGGGTTGCCGGATATTTTTTTTACCTCCAATTCAGGCGCCAATAAATTGTACCTCAACAAAGGCGATTTCAAGTTTGAAGACATTACTGCGAAGGCCGGGATTATTCAGGACGATAAATGGAATACGGGAGTGACCTTTGTCGATATCAATGGCGATGGATGGCTGGATATCTATGTTTGCACCTCCGGGCATATGAAGACCGGGAACAGGAAAAACAAGCTCTATATCAACAATCACGATAACACATTTACTGAAGAAGCCGCTAAATACGGATTGGATATTTCTGCTTACACGACCCAGGTTTCTTTTTTCGATTACGATGGGGACGGAGACCTGGATTGCTTTATGATCAATAACAGCCCCATTCCCATCAATACATTGAATAATGCCAATCGTAGAGATCTCCCGGATGCTCAGTGGCCGGTTGCAGATTTTTTGAAGGGTGGAGGCGATCATCTGTATCGGAATGACAATGGCCATTTTACAGAAGTCACGAAGCAGGCAGGCATACACGGATCCCTGATCAGTTTTGGACTCGGAGTGTCGGTTGGGGATTTTAATGGAGATGGCTATCCGGATGTTTTTGTATCCAATGACTCTTATGAGCGCGATTATTTGTACATCAACCAGAAGAACGGCACTTTCAAGGACGAAATGGAGGATTGGTTTGGTCATACCAGCTTTTCCTCCATGGGAGCGGATATAGGTGACATAAATAACGATGGGTACCCGGAGATTTTCACCACGGATATGTTGCCAAAGGACGATTATCGGCTAAAGACTTTAGGAGCCTTCGACAATATTGATCTTTATAACGCCAAGCTAAAAAGCGGTTTCTATCATCAATACATGAAGAACTGCCTTCAGTTAAACAATCAAAATGGCAAATTTGCGGATATCGCCGATTACAGTGGGGTATCGGCATCGGACTGGAGTTGGGGTGCATTGATGTTCGACATGGACAACGACGGTTACAACGATATTTTTGTTTGCAATGGCGTAAATAAGGATGTGACCAATCTCGATTTCATGGACTTTTTCGCCAATGATGTCCTTCAAAAAATGGTGCTGACAGGAAAGAAGGATAGAATAGAAGAAATATTGAATAAAATACCTGTCAACCCGATGCTTCATAAAGCATTCCGGAATGAAGGAAACCTGAAATTCGAAGATATTGGCGAAGCCTGGGGTTTTACACAAAAATCCTTTGCAAATGGCGCTGCATATGCGGATCTGAACAATGATGGAAGTTTAGACCTTGTAATAAACAATGAAAATGGCCCTGCATTCATCTATAAAAACAATTGCCGGGAAATTAATAAAAATAATTATATCGGAGTTTTCCTGAAGGGGAAGGGGAAAAACACTTTTGCGATTGGGGGTAAGATCGAGGTGTACAAGGACAAGCAAATTTTTTATCGGGAGGTGGTGCCGAGCAGGGGCTTTCAATCCTCCGTAGATTACAGGCAAATCATCGGACTGGGAAAAATCACGCAGTTGGATTCTATGGTAATCATGTGGCCGGATCGAACGATTACAAAATTGATCCACCCTGAAATCAATAAGACAATTACCATTGAGGAGGCGGACAGCAAGAATTTCGCCAAGCCTGCGCCCAAAATCGATTCTTCAACCATGCAATTGCATCCCCTGAAAAGCAGTTTTGATAAGCACCAGGAAGCAAATAACATTGATTTTTATTTTGAGCGCAATTTGCCAAAAATGCTGTCCAGGGAAGGCCCGAAAGTGGCTGTCGGGGATGTAAACGGCGACGGCCTTCAGGATATTTATATCGGAGGTACTCCAGGCCACCCGGGTCAATTATATATACAGACAACAGAAGGTGAATTTGTAAAAAAAGCCGAACCCATTTTTGATCAGTACACAGATTTTGAGGATGAAGCCGTTTTGTTCTTTGATGCAGATGGCGACGGGGATCTGGATCTGTATGTAGGCCCCGGAGGGAATGCACAATTGCCTATGAGCAGGCAAATGCAGAATCGCCTATATAAAAATGATGGAAAGGGAAATTTTACATTGGATGCAACGGCATTTCCCTATAACCCCGATGGAATGAACACGGCGGTGGCGGTGGCCTATGATTTTAATCATGATGGTTATCCCGATCTTTTCATCGGAGGCCGAAGCAAACCAAGGGGATATGGCATATCCCCCCGAAGTTTTCTGTTTGTAAATGATGGCAAAGGTCATTTTACGGATATAGCCAAAACCAAGAACCCGGATATCGCAAATATAGGAATGGTCACTGCTGCGGTTTGGGCCGATATAACCGGGGACAAAGAAAAGGAATTGGTGATTGTAGGAGAATGGATGTCGCCTCGTGTATTTTCATTTAATAAAGACCATTTTGATGAAATCAAGACCAACCTGTCGGGAATGCTTGGTTGGTGGGAATCTTTGGCGGTAGCCGATGTCAATAACGATGGAAAGCAGGACCTTATTCTTGGCAATGTGGGTGATAATTTTTATCTGCAGCCGGATTCATTAAATCCTGTAAAACTGTGGATCGAAGATTTTGACAAAAACGGGATAAAGGACCCTGTCATGACCAGAACGATCAACGGAAAAGATATGCCCGTATTTCTAAAACACGATATGGAGGATGAGATACCCGTTTTAAAAAAGCAAAACCTCAAACATAGCGACTATGCAAAAAAATCCATTCAGGATTTATTTTCTCCGGAATTGTTAAATCAGGCATTGGTCAGGGAATTCAATTATACCAGCTCTGTAGTGGCAATCAATGAGGGAAATGGGATTTTCAGGATCCAAAAATTGCCGGCAATGGTTCAATTATCTTCTGTGAATGCAATACAAACAATCGACCTCAACAATGATGGATATCAGGACCTGGTGATGGGGGGGAATGAATTTGGTTTTCTGCCTCAATTTGGCAGGTTGGATGGAAGTTTTGGTCATGTGCTGATGAACAATGGCAAGGGGCAGTTCACCTGGGTGAACCCCAAATTTTCCGGGCTTCAATTACCGGGACAGATCAGGGATATTGGGAAAATAACAGACCCGGTCAGTGACTATTTGCTTTTTCTGCGAAACGATGAATATCCGGCATTATACCTTGTCAATAAGCACAAAAAACCAATACCTTAATTTTATGGTTTCAGATATGCAACCGGGTTACAAGCGTTAAAACTGAAAGCCTCCCATGACCCCAAATTTTCGGAATATTATTTCATTCATCTGGTGCCTGGTTGGGTTATCCGCCTGCGTTTCCAATGCTAAAAAGGAAGAGCCTTTTTTTGAAGTATTGGATAGCGCGAGAACAGGGATCAATTTCAGCAACAGGCTGACTCCGACCGAGCAGTTCAATATATTCAAGTACATGTACTATTATAATGGCAGCGGGGTCGGAGCAGGTGATTTTAACAATGACGGAAAGATAGATTTGTTTTTTGCAGCCAATCAGGGAGACAATAGATTGTATCTCAATCAAGGCAATCTTCAGTTCAAAGATGTCACGAAGGAGGCCCAAATTCCGGAGGATGGAGGATGGTCGACAGGAGTTTCAGTCGTAGATATCAATAATGACGGACTGCTCGATATCTATATATGCAGGGTAGGTAATCATGAGTCCCTGCATAGCCATAATCAATTATTGATATGCCAGGGGATTGATAAAAATGGAGTTCCCTTTTATAAAGATGAAGCCAAGGAATATGGCCTGGATTTTTCCGGTTTTAGCACCCAGGCCGTATTCATTGACTACGATATGGATGGGGATCTGGATATGTACCTTTTGAATCATTCCATCCATCAGAACAGCACTTTCGGCCCCAGGGATGAAAAATTGCACAATTATAACCCGCTTTCCGGAGACCGGTTATTCAGAAATGACGGCAATAACAAATTTACAGACGTTACAAAGGAATCCGGCATCAATAGTTCTGTATTGGGATATGGTTTGGGGATAGTGGCATCAGATATCAATCTGGATGGCTACCCTGATTTATATGTTTGCAATGATTTTCATGAAAACGATTACTTGTACATCAATCAGAAAAACGGGACATTCAGGGATGAGATGAAGGATCATATCATGCACACGAGCAAATTTTCAATGGGGGTGGATGTGGCTGATGTTACAAATGATGGGTTTCCCGAAATCATGAGCGTGGACATGATGCCCTATGACCCCTATGTATTAAAGAAATCGGAAGGGGAAAATGAGCTGGATGTCTTTAATCTCCGCATTAACCTGGGATATAATTATCAATATACCCGTAACAATCTGCAATACAACCGCCGAAATGGGATGTTCAGTGAGGTTGGACTTTATACCGACCTGGCGGCAACGGACTGGTCCTGGTCTCCGCTTTGGTTTGATTTTGATAATGATGGGTTAAAGGATTTGTTTATCTCGGATGGCATACCCAAAAGGATGAATGACATCGATAATATCAACTTTATTTCCAATGAGGAAATTCAAAATAAGATGCGATCGGCGGACCCCGGACACTTGGATCTTGATTTGATAAATAAATTTCCACAGATCAAAATCCCCAATAGATTTTATAAAAATAGCGGCAATCTGCAATTCACTGATATTGCCGACCGGATTGAAAATGCAAAAAGCGGTTATTCAAACGGAGCTGTTTACGCAGATTTTGATAATGACGGGGACCTTGATGTTGTTGTAAATAATTTAAATGAACCCGCGCTGTTCTACGAAAACAAAAGCAATGATAAAAAACAAAAGGCCTTTGTAGAAATCAAATTGAAAGGCCCTGAGAAAAATATAAATGCAGTGGGGTCTAAGGTGGTTATATATACCCATGGGGAGATACGCACTTATGAAAAATATCCTGTGAGGGGATTTTTATCCAGTGCAGAGACTCCGGTTCATATTGGCCTCGATAAGACCCAGGTGGACTCTGCTTTCCTGATATGGCCGGATAATAGCTTTCAACGCATCGATCTGAACCCGGCTATCCCATGGATGAACGTTGCCTATGTAAAAAACCTTCCCAAATTTGATTATCGGATGATCACTGATCACTGGAAAAAAGAGGCTAAACCGATGAAGGATATTACATCGGCAACCAAACTCCTGTATAAATCTGAAGAGAATGATTTTCATGAATTTGACCGGGAGCCTTTGATACCCCATTTGCTATCTACAGAAGGACCGGCGCTAGCCGTTGGTGATTTAAACGGCGATGGTTTGGAAGATGTTTTTCTCGGCTCCTCCAAGGGGAAAAAAAGCGTCATTTTTTTCCAGGATAAATCCGGGAAGTTCATTAAGACAAATCAAGTGGATATTGAGGCAGACAGTTTGTTTGAGGATATAGATGCGTGCATTGTGGATGTAAATCATGATGGATATCCCGACCTGGTAGTGGCAAGCGGAGGAAATGAATTCTATGCCCCGGATATCCATCTTAGCCCAAGGGTTTATCTGAATAACGGGAAAGGGAAATTCATAAGGAAAAATAATGCTTTTGACAGTTTGTTCATAAATGCCTCCTGTGTGGCAGATTATGATTTTAATGGCGATGGTTATCCTGATTTATTCATTGGCGGGAGATCAGTGCCCAACCAGTATGGCGAAACCCCAAGATCCTATCTGTTGCTAAATGACGGTACGGGTCATTTCACCGATGTAACCGAAAAATACAGCAAGGAGCTTTCGCATATAGGCTTTGTGACCAAAGCGCTTTGGTTTGACCTGGATAAGGACGGGAAGAAGGATTTGATCCTGTCTTTGGAATGGGGGGGCATAGTAGCATTCATGAACCATTCCGGCTCTTTTTCGAAAAAATTGCTTACTGAAAAAAAGGGATGGTGGAATTTCATATTACCCGTGGATTTGAACCATGATGGAAATATAGATCTTATAGCCGGCAATCTCGGACTGAACAGCAAGCTCAAGGCTTCTGAAAAAGAACCTGTCCGCATGTACTATTCGGATTTTGGAGGAAACGGGAGAAAGGAACAAATACTGACTTATTTCCTGGCTGGCCGGGAGATTCCATTTGCTACCAAAAGTGAATTGGAAAGGCAGATTCCCGATATAAAAAAGCAATTTTTATATGCTGAAGATTTTGCGAAAGCCTCGCTGCCTGATATTTTTTCGCCCTACAAGCTGAATAACGCAAAAATCCTCACAGCAGATTATTTTGCCAATGCCGTGCTGATCAATGATGGCAATTTGAATTTTTCGGTAAAGGCTTTGCCCTGGGAAGCTCAATTTTCGCCCTACAAAGACGCAGTAATAGTGAATGCCAACGATGATAGTCTGCCTGATATTTTGATCTTTGGCAATTATTATGAAAACAATATTCAGATGGGGAGGTACGATGCGGATTTCGGAACGATTTTGATCAATAAGGGAAATGGCGTATTTAATGTAGAAACGATTAATGGTTTACAGGTTAAAGGACAGGTCAGGCATATCCGTAAAATAAAAATTGCTAATAAAGAATCCTTTATCCTGGCAAGGAACAATGATAGTACCATGGTAATGCAATTTGCCAGGCCATGAGTGAATCAATAAACCGGAGCGTAAATTTTAGTTGTCCATTTGCCCGAATCGGCTTCCTGAAGCCTATCGGTGATCAATAATTGATAGGGAATGGCAACGGAAGTTTTTGCATAATCCAGAAAGAATAATTTCATTTGTCTGAACGCTTCCCTGATTGAAGAATCTCCGCCACTAACCATTGAAGTCATATAATGTCCGGGGACCATTCTTTCCTGTGAAATGCCGTCTTTCCCTGCAAATGCCGAATTTGGAAGTGATTTGTTAATAGGGATTGCCACGATTGCCACAAATGCGGAATCTTTTTCCGTGATGTTCAGCATAGGATGATCCATTTCCACAGCGTCCTGCCGGGATATAAATGCCCGAAGTTTTCTAATTTGTTCATAAACATCAACGGTAACCGGATATTTCTTAAAACTTTTTTGAGTGGTAATTAATACGGTATCCATAGTGGTTGTCAACTCTATTTTTGACCCATATATGTTTTCTTTTTTCTTTACGTAGGCGCAAAACCTATCCAGGATTTCTGCCATATTTTTTTTCAAATCCCAGGCCCTCTTATATTGTGAAATTCTTTTTATTGGGTTCCAGCCGGCGGCAATTTTGAATTGCCATTGAATTGCGCTGGAATCATAGGGGATGCCCACTATATTTATGATACTCTGTATTTCTGTGCCGTCTTTTTGCCTGATTTTGATTTCCATTGCAGTAGGCACTTCTTTCCCAATTTGAAAGCTGTCTCCTTTATAAAAAAAGGAGTTCTGCGCTTCCCTTTCAATGGGGAACCAGGATTTCCATTTCCCCTCGTTACAAATTGTCCTGTAAACGGCATTGGGAACACAATTGACTATAGAAATTTTGGAAACAACTATTTCTTTTGGAATAAACACATAAACAAATCCGACAAATAAAACTATTGCGGCCATGAAGGCGAGAATCCACTTATTCATTTTGTTTGAAAGCTAGATAATTGGCGAAAGTAGCATATAAGAATTACAGTTTAACCAATGATTTGTAAAAATTTTAGCTGTCGGTTAAGGATTATAATTGCCGTTTATTTTTATTCTGATAAGCCTCCCGGCTTTGAAAATTGTGGTAATTTAGCAGACTTCACCAGATTGTAAACGCTTGGTTTTATGCGATTTATTCAGGACAAACTAAAAATGCTTGCAACGCTTTCATTAGCATGTTTGTTTGTTTCCTGCAAAACAAAAAACAGTGAGTTGAATCAGGATCCCCTGTTTCATTTAATGCCTGCCTCAGTGACTGGTATAAATTTTATCAATAAGGTCGAGAGCTCCGAAGAGTTCAATATTTTTAAATACCATAATTTTTATAACGGAGGCGGGGTGGCGATCGGGGATGTGAACAACGATGGGAAACCGGATATATTTTTCACCTCCAACCAGGGTGAGAACAAACTCTACATCAACAAGGGAAACTGGCAATTCGAGGATGTCACCGAGAAGGCCCACCTGAAAAGCAATCATCACTGGCATACCGGGGTTACAATGGCCGACGTAAATGGTGACGGCTGGCTGGATATCTATGTTTGCAATGCCGGGATGGTACCGGGAGATGACCATGCCAATGAGCTCTATATTAACCAGCATGACGGTACTTTTAAAGAAGAGGCGCACCAGTATGGACTAGATGACAAAGGCGAGTCTACCCAGGCCATATTCTTCGATTATGATCATGACGGTGACCTGGACTGTTTTGTGCTGAATAACAGTCTTCGGTCGGTGGAGAGTTTCGGTTATGACAAAGGCATCCGGAATATCCGTGACCCTCTGAATGGGGATCGTCTGTACCGTAACGACGGCAATAAATTTGTGGATGTCAGCGCGCAGGCAGGCATTTATGGAAGCGAGATCGGCTTTGGGCTCGGTGTGACCGTCGGGGATGTCAATAATGACGGATGGGATGATATCTATATTTCCAATGATTTTTTTGAGAGGGATTACCTGTATATCAATCAGCACGACGGAACTTTCAAAGAAGTAATCGATGACGCCATGGGCCATATAAGCAATGGCTCGATGGGTTCCGATATGGTGGATATTAACAATGACGGATGGCTGGATATTTTTACTACGGAAATGCTACCAGAGGATGATTACCGCCTGAAGACCACGATCAAATTTGACGATTACAATGAACGCAATGCCCGCAACCAGCTTGATCTTCATTTTCAGTTCACGAGCAATTGCCTTCAGTTGAATAATCATGACAATACGTTCAGCGAGATCGCTCAACTTTCAGGAGTGGATGCAACCGGGTGGAGCTGGGGGGCCCTCTGTTTTGATTTCGACAATGACGGATGGAAGGATATTTTCGTTTCCAATGGAATTTATAAAGATCTCACTGATCAGGACTTCCTGGAATATTTTTCCAATCCCGAAACCAAAGAAAAAATTACCAGCGGGGAATTCACGCTGAAGGATATTCTGGATAAGATACCCTCCGTCAAGACCCATAATTATGGGTTTCTAAACCAGAAAAACCTGCTGTTCAGGAATGCTTCTACAGAGCTGGGATTCTCCACGCCCACTTTCAGCAATGGGGCCGCTTATGGTGACCTGGACGGTGATGGTGACCTGGACCTGGTCATTAATAATGAGAACGGTGAAGCCATGATCTATCGGAACATGACTTCTGAAAAATTGCACCGCCATTTTCTGAAAGTCAAATTGCAGGGCACGCGGCCCAATACATTCGGATTCGGAGCCAAAGTCACGGTGTCCACAAAGCAAAACAGGCAATTGCTGGAACAGATGCCCAGCCGTGGGTTTCAAAGCAGCGTTGATCCCGTACTGAATTTCGGCCTTGACCGGGAAAATCTGGTGGACAGCCTGGTGGTCCAATGGCCCGATGGGAGGATCCAAACCCTGGAAAACCTGCCGGTCGACACGGTGCTTGTCCTTGAACAAAGAAATGCTGTTCTTCCGGCGCCAAAAAAACCTGCAGAGATCAGGTCCCTATTTGCAAATACAGGGGCGGCGTTGATCAGGGGGAATGCCATGCACCGGGAAAATGAATACGATGATTTTGATGTGGAGAGCCTGATCCCCAAAATGCTTTCAACAGAAGGCCCGAAACTGGCAGTCGGCGATGTCAATGGAGACGGCCTTGCCGATTTTTTTATGGGCAGCGCATCCGGAGACACGGGAAAGATATTCATCCAGCAAAAAGACGGGTCATTTCTGCAAAAATTCCAGCGGGCATTCATTGAGGACAGGTACTGTGAAGATATCGGAGCGGCTTTCCTGGATGCTGATGGAGATGGAGACCAGGACCTGGTCGTGGCATCCGGGGGCAATCAACTGCCCGAGGGCTCTAAAAACCTGGAAGCCCGTTTGTATTTAAATGACGGGAAGGGTAATTTCACAAGATCCACAATGGGATGGCCGGAAATTTCGATCAATGCTTCCTGTGTCCTGATACTGGATTTTAACGGAGACGGGAAACCGGATATATTCATCGGCGGAAGAAATATCCCCGGCCATTATGGTATGCCGGCCTCCAGTGTCCTGCTGCAAAACATGGGCAATGGTGAATTTCGTGATGTAACCGCATCTATTGCTCCCGAACTGATTCATCTCGGCATGGTGACGGATGCCCAATGGGTGGACCTGAACCATGACGGGACCGGGGAATTGGTCATTGTAGGAGACTGGATGCCGGTGACCATATTCAGAATGAGCAAGGGAATGCTCAAAAAATCATATACCCTTCCGCATTCTTCAGGTTGGTGGAATTGCCTTACTGTGGCTGATGTCAACGGAGATGGCTATCCTGACCTGATCGGGGGAAATTTTGGGCTGAACTCCAGAATAAAACCAGATTCTGCACATCCCGCAAAACTCTATGTGGGTGATTTTGCGGGCAATGGAAGGACGGAATGTATTCCGGTTTATTATAAGACGGATGGAAAGGCTTACCCCTATTTCATGAAGGGGGAATTGGAAGCGGAAATCCCTCAGTTGAAAAAGAAGCTTCTTCGTTTCAGCGATTATGCGGGTAAAAGCATTGATGAAGTATTTACAAAAGAGCAACTCAGCAATGCAATGGTACTGACAGTCGATCAGCCAAAGACCTGTGTTTTCCTGAACGATGGTAAGGGGAATTTCAAATTGGATGAACTGCCCGTCCGAGCGGAATTTTCTCCTGTGTTCGGCATCGGTGCCGCGGACCTGAATGATGATGGCAGGATGGATCTATTTATGGTAGGCAATCTTTATGGAGTAAAACCGCAGACTGGCCGATTTGATGCCAGTTACGGAGTTACCCTGCTTGGCCTTCCCGGCGGAGGTTTCGAATATATGGAACCATCAGCCAGCGGCCTTTTTGTAAAAGGAGAGGGAAGGGATATAGCAACAATTCGCTCATCAAAGGGAGATGAATATATTTTAGTTGGGGTCAATAACGAGAACCTCCTTTTATTCAGAAAACAAAAGCAGCACATTCATTGAAGAACATTCCGGCTTCGGCAAAAATTTCATCTGAATATTCATAATTTTTTCATTTTGCCGGATGGGAACTCGCTTATTCATTGATTGCCTGTTATGCGCCAAATTGCACCGGCCCCGTTCATTCCGCATTGGCATAATAGAGCCCTGCTGCTCCAAAAATACCGCTGTTTTCAAGTTCGGATAATTCGATCTTCAATTTCTCAACTGATTTAGAATAGGCAAAAGTTCCGATCTGGCGCCACATGGTTTCACTGAAAAAAGGATAGGCGAAACGGACCGAGCCACCCAGGATGATCAGTGAAGGGTCATAAGTGTACATGATCATCCTGATCGCATTGCCAAGATGCAGGCCCATTTCAGCATAAAGTCTTAGAGCGGCGGGGTCGCCGACCCTCGCTTGTTCATAAACTTCCTGGCCGTCCAGTTGATATACGTTGCTGAAAAACTGCCCGCTGGCATAATATTCAAAACAATGATCCAGGTAATCCACCATGCCGAATTCACCGGCCCCACAATTGGGCCCTGCATATAATTGCCCATGGATGATAATCCCTGCTCCCAGACCCGTACCTATCGTTAGCCCGATCAGGTTCTTTGAACCGATGCCCTTTCCGAAATAGAATTCCCCAAGGACAAAACAATTGGCATCATTGTTCACAAATACAGGAACCCCATACCTTTTTTCCATAATACTCTTTAGGGGAACTGCCCTCCAGGAAGGGATATGCTGGACATCGTAAACTATGCCTTGTTCCAGATCCACTACGCTTGGTACGCCGATCCCTATTCCTGCAACGCCTGGTTCAACGAGACGATCTGCCATTGAGAAAACATCCTGGATCACATCTTCCTCGGTTCCCATACTGCGGATGCGCATGGATTGAATGGATGAAAGGCTTTTACCCTGAACCAGGCCTCCACTTATATTGGTGGCCCCGAGATCTATGCCGATAACCTTTATTGACTTCATAATCCGATATCATCAATGTGATAAATCCTTTTTGTTCTTATTTCCAAGTTGAATAGTCTTGTTGCTCGAATAATTTCTGAAAAAGGAAGAATGGCTGAGCCGTGATCTATCAGGCGACGCCAGGTTGATGAAGGAGGATAAATTCAATGATCTCTTCCAGCTTATGACCCGTCCTGGACAGGGCATCCTGAATGTCTTCCCGGCTGACCTGTGCGGCAAATGAAGGAGTCTTTAATTTTTTGAGGACACTTTTCACATCCATTCCATCGTAACGTGTGGGACGAATCAGGGCGGCTGCATGGATGAAGCCTGAAAGTTCATCGAATGTATATATCATTTTCTCCATGGAATTCTCCGGTTCGACCCCGAAATAACGGGGACCATGAGAGGCGATGCAACGGATGACTTCAGGGTCGACTTGTCTTCTTTCCAGCTCTTCGATGATGATCCGGCAATGATCGTTAGGATGTTTTTCCCAATCGGCATCATGAAGGAGTCCAGCCAGTTCCCATTTCCATGCAGTATTGGCATCGGCGTTTTCTTTGTCGATGGCCCAGGCCTTCATAACAGCGGCTACCTGTTTCATATGGAGCCTCAAGCGCTCATTCGGCACCCATTCTTCCAATAAAGCGTTGGCTTCTTCTCTGTTCAGCAGGTTCCCGGTATGGGCAGGATCACCAAATTGAGTTCGGCCAAGATTAAAATCGGGCATTTTGAAAAGTTGAAATGACAATTTACAATATTTAAGGTGGGGATGGTCAATTCTCCCATTTCTCTTAGCGGGGAATCATCATACAAATTTTAAACCGAGCAAAATTTTTATTGTTTTTCAATGAGTTGCAAAGGCGCGAGTAAAAAATAAGTCACTCTTTTTGGAATTTACAGTCGCTTTGGCCTACTTTTGCAATCCTTAAATTATTCATGTTGCCGGGATAGCGACAACATCAACTTAAAAATTCATCATGAGCAAATTACATTTCACGACCAAACATGCGAACGAGGCTACCGTGAAACGCGACTGGTATGTCGTGGACGGTACTAATCAAACCGTTGGTCGCATGAGCGCGAAGATCGCTGCGATCCTGCGCGGGAAAAACAAAGCCTATTATACGCCTCACGTTGATTGTGGCGATTTTATCGTCGTTATCAATGCGGACAAGGTCACATTCTCGGGCAACAAACTAGATGACAAGATCTATATCAATTTTTCCGGATATCCCGGTGGCAAGAAAGAGGAAGCAGCCAAGAGCCTGCTGAAACGCCGTCCCGAAGCTGTGGTCGAACGGGCCGTTAAAGGCATGTTGCCAAAAAACCGCCTGGGACGAAAAATGTACAAAAAACTCTTTGTGTATGCTGGAATGGAACATCCTCATACTGCTCAGCAGCCCAAAGAACTCAAATTATCCAAATAACATTTAATAAAAATAAATGGAAAAGCAGAAAAATGCCGTTGGACGCCGCAAAGAAGCCGTCACCAGGATTTTCCTAAGCCGCGGAGACGGAAAGATTACCGTGAATGATAAGGACTATAAACAATATTTCAATCTTCCCTACCTGCAAAATCAGGTGGAACTTCCGCTGAAGACCGTTGAGGTTTCTGAAAAATTTGATGTCAAAGTCAATGCAGCCGGGGGTGGAATCAAAGGACAGGCGGAAGCCATCAAACTGGGTATTGCCAGGGCACTCCTCGAAGTAAATGCGGAATTCCGTCCGGCATTGAAAGCCGCCGGTTTACTCCGCCGCGATCCGAGATCGGTCGAACGCAAAAAACCTGGTCGCAAAAAGGCGAGAAGAAGCTATCAGTTCAGCAAACGTTAATCAGCCCGGATTGGGATGATGACTGGGTTATCCCGGAAAGCGTCCTTTCAACCAGCATTCAAAATTCAACAAACTTATAACATGGAACAAAATACTTCACTTCAGCAGCAGCTTTTGGAAGCAGGTGTGCACTTCGGACATCTCCGCAAAAAATGGAATCCCAAAATGTTGCCCTATATATTCGCTGAAAAGAAAGGTATCCATATCATCGACCTGAATAAGACGACGGAAGCCCTGCAGGAGGCCGCTGCCGCTTTGAAACAAATTGCCAAGAGCGGAAAAAAGGTCATGTTCGTCGGAACCAAAAAGCAGGCAAAGGAAATTGTAACAGAATGCGCCCGCAGAATCAACATGCCCTATGTAACGGAAAGGTGGCTGGGCGGCATGCTGACCAATTTTAATACTGTGCGCAAGAGCGTTAAAAAAATGCAGAGCATTGAAAAAATGCTAAATGACGGAACTTTCGACAGCATCACCAAGAAAGAACGCCTCACTCTGGCCCGCGATAAGGACAAGATGGAAAAAGTGCTTGGGGGGATTTCCCAACTGGGGCGTGTACCGGCAGCCTTATTCATCATCGATATCGGCCACGAGCATATCGCACTTTCGGAAGCCAAACGCCTGGGGATAACTACTTTCGGCATGGTGGATACGAATTGCGATCCCAATAGGGTGGATTTTGCAATTCCTTCCAATGATGACGCTACTAAATCCATTGCGATCATCAGCAATTATATTGTAGCGGCTATCGCCGAAGGACTTGCTGAAAGGCAGGCTGCGAAAGAAGAAGATGTGGATGAATCCTCTTCGTCTGACGATAACGAAAAGAAGGCTGCCAGGCTGCAGGCCGAAGCGGAGGCAGAATCCGGCCGTGGATCCCGTCCCGCAAGTGGCGGTGGGGAAAGAAGTCGAGGAACCAGTCAGCCCAAAAGGCGCATTCCCAATTCCCCGAAACGTACTTCAGCCAGATAGGGTTTGTCGCGTAATCTGTAGAATCAGGGCCGAATAGAATTAGCCCATTTATTAATTTAAAATGTTAATTGAAAAATTTATTTTATATGTCGACAGCAACCATTACCGCAGCAGAAATCAATAAACTCCGCCAGACAACGGGAGCCGGGATGATGGACTGCCGGAAGGCCCTTGTAGAAAGCGATGGGGACTTCGAAAAAGCGATCGATTATTTAAGGAAGAAAGGTCAGAAAGTCGCTGCATTGCGCAGTGACCGTGAAGCAAAAGAAGGTGTGATCATTGCAAAAACCACCAGCGATAATAAAACTGGTTTTATCATTACCCTGGCCTGTGAAACGGATTTTGTGGCAAAGAATGCGGATTTTGTGTTTTTTGCTCAATCCATTATGGATGTGGCTATCTCAAATAATGTGAATTCATTGGATGAACTCCTGGGCGTTCAATTGGATGGTGCGACGATTGCCGATAAGATCAATGACCAGCTCGCTAAGATCGGTGAGAAGATCCAACTCTCCCGATTTGAAAAAATTAGTGCGGAAGGAGTGGCAGCCTATATTCATGGAGCTTATCGGATGGGAGTCCTGATTGGTCTTTCAAAGAACGTCCCCGCTGTTTTGGAAGCAGGAAAGGATCTTGCCATGCAGGTGGCGGCCATGAACCCGGTAGCAGTTTCTCCTGAATCGGTCCCTGCAAGTGTTGTGGAAAGAGAGAAAGCGATAGTCACCGAACAGATAAAAAATGATCCCAAGATGGCCGGTAAGCCCAGTGAAATGATCGAAAAGATCGCCTTTGGAAAGCTGAATGCCTTCTTTAAAGAGAATACCTTGCTCGCGCAGGCCTTTGTGAAAGACCCTTCCAAGACAGTGGCGGATTACCTGAAAGGGATTGACTCCCATGTAAAGATTACGGAATTCAAGCGTGTTCAATTGGGTTAAGAAATAGAAAGGAGAGTTCGCTCTCTTTTTTTATGCCCTGCCCTTTTGAAAACCGATGGATCATGGGGCCTTTTGGGGCCTTGTTGAACTAAAAGCCCTTTCTTTGCATTCAGACCGGGAGGACCTGGTTCCAACCGTTCGATATACCTCAAAAAAACTCAATTCTGCATGCTACCAAAGTTCAAGCGCATCCTGCTAAAACTTTCCGGAGAAGCCCTGATGGGAGACAAGAGTTTCGGATTTGACAATGCGGTGATCGCTCAATATGCCCAGGATATAAAGAGCATTGTGGATCTGGGCGTGCAGGTGGCCATCGTAATCGGGGGTGGGAATATCTACCGGGGTATGAACGAAGCCGAGACCGGCATTGAAAGGGCTCACGGGGATTATATGGGCATGCTGGCGACTGTCATCAATGGCATGGCCATGCAGGCAGGATTAGAGAAGATCGGCGTTTACACGAGGCTTCAAAGCGCCATTAAGATGGAGCAGGTTGCCGAACCCTATATCCGGCGAAGGGCCATCAGGCATGTGGAAAAGGGCAGAGTAGTGATCTTCGGTGCAGGTACTGGTAATCCTTATTTTACTACGGATACGGCAGGTTCTCTGCGTGCCATTGAAATCAATGCGGATGTGATCCTCAAAGGGACACGCGTGGACGGCATCTATACTGCCGACCCTGAAAAGGACCCAACTGCCAAAAAATTCGAAGAAATTACTTTCCAGGAATGCATATCTAAGAACCTAAGGGTCATGGATATGACGGCCTTTACTTTGTGTATGGAAAATAACCTGCCAATCATAGTATTTGATATGAATAAGCATGGCAATCTGTTGAAAGTTGTTACGGGAATCAAGGTCGGGACCCTGGTAAAAGCATGATTGCCAGTAAAAATATTTAGGAACCCCTCTTGCAAATTCGTAGAATCCATTGTATCTTACACCACTGAAAGACCACCCTACTAGGTGGTTTTTTCATATCCCATCCCGTTCATGATCCCTTGAAAGCTCCTGTTGATGATTATCCCAAATAGATTTATTCAATGGAAAAATTTATTTCCGAACCGATATGAACACAATTCTCCTCATATTAGGATTTCAGCTAACGGTAGGGGTACCGGAGATAGTCATTGCATTGATTGTTGCACTGGTATTAGGCTTCAGCATCTCCTTCTTCTGGAATTCAAGAAAGAATATCAATATTCAGCAAGTCAGGGAACCAGACAGCATTAATGAAAATGATAACTGGAAGCTCAAGTATTATAATGATATGGACATGCAGGAACGGGCTCAACAACAGTTGCGCGAGCGCCTGGCAGAAACTAGGGAAAATGAGCAGATCCTGAATATCGAGGTGGAAGAGTTGCGAAAGGAAATAAAGGAACTGGACGAAAGGCTATCTGAGAAACCGGTTGCCGCCCCCATTGCAGATTATAACCAGGCTCCGAAAACCATTCAGGAATCTGCAGACTATCTGGCGCAATTGAGAACGGCCCAGGTCAATTTGCTTGAACACAACAGCACGGTGAACCGGCTGGTCGAACAGATCGAGAACCTGAAGGAATCTGAAACCAAGTACGATAACCTGTCCAGGGAAAAGGAAGAGCTCGAAGCTCAATTTGCAGATATCCAAAAGAAATTTACAGATAAGGAAAATGAAGTCAGCCAGGTGAGACAGCAACTCCGTCTGGGTGAGGAAATGAACGATAGGCTGAAAAAAGCCTATGCCGAATTCAGTGTGATACAGGATAAATTGCAGAAACTCCAAACAAATCTATCCCAATCTCAGAAACCTTCGGACTACGAACAATTGCATGAGTCTTATTTCAAGCTCACCAAGGACTTTGATGAAGCCAGGCAAAAGCATACCGCTATCTGGGAAGAAAATCAGCGTTTGAGCCGGATCCTTTCCGATACGGAAGACAAATTGAGGGAAGCAAATTTCCTTCGTGTTCAATTGCAGAAAAAAGTGAGCTTCCTGGAGGAATTGAATACCGATCTGCAGCAGGTTTCCGAACACAATAAGAAATTGGATAGTCAGTTGAGAAGGATCAGTGAAATGGAAGCCCTGTTGTCCCGATCAGGTCAAACCCAGGTCCGTCCAAATCCAGACTATCGTACTGAAGAAGGCAAATAATAATAGTTTTCTCAGGTAAAAAGAGCCCCGCCGAAGGCGGGGCTCTTTTTTTAATTAGCTTTACAACAAGATTTAATCCATGGAAGATATCTCTGCAATCCGTAAAGAATACCGTTTAAGGCCGATGAATGAGCTTTCGATGTCGGAAGACCCCATCCTTCAGTTCAGCCGTTGGTGGGAGGAAGCTTCTCTTAGTGGAATCGAAGAAATTAATGCAATGACCCTTGCAACCAGTTCTGTTGAAGGCGTCCCTTCGGCCAGGATCGTATTGCTGAAAAGCTTCGACAAAAATGGCTTTGTTTTTTTTACCAATTATGAGAGTTTCAAAGGGATGCAGTTGGAAGAAAATCCAAGGGCATGCCTGGTATTTTTCTGGAAGGAACTGGAAAGACAAATCAGGATCACAGGAATAACGGAGAAGACTTCGGAAAAAGAAAGTGACGAATATTTTGAAAGCCGTCCGGAAGGAAGCCGCATCGGCGCCCTGGCCTCCCCGCAGAGTCGCGTGATCGAAGGCAGGGATTGGCTTGAAGAAAAAGTGGAAAAAATTAAAAATTCCCTGGCTGGCCAGCAAATCAAAAGGCCATCCCAATGGGGAGGTTACCGGGTAAAACCGGTAACGATGGAATTCTGGCAAGGAAGGCCTAACAGGCTCCATGACAGGATACAATACAATTTGCAGTCCGGGGGAATCTGGAATTTGGAAAGACTTGCTCCCTGAAAATTATAACGTTAAGCCGGAAGGATCACTTTATAGAAAGCTTATTTACTTTCCTTTTTAACTGCAGCTTTCTTCTTTACTTTAGCGGGCCTGGTTTTACCGAATGAGCCTTTGAATATTTTTCCTTTTTTTGTTCTCTTATCTCCTCTTCCCATAGTATTATTTATTTAAAAAATTTACTAAAGCCGTCAGAATAAAAAAACCCCGGCATGGGCCAGAGCTTTCTTAATGAGATGGGGCGGCATTATATTTTGGCAGACAATTCTTTTCCTGCTTTGAATTTGGCCACTTTTTTGGCTTTGATTTTGATCACAGCGCCGGTCTGGGGGTTGCGTCCATTGCGGGCAGCTCTTTTTGAAACGGAAAAAGTGCCGAAGCCAACCAGTGTGACTTTGCCACCGCCTTTCAGAGTTTTGGTTACGGCTTCCACGAAAGAGTCCAGTGAGGCATTTGCCTGAGTCTTGGTAACACCTGCGTCATCAGAGATTTTTGCAATTAATTCAGCTTTGTTCATAATGATTTTTTTTAAATGGTAAACGACAACAAATATAACCGCTTTTTGATTCCGACAAAATCTTTTTTGGTTGTTTAAAAAATCCCATGTCACGCTATAACCCGCATGGGGCAAGCATTACAGGACAACTGGGAAAAAATTACTTTTCGTCCGGGAAAATAAAATGTGCTGAAACACTGGACAGGCAAGGATTCTATGACATCTGACCGAAATGCAGCCCAGCCGAAGGTTTGGAAGGAGTGTACGATACGAGAAGGATATTTTCTGCCGGTTCCCCTTTAATTATTTTCCACAATTACCGCACAGACTCCATCACAGTCTGAAACACCGTACATCGTTCTCCCCATCTGGAAAATGATTTTCTCTGAATGGAATTTTCAAACTGATTCCGGAACCCGACAAAGCGCCCGGGAATCGCGGTCAGGTATTGAATAAGACAGGTGGATCCGGATTCATCGTCGTATCCGAGCATATGAAATATCATATGTTCGTCGAAACATCCGGTTGCCATGATTTCTGGAATATGTTCTTCCTTCTGCCATCATATCCAATCCAAAAAAATTTCATTCTCCACTTTGCTGGTCACATTGCAGACGATCATGCGGCTTAATTAAAAGTATCGGTATCAATCCATTTTTAATTCGAGGTAAACGGGGCAATGATCGCTGTGCCTGATATCGGGGTAGATCTCGGCATCGATTACTCTTTTGCTCAGGTTGCCTGTAACATTGATATAATCGATCCGCCACCCTTTGTTTTGAAGCCTGACGGAAGGGAAACGCTGGCTCCACCAGGAATAACGATGAGCTTCGGCATGGATTACCCGAAAACTGTCAATCCAGTCCTTTTGCAAAAAGCTGTCCATCCAGGCTCTTTCATCCGGTAGAAATCCGGAAGATTTTTTATTTCCTTTTGGATCATGAATATCGATTTCACGGTGGGCAATATTGTAGTCCCCGCAGAGTATCAGTTTGGGGCGCTTTTTTTTGAGCTTCTCCAGGTATTGGTGAAATTCAGCCAGCCATCCATATTTAAAATTCTGTCTTTCATCTCCCGAGGTGCCCGAAGGGAAATAGGCATTGATTACCCTTAAATCTCCAAAATCCAATTGAATCACCCGGCCCTCGTCATCGCTGTTCTTATGTCCCGTTCCGTATTCAACATGCTCGGGTTGGATTGTACTGAACACCGCCACTCCGCTGTATCCTTTTTTCTGCGCACTGTACCAGTAATCATGATAGCCAATGGCGGCGAATTGCTTGTGGTCCACATCGTCTCGCTGTGCCTTGGTTTCCTGTATGCAAATGATATCCGCCGGCTTTGTTTTGAGCCATTCGATAAAGCCCTTGTTGATGGCTGCCCGGATGCCATTCACATTATAACTGATTATGCGCAGGGTGGACATATACAGGTTTGATTTATATTAGCCATGCAATTTACAAAAGTCTAACTTGTTCATATGAATGAAACAGAAAATATCATTCGGGCAAAAGAGCCTATTTACCTGGAAGGTCCGAAAAGCCGCAGCTATGAATTGGGATTCACCTGGAGGGTCGCTCGTGAATTCATACATGGGTTCCGAACTCTGCATTTTGCCGGCCCCTGTATTACGGTCTTTGGTTCTGCCCGCTTTAAGGAAGATAATATTTTTTATCAGCGGGCCCGGGAATTCGGCAAGGAGATCGCTGCTATGGGTTTTACGACCATGACAGGAGGAGGGCCGGGTATCATGGAAGCGGCTAACAGGGGCGCCTTTGAGAACAATGGGAAATCGGTGGGTTGCAATATCCTGCTTCCTTACGAACAGAAAGCCAATCCCTATGTCCAGACCAGCATTACATTCGAACATTTTTTTATAAGGAAGACCATGATGATCAAATATTCCTATGCCTTTGTCATCATGCCTGGCGGCTTTGGAACCATGGATGAGTTTTTCGAAACCCTGACCCTTGTACAGACCCGAATGCTGGCCAGATTCCCAATTGTTCTATTCGGAGAGGAATTCTACAGGGTGCTTTGGGAATACATGGAGTATTTAGCGCAGCAGGGTACTATTTCCAGGGAGGATATGTCCCTGGTACTGTTAACAGACAGTGTCCGGGATGCGATGGACCATATCCGCACTTATATCAGTGAGCATTACGAAGTGCAGCGCCGTAAACCATTGTGGTGGTTATTCGAAAAATAATTCCGATTATTAATTATTGTTCAACCTTTTTACCGACCGGCAAATCAATGCCGAGGCTTAGTATGAGCTCATATGTGCCGAAAGCCTGTCTGGCAGTGCCATCATAAATACGAAGGCCTGAATAACGGGCATAATCCAGTTTATTGGAGAATTCCAGGTAGACATATTGGTAAAAAGTGGCCTTTATCGCTCCTTCCAGGCCCGTATTCCATCCCCCGAGCTGAAAATGCTGATCATTGGGAGGCTGGTTGAAGAACTTATCCTGCACATGGGGAATTACCGGACCAACCCCGAATTTACCTAACAGATCCAGTTTGAGATTCTCGCTTTTATCCATGAGAAGATGCCAGCGCTTGACAATATTGAAGAGAAGGAAATTCGCTCCATTGTTCAGATAATAGTAGGAACTGCTGTCTGCATTTGGGGCATTGTTTTGCCTGAAAAGGACATATCCATTGTATCCAGGATTGTTATTGATGGTTCCGGTAACAAGCACCATCTGGTCATCTGCAAATATGTATTTCGTATGATCAAAATTGATCTCGAAGGAGAGCCCCTTTTCCTCATTGAAAAAATAGCCCAGTCGGTAATTGTATTGGGGGATTGTCAATTGTTTTGTGAAAAACTGTCCGTCCCACCCCCTATGATCGCGTGCCTGAACATCTTCAAAAGTAAAATTATTTCCCAGAGACGGCTGCGATACATGAATATTGCTGATCGTATACCATTCCATATTATACCCCCAGGAACCATAGAGTTCATGCCTGCGGTGCCTAGGCTTTGCCTGTTGTTGTTCCTGTGCTAAAACAGTTAAGGGAAGCGTTAAAATCAGAATGAGGTAAGCGGCCTTGCTTTTTCCGAAAATTTTCTTCATGGTTTTGATTTATTTAACCGGCATTGATCATCCGGGCCTGCTTTTCACAGTGGTCTGTTTTGGAGCGGGGGCAAATGTACAAATGAATTGATAAATCCTGCAAATGAGTAACGTCACTATTCCTTAGAAATCATATTCCAATATCGGCCTAAGCCACTTTTCAATCTCTTCAAGGCTCATATTTTTTCTTTTTGCATATTCTTCTACCTGATCTTTTTCAATTTTTCCAACTCCGAAATACCTGCTTTCCGGATTCGCAAAATACCATCCGCATACGGAAGAAGCAGGATACATGGCCAGGGATTCCGTGAGGATGATCCCGGTATTTTCCGAAGCCTGCAATAGTTGAAAGAGTTTGTTTTTTTCGGTATGATCGGGACAGGCAGGATATCCCGGAGCGGGCCTTATCCCATGGTATTCTTCCCTGATCAATTGATCGTTGCTCAGTTCTTCCGAGTGGTCATATCCCCAGAACCTGATTCTCACCCTCTGATGCAGTCTTTCGGCAAATGCTTCAGCCAGTCGGTCGGCCAGCGCCTGTAAAAGGATCTTATTGTAATCGTCATGTATTTTCTGAAATCTTTCCACATGCTCTTCAATGCCATGGATCGAAACTGCAAAGGCGCCGATATGGTCTTTTTGGTCATTTCCAATTCCTTTAGGAGCTATGAAATCGGCAAGTGATTGATTGGCTTGTCCGGGCGCTTTTTTGATCTGTTGCCGGAGAAATTCCAGATTTATCGTTTTGTCGTCGATACCCTCCCGGACGATAACCGTATCCTTTCCGTCTGAAGAGGCCTCCCAAAATCCGATGACCCCGCGGGCCTTCAACCATTTTTCCCTGATCAACTGTTCCAAAAGTTCCTTGGCATCCTGGAACAACCGTGTGGCCTCTTTTCCGATTTTCGCATCGCTGAGGATCTGCGGAAATTTTCCATGCAATTCCCATGCTATGAAAAAGGGCTGCCAGTCGATATAGTTTGCGATTTCACCTAGATCATAATCTTCAAAAACCATGTTGCCCAGAAAGGAAGGCTTGACAGGGCGGAACGCCGTCCAGTCGACTTTCGCCTTATTTTTTACCGCATCCTGATAGCCCAGGTACTGTTTAATTGTTTTTTTTGCTCCGAAATCTTCTTTTAGCCTGGCATATTCAAGGCCGATATTTTTAAGGAAAGGAGTTTTCTGCTCCTTATTCAACAGCGAGCCGACTACCGTTACGCTTCTCGATGCATCCAGCACATGTACGACGCCATTTTCATATTCGGGTGCGATCTTAACGGCAGTGTGCATGCGTGAGGTCGTGGCTCCTCCGATCATAAGAGGTACTTCGAAATGCTGTCTTTTCATTTCCCTGGCGACATGCACCATTTCATCTAAGGAAGGAGTGATAAGTCCGCTCAGGCCGATGATATCCACTTTTTCCTTTTTCGCCACTTCGAGGATCTTGTCGGCCGGCACCATTACTCCGAGATCCAGGATTTCATAACCGTTGCATCCCAGAACCACACCCACAATATTTTTACCGATATCATGTACATCTCCTTTGACCGTAGCCATCAATACTTTTGCGGCACCGCCCTGTTTTGCATTGGGATTATTCCTTTTTTCTTCTTCGATGAAAGGAGTGAGCACTGCCACCGATTTCTTCATTACCCGGGCGCTTTTGACTACCTGTGGGAGAAACATCTTTCCGCTCCCGAAAAGGTCGCCGACCACATTCATGCCATCCATAAGGGGGCCTTCGATCACTTCCAACGGTTTGGGATATTTCTGCCTGGCTTCCTCAGTATCCGCTTCAATAAAATCGGTAATGCCGTTGATCAGTGCGTGTTTCAATCTTTCTTCGACTGCCCCGTTTCTCCAGGCCTCATCCTTTACTTCGCTTTTCTCTCTTGACTTCACTGTTTCAGCAAAAGAAAGCAAACGGTCGGTAGAATCCGGATTTTTGTTCAGCACCACATCCTCACAGAGTTTACGGAGATTCGGCTCGATCTCATCGTAAACGACCAGTTGCCCCGCATTGACAATCCCCATATCCATGCCGGCCTGAATGGCATAAAAGAGAAAAACACTATGCATGGCTTCCCGGACCGGTTCATTGCCGCGAAAAGAAAAGGAGATATTGCTGACCCCGCCGCTAATCTTGGCAAGCGGCATCTTTTGTTTGATGACCCTGGTGGCTTCGATAAAATCTACGGCATAATTATTATGTTCTTCAATGCCGGTGGCGATAGCGAATATGTTTGGATCGAAAATGATATCCTGCCCGTCATAACCCACTTCCCGGGTAAGTATCTGGTAAGCTTTTTCACAGATGATCACCCGGCGTTCCAGGGTATCTGCCTGGCCTTTTTCGTCGAATGCCATAACGACCACGGCAGCTCCGTAACTCTTGCAAATAATTGCCTGTTGGATGAATTTTTCCAACCCTTCCTTCATCGAAATGGAGTTCACGATGCATTTGCCCTGTACGCATTTCAGCCCTGCTTCGATAATGGAGAATTTAGAGGAGTCGATCATTATCGGGATCCTGGCGATATCCGGTTCTGCCTGCAAGAGGTTAAGAAAGGTTTGCATCGCATTTTCCCCGTCCAGTAAGGCATCGTCCATATTTACATCGAGTACCTGTGCGCCGCTTTCGACCTGTTGCCTCGCAACGCTGAGGGCTTCCTCATATTTGTTTTCCCGGATCAGCCGGGCGAATTTCTTCGATCCGGTCACATTGGTGCGTTCACCGATATTGATGAAATTTGACTGTGGCCGGACGATCAGGGACTCCAGGCCAGCCAATCTTAAGAATGGTTTTATAATGAGTTCTTCTGCCATATTCGGCTCTCCTTTAGATTTAGAAAGGTCGGAAGCGGATCACGAGCATCGGCCGATCCGTCACAAGCTAAGTTTATATTATCTCCTCCAGGACCGGTAAGGGCCTTGGTTTTATTTTTTTGACGTTTTCTGCGATATGCCGGATATGGTCTGGTGTCGTACCACAGCAACCACCTACGATATTTACAAATCCTTCTTTAGCCCAATCTTCCAGAAAATGTGCGGTCTGCTCCGGTTCTTCATCGTATTCACCCATGGCATTGGGTAGTCCGGCATTTGGATAGGCCGAAACAAAGCAGGAGGCGATCTGCGAAAGCTCCTCGATATGAGGTCTCATTTGTTCGGCGCCCAATGCGCAGTTCAGGCCGATGCTCAAAGGCCTGGCATGCATGACAGAGGTATAGAAAGCGTCCAGGGTCTGTCCGCTAAGGGTTCTTCCGCTGGCATCCGTTATCGTTCCGCTAATCATGACAGGCAGGGAGGGTTTTCCACTATCGCGGAAATATTTTTTTATCGCGTATATGGCGGCTTTGGCATTGAGGGTATCGAAAATGGTTTCAACTAAAAGCAGGTCCACTCCGCCATCCGACAAGCCCCTGACCTGCTCGTAATAGGCATTTGCGACTTCGTCGAAAAGGACTGTACGGAATCCGGGATTATTGACATCGGGAGAAATCGAGAGGGTCTTGTTCATGGGCCCGATGGCGCCAGCTACGAATTTTGGCCCCTTTCCCTTTCCGTAAGGGGAATTTAGAAAATCTTCCACAGCTTGTCTAGCACAGGAAACGGCGGCACGGTTCAATTCATAGGCCAGGTCCTCCATATGATAGTCAGCCAGAGAAATTCTTTGTGAGTTGAAAGTATTGGTTTCAATAATATCGGCCCCGGCTTCCAGGTATTTGCTGTGGATTTCCCGAACGATCGCAGGCTGGGTGATCGATAGAAGGTCATTATTGCCTTTCAGATCGGAGTGCCAGTCCTTGAAGCGTTCTCCACGGTAATCCGCTTCGGATAATTTGTAGCCCTGGATCATAGTGCCCATGGCCCCGTCGATGATGAGTATTCTTTCCTTAAGACAATCTTCGATGTTTTTCATCTGCGTATTTTTAGTTTTTTCTTTTTGTCAGATGGAACCTCGCATATTCATTCCTCTTCTGTGGCAAATTTTGCATGCTTGGTTTCATTGACCGCTATTTTGTGAAAATGACCTGAACTGGGCCAATTCAGGCTTTGAATCGCCGCCGATCCTCGCTCATGCTGTTCGAATTATCCGGGCTGACTATTAACGAGAAACTTACAGTGCAGGTATACCGAAGTGTATCGTTTATTAGTTCAGTTTTTATTTTCAACAGGCTGAACAATAAACAAATCGGCCTGTTGCGAATGCAAATTTAATAAATCCCAGGGAAAATAAACAGCGAAAAAAGAAATAAAGTCCCAGTGAACTTTCGCCCGAAAAAGCTGTTTTTTGAGAACAAAAACATACTGCTATGGAATATCGATATCTCGGCAAAACCGGACTTCAGTTAAGCCTGCTTTCATTCGGGAGCTGGGTCACTTTTCATAAACAGATCGACGACAGCGTGGCTGATGAATTGATGGGAATTGCTTATGAAAACGGAGTGAATTTCTTCGACAATGCCGAAGCCTATGCACTTGGGGAAAGCGAAAAAATGATGGGTAGGGTGTTAAAGGGAAAGAATTGGGACCGGACCTCCTACTGTCTATCGTCCAAGGCTTTTTTCGGATGGAGGGGGAAAGCCAATAAACCCAACCAGACAGGATTGAGCCGCAAACACCTTATTGAAGCTTGTCACGAAGCCCTGGGCCGCCTTCAGACCGATTACCTCGATCTCTTTTTCTGCCACCGGCCGGATCCGAATACACCCATTGAAGAGGTCGTTTGGACCATGAATGACCTGATCCATCAGGGTAAGGTCCTGTACTGGGGTACCAGCATGTGGAGCGCTGCTGAAATCATGGAGGCCCACCGGGTTGCTTCACAGCATCACCTGATTGGCCCGTCCATGGAACAGCCCCAATACAATATGTTTGAAAGACAAAGGCTGGAACTCGATTACCTGCCCATTTTCAATGGAGTTGGTTTGGGTACCACCATTTGGAGTCCTCTGGCTTCCGGTATTTTGACGGGCAAGTACAATAGCGGCGTTCCTGGTGAATCCAGGATGGCAATCAAAGGATTTGAATGGCTTAAAGATAGATGGCTGGACGAGGAAAAGCTGCAAAAGACACGCAAATTGGCTGAATTGGCCCAGGAATTGAATATTCCCATGTCAGCTATGGCCATTGCCTGGTGCATTAAGAATCCGCATGTTACCACCGCAATTCTCGGCGCCACCCGGAAAGAGCAGTTGCTGGAGAACTTAAAATCCCTTGAATGCATTGATTTACTTACAAATACAATCATTGATAGAATCGAGGGCATTCTTCAAAACAAGCCAAAGCTGGAAACGATTTAGTTTGTCCAGGCCCATTTTGGGAAATTTTTTTAAAAAAACTGGTTAAACGTTTGTTTAATTCAAACGTTTGTTTAGTTTTGTGCCTCAAATTAAAATAATGTCGGCAGATAAACGTGATCATATACTGATGGTGGCAGAGAAGTTGTTTGGGGAAAAGGGTTTTGACGGGACTTCTGTCCGCGACATTGCCCAGCAGGCCCAGGTCAATCTGGCTATGATCTCTTATTATTTCGGCTCAAAGGAAAAATTGCTTGAATCCCTGCTGGAAATGAGGGCCAATTATACGATCCTCGAAGCTCTGAATAAGGACGAGACCCTGAGCCCCTGGCAAAAAGTGGACCGGGTTATTGAGTTTTACGTGGACAAGATAATGAGAAACCTCTGCTTTCATAATATTATGCAGCAAGGCAATCAAGCCCAATCGGAAGAGATAAGGGAATATATTACCAATATCAAACTGAAGAATTTTGAACAGTTAAAGGAAATTATACTGGATGGTCAGAAAAAACAGATTTTCCGCAATGTTGATATCGAAATGACCGTGGGCTCATTTATGGGGACCATCTCCCAGATTACACTGGCCAGGCATTTTTATTCAAAACTCTTTGCGATAGATATAAATGACGATGCTGCTTACATAGAAACAATGACGGGCAAGCTCAAGAAACACCTGAAACAATTGCTGCATGCCCATTTGGTTATCCGAAATGAAGAACTCAATTAAGCGGATGCATGAGTAAAGTCAAGAATCGGCTTGGCTGCGAGCAGTGAACTTTTCAGGCGGGACGGTTCAAAGAACACCATTCAAAAAAGAACAAACATTAAAACATGAAAAGGCAAGCATGGATTATTTACTTATTACTAGTTAGCGGACTTGCAGGAAGGGCTCAAAACAAAACGCTGAGCCTGCAAGAAGCCGTTCAGCTTGGAGTCAAGAACAGCAAACAACTCAAACTGGCACAAAGCAAGATCGATCAGTCAATCTCACAACTGGCTCAGGCAAAAGATGCAGCCCTGCCAACGGCCAAAGTAAGCGGAGGATACAGTCATGCCCTCCTGTTTACCCGTAAGATAGGCATCCCCGGAGATACGGCGAGGTTCACCCTGCCATTTGACAATCCCCTGTACCAGGCGACGCTGAGCTTCAACGAACCTATTTTTGCGGGCAATCAGTTCAAATATGCCCAGAAATCCGCTGACCTGCTCATAAAGGCAAGTAAGCTGGACGCCGATAAGGACAAGGATGATGTGGTAGCGGTTATCATCAATGCCTACCTGAATTATTACAAGATCAAACAAAATCAGCTCGTCGTCAAACAGAACCTGGATGATATCCAGGGCAAACTGGATGAGATCACTAAATATGAGAGCCAGGGTCTCGCAACCCGCAATGACGTATTGCGTTACCAATTACAGAAATCAAATACGGAGTTGACCATCCTCGAATTGGAAAATAACCGGGAGATCGCCAACTATAACATGAACATCCTTCTGGGACTTTCCGATTCGCTTGTTCTGGACGTAGAGGAGGTGAGCTACAAACTGAGTGTGGATAGCAGCTATGACCAATACCTGCAAATCGCCATGAAGGACCGTAAAGAATTCTCATCCCTTAATTACCACTCCCAGATTGCAGATATCAATATCAAAAAGATACACGATCAGCAATACCCTACAGTTGGTGTGGGAGGAGCGTTCTATTATTTCAATCTTACCAAGGAACTGATCCCTTCCAGCGGAGCCTTTCTGGCCCCCCTGGTAATCGGAGTGAATGCAAGTTGGGATATCGGGACCCTGTATAAAACAAAAAATAAGATCAGCGAAGCCAGGATCGAAAGGCAGCAGGTGGATATCAACAGGGAGGCTACGGTAGACAATGTGAAGTCAGATGTCCATAATAACTATTTGCAGTTTCATTTGGCCCTGGAGCGCATCAAAGTGCTGCAAGACGATATCGGGCAGGCTACGGAAAACGAAAGGGTGATGGAATCAAAGTTCCATAATAACCTGGCAACCACAACCGACAGGATCGACGCACAGACCCTATTATATCAGTCGAGGGTAAACCTGGAGCTTGCAAAAAGCGATGCCACTATCGCCTATTATAACTTGCTCAATTCCATCGGACATATACAACCTTAAAATATACAACCTCTTTTTTAATAGAATTAAAGAATCATTTTATGAACGAGACAAAACCGAAAAAAGGAAGAAAGATCATATTCCCGATCATCCTGGGCCTGGTACTGGTTGGCGCCCTGATCTTCACTGCAAAAGAGTATATCTATTACCAGAATCATGCAGTCACGGACGATGCACAGGTAGATGCGGATATCAGCCCTGTGGTAGCCCGTGTGAACGGATACGTGAAGGAGATACGCTTTCAGGATAATCAGTATGTAAAAGAAGGGGATACCCTGGCCATCCTCGATGACAGGGATTATAAGATCAAATTGCAGCAGACGGAAGCGGCGCTTTATTCTGCAAAACAAACGGTCAATGTGTCCCAATCCAATGTGACCGAAGCAAAAACAGGCATTACTACGGCTGAAGCCAATGTGGAAGCGGCCAAAGTGCAGGTATGGAAGACAACTCAGGATTTTGAAAGGTACCAGAACCTGTACAATGACCAGGCTATCACCAAGGCTCAGTTCGATGATGCCAAGGCGGCTAAAGATGCGGCAGAGGCACAACTTGTCGTAGCCCAGTCCCAGGTTCCTGTGCAGACCAAAAAGGTCAGCTCCGATCAGACACAGGTAGGGGCCACTGCCTCCAATATCGCCAGCCGCCTGGCGGATATCGATTATGCAAAATTGCAGATATCCTACACCGTAATTGTGGCTCCGAGCAGCGGTATCGTTTCAAAGAGAAGCATTCAATTAGGCCAGCTCGTTCAGGCGGGACAGGTCCTTTTCTCGGTGGTCCATTCCAATGACATATACATTACGGCCAATTTCAAGGAAACCCAGGTCGGGGATCTTCGCCTCAATGATAGGGTAGACGTGGAAGTGGATGCTTTTCCTGATTCGGCCATCCACGGTATCGTTCAGTCTTTTTCCGGAGCAACGGGCGCAAAATTTTCGCTCCTTCCTCCGGACAATGCTACCGGCAATTTTGTGAAAGTCGTACAACGCATTCCCGTGAAGATCATATTGCAGGCGGATTCTGCATTATTGCAAAGTCTTCGTCCGGGAATGAGCGTCAAAGTGGTGGTGCACACGAAATAGCTTATAACAGGTTAATCAAATCAAAATATTTATTATGGCGGAACATGGTTTAAGGAAATGGATTATCACGATTACAGTGATAACCGCCGCATTGCTCGAATTGATTGATACCACGATCGTGAATGTAGCTCTTCCCAATATCATGGGTAACCTGGGAGCCACATTGGAAGATTCCGGTTGGATCGTGACCGGATATGCGGTGGCCAATGTGATCATACTTCCCATGTCAGGTTGGCTGGGCGACCGTTTCGGAAGAAAAAATTATTTTATAACTTCCATTCTAATCTTCACTCTGGCTTCATTTCTATGCGGCAACGCTCATAGTCTGAGCGAATTGATCATATTCAGGATACTGCAGGGTTTAGCCGGTGGAGGATTGCTTTCCACGGCACAGGCGATCCTCATGGAAGCCTGGCCAAGAGAAGAGATCGGCATGGCCACAGCCCTTTTCGGCCTGGGCGCTGTAGTAGGTCCTACGGTAGGCCCGACCATCGGAGGTTTTATCACGGACCATTTCAATTGGCCTTATATATTTTATGTGAATATTCCGGTGGGAGCGGTTGCAGCCTTTCTGGTAACCACCTTCGTGAAGGAATCCCCCAAATATGCGAAGGGCAAACCGGTCGACTGGTGGGGGATTCTTTTTTTAACCATTTTTGTAGGCAGCCTGCAAGTCGTGCTGGAAAAAGGGGAATCCGAAGACTGGTTTGCCAAGAGGTATATCGCTGTGCTGACTTTTTCGGCAATAGTAGGTGTCATTTTGTTCATCTGGAGGGAACTGAGCACCGATCATCCGGTTGTGAATTTTAAAGTGATCCAGAGACGAAGTTTCAGGATCGGCATTTTCACGACATTTACCCTGGGATTTGCACTTTACGGTTCCGTATTTATTTTCCCCATATTCTGCCAGAACCTGCTTGGATTTACCGCACAGCAGACTGGTATAATCCTTTTCCCCGGCGGTTTGGCCACGATTTTCATGATGCCATTTATCGGCGTGATGCTCAAACGGGGAGTGCCTGCGCAATTCATGGCTTCAGGCGGTTTTGCCCTTTTCTTCATTTTTACCTGGATGCTTTCCAATGCGACCCTCTCTTCAGGGACAAGCGACTTTTTCTGGCCCCTGATCATCCGCGGGGTGGGCATGAGCCTGCTCTTCGTACCGCTCACCACCCTTGCTCTTCAGGACCTGAAAGGGCCCGATATCGGACAGGGCACGGGGCTGAATAACATGATGCGTCAATTGGGTGGTTCTTTCGGAATTGCCATTCTGACAACACTGATCCATATCAAATCCGGAGTGGTTCGCAATGCACTGATAGAGAACATCAATATTTATAATCCGAATTACCAGGCGGCTAACCAGGGTTATGTCCAGAACTTCATCGCGAAGGGATTTAGCCAGATCAACGCGCAGCAGATGGCCAATCAGGCAATGGAAGGGAATGTCGTCAAACAGACCATGCTGGTCACTTATGACAATATGTACCTGGTAATCGGCGTGTTCGTTCTTTTTTGTATCCCAATCATCTTTTTTCAAAGGTTCAAGAAGGGGCAGGCTGTAGCAGTGGATGCGCATTAAGCCGGAATCGGATTTTCAAATCAATAATAGAAAGCAAAAGCCCCGGATCTGTCCGGGGCTTTTAATTACTTTGTACTAATCAAACCAACACTTCTGGGGCCATCAATAGGTACAAATTTTACTAATGTTTCTTAGGATGTTGGATACTGATCTTGGATTTTAAATCGGATCATTTTGTTTGATAACAGATTCGGTTTTTCTCGGTTTTACAGGATCTTGGTCTCGGTTTTTCCAGGATTCTTGGTTTTGGTTTCTCGGACTTTTGGATTTGGTCTTAGTTTTTTCAGGATTTGGATTTGCTTTTTCTCGGATTTGGATTCTTTGGTTTTTTGGATTTTGGATTTTTGAATCTGTCGTATCAATCAATCTGACAACACAAACATACAATGCCTCAAGCTCACATGCAATAGAATATTTGCTGATTTTGGGGAGTACATTATTTACTTATATTGTAGTAGAATTACTACATGAGTGCAGGTATTATTTCTCTTAAATCCTTCTAATCAATTAAAGACTATGCTTTTCCAAAACAAAACAGTGCTGGTCACAGGCGGTAGCCGGGGAATCGGAAAATCAATCGCCACAAGGCTTTCAAGGGAAGGCGCGCGGGTTGTTATTGCGAGCAAAACAATTGAGCCCAATCCTAAGCTGCCGGGTACCATCTATTCGGCGGCTGAGGAGATTCGTAAGGACGGTGGTGGAGAAGTACTCCCATTGGTCTGCGATATCCGCTTCGAAGACCAGATTCAGAAAGTGGTTGAACAGACCATTCAGTCATTCGGGGGCATAGATATATTGATCAACAATGCAAGCGCAATTCAATTGACATCAACTGAACAGACAGAGCCCAAGCGTTTTGATCTGATGCATGATATCAATATCAGGGGAACCTTCTTTATGAGCAGGGCCTGCATTCCCCATCTCAAAAAATCCTCCAATGCACATATATTGAATCTCTCCCCACCCCTCCATTTGCAGAAAAAGTGGTTTGCCGATCACCTTGCATATACTATCAGTAAATATGGAATGAGCATGATCGTAATGGGGCTTTCAGAAGAGTTGAAAAGTTCCAGGATCGCAGTCAATGCGCTTTGGCCACGCACCACGATTGCGACCGCCGCAGTGAAGAATCTTTTGGGCGGTGATTTTCTTATTCAGCGAAGCCGCAAGCCTGAAATCGTGGCGGATGCAGCATTTTACATCCTTAAAAGGCCGGCCGACCAATGTACGGGTAATTTTTTCATCGACGAGGAAGTGTTAAAGGAAGAAGGTATCCAGGATTTGGATCCTTATGCAGTCAATCCCGGACAAAAACTGATGACCGACCTTTTTTTATAAAGGCCGTGAAGAGGAGTCAGGAGGTCTAGCTTTTTCTTCCAGCGATGATGAGTGCCGCAGCAGCCAGGCCGGTGTCCTTTACTATGTTGGTCAAAGCTAAACTGACATGACTTTCTTCGCCTCCGGCGTTCAACAGGGCAGGCAGATGAACGGTCAGTACAATTAAAATCAGAAAAAGAGCCAATAGAAGGCCCGCAAGCTTCACCTGTTTGCCGATCAGAAATGCAATGGCTGCCAATATCAACATAGCCCCTGTGAAATAAACCCAGAAAATGCTGTAGGGAATAAAGCGGGGAACGCTGTTTTGCAGGCCGGTGCCGTGTAAAAAATGGTTGACTCCGAAAAAGCCAATGACGAGGGCGTAGAGTATGACGCCAATTCTGGAAATGGTTGAGTCGTTCATACAGCAATCGTTTAATTACTCTAAATATAAAAAATTCCAGGCAATTTGAACGCCTTATTTTAATCGATGCGGGGGAAAGATCAAACTGTTTTACCTAATCCAGCCCTTTTTCAGGACGCATCTGCGGGAAAAAGAGCACATCCTGAATCGAAGGTTGGTTGGTGAGCAGCATGCAAAGGCGATCGATACCAATACCGATTCCTGAAGCAGGAGCCATTCCATATTCCAATGCGCGAAGAAAATCATGATCGATAAACATGGCTTCATCATCGCCTCTTTCCATTAACCTTGCCTGTTGTTCGAATCTTTCCCGCTGATCCAGCGGGTCATTGAGTTCGCTATAGGCATTGGCAATTTCCTTCCCGTTGATCATCAGTTCAAATCTTTCCACCAGGCCTTCCTTGCTGCGATGTTTTTTGGTGAGCGGACTCATTTCTACAGGATAATCCATTATAAAAGTAGGCTGGATAAAATTGGGCTCGCATTGACTGCCGAAAATCTCTTCGATGAGTCTGGCCTTTCCCATGGAAGGCTCCGTATGAATATGCAGTTTCTGACAAATTCCCCGCAGCGCCTCTTCTTGCATCCCGCTCACTTCATATCCTGTATATTCCCGGATGGCATCCAGGATACCGATCCGTTTAAAGGGGGCCTTGAAATCGATCTCTTTTTCGCCTACCTGGACACGCGTAGACCCCTGAATGGCAACGGCGACTTTTTCCAGCAATTGTTCTGTGATCTCCATCATCCAGAAATAGTCCTTATATGCTGCATACCATTCCAGGATGGTGAATTCCGGGTTATGTGTCCTGTCCATGCCTTCGTTGCGGAAATTCCGGCTGAATTCATAGACCCAATCGAACCCTCCGACGATCAGTCTTTTCAGATAGAGTTCATTTGCGATCCGGAGATAGAATGGAACATCCAGGGTATTGTGATGCGTGATGAAAGGCCTGGCGGTCGCGCCGCCGGGAATGCTCTGAAGGACCGGTGTATCTACCTCCAATGCGCCGCGTTCGTTCAGGAATTCGCGAATGGATTGAATTATCCTGGTACGCAAAACAAAGACTTCTTTTACCTGAGGATTTACGATCAGGTCCGCATAGCGTTGCCGGTACCTGAATTCCGGATCCGTCACCGCATCAAAGGTTTCTCCTTCCTTTTCTTTCACTATTGGAAGGGGCCGAAGGGATTTTGCCAGCAAACTCAGTTCACTGACATGGACGGAAATCTCGCCGGTCCTGGTCGTAAATACATAACCTTTAATGCCGATGATATCACCGATATCGAGCAGGTGTTTCCAGACCCTGTCGTATAATGTCTTGTCTTCGCCAGGACAGATTTCATCCCTTTTGATGTATAATTGAATGCGGCCGGTACTGTCCTGGATAACGGCAAAAGAGGCCTTGCCCATATCCCGGATGCTCATGACCCTTCCTGCAAGGCAGACAGCAGCAAATTCCTGTTTATTTTCCTGTTCGCGGTAGTTGGACTTGATAAAGACTGCGTTCGTATTGACCGGGTACAAAGCGGCAGGATAGGGATCGATGCCCAGTTTCTGCAATTCAGACAATTTTTCCCTTCGAATATTTTCCTGTTCCGATAATTGTGGACTGCTCATGTTCTTTAGAATCAAAAAGATTTCGGTAAAGATAAAGACTGGAGATTGGATTTTCCTGTGAATGCAAATTCAGATCCTGAGGAGAGCCTGCCAGGCTTCTGTCAGCTTACCTTCGGAGATCAGTTCTTTGGCATAGAGATGAATTTCCTTTTCCATTTCATCGGGATGCAGGCTGAAATATTGAAAAATATTCTTCAGCCTGATATTATCAAAAGAAAGATTCGTATCAGGATCCGGAATTTGCTGAAAATTGGCAAGCAGGGCCAGGTCGTTCCCTGTTAGAATCCGGCTTTGGCGTATGGACGAAGGCAAGGCATCAAAGCCCACCCCTAGTTTTGTATTGGGTTTTTCAACTTCAAAAAGGTTGGAAGCATCGACCTGGCAATACCAATTTCCGCCAAGCCTTCCAACTTGCTGTAATTTCCGCTGGTCGATAAGGCCCTGTTCATTGAGAATAGAATCATCTATATGCATGAGCAGGATCTCAGAGATCACGAGATTGCCTGCCCCAGCTTTTTCGCCGAGAGGCTTAACTTCCAGAACCTGGCATTCCATTTTGATCTTGCTCTCCTTAACCATAGGAGGACGGACCAGGGAGGCTGGTTCCTGCGTGAAGCCGGATTTCAGGAATTCGTTGATTTCTTTTGGATATTCGCAACTGGAAAGGCTGGTCTGGTTTACCATATCATAATCGACGATATGCACCACAGCCTGGGGCACTTCCAGGATATTTTCCAGTGTATGTTTGGTGCTGTTATCACGCACTCTCAGGGAGGGGGAGAAGACCAGAATCGGCGGCTGAGCGGAAAACAGATTGAAAAAACTGAATGGGCTTAGATTTATCTGGCCGGCCTGGTTCACCGTGCTGACCAATGCGATCGGTCTGGGGGCGATCGCAGATTGCAGGTAATTCTGGCGTTGTGCTATAGTAATTTCCTTTAGGTCGAAGATCATGGCCTACACTTTTTTGATGCGAAGCAGGGAAAAATCGTCTTCTTCCGAAACGATCCTGTTTCTCAACACGCCGAGTCCCTCGATATCCAGTTCTACCTCATCTCCGTCCTGCAGCCATTGTTCCTCATAGGAAGGATCATTCAATTTTCCGGTTCCGTTCAATTCCAGGAAACAACCGGTTCCTACGGTTCCGCTTCCTATAATATCTCCCGGATAAAGATCAGCCCCGTAAGAGGCTCTTTCGATGATTTCGGCAAAGGTCCAGTCCATATCTTTTAAATTCCCTTCACTTACCTGTTTGCCGTTGATCCTGCATTTCATGGATAGGTTCCAGCTCTTCCCTACATGTCCTTCCGGGCAGGGCGCCTCAAAAGCTTCCAGTTCCTCGAGGGTGACCAGCCAGGGACCGGTAGTGGTGGCGAAGTCCTTTCCTTTAGCGGGTCCGAGGTTCAAAAGCATCTCCTCTGACTGCAATCTCCTGGCACTCAGGTCGTTCATTATCATCAGCCCTGCAATATAGGAATCCGCTTCGCCGCCTCTTATATTTCTGCCATGGCGGCTGATCACAATAGCAGCCTCCAGTTCAAAATCGAGTTTTTCGAAATGATCAGGCATGCATCTGACTTCTCCTGGTCCGTAAATACTGTGATGGTTTGTGAAATAAAAAATGGGGTATTGACGGAATTCAGGAATCATGGGAGCTCCCCGGTTGCGCCGTGCTGTTGCCACATGCTGGTAAAAAGCATATCCGTCCCTGCAGGAGGGCGGAGCAGGCACTGGAGCCAGCCATTCCACAGAGTCGGGATCTATACCCCTTTCTCTGGAAATCTGCCCCTCCTGGATTGCAATCCCGCCTGCCTGAACGATGAGCAGGTATTCATCCCAGTGATTCAGAAACATATTCATGCTTCCAGGGAGGTCCGGATGGATATATTCCAAATCAAAAAGGAGCCCTTCTTCCAAAATAGCCAATTGATCCTGGCCTTCCTTCAAATAAGAAACAAATTTCATATGACCATATTAAAGGTGGTAAAATTAAATAATTAAAAATGAAGCTGATCTTTGACCCTTCTTATTCTTCCATATTTTCAGATCGGCCAATATTTTGCGGTGTAAGATAGGCTGGGTAACTTCATTAAGTTATTTTTGTACATTCGTTGGAACCATGAAATTCGAAAAAATTCACAATAAGGGACAAGCGCAGCTATTCAAGAACCACTATCTTGAAATGCTTACCAAGACCCACCCCTTAGTTATCTGGGGGATTTATTCTCCGGTCATGCTTTACTGCCTTTATTATAGCCGGATGGGCCTCCGCTTTAGTTTTCTGCACATTGGGCTGACTTTTATTGCCGGAGCTTTTTTCTGGACTTTTTTCGAATACATCATGCACCGCTTTATTTTTCACATGATTGCGGAGAGTGAAAAAGCCAGGAAAATTGTCTATGTACTGCATGGGAATCATCATGAATATCCCAGGGATAGGGAGAGGCTCTTCATGCCACCTGTTCCCAGCCTTATTCTAGCCTGCATGATCTTTTTGCTGATGTTCGGGGTTATGCGGGAAAACAGTTTTATGTTCTTTTCGGGATTTCTGCTTGGCTATCTCTTGTATGGCAGCATGCATTATGCCATTCATGCCTGGAATCCTCCTTTCAAATGGCTCAAACCGCTTTGGCGTAATCACCACCTGCATCATTATAAGAGTGAGCATCAGGGCTTTGGTGTAAGTACTACGATCTGGGACCGGATTTTCGGAACCATGTTTGACCTGAAAAAGGAAAAAGAAGACAAGGAAAAAGTGAAGGAATTGATGTATATCAGAAAGAATAGGGAAGCAATTAAAAACTAACTTCAATTACCATTTTTCCTCATTGCCTTCCTGATTACCCCTCGCATATTCCGTCCTGGTTTTTATTTTTTGCAATTGTCTTTCAAAGATCAGTTCCGCAATCAATTCCCCCGCATCTCTCTCCGGCGATTTCGCCAGTTCCATACGAAGTTTTTTTTCGTCCACATCGACGCGGTAAAGCAATGTAACCAGGCGGTCAAAATCCTGGCTTATCAAATGGCTGATCTGCCTGGCGAGTTCCGCCAGGATCTCCTGCTGAGAAATATGCCCTTTGACTTCCAGCCCGATTTCTTTTAAAGCTCCTGAAATAAGCTCCTCCTGAGTCATTGGTATTACTTAAAAATGTTCTTCGGCTCCCATGCCGAAAAGAGCAAAATCATATTTGACCGGATCTTCCGGATCGAAAGTACGTAAACAGGAAGTAAGTTGCAAAGCGGTCTGCCAATTGACGATGCCTCCACCGATCAAATTTAATCTGGCTGCAACCCTGGCCACATGCAGGTCGATCGGGCAAACCAATTGGGAGGGCCTGATACCGTTCCAGATCCCGAAATCGACTCCCTGCCTGTCCTTTCTGACCATCCATCGGAGAAACATGTTTAAACGTTTACAAGAGGAATTTTTTTCCGGGGAAGCAATATGTTTTCTGGTCCTTAGTGGGCTATCTTCAAATGAAAAAAAATAGTGGTGAAAATTGCTCAGCCCTTTTTCCACGGTGGTCGCTTCTTTGTCCATTCCATGGAGGAAGGCGCTTTCCAGGGATTTATGTTTGGAATAATGTTGTTTGAGAAAATGAATGAAATAAAGAAGGTCGGTTGTCTGAAATGTCCTGTGTCTGAAAGAGAGCATCCTGGCCAGCTCGGACTCCCTGTGCTGAAGACAAAACTCGTGAGGGGAATCATCCATCAGGTTCATCAGTCCGAGACTTTTATTGATGATGGTGGTTCGGTTTCCCCAGGCAAAAACTGCCGCAAAGAAACCTGCAATTTCGATATCCTGCTTTTTTTTGAATCGGTGGGGAACCGAAATGGGATCCTTTTCTATAAAAAATGGCCTGTTATAATAAGCCGATTTACTCTCCAGCAGGTCTTTAAGAAGGATTGAAGAATTTTGTTTTTTACCGGGCATCTAGCCAATTGCTTGTTTAAGGTCTTCGATCAAATCCCCTGCATCTTCAATGCCTACGCTTAAGCGAATCAGGGAATCGCTCAATCCGTTTTTGATCCGCTGTGCTTTTGGAATGGATGCATGGGTCATGGTAGCCGGATGGTTGATCAGGGATTCCACACCGCCCAGGCTTTCTGCGAGAGAGAACAATTTAGTGGCAGAAAGCACGCGCCTGGCTTCTTCCACAGACTGATCCTTTAATTCAAAACTCATCATGCCTCCAAAGCCTCTCATTTGTTTTTTTGCGATCTCATAACCAGGATGTTCTTTGAGGCCGCACCAATAGAGTTTCTGCACTTTAGGATGACTCTTAAGAAAATCAGCGATCTGTTCCCCGTTCTGGCAATGCCTGTCCATACGAACATGCAGGGTTTTCAGACCGCGTAAAACCAGGAAGCAATCCTGAGGTCCGGGCACCGCTCCGCAGGATTTTTGTATGAAATAAAGTTTTTCTCTAAGTTCCGCATCATTTATCATGATGCATCCCTGGATCACATCACTATGACCTCCCAGGTATTTGGTGGCTGAATGAAGGACAAGGTCAACGCCCAGATCCAATGGGTTTTGCAGGTAGGGTGAAGCGAATGTGTTGTCGACACAGGTAAGTATATTATGCCTGGATGCCAGCTCTGCCACCGACTGGATATCGATAATATTCAGGAGCGGGTTGGTAGGAGTTTCAATCCAGATCAGCCTGGTGTTTTTGTTAATATATGGTTCTGCATCACGGGCATTATGCATATCGATAAAATGGAACCTGATGCCGTATCTCTCAAATATTTTAGTGAACAGGCGATACGTGCCTCCGTAAAGATCATTCCCCGCAATGACCTCATCGCCGGGCTGGAGCAGTTTGATCACCGCATCGGTTGCTGCCACCCCGCTGCTGAATGACAAAGCATATTTCCCATTCTCGATAATGGCTAAAGCATTTTCCAGGGCGGTCCTTGTAGGATTCTGGGAACGTGCATATTCATATCCCTTATTCTGACCTGGCGCTTCCTGAACATAAGTGGAGGTCTGGTAGATCGGGATCATGATGGCTCCGGTGGAGGGGTCCGGTTCCATACCTGCATGTATCAGTTTGGTTGCTATCTTCATGGTTTGTATTTGCTGGTTGCAAAAGTCTGGAATTATTTTGCCCTTCCCAAATAGAGGATTTGATGTCAAAATGGCGAATGCACTGATCCGCCATTCCAGTTTAACACAAACTTAACCCCTCTGCAATAAACGCGTGCAACAAATCGCAAACGCTGCACCGGCAAGGATTTTGCGGTGGCAGGATAAGGATAATTCTGCCGTGAATACCTTTATTGCTGGAACAATTTTATAAAAATACACCGGTAAACCATCCTTAACTTGACTCGCCTTGATTACATGAATATTTTCACTGTGTCAAATTCATTGAATCATTCAAAAAATCGAGCCATGAAAAAAATTATTATTTCTTCGCTTTTGCTGGCAGGATTGCTTTGCGGGAGTGCTTATTCATCTTTTGCCAATGTGAATCAAAAAGTCCTGAATGCTTTTCATTCCATCTTCAACAGGGCCTCGGATGTGAGGTGGACAGAATACAAGGACCATTATTTTGTCAGTTTTCGCATGAGCGACGAGATTGTTGAAGTGAATTTCGATCACTCGGGAAATGTCCTGAATTCTACCCGTTATTATAAAGCCCAGCATCTTCCGCTGAATATACTGCTGAATGTCCGCAATGAATATCCTGAAAAGATCATTCACAGCGTAACTGAAATCAGCGACGAGGACGGAATGGTTTACCTGATACAATTGAAGGATGCAAAGGAATATATTTATCTGAAATCGGATATTTCGGGGAATCTCGAAATATCGGACCGGTTCAACAATGCCGGATAGTGACTTAAAATATGCATTTTGCCGTTACAAGGTAGCGCCAGTCAAAGTTGTCAGCCGCATGGGCATCCATCGGCTGATTTTTTTTATTCAGGACTTCCTTTTTCAGAATTTTTTCACCAACAAGGATTTTCCTTCCTTCCTGAACGTAATCCTGCAGTTGTGGGTCGGACATCCAGGTTTTCTGAGGGGGTTCAAACCCGATCTTATCCTTTCTCCATACGATCTCGGAAGGAAGCTGATCTTCCATGGTTTTTCGCAGAATATATTTGGTCCATCCATTATGGATTTTTAAGGAGGAAGCCAGGGAAAACAGGAACTGGATCAATTCATGGTTCAGGAAAGGGAGCCTTATTTCACAACCATGCGCCATTGAATTGCGGTCGGCATAATGGAGAAGGTCCTGCAAACCCTGCCTGAAACAATTAAAATATAGCTGGTCATTCAGTTTCATGACCAGGGGCTTGTAAATGGAAGGCCTGTCAAAAAACTGGTCTTTGTATTCGGGATTGATATCAGGATTTCCAGCTATTTTTCTCGCCTCCCTTTTTTCAAGTTGAATTGCCGCCTGTGCGGGAAACCAGGCCGCCAGGTAATTCCTCCATGACCAATGATAAGGAATCCGGTTCCTATTCAGCGCTCGCTTCTCGGATAGAAAATTCAGCGGATTTTTTCTGAAAAGCTCCTGCAGATACCAATGTATGTATTTGGAATATCCAGCGAAGAGTTCATCGGCACCCTGGCCATCCAGAAGTACTTTGGTTCCATGTTCTTTAGCGAGCCCGAATACCCTGTATTGCAGATAAATGCTCGAAGAGGTGAATGGTATTTCCTGGTAATGGCAGAGTTTTTCGAAATCCCCGATCAATTCATCCACTTTGGGTGTGATGCTGAAATTTGCCAGGTCAAATCGGGCTGCCACTTTTTCGATATAGGAAGATTCATCTTTTTCATAACCTGGGAAAACGGCGGAAAATGTTTTCTGCCTGAACTTGCCGGTTCCATGTATTGCTGCCGCAATAGAACTGCTATCCAGGCCACCGCTCAGGGTAGAACCTGTTTCCACATCGCTTCGAAGCCTGCGGGTCAGAGATTGTCCGAATAAATGACTGATTTTTTCCTCTGCTTCCTTTTCACTGATTTTTAACATGGATTCTTTATCCGCGTCCCAGTAAGCATGGAGGCTGAGTTCAAGATCGGGCATTGACAGTCTTAGATAATGGGCGGGGGGAAGGATGAATACCTGCTGGTAAAAGCTGATAGTCAAATCCAGGGGAGTGTTCACATGGCCTGCCGATAAAAAATTCAGCAGCATCGGTTCATTCACTTTTTTGGGCAGCCCTGCAGCCCAAAGGACCTTCGCTTCCGATCCAAAAACAAAGGCATTCTCAAAAAAACTGTAATAAAAGGGCTTCTCGCCCATACGGTCTCTTGCACAAAACAAAGTTTTTTCCAGTTCGTCCCAAATGGCAAAGGCAAACATCCCGTCGAAATGTGATAGACATTCGACTCCGTAACAATGATAGGCTGCGATCAATACTTCAGTGTCCGAAGCTGTTCTGAAAAAATAACCTCTGGCAATCAGAACCTGTTTTAATTCTGTGTAATTGTATATTTCACCGTTGTGTATGCAGGTATATTTTCCGAGATAATGCATGGGTTGAGCGGCGCTTTCACTCAGGTCAATGACGGAGAGCCTCCGGTGCCCAAATCCCACCTCGCCGTCAGGATTCATCCAATAGCCTTCCCCGTCGGGTCCCCGGTGGGCTACCGAATCTGTCATCTTCTTCAACCTTTCCAGGTAAATATTTGAAGGATCACAGGAGAGGATCCCAGTAATGCCGCACATCCTGTAAATATCAGGATTCTGCCGCCAACAAAAAATTCTATTGCCACCCTTCTGTCAATTCAGAAAGCCGGTTTCTGGAATAGGATTTTAATTCCGGAAAGAATTCATGGTAACAGAATGCCAGGCCGGACAGGTGTTCCTGAAAGAGCTTAAAAGCCTTTTCTGTTTCAGTTAGGTAAGCGGCACGATGGGCTAGCCCCCTTAAGCTGTTTTGAATCCCTTCCTGGTACCGGTAATGATAAAGCCAGTTTTGAAGGCGCATATAATGAAAGAACATCCGGAATTTATCCGGAAAATAAATGCTGAACAAATCCAGGTCTGAATAGACACCCGTTGAAAAACTCATCAGGTTTTCTGCCGTAAACTCTTCCTGGTCATTTGCCAGAAAGTAATCATAAATGATATCGGTAATAGCCCCCGAATACAAGCCGTAGTCGGATCTGAAATAGCTTTTTGCCTTACTGGTAGCTTCATGCCTGTCGGTGAATTCGTCGATCGACCGGTGCAATGAAATCCCAGCCTGGATCATTGCCGGATAATCCAATTTTTTCTTTCCCTTTACGAAGTCGCTGATCATATTTCCTAAAAGAATTTCCGGAATTCCAAAAGAAAGATAGGCATGTGCGAGATAATTCATGGACTTAAGTTATGCAAAAGAACGATTGAAAGGGCCAGGGAAACTCATGGATCACAATTATGAATTGCTTAACCTAATTTTATGGTTTATTTAAGAAATAGGCTGAAATAGGCTACAGTAAAGGGTTATGCGTCATTATACGAGTTTATTTCATTGAAAGAAATTCCCTGTGCTTAACCTTTGCTTCACATAAGGTCCCACCGGTCAATTATCTGCTCTCTCTGTTTGCATCCTGAATACTTTTGTGCACGTCAAATGAATGGCATAGATCCTTCGATTGTGAAAAAAACAAAAAATAGGAAAGCGATGCAACAAGTGAAAGATATCAGCGTCTCTTATCAGTAAAAGTAAAAAATCAAAAACATGAAAAAGATAATTTTTTCAACTGCCCTCACGCTGGCCCTCGGTACTACATTCAGCTTCGCATCTACAAAAGATGAGATCGGAGCACAGGTTACCAGTTCATTCAAGAAAGAATTCACCGGAGCCAAGGATGTGCGCTGGGAAAAAGACAAAAGCTTTATCAAAGCCACTTTTCTTTTCAACGATCAGGTAATGTTTGCCTATTATAACCCAAATGGAGATCTGATCGGAGTGGTCAGGAATCTTTTGTCGGACAAACTGCCCTTTAACCTGCTGGAGAATCTTCGGCTTAATTACTCCGAATTCTGGATTACTGACTTATTTGAATTCGCTTCCGAAAGTGAAAGCACTTATTATGTCACTCTTCAGACTGCCGATGAAACCCTGACGCTCCAATCAGAAGGCACATCGGGATGGTCTGTCTATAAAAGGGCAAAAAAAAAATAATTGATCCGTTAGCGTAGGTTTTGGTTTTGTTAAAGTCCTGCAGAGCATGCGGGACTTTTTGTGTAAGCGCAGTTTTGCTGAAACGTTCTGTTCCGACTGGGGGAAAATTTTTATTTTTGCTGAAACCACCAAAAATGAACAGGGGCCAGGTATCTCATTTTATTCAACATCACTACAGGCATTTCAATGCAGCGGCGCTCATGGATGCCGCAAAAGCTTATGAAATGCATCTGAACGAGGGAGGGAGGATGATGGTGACTCTGGCGGGGGCCATGAGCACGGCCGAGCTAGGGATCAGCCTGGCCGAAATGATCAGGCAGGACAAAATTTCAATCATCAGTTGCACCGGGGCCAACCTCGAAGAAGATATTATGAACCTCGTAGCGCACAGTCATTATAAACGTGTTCCCAATTACCGGGATTTAAGCCCTAAAGAGGAATGGGAACTGCTGGAAAATCATTATAACCGTGTCACCGATACCTGTATTCCGGAAGAAGAGGCATTCCGGCGCATTCAACAGCATATCCACAAGATCTGGAAGGATGCCCAGGAGAAGGGAGAACGATATTTTCCGCACGAATACATGTACAAAATGCTATTAAGCGGAGTGCTGGAACAATATTATGAGATCGACCCCAAGAACAGTTGGATGCTGGCGGCTGCGCAAAAGAATATTCCGATCATTGTTCCTGGTTGGGAGGACAGCACCATGGGAAATATATTTGCTTCCTACGTGATTAAGGGAGAACTAAAGGCTTACACCATGAAAAGCGGGATCGAATACATGGTGGAACTCAGTGATTGGTACCGTAAGAATTCCGGGGGAAAAGGAATAGGATTCTTCCAGATAGGTGGTGGAATTGCGGGAGATTTCCCTATTTGCGTGGTCCCGATGATGTACCAGGACCTCGAATGGCATGATGTTCCATTCTGGAGCTATTTCTGCCAGATCTCTGATTCGACCACTTCCTATGGTTCCTATTCCGGTGCAGTGCCGAATGAAAAGATTACCTGGGGTAAACTGGATATCCATACTCCTAAATTCATCATCGAAAGCGATGCTACCATTGTGGCTCCATTGATTTTTGCATGGATCCTGGGGTGGTAAAAAAGTATAGCTATGAATACGAATTCTGAAGAACTCTATCTGGAAGCTGAAGCTGATATTAAAAACAACAATTACGCCGAGGCCTTTAAGAAATACGAAAGCATACTCTATGAGGAACCGGATAGTGCGCCCTGCCATAATTCCATGGGTTGGTTATATAAAACCCAGTTTGATGATTATGCCAAAGCGGAAAATCATTTCCAAACTGCCGTCAAATGCGACCCCCTTTATCCCCATTCCTATTTTCATATTGCCGCCCTGCTGATGGATATGGAAAGAATGGAAGAATTAACCAGGCATCTTGATAGATGCCTGAAGGTCAGAACAATTGACAAGTCTTGGGTTTATGGCCGTTATGCGATGATGGAAGAACAGAGGATGGATTATGACAAAGCAATCCACCATTTTGAATCAGCCATTCTGGCCAGCCAGAATGATGACAAAATAAAAGACTTCAAGCAGGATATCGAGCGTTGCCGGATGAAGATGGAGATCAGGAAAAACCGATAATGCGGGAATCAGGAGCTGCAGGCGATTTTTCCCACCCGGATGCCGTGCCGGCCCCCTTCAAATTCGGTCTCCATGAAGATTTCAATCAGGGATTTGGCCAGCTCCAGCGCTATAAATCGGGCTGGAAGACAAATGATATTGGCATCGTTATGTTGCCGGACGAGCTGGGCGATTTCTCCCTGCCAGCAAAGAGCGGCACGGATATGCTGGTGTTTGTTAGCCGTCATGCAGACTCCATTGGCGGAACCGCAAAACAGGATGCCGAAACAAGATCCTCCGTTTTCGACACTTTTAGCTACAGGATGAGCGTAATCCGGATAATCGACTGACTTGTTTTCGCCTACTCCGAGATCCGTTACCAAATGACCATTGGAAAGGAGCCAATTTATGATTTGCTGTTTGTATTCAAAGCCGGCATGGTCACTGCCGATTGCGATGGGTTTAGAAGGATCGAAGGATGCATTCATTTTCTCAAGTAAGATGCAAATATAGCGAAGCCATAAAAAACAAGCACCCCTTGCGGGGTGCATTGTTACTCCTAACTGACCTATGAAAAATTTTTATTTCTAAATTTTCTTCTCCCTCTTGGGCTAAGTTGACAAAAAATAAAAGAATGGAGAAAAATTAAGAATGGATTAACCACGCTTTAACAATGGTTAACGGATCGTTTATTTAAGGACTTTCATTCTTACCATTTCAATGCGGGTGTCGCTGACATTCAAGATTTCAAACTCATAATCCCCCACGATGATATGCTCTTTTTGTTTGGGAATAGATTCATGTTTATTGATGATATATCCTGATAAGGTTTCGGATTCTTCAACAGGAAAATTGAGATTGAATTTGGAATTAAGATAGTCCAGTTCAAGCCTCCCTGAAAAAATATATTCATCGGAAGAGATCTTCTTTTCTTCAAATTCCTCTGTATCGTATTCGTCTTTAATATCTCCGAAAATTTCTTCCAGCAGGTCTTCCATCGTAACTATCCCCGCAGTTCCGCCAAATTCATCAACGACCCATGCAATGCTCTTTCTTTCGCGGGAAAACTTATTGATTAGATCGGTCGCACTCATGCTCTCAGGTACTGCTGGAATGGGAAGTAAAATAGATTTGATGAATCCCGGAAATTTAAAAAGGTCCAGTTGGTGGATATAGCCCGCTACATGATCCAGGTTGCCATCATAGACAATCAATTTGCTTAATTTGGTGGAAACAAGTTTTAACCTGGCCTCCTCGATGCTGCTGTTCAAGTCGATGCCTTCAATTTCTTTGCGGGGGACCAGGCATTCCCTCACTTTTACCTTTGGCAGGGAGAGGGCAGCCTGAAACAATTCCGTATTCAGTTCCATATTCTCTTCGATGGCTTCGCCTGTTTGCTGATAAAAAAATTCAACGCTCCTTGTAGAGAAAACCTCCCTTTCTTCATCAATGCGCAGATTGAACAAGTATTTGAGTATCCATTTGGATATTCCGGAAAACAGGGAAATCAGGGGTTGAAATAGGCCATGAAAGAAATCGGCGACGCCGGAAAAAAAAGAAAGCAGCGAATCGCTTTTTGCGCGGAACAAGGCCCTGGGCAGCAGGCTTCCGAAAAGGAGGATGAAAAGAGCCGAGATAAATGTTTCTGCAAGCAGGTGTATTGCATTCACATATCCGCTCGGAATATTGATCCGGGTGATCAGCCAATTCCAGAAAGGAAGAAGGGTTTCCCCCACCATTAGTCCGAACAGAACCAGGAAAATATTAAAGCCGACAATGGCAGTTCCGATAAAACTGGCAGGCCTTTCCATTAGCCTGGATAAAACGATGCCGCTATGCAGACCTTGGTTTTTTTTCAGTTCAATCCCCAGTTTATTGGCGCTCACAAAGGCGGATTCCAGACCGGCAAAAAAGAAAAGCATCAACCAGGCCACTCCGATCCATATGAAAGTATAGACATTGAGCATCAGCTAGAGCGTTTAAATTTCTTTCAATTTACAAAATCTTCTATGATTTGATCTGCCAATGCATAGGCCCGGTCCAGATCCTTATTGACGATTATCCTGTCGAAATGCTGTTTGAAGGAAATCTCATACGACGCTTTATTTATCCTGTCCTGCAGGCTTTTCCCGGTCTCCGTGCCTCGGGAAAGCAGCCTCTTTCTCAGTTCATCCAGGGAAGGCGGATCGACAAAAATAGAAAGGGCGGATTGAGTGTATTGTTGTTGAACGTGGATGGCCCCTTTTACGTCAATATCCAGTACCGGTATCCCTCCCTCCTTCCAGATGCGCTGCAATTCGGATTTTAGCGTTCCGTAATAACGGCTTTCATAGACCATTTCCCATTCCACAAATTCCTGGTTGGTGATTTTCTCCTGAAAAGCTTCGGGGCTAAGAAAATAATAATCGACTCCTTCCCGCTCAAAAGACCTCTTTTCCCGGGTGGTGGCTGAAACGGAAAAAGAGAGTTTCGGGAACTTAGCCAACAGGTGCCGGGTGATGGAAGTCTTTCCCGCCCCGGAAGGAGCCGTAATAATGATTAATTTTTTTTCAGTCATTTCTCTTTGGCTTATATTCTCCTGATCTGCGCGCCCAGCTCCCTCAGTCTTTCATCTATATATTGGTATCCCCGGTCGATCTGGTCGATGTTTTGAATCGTGCTTTTTCCTTCAGCGCTCAGTGCAGCAATGAGCAGGGCCACGCCAGCGCGTATATCAGGTGTTGTCATCGTTATGCCGCGGAGCTTTTGTTCTCTCGCTAGTCCGATCACGGCAGCCCGGTGAGGATCGCATAGAATGATCTTTGCGCCCATATCTATCAGCTTATCTACGAAAAACAACCTGCTTTCGAACATTTTCTGGTGGATCAGGACACTGCCCTTCGCCTGTGTGGCGACTACCAGGACGATGCTCAGCAGATCCGGAGTGAATCCCGGCCAGGGATGATCATAAATGGTCAGTACCGAGCCGTCCAAAAAAGTTTGGATCTCATAGATCTCCTGACTGGGCACATGGATATCATCACCCTTGATATCAAGGTGGATGCCCAATTGCCTGAATTTTTCAGGGATGATGCCCAGGTGTTCTATTCCGGCCTGCCGGATGGTAATATCGCTCTGTGTCATAGCCGCCAGCCCTATAAAGGATCCTACTTCGATCATATCCGGCAACATGCGGTGTTCGGTTCCACCCAGTTCTCTGACTCCTTCAATATGCAGGAGATTGCTCCCGATTCCGCTGATTCTTGCCCCCATGCGGATCAGCATTTTGCAGAGTTGCTGGATATATGGCTCGCAAGCAGCATTGTAAATTTCGGTATTTCCCTCTGCCAGAACGGCGGCCATAATGATATTGGCAGTTCCGGTAACAGAGGGCTCATCGAGCAATAGACTGGTTCCTTTGAGTACGGGCGCCGAAAGGCGGAAAAAATATTCATCTGCCTGGTAATCGAATTTGGCGCCAAACTTTCCGAATCCGATCAGATGAGTGTCCAGCCTACGGCGCCCAATCTTGTCTCCTCCGGGTTTGGCGATATAGGCCTTTTTATACCTTGCCAGTAAGGGTCCGGCAAGCATCACCGATCCGCGGAGCCTACCGCTTTTTTTGCGGTAATCCTCACTTCGCAGGTATTCCACATTGACCTGGTCCGCCCGGAAGCTGCAGGTATGAGGGTCCAGGCGCTCGGTCCTGACATTCATTTCTCCTAATAATTCGATCAGGAGATTGACATCTAAAATATCCGGGATATTGCTGATGGTGACCTTTTCGGATGTCAGCAAGACAGCGCTGATGACCTGTAAGGCTTCATTTTTGGCTCCCTGCGCTGTAATCGAGCCGTTCAGCCTTTTTCCGCCATTTACTTCAAAAGCGTTCACGTTTAAATTCTTGTCTTAATAAAAAAGCGATGAGCCCGGCTCATCGCTGCAAACTGTTTTTCTGTTTTTCTCAGAATCTTTTCTTCTTGAATTTATTATCTCTGCCGCCGTTGTTGCGGTTGTTATTGTTCCTTGGCTGGAATTTCTGATTGCGTTTGTTGCGATAATCGCCATAGCCTCCCCGGTCCCTGTTTTCATTGGGGCGGAAGCTTTTCACGTAGGGGGTATTGGTGAATTCCAATTGCCCTCCCGTAAGGTTTTTGAGTTCGCCCTGAATGGCATCGTCGTGGACAGTCTCCTTATGCCAGTTATTGTAGGCGAGTTTCATGTAATATGCGATCGCATTTGCAAAACCATTTCGCTTGTCTAATTGCTCCTCCTGGAGCGCTTTATTGATCACGAGCTCAAGATTCTTTCCCAGATGGGAAAATTTCGGATAGCGTTTGGGGTAAGGGAGTCTTTTAGGTTTTGATTTCAGGGTTTCCCGGGTTGGAATGGGATAGGGGGAAGAAACCTTTAATTTGAAATCGGATATCAGGAAAAGATGGTCCCATAATTTATGCCGGAAATCCTCTACATTTTTCAGGTGGGGATTCAGAAATCCCATCAGCTCGATGACAGCATAAGCATTTTTCTGACGCTTCTCAGTATCTTCCAGGGAAAGCAGGTATTCGATCATCTTTTGTATATGCCTGCCATATTCCCTGATCACCAAATGGTTCCTTGTGGTATTGTATTCCATTTCCATAGCGAAGTAATAATTCAACAAACCTACATGAAATACCGTAAACGGTCAAAGTCGGTTAAAGATTTTATGTCCGGCGCCCTTTTTCAAAAAATAAGGCCCTCATTTCTTTAAAGCGAGGGCCTTGAATATTCTGACATGACCTGTAAGCTATTCTATGATTATTTTGGTAATGTATTGCAGGTTATTTCCTTTATCCAGCACATGAAGGTAATAAATTCCGGAAGCGGGTTTGCTGTTCAGGTTCATCCGGATCTGATTTGAGCCGGAGATGGTCACCGGTTCATGCTGGATGATTTGCCCCGTGGTGCTGACCAGGTCAAGTTCAAAATTGCCATTCATCACCTGGTCGAATTCGACAACAGCATAACTAACCACCGGGTTGGGATAGGTATGAAGGCTGGCCATGCCCGGGCTATTGCTCAGGTTTACTGATTTTACTTCAGAATAAATAACGGTTTTTCCATCGGCTGCCGTCCTTTTGAGACGGAAATATATCTTTCCCAATTGGGCCGAAGGAATGGGGAAATTGTATTGGTAGAAAGCCGGTTGGCCGCCAGCAGTACTGTCTGAAAATTCGGTCCCGGAAACCAGGAAATGGGACCCATCCGTGCTGTATTCGATATCATAACGGATACCCGGCTCTTCATTTGGGGCCTGCCAACTGACTAACACAGAACCGCTGTTGCGTGCCGCTGTGAAATCGCTGATTTCAGTTGCCAGGACACTGGCATTGCACCAATAATAGATCAATTTGAAATTTCCCCAGTAATTGGTGATGATCTGGTCCCCGTAGTTCAAACCTCCACCCCCGATGGAGTTTAGCCCTCCTCCCAAAGTATAGGTGTAACTGACGGTTCCGGTCGATCCCAGATAAGGAGCACTATTGGCTGTATTAGTGGAGTCGGGGATATTCTTAAAAAGGCTATCCGGACCATAGGTGATGCTGTCGCCGGGTGACCCGTTAGCCTGCAGGGAGTCCGGCCCATAGATCTTTGTAAAGGTCTGATCTACAGAAATGCCGGGACCGGTAATGCTGTTGTCAACTATCAGCAGGAAAGAATAACTTTCCGCTGTGCTGGCCAGGTTCCAGGCGTTGGTGGTGGTCACCCCTGAAATGGTATCGAGGAAACTGATGCAACTCAATGTCCCGATACTCGGATTGAATTTAGGAAAACTGATTGTTGAGGAGGGGGCATTTGTATTAAGCAAGGTGTCTTCATAAATGACCATATTTGGTGTGACACCTCCGGAGCATAGACATTGTGCGCAGCTATTTAGTGGGCCCAATGTCAACAGCGATCCACAGATTGCAAGAAACACAGTGTAGACATTTTTCATGGGTTACTGGATTTGATGGTGAACTATAAGGATTTCTTATTGCTAAATTATTCTGAATCCGATTGAGTTGCAAAGTGTTTTTACCTTTGGGAGTCTGGTATTAAAACAACCTGTAATCAAGGGCTTTTACGTGTCATTTTAGGGCCTTCCCAGAGGCATATTTTCAAGATATTTCATATGGTAAAATCGAAAGTCCTGGTCGATTTGCTCTCTTTCCGGTCTTCCGGTCTTTCACCCTCGGTAAAACGCTCAATTCTCTTTCATTATCATAGCCTTATAATTCTGAATCCTGACAGGGAATGGGTTTTTGTTCTTGAGGAGGAAGATTCCCTGCCTCCAGATCTTTCAGGATTTGAAGCGGTCAGTTTCATTCGGGTCAAAAAATGGCCCGGATGGATCGGATGGAGTCTGTGGTATGGGCACAGGTTGCCTGCCCTTTTAAAAAAACTGAAGGCAGACTGCTTTTTCGGATTGGGATCGGCCGCTTATATTAAAAGGGAAGGGCTCCGCCAGATCATCTGGCTTCCAGGGAAAAGAGGCTTTTCGGCTGGTAAGGATCAGCATGCCAAATATTGTCACAAACGATTGAAAACTACCCTAGTAACTGCTGATTTAGGTCTTGTCTTTTCCCTCAAAACCAAGGAAATTCTTGGGCGGGAATGGCCTGGGACAATGCCGTCTCTAAAATTATTCGAAGGTTTTGAGCAGTCTTTTAAGCCCCTGGCTTTGGATGAAAAGGAGGAGGCAAAAACGAAATTTGCCGGCGGGAAGGAATATTTTCTTTGCCTGGATGGAAAGGGAGAAGCAGAAATAGTCAGTCTTCTAAAGGCATTTTCGATATTCAAGAAGCGGCAGCAAACCAACATGCGCCTGGTCCTGACAAGCGGAGAGTGGATTAAAGAAAAACTCAGTTTCTACGCATACAGGGAAGAGTTGAGCCTGACCGGCGACCTCAAACAGCAAGAATTCAGACTCCTGCTTTCTGGTGCATATGCCTTGATCGACCTGGGCTCGGAGTTCCTCATCGACCTTTATCATGCTTTCGCGGCCGGGGTACCTGTCCTTGCTGCGGGTAAAGAGTTGACAAAAGAGCCATTCTTTCCGGCCCTGTTTAATGCGGGCTGGCTTGACCCTCAATCCATGGCCAGAGAATTCATGACGGTTTACACGAATGAAAAACTGCGTTTTTCTAAGATCGAATCGGGAAATCGATACTGGACAGATCATAAAAAGGATTCCGAAGAAGGCGGAGCATTTGGATTGCTATGAGCAGGCAATCAGGATAAATCGGTGTAAATTGCCCGCTCAGAGAATTGAAACATGAAAAATTCAACCATCCATATTGATGTGCAATTAGATGATAAAAACCTGCCCGAACAGATCAAATGGAATGCTTCCGATTCCAGCTTGGTGCGGGAACAGGAGGCAAAAGCCATGATGCTGACTTTTTGGGATGGGGTGGACAAATCTGCCCTGCGAATCGATTTGTGGACTAAAAACATGATGGTAGACGAAATGGCTGATTTTTATTATCAATCCCTGATGGCGATGGCCGATAGTTTTCAGCGTTCCACTGGTAAAAAACAACTGGTGGAGGATATGAAGGAATTCGCGAAAGATTTTTACAAAAAATTCAGGGACCTTGATTTTGGAGAAAACAAAGCATAAATATTATGAGTCTGGAACAAAAAATAATGGCAGAATTGAAGAATGCCATGCTTGCAAAGAATGAGGCGGCACTCCGGGGATTGAGGGCTGTCAAAGCTGCGATCATACTCGCCAAAACGGCCGAAGGGGCAGGTGGGGAATTAAAGGAGGCTGATGAGACCAAGCTCTTGCAGAAGCTGATCAAACAGAGGAAGGATTCCCTGGAAATTTATGAAAAGCAAAATCGGCCGGACCTGGCAGTGAAAGAAAAGGAAGAAATATCCGTGATCGAAAAATTTTTACCCAAACAAATGGATGAGGGGGAACTGAAATCCGTGATTGGGCGCATCATTTCCGAAACAGGTGCAACATCGGCTGCTGATATGGGGAAAGTCATGGGCTTTGCTACCAAAGAACTTGCGGGTAAGTCGGATGGAAAAACGATTAGTGAAATAGTTAAGCAGTTGCTTCAGAAATGAATCCTGTTAAATGGATAGCAATTGACCATAGATGTGTTGTTTATCATACTGCTGTTGCTGGCAATTATTAGAGGCTGGCGAAGAGGAATTATCGTAGGAATATTTTCGCTGTTATCCTTGTTTATCGGACTGGCAGCGGCGGTCAGGTTATCTGCCTGGGTGGCCGGAGCGATCAGGGAATATGCGAATCTTTCTTCCCGCTGGTTGCCTGTTCTGGCATTCCTGCTGGTATTCGTTGGCGTGGTTTTGATAGTGAGATGGGCGGCCCTATTGATAAAATCCGTCGTGGACTTTGCGTGGCTTGGTTGGGCCGATAAGCTGGGCGGGATCCTGCTTTATGCCTGCATATATACGATCGTATTCAGCGTGATTCTGTTTTATGCCGGGAACCTGCATTTGATCTCCCCAACGATGAAATCCTCCTCTGTATTCTATTCCTTCATTGAACCCTGGGGTCCGGTGTCGATCAATGCACTGGGGAAACTGATCCCCTGGTTTCAGGATATGTTTCGCCAATTGGAAAATTTCTTTTCCAGATTCGATGATCGGGCCGCTGCAATTCATTTTGTTTAGAAAACCTTTATGGAAGCCACTTTCCACAATGGGAATTACTAAGGTCCATTGATGTTTAGTTATTGTAAATTTGTCTCTTGGTAAATGGTATTTGACCTAAAACCTATATTTTAGCAATTGGTAATAGCGAGGAATCGAGTGATGATACAATACGAAATCAAACAGCAGGACAAATTCAAATACATCGAAGAAGGTGAGGGAGAGCCTTTGCTGTTACTTCATGGATTATTCGGTGCGTTGAGCAATTTTGCGGGTTTGATTGATTATTTCCGGCTCCATAATAAGGTGATCGTGCCCATGCTGCCGCTTTTTGACCTGGATCTGCTACATACCACCGTGGGCGGTTTGGAGAAATTCGTGCATAAGTTCATCGAAAAAAGAGAATACGACAAGATTCATTTGCTTGGAAATTCATTGGGTGGCCATGTGGCCCTGGTGCATGTTCTGAAGCATCCTGAACGGATCAAGTCGATCATTCTTACCGGCAGCTCAGGTCTTTTTGAGAGTGGAATGGGGGATACCTATCCTAAGAGAGGCGACTATGATTATATCCGGAAAAAAACGGAAGTGACCTTCTATGATCCCAGGACAGCTACCAAAGAACTGGTGGATGAGGTTTATGAGATCGTCAATAACCGGATTAAGGCAATCAAGATCATTGCACTGGCCAAAAGCGCAATTCGAAATAATTTGGGAGAAGAACTCAATCAAATCAAACAACCGACGTTATTGATCTGGGGCAATAATGATACAATTACCCCCCCTTTCGTAGGAAGGGAATTTCATCGCTTGATTCCGAACAGTGAGTTGCACTTTATCGACAAATGCGGACATGCACCGATGATGGAAGTTCAAGATGAATTCAACGAGATTTTGCATAAATTCCTGACAAAATTGAACCATCCTGCAACCGTAGCCTGAGAAAAACCGTATTTTAACCAAATACCTTTTACTTGTTGAATAAAGAGATCATATCAACTTCCATACCTTCACTGAGTCCTGACGACCCTGTATTCCAGGCTCTGGACATTATGGCTGATTTTCACGTTTCGAATCTGGCTGTCGTCAACGATGAGAAACTGATCGGAATTGTCATGGAAGCCGACCTGCTCAACGCTCCGGATGAATCGCTTCCGATTGGCCAATTGCCCGGGCAACTTCCAAAAGTGGCGGTTCATGCCAATGCCCATTTCATAGAAGCTGTTCAACGTGCAAATGAATATAATCTCAGTGTGATCCCCGTCATAGAAAAAGAGGAACTCTATGTCGGATCCATCACTACGGCGGACCTTTTGCAGCAACTCGGCAAACTGACTGGTATAAATGAGCCCGGAGGGATCATCGTATTAGAAATGGAGCAAATCAATTTTTCTTTTTCAGAATTGAGCAAATTGGTAGAAACCAATGATGCCCATATTGTCCAGTTGAACAGTTATATGGACAACCAGTCTAAAATGTTTTATGTAACCATTAAGATCAACAAATTCGAAATAGCCGATATCATAGCAACCTTTCAGCGCTATGATTATGTGGTGAAATATTTCTTTGGGGAAGAGCTGTACGAAAACGACCTGCGCTCGAATTATGAGCACCTGATGAACTATCTCAACATCTGATCTCCCCTGTCTCTTCTTTTTAACAATATAAACTTAAGCCAGCCGGTTAGATTTGCAGGAATGTTAAGAATGCATCCAAAATGGCTCAGCCTGCTGGCGGTGACGGCATTGTTTTACACTAATGCCTTACCACAGTCTGCCGATGCTTTGGATCAGATGGCCTCCGCTCAAAATGCTTTCACGGGTCAGTCTGCTGCGCCCCTACCCCCATCCTCCCTGAATATTTCGCCCTTTGTGATCGGCCATATCTATGTCTCAGGCAACAAGATCACAAAACGCTATATCGTACTGCGTGAATTAAACTTTAAAGAAGGGGATTCCGTCTTGTTGCCTACCCTGGTAAAAAATTTTCAAATGGGGCATGACCGGCTGGTCAATACTCTTTTGTTTACAAGTGTAATTGTTTATGTGAAAGGTTTTCGGGGCTATACCGTTGATATAGGAATTGATCTGGTGGAGAGATGGTATATATTCCCCCTTCCCTATTTTCATCCGATCGACCGGAACCTCACCGTCTGGCAGGGTTATCATTATAGCCTGAGCAGGGTGGATTATGGAATAAAATATACACAATATAATTTTTCCGGGCGCAACGACAACCTGATCGCATGGCTTTATACGGGCTATTCCAATGCAGCGGAAATTTCATATGATCAACCCTATTTCAATTCTTCTTTGAAAAGCGGACTGGGTTTCACTGTCCTTTATAGCGCGAACAAACAATTGGATGCTATAACCCAGAATAACCAGCAATATTTTATCAATTCCGACAGCATTGGTTTTGCCGGTAAATACCTGAGTGAGGAATTCCGGCTTTCCTTTAGATATTATTACCGGCCAGCGCTGACTACTCGTCACACTTTGAGATTTGGCATCGATAATATTAAGATTGATACCGCGGTACGTTATTATAACCCGGATTATTTCAGCAACGCAAAAAAACAATTACTCTTTCCGGAGATTTCCTATCAACTGGATTATAATAATGTCGATTATATCGCATATCCTCTGAGAGGCGCACTGGCCACCATTAAATTCATCAAAAGGGGATTCAGTCCGGATATGAATCTTTGGCAATTGAATCTGCTTAGCGTGGAAAGTTTCAAACTGGCGCCCAAAACCTATTTCAGCACACAGAATATGGCTACCCTGAAACTTCCCTTCAATCAGCCTTTTTACAATCAAACCCTCTTCGGCTATGGAAATTTCTATTTGCGCGGCCTGGAAAAATATGTAATCGACGGGGAAGGGGGGTTTGCGATCCGGAACAGTTTCTTAAGAGAGATCGTAGAATTCAGCCTGCCGGCGAATATACCTTTCCTGGGGCTATATCATATACCTTTCCGGATTATGGCCAAAGCCTATTCGGACCTGGGTTATATTTATAACAGCGATCCTCTGCCAGGCAATTTCCTCACGAACCGTTTTCTCTATACTGAAGGGGTTGGTGTAGACATAGTAACTTCCTATGATTTTGTTTTCCGGATCGAATACAGTTTTAACCAATTAGGTCAAAACGGTTTATTTTTACATATTCACAATGATTTTTGAGCAATGGGTTCCTTCTTCTAAAAATTTTCCATGAAACCAAGGATCAGCAATTTGGCTCAAACAGAGCAGTCTATATGCGAGGTTCCGGCTGGCAAACAGAAAAACTAGATATTTGAAGATGAAAATTGCAATTTACAGCAGGGTGTTGGAATATGACCAGCGATCGGATATCCAGCATCTTTTCGATGAGCTTATTAAGCAGCATGTTGAGCCTGTCATCTATCAACCTTTTCTGGATAAGATCAAGGTTGATTTTTTGCTCCCCTCCAATATCTCGGCCTTCAATGATTCCGGGGACCTCAACGGCTCCATCGAATTTTTGATTAGCCTGGGCGGGGACGGTACATTACTCGACACCGTTTCCCTTGTCAGGGACAAGAATATCCCCGTGCTCGGTATCAACTTCGGAAGGCTGGGTTTTTTGGCGGGAATCGGTAAAGAAGACCTGAAAACGGCAGTCTCAGCCCTGGTTAACCGCACTTTCGTGATAGATAAAAGAACCCTCGTTCATCTGGATTCCAATAAATCCCTTTTTGGGAAAGTGCCATATGCACTGAATGAATTTGCCATTCACAAGACTGATACTTCTCCCATGATCAAGATCCATACTTATATGAATGGAGAGTTTCTGAATACTTACTGGGCCGATGGCCTGATCGTTTCCACCCCTACGGGGAGCACCGGTTATTCCTTAAGCTGTAACGGGCCTGTCGTCTTTCCGGACTCTGCCAGTTTTGTCATCACTCCGGTGGCGCCTCATAACCTGAATATCCGGCCAATTGTCATTCCGGATAACAATATCATCTCTTTTGAAATTGAAGGGAGGTCGGACCAGTTCATTTGCGCCCTGGATTCCAGGAAGGAAATCGTGGACAAGAATGTTCAGATCGCCATTCGGAAAGAAGCTTTTACCATGAGTCTGGTAAGGCTAAACGAAAACAATTTCTTACAAACCCTTCGAAACAAATTGTCCTGGGGACTTGACACAAGAAATTAATTTAGGATTTATTATAAAAGAAATCCGGTAATATTTCGTTATCGGGTATCATTTACTAATATGGCATTGATGAAAAAACCTGGCATTGTCTTATTTCCCTTGATTTTTCTTTTTTACATCTCCAAATCACAACAGGTCCAAAGCGTTGTGAACGAAGGCGAATTGGGTATTTCGCTGGGTGCGGCCCATTATTTCGGCGACCTTAATCCAAGGCTCAGGCTCAACAGGCCAAAGATCGCCGGTGGCATACTTGCCCGAAAGCAGATGAATAATTATATCGCCCTTCGGATTACCGCTCATTTTGCTCAATTGGGCTATTCTGATATATATAATACTGATAATGTGTTCATGCATACCAGGAATCTCAGTTTTAATACCAATATCTGGGAGCTGGCTTTTCATGGGGATTTTAATTTTTTCAAATACGTTCCCGGCGATATTGACCATCGGCAAACTCCCTATATTACAATTGGTATGGGGGTTTTCAATTTCGATCCCTATGCTTATTATCAGGGACAAAAGGTTTATCTCAGGGATTTAGGAACGGAAGGACAGGGTTCCACAGAATACCCAAACAAGAAACCCTATAGTACTGTTGCGGCCTGTTTTCCTATAGGCTTAGGTTATAAATACAGCATCAATTCAATGTTCAACGCAGGTTTTGAAGTCGTTTACCGGTTCACCACGACGGATTATATCGATGACGTCGGCGGCACTTATGCCGGTGCAGCCGCGTTCCCTGCCCTGCCAAACGGACAACCTTCCCTTGCAGGAATATTGCAGGACCGATCCTATGTATATGGCACCCCTATTGGCATTGCCGGAAGACAGCGGGGCTCGGGGAATAAATACGACAGCTATGTATTGGCCGAGTTCATGCTGACCATGAATCTAACTTCTTACAGGTGTCCGACGATCAGACCCTAACCAAAAGCCTTTAGCGGCTATCTAAATTTACTTAGAACCCCTTCCTTCAAGCCTGTCAAATTTTCCATACCTTCGCAGCCTTTAAAACGCTGGTCCTTGTCTTTCAAAGAACAAATTAACCTGCGGCAATTGCCAAATCATATTGCAATCATCATGGATGGCAATGGCAGGTGGGCTAAAGAAAAGGGCCAGGACAGGCTCTACGGGCATTTTCATGGCGTAGAAAGCGTGCGGCAGGTGGTCGAAGGAGCCGCAGAACTGGGAATAGGTTATCTTACCCTTTACGCTTTTTCCACGGAAAACTGGGACAGGCCTGAGGATGAAGTTACTGGTCTGATGGAATTACTGGTTGATACCATCAAAAAAGAAGTCGGAACGCTCAACAAGAACAATATCAGACTCCATGTGATAGGGGACCTGGATATGCTTCCGGAAGCTGCAAAAAAAGAGATGCAGGAAGCCATGGAGCAGACTTCCGCCAATACAGGCCTGAACCTGATCATGGCCCTGAGTTATAGCAGCCGCTGGGAACTTGCCGAAGCGATCCGAAAAATCGCATTAGAAATAAAGGATGGTGTATTGCAACCGGAACAGATTGGGCAGCAAACCCTTGCTAACTATCTATGTACAAAGGATTTCCCTGATCCGGAATTGATGATCCGGACCAGTGGTGAATTTCGGATCAGTAATTTTCTGCTCTATCAACTTGCCTATGCCGAACTGTATTTTACGTCCGTTCTGTGGCCGGATTTCAGGAAGGAGCAATTGTACCAGGCGATCTCAGATTTTCAGAGCAGGGAGAGAAGGTTTGGGAAGACCAGCGAGCAATTGAAAAAATAACCCCATGCAAGTACATAAAATTCTCTATAAATGAATCATTAAGGCCCTGTTAGCTCCGCATTTTAACAAAGACTTTTAATAAATCAACTTAATTTGCCGCTCTAAAAAACCGACTGGATGCTACGAAGATTACTGTTTTGTGTACTTGTGTCATTTTTTTCCATTTTTCTTTCCCCATCCATCGCATTTAGTCAGGTTACCGATACCACCCATCCGGTTTCCGTTGATCCGGAATTACTTGCGCTTCAAAATGCCAAAGCCCCAAAGGAATATATTATTGCGGGCATCAAGATCACCGGCACAAAATTTCTCGACGAGTCGCTTCTTCTCTCTATTTCCGGACTGACAGTAGGGGACAAGGTTAATATTCCCGGTGGTGATAATTTCAGTAAGGCAATTACCAATCTCTGGAAACAGAACCTCTTTTCCTATGTAGCGATCTATATAACCAAATTAAATGGCAATGACATTTATTTAGAGATCAATGTGACCGAAAAACCCAGGCTTCGGGATTTTACTTTTAAAGGGCCCAGCAAATCCGAGTCAGATGACCTGCAGAGCAAGACAGGATTGATCAAGGGTCGTGTGGTCACGGAAAATATGAAAAGGCAGGCCATCGACGCCATTCAAAAATACTATGCGGAAAAGGGGTATCCGGCAGCTATCGTAAAGACAAGAGAGACTCCTGTGGGATCCTCCAATTCCGAGGTGCTCACTTTTTACGTTCAGAAAGGGGTGAAGGTCCATATCAATGAGATAAGTGTTTTCGGGAACAAAGATGTATCGGAAGCCAGGCTGAAAGCTCAGTTAAAAGATACCAAGGAACTTACCCGGGTAACAATTTTTCCAACGCATGATTCCAGCAGTTACGGAATGAAGAAATACATGACCCTCCAGGAATATATAGAAAACTGGGGCTTTCTTTCTTTCACTCAGAGCAAGGAATTTTTAGACCCCTATTTCCGTTTCAAATTGTTCAGCGGCTCCAAATTCGACGCAAAGAAATTTGCCGATGACAAGGAAAGCATGATCAGCTATTATAATTCCCTTGGTTACCGCGATGCAACCATTGTCAGTGACACCCAATATTACAATAAAAAGGGACAAATGGATATCGATATCCGTGTGGATGAAGGGCACCGGTATTATTTCGGAAATATCAGTTGGAAGGGCAATACCCAATATTCCGATTCCATACTCACGGTAATTTTGGGATTACGCAAGGGGGATATATATAATCTGGATATCCTGAATAAAAAACTGGGCAAACAGGTTTCAGCGGAAGGCGGAGATATCAGCGGACTCTATCAGGATAATGGTTATCTATTCTTTCACGTAGATCCGGTTGAAATGGCTGTGTACAATGACACCATCGATTTTGAAATCCGGATGGTCGAAGGGCCGCAGGCAACCATTAAGAATGTGACCATTACCGGTAACGAAAAAACAAAGGAATATGTGATTCGTCGTGAATTGAGGACCATCCCGGGTGAAAAATTCAGCAGAACGGATCTTATCAGGTCGCAACGCGAAATTGTCAATCTTGGATTCTTTAATCAGGAAAAAGTAGTTCCAAACCCAGTACCCAACCAGGATGACGGAACCGTGGATATTAACTGGAGTGTGGAGGAAAAATCCGCGGACCAACTGGAACTTTCTGCAGGCTGGGGCGGCGGTATCGGCCTGACCGGTACGGTGGGTGTCTCTTTCAACAATTTCTCCATCAAGCAAATATTCAAAAAGTCCTCCTGGGACCCAATTCCAACGGGTGACGGACAAAAACTAAGTATTCGTGTGCAGTCCAATGGTAAAGCCTATCAATCCTATAATGCTTCCTTTACCGAGCCCTGGTTTGGTGGAAAAAAGAATAACTCATTGACTTTCAGCTTATATCGAAGTGTTTTCAGGACGGGTGGATTAAATAGATCGACCAATACCTATAAGTTCAGCGATACCAACTCATTGAAAAACATCGGTGCAACTGTGGCCCTGGGTACCCGATTGAAATGGCCGGATGATTATTTTACGCTAACCTATTCGGTGAGTTTTGTTAATTATGACCTTACCAATTATTCCCTGTTTACCACGAATTTCAGGAATGGAACCTCCCGAAATTTTAGTTTCAAACTGGCTCTTAGCCGTTATTCCCTTGACCAGCCGATATTTCCCCATAGCGGGAGTAACCTGCTGTTGAGCGTCCAGTTTACGCCCCCTTATTCGCTGTTTAATCCTTCCATCACAGAGCAACAGAGCTATATGCTGCCGGAATACCATAAATGGCGTTTTACCAATGAATGGTATATCCCGATCGGAAGACCTATGGGAGAGGACAAAAGCCGGCAGTTCGTGCTAAAAGCCTCAGTCAAATATGGCTTCATGGGACGGTATAATTCAAACCTGGATTTCTCTCCTTTTGAAAGATTCCAGTTGGGGGATGCCGGCTTGACCAATAACTTCGGTCTTTTGGGTTATGAGATCATTTCCCAAAGAGGATATCCTGTCTACTCGAATTCCAATCCGACTGTCAATCCGGAAACGCAGTCCACTCAGCAGTTTTTTGTACTCTTTAATAAGTATACCCTGGAAATGCGTTATCCCTTCGTGACCAACCCGAGCAGCACCATTTACGGGGAAACCTTCTTTGAAGCTGCAAACGGATGGTATACTTATACGTCTTATAATCCATTCCAACTGCGACGCAGCGTAGGTGCCGGGCTCCGGTTCTTCCTGCCTATGTTCGGTTTATTGGGCTTCGATTATGGCATTGGACTTGACAGGATCCAGAACGGTTCGATCAAGAATGCCAGCCGGTTTACGTTTATGCTGGGCTACGAACCGGAATAATGATTAATTTTCCGACAAACAAATCGGTTTATGAAAAAAATATTTTCCTTCCTGCTGTTGGTTATGGCAACATTGACTGCTGCTCATGGCCAGGCCCGTTATGCCATCGTGGATACAAAATATATCCTGAATAAGGTGCCTGATTACGTCGAAGCCCAGAAAAAACTTGACCAGCAAAGTATGGTCTGGCAAAAAGAAATTGACGATAAACAGGCGGCTCTGGACAAAATGTACAAGGATTTTGAGGCGGAACAAGTGATGTTGAGCGATGATCTGAAGAAAAAAAGGGAGGATGAGATTTATAATAAGGAAAAGGAAGTGAGGGACCTTCAAAGAAAACGCTTTGGTTTTGAAGGAGATCTGTTTAAGAAAAGGCAGGAACTGGTAAAACCCATACAGGACAAGGTCTATAACGCAATACAGAAAATTGCGGTAAGCCGGATGTATGATTTTATTTTGGATAAAAGTGAAGGAATTACTGTTATCTTTGCCGACCCCAAATTGGATAAAAGTGAGGATGTATTGAGGGAATTGGGAATTAAATGAGATCTGATCTCGTTTCAATCAATTCTTAATAAAACAACTAACAAAATGTGAAACAACCCTAAACAGGGTACATGTTGTTCTAAAACAAACAAAAAATGAAAAAGATCGTTTCGATGTTCTTGCTGGCAGCGTTGCTTTTCGCAGCAAAAACAAATTCTTTTGCACAACAGGGTAAGATCGGCTATATCAGCCTGAATGAATTCTTACCCACCATGCCTGAATATAAAAAGGCGGATACCTCCATGAATGATTTCCGGAATGCATTGGCACAGCAGTTTGAAGATATGAAGAAAGAATTCAACGAACAGGATAGCCTGCTATCGTCTAAGGATACGGCAAAATTCAATAAAGCGCAGTTGGAAGTGAAAAGAAGAACCCTGGCCGAGCTGTACACAAAAGTCACCGGCTTCCAGCAGCAGGCACAGGAGGAATTGCAGACGAAACAACAGGAACTGATCGCCCCGATCCAAAAGAAAGCAATTGAGGCAATTCAGACAGTGGCTAAAGAAAATGGCTATACCTATGTGTTTCAGAAGGAGGCGCTTTATAGTTACCCCGGCGCAGATGACCTGCTTCCACTTGTAAAAAAGAAGCTTAACCTGAAATAAGAACATACGAATAATTTGCAAAGACGCCCCTTGATCCGGGGCGTTTTTTATTTTTGAATATGAATTCTCCAAAGGCGATCGGCATATTTGACTCAGGTTATGGAGGACTTACCGTACTCAGGGAAATCCGTGCACATCTTCCCCAATACGATTATATCTATATGGGCGATAATGCCAGAGCGCCTTATGGTACCCGCTCATTTGATACTGTTTATCGTTACACCTTAGAAGCGGTAAAATGGTTTTTCAGCCATGGCTGTTCCCTTGTTATTTTAGCCTGCAATACAGCTTCGGCAAAGGCCCTCAGAACTATTCAGCAAAAAGACCTTCCGGTCATGGAACCCGGTAGCAAAGTGCTGGGTGTAATCCGCCCTACCACCGAGATCATTGGCAAATTCTCCCTTTCCGGAAAAGTGGGGATACTGGCCACTAAAGGCACCGTGCAATCAGGTTCCTATCCAATAGAGATCAAAAAATTCTATCCCGGTATTCAGGTTTATCAACAGGCTTGCCCCATGTGGGTTCCCTTGATTGAAAACCATGAGCAGGATAGCTCTGGCGCAGATTATTTTGTAAGAGAATATTTGAATGCCTTGCTGAAACAGGACCAGGATATCGACAGCATCCTGCTTGGATGCACTCATTACCCTCTTCTGCAAAACAAGATAATGCAATGGCTACCGGGGGACATTAAGTTGATTTCCCAGGGGAAAATCGTCGCCTCCAGCCTGGCTGATTATCTGCAAAGGCATCCCGAAATTGACCAAAAATGCAGTAAGAACGGGGAAATAAGCTTTTATACTACCGACTCCCCTGATGATTTCGACCTGCAGGCCAGTTTTTTTTATGGTGAATCCGTCCGATCTTCTCATGCCGTTCCCTGAGAAAAACATGTCCTAAAAAGCAGAAATTGAAGAATATTGATATAAATTTGCAGCCCTTTCATAACTGCATGCATGGTGGCAGGCAGTATGAAAATAAACGGCCCGTTCTCCCGGGTATTCTAAATTTTAGAAAACAGATAACAAATGAAACGCACATTTCAACCCCACCGGCGCAGACGCAAAACCGTTCATGGTTTCCGTAAACGGATGCAGACTGCAAATGGCCGTAAGGTGTTGGCCAGCCGCCGCAGGAAGGGTCGTACGAAACTGTCGGTTTCCGACGAGTCCAGGCTCAAATAATAAAAGGGCTCTGCCCGAATTTATAATACATGGCCCCGCCTACCCGGGGCTATTTGTTTGTATTGATTAGCTGTGGAAACCCATACCTCATATAGGTTACATAAATCAGAAAGGTTGAAAAGCCGCAAAATCCTGGAACAATTATTTCGCAGGGGAAGCCCCGTCGTGCATGGTCCCTTGCGTATTCTATACCTGGAGCAGGGCCCGCAAAATACCCCGAAAAGGGCCATTTACCCCCTGCAGGCAGGTTTTGGAACAGGGAGCCGGCAATTCAGGAGAGCAGTGGACAGAAACCGGATCAAAAGACTTTTGAGGGAGGCCTACCGTTTGCAAAAAAACGAGATCCTGCAGCTCTTGCTAAAAAAGGATAATTCCCTCTACTTGTTTATCCTTTATACCGGTAAACAAATCCCGGAATATTCGGTCATTTATGAGCAGATGAAGGTAATTTTGTCTCTGCTGATCAGGAAAATTGCATAAGAAAATCCTCCATATTCTCAGTCTGCCCTTGATCTTTTTGATAAAAGCTTATCAATGGATCCTTTCCCCGATTTTGGGTCCCAAATGCAGGTTTACGCCTTCCTGTTCTCAATATGCCCTGGAAGCTCTTAAAAAGTATGGGATGATGAAAGGCCTATGGCTTGCAATAAGGCGGATCTCGCGCTGCCATCCCTGGGGCGGCCATGGTTATGATCCCGTTCCCTGATCTATTGGTATAGGTGGCCTAAGGCTTGGAACCGGCCATTTTGGAGAGGTTAGCTATGATTTCCCTTTCTTCCTGAATTGCATAAAATTTATAGATCTCCGGAACGGTGCTGGCGTCGAATCCTGAAGGAATAGTTGTATAGGGTCCGAATACCCTGGCCTTTATATTGTCTGTAATTTTTTGAATGCTGCCCGGCTTGATAAAATAATTCTGGCTGGCATTGCTGATATTGGAATCGGCAACCAGTTTCTTAAGGCTGTCTATTCTCTTTTTGAGATCGTCCTCAGTTATCTTGACCATCCCGGTGTCCGCTCCAATATGCTGGAAACTGCCTACAACCGTATCTAGCTTTAGGTTGGCGATATAAAAACCCGGACCGCTGGTTTGAAGAGTATATTTACCGGACGGACCGTCAATATTCAAGGTAATGGGACCGGAACCAAAATCCAGAATTTTTTCATTGTGAGTAGTGCCATCATCCACCTTTATGTTTTTCTGGCTTTCATCTAACTGGATATCATTACTGGCATAGACAAGTATCCTGGTTTTTGAACCGCAGGATGAGATCATTAGCGAAATGGCCAAAACGAAAAACAAAATATTTCTATTCATTGCAGATGATTTAAATAAAAAATCCCGGCGTTAAACCGGGATGAAAATACTGATTTTTTAAAGAATCACTTCTAGATAGCCTTCTCAAAATGTTCGGACACTTTGTTCCAGTTGATCACATTCCAGATCGCGCCAAGGTACTCGGGCCTGCGATTCTGGTATTTCAGGTAATAAGCATGTTCCCACACATCGACCCCTAATATGGGGCTTCCCTTCACTTCAGCGACATCCATCAAAGGATTATCCTGATTGGGAGTGGAATTTATTTCGAGTTTTCCGTCTTTAACCAGGAGCCAGGTCCAGCCGCTGCCGAAACGTCCCACGCCTGCGGCGTTGAATTTCTCCTTGAATGCATCAAAAGACCCGAATGCCGCGTTGATCGCATCAGAAAGATTTCCGCTTGGATTTCCACCTGCTTTAGGCCCCAGGATCTCCCAGAAAAAACTATGATTCCAGTGTCCGCCACAATTATTGCGCACGGCCGGGCTAATGGTTCCAGCCGATTTAACCAATTCTTTGAGTGATTTATTTTCATTCGGAGTTCCGGCGACAGCCTTATTCAGATTGTCCACATAGGCCTGATGATGTTTGCCATGATGTATCTGCATGGTCAGTGCGTCGATATAAGGCTCCAAAGCGTCGTGAGCATAAGGAAGAGCCGGTAATGTAAATGCCATAGTATTTGATTTATATTGTTAGGACAACAAATTTAAGGCCGATAAGTTGAATCGGAGGCCAAACAAATAGTGGCAGGAACCTTGTTTCGGGCCGCTGCACAAATCATAATCGCCCCTTCCTGATTTCTTCGACAATACCCGGATCCAGCAAGGTAGAAGTATCTCCAAGGTTCTGCGTTTCCCCTTCTGCGATCTTTCGCAGGATCCTTCTCATTATCTTTCCGCTTCGGGTCTTTGGAAGTCCGCTCACGAACTGAATCTTGTCAGGTTTGGCGATCGGACCGATAACCCTGGATACGGTTTGCAAGATGTTCTTTCGGTTGAGGTCCGGATCATTCTGGTGACCCGTATAAATGATATAGGCATAGATTCCCTGGCCCTTGATCTCGTGCGGATAACCGACTACCGCGCTTTCCACGACCCCCGCATGCATGTTGATCGCATTCTCCACTTCAGCCGTTCCAATCCGGTGACCGCTTACATTCAGCACATCGTCGACTCTTCCGGTAATGCGGAAATTTCCCTCATCATCTTTAAGCGCTCCATCGCCAGTGAAATAGAGATTGGGATAGGTTGCAAAATAATTGGTCCGGCATCGTTCATGGTCGCCATAGGTCGTGCGTATGATGGAAGGCCATGGGTATTTAATGCATAGATTGCCCTTGTATAGACCATGAGTATCTTTTTCAGTGACTTCTTTCCCATTTTCATCCACCAGCACGGGATGAACTCCCGGCATTGGGAGGGTGGCCCAGGAAGGTCTTGCCGGAGTTATGCCGGCCAGATTTGAAATGAGGATTCCTCCAGTTTCAGTTTGCCACCAGGTATCGATGATGGGACATCTTCTCTTGCCCACATGCTCATCGTACCAATGCCAGGCTTCCTCATTGATGGGTTCGCCCACAGTTCCAAGAACCTGAAGAGAAGACAGGTCCTTTCCATTTAAGGGATCGAGCCCGAACCCCATCAGGCTGCGAATGGCCGTGGGTGCTGTATATAAAATATTCACCTTGTGCTTATCCACGATCTCCCAAAATCTTCCGGCATCCGGCCAGGTGGGAACCCCTTCGAACATGACGGAGGTAGCGCCAGCGGAGAGCGGACCGTAAACGATATAACTGTGTCCTGTAATCCATCCTATATCGGCTGTGCAGAAATGAATCTGGCCTGTTTTGTATTGGAATGCATTGACGAATGTATAATTGGTCCACACCATGTAACCGCCGCAGGTATGCACAACTCCCTTCGGTTTTCCTGTACTTCCGGAAGTGTAAAGAATAAAAAGGGGATCTTCTGCATCCGTTTCTTCGGCAGGAAAGGAAACCACCCCATCTTTTTCTACCTGGGTTTCGGCAAAATCCATTTCATCTTCCCACCAGACATCCCTACCCTTTAACATGGAGACCGGGGTGCGGGTCCTCGTATAAACGATGACCCTTTTAATTGTTCTGTTGCCAATCAGGGCGTCGTCGATCACGCCCTTGAGGGGAATATCCTTGCCTCCGCGATAGGCCCCGTCACAGGTGATGATATATTCTGCCTGGGCGTCATAGAGGCGGTCTGCAATGCTTTGTGCGCTGAATCCGCCGAATATCACGCTATGAACGGCTCCTATCCGGGCGCAACCCAGCACGGCATATACCAGTTCAGGCACCATACCCATATAAATGCATACCCGGTCGCCTTTCTTCATCCCATTGTTCTTCAGCATCTGGGCCACCTGGCAAACACGTTTATGGAGACGATTATAGGTTACAATACGGACCCTGTCTTCAGGATGATTGGGTTCCCAGATAAACGCAGGTTTTTCACCCAGTTCCTGCAAATGCCGGTCTATACAGTTTTCTGTGATATTCAATTTCCCGCCAAGGAACCAACGCACATGCGGTTCGATAAAATTCCAGTCAAGGACTTTTTCCCATTTCTTCTTCCAATGAAAATTGGAAGCAATCTCCCCCCAGAATCCTTCAGGATCTTCTTCACTTTTCTTATAAACAGAATGATATTCTTCCAGGGATTTGATCTGATAGGGAAAATTCATATGGCTGCAATTTATTTAAAGGCCTAAATGTAAATAATCCTTTCAAAAATGGGGCTGCCCGGAATCAATTGTTTTTCCGGCATATGTATTAGCCTGGTCCCCCTAATTTGTTTACTTTCGTCGGGCAAACCTCAGTTGCAATTATGTCCATTGAAGTAAATAGCCTGACAAAGATCTACGGTGAGCAAAAAGCGATAGACAATATTTCATTTTCGGTAAAAAAAGGCGAAATAGTCGGATTCCTGGGACCGAATGGTGCGGGCAAGTCCACAACCATGAAAATCGTTACCGGCTATATTCCTCCGAGCGGGGGTGATGCCCGGATTTGCGGGATCCGGGTGGATCAGCATCCCATCGATGCAAAAAAAAAGATCGGCTATCTGCCGGAATCCAATCCACTCTACTATGACATGTATGTTCGGGAATACCTTGGATTCATAGCCGAATTGCATAAGATCAGGACTAAAAAGAAAGAAGCGGTGAACAGGGCCATCGAATGGGTAGGCCTGCAGCCCGAGAGCAAAAAAAGAATTGGCCAGCTCTCTAAGGGATATAAACAGAGAGTCGGCCTCGCAGCTGCCCTCATTCATGAACCCGATGTCCTGATCCTTGATGAGCCCACCAGCGGCCTGGATCCCAATCAGATCCTGGAGATCCGGGAAGTGATCCGCAGGCTGGGCAAGGAAAAAACCGTCCTATTCTCCACGCATATCATGCAGGAAGTCGAAGCCATTTGCAGCCGGGTCATAATCATCAACAAAGGACAAATCGTTGCGGACGACCAGCTTTCCGTACTGCAACAAACAAGCCGTGGAAAACAAGCTGTTGTTATGGTTTCTTTTAAGGAAGATCCGGAAGACTCCCTTATTCAGGAATTGAAACTGGTATCCAGGGCTCAAAAACTGCAGCCAGGTTCCTGGAATTTGGAAACAGCCGAACCGGAATCAGTTCGCAAACAATTAATGCTGTTGTCTTTGCAGCATAATTTGAATATTGTTTCTTTGCACAACGCTGAAGATAGCCTGGAAGAAGTATTTCGAAATCTAACAGCCTCCTCAAACCAAGCTTAAAACATCATTATATATGAGTTACATTGAACAAGTCCATGCAAGACAGATTCTGGACAGCCGTGGCAATCCAACCATAGAGGTGGACATCATCTCCGATGAAGGTGCGACTGGCCGTGCTGCCGTTCCCAGCGGCGCAAGCACTGGAATTCATGAAGCGGTGGAATTGCGGGATGGAGATAAAAAAGTTTACATGGGGAAAGGCGTACTCAAAGCAGTAAAGAACGTAAATGAATTGATCGCCGAGAAGATCCTGGGTTGGGAAGTTAGCGACCAGGCCGGTTTGGATAATTTACTTATTGAGCTCGACGGCACTCCGAATAAATCCAAATTGGGCGCCAATGCCATTCTTGCAGTAAGCATGGCGGCTGCAAAAGCGGCAGCTCTGGAAGCAGGCTTACCTCTATTTCGCTATATCGGCGGTACTAATGCCAGGACTCTCCCAATGCCTGGAATGAATATTCTCAATGGCGGGGTACATGCGGATAACAAGATCGATTTTCAGGAATTTATGATCATCCCTGTCGGCGCTTCTTCATTCAGTGAGGGACTGAGGTGGGGAGTGGAAGTCTTCCATACATTGAAAAGCGTTCTTAAAAAGAAAGGGTATAGCACCAATGTCGGAGATGAAGGCGGCTTTGCCCCGAATATTCAGAGCAACGAAGAGGCCATTGAAACAGTCCTGGAGGCTATCGGTTCCGCAGGATACAAGACGGGTAGCCAGATCTCGATTGCTATGGATGGAGCCAATAGCGAATTGTGGGATTCCAAGAAGAAAAAATATGTTTTCCATAAGAGTAACGGAAAGGAAATGAGCAGCGACCAGCTTGTAAAATACTGGGAAGGATGGATTAAAAAATACCCCATTGTTTCTCTTGAAGACGGAATGGCTGAAGACGATTGGGATGGTTGGAAGAACCTCACCGATGCAGTAGGAGCTAAGGTGCAGTTGGTGGGCGATGATATCTTCGTCACCAATGTTGAAAGATTGCAGAAAGGCATTGATAAGGGCATTGGCAACGCTCTACTGGTTAAAGTAAACCAGATCGGGACCATTACAGAGACCATCGATGCGGTGACCCTCGCCCAGCATAACGGGTATAATACCATCATGAGCCACCGGAGCGGGGAAACAGAGGACACCACAATTGCCGACCTGGCCGTGGCCCTCCAGTGCGGACAGATCAAGACAGGATCCGCCAGCCGTACGGACAGGATTTCAAAATACAACCAACTGCTCCGGATCGAAGAAATCCTTGGTGAAACCGCGATTTATCCGAAAGGAAAAATTAAATTTGGAAAAAAATGAGGCCATTTGGCCTTTCCGGGCAGCCGCGCTGCCCGGAAAGGTTCTAACTTCCATTATAAGCTCTCACCATGAAGCAGAACTTAGGAAAATTATCTAACGTATTGAAAAACAAATATTTGCTTACTGCCCTAGGCTTTCTGGTATGGATGCTGTTTTTCGATGAACGGGATCTCATCACCACCCATATCAAACAGCCGGAGGAATTAAAGAAACTCCGCCAGAGCGAAAAATACTACCAGGACGAGATTGGGTCAACGCGCAAAGAACTTGAGGGCTTGAAATCAAGACCCGCGGATATTGAAAAATATGCCCGGGAAAAATACCACATGAAACGCGATAACGAAGACCTGTATCTCGTCAATGAAAAATAGCAGTTTACCGACGCTGATATTGGATCTTACCATTTAGTTTCGTAAAATTACCATATAAAGGTTTTTTTGGATGAAGCGCAATAAGAGGAAACGATCCCCGTTTTTTATGTGGACGTTTCAGCTTACTGGATAATTAAATTAGGACATTAAATGGTTTTGCCTATGACACTCTTTACACCGGAGGATTTGTTGCTTTATTTGCACAAAGAATCTTCTCAGGAACTTACTGCTGCGATAGAAACAGCATTAAAAGATGATTGGACCCTCCGCGAGAAACTAATGGTTTTGGAGTCTTCTTCCCTCGAATTAGATAAGCTAGTTGTTGCACCTCGCATGGAAGTGATTTTAAATGTTATGAACTACGCACGCGAAACAGCGGACGAATCTGTTCATCAGCGCTAAAAATTACTTAGCTCAATCGACTAATCCCGATTGCCTTATTTTCGCGGTCAATGACCCGGAAAGAGAGATATCAGTTTGTTATTGATTATTTTCAGCGAAATGTTCCCGATGCCGGGACAGAGCTCCTCTATGACAGCCCTTATCAATTGCTGGTAGCCGTTATACTATCGGCCCAATGCACGGATAAGCGTGTCAATATGACCACCCCGGAAATTTTCAAAAAATACCCCGACGTGGAAAGCCTTTCCAGGGCGCAATTCGAAGATTTGTTCCCCCTGATCAAAAGCATTTCCTATCCCAACAACAAAACCAAACACCTGATCGGCATGGCCAGGATGGTCGTAGACGAATTCAAAGGGCAGATACCCCTGAGCGTTGAGGAATTGGTTGAATTACCCGGGGTGGGTAGAAAGACGGCCAATGTAATTACATCTGTTATTGACCAGCAACCCAATATGGCAGTGGATACCCATGTATTCCGGGTTTCTGCCCGCATAGGCCTGACCCTGGGCGCCAGGACTCCGCTTGCGGCAGAAAAACAATTAGTGCATTTTATTCCCAGGGATCTCATTCATAAAGCGCATCACTGGCTGATCCTTCACGGCCGGTATATCTGCATTGCCCGATCGCCTCATTGCATGGAATGCGGCGTCAAAAAAGCCTGTAAATATTTCAGCAGATTAAAAGTTGAGAAGAAGGAAAGTGCCTGATGCCTTTCTCTTTTAAATTGCCGGCTAATCGATACGGCAATCGGTTCGGCCATCGCTTTCCGCCCCATCGCCGATCAGTTCAGTTTCATTATGAATATTGCTAATTCCCTCGAAAAAGAAGTGCTAAACTGATATTGAGTCGGATCAATTATTCCCGCCCAGCATCTCCCTCAATTTCATGACCAGCTCGGTCTTCGTAATGGGAATGCCCATAACCTTATTATAAGCTTTCGCGTCTATGAAATATTGATCCCTTATGATGCGAACCAGTTGTCCGTTGTTAATTTCTGGAATGAGCACTTTTTCGAAGTTTTTCAGGATCTCGCCCAGGTTCTTCGGGAATGGTCGTATATAACGCAGATGTGCATGTGAAACTGCATAACCTTCCCGCTGCAATTCGGCCACTGCGCTCTTGATGGCCCCATAGGTACTTCCCCAACCCAGCACCAGCACCTTACCTGTGGAAGGTCCGCTGTCGAGTTTTTGCTGAGGAATATAGTCTGCGATCCTGTCAATTTTTTCCTGCCTGATCCTTACCATTAGCTGGTGGTTTTCCGGTTCGTAATTGACATTGCCCGTAATATTCTGTTTTTCAAGACCACCTACCCTGTGTTGCAATCCGGGCGTTCCCGGTATTGCCCAGGGTCTGACCAGTTTTTCATCCCTGCTATAGGGACTTAGTTTTTCTTCTCCTGGTTCCAGTTGCTTTTTGAATTGAAAGGAAATACCGGGCAATTCTGCGCTGGTCGGAAATTTCCAGGGTTCGGCTCCGTTCGCAATATAGCCATCGCTTAAAAGGATCACAGGAGTCATATGTTGTACCGCGATTCGCACCGCTTCATAAGCTACTTCGAAACAATCGCTGGGTGTAGAGGCTGAAATGATGGGCATGGGGCATTCTCCGTTCCTTCCGTAATAGGCCTGCATCAGGTCACTTTGTTCAGTCTTGGTGGGAAGCCCGGTGGAAGGTCCTCCACGCTGTATATTGCAAATCACCAAAGGAATTTCAAGCATGACCGCAAGTCCCATGGCTTCGGCTTTCAGGGCCATGCCGGGACCGGATGTGGAAGTCACTCCTAAAGAACCACCGTAACTGGCTCCAATGGCCGAGCTAATGGCGGCGATCTCGTCTTCAGCCTGGAAAGTGCGAACGCCAAATGATTTGTGCTTGCTTAGATCATGTAAGATATCTGAAGCAGGAGTGATTGGATAGGAACCCAGGAATAAGGGCAAACCGCTCTTTTGTGAGGCTGCAATCAAACCATAGGTCAGCGCCTGATTGCCCATGACGGGCCGGTAAGTGCCGGGTTCAAGCTTGGCCTTTTCCACTTTATAGGTCGTGGTAAAGGTCTCGGTGGTATCCCCGTAATTATAACCCGCCCTTAGGGCCTTTATATTACTTTCAAGTATTTCCGGTTTTTTTGAGAATTTATCAGTCAGGAATTTTTCCGTGCTCGCCATGTCCCGGTTATACATCCAATAAAGAAATCCAAGCACGAACATGTTCTTGGCACGATCCTTTTCTTTCATGCCTATAGAAAACTCTTTCAGTGCCTCACGCGTCATCTTTGTAACGTCGATCTTGATCAATTCGAATCCGTCCAGGCTATTGTCTTCAAGTGGATTGCCCCCGTCCGGATAGTTGGCAAGCCGAAGGTTTTTGGAATCAAAGCCTTCAATATTTGCGATGATTTTTCCGCCTTTTTTAAGGGCTATAAGGTTGGCTTTTAGCGCCGCAGCATTCATAGCGATCAGCACATCGCATTCGTCTCCGGGCGTGAAGACCGGGTTACTGGAAAATCTAAGCTGAAAGCCGCTAACTCCGGGCAGGGTGCCCTGGGGGGCACGTATCTCCGCGGGAAAGTCGGGGAAGGTGGCAAGGTCGATTCCCATCAAAGCCGTGTTATTGGTAAACTGGCTTCCGGTTAATTGCATACCGTCTCCGGAATCCCCTGCGAATTTTATGACAACATCATTTAAAACAGTTTCTTTCCTTTTCATCTGTATATCTCTTGTTTTTTCTATTTGCCTGATGGTACCTCGCGTAGATTTTGCTTTATCGGCAGCTCGGTTTCATGTTGCAAATTTAATTCAATATGGTAAGTATTAGTTAGTGATTGCGATCAGTTTTGCAATAAAATAGCTTTTTCCGGTTCCAAGTGCCATATATTTAACTGTAAAACCCCGGATTTAGTGTATTCCCATTGCCTGGTAAATCAATTCCATGATCCCGCCCCTCACACTCAGCGTGGAGATTTTTGAATTTTCGCTCGTGGGGTTGACCCTGTTGGAGAGAAAAACATAAACAAGATTGTATTTGGGGTCGACCCAAACACAGGTGCCAGTAAATCCGGTATGCCCAAAAGTCCTGGGAGAAGCCGAAATGCAGGGATAGGGCTCTTTCAGTGATGCATTGTTCCTTTCAGGTTTGTCGAAACCCAGACCTCTGCGGCTGATAGCTGTCTGATAATCCGTGAACTCATCAATTGTTTCCTTCTTCAGGAATCTAATTCCATTCATCTCTCCTCCGTTCAGGAGCAACTGTTCCAGCACGGCAAGGTCATAGGCATCGCTAAACAGGCCGGCATGGCCGGCCACCCCCCCGAATAAAGCAGAACCTGGATCATGCACATCTCCGCGTATCAATTGTTTGCGGAAAATTTGTTCGTTTTCCGTTGGGGCGATCCGGTTTAGTTGGAATCGGTTTCTTGGCAGGAATCCTGTGGTTTTCATGTCCAGGGGATCATAAAAGGTTTTTTTGACATAGGCATCCAGGGTCATGCCACTCAGGGATTCCACGATTTTCCCCATGAAAATGAAATCATTGTCGCTATACACGTATTTTTTGGCTGTATCGACCGGGCTGCTCAAAATCCGGGAATAGATCGTGTCCAGCCAATCAGTCCGCATATATAAATTCTCGGCGACCCGCACCCGGTGCAGGCTGTCTGATTTCCAGGAATAAATGGAAAGAATCGGAGCCCCGGCCTTGTTGCTGTCAATGGTTTCCTTGTAAAAGGGAATAAAGGCCTTGAGCCCTGCCTGATGGAGCATAATATCCCTGATCCTCAGCCCCTCCTTGTTACTCCCCCTGACCCAGGGCAAATAATCTCCTAAGGTCTTCCCCATATCCAGTTTCCCTTTATCATAGAGTTTCATTACGGCCATGGTGGTCGCGCAGATCTTCGTGACCGATGCCAGGTCATAAATGGTTTCCGGGTAGACCAATTCGCGGTTATCATAAGAGAGGTGTCCAAATGCCTTATCATAAACCACATTCCCATCCCTTGCCACCAGGACCACGCAACCGGGAAATGCTTCCTTTGCAATAGCGGCTTTGCAAACCGAATCGATCAGGGATAGTTTTTCCAGATTAAAATCCTCTGACATGGCAGGCGCAATCGGAAGCAAACCTTTTCCTGCCACAATTCCTTCCCCTGCTTTTAAATTGGAGTCAATAGTCACTGGCGATCTGCCATGTGGGTTGAATTTTCCGTTGAGCAGGTCTGCTGCCACATCCTGTGTAATATCATCGTCTTCATAACAGGCAACCAGAGTCCTGTCCTGGCTGAAATTTTTTATGGCATAGGGATTACCAAATACAAAGGTTATGGCCTTAAATTGTTCATGTAATTGTCCGAGCAGCCAGATGGAAGCGGGACTCAAACCAAACTGGTTGGCCGGGAAACGATGGTAATTATGCAGCCCGACGATAACCGCGTCATAACGGCCCTTCATCAATTGTAATAAGGCTGCCGCCTTGCCGCTGTCAAGTGAATAATCGAAAAAGAATTCATGCGCATGATAGTCACGGCTCATTCTTCGGGCAAATTCATTCTCAGCATTCAACCCAATACCGATATAGGCAACCCTTTTCGCGGGTTCCGCATAGAGGGGAAGCAGCTCCGGTTCGTTCCTGCGTAACACGGTAATGGCCGCTTCGCTCACCCTTTTGCGCATATCAGCAATATCCTTATTCAGGTCATCTGTGAGGTTGTCCAGTTTGACAGGGGAAAGATTGGCCAGTCCGTATTCGTATTTGGCCATCAGCACCCTTTTGACATGGGCATTGATATCTTTCCACTTCAATCTTTTATCCGCCAGCGCTTCTTTGATCTTCATGACAACGGTGTCCACATTTCCAGGAAGACAGAGCATGTCATTTCCCGCAATCAGGGAGAGCACGGCGGCTTCGCCGTTGGGAAAATATTTTGAAACCCCTTTCATTTCCAAAGCGTCCGTGAATCTAAGCCCGTCATATTTCAATTTCTTCTTCAGCAATTTGGTAACATTCTTATAGGAGAGGGAAGTGGCCAGGTTCGGCGTATTATCTATAGCGGGAATATAAAGATGGGCGATCATGACGGAGCCCACGCCGGCCTGGAATAAGGCTTTGAAGGGAACTAGTTCGAGAGTATCCATCGCTTTGACACTTTTGGAAATCAACGGCAGATCAAGATGAGAATCTACGGAGACATCCCCGTGTCCCGGAAAATGTTTGGCGCAGGCCATGACGCCTCCGTCCTGGAGTGCCTTCATATATTGCAATGCATTAACAGTCACTGCCTGCTTGTCCTCCCCGAAGGAGCGGTCATTAATAATCGGATTATCAGGGTTGTTATTTATATCTGCTACCGGAGCATAGTCGACCTGAATGCCCAAACGCCTGCATTGAGCAGCAACTACACGGCCATATTGATAAACCAATTCAGGGTCATGAGCAGCACCAAGCGTCATTTGCCTCGGCAGGCCCTGCACGCTGTCCATCCTCATGCCAACCCCATTTTCCGCATCGATGGAGATGATGATCGGGGTCCTGGCAAGGCTCTGGAAATAGTTGATATATCGAGCCTGTGTAATGGGTCCTCCCTGAAAAAGGCAGATTCCACCGATATCGTATTTTTTGACGGCATCCTCCACATCCTTCTCATAAAAACTCACTTTTCGGGTGGCAGGATCGATGGAAGAAAGTCTTACGATGATCAATTGTCCGATTTTTTGCTCGTCGCTCAGGGTTTTGAATGAGCTGTCCACCCATTCTTTGGCTGTTAACCGGGTTTGAGATAAGGCCGACCCTTCAAAAAAAAGCAGCATGCCGATAACAAAGGGAAAGACTTTCATTGACATGGTTTTACACAAATTAAGAAGTTTACCAGACAAAACTTACCAATCCCAATTCGCCTAAATTTGTCCAAAATACCGAATCGCTTGACAGATACCATTCATTTATTGCCAGATCATATTGCTAACCAGATCGCAGCCGGCGAGGTCATTCAAAGGCCCGCCAGCGCGGTAAAAGAATTGTTGGAGAATGCCGTGGACGCGGGCGCAACGGAAATAAAACTGATCTTCAGCGATGCGGGAAAGGCACTCGTGCAGGTGATCGACAACGGAAAAGGAATGAGTGAAGGCGATGCCCGAATGGCATTCGAACGTCATGCCACTTCCAAGATCAGCAATATCGAAGACCTGTTTCGTATCCGGACCATGGGATTCCGGGGAGAGGCCCTGGCATCCATCGCCGCTGTTGCACGAGTCGAAATGAAAACCCGGAAGGCGGATGAAGAAACCGGTATCTATATAGAAATAGAAAACAGCCTGATCCGTAAGAAAGAGGCTGTTGCCAGTCCGCCAGGAACCAATATTGCGATGAAGAACCTTTTTTTCAGCGTTCCGGCAAGAAGAAATTTTCTCAAAAGCCCGGCAACCGAAACCAGGCATATCATTGAAGAATTATTCCGGGTGGCGCTCGCCTTTCCGGGGATATTTTTTTCTGCCAACAACAACGGCCAGGAAATATTCCACCTCGAGAAGGGAACCCTGAAACAGAGAATAGTCCAATTGATGGGAGACCAGGTGAATGCAAGACTGGTTACCGTTCAGGAAAATACCAACTATCTTAACATCTATGGGTTTGTAGGCAAACCGGATACGGCAAAAAGGACCAGGGGAGACCAGTATTTCTTTGTAAACAATCGCTATATCCGCAGCCCTTACCTGAATCATGCCGTCATGAATGCCTACCAGCAAATGATTCCCGCAGACTGCTATCCGCTCTATGTTTTGTTCATCGAACTGGACCCCGCACAGATCGATATCAATGTACATCCCACAAAACAAGAGATCAAATTCGAGGATGAGAAGATTCTCTACGCTTTTGTAAATGCTGCTGTAAAGCATGCCCTGGCCCAATTCAGTATTACACCTACCCTGGACTTTGACCTTGATCCGAACATTCAGGGTCTCGATGCGATCAGCAAGCCCTTTACCGATGAAAAAAGAGCGGCTGCTGCATCCGGCTCCCTGTACAAGACATTCACTCAGAAAAACCAGGCTCATTTTATTGAAACTGATAAAAAAAGCGACCTCAGACATTGGAGAGATTTTTATGAATCCTATGGTCCCGGGAAAACAGAGAAACCGGAGTTTGAAATAACCGGCACCGTTGAGACAGCACCTTCCTTCGCCGAAGGGTTTATCGTAAATCTTCCCGAGAATCAGTCCTTCCACCAATTGCTACGGATCTATATCCTTGTCACCACGGAATCCGGCTTCCTGCTCGTTCACCAACAAAGAGCTCATGAAAGGATACTCTATGAGCGTTATCAAACCGTAAACAAAAGCAGGCCGATGACTGTGCAATCCAGTTTGTTTCCGGTGACCATTAACCTGTCCGTGCAGGACGCCGTCCTGCTGGAAGATATTAGCGATGACCTCAGGGAATTCGGCTTTCTCATCGAACCATTTGGCAAGAACGCATTTATCATTCAGGGAACCCCGGCAGACACAATAAGCGGGAATGAAAAAGCAGTAGTGGAGAACCTGTTGGAACAATTCAAACATTATAGCAGCGACCTGAAATTCCCGAAAAGGGAAAAACTGATCCGGAGCCTGGCCTGGCAACAAGCCGTGAAAAGCGGCACGCAACTTTCCGAAAAGGAAATGCAGGCACTTATATCGGATTTGTTTCAATGCAGCCAGCCGAATATCGCCCCGAATGGAAGACCAGCACTCATAAATATTTCCGAAGAATGGCTCGAAAAATTATTCAGATAGCTACATTTTTTGGAACCTGCTGTTATGGATATTCAGCCCATCATTAATTCGGATATAATAAACCCCTGAAGGCAGTTTTTGAACCGGGAGGACCAATTGGTTATTCCCCGGCATCCCTCCGTATTTTTTAGAGATCACAAAATTCCCGACAGCATTGTAAACATCAATGGTCACACTGGAATAGTTTGTCAAACTAATCACGATATTCAGATGATCAGTCGCCGGGCTTGGATATACCGGAATTTGCATTATCGAATTCGTATTGGGTGGAGAGACGATGAGATTAGGCGAAACGATATAAAGGTTTTGCCATCCTGAGCTTGCTTGGCATCCCGATTGAGTGATTGTAGTTGCATTTATGGTATAAAAGCCGGTATCCGGAAATGAATAGATCGGATTGATACCTGTTAGTGTAACAATGTCTGCGGAATCTTTTGGAATGAACGTTGCACTGTTAGCCGCATAACCTTTTACAATACTCCATTGAACAGAATCCTGGTTGGTAGCACCGGCAACCAAGAGTGTAAAAGCACCCGTTTTCCCGGATATAGGGCTGAAACTGATACTTACAGCGCAACTGTCCGAATCGTTGGGCCCAGTCGATCCTTCTGGCACAATGAGAGTTAACGTACTTGTTGAAGAGCAGAGTATTCCTAATCCGGATGCTGTTGTTTCTGTCAGGGTAATTGTATAGGTTCCGGTATCCTCGTAAATATGAGTTGGATTTTCAACGGAGGAAGTCGTGCCATCTCCAAATGACCATAGAAAACTTCCTATTGGTCCTGTCCCCATATCGGAAAAATTGAACAGATAGGGATTGGCGGTGGAGGGGCTTGCAGTAAAAGCCGCATGTATTGGGCAGGTATCAGCAACAGTAATACTAATGCTGTTGCAAATACTGGAACTGCAACCAGAGCTAGTGGTCAAATTTTCACAAACTGAATAGGTTCCCAGCCTTGGAAAAACATAGGTTAAGCTTTGGCCCTGACCAACCGAAGTGTCATTGACCGTCCAGGTCGCATTCAAAAAATTGGAGCCAACTATTACCGATGCATCTTCGAAAAAATATTCATCTGCCAAGACTGAATCCGAAAAACTATTAAAAGCTGCCGAACAGGAGGGAGTAAACTGCAATTGAATGATTTGAGTAACGGTATCCGAACAATAACCGGAATCCGTTACTATATGACGTACTGTATAGGTCCCAGGCTGGCTGTAATTATGTGAGGTATAACTGAATTGGCCCGTCGTTCCATCTCCGAAATTCCAGTAGGACTTTCCGGTCTGGATGCTATCGATCGAATTGAAATATACCAGGCTGTTTTGAATCGTGTATCCAAATGCCGCATTGCAATTTTGCGCTAGCGCTGCATGATGCATCAGGAAGACCGGAACCAGGATAAGTAAATGTTTTTTCATAGACCACTCGTTGAATTAAACCAATTATAATGTGGGTCTCAGAAGCATGCTAAAGCTACAAATTCAGAGAGCATTCACCAAATTAAAGCGGATTGATCACTGGTAAAGGAAAGGAAACAAATCATTTTAGGAAATGGCGATGAAAAAATATGGATGCGATTTTGAAATCTTCCGAAAATTTTCCCAGAGGATTGCTGTTTTTAATAGCTGGAGCTAGCTCTATGACTTTTCTAATATTTTGCACGCAACATGTCCACATACCTCGCCATGGCATCTCTAACCGCCGATCCTGAACCATTATAATTGTTGACTAATATTGAAAATAACAAAAGATGCTTATTATCGGTATAGAGGTACCCGCTTAACGCAGCTACCCCACCCAAACTGCCGGTCTTTGCATAGAGATATCCGCTGTCCTGTTTGTATCGGCTTCCGAGTGTGCCTTCTCCCCCGGTGGCGAGTAACCTTTTCATACGGTCAATGCCGAACTCATCCTTTAACCGGTTCAATATCCAGATAAAATCCATTGGGGTAAATAGGTCGGACCGGCTCAATCCGCAACCGTCGACCCAACTAGGTTTTTGAGGCAATCCTGTGAGATCGGTTTTGAGCAGGGTATCGATGATCCTTTCATCGTTCATCAGGCCAAGCACCCTGTTGCTGACCATCAGCAGGGTTTGTTCGGCAAAAAAATTATCGCTTCGATGCATCATGGGCCGGTACATGGAGTCGCTGGGTCTTGATTTAATCGAATGATAATTCGATTCGGGCGGAAAATTCCTGCCTGGTATTATATTAATGGCTAAGGAGTCGCTGAGCAGTTTCATGGCGGTTTCCGCTCCATGGGTTACAAAGGGAACCTGCACGATCCTTTGCTTTTCTCCGCTGGTTTGAATGCTGAAACGGTTTTCGGATAAATCCCTCCTGACAGTGAAACGTTTTAAGGGTGAATCAATATTCAACTGAATATTCCAGTTGGCCTGTGGTTTGGGTAAGACCTGAAGTGTTCCATCATTCAGTCTTGTCTGCTCCCAGGTGACCAGGTTGCCGAATACGGGCAAAGGACTCCTCTCGGGCATATAGTCATCATTATAATCGTCCCAGCCCCAGCCCCGGCCCAGAGCATTTTCTTTCCAGATCTTGTCAAAGAGATAGATCTTCTTTTTTACCTGTTTAAGCCAATCGATCACCGGCTGGTCGGTATAATCCGGATGAAGAAGGGTGGGATCGCCAGTAGGATAGAGATAGATCGCTGTATCATCCTCCTGGTAACGCATTCCTTCCAGGGAATCACCAAGATATTTTAACCCGGCATAGAGCGAAAAGAGTTTGGTGTTACTTGCGGGAGTGAAATATTTGCCGGCCTGGAATTCTTGCAAGGTTTTATTATCCGTTGCATCATAGACTGATATTCCGATATGGGCCGAGAGAGTGGAAGAATCCCGGAGCAATCCCTCATAGTCTGGTATGATTGCTTTTTTCTGAACGGAACAGGAAAAGAAAATAATCGGCCAGCCGATCAAGAAAATAAAAATTCGGAAACGCATTTGTTTTTTTTTATCAAACCCTCTCCTGTGCCCGGAGCCAGCGTTCCGGAATCTCATTGCTGCTTGCAAGCAGATAATCCTTGTAGGAGCAGGCGATATAATTCTTGTCAGGCAACTGCATCCACCAGCGATTGGTCTTCCTGCTCTTTAAGAAAACGGTTTCTACTTCGGCAAAAGCGGTATGATACTCAGTAAATGAATCCCGGTCATCGAGGCCTGCTTCCCGCTGTCCCCGGCTCTTTCCGTCGATAAGATACCAGATCATATGACTGATCTGTTTGGCGGTGAGATCCTGAACATCCAGATCGGGTCGGTAACCATAGATGCCAATGGTATTGACATGGGGACTCAATCCGGCAAAACGCATCAGGGAGCATGCTTCTTCCCCATTGAAGCCATTGGGAGAAAAATGGTTTGCCGGAGCATAGGCATGGGCGATGGCGCTGATATCTAAACTGAATAAGGAGGCATTGCGGATGACGGGTTCCATTTCCTCGATATTTTCCTTGACGCTGCCAACACGGAAACAATCGAATCGCAACTTATCCATGGTTTCGAGCATATGAGGATGAACATAAAAGCTTTGGAAACCGATATGACTATAATGCCGCACATAATTGGGTTCGCTGGTCAGCATCTCCATCAGGAAAAAATCACTGCGATTCAGTGAATCGATGTCCAGATCGATCCTGGCATCCACTGATACGGCTTCGATCACCCTTTTTTTATCGACATAATGCTGGTATTGGGCCAGGGTCAGGTCATGGGAACCCCCTAATACCAGCACGGTCTTGCCCAGATCAGTTAATTCAGAAATTACGGTTTTCAAAGCCGCATAGGTATCCTGAACAGTAGCCCCCGTCTTAATATCACCGGCATCTGCTAATTGAATATCCTTATGCCAGTTATAGAGATGGTAGAGTTGTTCCCGTATGGCCTGGGGAGCGGTTTTGCCCTTTGTGACATATCCGCCGCCCCTCGTATCCGGGCATCCGACCAGGATAAGGTCCTTTTCTATTAAATCAGGCAAAATTCCCTCTTCATGAACTTCAATGCTTTTCCCTATCTGGCCGTGTTTGTACAAATCTTTAACCGGTCTGTCCGCCAGTTGCACAGGTTCCAGAAAATCAATCAGGTTAAATAAATGGCTCATGAAATCTTATTTGGAACAAACATAGAAAAATAGGAATTCAGAACCGGCCTTTGTTTATGCACAGCATCTGGAAATTAAAGATGAAACTGGCTTTACGGAATGGAAATCCGGAATTCGTGAAAGGGGGATCGGAATGAGTATTGAATGGTCAGGGCATGGTGGTCGCAGATCTGTTTGACGATGGCAAGGCCAAGCCCGACTCCTTCTGAGCGCTCGCCTTTATGAAAACGCTGGTACAAATATTCGCCGGGAAGCGCTTCAGGAACTCCGGTATTGGCAATCCTGAATTGCCCTTCCCTGAGAGATATAATGATCCTTCCATCTTTTTTGTTATGACGGACTGCATTGCCGATAAGGTTATTCAAAAGGGTGTCGGCCAGATAATGATTCATCCGGATAGGAATCTCTTCCAGTTCAGTTTCGAATTCCACTCCCTGGGCGGCAGCCAGTTCTTCGAATTGCAATAATTTTTCCCTGACCAGTTGGTCCAATGGAAAGATTTCAGTTTTGCTGAATTGGTTGTTCTCGATCTTGGTTAAGAGTAAAAGGGATTGATTCAGTTTGGTCATCCTGGCCAGGGCCTGGTACATGGCCTGCACCTGCCTGGTCTGCGATTCATTCAGTCCGGGTTCCTGGATCATCAGGTCCAGTTTGGATCTGAGAATGGCGAGAGGGGTTTGCATTTCGTGGGAAGCATTGTCTGCAAATTGTTTCAGGTTTTCGTAATCTCTTAAAATGCGTTTCTGCATGGATCCGGTTACAAGGTTCAGTTCATCAAATTCGTCAGTTCCGGTCTTATGATCCTGTATATTTTCTTTGTTAGAGAGATTAAAAGCCTTGATATTCTCAAGTGTCCGGTAAAATGGCTCCCACAGTCTTCGCAATAGAAGCCGGTTGGACAAATACAGGAACAGAAGCAGAAGGATAATTACGATTACCGTGATCAGGACGATAAGAAAGACCAGTTCTCTCATCTCGTCTTCTGATTTCGTCACAGAAGCCCGAAAGAATTTACTGCCAGTGCTTATTGGGAAGGACAGCTCTCTGAAAACCTTTGTTTCACCATGTTCCCGGTCCCTGGATCTAAAATCCCTGTACTCCCTGGGAACCGGTTCGGCCACTTCTTCAAAGGCGGTATGCTGGTCCCGGTAATTGGTGGCTTCGGGCAGTTTACCATGATCCTTTACAAAGCTGATGATTTCTGCCTCCTCGACATTAAGGGTATTTTCCAATTGATGTATGAGTACATAGCGGAGGATGAAATAATAAAGGATGCTGGCCATGACCAGAACAATGATGGCGGCTATTGAATTGATGCGGCTATAGCGAGTCAATAATTTCATGTGGGTTGAAATTTATAGCCCATGCCGTAGACGGATTGGATATAGTCTCCGCAACCGGCCTGTATTAATTTTTTGCGCAGATTCTTCACATGCGTATAAATGAAATCAAAACTCACTGAAGATTCCATTTCATCTCCCCAGAGATGTTCTGCTATTGCGTGTTTGGAAATGACCCTCCCCTTATTGTATGCGAAATAAAGCAGGAGTTGATATTCCTTCCTGGTCAGTTCAACTCTTTGATGGTTGATGCTCACCTCTTTGCCAAGGGTATCGATTGACATTTCCCGGATCTGGATCAGGTTTTGGCCGCCTGAATTCTTTCGGCGGATGATCGCATGGATTCTGGCTGCCAGTTCCGGGAGATGGAAGGGCTTGGGAAGATAATCATCAGCCCCCAATTGCAATCCCTGTACCTTATCTTCAAGGGAATTGCGCGCGGAAATGATCAATACCCCATCCCCCTTCTTGTTTTTTTTCAGACTTTCCAACAGACGGAGTCCGCTGCCTCCAGGTAAATTGATATCAAGCAGTATGCAGTCATAATCGAAAACTTCTATTTTTTCATTTGCTTTTTCAAAATGATCTGCCAATTCGCAAATGAATCCCTCCTGCTTCAGGAATATCAGAATGCTTTCCGCAAGTGTTTTTTCGTCTTCTATGACCAGGATCTTCATAATTTGCAAACTTCAGGATTCCTTCAAATTTGCTGAGAACCTTGGGTGCTCATTCAAAAAACTAAATTAAACTACCATGCAATATCCAAAACAAATTTTTTGCGCTTTGATCCTACTCACTCAATTCGCATTTGCCCAAAATTCCACCGGCTTCTACCTGTCAGGCAATTACGCCATTGCCAGCAGCGGTGGCTGGGATTATATATCAGTGGGACCCGGGAATAACCGGATCTATGTGTCTCATGGAACCCAGGTGAATATCCTGAATGAAGATAACGGAGATTCCGTTTCCATGATTCCGGGCACCACCGGTGTACATGGGATCGCCTTTGCTGCTTCCCTGAACAAAGGCTTTACCAGCAATGGCAGACTGAATACGGTTACTGTTTTCAACCTACAAACCAATGCCATTATCACCCAGATTGAAACGGGCCAAAACCCGGATGCCATCATGTTCGATGATTATTCCAAAAGGATCATCACTTGTAACGGAAGAAGCAAGGACCTTTCCCTGATCGATCCGCAAACCGATAAAGTCGTGGCTACGATTCCTGTAACCGGAAAACCCGAGACCGCAGTATCAGACGGAGCCGGAAAGATATATGTGAATATTGAGGACAAGAACCAGATCGATGTAATCGACCTGGCCGCTGGTAAGGACGTGGCCAGTTGGAGCCTCGCACCCGCTGAAGGGCCCACAGGACTTGCCATTGACCGGAAGACTAAGCGCTTGTTCGCAGGCTGCGAAAAATTACTGGTAGTGATGAATGCGGAAAACGGACAGATCGTGGACAAATTACCGATCAGCGATGGTTGCGACGGAGTTGGATTTGACAGCAAGCTTCAGTATGTTTTTGCTTCCTGCGGCTCAGGAAAATTATGTGTCATCAATGAGGTGAATGCTTCCAAATTTTTGGCGATGGACCCCGTGGATACAAAAAGAAGTGCAAGAACCATTGCAGTGGACGAGAACAAACACGTGGTTTTTCTTCCAGCAGCTCAACTGGAGGCTGCGGCTCCTGGCGAGAGGCCAAAAATGGTGCCCGGCACTTTTCAGGTACTGGTAGTTAAGAAGAAATAATTATCCTTTAGGCATCCGATTCCTTTTGGTTTCGATAGATCATCCGGATCAGGCTTGGCAACACGATCAGCAATAAGGGCAGGGCCCCTGTAAATCCGCCGATAACCGCGATGGCCAGCGGCTGGTGCAATTGGGCGCCCGTCCCAATTCCAAGAGCGATCGGCATCAGAGCGATGATGGCGCCCAGGGCGGTCATCAGTTTTGGACGAAGCCTGGTTGAAATAGAATAAATAATGGCGCCGTCGACATCATGGGAATGACTTATTGATTCCCGGAACTGCAAAAAAGTGAAAATCGCATTTTCTCCAATGATCCCCACGATCATGATCAGGCCCGTATAAGAACCCACATTGAGGGCTGTATGTGTAAGATAAAGGGCCAGATAACTTCCGGCAAGTCCGAGCAATGCGAGCAAAAGGATCACCATAGCAACCCGGAAATCCCGGAAAAGAAATAAAATTACGCCAAATACCAGCAGGCTGGAGCTGATCAGGATGAGCAGCAGTTCATGGAAGGATTGCTGTTGCTCAGCATAAGCTCCCCCATAGAAAACGGCATAGCCCGGTGGCAGGATCAGTTTATCCCCGATCTGTTTTTGAATATCCTTCATCACACTGCCGAGATCGAGTATATCCAGTCTGGCGCTGACCACCCCCATGGATTGGAGGTTTTCTCTTTGAATTTCTGCATCTCCCGGATTTACCCGGACATCTACAAGCTGGCCGATCGGCTGAATTTTGCCATTGGGAAGAAAGATAGGCATCTGCTCTATCCCCACAACGCTCAGATCCCTGTTTCCCGGATAAACAAGCCTTATATTGGACAATTGCTGCCGGTCATAAACCACGCCGGCGACATTTCCTTCAAGAGCGTTCTGCAACTGGAATTGAAGATCCGCAGGACTGATTCCATATTGGGCAAGTTTCTGATAATTGGGATCAATGTCCACGGAAGGTCCCGCGATCACGATGCCATTGAAAACATCGGCCGTTCCGTCGACTTTAGCGATCAATCCCGCGGCCTGCCTGGAAAGTCTTTGCAGGGTGGCCTGGTCGTTGCCAAATATCTTCACCTCGATGGGTTGTACGGAAGTCATTAGATCACCTAACATATCCGTGATTACCTGGCCAAAATCGATCCTCAGTGAAGGTTGGCTTGCATTGATCTTTTTCCTGATATCATCGCTGACTTCATCGGTCGTTCTTTTCCTGTCCTTCTTCAACTGGATCAGGTAATCTCCCCGGCTGGGTTCAGTGATAAAAAACCCCATTTCAGTTCCGGTGCGGCGGGAATAGGCTTCCACTTCAGGAACCTGTAGTAATATCTTCTCCACTTCTCGCAAAATCCTGTCGGTCTCTTCGAGGGAGGTCCCGGGTGGGGAATTATAGTCCAGCACAATGCTCCCCTCGTCCATATCAGGCAAAAACCCGGTTTCCAGTCGCGGAAGTATCAAGAATATGCCTGCTGCAAAAGCTCCCATAAGGATCCAACTTATATAGGGTCTAAGAATGAAAAATCTTACCCATCTCTGGATCTTTACCGGATGGGCGGACCGGTGTATTCGGGGAATATTGGTTGACTTCGACTTGAACGGGAAGAGAAGATAGAGCACGGGCAGGCAGAGCCAGGTAACAAAAAAGGAGCATACCAGGGTAATGATCATCGTATTGGTCATCACAAGGAAATAGGCGCCGGCCACCCCGCTCATCATGGCAAAGGGAAGAAATATGACAATAGTGCTCAGAGAGGATCCAACCATGGCTGGAAAAAGATAATTAATGGCCTGCAATACCAATAAGCCCGATCCCTCACCCGGATTCTCTTCATGGGTTCGGTGAATTTGTTCCACTACCACTATGGCATCGTCGATGATGAGACCGATGGCGGCTGCCATGGCGCCAAGGGTCATTATGTTAAAGGTCTGTCCGCTTGCATAAAGACAAATGATGGTCAACAGTAAAGTGACAGGGATGGTGAATAAGATTACGGCGCTGGCTTTAAGGGATCTCAGGAAAAGAATGGATACCAGGATAGCAAGTGCAAGCCCGATCCATAAACTATCTGTCACGCTCCTGATAGAGTCCCTGACAAAATCAGCCTGTACATAATAGGGCTGAATAGAGATGTCCGCAGGAATTATTTTTTTCAGTTCCTTCAGCTTGGCCTGCATCTTATCCGAGACTTCGATAAGATTGGCATTGGGTTGTTTGATGATGGCGAGTAATATCCCTTCGTGGCCATTGGCATTGATCCGGATATACTCTTTGGCTTCCTGTATCTGAACGGCGGCAATATCCTTCAGCAGGACGATCCTTTTTCCGTTATTGCTGACCACTATATTTTCCAACTCCTCCTTAGAATTGACAGAAGCATCCGTCAGCGTCAGATAAAGCAACCTATAATCATTCAGGTAACCATTCGATTTGATAAAATTGGTCTGGCCCAAAGCAGTGTTGACGGCTTGCGGAGTGAGGCTGATACTGCTCATCTTACGGGAGTCCAGCACAACCCAGTATTCCTTTGTCTTTCCTCCGATCACGCGCACATCTGAAACTCCCTCCACCTGAGAAAGAAAGGGCTTGATGCTGTATTGCGCCAATAATTTCAGATCGATTGGGTTCATTGTCTTGCTTTCCAGGGTATAGCCGATCACAGGCAGGATCGAGGGATTCATTTTTTCCACGGTGATCTGAATATCCGGAGGCAATTCATTACGGATCTCATTTATCTTTGATTCAATGTGTTGCTGACTGATATCCAGGTCGGCCTTCCAGTCCATGAAAGCGGAAATTTCACAACTGCCCCTGCTAGTAGTGCTGCGGATCATTTGAAGATCGGGCACTTTTTTAATCGCATTTTCGAGTTCACGGGTCACCGTGATCATCATCTTGTGGACGGGTTGCTGTCCTGCATCGGCAATGATCTTTATTTTTGGAAACGTGATTTCAGGGAATAACGATGTCTGCATCCTGCTATAGGCAAAAAGCCCCCCCATGATGATCATAACGATCAGGACAGTAATCGGATTTTTATAGGAGCTGAAGAAATTGCGCATGGTCCGGGGTTAATGTTGTATGGAAACTTTTGCGGTATCTGCCAGGCCGTAATTGCCGCTGATCAGGATCCTGTCCTTATCGGAAAAAGCAGGAGAAAGAATTTCCACCTCTCCGCTGTTTTCCATTCCCTTTTGGATCGGTACTTTGACGGCGATATTGCTGTCTGTGATTTTCATCACCCAAAATTGGCTTTGGGTCTCATCGGTCAACACGGCCGCTTTGGGAACCATTATGGCATGGTTTTTTGATTTTTTGATCAGGCTCAATCTGGCAATAAGATTTTCCGGGATAGCACGGTCTGTATTCACCTTGATTACATAACTCTGTGTCTGGGAGACTGCGTCCACAGTTGGCAAGGCCTCGCTTAGCGTTCCATTCAGGCTGGTTCCGTCCGGCAATTTCAGCACGACATTCCGATTGCCTGGCAAATAAGGTTTCAACTCATAAGGGAGATCCAACAGAAATACAAAACTCTTCGTATCGGTGATCACGGCGAGCTGTTCGTTGTCCTGAACATAGTCCCCGGCCTGATAACTAAGTTGGGTGATATAGCCGCTGCCGGGGGCGGGAATATGGATCAATCCCTCGAAATGGAGTGTGGTATCCAGGGAATTGATGCTATTGCCCAGGCTTTGCGCTTCCTTGGTCCTGATGATGAACAGGTCCTCACCCCTTTTCACGTACTTTCCAATTCGGGCATTCACAGTTTGAAGATATCCGTTAGCGTTGGCTTTCACAAAGGTCTTGAGTAAAAAGGAAGAAACGGCGTTCAGCTCGACCTGCTCGACCATGTTGCCGCTGCTCACCTGTGCCACTTGTACAGGTGTGCCTTCGCTGGACGAATCCTTCTCTGATGCCTCCGATTCTTTGGCTTCGGGTTTGGAACTGCAGGAAGTTAGGGTTATGGCAAAAACCAGGACCACAGCAAAAGGTTTCAGGATCTTCATTTTCTGTTCCAATAGTTCAGTTGATTGATGATTTGAAGTTTGGTGACCGTATTACGGGTAATTGAGTGTTTGGCGCTCAGATAATTTCCAATAGCGATGATATAATCTGCTATGCGGGCATCCCCTGTTTCAAGTAATTTCCGGTTCGCATCGATCAGCCCACGGGCAAAGCGTAATTGTTCCGTGCTTTGTTCGATGATTCGGGCTGCATCATCCAGTTGCTGCAGCAACTGCTCCACCTGTTGACCATACTGGGCCTTATAAAAATCACGATAGGCCACACGGGTCTGTTCGGCAATGGCAATCTTATCGTGCTGCATTTTTCTTTGGTGGCCGTCATAAATAGGAACTGTCAGATTAAATCCGACGCTTGTTCCAAAATTCTTAAAGGGTAGGTACATGAGGGAAGACAGATAACCCGCATCCGCATACCAGCTCAATTTTGGCTTATAGCTGAAATCTATCTGTTCATCGCTATTGTGAAGTCTCAGGCTGTCTACTTCAAATTGGTGATAGAAAACAGTGTTTTCCAGGTCGGGCACCGGCACCGCATCCAGAACAGGCGCTTGCAGCTCCGTGAATGATGTGTCCCGGAGTCCGCAGAGATAGTTGAGGGTGGCGAATTCATTCTGGTATTGCTGGCGGATCTGTTGGATATTGACCCGCTCCTGCTGCAGGGTGACAATAAAAGTAAGATAATCCGTCTGGCGGTAAACTCCTCTTTCAGTCAATTTTTTCAGCAGTCCTTCCTCCTGTTTTAGCAGATCCTCCATTTCCTGGTTAAAGGCGAGTTCCTGGTAAATGCCATAGGCTGTGATATATTGGCTGGTGACATTTTTTTTCAGATCCTGCTGGCTGATCTTCCCTTTAACCCTGAGTTCTTCGTTTTGCAGCCGAACCGCGTCATATTGATTTTGGAGGTTTTGCCTGCTGCTTATTTTCTGTGTTACGCCAACCAAGGCGCTGATATTGGCTCCGTTAGTAACTGCGTTATCATAACCCCATCCATTGATCACCGGAGCATAAGAGTTCACGCTGTTGCCGCTCACGATGGGTTGAAAATTGGCTCGGATGCGGAGGCTGTCGATCTGGTTTGATAGGACCTGGTAACCATAATCCTTTAGCAAAGGGCTGCTTTCCAAAGCTGCTTCTACATAATAATTAACAGATTTTTCCTGTGCATTCAGACCCGATTGGCAAAACTGCACCAGCAATGTCAATATAATGATTGGCTTCATGAGTAGATCCGGGACGGTTCTCCCCAAAACAATGCAATGATTCTGAAGAAATTCTGAGTTTATTCTTTTTTCCCGGTCGCATCCATGCTGATAATCATTTTGACCGGTATCTGCTGGCCCTTGACTCCGACCACCATGTTGACCTGCATATCTAACCTGCTCTTCAACGGAATCCCTGTTTCAATATCGCAGTCGGTTTCTCCATTCATTTCGCCCGTAACCTGGCTCGCGCCGGAATGGCTGCTGTCTGCGCCGCTGCTGAGTTTAGCATTTACCGCGATATGAGCGATATCATCAATGATCGAGATCGATTTAAGGGTATATATGTTTTGGAACTGAATGGTAAGGCCACTGGAAACTGTCGCCAGGCTGCCCGTCCATTGGTCTCCGGGTTTTACCGGGTGATCCGGATAGATCTTGAAGGATTGCTCGATATTCTGCCGGAAATTATTCTCATCGATGGATTTGGAAATATTCAGTATAAGTGATTCCGGATTGTTGGGATTGATGGATTGGGCCATCTTTTGGATCATTTCCTGCATTCCGAAGACCCTGCCTACTTTGCCCTGCCCATCAATTGTAAAAGAAAACTGTCCACCTACCAGGGAGGAATAGATCCGGGTCATCATTCCCGAAGGGGTGGTAGTATCAGGCTGACTGCTATCCGTATCAATGTGGATGGACTGACCTCCCGCATTAATATTCATATAGATCCGTTTAATGGTAGAGTTGAGGATTTTCCATCCTGCACTGTCGTCCTTTACTTGAAATTCATAGCCGAAACCCATTTGGTTGGCCACATCGATCTGCTGCCCCGAAATATTTTCAGTGATGCGCATATTCATCAGGGCATTGTATCTGAAACGGGAACCCTTTTCCACATTGAACTTCAGTGTGACAGGTCCGTTGACATTCCTGGGATGCTTACAGGAGCAGATACTTGCGGCAAAAACAAGAAGGAAAAAACCCGTCTTTTTAATCATAATGCTCATTTAACCGCCGCAAATTAACTGAAAAATGAATGAATCAGGCCGCATCTTATCTTTGCCCCATGGAAGATTTGTTAAAGCAAATACAGAATTATAAGCAGGAAATTTCATCGACGGTGGCAGTTGATCCGGATTCGCTGGAAGCCTACCGCATTCGTTTTCTTGGGACAAAGGGCATTGTTAAGAATTTGATGGGAGAGATGCGGAATATTCCCGCAGAAAAGAAAAAAGAATTCGGACAGGTGTTGAACGAGTTTAAGTTATTTGCCGAATCCAAATACGAAACCTGGAAACAGTCCGTCACGGGTTCAGGATTACAGAAAGAAGCTTCCGGCAGCATGGACCTTTCCCTGCCCGGTGACCCATTGCCCCTGGGAACACGCCACCCGATCAGCCTTGTGAGAAACAGGATCATCCATATATTCGGGCGTCTTGGCTTTTCCGTAGCAGAAGGACCTGAGATCGAAGACGATTGGCATAATTTCACCGCGCTCAATCTGCCTGAGAATCATCCGGCCAGGGACATGCAGGATACCTTTTACATTAACCGGAATCCGGACTGGCTCTTGAGGACCCATACCAGCAGCGTACAGGCCAGGGTCATGGAAAAACAGAAACCGCCGATAAGGATCATCTGTCCGGGCCGGGTTTACCGCAACGAAACGATCAGTGCCCGTGCAAATTGCTTTTTTCACCAGACAGAGGGACTCTATGTGAACGAGCAGGTCTCCTTTGCCGATTTGAAACAGACCCTTTACTTTTTCGTGCAGGAAATGTTCGATAAGGATGTGAAGATCCGATTTCGTCCTTCCTATTTCCCTTTTACCGAGCCGAGTGCGGAGATGGATATCAGTTGCCTGATTTGTGGTGGTAAAGGTTGCCAGGTTTGTAAACATACGGGATGGGTGGAAATTCTGGGAAGCGGAATGGTTCATCCCAGGCTATTGGAAAATTTTGGTATCGATAGCAACAAATACACAGGATTCGCCTTTGGCATGGGGGTGGAAAGGATTTGCCAGTTAAAATACAGGATCAACGACCTGCGCCTTTATTCCCAAAATGATGTGCGTTTTCTGAGGCAGTTTACCAATGCGATTTAATTCATTATTATGAGCACTGCACTTATTACCGGAGCATCAGGAGGAATCGGGCTTGAACTATCCAGGATTTTTGCCGCAAAAAAAGCAAATCTCATTCTGGTAGCCAGGGATGAAGGAAAATTAAATGAACTGGCGGCCGATCTCAGAAAAATGGGCATCGAAGTACTGGTGCTTCCAAAGGACCTGAGCATTAGTAAATCGGCGAAAGAAATATTTGACTATTGCCAGGAGCATAAAATAAAGGTCGATTACCTCATCAACAATGCCGGTTTAGGGGACTATGGATTTTTTATCGAAAGCGATTGGAAAAAGCAGGAGCAAATGATCAATCTGAATATTACGGCACTTACCTGCCTGACCAGGTTATTCCTTCCGGGAATGGTAGAAAGAAAATCCGGAAAGATCATGAATCTTGCTTCAACCGCGGCTTTTCAACCTGGCCCTACCATGAGCGTTTATTTTGCATCCAAAGCCTTCGTACTTCATTTTTCCGAGGCCATCGCCAACGAACTCGAAGGAACCGGAGTAACGGTTACTGCGCTTTGTCCCGGCGCCAGCGAAAGCGGATTTCAAAAAGCGGCGGCCATGGAAGAATCCAAGATTTTCAAGGGAAGGAAATTGCCCACTTCACGGGATGTTGCCGAATACGGATACAAAGCAATGATGAAGGGAAAAGTCGTTGCGATATACGGGTTCATGAGCAAGCTAATGATATTGGGCGCCCGTTTTTCCCCGAGATTTTTAGTGGTAAAAATTGCCCGTTATTTACAGGATAAGGCTAAATGAACTAATCATGTTCAGCAAGACCCTGATCGAACAATTCTATAATGCCCAGAAGCAAAACGGCCTCTTATTACTTGGAGCCGGGTTGCTTTGTTGCTTACTCGCCCTAGTTTTTCAATATGCCCTGAAAAGAAATTTTCTGAAAGGCATGGTTCCCCCCTTGCTTATCCTGGGAGCGCTGATGACGCTGCCCGGTTATTTGGATTACAAAAACAGTGATCAGCTTCGAATTGACAGGGTATATTCTTTTGATATGTATCCGAATAAACTAAGGACGGAGGAAGTTCCTTTTATCAGGGGCATGATCGACCAACGTCAATATGTAATGGTAATGATGATCGTTTTAGCTGCAGGGAGCCTGATCCTGTTGATTTATTTTCTTATGACTAACCGGGAGACCTATCGCTATGGCTTCGCACTTGCCTTATTATTGCTTTCAGGCCTGATGCTGCTTTGGGTAAACCTGGACCTGACCCGTGAGAAAAATTATCTGAATTTACTTAATCAATGGGGCATTTTTCATGGTAATTGATCAATTCCAACCTGTTGGGTTCAAATTCAAAACCCGTATAAACAGATTTTACCTCTTCCAATATATCAAGTATATCATCCATGCTTTTGAGAGTGACTAGTTTTTGCCTGTATTCCTTGATATTAGGAAGCCCTCTGAGATAATTTGCATAATGACGCCGCATCTCATTCACGCCCACTACATGGCCTTTCCATTCCACAGAGCGGAGCAAATGTTTTTTACAAACTTTTATTCTTTGTTCGATATCGGGAGGGGGGAGATGTTCTCCGGTCCTGAAAAAGTATTTGATCTCATTGAAGATCCAGGGATAACCGATGGCTGCCCTTCCGATCATGATCCCGTCTACGCCATAGCGGTTCTTATATTCCAGCGCTTTTTCAGGGCTGTCGATATCTCCATTTCCGAATATGGGGATATGGATGCGGGGATTGTTCTTCACTTTCCCGATCAGCGCCCAGTCTGCCTCTCCCTTATACATTTGCGTACGTGTACGGCCATGAATGGAAAGAGCCCGGATGCCTATATCCTGCAACCTTTCGGCCGCTTCCTCAATATTCCTGGTTTGATCGTCCCAGCCCAGCCTAGTTTTCACAGTGACAGGCAGCGAGGTTGATCTAATGACGGCATTTGTCAGCCGGACCATCAGATCAAGATCCCTGAGCACGCCCGCTCCTGCTCCCTTCAATGCCACTTTCTTAACAGGGCATCCATAATTGATATCGAGCAGGTCCGGCTGGGTCACATCCACGATTTTTGCTGCGAGACCGAGACTTTCCTCATCTCCCCCGAATATCTGAATGCCGATGGGACGTTCGTAATCAAAAATATCCAGTTTTCTCCTGCTCTTTATGGCATCACGGATCAATCCTTCACTGCTGATGAATTCAGTGTACATGAGATCGGCTCCATTGTCCTTGCAGACAGCGCGAAATGGCGGATCACTGACATCCTCCATGGGCGCGAGAAGCAGGGGGAAATCCGGTAAACTGATATGACCTATTTTGATGGACATTTTTTAACTTTCCTTCTTGTATCTTGCGAGCCTGACCGGCCAGTTTCGAAAAGGGTCAAAATTAATTGATTTTTCAATGAGAAGCTATCTCCGCATACATTCACCCTGGTCTCAGTTGGCCCTTTTGCTCGTATTGATGGGGGCTGGTCTTATCGTGTACGGAGAATTGACTCAAATCATACTTAAGATCAATGGAATGTCTCTGGGCGATATTTCTACCTGGAAACTAAGCGACCCCAGGCAATTGAATATTCTGAAATTTCTTCAGGCCATCTCCTCAGTCATTATTTTCATGCTGACCTCCCTGGCCTTTGCCCTTTTCACCTTCAGGTTCAAACATTATCATTATCTGGGATTCAGGAAAATAGAAAAAGCCTCATTCCTGATTTATGCTATCTTATTGACCTGTCTCTCTTTTCCAATGGTTGCGTGGCTTGGAGAATTGAACCAGCACCTGCCGCTCAGCAAATCCATGGCCGATTCGGAAAAGGAAATAAATCGGCAATTGGAGGCTTTCCTCAGCATTCATCATCCCTATGATACCGTAATAAACCTGTTATTAATCGCCTTATTGCCCGCCATCTGCGAAGAATTGTTTTTCCGGGGCGTCATACAGCGGATTCTCATCTTCCTATTCAAAAGCCCCTGGCAAGGCATCCTGGTTACTGCCGCGCTGTTCTCGGCCTTTCATTTCGAGTTCTCTGGTTTTTTTCCACGTATGTTTTTGGGTGTGATCTTAGGCGCCTTATATTGGTATGCCAATAGCCTATGGCCTGTTATCCTTTCTCATTTTCTGTTCAACGGTTTGCAGGTAATCGCAGCGGAATATTATGCTCCCTCGCTGGTGGATACCAATCCCCATATACCTTGGGCGGCCGCCCTGTTGAGCGGACTGGCTGTTGCCGGCCTTCTTTTCAATTTGCGCAGAATATCCTCCGTCCGATTTGCACAGGTATATGAAACAGGTTGGGATGGCGCTCCTTATGGCTCTCTGACGGAGCCGGAAAACCGGCCGGAATTTTCTCATAAAAGAAATTAAATCATGGCACTTAATCTGTCGGTATTCAGGACCCGCGCTCTTAGCGCACTCCTTTTTGTCATTGTTATGTTGGCAGGCCTTCTTTGGAATTTCTGGACTTTTTTTATCCTCATCTCTATAATTCATTTTGGATGCTGGCTTGAATACCAGGAAATCATGCAAAAGATCGATCCGGGTTACCGGGAGATGAGCAAATTGCAAAAACTGAACGAAATGTTAGCCGGCTGGAGCCTGATGATTTTTTTTATTGGGGAAACTTATACGCTGTTCGGCCTTCCGATGAAACTTATCGGATATTGGATGGGATTGTTCTTCTGGTTTGTATTGCCGATCGCGGAGATCCTCATTTCCAGAAGATTGCATTTTCGAAACATGGGCTATTCTTTATTGGGGCTGCTTTATATTTCCTTGAGCCTGGGCTTGTTGATGAATCTCCGGACAAGGGATGACCGGGAATTTCTCGGGGAAATGATCGGTAAACTGACTATCATTATCCTGATCGCCAGTATCTGGATAAATGACACCATGGCCTATTTGGTAGGGTCCTGGTTAGGCAGGACCCAGTTGACTAAGATTTCTCCCAAAAAGACCTGGGAAGGGACCGTTGGAGGGATCATTCTTTCCGTCATTGTCATGGGCCTGATCGGTTATTTTTCAAACAGAGAAGTGGACTGGGACATGATCACAAAAATCATGATGATTGCCGGAGTGGCTTCCGTAACAGGGACATTCGGCGATCTGCTGGAAAGCAAATTAAAAAGGTTGGCCCAGGTAAAAGACAGTGGCCACCTCATGCCGGGACATGGAGGTTATCTGGACAGATTCGACTCGCTCTTAATAGCAACCCCCTTTGTATGGATTTGCATCCTCCTTTTTGGGTAAAACTTAATAAGCAAGGGGGAATCGCTAAAGAAACTATTTTTGTGATTTAATCAATATGATGACTATTCACAAAGAAGGATATAAAACCATCGCGATCGGGTTCATCATGTTCGCAGGGATCAATTTGCTTTCTTTTTATTTTATCAGCTTCCATTTTCCCTGGCTTAGCTGGCTGATCTTTATCATTACCCTTTTTCTGGCTCTCTTCCTCGTCTCCTTTTTCCGTGTACCGCAAAGAAAATTGACTACTGGCGACAATTACATCGTTTGCCCTGCGGATGGCAAGGTGGTTGTGATAGAAGAGACCTTCGATCAGGAATATTTTAAAGCGAATCGCCTTCAGATTTCGATATTCATGAGCCCGGCAAATGTCCATCAGAACAGGGTCCCGGTCGCGGGTGAAGTGATCTACAATCAATACCATAAAGGAAAATACCTGGTAGCCTGGGATCCCAAATCTTCAACACAGAATGAACGCCATAGCGTGGTCATTAACAACCTTAAAGGAGATGTGCTTGTAAAACAGATTGCGGGGGCATTGGCAAAAAGAATTGTCAATTATCTGGCTATCGGTCAGAAAGTGGAGCAGAGCGCGGAGATGGGGTTCATTAAATTCGGATCCAGGGTGGATCTCTTGCTTCCTCCGGGAACAAAAGTGAAGGTAGGCCTTAAGCAGGCTGTGCAGGGCGGGGTTACTGTGCTGGCGGAATGGTAACGGACCCTTTAAAAAATGGCTTCTAATTCTTTCAGGGAATGAACAATGAAGGTTGGATTCATGTTTACAGGCCCATTCTGATAATTGACAAAGACCTGGTCTATCCCAAAATCCATGGCTCCCTTAATATCTACTTCCTCGCTGTCTCCGATCATTATGCTTTCCTCAGGTCGAGCTCCTGTTTTCTTTAGTGCAAATTCAAAAATCTCCTTATTCGGCTTCAGGCTATTGGAGTTTTCAGAAGTAATGACCTCGGTGAAGAAATGATCGATGCCTGAATTTCTTATCTTGCTGTGCTGTGTTTTCTCAAATCCATTGGTGAGCAGGTGCAGCTTGTAGTTCTTTTTCAGAAGGTAGCTTAATATTTCAATAGTATGGGGAAACAATATTTTTCTTTCCGGCAGCAGTTCCAGGAAGATATGTCCCATTTCCCTTGCCAGGGCTTCGTCTCCGATCCTAAATTCAAGCAAACTAAGCCACATTCTTTTCCATCTCAACTCTTCCACCTTGACAAAACCCTTCCTGTATTTGTCCCAGAGCTTCTCATTATGCACCAGGTAGATCTTATGGAAGCGCTCAAAATCATCCACCCCTCTCTCGCTTAGCTTGAGCATCAAGTAAATATCCTGCAGGGTCAACCGGCTATTTGATTCAAAATCCCAGAGGGTATGATCGAGGTCGAAGAAAAGATGCTTATATTTCATCTGAATATTTATAGTTTTATCTGTTTGCCAGATTGAACCTCAGGTATTCATTACCCTGTGTGCGGTAAAACTAAAATGCTCGGTTTCATCCTGTAAATTTAAAATAAGATAAGTGAAGCAAAATCTTAAATCATGCCCAGTATAGTCATCACGGGAGCCTCAAGGGGTTTGGGTAAGGCCATTGCGGAGCTATTCGCAAAATACCAGAACAGGCTTTTTTTATCTGCAAAAAATAATGAATCTCTCGACCGGACGGTGAAGGACCTGATTTCCCGCTACCCGGAATTGGAAATAAGCTCTAAAGCTTTTGACCTGGGCAAAAGTGAAGGGGCCAGGGCCCTGGGGGATTGGGTGCTTGAACATGAAAGCCGGGTCGATGTCCTGGTAAACAATGCGGGCAGTTTTATTCCGGGGAATATATTGGATGAGGCAGAGGGAAACCTGGAAACCCTATTACAGGTAAATCTGGGGAGCGCCTACCATCTAAGCAGAAAATTATTGCCTGCAATGATGGCTCAACCGATTGTGAAGGGTACAAGGGGCCATATCTTCAATATCTGTTCTATTGCCTCCCTTCAGGCCTATCCACAGGGGGGGTCCTACAGCATCAGTAAATTTGCATTGGCGGGTTTTTCAAAAAATCTCCGGGAAGAACTCAAACAATCGGCAATCAAAGTAACCGCGGTCTATCCGGGGGCCATATTTACAGATTCCTGGGCAGGCACCGTGGTAGATGAAAGCAGGATCCTGGAGGCTGCGGATATTGCCGCAATGATCTATGCAGCTTGCAACCTTTCCCCGCAGGCGGCGGTGGAGGAAATTCTGATCCGCCCCCAATTAGGGGATCTCTAGGGATGCTCATTCAAACTTAACTGGGTTTTAACCCTTTGTGGAAGTCACAGTTTTTATCTTTGTATTCTGGAATAGTGAGATGTTCATGAAACGTTCAGTTATAAAATCAATTGGTATCAGGATAATTTTACGCTCCTCATTTGTTACCGGCCTGATCTGCTTCTCCTCAATGTTCCTAAACGGGCAGCAGGTGAAGTTCACCACTGCTGTGAGCAGTAAACAGATTGGAAGGGGAGACTATTTGCAGGTAGAATACCTCGTGGAAAACGCCAAACAAATCGAAAACCTGGATTTGCCTGGCTTTCCCGATTTCCGAATCATCGAAGGACCCATGCAATCCAGCGGCATGTCGGTGGTGAATGGAAATATGACACAATACAAGGGTGTCTCCTATATTCTTCAGCCTATTAATTCCGGAACATTCAAAATCCCGGGAGCTATAGCGGACGTGGATGGCCAGCACATGCATTCTGAAACGGTTTCCGTTGAAGTGATAGCCGGTTCCACCGGTCGTTCGGGAAATATCAATCCCATGCTGCTGCAACCCAACCTCGCCCCCGAGGCTCCTGAAGTAGGTGATAGAGAATACCTGCTCAAGCCGGGAGAGGATATCGGAGAAAAAACCCGTAAGAACATTTTTGTAAGACTTAATGTGGACAAGACCAGTTGTTATGTCGGTGAACCCATTGTCGCCACCTACAAATTATATTCCCGCGTGCATTCTGAATCCAGGGTTACCAAAAATCCATCCCTTAACGGTTTCAGCGTTTATGATATGGTGGATCCCAATAACGATGTAGCTACTGTGGAAAATTTAAATGGGAAACCTTTTAACGTGCATGTTATCAGGAAGGCGCAATTGATTCCCCTTCAACCGGGACCGGTGGAATTGAGCGAAGCCGAAGTGGAAAATACGGTGCATTACCGGAAGCCCTCCGAAAAGCCAAGGCAATCCCGGGATGCCTTGCAGGACCTCTTTGATCAATTGTCAGATGAAGGGGGGGAAGAGGTGCAGCAGCATATCACATTAACCAGCAAGCCCCTCACTATTCAGGTCAAATCCCTTCCCGACATCAATAAGCCTTCTGATTTCAACGGGGCTGTTGGGGATTTCCGCATTGAATCTACAGTTGACAAAAAGCAGGTGGAAGCCCAGGATGCGGTGAAGCTTAAAGTCAAACTGAGCGGCAGCGGCAATCTGCCCATTGTAGATGCCCCTCTGGTGTCGTGGCCTTCCGGCATCGATTCCTATGGTACATCGGCAACGGAGGATATTGACAGGAGCGTTGCTCCGATGAAAGGCTCCAAGACATTTATATATACCTTCATGCCCGTAAAACCGGGGGTATATGATATTCCTTCTATACAGTTCAGCTATTTCGATCCATCATCGGCTACCTATAAAAGCATCTCCACTCAGGCATTGCAGTTGACTGCTTCCCCTGCGCGCAAATCATCTTCCCATTCCATATTTAGAAGCCTCTCATCTGGCAACCAGGGAGGAATTCTTTTGGACCTGAAAAGATTATTGGCAGACCATCTGGAATGGATTGTTGCTCTAATCTTTTTGACTCTTGGAGGCATTATGATCTTGAAATACAATGCCCGGGCACTGAAAAGGGAGGATGCATCAAGAAGGTCGAAGGAAGATGAATCTCTTTCATTAGCCATTGCAGAGGAGAAAAATCCGCCGGCCTATTTATCCACGCCGGAATTTTCCTTGCTTTCAAGCGTCAAAAGAACGATGGAACAGGGAAACCAGAGAGATTTTTATGCCGGGCTGAACCGTGCAATCTGGGAAGCCTTATCCGAAAAATTGCATTTGCCTGGCAGTGAAATGAATAAATATCAGATATCCATGCATCTGAGACGAAAGGGCTGGGACGAGATCATTATTATGCAATTAGAGGACCTGCTTAATCAATGTGAGATCAATCTGTATTCGCCTGACCATCGTACTGCCGATATGGAATTGCTATTTCGCCAGGGTGAACAAATCATAAAATATATCCAGGGAGTTTGAAGGGAAGCTATTCTGAAAATTTATAACCGACCCCCCTTACGGATTGAAAATGCTTTGGGCTTCGGCTGTCTTCTTCGAAGTATTTACGGAAATTGAGAATGAAATTATCGATGGTACGCGTAGTGGGATAGACATTATAACCCCAGACAGCCTGAAGGATTTTTTCCCGGGTGACCACTTCGTTTTTATTTTCGATCAGTAATCTAAGCAGCATTGCTTCTTTTTTGCTCAGAGCAATGAAGCTGCCTTTTGCGTTGATCGCTTCCTGCGCCTTGAAATCGATGCTGTTCTTGTTGAAGATGTATTTATCGCCGATCGCATTCTTCCCTTCGATCCTCCTGCTTTTTTCAACCAGTTTATGAATTCTCAGCAATAATTCTTCCAGGTTAAAAGGTTTGGTGAGATAATCATCCGCTCCCTTTTTAAGACCCAGCACACGGTCTGCACCTGAGTCCCTGGCGCTTAGGATCAAAATAGGTACATCATTATTTTGAACACGGATACTTTCGGTAACGGATATGCCATCCAGGCCTGGCAGCATGACATCCAGTATGATTAAATCGAAATATTCCTGTTCCACTGCTTTAAGCGCGGCGACTCCATCAAAGGCTGAAGTGATCTCATAACCTTGCATCACCAGGTTCAACTTCAGTGCTTCATGCAGATTCTCTTCGTCTTCTACGAGGAGAACGGATATTTTCTTTTCCTGACTCATGAAAATTTTACTGCAAAAATACTTCCGGCCGGTGAATTATCAGTGACGGTGATGCGGGCTCCATGGTCTGCGGCAATCTTATTGCACAGATAGAGTCCAAGTCCAGTGCCGGGAGCAACCCGGGTGGACTCATTGCCAACCCGGTAAAACCGCTCGAATATTTTTTTCTTTTCTTCTGTCGGGATTCCATAACCCTCATCCAGAATACGGAACAGGACCCCATCCCTTTCTCTTTCAAGTTCCAGACGGATCAAGGAATTCTTTTGCGAATATTTGACCGAATTTTCCACGAGATTGCTGATCAGCACACGCAATAAAACAGAATCACCCCTTATGCCGATATCCGGCTGCACGGATGCCTCCCATTTTCTATCAGGGAAGCGATGCCGGTATTCTTCTGCCATTTGGATGATCGTATCCGAAAATGGAAATTCTTCTTTGGCTGGAATATAGTTCCCTCCCTCTAGCTGGGAGGATATCAGGATATTGCTCGAAAGATTATTGAGGCGGTTGATCTCCTGAAGGGCGGAGACGAGCATTCTGTTACGCTTCTCCTCGTCCAGGCTATACCTCTGTAAAGTTTCCAGGTTAAGTTTGGCCACAGCAATGGGTGTCTTTAGCTCATGTGTGACGGCCATCATGAAATTTTGCTGTTGCTGCTGTACCCTGAATTGTCTCCTGACGACCCGGTACACGAAAACAGCTCCGACAAGGATCAATAAAAGAAAAGTGCTGCCTTCTGAGATATATTGGACCGTTCTCCTTTGCGCTTCCTTTTGAACGAGATGGTATAGCGTCGAAAAATCAGCATTTTCCGGATGGAGCTGGATCAGCCGCAGTTTCATCATCTGCATGTTCAGTCTTTGAAGCGAGATAAACCACCAAATCAGAGCCGCTACCATATAGAAAAGCAGGAACCAGTAAACGGTAGTGGCCAGCTTCAGGGTTTTTCGCTGGAAGATCTCAGCCATCGGCTTGGTTTATTATTTGCATTATTTAGAAGGCCGGATGCATTCATTCATCCGCAGTCTGCGGCCCAATATTACATTTCCTTTTCAACCCTGACTCCCACATTTAGAACATGCCGGAGGGGATCTTCACGCATGACCTGCTGGAGGCTGAAAATATAATCACCAGGCCGGTTGAATTTGGTTTGAGATTGGATCAGGATGCGGCTTTCATAAATATCATCCATGGCAACACCCAGCCATCCGTTTTGATTTGTCGCCAGGGAAAGGTCATATCGCTGGCTATGGCTGCCGGGATCTCCCGGTTGTTGCACTGTAGCCCGGACCCAGATATTATTGAAATTGTAAGCGTCAGTATGCCTGATGACAATATAAATATTGTAGCGTGCGCTGGTATCCCGGATGGAAAAAACGATCTGTGGCCGGAAACCGCTTTCCCACTGCTGGTGAGGCAAGGCAACGTCTTTTTCAAAAACGTCCAGGGAGGGCATGCAGGAAGGAAGGAGGAGGATAAAAAAACAAATAACGGGGAGCCAATATCTTTTCAATGCGTTTTTTTTACAAAAGTAAATAATTGGATATTGAGAACTGCCGTTTTCTTAACCGGGGAATGAGTCAAAGCACATTCAGGATTTGTTCCTTTGCTTTTTCCAGTTCATCTTTCATGAGGACCACGACTTTTTGTATGGTGCTGTCATAGGCCTTGGATCCCGTGGTATTGATTTCTCTTCCGATTTCCTGCAATATGAAAGAAAGTTTCTTGCCCTTGCTATCATCGCCTTCCTGCAAAACGCTCTTGAAATAATCGCAATGATTCTTCAAACGGACTTGTTCTTCGCTTATATCGATCTTCTCAATATAATAGATGATCTCCTGCTCCAGCCTGTTTTCATCGTAGTTCTCCTTACCGACGGACTCTTCCAGCATTTTTCTGAGACCTTCTTTTATTTTTTGCTGGCGCAGCGGCTCCAGCCGGATTACTTCTATTTGTTGCCTGAGAATATTATCGATACGAAGCAATAAGTCCTGTTCGAGCGATTTTCCTTCATCCAGCCTGTGCAGATTGAGGTCATCGATGGCCGATTGAATGACCTTCTCGAACTCCTGCCATTCTTCGTCCGATAGGGTATCGCTGGTCGGAGTGATCACTTCGGGCAATTTGACCAGCGTACTCAGGATATTTGAAGGATCGATATTCAACTCCGAAGAAAGCTCGGCCAGAGCCTGATAATAGGCTTTGGCAAGATCGGTGTTGATGGTAACCGGTTTGGCATTACCAGTCTGTTTCAGGCTAATGGTGCAATCCAGTGTGCCCCTGCCCAGCTTTTCGGAAATGAGTTTTCGGATCTGAAATTCAAATGGCTTGAGAAAACCGGGCAACTTCAACTGCAATTCAAATTGCTTTCCGTTCAGTGATTTGATGTCCACCAGGAAAGTTTTTCCTCCCACTGTCTGTTCTGCCCTTCCGAAGCCGGTCATGGATTTCAGCATTCTTGATATTTTACGGGAAAGATAAGGAAATAGTACTGAGTAAAATCCCGGGATCCACATATACTGCCACAGCCAATGTTAAATCTGATCAGGATTGTCTGACCTTTATTTTGAAAGGCTTCTCCCATCAGGCATGCTGCTGAAAAGAAGCCGGTATATTTTATCCGCATCAAGTTCCAGCATATCTCCGGGTTGGAGTCCTTCGGCATTCAATCCGCTGATCCTGTAGCGGATCAGTCGAAGCGTCGGAAAACCGGCAGCCGCACACATTTTTCTGACCTGCCTGTTTTTACCTTCTTCAAGGATCAATTTGATCCAGCTTGTCGGGATTTGCTTTCTGAAACGGATTGGTGGATTTCTCTCGGCCACCGGAGGCAATTGATTAAAAAGGATGGCCTGGCATTTTTTTGTTTTATAATTTTTTCCATCGACCTGGATCTCCAAACCGTTCTCCAGTTTTTTCAGGGCAGCATCATCGATCGCGCCTTCCACCTGCACCCAGTATTCCCGTTTATGGGAAAATGCCGGATGCAGCAACCGGTAATTGATATTTTTATCATTGCTGAGGATCAGGAGCCCTTCACTTTCGTAGTCGAGCCTACCCACTGAATAGACGTCATTTCGAACATCAAAAAAATCTTTCAGGCATTTCTTATCGGGGACCGAAGTGAATTGGCAGAGTGCCTGATAAGGTTTATACACGATGAAATACTGATGAACAGGGCGTTTTAACCTTTCCAATGGTTTGATTTTTTTTTATTGCGATGGGTGAAAAATAAAAAATCCCGCAAAGAAGCGAGACTTTTTAATATATGGATGGGTTAGTAAGTACCAGGAAAATAAATTCCCACCACAATATTAAAAATAATTTTCCCTATCTAAAAAAATATTTTCACAAAAATTGTTCACATTTTAATTCCTATTGTGGAAAATCCAAACACAAACAGGCATTTACTCCCAGGTTGTAAAATGCCTTTCAGAGATTTATCATCAATGCGCATTATGCATTGCTATGATGAAACATGCATGAATAGAGGTCTTCAGGGAATTTAATTTTATACAGGCGATGAATCCGATGGAATACCGACCCAATTCAATCAAAAATCAGCAAACTTTACGGGCCTTTAAAAACCAACTCTTTGCCGAAAACCGGAAATCAACCGAAACTTTTCCAAACGGTGATTGCCGGCTCCTCCGGAATTCCGGTTCATTAGTTCCGTAGGTTTGTAGAAATTTGTGTTATGGAGCCTGGCATGCTCATTTTCCCTTAACAGGATAATTTATCTGCGAGGTTCCACCTGCGTACAGAATAAACTAAAAATATACAGATGAAATTTCCCTCTCCCGTGCCTCTTCCATGGTTATCCGATTTGATCGAAGCCAGGCTGGTGGGCGATAAACAAAATATGGCCACAGGTATCAATGAGATACATCGCGTAGAGCAGGGTGATCTGGTTTTCGTTGATCATCCCAAGTATTATCGCAAATGCCTCGATTCAGAGGCTAGCTTCATCATCATTAACCAGGAAGTGGAATGTCCGGAGGGAAAGGCTTTGTTGATCTGTAAAAACCCATTCGAAGCCTATCTGAAGATCGTGAGGCATTTCAGGCCCTTCGAGCCGGCAAAAAGCATGATCAGTGCAACGGCACAGATCGGAGAAGGAACCTATATTTATCCGGGAGCCTTTATCGGCCACCACGTAAGTATTGGCAAAAACTGCCTTATACATCCCAATGTATCCATTCTAGATCATTGTGTGATCGGGAACCATGTCACTATTCAGGCAGGAACCGTAATAGGTTCCGATGCTTTCTATTATAACACAAAAAAAGACCGCCCTGTCTGGTATAAGAAAATGGAAAGCTGCGGTCTCGTGGTGGTCGAAGACTATGTTGAGATTGGCGCCAATTGTACCATCGACCGAGGAGTCAGCAATAAGACGTTTATCGGAAGCGGAACCAAATTGGATAACCTGGTTCATATCGGTCATGACACAATGATCGGCAAGAATTGTCTGCTTGCAGGACAGGTGGGAATTGCAGGGGCTGCCGAGATCGGTGATGGGGTGATATTGTGGGGTCAGGTAGGAGTGAGCAAAACGCTTCGGATCGGAGACAATGCGGTCCTTTATGCGCAAAGCGGCGTGCATGCTTCGCTGGAAGGAAATCAGACCTATTTCGGGTCTCCTGCAGAGCCGGCAAAAGAAAAAATGAAGGAATTGGTCTGGGTGAAAAGAATTCCGGAAATCTGGAAAAAGATCACTCAAAAGGAAGGGCCTCATTCCGGTTCATAATCATAGGGCAGCAGTTCCGCCAATTTTTTCCAGGCCCAATATCCAAGGTTCGTCACTTCTGATTGTTCATAGAAATATCCGTTTTCTTCAATGATGAAACCGTCCTGGATATCCAGCGCCGAGATCTGTTTCTCGGTCGTCATCGGAAATTTGTTCTGTTCCAGGTATTTTCTGTCGGGAACATGTTCGCTGTAATTGACACGTAATTTCCCTTTTATATTAATGACCACGTCCCCGCTGTCTATGGAATAAAATTTATTGTCATAGGGGTCCTTCAAGGAGGTGGGTTGGTTTGCGCTGTCCAGCAATTCCAGGGAAAAGCCCTCTTGTTGAAGGGTGCTGTCAAAATAGCAACGCATGAAATGGAGTCTTGAACCGATATAGGTATTGAAACGATTTTTCTTCCAGTTCTCTTCCTCTGCGACAGTCCCCTTCATTTCTTCGAAAAGGGGAAAGCCGGTATAACTGCTGATATTTGTGTTATAGTCATAGACAAAGGAATCCAACTGGTATTTGATTTTGTATCCGAGCGCCTGATTGACAACGACAAGGTCCCCGGCCGCCTTTACCCTTAATTTGTTTCTTTTTTTATAGAAATAAAATTTAAGCGCTTCTTTGTTTTGCAATTGACAAAGGGCTGCATTTGGAGTAGTTCCGATGAAATGATCCAAAAAAAAGCTCCCGTATTTCTCCCAACCGTCCGTTACTTCCAGGCTGCCTGTCACCACAACTTCATTCAGGCTCTTGTCCTTTTCTTTCAATTCGATGCCGATGCTATCATTGCCAGGACCCCCGTTGCTGATCCTCGAGGTCCTGGTTTCATAACCCGTATAGGAGATTACCAGGTCATAACCTCCGTTTGTAAGGCGAAGGAAAAATTTTCCATCATTGTTGGTGATGGTGCCGATTGTGGTGTTTTCACAAAATACGGAAGCGCCCGGCAGCGGTAATTTTGTTTTCTCGTCCGTCACCACACCGGTAACAGTGAAAGTCTTTTCTTGGGAGCTGGCGAATGTGCCGGCCAATACCAAAATGCAAAACAGGGAAATGGCTTTCATCTGAAAATATTTAGTTTTTTCTGTTTGCCGGATGGAACCTCGCCAATACCCTTGACTATGTATGGCAAAATGCACCTACTCGGATTCATATTGACTCTTGGGTAGGTTTCTAACGTGGAAAATAGTTGAAAATTATGGCTGTCTTTGCTATCCTGCCTTATTTAGCATTTCTTTCATATAGGACTGGCATGCCTTGTAAACGGTGTTCTTAATGGGATTAAAACGATATCCAGGCAAGGCCTCCAGGATCTTCCCGTTATCGAAAACTGTTTTGGAAAGGGCAATTCTAGCGCTTTCCCTCGTAATCAGAGGCGGGTGTTTGCTGAAAAGTGATTTCAGTTTTTCCACGCGCCAGGCGATGGCTGCCAGAAACGGGGTTGCTTCGAGATAGGGTGGTTTTTTGCCGAATGCTTCGGCAATTAGCCGGAACAGGTCTGAAAAACAAAGAGTCTCCCCCGATAAAATAAAGCGCTCTGAATGGATAGATGATTCCATTAAACGGACGATGATCGATGCTACATCTTCAACATCTACGAAGCCGTTTATTCCGTGGGTGTACCAGGGGTAACCTTCATAAACGCTTCTGAATATGGCGCTGCTCGATTGGTTCCAATCTCCGAATCCAAGGATGGTGGCCGGATTCACGATAACGGCATTCAGGCCTTCGGCGATGGCTCGCCAAACTTCCATTTCTGCCAAATGTTTGCTGATCCCATATTGGCTGTTTAAGGAATTGTCGATCCATTGACTCTTTTCATCTACCCTTTCTCCTTCTTTTCTCCTTCCCAGCGCTGCAACTGAACTCACATACACCATCCTGGGGATATTCCTTTCAATAGCAGTATTAACGACATTGGCGGTTCCTTCTACATTGGCCTGAAACATGGCCTTTCGCTCGGAATCAAGAAAACTGACCTTGGCGGCTGCGTGGATTACTGCATCAGCATCCCGCATCCCTTCTTCAACCGAATAAGGATCCAGTATGTCACCATTCATCCATTCGACACGGCCGGCCACCCCTTCCGGCATAAATAAAGGAATCTTATTCGTTCTGCAGAGCGCTCTGACCCGGTAATTCTTATCAAGAAGTTCTTTGATAAGATAAGTCCCTAAAAAGCCGGAACCTCCTGTTATGAAGATGAGATTCGACAAGTTTTTGAATAAAGGTAATCGTTATAGCCCGCTCAGGGATAAAGGTAATATCCCTTCCCGGTTTTCTTACCTAGTTCGTTATTCAAGGTCATTTCTTTCTGAAGACCTGAAGGCTCAAGGCGAGGTGGCCTGCCCATGGCTTCATAGACTGAGCAACTAACCGCATAATTAGTATCGTTTCCGATCAGGTCCATAAGTCGAAAGGGACCAAGGCGGAATCCGGCCGATTCCATTATCTGATCGATCGTCTCGAAGGAAACAGTACCAGTTTCTGCCAGGCGTAAGGCTTCAAGGTAATAAGACCGGGCAACCCGATTGACGATGAAACCCGGAAGATCCCTGCATAGAACCGGTTTCTTGCCGAGTTGAAGCGCCAGTTGCCGGAATTTGATCGAAACTTCTTCACTGGTTTTGGGAGTCCTTATCAGTTCAACAAGCGGCATAACCGTTGCAGGATTGAAAAAATGCATTCCCATGAATCGCTCGGGATGGGGAATGGTCTCTGATAAGCTGGTGACTGAAAGAGAAGAAGTATTGGTGGCGAATAAACTTTCTTTCGTATTGACTTCTGCAAGGCGGATGAACAAACCCTTTTTGGCTGCTGCTTCCTCCACAATGGCTTCGATGATAACCCCTGCGCCGCATTCTGAGATATCGGAACTGAATTGCAGCCTTTTCAAAATTTCCGCCCGCTCAGCTATATTGATTTTTTTTCTCTCCAGCAGCAGGGCTAATTCTTTATCAATGCGGACCTTACCCTTCTCCAGCCAATCGGGGTGCAGATCGTAAATCAAGGTGTCAAATCCGTTTTTCGCGCATAATAAGGCAATTCCTGCCCCCATGGTTCCTGCTCCGCAAACGCAGATCCTGTCTTTCATTTTTCTAAGGCTTTTTTAATTACGTTATCGGTGGGTGATATCCCAGGTTCAAAATAATTCCGGAGAATCCCGTTTTCATCAACCAGGTATTTGGAGAAATTCCAGGTCGGCGCCTGGTCATTCCAACCGTTTGTACTCTTATTGCTTAACCATTTGAAAACCGGGTTCTGATCGGCTGTTTTGATCACCTGGCTCTTTTTTGCCAGCGGAAAACTCACGCCGAAATTGATCTTGCAGAATTCAGCAATGGATTCATCACTCCCCTTTTCCTGATGTCCGAAATCGTTGGCCGGGAAGCCGATAATAACCAGCCTGTCCTCGTAATTTTCATAAAGCTTTTGCAATGCATCATATTGGGGGGTGTATCCGCATTCGGAGGCTGTGTTTACGAGCATCACTTTTTTCCCGCGCAAGCTATCCATTTTCAGAATGGATCCATTGTTTAACCGGACCTCCAGATCATAAAAGGATTTGGGTGGTTTAACCTGTGCTTCGTTAGCCAGCATACTAACATTCTTCCGGAACAAGCGGGTTATAAACATCAGAAAAGGATAGATGGCTTTTAGTATTTTATGTTTTCTGGTCATTTATTTAATTAACCATTTGAATAATTTCAACCTCCCTTTGAAAGGAGGATACCTGAAATCCGGATCGAACCAACTGGGGGTTTTAAGTATGGATTTGGCATTACTGAAACAAAGAAAACTTGATTTGCCATGATATCCTCCGATCCCGCTTTTGCCGATTCCGCCAAAAGAAAAATGAGGGTTGGTAAACTGGTAGGCTGCATTATTTATGCATCCTCCTCCGAAAGCCAGAGAATCGATCCATTCCTTTCCCCTTTTCGCGTCTTCAGTAAATATATAAAACGCGAGTGGATTGGGATTAAGATCGATGATCGACAGGGCATCCTTCCTGTCAACAAATCCAAGGACCGGTAAAATGGGCCCAAATATTTCCTCCCTCATGATCTCATCTTCCGGGCCGATACCGGTAAGAACAGTCGGAGCGATAAATAGTTTGGAGTGGTCATGCTCACCACCTATAAGGGTTTCTCCCTTATTCAGCAAACTGATCAGCCGGTCAAACTGTTTTGCATTGATAATTCTTCCATAGCTATCGCTTTCTGATGGTTGCTCACCGTAAAAGCGTGTAATGACCTGCTTCAACTTTTCGACAAAAGCGGTTTTTACGGATTCCTGTACCAGAACATAATCTGGCGCAACACAGGTTTGACCTGCATTAATGAATTTTCCAAGAGCGATCCGCCGTGCCGCTATTTCCAGGTTGGCATCAGCTTCCACCACGGAAGGGCTCTTGCCCCCAAGTTCCAGCGTTACAGGTATCAAATCACTGGCTGCCATTTTATAAATGCTTTTTCCGACAGAAGTGCTTCCTGTGTAAAAAATGTGATCGAAACGGAATTCCTTCATTAGTGCTGGTACTACGATAGATCCTTCGCCCGGAACGACCCGGACATATTCTTTTGGAAAAGCTTCACCGATTATTTTCTCCAATAAGGTTGCTGTCGCGGGTGCAAGCTCAGAAGGTTTCAACACGACCGAGTTTCCGGCAGCGATCGCCCCTAACAGCGGAATCATCGACAGTTGGAAAGGATAATTCCAGGGGGCAATGACCAGGACTACTCCCTTGGGTTCATAATAGATCCGGCTGGAGGAGGGAAGGTTGAGAATATTGGTGGAAACCCGGACGGGCCGGGACCATTTGCGTAGACTTTGAAGGGCCAGATTTATTTCTATCAGCGTCAGACCGATTTCAGTAGCATAGGCTTCTTCCTTTCCTTTACCAAGGTCCTTCCGGAGCGCATCATAGATAGATTCTTCATGGCGGACTATTGAATTTTTCAAAGCTTTGAGTTGCTGTCTGCGAAAGGACAAATCCCTGCTGACAGCAGCTTGAAAATAATTCCTCATGGGTTCCAATGCAAATATGCTCATCTTGTGACTTAAGAATCCTAAATTAATTAACTTAGATAAATGACGGATGAATATTATATGTTGCAAGCACTTAAAGAAGCCCGTCGTGCATTTGAATCCGGGGAAGTACCCGTCGGCGCTATGGTCGCATTGGGAGGTCGAATCATTGCCCGGGGGCATAACCAGGTCGAGAAACTGAATGATTCAAGCGCACATGCAGAAATGATCGCGCTTTCTTCCGCCTTCAATTTTCTTGGAAGCAAATACCTGCCGGAAGCCACTATTTACATCACCGTCGAACCCTGCCTGATGTGCGCCGGAGCCCTTTTTTGGAGTAAGATCGGCCGCGTGGTCTATGGAGCCGATGATGAAAAGAACGGGTATAAGAAATATGTAATCCCGCTGCCTTCCATAGGAATTGCCGGAGTGGGTCCATGGCCCTTCCATCCCAAAACAGAATTGGTCAGCGGCGTTCTGAAAGAGGAATGCGCGTTGATGATGAAAGAGTTTTTTCGGACAAAAAGGTGAATGATCTCAGTGTTTCCTAAGCTTTATATTCTTAAACCAGATGCCGCCTCCATGGTCCTGCAAGGCGATAAAGCCTGAGTGAGCCAGTCCATAATCCGGATAATCCTTCCATTTCCCCTGCATTTTTAGTTTTTCCCATTCGGGTGTCCAGGCATGAAAATCTGCGACCAGCACCCCGTTCAGCCAGTGTTGAACATGATCGCCCTGGACAAGTATCCTGGTATGGTTGTATTCCCCTATGGGTTTGTAAGCCTTTTTCAAAGGAGGATGCATGGCATAATCAGCCCCGGTCTTTTGCCATTCCTCCAGTTTTTCCGGAAATCCGACATCGTCGATCAGTTGGTATTCCGGTCCGGTCTCATAAGATGCATGATGGGTTTCCTGAACATGGTAGAGGATCCCGCTATTCGTCCCGCTGATGATCTTCCAGTCTGCCTGTAACTCAAAACTTCCATATTCATCGGTCGTGATGAGGTCTGCTCTTTTTTTCACTCCGTCCTTTTTGCAGTAGAGCGTGCCATCGGATACTTCCCAACTGTCATTTGGCTGGTTTTGGTAAGTACGCCATCCTTCGAGAGATTTTCCGTTGAACAGAAGTATCCAACCTGCTTTTTTCTCAGCCGGGCTCAGGGAATTGTCTGGATTTTCTATCGGAGAATGAAAGGAAAAGACAGAAAAGGCAAAAACAACGACCAGTAAAAATGAAAACTCTCTCATGGTATTATTATTAATAGAATCTGGTTTCTCCCTTTATTTCGCGATAGGGTTGGGAAAAGAACCGGTCAACCGTTTCATTGAATTCATCCTTATAGACGACCGGTGTGCTATGGCCTGAATTAGGCAAAATCCAAAGGTAGGCATGGGGGATATTCTCAAAGATCAGCAGGGTATGAGAAGGTTTGAGAATATCATGGTCTCCTCCGATGACCAGGGTTGGGTTTTGGATATGCTGCAGATCGCTAATCGGAATATGCGGTTCTTCCATCAACAACCTCAGCAGATTTATCTGCCTCTTTTCAGCCTCAGTAGGGCTGGCCTTTTTCTTTATGGATTCGTAATAAGGCATGATCATATTGATCACGTCCTGGTTCACTGCGCTCGTGTCTGGCGTCAGATTGGCGCCTGTTACAGCAAGTTTCTGCACTTTTTCCGGATGCCGTATCGCAAGAAGAAGGCCATTGATTCCTCCGTCACTCCAACCGATCACATAGGCCGAATCGATTTTCAAGGCGCCGAGCAGGGCGGCATAATCGTCCGCCATCATCTCGTAGGAAAGCGAATCGCCACCAGAAGTTGATTTACCCTGACCCCGGCTGTCTGCGATGATGACCTTGTATTTTTTAGAGAAATAGGGAATCTGGTAAATAAAGTTATTGATCGACCCTCCGTTGCCGTGGATGACCAGGAGCGGATGTCCTTCACCATAGATCTCGCAGTACATGCGAAATCCCCGGATCTCATAATATTTTCCTGCAGCCGGATTGTTTCCATAGATTTGTTGGGGATCGCTGAGCTTTTGCTCGAATTCCTTTCGGATTTGATTCACGTCCTGGGCTGAAGCCTGGGGAAAAAAAAGGCAAACAAGGGCTGCCGCAGTCAGAATTGATTTCATGATCAAGTTTATAAAGGTTGGCTCTCTCTGGTCAGGGTGAAAGCCCATTTAAAAGATAGCAATATAGAGCAATACAATCTAATTATTGTCGTTTCTAAAGCATTTACCTGCTTTTGGAAATACTAGACAGTTAACATATTGCAAACGCTATCCGGCCTGAAATGCTACTTTGTTAATTCCGAATATTTACTCCAATTTTGCAGGCATTACTTAAAATCTGATTCTCCACAAAATGGGCCTATTCAACTTCCTGACTCAAGAAATCGCAATGGACCTTGGTACTGCGAACACTCTCATTATACATGATGACGAAATTGTGGTAAACGAACCTAGCATAGTGGCCCTTGACCGCAATAATCCCAAGACTGTTCTGGCAGTTGGAAAGAGGGCGTTAATGATGCATGAAAAGACCCACGAAAGCATTCGTACAGTGCGGCCCCTGAAAGACGGGGTGATCGCCGATTTCAATGCAGCAGAACTGATGATCCGGGAAATGATCAAAATGATCTATCCGAAAAAACCGCTGTTTCCGCCGAGCTGGAGAATGATGATCTGCATTCCTTCCAGCATAACCGAAGTGGAAAAAAGGGCTGTCCGCGATAGCGCGGAACAGGCAGGGGCCAAGGAAGTCTACCTGATCCATGAACCGATGGCAGCGGCGCTGGGTATCGGCATTGATGTCGAAGAGCCCGTTGGCAATATGATCATCGATATTGGCGGAGGTACTACCGGGATCACGGTAATCGCCCTGGCAGGGATCGTTTGTGACCAATCCATTCGTATTGCAGGGGATGAGTTCACTGCGGATATCATGGAAGCCCTCAGAAGATACCATAGCCTGCTGATCGGGGAAAGGACGGCGGAGCAAATTAAAATTCAGGTAGGCGCGGCCATGAAGGACCTGGAGAATCCACCTGACGATTTCCCGGTAAATGGAAGGGATCTAGTTACCGGTATTCCGAAACAGATAATGGTCAGTTGCCAGGAAATCGCCGAAGCCCTAGATAAAAGCATATTTAAGATCGAAGAAGCCATTTTGAAGGCACTTGAAACAACGCCTCCTGAATTGGCGGGTGATATTTACCGTCGCGGGCTTTATCTGACAGGAGGAGGCGCCTTACTCCGTGGCCTGGACAAGAGACTGAGCCAGAAAATTAAGTTGCCGGTCCATATCGCGGACGATCCCCTCAAAAGTGTTGTTCGCGGCACGGGCATTTCACTGAAAAACTATGATAGGTATCCATTCGTGATGCGCTGATTAAATCCAAGCTCGAAAACAGAGCGCCCGAGAATTAAACGAAACCAAATCCGGCTTTAACCCGGTGCCGGGAGATAGGGAACCGCGCAACGGATTCCGAATCTTAAAAATTTGCACAATTGCGTAATGTTTTTCTCTTCATTCGAAGATATTTTAATTTCCTTTTCTTTCTGACTTTGGAGATCATTTCCCTAATCATGCTTTTCCGCTACAATAAATTCCACGAGGCCGCTTTTGCTTCGGTTGCCGGAGAATTCACAGGAAGGATCGATCAGAAATACAATAATATCGAGTATTATTTCAAGCTCAAAGGCACAAACGAGGATTTGGTAAAGGAAAACCTGCGCTTAAGGCAACTGTTGAAAGAAAACTATGAAAGTCCGGTACAACGCAATCATCTCTTCTATGACACGATCCTGGACGATTCCGTGAAAAAGATCCAGCGTTTCCTTTATCTCGAGGCCAAAGTGGTTGGCAGTGCCGTCTCTACCCAGACCAATTACCTGACTTTGCACCGTGGTTCCAACCAGCAGATCCATCCCAATATGGGAGTAGTCGGACCCTCGGGCATAGTGGGAAGAATAATCAGCGTCAGTCAGAATTTTTCGGTGGTCATGAGCATGCTTAACCGCCATTTTACGGTGATCGTGAAACTAAAAAATACGGGAGAAAGAGGGAAGGTGGAATGGGACGGAGTCAGTCCGGATTATGTCCTACTCAAGGACATTCCGAAAAGCGCTCCCCTCAACAAAGGTGACAGCATTCTTACCAGCGAGACCTCTACGCTCTTTCCGCCAGGGGTCCTTGTAGGGACCGTTCACGAAATCATCGAAGACCCTAGCAGCGGTTTTTATACTGCCCGCCTCAAAACGGCGACGAACTTTTACAATATCCAGTATGTGTATGTTACTGAAAATACACAATACGATGAACAAAAAGCATTAGAGGATTCTGTAAAGAAAAAATTAAATGAGTGATCTGCTGAAAAATATTATCCGCTTTGCATTGTTTATCCTGGTACAGGTCTTTGTGCTTAACCAGGTGCCCCCATTGCACCGCTTTGTTGTACCCTACCTCTATTATCTGTTCATACTCTGGCTTCCCTTTACCCTGCCCCGGGTCTGGCTTAGCTTTATCAGCTTTTTATTCGGCCTGACCCTGGATTATTTCATGAACACCCCGGGTCTGCATGCTGCAGCCTGCACCCTTATCGCATATATTCGCCCCTTCACCATCAATCTGCTGATCTCACAGGATGGATCGGATAAGAACTATCCGTCACCTTCCGTTACCAGCATGGGTTTTGCACCATATGGAACCTATGTCCTCATACTCACCCTTTTTCACCACGGCCTGCTGATATTCCTCGAATGGATGAGCTTCGGTTCTTTCCTGTTTTTCATCGGGAAACTATTGGCTACCACCGGGGTCAGCCTCTTGCTGATCTTTTTGACTGAACTGCTATTCTTCCGAAAGGAACCTTTCCGGACAAATACGGCCTAAGTATTTCTAAAATCTTTTTGAAATTGTTATGAAGGGCCGTTCTCTCGGTTTATCTTTACTTTTGTTTCTGAACATAAGTTGAAAATCGTATTTCCTGCATGCCTGTTTTCAATCAATCCCGCAGCAATATCATCCGTCTCATTTTTGCAGCCATGTTTCTCGTAATTGCGGCTCAGCTTTTCAATTTGCAGGTCATTTCAAGCAAATACCGGAAACTGGCTCAGGAAAATGCCTTATTTCCCAAAAGGATTTACCCAAACCGGGGTATCATATTCGACCGCAATAACAAAGCCATTCTGAACAATGCCATATTATATGACCTGATGGTTACCCCTTCCCAGGTTAAAAACATTGATACGAATTATTTCTGTCAGATCATGGATATCGATACGGCTGAGTTCCGTGACCGGATCCAGGACGTAAAGTATAAAAACGGAGGCTCCTTCAGACCGGGTATCTTCCAGGACCTGCTTGCGCCGGATCTTTATGCCAAGCTGGTGGAAAATATCTGGCAATTTTCAGGTTTCAATTTGCAGGAGAGGCCGGTTCGAGTTTATCCTTACAATGCGGCAGCCCATATCCTCGGATATATCGGAGAGGTCGATTCGGCTATCATACATCGTTACAGCGGCTACCAGTTGGGGGACTATGTAGGCAGGACGGGATTGGAACAATACTATGAAAAACAGCTAATGGGAAGAAGGGGCATTGAATTCTGGATAAAGGACAACAAAAACCGCCTTGTAGGACATTACGAAAACAAGGCAGATGATACCCCGTCCGTCGCAGGCAGGAACCTTCGCACATATATAGATGTGAACCTCCAGCAATTTGCCGAAAAGCTGATGGCAAACAAAGTGGGAGCGGTGGTCGCCATCGAGCCGAAAACAGGAGGCATTATTGCCATGGTATCCAGTCCTGACTTTGATCCCAATAGCCTGACAGGGCCGGAGAAAAAGAAAAATTATGCCAAACTCAACTTGGATGTTTCGGCTCCCCTCCTCAACCGGGCCATCAAGGGCCTGTATCAGCCAGGTTCGGCTTATAAGCCTATTGGAGCGTTGATCGGCCTGGATGAGGGAGTGATTACCCCTGCCAGCGGCTATGATTGCCGTGGGGTCTATCTCGCCTGCAACCATCCTGTGAAATGCGAGCACAAGGATCCTGGTCATGCCCGAACCATGCGCATTGCCATTGCCCATTCCTGCAATTCTTTTTTTTGCAACACCTTCCGTCTCACACTCGACAATCCGGAAATCCACAGCGTTCGGAGAGGATTGATGAAATGGAAAGAATATGTGAATGCATTTGGTCTTGGGCACCGGATTGGAATTGACCTTCCCAGTGAAGACGGTGGAAACATCCCGGATACGGCATCCTATGACAAAGAATACAATCATTCCTGGAATTCCTGTACAATGGTCACGATGGGCATCGGGCAGGACAAGATGGAAGTGACTCCTTTGCAAATGGCCAATGCCATGTGCATAGTCGCTAATAAAGGCTCCTTTTTCACCCCGCATTTTGTGAAAAGCATAGACGGCCATTCTCAAGATGACACCGTGCTTGACAAATTCAGTGTAAAACATGAAGTTCTCACCCATATTCCTGATGATGTCTATGAAGATGTTATCAGCGGTATGCAGGACGTGACCGAGATCGGAACTGCTTCCGCCGTCCGGATACCGGGAATCAATATGTGCGCTAAGACAGGCACGGCCGAAAACTATCTTACTGTAGATCACCGAAGGACGAAGCTGCGGAACAATGCCATATTCGTCTGTTTTGCCCCAAGGGAGAACCCGAAAATTGCGATAGCGGTGGTCGTTCAGAATGCAGGCTTTGGTGCGGTCTGGGCTGCGCCCATTGGATCCCTTCTCGTGGAGAAATACCTGAACGATTCCCTTCGCCCGGAGAGCCAGAAAAAAGCTGAGGAAGTAGCCAATGCAGACCTGGTCCCCAAATACCTGGTTCGGGTGCAGTTTTTGCAGGATTCCACGAATGCAGCCAGGCACGCGATCCGCACCCATGACAGCAGTTCGCTCATGAAATACATAATTCCTTCGTCCAGGGCGGCCTTGCTGGATACTTTTAAGAAAGTCACGATATTGCCAAGACTGAGCGGCCCGTCAATAAAACAAAACATGCTAAAGCCGAAGGACACAGCAAAAGTCATCAAACCCGATTCAACCAGATGAGCCAACGCAATCCCGGCATATCAAAAGGCGTCGATTGGCCCCTTGTATGGATTTGGACCGCTTTATGCTTCATCGGCATTTCCTGCATTTTTGCCGCTACCTACCGGGAAGGAGATAATGTATTGCAAGGATTTCTTTCACTTAAGACGGATTATAGCAGGGAATTGCTTTATTTTCTGCTGGCAGCCGTTGCAGGGGTATTCATCCTTCTGATCGACAGCAAATTCTTTACTGCCACCGCGAATCTCTCTTACGCTTTAGGATTATTCCTGCTCCTGCTCGTCTTCCCCTTTCACTCACGTGTGAAAGGAACGGAATCGATCATAAGATTCGGAAACGCTTTTCAGTTGCAACCTGCTGAACTATGCACTGTGTTTGTGAACCTGGCCCTTGCCAAGTATTTATCGAGGATCGAAACGGATTTCTACAAGCCGCGTTCCCAATTGGTTGCCGCTTCCATCGCTCTGATCCCAGCTTTTTTTTCCATTCTTCAGAATGAGACCGGCCTTGCCCTTGTTTACTTTTCCTTTTTCCTGGTGATGTTCCGTGAAGGCCTCTCCCCGGCCGTGCTCGTCATGGGCTTCTCATTTGCAGCCCTGGTAGTGGCGACCCTGTTGCTTGAAAAAAACCTCCTGGCCCTGATCCTTACCGGGATTGCGGCATTTGTGATTTATATCTTGAGAAAACAGATCAAAAGAAGGAAGGGGATCCTGCTTGCGATCGTCGGGATTTGGTTTATCTGTGTGGGTGTCCAGCGTTTTGTAGTACCCTTTATGTTTGACCATGTATTCAAAGCCTACCAGGTAAAACGGATGTATGATGCGATAGGGAAGGAATATATTCCCAAGAATGCAGAAGCCGTGCAGGAAATAGAAAAAAAGGCGGGCGGAAAAAAAACAGACAATAATTACAATGTTTCCCAAAGTAAAATTGCTATCGGTAGCGGAAGCATAATGGGAAAAGGACTGCTTAAGGGAACCCAGACCAGGTATGAATTCGTGCCTGAACAAAGCACTGATTTCATTTTCTGTACCATCGGGGAAGGTTTCGGTTTTGTGGGCAGCATCCTTTTTCTTGGGATCTACCTGGTTTTGTTGTATAGAATGGTTACGATCGCCGAACGGCAACGAAGTACATTCAGTCGCTGTTTTGCTTATGGCGTCGCTTCCGTATATTTTTTCCATATTTCGGTCAATGTATGCATGACTATCGGACTGGCCCCGGTCATCGGAATACCTCTTCCATTCATGAGCTATGGCGGTACCTCCCTGCTGACCTTTTCGATCATGCTTTTCATTCTGATCCGTCTGGATGCTGACCGGCAAATGGTATTGCGATAAACTGCAATTAATTTTTTTATCATGCAAATCATACCTCTCAGCGAAGGAGCTTTTTCAGTTGGGAAAACAAAAATTTTTTATCCATTTAATGTTGGAATTGACAATCTGCTGCAAAGAGAACCAGGAAGTTTACTAGTGGAGATCCAGCCCTTTCTCATCATCACTTCAAGGGATACGCTGCTCATCGATGCCGGGCTCGGTTACCAGACTGAAGAAGGCCTGCAAATCTATCAGAACCTCTCCAGGGTTGGGGTGGATCCTGCCGAGATAACCAAAGTCCTGATGAGTCATCTACATAAGGATCATTCCGGAGGTGTAAGCAGATTACTGGCTGGGGGTTCTTCCGGCAGACGGCAATTATCCTTTCCCAATGCAAGCTATTATGTTCAGGGAATGGAATTGCGCTATGCCTTCGAAAAAGGGTTTCCCTCCTATATTACTCAGGATTTGGAAGCACTTGAACACAATGACAGGGTCGTGCTGCTCCAGGGAGATGGACTGATTGATGGTTATATCCATTATGAGATTTCCGGTGCGCATTGTCCATATCACCAGGTTTTTTTTATCGAAGATGAAGGTGAAAAGATTTTTTTTGGAGGCGATGTAGCTCCTCAGTTGCAGCAGATGAGAACCCGTTTCATCGCCAAATACGATTTTGACGGAAAAAAATGTATGGAATTACGGAAACAATGGTGGGAAAGAGGTGAGCGTGAAGCCTGGACCTTTTTATTCTATCACGATATCAAGACGCCGGTCTGGCGATTTGCAGAAAAAGGGTCATAAAAAAGGCCTGCCCTTAAAAGAGCGGGCCGTTGCTAACCTATGAAAAACACCAATGCCAAATATCGCTGATTGCGAACTTTCAGATAAAATAAATCGGTAAACGGGGGAAATCTTGGGGTTTATTATTAGGGCCTCATTCCATGCCTTTGCTGCTGCATTATGCGATTCTCTCTGCGTTCCATGAGTTCCCTGTTCACATATTGGCCGAATTGCTTTTCTGCCTTGAAGAAATCATTGGCGCGTCCGGAGCCCAGGGCCTTGACGAAATCACCATTATACTTTTTACGAATGTTTAGCACCTTTTCTTCCGTATTGATCTCCGATTCTCCGCTTTGTTTGGCATTTTGCCTTGTTTCCCGGATTTCGTTGGAATATTGATTGTAGACCGGCCAGAATCTTTGCGCTTCCTCCGGTGAAAGATTGAGCATTTTAGTCAGATAGGCGATCTTATATGCTTCCAGTCTTCCGCCGCTGGCCTGTTGACTATTGGGCTCATTGCTCTGGGCGGCAGCCGAAAGGCCGATACCGCAGATCATCACGGATATATATATAATCTTTTTCATTTTCAGTTGATTGTCTGCTCTTTTGAGCCCGTATAATCATCCAGGTATTGCTGCAATTCAGAATCAGAAATATCGGCAAGCATGCCTCCCATCTCATCCCCGCTTTCCAGGCCTAGCTGGGCCAGGCTTTCAGAGGAATCCGGAACTGGAAGGTTATGGCTCTGCAAATAATCCATCATATCCTTCTCATTCGCATTGTGCAGGCTGTCTGCCAGTTGTTTTTCGTTCAGGCTGGCCATATACCTTGGCACCGGACCATGATTTTGGAACAGGAATACCGAAGTGGTGGCGATCGCTCCGATAATGACTGCTGCTGCGGCATACCTCATCCATTGGAATCGGCTGTTTATCGAAATGACACGCGCCGATTTCGGGGATATAATTTTAGCCATGATTTCTCCGCTCAGTTCCTCGAAATAACCGGCGGGAATCCAAAAAGGATTTCTCTCTTTCAGGGAATCAAGCAGTGGTGAGAATGGTTCATCTTTATAGCCAAATTCCTTTGATCCGGCAAGTGCATTATCCGGAAATTTGTCAAAGTAATCGGAAGCCACGCTAAAAGGCGACTTTCTCTCTAGTTTGCTGAGCAGGGGGGAAAGGGTTTCCAATTCATCGTCGACCGAAACAGGTTCCGGATTTTTGACCTTATTGTGAATTTTATTCAGCAAACCGGAAGCAAGACCCTCAAAATAACCTGCGGGTACGCTAAACAATTGTTCTTTACCTGCAGAACCAATTAGAGAAGAAATACTGTTCAACTCACCGGAGGAAGAAGGATTTTCTCCTGCGCGGATAAGAGAAAGGGTATCGGCGGCAAATGCATCGAAATAACCTGGAGCCACCTGAAATACTTCAATAGGTTCCAGCTTCGCGAGCAAGGGGCTGATCTCCTTCAATTCATTCCATATTTCCTTCCTGTTTACCACGGTTTTGAGACTGTTTTTGTTAATGAAAGTTTAATGATTCAGCATAAAATCTTCAATTTTCTTGACTGCATGGTGATAGGAGGCCTTCAATGCTCCTTCGGAAGTATCCAATACCCGGCTCATCTCTTCATAAGGCATTTCGTCATAATATCTTAAATTAAACACAATTCGTTGTTTTTCAGGTAGTTGTTGCATTGCCAATTGCAATTTCCATTCCAGTTTGTTGGCGTCGAAATTGCTATCGGCCTTGATTTTATTGCTCAGTCCGCTTTCTACCTCACTAAGGGAGACTGAAGCTCTCCTTTTTAGCTGGTCCAGAAAGGTGAGGCTTTCATTGGTGGCGATCCGGTAAAGCCAGGTATAAAGCTGGGCATCTTCCCGGAAATTCTCCAGACCGTTCCAAACCCGGATAAACATATTTTGCAATACATCATTGGTATCCTCATGGTCCACCACCATACGCCGGATATGCCAATAAAGCTTTTCCTGGTATTTTTTTATAATGGCAGTATAAGCCCTCTCCTTAGTTGCAGGGTCTTTGAACTGAACCAGCAATTCGGCATCAGAATTCGGTACCGCCATAAGGTTAGCCATTGATTTTGCTATTGAAATTAGGTAAAAAAATCATTCAGAAGTTTAATCTAAGGTTTGTTAAAATTATACCGCTTCACGGATCAGATGGCTCCAAAAACCACAAAGCCCTATGCAGTCTATTTCTTTCTGGAAATAACTTTTTCAACGGCCTGAACGATATGCTCCGCTGTAAGCCCATATTTTTCCAGCAATTGGTCTGGAGTTCCGCTTTCCCCAAAAGTGTCATTGGTGCCAATCCATTCGATGGGAACGGGCATATTCCTTCCTGCAATCTGGGCTATGCTGTCCCCAAGGCCTCCGATGATATTGTGTTCCTCAGCCGTAACGGCGCAACGGGTCTTGTTGATGGAGCGTATCACCGCATCTTCATCGATGGGCTTGATTGTGTGGATATTAATGAGATCGACGGAGATTCCTTTTTCCTGCAGGATCTTAGCTGCTTCAATTGCCTTCCAGACAAGATGGCCGCAGGCAAAGACCGACACATCCGAACCTTCGGAAAAAACCTGGGCCTTCCCAATCTCAAAAGGGACTTCTGAAGTGAAGATGGGCCATACAGGTCTTCCGAAACGCAGGTAGACCGGTCCTTTATAATCTGCGACAGCCAGAGTGGCTGCCTTTGTCTGTGCATAATCACAGGGAACAATGACGGTCATGCCGGGTAGCATTTTCATCATCCCGATATCTTCAAGTATCTGATGGGTGGCGCCATCTTCCCCCAGGGTCAATCCGGCATGGGAAGCGCAAATCTTTACATTCTTTCCCGAGTAGGCAATGGATTGCCGGATCTGATCATAAACCCTTCCGGTTGAAAAATTGGCAAAAGTCGTTGTGAATGGGATCTTGCCGCCAATTGTAAGACCGGCTGCGATGCTCATCATATTTGCTTCTGCAATTCCGCACTGAAAAAACCTATCCGGAAATTCTTTTATAAATTGCTGTAATTTGAGAGAGCCGGCCAGATCGGCCGTCAAGGCAACTATTTCACTGTTTTTCCTGGCTGCTTCCACAATTCCATCCCCGAACCCGCTTCTTGTGTCTTTTTTCCCGGTAACCTGAATTTCCTGTAATGAGTTCATTGTCTTGAAAGCTTTGAGGGGCAAATGTAATCGTTTCAGACTTTCTGAACAAAGAGGATGAATAGGTCGTTTGGGTTAAATTCTAATTGAACTGCGAAAATTTTCCATTATAGAATTTTTCATCGATTTTGAGTTTTTGTTCCCATTTCCAGGCGGTCAGCATCATGTCCTCGAGGGAATAATTTGGACTCCAGCCAAGTTTGGTACGGGCCAGGTTATTATCAGCATAGATTGCGATCACATCACCCGGCCGGCGGGGCCCGATGGTATAATTCAATTCCAGGCCACTCACTTTTTCAAAAGCCTTTATCGCTTCAAGGACTGTCACTCCGTTGCCGAGGCCCAGGTTAAATACCTCACAGGGAAACTGGTTTTTGTTGTTGACCAGGTATTCGATCGCGAGGGTATGGGCATGGGCGATATCGCTTACATGTACATAATCGCGGACGCAGGAACCATCGCGCGTAGGATAGTCGTCCCCGTGAACATACATCTGAGGCAGCTTGCCGATGGCGGTTTGGGTGATGACGGGAACCAAATTTGCAGGCTTCCCTACGGGCAATTCCCCGATCAGCGTACTCGGATGGGCCCCTACGGGGTTAAAATAACGCAGCAATATGCAATGAAGGGGAATGGATTTAAACAATTCATTGATAATCTGCTCTCCCATCTGTTTGGTGTAACCGTAGGGGGATTCCGCCGGCTTCGGAGGCGTTTTTTCAGTGACCGGGACCTCATCCGGGTTTCCGTAAACAGTGCAGGAACTGGAAAACACAAAATGGGGCAATTGGAATTCCTGCACACATTTGAGCAAATTGATCAGCGAAACAAGGTTATTCTCGAAATACATTAGTGGGTTTTCAACAGACTCCCCAACAGCTTTGTAAGCGGCAAAATGAATGATGCCTGAAATATCTTCGTTTTCCTGGAAAATAGCATAGGTGTCGTCGAAATTGCAAAGATCCACCTTATAATTCTTCACTTTTTTGCCCGTTATTTTTTCGACCCCTTCCATGATCCTTGGATTGGAGCGTGAATTATTATCCACTGAAACAACTTCAAATCCATTTTCCAGCAAATCCACAATGGTATGGGAACCGATATAACCACAGCCACCTGTTACGAGAATCTTTTTTGACATCTTTTATTTGTTGTTAATCATTTGAAGTAAATATTCCCCATATCCGCTCTTGATCAGAGGTTTGGCCATGGCCTCCACCTGTTCCTTATTAATAAACCCTTTCCGGTAGGCAATTTCCTCGATGCAGGCGATCTTAATTCCCTGCCTTTGCTCGATGACCTGAACAAATTGGGAAGCCTGCATCAGGGAATCAAATGTTCCCGTGTCGAGCCAGGCAGTGCCCCTGTCCATAATAGATACTTTTAACTTTCCCCTTCTCAGGTATTCCTTATTCACATCCGTGATTTCATATTCGCCCCTGGGTGAAGGTTGAAGTTCTTTGACGATTTGGACCACTTCATTGTCATAAAAATAAAGGCCCGGAACCGCATAATTGCTCTTGGGCCTGGCAGGCTTTTCTTCAATGGAAATTGCAATCATATCCGTATCGAAATCCACCACCCCGTACCGTTCCGGATCGCTTACGTGATAGGCATATACGATTCCCCCCTCAGGCCGGGTATTCTGTTCCAATTGCTCGCCCAGGCCTGCCCCGTAGAAAATATTATCCCCCAGCACCAGCGCTACATGATCTTTTCCAATGAATGATTCTCCAATTACGAAAGCCTGCGCAAGACCGTTAGGTCTGGCTTGTTCGGCATAGGTCAGTTCCAATCCCAATTGCTTGCCATCCCCCAGTAATTTTTTAAAAAGCGGCAGGTCATAAGGTGTGGAAATCACGAGGATTTCCCGAATTCCAGCCAGCATCAGAGTCGAAAGCGGATAATAAATCATGGGTTTGTCATAGACAGGCATGATTTGCTTACTGATAGCATAAGTTATGGGATGAAGCCTTGTACCCGATCCGCCTGCAAGTATGATTCCTTTCATCTGAATATTTATAGTTTTTTCTTTTTGCCTGATGGAACTTCGCCTATCCATTTCCCCCTGAGCGGCAAATTGCTCAAGTCCGGTTTCAAGGTTTGATTAATCGAAGGCCAAAGTAGTAAAGATTGTCGAATATCAGAAAACTGACAGGCGGCCTTAAAAAGGCAAATGATGGTTGATCAGATGAAAGATCAGGTAATATATCGCTGCCAAAATCGCGCTCACTGGAATGGTAAGTATCCATGCCCAGAGCAGATTGATGGTCACTCCCCAGCGTACGGCAGACAAACGTCTAGTAGCTCCGACTCCTATGATGGAACCTGTGATCGTATGGGTGGTGCTCACTGGAACGCCGAGTTTCTCGGTCAGAAAAAGGGTCAGGGCACCTGCTGTTTCGGCGCTCACTCCTTCCAGCGGAGTCACTTTGGTAATGCGGGTTCCCATGGTCTTGACAATTTTCCAGCCACCGCTCATGGTCCCAAGGCCGATGGCAGTGAAACAGGCGAATGGCACCCAGTTGGGTACATCCTGAAGGCTTTTGAGATCGCCATGGGCAACCATGGCTGCTGCAATAATTCCCAATACCTTTTGAGCATCATTTCCCCCATGGCCAAGGCTGAATAGCGCGGATGAAACCAATTGCAACCGCCTGAACCAATTATCTGCCTTATAGGGATTGGCCCTTCGGCAAATATTGATAATGATGACAGAAATCACATAGCCAAAGATCATCCCGATAATCGGAGCCAGAAAGATGAACAGGAAGGTTGGGATCACTTTGGAATAATTGATTACTTCCTGGCCATTTTTTGCCCATTGGCCGGCATGGGTAAGGGCCGCACCCATAAAGCCGCCCAGCAAAGTATGGGAGGAGCTCGAAGGAATCCCGAACCACCAGGTGAGCAAATTCCAGGAAATGGCAGCCATCAGGCCAGAGAAGATCACGGAAAGGGTGATAAATTGCTCGTTGACGGATTTGGCGATCGTATTGCCGATCTTGAATTCTCCAAAATAATATTTGGCAATGAAAAATGCCGCAAAATTAAAAAGTGCTGCCCATAATACCGCTTGAAACGGAGTCAGAACCTTGGTAGAAACGATGGTGGCGATGGAATTGGCCGCATCATGGAAACCGTTGATATAGTCGAAAACCAAAGCAAGGGCTATGATGACAACCAAAAAACTCATATATGTGCAATTAGCTTTAGTGATGGGCAAGGTTCAGCTTTGATCCGGGGGATCGGGGCTGCAGCTTTTCAGGCATATTTGATTATGATCGATTCAATGACATTGGCGGCATCTTCACATTTGTCTGTAACGATTTCCATTACCTGGTAAATCTCCCTTTTTTTGATCACTTCCTTGGCATCCGGTTCAGTATCGAATAATCTTTCAATGCTCATGTCAAAAATATCGTCCGCCTGGTTTTCAATGCTGTTCACTTTGACCAAAGCATCGGTAATATTTCGCATATTTCGCATATTGCGAAGCTCTCTGACTGCGATCCTGATTTGTTCAGCGCTCTGCTCGATGAGATCCGCCATTTTCTGAATACCAATATCATTGGGATTCACTTTATAAAAGTTGATCTTCTTGGCAGAAGCATGGATATAGTCACAGATATCATCGAGTGAGGTTGCCAGGTAATGTATATCCTCCCTATCGAAAGGGGTGATGAAATTTCTGCCCAGTTCTGTGAATATCCGGTGGGTGAGATCGTCGTTCACATGCTCCTGGTCTTCCACACGGGCCACAATGGTTGCTCTCTTGTCATAATCTGCTTCTGCTACTAGTTCCTTCATCAGTTTCCCCATGACCGAAACGCCTTCGGCGACTTCTTCAAATAATGAATAGAAGACCCGGTCCTTGGGTATAAATATTTTCATGATCGAACTTAGAGACATGTACCGGATTTTGAGGTAAATATAAAGGTTGTCAATGATATACCTATTTTACAAAAAAATAGCTCACTAAATATTTTTGTTTTTATGGCATAGATTCCTTGCCTCAAACTGGATCACGGAGGGATAAAAATGTTCACTAGTCATTCTTTGGAAAGTCCTTTATGATTTTGACAGGCACCTTTAATCATTTTTTGGGGAGTTATTCCAGGTTCAAAAGCAAAAAAACTCATCCTACTCTAGCCGACAAAAGTTAACAGAACCTTAATTCACCGAATTGCCGAATTTCGCCTAGCAGAGCGGGTTCAAAAACCGAATTCAGGCTTGCTGAATTATCCATGTTTCTTTCAAAATAAGCATTGAAAACAAAATAGCTTAGACTAAACTCTCTTTAAGGCCGTACGCGTTCTCATCATTATACCAACACTATCGACGGCAGCCCCAGCTGCGCATCCGTAAGCTACCAATGTGTTCGCGTAATAGTCTGGCATTGTTCCGGAAATTATCAACAGATAGCCGGCAAAAGCCAACAGGCAGACCCAGACGCCAAGGAAGTAATAGGAGTTCTGGCGGATCAACCTCGCCAAAGGAAAAAAATGTAGACCGGCGATCAGGGCAAAGCTGGATATCAACCAATTATAATGGCCGAACTCATGCAGCAATGTCCAGGTTACAAGGATAGCCACACCTTCAAAGACAATAATAAGCAGATAAAAACGGTCCCGCTTAAATTGTTTCAACTCATCTGCATCTGAAGCATCTGCGTTAAGATTATCCTCCAGATCGTACAGCTTTATTGAATACAAGGCAACACGTACAACGATTACCAAAATAAGCCCTGCGCCGAGAATATAGTCTCTGTAGTCTAATGAGTATTCCCCGATCAAAGCCCAGGCCATAGCGAAAAGGATCATATGGTACAATTCACCCCTTATTCCTTCCACATCACTTTTGGTCAACTCTTTCATTTTTTTCATGGTAACAAAATATTAAACAGATTGTGCGAAAATAAAAGCAAAATGCTCATGTTAGTGATGAGCAATAGTCTGATCACGGGTGGCTGCCAGAGTACCCACCTCCTCCGCCGAAATTAATCGCGTGTTGGAAATTCCGGGTACTGACCGTTCCCCCGACATGCATCTGGCGCTGCTGCTCCAATCCTTTGTCGGCACCGGCATTTAAAGGAGACCAATTCCGACCTTTGCTCTCATTTCCCCTGCTCGCCGCGCCGGTAAATATTTCCCACCCTGTCCGAAAAGATTTTATTTCCTCCAAGCGAACGAAAGTCATTGGTCCCGCGAAGTCCATTGTTGCCTGTAAAACCTCTGGCATTGTTCCTTTCACCGGGTATGTCGCCTTGCTTGCTACTGTATACTTTGTTATTAAAGCGCACATGCATATGAGCATCCCATTGATGGTCGTACTGTGCAGTTCTTGATTTCAAGGTGTTTCCGGAGAAGGACTCCCCCTGGGGCTGATAGGTGTTGATGACTGTGCCATCTGCAGCGGTAATGGATTCCGGCCATTCAGCCTGGGCATGGCAGAGGGGTACATTTAAAAAAATGGAAACCGAAAAGATGAGTTTAAACAAATATGATTTCACAATGAAAGTTTTATGGATAAGCCGAACTATTTTTTATTGAACTCCTGGTAATATTCACATAAATTTCAGCATTGCTCCATTGTGCCCTGCTGATATCTCCGACCGGCACAAGTACTTGTCTCTGACGAAACATCTTGTGCATTTCAACAACCAAATACTGCAATTTCCATGCGTCATCGGTAACGATAAAGTCTTTCGCATGTCCGATCTCTCCATCTGTTGCGTGAACGCGATATCCTGTCAAGTGAAGAATGCTTTGCAAATGCAGATCAGCAGTTGGTTGATTATCTTTTTTAAAGACCTTTTTAATTATCTGTCGATCAGAGACAATTGAAGTATTAGCCACGCCGCTTTTACACGCTACTTTTCCCCAATAATCCAATCCTGGATAATATTCAGCCAGTTGAATTTCCTGCTGGCGATAGACCGGTTTGTCCATATTGATATCGGGGCTATTGCGTATTTGTTCCTTTGTGAGACTTACAATGAATGATGCGGGCTTTCCGGTCTTATTTACCAGAGAAAGTGGTGAAATGAGAACTTTCCGGCCAGATAACCAATCCCCGGTTTTTAAAATCAGATATCGTATGATCCAGGTTTGATCATCGAAATAGAAGTCTTGTACGACTCCAATCTCTGCATCCGCCGCTGTCATGCTTAAGCCTATTAAACTGCTGATATATAGCTGCATAAAACCTCCTTTTTTGTATAGCCTTTTAATAGGCCTAACGTATAATATTGATTCCTTCTTTGATTTCATCGTTGCCAACCGCGATTACTGTATCACCCGGATTCAGATTCCCAAAAACTTCTATCAGGGAAGTCGATTGATTCCCGGTTGATACATCCACTCTTTTTGTCAGCCCATTCTTCACTACTATCACATATTTCCTTTCCGTAGAGGTCACAACTGCAGCAAGGGGGACCGCAAATGCATTGGGGTTGCCTTTGGACTCGAAGACAATGTGGGCATACATCCCGGGTTCCAGCAATTCATTCGGGTTGGGTATATCCAACTCGATCCTTTCGGAACGGTATTTTGTTGAGATATTCATGGATTTCCGGGCGATAGGTCCCGTCATTTTTTTTCCTGGAAAAGCACTAAGATAAAAGGACAGTGTATCATTTTGCCGGAGGTCGGCGGCGATATTTTCCGGGATGTCGACCTGGAGGCGAAGGTGGTCCACCTCTTTGAGCTCCAACATAGGGGCGGCGTCTTTGCTTTCTGCACTAACCAAGGCGCCGGGATGAACGTTGCGAACAGTGATAATGCCCGTAAAGGGAGCGGTTACCCTTAAATAGGAGGACATTGTCAACTGCATTTTCCAATAGGACATTGCTGCGTTGGATAGTGCGCTATCTGCTTCAGCCTTTGCCCCGGCCGCATCCAGTTGCATGGGGGATACGGCGCCGCGGGTTGCAGCAGCCTCTTTCAAACGCTCATAATCTTCTTTGGCGATGGTAAAATCAGCTTTGGCACGAGCATAATTTTCTTTTGCCTGTGAACTGGCCTGATCCAGCTCAGGGGCTACAATGACCATCAATAACTGTCCTTGCCGTACATGGGAGCCGATATCGACCAACATTGTTTGGACATATCCGTTTTCTTTTGGGAAGATATTCACCTGCTGGTATGCGACTAATTGACCAGGCAATTGTTCGATCTCGTCTACACCAGTCTCTTGTATTATTGCTAGAGGATAATGCGGGACATAATTGACGACAGGCTTTGGATCAGCTTCTTTAGAATGCATGCAGGCATTGAGCAATAGGACAACAGCAAGCAAAAGAGTTAATCGATTCATGAATTTAGTTTTCTTTAGTATTATTTTGCTCAGTTACATCATCTTCAGGCAATAACGAAAGCGTTTTAAATTCTTTTTTCTGTTGGACCCAACCATATACAAGAGGAACCATGAGCAAGGCGGAAACCGTTGAAGCCGCCAGACCTCCTATGACGGCACGTCCCAGGGGTGCTGTCTGATCTCCGGATTCACCCAGCCCACTAGCCATGGGGATCATCCCCACAATCATGGCTGCACTGGTCATTAAGATAGGCCTTAATCGAAGACCGGCGCTCACAATGGCTGCTTTGAAAGGGTCCTTAAAATCAAGTCTCAGTTTTTCCGCATTGGTAACGATCAACAACGCATTGGCTACGGATACGCCTATGGACATAATAATACCCATGTAGGATTGGAGGTTCAGCGTAGCTCCGGTAGCCAGCAACATCAGCAGGGAGCCCAGCAAAACAGCAGGCACCGTGGCTAACACGCAAATGGCTGTTCCAAAAGATTGGTAATTGGCTGCCAGCAAGATGAAAATTACCACAACGGCCGCCATCAGTCCGGTTTGCAGAGAATTAAGGGTTTCTGTCAGCAAGGACGACATGCCTTTGATTTCGGGCACCAAACCCATAGGTGGGGTTCCAAGGGAGCTTAATGCAGCCCGAACGGCGGTAGTGGCAGAGCCAAGGTCCTTTTTATATGTGTTAGCACTGACCGTCACGAAGCGACGGGGGCCGCTGCGATCATATTCCCCGGGCAGCGTATCCAAGCTTATCGATGCCACGTCTTCGAGCACCGGCCGCATTTGTCCCTGTATAAGCGGAGATGCTTTCAAATCCTCCACCGAAGTCATCATATATTCTGGCACTTCCACCTGGGTTTGATAAGTATATGCGTCTTTGTGATCAAGCCAGAGGTTCTTGTTGGTAAACCGGCTGGATGAAGTGACATCTGTAATGCTCCTTGATACGTCGTCGATCGTGAGTCCCATTACAGAGAGGCGTTCCCTGTCCACATTAATGTTAACGACGGGATATTTCAGGGGTTGCGCAATCTGGACATCCCTCAGGATAGACATCCTTTTAAGCGTATCTACCAGTCTGTCTGCATATTCTTCGATATCGGACATATTCTTCCCGGCAACCTGCACTTCGATAGGCGTGGAGGCGCCCTGGGACATGATTTTTGCAGTTAATTCGATTGGTTCGAAAGACATGTGCAACTCCGGGAAGCGTTTCTGGATATTGAGCCGAAGTTTTTCTTTAAGGTCTTCGATATTCCCTTTATATTTCTTATCCAGCTCCACCTGGATAACAGCTTCCTGTGTGCCGCTATTGAAGATATAGAGGTTACTGGTGCCGAAGCTGCTGGGTACCAGCCCTACATAGGCGGAAGTAATGCCAATATGATGGTCAACCGTGGAATCCAGGATGGCAAGTACGCCCTTCGTGGCTGCCTCTGTTACTGTAAGGCGTGTCCCGTCCGGTTCCCGGATACGTAACTGCAACTGGCCGACATTACTGACTGGTAGCAAGTCTTTCCCGATGATGGCAAAGCAGGTGCCCGCTCCGGCAAAGGCGATCAGCAGATAGATCAGAACCACCGCTTTTCTTTTGGGCATCCATTTTTCGAGCCGGCTTGCAAGGGTTCGTTTAATACGCTGAAAGTATCCCTCTTTTTCTTTTTGCCCGGCATTCACATGGGTAGATTGATATTTATCAGTCTTTAACAACTTATTGGATAGCACGGGTACCAGGGTCTGTGCCGCAACATAGGACACGATCATGGCAAATCCAATGGACAGGGACAACGGCAGGAACATCGCCTTGGGAACACCCTCCATAATAAAAGCTGGCGCAAACACGGCAAGGATACACAACAAAATCAGTAATTCCGGGAAAGCTACCTCCATACAGGCATCCAGGATGGAAAGTTTTTTGTCCTTCCCCATTTCCAGGTGTTGGTGGATGTTCTCGATAGTCACCGTCGCCTGGTCGACCAACACCCCGATAGCCAGGGAGAGACCGCTGAGCGTCATAATATTAATGGTCTGTCCGGCGACGTTCAGGAAAAAAACAGCACCCATTATGGAGACAGGTATGGTGATCACGACCACCAAGCTGCTGCGCCAGTCCCTGAGGAAGAGCAGTACTGTCAACCCGGTGAGAATGGCCCCCAGTATTCCTTCTGTCATCAGGCTCGTGGCAGCATTGATAACGAACACCGACTGATCGAATTCATATTCAACCTTTACGTCGGCGGGAAGCAGGCTTTTCATCTCCGGGATGCGAGCCTTTAGCAGGTCCACTACTGTAAGAGTAGATGCATCGGGGGTTTTTACGATGGGCATGTACACTGACCTTATACCATTCACCAGGGCATAGTCCACAGTAATATCCGCCCCATCTTCCACCTTGGCCACGTCACGGATAAAGACTGTTGTCGCACCCTCACTTTTGATAGGGATGTTTCCAAACTGCCGTATGCTATCTTCCAATGAATTGACACTCGTTACATACATCATGTTGCCTACACGCAGGTTGCCCGAAGGCGTCATGGCATTGTTTTTGGTAATGGCAGCCACCACTTCGTCCGGAGACAGGTTATAGGCCAACAGCTTTTCCGGGTCTATGTTAATGATGACTGTCCGGGCATTGGATCCAAATGGCGGTGGGGCAGTGAGACCCGGTATAGTGGCGAACAATGGCCTGATCCTGGTCATGGCTAGGTCGAAGATGTCTGCCAGGTTTCTTGTTTTACTGCTGAAAACCAGTTCCCCCACTGGCAGGGAGGAGGCATCGAAACGGATAACCTGGGGAGGTAACGCCCCTGGGGGGAAAAAGGCCATGGTCCGGTTCACCTGGAGGGCCACTTCCGCGGAAGCCTCCGCCATATCCGTACTGGCATAAAAAGTAAGTTTGATCAGCGATAGCCCTTGGATGTTCTTACTTTCTATGTTTTTCATCCCGTTAACATACAAGAACTGATCCTGCATACGAGTGGAGAAAAACCCTTCCATCTGTTCAGCCGACATACCCCCATATTGTTCGATTACGTAAATGACAGGCAGGTTCAGTTTGGGGAATATGTCTATCGGGATAGACCGGAGAGCCATGATAGAAAACAATACTAGCCCCCCAAATAACACCATTATCGTGAAAGGTCTTTTTAACGCTGCGCGTATCATCAGGACTATTATTTAATGCGTTGAATGAATTGATCAAGGTAGCCGGTGGCCGTCGCTTTATCCAGGTTGCCAAGGAACCAGTTGTTGAGCGTTTCCACATAAGATATCTGTGCGGTATAAAGGACATAGGAAGCCTCTGTCAGGTCCACAAGATTAATAAGTCCCGCTTTGTATTGGGCTACCTTCTGGTTATAGGCCTCCGAAGCGGCCTGCATCTGAATCGGGATCTCGCGGAGGTTATTTTCGGCTTCTTTTATGACCTCCCTGGCCTGGGCGGCGTCGGAATTCAATGTGAGCTTCTGCTGCTGTAAATCATAACCGCTAGCCTGCGTCTCAAATCGAGCCTGGGCAACCTTGTCCTTTCTGTGCACCGGGTCAAACAAATCATAAGCAAACGTAAGCCCCACCATATAATTGAACCGTTGAAAATCAATCCCGGAAGCCAGGTCTTTATATTGTTCTGTGTAATCGATGCTCGATCCCCTTCCCCAAGCTCCGCTTGAAAGCACAATTTTCGGCAGGTAGCTTTTGCTGACCAGATTTTCGGCGGATTGGTAATACTGCTTTTGTTTCTGATAGTAGTCGATCAATGGGTTGTTGAGAGGATCGGTGATATTTCTTAACAAGGCCGGATCCGGGAGGATAAATGACCGGCCTGTCGTATCGACAGCGACCTGCTCGGCCGGTATGCCTGTCAGCCAGGACAATTGCTGGGTCAACTGCCCGAGCTTGCCCAATTGTTCATTATAGGCGACGCGCGCCTTTGATAACTCGGCTTTCGCAAAGGAAGAATCGACACCAGGGCGGATACCGCTTAAAGTAAGCGCAATGATAACTGTATCGATCGTATTATAACGTAGGATATTCTGTAGTTCCACGCCCAGTTGGTACTCGGTCTTTAATAAATTGAAATAGAGTTTCCCGATCTGTGCTTTTATCAGATAAGTCTGTCTATTCAGATCAGCCTGTTGCACGCCCACTACGGATTGCGCATCCCGGACCGTCGCATTGCGTAATCCGAATGTGATGAGTTCATATTCACTGTATAGGATCGCAATATCCCCCGTAGCTGCCCGGTAATTATTGCTTCCGCTCACACTACTGCTGACGGAAGGAATTATGCCGAAGGATTCATAGGCCCCAGGGAGGGAATTGGCGGAGGCAATGTTCAGTTCATCAATGGCGTTAAGCGTAGGCAGAAAAGTATGGCGTGCGTCAACTACGCCTGCTTTGGCGCTGTTTACAAAGGCCTTTCTCTGGAGGAGTATTGGTAGATGGCGGGTCGCTGCATCCACAAAATCCGATAGGGAATGATTTACGGTTTGGGCGAAGGAAGAGTATACCAATAAAAGCAACGACGTCAATATAATCAAAAGACCTGAAATCCTATTATTTAAATGGGCCATATTAACCGTATTGCCAGATAAAATGCAAATTTTTCTATTACATCTTATGTGTGGGAAATTTCAGGTGAAGGGATTCAAGGTGCCTGGTTAAAACCTTAGCGACCGCGTAATTGCGATACCATCGCTTGTCCGCCGGTATGATGTGCCATTTCGGGCAGTTGCAGGTGTTGACAATCATATTGTATACTTCCATGTAATCCTCCCACTGATGTGCTACCGCGGTATCGTTTTTTGTATATTTCCATCGTTTGTGCGGTTGGGTCAATCGTTCCTTTATGCGTATCTTCTGTTCTTCGCTGGAAACGTGCAAAAAGAATTTAAGCACATGCGTTCCGCTTGCTTCCAGATGTTCTTCTATGCGGTTGATTAACTCGCAACGATGATGCAGCTGATCTTTTGAAAGTTCCTTTTTGATAGAAGGAACAATAATATCTTCATAATGAGAGCGGTTGAATACTTCAATCGTCCCTTTGGCGGGGAAATGTGGATATATACGCCATAGAAAATCGTGTTTCAACTCTTCCGGCGTCGGCTGCTTAAAGGAGTTGACATGTACTCCCATTGGATTCATGCAGGACATTACATGTCGGATGGAACCGTCTTTTCCTGCTGTATCAAGTGCCTGGAAAACGACGACCATTGAAAAACGGCTATCAGCGTAAAAGACATTTTGCAATTCAAAGAGTTTATTATGAAATGTCTTCATTTCCTTATTGCATTCTTCTTTTGAGAATTCATCTTTCGGTATCGTCGCAATATCTCTAAGTTCTATCATGGGTAATAATCTCTTTGCTTACTTTCATAGGCAGTTTTTATCCCAAAGATCGACAGAAGTCCATCCGTATCTGTTATATTATTTACAAATTCGTTGTAAAATTCACACATTACCAGATTTATTAGTGATCCCAAAAATGTCCTGAGAAAATTTCAAAAGTCATCATTAAAAGCCGATCGATGCTCGAAGGAAAATGATCGTCGACCAATGCGGGATTATTTAAGGGCAGAATTTTACCGATCTCTTCAAAAGATTGAATAATTCAACTAATGGAGATATGGGTATTTTAAAGCTGATGCATTCAATGCCATTAGAATACCAATTTAATTTTTCGCAAAGACAGGATTTTATCTCCGCCAAAATGGTAAAATTGATTCTGAGAAACAAGGTACCTTTATTAGAGATTATTGAATTAAATTCTATATTCATAAAATAATTACGATGGATGATGGTAAGATGAAGAATATTAGCGATCGGCTTGCTAATGAAAGGACTTTTCTTGCCTGGATAAGAACCTGCATTGGCATTATGGCATTTGGATTTGTGGTTGTTAAATTTTCATTATTTGTCAAGCAACTTGGTTTGCTCCTGGGAAAACGGCCCGAAATACAGCAGAAAGGATATTCATCTGTAATGGGCATTGCTTTGGTTGCATTCGGTACAATAATTTCACTTTTAGCATATATACGTTACAAGAAGACAGAAAAAGAAATTTTAATAGATTCCTATGAAGGTTCTTCATTACTTATATCATTTCTCGCAGGGTTTATTTTTTTAATCAGCATGCTGTTGCTTGCTTACTTACTCAAGAGCACATGAAATTGCCAATGATATTGAAGATTCCGTCTCAATGTAACAGTTGATTGCAAGTTGGTGCGCTCCGTGTATAAATGTAAAGATAAATTGAACAATTCTGACCGATCATTCTTTTCTTTTAAAGCTAAAATCTGATCCATTCTGATGCAATTTTATGCTGATAGGATTACCGGCCTCGTTCATGATGAAACTTCCTTCAGCAGGCACTTCAAATAAAAAAAAGTCGCTATTGGACGTGAAGAATATTTGCAATCCGGAATTGCCGTTTTGGAAAACATATAAGTGGTCCCCATTTCTTTTAATAGAAAGTGTAATATCATTCATTGCATAAACTCCTGCATATTTATTTAGAATCTCTGCAGGCACCTGCACAATATTTTTTATCGAGGGTTGATAAAAGTTTTTCCAGCCGTAAACCTTAGCTACACTGTTTATAATCTCTTGTATAATTTGACCATTATCTGAATTCACCATAACCACCACCCCATCTCCCCCCTCAAAACTTCCGTAATACTGGCTTCTGAACCCTTCATTTGCCCCCCCATGGCCGAAATAGGTTCGGTCACCTTTCTTTTCTATAAATACTCCCAAGCCAGCGTTTGTATTGGGAAGATAAGGAGTAAGCATGAGTTGAGCCATTTTTTTTGAAAGCACTTTATCCGATTTGCCGTTATATGCATTCTGCATTTCAATAATGAAAGAAGAAAGATCAGTTGGATTTGTCCAAAGACCGGCTGCAGCCATTTCAGGATAGATATGGAATTTACCTTTAACTTCACTTCCGTCTTCATGATAACCGGTGGCCAAAAAAGGCAATATTTTGTCCGGAGGTGGTTGAGTATAAAAGCTTCTTACCATGCCCATTGGCTCTAATACATTATTCCATTGGTATAGATCGTAATGTTCATCGGTAACATCCATTACAATCAATTGTGACAGGGTAATACCCCCGCCGGAATACTCTACTCTGGTTCCGGGAGCATATTGGGATTTAACGGCAACATTATTGGCAGGCCGCTCACCCTGAATAACTTCAAATATACTTGGTATCGGCTCCCCCTTTTCATATCCTGCGAATCCATGTACTGTCAGGCCTGCTGTATGACTAAGCAAATTGCCGATGGTAATTTTTTTGAAATCACTATTACTGTCTGAAGGGAATTTGAACGTTTTGAAATAATGATTTATATCATCGGATAAGCTTACCCGCCCCGCCTGAACCAGTCTTAAGATGCCTACCGCATTTAACGATTTTGATATTGATGCTGCCTGGAAAAGTGTTAGCGTATTAACAGTGCGTTGGTCAGCGAAATCAGCAAATCCATATCCCCGTGCCCATTCAAGTTTGAAATTGTTGATGACAGCTATACTTAATCCCTGTATTTTGTAAAATTTCATTCTTTCCGCCAATCGATATTGCATTGAGGAATCAGACAATTGCACCCATCCGCTTAAATTATTTTCAACCTGGCTTATTTTATTTTCTACAGCTCCGGAGTATTTTGGCTGGGATACCTGAGCAAGGATCCTAAAATTTAAAAAAATAATTAGCGCTAAAGCAATTGAATATGGATAATAGTGTTTCATGCAAATTCATTAAGACATTGAAGTTAGCCTTTTTAACCCTACAAGTTTTTTTACCTCCATTTGCAGTATTAATAATTTTTGGCTAGTCTGAAACTTAAGGACAGTTGTTTTAATAAATATTGAGTATGCCGGAAAACTATTTCTTATTGTATATTGGTTCTTCAGAAATCTGATGCAGCCTGTCTGAAACATCATCAAGGGGAGCTAACAAGAACAGGTTAGCAGCTGGCATCACAGGATAAATTTATCCGACGGAGAGCCAGATTTCCATCCTTGACTTTTCCAAATGATCCTTTGCTTTGTTTGCTTCTGGTGTCCCCCTTTCAAAATCCCAGTATCTGGCCTGTAAAGATGAACAATGATAAGTAAACTAATGGTTATCATGATCAGTGGCATAGAGCCGGGCACCACAGATTATACAGGAAAAAGTTGGATGAAATTCCATTTCCTGGCCGTTCGTTGTTTGTTCTTTTTGCATATGATCAACATTTATGAGCTGGTTGCCCGGCTGGCACTCCGATGAAAAACCTTGGGATAATCAGCAAAAAGAACGTGGATTTTTAATAACCTATACAAAATACAAGGCCAGCGGTTGCCACATCTGTCCTTTGTGTGAAGCTTGCTATAAGCAAAAAGGCAACCGAATAGCGACTATGGCTGTTATACCTGCAATGGATTCCCATTTGGACATTTTCAAGGATGGGAGTCCCTGCTGGAGAACCAGAGTTCCTTCTTTAACATCTGCATTAACACTAAATTCTTCCAAAACACCGTTTAAGGAAACGGTAAGTGGCGGGAAAGATTCGGCAGGATATCAAGTATCGGCGTTAGACATTTGACCATGATACGGTAGCGATTTATACCGAATATATAACGCTAAGATAACTATTCAATAAGCTTAAAGATACATTGCCGGATTACCTTTGTAAAACCACTTAAAATGAAATCTGCTTTCATCCTTTTCCTTTTCCTTTCCCTGTTTATTTCGGCTAAAGCCCAAAACCCCGCCCAGGCAGAGAACATTTTCATAATCACTACAGACGGATTCCGGTGGCAGGAACTTTTTTCCGGTGCGGATTCCCTCCTGATCAGTAATTCTCAATACGTAGAAGACATTTCCATAGCCAGGCAGCTTTTTTGGGATCAGGACCCGATGGAAAGAAGACGCCTGCTCATGCCCTTTTTCTGGAATGTAATTTCAAAGAGCGGTCAGATTTACGGAAACAGGGCTCTTGGAAATAAATCCAATGCAGCCAATCCCTACAAGATATCTTACCCAGGTTACAACGAGATCTTAACCGGTTATATAGATCCTTTTATCATCATCAATTATCCCAAGCTCAATCCCAATACTAATATATTGGAATACCTGAACAACGAAGGAGAATATCATGGTAAGGTCGTAGCTTTCAGTTCCTGGTCTGTATTCCCCTCTATTTTAAACAACCACCGAAATAATCTCCCGGTGAATAGCGGATGGCAGAACATGGAGGAAGAAAACAATGACAGCGTTTATGACCTGATCAATAAGGTTCAGGATGGAGTACCTATAAAAAATAATACCCGATATGACTGGCTCACCTACCTGAATGCAAAAGAGTATATAACACAACACCATCCCCGCATCGTTTTCATCGGCCTGGGAGAAACAGATGAATTCGCTCACGAAGGCCATTATGACAAATACCTTCAGCATGCCAATGCTGTGGACAAAATGATCGGGGATTTATGGTATTTTGTTCAAACCCAGCCCTGCTACAGGAACAAGACCACTTTCATCATCACCACGGATCACGGCAGGGGAAAAAAGGTTTATAACTGGAGCAATCACAGCCTGTTTACAGACGGCTCGGCCCAAACCTGGCTGGCCATGATCGGGCCCGGCATCGAACCGCTTGGCGAGATGAAGGGGAAACAGCAGATCTACCAAAAGCAAATTGCAGCTACTATTGCTAATTTATTGGGTCAGCCCTTCAAATCCGAGCACAGGATCGGGCAAGCAATCAATCTTCCCCCCGTTCAACAGATGGCTGATGCCACTGTTGGAAGCAAATAAGATGACCATTCTTTCATAAAAATTTGTCCCGGATAACTGGGAACTACTTCGCTTTGGTGATAATCAACTAGATAGAGATATCAGTTAACACTAAGGTAATATTGGCTTAACATTCCGATCAATTTGCAGTTCTTCTTTTGCATTCCAAACACACAACTAATAATTTATGAGAAGAATTGGTTCAATCAAATTCCTACTTACAACGATTGTTGTTTTATTAATCTCTCTTGGATCAGCGACTGCACAATACGTGTGGAATTCTGATTCTGCTTTCAGGGCGGGAGCTCCCGGTTCCGGAAGAATCTGGGGATATGTATTCGGCGATTTCTATTATAAGGGACATAGCGATTCCCTGAATCGGGGCGGCAATAACCAGTATACAGGCATCCCCCAGGGAAGGAACGCATTCCAGTTCCGTCGTCTTTATCTCGGTTATGATTACAACCTGAGTCAAAAATTTTCTGCAGAATTATTACTTGCAGCAGAAGACAATTTTCCGGCTTTCAACCCACCTTCTTCAAGTGCAGCAAGCGGTGACCAACTTTTGAACAACAAGGAATCCTTTTTCATCAAATATGCCGATGTGAAGTGGAAGAATATCTGGAAAGGAACCGACCTCATTGTAGGAGAGCAGCCCACCCCGGCCTTCCCCTTCATCACAGAAAGAATCTGGGCTTATCGCTCGAGTGAAAGAACGATTTCCGATATCAGGCGTACACCTTCTTACGATATGGGCGCAGGTCTGCGCGGCACATTCGATCCTTCAACAAAGAATTTCGGATACGATCTGCTGGTAGGCAATGGAACAAGCGACAAACCGCCCACTAACAGTTTCAAATGGTTTTACGGGGATGTTTATGCCTATCTGTTAAAAAAGCAGTTGGTACTCGATCTCTATGCCGATTACCAAAGGCTGAACTGGCAACCGGGTTGGCACCATGATCGCCAGATGGTCAAGGGATATATCGCCTATAGCTTTCCGACCACGGAAAAATATTATCCCGGTCTGACCATCGGCGTGGAAGGATTCGTGAATAATTTGCGGGGTGATACTAAAGGATACATGTATAAATCCTCAGGCTTACCCAATGATACCCTGGCAACTGTTGCAGAAGGAATTTCATTCTATATTCACGGAGATATTATCAAAGAAAAACTCCGCTTTTTCGCCCGTATCGACATGTACAATCCGAACAAAAACATAGGCAAAAATCTGCAGGATTCTGCATTTGCGGGTCTCTCCTCTCCCAGCGGTTACAATACGCCCGGGTATAAGATGACCTATAGCGCCAGCACCGGAACACCGACTGCGGCAACCAGCACAGGCGATATCTCCTCCAAAGAAACATTTATGAACATTGGATTGGACTTTACTCCGATAAAAGGCGTCCATTTTATGCCCAATATCTGGTATAACCATTATAACTCCCAGTTGCCGAATCCTCCAGGAGTGGCTCCTGGAACATCGAATGCCAATTATGACCTGGTATACCGTATAACATTTTATTTTGTTTTCGGTAAGAGAGAGCTTCTGTAAAGAGCAGGGTTCTTAAAGTGAATTTCAACACTCCTACAATCAATAAAGATGAAAATCAGATTTCACAATTTGAAAAGCACCCTGACCCTGGGTGTTTTTTTTGCTATTCTGACAATAAGCGCATGCGGAGATGGAGGCAATGGGACAACAGGGAGTTCGGGAGATGACAATACCCTGATTGGTGCGGGCAGTTCGTTTGACAATCCGCTTTTCTCAAAAATGTTTTCTGAATACAACAAGGCGAATGGATTAAGAGTCAATTATCAATCCATTGGTTCAGGAGCGGGTATTTCCCAACTTACGAATAAGACCGTGGATTTCGGAGCCTCGGACGCACCAATGAACTCCAAACAGGATTCTGCAGCATCCGCTGCCATTCTACATATTCCGGTGACAGCCGGTGCAGTTGCTTTAAGTTACAACCTGCCGGAAGTAAAGGATACCCTGCGCTTGACTCCTACGGTTTTGGCTGGTATCTTCCTCGGAAAGATCAGCAGATGGGATGATCCCCAGATCGCATCTATAAATAAGGGAATTAAGCTGCCTTCAACGGGGATCGTGGTTGCCCATCGTTCGGATGGCAGTGGTACTACAAATATTTTCTCAACCTATCTTTCCAAGGTGAGCGAGGATTGGAATGCAAAAGTGGGTAAGGGTTCTTCTGTGAATTGGCCCGTCGGCCTCGGCGGTAAAGGAACAGAAGGGGTAGCCGGTTTGGTCAAACAAACCCCTGGCGCCATCGGGTATATTGAGCTGGCCTATGCCATTCAAAATAATATGGCCTATGCAAAAATCCAGAACAAATCGGGCAGTTTCATTGCGCCCAGCATTGCCAGTGTAACTGCTGCCGCAAACGTCAACATTCCTCAGGATTCGAAGATCTCCCTGACCAATACCGATGCATCTGACGGTTACCCGATTTCTGGTTTTTCCTGGGTTTTGATCTATAAGGAACAGAAATACAATAATCGTAGGTCGGACAGGGCAGCAAAACTTCTGAAACTTATATCCTGGATGATACATGACGGTCAGCAATTCAGCGGCCCTCTGACTTATGCTCCTTTATCAACGGCAGCCGCCACTGTAGGCGATGCGATTTTAAAAACCGCAACCTACGATGGCAAACCAATCCTCCCTTAATAAACTGAAAAGCAAATGGGAACCAGGTGAGTAAAGAATATTTTTATGAGTGAAGCGACCATAGAAAATAAAGGAATTGCCCTCAGTGACTCGAAGCTGGGGGTAATTAATTCTGATCTGGCGCTAATTCAGTCAAAAAAAGGGGTCAGACGACTCAACAGACAGATCCGAACGGAAAATACTTTCAGGAAAATGTTATTGTTGATGGGTCTGATAATGATCCTGCTTGTGATCGGAATCTTATTCACCTTGCTGCTTGAATCCATTCCCTCTTTGAAAGCCCTGGGGCTTAAATATCTTTGGGGTAAGACTTGGGATCCGGTTCAGGATATCTATGGAGCCTATCCATTTCTTCTGGGAACACTGCTCACTTCATTTCTTGCCCTCATCATATCCATTCCCTTTTCAATTGCCATTGCAGTTTTTCTGGGAGAATATTATCCCAAGGGCTGGATTCCGGATTTTCTAAAAAACACTGTGGAGTTGATCGCTGCTGTGCCTTCAGTAATCTACGGGTTCTGGGGCTTAGCTGTATTGGTTCCAATGGTCAGGAGTCTGGAAACAACGCTGCATGTGGATCCTTACGGGGTTGGGATCTTTACAAGTTCCCTTATTCTGGCGGTCATGATCATTCCTTATGCGGCCTCCCTGGGTCGATCCGTCATTCAAATGGTCCCTTCCTCCCTTAAAGAAGGGGCCTATGCGCTTGGGGCTACCCGATGGGAAGTCATCCGTTCCGTGATCATTCCCTATACCAAGTCCGGTTTGTTTGCCGGCATCCTGCTTTCACTAGGCAGGGCCCTGGGCGAGACCATGGCCGTTACGATGGTGATCGGTAATACAAGCATTATTCCGAAAAGCATTTTTGCTCCTGGCAATACGATGGCCAGCGTCATTGCAAATGAATTCACAGAGGCCGATAAGCCGGTTTATTTGTCCGCCCTGATAGAACTGGGATTGGTGCTTTTTCTTGTTACTGTGGTTATAAACATGATTGGTAAAAGGGTGATCCGCCGGTTTACAAATGAATAAAATATGAGCCAGAGCGTTCAATACAGAATTGGAATAAGCCGGATCGTCCGAGTTATTACTATAGTGTTGGCTTTTGCTTGCATTCTCCCCTTATTTGCCATCCTTTTCTACATTATCAAGGCAGGTATAACCAGAGTGAATTGGAGTTTTTTGGTCAATGTCCCCAAGCCGGTTGGTGAAAAAGGGGGAGGCATTGCCAATGCATTACTGGGAACTTTTCTGATCATCATTGTGGCGTCCTTGATTGCAATACCAGTCGGAATAATGTGCGGTGTGTTCTTAAGCGAAAACAGGAAGAGCAGACTGGCTTATTGGAGCAGGCTCTGTGTGGACATCCTCCAGGGGGTTCCTTCGATCGTTATAGGTATCATCGCCTATTTCTGGCTGGTCAAACCATTAGGTGGTTTTTCCGCATTATCTGGCAGTGTGGCACTGGCTATCATGATGCTTCCGATAGTGATCCGGTCAACGGAAGAAACCTTAAAGCTGCTCCCTGACTCACTGAAGGAAGCGGCGTTTGCACTAGGCATGCCCTTTCACAGGGTTATTCTGAAGGTGATCGTTCCTTGCGGGATCAGCGGGATCCTCTCCGGAGTGATGCTTTCGATAGCAAGGGTAGCGGGGGAAACCGCTCCTCTTTTGTTCACTGCCTTCGGGAACCCTTATTTGTCAGCCAATATAACCAAACCCATGCAAAGCCTCCCTTTGCTGATTTTCAATTATGCTACGAGTCCTTATAACGACTGGCATGACCTTGCCTGGGGAGCATCCGTGATATTGCTCGTCTTCGTACTCCTTTTAAATATTTCTACTAAGCTGATTACCAAAAGATGGAAAGTACAATTGTAAAATCGGTCGATTATAATGCCTATTTCGGAGATAATCACGTTGTGAAAAACGTGAACATTTCAATACCCAGAAATCATGTTATTGCCGTCATGGGGCCATCCGGTTGTGGGAAAACGACTTTTTTGAGAGGGATCAACCGCATGCATGAATTGATACCGAATGCCACGGCGAACGGACAGATTCTGCTTAACAATGAGGATGTGATGCAAATGCATCCCATTTTTGTCCGCCTGAAGATCGGAATGGTCTTTCAGCGTCCCAATCCCTTCCCCAATCTCAGTATTTACGATAATGTCATCGCGGGATACAAACTGAATGGCATTAGTTTAGCCAGGATGGACAGGGACCGGATCGTGGAGGAATCGCTCAGCAAAGTGGCTTTATGGAAGGAGGTTAAGGATTCCCTCACAAAAAAGGGCACTTTTCTTTCAGGCGGCCAGCAACAAAAGCTTTGCATAGCCCGGGCAGTGGCAATGCAACCCGAGGTCCTGCTCTTCGACGAACCGACCAGCGCTCTGGATCCGATTTCCACTTCCTCAGTAGAAGAGCTTTTCCATGACTTGAAAAAAAATTATACCTTAATCATTGTCACGCACAATATGCAGCAGGCAGCAAGGGTTAGTGACCAGACTGCCTTCTTCTATCTGGGCGAACTGGTGGAATTCGACGACACAAAAAAAATGTTTACCAATCCAAAGGACAAAAGGACCCAAAATTATATAACGGGCCGATTCAGCTAATCCCATACAGAATCTTAAATATCAAGGATCATGACACAGCTAGAAACAGAATTGCATTTACTTAAAAAAGAAGTCATCAATATGTGGGACCTCGTGCGGTCGCAGTTGGTCAAAGCAAGGAGCGCCATGCTGAATTTCGATAAGGATCTGGCAAGGGAAGTGATACTGAAAGAACGAAGGGTGAATGGCTCTGAATTGAAAATCGACCGGGACTGCGAGAATATTTTTGCCCTGCTCACCCCAGTGGCAGTGGACCTGCGCTTCGTACTTGCAGTATTGAAGATCAATTCAAACCTGGAGCGGATCGGCGATATTGCCGAAGGCATTGCAAAATATGTACTGAGCATTGAGATTCCCTTTCACAGGCCCCTGCTGGAAGAAACCTTAGTGATAAGAATGTATGATGAATCCGTCAATATTTTCGAGGATGCCCTGACTGCTTTTGAAAATGAAGACACCCTTCTGGCCCGGAGCATTTTTAAGAAAGATGAATATCTCGACGATATCAATCTGAGGGCCAATGATCTGATAGAAAAATACCTTAACTCCCATCCCCAGGACCTGAATCAGGCACTTTATATTCTCTCCGTGATCCGGAAATTGGAGCGCGTGGGAGATCAATCAAAGAATATCTCCGAGGAGATCATCTTCTACTTGGAAGCCAAAGTGCTCAAGCACAGGCATACTCATTAGTAACAAAGCGATAATGTAAGGATAAGAGGGGGTTAATAGAGCGAAATTATCTTGCAGCAAATTTGCAGTTGTTAACAGTGGTCTTATAAGCAACGCAAGAATTTCTCATGCAGCAAAATCAGCCACCTCATTTCCATGCGGTGGCTTTTTATTGATTCCTAACGATTAAATGATTGTAATAATTAATTAATGGTAAGCTCAGGATAGAGCAGATCCAGCTTTTTGTTCCTGCCATGAGCACAATGCATCATCAAAAAACTGATGGCAGCTTCAGTAGAAAAATCAATGGTATAATGAATCCTCTTTATATCACTGATCCAATCTTTGAACTGGCTCCCAAAATGGTTATCGACCGCTTTAAGGCATTTTACGCCCATTTGCTGCAAAGCCGCAGCATTGCAATGTTGTTCATATTGCCCCCTGATGGGTATTGCCATGAGTTTTTTGCCCAGGTAAAGGGCTTCGGCCGGTGTTTCGAAGCCTGCATTACTGATCAGGGCCTTGCAATTGATCAGGCTTTTATTGAATCTTTCCTTGCAAACTGGTATCAGGGTCACATTTTGGAGGATTGTGGGTTGGTTAACTTCCTTGGAAAAGACCTCAAAGCGAAAATCCTTTAAGAGGAAAAACTGTTTGCAGATGATCTCGTCACAATAGGAGGGTAGATATACCGTAATATGCCCCTTATCGGTAGGTTCCGCCAGCAGGATATCCCGTTTGATGATCGGAGGCAGAATAAATTCATCGTAGCTTTTAAAATGGAGCCCGATATATTGAGAAGCCCTTGCATAGTTATGCAGGACCCATTCGCCGAAGAAATCCTTTCTTCCTGGCCGGGGTACCCGCTCAGACTGGAAACTGGCCTGGTGTCCGAAATTGACAGAAGGGACTTTTTTGATAGCACAGGCCAGGGAGGTGATGCTCTCAAAATCATTGATCACGAGGTCGTATTTTTCAACAGGCAGTTCGCGGGCCTCGCGCAGTGCCCTGAGAGGAGAGAATTCCTTTACCGTGTCGACATAATTCAGTCCGCCGGTACTCGTATAAAAAAAGCAGAGGCCTTTGCTTCGGTATTTGACCGGCGCATTAAGGGGCAATGTGCTATTCGAACCGCTCAGGAAGATATCTACTGTTCCATATCGTGATAAAAATGGGAGGATTTCCATGGCCCTGCTGATATGTCCGTTTCCGGTGGCCTGTACTGCGTAGAAGATTTTCATATATTGTTTAATTCAGATTGCCAGTGAACTGATATAAAAACTGATTTCGTCGGTGACCACATTTACTTCGGGCTGTACCTCCGCTTTGTGAAGCAGGGGGAATTCCTTTTCGTCAAATTCATAAATGCTCCATTCATTCTGCTTGTATTCCAATGCCGTGCAATGCTCGACCCAATCCCCTGAGTTCAGATAGGTCACCTTACCTTTCTCGTTTTCCACTACTCTTTTCTGCGGTTTATGAATATGGCCGCAAATGACAAAATCGTATTTTTTTTCAATCGCCAGCTCAGCGGCGATGGTTTCGAAATCATTGATCTTGCTGACCGCTTTATTCACTCCCGCCATCACCATCTTGGATATGGAAACCCTCTCCTGGCCAACTAGTTTTAGGAGGAAATTGATCAGGCGGTTAAACCTGATCAAAAGGTTATAGCCCTTGCTTCCCAGTTTCGCCAGAAATTTCGCACTGTTCCTGGTGGTATTGTCGAATACATCTCCATGGAAGACCCAGGTCATTTTGTTATCGATCTCAAGAACCAGCTTGTCGGTCAGCGTAAAGTTCCCAATCTGGGTATCGCTGTATTTGCGCATCATCTCATCATGGTTGCCAGTTATATAGAATACGCGGGTCCCCCGGGTGATCATTTGCATGACCTCTTTTATGACCTGCATATGGGTGGGAGGGAAGAAATGCTTGCTGAATTGCCAACAGTCGATAATATCGCCGTTGAGGATGAGAATATTCGGGGCAATGCTCTTGAGATAACTGACCAGTTCCTTTGCGCGGCATCCGTATGAACCCAGGTGCAAATCGGAGATCACCACTACATCCAGAGAACGTTTTTCCATTACAGAGGTTTTTCAAAGGTCCGAATTGAATATTAACCATGGTTTACCCCGGTATTAACAAATTGTGAGCTTACTGTGAAGGGATTATTATGCGATTAAGAGACACAGTTAAAATATACTGTTAAAGGTTTCCTAACAATTCGATCATTAGCCGTTAATATTCCCTTAATAAGGCTACTCTATTTTCGCCAGACTCTTAGGCATCGAATCAAAAATTAAAACCTACTGTTTATGTCAAAAAAGACTGCACTGCCCTATTGGGCGGTATTGCTGATACTTATTCTTTCTCCTTTATTCGGCTTGGCCCAAAAACTAATCTCAGGGCAGGTGCTTTCCAAGACAGACCAATCTCCGGTAGCCGGAGCCACCATCATTGTGAAAAGCTCCCGAGTTGGCGCATCTACGAATGAAGATGGTAAATTCATCATCCGTGCAAAACAAGGAGATATCCTGCAGATCTCAGGGATAGGGATTGTCAAAGAAGAATATACGGTTACAGATGGAACGGCGATCGTGATCAGGGTTTCTACGGATGCCAAAAGCCTCAATGAGGTTGTCGTAACCGCAACTGGGATAAAGAAAGAGGCAAAACGTTTGGCCTATGCCATACAGACGGTGGATGCCAGCCTCTTTACGCAAGCGAGGGAAGCCAACCCGGTCAATGTGCTCAAAGGGAATGCTGCCGGTTTAGAAATTAACGTCAACTCCGAAATAGGACATGCTCCAGACGTTATCATGCGTGGAGAAGGTCAGCCAGTATTTGTTATCGATGGAGTGCCGGTCAATTATGATACTTATAATGTAAACCCGGATGACATAGAAACATTTACAATCTTAAAAGGCCCGAACGCAGCTGCGCTTTATGGTTCACAGGGTCAGGATGGGGCCATCATTATCACTACAAAGAAAGGAACAAAGAATAAAAGAGGGATTGCAATCGATTTGAATTCAAGCACCCAGTTCAATAAGGGTTTTATTGCACTTCCTAAATGGCAGGACCAATATGGTCCTGGGGATAACGGTAAATATGCATTCGGTGGGGGAGGTTCAAGTGCTGCTTCCTATTTTGGCAGTGGGGCCGTTGGTGTTGGAATTAACGATTATGACTATGATATCTGGGGCCCTCAGTTCCGCGGCCAATTGCTTCCTCAATATGACGGAGCATATAATCCAAATCAAAATTATACAACCACTTTTGCAGATGGAAGCACTTATAGCGGACATGTTCAACCTACACCTTGGGTGGCCCGTGGTGCAAATAATCTTAAGCGATATCTGCAATCTGGTCTGCTTTCAGTTAACGGCATAGCGGTTAGTTCTTCTACGGATAAGACCGATTTCAGGCTTTCTGTAAGTAATTCCTACCAGCGTGGGATCGTTCCGAACACTGAAATGAACAATGGCAGTTTTACTACCAGTTTAGTTCACCGTTTTGACAACCATTTCAGCCTGACTGCTTATTTCAACTATGCGCGTCAGTCTACACCAAATGTACCGGATGTTCAATATGGCCCAAACAGCATGATCTACAATATCATTATCTGGGGGGGTGCGGACTGGAACATTCAGGACCCAGCCATTAAATCTTACTGGCAACCGGGTAAAGTGGGTATTCAGCAGCTTTATGAGGAATACTACCGGTACAACAATCCATGGTTCATGTCCTATCAGTGGTTGAGATCCCACTATCAGAACAATGAATACGGTTATATATCATTAAACTATAAATTGAATTCCGCGTTAGATTTCCAATTCAGACCTGCTCTTTCCACTTATGACATGTTTAATTCCGAAAAGATGCCTTATTCCGCAGGAGTATACGGCCGACCTTTGAGGCAGGGCGATTACAGGGAAGACAAGAGATCCCTTTTTGAATCCAATGAGGACCTGCAAGTACGTTTTCATCCCGGTCAGCTTTTTGGATTCCTGAATCTGCAAGCATTAGGCGGAGCTACGGCTAGAAATTTTTCCTTTAACTCAAGCTATACTTCCACCAACTACCTAAATGTACCCGGGATCTATGCATTCACTAACTCTCTGAACCCCGTTCAGGCTACGGGATATACATCCAACATGATTGTTTTAAGTGCCTATTATTCAGTTGACCTGGGTTATAAATTTTTTGTCACGGCAAATATTACGGGCCGAGAGGACAAATCCTCAGCTCTTCCAGTGAATTCTGATAGCTATTTTTACCCTTCCTTCAACCTTGCTTCGGTGGTTTCAGACTATTTGAATATTCCACGACCCATCTCTTTTCTTAAAATAAAAGCGTCCTATTCTGAAAGCAAGAACGGAGGTACAACACCCCTTTTTACAGCAAACCTGGCGAATGTTCCAGCAGCTAATAACTACGGCTATTCCTGGACCTCTCCTTATAATGGCCCTACTTATCAATTCTCTCCAACCTATACCCTTGCCCCTACCTATAGTAGTCAGTCAAGTGCTCAATACTCGGATCAGACCATCAGCCCCAAGATCTATACCGCAGACAGAAAAGCTGATGAATTCGGGCTCGATATTAGGTTCCTGGAAAACAAACTTGGATTGGATTTGACCCGATATCACTACCGCAATACGGGCATAGTTGCCCAGGGGATTTCTCCGGCTTCCGGCTATTCTTCCTATCTGACCAACGGAAATATTTATACCAACGATGGATGGGAGGCCGTGCTTACGGGAAAAGCGATCTCCAATCCTAACGGGTTTAGCTGGATTGTCACTGCGAATTTCTTCACCTTTATCAGGAAATGGGTAAGCGATGCTAATCCGGACAACTGGCAACACAATGGTACCCGGATCGATCTCGTTTATGGGGACGCCTTCGAAAGGACCCCTGATGGAAAATTCGTCATTGATCCAAGCTCCGGCCTTTATAACCGCATCCAGGAAGAGGGAGGGACAAGCGCCAATAAGATTTTTGGGCATTCTGATCCCGATTGGCAATGGGGAGTAACCAACACGATCAGTTATAAGAACCTGAGCCTTCGTTTCCAGTTTGACGGAATAGTAGGTGGCGTAATACAGGATTATGTAAGAAAGAAAACATTACAGGGAGGACGCCATGCTGAAACCGCTGAAGGAGCATATGGTGCAGCAAGGCCCAGCGATGAAGCCAATATACCCGCCTATACCGGCGTAGGGGTGAATCTCACAGGTGCTCCTATTCAACTCGATCCGGTATCTGGTGTGATCACCAACTACAAATCCTTGACTGAAACGGTGAATACCACCAAGAGCTTGGTTCAGCCCTTTGTATATAATCTTTCCTCGGTACCCGATTTGGATATGATAAAGAAAACCTATGTCAAGCTCAGGGAATTGGTCCTGACCTATAATTTTTCTCCCAAGATTTTTGGTCCGAAGGCCTTTGTGCAGAAAGCCAGTTTTTCTTTCGTAGGTCGGAACCTGCTCTATTTTTTCCCGCAACGATATAAAGATATCGATGTAGATCAATATACACAGGACAACGAATCCGGTCTTCAGACACCGACCACCCGCAACTTCGGATTCAACCTGAATTTTACTTTCTAAAAACTTAAATTCAGAAAAAATGAAATCATATAGATATATCTCAATTATCGCCTTAGTGGCTTTAATAGCATCTGCATGCAATAAAAAAATAGAAAGCCTGCAATCAAATCCCAATGCGCCGACCTCAGTACCGCCGGCCCTGATCTTGGGGACAGTGCTAACTGATATGTCAGGAACAGGGGACCAGGGATCCCTGGGTGGTATCAATTCCTGGGGCAATGTTGGTGACTGGAATCAATACCACTGTCAGAATTATAATTATTACGGAAACAACATTTATTCCTGGTCCAATGGCTCATATGACCCCTACCTTGTATTGAAGAACGTGATTCAAATGGAAAAAGAAGCGACTTCAAGAGGAGCGGCTGCAGTGAATCCTTATGAAGCTGTCGGAAGGTTTGTCCAGGCTTATTATTATTACAACATGACGATGCTTTTCGGTGATGTGCCTCAAGCGCAGGCGCTGAATACGAGCAATACAACACCTTCCTATACCCCGCAGGAGCAGGTATTTGAATACGTGTTGAATCAATTGGACTCGGCCAATTCGGATTTTGCCACCCTGATCAGCAACAATGACAATTCTCTCTCATCAGGCCAGGACATCTATTACGGCGGGAATTTGACCAATTGGCAGAAACTGGTGAATTCATTCAAGTTGAGAGTGCTTATTGAACTGAGCAATAAGGCTTCAGATGCTACTTTGAACGTGCCGGCCCAGTTTGCCAGTATATTCAATAATCCGACACAATATCCGATTTTCCAAAGCCAGTCGGATGATTTTGAAATGATCTACAATCCGGGCGGATCGGACACCTATACCACCTATCCTTTCAATCCGAGTAATTTCGGTTCGATTGCTGCCCGATTCAATATGTCCTACACCTATGTCAATGCATTGACAGCGATCAATGATCCCAGGGTCTTTATCACCTGTGAACCAGCCTGGGCCATTGTAGGAAGTGACACCGCCCACCCGGCGCAGTTTCAGTATTTTGTCGGAGCCAGCACAGGCCTTGACCTGGGTACCATGTATGCCAATGCCAGCGCCGGCGACTATTCCTTTATCAACCGCTATCGCTACTATTCCAATTTTACCGGCGAGCCGGATGTATTGGTGGGTTATAAGGAATTGCTTTTTAATATCGCTGAAGCGATCGAACTCGGATGGATCAGTGGAAATGCGGAAACCTATTATAAGACTGGCATTAACGAGTCCATGAAATTCTATGGAATCGACACTACACAAAATAGTTTTACGGCCTATTTCCTGCCTCCTTCCGCCAATGCTGTGACACAGGTTGCTCCCTATCCCTACAGCTTCACTTTTTCAAACTATTATGTGCAACTTTCTGTAAAACTTTCTTCCATTGAGGACTCTGCCATCCACCAGATTGTATTGCAGAAATACATTGCCTGTTTTGAGAATTCAGGTTATGAAGGCTATTTCAATTACAGAAGGACAGGTGTTCCGGTATTCCAGGACGGTGTTGGGGTAGGAAACGATGGGATCATACCCCTACGCTGGAGCTATCCTTTGACCGAACAACAACAGAATTCAAAAAATTGGCAGGCCGCCTTAACCAACCAGGGGTTTTCCACTGACGATCTCAACCAGGTTATGTGGTTGTTGAAATGATTTTTTTTGCGTTATAAGTTTTAATACGGTGGTTTTATCGAAAGGCGGTGCATGTAGACCGCCTTTCTTCATAGGCTGAAGAATGTTGATAAAGATTAAGATTAATTAATTGAAAAATATAATGTGCAAGGCCGGAATAATACACTTAAGACCCAACTTTGTCACAAACCCGGATAATCTGAATTCCTTTAATTTAAAATGCAAAAATTCAAAGACCTCAATGTAACTGCAGGGCCCCAAAAAAGCCCGCCCTGGGTCGCAGTTTATGCAGCCCTGATCACCTTTCTGACCTATGCGACGGTTTATGGTTTTCGTAAAGGATTTACTGTTTGCACCTTTGAAGGGATCCGGTATGCCGGGATAGATTATAAAGTATGGCTGGTGATCAGCCAGATCCTCGGTTATACCTGTGCCAAGATCTATGGCATCCGCTTTATTGCGGAATTGAAGCGTTTCGGAAGAGGAAGGATCATTTTGTTGCTGACCTCCATTTCCTGGATTTCTCTTCTGTTGTTTGCCCTTGTGCCCGCGCCTTACAATATCCCCTTTATGTTCATCAATGGGTTTCCGCTTGGCATGATCTGGGGCATTGTATTTTCCTATGTGGAAGGAAGAAAAGCGACCGATTTTATCGGCGCCTCTCTCGCTGTGAGCTTTATATTTTCTTCGGGCTTCGTAAAGACTGTTTCAGAATCTCTCCGTATCCATTTTCATATCAGTGAATTCTGGCTGCCCTTTGCCGCCGGGTTGGCTTTCTTCTTCCCGCTCCTGCTTTTTATTTATTTGCTGGAAAAAATTCCTCCGCCTTCCCCGGAGGATATTGTGCTTAGGAGCACAAGAGTTCCTATGTCGAAAGAAAAAAGAAAGGAATTCGTCAAATTATTCCTGCCCGGTCTGATCGCTGCCATTACCATCTATGTTTTTTCCACCCTATTCCGCGACATCCGGGACAATTTTATAGCTGATATGTGGAAGGAAATGGGCTATTCGAATCAGCCGTCCTTATTCACAAGGACCGAAACCCCAACGACGATCATCATACTGGTCCTGATCAGCGCAATGATCCTTATTAAGAATAATTTTATTGCCCTGCGGATTACCCATTTTTTCATCATGGCCGGATTCGCCATCACCGGAATAAGCACTTTTTTATTCATTCACCATGAACTATCACCTCTTTGGTGGATGACCCTCGTGGGCCTGGGCCTCTATATGACCTATATACCTTTTAATTGTGTCTTTTTTGACCGCCTGATCGCCACATTCCGCTATGCAGGCAATGTGGGTTTTCTGATCTATGTAGCCGATTCCTTTGGATATTTCGGAAGCGTGGTGGTTCTTATCTCCAAAGAGATCCTGCAAATCAAGCTGCAATGGGTGGAATTTTATTCCAGAGGGGTAATCGGATTATCCTTCCTTGGCATTCTGGGCGCTATTCTTTCGTTGATCTATTTTTCAAATAAGTACAAAAAGATTTTAATTGAACATGGTTAATCATTCAGCCATCGTGATCGGTGCCGGAATAGTGGGAATAGCCACGGCAAGGGCACTAGCAGAACAAGGTTATTCAGTTAGTGTTTTTGAAAGATCTGAAAGGGCCGTTGGAGCTTCGATCCGGAATTTCGGCATGGTATGGCCTATCGGACAGCCTTCCGGAGCATTGTATGATCGTGCAAGGCGAAGCAGGGAGATCTGGACTGATATTTCTTCCCTTGGGGATATTTGGAGCGACCCGGTTGGAAGTTTACACCTGGCTTATCATCCGGACGAATGGCAGGTTTTGGTGGAATTGTATGAGAATTTTTCAAAGGAGGGTAGAAACGTTTCATTGCTCAGTCCAAAAAAATTGGCTGAAAAATCAGAGGCAGCAGTACTGGAAAACCTGATTGGAGGCCTCTACAGCGCTGATGAATTGATCGTCGACCCACGCGAAGCCCTCTCAGTTCTCCCTCTTTGGCTGAAGGAAAAATACAAAGTGGATTTTCATTGGAAGAAATGTGTCTCCTATATTTCAGACCAGACCGCCTATGTGGGTAATGAAGAAGAATACGAGGCAGATCTTATATTTATCTGCAGCGGAGCTGATCTCGAAACTCTCTATCCGGAAGAATACGTGAAACTTCCCTTGACGAAATGCAAGTTGCAAATGATGCGCATGACCGCTCAGCCGGATGACTGGCGGATCGGACCCGCACTCTGCGGCGGCCTTTCCCTTGTCCATTACAAAAGCTTTGAGGCCGCTTCCTCCCTTCCTGCTTTGAAAAAAAGGTATGATAGAGAAATGGCCGACTACCTTGATTGGGGAATACATGTCATGGTTTCTCAAAATGCGGCGGGAGAACTTACAGTGGGAGATTCTCACGAATATGCTCATACGCATGATCCCTTCGACAATGAATTGATAAATAAGATGATACTGGATTATCTGAAAAAATTCGCCAGGTTTAAAGATGAACGCATCATGCAAACGTGGAATGGCATCTATCCAATACTTACCAATGGGGGAACCGATTGCTTTATAAGTCCGGATAGCAGTGTATATATCATCAATGCTGTGGGGGGTGCAGGCATGACACTTTCCTTCGGCCTTGCTGAAGAATTGGTGTCCGGACTCTGAAAGGGATTTCGAATCCTTGAAAAAGGGTTATTTATCGGCTCTTTCACTTTCAGCTATTAAAACTGCCAAAAGGGGCAACTTCCCGGTTTATTTATACTTTTGCAGCCTTAATCAACAATAGATCCCACTTAGATGCAAAAGCCAGGGAGTATTTTTTTGGAAAACAGGATCTTCTTCACAGGTTATATATTGTTTCTGGCAATCTCCCTGTTTTTTTTGCTGATTTACGCCAAAGTCCCCGGGTTTTTTTTGCTCAATGGATACCATAGCGGACCCCTTGATATGTTTTTTCTGATCTATACGAATGTAGGGGATGGTTTGTTTTCCATCGGGATCTTCCTGTTCCTTCTTTGGCTTAGAAAACCATCGCCAGGCTGGGAAATCGTCTTTGCCTTTTTGCTTTCCGGGTTGGCTGTGCAGATATTGAAAAATGCTTTTCCCATGCCCCGGCCCAGAACCCTGATCGGTGACGAACATTACAATTATTTTATCAAGGAAGTCACACATGTCGGATACGCGAGTTTTCCATCCGGACATACGGCTACCGCTTTTGGAACCGCAGCCCTGCTTTCCATTTTTACGAAAAAAAAGACATATACTTTGTTATTTTTAACGGCAGCCCTGCTGGTGGCTTATTCCCGGATTTATCTCGGACAACATTTTTTGCAGGATGTCTTCGCAGGCGCTCTTATCGGAGTTCCCTCTGCCCTTGTCGTTTATTCTGTTTTTAAAGCCCATCCGCGCTTGATTGATAAACTGACCAGGGAAAAAAGAAAATTAAAATGATCAATGGGAAAAAATTAGTGATTGTGCTTCCGGCGTATAACGCGGCTCTTACGCTGAAAAAAACCTATCTGGAAATCCCCTTCGATATTGTGGACGAAGTCATTCTGGTAGACGATAACAGCAGCGACGAGACAGTGAGGATCGGCCATGAGCTCGGTATTTCACATATCATCAGGCACGACAGGAACAGGGGCTATGGAGGCAACCAGAAAACCTGTTATAATAAGGCGCTGGAGATTGGTGGTGATATTGTAATTATGCTCCATCCGGATTATCAATACACGCCCAAACTTATTCCTTCCATGGCCTACCTGATTGCCAATCAGGTCTACCAGGTGGTTCTTGGTTCCAGGACTCTCGGAAAGGGTGCTTTGAGCGGGGGAATGCCGCTTTATAAATACATTGCCAACAGGGCCCTGACTTTTTTTCAAAATGTATTGCTAAGACAAAAAGTGGCGGAATATCACACCGGTTACCGTGCCTTTTCGCGTGAATTGTTAGAGCGGATCAATTATGAGATCAATTCGGAAGATTTTGTATTTGACAACGAAATGCTTTCCCAGATCATCTACCTGGGTTATGAGATTGCGGAGATCACTTGCCCGACCAAATATTTTGACGAAGCCTCAAGCATCAATCTGCGCCGGAGCATTACCTATGGACTCGGAGTTCTAAGGGTTTCGGTGGTTCACCGGCTTTGCAAATGGGGAGTGATGAAGAGAAAAATGTATGACCCCCTTACCGTACAGAATGATTAATTTTCCCCTAAATGCAATTCAGTAAAAGATCTTTCTTGATGATTATCGCGGCCACGGCCGCTCTTTTTTTCATACCCTTTCTTGGGAAAGTGCATCTTTTTGATTGGGACGAGATCAATTTTGCAGAATGTGCCAGGGAAATGATGAAGCTCCACGACTATAGCAGGATTTATATTAATTTTAAGCCTTTCTGGGAAAAGCCGCCGATGTTCATGTGGATGCAGATCATCTCGATGAAGATATTCGGAGTCAATGAATTTGCAGCCCGCTTCCCTAACGCAGTATGCGGCATATTCACCCTGATGTCCGTTTTTTCCTGCGGTGCCAGAATCTATAACAGGAAATTCGGAATCCTTTGGGCCCTCGCATTCGGAGGATCTCTTTTCCCAAACATGTATTTTAAATCCGGGATCATCGATCCCTGGTTCAACCTATTCACCTTTTTATCGGTCTATCATTTCATCCTATATCATTGGATGAGAAATGGCTTTGACAAACCGGGATTAAGCGGATGGCCCTTGAACCATGTACTATGGTCCGGCTTCTTCATGGGACTGGCCATACTGACCAAGGGCCAGGTCTCTTTGATGATCTTCCTCATATGCCTGGGATCTTATTGGATCTATAACCGATTCAGGTTTTATTTCAATTGGGGCCATGCCCTTCTTTACCTGGTTATAGCCTTCGCAGTGACCACCACCTGGTATGGCTATGAAACTCTCAAACACGGCCCTTGGTTCATCACCGAATTCATCAAGTATCAATACAGGCTTTTTACCACCCATGACGCGGACCAAAAAGGGTTTCTCGGCTACCATTATGTGGTTCTCCTGATCGGTTGTTTCCCTGCTTCCATATTGGCCATTCCCTCTTTTTTCAAGACCTCTTATACCAGCCATTTTGATAAGGATTTCAAAAAATGGATGCAGATCCTTTTCTGGGTGGTCACCATCCTGTTTACCATCGTGCAGTCGCGCATCATTCATTATTCTTCCATGGCCTGGTTCCCCCTGACCTTTCTTTCTGCCTATACGATCTATAAATGGGACGCGAAAGCTCTTTCTTACAAAAAATATGCAGGATGGTTTCTCGCCATTCTCGGCGGCATAATTTCCCTGGTGCTTCTGGCCACGCCCTATCTGGCAATGAATATCAATAAACTCATTCCTTATGTGGATGACAAATTCGCTCAGGGCAATATGGAAGCCTCTGTTCAATGGGGTGGTTGGGAAGCCATCGTCGGACTGCTGCTGGCCGCTTCCCTGGTCTTCGGGATCATTCAATTGAGGAAAAATCATTTCCTCAAGGCAGCAGTGATTTTATTCGGGGGAACAGCTATCGTCATTTTTTTGGCATCCGCCATCATCGTGCCGAAGGTCGAAAAATATTCTCAGGGGGCTGCGATCGATTTTTTCATTCTACGGCAGGGAGAATCCTGTTATGTTAATACATTGGGTTATTTCAGCTATGCGCAGCTTTTCTATGTGAAAAAAGATGTACCGACCAATCCCAATTCCTACAATGAGCAATGGTTGCTCACAGGCCCCACTGACAAGCCTGTATATTTTGTATCCAAAGTAGACCGGCTGGATCCCTACCTCAAATACAGAGATCTGAAGGAGCTCTACCGGAAAAATGGTTTTGTATTCCTGGAAAGATTGCCCCCGGCTGCCCCGAAATAAGCGTGTTATTTCTTTTTGCCTCCGAAGATCTTAAGGATCCTGCTGATGAATTTATCATTTGCTCCCAATTTCCCCTTGATAGCGGTGTAGGCGGCCAGCATGGCATTGTCGATCTTGATCATGAATTTATTGTTCCCGTCTCCAGGCCTCGCCTGGTAGAAAGTGGCCCGGCGAAAGGGCTTTGACTCTTCTGTATAATAATAAAGTGCGATGGAACGCCGATGACGGTCCTCCGGGCAGGTCATGGGAATCGGGTGTCCGTGATAGGAATCGGCATCTGTACTAAAGACAACACAGCGGTTGAAGATGGGTAGGACTTCCTGCTCGCAACCCTTCATTTTCTTATCCCAGAGTTCAAGTTTGCCACCCCATTCTTCTTTCCAATCTTCATTGAGATAGACCAGGACATTGACCCTGCGCTGCCAGGATTTTTGATGGGGATGGGCGGTGAAATCCGCATGTATGTTCAAAAACCCTCCGCGGCCGGATTGGTGTATGCCGCCACCCTCCAGGCTGTCATCCTCGTGCAGGTTTTGTATACCGGTCAATTCACTGAGAAATTTCAGAAAAGCGGGAGAATTAAGTTCATTGATGGTTTCCTTAATGGTCTGAGGGAGCAGGTCGATCTTGTTCAGGCCCTTTTTCTTTTCATTATAGTGGGAATAATTGATCCAGCCGTCTGAAGCATTCAACTCTTTGAATTCACGGATGCATTCGTCCAGCGCTTCAGGATTCAGGAAATCCTCCAGCACGATGTGGGGGTAGGGATTGGCTGACTGGTATTTCTTGCTTAAAGAGGGGAGCTGTGCAGTCCACCTGGCATAATCGAAGATCTTTAAGACCGTTTCCACTGTGATTGATTTATTAGGCAAATATAGCTGGATTGCGTGAGCCAGCCCGGCCCCAGGTCAATCCCTCCTGGCTTCCAGTGTGAATCCCACCGTGGTGCCAACGTCAGGGGTACTGCGCACGTGAATGCGCTGCTCATGGGCTTCGACGATATGTTTGCAAATGGCCAGACCGAGTCCTGTGCCTCCCCTGTCCCGGCTCCTGCCCTCATCTGTGCGGTAAAATCGCTCGAATATCCTGGGAAGATGCTCTTCCTCGATCCCAATTCCGTCGTCGCTGACCTCGATCAGGACATGTTTTTCATCCGTTTTGTAAATGCTAGCCATGATGACCCCGCTTGATCTGCCATATTTGCTCGCATTTTCCACCAGGTTGATCAAGACCATCCTTATCTTCTCCTTGTCTGCGAAAACCGTGATGGGGAACTCGCAGCCTTTCTTGATGAATGGGGTGATAAGCTTGTCCTGGGTCTTGATCGATAGGGATTCGAATACTTCCCTGATCAGGTCCTGGATGACAAAATTTAGTTTGTACAAGAGTTGTTCTCCGCGCTCCAGTTTTGAAATTTCATCGAGGTCATTGACCAGGTTCACCAGCCGATCTATGTTTCTCGAAGCATTTTCCAGGAATTTCTTGCTGACCTCTGAATCCTCCATGGCCCCATTCAGCAGCGTATCGACATATCCCTGTATGGAAAATATCGGAGTTTTGAATTCATGGGCCAGGTTCTGAAGGAATTCCTTCCGGTAGGCTTCATTTTTTTTCAGTATTTCGATTTCTTCATTCCTTTTCTCCCCCCATTTCTCGACGTCCTCCCGCACTTCATCAATGCTTTTCTTTGGAAGTATGTATTTGAAATAAACTTCTTCCTTCTTTGTAGCCTTGGTCTTGTAAATGAGTTTGTAGATCAGTTTGATCTTGCGGTAAATAAAAACTTCCAGTGTGAAAAGCACAAGAATGTATCCGAATCCAAAGATCAGCAGGAGAGAAAGAAGGCTGATCTTCCAATTATTGTCCGTAAAATAAATGCCTATAGAGACTGGCAGGGCAATCAGTCCTGCGGTAAATGCCGACAATTGTTTGGGAGAGAGATTTTTGGTCGAAAACATGATTGTGAACGGCTTTCGGTCGGGAAGGCCCAAAATATTAGATGCAAATGCAATTTCATCAATTTTTCCCTTAAATGCAGCATCAGTCCTGCTACATATCGAATTTATATCCTACCCCTTTAATGGTAGTGATGCAATCCAACCCCAGTTTTTGCCTGACTTTTCGGATATGCACGTCGATTGTTCGGTCGCCTACGATCACATCATTGCCCCAGACCTGGTTCAGTATCTCATTGCGAAGGAATACACGGCCTGGCCTGGAAGCCAGTAAGAATAGCAACTCGAATTCTTTTTTAGCCAGTATGATGTTCTTGTCCGATACCATCACTTCATACCTTTCCGCATCGATGCTCAGGTTGTCGATTTTCAGTGCCTTTCCTTCCGGTCCCTTGTTAACTCTTCTGAAAATCGCATTAACACGGCTGACGAGCACTTTCGGGCTGATGGGCTTGCTGATATAGTCATCGGCGCCGGTTTCCAGACCCTTAATATGATTGCTCTCATCGTTGAGAGCAGTGAGAAAAATGATCAGCACATCCTTGAAAGCCGGTTGAGCGCGCAAGATCTCACATACTTCCATGCCGTTTTTCCTGGGCATCATGATATCCAGAATGATCAGATCGGGTTTGGTGGATTTCGCCTTGACCAGGGCATCTTCCCCGTCTTTGGCCGTCACTACCTCATAGCCTTCCTTTGAAAGATTATAATGCACGATTTCCAGGATATCGGGCTCGTCATCTGCGATCAATACCTTCTTTCCTTTAGGGTCCATTATGTAAAAATTTACGCAAACCTAATAGAAATAACAGTCTTAGGGCGTTTTGATTGGGGACTTTACAATTTTTTAATATATAGATAGCATAAAATAACGGAATATTTCGGGCGGAATCCTTATGTATATGAATTGACGGAGCCTGGTCCTTGTTCTCTATTATTTCCCCGTGCTTAGCTAATTCGTAGTAAATTCGTGTCTGGCTTATTCTTGGAAATATCAATGAAAAGACTATCCAGATGGCTGATTTTTTAATGCAAAAAGATATTCCTCTTCCAAAAAAAATATTCTCCAACAAATTATTGAAAAGATCTTATCTAAATCTGATTTTATCGCTTTTGATCCTGCCGGCATCCCTGAACCGGGTTTTGGCTCAGACCTCCTATCCCTTTAAAGTGGCCCAGGATCGCATGTTTTTTCACGATGAGATCGACCGGGAACAGAAACGTTACCAGAAATTGGAAAGCATTGTGCTGGTATCTCTGGATTCAGTAATGAAAATCAAGGTCCATGACGCGATCATCCTTAAAATAGATGACCTGCAGCAAAGGATCGAGGGGGACAGCAGCATGAATACCAACGTAAAGAAGCGGTATTTGCGCGGCCTCCAAGCCTTGGTGCGGGGCTTCAATGACTATGTGAACCGCAGGGATTTCCCGCCTTCGATGGCTCTCGCCCTGGTGGAAGCCTTCCGGAAAGCCATGGTTCTGGACAGAAAAAATGAAAGCATTGAGCCCATTGTGGAAGAATACTCCTATGGGGTAGGGGTAATCCTTGTCGATTGCTTTCTGCTTCCCTATGAAAATCAGGGGATCAGGCCCAGCCGTTATATCCTCTTGCGGAAATATTGCGGATTGCACCCTTCTGAAATTTTGAACCAATTGCAAAATCATCTTGACGCACCCTTTGCAGATAGCCTGATCATCGTAGCAGGGCATCGGGACCTGGGTCAATTATATGATTTTGCCTCCGCACATAATTCACTGGGGGCCCGGATCAGGGAGAGCCAGGATACCCTGGTCCATGTGATCGGCCAGATGGCCAGCAGCCGGAGCGGCCAGCTCTATTTGCCCTTTCTCGACAATCTTTTGAAAGGCCGGATAAGGATGGAAGACATCGACCGCGTGAAGGATGATGGAGTGGCTTATTACAAACTGCTGGTGAAAACCAGACTGGATTATGCCGCCCGCCTGCTTCCTCCACAAAGGGATACGGCCTTGGAAATGGATAAGCTGACCCAGATGCTTACAAATAAGGCCAGGGACGTATTCGTCAATATCATTAACGGGCTTCATGACAAACCGGATCCGGTTCGGTTCAAAGTGCTCGAACCGCTGAGCGCAGAGGAACTCTATTACCTCATCGTTCTTAGCGAGGATGTGATATATACTTCCAGTTATGTACGCGGTGTTTACCCCGGGATCTTCCAGCGTATGAAGATTCCCCGCGGCGATAGCCTGATCATGTGGACCCATGGAGATTATTTCCGCAAATTCATCAAAATGGCTGCAGCCTACAATACGCTGGATCAGTTTCTGGGAACCATGACTAAGGAAAATGGGTATACGGTGATGAAGGCCTTCGTGATCGGATTGGAAAAAGCCAGCGAAGAAGATGCCGTGGATGTGGCCGATTCCTATAGCAGCATATTCGAGAAAAATAAGTCCCTGGCCCGTTTTGTGCTCAATGCCGTAAAATGGAATTACAGCAGGAATCTTTCTGCGGGTAATCGAAAGGGTATTGTTATCTATAATTTGCTCCAGACCTTGTTCGAATCTGCTGACAGTTCGAGCAAGGTCGACCTCTCGGAGAAGCTGGGAATTCCTCCAATTTATTCGGTGAACTACAATTCCCTGAAGGATTCGATGGGCCGGGTAGTTGAACAGGCTTTTTTTTATGGCGGTGATGAGGATAAGGACGGCCTGGTCTCTTTTTCCGATTTTTTGGGCCTGTTTCGTGGAAAACCTGAATGGAAGATCACGGAAAATCCTCAGTGGGTAACGATCAATTCCACACGAGGAAAGCCGGTTTGGATTTTTGCAAACAAACCTCTTACAGGAGAAAACGATCCGGATGAAAATGCAACGGATGCGCTCGACGAATTCCTGGAAAAGAAAAATATGCACCCCGCGATTTATATTCACAGAGGACATAGCTACCATGTTTCTTCCACACTTAAAAGGCTTCGTGCCTCGGCCAAGATCGTGGTCCTGGGCTCATGCGGCGGTTATAATAGCCTGAGTGAGGTTTTAAAGATCAGCGATGATGCTCATATCATCTCTTCCAAACAGGTGGGCACCCGGACGGTCAACGAACCCATCCTGCAGGCGATCAACAACGATCTGATTTCAGGCAAGAATATCGATTGGCTGAATATGTGGAAGGACCTGGGTTATAAATTCCGCAATGACCCGGTCGCCAAAGACCGATTTGACGACTATATCCCGCCTTACAAAAACCTCGGCGCCATCTTCATAAAAGCATACCGCCGGGCAATGGAACAACCCTAATCTTCCGATGCCGTAGCCTCCACTACCACCTTGTTCAATCTCTTGGTAAGCGGGAATAACAATATGCCTGCTACCAGGGCTGCAATGGCACTGATCGAAAAGAACAGGGCCTTGTTATCAAAATAATCCCAGAATCCGGCCATGATCCCGGATATCTTCGTCCCTAGCGAAGTCGTGATAAACCATCCGCCCATCATCAGGGCAGTAAGTCGTCGGGGCGCTACTTTGGATACCAGGGACAATCCAACCGGGCTCATGAATAGTTCGCTGATGGTGAATATGCCATAACTGGAAAAGATCCACCAGGAGGATACTTTATTCTGATAAACATTTGTAGAAAGGCAGGCGGCCACCATGATCAGGGAAGATAGTCCGGCAATGATGGTTCCCCATGCAAATTTGCTTGGAGTCGAGGGCTCCTTTCCACGGGCCCGCAAAAATCCAAATAAGCCAACGATAAAAGGCGTTAGCACAACGATCCAGAAAGGATTGATCGATTGGTAAATCTCAGTGGATAATAATTTGAGGTCCTGACCTTCAGGCGGCCATTTGTCTTTTGGCAGGTTCTGGAAATAAGGGTCGAGTCCCTGGTGGGTGATCACGCGGTCATGAGCGTCCGTTTTTGCCCGAAATTGTTCATCCATTACCGGAACGTCCTTTGGCTGTGTATTGACCATTTGCATGAAATGGAAGGGCTGAACCACTTTTTCAAGACTCTGCGGCATTTTCCTGTCCGTGTAGGAATCCGCCCAAATGGTCAGGGAAGTGGCGTTCTGTCCATATATATTCCAGAAAATGATAGCTACTCCAAATAAAGTGAACAAGGTCCCCACCCTTCTTCTGTCAAAGGGGTTGGAACGCAACCAGATGCTGAAATAGAAGATGATGATCGGGATGCAGGCGAACACAAATGCATCGTTGGAATCCGAGCCCATCAGGTTTCCGGGGATATACCAGCCAATGATTCCTGCTACGATGGCGGGAAGGAAAACATAGCTTACGATTTTCGAAATAGGCATATCTTCCTTTTGCATGGGTTTGATTATATCTGCCTTCCTGATATGTTTTTGTCCGCTGCTGAAGAAGATCAGGCCGAGAAGCATGCCGAATCCTGCGGCTGAGAAAGCCCACCCCCAGGAATAATTATTTCTCAGGTAAGCAGCCACGAAATTGCAGATGAATGCGCCGATATTGATGCCCATATAAAAAATATTATAGGCCACATCTTTTTTAGGTTTGAGTTCCTCCACATTATACATATTGCCGAGGAGGGTGCTGATATTGGGTTTGAAAAAACCATTGCCTACGATGACAAAACCTAGAGCCACATAGAGAGAAGGCCCGGTTCCCGGAATAGACATGAGAAAATAACCGATGGCCATTAATGTGCCTCCGAAATAAATGGCTTTCCGGTATCCGATATACCGGTCGGCGATCAGTCCGCCGATAAAGGGAGTAAGATAAATCAGCGCAACATAAGTACCCACGATATCGGCGGCGAGCGCCGTATCCATTCCCCGGCCTCCATGGCTGACCGTATCATGCAGATAGAGAAAAAGAATGCCTACCATCAGGTAGTAGCCGAATCGCTCCCACATTTCGGTGAAGAACAAAACATATAATCCGCGAGGATGACCTTTTTTAACCGGATTTGGGACCATGGAAATGGATGTTTGGGGTTTAGAAAATATTCAAAACAATCACGTAAAGTAATGAATAATTCGATATGTGATAAAGCCGCCAGGCTTTTATTGCCGATTGTAAAAATGATTTTAGTATATGCTGCTGAATGCTCAATTTCGGGTCTGAAACTGAACCGATGAATATTCTACTGCTTGGTTCAGGCGGGCGCGAACACGCTTTAGCCTGGAAATTGAATCAAAGTGTGTGGACCAACCCGCTCTATATTGCCCCGGGAAACGCGGGCACCTCCCAATGTGGATTCAATGTCGATTTGGATATAAACGATTTTGAAGCGATCGGTAAATTCTGTGAAAAAAAACAGATTGAGATGATAGTAGTAGGCCCTGAAGAACCGCTGGTGAAGGGTCTGGGTGATTATTTTAAATCCAAACTTTCGCTGGAAAAAATATATTTTATCGGGCCTTCTGCAGATGGAGCCCGCCTCGAAGGGAGCAAGGCCTTCGCCAAATCCTTCATGCTGAATCATGGCATTCCAACCGCCGGATACAAGGAATTTACGATCGATAATTACGAAGAAGGAGTGGAATGGCTCAAGAGCAGTGAACTACCCATCGTCCTAAAAGCCGATGGCCTGGCAGCCGGAAAAGGCGTCGTCATTTGCCAGAGCCAGGTAGAGGCGATTGCAGAATTCGAGCTCATGATACATCGGTCCAAATTCGGGGATGCCAGCAAAAAAGTCGTAGTGGAAGAATTCCTGGAAGGCATCGAATTGAGCGTCTTTATCCTCACCGATGGAAAGAACTATATCCTTCTTCCGGAAGCAAAGGATTACAAGCGCATCGGTGAGGGGGATAAAGGTCTCAATACGGGCGGTATGGGAGCCGTCAGCCCGGTGCCCTTTGCCAGCCCTTCCTTCATGAAAAAAGTCGAAGAGCGTATTATTAAGCCGACCGTAAATGGACTGGCCAAAGAAGGCATCGACTATAAAGGCTTTATTTTCTTTGGCCTTATAAAGGTCAAAGAGGAGCCCTATCTGATCGAATACAATTGTCGCTTAGGAGACCCTGAAACGGAAGTCATTCTGCCGAGATTGGAGAACGACCTCGTAGGCCTCTTCATCAGCGCATGCAACCAGGAATTGGACCAGGTAAGGATCGCTGTGGATGAACGTATTGCCGTCACCGTCGTGGCTGTGAGTGAAGGCTATCCCAGCGCTTATGAAAAGGGCCATATTATCGAAGGTCTCGAAGTCCCCGTTGCCAAGGACAGCCTGGTATTCCATTCAGGCACGAGGCCCGAAGGGTCAGATGTCCTCACAAATGGCGGCCGTGTCCTCTGTGTCACCTCTTTTGCCGAAACGGTTTACGAAGCCGTGGAAAAATCAAGGGATGTCCTGGAAGGTATCTATTATGAAGGAATTTACTTCCGCCGCGACATTGGTCACGAATTCCTTTGACGGATCGCACAATTGGCCGAATTTTTCTCATTGATCACTTCGATTTTGCCACTCATCCAGAACTTAGACCCCGGCAAAAAAAATTCAGACAAACCTGTCTGGCTGTAATATTTTTGCGCCATGATTTCCACAGACCATTCCGTTAAGGAGCAGATTGTTTCCACTGCGGACCGGTTATTTTACAGGCAGGGATACAACCTCACAGGGATCAATCAAATCATCGAAGAAGCAGGAGTGGCTAAAGCCAGTCTTTACTATCATTTTCCCTCCAAAGAAGACTTATGCGTCGCCTATCTTAAACGCCGCTATGAAAAATGGTCTTCCATGCTCTCCCGCTATCTGGAAGGAGTTTCCGACCCCGCGAAGGCCATTGTCCGCTGCTTCGAATGCAGGTCCGAATATTTGATCTCCAATGATTTCAGCGGATGCAGTTATATCCGGATCATCGCCGAAATGCCACAGCGCAGCGATAAGATCAATCAGCAGGCGGTGCTCAACAAGGAAAAGCAACACCAGTTTTTCATAGACCAGGTGAAAAGAATGAAAGATATTCCCTCAGACAATGTGCTTGATTTGGCCAATACCATTTATCTTTTATTCGACGGGGCCACGGTGCAGAGCCAGGTTTACCGCAATGTTTTACCTATCGAAAATGCGATCCGGGCATTGCAGAAATTAATCTGATATTGTACGATTAATATGCCATAGAACAATTTGAGATAAGAATAAGATGAACAACTATTCATTGAAGAAAAAGCTGTTTTTTTTTGCAGCCTTTTTTATTAAAGTCATTATTGCACAAGCCCAACCGCTTTCCCTGAGCATGACGGACGCCATTCATAGGGGGCTGACCAATTACCAAAGCATATTGGCTAAAAGAAATCTGGTAAATGCCTCTACTGCCCTGGTGCAAAATGCACGTAACCAATACCTGCCGGATGTAACTGCTTCCATTCAGCAGGCCTATGGCACGGTCAATGGGCAGTTCGGCGTCTACAGTTCTTATTCAGGCTTTAGTACGCTTGCCACTTCGGGTCCAACCTCCCCTTCACAAAACTGGAGCGCGGCTTTTGGATCGATCTACCTGCTAAATACCAATTGGGAATTCGTGACTTTCGGCCGTTTGCAATCAAGGATTGATGAAGCCTACAAACAATTGCTCCTGGATTCTGCCGACCTTACTCAGGAAAAATTCGTGCAGGGGGTGAAAATTGCAGGGGCCTATCTGAATCTGCTGATCTCCCAACGTTTTATCAAAGATGCACAGTCCAATCTGGACAGGACGGTATTCGTGCAGAAGACGGTCAGGGCCCGTACGCAATCCGGATTGAATGCAGGAGTCGATTCTTCAATTGCAAACGCAGAGGTTTCTTCTGCAAGACTCGCATTGATTCAGGCGGTCAATGTGGAACAGCAACAGCGGGTGCAGCTTTGCCAGCTCATCAATATAGCGCCGGGCGAACTTAGCCTGGACAGCAGTTTTTTTGAGCATTCTCCCGGAACTTTCAGCACCAGTTTTCAGGTGGCTAACAATCCGCAGGTTCAATACTTCAAGAGTCGGATCGATTTGAGTACTTCAACTGAAAAATTACTTCAAAAAAGTATCAATCCGGGCTTGAATGTCTTTGGAACCTTTCAGGGTAAGGGCACCGGATTTGATTACAATTATTCTGCTCAGAATCCTTATGATTATTCGAAGAACTATTTTGACGGGGTTAATCCCAACCGCTATAATTACCTTCTCGGTATCGGCCTTGGCTGGAATATCATAAGCATGGCTAAGATCAGGCAGCAGGTGAAGGCGCAGGAATTTGTGACAGAGGCTTTTCGGAATCAATATGACCTGATCAGTACTCAGCTCAGGGATCAGTTGATCCTGAGCGACGAGCAAATCGACAATGCATTGAAGAGCCTGCTGGAAGTGCCCATCGAATACAAAGCTGCTTCCGATGCCTATCTTCAAAAGACGGTCCTTTATAAGAACGGACTTTCCAATATCGTGGATGTGCAGCAGGCTTTGTATAACCTGAACAAGGCGGAGATTGATCTGAGCGTGGCCTATATCAATATCTGGCAGGCCTTGCTTCTTAAATCGGCTGCATCGGGTGATTTTGATTTATTTGTTAAGCAGGTGAAATGATCCTTCCGGCGCCGGGGGATATATTATGCCTGTTTTTCTTACAATTCCCCGGGACCGGATTTAAAACTTTCAAATATGAATTTGATCAGAGCGGCATTAAGAAGACCCATTACCATACTTGTTCTCGTAGCGGGATTATTCTTCTTTGGGGTGAAGGCGGTTCTTACTGCCAAGATCGATATTTTCCCCGCCATGGACCTGCCTGTAATCTATCTTTCTCATCCTTACGGCGGTTTTACTCCCGACCAGATGGAAGGCTATTTTGGAAAGAACTATGTGAACCTCATGCTCTATGTATCCGGTGTAAAAAGCATCGAGACAAGGAATATACAGGGATTGACCCTAATGAAGCTCACTTTTTATGAAGGGACGAATATGGCCCAGGCTGCCGCAGAGGTTTCGGCATTCAGCAACCGCGCCCAGACCATTTTTCCACCGGGCAGCAATCCTCCCTTTATCATCCGTTTTGATGCCTCCACTCTCCCTGTCGGACAACTGATCCTGAGCAGTTCAAAAAGAAACAACAATGAATTACAGGACCTCGGCAATGTATATGTACGTGCTGGTTTTTCTTCCATTCCGGGTCTTGTATCCCCTGCACCTTTCGGAGGGAATGCCCGCACCATTGTGATCAAAGCGGACCCCGAACTCATGCGGGAACATCATATTACCCCGGATCAGCTAGTGACTGCGCTGAGGATCAATAACCAGGCCACTCCGGCGGGAGTGGTGAGGATCGGGGATAAGAACTATTTCACGCCGGCCAACACCAACATCAAAGATGTTAAGGACTTTGGAAATATTCCGCTCTACACAGGCGGGGTGCAAAACCTTTATTTAAAAGATGTCGCTACCGTGGAGGATGCTGCCGACATAACTACAGGCTTCGTGTTGGTTAACGGGAAGCGTTCGGTTTACATGCCTATTACCAAATCTGCTGCCGCTTCTACCTGGGAAGTGGTCCAAAACCTGAAGAAGGCCATTCCGCGTTTTCAGTCCATCTTGCCTGAGGATGTAAAACTGACTTATGAATTCGATCAATCCGTTTACGTTATCAATTCGGTCAAGAACCTGCTCACGGAAGGGGCAATAGGCGCTCTTCTGACCGGCCTCATGGTTTTGCTTTTTCTTGGTGATGCACGCGGGGCGCTGATCGTGATCCTGACCATTCCAACCTGTATTATTTCGGGGGTTCTCTTTCTCACACTCTTTAATCAAACCATCAATATCATGACCCTTAGCGGTCTGGCCCTTGCAATCGGGATATTGGTGGACGAGAGTACGGTGACGATTGAAAATATCCATCAGCATATGGATATGGGCAAACCCAAGGCATTGGCTATCTGGGATGCCTGTAAGGAAATTGCCTTTTCAAAGCTGCTGATCCTTTTTTGCATCCTTGCCGTTTTTGCGCCGGCCTTTACGATGGGAGGCATACCGGGTTCCCTCTTCCTGCCGCTTTCCCTTGCCATCGGATTTTCTATGATCACTTCCTATCTGATGGCCCAGACCCTGGTGCCAGTTCTCTCGAACTGGCTCATGAAAGAACACCACCCTTCAGATAAAAAACAGAACGCTCCCGCGGGAAGCCACCTCAAAAACCGGACTCCTGACGATCTGGCATTCATCGAATCGGGCATTTCAAAAGAATCCGAACAGGATACCTGGCAGCAGCGCGACAAACTTATATCCAAACATCAGAAAAAAAGAAAGAAGATCTCAGGCTTCGACAAATTCAAACTGCTCTATGGCCGCCAGATGAACAGGTTCATGCCCTTCAGGCGCATCATCGTCTGGGTTTATATTGCAGGCGGTCTGGGTATTGCCTGGCTGCTCCTGAACAGGATCGGCCGAGACGTATTGCCCAAATCCAATGTCAGTCAGTTCCAGGTCCGCATGCGGGATGAAGACGGAACCCGCATAGAAAAGACGGAAAAGGATGTGCTCAGAGCCCTGGAAGTTTTGAATGAAATGGTAGGTAAGGAAAATATTTCCATCACTTCGGCCATGGTGGGTATGCATGGTTCCACTTTTTCTACGAATCCCATTTACCTGTTCATGGCGGGCCCACAGGAAGCGGTTCTTCAGGTTGCCCTGAAAGAAGGGTACAAGACGAATATGGATGAGCTCAAAGACCGTTTCCGGGAAAAAATAAAAGAAGCCCTGCCCAACGTAAAACTCTCCTTCGAACCCATAGAATTGACAGATAAGATCCTTAGCCAGGGATCTCCGACGCCTATAGAAGTGAAGATCATCGGAAAAGACAAGAAACAGAACGAGCAATTCGCTTACAAGATCATTGACAAACTGAGTCAGATTTCTTATCTGCGGGATGTGCAGTTGGGACAGGCAATCCATTATCCATCCATCAATGTGAATATTGACCGGGTAAGGGCTGCCCAGCTCGGCACCAATGTAAATGACATTGCACGTTCCATAGTGGCGGCAACTTCCTCTTCACGTTTTACGGAAAAAAATATATGGCTCGATCAGAAGATCAGCCTGGGTTATAACGTTCAGGTTGAAGTGCCGGAAAATGAAATGACCAGCATACAGGATGTGAGCGAGATCCCGGTGAATCCTGACCAGGCCAGGCCCGTCCTCGGTGACGTGGCGACGATCAGCCTGGACAGCATGTATGGAGAGGATGATAATATCGGCGCCGTGCCTGTATTGTCGGTCACTGCCAATATTTATAAAAAAGACCTGGGAACGGCAACCCGCGACGTCAACCGCTCAATCGAATCCCTCGGTACCCTTCCGCGCGGTTTGACAGTGGAAACCCGGGGCCTCACCCAGGTCCTGACCGAAACCCTTGACAGCCTTCAATCCGGGTTGATCGTGGCCATTGTGGTGATCTTCCTGATGCTTGCTGCGAACTTCCAGTCCTTTAAGGTTTCACTGGTTGTGCTATGTACAGTGCCGGCTGTACTCGTTGGTTCCCTGGGTTTGTTAATCCTTACAGATTCCACGCTGAACCTGCAGTCTTATATGGGTATCATTATGTCGGTGGGTGTCTCGATATCCAATTCTGTTTTGCTCGTGACGAATGCGGAGGAAATGCGGGTTAAAAACGGCAATGCCCTGCTTTCTGCAAGACAGGCCGCTTCGGTGCGAATCCGGCCGATCATCATGACCAGCCTGGCCATGGTCGTGGGCATGATCCCCATGGCTTCCGGGCTCGGTGAAGGTGGCGATCAATCAGCTCCACTGGGCCGGGCTGTGATCGGAGGACTCATAGCCTCCACATTTGCAGCCTTGCTGATCCTGCCGATGGTATTTGCCTGGGTTCAGCAAAAAACGGGTATACAGTCCGTTTCGCTTGATCCTGAAGATCCGGGAAGCATACATTATATTGCCTCACTCTATGGAGAAAAGGAAACTAAGGAAGGCCCAGCCGGCAATTGAATTTTGAATAAATGAAAACGATAAACAGGAAACCAAGCACTATAATTTATTACACTGTATGTGCGAGGTCCCATCCGACAAACAGAAAAAATTAAAAATATGCAGATGAAACATCCTTTAACTGCAGTGTTCGGTTTTGCGTCAGGTTCACCAAGTTGGATGAACTATATGCTCTCCCTTTTATTGGGAGCTTCACTCCTAACGCAAATGGGTTGCGGTTCCTCGACTGCTCACGAGGAAAATAAGGGTAAGGCAGAGCAGACGGAAGCGCCTCCCCTGGAGACCTTTGCGTTGAGTTCAGGTCAATTGAACTCCACGCTGCAACTACCCGGGGAATTGATAAGTTTTCAGCAGGTCGATCTCTATGCAAAGGTCAACAGCTTTATAAAAAAGCTATACGTTGATGTTGGATCTGAAGTCAGGCAGGGGCAATTGCTGGCGCTGATGGAAGCGCCGGAAATTAATTCACAGTTAGCGGCTTCCGAATCCAGGCTCAAATCACAGGAAGCAATTTATTTTGCCAGTAAAGCCACTTATGACCGTTTACTGGAAACCAGCAAGACCCCCGGTACGGTTTCACCAAACGACCTGGAAATCGCATTGTCCAAAGAAAAATCCGATATGGCCCAACTCGAAGCGGACAAAGCTTCCTACCGGGAGATTGCGGATACGAAGGATTATCTTGAGATCAGGGCCCCCTTTTCGGGTGTTATCAGCATGCGAAATGTAAGCGCCGGTGCCTATGTTGGCCCTTCCGGAAAAGGTTCGGACCTCCCGATATTCACTCTGCAGGAACAGAAAAAACTGCGCCTCGTGATTAGTGTTCCAGAAGCCTATGCAAGCTATCTAAACGGGAAGAGCAGTGTTTCTTTTATGGTAAGGGGCCTGCCCAACCAAAGCTTCAAAGCCAGGGTCTCCAGGCTTGCAGGTGCGCTTGACATCAAACTGCGTTCCCAGCGTACGGAAATGGATGTGGACAACAGCAATGGAAAATTATTGCCTGGCATGGTATCGGAAGTCAATATCCCTCTGGATGGTCAGCCCAATACATTCATAGTACCCAAATCGGCCATCGTCAATTCAACGGTCAAGCCCTTCGTAGTCCGTGTTGTCAACAATAAAGCCCAATGGGTCAATGTGGAAATGGGAAGATCAGGCAATGGCAAGCAGGAAGTATTCGGCAATCTGTCTCTGCATGATACCCTGGTGCGTGCAGCCACGGAAGAGATCCGTGACGGATCGCGATTGAAAACTGTCTTTAAGCAGGATTAATCAGGCTTAATCCGGATTTTCAGATAATTTGGGGCGTAATTTTAAAACCGATCGCATGCCACCTGAAGTTCATTACAGCGATTATCTTCAACTGGAGAAGATACTGCATGCCCAGGAAAGAGTAAGTGAAAAATTGGGTCAACCTGCACATGATGAGATGCTTTTCATCATTATTCACCAGGCATATGAACTCTGGTTTCGCCAGATTTTGTTTGAAGTGAACAGCGTTTGCGCCATCATGCAGCAACCTGCCCTCAACGACAATTCGCCGGAATTGCAAACGGTAGTGCACCGGCTTTCCCGTTGCGTAACCATATTAAAGGTCCTGGTGCAACAAATGGATGTTATGGAGACCATGAATCCGATGGATTTTCTGGATTTCCGCGATATGCTCAGACCTGCATCCGGTTTTCAAAGCTGGCAATTCAAAATCCTTGAAGGCAGGCTGGGATTGAAATATGAAGACCGGCACGGACAACACTATTATTTGTCGCAATTGCGAAAAGAGGAAATTCAACTCGTTAAAGATTCCGAAAAGGAGATTTCCCTTCTCCATCTCATCAACCAATGGCTGGAAAGAATGCCTTTTTTTGAGGAGGATGAAAATTGGAAAAATTTTTCAAGCAGGCATTCCTCCGGTAACCTTCATCCTTTCTGGGAAGAATACCGCGCATGTTACCGAGAGAGCCTTTCGGAAGTGGAAAAAAACAACCTCCAATTTTTTGACCAGTCATTCTTCAGAGAGCGAACCAATGACTTGACGAACGCTGCCCTTTCTCTTTCTCCATCCGCCTCCCGTGCCGCCCTCTTCATCATGCTTTATCGGGGCTATCCCGTTCTGCAACTCCCTTACCAATTATTGAATCAGTTGCTGGAATTGGATGAACAGCTTAGCACCTGGCGTTTCCGCCACCTTAGCATGGTCCAGCGGACCATCGGCGCCCGCATCGGAACGGGAGGGAGTACCGGAAAGGACTACCTGCAGTCAGCGCTTCAGAAACACTCTATTTTCAGGGAGATCGCACAGTTGGCCAGCTTTCTCATTGAAAGGAAAAAACTGCCTCAACTTAGCAGGCAAATGGAAGGAAGGCTGGGTTTCATGCATTGATCCTCGTCTGAAGCGAAGGAGTCTCGTCAGCTCATTTTAAAAGGCACTATCATTTCAAAAGCCGGAATATTGACTTCGAAGTTTTGTTTATTTTGCAGGTTCTCCATCGTATAGGTTCCATACATTTTCCCCATTTCTGTGCGCAGATTACAGCCTGAAATATATTGGTATCTTTCTTCCGGCTGTAGTGTGGGCTGTACTCCTACCACCCCTTCTCCTTCTACTTCGCGATAGGACCCGTTGCTGTCGAAAATATGCCAGTGACGCCGGTGCAATTTTACAGAGAAATGATTATGGTTTTCCAGGGTGATGCGATAAGCGAACATGTACTCTCCTGCCACAGGATTGCTGTAATCCGGTTGATAAAAGGTTTCCACGCTTACTTCCACTCCCTCTGAAATTTTGCTAACCATCAAAACAATTTACATTAAAATTAAACAAAACAGGGCGTTGGTAAAAGATTTGAGCGATTTAATTTTCCAATAAAAAACTACCCTATTTTTACTTCGTCTTTCTCATCGAAACCTGAAATTATCAATATGAAGATAGCAGTTGCCAAGGGGGATGGCATTGGTCCCGAGATCATGGAAGCCGTTCTGAAAATCTTTGAGGCCAACAAAGTGCCTATCGAATACCAGTTTGTAGATATGGGGAAATGGGTGTTTGACAAAGGGTTTTCCAATGGGATGACTCCTGAGGCCAAACATAGCATCGAAGAAATGGGCCTCCTTTTCAAGGGGCCCATGGAGACTCCCAAAGGGAAGGGGGTAAAAAGCGTTAACGTGACAGCCAGGAAGACCTGGAATACGTATGCGAATAAAAGGGTCTTTCAGACCCTCCACGGTGTGGACACGGTTTTTTCAAAAGCAGGAATACCCATTGATATCACCGTAGTGAGGGAGAATATTGAGGACACCTACGGAGGCATAGAACATATGCCAACACATGATGTAGCCCTGAGCAGGCGATTCATCACAAGGCCCGGAAGCCTGCAGGTCATCAAATATGCCTTCGAAATGGCCAAGAAAAAGGGGACAAGGCGTATTACCTGCGGCCACAAGGCCAATATTATGAAGCTTACAGATGGCCTCTTCCTGGATTGTTTCTACGAGGTGGCAAAGGAATACCCCGAGCTCAAGGCGGACGATGTCATAGTGGACGACCTGTGCATGAAACTCGTTACCCGCCCCGACCAGTTCGATGTGATGGTACTGACCAATTTGCAGGGCGATATCGTATCGGATCTATGTGCGGGTCTGGTAGGAGGTCTTGGCTTTGCCCCCTCGGCCAATATTGGAGACCATATTTCGATATTCGAAGCCGTGCATGGCACAGCTCCGGATATTGCCGGGAAGAATATAGCCAATCCTACGGCCCTTTTGCTCAGCGGCATTGCCATGCTGAGGCATTTGGGTTTGATGGAGAATGCGGCCATTATCGAGAACTCCCTTCTCTATACATTGGAAAGTGGTGTTCATACGGGAGATTTTGGAGACAAATCGATTCCACCTGTAAATACAACCCAGTTTGCAGAAACCATCATCAACAATTTCGGGAAAACCCCGGAACATGGGGCAAGGCCATTACTTCCCAATATGCCTGTTACCCCCACCCATTTCCATTTGGACGAGAACCCCATGTTGGTTAGTAAGGAAATGAGTGAAGAAAAGATCGTGGGCGTGGATATGTTTATAGAAAGCTCGGAACAGCCCGAAGTGATTGCAAAAAAATGCCAGCGGCATGCTGGTGTAAAATTCAACCTCGTCAGTATCAGCAATCGGGGAACCCAGGTCTGGCCAACGGGATCGATCTATACCAACCTGGTTAACGAATACAATGTACGTTTTGAAAGCATCGACACTTATCCTCTTAACCAGCAGGATGTTATCGGACTCTATGTAAGCCTTAGCGGAGACTTTAAGATCTGTTCATCCGAGCTCCTGAATATGTGGGGGGATAAGAAGGCTTATTCCCTGGCACAGGGTCAATAGTTTATACTTTTTTTGATTGCCTGTAATCATTCTTCAGCAGCCATTGCAGAATCTTTTCGCGCTGATCTCCCTGGATGATGATCTCTCCGTCTTTGACGGAGCCCCCTGTTCCGCAAAATGACCTTAACTTTTTTCCAAGTTCATCCAGATCATCCTCCTTGCCGTTAAAGCCCTGTATCAGTGTTACAGTCTTCCCGGCCCGTTGGTTTTTATCGAGCCTTATCCTTAATTTCTGTTGCCCGCTTGGGCTTGTATCTTCGGCGGCCTGTTCCTCCTTCCATTTGAAATCAGGATCGGTGCTATATACCAATCCTGTGCTGTTCGATTTGTTTTTCTTGCTCATTTAATATGCTTTAAGGCTGAGATCCAGGCTCCTTGCCTGATGGATAAGGGCGCCGATACTGATATAGTCCACTCCGGTCTCCGCAAAATCCCGGACATTGTCCAGGTTTATTCCTCCGCTGGCCTCGGTTTCAATTCGGCCTTTTATGATTTCCAGCGCTTTCGAAATTTCCGAAGGGGAAAAATTATCCATCATGATACGGTCCACTTTTCCAGTCTCCATCACTTGTTTCACTTCAGAAAGATTCCTTGTTTCCACTTCTATTTTAAGAGGTATTTTCAAACCCTGCACATAGTTGCTGGCTTTTTCAATGGCTCTTTCAATGCTTCCGCAGTAATCAATATGATTGTCCTTCAGCATGATCATGTCGTAGAGCCCGAAACGGTGATTCAAACCCCCGCCGATTCGGACAGCCTCCTTTTCCAGCAAACGGAAATTCGGGGTTGTCTTCCTGGTATCCAGTATCCTGGTCCTGCAGCCCTTGATTTTTTCGCAATACTGTCGGGTAAGAGTGGCAATGCCGGACATCCGTTGCATACAGTTCAATACCAATCTCTCGCAGGCCAGAATGCAACGCACTGAGGATTCAACTTCAAAAGCGATTTCGCCCGCCCGCATCTCTTCTCCGTCTTTCTTGAATGCTTCGAAACGGGATCCGTTTTCTTTCCAGGAAAATATTTTTTCGGCGACTATTAGGCCGGCAAGTACACCATCTTCCTTGATCTTCAGAACTGCATTGCCCCTGTCCTTTTCCCCGATACAGCAAAGGCTGGAAAAATCTCCCCCGCCTAGATCTTCTTCTATGGCGGACTCGACCAATGCCTTCAATTTGACTTCAAAATTTTCCATAAGCAAAACTAACCTTTCAGGAGACATTGAAAGGGAAGCGGTCCGAGAACTGTACTATAGATCTACCCGGTTTAATTTAACACACTGTTTTCCTTGGCAAGAGGAATATTCGGAATTTGCTGTATGCTGTTCCAGCCGCCTATGATATTGTGCAGATTGTGGATTCCCTGCCTTTTCATCAGGGATGCCGCTATTACGCTTCGGTAGCCGCTTCCGCAATACAGGTAAATATTATGATGATCTTCGAGCGTGGCCATGCTGGCGGGGTCCATCATTTCGTTAAGTGGCATATTCAGCGCCTCCTTGACATGTCCGTCTGCAAATTCGGTTTCCCTTCTGACATCAACCACTACCAGATTCTCGTCAAAAGGAAGATCCATTGCCAATTCTTCGCCATCAACATTTACGATCATATCAATGCTCCTGCCATCGTTTTTCCAGGCTTCAAAACCGCCGTCGATATATCCGATAATTTCTTCAAATCCCACGCGGCTCAGACGCACGATGGTTTCCTTTTCCTTACCGGCTTCAGTTAACAGGATCAGGGGTTTTTCAAAAGGAAGCAGGCTTCCTGCCCATTCTGCAAAACGCCCGTTCAGTCCGATACCAACTGAACCGGGAATAAATCCTTCGCAGAATATATTTTCATTGCGGGTATCAAGTAAAATGACTTCGTCCTTTTCGAGCAAATTGGCCACCTGAACTGGGGACAGGGGGCTAAGGCCTTTCTCTAGAATTTTGTCCAGGCTGCGATATCCTTCTTTGTTGATCCGCGCATTGAGCGGAAAATATTGCGGGGGAGGAGTCAAACCTTCCGTGACCGCATCAATGAATGCCTCTTTTGAAGGTGCTTGTAAAGCATAATTGGTTTTCTTTTCTACTCCGATGCTGCTATAGGTTGATGGACCCAGGTTTTTTCCACAACTGCTGCCTGCACCGTGGGCAGGATATACCAATACATCGTCGGGAAGGGTCAGGATCTTTTCATGCAGGGAATCATAAAGCATTCCGGCTAATTCTGTTTTTGAAAGATTGCCGCTGCTCAGGTCAGGCCTCCCAACATCACCTACAAAAAGCGTATCTCCGGAGAAGAGGGCGCTTGGTGCTCCTTTTTCATCCCTGACCAGATAACAGGAAGACTCGATGGTATGGCCGGGGGTATGAAGCACTTCAATGGAAATCCCCCCCAGTTTAAAGGATTCCCCGTCTGCAGCATGATAAATATCGAAACTCGTTTCTGTCTTCGGTCCGTAGATGATGGGGGCTCCTGTCTTTTTCCCCAATTCGAGGTGACCACTCACAAAATCAGCGTGGAAATGGGTTTCAAAAATATAGCGGATCACGGCATTCCTTTCCTTAGCTAAATCCTCATAAACATCTACATCCCGCAGCGGATCAATAATCGCAGCTTCTCCCTCGCTTTCAACATAATAAGCTGCTTCGCTTAGGCAATTGGTATATAATTGCTTGATGAACATGGTCCTTTTTTTGTAAAAATACTCTAAAATAGTGCAATTTGAAAGCTTGCAACTGTACCGAAACGGCTATTCGATCAGGCTGGCGACACTTCTCATGATATGCGCAACCCTATCGCCGCTAACGGTGTAATAAATGAATTTTCCATCACGCTCTGTTGTGACGATTCCAGCTTTGCGAAGGATAGCAAGGTGCTGTGATGCAACGGATTGCTCCAGACGGAGTTGTATATAAATTTCTGTGACTGTCAATCTTTTATTGTCGTCCAGTAATTTGACGATCTGTTGTCTGAGCTTATGATTGAGGGCACGAAGGATCATGGAAGCTTTTTTCAAACTCACAAAATCTATTCTGACTGGATTACCCTCAGATCCGTTAATAACCATCCAGTGATTAGTTGAAACTAATGTCATTGTGATTGAGCTTAAATTAGGAGATATGCAAAATTACTACTGACCAACGAATTATAAGACTTCTATATTCGAAATATCTCATTTTTTTCAATTTTTATTATAAGTGTGAAAATCTTTTATATAAGCGGGTTGGCTATACACCACATCGGTGAATTCATCCTTTAAGAATTTGGCATAGGACAATTTCCCCAAAGAACCTGCATTGAATTCAAAATCTGGGAATCCCGCAAGGGGCGAATGGCAGATTTTTCTCCATTTCCCGCTGCCGGAACCGAAAAACAAGATGGATTGCCCCCTGTTTAGCATGGGAAAGCTATCCGGTGTAAGTTCAAGGGCTACAGGAACCCCCCGTTCCTCTAAATTTCGGTTAAATATTGCCGTAAAAACCTCCATCCTTCTCGCGTCGATCATGGGGCAAAACAGAAGAACCTCATTATCCTCCGATTGACCGATAGCCGCAAAAGCCATTACTTTGAGGGTATTTTCGGTAATCAATGGAATTTTAAGGGCGTAGCAGATTCCCTTTGCTGCAGCAAGCCCTACTCTTAGACCGGTGTATGATCCGGGCCCCTCTGTCACGGCAATGGCATTCAGGTCGCTGACCTTTACCCCCTGTTCTTTTAATAGGTGGGAGATGGCAGGATGAAGCCAGGAAGAATGCTCCTTTTGTTCCAAGTTCTCGCTGAGACCCGCACACACTCCTTTATTGCAAAGGCAAATACTGGCTTTTTCAGAGGAGGTATCAATATTAAGGATCAATGCCATTTTAACTCATTTTTGCTTCTTGCTCCAACAAATCGGATGATTGATAAAGGGGGGCATCCTGATTCAACCTACTCAACAATTCAAAAACATACCGGACTCCGATTAGTTCGCACCATTGAAATGGGCCGTATGGGTAATTCGTGCCCAATTTCATGGCAAGATCAATTTCTTCCCTTGAGCTAACTCCTTCCTGAAGGGCAAAATAGGCTTCGTTAATGATGTTGCAAAGAATGCGCGCTCCTACTAGTCCAGGCTGGTCAGGTACGATTCGAAAGGGGAGCTCTGTTTTATCCAGAAAAGCCTTGATTGAGGGGTCCATATGACCTTCGCGAAAAGCCAGTTCCCAGACCGGTCCTCCCAAAAAGCCCGGCCAACCGTTGAGCCTTATAAAAGGTTCTCCTATTTCACTCAGGGTATGTGATATAGAGGATATAAAAACCAGGCTGGGAAGCAGTCCCTTAAGCATTTTTATCCTTGCCGGTTCATATTTGAAATCCAGATCGATATAAGCATCCGCTCCCCTGACCTCACAGAGTTCTTTCAGGCTACTGGTCCAGAGAAGGGATTCTGCCTTCTCCTTAAGTTTTCTGATCATTTCTTCCTTCTGTATCCCGCTGGAAAGAATTGCGATGCTCATAAATAATTTTTTTTATATTCTTGTTTGACGGAACTCTTTGAACAGCTACCGGCTTTTCCATAGTTTTGGCTCATGGAAAGAAAAATAATCAATACTGAAAATGCTCCTGCCCCCATCGGCCCATATAGCCAGGCTGTTTTTGCCGGCAATCTTTTATTCGTTTCGGGGCAGATTGCGATTAATCCTGCTTCCGGTAATGTGGAAGCTAAAGACATTATTGGAGAAACTCACCAGGTCATGCATAACCTGAAATCGGTTCTCTCCGAAGCGGGTCTGGATTTCAATCATGTAGTGAAAACCACCATTTTCCTTAGCGATATGTCTCTTTTTGCACAGGTCAATGAGATCTACGGAAAGTATTTTGCCGGCCATTTCCCTGCCAGGGAAACCGTAGCAGTCAAAGGACTCCCTAAGAACGTCAATGTGGAGATTAGTGTAATCGCCAGCCGATAATAGGTAACGACTGAGCCAGCCGCCCCATTTGAATCATTGCAGCACCTTTAGTTCTTTTCCCACCTTGGTAAATGCAGCTATGGCTTTATCCAGGTGTCCCGTTTCATGCGCAGCGCTGAGTTGAACCCTTATCCTGGCCTGTCCCTTCGCCACGACAGGATAAAAGAAACCGATCACATAGACTCCTTCGTCAAGCAATTTGGCTGCAAATTCCTGTGCGACAACTGCATCATAAAGCATGATGGGCACGATCGGATGGTCACCCGCTTTAATATCAAATCCGGCCTCAGTCATTTTTTTCCGGAAATAAAGGGTATTTAATTCGAGCTTATCCCGCAGTTCGGTTGTTTGGCTGAGCATTTCCAGGACGGCGATTGAGGCCCCCACGATCGAAGGTGCGACAGTGTTTGAAAACAAGTAGGGTCGGCTACGCTGGCGCAGGATTTCGATAATTTCCCTGCGCCCGCTCGTAAAGCCTCCGCTTGCGCCCCCTAAGGCTTTGCCCAGGGTCCCTGTCAGGATATCGACCCTTCCCATTACGCCTCTGTATTCATGAGTTCCCCTTCCTGTCTTCCCTAAGAATCCCGAAGAATGGCATTCATCGCTCATCACTATGGCATCGAAACGATCGGCCAACTCGCAGATCTTATCCAGTTGCGCAATAGTCCCATCCATGCTGAATGACCCATCGGTCACAATGATGCGGCTTCTGAGATTTGCGCTTTCTTTCAATTTGGCCTCCAGATCAGCCATATTATTATGTTCATACCGGTAACGCTGGGCTTTACAGAGTCGCACACCGTCAATGATCGAAGCATGGTTCAGGGCATCGCTGATGATGGCATCCTGTTCATTGAAAAGAGGCTCGAAGGCCCCGCCGTTGGCGTCGAAAGCGGCGGCATATAAAATAGTGTCTTCCGTTCCCACGAAGAGGGAGATCTTTTTTTCAAGTTCCTTATGAATATCCTGTGTTCCACAAATGAAACGGACGCTGCTCAGCCCATAACCACGGCTGTCAATGGCCTTATGAGCGGCTTCGATTATTTTCGGATGAGATGAAAGCCCCAGGTAATTATTAGCACAAAAATTAAGTACCGTTCTGCCATTGACCAGGATTTCAGGTCCCTGTTCGCTGGCAATCACCCTTTCAGTCTTAAAAAGCCCGGAATTGCGGATTTCCTCCAGTTCAGTCCCTATCCTGTTTACAAAAGATTGATTCATAAATGCTCATTTGGCCGGTAAAGATAAGCAGTTGGGAAATCATGGGCTTTTTCACCCCGGCTCAAATTAAATAGGCCAGAAAATGGCCATCTTTCGATAATTTGCCTACTTTTGTACCGGATTTACATGAGCAACAAAACGATTAAAAGATTATTTTTAGTTGTGCTCCTTTTGTTGGTCTGCGGAATTCTCATCTCCTACAGACAAGCTAACAGCACAAGCAACTCGGAATGTTCGGGCAGTGAAAAGTGTGAACAAAAGAAAGCACAGACTGATCTCATTCTCCTGGAATCTCTTACCAAACGTCTTCTTTCCGCTACGGAAAATTAAATCAATTCAAATTTTACTCCTAATACTGCTGTAACAAAACACAGTTGGCATTCGTATAGGATAGGAGAGAGCAATGGGATGATAGAAAGCTGGTTAACCAACCAATGTTTACGAAAGAAAAATGACCGAAAAAGAGTACAATGACTGCGTGACCGAATATGCCGATGGCGTATACCGTTTCATTGTGAAAAATCTCAGGCATGAAGAGGACGCAAAGGATGTGGTGCAAACCGCATTTGAGAAATTGTGGAAGAACAGGCCTGAGATCGATGGGTTAAAAGCGAAATCGTATTTGTTCACCATTGCTTATCACCAGATGATTGATCATATCAGAAAACAGAAACGTGTGCAGTTGAAAGAGGATTTTCCTGAACAGGCCAGGATACAGGAAAAACAGTCAAATCCCCAGCTCAGAAAGGTCCTTGAAACAGCTCTCGCCCGATTGAACGAAACCCAGCGCGCACTCATTCTTTTAAAGGATTATGAAGGGTACAGTTATGAAGAAATCGGGCGGATCACGGGCCTGAATGAAAGTCAGGTGAAGGTCTATCTCCACCGGGCACGCATTCAATTGAAAACTTTTTTGGTGAGCCTGGAAAACGTATTGTAAAATGATCAACAGGTATAATTACGAAGAATATTTTTTGCTTTATGTGGACAAGGAATTGTCCTCTGAAGACCGGGTTGCGGTTGAAGATTTTGTACTATTGAATCCGGACCTGGAAGAAGAACTCAATGTGCTGAAACAATCCGTACTAAGACCCGATGAGCATATTGTTTATCCGGGCATAGATGGACTGTTCAAAGCGGAAATAGGCGGCCGGACCCTGAATCCGGAAAATTATCAGGAATATTTTCTTCTTTACCACGATGGTGAATTGGATGGCTCTGATAAAAAGAAGGTGGAAGAATTTCTTGCCCTCCATCCCGGATTGGAAAAGGAATTCAAACTCCTGCTTCAGGCCAGATTCGCGGCCGATCCATCGGTTGTCTTCCCGGATAAAAATATTCTTTATAGAAAGGTTAGGAAACCCATCCCTCTTTTATGGGCTCTTTCGGCTGCGGCTATCGCCTTTTTGCTGGTTACGGGATTTCTTTTCTATGACAGGCATGACTTATTCAGTCCAGGGGCAGGCGCTCAGAATGGGACAGACCAGGCCTCAGGAAATATTAAGGCAGATAATGTCAAAGGTCAACGCCATCCCCGCCAGGCTTCCGGGATCGCTTTCTCAAAGGACTCCTTGTCAAATAGAGCGGGAGCATCTTTGAACGGGCTGGTCCTGAATTCGATTCATAAGCCGATTCGGAACTCCACTCCACCTAAGAAAACGAGTGGAAAGCCTGATCATCTGCAGGGGATTGATCCGGACAATAAGCCAATTTCTCCTCAGGAGCCAGTCTCCGGTGATTCTTCTTTGGTTTCGGAATCGGCAATCGCACTGAAAATATCTACTGTGGTAAAGACGACGGATCAGGCAATACTCAAACCCATCCTGCACGACCAGCCGAAGGGCCTGGCCCCGGACAAATTGATCGTGTTTGTTGATGACAGGAGTAACTATCTAACCAATACGGCTTATGTAGATGATAATAATTCTCTGGCTTCAGACGATGAAGATCGTCCTGAAAGGAAAAACAGACTGCGTGGAATTTTCAGGACGGTATCCCGTGTTGTGAACAAGACTGCCAATGCTGATCAAACCGGCAACAGGCGGTCGGTAACCATCGGGAGTTTTCAAATCGCATTAAAATAATAGAAACAGATTATGTTAAAGACAATTTTCTTCACGGCGGCATTTTTTGCCGTCCTGAATACGGACGCACAAAATGATTCAGTGGCAAAAAGCAATGTACGTGGAAATGATACCCTGCATGTAGGCAATATGGTGATACTGCGAAACGGCAGCAATGATGAGGACACGATGAATATCAGGCCTAGGCATCATCGCAATTACCATCCTTCCAATATTACAACCAATTGGGTGATCGTGGATCTGGGATTCGCCAACTACAATGACATGACAGTTTATCCCTCCAGTTTTGCAAAAGGTTCCACAAAAGATTGGTTCAACCTGAAAACAGGCAAATCGGTGGATGTGAATATCTGGGTTTTCATGCAGCGGCTCAACCTGATCAAACATGTTGTCAATCTGAAATATGGCCTTGGTGTTGAATTGAACAATTATCGGTATGATGCTCCCATCCTGTTCAGCGAGAACCCGCAAACAGAAGTCACCTATGACAGCCTGAGGCATTATCACAAAAACAAACTGGCCACAGATTATGCCACTATCCCCCTGATGCTCAATTTTAACTTTACTCCGCATAAACGCAGGGGATATGGCATCAGTCTGGGAGCAAGCGCCGGATACCTTTATTCCTCACGCCAGAAAACAATTACTTCCGAAAATGGGAAACAGAAAACGCACGATGAATTTGATTTGAATCCCTGGAAGATTTCCTGGATCGGGGAAATACAACTGGGTATCATCGATTTGTATGGATCCTATGCTACCCGGAGCATGTTCCGCGATGGACTCGACCAGGTTCCTTATACTATCGGGATCAGGCTGGGCAATTGGTAATAGCGGGACCAGGCATTACCTGGGTCTTCTTCCCCGGAAATACTGAATAAATAGTTAAAGAACAGCTCATCCAAAATAATTGGAAATGGCATGGCGTTTGAACCATTATTAACTTTAATTCGGATGGTATGCGCCCTGTAAGAACCCTTCTGTTTCTAATGGTTTCACTTGCTTTTTTCTCTTTTCATCACAGCAATTTCAGGCATTCCATGAAAAATCCCTTTCACAGGGTTTTGGACAGGGAGGGAGAGGTCTATATCATCATCGTGAAATCTGATTATGAATTGAAACTTTATGATAAAGAGGGTTGGTATGCGACCTATCCCGTAGTATTTGGAAGCAAATCCCTGGAAGATAAAATGGTGGAGGGCGACCGCAGGACGCCGGAAGGGGAATACCATATCATTATCAAAAGACCTGATTCCAAATGGGACCGCATGATGCTTCTCGACTATCCTACCAGGGCAGATATCACCAAATTCAACGATCGGAAAGCAAGGGGCCTGATCCCCGCAGGGGCCAGGATCGGCAGCGGCATTGGGATCCATGGAACCTGGAATCACGACGAAATGGCCGTCGACATGTTTCAAAACTGGACTAACGGATGCATTTCCCTGAAAAGGGAAGACGTGGAAGAGCTTTATGACCTTGTTCCCAAAGGCACAAGAGTGATCATTCAAAAATGATAACGAAGGATGGCCATTCAGACTGACCGGCTAATACCCGTCCGGCACCGCCTTCTTATTCCCCAGAGTTCCGAAACCAGTTATATTTGCAGTTTCTATGCCGGGCAATGTCAAAGCAAAAAAAATTTTCGACTTTAGCGCTTTAAAAAAGGTTTTTGAATATACCAGGCCATATAATGGAAGGGTTTATCTCTCCGTGTTGCTTTCAATTCTCCTGGCCCTGGTTTCCCCTTTAAGGCCCTATCTTATCCAGGTCACAGTCAATAATTATATCCGCCGCAGCGTCACGACCGACCATTCCTTCAGTGAACTCATGGTCAAAATGGTCATCTGGATAACCCTTCTGCAAATCGGTTTGCTGATCCTTGAAACGATTTGCCGTTTCTATTTCGCTTATATTACTGCGTGGCTGGGACAGACGGTTGTCAAGGACCTCAGAACAACAGTCTATCGCAAAGTTCTTGGTCTCAACCTTTCCCAATTTGATAAGACTCCCATCGGAACACTGACCACCCGGACCATCAATGACATAGAAGCGGTAAACGATATCTTTTCCGATGGCATAATACCCATCATTGCCGATCTGCTCTCGATCATTTCCATACTGGCCTTCATGTTTTATGTGGACTGGAAACTCACTCTGATCTGCATGGCCCCATTTCCCCTGCTAATCGCGGCAACCAATCTATTCAAGGAAACCGTCAACAAATCCTTTATCAGGGTGCGCAATGCGGTGGCCAGCCTCAATGCCTTTGTCCAGGAACATATCACAGGAATGCAGATCGTACAGGCATTTGCCGCAGAAGGGAGAGAATTTGAAAAATTTAAAAAGATCAACCGCGAACACCGCAATGCGAATATCCATGCGATTTTCGCTTATTCAATTTTTTATCCCTTTGTAGAGATCATTATTGCGATTTCTATGGGCTTGCTCGTTTGGTGGGAGGCTAGACAGGTATTTCATGTATCTCATCTGTATGCTGCTGAACTTTCAGGTAAGATCATTTCCTTCACACTTTTCCTCAACCTGCTATTCCGTCCTTTACGGGTGATCGCAGACAAATTCAACGTCATCCAGATGGGCATGGTCGCCAGCGAAAGGGTATTCAAGGTCCTGGACAATCAGGATTATATCAATACAGAAGGAAGCTATTCACCGGAACTCATGGAAGGCAAAATAGAATTCGACCATGTCAGTTTTGCTTATAACGAGGACCGATATGTACTGAAAGATATTTCTTTTGAAGTAAACTCCGGGGAAACGATTGCCCTTGTCGGTCATACCGGCAGCGGAAAAACCTCCATCATCAGCCTGCTCAACAGGCTTTATCATATTCAGAAGGGGCAGATCCGGATCGACGATATACCCATTGAAGATTATAGGCTTCAGTCCCTGCGCAGCCATATCGGGGTGGTCCTCCAGGATGTATTTCTTTTCTCCGGATCCATACTGGATAATATTACTCTTCGAAACGATTCCATACCCAAAGAAAAAATCATCGAAGCTGCGGAGCTCATGGGCATGCATGAATTCATAATGGATTTACCCGGTGGATACGATTTCAATGTCATGGAAAGAGGAAGCACACTTTCTTTAGGCCAAAGACAACTGCTTTCCTTTATCCGTGCCTTATTATACAATCCTTCCATCCTCATTTTGGATGAAGCTACTTCCTCCGTAGATACGGAATCGGAGATCCTCATCCAGAAAGCGATCGATCGTCTCGTGGCAGGCAGGACTTCGATCGTGATCGCTCACCGGCTTTCGACCATCAGGAAAGCCAGCAAGATCATCGTGCTGGACAAAGGAGAAATAATCGAATCCGGTACTCATGAGGAATTACTGGCCCGAGGTGGGTTCTATAGTAAATTGCACGAGATGCAGTTCAACAAACAACTCCACGGAGTGAAAATCAGGGACATTGAGGTTTAGGTCTAAAAAAAACAGGTTGCCCCAGGGCAACCTGTTCAGTATATGCTAAGGAATTTCTTTAAAGAATGGTAATCTCTTCCGTAAAGGAACCGATCTCGATCTCTGCCAGATTATCGCAGGTCCCGCTTCCATAATCCAGGGTTCCACTTACGCTCACGCCAGCCTTGGAATAGGTAAATGATACGATGCCGGAATCAACCCAATTGCAGGTCTCCTTTCTTTCGAGCGGAGAAGTGATGGTAGCGGTGAGGCTATCGCCAAATGAACTGCCGAAGGAAAAATTACCTGTGATATTGAAGACCAGGCTTGAGATATCGCTGATGCTTCCTGAGACCACCGCAACCGTCTTGGTCCTGTTCAGATAATAGGTAGTGTCGCTTGGGAAAGTAATATTTCCATTGCTGAGTGTGGTAGTCAACTGAGGACTGGAAATATTTGTGGTGGAATTTGTTATCGAATAAGTGCCGTTCAACTCATAGCCGTTTACGACATAATTATTGAAAGATGCGGAAATGGTGGTTCCGGGTACGCTCAGATGTCCGGAAAATACATAGGTAATGGATCCTGAACGGCTGATGCTATCCGCACTCTTACAACCGCTTCCGAAATCCACTGTGACAGTGACTGGAAAAGTACTTCCGGAAACAGTAACCATGGCGCAGTAATAGGCGCCAGCGATATTATCTCCCAAAGTGGATGAGCCGACCTTTCCCTTTCCTTGCATCAGGTTATCCAATCCCTCATTATTGCCTGTCTGGACGGCTATATTGAACGCATCGTCATAGGCATAGTCTGCGGCGGCGGCTTTGGCCGTTGTATTTGCCGCATTGTTGTCGTTTGTCTGGTTGTCTGAATTGTTTGAACTGGAATTGCTGCTCTTGCTGCAGGAATTAGGCAGAATAATGGCTGCGCCGAATATTGCCAGAATAGTCAGAATTCTTACACTTTTTTTCATGGTTCTTGTTTTTTCTTTTAACCCGGTGGATACCAAAAAGAACGCCAGAATGGGGCCGATAGTGTCCGGGACTATAGAATATGGAATTAATTAATAATTGAATGGGTCAAAATAGACAATTCAAAGCGGAATTTCAAGGTAGTTTTACGAATTAAAACCCGATTTCATATTTCCATGCTTCGCCCTTATCTTTGCGCAAATTTTAGGGTAGACCATGATGCCAAATAGCTTAAGACCTTTATTGGTAGCGGCTTTCAGCCTTTTTTGCATCGGGATTTTGAACAAGGTCCAGGCTCAGGATGGCAATGGCAAAAAGGACGAAAAAAAGGGCTTTGATGCAAAAGAAGTGATTTTCGGTCATGTTCTGAACAACCATGATTTTCATATCCTGGACATGGTTGGAGATAACGGTGAAAAAACCCCCATTTCCTTCCCCCTTCCGGTCATACTTTACTCCCAACAAAGGGGATTGGATCTTTTTATGTCATCCCATTTTCATCATGGGGAAGAATCCTATCATAACTACCTGATGCTGACTGATTCCAGAATTCAGGAATTGGGTCTGGATCCGACCTTTTACAATGCTCAGGATATTGTCGCCCTCGACGAAAACGGAAAGATTGACGCAGGAATCAGGATCTTTGATATATCAATTACCCGTAATGTAGTGCAAATGCTGATCGCACTCGCATTTTTCATCTGGGTCATGCTACGGATCGCAAAAAAATACAGGATGGGTTATGGAGTGACATCTGCTCCTAAAGGCTCTCAGGGTCTACTTGAACCTGTCATAACCTTTGTTCGTGATGAAGTGGCAAAACCTAACCTGGGAACTTCCTATGACAAATACCTTCCCTTCCTGCTCACTATTTTCTTTTTCATTCTTATCAACAATCTATTTGGTCTGATCCCCGGTTCGGCCAATGTATCGGGCAATATCGCTTTTACTGCGGTGCTTGGAATAATCTCCTTTGTCGTCATATTGTTCAGCTCTGATAAGCATTACTGGGGCCACATCATCAACCCGCCCGGCGTGCCTTTAGGGGTTAAATTCATCCTTGTGCCCGTAGAACTCATCAGCGTATTTATCAAGCCCTTTGCTTTGATCATACGTTTGTTCGCCAATATGGTCGCAGGTCATATCATCATCATCTGCCTTATCTCCCTGATATTTATTTTCGCGAATCTGAGTAAATATGCGGGCTGGGGTACAGCCCCGTTTTCCATCGCATTTACTGTATTTATTTATATGATCGAAGTGCTGGTTGCTTTCCTGCAGGCATTCATTTTCACCATGCTGACGGCAGTCTTCATTGGCCAGGCCATTGAGAGCAAATTGCATCAGCATCATGAAAAGGCAGAGGATTCGATGCTGGCTTAAGAATTTTTCAATCATCAACATAAAGTAAGAACTATGGATTTAATGACAATTATGCTCGATGCGACTGCGAACGCCGGTGGTGCTATTGGCGCTGGCCTGGCCGCTGTAGGCGCCGGCATTGGCATTGGCCAGATCGGTAAGGGCGCCGTCGAAGCGATTGCCCGTCAGCCGGAAGTGGCTAATGACATCAGGGGCAACATGATTCTGACTGCCGCTCTTGTAGAAGGAGCTGCGCTGTTCGCCATTATCGTCGGCTTCCTTGCAATGGTATTGAAATGATATCATGTACTGCAATTTGGCTGCATTTGAAGCACAGGGCTGAGAATGCAGCTAATTTTTGAAATTTAAAATTATTAAAGGTGAAACCAAGCATGAGCAATTTGGCTCAAACAGGGAAATGTAAAAGTGAGGTTACATCTGACAGACAGAAAAAACTAAATATTTACAGATGAAATTGCTACTTCCTGAATTCGGATTGCTGGTTTGGACCTTACTCGCTTTCCTTGTGGTTTTCTTCATACTGGGAAAATTTGCATGGCCGGCCATTGTAAAAGGATTGGCGGAAAGAGAGAAGGGCATCGCGGATTCGCTCGCGACAGCGGAAAAAGTGAAAGCGGAAATGGCGCAGCTCCAATCGGAGAACGAAGCATTATTAGCCAAAGCCAGGGAAGAACGCGCCCTGTTACTGAAAGAAGCCCGTGACCTGAAAGATAAGATCATCAATGAAGCGAGGGAACAGGCCAAGCTAGATGCCGGGAAGATCATATCCGATGCCCAGTCGGTGATCGAACAGCATAAAATGGCAGCCTTGATAGACGTGAAAAATCAGGTGGGCAGCCTTGTGATCGACATTAGTGAGAAGATCCTGCGCAGGGAGCTTTCAAACAAATCCGAGCAGGAGAATTATATCAGACAACTGGCTGGAGAAGTTAGGCTTAACTAAAACCGATTCCCAATGATGCCCAATCCCCGTTTAGCTGCCCGTTATGCAAAAAGCCTTTTCGATCTGTCACTTGAAAAGGGGTCATTGGATTCCATTTATCAGGACATGGTCTATTTGCAGGCGGTTTGCAAGGCCAGCAGGGAATTCGTGATCTTGCTCAAAAGCCCTGTTATAAAGGCAGATAAAAAAGAAAAGGCTTTTGCCGCCGTTACACAAGGAAATATCGGTTCGATCACTTCTTTGTTCGTCCGTTTGCTGATCTCCAAAAACAGAGAAAATGTGCTGCCTGAGATCATACCCGCTTTTATCCGACAATACAAGGACTTAAAGGGCATTTACCAGGTTAAACTCACTACGGCCCAGCCTATCGCTGAAGAAGTGAAACAAGCCATTCTGGATAAGGTGAATATCAATCATGCCTCTCAGGCAATTGAACTGAATACCGTTTTGGATGAGTCCCTGATCGGCGGATTCATTTTGGAAGCAGGGGGGCAGATGGTGGATACCAGCGTGGCCTACAAATTGAATACCGTGCGCAAAGAATTTGAGAAAAATGAATTTATTTATAGAATTCGATAAATCATAAACAGTGATCATTTATGCCAGAAATTAAACCGGATGAAATTTCAGCGATACTGAGGCAGCAGCTCAGCAATTTCAATGCAGCCGCTGAAATAGAAGAAGTTGGAACAGTACTGCAGGTGGGTGACGGTATTGCCCGGGTGTACGGGTTGAATAACGTAAAAAGCGGAGAACTCGTAGAATTCGAAAACAGTGTGCTGGCGATTGCATTGAACCTCGAAGAAGACAATGTAGGGGTGGTGCTAATGGGAGAAAGCGGAGATATTAAGGAAGGAGCAAAAGTCAGGAGGACCGGTAAAATTGCCTCGATTGAGGTTGGAGAAGGCATGCTTGGCCGCGTTGTGAATACGCTTGGAGAAGCCATTGATGGGAAGGGCCCCATTACAGGGAAAAGATTTGAAATGCCCCTGGAGAGAAAGGCGCCAGGAGTAATCTTCAGAGAGCCCGTGAAAGAGCCTTTACAAACGGGAATCAAGGCTATCGATGCCATGATTCCAATCGGAAGAGGACAGCGTGAGCTGATTATCGGCGACCGCCAGACAGGAAAGACCGCCATTGCCCTGGACACCATAATCAATCAGAAGGAATTCTACAAAGCCGGCAAACCGGTATTCTGCATCTATGTGGCCATCGGCCAAAAGGCATCCACGATCGCAGGGGTGATGAAAACCCTGACCGACTACGGCGCCATGGAATATACCGTGATTGTAGCTGCATCGGCTTCTGATCCCGCTCCTCTGCAATTCTATGCACCCTTTGCAGGTGCTGCAATCGGGGAATACTTCCGCGATAGCGGAAGACCCGCCCTGATCATCTATGATGACCTTTCCAAACAGGCTGTTGCTTACCGGGAAGTATCGCTCCTGCTCCGCCGCCCGCCTGGGCGCGAAGCCTATCCCGGAGATGTGTTCTACCTTCACAGCCGTTTGTTGGAAAGAGCCGCCAAGATCATCAGCGATGATGGCGTGGCTAAGAACATGAACGACCTGCCCGAATCGATCCGCTCATTGGTAAAAGGAGGAGGCTCCCTGACAGCGTTGCCGATCATCGAAACCCAGGCAGGTGATGTTTCCGCCTATATTCCAACCAACGTGATTTCCATTACAGACGGACAGATATTCCTTGAGGGCAACCTCTTTAACTCCGGTATCCGGCCGGCAATCAATGTCGGGATTTCTGTAAGCAGGGTAGGCGGGAATGCCCAGATCAAATCCATGAAAAAGGTGGCCGGTACCCTCAAACTGGACCAGGCGCTCTATCGTGAAATGGAAGCATTTTCAAAATTCGGGGGAGACCTGGATGCTGCTACCAAGCTCGTGCTGGACAAGGGCTCCCGTAACGTGGAAATCCTGAAACAGCCCCAGTTCGCTCCCTTTCCTGTTGAAAAACAGGTTGCAATCATCTACCTGGGGACTCAGGGTCTGCTGAGGACGGTGCCTGTTAGAAAGGTGAAGGAATTTGAAGAACATTTCCTACTAGAAATGGAAAACAAATTGCCGGAAGTCATGGCTGAGTTCAAGAAGGGCAATCTCCCCGATGATGGGGTGAAAAAGATGACCGAACTGGCTAATCAAATCATGCCGCATTATAAATAGAGTTTAAGTAACTGAATACCAATGGACCCAATATTAGGCCACCCTTTTTTTCCAAATTTCTTTCCCTGATAATTTGCATTTATCAAATAAAAAATGAATCTTTGTCCTGTTGTAGCATAGTACCCAATCTCCTTAAAACCAATTCCCATCCAATTTTCCGATCACGATTTAAAGCGCCATTGAACTTTATTGAGAGATTTTAGAAAGGCTTGCAAAAGCCCGCGTCAAACTATCCAATTTTTCTGATTGAATTTCTGGTCCAATCTCCAATAGACATAGATTTTTTTCCTATATATATTCCGTCTCCTAGAAAACTTCCGTCTGTCCAATAACTGTGGTTACCTGAAAAAAAATCATCGTACCCTAAGCAAACACAGTTATGCAAAATCTGTACCGCAGAAATATTATCGCAAACCAAACAAAATACACAAGAAATTCACTTGGAATTTTTTTTCTGCTACTAGCTATGAATACATATTCACAAAGGTTACCTTATAAATACAACATACTTGAACAGGAAGGTTCGGCTATTCCCACCGCCCAGGTGAATCCTCATAATATAAATTCTGCTGCTAATATTACCCTCTCTTATTTCAGTGCAGAAATCAAAACCGACCAGCAACACAAAGCCCTGCTCAAATGGGCCACCGGCCAGGAAATCAACGCAAATTATTTCTCTATTCAGCGCAGCGGGGATGGCATTCAGTTTGATGATGCAGCCATTGTCTTCGCACAGGAAGGGAATAGCAAAAGCGAACGCGTATACTATTATAAAGACGATCTGGACAACCTGAATGGCTCATCCGTTTACTACCGCCTTAAATCGGTGGACATGAATGGAAACATATCTTATTCGGATATGCAATTGCTACGGATAGCTACGACAGGAAACTACCTTACCGGGATATCGGTTTATCCCAATACCCAGCAAACGGAACTGCGCTTTAGCATCCCCCAGGATTGGCAGGGTAAATCACTGGCTTTCGACCTCTATAATACGCATGGGAACCTGCTGAAAGAAAAAACTGCGGCAGATGCCGGTCAGACGGAACTGCTCAATATTTCGGACGTACCTGTGGGCATCTACCTGGTGAAGGCCGTCAATGGAAATGAAACATACAGTCAGAAAATAGTTAAGTTAACCAATTAAGAGTTTAGTTTTAAAGGGTACGATCAACAACGGCCGGACTTTTCTAAGTCTGGCCTTTTTCTTTTTGACCGAAACCGGTTTACCGATGGTCAATTTCTGGTTCCGGCAATCTCCAATTTCATTACATTTATCGGAATATTTTTAAATTGAGCCCCATGATAAAGACCATTATCATCGATGATGAAAGACTGGCCAGAAATGAGCTGAAAAAGCTGCTGACAGATTTTCCTGAAATAGAAGTTATCGCGGAAGCGGCTAATGCAAATGAAGGAATTGAAAAAATTGACAGCCTGGACCCCGATCTGATTTTCCTGGATATCCAGATGCCCGGCAAAACGGGTTTTGACATGCTTTCCGAACTGGACAAGGCCCCGGATGTGATATTTACAACAGCCTATGACGAATATGCGCTCAAAGCCTTTGAGGTGAACGCCCTTGATTATCTGCTCAAACCGGTGGAGCCTAAGAGGCTGGCTGACGCCATTCAGAAACTGCATCTGGAAGACGATAGAGAACTCCTTCATGAAAATGAAGCTTCCGCGAACAAGAGCATCCTCGCTGAGCATGACCAGGTCTTTGTCAAGGACGGGGAACGTTGCTGGTTTGTGAGGCTTTCCGATATACGGCTCTTCGAAAGTGTCGGGAATTATGCTAAAGTATATTTTGGACCGAATAAGCCCCTTATTCTGAAATCGCTCAATGCACTGGAAGAAAGGCTGGACGAAAAGACCTTCTTCCGCGCCAACCGTAAGCATATTGTCAATCTGAGAATGATCGAGAAGATCGAACCCTATTTCAACGGGGGATTGCTGCTTGAATTGAAGGGTGGTGAAAAGATCGAAGTCAGCCGCCGCCAGACCGTAAAATTCAAGGAGATGATGAGCTTATAATCTCCTATTGCAAATACCCGTTAAAGGAAATGGCTTGCCTATTTAAGCAGGTAACCTGGAGATTGGCATAACCGATGGATGAGATCGTCAGGATCATTTGACGGGTATCCCCTGCATTTTTGGGCAGGATCGTAATTGTCCATCCCTGCTTCTTACCCGGGACAGTTTTGTATTCGAATTCAGAGGTCTTGAATACAAGGCTGCCTTCCTCATTGCCATAGCCAGCCGTATATGCCGTCCCAAAATAGGGCAACTGTGATTCTATAGTATCCGGGTAGATCCTTAACCCATAATTGCCATACAATTCTCTGCTTTCCATACCCAGTGGGAGGACCATTTGCATGATAATTGTAAAATTCCTTCCTTCCACTTTTTTCCGGATCTCCGCCTCATTTTTTTGCTCCTTTTTCTGTTTGGTTTGCTGGGCATTGATATTCAATCGAAAAGAAATGCAAAAAATAAGCGATAAGATAGTCACTGCAGAACAGCTTTTCATATGCTTAATTTGTATAAAGTTAAGAATTTGCAAGGCCTTTCTGCCATGATTAACTTTTCATAAATTAAGTATCCCTCAAGAAAATTTATCAAGCACTTTCTCCATTTCCGAAGCGATCTGGTCGTTGCATAAGTTGCCGATACTCCCTTCGTGAGTATGCTGTAGGCCCTTGCCAGGGTCGAAGGAGAATTTCCCCTGCTCGATCTGATTGCCCACCTGCTTATAAGCTTCCCGGAAAGGGAGACCCTGGTTCACCAGCTCATTCACGGCTTCGACGCTAAAGAGGTATTTGTATTTTTCATCACTCAGGATATCTTCCCGTATCTCGATCTGTGAAATCAAGAGTTGGATGATCTCCAGACAGGACTTGAGTTCCCCGATAGCCGGAAACAGGATCTCTTTGGTCAATTGAAGGTCCCTGTGATAGCCGGAAGGCAGGTTATTGATCAGGAGGGTCAGTTCGTTGGGAATAGATTGAATGCGGTTGCATTTGGCCCGGATCAGTTCAAGGACATCGGGATTCTTTTTATGCGGCATGATGCTGCTTCCTGTCGTCAGTTCTGCTGGAAAGGAAATAAAACCGAAATTCTGGTTAATGTAAAGACAGGCATCCATGGAAAGTCTGCTGATTGTACCTGCAATTCCTGCGATCGCCATTGCCACGGTCTTCTCTGTTTTACCCCTGCTCATTTGGGAATAAACGGAATTGAAATTCAGCGTCCTGAAATTCATCAGTTGCGTGGTCCTTGTCCTGTTCAGGGGGAAAGAAGATCCATATCCTGCTCCGCTGCCCAGGGGATTTTTATTGGCCACATGGTAAGAGGCTGCCAGTAATTCGAGGTCATCAACCAGGCTTTCCGCATAAGCGCCGAACCAGAGCCCGAAAGAGGAAGGCATTGCGATTTGCAGGTGGGTATATCCAGGAAGCAGTCTGTCTTTGTAGGCCTCGCTCTGCCTGAGCAGCAGGCTGAACAGAGAATGGACAAGGTCACGGATCTGCAGGATCTCCGCCCGCAGATAAAGTTTGATATCCAATGCCACCTGATCGTTCCGGCTTCTTCCGCTATGTATTTTTTTTCCGGCTTCCCCGATTTTATTCGTCAGCATGGATTCGATCTGTGAATGGATATCCTCGGAATCTGGTTCGATGGAAAATCTGGAATGAAGGATCTGTTCGAGGATCGATTGAAGTTCACCCTGAATCAGCTCCCATTCCGCCTTGCTGAGCAATCCGGCCTCAAACAACATTTCGGTATGAGCCAAAGAACCGATGACATCGTATTTTGCCAGGGCCAGGTCGAATTCCCGGTCCCGGCCAACCGTAAAAGCCTCAACCTGTTCCGATGTGCTGGTATTGTCCTTGTTCCAGAGTTTCATGATTTCGTTCTTTTAATAATCGATCAAATGAATTCATCCAACAACTGAATATAGGTTTCCATCCCCTCCCTTATTTCATCTATATAAATGTATTCGTTCGCGGTATGGCTCCTGGCAGAATCTCCCGGCCCCATTTTCAGGGTAGGGAAGGGCATCAGCGCCTTATCCGAAGTGGTGGGAGATCCATAATAACCCTTGCCGAGGGCAAGCCCGGCTTTCACTAAAGGGTGGTCCATTGCGATGGAAGTCGGCTTCATCCGGGTGGTCCGGGGTTTGAATTGGCTATTCAAATTCAATCGCAACTCATCCAGGATTTCATCGAATGAATAGAGCTCATTCACACGAACATCGATGACGAATTTGCATTGGGAAGGGACCACATTGTGCTGTTTGTTCTCAGTCTCAATAACGGTAACGGTCATATGCGAATCTCCAAGCAGGGGGCTGACCTTCTCAAACCGGTAATGCCGTATCCAGTTAATATCATCGAGTGCCTTATAGAGGGCATTCTCTCCTTCGTTTCGGGCGGCATGACCCGAATGACCGGCCGCTGTGCAATCAATCACCATCAGCCCCCTTTCCGCAACTGCCATTTCGAGACGGGTCGGTTCTCCGACTACTCCGAAATCGATCCTTCCCAGGTAGGGCAATACGAGTTCAATTCCGTTGACGCCGCTGATCTCTTCTTCAGCGCTTGCGGCGAAAACCACGTTATGATTAAGTTCTTGCTGGTCGTAGAAATAAAGAAAGCTGGCGATCAGGCTTACGAGGCATCCGCCCGCGTCATTGCTGCCAAGTCCGAAAATCTTCCCATCCTGTTCGATCGGGTCAAAGGGGTCATGCGTATATCCCTTGTTCGGTTTGACCGTATCATGGTGGGAGTTCATCAGGATGCTGGGTTTGGATGGGTCATAATGCCTGTTTCTTGCAAAAACATTGTTGCCAATCCGGGAAAAGTCTACCTGGTGCCTGGAAAAAAATCCGCAGATCAGTTCCGCCGTGTCATTTTCCTCCTTCGAAAAGGAAGGAGTCGAGATCAGTTGCTTCAGCAACCCGATGACCTCATTCTGCAATTTGGCGATATCATGTTTATTCATTGCTGATTTTTGTTCCGGATTTATTATTTATGAGGTCTGACAGTTCTTCTGCCTTGCCGATCAGGACAGTGCTCACACCGTTGCGCAATGCAGCAAATGCATTGTCGATCTTCGGGATCATACCCGCAAATATTTTCTTTTCTTCCTTTAATTGTGCATAATAGGCGGGACCAATCCGGGGTATGACCGTGCTTTCATCCTGTGCATCCAACAACACCCCGCTTTTCTCAAAAGAATAAACCAATTGGACCTCGTAATTCCGGCTCATGGCCCGGGCGATCTCCTGGGCAATCGTATCCGCATTCGTGTTCAGGAGCTGCCCTTTTCCATCATGGGTGATGGGGGCCACCACGATCGAAATGCCGCTCTCAAGCAAGGACAGCAGGAATTCATCACGAACCCCGTCAATGTCCCCCACAAATCCATAGTCCATAAAGGCATTCACGCGCCGATGCGCTTGAATAAAGCCCCCATCCGCGCCGCAAAGCCCTGCGGCACGACACTGGTTTGCCTCTAGCTTCGCGACAATGCTTTTATTGATCAGACCGGCATAGACCATCGTCACGATCTTAAGCGTTTCGGAATCCGTGATCCTGCGTCCATCCACCAATTGCTGAGGCACATTTAATTTCAAAGCAAGTTCTGTAGCCAATTTTCCCCCGCCATGAACCAGGATCTTTTTTTCCCTGATGAGGGAAAAATCTTTCAGGAAACCGGCCAGTTTAGATTCATCATCAATCACCCGGCCTCCGATTTTTATGACATAAAGTTTTTCCATTTTTAGCGAGTCCAGTTTTTTAAGACCTCACTCAGTACGGCCTGGGCTGCCCATACGCGGTTTCCTGCCTGCCTGCTCACGATGCTGCCAGGGCTGTCAAGCACTTCATCGCTCAATTCCACATTGCGTCGGACCGGCAGGCAATGCATCACACGGGCCGAGTTCGTTGCCTTTAGCTTTTCCAGGTTCAGCATCCATTCCGGATCATTGCAATAGATCTTGCCATAATCCTTGAAGGTGCTCCAGTTCTTAACATAGACAAAATCCGCGTTTTTCAGGGCCTCATCCTGGTTATTGGTGATCTCTGCCCCCCGGGTAAACTTTTCGTCCAGTTCATAATCTTCCGGATGCGTGATCACGAATTCGGCCTTTCCCCAGGCGTTCACCCATTGAGAAAAGCTATTGGCTACACACTGGGGCAGCGGTTTCATATGCGGTGCCCAGGTCAAAACGATCTTGGGACGGCGATCCGGATTAGCCCCTCCGGACTCCAATTCCTCACGGATCGTCACCAGGTCCGTCAGCGATTGAAGGGGATGAAGGGTTGAGCTTTCAAGGCTCACCACCGGGATGCCTGCATACTTCATAAATTGCCGGATATGCAGTTCACTGTAATCATCCTCCTTATTCTTGAGTGAAGGAAAGGTCCTGATGCAAAGTATATCGAAATATTTTCCCATGATCGGTGCAGCTTCCTTCACATGCTCAACCGTATTGCCGCTCATAATCGCCTCTTCTTCGAATTCCAGGGCCCAACCCTCCTTATCAACGTTGAACACAATTGGTTCCATCCCCAGGTTCTGTGCGGCGATCTGAGTGCTGATACGGGTCCTCATACTGGGATTCAAGAAGATAAGGCCGATGCATTTATCGGCTCCCAGCTTCCTGTCCGCAAATGGGTTCGATTTGTAGAAAAGAGCCTTTTTTATCAATGCCTCGATGTCAGTTACATCTCCGACAGAAATAAAATTATTCATGGTGATCAGTTTGACGGTTCCATTAAAATTAAGACCAGTCCCTCATTTGCGATAATCTGTCCGGGTCAGAGCCTGCAGCTTGCGAAGGCTCGTTAAAGCAAACAGGGTCATACGGTCACAGGATCCTTCTGCTCCATACATTGCTGGATCTCTTCAAACATCGCTTCGAGAAATTGATCGGCGTCTTTTTTTCGCAAAGCCAGAGAGGGCAGAAGCCGGATAACATTCGGTTTGGCCTCACCGGTAAAAATATGCTGGTTGAATAATAAATTTTTTCTCAGGTCTTTCAGGGAATCAGGAACATCGAAACCGATCATCAGTCCGCGGCCACGCAGGTTCAGCAATTGCGGAATCTTCTTCAATTCAGTCATCAGGTATTCGCCGACGACCTGCGCATTTGCAATCAATTCTTCTTTTTCGATCACTTCCAGCACGGCCAATGCCGCTGCACAGGCCAGGTGATTGCCGCCAAAAGTTGTGCCCAGCATCGAGTGCGTGGCCTTTATCGAAGGAGAAATAATTATGCCCGCGACAGGGAAGCCATTGCCCATGCCCTTGGCCATGGTATAAATATCGGCTTTTACACCACTATGGTCATGTGAAAAGAACCGGCCGCTGCGCCCATAGCCGCATTGTATGCTGTCTGCAATGAAAACGGAGCCATGTTCATCGCAACACTTGCGGATGGTTTTCAGGAAACCGTCCGAAGCCGCGTGGATGCCGCCAACACCCTGAATTCCTTCAATGATTACGGAAGATATTTCCGAACCGTTTTTCCGGAAATATTCCAGCAGCGCTTCTTCATCATTAAAAGGCAGGAAGATCACATTATCGGTTTCGTTCACCGGAGCCACGATCTTCGGATTATCCGTAGCGGCTACTGCCAGGGAAGTTCTTCCATGAAAGGAACCACGGAAAGCAACCAGTTTTTTTCTTCCATTATGAAATGAGGCCAACTTCAGCGCATTTTCATTGGCCTCCGCTCCAGAATTGCAAAGGAAAAGCTGGTAGTCCGGATAACCGGATAGTTTGCCCAGTTTGTCGGCAAGTTCTTCCTGTAAAGGTATTCGTATGGAATTGGAATAAAATCCGATCAGGCCGAGTTGCTTATTGATCCTTTCCACATAATGCGGGTGGGTATGCCCGATAGAGATCACTGCATGGCCTCCGTACATGTCAAGGTATTGCTGACCCAGGTCATCCCATACATAGGAACCCCTGGCCTTCACAATAGTGATATCATTCACCGGGTAAACATCAAATAATTTCATTTCTAATTTTTTTAAAATGCACTTGGTTTTAATCTTAAACCGGAACGCTCATCCAAACCGAATAGAAGGTTCATATTCTGAACTGCCTGACCCGAAGCCCCTTTAAGCAGATTGTCTATCGCCGAATGGACTACCAGATTGCCACCAACCTTTTCCAATTGAATCGCGCATCTATTGGTATTGACTACCTGTTTCAGAAACAGGGTATCCTGGCTGATCATCGTGAAAGGATGCTCCGCGTAAAAATCCTTATAGAGTTCGATCAGTTTATCCAGTTTCCAACCGCATTTGAGTTGCGAACTGATGAAAATGCCTCTTGTGAAATCTCCTCGCCAGGGCACGAAATGAAGCCCTCCTTCTTCTCCTTCTGAAAAATGCGCCTGCAACTGATCAATCGATTGGTTGATCTCTTTCAGGTGCTGGTGGGCCAGTGTTTTATAAGCCTGAATATTGCCCGCCCTCCAGGAAAAATGCGAAGTATCCGACAAGCCCTGACCAGCTCCCGTTGAACCCGTAATCCCCGTACTAAATACCTGTTTCAGCAAACCCTCCCGGGCCAAAGGTAAAAGACCCAATTGAATGGCTGTGGCAAAGCAACCAGGATTGGCAATATTGGCAGCCTTGCTTATCTCAGCCTTATTCAATTCTGGCAGGCCGTATACGAATTTTCGCGCTCCGGCAGTTGCATGAACACGTAAACGGAAATCCTGAGAAAGATCTATGATCCTGATCTTCTCGGAAACGACATTTTCATCCAGGAATTTTTTGGCCTCTCCATAACCTACACAGAGAAAAAGCACATCGATGTCCTGAAGGAGTTCTGAACTGAAATGCAGTTCCGTTTCTCCAAAGAGGTCCTTATGAACTTCATGAAGCGGTCGATCGACCGAGCTTTTACTGTGCGCATAGCTGATTTCTGCGCGGGGATGATTCAGCAATAGCCGGATCAGTTCACCGCCGGTATATCCCGCTCCTCCAATAATGCCTGCCCTGATCTTTTTCATCTTTATAACCTTAATTTTTTCTATATATCAGATGGAACCTCCCAATATGCACCTGCCCCGTTTCATCGATCTATATTTATTCTGTCCCATTTTGTCGATGGCCTGGAACTCAATACAAATTCCAGGTCCCCTGGCCCTTCATTCAAGATCCGGTGCTTTTGGCCTGGCTCGATCTGGATGCCTGCATGGCAATTCACGTGAATTCTTTCCCCCTCGATTTCAAATACGGCCTCTCCTTTGAGAATATAAAAAAACTGGCCGGCTTGCTGGTGGAAATGCTCTTGCTCGTCAGTGCCGGGTGGCATCCTTTCGTATTTCACGGAGAGGGAATCCCAATCCGCAAGATCCCATCCTTCGCATTGGTTCCCCCAGATATAATGTCTCATGGGATTCTCTTTGGAAACCTTTCTTGCTGTGCTCATTTCGGTTCGTTGATCTTGTTGAAAATGGCGGTCTGGTTCCCGAAGATCCGGGCAAAACCTTTTACGTCATCCCCGGTCCATCCCTTATTCATTTCCCCATAGGAACCGAACCGGGAACTCATAAGGTCATGAGGGCTCTCGATGCCAGTTACCGTATAACGATAGGGTTCCAGGGTGACAAAGACCTTTCCGCTCACCGTCTCCTGGGTATCCTGCAGGAATTTTTCCACATTGCGCATGGTCGGATCCAGCATCTGGCCTTCGTGCAACCAGTTTCCATACCAATTACTCAGTTGTTCTTTCCAGTACAATTGCCATTTGGTAAGGGTATGTTTTTCCAGGAGATGATGGGCTTTTATGATTATGACGGGTGCGGCGGCTTCGAAACCCACTCTGCCCTTGATCCCGATGATCGTGTCTCCCACATGGATATCCCGTCCGATTCCGAAAGGCTGGGCAAGGGCCTGCAAAAATTGAATGGCTTCCACCGGGTGTTCGAAAATCTGCTCATCGACCCCAACCAATTCTCCCCTTAGGAAGCTCAGATTGATGTTTTTTTCACCCGATGACGTAACCTGGGTTGGCCAGGCTCCCTCTGGCAGATAATCCCTGGAATTCAAGGTCTCTTTTCCGCCAACTGAAGTGCCCCAAAGCCCCTTATTAATACTGTATTGTGCCTTTTCAAAATTCATCTCCACCTGGTGATCCTTCAGGAAACGAATCTCCTCTTCCCGGCTCAACTGAAGATCACGGATCGGAGTCAGGATCTCCGTTTCAGGTATCATTCCCTGGAAAACCATATCAAAGCGAACCTGGTCGTTCCCGGCACCCGTACTTCCATGTGCTACATAAGCAGCCCCGAGTTCCCGGACATAGCGGGCTGTTGTGATGGCCTGCACCATCCTTTCTGCGCTCACGCTTAAGGGATATGTCGCGTTTTTGAGCACATTTCCAAAGACCAGGTATTTGATGCAGCTCTCATAATACTCCTTTTTCACATCCACAGACAGGAAGGATGCCACACCTAATTTCCTTGCACGAACTTCTATCTGGTCTATTTCCTCCTGCTGAAAACCCCCTGTATTGACGGTCAATGCATGTACTTCCAGATGCCTGACCTTATTCAGGTAAATCGCGCAGTAAGTGGTATCTAATCCGCCGCTGAATGCAAGTACAACCTTATTGTTCATCGCTTAGAAGATTGTTTATAACAGATTAAAAAAATAAAAGAGCATGGATTTGGGTCTGGTCTGGCCGTTGATTTCTTTTTTAAGGAATGGCTTTAACAATTTCCATTGTTTGATCTTCATGAAACGCTCATAAAGTTTACTGTGTTCCCTGAAATCATTGGTCGTTTCCTCCGGCTCAAAATGGTCTTTAGGATCGTAGAGCATCGCTGTGCACATGCAGTTCTTCCTTTCCTTGCTCGTCAGGATCTCATAATTGACACAGCTCTTGCAGCCCGCCCAGAAAGCTTCGTCCTGGGTAAGCTCAGAATAGGTTACGGGCTCATAACCCAGTTCCGAATTGATCTTCATTACTGCCAATCCGGTGGTCAGGCCGAAGATCTTGGCTTCGGGGTATTGCTGACGGCTCAGGTTGAAGATCTTTTTCTTGATCAACCTGGCCACGCCGCTCTTCCGGAAATCAGGCGTTACGATCAATCCTGAATTAGCTACATATTCGCCATGACTCCAGGTCTCGATATAGCAGAACCCGGCCCAGATTCCGCTGGAAGTGAAGGCAATCACTGCCTTTCCTTCCCGCATTTTTTCTTTAATGTAATCCGGGCTTCTTTTGGCAATGCCCGTACCCCTGGCTTTAGCGGAAGACTCCATAACATCGCAGATGATCTGCGCAAAATCCTGGTGGGTTTCATCGGCAATCAATATTTTAAAATCCTGTTCCATTTTCTTTAGGTTAAATAAGTGTGAGTCAAATAGATACTGCAGGGATGGATACATGTCCTGCTGGCAGGACAACAGTACCGCCATAGCAGTGGACACTATTGTAAGCGAGTATCAACGTCGTACCCAAAAGGGAATAACGGGACGAAGGGAAAAAATAACGCACGGAAGCGCTATAAAAAACCCACGCTTATTGAAGGCGTGCAATATCACCTGGGACATATGTGATATGGGTGAGTTTTTTTTCATTTCATAAATAGATGAAAATGAGTCAAAATAATTTAACGACGCAAAGAAAAACAATTTTTTTAAAGATTGCCCATATTTATTGTGAAATTTTGGTGAATTGAATTGGTTGGACTTAGAGGAACCTTCCGGATTTTCAGGGTTTAAGGACGGGCACGGAATGAACGGCATCGCTCATTTCCATGATCAGGGAAGAATTTTTCTCAATGGCATTTCCAACAACGATAAGGTCGGCTCCTGCCCTGCAATTGAGATAGGCTTTCTCCGGTTCCCTGATACCGCCTCCGACGACCAGCGGGATCTCGATCTGTGCCCGGACGGCAGCGATCATGTCTTCATGAATGGCCTTACGTGCTCCGCTTCCTGCGTCCATATAAATGAGTTTCATACCAAGCATTTCGGCAGCCAAAGCTGTGCAGATAGCGATTTCGTTTTTATCGGCGGGGATGGGAGTTGCATTGCTGATATAGGACACCGTGGTCGGCGCTCCGCCATCAATCACCATATAACCGGTGGAGATGATTTCCAGGCCGCTTTGTTTGACAAAAGGCGCAGAAATTACATGCTGTCCGATCAGGAGTTCAGGATTTCTTCCGGAGATCAGAGAGAGATAGAGCAAACCATCCGCAAATTTGGAAACCTGGGATGGGGTGCCCGGAAAAAGAATTACGGGTATCGTACTGTTTTTTTTGATTCGCTGGACCACTTCGTCCAGGTGATTGGAGATCACCAGGCTTCCGCCAACCAGCAAGTAATCTACAAGGGCCTTACTAGTGAGTTCGGTCAGTTCATCGATTTTTTTTGCATCGGTCTTGTCAGGGTCAATGAGCACCGCCAGGGATTTTTGCCCTCTTTGTTTTCTGGTCCTGATGGATTCATAGATTTGATGCTTCATTTTCCTTCCTTTCGATTCGTGCAAAAATGCAAAAACTTTTCGGGTTTAGATAATGATTAACGCAAAAAACAGGGAATCCGGATTTATCCGGATTAGGGCTGGGGGGAGCCAGGCTTCAGGAATCTTCAAAGTTATCATGAAACATTCGTGAAACGGCCTTTTCTCTAAGGCTAATTTTTTTTTTCATTTTCTCCAAAAATAACTTCTCGGAAAAATCCGCCAGAATGTGCAAAAATCAAGAGATTCAATGCCCGTCTGCACTTCAAAAACGAATAACTATTTTTTCCACAGTTTGTTGATATTTCAGGACGGGTAATATCAAAATCAAAAAATATTTTCGCTTTCCCCTTAACAATTTCTTAATACTACCCAGATGAGCAATAAACAGTATAGCAATAAAAAAGATTTTCCAATGAAAGGCCTGGCTATCACCCGCCGATTCACCCATGAAAATGTGGACCCTTTCAGCCAGTTCGAATATGATTACCGGTGCTCTGTAATCCGCAATCCTACAGGGGAAATCGTATTCGAAATGAACAATGTTGAAGTCCCCAGGCAATGGAGCCAGATCGCAACGGATATTCTGGCTCAAAAATATTTCCGCAAAGCGGGAGTCCCCCAGCCGGACGGATCCCTGGGAAGGGAGACTTCCGTCAAACAGGTCGCCCACCGCCTGGCAAATTGCTGGCGTGTCTGGGGCGAGCGGTACAGTTATTTTGCTTCCTCAAAAGACGCCCAGATCTTCTATGAAGAGATGGTCTATTGCATTCTGAATCAGGCCTGCGTTCCGAATAGTCCTCAATGGTTCAATACCGGCCTTCATGAAAGCTATGGCATCAAAGGCAAAGCCCAGGGACATTATTTCGTGGACCAGGTCGACGGACAACTGAAAAAATCCACTTCCGCCTATGAAAGGCCCCAGCCTCATGCCTGTTTTATCCTGAGCGTTGAAGATGACCTCGTGAACGAGGGGGGGATCATGGATCTCTGGGTTCGGGAAGCCCGGATCTTCAAATACGGATCCGGAGTAGGCACTAATTTTTCCAGCATCCGGGGCGAGGGAGAAAAACTAAGCGGCGGAGGTACTTCCAGCGGCCTGATGAGCTTTCTTAAGATCGGGGACCGTGCTGCCGGAGCGATCAAATCCGGAGGCACCACCCGGCGGGCAGCAAAAATGGTCTGCCTGGACCTTGATCATCCCGAAATAATAGATTTCATCAACTGGAAGGTCGAAGAAGAGAAAAAAGTGGGCGCCCTCATCGCTGCCGGTTATACCAGCGATTACGAAGGAGATGCCTACAAGACTGTTTCGGGACAGAATTCAAATAATTCAATCCGCATACCGAACGAATTTTTTGAGAAACTGGAAAAAGAAGAGGACTGGGAACTCAGGGCCCGCAGCGATGGCAGGGTTATGAAGAGATTTCCGGCAAGGGAAGTTTGGAATCAAATTGCGTATGCAGCATGGCGTTGCGCTGACCCGGGTACCCAATACGACACCACCATCAATGAATGGCATACGTGCCCGAATGGTGGCCGTATCCGGGCTTCCAACCCTTGCATCACAGCCGATACCCTTATAACCACTGACAGGGGTCTCGAACGCATGGGCGATCTGGTTGGGCAATCAAGGGGGATCAAAAGTGCCGATGGTAAAATGCACTGGGTCGAAAATATCTTCCCGACAGGTACAAAACAAGTATACACCCTGACAACCAGGTCGGGTTACAGGCTTAAGCTGACAGCCGATCATAAAGTCCTGACGGCTAACCGCGGAGATGTGCCTGCCGCAGAACTAACCAAAGATGACCTGGTCCTTCTTGTAAAAGGTCAATTCGGTCCTGAGACCTCCGGCTCTGCAGACATTGCCCAGTTGATAGGATTGCTGGTTGGGGACGGATGCATCACTTCCCTGAACGAAACCGCCGCGGACGGTGAACGCAGACGGATAGCCTTCCTGAATATGGACAAGGAAGAAGGACTGGTGTTACAATGGGCGAATGAGCACATCAATATCCAGCTCTGCGCTCAATGGGGTGAGAACAATAAGCATGGAAATGTCCGTGAAAATGCCACCACCCTCCTTGTGTCCGTAGGCTCCCCACGGATACTCTCGTTGATGGAAAAGTTTGCCGTCCTGGATAAGGGAAGTGAAAGAAAGACCTTAAAAGATGTTTGCTTCCTGATGAACCGGGAAGAGCAGGCCGCAATTCTAAGAGGCTTATTCACGGCGGATGGATGTGTAGCCAATTACGGCGTCAAATCCCAATATATAGCCCTCGACTCTTGCTCGAAAGAGCTTTTGCAGCAGGTGCAACTGATGTTGTTAAATTTCGGGATCAAGTCCAAGCTTTATGGGAACCGTCGCGCCGGAAAACTTTCCAACCTGCTTGCAGACGGGAAAGGTGGTACGAAGGAATATGAAGTGAAGGAAATGCATTCCCTTCGCATCAGTAGGAATTCGCGTCTCTTGTTTGAAGAGTGTATCGGATTTATGGAAGAAAGCCCCAAGGCGGCACAGTTGCGGCAGTTGAACAGCATGGTCTCCGCATATCGCGAATCGCTGTCGGACGAGGTCCTTTCCCTGGAATTCACCGGAGTTGAAGACGTATTCGATCTCACCGAGCCGGAGACCCACCACTTCGTGGCCAATGGGATAGCGATCCACAATTGCTCCGAATACATGTTCCTCGACAATACGGCCTGTAACCTGGCCTCTGTAAACCTCCGCAAATTCTATGATGAGCAGACCAACCTTTTTGATGTGGAAGGTTTTGAATTCACCTGCAGGATCTGGACCATCGTATTGGAAATCTCCGTACTGATGGCACAGTTCCCCAGTAAGGAAGTAGCGCAGCTTTCCTACGACTATCGGACCCTTGGACTAGGCTATGCCAATCTCGGCTCCATGCTTATGGTGATGGGAATTCCTTATGACAGTGAGGAAGCGAGAGGCATTGCCGGAGCCGTCACGGCCATCATGACTGGGATTTCCTACAAGACCTCAGCCGAAATGTCCGACGTGATGGGACCCTTCCCGAGGTATGAAGAAAACAAGGCCGACATGCTCAGGGTGATGCGCAACCATCGACTGGCGGCCTATGATGCCGACGAATATGAAATGCTTCAGATCAAGCCCCAGGGGATCAAGGCAAAGTATTGCCCGGATTACCTGCTTACTGCGGCTACGAAAGCATGGGATGATGCTGTTCAACTGGGCGAGAAATTCGGATACAGAAATGCACAGACTACGGTGATCGCACCTACGGGTACGATCGGTCTGGTCATGGATTGCGATACCACGGGCGTGGAACCAGATTTCGCCCTGGTCAAGTTCAAAAAACTGAGCGGTGGAGGCTATTTCAAGATCATCAACCAGTCAGTTCCGGCCGCTCTTAAGAATCTTGGTTATACTGCGAAAGAAAGCGATGCGATCGTGAAATATGCTGTAGGATCCGGCACTTTTGCGGGGACTCCCTATATCAACCATCAGTCTCTCAGCGAAAAGGGATTCATTGCCGAAGAGATCAAAAAACTGGATGTGTCGGTTTCTTCCGCCTTCGAAATCGGGTTCGTTTTCAATGTTTATACCCTTGGCGAAGAATGTCTGCAACGCCTGGGCTTCAAACCGGAAGAATATTTCAATTTCGAATGGAGCCTGCTCGAAGCCCTCGGATTCACAGAAGAACAAATAGAAGCCGCTAACGATTATGTCTGCGGCACCATGACTATTGAAGGCGCTCCGGCTCTCAGGGCCGAGCATCTGGCCGTTTTTGATTGTGCCAATAAATGCGGAAAAAAAGGTGAGCGATATATCCATGCTCATGGACATATCCGTATGATGGCCGCTGCCCAGCCCTTTATCAGCGGAGCCATCTCCAAGACCATCAATCTCCCGAATGAGGCGGTGATCGAGGAAATCGCAGATTCTTACATGTTGAGTTGGCAACTGGGCCTGAAAGCCTGTGCACTTTATCGCGACGGGTCCAAATTGTCTCAGCCCCTGAGCAACAAATCCGACAAAAAGAAAAAGACCGAAGAAGAAACAACGGAAAAATCGGCTTCCTCAACTGAACAATCTCACTCCGCTTCCCTTTCGATGTCGGAATCGAATATCGTGGACCTGAGCAAATTGACGGTTCAGGAATTACTGGAAGAAGTAACCAAAAGGGTACAGGCTTCTCCTGACACAAAATTGAAAAGAGCCCTGGCCACTATTGTTGAAAGAAGAACTCTACCGGCCAAACGCCGCGGATTTACGCAAAAGGCGAAGATCAATGGTCAGGCCTTATTCCTAAGGACCGGTGAATACACTGATGGGACGGTTGGTGAGATCTTCATTGATATGGCTAAGGAAGGAGCCACTATGCGCAGCATGCTCAACTGCTTTGCCATTTCCATTTCGATCGGCCTCCAATATGGAGTGCCTCTGGAAGAATTCGTTGAAAAATTTGTTTTCACCCGGTTCGAACCTTCGGGCATGGTAGATCACCCGAATATCAAGAATGCCACTTCCATTGTGGATTTCATTTTCCGCGTGCTGGCATATGAATACCTGGGGAGGACGGACCTGGTGCATGTGCTGGACAAACCAGAAGTCATGAATACAGGGACGGATGACTGGGATGAAATCCCGACCTCCCTGGAATATGAAAAAAAAACGCCTGAATTAAGCGATGTCCGTGTAGTGGCCAAATCCGCCTCCCAGGCTCCCGCTCAGAAAACAGCGCAGCCTCAGATCAAATCGACTGTAACGAATAGCAGAGCTTATTCAAAAGCAGAAGCCAATATGGATGCCCTGAATGCGGCGGCTAAAAGCATGCAAAGCGATGCGCCTGCTTGTAATACCTGCGGGCACATAACCATACGCAGCGGCACCTGTTATAAATGCCTCAATTGCGGTAATAGCATGGGTTGCAGTTAAAAACTATTGTCAAACCCTATCAAAAAGACTAAGGACGGTTATTTATTATACTTCTATTCCCGCCCATTTCCATGGGCGGGTTTTTATTTGAGCAAACTGCAACTGTAATTTTACGAACGGCTATAGTATATTTTCAAACGGCATGAATATATACGAAGCTATTGCAAGACAATTTAATATGTCTATCTTCGTTAGAAGAAAAATCTCATTCCACATGAAAACCATGAGTCAAATCCTCGCTGTTATTTTGGTCATAGCATTTTTCGCTTCATGCAGCCGTTCTGTAACCCCCTTTGAAGCAGCCAATAACCATTATAACCGTTGCAGGGCCGTCAGATAAAAAAATAATAAATTCATTTCTATTATAGAGGTTGTCCAGCGGACAACCTTTTTCATTATCTTGATTTAGCGAATCCAAACTGCTTATATGCTAATTCAATTCGGATATGAAAAAAAACAGGTATTACAGGCCCTTCGTTATCATTTTATTACCCGCACAGAAATAAAGTTCCTGATCATTATAGTTAACCTCTTCACCATCGCATCGGCTGCCCTGCTTTATATGCATTTGATCCAACCCGTTGCCTTTTTAGCCTTTTCCATACTCTGGTTTTTGTTATTGATCTCGATATGGCGCATACTGCCCTTGAGCATCTATCAGAAAAACGAAACTTTCCGGGACCAGTTCACCATGTCGATCACCAGCTCCGAAATCATTCTTGGTACACGTAAGGGCGAGCATGGCTGGGCATGGACTGATTTCAGCACCTTCCTTGAAAGCACATATTTCTTTCATCTCTATTTCAACAGCAGATCCTTTTTCCTGATCCCCAAGGACGGATTCGAAGGACTGATTGAATTGCAGGAATTCCGGCAATTGCTCCGGGAAAAAATAGGGAAATGATTTACCTGGGATTGTATTTTGTCTCTTCGAAAATTTTCTTCGGATCCTTATTCATCAATTCCACCGGGGAGATCGAAGGGTTGTTTTCTACATATTTTTTGACGATCTGCCAGCCTACCCATTGGCCGATATTGCCGGGTGAAGCAGGAGGCATGCCCTGGGTATTGGGTGCATCCCCGATATAGTCCTTTATGACATCCGGATCAATAGTGTACAATGCATTGGTTTGCAGGAAAAAATTCCAGATCAAACCCTCATTGCCCTGACACCAGTCCATTTGTTTTTGAGTAAATCCCGTGACCAGGCTATCCGGGCTCTCCGGAAGAAAAAGACTTGTCAGATACCAGTATTTTCCCTTCTCCACCATTTGTTCGATCAGGGATTTGTTCTCGCTCCGGTCTGCGAACAGATCTTCGGCGATCGCCTTCATGCAGTTCGGCGTAATATAATTGGGCTCAAAGCGTCTGGAAATATAGGTCGGATACATTTCCTGCCCCTGAAGGCTATTGTAAAATGAAAAATGTTGTCCTGCATAGAGCTGGAGGCCAATGGCCAGGCTGTATTGTGTGATGGCTGCTCCGGGTGCGTCGAAGGGCCCGATAAAAGCAACGACTTCTTGCGGAAGCTGGTAATGGGGGAAATAGTATTTGACATATCGGAAAGACTGGGCCAGTTCTTTTTCGAGCCATCTCAGGTCTTCAAATTTATTGTCGATCGAGTCTTTCGCGGGCAGATAGCTGGTCAAAAACTGGCGGCAGGCAATAAAACTAATCTGGCTGGTATCGCTCAAGGGCTCTGCACCCAGGATATTGACGATAAAATCATTCAGGAAATAGGGAAATTCCCCGTTGAGTTTTTTCAGCCCTTCCACTATGTGATTGCTATCCAGAGTGAAAAAAACCTTGTCGAAACGGTCAATCTTCACGGTTACTTTGATATCGGAAACATCAGGCAGGTTTTTTCCGTGGCGGCAGGCCGTCAGGCTCAGCAGCAGTAACAGGTAAGCTATTTTTTTCATGATTTTTGTAAACGGAATTAATAAACGATTTGGAAAAGAATTTATGCGGCTCCGCATTTCCATCCTGTCTGGGGCCGTGAATCCGGTTTGACGTAAATTTGTTTTATGAAAATTGCAATGGCCCAGCAAAACTACCACATTGGTAATTTTGAAAAAAACCTTCAGAAAATAAAAGAAGGCATTGAACGGGCAAAGGAACAAAAAGCAGACCTGGTCTTATTTTCCGAATTATCAGTTTGCGGTTATCCTCCCCGGGATTTTTTGGAATTCGACGACTTTATCCTCAAATGCTATGATTCGATTAACCAGATCAGGGAACTGGCCGATACCATTGCAGTGGTCGTAGGCGCACCCTGCCGCAATGATTCAGATAAGGGGAAACCCCTTTTCAATGCAGCCTGGCTGCTCTATGAGAAAGAGGTAAAAGGCATCGCCCATAAAACCTGCCTGCCTACCTATGATATTTTTGACGAATACAGGTATTTTGAACCGGGTTTTGAATGGAATTTGATTCCTTTCAAAGGCAAAAAGATTGCGTTGACCATCTGTGAAGATATCTGGACCCTGGGCGATAACCCGCTTTACAGGCAATGGCCGATGGAAGCCCTGAGTAGGCAAATGCCCGACCTCATTCTCAATATCTCGGCCTCACCCTTCGATTATGATCATGATGATGACCGCAAAGAAGTGATCCGGGCCAATGTTTTGAAATACCAGTTGCCGCTTTTCTATTGCAATGCCGTCGGGTCACAGACCGAAATAGTATTTGACGGGGGAAGCCTGGCCTATGACGCTTCGGGGAATATCCTCAGGGAAATGAGTTATTTCGAAGAAGACTTCGCCGTCATCGAACTGGATGCAAACACAGTAATTGCAAAATCGCAAAACACCCTGCCCGCAGCCAGGACGCTCGACCGTGAAATGAGGGTCTACAAGCAAAATGAGCCCTCCCGAATCATTGAATACCTGACCGCCGAAAACAATATCCGCCAGATACATGATGCCCTGATCCTGGGTATCAGGGATTATTTCGGAAAAATGGGTTTCAGAAAAGCCATTCTTGGAAGCAGCGGGGGCATCGACAGCGCGGTCACCCTTTGCCTCGCCTGCGAGGCCCTCGGCGAGGATCATGTCAAAGCCATTCTAATGCCCTCTCCCTATTCCAGCGAACATTCCGTAAGCGATGCCAGGGCTCTTTCCGAAAACCTCCGCAATGATTACAGGGTCATCCCTATCCATGATATATACGAAGATTACCTGAAGACCCTGAAACCCATATTCGGAGACCTACCCTTCGGTCTTGCAGAAGAAAATGTTCAGAGCCGGATAAGGGGTAACCTCCTCATGTCCATGGCCAATAAATTCAGTTATATCCTCCTTAATACATCCAACAAAAGCGAATTAGCAACGGGATACGGCACCCTCTATGGGGATATGGCTGGCGGCCTCAGCGTATTGGGAGACCTCTATAAATTGCAGGTTTATGCACTCGCCCGTTATATCAATCGCAAGCGGAATCTGATCCCCATAAACATCATCGAAAAGCCGCCTTCGGCAGAACTGAGGCCGGAACAGAAAGACAGTGACAGCCTGCCTGATTATGCGATCCTGGATAAAGTACTCTACCAGTACATAGAAAAAAGACAGGGGCCCAGGGAGATCATTGCCATGGGAGTAGAGGAGGCCCTTGTGAAAAGAATCTTAAAACTGGTCAATACGAATGAATACAAACGCAACCAGTTTTGCCCTATCATCCGTGTAAGCTGTAAGGCCTTTGGAGTAGGACGACGGGTGCCCATCGTAGGCAAATACCTCGGTTGAGACCAGATTCGTCTGCCTTTCGTGTCCGTAAAATCAAATTGTTAAAAATCCCACGGGGCATAATATTTGTTGAAACCCTTATTCGTATTTTGCACAACCTAATAAAAATCTATGGTTTATACAGCGGAAGAAATCAGGCAATTAAATGAGAAGATTCAATACCAGGGCGTATTCATAGACCGGCTTAGGGATGAGATCAGCCGGGTCATCATCGGACAACAGCATATGCTTGATCGCCTGTTGATCGGACTGCTAAGCAACGGGCATATTTTATTGGAAGGCGTTCCGGGACTGGCAAAAACCTTATCCATCAAATCCATGGCCCAGGCCATTCGTGCGAACTTCAGCAGGATCCAATTCACGCCCGACCTCTTGCCGGCCGATGTGACAGGCACCATGATCTATAACCAGCAACGACATGAATTTGTGGTCAGGAAAGGCCCCATATTCGCCAATTTCGTTCTGGCCGATGAAATCAACAGGGCTCCCGCCAAAGTTCAGAGCGCATTGCTGGAAGCAATGCAGGAAAGGCAGGTAACAATTGGAGATTCCAGCTACAAACTGGAAGAGCCTTTTTTGGTAATGGCCACCCAGAACCCGCTTGAACAGGAAGGCACCTATCCTTTGCCTGAAGCACAGCAGGATCGTTTTCTGATGAAAGTGATCGTGGGCTATCCGACGAAATCCGAAGAGCAACTCATCATTCGCCAGAATGTGCAGGGCACCGGATTCCCGAAGGTAGGCCAGGTTGTATCCATTCAGGAGATATTGACGGCCAGGGAACTGACCAAACAGGTGTACATGGATGAAAAGGTGGAGCATTATATTTTGGATATCGTCTTTGCCACCCGCAGTCCGGAAAAATACAGGCTCGAAAAGCTAAAGTCCATGATCGCTTACGGAGGATCGCCGAGAGCCAGCATTAACCTGGCCCTTGGAGCCAAGGCCCACGCATTCCTGAATAAGCGGGGTTACGTGATTCCTGAAGATGTGCGCAGCATTTCCAAAGATGTGATGAGACACCGAATCGGTCTGACATATGAAGCGGAAGCGGAAAACGTGAATACGGAAAATGTGATCGACGATGTACTGCGGGCAATACCAGTTCCCTGATAAATAAAAAAAATGCTCAGCACAGCAGAAATATTAAAAAAGGTACGTGAGCTTGAAATCCGGAGTAAAAAGCTTACCAACCATATTTTTACCGGCGAATACCATAGCGCCTTTAAAGGTCGTGGAATGAGTTTCAGGGAAGTGAGGGAATATGCGGCCGGAGACGATATCCGTTTCATCGACTGGAATCTATCAGCCCGTTTCAATCATCCATTCAGTAAACTCTTCGAAGAAGAGCGCGAGCTCACTGTGATACTGCTCATCGATATCAGCGCTAGCTCCCTGTTTGGAACTCTGCATGCCCTGAAAAAAGAGATCATTATCGAAATCTGCGCCGTGCTGGCATTCTCAGCCATCAACAACAACGACAAAATAGGCGCGATTTTTTTCACAGACCGGATTGAAAAATACATTCCTCCAAAAAAAGGAAGACAACATGCCCTTTATATTGTCCGTGAAATGCTGACCATGGAACCCAAAAGGAAGGACACCCAGATCTCACAGGCCATTAGGTTTTTCAATAATACCATCCGGAACAAAAGCATTGCATTTTTGCTGAGCGATTTTTTGGACGATAAATTCGAAGATGCGCTGAAAGTGGCTGGAAAAAAACATGATATCACGGGAATTAAGATTTATGACCGGATGGACATGCAAATGCCCGAACTCGGGATGCTGGAAATCCAGGACGCGGAGACAGGAGAGATACTCTGGGTCGATACGGAGGATTTCCTTGTGCGAAAGAATTACCAGGAAGAATTTTTCAAATCGACAGAATATTGTAAGAATGCTTTTCTGAAATCCGGTAGCGACCTGCTGCATATTCGCACGGATGAAGATTATGTCAAAGTGCTCAAGAAGTTTTTCATAGGAAGAAACAGAATGGCTTAGATCATGATCGGGAAATGTCTATATAGCTTATTTGTGGCATTTTGGCTACTGGCCGCAGGGCCGCTTTTCTCCCAATCCGCGGCCACAGTGAATGCAGCAGTGGACAAATCGGAAATAATCATAGGCGAGCACATCAGGCTCTCCCTGGACCTCAGGCTTTCACTGGGCCTCAACCCTGTCTGGTTTCAGCAAGACAGCATTCCGCATTTTGATTTGATAAAAAAGGGGAAAATCGATTCCGTACTCAGCACGACAGGAGAAGCCTATCACCAGGAATGGATCCTGACCAGTTTCGATTCGGGCGTGCATGTCATCCCCTCCATGGCGATCCTGATCGGTGGTAAAAAATTCTATACTGATTCCATCCCGATCACTGTGAAATTCACGCCGCTTGATCCCAAACAGGATTACCATGATATCAAAGATATTGTGGATGTCCGCAATCCTTATTCGTCCTATATTCTCTGGTCTGTGACGGCCCTTACCCTGGTCTCCCTTATTCTGGCCTTTTATTTCATAACCAGGAAACAAAGGAAAAGAACGGTTGCAGCCATTCAGGAATCGTACCGTATGAATCCCTTCGATGAAGCAGTGAAGGCCCTTGAGACTTTAAAGAAGGAAAGGCTTCCGGAGAAGGGGGAAACCAAACAATATTATAGCCGGATGAATGATATACTACGGGTATTCATATTGAGAAGGTTTGGTATTTCCAGCATGGAAAAGACCAATGAAGAGATCATCCTTCAATTGAGGGATCAGCCCATTCCGAAGGAACAATTCAGCAAACTATCCCAGGCATTGCGTATCAGTGATTTTGTAAAATTTGCCAAATACCAGCCAGGGACCGCAGATAATGAAGAAAATTTTCAGATCATCCGCTCCTGTCTCGATATTTTAAATGAAATCAGGTAATAGTGTTAGTCGATTGGTTCCAACATATAAATTTTGCCTATCCCTATTTTTTCGGGTTGCTCCTGGTACTGCCACTTTTGATCTATTGGTACCTGAAAAAATACAACGCAGGACAGGGCGCGATCATCGTTTCCTCAGTCCTGTCATTTAAAGGGACCAAGTCCTGGAAGAACAGCCTGAGGCACCTGCCTTTTATTTTGAGGATGCTGACCCTGACCGGTTTGATCGTCGCCCTGTCAAGACCCCAGATCAGAAATGACGAGCAATTGATCAATGGGGAGGGCATAGATATCATGCTTTGCATTGACATCAGCGGAAGCATGCTGGCCCAGGATTTCACGCCCAACCGGATCGAAGCAGCCAAAAATGTGGCATCCAATTTTATTGACAACCGACCCACGGACCGGATCGGCCTGGTGATTTTCTCAGGTGAAAGCTTCACGATGTGTCCCCTCACGACTGACCACCAGGTACTCAAATCCCAATTAAACAATGTGCAAAGCGGATTATTGGAAGACGGAACCGCTATCGGTTCGGGACTTGCTACCGGCGTGGACCGGCTCCGAAGCTCTCCTTCCAAGAGCAAGGTCATCATTCTGCTAACGGATGGAGAAAACAACGGAGGCCTGATCGATCCCAATACTGCCAAGGAAATTGCCAAGTCAATGGGAGTTCGCGTGTACACGGTCGGGGTGGGAACTGAAGGTGTGGCCCCTGTGCCCGTGCAAACAGCCAATGGAATCGTGATGCAGCATGAGAAGATCAATATCGATGAAAAATTGCTTACCCAGATTGCCAATGAAACCGGTGGAAAATACTACCGTGCAAAGGATGATTCCAGCCTTAAGAATATTTATTCGGAGATTGACAAATTGGAGAAATCAAAGGTCGAGGTCACGGTGAATCACCGCTACAAGGAAGAATTCCTGCCCTTTGCACTAGCGGCGCTGACCTGCCTTTTACTCGAATGGGTATTGCGCATGACCGTTTTCCGAAAATTCCCTTGATTGCAATATGGCGGCATTCATCAAATTCTTCTAAAGCCCGGATCACGCTCCTTGCATTCGTTCTATAAAGGTTTGCATTAATTTCGCGGACAATGAAGGCTAAAGTCTATAAATCAACGGGGAGCTGGTATTCGGTAAGGACGGAAACCGGAGACTCCGGAAATGCGCGCATGAAAGGCATTTTCAAAATTGATGGCATGGGCTCGACTAATCCTGTGGCCGTTGGCGATGACGTTGATATCGAATGGGAATCCGAAACTGAAAAGACAGCCCTGATCAGGGATATCCTTCCCCGCAACAATTATGTCACCCGTCAATCTCCTTCAAATCGGAGGCATTTCCATATTATAGCGGCCAATGTCGATCAATGCATCCTCATGGCAGGGTTGAGAGACCCTAATTCTCCGCAGGGCTTCATAGACCGGTTTCTCCTAACCTGCGAAGCATTTCATATACCCGCCCTTCTGGTCCTCAATAAATCGGATCTGTTCAGAGAAAAGGAGCTGGAAAACCTGGACTACTGGACTGAAATGTATGGAACTGCGGGTTACCGGGTAGTGGCTGCCAGCACTCAGAAGGGGGACGGTATGAAACAAATGGAAGAATACCTGAAAGACAGGATCACCCTTGTCAGTGGACAATCCGGAGTTGGGAAATCTTCCTTTATCAACCACTTCCTCCCTTCCCTGGGCCTGAAAACAGCAGAGGTAAGCGGCTGGAGCGGAAAGGGTACGCATACGACGACTTTTGCAGAAATGTTCGACCTGCCGGACGGAGGACGCATCATTGATACGCCCGGATTAAAGGAATTTGGGATAGTAGACATTTCCCGTCAGGAACTTTCTCATTATTTTCCTGAAATGCGCGAAAGGCTCAATGGCTGCCAGTTCAACAATTGCCTCCACATCAATGAACCGGGATGCGCCATAAAAAATGCCCTCGAAGAAGGATTTATTTTCAAAGCCCGTTATGACAGTTATTGCAATATCCTGGGAACTATCAATGAGAGTGATTATTGACCAGGAATCTCTCTCCTTTTTGAGAAGCGCGTGGCCTAGGAAAATAATTCCTGCAGGACCGGCAGGGTGCGGAGTTTTCCGAAATCCTGGAAATGCAGGGCAAAAAAATGCTCATAAGCTTCCAATAGGTTCTTGCGCATTTGCTTGTTTAACCGTATAGCTCTTAGTTCATCCGTGTTCTTTATCTGAAGCAGGAAGGATGTGGCTTCACTCAGGGAATTGTCCAGGTATTGATGGTGCGATGGAGGCTCTTCCACAAAGAATCCTTCTCCCAAATCCAGGATCCGGTTGGAAATTGAATAATTATTGTCGATACGAAGACCCAGGGATCCGGCTAGATGAAGGGCAAAATAAAGTGGGAAATTTGCTACAACGGCCACTTCAGCCAGGTCCAGTCGGTTAAAAGAGGATTCCACGAACTGAAAAAGAATTGGATTGGGTTCCGGCTGTTTGAGGGTTTTTTGGAGCAATTCGACCATGAACAGGGCCACGGAATTTTTCAGAACATCAAAATAGAGATGCTGATAGAGGGTAGCCCAGCGGAATTCTTTCAATCGCTGAAGGTTCTTCAATTCCTGGTGATAGGCTTCAAGTTCAAGGTTGGCTGCAGGCTGAAAAAGATTTGCTTTTCCCATGCCTTTGCGTGACGAGGTCCGAACACCGTTAACCAGGTAGGACTGCCTCCCAAAGAGTTCTGTGAACAGATCGACGATCAGGCTGGTCTCGCCGTATTTGACCGTCCGCAGCACAATTCCCCTGGTTTTATGGACCGGCATTTGAAAGAATTTGCTTCAAAATTACCCTAAGAAAATGCATTGCGGAAAAGCGACCAAGAATATCTTTCTTTGCGGTTCTAATCATTAGTTCAAAAATTAAGCTCATTTAGCTTTTCAATATGTGGGAGAAGATTGCGCATTTTGTTCTGAAATTCAGAGTCCAATTGGTTGGAATTCTGTTTCTCGCAACCATTTTCATGGGATACCATGCTTCCAAAGTGGAGCTCAGCTACGAATTCACCCGTGCCATTCCCACGGATAATCCCAAATATGCCGCCTACCAGGAATTCAAGAAAAAATTCGGTGATGATGGGAATGTAATGCTGATGGGGGTTCAGACCGACCGTTTGTTTGATCAGACCAATTTTAATGATTATCGTGCACTGACGGACCAGCTTAAAAAAATGACGGGAGTTGAGGGGGTGATCAGCATTCCCTCGGCAAGTTATCTGCTCAAGGATGATAGCACACAGAAATTAAAGGCCCTTCCCATTTTTGCGGACCGGGCCCTTTCGCAGGCCGAGATCGACAGCGGCCGTAATATCTTTTTCAGCCTTCCTTTTTATGATGGGCTTCTATATAACCACCAAACCAATACCTATCTGATCGCGATTAATGTCAATAAGGACATCATGAACACCGCCCGGAGAAATGTGGTAGTGGGGGCTCTTGTGCAGCCCTGCCAGGAATTCGGCAAAAAGCATGGGATGGAAGTATACCTGAGCGGTTCCCCGCTTATCCGAACCAATATGGCGACCCGGGTAGCTACGGAAACCAAATGGTTTCTAACGGGTTTTGTGCTATTATCAGCCTTTATTCTTTTCCTTTTTTTCCGAAGCTTCAGCACCATGCTGCTTTCCGTAACCGTGATCGTAATTGGCGTGGTCTTCAGCCTTGGCACCATCCATTGGTTCGGATACAAGATCACCTTGCTCAATGCACTGATCCCTCCCCTGCTGGTCGTGATCGGAGTGCCCAACTGTATTTATTTTCTTAACAAATTCCATATTTCCTTTAAGGAGACAGGCGATAAGAAAAAGGCACTTATCGAAATGATCAGCCGGATGGGAATCGTCACCCTTTTCTGCAATATCTCAGCAGCCATCGGTTTCGGAGTGTTTGCCCTTACCAGGAGCGCCATCCTGAAGGAATTCGGCGTGGTTGCAGGATTCAATATCATGATGCTTTTTCTCATCTCCTTTATCCTTATCCCTGCCATATTAAGCTACCTGCCGGAACCGAAGGCAAAGCATATGCGCTATTTACAGAACAGGTGGCTGATCTCGATCCTGGATCGCCTGGAGCGTTGGTCCCTGCACAACCAGAAACTGATCTATTCGGTGACCTTTCTGGCGCTGGTCTTTTCCATTTTGGGTATTCTCAGGCTCCGCTCTGAAGCCTTTATCGTAGACGACCTGCCCAAAACCGATAAGATCTATACCGACCTCAAATTCTTTGAAAAGAATTTCCGGGGGGTGATGCCTCTGGAGATCGTTGTGGATACGAAAAAGAAGAACGGGCTCCGAATCAACCCTCTTCAGACCCTTGAACGGATCGATTCCCTAAGCAGGTATATCGCAGCGCGACCGGAAATGGCAAGACCGCTTTCGATTGTGGAGGGCCTGAAATTTGCACGGCAGGCCTATTACGATGGAGATTCTTCCAGTTATGCCCTGCCTAATGAATATGACCTTGTTTTTCTGGCCCCCTACCTGAACGGAAAGTCCCGGGGAAGGAGAGACAGCACTGACAGCAAGAACAGCCTGATGAAGCTGGTCAGTTCCTTCATAGACAGCAATAACCAGCAGACCAGGATCTCGGTGAATATGGCTGATGTGGGCACTTTGCGACTACCCGGCATTCTGAGCGGTGTGGAGACAGAGGCCAAAAAGATCTTCGACTCTTCTAAATACAATATTCAGCTTACGGGCAGCAGCGTCACTTTTCTGGAAGGTGGCATATTTATCATCCATGGATTGAGGGACAGTATTATCTGGGCCTTTTTGCTGATCGCAGCCTGCATGCTTTACCTTTTTCGGTCTTTTCGGATCCTGCTTTGTTCGCTTATTCCCAATACAATTCCCCTGGTAATCACGGCAGGGATCATGGGGTGGACAGGAGTGCCACTTAAACCTTCTACGGTGCTGGTATTCAGCATTGCCCTCGGGATTGCCATCGACATCACTATCCGGTTCCTGGTCAATTACAAGCAGGAATTGAGCAAAGGAGAGGGGGATGAAACCGCCACTGTGGTTTCGACGATCCACAGCACGGGGATCAGCATCATCTATACCTCCATGGTCCTGATCGCGGGTTTTGCCATATTTTGTTTCAGCCAGTTCGGAGGAACAAAATCCCTTGGATGGCTGACCTCTCTGACCCTGGTCATGGCCACGATCACCAATCTTGTCTTCCTGCCGGCCCTGCTGATCAGTCTTGCAAGGAAGGGTAAAAAACCCAAGGACAGAGCTATTAAAAATTCCTGAATATGGCACTGATATTACCTGTAGAAGGCATATCTCCTCGTTTCGGCCTCAATTGTTTTCTGGCTCCCAATGCGACGGTTATCGGAGATACTGTAATGGGAGATGATTGCAGCATTTGGTTCAATGCCGTCGTTCGTGGAGACGTGAACAAGATCCGGATTGGCAATAAGGTCAATATTCAGGATGGAGCTATACTGCATTGCACCTATAAAAGGACCCAGACGATCATCGGGAATAATGTTTCCATAGGGCACAATGCCATCGTGCATGGCTGTACGATTCACGATGAGGTGCTTATCGGCATGGGGGCCATAGTGATGGATGGAGCGGAGATCGGCAGCCATTCGATCATTGCCGCCGGGGCCGTGGTTTTGGAAAATACGATTGTCGGCCAGGGAGCGATCTATGCAGGCATTCCAGCTAGAAAAGTGAAGGACATTTCCCAGGAACTTATCAGCAGCCAGATCCGGAGGATCGCAGACAATTATATTCATTATTCTTCCTGGTTCAGCGAGGTAAACTCATTGAAAGGGGGATCCTGAGCAAAATCAACCATCCGGGCGGCCACCCTTGCAAATTCAATAAAATATTTGTATGTTTAAATCGTTTTATCTTTAACCCATGAAAACCGGCAAAAAAATATTGCCCCTACTTATAGTCTCTGCTCTCGTTTTCTGCTATAGTTCCTGCGGACTGGTCCATAAAGTTTTTGGACCCAAATACGGATGCCCCAGTGATGGTCGTAATGTCGGTGCGGAAAGAATATTAAGCGGTGAAAATGTGCCGAAAGCTCCCAAATTCAAATCCTGAAAATAATCCATGTACAATTTCAATAATCCTAAATCCATTCTCTATGAGCTTAACATTACGTACCGACTTCGGTTGTACCGAAGCTGTCATTGATGACGATTGCGGCTTGAAAAGATTTTACGAGGTAGCCAATATTCTTTCCGATGACCTGGACATCAAGTTCACCCAGAAGACCGATGATTTTGATTCCCTGATGTGGGATTTTTCCTTCAAGGGTCATACGCTCACCCTGCATTACAATATCTACACGGGAATTTCAATCTATCCCCGCAAATTCCGGGAAGCTCCGAGAAAAGACAATGATGCCGTAGTGGAAGTGGCGCGATTCCTGGAGACCAAACTCATGATTAATACCGCACGCAGGTACCTTTCCTGAGAAATTCCGGATCACTAATCTTTTTCATTGATCGTTCCCAGGATATTGCAATAACCATCATAACGATCTCTGAATATAAAGCCCTCCAAGAGGGCTTTTTTAATGGCTAAGAATCTATTGAAAGTTTTTTGATTATTTTTTGCGGTGCATTTCCTGGATTCGGAAAATTCCCCAGCTTCAGGTCTTGAAGGAATTATGTTCTTAGACCAGGCGCTTCACGGAACTTTCACGGCTGAATTTCCCATCTCTCAGGTTATTGATATGCAAGACCCCGGGTTTCTTCCCTTTTTCAAAGCTGCCTGTCAACTCTTCCATTCCCAAGGCCTTTGACCCGTTCAAACAGGCCCAACCCAGAAGAAGGGACGTTTCGATCTGCGGATAATAAGCCTGGAGGGTCTTCAATTCTTCGAGTATGCTTAACTGTTGATTGGATGCCAGGCTATCCGTGCCAACCACCAGCCTGACCCCTTCTTCCATTAATAGCGGAATATCGGGTAATCTCCCGGAAATATGCAAATTGGCATTCGGGCAAAGACAGAAATAGAGTTTTTCCCTTTTGTTCTTTTCCAGGTCCTCCTTCCTGGTATCCACGTTATGTACAAGAAGCATATGCTGCTCTGAACGGAAATAGGGCATATAGCTTTCCAGGCTTCTTTTACCCGTCGGATTGAAATTAGAGGGTTCAATGCCGAGGACCCGGTAAAGCCGCTGAAATTCGCCATCCCCATGCAGAAAAAAGCGGTTCTCTTCCGCATCTTCCTGATTATGGATACTTAGTAAATGATTATCCGGATCCAGTGCGATTTTTTCGAACAAATCTCTGGAAACCGAATAGGGCGCATGGGGGACGATTGAAACCCTTTCCGCCGGAGAAAAACCTTCAGAGATCACTGTTTCGCGGATCTTAACCGAAGCCTGGTAACGCTCCTCCGCAATTTGAGGCATTATTCCCATGGTCTCGATAAAATGATGGAAAATCATTTTAGATTTCGCTTTAATGGGAAAACTGTCCAGGTTATTGCAGATATCTCCCACAGCCACGATCCCATTGCGGTACATTTCCTGTTCAGCGGCTGCAGCCATCTCCAGAATGAATTCCGGCTTCGCCCTTCTCCTGCTGATAACTGTGATTAAGAAATCCACCAGGCCGGTCCTTTCAGGGATTAATCCCCGCATATGCGAAAGTTCGATATGACAATGACAATTGACAAAACCCGGGCAAATCAGGCCAGGAAGAAATTCGATATCGGGACCGGCATCCTGCAGATTGACGATCGCTTCAACATGTTCTTTCTCAGTAATAAGAACCTGATCCTGATTAAGTAGTCCTGATCCGGTAAAAAGGGCATCAGCCCTCCATTTTCTGTAAGCCATTTGAGCGTCGAAAGGTTTAAATTTGCAAACCTTTTCAAAAAATCCTGCATCAAACAGGATTGATCGGTTAAAAGTAAACAAACTATGCTAGATAAGCTGGAGGCCATTAATGCCAGGTTCGAAGATCTGGGAGTATCGCTCACAAATCCTGAAGTCGTGGCGGACAACCGGAAATTCACAGTCCTGAGTAAAGAATACAGGAGCCTGGAAAGAATTGTCAGGAGTTATGAGCAGTATAAAAAAATCCTGGACGATATAGATTTTTACCATGAAGCCCTGAATGGGGAAGACGAAGAGCTCCGTGAACTGGCAAAAGCGGAATCTCCCGGGCTCGAAGAAAAAAAGGATCAGATCGAAGCCTCGATCCGTCAAATGCTGATCCCCAAAGACCCCCAGGACGAAAAAAATGCCATCATCGAAATCCGGGCCGGTACAGGAGGAGACGAAGCCAGTCTCTTTGCCGGAGACCTTTTCCGGATGTATGTTAAGTACTGCGAAAAAAAGGGCTGGAAAACAGCCCTGCTTAGCGAAAGTGAAGGCACGGTCGGAGGATTCAAGGAAGTCCAGCTAGAGGTCATGGGCGATGATGTTTACGGCACCCTCAAATTTGAAAGCGGCGTGCATCGTGTACAGCGTGTTCCGGATACCGAACAGAGCGGAAGAGTCCATACCAGTGCGGCTACGGTAGCCGTAATGCCTGAAGCAGAAGAAGTCGATATCGAACTCAAGGAGAGCGATGTTAAAATGGAAACAGCGAGAAGTGGAGGCGCCGGGGGGCAGAATGTGAATAAGGTCGAAACAAAAGTATTTCTGACTCATATCCCCACTGGGGTTGTCGTAGTCTGTCAGACCGAAAGAACCCAGCTCGGAAACCGGGAAAAAGCTATGCAGATGCTCCGCACAAAGTTGTATGAAGAGCAGGTCCGTAAACAGGAAGAAGAGATTTCCCGGCACCGCAAAAGTTTGGTCTCGACAGGAGACCGGAGCGCCAAGATCAGAACATATAATTTCCCTCAGGGAAGGGTAACCGACCATCGCATTGGCCTCACCGTCTATAATTTAGGGGAAGTGCTCAATGGCAATATCCAGGAGTTCATCGATGCATTGCAATTCACGGAGAATTCCGAAAAAATGGCCAGACAGGAAGGCAGCTCGCAATAAACTCCGACCTGCTACCTGCTCACCGGCACTATTTTTGGATTTTTTTAACGCCTCTTGAATAAACTTTTAAATCATTCAAACGTCTATTTATAGACGTGCTGAGATGAATCGAATGAAATTGGGCAGTGCTAAAAAAATGTTATTCTGTGGAATTGTGAATCTGTGATGCTTATTTCCTACGTATCTTTACGTGGAGAATGTAAAGGAAGAAAAAGGTAGGATCTTAGATAGGTGTAAGAAAATTAGATTGGAATTTAATCAACAGCGCGGATAGAAAATCAAACTCTGTTCTTTAGGTGTAATTTAACAGATTCCCATACTATTGGCATCTGTTTTGCGTTAATAAATCAGTCTTTTCTATTGACTCTCACAAAGCAGTCAATTTTCTCATAAGCAGTTAGTTTTGGTTACGGCCCCTGTTTCTACAGGGGCTTAATTTTTTCCCATTCCTCCTGTCTGTACAACAAAAAAATGTAGAAAGAATTTCCCCTGATTCTAAATGCCTGGAGGATTTTCCCCAATAAGAAAAAGGTTGCAGATCCCATAACCGATCCCGGCTCCTGTCATATCAGCGATAATATCCCCGAGCGAAAAATCGCGAAACGGGATACAGCATTTTTGTACGAACTCCAGGCCAATGCCCATGGCATTGGAAATTAGATAAACAATAAAAAAAAGTATCATTTTCTTTCGCAGGGAGTATTTTTTTGAATTGAAATAAAAGCCCCATAAAAACACGAAGCCCCCGAAAAGCGTAATGTGCACGAACTTGTCAAAATTCGGAATGCTGAATCCTTCTTCTGAAGGAAGCATGGTTCCCGGCAAACAGAGCAGGACGATTATCATTATGGTCCAGGTGATCGGAATAAAACTCCTGGCCATCATGTTTTTGATAAAGGCAATTAATTTCACTGCGTGAATAAAGTGAAATTTCCCAAATCCTGTTCGGGCTTAATATTCACAATTGAAGGAAGGATGTGAATTTGGATAGACTCAGGAGACCTTACCCAAAACATACATGGCACTCATTGTGGGGGTGGGGCTTCCTCCTCTATTTTCCAGCGTAATGGCAAAGGCCTGTGCCTGGGGAATATTCTTCATCTTAACCAGGTTGATCGAATCCTGATTTATTTCGAATATTCCAGCATCAACGGGTTTCCCATTTACCAGCGCCCAGAGCTGGTATTGTTTCCCGGCAGCCGGAAAGGGAAGATTATTCACCAGCAGGTAAACATCATGGGTTTTCGTGTTCCAATATACGGTAGTAAGGCTATTGGGCCCCGGGCTATTCGGAATGCTTGGCATCTTCACGATGGTCATGGCCGGATCTTTTATTAACCCCAGCGTAGATTCATATTCTTCCAGCTTTGTCTGCAATCCCTGGTTGGAAGAAGCCATACGGCCCTGCTCCTGCACCAATTGATCGTATTTGCTGCTGAAGACCTTATATTGGGAGTAGTAGTAATAATTCAGAAGAGCGCTCCCTAAAAGCAATACCACGGAAGCGGCTGCGACAAAACGTGTCCTTCTCATTGAAATAACCAGGCCGGTGGCTCCTGGCTGTTCAGATTTGGATTCTACCTGACGACGAATTGGCATTTTTTCTCCTCCTATCCGGGCGAATACCTTCTCCCTGACAGATGCCGGGGGGTCAACAACCTGCTCCATCGTTCTTTGTTCCAGCGATCTTTCAAAAGCATCCCTCGCCTCAAGGACCTCCGGGTATTCCCTGCAAATCCTCTCGAATTCAGCGATTTCCTCGGGACTGGCCAGCCCCATGACATAGCTTTCGATGATACCGCTTGATATGTATTCCTGTATATTCAATTTACTTGATATATTCTCTTAATTGTACCAATGCATTCCTTATACGTGTTTTTACCGTGCCTAAGGGGATTCCTTCTATCTGAGCGATTTCTTCCTGCGTATAGCCTTTGAAATAAGCGAGTTCGATCAGGACGCGATGCTCAACTTTGAGTTTGGCCAATACTTTCTTAAGGCCGATATGATCAGTTTCCGGAAGCACAACCTGGCTGGGCATGTTATTATCTACGACTTTCGAAAGATCCTGGTTTTTCTGGCTATTTTGGAATCCTTTGGAACGGAGCATATCGATAGAAGCATTTCTTGCAATATTCAGCATCCAAGTGAAAAGCCTGCCCTTTGCGGGGTCATAGCTTTCAATGCGGCGCCAGATGTTGATGAAAACTTCCTGCAAAACATCGTTTGAAATTTCGGGATCGATAATAATTTGCTTTACAATGCCGTACAAAGCCCCCGAATAATGGTCATAAAGGTAGCGGAATGCCTCCTCCTGCCTGGATCGAAGGGCTTCTACCAGCTCCTGCTCGTTATATGTTGGGTTATCTACCAAATCTATTGAAGGTCAAAATTTTACCTATCCAACCGTGGACTGGTAGGATGCCGCATCCATCAATTGCCCGATATCGGCCGGATTGCCGGGTTTTATTTTTACCATCCAGCCTTGGCCATAAGGATCACTATTGACCAGTTCGGGTGAAGCGATAAGGGCAGGATTCACTTCGGAAATGGTGCCCGCGACAGGAAGGTAAAGATCCGAGACTGTTTTGACGGCTTCAACGGTTCCAAATACCGTTTCTGCTTCCAGAGATTGTCCGACTGTTTCAATTTCTATATATACGATATCGCCCAGCTCCTGCTGTGCAAAATCCGTAATGCCGATCACGGCGGTATCGCCTTCGATTCTTATCCATTCGTGGTCCTTGGTATAACGGAGATTCTCAGGAAAATTCATTTTTGTCGTTTTTCTGTTGCAAATATGATAAAAAGCCTCGGGAATTATCAAAACTCCTCAGGTTTATTTAAACCGGATTATTTGAACCGGAAGAGGGTTTGCTTTCCAGGAATCCATTCCTTTCAAAATAAAGCAGGATATGATCTTTTAAAAAATTCTCCTGCTGCCTCATATCCATCTCAGGAAGCGGTTTCAGTTGCCGGAAATGCGGCCATCCATCCTCGTCAGCTTTTTCCAATTCATAATAGCCGCTCTGACCAAACAGGCTGCAGACCGCCACATGCATGAGGTCCTGTTTCTGTTCTTTATTGAATTTCATTCGGATATCGCCGAATTCCTGGATTCCGATAAGGAACAAAATGGCTTCCATATCGGGTTTCTTCCCGAACCTTTCCATCAACCGGGTCTCGAGGTTCCACCACCTCACCTGCAAATCCTGTAAAGCATCGATCATGGGGCAAATTTCGCATTAACTTCATTAAAAAAAACATGAATTGGACAAAGGATGAATTCAGGGTGTCGGATGAAAAGGAATTTCTGGACCTCCATTATGTTCATGATTTCCTGTCTAATCATTCTTACTGGGCTGCCGGCATTCCAATGGATATATTCAGGCATTCCGTTGAGAATTCCATTTGCTTCGGTCTTTATAAGGATCAAAAACAGATCGGATTTGCGAGGGTCGTATCCGATCTGTCCACCATCGGTTATCTGGGTGATGTTTTTATCGATGAGGCCTTCCGCAGTCAGGGCCTGGCAACCTTTCTTATGGAATGTGTATTCGGCCACTCGCAATTACAGGGTTTTCGTTCCTGGATGCTTGCCACCCGGGACGCACAAAACCTTTATGCCAAATTTGGTTTTGTTCCCATTGAGAACCCCAATCGCTTCATGAGAAAAAATGATCCGGGGGTATATTCAAGGGGAAAACCAGGATTTAACCTCGATTCTATCCTGTAATTTTTTCAACCACGACTGCCGTCCCATATGCAAGGACCTCCGTAATGCCGTCCGTGATCTCATTTGCATCATAGCGAACGTTGATAATGGCATTGGCCCCTCTTTCTCCGGCGTGCTGGATCAGGTGTTGATAGGCTTCTTCCCTGGAAGTCTCGCATAGGTCAACATAGACCGAAAGCCTACCGCCCATCAGGCTCTGCAATCCGCCCGCAATATTGCCGAGTATGCTCCTGGAGCGAACCGTTATCCCACGGACAAGGCCCAGGTTGCGGGTAACCTTATAACCATCGAGTGTGATACTCGTCGTGATCATACTTTGATCGATCATAGAACTGTTTTGTTAAAGTTAGCTTTGAAAATTTAATTAAGGGCCGGTAAACCCATTCTATTTTTTCTAAGCCGCTCAACGGCTAAATTTGCACAAAATTAAAAGCATGCTGGATCTGAAATACATCGTGGAGAACAGGGATCGGGTCATTGAAAGGCTGACGGTCAGAAATTTTAAGGAGCTCCATCTCGTCGATGAACTCATTGAACTGGAAGAAAAAAGAAGAAAGTTAAAGACAGAATCCGAGACCACCCAGGCCGGGATCAATGCAGCCTCGAGGGAAATTTCGCAACTGATTACCAGAAAAGAAAATTCTGAGCCAAAGAAAAAAGAAGTGGCTGTCTGGAAAGCCTCCCTTCAGCCTCTTAGCGCAGAACTGGCGGACACCGAAGCCCGGATCAATGAACTGATCCTTAGGATCCCTAACCTGCCCTCCTCCCAGGTCCCTGCAGGGCATGGAGCTGAAGACAATGTAGTGGTCCGTGAATCCGGCCCTAAACCGACCCTCCCCGTCGACGCCCTTCCCCATTGGGATTTAGCCAAAAAATTTCAGCTTATCGATTTCGATCTCGGCACCCGGATTACCGGAAGCGGTTTTCCTGTTTATACCGGCCAGGGCGCCAAACTCCAGCGCGCCCTTGTGCAATATTTTTTGGACTTCAATACGGCTGCAGGGTATCGCGAAATTCAGCCTCCTATCCTCGTCAATGAAAACACAGCCTATGGTACGGGCCAGTTACCGGACAAGGAAGGGCAGATGTATTATATCAATGAAGACAAATTCTATCTCATCCCCACGGCCGAAGTGCCGGTAACGAATATCTATCGCGATACCATAATCAACGAAGCCGATCTGCCGGTACGAATGACCGCCTATACTCCTTGTTTCCGCCGTGAAGCTGGAAGTTATGGAAAGGATGTGCGCGGCCTCAACCGCCTCCACCAGTTCGATAAGGTCGAGATCGTTCAGTTAGCTCATCCTGCTAAAAGTTATCAAGTGCTCGAAGAAATGGTCGCCCATGTAGAAAAGCTCATGCAATCCCTCGAACTGCCCTATAGGATCTTAAAACTCTGCGGAGGAGATATGGGCTTTACTTCGGCGCAGACCTATGATTTCGAGGTATGGAGTGCAGCCCAGGAGAAATGGCTTGAGGTCAGTTCGGTAAGTAATTTCGAGAGCTTTCAGACTAACCGGATGAAGATCCGCTTCAAAGATGAAAACAAGAAGAACCAGCTCGTTCATTCTCTCAACGGCAGCTCGCTCGCCCTTCCCCGTATCGTTGCTTGTCTTCTCGAAAACAACCAAGCGGGTCCGGAGATCAGGTTGCCCAAGCCATTGCATGCTTATTTTGGAGCGGGGGTGATCGGGTGATGGAGAAGGCTCTTCCTTTGAAAACAAAATAGTAATCGCCGTCTTTCGCTGATTCATTTAATTGCGAATTTTCATGACATTCGCCGAATTTTTTGTCTGAGGTTCCAGCAGGCACCCACCTATCCCCATACAATCATATGTTAATTTCCGGCAATGTGCATATTTTCGCCTTAAACCAAACGTTCTAGTCCCGGTCCAAATAAAAAATCCAGATGGTTTCTAATCAACTGAAGAATCAACACCTCAGGTGGCGGGCGGGATTCGGCCCGACGGGAGCAGATCTCTCAGCCCTTGCAACCATCTCTTCCGGATCCTTATTCCGTCAGATCTGGCAAAATTCAATGAAAACGCCTGCCATGCTCAATGGCATGGATGAGGAGACCCGCGAAATGATTGCGGAAATGGGGGATATGCAGGGAATGAAACGAAAAGACCTCAGCCCGGATCAGAAAAAGGATTTCGGCAAGGCTTCTTATCGCTGCACACGCAACCTCAATCTGGCCTGGATGAATGAGATGGTAGATAGTCCCGCACAGCTTAGAGAGAAAATGAGCCTGTTTTGGCATGGGCATTTTGCAACACGCGTAGATAATATTTTTTTTACACAGAGCCTGCTTGATATCATCCGCAGAAATGCGCTTGGAAATTTCGGCGACCTGCTTCATGCCCTAAGCAAGAGCGGGGCCATGATCAATTTCCTGAATAGCAATCAGAACAAAAAAGATCATCCCAACGAGAATTTTGCCCGTGAAGTGATGGAACTCTTCACCCTGGGTCGGGGCAACTATACAGAAACCGATGTGAAGGAAGCAGCCCGCGCTTTTACCGGCTGGGGGGCCGACCTGCAGGGCAATTTTGTTTTTCGCAGTAACCAGCATGATACAAGAGACAAGACCGTTCTGGGCCGAAGCGGAAATTTCGATGGCGATGACGTGCTGAATATTTTGCTGGAGCAAAAGCAAACGGCCCGCTTTGTGACCCGCAAGATCTACCGCTTTTTAGTGAATGAGCAACCTGACGAAGCCAAAGTCGATTGGCTTGCCGGCCGCTTTTATAAAAATAATTATGAGATCAAACCCCTGATGGAGGATATTTTCCTGGGTGACTGGTTTTACGAGGAGAAAAATATTGGATCCCGGATCAAATCACCTGTCGAACTCATTGCGGGCATACGTCGCATGATTCCCATGAAGATCGCTAATGAAGAGTCCCAGCTCCAGGTTCAGGCCGTCCTTGGTCAGACACTTTTTTTTCCGCCGAATGTTGCGGGTTGGCCGGGAGGAATGAACTGGATTGACAGTTCTTCGCTGATGTTTCGCCTGCGTCTTCCTGAGATCATCTATGCGTCGGGTGAAATCGATCTGACTGCCAAGCCTGATGACGATATACAGATGGGTCGCCGGGAATTAATGGAATACCAGATCAGCATGGGCGAATTGCACAAATATGCAGCACAGATGATCCGTGCGGAACTATTCTGGCCTGATTACCTCAAACGTTTTGAACAGACAAAAAAAGAAGACCTTCTAAGCGAGATTGGAAAAACCATTTTACAGGTTCCTACAGGTATTAAGGAAAGCACGATCAAATCATTTATGGATGTCTCAGGAAGAGAAAGTTTCATCAAGACAGCGACCATTCAACTCATGAGTACGCCGGAATATCAGTTATGTTAAAATAATTCAGATGTTGATCAAAAGAAAAGAATTTATTCAGTTGGGCTCGCTGGCGACCACGACCCTGATGCTCCCCAAATTTCTCAAAGCCTTTGAGCGGCCTCATGCGGTCCCTCCCGGAAATAAAGTGTTAGTGGTATTGCAGTTAAGCGGCGGCAACGACGGGTTGAATACGGTTATCCCGGTCAGAAATGACCTTTATTACAAATCCAGGCCCCAGCTTGGCATTGTAAAGGACAAGGCACTGCAGATCACGGATGAAGTCTCCTTGCATCCTTCCCTCGCCGCATTTCGGGAGATCTATGACGAGGGTGGACTGGGAATTTTGAACAGCGTGGGTTATCCCAATCCCGACCGTTCGCATTTTCGCAGCATGGATATCTGGCAAACGGGTACCGAAAGCGATCGCGTTATTCAAACGGGTTGGCTGGGCCGATATCTCGATGCCCAATGCCAGGGATGCGATAAGCCCACACAGGCCCTCGAAATCGATGATGTATTGAGCCTGGCTCTTAAAGGAGAAAAGCTAAGGGGCATAGCTTTCAAAGACCCCAAAAGGCTATATAATACCAGCAACCAGCGTTTTTTTCATGAAATTTCTGACCAGCATGCAATCCATAATTCGGAAACTCCCGTAGATTATCTGTACAAGACCATGGCGGAGACCCTTTCTAGCGCGGATTATATTTATCAGCAGACGCGCCTGAGGCCTTCCATCGCACCCTACCCGAAAACAGGACTCGGAAAGAGCCTGCAGACGATCGCCACCCTGATTTTTTCAGACATTAATACAAAAGTTTATTATGTCTCTTTAGGAAGTTTCGATACCCATGTGAACCAGCAAAATCAACAGGAGAAACTGTTCACGGAAATGAGTGACGCAGTGAAAGCTTTTGTAGACGACCTGAAATCGAATAACCGTTTCCAGGATCTGATGCTGATGACCTTTTCTGAATTTGGAAGGAGGGTGTCCCAGAATGCCAGCGGAGGGACCGATCATGGAACTGCCAATAACATGTTCCTGGTCAGCGGGGGCCTCAAACAAAAAGGCCTGATCAACTCGATGCCCGATCTCTCCGACCTGAATGAAGGGGACCTGAAATACAGGATCGATTTTAAGGAAGTCTATGCGACCGTATTGAAAAACTGGCTTTCTGCAGATGATCAATCAATCCTGGGTCAGTCCTATAAAAAGCTGGATTTTATTTGAATTTTTGTAGTTTTTTCTATTTGCCAGATGGAACCTCGCCTATTCTGTGCGCCTTGTTCGTCAATAGCTCTATGGACGGTTTCATTTGAAATCTGTGCTCTTCAGCATAAAAGCCTCTGCATCAATTCAACGCAGAGGCTTATTTTTTCATTTTAAGAGATCAGAAGATCACCAGCCTTTTTTAGCAAGGCCTGCCTCGATCGCAGCCAGCGCTTTTTCTTCACCAAGCAGGGTAGTTAACTTATTTCCCTTGCCATCGTTTCCCTGGGCCATATAGGCCCCTCTTGATGTTTTGGTAATGACTGCGTCGAGGATCGGAACATTTTTCTCTTTTGTTTTCACATTGTAGGCGGTAAGTGTGACGGTAGACATATAATGGATATTTTAAATGGCGTTAATCAGATTGTAAAAATAACCATTATAAGGGGTCCGGCTCAGATTTAGGTCATCATCTTTTTTTACACATCCAGTTTGGCGTACTTGGCGTGGCTTTCAATAAATTCCCGGCGGGGGCCGACTTCATCGCCCATCAGCATGCTGAAAATGCGATCGGCTTCGGCAGCGCTTTCAATGGTGACCTGTTTGAGTGTGCGGGATGCAGGATTCATTGTTGTTTCCCAGAGCTGTTCGGCATTCATTTCTCCCAAACCCTTGTAGCGCTGAACATTCACACTGTCTTCCTTCCCGCTGCCGAGCCTCTCGATCTGCATCCGGCGTTGATCTTCGGTCCAGGCATAGGCGTGATCCTTTCCTTTTTTGACCAAATAGAGCGGTGGCTGTGCGATATAGACATATTCCTGCTGCACCAGCTCCTTCATGTAACGGAAGATAAAGGTGAGGATCAGGGTAGCGATATGGCTTCCGTCCACGTCGGCATCGGTCATGATGATCAATTTATGATAGCGGAGTTTAGCAAGGTTCAGGGCCTTGGGGTCCTCGGTTGTGCCAACCGTAACACCCAGCGCCGTGTACATATTCCGGATTTCCTCATTCTCATAGATCTTATGTTCCATTGCCTTCTCCACATTCAGGATCTTTCCGCGAAGGGGCAGAATGGCCTGAAAGCCCCTGTCCCGGCCCTGTTTGGCCGTTCCGCCTGCAGAATCTCCCTCGACAAGGAATAATTCGCAGCGTTCGGGATCCCGATCACTGCAATCGGCTAGCTTTCCAGGCAAGCCGCCACCGCTTAGCACGTTCTTACGCTGCACCAGTTCACGGGCCTTTCTTGCTGCCGCCCTTGCCTGTGCGGCCAATATGACTTTTTGAATGATGCTCCTGGCTTCCCGGGGATTTTCTTCCAGGTAAGCTTCCAGTACCTTGGAAACCGTAGATTCGACAACCCCGCTCACTTCGTTATTACCCAGTTTGGTTTTGGTCTGGCCTTCGAACTGAGGCTCGGGGACTTTCACGCTGATGATGGCGCTCAGACCTTCCCTGAAATCATCTCCTTCGATCTCCACCTTGGCTTTTTCGAAAGCATTCTGCTTGTCACCATAGCTCTTGAATACCCTGGTAAGGGCTCTTCTGAATCCGGCCACATGGGTCCCTCCTTCGATCGTGTTGATATTATTGACATAGGAATAAATATGCTCGCTGTAACTGTCATTATACCGTAATGCCACTTCGAGGGCAACATTGGTCACTGGGTCATGACCTTCAACATGGATCACTTTTGGGATCAGTGGATTTCTTCCGGCGTTTGAATCCAGCATTTCGACGAATTCCGTGATCCCGCCTTCGCTATAAAAGATTTTTGAATAGTAATTGCCCTGCTCATCCTTTTCGCGCAGGTCCCGAAGTACAATCTTAATCCCCTTGTTCAGAAAAGAAAGTTCCCGCAGGCGGCTTTCCAGAATTTCTTTATTATAAGTCGTAGTAATGAATATGCTGGAGTCCGGCCAAAAATGCACGAGAGTTCCGGTAAGATCGCTTTCGCCGATGCAGCGTACAGGATATTGAGGTATGCCGGTATGGTATTCCTGTTCAAATATTTTCCCTTCCCTTTCAACCGTCACATGCAGTTTGGTGCTGAGTGCATTCACGCAGCTCACGCCGACCCCGTGTAAACCGCCCGAAACCTTGTAGGTATTCTTATCGAATTTACCACCGGCATGGAGTACGGTCATAACGATTTCAAGGGCGCTTTTCTGTTCCTTCGTATTGATACCCGTGGGTATGCCTCGTCCATCATCCTGAACGCTGATGGAGTCGTCTTCATGAATACTGACAAGAATATTGGTGCAATAGCCTGCCAATGCTTCGTCGATTGAATTGTCCACCACTTCATAGACCAGGTGATGCAAACCCTTTACGCTCACATCTCCGATATACATGGCCGGTCGTTTCCGCACCGCTTCCAGCCCTTCCAAAACCTGTATTGAATCCGCGCCATACACATTACTGCGTGGAACCAGAACATCCTGTGTTGTATCGCTCATAAAGATTGGTAAATCTGTCAGTTAAATGAAATAATAGCAAGTTGGCAAATCTACGAAAATTAGTGCTTCTTTCTTCTGGTGAAATGGCCATTTTTTGGTATATTTTTCAAGTCAAAAAAAGGCCCGAGAGCCAGTTGCTGATGGCTCCCTCGTCATGGAAGCGTCATAATTCTCTTTTGCATAAACAATGCACCGGTAAAACTTCCATTAAACCTCGGATAGCTCCTTACCCTAACCTACATTTGCAGGATTCATGAACCAAACCCAGGACATACTTCAGCTTTCTTGCAGCAGGCCGGTCTTGCTGAATGAATTGGAATTATTGTCTTCCTACGAAAAGCAGATTCCGGGTTCCGTCCACTATTCGATCATGCGTTATTCCAGTTTTCCCGGAACTGATCCGGAAGATCTGGGCATTATGGTCTACCATTATCGTAAAGAAGATACTGCAGCTAACTTCCTGGAATTAAAATTTTGCCTCTCTGGTCAGGTATACTGCAGGCAGAAAAATACAGAATGTGACTCCTGCAAATTGAACCCGAATTCCCTTTCTTGTCCGGAGAGGCAGGATAGCATGGACCTTCTTTCCTTTAGATTTTCTCCGGCCCACCTTTCTCAAAATCTTAGGGGAAAAAAGACCGGACCCGGGATCGCCGAAGAAATTCTCTCCTTCAGGCATCCGAATTCCTTTTCAAAGACCCTGCCTCTTTGCAGCCGTAGCCGTCTCGTCCTTGAAGCCCTGCTCAATCACAATTATACCGGCAGCATGCAGAATATTTTCGTCAATGCGCAGATCCAGATGCTATTGCTTTATAGCATGGAATGCATGGTTAGCGAAAAAGAAGGGAGCGGTTTTCAATGCAAGTTCCTGGCAACTGAAGACGGACAGGAGAAGATACTAAATGCCCGTCAAATTTTATTGAAGCATATCGGAGATCCCCTCACCATCCGTGAACTCAGCCGTAAGGTCGCCATCAATGAGTGTTATCTGAAAAAGGGCTTTAAAGAGATGTTTGGCATGACCATTTTTGAATTCTACCAAAGCCAGCGCATGGAACATGCCCGCTACCTGCTTTATGAAAAGGGGCTAAATGTAACGGATGTCTCCGTCCTGTTGGGTTATTCTTCCATTTCCCATTTTTCTACTGCCTTCAAAAAGCATACCGGGCTCAAACCCTGCGAACTGCTTCTTCGCTAACCGAACTGGCAGCTAATCTTCAGTAACCAATCTTCATAAACGGCATATTGTTTTCATAATGGCATCCATTGCAATTATTCGTCAGGCTGATGAAATTATTCTTCAATACCTGCTCATTCTTTTTTGAAGCGGCATCAGCAAGGGTCTGAAGTGGGCTTTCGAGCCATTTTTTGTACAATTCGGCAAAAGGATGCTGCAATTTATCATTGGTAATATTCAATTTTTTCACCTTCTCCGCAGTTTCTTTTATTTCATCGACTTCATATGCAGCCCTTTCAAAATCTTTCAGGCCAATTGCCCTGCCCAGCGAATCGTGATGGGCCCGGATCAGCAGCATGAATTCGCCGAGTCCCGGCTTGAGTTCTTCGGTCAGGCTTTTGAGCGAATCAATTTCAGCATGTATATTATCAGGCTCTTGTCTGGGGTTGCAACCATGGACCATTAATAACGCGCCTGCGCAAAACAAGCAGAATATAAAGGACTTCATATTTGAATTTTTTTGAAAGGCCCCCGATTTATTTCTAATCCCCCAAATCCATTTTTTCCTGATCCATAAAAAAACTCAACGCTCCGCTCGGGCATTTTTTCACCTGCCCTATAATTTGCCCGGTACTGGCGGCCTGTGGATTTATCCAGGGCTTTACCATCGGATTAAATACATCCGGCAACCCTGTAGCTTCCTTCCAGCAAATTGTAGAATGCTGACAGAGCGAGGGTCTCCAGACGACCGTCACCTCTCCGTTGCTGTACTTTTTTGTGATATCCTTCATAAGGGATTTCTTTCTATGAAATTAAGCCAATTTGGGCACCTCGATTAAAAGGAACTCAGCTCCCTGGAGCCCGGCTTTGAATTCGATCCTTTCACTATCCCAAATTCCGATTGCATCGCGGGGATGAAGTTGGTCTCCACCGATCCCGGCATCGCCGCTTAGCAGGAAGGCATAAACACCGTTTCCACTTTTTTTCAGATCATAACCAAAGGAAACCGAACCATCGAATTTGCCGAGGTGGAACCAGGCGTCCTGGTAGATCCGTACCGGACCTTCTTCACCGTCGGGAGACACGATCTGTTGCAGTTTATTATGCCGGTCTTTTTCGTTCAGTGTGACCTGGCTGTAACGGGGTTGCACCTGGCGCCGGTCTGGTATGATCCAGATTTGAAGGAATTTGACCGGATTCTCTTTGGACTCGTTGTATTCACTGTGGCGAATGCCAGTACCCGCACTCATGGCCTGCACATCACCTTTGCGGATTACGGTTGCATGACCCATGTTGTCCTGGTGCCTTAGATTGCCTTCCAGCGGTATCGATATGATTTCCATATTGTCATGGGGATGGGCGCCGAATCCCATTCCGGGAGCTACTGTATCGTCATTGAGAACCCTTAAAGCACCAAAATGCATTTTTTCGGGATCATAATAGTTGGCAAAACTGAAACTATGATAGCTATCCAACCAACCATGATTGGCATGTCCCCTGCTTTCTGCTCGATATAACATAGATTTTTTTATTACACAAAACTAATATGCACCACCCTCACATCAAATAAACTAGATTAAGAAAAGCCTGCTATCCATCTCCAAATCCAAAGGGCTGAACTATTTGATTATATTTGCCGCTAAAAATTGATCTGGTGAAGCTTCGCAGCGTCTTCTTACTTGTTTTTATCATTATCCTGGCCGATCAGTCGGTGAAAATATGGGTCAAGACCCATATGCCGCTGAGTTACCAATGGGATTTTTATCACCGTCCCGTATCAAGATATGACCGGGGGATCAAAGTGCTGGGCGACAAATTCCAGATCTATTTTGTGGAAAATGAGGGCATGGCCTGGGGAAAATCCTTCGGAGGATATTGGGGGAAAACGGCTCTTACTTTATTCAGGTTGGTAGCAGTTATTTTTGGTGTTTTTTATATCCGCTCCATTGTTCGAAAGAATTACCATCCGGGCTTTATTTTTTGTGTGGGACTCATTTTTGCCGGTGCACTTGGCAATCTCATCGACAGCATGTTCTATGGATTAATCTTTAACGAAAGTACTACTGAACATGTCTCAAGGATCTTCAACTCTCCCGGTTATGCCGGCTTTCTGCATGGAAAAGTCGTGGACATGTTGTATTTCCCCCTGATCCGCTCCCATTACCCGGGCTGGATTCCCTATATCGGGGGGGATGAGTTTGAATTCTTCAGCCCCGTTTTCAATATAGCCGATGCATCAATTTCTGTAGGGGTAATTGCCATCCTGCTTTTCCAGAAGCGTTTTTTCAGGAAGGAAAATCCTAAAAATGAATCGACGGTGGAAACAAATTCCGAAGTAAACGACACGATGCAGGTTTCCTGAAATCTTTCCTTTAATTCACAGTCGCTTTAAACAGACCATTGCTTATCTGAACAGAATTTCCAGTGAAATCATAGGCTGTTCCGGAGAAACTGCCATTGACAACCTGGGTCGAGGCATTATAGCTACTGATTACAAGGGACATGATTTGCGAGGAAGTGGCATTGGATGCAAATATGATATTGCCGGCGCTAGGTCCGCTGGCGACATTTAAAGTAAAGCTGTTGCCAGCGAGCAGGGTATTGAAATTGCCCGTATCCAGACTGCTGCCGCTGAATTCGAATGAAAGGCCGAAGGCCGTATCGGTTCCGGATGAAGTATAACCTGCCATGATCAAATTGGATCCGATCAGGTTAGTGAAGGTAGCCGATTGGATGGTTCCTGTATAAAGATGCGCTCCTTCATTGAACTGCCACTGGTTCAGCCCGACGGTGTCAGAAGCAATCCCTCCGCCACCATTTGCACCATGGCCTGTGCTATCCTGCACATTCACAACAAAACCACATGTGTTTCCGTCATAGCTGACCTGAAAGGAAGTCGGCTGGATCTGGGCCGGTGTTCCGGATGCACGAAGGATAACCTGCTGGGTACCAGTATCGCTGAAATTACCGCTGCCGGCAAACTGAAAGCCATTGACCAGACTTGTTTGAATATTATAGCTGCCCACTGAAAAGACATCAATCGTCAATTGGACATAATTGCTGTCGCCAAGGAGGGCTACTCCATTATAATAATTGCCAGAAGAGCTGGTGACCAGGCAATTGCCAAGACTATCCATTATGGAACCGGTAGCTACAACTGCCTGCGCCTGCTGACTGTTCTCGTAACTGAATTCCTTGCTGCAGCCCGTAAACAAAAGGACCGAAACCAGGATGGAGAACAAACTGCCGCTTAGAACCTTATGCATGGAAAGTAGGTGATTTTGGTTTTAAAATGCCTTAAGCACAACGAATTGTACCAATTAAAATTGCTGGATCTCAATTTTTCAATTCTCCGACCATATTTGCTGGCACGACCCATTCATCGAATTGTTCCGGTGTTACGTAGCCTAATTTTACAGCCATTTCCTTGAGCGTTGTACCCTCTCTATGGGCTTTTTGGGCGATCTCCGCCGACTTATAATACCCGATTTTCGTATTTAGGGATGTCACCAGCATCAGGGAATTATCCACATGCTTTTTGATATTTTCCTCTATGGGACGAATACCGACAGCGCACTTTTCATTGAAGGACATGCATCCGTCTCCGATCAACCGGGCCGAATGCAAGAAATTATAAATCATGACGGGCTTGAATACATTCAGTTCAAAATGACCTGTAGCTCCTCCGATATTAATAGCCACGTCATTGCCTAATACCTGGGCAGCGATCATGGTCAGCGCTTCGCATTGCGTGGGATTGACCTTTCCCGGCATGATGGATGAACCCGGTTCATTGTCCGGGATGAAGAGTTCACCTATTCCGCTCCTGGGCCCGGAAGAAAGCATCCGGACATCGTTGGCGATCTTCATCAGGCTCACTGCCACAGTTTTTAGTGCACCATGGGCTTCCACGATGGCGTCATGGGCTGCCAGTGATTCGAATTTGTTTTCTGCAGTGATAAAGGGTAGACCGGTGATTTCCGAGATTTTTGCTGCCACTTTAACTGCATAGTAGGGAGGGGTATTGATACCGGTACCAACTGCCGTTCCGCCCAGAGCCAGTTCGCTCAAATGGGCTAAACTGTTGCGAATGGCCTTTAGTCCATGATTCAATTGAGACACATAACCGCTGAATTCCTGCCCGACAGTCAGGGGTGTGGCATCCATAAAATGCGTCCTTCCGATCTTTACCACATGCATATACTCCTTGCTCTTCGCCTGCAGGGTATTTCTGAGTTGTTCGATACCAGGGATTGTCGTCCCCACCAGCATTTTGTAAGCAGCGATATGCATGGCCGTTGGGAAAGTGTCGTTAGATGACTGGGATTTATTTACATCATCATTTGGATGAATGATTTTGTCCTTATCGGTCAGTTTCCCTCCGTTCAGCACATGAGCGCGATAGGCGATCACTTCATTCACATTCATATTGCTTTGGGTCCCACTCCCGGTCTGCCATACGACGAGGGGAAATTCCTTGTCGAGCAGGTGGTCCAGGATTTCATCGCAAACCCTTCCGATCAGATCGGATTTTTCTTTGGTAAGGACCCCTGCATCCAGGTTGGTCAGGGCCGCTGCTTTTTTCAGGTAAGCAAATGCCTGAATGATTTCCATAGGCATTTTATTGATATCCTGTGCGATCTTGAAATTCTCGATGCTGCGTTGTGTCTGAGCTCCGAAATAGGCATCGGCGGGAACTCTCACTTCACCCATCGTATCTTTTTCTATGCGGTAATCCATATCAATATTTTGGGTAAAATTAATGCAACCGGGACTAAGGGGGGGTAATAAGGATTTTATTTAAGCTGGGGAAATAACAGAACTTATATTTTCTTTTCTACCCTTTTCGGATTTTGACGGATAAAATCTTCCCATCCCTTTGCTTTTGAGGAAACCGATTTTTTAAGGACGCTATTTTGAAAATGGTGACAGACGGCTGCTGCAAGGGCATCGGAGGCATCATAATGTTTTATTTCCCTTCGGACCTGAAGGATCTCCTGGAGCATTTTCCAAACCTGTTCCTTGTCGGCATTTCCATTGCCAGTGATGGATTGTTTGATTTTTTTTGGGGAATATTCCGTAACTGGTATGCTGGCCTGCATGATAGTAGCAATCGCCACGCCCTGGGCCCTTCCAAGTTTGAGCATGCTTTGCACATTTTTTCCAAAAAACGGCGCTTCAATAGCGCAGTCCGCCGGATGGAATTCATGGATAAGTTCAATGACCTTTTTCTGAATCATCCGCAGCCTCTCGTGGGCATCTCTTTTGGAGGACAATTTCAGCACCCCCATTTCGATAAAACAGGCTTTCCGGTTGGAAATGCCGATCAGGCCATAACCCATCATCAGAGTTCCCGGATCGATACCCAAAATAATATTAGACTGATTTTCCAAATGGAAAGGTATTTTTGAATTCCCGCATGCTGCTGAACAAAAATATCAAAATATTAATCAATTACCTGTTCGGCCCGCTTGTCTTTATCCTGCTCCTGGTCTCCATTTATCACCAATTACACGAAAGAAACGGATGGCAGGCCTCCTTTCATCAATTTCGTCATGCCATTGCAGATACAAATAATCGCTATAAGCTGGCTTTGGTCTTTCTTCTCATGATCGGAAACTGGGGGCTTGAAGCCAGGAAATGGCAGCTCAGCATGCGTCCCGTTCAAAGGCTTTCCTGGTGGCGTTCTTTTCAGGCAACGCTTACGGGTTCCACGATTGCATCTTTCACGCCTAACCGCACAGGGGAATACCTTGGCCGCATGCTTTTTCTGGAAGAAAGCAGCCGGATAAGCTCGGTCTCACTGACCATTCTATGCAGCCTTTCGCAAAATATCATGACTATGGGTATGGGCTGTGCGGGAATTCTATACTTTTTAGGCCATTTATCAGCCCTTCCGAAGGCAGATGGGGAGAACCTGCGACTCTGGTTGCAGGTTCTCTTATTCCTGGTCGGGGCCCTGATGGCAGCCGCCACTGTTTTTTATTTCCGTCTGTCCTGGCTTAGAATTGTTCTCAAAGCCCTTCGGCTTCCAGATAAATACTTAGTTTATGTTAAAATTCTGGAAGATGTGGATACGAACATATTATTTATTATTTTGGTTTTATCACTATTTCGGTACAGTATTTTCATTTTGCAGTACGGATTGATGTTTTCGGTTTGCGGGGTTAATTTAAATCTTTCCCAAACCTTCGGCAGCATGAGTGTCGTTTTTTTAGTAATGGCCATTATCCCGACCTTTACCTTGTTAACGGAACTCGGCCTGCGTTGGGAAGTAAGTTTACAGCTTGTTCAATTATTCAGCGACCGGGCCATGGGGATTTTGGCATGTTCATTCGGGATCTGGCTGGTCAACCTGGTTATTCCGGCATTTGTCGGTGGACTTTTGATTTTAAGAGTTAAATTATTCAGGAATAAATGAGGATTTTTTTTACTGTGCTTTTTGCAATTGTTCTCTTCGGCGCCCTGCCTCTGAGTGCCGGGGATGATTTCTGCGGCATTCATAACAAGACCTTCAATGCCGGGGAATCCATTACCTATAAAGTGTATTACACGCTGGCAAAAATGTATGTCGGGGCGGGGGAAGCCACTTTTACGACCGGACTCGAGCAGATCAACGGCCGTATAGTATATCATGTGGTTGGGGACGGCAAGACCTATACCTTGTATGACAAATTCTTCCGGGTAAGGGATAAATATGAATCCTACATAGATACAGCAACCATGCAGCCCCTTAAATTCATCCGGAATGTGGACGAAGGTGGCTATAAGATCTATGAAAATATCACTTTTAACAAGACTGTAAATACGGCCATCACGACCAAAGGCGTGTATAAAGTACCCGGTTGCGTGCAGGATGTGATCAGCTCGATCTATTATGCGAGAAACATCGAATTCAACAACATGAAACCAGGAGAAAAAATCCCCTTTACGCTTTTTCTGGACAATCAGTTATACGATATCTATATCCGTTATTTGGGAAAAGAAGTGGTCAGCACCAAATATGGTAAATTCAAGGCCATTAAATTCAGGCCCCTGCTTATCAAAGGCACAATATTTGAAGGCGGTGAAAAAATGACGGTCTGGGTCACCGATGATCAGAACCATCTGCCGATTCGTGTAGAGAGTCCGATCACTGTCGGAAGCGTGATCGTGGACATGATCGATTTCAAGAATCGCAGGCATCCCCTGACTTCCCTCCTTGATGTGAGATGAACAGCTACAAATCTTTCAGTTTGAATAAATCATTCTCCCTGATGCCACGCTGGGTCATTTTCAGGTTGCAGCATTCAACGACGGGATCATGCTCAAAGAAAAGAACATAATCTCCCTGCAAGGCTTCGCTCAAAAATGATTTCTTCTCATTAATGGTTGTCAGCGGGAACATATCATAAGCCATCACATATGATATTGGAATATGCCCGATGGATGGTAACAGATCCGCAACAAAAACCAGGGTCCTTCCCTTGTATCGAATCTGCGGCAGCATCATAGCAATTGTATGTCCGTTTACAAAGCGCAGGCCTATTTCCGCGGATCCAGGAAAGGGAGAACCTGCCAGTAAACCTCCCTGCAGGGAAGTATCTCCCCCGATCATCTGCAATTGGCCGCTCTCTTTAATAGGCAGTATATTCTCAGGCAGAAAACTGGCTTTTTCCCTTTCATTCGGCTCGGTCGCCCATTTCCAATGTGTCTCATTGTTCCAGTAAACCGCATTCTTAAAAGCCGGCACCAGCTTTTCACCTTCGCGCAGAATACTCCCTCCGCAATGGTCAAAATGCAGATGGGTCAGGATCACGTCCGTGATATCGTCCCGGTGAAATCCCAGTTTGGAAAGGGACAGGTCGAGGCTATCCTCGCCATGCAGATAATAATAACCAAAAAATTTTTCGCTCTGTTTATTTCCGATCCCGTTATCTACAAGTATCAGTCGGTTTTCGTCTTCGATCAGCAGACAGCGGAGAGCCCAATCACAGAGGTTCCGGTCATCGGCAGGGTTGTATTCTTTCCAGATAACCTTAGGAACCACGCCGAACATGGCGCCGCCATCCAACTTGAAATAGCCTGTATCGATGCTATGCAATTTCATCTAAATATGTTTAATTTTTTCTGTTTGTCTGATGAAACCTCGCTTATTCACCCCCAGTATGCGGTAAATTACTCATGTCAGCTTTCATGATACAACAAGTTTATCTTTCATCCGGACAAAGAGCAGCATGATAAAGCCTGCAATGAAAAAGCTCATCAGGGCAAGCACCGAATTTCGCATGCCCCCGGCAAATTCTGCAACTGATCCGAAAGACAAAGTTCCGACAACCGTTCCGATTTTATCGCAGACATCATAAAAACTGAAAAAAGAGGCTGTATCCGTAGTGTCAGGCAATAATTTAGAATAAGTGGAACGAGACATGGATTGAATACCGCCCATAACCATGCCCACAGCGAAAGCCAGTACGTAGAACTGCATCACTGTTTTCGTAAAATATGCATAGATGCAGATGCCGATCCATATGATTATGGAAAGGCCAAGGGCGAAAACATTGTTAGTTGCGCCGGAAATCCGGGAAAACAAATAAGCCCCGGCGATCGCCACTAGCTGGATGATAAGCACCGTGATAATTAGTTCGGTGGGGTTCATATGCAACTCATCGGAAGCAAAATAAGTCGCCATGTACATAATGGTCTGCACGCCCATGTTATAGAAGAAGAAAGCCCGGAGGTATCTTTTGAGTGTCGGATGATGCCTGAGTTGGTACCAAACCTTACTCAGTTCGTAGAATCCGTTGACCAGGATATTGTGCTCCGGTCGCTGCACAGGTTTTTTGGATTTGGGCAGTATCCTGAAAGTGATCTGTGCAAAACCGCTCCACCAAAGGCCCACTGACAAAAAAGTGATCCGGACCGGGAAGGTCCCAAGGCCCCAGTGAAGATTATCGTTCAGCATGATAAAAGCCAGGCAGAGGACCATTTGCAATACGCTGCCGATATACCCAAGTGCAAACCCTTTCGCGCTTACGCGGTCCTGGTCCGACTCATCGGCGATCTCCGGCAGATAGGCATTATAGAAAACGATGCTTCCGCAATAGCCGATTGAAGCGATGATGGAACAGATCAGACCAAGGTCGATATAGGCATTGGGCAGATAATCCTTCGAGAAAAAGAACATGCCAGCACAGGCAATAGAACCCAGGTAACAAAAGAATTTCATGAATGCTTTCTTATTCCCCTTGTAATCTGCGATGGAAGATAGCACCGGCGAAAGTACTGCGATCACCAGGAAGGAAAAGGAAATGCTATAAGATGCCAGGGCCGAACGGTCGAATTCCCTGCCTAAAAAATGCACATGCGGACTGACGACTGCAGTATAATAAGCCGGAAAAATTGCAGAAGTGATGATCAGGGAATAAGAACTATTCGCCCAATCATACATGGCCCATCCGGTTATGACTTTTTTGGGAGCGGTTGGCATTGGTTTCAGGGATTATGGTGGATGTGACCTATCCGATAACATTTTTCCAGATCAGGAAAAAGAGAATAAAGCTGACCACAATGCGATAATATCCGAAGACTTTAAATCCGTGCTTCTGTAGAAAACCAATGAAAAAGCGGATCGCGGCCATTGCAACCAGAAACGCGATCAGGTTACCGAGGATCAGTGCCTCAATATTTTCGTGATTGCGCAGCATCTCCGGATTTTCTTTATAGGCCTGAAGCAATTTGTAACCGGTTGCGGCCAACATGGTCGGCACAGCGAGGAAAAATGAAAATTCCGCCGCCACGCGCCTGGTCAGTTTTTGCTGCATTCCCCCGATAATCGAAGCTGCGCTCCGGCTCGTTCCCGGAATCATGGCAAGACATTGCCAGATTCCGATTATAAAGGATTTTCCATTTGAAATTTCCGGTTCGTGGTCAATTCTCGGGTTCTTGAACAGGGAATCGATAAAAAGCAGCACAATTCCTCCAATTAGCAACATTGTCGCAACGACCAGCGGGCTTTCAAGCAGGCTGTCTATCTTCTTTGAAAAAAGGGAACCGAGCACAATGGCCGGTATCACGCCTATAAATAATTTCAAATAGAAACGCCACCTGGAAAAATCGAAAAATTTTTTCCAATAAAGAGCGATCACTGCAAGGATGGCTCCCAACTGAACAGCTATCTCAAAAAGTTTGGTGAATTCCTCTTTCTCGATATGCATCAGGCTGCTGCAAACGATTAAATGGCCCGTTGAGGAAATGGGCAAAAACTCGGTCAGGCCCTCGACAATGGCCAGAATGATGGTTTGCAGTATGCTCATGGCGGTCGGCTGTTAGATGGTAAATATAATGGAAAGTCCGGGAGCTGGTCCGCGCAAATAAAAAGCGATGATCTATTCATCGCTTACCGCAAAATTTGCTATTGCGCTTGTTGATCCTTCGGCTTCTTGAAGATCGCAAAGATCTCCACCACGAATCCTGCAAGGATCAGGATCGGTGCAACAGTGATGCGCCTAAAACTATAAACTTCATCAGGATCGAAAACATTCGGGTCCTTGCTTTTTCCACCAAGCATCAGGATTATACCCAGACTTATCAGTACAAGCCCGATAAGCATCAGCCGGTAATTTTCTTTCGTGAAAAAAGGCTTATCATCCTTCCAGGGCTTGTTAGCTTTAGTTTTTTTGTTATCCGCTTTGACTTCAGCCATGTTAAAAAATTGAAGGCGCAATATAGTAATTAGTTCTAACTAACCCAGCAATACAGCCTTTTGTAAAGTTCTTCCGGGGAAGTTCCGGCATTACTTGCTAAATTATTGAAATACAAACAATACCGCCATTTAAGATGGCGTTGATGCCCAAACAGAAAATAGCCGTTAAAATTATCAATACAAATCGTCCAGTTTCATCTTTAGGTATTTGATGACACTCCGGTGAGTGCTGAAAAAAGAAATACCAATGCCCAGCAGTATAATCCCAAGGAACAGGGAGCCAAGCAGACCATAATCACGAAGGGCCTTTATCTCAGGCAGCCATTTTTCGGAGATCAAAATGACGCTGACGATCCCGGCAATCGCAACGATGCCGCTAAGAGCTCCGTTAACGAGCGCGCGTACATCCATCGGTTTGGCGATGAACCAGCGTGTAGCGCCTACCATCTGCATGGTTTTGATCAGAAAACGATTGCTGAACATGGCAAGCCGGATGGTATTGTCAATCAGGATGATGACCAGAACGGAAATTACCACTGCCACCACGAGCAGGATCAGGCTGATCTTACGAATGAAGTTATTGAGATTGCTAACAAGGGACTGATTGTACTGGACATCGCTCACCGCTATATTTTGGGCAAGATCCTGCTGAATCCTGACAAGCGAATCCGGGGAAGCATATTGGCTCCTTATCTTGAAATTCACGCTGGCAGGTAGCGGATTCTTATCCAGGACTGCGCCCCAGTCCTTATTGCCATCAGCCAGGTATTTTTTCTTGGCCAGATCCTTCGTGACATATTCATAGGTCTTCGTATAAGGCCGGGAAGATATATACTGAACAAGAGCCGCACTGTCACGGGCGGATACATTTTCCCGGACATATATCCTTACTTCAATATTTTCCTTGAAATATTCCCCAAGTTTATTGGCATTGATAACGATCCAGCCCATCACACCAAGCAGAAACAACACGACGGAAACCCCCACGATCGCCATAAAATAGGAAGGCGAAGAACGTTTTACAGTGCCTTTGCCGAATACAGCCATTTTTGAAAAAAATTTACAGGTTAGTAAGATCCTTTGATGCGCAAATTTAGCTGATTTAGCCGCAGTTTGCGTATTTTTGTTGGCTTCATAACGAAGCGAAAGCAGCATAAGATATAAATAAGCACAAAAGCGGGGATGCTTTAACTTTTTCCCAACTTTTCACTGCCATTCTTACCCGATACAGGTCCCGCGTTGCCCGCTTCAGGAATTTAAAAAATGAGCAGAAACCATCAACAGGATCATGGAATATAATTTTCAGCAGATTGAAAGGAAATGGCAGGAAGAATGGAAGAAGACCAATGCCTATAAGGTCAGCAACGACTCAAAAGCGCCAAAGTACTATGTGCTCGATATGTTCCCCTATCCCAGCGGGTCCGGTCTCCACGTCGGACATCCCCTTGGATATATCGCGAGCGATATATTTGCAAGGTACAAGAGGCTGAAAGGCTATAATGTACTTCACCCCATGGGTTATGATGCTTTCGGGTTGCCGGCGGAACAATATGCCATTGAACATGGGATACACCCTGCCGTTAGTACGGAAAATAATATCCAAAATTTCAGGGCCCAGCTCGACAAGATCGGATTTTGTTTTGACTGGAGCAGGGAACTGAGGACGAGCGACCCGGGTTACTATCGCTGGACCCAATGGATCTTTCTGAAACTCTTCAAATGTTTTTTCAACCGGGTCACCCAAAAAGCGGAACCCCTTGAAACCCTGGTTGCTTCCTTTGAGAAGGAAGGAAATTCCAAATTCCCCTATCCCAACCCGCAGTTTAAGATTAACAATTCATCGGTTTTCACCGCTTTGGACTGGTCCGGTTTTGATGAGCGGATGCATCAGAACATTTTGATGGAATACCGCCTCGCATATTGCGGTTACGGAGAAGTGAACTGGTGTGAAGCCCTGGGTACCGTGCTGGCCAACGATGAGGTCATCGGCGGTCTTAGTGAGCGGGGCGGCCACCCGGTCGTGAAAAAGAAACTCCGTCAATGGTATCTCAGGATCACCGAATACGCGGACCGCTTGCTGGAAGGACTGGAAAGGATCGAGTTCAGTGAAGCCATGAAGGAGATGCAAACCAACTGGATTGGGAAAAGCTATGGGACAGAAATTGATTTTGAAATTAAAAGCGAAAAATCAGAAACGAAAAAATTTCGAATCTATACGACACGTCCGGATACCATTTTCGGGGTGGATTTCATGGTGGTTGCACCAGAGCTTTCCTGGGTGGAATCCTTAATAAGCGCAGGACAGGCAAAAGCCGTGGAAGATTATATCTCCTATGTCAGGAACCGTAGTGAGAGGGAAAGGCAGTCGGAAAAAAAGATCACCGGTTGCTTTACCGGGGCCTATGCCATCCACCCCTTCGACCAGCGTCTGATTCCTATCTGGATCAGTGAATATGTTCTTGCAGGCTATGGAACCGGAGCGATCATGGCAGTTCCCTGCGGCGATGAACGGGATTTTAAATTTGCAAGGCATTTCGATATTCCCATCACCAATATTATCGGCCCGCATTTCACGGGTCTGGATGCCAATCCTACAAAAGAAGCCATCCTGGAAAACAGCAGCTTCCTGGACGGAATGCTGATGCGCGACGCCATTGCGGTAGTGATCGACAGGATCGAATCGGCAGGTATCGGGAAAAGAAAGGTGAATTACAAAATGCGTGATGCGGCATTTAGCCGTCAGCGTTATTGGGGAGAGCCCATACCGGTTATTTGGAAAGATGGGATTGCCCATCCGATGAAGGATAGCGAACTCCCACTGGAACTTCCCCATGTGGAGAGCTATAAACCAGGACCGGAAGGGGAGGGGCCCCTGGCCAATATACCGGAATGGACCCACCGTCATCTGGAGACCAATACCATGCCCGGCTATGCGGGCAGCAGTTGGTATTTTTTAAGATATATGGACCCGGAAAATCAGGGTGAATTCTGCAGCCGCAAAGCCAGTGATTATTGGGGCCAGGTAGATCTGTATATTGGTGGAACCGAACATGCAGTAGGACACCTGCTTTATAGCCGCATGTGGAACAAATTCCTTTTCGATCTGGGATATATTGGTCATGACGAACCCTATAGGAAATTGGTCAACCAGGGTATGATCCAGGGAAATAGCCGATTCGTTTATCGACTGCATTTCAAAACAGCAGAAGAATTTTCCAAAATTCCCGTCTTCATTTCTTATAATCGCACACTGACTTATTCGGGCAGCCTAGGCGAAAGAAAGGAGCTTTGTTCTGAATTAAAAGCCTTATCTGATCAATTCAGTGAACTGGTCCCGGCCGACCTCGAAGGACTCGAATTTTCTCCCCTGCATACAGACGTCAACTTCGTGGATGGCTTCGAACTAAACATCAATGCCTTCCGTCAATGGCGCAATGGAGAATATGCCGCATCCCAATTCCTGCTCGAAGAAGGAAAATACATCTGCGGTTCGGAAGTGGAAAAAATGTCCAAGTCCAAATTCAACACCGTCAACCCCAATGAACTTGTGCTCAAATATGGAGCAGATACCTTTCGCATGTATGAAATGTTTCTCGGGCCTGTGGAACAAAGCAAGCCCTGGGATACCAAGGGCATTGAAGGCGTTCATCGATTCCTGAAAAAATTATGGAGATTGTTTTTCGAAGAAGCAAAGGGGAAGGTCTGGGTAGACGAAAAGGCGACCGATGCGGAGAACAAAGTGCTGCACAGAACCATAAAGAGGGTGGAAGAAGATACCGGCCGATTTTCGTTCAATACAGGGGTCAGCTCCTTCATGATCGCGGTCAATGAGCTAGGCGATCTGCAATGCCATAAAAAAGAGGTCCTCGAAAAATTGCTGATTCTTTTAGCTCCATATGCCCCTCATATCGCTGAGGAGCTTTGGTATCAGTTGGGCAATCTGAGCAGCATCCTCAATGCCGCTTACCCTAAGTCAGAAAAAAAATTTTTGGTAGAGACCTCGAAGACCTATCCGGTCGCATTCAATGGCAAAACCAGGACGGAATTGAATATTTTATTGGACGCTAGCCAGGAACAGGTGGAATCCATCGTACTCGCTGACAAAGCCGTTCAAAAATGGCTGGAAGGTAAAACTCCGAAGCGTATCGTTTACGTAAAAAATCGCATGATCAATATTGTTCTTTAAATTGATCTGGGCCGCCCCGGAGATATCTTTCAGAAAAAAGAACAAATAGAAGAATGATTAACTTTCTGATTAAAAATTGGATTTAACTTCGGGAGGCAATTTCAGGTAATGATTCGATCAAAAAATTATGTTGAGTGGTTTAATAATCATCCTTTCCAGGCAGGGCCTGTCATTCCCTTTGATCCCGGCAAAGACCGCCTGGTCCCTTTGAATTTTACTGAAGAAAACCCTGAACTCAGCCCTGAACTGATTTCAGACACCGGTCTACTGGCCGCCTATATCGAGGGCAAGATTAAAGGCGTCCGCTACGGTATCGGGGGCTATTTGGAAAACCGGGTGCTTTATGCGCGAAGCAGGCATTTTGACGGCGGAGAGGAACCCCGCCGACTGCACCTGGGAACCGATATTTGGGGGAAAGCGGGGACCCCCGTGCTGTCGCCGCTCGATGGGATCGTACATAGTTTTGCATTTAACAATCGGGACGGCGATTATGGGGCCACCATTGTGCTTACACACAGGGTTGCCGAATTCTCCTTTCATACAATCTACGGCCATCTAAGTCTGAATTCTATTAAAAACCTCAGTGAAGGAAAAAACATTTCAAAGGGGGAAGTATTTTCCGAATTCGGAATGCGGTTTGAGAACGGCAACTGGCCTCCTCACCTGCATTTTCAAATCATAATGGATATGGGGCAATGGATTGGAGATTATCCCGGCGTCTGCAGACTATCTGAAAGATCCTATTGGATTGAGAATTCACCTGATCCTGATCTGATTCTCCAAATGAATAAGTGGACCTCCATATCATAGATCTCCAAGCAAAGACTTGCTTATTTCCTCCCATTCCATAGAGAGGGAAAGATCCGAAACTCTTTTGCCGGCCCGTCGGTACCAATAAGCCGCATTGGGAAGATCCCCTTCTTTCCGGTGAAGATATGCATGAACCCAGCAGGCATCCCGATCATCCATTTCATTTATCAGTTCATGTGCCTTCTCCCAGTCCCCTCCGCCATCCAACCAAAGTGACTGCAATGGGGCAGGAAGGCCTTCGGGCAATTGTCCGGCAGAAATGGCAGATCGGAAACTTTCCAGGTTCATGCCGCAAAATTAAAAACATTTAACTTATGCCTTCAGCAACTTGAATGCATGATTCCATTGGTTATGTAAGAAACCGGGTATGCACCAGAGCATGCAAAGCGGCTCGATAGCCCGGGCTGCCTCCACTCCACCCATATCTTCTGCATCCCATCCGAAAGCAGACAGGATATCCGTAACCGTCTTTTTAGCAGCGGCATCCCGTCCGCAAATAAACATGCTTGGCCGAATGCCTTTAAAATCCGGCTTATACATCTGGTTGTTGCCGACACTGTTGAAAGCCTTGACGAGCATGGCTTCCGGGATTGATTGCTGGGTCTTTTCCAAAAGCGAATTTTCAAGGCTGGTGAAATAGGGCAGCACGCCGTTCACCGGCGGAGCCGCTGCAATGGGATTGGTGGTATCAATGACAGTTTTGCCTCTAAAATTATTCTTTCCCGCCAGGTTCAGGACCTCTTCCACGACCAGTCCCTGTACCGCCAGCACGATCAGTTCTCCGAAAGCGGCAGTATCTGCAAATGAACCTGTATTAACAGAGCTCTCTGCGTTGCTGATTTTTTCAAGATCGGGTTTGGAAGGATTGCGTGTGCCGATCAACACTTCATGGCCTTCCTGACTAAAGCCCCGGGCCAATGCCTGTCCCACTGCCCCGGAGCCGAGAATTCCGATTTTCATATAAAAGTTTGAAGTTTAAAAAATCAATGAACTGCTGTCTCCGGTTCCGAATGATAAACCGCAGAAAAGATCCTGGCAAAATCCTCGAGCTTGGTTTTCTCCAGCCTGGAGGGCCGGTTTTTCCAATATTCCTCATTCATCTGCCCCGATCGAATACTTTGCCCCATTTCAACGAAATTAGCCGCTATCTCTTCCGGAAGACCGGCCTGGAGCAGCCCTTTCAGGTAATCCTCATCACTGAATACGATCCAGGCGAGCCCCGGCTTTCCGATTTCTTTGCCGATTACGGAGGCGATTTCATCAGTATTGCGTTCATCGCTAGCGATATAACGGATATCATGGCCGCTAAAATCCCTTTCAAGCAATGCACGTGCTGCCACATCTGCGATATCGGCCGGATATGCCAGCACCATCTTCAATTGCCCCCCGCCGAAATTTGCTCCCATGATACCCATATTTTTGATCATGCCGATCTGTGAAAGCAGGTTGGTATAAAAATTACCTGGCCTCAAATGAAGAAGGTTAACGTCCGGCAAAGAGTTCAATTCATTTTCCTCGAAATGGATCCCGCTAACAGGCCCGCAACCCTCAGGCAAATGTGCCCCCACGCTGCTCAGGTTGACCACATATTTAACTCCGCTTTCCCGGATCGCTTGCGCATAATTTTTTCCGATCTGTGTGATCCATTTTTTCCATTCGGTAACGCCCATATTCGGAGGGACCATGGTATACAAGACATCGGCTCCGGTAAAAGTCTCTTTTAAAAATGCAATATCCTCCACCGACCCCAGGGCTGGTTTAGCGCCAAGCGCGATCAGGCCCCCGATGTTTTTTTCATTTCTGCTGACAGCAGTGACCTCCTGTTTTTCTGAAAGAAGGATTTCGGCCAGTGGCTTGGAAATATTGCCTGCTCCTCCTGTAATCACGATTTTCATATGCTTTGTATTTGATTAAATATTTGTATATACAATTAAGAAAATATCAGACATCCAGCTTATCTGTGATTCGGCTCATGGTCTGGACAAGACGGCTGCTTTCATCCTTTCCGAGAATGCCGGAATAGGTCAAAAAAAACTCTGCATTGCACTGCCTCAATCTGGGCAACATCTCCTTTCCCTTAGAGCTGGGATAAACATTGGTCTGTTTCCCTTCATAAGTGCGGACAAGCAATTTCTTTTCTTCCAGTTTTTCCATCAACCGGGTAATGGTGGATGGCTGTAACTGGAGTTCATCGCTGAGGGCCATGGGTTGCACGCCAGGATTCTCGATGACCAGCATCAGCAGGTAAGCATGGCTGGGAGAAAGGCCTGCAGGCTTCCAGGCTTCGATGGCGATTTTCTCCATTTTCCTGGCCAGTGCGTTCGAAACAAAATACATGCAGCGGTGATAGCGACAGTCAGCTAATTTTTTCACAAGACACAAAAAAAGAGTTATTTATTTGTATATACAAATAAATTATTTGCCGGTGTGCGCTTCTTTATGGTTTAAGAATTGTGCGGTAACTTTGAATGCATGATCAATCCCATCCTCAATAATGAGAAAGAGGCTTTGAACCCGGTCGACAAGGAATTTGAAAACAATATCCGCCCCAGGGAAATTGCAGATTTCGAAGGGCAGGCCCAGATCATCGAAAACCTGAAGATCTTCATCCGGGCCGCCAAAATGCGCGGAGAATCCCTGGATCATATACTTTTCCATGGTCCGCCAGGACTAGGTAAAACGACTCTCAGCCGCATCGTAGCAAATGAAATGGGCGTACATATACGGGAAACATCCGGACCGGTAATTGAAAAACCTGGAGACCTGGCGGGCTTGCTTACCAACCTGGAGACCGGGGATGTGTTGTTCATCGATGAGATCCACCGACTGAGTACTGTAGTGGAAGAATATCTTTATTCGGCCATGGAGGATTTCCGCATCGACATCATGATTGACAGCGGACCCAATGCGAAAAGCATCCAAATCAATCTCAATCCATTTACACTGGTGGGAGCGACCACACGCAGCGGATTGCTCACTGCTCCCTTATTATCCAGGTTTGGCATCAAGTCCAGACTCGAATATTACCCCTCCGATATCCTGCACAAAATCATCCTTCGTTCCTCCGGCATCCTGAACGCCCGCATCAGTGAAGAAGCGGCTTTTGAGATCTCCCGCCGGAGCAGGGGCACGCCCCGCATCGCTAATGGACTTTTAAGAAGGGTCCGTGATTTCGCCCAGGTACTGGGTAATGGAGCTATCGACCTGGATATCACCAGGCACGCATTAAGGGCTTTGCAGGTAGACGAACATGGTCTTGACGAAATGGATAACAAAATCCTTCAAACGATCATCGAAAAATTCAAAGGCGGACCGGTAGGTATCGGAACGATCGCTACAGCGGTCGGTGAAGAGCCTGGCACTCTTGAAGAAGTCTATGAGCCTTTTTTGATCCAGGAAGGATTCCTGCACAGGACCCCCAGGGGTCGTGAAGCCACGGATAAAGCCTATGAGCATCTGGGCAGGAAACCTGGTTCTTCCGGAAAAAACCTGCTTTTTTAAATCCGGCAGTTTTATAATAGCGGTGCTACCAGCCTGAATCCGTTACCATGGATATTGACGATCTCTATATTGGTATCGTCCTTCAGGTACTTTCTGAGTTTGGCTATATAGACATCCATACTCCTGCCATTGAAATAGGTATCACTGCCCCAGATTTTCTTCAGGGCCTGTTCCCTTGGAAGCAGGTCATTGACATGTTCTGACAACATCTTCAGCAACTCGTTTTCTTTTGGGGAAAGAGTCTGTGTTTGTCCCTTATGGCTCAATTCGCGGAGCTTGGGATTGAAATGATAAGTTCCCAGATCAAACTCTTTATTTTCTGATTCCTTGTTCAGGTCCTCGTTCCTTTTCAGGATAGCTTTGATTTTGAGCAATAGCACTTCACTGTCGAAAGGCTTGGTAATATAATCGTCTGCTCCGAGTTTATAGCCCTGAATGATATCTTCCTTCATGGTTTTTGCACTCAAAAAGAAAAGTGGAATATCCGGATCAACATCCCTGATTTCTTCGGCAAGTTTGAATCCATCCATATGAGGCATCATGATATCAAGCAGGCAGAGATCGAATTGTTCTCTTTGAAAAGCGGCCAGGCCCAGACGGCCATCCCTTTCAAGGATGACATCAAAATCATTCAGCTCCAGGTAATTCTTTAACACCATTCCCAGGTTCTGATCGTCCTCGCACAACAAAATTTTAGGTTTTTTTCCTTCCATGACTGGTATTTTAATACAAATAAATGTAATTCATTTGCCTATAGTAATCTTTGGCAGGATAATTATTTGTTAATAATTTTTCAGAACACATTGGGCTCCAATGAAATCTGAAGTAAAATTAGTCATTGATCCGTTAAATTTGCTTAACAAAATTCAGACAGTACATATCACTTCAGATAACAAATTCAAAAAACTTGTAGTGATCGGGGACCGGGTCCTGATCCGCATCTCCCTTTCAAATGAAAGAACGGATTCCGGCCTCTGCCTGCCGCCCGGCGTACAGGAAAAGGAAAAAGCGCAGCAGGGCTATGTCATCAAAACAGGTCCCGGTTATGCCATCCCGATGCCTGTGGATGATGAGCAATGGAAGAACCAGAATGGCCAGCTCAGCTATGTTCCATTGCAAGACCAAGAAGGAGGCATCGCGATCTTTTAGATGAGCGTGGTTACTAAAGTGCTCTACGAAAATGAAAAATATTTCATCGTTCCGCAGAGTGCGATCCTCATGCCGGGAAGGGAAGAAGAAATCTGAACTTTCCCTGTCCTTTACCAATAGCGGTTATAGATCAGAGTCAATAAAACATCCTTTACATTCAAGAGCTAATTGTATCTTTGGCGATTATTTAAAAATTGATGGATTCGCATTTTAATCCTGACAAACAGCACACTTTGGCCCAACCGGTCAGTATATCAGGTACCGGTTTGCATACCGGCATCAAAGTGGATATGACATTGAAACCGGCAAATGCCGGTTTTGGCTATCAGTTCCAGCGTATCGATCTTGCCGGACAGCCCATCATCAAGGCTGATTGTGATCTGGTGACCGATACCTCCCGGGGTACGACCCTTGAAGAAAACGGGGTCAAGATCAATACCGTAGAACATGTGCTGGCAGCGCTGGTAGGGATGGGCATCGACAATTGTCTGATCGAAATGAACGGACCTGAAACGCCGATCATGGATGGGAGTTCAGAACCCTTCGTGGATATTATAGAAGATTCGGGTGTCATCGAACAGGATGCGGCAAAAGACTGGTATAGTATTGACACCAATATTTCTCATTACGACGATAAGAAAAGGGTCGAGATGGTAGCAATGCCATCGATGGATTACCAGATCACGACCCTGATTGATTTCAACAGCCCGGTCCTGGGAACCCAGCATGCAGGCCTTAAAAAGATAAAAGACTTCAAATCTCAAATTGCACCTTGCCGGACCTTTTGTTTTTTGCACGAACTGGAGATGCTTCTCGACAATAATCTTGTCAAGGGAGGGGATATAAATAACGCTATCGTGGTAGTGGATAAACCGGTTACAGAAGAAGAAATGGGCCGCCTTGCCAGGGTCTTTAACCGGGAAAAGATCGAGATCAAAAGCGAGGGCTATCTCAATAACCTGGAACTGCGCTTCCCTAACGAACCGGCACGTCACAAATTATTGGATGTGGTCGGAGACCTTGCCCTGATCGGCTACCCTATCAAATCCCATATTATTGCAAACCGGCCCGGTCATTCCACCAATGTAGATTTCGCCCGAAAGATCAAGCACTATATAAAAAAAAACAAGCATGTGCGGAACGTGCCGGTTTACAACCCGAATCAACCGCCAATCTATAACCTGCAGCAGATTGAAAGGACGCTGCCCCACCGTTATCCTTTTCTGTTAGTGGACAAAATCATAGAACTCTCGGATAAGCATATCGTAGGTATAAAAAATGTGACTTTCAACGAACCTTTTTTCCCCGGACATTTTCCAGGCAATCCGGTCATGCCCGGTGTTTTGCAGATTGAAGCGCTTGCCCAGACCGGAGGAATACTGGCGATCAACAGCATGCCCGCCCAGGAATACGATACCTATTTCCTGAAAATTGACAATTGCAAATTCAAGCAAAAAGTCGTGCCCGGCGACACGATGATCCTGAAAATGGAACTGCTCTCTCCTATTCGCAGAGGCATTTGTGAGATGAGGGGTACGGTCTTTGTCGGCAATAAGATCGCAACTGAAGCCGACCTGGTAGCGCAATTGGTTAAAAGGAGTTAAATTGAATCAGCAAGTGATTGATAACAAGATGTTAACCGGTAGCTATAATAATAATTCAGCTATATTTGTCAGTCAGGTCTGCGACCTGGCATTTTTTTTATCTTTTGGATGTCCCTTAGTAACAAGTGCCTGAAAGCCTGTCCTATATAAACATTTTCCGTTCAGGAGAAAACAACCGATAGAAAAACTAGGAATTTTAATGATCCATCCTCAAACTTATATTCATCCGAATGCCAGGCTGGCTACCAACGTTAAAGTTGATCCTTTCTCCGTCATACACCAGAATGTGGAGATTGGGCAAGGTACCTGGATCGGAAGCAATGTAACCATAATGGAAGGTGCCAGGATCGGGCAGAATTGCCATATTTTTCCTGGGGCTGTTATTTCCGCCATACCACAGGATCTGAAATTTGACGGGGAAGACACCACGGTGGAGATCGGAGACAACACGACTATCCGGGAATTCGTAACCGTGCATCGGGGAACCAAGGATCGCTACAAAACAAAAGTGGGCAGTAACTGCATGATCCTCGCCTATAGCCATATCGCCCACGATTGCATCATAGGGGACAATTGCATACTCAGCAATAATTCCCAGGTAGCAGGCCATGTGGTCATCGATGATTGGGTGATACTTGGGGGCATGTGCGCGATTCATCAGTTTGTCAAAGTGGGCCAGCATGCTTTCATCGCCGGAGGATCACTTGTGGGTAAGGATATTCCTCCCTATATCAAGGCAGGCAGACTGCCGCTCAGCTATGCCGGAGTCAACTCCATTGGTCTCAAACGAAGGGGCTTCACCGTAGAAAAGATAAATCATATCCTGGATATTTACCGCATCATCTACAACAAAGGCATGAATACCAGCCAGGCGCTTGAATTCCTGGAAGAAGAATTTCCGGCTACCGATGAGCGTGATGAAATCGTCACCTTTATCCGGGAAAGCGGAAGGGGGATCATCAAACGCTACTCCAAAAACAATATGGATGAAGATTACGCTGACTGATGTTGGCAAACGATTCAACCGCGATTGGATTTTTCGTCATCTCCATGTTGAATTTTCATCTGGCCAATCGATTGCAGTCACCGGCCCCAACGGTTCGGGCAAATCCACTCTGCTTCAGGTGATCGCAGGAGCCATGGAATGCAGCGAAGGCAAAATCAGTTATTATGATGGTCCGCAAAGCAGTCTGCAGCTTATTCCTTTTGAAGGCATTTACCAAAGGATATCGATTGCGGCGCCCTTCCTGGAACTCATCGAAGAAATGACCTTCGAAGAATTCCTCAGCTTTCACCTGTCATTCAAAACCCTGTTAAAAGGACTGGACCCTCTTGAGGCCATGGAATCAGTCGGTTTGGGCAAATCTGCGCATAAGCAGATCCGTTATTATTCATCCGGCATGAAACAACGGGTAAAACTGGCCCAGGCTTTTTTCTCGGACGCCCAGGTTCTTTTTCTTGATGAACCGACAACCAATCTCGATGCTGACGGCATTGCCTTATACCTCCGTTTGGTCCGCGACTACGGAAAGGACCGAATCATCCTGGTCAGCTCAAACGACGAACAGGAATATCGATTCTGCAACGAGCGTATAAATATTCTGGATTTTAAGTAGCATTTCCCGATCGCTGATCTCAGCGCTGGCTTGCGATCAGCAGGTTCAGGTCTGTGTATTTGAGGTCGAAACGCTGGCTAAGGTGGAAATTGGTAAGGGCTCCTTTGAAAAGATAGATCCCGCTTCGCAGATGGACCTTATGCCAAACAAGGTTCTCAAAGCCTCCTTCATCCGCCGCTTCCAGGATCAGGGGCATCAGTACATTGCTTACTGCCTGTGAAGCCGTTCTTGCGAACCCGGAAGGTATATTCGGAACGCAGTAATGGATTACCCCATATTTCATGAAGATCGGATGCTCATGGGTCGTGATTTCGGAGGTCTCAAAGCACCCGCCCCTATCAATGCTCACATCGATGATCACGCTGCCGGACCGCATATTGCTGACCATTTCTTCTGAGACCACTACAGCGGTCCTTCCACTTTGCGAACTCAAAGCCCCTACTGCCACTTCACAGGTCTTCAGTTGTTTTGACAGGATCCGGGGCTCTATCACAGAGGTCCACATTCGTTGGCCAATATTGTTTTGGAGCCTTTTCAGGCGATAAACTGAATTATCAAAGACTTTGACCGAAGCGCCCAGGGCGAGGGCTGCACGGGCAGCAAATTCTCCGACGATTCCCGCACCGATTATAATAACTTTAGTGGGTGGTATGCCGGAAATCCCGCCAAGTAAAACGCCCTTGCCATGATTGGCTGAACCGAGGTATTGCCCGGCGATCAGCATCACCGCGCTTCCTGCGATCTCGCTCATGCTCCTTACAATCGGATAAGAACCGCTGTCATCTTTCAGATTTTCAAAAGAAATGGCCGTGATCCGTTTCTCCATCATTTTCTCCAGCAATTCCGCCTTCATGGCCGAAAGATGAATGGGTGAAATAAGGATCTGGTTCATTTGGAGCAAGGGAATATCCTCGTCCACCACCGGCGCGCTTTTCACCAGAAGAGGAGCCCGAAATACTTCCGCCTTATCAAAAACAATGCGTGCACCGGCCTCGCTGTATTCTTTATCGGCATAATGAGTGGCCTCTCCCGCATTGTGTTCGATGACGACGTTGTGACCGTTGCTCACCAGCACGCCGACAGCTTCCGGGGTGAGGGCAATGCGATTTTCCTGGAAAGCGGTTTCTTTAGGAATGCCGATATGCAGATGAGCTTCCTTCGGTTTGACATCAAGGGTTTCTTCAAGGGTTTCATAACTAAAGCTCGTACTGATTATCGGTTTTTGTTGAGACATGGTCAGGGCCGTATATTTTATTTAAAGCGTTTTTTGCAATTAAGTAATTTACAATATTAAGTTGATTTGGGGAGAAACAATTATTCTTTAGGCATTGCCGGCGGATAAATATAAATTGCTGAAACCCAGTCCCATTAACAGCTTCAGTCCTGCAGCGCGGTTGGTCATCCGGAAGTCAGCAGCACTGCCGATACAAGGGCGGCAGTTTCAGATCTCAGTCTGTTTTGCCCCAAGGATACGGGAATAAAATCATGTGCAACGGCCAGTTCAATTTCCTCCTTTGTAAAATCTCCTTCCGGACCGATCAGAATAATTGTTGAATTCACGGATCTATCGAAAGCTTCACCTAAGAAGACCTTTGAATCTTCCAGGCAATGCGCGATGAATTTCTGGTATTGGAAAGACTGGGCCAGGGCCTTTTCAAATTCCATGGGGTTTTTCAGTTCCGGTAACCAAACCTGTTGGGATTGCAATAGTGCGCTTACAAGGATCTGCTCCATTCTTTCCTTACGAAGATGGGTCTTTCCCGTTCGCTTGCAGATCAGAGGCCATATTTCGGAGACGCCGAGTTCAGTGGCTTTCTCCAGAAACCATTCAAAGCGTCCGGCATGGTTCAATAAGGAGATGGCGATCCGTACGAGCTTGTTGCTTTGCCTTTTCGTGAATGTCCTCTCCCGAATATTCACCCGGCATTTTTTCTTATGATTATCGGTCAGTTCACAGTTTAACAGCAGGCCCCTGCCATTTGTCAGAGCAATCCTTTCCCCGGCCTGCATTCTCAGTACCTGAGCCACATGCCGGGAATTCTCTTCATTGAGCTCAAGTATACCGGCATCATCAGGAACCTTATCGATATAAAAAATTGGCAATGACATAGGCTTTTCAATTTATAGAGGGCGGAACTGAAGTTCTTTTTCTATGAGCAAATCGCTGTAGGAATTTGCGATATAATCTCCGGGGGCTATGTCAAAAAAATGGGCAAAATGCCTGCATTGTTTTTGCAACTGCTCTTCTCCGATTTTACCATCCCGGTCAATGGCCTCGACTTCGAGAAATTCTCCGAGCCCCCTTACCCGATCAAAATGAAATTTAACCTGATCGATGAAATAAATCCGGCGGAGCTTTTCCACGATCACGCGTATCCCATGTAGTTTTATGAGGATTTCTTTCAGCGCCGGGCTTGGCTGCTGTTCATATAAAAGGATTTCAGATTGTCTCGCCCCGGCCTGATCGCCGCGTTCATAATAGATCAACGCGTTTTCAATATTTCCTTCCCTTAATTTGAGACGACCCCTGGGGACCACGAAATAGGTATCGATCTGCCGATCCTCCCCACAGAATCTTGGCCCGAGCCCAATTAATTTTTCTTCGCAAGCATCCAGGTTCCTGGCCTTTGCTTTAAATTCAAAATTTCGAAAAGACATGACTAAAATAGGAAAGACCGGAGTCGGTTTAGATTTTAATTTTAAAAAGGGGGCTGTTCCTCTTCATCGGAGGAAGGGAAATCATTCATCCGACTTCCTGCCTGGATAAAAAGCTTGGCGCCCCCTTCCTCATCAGGTACAGGTTTCCAGTTTCCAGCGGGAAGTCCAATGCCACCGAAATCGCTTCCTCCTTCTTCCACGAATTTCTGGATATGCAGTAAGGCTCTCAATTTAATTGTTTCGAGGGAGCCATTGCGGTGTTTGGCGATTCTGACATGGGTTTCTCCCCGATTGCTTTCCCCCATTTCGTTGGCGTTGATATCATAGTATTCGGGCCTGTAAAGGAACATGACAAGGTCGGCATCCTGCTCGATGGCTCCCGATTCACGCAGATCGCTGAGCTGGGGCATCTTGCTTCCTTCCTTTCTCTTCTCCACTTCACGACTCAACTGGGAGAGCGCGATTATGGGAACAGAAAGCTCCTTGGCCAGGCTTTTCAGGTCCCTGGAAATGCGACTGATCTCCTGTTCCCTGTTGCTGTTTTTATTGTCGCCGGTTCCGCTCATGAGCTGCAGGTAATCGATGATGATCAGCCCCACATTGTGCTTGTTTTTCAAACGGCGGCATTTTGCACGGAATTCAAAAATGTTGAGTGCCGCAGTATCGTCTATAAATATTGGTGCCTGTGCCAGCCTCTGTATGCCCTTAGCATAAAGCTGTTTCATTTCATGTTCTTCAAGTTTTCCGCGGGCGATCTTTTCAAGCCAGATCTCGCTTTCGGCAGAAAGGATGCGTTGTACGAGCTGGGCCGCGCTCATTTCAAGGCTGAAAAAAGCGATCGGGGTCGGTTTGCTGGCATGCAGGGCGGCATTACGCGCCAGATTAAGGGCGAAAGCGGTCTTACCGACAGAAGGCCGAGCTGCAAGGATGATCAGGTCCGTGGGCTGCCATCCGTAAGTGACATAGTCCAGGGAATGAAAACCTGATGGGACTCCAGTTATATCTTCGTTCTTATGACGAAGGTCCTCAATGCGTTGAATGGTTTTAACCAGGACTGTATCTATGGAATCGAAGTTTTTACGGAGGTGGTTATTGGTGATCTCGAATAATTTGCTTTCAGCATCATCCAACAAGTCGAAAACATCGGTGCTATCCTCATAAGCATCCCCGATGATCTCCCCGCTGATGCGGATCAGTTCCCGCTGGATGAATTTTTGCATGATGATGCGGGCATGAGTCTCGATATTGGCCGCTGAAACCACGCTATTGGTCAGCTTGGTTATGTAGTAGGGGCCTCCGACGAATTCCAGTTCTTCACGAAATCTGAGTTCCTCTACAACTGTAAGGATATCAATAGGTTGATTTTTTTGAGCCAGCCCCGACATAGCCTGGAAGATCTTCTGATGGCTATCCACATAAAAACATTCCGGTTTGAGGATCTCAACTACCGTATCGAAAGCGCTTTTCTCCAGCATGATGGCTCCAAGAACGGCCTCTTCTATATCCTTTGCCTGTGGGGGAACCTTTCCATACATCATCGTACTGGTGTCAATGGCAGGAGCCCGTCTCAACTTTCTTTCCTTGTTAAAATTTGTAAGTTCCATATTGGGTTAGTAATGCCGTGAAAAAAATGAACTTCCGGGTACGGTGATGATGATCCCACTTGGCTAATTCGATTAACCAGGCTCATTGGGTAAGCATGCCATCTTAATGTTATGAAATTATTACCTCCAGATGAACCGAATGTTAACCTATTGAGTCGGGAGGGCGAATTAAAATCCAAAATACCGATCAAAAAAATTTTTCCTTTTCAATATTTATTCAATTTCAATTCACCATCTATTTCACATCAAACTATGGCTTATGCACATTAAGGACCCGTCTTTCCACAATTTAAAAAAGTTTTTTGCCTTTTCTTTCCGGAAATTCACACAGTTTGTGCAAAAAGATTTATCGCAAAAAATTTTGCCAAATTTTATCACTACCAGAATGGACTTTCAGGGCTTTTTAGATAGATCAGGCAAATTCAAAAACGACTGCAACCGGCGAACGGGGCCGGTTGCAGTATTTATATGTATATTTTTAATATGTTCAAATGCCCGCTGATATTGATTATCCTTGTTTGGGTGTATCGTCCGGCTTCTTTTTCTTATTCTGCTGTTGCTTGTTGGAAGGTTTTCCCGTCTGTTTTTGAGTCCCTTTTTGATTATTGTTGCCATTTGTCTGTCCTGACTGCACGGGAGGCTGCGCATTCTTTGGCGGATTGCCATTGTTCAACGGCGCCTTGGTCGGGCTGTTCGCCTGAGTTTGCTGCGGCGGCGGCGCTGCCTGCTTCTGTTGTACCTGTTTTGTCACAGGTTGTGCATTGACGTTAGCCGCGTTAGAATGGTTGACCTGATTTTGATTTTCCTGAGACGGGGTCGTATTCGCATGCTGCTGCGACTGATTCGGATTCTTATCCGCCTCAATGACCCCATTATTTGCAGGTTTATTCGCAGGTTGCGGATTATTTTCATTGTTATGCGCCGGTTTCGAGCTGGCTGCCTGGTTTGCCCTGTTTGATTGAAGATTATTCAGACTTTGCACCTTTGTGGGTGCCGGCTTGGGCGCGTTGATAGTGCTGGTAGTCGTTGTCGCAGCCTTTACCTTAGGGCGGAAGAGGGCCAGTTGTCCATTATTCATTGCCTGTCCTGGCTTGTTGCTGGTGGTCAATTGTACCGGTTTCAAAGGGGTACCCGTAACACGTGAGACCTCATTCGGGTCAGGGCCTGCAGCATAGACATTGGTCACATGGGTATTGTTGATCGTCGTATTGTTAGTCGTCGTATTGTTGACACGGACATTAGTCACATTATTATTGATGATTGTCGTGTTATTGATGATCGTTACGTTCCGGTTTTCGTTGACATAATAATTATTCACCGCAGGGCTGGTCACGTATTGCTGGGGAACAAAACACCAGTAATTGGCCGGAGGGTTATAACTAGTCATATACACGTTCTGGCTTACATTCGGTCCGATGGGTGCCCATCCGTAATAATCGTCGCTCCTCCTCCAACTTACCCAGGCGGGTGCCCAATCATAACCCGGCAACCAGAGCCATCCATATGCATCATCATAGAACCAGCGTCCATAATGAAAAGTAGCCCAACCCCAGTTAAAGTCAGAAGCCCAAATCCAGCCCTGGTCAGTATAGACCCAATGACCATTCGTGACATAAGGCTTAAAGGAATAATCGACATTGGGAGACCATACATAACCGTAATTCGGATAATCCACCCATTGCCCATAGGGGCTAAGGTCATCATAGAATGTCTGAAAAGAGATTTCCGGTTCGGCGGGTGCAGGCGCTGGCGGCGGCGGCGGCGGATTATAAACCGCAACATGGGCCGGGCTGCAGGAAAAAAAGAAGAACGCTGCCAGGATTCCCAGCAGGCATAAGGCATTTTTCATAATCTGATTTTAGATCATTCAAAAGTAGTTCAATTTTAATAAGGCAGGAACCGTGCTAAACTATAAAAGGAATTTTTTTTAACAAGTGATTTACTAACATGGCTTCGCATAGACTCATGCGGTATATTTGCACTTTGTTCACAATCAGGAATATAAATAAAACCGGCATGCGTATTTTGCCACATACAGAAGAATGTATATGGGAGGTTCCGACGGGCAAACACAAAAAATAAGAATTTTCAGATGAAAATAAGTTACAATTGGCTCCATGAATACCTTCCGGTAAAGGTCGATCCGGAAAGATTATCCAAAATCCTCACCTCCGTCGGGTTGGAAGTGGAAAGCCTAGAAAAATACGAATCAGTGAAGGGAGCTTTAAAAGGCCTGGTAGTAGGGAAGGTCCTGAAATGCGAAAAACACCCAAACGCCGATAAACTAAAACTAACCCTTGTAGATATCGGCGGGACTGAGCCCCTTAGCATAGTCTGCGGTGCCCCCAATGTTGCCAAAGGCCAGAAAGTAGTCGTCGCGCGCATCGGTACGACCATCTATCCGCTCAAAGGAGAGCCCCTGACCATGAAAGTCGCTACCATACGGGGAATAGAAAGTCAGGGAATGATTTGTGCGGAGGATGAGATCGGCTTGGGGGAAGACCATCAGGGTATTATGATCCTTCCGGATGGGACGCAGATAGGGTCGGCAGTGGCCGATCTGATCAGGCCTTACGAAGATTATATTTATGAGATAGGGCTTACTCCCAATCATATGGACGCGATGAGCCATATCGGCGTGGCCCGTGATATATGTGCATTTCTTTCCCACCATGGCAATAAGGACCTTCGATTGAAGCAACCCGATGCACCCAATTTTCAGGCATCCGGTACAGGAATCCCCATTATCGTGACGATACAAAACATTATCGCATGCCAGCGTTATTCAGGCCTTGTCATTGATAATGTCAGGATAGAGCCCTCTCCATCCTGGATGCAGGACAAGCTCAAAGCAATCGGGGTCAGGCCCATCAATAATATCGTTGATATCACCAACTATGTGTTGCATGAGACCGGGCAGCCGCTGCATGCTTTTGATGCACAGGAGATCATCGGCAACCAGATCATCATTCGCAATCTTCCGGAAGGCACCCCCTTCCGGACTCTTGATGAAAAGGATAGAAAACTGAGCATCGAAGACCTCATGATCTGCAATGCGGAATCCGGTATGTGCATTGCAGGGGTTTTTGGCGGATTAGAGAGCGGGATCAAGTCGACAACGACCCGCATCTTCCTCGAAAGCGCGTGGTTCAATCCAATCGATATCCGGAAAACATCTTTTCGTCATGGATTAAGGACGGATGCGGCAACACATTTTGAGAAAGGTATGGATATTTCCAATACCGTCTTTGCTCTCAAAAGAACCGCTGCACTGATCCTTGAACTGAAAGCCGGGGAGATTGCTTCTGAGATCATCGATGTCTATCCCCATCCGAAACCAATGACGGTAATCGTACTCAAATACCATTATCTCAATAAGCTCAGTGGGAAAAATTATCATCCGGACTCTGTTAAAAACATATTGCAAAGCCTGGGTTTCGGGATAATCAAGGAAGGGCTGGATGATCTTCACATTTCTGTTCCCTATCACAAGCCGGATATCACCCTTCCTGCTGATGTGGTAGAAGAAGTCATGCGGATAGACGGACTCGATAATATTCCGATTCCAGGTTCGATTACGATTTCACCTTCCGTAGAACCTGACCATGCTTCTTCCTCTTTTCGGGAAAAAGTGTCGGATTATCTGGTTGGCCTGGGTTTCCAGGAAATCTTCACCAATTCGATCACTAGTAGTGCCTATTATGAGGAGGCAGAACTTAAGGGATCCGTGCACATGATCAATAACCTAAGTGCGGACCTGGACATTCTCAGGCCGTGCATGTTGGAGACAGGACTGGAAACCCTTTCTTATAACCTGAACCGGAAAATGGGCGATCTGCGTTTCTTTGATTTCGGAAAAACCTACCAAAGTAATCAGGTTGGCGTTTATTCCGAAAAAAACCACTTCACGCTTTATATAACGGGTGCGCTTTCCGAAGAGTCATGGAAAAGAAAACCCGAACCTGCAGATATTTATTATTTAAAGGGGGTATGCGAAAGGGTGGCTCTTTTGCTGAGCCCTGTTCCTCTGTTTTTTGAACGCTCTGATAAAAAAAGCCTGGAACCTGCTTTGACAGGTAAACTGCAAAATCTCAGCTTATTGCATTTCGGTTCTGTTAGCGCTTCGGTTCTGAAGAGATTCGACATCCGCCAGCCAGTCTATTTTGCCGATTTCGATTGGGACCTTTTATTATCCGTAGCCGGGCCAGGGATTGAATTCCGGGAAATCCCGAAACAACTTCCCGTTATCCGGGATCTGGCCATCGTGGTGGACAAGGGCCTGTCCTATCAAAAAGTGGAGTTGACAATCAGGGGAAATGGCCTTTCCAGATTGAGGAATACCCGTCTTTTTGATGTTTTTGAAAATCCACGCCTCGGAGAAAACAAAAAATCGCTTGCTATTTCTTTTTCCTTTTGGGATGAAGACAAAACGCTCACAGATGAGGAAGTGGACTCCATGATGCAAAAAATCATGCAGTCTTTTGAAAAGGAATTGAGTGCTGAAATCCGAAAATAAGAATAGGGGGAATCGGGCCTGGTGATTTTGAGTACGGAATTTGCAATATATTGCTGTATTTTAATTAAGCTTTGAATATGGCTTCCATGGAGGATCAGTTAAACCGCTTGCAATCCAAATTACAGGAGTTGATACACAGGTACCAGCTTCTGGAGAAAGAGCATGTCAGGTTAAGACTTGAAATTAAGGAAGAGAAGGAAAAAAACAATTGGCAGGAACAGAGAGCAGAACAATTAAAACTACAGGTAGAAATCCTCCAATCTTCCAGGAGCTCCATGCCTGATGACCAGAAGAAATCTCTTGAAAAAAGGATCGGTCAGTATGTAAAGGAAATTGACAAGTGCATTGCCATGCTGAACGAATAACGTTTATATTCTTTTGATAAGCCTGGCCTTGGTTTCATCACCACCCCTGGAAACTTCCAGGGTATAGACACCATAAGGCAGATCGTTCAGGCCGTTCCAGATAAAGGTCAATTGGTTGGTATCAGCCTCAGTCTCCAGGGCACTGCAGATACTTCCCTTTTCGTCCTTTAATACGGCCTTCAGTAAGCCATTTTGCGGTTTGTCGATTTCGAATGTCAGGCGATCGATGAAGACCGGTGACTTCATTTTAAGTAGCATGGTTTAGGGGTATAATTTTTTTATTGGGCTTCCATGATTGGGTATTGATTTTCAATATTTCTTAATTTTAACCTTTCCTAAACGGGTTCGGGGTCTCACGGGAAGGAATTTGAACAGGACTGTGGATATTCTGTTGATAAATTTAATACAAGTTATATAAATATGCAAGAATTAATTCCAATAAATGTTTTGCTTGGTGACCGGACCTACCGGATCCGGGTCCTGCCTTCGGACGAAGAAGAAGTAAGAAAAATCTTGAAAATCATCAACGACAAAATTCTTGAATTCAAAACCAGATTTTCAGGAAAAGATATGCAGGATTATATAGCCATGGTTCTTCTATGGTATTCAACCCAGTCCATTCCCGGTCCGAATCAGCCGGCAATTTCACAGGATATGCTGGAAGCATTGAATAAGATGGAAATACAACTCGACAAAGTCCTTTAATTTACCTCCCTTTCTTAAAATCCACGGTCAAATTCCTTACCTTTACCCGCTATCACATTTTCCTGTCTTACAATGACCGGGAATGATCAACATTCCAAACTTTTAAACGATAAAATGAATGGATTCTAATATTTTGTATATCATTATTGGGGTAATTGGGCTGGCCGTGGGCATATTCGCGGGCAAGGTCATTTTCGCTAAAAATACTACCAGGCAGGTAGAGGACGCCGAGCAGAAATCTGCTAAAATTCTTACTGAAGCCCAATTGTCAGCCGAAAACCTGAAAAAGGAAAGGCTGCTCGAAGCAAAAGAAAAATTTGTCCAACTTAGAGCGGAACACGATAAAGAGATCCTGGAGCGAAACCGAAAGCTTGGTGAGATGGAGAACCGGATCAAGCAAAAAGAGCAAAGCCTCAACCAGAAATTGGAAAACCTGGACAGGCAGGCGAAGGAGAACGAGACAATAAAAGAAAACCTTAACCGCCAGATCGAAGTGGTCAACGTTAAGCGAACCGAGCTCGAAAAACACCAGGAAGAACATATCCGCAGGCTTGAAAAGATCGCTGCTCTTTCTGCAGAAGAAGCTAAAGCACAGCTCATCGAAAGCCTCAAAAACGAGGCCCAGACCCAGGCCCTGGCAATTCAGCAGGAGATCATCGATGAAGCCAAACAAAAAGCCAATAAGGAAGCTCGTAAAATAATCATCCAAAGCATACAGCGTACCGCTGCAGAGCAGGCCATTGAAAATTCAATCACCGTTTTCAACCTTGAAAGCGATGAGATCAAGGGCCAGATCATTGGAAGGGAAGGCCGCAATATCCGGGCCATCGAAGCCGCCACAGGTGTGGATCTGATCGTCGACGATACTCCGGAAGCGATCGTTCTTTCTTCCTTCGATCCTCTAAGACGCGAAATCGCCCGACTGTCTCTGCAAAGATTGGTAACGGACGGCCGCATCCATCCGGCCCGTATCGAGGAAATCGTAGAAAAGACACGCCGTCAGATCGAAGAACAGGTCATGGAGATCGGCGAGCGTACGGTCATTGAACTCGGCATTCATGGCCTCCATAAGGAACTAGTACGGATCGTGGGTAAAATGAGGTTCCGTTCCTCTTACGGGCAGAACCTTCTTATGCATAGCCGGGAAGTGGCCAATCTCTGCGCAATTATGGCTTCTGAACTGGGACTGAATGTGAAACTGGCAAAGAGGGCTGGCCTGCTCCATGATATCGGTAAGGTACCGGATGAAGAGACCGAATTGAGTCATGCCCTTCTTGGAATGAAACTGGCTGAAAAATATGGCGAAAATCCTGCTGTGATCAATGCGATCGGAGCCCACCATGATGAAGTGGAAATGCAATTCGTGATTGCACCCATTGTTCAGGCTTGTGACGCCATCAGTGGAGCCCGTCCCGGAGCACGCAGGGAGATCATGCAACAATACCTCCAGCGAATCAAAGACCTCGAAAACCTGGCCATGGCCTATCAGGGAGTGGAAAAAGCCTATGCTATCCAGGCGGGCAGGGAGCTGAGGGTCATAGTGGAAGCGGATAAAGTCACTGACAGCGACAGCTCCAAGCTCAGCTTCGAAATAGCCCAGAAAATCCAGACTGAAATGACCTATCCGGGCCAGATCAAAGTGACGGTGATCAGGGAAAAAAGAACAGTGAACCTGGCGAGATAGACCAGGCCCTTCGAAAGGAGATTAATTAGGGCTGAATTTTAGATTATTCAAGAAAAAGGGTTAGTTTTGCAGTCCAAAAAATTTTAGCCATGAACTCGGCCATCGTATTTGTCCACGAGCAACTGACTGGAAAAAAGGAATTTCCAAAGTTCAAAGCAGGTGATAATGTCACCGTTAACTATAAAATCATCGAGGGAAACAAGGAACGTATCCAGGGTTTCAAGGGAGATGTGCTGAAACGTCAGGGTGTAGGACCGACTGCCACTTTCACCGTCCGCAAAATCTCCGACGGAGTAGGGGTTGAAAGAACCTTTCCTTTATTTTCTCCTAATATCGAATCCATCGAGCTCAATAAAGTGGGACGGGTTCGCCGTTCCAAACTTTATTTCCAGCGTGAAAGAAGCGGTAAGAATGCCCGCATCAAGGAAAAACGGATCTGAGCCAACCAGGTCAAATGGTCGGTTTAGTATAAGCGTTTATGAGTTATAGATTTTTGTCTGTACCTTTACTATCCACAAAAAATAGAATTATGGGAGATTTATTCAGCGGACCGCATATAATTCTGATAGCTTTAGTGGTTCTACTGCTATTCGGCGGCAAAAAAATTCCGGAATTGATGAGGGGTTTGGGAAGAGGCATTCGTGAATTTAAAGATGCTAAGGACAATGTTCGCAGGGAAATCGAGGACCATATCAACGATGAGCCTCCGAGCAAGAGCAGTTCCGGCAAGCAGGTTTCTTCCGATTCTTCTTCGGTCAATAACTAATCGGACGCCAGCTTACACGACTAAATAATTACTGAATTAAACCTCGCGATTTGTTTCTGCGGGGTTTTCTTTTTATTTGCAAAGAATTTGGAAATCTTTTCAATTATTCCATGAGATTATTCAGGAGAAATGCTGGCCCCGGTGAACAAGCAGCAGAAATGTCCTTTATAGAACATCTGGACGCATTGCGCGGACATCTTTTCAAGTCTGCCGTTGCCGTGGCCATCGGGGCGGTATTCATGGCAATCTATAACAAATACATTGTACGCAATATCCTGATGGGTCCCTTGCATGGGGATTTTCCAACATATGGCTTTCTCTGCCGGATCAGCCGGAAATTGGGTCTTGGCTCCAAACTCTGCATGACCCAGATCAATGTCCGGATGCAAAGTACGGCGGTAGCCGCCCAATTCGACGTCTATTTCAATATCATCCTGATTGGAGGATTCATAGTTGCCTTCCCCTATGTTTTCTGGCAATTCTGGAGATTCACTAAACCGGCCCTTACATCAAAAGAACTAAGAAATACGCGCGGAGTCATATTCTGGGTTTCCCTGCTTTTTTTCATCGGGGTCTTTTTCGGCTATTTTGTCATCGCTCCGTATACGATGAATTTTTTCGCCAATTTTAAGATCGACGAAGACATTGAAAACCGCTGGACGATTGCCAGCTATTTCAATACGATCGTGCCTCTGATCCTGGGAGCCGGACTGGCCTTTCAATTGCCCCTGGTAATGTATTTTCTGGCAAAAGTGGGCGTAGTGAGTTCCAAATACCTGCGTCGGGTACGCAAATATGCCATACTCATCATGCTGATCGTGGCAGGAATCATCACGCCTCCCGACATGCTTAGCCAGATCGTTTGCACCCTCCCCCTGATGCTGTTATACGAAATCAGCATCCTGCTTTGCGCAAGGGTCGAAAAAAAGGAGAAAAAAGAAGCTGATGGGTGGAGTTAATAGTTAGATTCACCAATCGAATAATTCAAAGGGTTTGTTCACATTCAGCAATATCAGAAATTATCAGGATTTCCTCAGGACAAGTCAGGATGGTTGCCTGCTGGCCGTAGAACACTATCTTTCCGTGATAGATGATAAAAAAGGTCTCAATGCTTTCCTGGAAGTCTATGACCGGGAAGCTCTGCAAAGAGCCCGTGAACTCGATTCAAAAAGAAATTCCGGGAAAGGGATGGGCAAATTGCACGGGGTAGTCGTTTCCTTAAAGGATGTTATCGCATACAAGGGCCATAAACTCTCCGCTGCTTCAAAAATTCTCGGGAATTTTGTATCCATATACAATGCTACTGCCGTAGAGAGGCTGCTTCAGGAAGATGCCATCATCATCGGGCGCAACAACTGCGATGAATTTGCCATGGGTTCGACCAACGAGAATTCCGCCTACGGACCCACGCTCAATGCCAGGGACCCACAAAAAGTGCCAGGAGGGTCCTCAGGAGGTTCTGCTGTAGCCGTACAGGCCGGAATGTGCATGGTCAGCCTGGGTAGTGACACGGGGGGTTCGGTCCGGCAGCCGGCCGATTTCTGCGGAATCCAGGGCCTAAAACCGAGTTATGGGAAGGTTTCGCGATATGGCCTTATCGCCTATGCATCCTCCTTCGACCAGATCGGGATTTTCGCAATTTCAACTGAAGATATCGGTATAGTCCTCGAAGTGATAGCGGGATCTGACGGACAGGACAGTAGCTATTCAAACAAAGCTCAGGAAGAGTACAGCCTGGCGATCCTTCAGGAACCCCTTAAGTTCAGGGTCGCCTATTTCCGGGAAGCATTGGAACACTCCAGCCTTGATCCCGAGATCAGGAAAGCCTGTTATGGACTGGTCCAGCGTCTCAAGAATGCCGGGCACCAGGTAGAACCAATTGATTTTGAGTATCTTGATTATATTGTTCCAGCCTATTACGTGCTTTCGACAGCCGAAGCTTCTTCCAATCTCTCCCGATATGACGGGATCCGCTACGGCTACAGATCCCCGCAAGTCGTAAAGGAGGTTGGATTAACTGAATTTTATAAGTCCACTCGCTCCGAAGGCTTCGGGGAAGAAGTTAAAAGACGTATCTTATTGGGAACCTTTGTGTTAAGTGCAGGTTACCAGGATGCTTATTTCACCCGGGCCCAGAAGATTCGTAAATTGTTGATAAATCGAAATGAATTGATTTTCAATCAATTTGATATATTAATTTCCCCTACTTCACCCAGTACCGCATTTAAAATTGGAGAAAAAACAGAGGACCCCATTTCGATGTATCTCGCTGATATATATACAGTTTATGCGAATTTGACCGGTATCCCGGCGATCTCACTCCCCCTCTTCACTCACACAAATGGCATGCCTTTTGGAATACAGGCTATGACAAATCGATTTAAAGAGGTATTTTTGTTACAGTTCTCTCAACAGTTGACTAACCCAGGCTGACCACTCCAAGATCCTTAAGACCCAGGAATTTTAAAAGATTTGGTAACATCAACTCTGCCTCAATCCCCCTATGAAAGATTATACCCAATTATTTTGTTGGATTAATCTTTAATGACAAATAATGATATTGAGAAGTTTGTTTTTGGCTATTGTCGGCCTCATATTCTCTTTAAACGGACTTGCAGGAAGTGGAACTCCTTTTGGAAATTTTTATAACGCATTGAATTATAATGACACTAATGCCGTTAACAAAAAAAATCCAGTTGGAGTAATTGTGACAAATGCGGACAGCAACCGCAGCATGGTTAACAATAGTTCCCTTGACAATGGCTTTAAAGATCTTTTTATTGCAAATGCAGAAGGCTTCAATGGAGCCAGACTTAATCCAAGGGCCGTTTCCTTTGTTCAGGAATACGTTGAGCACAATGCTAAGGAGCTGCAGTGCATGAAAGACTGGGGGAGGCCCTATTTTAACCTAATAGATAATATTTTGGCCAAAAATGACCTGCCAAGGGAACTTAAATACCTGGCTGTCATCGAGTCCCAACTCAAATCCAACTCTAAATCCTGCAAAGGGGCAGTCGGACCCTGGCAATTTATGCCGGCTACAGCCCGCTTGCTTGGCCTTAAAGTGAATCGTCGAACGGATGAAAGAAAAAACTATTCTAAGAGCACCCAGGCTGCAGCCATATACCTCAAGGATCTTTATAATGAATTAGGAGACTGGTTATTGGTCATTGCAGCCTATAATGGCGGAACGGCCCATGTTTACAATGCTATGCATAAGAGCGGTAGCCGTGATTTCTGGGATCTCCAGTATTTTCTGCCCGCCGAGTCCAGAAACCATGTTAAGAAATTCATCGGGACCCATTATGTATTTGAAGGACATGGGGGTATCACTACTCTTACCCGGGATGAAGCTACTGAACAATTATCGGGATCTTCCATGTATGTGTTTAACCGCAATCTGAGTCAGGAGGAATCTGCAGGGGCCAAAACAGCCTGCATTTCCGGTAAATACTGTTCCGTAGTCATTGCAAAATATGTGTTGATGGAACAGGCCGAATTCAATCATTACAATCCTGATTTTGATAAGGTGATGGCCAGTGCCAACAATTCCTATGACCTCAAACTGCCTTCCGATAAATACGATTTGTTCCTGGCAAATAAATACCAGATACTCAATGAATCAGTGCAATTGCTCCTGAACGAAGCAACGGGTGCTGACAGCACGACGAATAAAAGTGTGGTTGCAGCCAACCTGAAGAATTAGTAAATAAAGAATGTAATCAAAAATGCCAGTCGGAGTTATTATCATCTGACTGGCATTCTACTATAAAAAATTAAATCAAAAATCATCCTCTTCCTCATCGTAGCCGCTGTCACCGAAAAGATCCAGGTCCTTGAAATCTTCATCAAGACCCAGGTCATCCTCTCCGGTCTTTCCGGCTTTTTTGCCACCTAGACTGGTGCCGGTACTCTTTTTGGATTTGGATTTGGGAACATCGAATTCATCGAAATCAGGATCCCAGTTTTCCTCTTCCTCCACTTTTTCCCATTCATCGACTTCTTCCACATCATCAACCTCGTCCTCGTCATCCTCATCTTCCTCGGATTTCCTGGACTTGGCGGATGCGGATTTTGCAGTCTTTTTCATTGGGGCCTTAGGAACATCTTCATCAATATCATCTATCTCATCGTCCTTACCATGTTCTTCTTCCTCCTCCTTCTTCTTGGTTTTGGAAGTTTTCTTAGGGGATTCCTTTGGTGACGCAGTGTCAGATTTCTTCGCACCCTTTTTCTCCTTATCAGATTTAGAAGTCATATCCTGAAAAGATTAGTCTTGTAAAATTTCAGCGAAGTTTTTAATTAGCCAAATTTTTTTTTAAGATTTTTTTCGAAAAAAAAAGCGGCCAAAATCAGTGGACTTTGATCAATTGTTCTCGGTCCGGACCATTGGAAATATAAGTGACTTGAACGCCCAGGTATTTGTTGATAAAATCGATATAGTATTTCATTTCGACAGGCAAGTTCCTGAAATCTTTTTGAGAACTGATATCTTTTTTCCAACCTTCAAAAGACTTCAAAACAGGCCTAATGTCAATCCGGTTCATTTGGTAAGGGATCTGTTCCGTCGATTGTCCATCGATATGGTAGGAAGCACAGACCTGGAGTTCTTCGAAACTATCCAGCACGTCGGCCTTGGTCATTACGATTTGCGTAACGCCGTTCACCATGCAGGCGAATTTCAGGGCAACCAGATCGATCCAGCCGCATCTGCGGGGCCTTCCGGTAGTTGCTCCGAATTCGCAGCCGATTTCCCTTAACTGCTCGCCGGTCTTGTCATTGAGCTCCGTAGGAAATGGGCCACTTCCTACACGGGTGCAATAGGCCTTGCTTACACCGATCACTTCCTTGATCTGTTGAGGAGCAATACCCAGTCCTGTGCAGACTCCTGCGGAAATGGTATTGGACGAAGTGACAAACGGAAATGTCCCGAAATCCACATCCAGCATGCTTCCCTGTGCGCCTTCGGCCAGGACCGTTTTGCCCTGCCGGATCATATCATTGATAAAATATTCTCCGTTCAGGATCTTGAATTGCCTGGTGAATTCTAGAGCTTCGAAAAATTCTTCCTCCCATGCGGAAATATCTTCATGGAAATTCAATCCGTCCAATAATCGCTGATGCTTCAGTCTTAGTTTTATATACTCAGTGACGAAATTCTTGTCCAGCAGATCGCCCACCCTCAGACCATTGCGGCCTGTTTTATCCATATAGGCAGGACCGATACCCTTCAGCGTCGATCCGATCTTGTCATTGCCCTTTGCCGATTCTGAAGCCTTGTCCAGCGCCCGGTGAGTGGGCAATATAAGATGTGCTCTTTGGGATATATATAAGTTTTTACGGTAGTCGACACCGAAAGACGCTACGGCTTCGCATTCTCTTTTAAAAGTCACGGGATCCAGCACTACCCCGTTTCCGATCAGGTTTGTCTTGCCCTCATGGAATATTCCCGAAGGGATCTGGTGAAGCACCACTTTTTTTTGATCTACATATAAAGTGTGGCCGGCATTCGGCCCTCCCTGGAACCGGGCGATGATATCATATCCCGGTGCAAAAAAATCTACGATCTTTCCTTTTCCTTCATCCCCCCACTGCAGGCCTAGTATGACATCTACCATGAATGACTGATTTGCTGTTGATTGTTTGAGCGGTGCAAATTTATGCGAATTGAGACGGATGAACCAATTTGATATTAAGAAGTGCTGACATTTTCGCTGTCATAACGGTCAACAGTCTGAATACCTCTGAGTTGTTTGAGGCGCAGCACGAGTTCGTCCAGTTCATCCTTGTCGTGCACATATATTTTTATATTACCCTCGAATAGTCCTTCTTTGGCTTCAATCGTAATAGCATTGATGTTCAGTTTCATTTCGCCTGAAATCAGGTTGGTGATCTTATTGACCACTCCCACATCATCCATCCCGACAATGCGGACACCGGTCAGGAAGGAGATTTCTTTGTTCTTGGCCCACTTGGTTTTGACGATGCGATGTCCGAAACTGGCCATGAGCCTGGCCGCATTCGGACAATTCGTGCGATGAATCGTCAATCCTTTGCCAGTAGTCACGAAACCGAACACATCATCTCCCGGGATGGGCTTGCAACAATTTGCCAGGGTATAAACGATTCTATCTCCGCTTTCACCGAAAATGATGAGTTCAGCGTCCTTTTTGGCAATGGAACCGGGCGACTCTGTCCTGGTATCCGGCTGTGGTTTGGGTGGTTTGGGCGGTTCCAGTTTGTCTCCGAGCAGGTGAAATTCATGAAGCTCCTTCAGGTCAATGTTTTTGACGGCTACCTGGTAATAGAATTCAAAAGAAGAAGCCAACTTGTAAAAAGCGGTGAGTATATCGATATTGTGCTGATTATAAGTCGCTCCGAAATTTTCCAGTTTTCGCTGAACAATATATTTTCCTTCATCGGCCACCTTTTTCTTCTCCTCTTTCAACCCATCCTTGATCTTGGTTCTGGCTTTTGGGGTTATGACAAGGCTCAGCCAGTCTTCCGTAGGTTTTTGTTTGCTTGAAGTGATCACTTCCACCTGATCCCCGCTGCGTAAAGGATGGCCGATGGGAACCAGCTTATGATTTACTTTGGCTCCGATGCAATGGCTTCCCACCGCACTATGGATGGAAAAAGCAAAATCCAGGGCGGTGGAACCTATTGGCAACATTTTCACATCGCCTTTTGGCGTATAGACGAAGATTTCTTCTGCCAGGAAACTCGTCTTGAAATCCTGCAGGAAATTCACCGAATCATTGTCCTCCGTATTAAGGACCTCGCGGATCTGCTGGAACCATTTGTCGAAACGGCTTTCGTCGCCTGCTCCTTCCTTATATTTCCAATGCGCGGCCAGCCCCTTTTCAGCAATCTCGTTCATGCGCCTGGAACGGATCTGCACTTCCACCCATTTCCCCTGTGGACCCATTACCGTGGTATGCAGGGCTTCGTATCCGTTCGATTTGGGATTGCTGAGCCAGTCCCGCATTCGGGCAGGGGAGGGGATATATTCATCCGTAATGATGGAATAGACCTTCCAGCAATCCTCCTTTTCCTTTTCAGGTAAGGAGTTGATGATGACCCGGATCGCGAAGAGGTCATACACTTCCTCGAATGCGACGCTTTTTTTGCGCATCTTGTTCCAGATTGAATGGATGCTTTTGGGCCTGCCGTATATTTCAAAATCGAAGCCGGCCTTCTCTAGCTTCTCCTTAAGGGGCTTGATGAATTCATTGATATAACGGGAGCGTTCACGCTTGGTTTCCGAAAGTTTTTGGGCGATCTCCTTGTATTGTTCCGGCTCCAGGTATTTCATGGCCAGGTCTTCGAGCTCGGTCTTGATATTGTAAAGGCCCATGCGGTGGGCAAGAGGGGCGTAGACATACACCGTTTCGGAAGAGATTTTCAATTGTTTCTCACGTTTCATGCTGTCCAGCGTGCGCATATTGTGAAGCCGGTCGGCAAGCTTGATCAGGATAACCCTTGGGTCATCTGTCAGGGTCAGCAATATTTTCTTAAAATTCTCTGCCTGTTGTGAAGCATTGACATCCACCACATTGGAGATTTTAGTCAACCCGTCGACGATCCTTGCGATCTCGGCTCCGAATTCCCTTTCCACATCATCCAGCGTGATATCGGTATCCTCTACGGTATCGTGCAATAGGGAACAGATCGTGGACCTCACTCCCAGTCCGATTTCTTCCACACAGATCCGGGCTACAGCCAGAGGATGCAATATATAGGGCTCTCCGCTCTTGCGTCTCATTGTTTTATGGGCCTCCGCCGCGATCTCAAATGCGGTCCTCAATAACTCCTTATCCCCCGGCTTCAATTTGGGTTTCAAAGAGCGTAATAAGGATCGGTATTCCCGCACAATGAGCTTCTTTTCCTGTTCCTCGGTAAGGTTATAATGCGGCAACGCTTCAACGATTTCCATACATACGAATTTAGGGAAAGAATAGGTTTTTTCCTTCTTAATATCGTAGATTTGCACCCCTTTTGCGGGTGTGGCGAAATTGGCAGACGCATCAGACTTAGGATCTGACGCCGTAAGGTATGTAGGTTCGACTCCTATCACCCGCACTTCAAACCTGAAAAAAATTTTGATTCCTTATGGCATCAGTGACAAGAGAAAATATCGGACTGCTGAACGACAAGATCACGGTCAAGATTGAAAAAGAAGATTACCTGCCCTCTTTTGAAAAAGCATTGAAGGAATACAGCAAAAAAGCCAATATCCCCGGATTCCGCAAAGGAATGGTACCTGCCGGCCTGATCAAAAAAATGTACGGTCATTCTGTTTTTACTGATGAAGTATTACGGACCGTGGAAAAGGAACTGACCACTTATATGCAGCAGGAGAAACTTGAAATATTTGCCCAGCCCCTTCCTCTGCCTGAAAATGATGCCCGGCAAATCGATATGGCTCAGCCTGCCGGTTATGCTTTTGCCTTTGAAGTCGGCCTGAAACCTGTTTTTCAATTAGCCGATCTGCCCAATGCAAAACTGACCAGTTATAAAGTGGATGTGACCCCGGCTTTGATTGACGAAGAATTGGACCGTCAAAGGAACCGGCATGGCAAGATGACCGAACCGGAAACCGTGACGACGGAGGAAAATGTGCTCAATCTCAATTTCATTGAGTCCGATGACCAGGGTCAGGAGTTCGAAGGCGGCATTAAGAAAGACAATTCCCTGTTGGTAAAATATTTTAAGGAAGATTTCCGGAATAACTGGATGGGGAAGATCAAAGAAGATTTTCTCGTTTTCCAGTTACCTCTTGCTTTTGATGAAAAAGAAAAGGATTGGGTGGTCTCCGACCTAGGTCTTTCAAAGGACGAGCCGGAAAACCTTAATAAATACTTTAAGGCAGTCATCATCAAGATTGGACTGCTCGAAAAGGCCGAACTGAATGAAGAATTTTTCAATGCAGTTTATCCCGGTAAGGAAATCAAGAACGAAGAAGCTTTTCGCGACGCCATCCGAGCCGATATCCAGGCCTACTGGGATGCGCAGACCAGGAGCCAGCTTCAGCATGCCATCTACCATGAATTATTGGATCAGACACGGATCGAATTCCCGGAATCCTTCCTGAAAAGATGGTTGCAGAAGGGGGGAGAATCGGAAACATCCAAATCTGAAGAACAGGTCCAGCGTGAATTCGGCGATTTTTCACAACAGCTCAAATGGACCCTCATCACAGATAAGGTTGCAAGCGAACAAAAGATCGAAGTGCAGCCCGAAGACCTGAAAGCAATGGCAAAGCAGCAACTCATTCAATACATGCAGGGACAGATCTCAAATGATCAGCTACCGTGGATCGAAGATTATGCTAACCGCATGCTTAAGGATCGGAAATTTGTGGAAGATGCCGCTCACCGCGTACAAGTCAATAAATTATTCGAATGGGCCGAAACCCAGGTGCATCCCGAAGAAAAGTCTATCAACCGGGAAGATTTTATGAAAATGCAGGTAGAACACCAGCACCATCATCATTAAATCATAGGATGGCCGACTCTTTAATTGAACCTGATCAAAAACGTACAATTCTCTCGCAACCTGACAGGATTATTCCCTTTCTACCATTCTTATCAACTCCGGCCCATCAATTCCGCAACTCTGTCAGTTTTTTGGCAAATTCAAAGTTTGGACGGAGATTTGAAAGGTGATTAACCTATCACCGTCTAAATCCGAACGATATATATGAACTATCAAAAGGAATTCGAGAATTATGCCGTAAAACATCGCGGCATTTCAAGCAACACACTAAATGATTACAACAGATACCAGGTTACCGGTCTCACGCCAAATATCATCGAAGAAAGGCCAATGAACGTTGCCGTTATGGATGTTTATAGCCGTCTCATGATGGACCGCATCATCTTCCTTGGTTACCCGATCAATGACGAAGTGGCCAATATTATAACTGCCCAACTGCTGTTTCTGGACAGCACTGACCGTCACCGTGATATTCAAATGTATATCAATAGCCCGGGCGGCAGCGTCTATTCAGGTCTCGGAGTCTACGACACCATGCAATATGTAAGCCCTGATGTGGCGACCATTTGCATCGGCATGGCTGCTTCGATGGCAGCTACCCTGATGTGTGCCGGAACCAAGGGCAAACGTACGGCCCTCAAACATAGCAGGATCATGATGCACCAGCCATCCGGGGCGATCGGAGGCCAGGCAACCGATATCGAGATCACGGTCAATGAGATAAAAAAGATAAAAAAGGAACTCTACGAGATCTATGCCTTCCATACCGGAAAATCCCAAAAACAGGTGGAAAAAGACTGTGACAGGGATTACTGGCTGACGGCAATCGAAGCGAAAGAATACGGACTCGTCGATGAGGTCCTTTTACTCAATCCTAAGAAGGAAAATAAATCATAATCTTACAAAACTCATTATATGTATTACTCAAAGCATTTGATGATGCGGCCCTTTCGTATGGACGACGAACCCGAAGAGCAGGAGCCAAAAGAGGATAAGCAGCCCGAAATGGGTATGCTCATGAAGAAAATGGAGAAATATTTCTTCGAAAACCGGGCTGTCTATTTCTGGGGAGAGGTTAACGACAAATCGGCAAAGGATGTAGTCAATAAACTGCTTTTGCTGGATACAGATAAACCTGGAGAAGAAATCAAATTCTTTATCAACAGCCCCGGCGGTATGGTGACAAGCGGCATGGTGATGTACGATACCATGAAAATGCTCAAAAGCCCGGTCAGTACAATTTGCATGGGTCTGGCCGCCTCCATGGGATCCATTCTGCTGAGTGGTGGTGAAAAAGGACGCCGTTTCATTTTTCCGCATGGAGAAGTGATGATCCACCAGCCCAGTATCGGCGGAAACTACCAGGCGGTCAGCGCCGACCTGGAAATCCAGGCAAAACAGATCAGAAAGACCAAAGAAATCGGAGCAAGAATACTCGCCGAGAACTGTGGCAAGAAAATTGATCAGGTTTATAGGGATTTTGAACGGGATTACTGGATGGATGCCAAAGAATCTGTGGAATATGGGATCGTAGATAAAATCGTAGAAAAATTATAAGGTAAAATTATATAGATAGGCCCTGGGACCTCAAAACCCACTCCTGGAGCGTTTGTAAAGGGAAGTTTTGGGGTTTTTTGTCGGTATAGCCGATAAAGTTGAATAAATTTGCCCCTAATTCTAAAGATCCGATATGGCAAAAAACAGTCTGCATTGTTCGTTCTGCGGTAGAAGCAGGGATGAGGTTAAAATACTGATTGCCGGGCAGGAAGGTCATATTTGCGAAAACTGTGTCGAACATGCCCAGGAGATCATACAGCAGGAGCTTATGCTCCGCGACGAACCCGCTCATGGAAGTTCCCAATTCAAGCTCACGGTAAAAAAACCGGTGGAAATCAAAAGATTTTTGGATGAATATGTGATCGGTCAGGACGATGCGAAAAAGATCCTTGCCGTAGCTGTCTATAATCACTACAAGCGACTCCAACAAAAGACCAATGAAAATGATGTCGAGATTGAAAAAAGCAATATCATCATGGTCGGCGAGACCGGTACAGGTAAAACCCTTTTGGCAAAGACAATTGCCAAATTGCTGAATGTACCTTTTGCCATTGTCGATGCTACGGTGTTCACGGAAGCCGGTTATGTCGGAGAAGATGTTGAAAGCATACTTACTCGTCTCCTGCAGGTCTGCAATTATGATGTTCCGTCTGCGGAAAGGGGAATTGTCTATATCGATGAAATTGACAAGATCGCCAGGAAAGGAGATAATCCCTCCATCACCAGGGACGTCAGTGGAGAAGGTGTTCAACAAGGGCTACTCAAGCTATTGGAGGGGACCGATGTTCTCGTTCCGCCGCAGGGGGGCAGAAAACATCCCGAACAAAAACTGGTAAAAATCAATACTCAGAATATACTCTTTATTTGCGGTGGAGCCTTTGACGGGATCGACAAGATCATTGCCCGCAGGGTCAACACAAATGCTATCGGTTTCAATGTAAACAAGGAACAACAGGAAGCTACTAAAAAGAACCTGCTTCAATTTGTCAATGCGCCGGATCTCAAGTCCTTTGGGCTCATTCCTGAATTGCTGGGCCGTTTGCCGGTGGTGACCCATCTTAATCCCCTTGACCGTACGACCCTGCGCTCCATATTGACCGAACCCAAGAATTCCCTGGTTCGTCAATACAAAAAACTTTTTGAAATTGAGAATATCCAGTTGAGCATCGAGGAAGAAGTGCTTGATTTCATGGTGGACAAAGCAGTTGAATACAAGCTCGGTGCGCGCGGTCTTCGCAGTATCTGCGAGAGCATTCTCACTGATGCCATGTTTGAAATGCCTTCTACAAAAGAACACAAGCTGCATGTGGAACTGGAATACGCCAAGAAGAAATTCGATAAGAGTAAAATGAGCCTCCTCAAGGTAGCATAGAACCCCCATGCCTGGTCCAATTTAAAATATTTTCAGATGAGGCAGGCTGCCATCAGGGCAATGCGTCTGCGAGGTTTCATCTCACCAATAACACATTCAGATGAAAGAATTGGTTGACAAATTAATATCCCAGGGCCTAACGGAAGACCAGGCTTATAAGGCCATTGAAGTGATCAAGAATTTTACGAAGGAAAGATTTCCACTTTTTTCCGGAGCCATCGACAAACTCTTCGATAAATACGGCCCTAAGGAAAAAGATGAGGATGATTTTCTGGGATAACTGCAACCTGCGCTAAATCATCTTACCACGAATTCAAGCACCGAAATTTGATTGTTGTCCAGGTTGAGGCTTCGGACAAAATACACGCCGCTGGAGAGTTTTTGTCTGAAGTAGATCAGGGTGGAAGCCGAGCCTGAAATACGGTTGCGTTGGATCATTTGTCCGTCCGCTGAATAAAAACCTAAATCCCACCCCTGGAGGGAGGGTTGGCCGAATACAATTTCAATATGATCCGAAGCCGGATTGGGATATAGATAGTTCGAACGGGGCCCGGAAACATCGATGGTCCGGATATCCGAATATTCTATTTTGCCATCCGCATCGACTTCTTTCAATCGGAAATAAAGGGTGCCTTGTTGAGAAGGAAGCAAGGTATAATTATAAGAATAGGATGAATTTCCATTACTTCCAACTAAAGAGGACTGAATTCCCACGCTGTCAAAATCCTTACCTTCTCCGCTCTCTTCAATCACATATTCTCTTCCCATCTTCTCATTGGTAGTTGTCCATTGCAATTTTGCCAGTGGCCCGTCTTCTTTGGTCACAGAAAAATTGGTGAATAATTCGGAGAGGACACTTGAAGTGCAATAGTAATAGGTCATTGAGATCTTCATCGTATCGCTATAGGAGGGGGCAATACTATAATCGGCCCCGCCGGTAACGGTCGCGCTGGTAACGGGATTATTCGTGAATACGACATAGCCAGTGCCAAGGAAATTGACTACTGCGCTCGTAATGGAATCATAAATGGTATGCGAAGAAACAAGCGCGAAATATTGGGGGGATGCATTAGTCCCTGCTCCCACCGTATCAGCTCCTGCAGCCAGGGTATAAGGCCCTTCAGCGGCTGAATAGTTATAGGTGATCGGGGAACTCATTGCGCTAATTGCAATATCATCGCTTCTGCTTGAATTCACTGTAAAGCTGGCAGGGGAAGACCCCGTATTTTCTAACTGAAAATTTTCATTGACGGAAATTACAGATTTGATGACCACTGCCACCAGGGTGCCCTGCGCAGGACTGAATTGCGGAAACACGAAACCCCAACTATTATTCCCTGTTCCATTCAGCAATACATTATAATTCTGGATTTGAGTGGTTGAAGCGCATTGAGCAATGGAAACATTTACTGAAAGTGATGCGAGGGAAATCGCAAGGAATGCAGTTTTTAGGACAGTTATTGGATTCTCAGGTTTCATAAGCTGAACCCTTTCATATTGGATTTTCACTAATATTAACTGCCGACCGCTTTCTTTTATTGCAAAAACAGTGGATTAATTTTTCTGTCGTATAAACTTTAGAATCCCTATGCCTTCAGCACTTCCCTTGAAATCACGATCTTTTGAATCTCCGAAGTGCCCTCTCCGATGGTGCAAAGTTTGCTGTCGCGGTAATATTTTTCCACCGGAAAATCCTTTGTATAACCGTACCCCCCAAAAACCTGCACCGCCTCAGTAGAAACCTTTACGGCGACCTCGCTTGCGTAGTATTTTGCCATCGCAGCCTCCTTGGTCATGGGAAGTCCGCTGTTTTTGAGGTAGGCCGCCTGGAGGGTCAGTAATTGTGCTGCTTCGATCTCCGTCGCCATGTCCGCCAGCTTAAAGGAAATTCCCTGGAATTCCGAAATGGGCTGATCGAATTGTATTCTCTCCTTTGAATATTGAAGCGCCGCTTCATAAGCTCCTTTGGCAATACCTACAGAAAGCGCCGCTATCGAAATCCTGCCTCCATCGAGGACTTTCAGGGATTGTTTGAAACCTGCACCAACTGCTCCCAGCCTTTGGCTATCCGGTATCCTGCAATGATCAAAGATCATTTCGGACGTCTCACTGGCCCGCATACCCAGTTTGTTCTCCTTCTTTCCTCCTGAGAATCCGGCAGTCCCTCTTTCCACGGCAAAGGCCGTTGCATTGTCTTTGGCCCTCGGTTCTCCTGTTCTGGCAATCACCACTGAAATATTGCTGCTGATCCCATGAGTGATCCAGCACTTCGTGCCATTCAATAACCAATCCTGTCCATCACGCGTCGCAGTGCATCCCATATTCCCGGCATCACTTCCTGTATTTGGTTCGGTAAGGCCCCATGCCCCCAGCCATTCCCCGCCGGCCAGTTTTGGGAGCCATTTCCTTTTCTGTTCCTCGTTGCCAAAAATCAGGATATGATTCGTGCAAAGCGAATTATGAGCCGCCAGGCTCAGCCCAATCGAACCGCAGACCTTTGCAATCTCCTCGATAATGGCCACATATTCTATATAGCCAAGCCCCGCTCCGCCATACTCCTCAGGAACTATCGCTCCCATCAGTCCCAATTCCCCCATACTCCGGAATATGTCGATCGGAAAATGCTGGGCCTCGTCCCACTCCATCACATGGGGTTTGATATGGCGCAAGGCAAAATCTCTGGCGGAAACAGCAATCTGTTCTGTCGGTTCGGAAAACTTAAAATCCATGCAAACGATTTGGAGATGATAAAAAAACCAGGCAACACCCAACGGGTATTACCTGGTATTATTGGCAAACAATCCTTAGTTCGATTCTCCATCACTGAGAATGATAATACAAATGTAAAGCTATTTTTTCATACAAACTAACGACTGTTAGTTTGTATGAAACTGCTCCTGCTGGCCCCTTCGGATCCTTTGACCAATAAAAAACGGATGCCCGGAGGCATCCGTTCTGAAAATATCCTCCCGAGGTCCGCACATTTAATTCATGCCAGGGCGTTCAAATAACGCCTCATCTTCGGGTGGCCATATCTATTAATAAGGAGGATAAGGAGCATAATACCGGCGGTACATCGGCCTTGCAGGACGACGCTCAAACATTTCCGGCAATAATTTTCCAAGCCCTATAACCACTCCTGCATTCAAACTGAATTGCAGTATGCCTCCATAAGGGGCGACCGTCGTGTTATTGTTGTTTCCTACATAGAATCCTTCACCAGAGCCATCCACAGGTGCAAGCAACTGCGCCTTAAAACGAAGCCCGAACCAGGGATTGATATAAACATTGGTCCCTATCTCCGCTCCAAAAGTGAATTTCGTATCATTTGATACACCGTAGCTTCCCGGGCTGAATATCGAAGCGCCTAAGAGACCGCCTACAAAAGGCCGAACTGGAGAACCCGGAATATTAAAGGTTCCAACAGGCCCGAACAGGATATTATCGATCCTGAGATTTCCGCTGGTAATAGCCGTCTGTTCAGGGCCATAATTGTAGGCCCCCGAAGTCGTTCCCATGTGATTGTATTCCAGTTCAAATCCAACGCGGCGGTTCACATTGAACATGACGGAGCCTCCGAAATTCAGGCTTCCATTGATCTTTCCATAAGTGTTGTAATCATTCACCCTGTCATCGAATGTATAACCGATGTTGGGCATGAACTCAATATAGGCCTGTGCGAATCCGGCCGAACTGATTGAGGTAAGAACGATCAAACTAAGCATCCATTTTTTCATATTATATCTGTTTTAGTAGTATGACTCTGCCGTATTTAAGACATAAAAAAATACAAATGGTTTGTTGCCCAAATGTTAAAGCAGGGCCCAATAATTCGTAGTTTGACTGATCATTCGGACAAATGTTTAAATATCAAATTGGAGTCCATCAAAGGCTAATTCCATATTATCTGGAAGTGAAGAATTTACAGATGCATGAAAACCTAATTGGTGGGAAATATGGGTAAAATAAGCCCTGGGTACTTTCAATTCCATAGCTAATTCAACAGCTTCTAAAAGGGTAAAATGGGAGATATGTTTTTCGTTTCTGAGTGCGTTCAGGACGAGGATATCGCTGCCGCGGATCTTATCCTTCTCTAATTCATCGATCCGGTTCGCATCAGTGATATAAGTAAACTTACCAAAGCGAAAGCCCAAAACTGGCATCTTCAGATGCCATACAACAATGGGCTGAATGGGAATATCTCCAACGGTAAAGGGATCCGTAGAAATTACATTCAGTCTGATCTCGGGCACACCGGGATAACGGGTGTCAGCAAAAGCATAGGGGAATTCCCGGATAATCACTTCCTGTGTCATCTCGTTTGCATAAACCTGCATAGGTTTTCCTGAAAAATAATTGAAGGCCCTTACATCATCCAGACCGGCGATATGATCCTTATGTGGATGGGTAAAAACGATCCCGTCCAGTTTCTTCACATCTTCCCGAAGCATCTGGTACCTGAAATCCGGTGTCGAATCCACTACGATCCTCGTATTCGCGGATTCGACCATGATGCTGGATCTTAGTCGCTTATCCTTTAGGTCCCGGGAGCGGCAAATGGCGCAATCGCAGGCAATCATCGGTACTCCGCTGCTGGTGCCGGTTCCAAGAAAGGTGATTTTTAATGGAGGGTAACTCACTTGGGCAAAAGTAAAACATTGGAAGAAGAAAGTTCAGAGCGCCATGTTTCCTTCTTCATATTTAGCAATCACTTCTTCGTAAGTTTTTCTGGATTCCAGGCTCAGCAGGTCAGGTAAAATGATCAATTGTGGGATGATATCGATCAATGTATTGATTCGCCCTTCCATTTGATGAAACTTATTCAGAACAACGACTTTTTTTTCCTCTAAAATGCAATAGCCGCTCTGAAAATTGCCCCTTTCGTAACGGACAATGTATTGTGTTTCATCCAGTATCCTTTCAATTTTTTCCAATGTGGCCTGGGTGTACTTCATAATAAACTTTCACTGAATTTAATTCGGATTCCAATAAATGGATAGAAAGCAAAACTAACGGGAAGAAGCAATATCTTCACCCTTAATTTTCCACAGCATCCCAGAAGTTTTTATGTATTTTTTCCGGTCATCTGGATTACCGGTATGATCAGTTCTTCCAGGCTCACCCCTCCATGCTGAAAAGTGTTCCGGTAATAGTTCGCATAATAATTGTAATTGTTCGGATAGCAGAGAAACCCATCCTCCCGGGCGAAAATGAAAGAAGAATTCACAGTGGGAACAGGCAGGCCAGCCTCCCTGGGATCGCGGAAAGCCAGCACTTCCTTGGCCTCGTAATTCAGATTGCGTCCGTGTTTATAGCGGAGATTGGCCGTGGTCTGTTTGTCGCCTATCACTTTATAGGGAGTTTTAACACGAACGCTGCCGTGATCTGTAGCGAGAACCAGGTTAACCTTTTTGTCCGAGATCTTTTTCAGGGCCTGGTACAATGGGGAATGCATGAACCAACTGGCCGTGATGCTTCGATAACTGATCTCATCGCTTGCCAGTTCCTTCAGCACTTCCATTTCCGTTCGGGCATGGGAGAGCATATCCACGAAATTATACACGATGATATTCAGATCATTGTTCATCAGGTTATGAATATTGTTCACCAGGTCCTGTCCTGCCTGGTGGTTCAGCACCTTCGTATAGGAGTATTTGAGGTTTTCCTTTTTCAGCCTTTTTAGTTGGGCACGGAAGAATTCCTCCTCAAAAAGATTCTTTCCGCCTTCCTCATCATCGTTTTTCCATTGCTGTTTGTATTGTTTTTCGATTTCCACCGGTAGCAGTCCGGCAAATATCGCATTGCGGCTATATTGGGTTGCCGTCGGCAGTATGCTATAAAAACTATCCTCTTCCAGTATCCGGAAACTTTCAGAAAAAGCCGGTTGAATGGCCTTCCACTGATCAAAACGGAGGTTGTCGATCAGGATGAAAAAAGTCGGCACCCCTTTTTCCATGAAAGGAAAAACCTTCGATGCAAACAAGGTATGCGACATTACCGGGGCGGGCCCCTTTCCTCCATTCACCCAGGAAGAATAGTTCTTGGAGATGAACTTAAAAAATTCCGTATTGGCCTCCTGCTTCTGGCTCTGAAAGACCTCGCGCATTTCCGGGCTGTCGCTTTTCTCCATCTCCAGTTCCCAATAAATCAGTCTCTTGTAAATCTCCATCCACTCATTGTAATCCGGGTTGCTGTTCAGTGCCATGAATAGATTGCGGAATTGCTGCTGGTAGGCCGTTGTAGTTCTTTCCGCGACCAGCCTCTTATTGTCGATGATCTTCTTCAGGCTAAGCAGGACCTGGTTCGGGTTGACGGGTTTTATCAGGTAATCCGTGATCTGGCTCCCGATGGCTTCGTTCATCAGGTTCTCCGTCTCGTTCTTTGTGATCAACACTACCGGGATCTGCTGATTCATTTCTTTGATCTTGGCCAGGGTCTCCAGGCCCGTAATACCTGGCATGGTCTCGTCGATCAATACCACATCCACCAGGTTATCTTTTACAAAATCGATGGCGTCGAATCCGTTGGTTTTCGAATTGACTTCGTAGCCCTTATTTTCCAGGAACAGGATCTGGGATTGAAGGCTTTCAATTTCATCGTCCACCCATAATATTTTTCCAAGAGACATGAGAATAGATTTTAAGTTCAATATTCGCTGTAAGAGTCAATAAATTTCAGCCAGGGATGCACATCTTTGGCCGGGTTCTATAAAATTACTTTATCTGACCACCAATCCTAAATTTGCAGATTGTTTTGAATCGATTTAACAAATAAATAGAAGATGCCACGCAGCGAAACGAGGAAAATCATCAACGACCCGGTCTACGGTTTTATCACGCTGGACCACCCATTGCTTTTGCAAATCATCGCCCATCCTTATTACCAGCGTTTGCGCCGCATTCACCAGATGGCATTTGCCAGCATGGTCTATCCGGGAGCTGTGCATACGAGGCTGCTACACTCCCTTGGCGCTTATCACCTCATGTGCAATGCCCTGAATGAACTCAAGGGAAAATCGGTTGAAATCACCGCGGAGGAAGAGCTCTCTGTTAAAATAGCCATCCTGTTGCACGATATAGGACATGGCCCCTTCTCTCATGCCCTTGAATACAGGCTTGTCAAAGAAGTGGGGCATGAATCGATCTCCCTGCTCATCATGCAAAAGCTGAATAAGGAATTCGGCGGCCTGTTGGAAATCGCGATCCGGATCTTTACCAATAAATATCCCAAACAATTCCTGCACCAGCTCGTTTCGGGGCAATTGGACGTGGATCGCATGGATTATTTGACCAGAGACAGTTTTTTCACTGGGGTATCAGAAGGAGTGATCGGCTATGACCGCATCATAAAAATGCTTACCGTACACCATGGACAACTCATGGTAGAAGAAAAAGCCATCTATTCCATTGAGAAATTCCTGGTCTCCAGGAGATTGATGTACTGGCAGGTCTATTTGCATAAAACGGTGCTGAGCGCTGAAAAAATGCTGGTGAGAATAATTGAACGGGCCAGGGAACTGATCGCAAAAGGAGCGGATCTACATTCCGGTTCCGGGCCCTTTGATTTTTTTCTGAAACATCCGCCCGGCCGCGATGAAATAGAAAAACATCTGGATAAATTCTGTTTGCTCGATGATTATGACCTGACCAGCGCGATAAAAAATTGGGTATTCCATCCAGATCCGGTCCTGTCCAATCTCTGCCGCTTCGTTACTTGCAGGCAATTGCTAAAAGTGAGAATGCAGGCAACTCCTTTTGCAGAAGGGCTCGTAAAAGAATATAAAGATCGTGTTGCTGAACAACTGGGCCTTGGTGATCATGAAACAAATTATTTTGTTTTTACAGGGGAAGCCATGAATACAACCTACAATCCATCTGACGAACGCATACAGATCTTGTTCAGGGACGGACATGTTAAAGACATTTCAGAAGTCGATAATGCCCTAATTCATCAAACTTTAGCGGCCCCCGTGAAAAATTTTTATATTTGTTATATGAGATGACTGCTGAATCCTGCAATCAATGCTTGTCAGCGTATATCATAAATCCAATCAATTAAAAAACATATGCAATTCCCCGCTGCGCAGATCGCGCTGTTAATTGACGGAAAAGTGGAGGGCGATCCCAAGGTCACGGTCAATTCATTTGGGAAAATCGAAGAGGCCCAGAAAGGGCAACTGGCATTTCTGGCCAATCCAAAATACGAAGAGTATCTCTATACCACCCAAGCATCCGTTATTATCATCAACGAGACCCTCGAATTAAAACAGCCTGTTTCGGCAGCCCTTATCCGGGTTCCAGATGCCTATACGGCCTTTGCCACCCTCCTCACCAAATACCAGGAAATCGTAAACCAACAGCTTGTAGGGGTACAGGAGCCCGCATACATATCCGAATCTGCCCGGCTCGGAGAAAATATATTTGTTGGCGTCTTTGCCTATATAGGAGATAATGTCTCAGTAGGAAACCTTACCAAGATCCATCCTCAGGTATATCTTGGCACCAATGTTCGGATTGGAGAACACTGCACAATCCATCCGGGTGTGAAAATCTACCATGACTGTGTTCTTGGCAATCATGTTACCGTTCATGCAGGAACCGTTATTGGCAGTGATGGATTTGGATTTGCACCTCAGGAAGACGGAAGCTTCAAGAAAGTGCCCCAGATCGGCAATGTAGTTGTGGAAGACTATGTTGAAATAGGAGCCAATGCCTGCATCGACCGGGCCACTATCGGATCCACCATCATCCATGCAGGAGCCAAACTCGACAACCTCATACAAATCGCTCACAATGTGGAAGTCGGGAACAATACCGTCATCGCCGCCCAGGCCGGGGTAAGTGGAAGCACTAAGATTGGAAATAATGTCATGATCGGCGGACAGGCAGGGATCGTAGGACATATCCAAATAGCAGATGGAAGCCGTATCAACGGTCAAAGCGGGGTCTCTAAATCCATCAAGACTCCAGGAACCTCCGTCACCGGTTCACCTGCCTTCGAATACACCAATGCACTCAGAAGCCAGGCCCTAAGCCGCAAGCTCCCGGAACTTGAAAAAAGATTAATGGAACTCGAAATCCTGGTCAAACAATTCCAGACCGAAAAAGTATAGACTTCTTCTCTTTTATGCAATTATCGCAGATACCGCATTTTTTTGGATCGTCCTGTCCGAAATACCTTGCAATAAACCGGCTTCGGCATTCTTCTTTTGATTCTGCATAGGCGGCCATTCGGCCGATCCTTACGGCAAACGCGGATTTTCTTTTCAGATATTCCGCTTCATTAATATGAAAATCCTCTCCCCTTATCCTGTCCTCCACCAAATACACTTGAGCATCCTGGCGCGAAGGCTGAAAGCGTATGATTTTATTCCTCTCCATAACCTGGAGGCCCTCCATGACCAGGGATAAATCCTTTTTTAAACGGTAAGCGATCGATTTTTCGCGGATAGGAACGGGACGATCGAATATGCCTGGATAATTTCTAAGCAGGAACTGGCTGAGTTGCTCCAGTTCCGGATGCTGTTTTTCAAAATCCATCAAACTGTTGCGATCAGTCCGGAACCCCACTTCGGCAGACAAAAAAACATGGTCATAATAACAAAGCACTCCCTCCTGTTCCATATTCTGCATTGCAGGTTGGATCAGCAAAGGGTTCAACTTGAATTTCCGGATAAAATCCTCCCGGTCAAATGCAAAATATTGGCCTCCTCCGGATGAAGATGGAATTTGCAGGTAATTCATGATGGCCTGGTACACTTTCCTGATATCCTCACTGGGTGGAAACTGGATTTCGGCTCTTGTTTTAAGTCTTTCAATCTCTCCTTCCTGAAATAATAAGACCCCATAGCTTTTAATCCCATCCCGCCCGCCCCTCCCTGCTTCCTGGTAATAATTCTCCATGCTATCGGGAATATCCGCATGAATGACTTTTCTTACATCCGGCTTATCTATCCCCATTCCAAAAGCATTGGTGCAAACCATTACGGGGATTTGGCCGTTTTGCCATGCCTGCTGCCGCCGGGTCCTTTCTTCCCTGTTTAGCCCCGCATGGTAAAAATCCGATTGAAATCCTTCCCTGGTCAGAAAGGCGGAAATTTCTTCGCATTTTTTCCTGCTCCGGCAATAGACCAGGCCGCTTCCGGGAACATTTGCAACTGTCTCCCTTATCTTTTCTTTTTTATCCGGAACACAAAAAACGCTGTAGGAAAGATTCGGCCTCTCAAAGGACTGACGGAAGATCTGCAGTTGCCTGAATTCCAGTTTCCGGCAAATATCTTCCCCTACTTCCGGTGTAGCCGATGCGCTTAACGCAAGAACCGGAACAACCTCTAATTCCTGTCGCAGTTCGGCAATTCTCAGGTAGCTGGGCCTGAAATCATAGCCCCATTGTGAAATGCAATGGGCTTCATCTACTGCGATCAGGTTGATGTCAAGCGCCGGCAACCACTCTTTGAATTGGGCAGTTTGAAGCCTTTCCGGAGAAACATAAAGGAATTTGCAATTGCTTTCAGAAGCCACCCGGTAGATTTGTTCGGCCTCATAACGTGGAATGCCTGCATCAACGGTCATTGCCGTGATTCCCTTTTTTCTTAACTGGTCTACCTGGTCTTTGATCAGGGCAATCAGTGGGCTGATGACAAGGCAAAGGCCTTCCTTCGCAAGCGCGGGCACCTGGTAACAAATGGATTTTCCTCCTCCGGTGGGCAGTATGGCCAAAACATCCTTACCCTTCAGTACTGCTTCAATAATCTCTTCCTGCATTGGCCGGAATTCCTCATGCCGGAAATATTGCTTCAGGATTTCTTTGGGGGAAAGCTTCATTATTTGATTATTTTCTTGTAATAAAGCCTTACCGAATTGACCACCAGCACCAGGTCGCTGAAAGCCATGGCAAGAGCTGCAATGCTGGGGGACAGAAGGCCAGTTGCGGCAATGGGGATGGCCAGGATATTATAAAAAAATGCCCAGAACAGATTCTGGCGGATCGTAAGAAAGGTCTCCTTTCCAAGTTCCATAGCCAGCGGCAATTGCCAGATCCCCTTGCCGAGCAACACTACATCCGCCGTCTGTACAGCCAGTTGTGAGGCTTCGCTCATCGAAATCCCGACGGTCGCTTTTGCGAGGGCCGGAGCGTCATTGATCCCGTCCCCGATCATCGCTGTAGGAGCTTCCCTGATAAGAGATTCAAGGACCTGCATTTTTTGTTCAGGTTTTTGTTCCGCATACACTTCGTCAATGCCCAAACTCTCCTTCAGCTCCATGCAATTCTTTTCCTTGTCCCCGCTAAGCACGATGGTCCTGATATTTTTTTTCTTAAAATAATTCACGACCTGGACCGCTTCCGTGCGCAATTTGTCCCTGAGATCGATCCATCCCATTAACTGCTCATTCCGTATAATATAGACGGAATGAGTGTTATTGTCCCTTGTAAGCTCAGGAGCGATCAGCCAGGAACCGGCCATATAATTATTATTTTCCCTGTCCACTCCGCTCATGCCGAACCCTTTTATTTCCTCTATTTTCTTCCAGCGTATTTCGCTTGTACCCTTGAAAGAGCTCATCAGGCTCTTTGCAATCGGGTGATTTGAATATTTGAAAATAGAGCGGGAGATAAGCTTAAAATCTTCTTCTCCCCGCAAAACCTTATAATCTGAAATCTGAAATTGCCCATCGGTCAGGGTGCCTGTCTTGTCGAAGACCACCTGGCGTATATCCTTAAACCTCTCCAGTGAGCCCGCATGCCTGAAAAGGATCCCGTTTTTTGCCGCCCTGCCCAGCCCTGTGGCAATGGCGGCGGGAGTCGCCAATCCCATGGCGCAGGGACAGGCAATGACCAGTACGGCCACTGAGCGCATGATCGCGGGGGCAAGTTCATGGAGATAAAAAAAATTGATCAGGAAGCAAAGCACCGAAATACCCAGCACTACAGGAACAAAAATCCTGCTGATCCTGTCTGCCAATTGCTGAATGGGAGGCTTTTCACTCTGGGCCAGTTTCACCATATCGATGATCCTTGACAGAACGGAATCCTCAGGGGCCGTGCTGACCTGCGCCCTGACAGTTCCGTCCAGGACTATGCTTCCCCCGATCAGGAGCTCTTTCTCCATTTTGGCAACCGGCATGCTTTCCCCGGTGACGATCTTTTCATCAACACTGGCATTACCCCAAAGTATCTTGCAATCGGCTGGCACCTGTTCCCCGGTGCGGATAAGGATCAGGTCTCCACTCTTTAATTGCTCATTCTCAATCTGAAAAATAAGTTCCTGACCTCCCTGATCATAGCTGACCATATTGGCCATGACCCGCTGGTTTTTGACCAGCCGGTTCAACTCTCTTTGAGTGCTGCGAAGGCTGATTTCTTCAATATAATTTCCAAGAAAAATGAAACTGATGATGGTTGAAGCGGTCTCGTAGAACTGGTAATTCTCACCCAGACCCAGGACCGTCCCGCTTAGGCTGTAGAAAAAGGCGGCGGAAGATCCCGCGACGATTAGCACATTCATATTCGGCAGACGGTTGAGCAGGCTATGCCAGGCGCTTTTCCCGAAAACGCGAAGCCCATTGGCATAAACAGGAAGACAAAGCGCTAACTGGATCCTGGGATCCATCATCCAGTGAGCATGAAAGTTCCCCGAGATCATGGGCCAGGTCAAAAGCAGGGTAAAAAAGGCGCAGAAAATAAAATTATCCCTGTAAGAACTCAGAAAAGCCCTTGGCCTCCCTTTTTCTTTTTCATCTCCTTCAAGGACATGATAGCCGAGAGATTCAATTCCTTTTATCAGTTTCTCCGAAAGGGTTTTTTCGTCTTTTTGAAAACTGAGGTCTCCGCTGATCGGGTTGACCTTGACTTCACTTAGACCTTCTTTCTTAAGAAAATTACCAATCGTAAGCGCACAATTGGAACAAGTCATCCCTTCTATCTTCCAGTTAATTTTTTCCATTTTACTCTGCAAATTTAGTACTTAAGATAGATCGGCTCTCTGATGTCCCCGGCGCTTATATTTGTTGCATGATCCTGGAATTCGATCTGAACGGCATTGAGGATGCTGCCCGGAATTTCTGGCAGGAGGCCGGAAGGGAAAAAGTATTTGCATTTTATGGGGCCATGGGTTCAGGAAAAACGACCTTTATCCAGACCCTCTGTCTTCAGTTCTTAAATGTGAAGTCCCGGCCCACCAGTCCCAGTTTTTCCATCATCAATGAATACGATTATGAAGGTGGGAAGATTTTTCATATTGATCTTTATCGCATAAAGGGACCTGAAGAAGCATCGATGGCAGGAGTGGAGGAATGCCTGCATTCAGGTGGGATCTGTTTTGTCGAATGGGCAGAAATAGCCGAAGCAATTTTTCCTGAACAGTACCTCAAAATCTCACTAAAAATCCTCGGCGATCAAAAAAGAAGATTGGAATGGGTCCCTGCAAGCAGGGTTTAGAACCGGCGCAGGATATTTCTCACAATGGCCGGCCCTTCATAAATAAAACCGGTCCAAACCTGAACCATGATAGCCCCGGCCTCCATTTTTTTTCTTGCATCCTCTGCTTCGAAAACTCCGCCCGAAGCGATCAGGGACAGGCTTCCTCCCGTCTTTTCATGAATATATCGAACGATTTCAGTCGAGCGCTGGCAAAGGGGTTTTCCGCTCAATCCGCCGCTTTGATGCACAAGTTCCTGGTCTTTTGTGATAAGTCCTTCCCTGTTAAGCGTTGTATTGGCAGCCACCAGGCCATCCAGTCCAACCTCCTTTGCAATTTCAATCACATCGTCGATCTGGGAAAAATTAAGATCCGGAGCGATTTTGAGCAACAGGGGCCTGGGTCTGGGCTTTTGATGGTTCAGGCTTTGCAGATGGGAAAGGATTTTTCTCAATTCTCCCTTTTCCTGCAATGCTCTTAAGCCCGGTGTATTGGGTGAACTGACATTGACCACAAAATAATCCACGCAATCAAATAAAGCTTCAAAGCATATCTCATAATCCTTCAAGGCCTCCTCATTCGGTGTCAACTTGCTTTTTCCGATATTTCCTCCCACTATCATTTTCGATTTTCGTCCCGCCTGCGAGGACTTCCAGTCGCTCAGTCTTTTTGCAATAACTAAGGCTCCATCATTATTAAATCCCATGCGGTTGAGAAGTGCCCTGTCGGCAGGCAGCCTGAACAATCTGGGCCTTTCGTTGCCGGGCTGTGGCCCTGGCGTTACTGTTCCGATCTCCACGAACCCGAAGCCAAGCGCTTCCAGCTCGTTCAGATATTTTGCATTTTTATCAAAGCCGGCACCCAGGCCGATGGGATTACTGAATTGCAGGCCAAAAACCTCTCTGGAATATTCATTTTTATCAGTTGCAAAAATCCGGGAGATCAAAATTTTAACTAATGGAATCCTGCAAATCAGCCTTAGCCCGTTCATGGATAGATAATGGACCCTTTCCGGGGGAAAAAGAAACAGGATCCTGCGCAGTAGGGAGTACATCTTGAGCGTAAAGTTAAGGCAGTTAGTCTGGATAGTTTTTGGGAGCAATATTGACCATTATTTTTTACCTTTGAAAAAGGCTAAAAGAGCCTTTAAATATGATTTTATGCGTGAAGCTTATATCGTAGCCGGATTCAGAACCGCGGTAGGAAAAGCCAAAAGAGGAGGACTTCGTTTTTACAGACCGGATGATCTCGCGGTCACCTTGATCAAAGGCCTTCTGGCTTCTGTTCCTCAACTGGAATCAAAGCGGGTAGATGATGTCATCGTGGGCAATGCCGTTCCAGAAGCCGAACAGGGCCTGCAGGTGGGAAGGATCATAGCAGCGAGGGCACTCGGCATTCAGACTCCCGGCATGACGGTAAATCGTTATTGCGCCAGCGGCCTGGAAGCCATATCTATCGCGACATCCAAAATAAGGTCAGGACTGGCAGACTGCATTGTAGCGGGGGGAACCGAGAGCATGACCATGGTTCCTACCGCTGGTTGGAAAACAGTTCCAGCCTATTCGATCGCAAGCGAAGAACCCGACTATTACCTTAGCATGGGACTGACTGCCGAAGCGGTAGCCAAAGAATTTGGAGTCACCCGGGAAGACCAGGACCAATTCTCTTACCAATCCCATCAAAAGGCGGTCAATGCCATCAGAAATGGCCATTTTAAAGAGGGAATACTTCCGGTGGAAGTAGAAGAAATATTCCTCGATGCCAAAGGGAAAAAACAGAAAAGAAACTACAATGTAGATACGGATGAAGGCCCCAGGGCTGATACGTCCCTGGAAGCTCTGGCCAAACTAAAACCCGTTTTTGCAGCAGGCGGCTCGGTCACTGCGGGAAATTCATCTCAGACCAGTGATGGGGCAGCATTCGTGATTGTGATGAGCGATGAAATGGTAAAAGAACTGGGCCTGAAACCAATCGCCAGGTTGGTCGCCTGCGCCAGTGCCGGAGTTCATCCCCGGATCATGGGGATCGGCCCGGTGGAAGCCGTCCCTAAGGCTTTGAAACAGGCAGGCATGAATTTGGGTCAGATAGACCTGATCGAACTCAACGAGGCCTTTGCTTCACAATCCCTTGCTGTGATCCGCAAACTGGAATTTGATCCGCAAATCGTCAACATCAATGGCGGAGCAATCGCACTTGGGCATCCCCTTGGATGCACGGGATGCAAACTGACCATCCAATTGGTATCGGATATGAAGAGACTTGGGAAAAAATACGGAATCGTTACAGCCTGTGTCGGAGGAGGCCAGGGTATCGCGGGTATCATAGAAAATCTTAATTGATTCGGAAAAAAATAATTACACTATCTATATTTTCAATGAAGTAGTCGGCAGTTGAGTCTTATTTTGTATCCGATATTGGATTCACAGAAAGTAAACCAATTCTAACTAATGATCAAAGTATTTGTGACGGATGACCACGAAATGTATCTCGAAGGACTAGCCCTTTTGTTGGATAAACAGCCGGATTTTAAAGTAACAGGAAGGGCATCCAGCGCCAGTGAATTGCTTGAGAAATTACATCAGATCGACGCCGATATACTTGTCCTCGATGTTTATCTGCCTGACATGGAAGAAGACGATCTGCTTAGAAGGATTCGCGAAGTCCGGCCCGAACAAAAAGTGGTTTATCTCACCCTGCTCAGGGGAACCCGCTATGTGCACAAGCTAATGAAACTGGGAATCCAGGGCTATATACTCAAAAATTCTTCTATAGCCGAATTAAGCGAAGCCCTGCGCATAATTCATCATGGCGGCAACTATTTCAGTAAAGAAATAAATATAGCAGATCTGCAGGAAGACTTCCGCAGCACCATAACCATCGGTGACAAAAACATCCAGGAAATTCTGTCAAAAAGAGAAAGGGAAGTTTTGAAACTGATCTGTAAGGAATTCAATAACGCGGAAATAGCCGAGAAACTATTTCTGAGCGTAAGCACGGTAGAAACCCACAGGAAAAATGTCATTGCCAAACTAGGAGTAAACAATACTGTGGGCCTTGTAAAATTCGCCCTTCGCCATCAATTGACTGATTAACTCATTTCAATCCATCGGACTGTCCCTCTTTTTATTCATAACCATCCCGGTTCTTATAGCAGCGGGAATCTTACTGCGTGCTTACTATTCGGGTAGGAATGCCTGCCTGCAGGAAAAGCGGAAAAACGACAAACTCGAATCCGAGATCAAAGCTATGGCCAGGTTGCAATTGAAGAGAAGGGAATTATCCTCATTTTTCAGGCATGATCTTGGAACTCCACTGATAGCTATCGATATGTGGACCCAACTAATGACCGAAGACGGCGACACTGAAATTTCCCTGGCAAGGCCAGGGCCGCCTCTCAAAAAATCAATTGACATGATCCGGGATGCCGTCACTTACGGACAAGTCCTGCTCGGGCGATTCGGGGATTTGGAAAAACTATTTCCGGATCAGATCAGGTTGGAAAAACTGGATGTAGCGGAGATGGCCATGTTTTGGGCTGAATCCTTCAACTCAGGCAGGCAGTCATCAAAACCTGGGCTGGGTCTCCAGGTCACTTTTAAAGATGGGCTCTGGGTGGAACATGATCGCAGTATTTTGCAACAACTATTTCAACTCCTGTTCGAGCCTGTTTTCAATCAGGCAAAAGACAATTCCCAAATCAGGCTGAGCGGAAAACTTGTCCAGGACAAGCCGCTGTTCATTATCGAGTTTTCTCCCATCCAGACCATTGACGGAGATCTTCCCCAATTTTTATATGCCGGATCTGAATCCGAGGGAGCGGATGAGCAAGCCAAATCCATCCCCGCGATACAAAGACTTTCATTAAGCATTCTGGATTCGCTGAATATTCAAATGCATTACCGTAAAAAGGAAAACGGGGATATCTTCCTGGAATTTTGTATAGGCAGCCTCACATCTTTCCCCTAACGCTGGCTTCATTTTCGAAATTCCCTCTCACGAATCTCAAACAGCCTGATTTGAGGATAGGACCCCAGCATACTAATTGATGCTCCCCGAGCGTTAATAGACGTCTTACTAACCCAATATATAGCTAAGAACGGAGGCCTGCTGTAAAGCGGGCCTCTCTGTTATTTTTTTATTTCCGGGTTCTGAGGATCATAATACCCCCCCGTTTCATAGTCGAATGTCCTTACCTGAGTATTCTTATAATCGGGATCATAGCTCACAAAAAATTTCAAATAGATTACCCGGCTTAGCCTCATGAACCAGGGCTGCAACAGGATCATCAAAACGGCATTGACGATGATCCACGCAAAAAAACGATCGTCATTTACAGAGATCCCGATGATCAGCCACCAGGCGATAAAACTGAAAATGGAAAATGCAACGGTAAGCACGTAGCTCACATAACCTGTGCCATACCAGAATCCCACTTCCAGCTTATAAGGCTGACCGCATTCAGGGCATTTTTCCGGCATCTTCAGGGTAGTCCTCAGGTTCCAGGGATTCTTACTGACAAACATGGGACCTTTGCGGCAGCGGGGGCATTTCATCGTAAAAAGGCTCCACCAGTAATTCGGCCTGTTATGAGCTGCCATGTTCACCTTGGTTTTAAGTGGTGAAGATAATTTGAATTAACCGGAACAACGGGCAATTAACCAAGGACAGTATCAATCACCCGGGCGCATCACTATGCAGTCGCCCGAACAGCTGCCATCGTTTTTCTTTCTCCGATCTGCTGTCTCCACATGGCATAGTATAGACCCTTTTCGGCGATTAATTTATCATGGGGACCAGTTTCAATGATCTCGCCCCTTTCTAAAACGTAAATGCGATCGGAGTGCATGATGGTCGACAGCCGGTGAGCGATCAGAACGGTGATTTGATTGCCCTTGGAAGATACTTCCCGGATAGTTTCCGTGATCTCCTCTTCCGTGAGTGAATCCAGGGCTGAAGTTGCTTCATCAAAAATAAGAAGATAGGGGCTTCTCAGCAAGGCGCGGGCAATTGCGATTCTTTGTTTTTCACCACCGCTCAATTTCAACCCCCCTTCTCCAATGACGGTTTCGATCCCCTTTTCGGCCCTTTGCAATAAATTATTGCAACTGGATTTTTGAAGAGCTATCTGCAATTGAGCTTCCGAAGCGCCGGGATTGACAAATAAAAGGTTTTCCCTTATTGTGCCGGCAAAAAGCTGGGTATCCTGAGTTACAAAACCGATCTGGCCGCGGAGTTCGTCAAAATCGATATCGTGGCCATCCACTCCGTCATAAAATATCTTTCCCTGCTGTGGCGTGTACAGTCCAACCAGTAATTTCACTAAAGTGCTCTTTCCGGCTCCGCTTGGCCCGACAAATGCAATGGTCTCCCCCTTTTTAACGTTGAAGGATATCCCATCCAGTGCCTTGAACTGGGCGGACTGGTGTTTAAAAGAGACATTTTCAAACTCCAGTTCTTCGATGGCGCCGATATGTTTGGGGTGTTCTGGCTTTCTCTCCACCTGCTTTAACATCAGGGTATGGAAATTATTCAACGAAGCTTCCGCCTCCCTATAAGAAATAATTATATTGCCGATCTCCTGCATTGGCCCGAAAATGAAAAATCCATAAAACATCAGGGATAGATATTGGCCCGGGTTGAGATGATGATGAAAGACCAGCCACATCAGGGTCAGCGTAATTATTTGCTGGAGGAAATTCACCATGGTGCCCTGTATAAAACTCAGCGCGCGTATACTTTTCACTTTTCTTAACTCAAGATCCAGGATCTTAAAAGTATTATTATTCAGCCTGGATACTTCCTGGTTGGTCAGACCCAGGCTCTTGACGATCTCGATATTGCGGAGGCTTTCAGTAGTTGCCCCGGCCAGTGCCGTGGTTTCCTTTACAATCGTCTTTTGGATTTTCTTGATCCTCTTGCTAAGCAGACTAGTAACAATGGCGATCAGGGCCATTCCTCCTGCATAGACGGGCATGATGGCCCAATGCAACTGGAAAGAATAAACGGAAACGAAAACGATGCTGACGATAATGATGAAAAAGATATTGACAAAATTGCTGATGAACTTTTCTGTATCTGTCCTGACCTTGGTAAGTATGGACAGGGTCTCACCGCTGCGCTGGTCCTCGAAATCCTGGTAAGGAAGACGCATGCTATGCCTCAAGCCGTCCGTAAAGATCGTAGCTCCGAATTTCTGGATCACCACATTCACATAATAATCCTGGAAAGCTTTTGCAATGCGGCTAACCATGGCCGTGCCGATCAACAACGTGAGAAAGAAGATCAAACCGTGGTAGGGGAAATTGTCAAAAAAATATTGAAAAATTCCGGGAATCTCTCCCTTTCCAAAGAAAAACTCATGCTCAGTTCTCCCGGTTCCGTTGGGGAAGCGGTTTGGCTCAAGGGCAAATTTATTCAGGATCTTCCCAGTGAGCATCGGCGCAAAAAGGGAAAAGGTCTGGTTGATCGCTGCCAGGCCAAGAGCCAGAGTGACAAGCCAGCGGTAAGGTTTGATATAATGCAGAAGTATTTTCATGTCTCTTTTCGGTATTACGGGTCGTCTGCCTGCAGCAGGTTTATCAACAAAAGCCAATAGTTTTTGTTCGGGCTTTCAAGCCGGCTATTATAAACCTTCATCATCCAGCAGATCAGGCCTTCTCCTGCTGGTTCGGAACAGGGATTGCTCATGCCTCCATTCATCGACCTTTTTTGGATCGCCGCTTAGCAGGATATCAGGCACCTTCCAATCCCTGAAAATTGCAGGCCTGGTATAGACAGGCGGTGCGAGCAAATTATCCTGGAAGGAATCGAAAAGTGCGGAAGTCTCATCATTGAGCACGCCGGGAATCAGCCTTCCGATCGCATCGACCAGGATCGCAGCAGGCAATTCTCCTCCGCTCAGTACATAATCCCCGATGGAGATCTCTCTTGTAATATAATGCTCTCTGATGCGTTCGTCGATGCCCTTATAATGCCCGCAAATGATCAGCAGGTTTTCCTTAAGTGAGAGTTGGTTGGCGATCCTTTGATTCAGCCTTTCTCCATCAGGAGTCATATAGATGACCTCATCGAATTTTTTTTCCCCCGCGAGCGCTTCGATGGCGGAAGCCAGCGGTTCGCACATCATGACCATTCCGGCTCCGCCTCCATATTGATAATCGTCAACCTGACCATAATCGTTCACAGCCCATTTCCTCAAAGAGTGCAGCCTGACCTGCAGCAGGCCTTTTTCATTCGCCCTTTTCAATATCGAATGGGCAAAAGGGCTTTCCAGCAGCTCGGGAAGAACAGTCAGAATTTCGATGGTCATGGAACAAAACTACTACGATTAGGATAGAGATGCCATTGAATTCCTAATTTTATCCCATCTTTCATCTGGATATTTATAGTTTTTTCTGTTTGTCAGATGGAACCTCGCACATTCATTGCTCTGTTTGAGTGAAATTGCTGATGCTCGGTTTCATCTGGATATTTATAGTTTTTTCTGTTTGTCAGATGGAACCTCGTTTCTAAATTACCTTGTGTGCGGTAAAATGCCCATGCTCGGATTCATCAATGTTTGGTTTATGCCAACTGTGCTTATAACCGGGGGAACCGGTTTTATTGGAAAGGAAATCACAGCTCTGCTTTTACGGAAAAATTATGAAGTGATCCTATTAAGCAGAACGGTGGCCAGCCCCGGCATTCTAAACAAAGGGAACATCGGATGGGCCGGCTGGGATATAAAAAAGGGAATCATTTATCCCGAAGCCATCCGCAGGGCGGATTATATTATTCATCTGGCCGGGGCAGGGGTGGCGGAGAAAAGATGGACAAAAAAAAGAAAGGAGGAAATAGTCTCCAGCCGTGTCCAAAGCAGTAAACTGCTCCTTCGCTGCCTTCAGGAGACTAAAAACAATGTCAGGGCGGTCATCAGTGCCTCTGCAATAGGCTGGTATGGGCCGGATCGGGAAGAGCCCCCGGTCATCCCCTTCCGGGAAATGGATCCGCCCGACGATTCTTTTTTAGGGGAGACCTGCCGTCTCTGGGAAGAATCCCTGGAACAATTAGAAGGCCTGAATATTCGCCTGGTAAAGATGCGTACCGGAATCGTGCTTGGTCCGGATGGGGGAGCGCTCAGAGAACTCCTGAAACCCCTTCGTTTTGGCATCGCCACCATACTCGGAAGCGGCAAACAGGTGATAAGCTGGATTCACCTTGAAGACCTATGCCGACTCTACCTTGAAGCAATGGAAAACGAAGCCTTTCTTGGAGCCTTCAATGCCGTAGCGCCCAAACCGGTAACTAACAGGAACCTTGTCACCTGCCTGGCAAGAGAGGTCAGGGGTAAATTCTATATTCCGGTCTATATACCCTCCTTTTTGTTAAAATGGATCATGGGAGAAATGAGTGTGGAAATACTGAAAAGCACCAGTGTCAGCGCCGATAAGGCCCGCAATACCGGCTTTCAGTTTCTCTACCCCTCTGTCGATGCAGCGCTCAAAGCCTGCCTCAATCGCTGATCCGGTACTATTCACAAAGCTTTCACCTGAGGCCTTTTGATTTTATATTAGTTTTACAGGCCGCCGAAGCGGACGTTTAATGAAAATCCTGGACTGGTATATCATAAAAAAATTCCTGGCGACCTTTCTCTACGCCTTATTGCTCATTACGATCATTGCCGTAGTAATCGATACAAGTGAAAAAGCAGATGACTTTGTGAAATCGGGACTCAACACCCGGCAGATCATCATGGTCTACTATATCGGTTTCGTGCCCTTTATCATATCCATGATCTTTCCTTTCGTTTCCTTCATCGCTGTAATATTTTTTACCTCCAAAATGGCCGCACGTTCCGAATTCATTGCCATCATGACCGGCGGGGTTCGTTACAACCGAATGCTCAGGCCCTACCTGATCGGGTCGATCTTCCTGAGCCTTATTTTCTGGCAGGCCAGCCAGACGGTGATCCCGAGAGCAAACGTGATACGTACGGATTTTCAGGCCAATTACGTCGACCGGAACAGCAGCTATAACCCCGACCCCACAAAAGGCAGCAGTTATTACCTGCGTGTGGATTCGGGGACCTTCGTAGGGATGCGTTATTATGATACGGCAAATAAGGCGGCTTCCAATTTCTTCCTTCAAAAAGTAAAAAATAACCAGGAATATTACAATCTTCGGGCGGAGCGCATCCGTTGGGACACTGCGAAAAAGAACTGGAAATTATACGACCTGGTGGAAAGAAAGATCGATGGTCTGCATGAAAAAGTCCGGAAAGTAATGGACACCAACCTGAACCTGAATGTCAAACCGGTCGAGCTCAAAAGGGATGAATACCTTAAAGACAAATTGACCACGGCGGAACTAAAGCAATTCATCCACATGCAGGAAATCCGCGGAGTGGAAGGATTAAATATCTATCGGGTCGAACTCTTTCACCGGGATGCGAGTCCCTTTTCTGTGATCATTCTCACCATGATCGGCGCCATCATAGCATCCCAGAAAATACGGGGAGGCAGCGGCGTTCACCTGGCAATCGGCATCGTATTGGCATTCACTTTTGTACTCATGGATAAATTCTCCGTAACCTTTTCTACCAAGGGCAATTTTTCCCCGCTACTGGCTGCATGGATGCCCAATATCATCTTTATGGTGGTCGTGATTTGGCTATACCGGCGAACCCAGAAATAGCGGGTATTGCTTCATACTAACTTCAGGTAAATTTTTTCAAATCATTTGCTCCTCAAACATTCTTCGCATAACTTTAACCGGTCGATTCACTGATGCCGACAAATCGCACAATTCAAAACGCTTCATCATGGGAATTATCAAAGATCGGTTCAAGGAAAAAGCGGATTCCGTAAACGCCGAGATAAAAAACCTGCTCAAAGAACATGGATCAAAAAAAATAGGAGAAGTCACACTGGCCCAGGTCTATCAGGGAATGCGCGGGATGACGGGTCTGGTCACGGAAACTTCCTTACTGGATTCACAGGAAGGTATCAGATTCCGTGGTTATTCAATCCCGGAATTGCAGCAGAAACTTCCCAAAGCGGCCGATGGAGAAGAGCCCCTTCCTGAAGGATTGTTCTACCTGATGCTGGTAGGTGAATTGCCTACTGAAGACGATGTGCACCATACAACCTCCGTTTTGCAAAGACGATCCCATGTGCCCACACATGTATTCAATACTCTCGAAGCGCTTCCTCTCAACACCCATCCAATGACCCAATTCGTAACCGGTGTCATGGCGCTTCAAACCGAAAGCCAGTTTGCTAAAAAATATGCGGCGGGCATGAATAAAAAGGATTATTGGGAAGCAGTATTCGATGATGCCATGGACCTGATAGCCCGGCTCCCCCGCATTGCCGCCTATATTTACCGCCGCAAATACCGCTTCGGTGAACATATCCAGCCTAATGGGCTGCTGGACTGGGCAGGGAATTTTGCGCATATGCTCGGTTTTGAAGACCATAGTTTCAAAGACCTGATGCGCCTTTATATGACGATTCATGCCGATCATGAAGGAGGAAATGTGAGCGCTCACACCACCCATCTGGTCGGCTCAGCGCTCTCGGACCCCTACCTTAGTTTTGCTGCCGGTATGAATGGACTCGCAGGACCACTTCATGGCCTCGCGAACCAGGAAGTGATCAAATGGATCTTTGAACTCTGTGAAGAATTAAAAACTGACCTGCCCAGCAAGGAGCAGATCGCAGATTATGTGAAAAAAACGCTGAGCGAGGGGAAAGTTGTTCCGGGCTATGGCCATGCAGTGCTTCGCAAGACCGATCCCCGCTTCACTGCCCAAATGGAATTTGGCAAAAAGCACATGCCGGACGATCCCCTTGTGCAAACAGTCTGGAATATTTATGAAACGGTGCCGCCCATCCTCCAGTCCCTGGGGAAAATCAAGAACCCCTGGCCCAATGTGGATGCACATAGCGGTGCCCTGCTCGTCCACTATGGGCTAAAGGAATATGAATTCTATACGGTATTGTTTGCCGTTAGCCGCTCCCTTGGTGTGCTCGCCAGCCTCTGCTGGGACCGGGCCCTGGGCTTTCCCTTGGAAAGGCCCAAATCAGTTACCACCGACCTTGTCAAACTCTGGCTGGATGGTAAGGGCGAAATTTGGGGGGACTGATTTCAGACTATGTTATCAAGTATCTTTTCCATGGCCATGCTTCGGGATCCCTTAATCAATATATAAGCATCGCGGATTCCCTCTTCCTTTAGCCAGTCCCTGGCCTCTTCCGCATTATTAAACCGGGTATAAGGATGATCGATCTTTTGGAAATCGCCTCCCACAAGGGCCACGCGGTGCCAGTTGAACTCTCCGATCAGGTCGGCGATCCGGCGGTGTTCCTCCAGGCTCTCCGGCCCCAATTCCGCCATCGCGCCCAATAAAAGGACTTTCTTATTGTCAGTGACCGGGATGCGGGAAAAGTTCTCTATTGCTGCCTTCATGCTGCTGGGATTGGCATTATATGCATCCAGAATAATATGGTTGCTTTTCAACTCTATCAATTGCGATCTGCTATTAGAAGGGCTGTAGGATTCGACCGCTTTGCGAATCTGCAGTTCTCCCACTTTGAAATATTTTCCGACGGCTATGGCACATAATACATTCGGTAAATTATAATCGCCAACGAGTTGAGTAGAGATGATTCCTTCCTCAAAACCCCTCTTCATTTCCACTTCCAAATAGGGTTCGGACCTCCTCACGATTCCGCTCACTTGCTCCTCATCATTTGTGCCATAGCGGACGATTTCCTGAATGCCCACGCTCATTTCCCGCAGATAATTATAATCCCACATGACGAATGCCGAACCTCCCTGTGAACGCATAAAATCAAATAATTCCCCCTTTCCCTTTTTAACACCGTCGAAGCCACCGAAACCTTCGAGGTGCGCCTTGCCGGCATTGGTGATAATGCCATGGGTAGGGAGGGCATACTGGCAATATCCTGCGATCTCCCCCTGATGATTCGCACCCATCTCAATGACGGCAATCTCCGCATCGGAACGGATGCCAAGGATGGTGAGAGGAATCCCAATATGATTGTTTAGATTACCCCTGGTCGTATAGGTCCTGTAATGAGTGGACAATACGGCATGGACCAATTCCTTTGTAGTCGTCTTTCCGTTGCTACCGGTAATGGCGATAAAAGGAATCCGGAATTGCTTTCGATGATGCAATGCCAGCGCTTGCAGGGTATCAAGAACATCTTGTACCAAGATGACCCTATCCGCATAAATTCCGCTGTATTCATCCGCAACGGCGAATGAAGCTCCCTGTTCAAGGGCCTTGTCTGCAAAGAGATTTCCGTTGAAATTTGGGCCCTTCAGGGCGAAAAAAAGATCCCCTGACTTCAACTGACGGGTATCTGTTTGCACTGAGGGGTGATTAAGATAGATCTGATATAAAGATTCGATCTGCATGTAATTGCAAACCTACTTAAAAAAGAAAAAAGGCCATCTCTTTTGAGACAGCCTCTGTATAATAAGACTTTTTGCAATTACTGTTTTCTTGTATTCTGTTTTCTTTCTTGGTAATTGATCCCGGTTTTTCTGCCATTGCCGGCGGGGCTTCCTACACGGTCCATAGCACAACGGAAACCAATGGTTGAACTGGACTGATCTTCTTCCAGAAAGCGGCGGGCTCCCGGACTGAGCCAGTAAGCGCGGTCATTCCAGCTTCCACCCTTTACAACCCTGGATTTGTCACTGACCAGTGTGGTAAATCCATAGCCATAGTGAGTGGTCGAATCGGTATTGTATTTAACCGGAGGGATCAGGGAATCACCATCCAGATAGTTGATCACATTTCCTTTTTGATAATTTCTGCGGTTCTTGCTTTCTTCATCCGATACGTCTCGCATCTTGATGCGACCCAGGCTATCTCTTTCGGCCTTGTTTTCCTTACCCATATCAACAGTTTCAAATTTGTTACCGCGAAAAGGAGAAACATCATCCACATCGATGCTGTTCATCGGACGATAAACATCCTGAACCCATTCGCTCACATTGCCGGACATATTGTAAAGGCCGAAACCATTCGGATAGAAGGAAGTGACCGGAGCCGTATAAACTGCATTATCATTAAGGCCGCCGGCAACACCCATATTATCGCCTGAACCTCTTTTGAAATTAGCCAGGAAAGTACCCTGCCAGCTTCCGTGTTTTGTATCGCGGAGTCCGTTTACGTTATTGCTCCAGGAATAAACCTGTTTATTGACCACCAGTTCTTCCCCGCGTTTCTTATCGCTTTTGCTGGGGATGGGGTTCTGGTTGATATATCCAAGCGCTGCATATTCCCATTCAGCCTCGGTCGGGAGGCGGTAATCAGGAAGCAGGATCCCGTCTTCAAAAGTTACCTGTGTTCTCGGGGTTCCGTTGGGATTCTTTAACTCGTTCTTTTTTGATTTGGCTGCCGCACCGGGTGTGGGCTGGTATTCGCCTAACAGATAAGCCTTGGTATTGAAATTCTCCTGGCCCAGACCCTGAATATTCTTCAGGGAGTTTTTGTTGATAAAGCCTTTTTCTTCAAGGGCCAGCTCATTGACGCGATCGCTTCTCCAAAGGCAGAAATCATGAGCCTGTTTCCAGGTCACGCCAACAACCGGATAGTAATTGTAGGAAGGATGGCGGAAATAATATTCTACCAATGGTTCATTGTAAGCAAGTTCAGTACGCCAAACCAGGGTATCCGGCAAGGCTCCGTCACGGACGGCCTTAAACTCGTCCCCGTCGAAGACATTGTTCACCCAGTAGAGATATTCCCTGTAGTGCACATTGGCCACTTCCGTCCTGTCAATGTAGAATGAGTTCACTGTCACCCTTCTGGGCACATTATTCCAGTCGCTCATCACATCTTCTTCAGTGGCGCCCATAGTAAAGGTACCACCTTGGATAAATACCAGACCGGGGCCGGTACTCTGCTCTTTTTCCAGGGCAACCTGGAATCCGCCCATGTTCTTGTCATTGTAATTCCAGCCTGTAACCGAGGATTTTTCGGGTTTTTTACTGCAGGCGGTGACCAACACCAGGGAAGAAGCAAGGAGAGCAAGGTTTTTCAGATTCATTTTTACAATCATTTAGCCGTGATTTGAAACTGGATAAACGAGCCGTTCAATTAAATATTGTGTCTGAATAAGGGATTCATCCAGGGATATTTCCTCAATGTAAAGTTATATTCTTTCGCCAATATGGCATAGGTACAAACACTCCTTTTCTTTGGGAATTTCCCTAGATTTGAGAGTTTTGGCTTCCTATTTGTATGGATCGGGTTCCCTGCTGAATCAAGGCTTTACAAACAGGTAAAATTCAATCTGATCTACAATAAATACAAATACCTCCCGTTAAGGTTCTAATAACTAAGGCGGTGAGAAATCCGAAACAAAACACAGTGACAGAAAAATCTTTTACTTTTGGTATCGACTTTGGTGTTTTATCGTTGATCAGCGTCAGATTCTTAACAACATTTTATTGATAAACCGAAACAGACTCCGGAGGTTGCCATGCAGGGCAAAGCGCAGGCTATCCCTTTAAAGTTAAAATAATTAACATGAAAATATTGGTGAATTTCAGATTCAGCGCATTGCTACTTATTTTCTCGGGTATATATTCTATTCAGGCCCAGACAACTACGCAGCCACTCAATATCGTAACCACTGCCGTGCCTTTTCTGAGGATCTCGCCGGATGCCCGTGCAGGCGGAATGGGAGATCTGGGAGTCGCCACTTCACCGGACGCTAATTCCGCTTTCTACAATAACGCTAAAACGCCTTTTGCCCAGCATGATGTCGGCATCGGGCTTACTTATACTCCCTGGTTAAAAGATCTGGGGCTGAACGATGTTTATTTGCTGGGCGCTGCCGGTTATTATAAACTGAATGACAATCAAGCCATCAGTTCTTCGATCAGGTATTTCAGTCTGGGTAATATTCAATTTACCGATGCAGGAGGCAATTCTCTGGGCCAGGGCGAACCCCGCGAATGGGGTGCCGATTTCGGGTTTTCCCAGAAATTATCAGACCATCTTTCCCTGGGCCTTGCGCTGCGTTACATCCATTCCAATCTCGCAGCCGGTGCACCTAGTTCAAGCACAACTTATAAAGCCGGAACGGCCGTGGCAGGAGATATCTCCATGTATTACAATGGCCTGAAAGAAAACGGCCAGGGCTGGTGTTACGGTCTTACTGTAACCAACCTGGGAACAAAAATAGGTTATACAAACGATGCTACCGATAAGGACTATATCCCAGCCAACCTAAGCCTTGGAGCCACTTATACGGCAGTATTCGATGAAGAAAATAAGATCACGTTCGGACTGGATGTCCACAAATTGCTGGTTCCGCAATTGCCGCTAGATTCCAGCGGATACACTTCTTCGACTGCTTTGGCAACCTACCAATCAGAGACCGTTGTGAGCAGTTGGTTCAAATCCTTTAGCGGACCAGATCAGTTCAAATTGCTGAATTTTTCTGCCGGTCTTGAATATTCTTATGTGGATCAGTTCTTCCTCAGGGTCGGATATTATTATGAAGATCCAACTCAGGGAGACCGTAAATATTTCACAGCCGGAGTAGGGTTGAAATACAATGTGATCGGGCTCAATTTTTCCTATCTCGTTCCTTCCGGCAATGGGGTAACCAGGAATCCGCTGTCCAATACCCTTCGATTCGGCCTCGTGTTTGATCTGGATAATAACACGGAAACAAGCAGTACGACTCCGGCAACAACTCAACCCTGAGTTAATGATTCAGGGCAGGAATAATATTATTTCTTGGATCAAAGCGCCGTTAACGGCGCTTTTTTATGATTTCTGACATGTCCTTTAGAATCGGTTTTGGAATTGATTTTCACCGCCTCGTAGAAGGAAGGGAATTCTGGCTTGGCGGATTGCCAATTGATTTTCACAAAGGCGCCCTTGGTCATAGCGATGCGGATGTGCTGCTTCATGCCATCTGCGATGCCATGCTCGGCGCGCTTGGCTTAGGTGATATAGGCATTCATTTCCCTGATACGGACCCCGCTTTCAAAAATATCGACAGCAAGATCCTGCTTATAAAGACCTTTGAATTGATCAGCTCAAAAGGTTATGCTCTCGTCAATATTGACAGCAGCATATGCCTCGAAGAACCCAAGATCAAAAATTACACTCCCGCTATGCGCGAAACAATCGCTGCCATTTTGCAGATGGATCCACAGGATGTCTCCATCAAAGCGACTACCACTGAAAAAATGGGCTTTGTTGGGAATGGAGAAGGCATCGCAGCCTTCGCCAATGTCCTGCTTTACAAAAAGCAATAAAATCGCGATCATTTGCGGTTAACCATCCCGGCAACTCAATCTCCAGTTCAAAATCGAAGGACTTCCTTAGACCAATTGACTGTATATTTGCATGCATGTCAAAGAGAAAGGTGAAAATCGTCAATTCATCACCGAACCCTTTGCCGGAATATGCCACAGATGGCGCTTCCGGTATGGACCTGCGTGCTCACCTGAATGAACCATTGAGTCTGCATCCTCTTGACCGCGCCCTGGTTCCAACAGGACTGAACATAGAACTTCCGGAGGGATATGAGGCCCAGGTAAGGCCCAGAAGCGGCCTGGCTATAAATCAGGGAATCACCTGTCTCAACAGTCCCGGCACGATTGATGCGGATTACCGAGGCGAGATCAAAGTCATTCTGATCAACCTTTCTTCTGAAGAGCAGGTTATAAAACCCGGTGACCGGATTGCGCAAATGGTCGTAGCAAAAGTGGAGAAGGTAAACTGGAAATTATCAAAAAAAGTAAAAGAGACAAAACGCCATGAAGGGGGCTTTGGCCATACCGGAAAATCATAGCTAAGAAACCGGGCAGGTTCGTTTTGTCATTGAGTGCAATTTATGTGCGATTGTTCCGTCTGACAAAAGAAATAGCGAGATGAAATTCATCATTCATATCACGGTGGTCATAATCCTGCTAAGTGCGATCGGCTGCAGGTCTGCCAAAAAGTTAGAGAGGGCGATTTCGAATTCGAAAAAAGACACGGCCCGGGCCGTCATTGTGGACAGCCTAAGGGAAGATTCCATACGAGTTGTACATGGCATGCTTGAAAAGATGACAAAGAACAGGATTGATTTCAATACTTTCTCTGCCCATCTTAAGGTCAATTATACGGATGCGGAAGGGGTCGATAATGAATTCAAAGCCAATCTGAGGATTAAGAAAGATAGCGTAATCTGGTTATTGATCGAAGCCACCCTGCTTGACGTGGAAGCCATTCGCATCCTGATAACCCATGACAGTGTGAAGATTCTGAATAAGCTGGACAAGACCCTCACCCTCAGATCCATGAGTTTTCTGCAGCAACAGACCAAATTACCGCTCGATTTTGCGATCCTGCAGGACCTGTTGATCGGAAACCCCGTATTTGTGGACAGCAATATCGTTTCCTATCAAAAAGAACCTACCACGACCTCCTTGCTCTTCATTGGTGAACTTGTGAAGAACTACCTTACCGTGAATAATGGAGATTTCAGCCTTAAACATTCAAAACTGGATTATGTGGATATGATGGACGCCAGAAGCTGCGATTTGACCTATGCAGATTATGAGCATAATTTTTCAACTTACCGGCGGATCACGGTGGAATCAAAATCTAAACTCGATATTGAATTCGTCTTTAAGCAATTCAAATTTAACGAGACATTAAGTTTCCCATTCGGCAATACTAAAAATTATAAACAGAAATAAGCGTTCAGTCAAACTGAAGCCTTACTCATTATGATTCGAAAAATCCTTTTTATCGCCATGGTATCTTTAGGAGCTGCTCTGCATTCCATTGCCCAGCAGCCGGCCCAAACCCGCAGTGAACTGGAAAGACAAAGAGCCGAGATTCAGCGGCAGATTGATGATGTGAAACAGACCCTTGAAGAAACAAAGCGCAATCGTAAAGAGACCCTTGGTCAATTGTCACTCCTGCAGCGGAAACTCAGGTTGCGCGAGGCGGCCATCCAGAACATAAATGCCCAGGTCAACCTCATTCAAAACGATATGAATGAATCCTGGAGGGAGATCCTTAAGCTCCGCAGGGAACTGGATACTCTGAAGATCCAATACGCTGAGAGTGTTGTTTATGCTTATAAAAACAGGAGCAACTATGATTTTTTGAATTTTATTTTTTCTGCGACCAACTTCAATGACGCGGTCAAGAGGGTAGCTTATCTCAGATCCTACCGCGCTTATAGGGAGGAAAGGGCCCAAAATATAGCCACTACCCAATCCCTCCTTCAATCCAAGATCGATGGACTGAGGGTCAAACGCCAGGAAAAGGATGTGGTGTTGAAAAAACAGAATAAGGAAAGAGAGGTGCTGGAGGATGAGAAGAAGGAAAAGGACCAGTTCGTTTCTCAATTGAAATCCCGCGAACGCGAGTTGCAAAAACAATTGGCGATAAAGAAGAGGCAGGACGAAAAAATGCTTGCGGCTATCAGCGCGGCCATTCGCCGGGAGACAGCCAAGGCCGCAGCCGAAGAAAGGAAAAGGGAAAGCGATGCAAAATCTGCGCCGGTGGCAAAAAGTACCAGTGCGGCTCCCGTTCTGACCACGAAAACAGAAAGTAACCGTCCTTCCAACCGGCCGGGAGATATTCTGACCAGTACTCCGGAAGGCCTGGTCATCGCGGAAAGTTTTAAGAAAAACAAAGGCAGGCTTCCCTGGCCGGTCGATGCGGGTCATGTAAGTCTACCCTTCGGCCCCTATGAAATTCCCGAAATACATGTCAAAAGCAATAATCCCGGCATCACGATTGAAACAAAGGTAGGCATGCCCGTGAAAGCCATTTTCGAAGGGGAAGTAACCTCCATCTTCAACATCGAAGGGACTACGGTTGTAATGGTGAGGCACGGAGATTTTTTCAGTTCTTATACCAATCTTTCTTCCGTCAGTGTTTCCAAAGGCGATAAGATCAAAACCGGACAGGTACTGGGCAAGGCTGCCGAAAACAACGACGGGAATGGGGAGACCATGCTGCTCATCATGAATGCGGATAAAGAAAACCTAAATCCGGAACAATGGTTGATGAGAAAATGAGCAGGACCGGTCAGCCTATTTCTTCAGGAACCTGACCGTCTTTGAATTCCCATTGTTAAGCAAGACTTGCAGCAGGTAGATCCCCGGAGAAAGATTTCCGGGATTCAGCGAAAGCAAATTATTCCCTGCGTTGAGCCAAAGAATTCTTTCCCCGATTATTTTACCATCCATGCCGAAAATAGCGATGCTGGCCTGAACAACTTTTTGAGTTTCAATCTTCAGAAAACTGCTGTTCTCCACGGGATTGGGTTCAACAGCCACTGAAAAACCAAACGCCGTTTCTATGCTGCTGTCTTGTCCCCTGCTCTGATTTTGGACCAGCCTGATGCTATCAGAAATATATGCGGCTGAATAAACAGGCAGCCCATTGCAGGCGGAAATCTTGTATGAATAAACATGAACATAATAGGCCTCCCCTGGAGTCCAGGTTTTTCCAACTTCACTTCCACTTTGAAAACTCGTCGCAGAACCCGACTGCAAAACCGTATCCCCTCCGAAAACCTGTCCGGTCTGATAAACCGAATCATTGGCCGGAACAGGAGCCGCAGATTGGTTGGCATAAGCAATCAGGTAGCCGTCACAAGGAGAAAGGGAAGGCGAAAAATTTCCGCTAACCGAATCGCCGCTTGAAAAGGTATTAAGGGCAGTAATCGGATAGGGGGGCAGTGTAACGCAGAAAATAGCAGGCTGGGAATAAATATAAGAATTCTCATGGGTTCCGTCCCATGCAAAAGGGACGACCATGAAATAATAAGTCGTTCCGTTGTCAAGTCCCGAGGCTGTCACCGTTGTAGCCGGGATAACAGGAAGTTGAGAATTGGTGGTGGCAGCGACGACTCCATTTTCTACAGCAATATCGGGTGACTGTCCATTGGGCTGGCTGCTCATCGAGGGCCGACTGGTCGCATAAATGACCAGATAACCGGCCTGCGAAAGATTCAATCCGTTAAAAGAAATGCCAACCCAGGAAAGGTTAGCCGATTGAAAACCGGCTGAGGCGGATAGCCCCGAAACAGAGGCGCCTGAAGAGAAATCAGGGGCTGCAGAGTTGTTCTGGGCCAGCGACTTATTCTGAAAGCTAATCAATAGAAGGATAAAAACTGTCCCTCGTTTCAAACGGTTCGGAAAGGGTATCATCTGGTACGCATTTAGGGTTCAGATGGCCAAATGGCCCGAGCCACTACAGAAAGCTATGATAATCAATAGATTTCCGATAGGCCGGGATAATGGACTTTTTATGCCTGCGGCAAATGGTTCTGCTAAAAGGTATTGAGATTTGAAAGGTAGAAAAGGGGGTGCTATTTCTAAGTTCGTTCCTTATGATGTACTGGGTATAAATATATAGCGAATTTTATGTATTTGCAATAGGGGCAAATAAAAAACCCTCACCGGATAGCGAGGGTCTGAAGAATGTATTTTCTCTTAATTCTTTATCAGTTTCAAACTGCTTGTCTGTCCTCCTTCGAATATTCCTCGGATGATATAAACTCCGTGAGCCAATCCCGCAGTCGGCAAATTGTATTGGTTGTCCCCGCTCAGAACCTGTAGCCGGCTCCTGTATAATTCCTTTCCGTCCAGGCTATAGATTGCCAGTTCTACATTTTCATTCTGCGTGGCTGATATTTTAAGGGTTGCATTATCCTGGACCGGGTTTGGATAGACATTGATCAGGTTAACGGCAGAAGGAGTACTGGAGATCAGAACGATATCTGAATAGCCGATCTTGCCATTTCCATCCGTTGTCCTGAGTCTGTAATAAACCTTTTGGTTGAAGGGACTGTAATCATTGTAATAAAAATTCGCTGAACAGTCCGTCGCGTCTGTCGTGAGTACGGTATCGATGTTTTCAAAACTGATGCCATCCGCTGAGCGTTGCACTTCAAACTGGTTTGTCGCAGTTGCGCAGGCAGCCTTCCAACTCACCTGATTATACCCGTTGTAACGGGTCGCATTAAAGCTGAAAAGGTTGATGGGAAGCGGATTGAAAAACGGGCCATTGATATTTCCGAGCGCAAATGGACTGAAATTGGAGACCCCGGACCAGGCGATGCCACCCGCAACGGTGGTACCGATGGTCGAACCTGTGAGGGCCGTACTATTGGCGTTCCAATTAGTGCCGTTAAAATGAGCAAGTGCTATATTGGTCAGGTTATTGACATAGGCTCCGGAAGCTTCCCCATTGCATGGGCTGTTCTGGTTCCAGAAGGCGGTGACGGTTATAGTAGAAGTGCCAGTCGTATGATTCAAAGTCCAGTAATCGCAGATACTAACATCGATCAGGGTAGCCGAGCTGATGCTTCCTAAAGTTTCAGCGCTGGCGCGGACATAAGTGCCATCAAAAGCGTCGGTAACAGTTGCTGGTGCGCTGATACCGATGGGTACGGCGCCTGTGCCCAATACACCGACAGGAAAGATAAATGCCTGGTTTCCGATCTTTCTCATAGGTCCGTTGACATAGGGACTATTGTATTGAGGGACAAGAGAGCCTCCTCCTGCTTCAAGAGCTGCATTGGTGACAGTGGAAGTAGCTCCGTTATTCAGGATCAGCAAATTGCTGGTCGTTGTAGTTAGGTACCCCGCCTGCAGATTCAGGTTATCCGTGACCGTTTTATTGACGCTGTTGGTTCCGTCATTCATCGTTACGCCTGAGTTGTTATCGATCGCCAGGTCATAGAATGTGCTGGCCGCGGTACCCCCGATGGTCTGTGCGCTTGTACCATTAAAAGTCAATAGGCTGTTAGAGGAAGTGAAAGTCGCATTGTTTGTAAAGTTTCCGGCAATGCTGTGACTGAAATTTCCGGCAGTGAAAGTGGTACCCGTGCCGATGGTCAGGTTCCCTCCGATCGTCAGGCCCACCACTCCGGTCGTTCGAGCAGTGCCGCTCAGGGTAAAATTCCCCGTAATATTTGTAGTCCCTGTTTGAAGGGTCTTCAGTCCACTGCCACTTAGGCCCAGATTGTTGTAATTGGCTCCATTGATTGTTTGGGCGCCGCCTCTTGTATAATTGACAGTATTTCCTGAAGCCGTCGCAGTCAGGGTAGTGATCGTTGAACCATTGCCTATATTCAAGGTTGCGTTTGCAGCCTGGCTCAAAGTGCCCGTACCCGATAAGGTGGTGGATGCAGCAAGGGTGTTGTTATTAGTCAGCGTAATGCCCGTAACCGTCACATTTGTTATGGTAAAGGTTCCGGTCAAAGCCTGGTTATTGCTGCTGAATGTATAAATTCCGTTTCCGCTGGTAAAGGTTCCGCTATTGGTTATCCCTCCTTCGATCGTCACCGCGCTATTGCCAGTATTGCCCCATGTAGCTCCGGCAGCAACACTGATCAGTCCGACAAAGGTCTTTGCGCCAGTATTGGAATTGATCGTCAGGTTTCCACCCGTTCCTGCGCCAATGGAGGTAGTCCCTGTGACGGTAATGGGAAAACCTGCTGCAGTGAAAGTATTGGTATTGCCAATGGACAAGTTACCTGAAATTGTCAAACTATTAACTGTTGTTGTTGTTGCCGTTCCGCTCATTGTAAGGTTAGCCGCGATGGTAGCGGTCCCCGCCTGTAATGTTTTTGCACCCGTGCCTCCCAGGATCAAATTGTAATAATTAGTTCCATTTACTGTTTGGGCTGCCCCTGAATAGGTGACAGTATTGCCGCTGTTAGTGGTGGCGTCGAGCGTGATGATCGCCGAGGTTCCGTTCAGTATAAGACTTGCATTCGTTGCCTGTTGCAGGTCCCCGCTTCCGGCAAGCGCCGTTGAAACGGTTAGTGTATTGCCGTTGATGAGTGTAATTCCTGTGACCGTCAGGCTCGGTATGGTAAGGGTTCCGGTTATGGTTTGGTTATTTGTGCTAAATGTATAAACTCCCGTTCCTCCGGTAAAAGTCGATCCATTATAGGTCATTCCGTTTTCAATGGTCACGGCTGAATTACCTGTATTCATCCAACTCGCCCCGGCATTGATGCGTATCGGGCCTTCAAAAGTCTTTGTGCCTGTGGCGGAACTGATAACAAAACTGCCGCTTGTTCCGGCGCCGATAGTAGTGCTTCCCACGATGGTCAGGTTAAAAGCGGCGGCAGTAAATGTAGTTCCATCACCGGTTGTCAGGTTCCCGTTGACGGTAAGAGCTGCCCTTGTGGTTGTAGTAACAGTTCCGCTTAGGGTCATGTTGCTTGCGATGGTCAGAGCGACTGCCGGCAGAACATCTGTTCCGGTTCCACTCAGAGTTAGAAGATAATAATTGGCATCATTGGCATTGAGGGTCTGAGCATTGCCTGTATAATTGACCGTATTCGGAGACGCCGTAGAAGTCAGTGTGGTAATCGCTGAGGTTCCCCCGATGTTTAAAATAGCATTGACAGCTTGAATCAGGCCACCGGTCCCGCTAAGCGCGGTTGCCACGGTGAGTGTATTGGTATTGGTGAGGCTAATGGCAGTAACGGTGATGCTATTGATGCTGAGAGTTCCGGTCAGAACCTGGTTATTAGTACTGAATGTATAAACACCTGTTCCGCTGGTAAATGTTCCGTTATTGGTGATCCCGCCTTCTACGGTCACATTTGAATTTCCTGAATTATTCCAGTCAGCACCTGCATTCAGGGTGATGAGGCCGACAAAGGTTTTGACTCCCGTAGCTGAGGAAATCGTCATGGTTCCGCTGGTCCCTCCACCGATTGTAGTGGTGCCCGTCACTGTGAGTGCAAATGCGCCTAATGTAAAATCCGCTCCATCAGAAATACTCAGATTATTATTGACGGTAAGGGTCCGGCCAGTAGTCGTTGTCCCCGCAATAACACTCAGGTTATAAAATGTCGTGAAGAAGTTAGCAGGCAATGTATTGGTTGAAGCTAGTGCGACAGTTCCCGTTCCCACGGTCCAGGTCCCCGCACGGGTGATCGTAAAACCATTTGCTGTGAGGGTACCCCCGCTTGTCATGTCGATTGAACCGGTGTGTCCCCCTCCTGAAGCACCTATGGTGACCGTGCCCCCAACTGTAAGGGCCCCACTGCTGGCAAAGCTCAATGTTGCTGCAGCGCCCCCGCCCGTGGCACCCGTGTTAATATCTAAAGCATTGCATACTGCAGTCGAAATATCCACGGTGACGGTAGCTCCGCTCACAACGATGGCCACATCGGCGGAGCCTGGTACGACACCGCCTACCCAGGTGCCGGTAGCGCTCCAATTACCGCCAGTCGCGGTACTGCTGATATTCGCGGCACGGACGATAAAACTGGCAGAAACTAATAAAATGGTGGCTGAATAACGAAAATGCAGTCTGAGCCTGTTAGCAAAGAGTAAAACTCTGGTCATTTAATTAATTGTTAAAAGGTATGATACAAATATGGCGGGTACGGGGTAAATAATTATACGTATCCGTTAAGTTTTAATTGTGCAAAGCAGGCTGTATAAGCCAAAAAAGGAATTATACCAGGGGTTTACACTCAGGGTAAATGGGGAAAAAAAAGTAGATACACGAGCGGAAGGAAAATTCTTTTAGACGTTTCCCGGAAGATTTTATGTTCCAATTGACGACAAAGGAATTAGAGAATTGGAAATCACAAAATGTGATATCCAATAAAGAGAAAATGGGGCTTCGCAAACCACCATTGGCCTTTACTGAACAAGGCCTAGCACAGTTGTCCAGCGTATTAAATAGCGAGACAGCTATCGAAGTCAACATCCAGATTATCAGGATCTTTACCCGGATGCGTGAGTTGCTGTCAACGCACAAGGATATTTTGATCAAGTTGGAGCAAATGGAGCAAAGAATGATGAAACAAGGCGACAAGCTTCAAAAGCATGGCAATGACATAAAGCTCATCTTTGAATACCTCAAACAATTACTTGACCCTCCACAGGTCCAAAGGCCTCGCATCAGCTTCAGACGAAAGGACGAGCAAGACTGAAACGACGTCCAAGATTCAAGTCTCTAAGCTGGAAAATTAGTTTTCCCCGAAATACAGAAAATAAAAAAGTGAATGAAGATTCCGACACCTTAGACGATAGCATATAAGTCAACATCAGAAGATTGACCTCCTGTATTTCGGATGCGAGAAATAATAAAAGAGCCGCATCAATCGATGCGGCTCCAGGTCTTCACAAAGGGAGGTTGTGTTTTTTCAATTACTGTTTTACGAAGGTTAGGGTATTGGTTTGTCCGTTCATGAATACACCTCTTACGATGTACATTCCATTGGCCAGTGTCGAAGTATGGAGATCGATGGTATTCATTCCACCTACCACATTAATCGTTTGGCGAACCAGTTGCTTGC
>PMSV01000020.1 GCA_003168265.1 Chitinophagaceae bacterium
ATCCATAGTATATTAAGTTTAGTAAACGACCTCTATAAAATCTAAGCTATTTTTCCGACTTGGGGAGTTTACAAGGCTATCTCCATACTCGGCAAGTTGTTGAAAAATTCGAAGAATTTGCTCCTAAATGGAGCGAAGATCTTGCAGAGGCTTCAGCAGATTATCAGAACACAATTGCTCTGATGGAAAAGCCTGAGCCGATTTATACAGAGAGCAATTATGCGATTTGGATGGAGGAGTCGAAAGAGATGATTAAGAATGGAAAGATGGCCCTGAATTTCACTAACTATTTAGCCTCTCACAGACCAGGAATGCTTCCAGTCATTAAATTCTTTCAGGCTGACCCGGTACCTTGCATAATTCCCTTCATGCAGACTGCTGATTTCCGATTCCACCGTTTCAATGAATTTCTTCTGGTCCTGGGCCGGTACTTGCAATGACCTTTCCGCGATCAGAGTTGTGGCCTTAAAAGGCGATAAGGAATTAAAAATGATTTCAGTGATTAGAGGGATGATGATTCCCCGGTACTGTAACTTAAAGCGGTCAGGTTCCCCGAGAGACTGCCTGATAGAAACATAACCTGCAGCAGAACGCCGGTACGCCCAGATAAACACATCTTTTAATAGCTGGACGCGATTCAACTCATAAATGGCTATGGTCCCCTGAATATAGGTATCTTCGGGTACATCAATAAAGGAAAGTGGGGATAGATTATTCTTGATAAAAGGGATATTCGCTGCCAGGCGCGACACTCGCTTATTAACATCGTCGAAAGCCTGCAAATAAGGCAGGTGGACCATCATGAAAAAAGCCTGTTCAAAAGGATCTTTGATATCTCTTGCTTTATCCAATATGATTTCGAAGAATTCTTCGATCTGCTGAGGTATGGCAAGAGGCAAATATACCGAACGCTTGATAGCTACTGGGATGCGGCGTAATCTTCCGGAGGCGCCAGGGTCCGCCAGCAGGTTGTTTGAAAGCATCGCATGCAAATTCAGGATGGTAGTGCGGTTAAAGCCGATTGTTTCATCCCCGTCAGTAATGAATTCGATTGCATCTTTATGATTTAGGATCATCTGCGTTTCCTCCGCGGATTTAGCAGTTGCCAGCTCCCCGGCTTCGATCAGCCTGGTTGTCTCCAGCAAGGAATAGGTATTGCCTTCAAGACGGCTAGAATTCCAGGAGAGGTCGATTAGCAGCCTTTCCAGAATATTTCTTCCGTAAGTCCCTGCAGGCTGCTCAACGTTATGGATTTTGCCTGTTTGAGCAAGCATTGCTTTTTCTTCAGCACGAAGATAACTGCTGTGATTAGGTCGGTAAGATCGTAGAAAATCCCGATTATAGCTAACAGGGGTTCTCATGGCTTCTGGGAGTGAGACTGATACGAGGATTTCCTTGCTTTCTTCGCTAAGAGGTATTATTTCTGGTTTTTTATCTGCATCTATGGCTGTCGCTAACGGTGGGGTCGTTATATGATATCGCGTTGCTTTTGACTTTCCGGTTTTTTTTACCACTCCATCATTGATCATTCTCTCCAGGCGTCTTTGCAATGTTCGCAGATCACCTGAAAAGGCCAGGGCATATTTAATCTTTTCCATCGAGGCCCCATCTCTCATGGATGCCAGGGCTTGTTTAATCGCGGCTATTTCATTTTCAATTTGATTTTTAGCGATTTTCATGAATGTCCTATTTATTTGCCCGACAAATATAGCATTTAAATGTCGCATAAATGGTTTAAATGACAATTAAATTGGTTTGCTGTCATTTAATTGTCGCGAAATTCAAGATAATTGTCGCAATATGCTTTTGAACGATTACCTTGTTAGGGGGCCAGATCTTCTTTTGAGAATAGCAATATGAAAAAGACATCCAATTATCAGAAATCAGTCGCTAAGAAATTTAAAAATAGATTTGAGCGGAAACCAGATCTTGGAACTGCCAGAGAAAAGGTTGAAAAATATAATCGGAAGAATCCAGAGGCAAAAAAAGATATTGACAGTTGTATGAAGTTTTTTAAACAAATGAGGGGCAAGAAGGATATAAAGTCAATTGAATTAATGATACATGCCGTAAATATTTATTATAAGACTAGAATCCTGGCTACTTATAGTCTGGCTAAAAACATAAGTAAAATTAAAAATTTAAATGAGCGATTAAAGAAAGGGGATCCAGACCTGGTATTGAAAATCGCCAAATTCGAGACAAAAAACGGGAAGGTTATAAACTTTTTTGTTTTTGCAACCAAATTTTGTCATGGACATGATCAAAGCAAATACCCAATCTATGATAAATATGTACAGACAAGCCTATCCAATTTTCAGAAAACGTATCCTTTTTTTTATGGAAAAATCAACAGGATTGTGATCAAAAGCGATTTTTCAATTTATAAACAAATTCTTAGGGCTTTTAGAAAGAAATTTGAGTTAGTGGCTTTAAATGACGATGATTTAGACAGGTATCTCTGGTCAATGGGTAATGTGCGGGCTAATTAGTGTCTTTTACATATAAAAGCCCCTATAAATCTGAAGGTCAATTGCCCTCCGATTAAATAGTGTCTAAAAGAAATTATATAATCATCAAAAACCTTCATCAGATTTGCTTATAAGTGAATAGCTGCTTTCCAATTTTTAGTCATATTTAGGAATAAGGATTGGCATTGCAGAATGTTGAAAGATTTATTACAGTTAGCCTCCATTTGAAAATAATCAGAATTATTGAAAGTGAATAAAAGCTAACGGACATATGCCGTGAAATGAGTAGAGCAATTATTTTAAAATAAGCGATAGTCCCTCTTTTATTTCCCCCCAACATGCTTCAGCCTTTCCCGGATATCCGCTCTCAAAATATTAGAAATTACTTCCTTTGAAACCGGGAAGCTGTTTTTCCCGCTCGTGTCGAATTCATACCAATAGCATCGTTCATCCAACAGAAAAATATTCCTGGGGATCTTTTTCACCTGAATATACCGATAAGCAGTATCCAACTCGCTTTCGACCTGTACATACTGAAATTGTGATTGATCATCGTGGGAATAATAATAACGGTCTGATCGCTTGACTGGAATTCCATGGCCCTGCCGGAAAATAAAACCAAATTGATCGCCATAGCTAACCGTGATCACAAGGTATTGGAAGCTATCGATGCGCATGAGGCGGCCAATATCAATGCCGGAATAGCCATAACCGTTTTTCTCCAGCTCATCGATGATAATGGGAACGGCCTCACTAACCCGCAGCCAGTTCAGCGTTCCCGCGTGGGTCATTTTTTCGTAATAATTGCTGCTGTCAACGGACTGGGATCGGCCTATTTGAAAAAGGACAAGCAAGCCCAATACTGGTATCAGTTTCATATTATAGGCTTTCGCCCATCCCGGAGCCGGGATCGGCCTTACAATTTAACCCGGAATTTCCAATTGGAAATTTAGAACAGAGATGGAATTTTTGTATCATTGTCCGAGGAACAATCAATATATGGTCATCAAGAATAAATGGTTTCAGGCCTCCCTGGTGGCTATTCTTACCCTAATACTCAGTTATACCCTGCGGCCCTACCTGGTTTCGACCTACCAGAAAGGCAGCCTGATCCTGATTTCAGGCCTGTTGTTTTGCCTATTCCTGGTTTATCAGGAATTTATTTTAGAAAGGCCTGCCCCCCAACTCCTTTTACCCGGAGGCAGAAAAATTTCCCTGCCTACTGTCTTACTATCCCTTTTGCTGATAGTTTTGATTCTTTTTATTACCAAAAGCTTTTATTCCTTAAAAACTACGGGCTACCTCAACATCTATGAGATCATTTCCCTATCCGCATGCTACCAGAAATTCGGACTGGTAAAAAGGGGGCTAATGCCGACCCTGGTTAATATGGTTTCTACAAGCGATTACAAGGTACAGATATTTTCGGCGACCGCGATCGGCCTGCTGGTTTTTGCAATGGGCCTGATAGCGCTTTACAGGAGCAAGAGATTCGCGCAGGACCAGAAACTATACATGATTGGGATCTTCTTACTGGCCCCGATAGGCTTCTACAGCCAATTTAAGTTCATTGCGGGAGCTTATGATATGGCGCTAATAGGCTTTTTCTTCCTCGCGATGGCTGGTAACGGCAAACCCTGGTCGCTAATTTTTGATATCTGTGGTATCCTGCTTCATGAAGCCTATTTTTTCCTGAGATTGCCCTTCCTGCTTTTCAATATCTATGCGGATTTAATCGGGCTTGGAGGAAGGAAGAAAATATTTTTGAGCTGGAACCTGGCTCAATTGCTATTATCCGGAATGGTCTTTCTGCTGATGAGCAGCAATTTGGTGCGCCCGCCCCTTGCAGATCTTAGACAACATTTTTTTCAACTATATCCGGGCCTTCCGACTCCGTCGGAAGGTAATTTTCATGCCCTGGATCCGATGACAAAGGAGGTGGACCTCAGTTTTCAGATGAAGATCATGAACGAATATCATCATTCCCCTGAATTCAGAACCTATTTTATTCCTGTGGTCTTCAGCCTGATTGTAATTATCCTGCTGGGCTATCTTTTCAATGGATTAAAGGCCCGTGAAAAAAGAATCGACCTGGCATTTACTTTAATGGCCTTTGCGATCCCCTTGGTCTTGTCCATAGTGGCGACTGATGTGGGCAGGTGGATGAATTTCGGTTTTATTGCCGTTCTGTCCTATTATATCCTGATCAGACCAACTTTGTTTTCAGATGGTAAAATATCATGGCTCTATTTATTTTGGCTGCTGATCTTAATCTTCCTGCTGACGCCATTGGGTATATTTGAACAGCCCTTGTTTTCAATTTTGTTAGGACATTATTACCCAACTCCTCAAGCCTTTTAATTCGCAAGCAATTCATCCGCCAGATGGGGAGATAAACCAGTCAGTCTGGCTGCATTTTCCAATTGCCAGAAATGGATCAGCTTGTTTTTATTTCCTCCTAAAAGGGGTCCGAAAATATAAAGATGCGGAGCTGCTTCAAAATGTTCATTTACCTCAATTCCCTTTCTGGAGAGATTCATGCGGCAAATCTTATTATTGATCAGGTTATAGAGCAGCCTGGATGCAGAGATATTCAGGTCGTCGGAGCCCGTGCAATTGATGACGACAGGAAAAGCCAGAGGATGGGTAATAGCTGAACCACTATCTGCAGCTTCATACTGAAGTGATACACCATGTTCCGAAGGAACCATTTTCTGGAATTTCCCTTTCAGGATTTTAAGCTTGTTCAGATTCTCCATTATCCGGACAGCCCTGATATACTCAGAACCGGCGCGGCGGAACTGATTCCTAAGACGGATTGCGTGGATAGCGATGAAGGCGCGCTGGTCATCTTCAGACAGGCTTTCGAGCATTTTTAGCGTAGTGCCGATGATCGTGGCCACATAATCCATATGTGCTCCGCCGACCATGGCCAGCCTGATTTCTTCCGTAGCCGCATCCACCAATGAGTCGATATCATATGACCCTGCTGTACTCAGTTTGTCCAGGTTGGGAAGCGGATGTTCGGAAAGCGTTTCTTCGGCTGTAGGGTGGGGGAGGGCTCCGCTTGGGGAAACCAGGGTGATGTTATTTATGAGGCGGGAGAGCGTCGAGTCTCCTTCCATGAGATAAATCATTTCAATTACGCTGGCATTGGAACCTATGAAAAGGATATTCCTGTCTTTATCCACAGACGTATTGTTCAAAGTCTTGCGAATGGTTTCGAGATTCTTGTCAATGGAAGGCTCATAAATATCATTGATATAAAGAACGGGACCATCTTCAAGGGAACAGATTTTCCGAACAGGGGCCGAACCGGTAGCGACGACGACCTTCTTTGTGACCAGTTTCGATAGAATTCCTTCCTGGCTCTCCACCGTGATCTCATAATTTCCGTCTTCAAGCGGTTTAATATCTGTTACTTCTGCCTTAATCGTGGAAAAATCGGCCAGATTCAGTTTTTTGCCTTCTTCCAGTAATTTGTTCACTTTATGTTTGAGATACCTGCCGTAAATAGAGCGAGGTATATAGATCTTTTCCCATTGGGAGGTTTCTATCCAGTTAAGATTGGCCTGGAGCCAGCGTTCGGCCACCTCTCCTCCATTTTTTTTGTAGAAGGGGACCCAATCAGCCAGATCACCCTGGAACCAGGAATAAAACTCAGGCTTTTCCTCCTCATTGATAAAATCGTGAACAGAGGTAATGATTAAGGAATTGATAGACGACCTGTAACCATAAGGTACACCGGTCCATAGTTCTTCAGATTTTTCTATAACAAGTATCCTGGGTTTGGGTTGCTTTTCGGGATCATTTTTCAATTTCTGAAACAATTGTATCAGGGTAACTGTGGCCGCGGTACCGCTACCGATCAGGGTAATGTCCGTGCTTTTCATATTAAGGGATATTTAATAGATTTAGTAGTTTATTAAAATTCATTTAAAGCCTTGATGACCTCCCTTATTTCCTCTTCCTTATGGCAAAATGAACAGGGGAGGCTGAGCGTGGTCTGATGAATTTCATCTGCGATGGGAAATTCCTGACCGTCGAGGATCCCGGCCATTGCTTTCTGGCGCTGTGGGGGAACCGGATAGTGGATCACGGTACCGATACCTTTGTCCTGAAGGTATTTCTGCAGACGGTCCCTTTGCGGGAACCTTATATTGAATATATGATATACATCATAATGGTCCGCGTCCTTAAGCGGGAGAATATAACGTGAAGAAAGCCCGTTGAGATAGAGATCAGCCAGTTTATTCCTATGGTTGTTCATCTGGTTCAGGTAATTCAGCTTTACAGAAAGCAGGGAAGCCTGCAATTCGTCCAGCCTGTTATTGAATCCGATCACATCGTTATAATATTTCTTATTGGAGCCGTAATTACGCAAATGAAGGAGGCTGCTCCTGTATCCTTCCTCATTGCAGAGGACTGCTCCGGCATCTCCGAGTGCGCCCAGATTCTTGGTGGGATAAAAACTGAAAGCGCTCATCTCCCCAAATGTGCCGGCAAGCCTGTTCTTATAGGTGGCTCCATGAGCCTGTGCGCAATCTTCGAGGAGGTATAGATTGTGTTTTTTCTTTATTTCAAGAATGGGGTCCATATCGCAAACCTTTCCATAAAGGTGAACTACCAAAATGGCCTTCGTTAAGGGGGTGACTGCTGCTTCGATCTTAGTCGGGTCGATATTATAGGACCTGATAGTCGGTTCAACCAGGACCGGCTTCATGCGGCAGGCTACTACCGCGAGTATCGTAGCGATATAGGTATTTGAAGGGACGATGATTTCTGATCCTTCCGGTAAACCGAAGGATTTGAGAGCAAGTATCAGTGCATCGAGTCCATTGGAAACGCCCGTGCAATATTTAACATGGTGGTATGCGGCAAATTCCTGTTCGAATTTTTCCAGTTCGGGTCCCAGGATATAATGCCCTTTTTCCAGGAATTCATCGAATTTTTTGCGGAATTCATCTTCGAAGGGGTGGTTCAGTCGACTAAGGCTTTCGTAGGGTATCACTGTGGAATTTTTGGCTCTTCATAATAATAATCGCTATGGTCATAATGGGTGGAAGAAACACCCATGAGGATTGCACCCATGCTGAAATTTATCATTTTGTGCCAATCATTAGGCTCTACGATCAGGCATTGATTGTGGTCATTCAGGTAAAATTCCTGAATGGTCTTGCCATTGTTGATGACCACGGTAAAACTCCCGTTTACACAAAACAGGGCTTCAATGGTCACATAGTGGGCATGGCCCCCTCTTTCGGACTCTTCCGTGATATTGCTGATATAGTAGAGCCGCATGATATCGAAGGGCAGTACCTTGTCAATGGGGGTAAGCCTACCCCTTTGGTCCGAAAATGATTTCAGTTTGATCATGTAAGCCATAGACAGTAATTAGGAGATTAACGAGAATCCGGGAGATTAACGCGAAACCAGGTTATGTTGGTCTAAAAGATCAAGGATTTTTTCATCAAAATTTATGTCAAACTTCCTGGCAAACAGACAATCGGAAGAGAGAATTCGGGGAAAATCATCTGCCACAAAGGTTTTGGGCCGGGCTGAAGGAGGAGCCCAGTTGATCAAACGGTAATTTTTATTGATCACCCGGTCCTTAAAAGGCGAGCCCATAATAATGGTTTGAAAGATGAATTCATCGCTCCCCCAGGTATAACGCAGGAAACGTCTCAGTTTTGGATGCTCATCGATATAATCGACAACATATTTGGCGCAGTCCAGGCTCAGGGTCCAGAAAGTCTCCTTTCCAACCAATTCCAGGTTTGCCGGAAATTTTCTTTTGGGAGCGACGGCATTCACAAGATTGGCCAGCCTGTGTTTTCCACGGAAAGGCAATTCAGTAAAATGGTATTTTTCGACCCGGGATTTGGCTTCCGTCCATTCTGTGTCGAAATGCTTATAGAAAATAAATTCCTTACCGATATGCTGTTTGAGAAAATCTGAAATATAGCCGGCAGATTTGATGGGATAGTCCTGACCTGTAAGGAGATTTATGAATTCGTATTTATTTCCTGAAGCAATAATATCCCTAATGCCGCTAAGCGCTGCTTCAACCGTGGTAAAGCCTGCCCATTTAATATCGATCCTGTTTTTTACAAAGTGAACATTGGGCAGATCGAATAATTCCCGATGGGTCTCCAGGTCGACTTTCTTATCAACATGGATGAAGAAATCGAATTCCCCATTGCTAAGGCTCTCTATAAGCCTTTTAGTCTGTTTGGACGAGGAATAAGTAATGATCAATACTGCGAATTTCATTTCTTCTTATTTCAAAAGGTGACTGACTAAAATTCTTTCAACCAAAATAAAGCACTTCAAGTGTTATTGGATTGACAGATTAAAAATTAATCATGATTTAAGAAGGCAGAGAGTCGTAATATTGGCAGAGGGTTGGTTATATTCTTTATTCATCTACTTACTAAAAAATATAATATTCATAGGGAGCAACGAATTTGCCTCTTTCGGAAAACAAATTTAAATTTTATAATTGATAGTTAAAAGCCCCGGACGAAAGTTGGGCCCTTAAATTATTTTTTCTAATTTATATTTCCATGGCTGACTGGTCTTGCTCTTTTTACACATTATTAAATAAATATATTTGTTCTTAGTTGAAAATCCTGGACTGAACGAAAGACCTATCTCCAAGAGGATTTTTCAATAAAAAACTGTTTCCCCTTCCCTTGTCGATCAATGTTACTTTGCGACTTGGAGATTTCAATCCGGGGTTTTATATGGTAATGCACAAGGGCCTGGGCTCATATGGCCCGAAAATTTAAGCAACCGAATTGCGCAACCAAATAATTGCATATATTCGTTTGGTAAATCTTATGTCATGGCGCATGAATTTAGCTTCACAACTTCAAACAAGAAGATCCATGTAATCAGGGAATTTAAAATAAAATTGCCCCAGCTTTGGAAGGCATGGACCGAAAAGAACTTGCTCGATCAATGGTGGGGTCCTTATCCATGGAAAGTCCAAACTAAGGCAATGGATTTTAGAGAAGGGGGCCACTGGCTTTATGCGATGGTCGGGCCCAACGAAGAGAGGCATTGGTCAAGAACGGACTTTAAGAAAATAGAAAATCAGAAAATGATCATCAGTCAGGCATTCTTTTGTGACGAAGAAGGCAGAATAAATCAGGACATCGCCTCGATGCAATGGACCATTGACTTTTCACAAAATGCCGCCTCTTCCAGGGTGGAAATAACTATTGAAATGGATTCTGAGCAAGGGCTGAATCAAATTCTCGCTATGGGATTCCAACAGGGATTCACGATGGGATTGGGCAACCTGGAAGGATTGTTGCCTGACTTGAGGATTAATGGTTCAGGCTATGCTCCGATAAACGGGATCAAGATGTATTATGAGATCTATGGAGATTCAGATCAAGACCTTGTCCTGATACACGGAGGAGGATCGACCATCGAGAGTTGTTTTGGAAATGCGATTCCCTTTTTCTCCGACTCCCATCGACTTATCGCCCTTGAGCTGCAGGCCCATGGACATACCAGCGACCGGGAAGCTCCGCAATCCTATGAACAGGATGCAGATGATATTGCCGCTTTAATGGCCTATCTGGGGGTCGAAAAAGCAAGCTTTTTCGGATTTAGCAATGGGGGAACCGCAGCTTTACAGATTGGCATCAGGCATCCCGGCCTGGTTGACAAACTCATCATTCTTTCCGCAGGCTTTCAACGTGAAGCTTTTGTGGATGGATTCTTTGACATTTTTCCGAACGCGAGCATTGAAAAGACCTTCCCGGAAGCGCTTAAGAAAGCCTTTTTAAAAGTCTGCCCGGATCAGGCGCTTTTGGAAAATATGTTCGAAAAAGACAGGTGGCGAATGGAGAATTTCAAAAGCATTCCGGATAAACTGCTTAAGTCGATTCGGTCAAAGATCCTGGTCATGACTGCCGATAAGGATATATTGAAAGCCGAAGAAGTGGTAAGGCTTTCGAATCTATTGCCGAATGGCCGCCTGATCATCCTGCCTGGATTTCATGGCCAATGCCTCGCAACGGCAGAAATGACAGGGCAGGAGGGAATAGAAGGAATTTTCCCGCGAATTACCATTGAACTGATTGACTCCTTTTTAAAGGAAATGACTATTTGACGATTTTTTCGAAAAACAGGTTCAGCACTTCCACGAAGATCAGGACAATAATGATCTAATTCAAAGCAATGAGCAGGCCCAGTGCGGGAAATGGATGCAAAGGAATGCCTGTCATTGAGCCGGCAGGAGTTCCTTCGAGACTTATGGATATTCTGGCCTGCATGGCTTTATGATGCATCACGCCGCTAATGATGAAAACAGGAATGCTTCCAATCACGCAGGAAATCCCGGCGTAGAAGAGTAAGGCGCCGGCCACTATTTGCCCTGTGGTATTTTGTGAATAGGTTCCGCTATTGCCATTATATGTATTCAGATCTGAAGCTATCAGGACGATGCCCGCGGTTGCCGCTCCCAGGCCAGCCCCAAGCAGGACAAATCCGATAGATCTCAGTTTACGGCTTTTATCCATATAATCGTCATAGCTGTGCTGAACCCGGTGTGGGTTATAATCGTGGTTGGGCTGACTGAAAGCCGGAATAATGCAAACAATACAGCACAGGAGCAGAAAATATTTTTTCATATTTTTCAGTTTTATATTTCTATTCTATTTCCCCAATAACAAATACGCTTCCGCAAACAAGTATCATGTCTCTTTCAGAGCAGCGCTGCCTTGCAGCCAGTATGGCTTCATTGACACCAGGAAAATGTTCGCCCTTCAGACCAACGGACCTTGCCTTTTCCAAAAGTTCATCTTCAGGCAATGCTCTGGGGATATGGGCCCTTGTAAAATAATAAAGGGCCTGCCTGGGAAGTATGGAAAGAATTTTATCCAGGTCCTTGTCTTTGACAAATCCGGTTATTATATGCAGTTGTTCGTGATCCGTGATCTCAATCTGTTCCAGGATTTGCCTGATCCCGTCTTCATTATGCCCCACATCCAAAACGATCAGCGGTTTATCGCTGATAATTTCCCAGCGGCCATTGAAGCCAGTGATCTTCCTGACCTTGTTCAATGCACTATGAACCTGAGCTTCAGGGATCGCCCATCCTTTTAGTCGCAATTGACGGACGGTCTCCAATACGGTGACCAGGTTTTTCATCTGGTAAAGACCCGGCAGGTCCAGCCTGTAATTATTTTTTTCGTTGTTATGCACCGAAGTTACCTCTGCGATCAATTCATGTTTTTCCATTTCCCAGGAAGCGACGAAATGGTTCCGGTTTGCATAGTTTAAAGGGGCTTCCTGCTCCTTTGCCTTCTGCTCAAAGACCTCGCGGATATCTTCCTGGTACTGTCCGATGACCACGGGGGTATTTTTTTTGATGATGCCGGCTTTCTCATAAGCGATCTTTTGAAGGGTATTCCCTAATATGTTCATGTGGTCGAAACTGATATTGGTAATTACCGAAAGTTCCGGAAAGATGATATTGGTGCTGTCCAGCCTTCCTCCGAGTCCCACTTCGATGATAGCGATATCCACCTCCTGCTCGGCAAAATAAGTAAAGGCCATGGCGACGGTGATCTCAAAAAAGGAGGGTTGGATGAATTCGATCAGAGGCCGCAATTTTTCCACGAAACCGGTGATAAAGGATTCGTCAGGAATTTTTCCATCTACCTTGATCCTTTCTCTGAAATCCTTCAAATGGGGGGAAGTATAAAGGCCGGTACGGTATCCTGCACTTTGTAAAATAGCTGCGAGCATATGACTTGTCGAACCCTTTCCGTTTGTGCCTCCAACATGAACCGATTTGAATTTCAGTTGAGGATTGCCGCAGGCTTCGCAGAGTTCATATGCGTTGGTCAATCCCTCGTTCATGGCGGCAGAACCCAAACGGCTGAACATTGGCAGCCTGGTAAAAAGATAATCGATGGTTTGGGGGTAATCCATATCGGCAAATCTATTAAAAAGGGAATTAACAATTTTTCAACGTAGTCGCTGTAATTAGTAGCTGTATTGCGACGTTATCTGCAATTACCACAGTATCTTCGTATGACCCATATGGCTTACACTGAGGACAATTTTGAATCGAAGAAAAATATGAGGGCATCCGCCTGGACAGCCTTTATATGCGGTTTGTTATTTCTCTTACTCATCCTCATCACATGGACCCTTCCTGCACCTCCGCCTATTCCTGATGACCAGGGAATCGAAGTAAATCTCGGCAATAGCGACAATGGCCTCGGGACAAATCAGCCCTACCTGCCTGGTAAACCATCCGCTCAGGACAGGCAGCGTTATACTCCCCCTAAAGTAACTGCGGTAGAAAAAGAAGCCGTAAAAGATGTCGAAACAAACGACAACGATAAGGAAGATGCTCCCGTAGTCAAGAAGCCGCCGGTTACCAAACCAAATGCAACAAAGATTGTTCAGAAAGATGTCACACCTAAAATAGTGCATGTCTCCAAGCCGGCCGAAAATCCGGCACCTGTAAAACCTAAGCCAAGAGCCGTATTCAATGGGGTCAATGGAACGGGTACTGGCGGAAATGATGCGGATAGCTATAAGGCCGGCGGAAACCAGGGCATTGCAGGCGGCAAGGGAGACCAGGGCCGCCCTGGCGGGAATCCCAATTCCGACAGTTATACGGGTAATGGGGGTACGGGCCATTCAGGAATTTCCATCTCAAAGGGATTGCAGGGAAGAAAGATTGTGGGCACTCCTTCCTTTACGGATGATTTTAATGAGAATGCGAAAGTTGCAGTGGATGTCACCGTTGATGCCGGAGGCAATGTGACAAGTGCAGAATTTAATATGCGCGGCTCGACGACTTCTGAAAGCGCAATGGTTGCTATCGCCCTGCGAAAGGCAAAGCAGGTGAAATTATCTTCAGGTGCAGATGAATCCAGGGGCACACTTATTTTCAATTTCAAGGTCCATAATTAAGACGAAAATTTGTTTTAGCTTGGTACTGCCAGACTAAAACTATTCGTATGAGAACCTGTCTCACCACGCTATTGCTCATTTCCCTTTTTACTAATGCTCAAAACTATCAGCCTGACTGGTCCTCTCTTGACAAACGCCCTCTGCCGCAGTGGTACCAGGATGCCAAATTCGGCATCTTCATTCATTGGGGAGTCTATTCCGTTCCTGCATTTTGCTCCAAGGGAAATTATGCAGAATGGTACCAGCATGCGCTGAGCAGCGGCGACAGTGCCACGGTGGCCTACCACCGCAATAAATACGACGACCAGAGCTACTACCGTTTTGCGGATCAGTTCCGCGCGGAATTATTCGATCCGGGGCAATGGGCAAAACTGATCGAGGCTTCCGGAGCGAAATACGTCGTCCTCACTTCCAAACACCATGATGGTTTTGCCAACTGGCCAAGCCGCGAAGCGAGCCGTGACTGGGGTTTTGCCTGGAATTCCGTCGATGCGGGCCCGCACCGGGACCTCCTGGGAGACCTGTTCAAAGCTATCCGGAAAACATCTGTCCATGCGGGCATGTATTATTCCCTCTACGAATGGTACAATCCGCTTTGGCTTAAGGATAGAAATAAATATGTCCATGACCATATGTGGCCTCAGATGAAGGAATTGATCAACCTTTATAAACCGGATGTATTCTGGACGGATGGGGATTGGGATGCCAGCGATACGGTTTGGAAGAGCCGGGATTTTCTTGCCTGGCTCTATAATGAGAGTTCCGTCAAGGACAGGGTGGTTACCAATGACAGGTGGGGTAGTGGTATCCGTTTCCATCACGGAGGGATCTATACTCCGGAATACCAGCCACTACTTGATTTCGAAGATCATTACTGGGAAGAGAACCGGGGGATGGGCTTCTCCTATGGCTTTAACCGGATGGAGGATGCCTGGGATTATAATTCGGCCGAAACCCTGATCCTGAGCCTTATCGACAAAGTGAGCCGTGGCGGGAATTTCCTTCTTGATATCGGTCCCGATGCCCATGGAAAGATCCCGCCCATCATGGAGGAAAGATTGCTTCAAATCGGGGATTGGATGAGGATCAACCAGGAAGCCATCTACAATACGGTTCGTTGGAGGCAGCCCAGTCAATGGAGCGTGGGCCGGACGGATTATAAGGCCAGAGACGGAGGCGGGAATATCATGCTTAAACTTACACTGGACCCCGATCCTGGATACGCCGTGAAGGAATGTTTCTTCACGTATAACCCTGAAAAAAATGACCTCTGCCTTATCCTTCCCCAATGGCCAGGAAAATCCTTCTTGTTCCGGGATATCCGCTTACCCGCAGCCACCCGGATTGAATTGCTCGAAAACCACCTGGAACTTCATTGGAGCCAGCAAGGGGAAAATATTTCGATCGACCTGCCGGAATATGACCCTTCAAAATTGAAAAGCAAGTATTGCTATGTGATCAGGGTTAGGGGGGCCGGAGCTTTTGCAGGACGCCCTCAATTTAAGGTAGAATATTCGGGGGCTGGTTTCAGGCCCTATCTCAGCGTTCAGCCCGCAGCCGGTACCGAATTGCGTTATACGACTGACGGTCAGTTGCCCGATGAACATTCTCCGCAACTTGATACGAAAAAGCCCTTCACTGTTGAAAAGACTGAGCAGATCAGGCTAAGGAGTTTTGGAGCGGGATTGCTACCCGGCGGGGTGATCGGGATTCCCTTAAAAGTCTATGATTGGCAGTCCGCAATTAAAAACCTCCCTGTTCAACCGGGATTAAAGGAATCCTTATACGCTCTGGAGAATCCGGTTACTGTCGGCGACCTTGATCATCTCCAACCAGAGCTCACTAAGATCGTGGAAGCAATCTCCCTGAAGGATACATTGAGAAGGGAGAATACCGGGATGCGTTTTGAAGGATTTATTAAAGTCGATCATGACGGTCTATTCACCTTCACTTTAAATTCTGATGATGGAAGCAAACTCCTTGTGGACGGGGAACTCCTGATCGACAACGATGGCTTGCACGGAGACCAGGAATCAAGTGGCAAAGCCGCCCTGAGGAAGGGACTGCACAGGTTCAGACTGGACTATTTTCAGGCCACAGGGTCCGCCGCCCTGGATTTGAAAATTGATAGTGAAAAGGGGGAGAAAAAAAGCGTGGCCTTTTATCATTGAAAATACAAGAAAACTCACAAATCTTACACTCCTTTCAGGAAAACTCCCTAATATTGCACTCCTTTTAGGAAGCCCCCTCTTTGGGGGCCATTGCCCAAATGGCTCCATAAGTGCCTGCCTGTGCGGGACGCCAGTAGGGTTTAATAGCAAAAGCATTTTAATATGCCAAAGGTCAAGACCAATTCCAGTGCTAAAAAGCGATTCAAAGTAACTGGAACCGGAGAGATCACCTACCAAAAAGCCTTTAAGCGTCACATTCTCACAAAAAAATCTAAAAAGCGCAAGCGCAACCTCCGCAGAAGAGGAGTAATCAGCGGGCCTAATACGGATTTTGTCAAACGCTTATTGAGGCTAAAATAAAGAAGAGTAAAGTATTGATTTCCTCCACCAATTATCATTCAAACTTATTAGAATATGCCACGTTCAGTCAATGCAGTAGCTTCCAAGGCACGCAGAAAACGCATCCTAAAAGGAGCGAAAGGGTTCTACGGAAAACGCAAGAATGTTTATACCGTAGCCAAAAATGTTTATGAAAAAGGGCTTACCTACCGTTATGTAGGCCGTAAACTCAAGAAGAGGGAATACAGGACCCTTTGGATTGCACGTATCAATGCCGCCGTCCGGGAAGAAGGGCTCACCTATTCCCAGTTCATTCACAAGCTCAGCGAAAAAGGAATCGGCCTGGATCGAAAGGTATTAGCCGACCTGGCCATGAACGAACCGGAGATTTTCAAACAACTGATCTCCTCTGTAAAATAGGGCTCGGCGAATTTCGTTGCACAAACCGGAATTGATAACATTCACTTCCGGTTTTTTAATTTTGTAAGAATGTGCAAAAAATTACTTTTGTACCGATTTTGTATTTATTCATTCATTCGATAAAATGTCCAACCTCAGCCTAGATGAACAATACATACACCGATTTGGTGAAGCAAACCTTTAACTTTCCCCAGGAAGATTTTGACATAAAGGATAATTATCTTGAATTCAATGGAGTCGATATCAAGTCCCTGATTGAGAAATACGGGACTCCGATGAAGCTTACCTATCTTCCGAAGATTGGAACCCAGATCCGCAAGGCAAAAAAAATGTTTGCCAATGCCTTTAAGCGGCACCGTTATGAAGGCAAATATTATTACTGCTATTGCACCAAGAGCTCCCATTTCTCTTTTGTAGTCGAGGAAGCCCTCAATCACGAAATCCACCTTGAAACCTCATATGCCTATGATATCGAGATCATCAAGAAACTTTACGAGAAAAAAAAGATCACTAAGGATATCTACATCATCTGCAACGGATTTAAACAGAAATCCTATATCAGCAGGATCGCTTCCCTCCTTAATACCGGTTTCAAGAACGTGATTCCGGTGCTTGACAATAAGGATGAACTGCAGCAATATAAGAAATCCGTCAAGGCCCCCTTCAAACTGGCTATCCGGGTAGCAGCCGAAGAAGAACCCACTTTCCCCTTTTATACCAGCAGATTGGGCTTCCGGCCCAGGGATGTGCTGGAATTCTATGTCGACAAGATAGAGGGAAATGAGGACAGGTTCCAGCTCAAGATGCTTCATATTTTCCTCAACAAGGGCATTAAGGACGATATCTATTACTGGAGCGAACTCAACAAGGTCATCAATCTCTATTGCCAACTGAAGAAAATTTGCCCCGAACTGGATTCCATCAATATCGGCGGGGGCTTTCCCATCAAACATTCCCTTGGATTCGATTACAATTACCAGTTCATGATCAATGAGATCGTGGTAAATATAAAAAGGGCCTGTAAAAAGAGCAATGTGCCCATGCCGAATATTTTCACTGAATTCGGGAGTTATACGGTGGGAGAGAGTATGGCCCATATTTACAGCGTGATCGGCCAGAAAATGCAAAATGACCGCGAGATCTGGTATATGATTGACTCCTCCTTTATTACCACCCTGCCGGATACCTGGGGTATCGGGGAGCGCTTTCTCATGCTGCCCATCAATAAATGGGATGTCGAATACCAGCGCGTCGTCCTCGGCGGGATCACCTGCGATAGCCATGACTATTATGATTCGGAGGAACATATCAATGAGGTCTTCCTGCCAAAACTGAATAACGGGGAACCGCTCTACCTGGGCTTTTTCCATACCGGAGCCTACCAGGACCAGATCAGCGGTTACGGAGGCATCAAGCATTGTCTGATTCCCTCGCCTAAGCATGTGATCATCGGATATGACAAGAACGGAAAGCTCGTTGACTGGCTCTATGCAAAGGAACAGACCTCCCAGAGCATGCTGAAGATACTGGGCTACTAGTAAAGACAATTCATACACATGAGACATATATTTCTTATCATCCTGCTATTCATAGTTGTTCTTCCGGCCAATTCACAAACCGGTGAGGATTCAGTCAAATCCACTGTCAATCGCCTGTTCACCGCGATGAAAAATGCAGATCCGGACATCCTGCTCTCCTGCTTCTCGGATAGCGTGATATTTCAATCATTGTCCACCGACCAGCAGGGAAAGACTATTGTGAAGACCGAGTCAGTGCATGAGTTTGCAAGCCTGATCGGGAAACTGCAAAAAAACGACGCCGATGAAAGGATCAGCTTTGATGTCGTCCGCATTGACGCCAACCTTGCTGTGGTCTGGGCTCCATACCAGTTCTATTACAAAGGAAAATTCAGTCACTGCGGGGCCGATTCCTTTCAACTTATCCGGGTGAACGGGCAATGGAAGATTCAATACCTGATCGATACGCGCAGAAAGGATGGCTGCATGCCCTGATAAACTCTACTTATTCTTCACCCTATATTTCTTAATGACCTTGGGATCGTTGAAATAGGCATTAAGCTGTTCCTCGGTCATATTGGTGGTCTCGTCGATTGGGATATCGATGAGTTGGATCTGCGTCTGTTTCATCTCCGTCCTTATTGTCGTGGACTTTTTGACAATATCCGCGTCCTTTTCTCCCGTTAAAGTATTTTCCGATAAAGTATATTCCAGGCGTTTAATGGCTGATCTTACCAGTGAAGCTGAATTTTGTTCCGTTGTTTTAGGCGGAGAAACAGTTTCCTTGACCGGCACAAGGGCCACCCCCGCGCTGGGAAGGATCTTTCCGGTGGTCTGGTCTGACGTGCTCGCCGAAGAAGAAAATACCGTGCCACCGAGTGCAGAAGCTGCCGTGGTCAGATCAAAGGAAGTCCTTGTGCTTTGCGTTTTTTTCACTCTTTTGTCCAGTTGGACGAAAGCATATTTCAACTGCAGGATATAGGTACGGAATCTTTTTACAAGCGCATTATAATCCGTAACAGCCACCGGATAATTAAGGGCAAACTTCACATAGATACGGACATTGCAGGTATCCCGATTGTAAAATTTATCGGTGCCGATAAAACTCAGCAACAAAAACCTTTGTTTTGAGGAATCTGTTTCCTTGACAAAATCATAACCCGGCGACCATTTGAATTCGTCGTCACATTTTTTCACCTCTGTGTAATTCTTCAAGGGAACATTGGAAAAGAAACTGATATTCTCTATCGGAAATGTCCCGTTTTCGCATTCTATCCTGAAATTGATCGTATCGCCTTCGTCGATGAAGAGGGTGCTGCTCACGCTGGCTTTAATTCTGGAATGGACGATTTCCGTGGTAAAAAACAGGATGGTGAAAGAAGTGTCCACCCGGTCAGTCGGATCATTCAGGTTCTGCACCCCTACATTGACCTTATAATCATAATCGTATTTGAGTTTGCCTGACATGAAATAAGACTTTTCGGCTTTAAAAGTGAGTGTGCCATTGTCTTTATTTATATGCAGTCCAACCGGTGAATTCTTCAGGAACCAGTGATAATGCGATTCATCCTTATTGATCTCCATCCGGTAATTTAAGGTGGAATCAACATGAAGTGTAAAGTAGGGGTTTAGATTTCGGATACGCAAAACCGTGTCCTCTGTTTTCTTTAACGTATCTGAAGGAACGGCCGTGTGAATGAAGGGATCCTGGGAGAAACAGGGCATGCCGCCAAAATTGAATATTATAAACGATACAAGAGCTATGCAGAGGGGTTTTCCTTTCTTCATTACATTTATTCGTTCAGGGCCCGTTTGAAAGGCGCAAATTTAACGAAAGTCAGACCATAAATATTACAAAAAACCCCTTCCATAAGGAAGGGGCCAAAAAACCAAAACCAACTGCTACTGAAAACTCTTATTCAATCAAAGCCTTATTCAATCGTGATTTCACGGCTATTCGCTTTCTGTTGTTCTTTTTTGGGAACCAGTAATTTTAACAAACCGTTTTCATATTTACCCTGAATGCCATTTGCATCGGTGTTTTCATCCAGGTTAAAACTGCGTTTGAAACTGCGATAATTGAATTCTCTTTTAAGGGTCTTGTAATCGTCCTGTTTGTTTTCTTCTTTCTTTTCGTAGGAAATCGTAAGTAAACCATTTTCAACACTGAGCTTAAAATCTTCTTTGCTGCGTCCCGGAACGCTGAGTTCGATATGATAAGCATTCTTGGTTTCATGGATATTTACCGGAGGGAAACCCCAATTATCCCAGCTTCTGCCTTTAAAGGCGGGAAATTCGTTGAAAATCTCATCGAACACGCTGTTCAGGCCTCTTTGTACGGGGAAGCCATTTGTTTTAATTACTTGCATAATTTTTATTTTTCTAGTTTAATTATTGTTTGCATAGTGGGATCAAACAGCGTACCATCCGGGTCCCAATGGTCTTTTTGGCAATCTCATTAATGAAATTTGTGTCAAAATGTCGCATCCGCAAGAAAACCATGTCATATTATCCGATTTGAATTCGTCTTGAACATTTTAGATAACTTTACGTTTTAATCAGACAAACAAAAAAGTAGAAAAATGTATCCAGCACAAATAGTTATCCCAATGAAGGAGGAGTTGACGGGAAATGGTTTTGAAGAAATGATAACTCCCGAACAGGTTGATGAACAAATAAAGAAAGAGGGAACCACCCTGATAATGGTCAACTCCGTATGCGGTTGTTCTGCCGGAAGTGCAAGGCCCGGTGTTCTCATGGCTGTAGCCAACGGAGAAAAGACTCCCGATTATCTCAAGACCTCATTTGCAGGTTTTGATATCGATGCGGTCAAAAAACTTCGGGAACATCTTATGCCTTATCCACCCTCTTCTCCTGCGATCGCTCTCTTTAAGAATGGAGAATTGGTTCATATGATCGAAAGACACCAGATCGAAGGCCGTTCGGCTCAGATGATCGCACACAATCTCATCGCCGCTTTTAACGCCTATTGTTAAGCGAATAAATTTCTATTGAACTCCGTCTTCCTACCAGGGACGGAGTTTTTTTATTGCCGCAAATTGACCTAACATTGCAGCCTAAATAAGAGTCGGCTTCAGGAAATAAACTCAGGAAATAAACAGAAATGTATCCCAATCTCTATTACGCTTTCAAGGACCTGTTCGGAGTAGACTGGGGTTATCTGAGATTGATCAATTCTTTCGGTTTTTTTGTGGCCATTTCTTTTATCTGTGCCGCTACCACGCTTTCCCTTGAGCTCAAGCGAAAAGAAAGACTTGGTTTATTATTTCCGGAAGAGAAGATGGTAATTGTCGGAAAACCTGCAAGCTTTGCGTCCATTCTTTCCAATTTCATACTGGGTTTTTTATTAGGATTCAAATTCATAGGTTTATTCATTTCCAGCAGCCCCTTGGCGCAGAATCCTCAGGATTTCATTTTTTCTTATGAAGGATCCTGGCCGGCGGGCCTGATCTGCGGTATCCTGATTGCAGGACTTCATTTCTGGGAGAAGAACCGGCATAAACTGCCCCAGCCGGAAGAAAGAAAATTTCGTCTTTGGCCCCATGACAGGGTAGGGGACCTGACGATCTATGCCGCAATATTTGGATTTTTGGGAGCCAAGATCTTCAATAGCTTCGAAACCTGGGATGATTTTGTCAGGAACCCGGTCGCTTCGCTTTTTTCATTCAGCGGTCTTACTTTTTACGGGGGACTGATCTGCGCTGCTCTGGCTATTTGGTACTATGCCAAAAAGCATAAGATCGGATTCTGGTATCTGAATGATGCAGCCGCGCCGGGGCTGATGCTAGCCTATGGAGTTGGCCGAATTGGATGCCAGGTATCAGGCGACGGGGATTGGGGGATTATAAACAGCGCCTACCGGGCAGCGTCGACAGGGAAAGTGTCGCTCGCAGAACCTGGTGAATATGCGATCAAGGTCACCGAAAATGCCGGATTTTATGCAAGCCAGTTTGGCTCCCTCAATAATGTGCCTCATTTGAGCGTGAAAGCTCCATCCTTTCTCCCGGACTGGATGTTCGCCTATTCCTATCCGCACAATGTCATCAATGAAGGGATCAGCCTGGCCGGTTGCCAGGGTAATTATTGCCATCATTTGCCCATTCCTGTCTTCCCAACCCCCCTTTATGAAATGATCATTGGGATCCTGCTGTTTTGTTTTTTGTGGTCGGTCAGGAAGAAGATCACCGTACCCGGTAAATTATTCGGCCTTTACCTTCTTGTCAATGGCATTGAGCGTTTTTTTATTGAGAAGATAAGAGTAAACAGTAAATATGATATTCTGGGATTTCATCCTACACAGGCTGAGATCATTTCCTTTCTACTCATAATCACCGGAGCGCTCTTACTCATCTTTCTTAAGCCCAAGGCACCATCTTCAGCTACAGAGCTAAATACTGAACCAGGTCCAGAGCAATCTTCTTAAAGATTCCGACCGTTCATCCCAATCCTGCTATTTACTGTAACCCAACCCCGGGTCATCCGTCACATATTCAAATCCCCAAAAAATGCCAGCTATCATCAAAATCAACCAGCCACCCATAATGCAATGAACTATGTTATACAAAGTACTTATGTTTATTCTGTAATCCACATTGTATAATACATAACAATGCATATGAGAAAGAATTATAAATCATTGATTATTTGTATCTTATTCCTAGTTCCGGGTTTTTTATCTGCCCAGCAATCTGGAGGAACTATAGGCGGAAGGGTCCAGGATGAGTCCGGAGCAGCCCTCCAAAACGCAAATATCCTGATCATAAGGCTTCCGGATTCGGCTCATAAAATGACCAGGGTAACGGACCAGTTTGGGAGATTCGAGTTGACCGGCCTGGCTATAGGGGATGATTACAGGATCCTGGTAAGCCTGGTTGGAAAGGAGGTTTATAGGTCTGAGACAATTCACTTATCCGCAGAACATTACCTTATCCATCTCGACTCGATTCGTCTCAAGTCAAATACGACCGAACTCAAATCGGTTTCCATCGTCGCCAAAAAACCTTTTTTTGAACAGAAAGCCGATAGAATGATCGTCAATGTAGATGCGGCTCCAAGTAGCGCGGGATCCTCTGCAATGGACATCCTCGAAAAATCGCCTAGGGTTACCGTGGATAAGGATGGAAATATCAGCCTGAAAGGAAAGCAGGGTGTTTTGGTTTATATCGATGACAAGCCGACCTATATGACGGCTACCCAGCTTGCCAGTTATTTAAAAAGTCTCCCCGCCTCCGCCATCGATCTGCTTGAAATCATGACCAATCCTTCAGCAAAATACGATGCTGCGGGAAATGCGGGCATCATCAATATAAAAACCAGGAAAAATAAAGCCAAAGGTTTCAACGGTAATCTTACCCTCACCCATTCCCAGGGCGTCTATCCCAAACCGGGAGGAAGCCTCAATCTCAATTACAAAACTGGTAAATTCAACTTTTTTTTCAACGGTGGATATACTTACTGGGAAGGTTTTCAGAACCTGGCCATTGTGAGGGATTACCTGAATCAGCCCGGAGGCCAGATCAATTCCATTTTCACCCAAAATACTTTCATCAAATTCATCAATCCGGAATTGAACCTGAAATTCGGAGTTGACTATTATGTCAGTGATAAGACTACGATCGGCCTGGTCGTCAGGGGATTCAGAAACAATGAAACAGACCAGGGCCAAAGCACGATCTACCTCAGGAACGCCGACCAAACGGTAGATTCCATTGTAAGTGCATCCAGTAAGATCAATAGCCTCTGGAAAAATGGAGCGCTTAACCTGAACCTCAGGCATAAATTTGACAGTGCCGGTACTGAATTAACTGTCGATGCGGATTATATCAACTACCAGTCGGGCAGCAGCCAATATTTCAATGATATCACCTATAATCCAAATTGGGACGAACTCGGCCAAACCATATTGACCGGCAACCTGCCCAGTAATATCAATATATTCAGCTTCAAGACCGATTTTTCACATCCCTTCGCGCATAATCTGAAGCTGGAAGCTGGTTTTAAATCCAGTTATGTCACCACGGATAATATAGCCGACTACTATGATGTGATCAATGAGATATCCGAGGTCGATACCACAAAAACCAACAGGTTTCTATATAAGGAAAATATCAATGCTGCCTATGTGAATTTCAATAAGCAGATCAAAAAATGGTCGGTCCAGGCCGGCCTCCGCCTTGAAAATACCAATTACTATGGCCATCAGTTGGGCAATCCCTATACCGTGATCAATAATGATTCTTCATTTTCAAGGACCTATTTCAGCCTTTTCCCCACGCTTTATATCAGTTACCAGGCCAATGCGAAAAACAGCTTTTCGGTGAATTTTGGAAGAAGGATCGACCGGCCTTCCTACCAGGACCTGAATCCCTTCCTTTTCTTTCTCGATGAATTCACCTACCAGGCAGGAAATCCCTATCTCCAACCCCAGTTCACGGACAATATTGAGTTATCCCATACCTATAATAATTTTCTGACCACTACCCTTAATTACAGCTATACGGATAATTTCATGACGGAAACCTTTCAACAAGAGGGACAGGCGACCATTGTCAGCCAGGGAAATATCGGGTTCAGGCAAAATGAAGGAATAGCGGTGAGCGCCAATATTCCCGTCCGGAAATGGTGGTCAGCCATAGTATACACAAACCTGAGCTATACGCGCTACAAGGGTGTATTATACGGCGAACCCATCGATCTGGGCGCCGCAACTTTAATGGCCAATCTAAATAACCAGTTTCATTTTGAAAAGGGCTGGAGCGCTGAACTTTCCGGCTGGGCACGCACGAGGGGAGTGGAAGGACAGGTCATCGTTGAGCCACTTGGCCAGGCCGCCGCAGCAATCTCTAAACAATTGATGAAGGACAAGGCCAGTCTTAAAATCGCAGGAAGGGATCTTTTCTATACAGGGGGACCCCGAGGTTATATCGATTTCCAGGACACAGAAGCAAGTTTTCACAATACAAGAGATAGCCGCCAGGTCAGTCTCACGTTCACCTATCGTTTCGGAAAACCCCTTAAGGGAGCTCAGGCCAACCACAATAACAATGGTGGAGCCGGAGACGAGCAAAGCAGGGTAAAGTCCGGAGGTAATAATTAAAAATTTTCACGCAGTAGTTGTTTTGGTAACGGGGTCCTTTTTCTAAAGGACTCCTTTTTTTTATATTTTTATGATTCAATTCTCAAACTATGCCATCCTTCGACATCGTAAGCAAAGTAGAGCTTCAAAACCTGGACAATGCAGTAAATATCACAAAAAAAGAAATTTTCAACCGCTTTGATTTCAAAGGTTCGCCTGTCGAGATCGAGCTCAATAAAAAGGACATGAAGATCATGCTGGAAGCTGAAAGCGATATGAAGATCCGCCAGATCACCGATGTAATGATCAGCCGTTCCATGAAGCAGGGACTCGATCCCCTGGCCTTCGATTTTTCCAAAGAGCCCTATCCCAGTGGCAAGACCTTCAAACAGGAAGTGCTGGTCCGCAACGGCCTGAAACAGGAGGATGCCAAAAAGATCGTCAAATTGATCAAAGACTCCGGGCTTAAGGTCCAATCCCAAATCATGGACGATCTGGTAAGGGTTACGGCCAAGAAAATCGATGATCTTCAGGCGGTCATCCAGCTCTGCCGGGGAGCCGAGATCGGTGTTCCCATGCAATACCTGAATATGCGGAATTAGTATCCTTCAAAAGATTTGGAGGGTAGGGCGGTTTTGACTAAATTTGCAAACTATTTTAAAAAAGCATACCGCCAAATCCGTAGGTGAAAAACATCATAGTAAAACTTAAAAAAATGAAGAAGGGAATTCATCCGGGAGGTTACCGTTTCGTAGTTTTCAAGGACACGAGCAATGGCTATTCATTCATCAGCCGTTCAACCGCTCCTTCAAAGGAAAATGTGAAGTGGGAAGATGGGAAGGAGTATCCACTGATCAAATTGGAAATTTCCAACACTTCTCATCCGTTCTTCACGGGTAAGAACATGCTGGTAGATACGGCGGGTCGTATCGATAAGTTCAAAAAGCGCTACGAGAAGAAGCTCAAATAATCCTGATATTTATACTGATTATGCACTCCCTTCCCTCACAGGAAGGGAGTCTGTTTTTTATCCCGGCTCGCGGGAATCCTGTAGCTTTAAATCATGAACAGCCTCTATCCCTTTACGCTTACACGTTCTGTCCTGGATATCCCGGTGGGCATGCTGACTCTTCGGGAGAAATGGGAAAGGAGAGGAAAAGACCCGAAGCTCCAGTCCGACCTGTCCCTTAATACAATTCCATTTACCTTAAAAACGCTGGAATACCCCTGGCAGATCTGGCAGTTCAATGACGAAGAATTGAGAAGGGATTTTGATTTGATTTCTGGGTTTGGGGGGGGCGCTTCGCTTTCCTCTGACAGTACTTTTATAAGCCCGGAAAATATATTCATTGAAGAAGGCGCAGTCATCAGGCACGCCATCCTGAATGCATCCACTGGTCCGATCTATATTTCAAAAAATACGGAGATCATGGAAGGCACCTGCATAAGAGGCCCCTTCTTTCTCGGAGAAGGAAGTGTACTGAAAATGGGAACCAGGATCTATGGCGCCACTTCGATCGGCAAATATTGCGTGATCGGGGGAGAGGTCAAGAATTCCGTCTTCTTCGACTATTCGAATAAATCCCATGATGGCTATATCGGGGATTCTGTGATCGGATCCTGGTGCAACCTGGGCGCCGGCACTTCCAATTCCAATCTCAAGAACACGGCTTCTCCTGTAAAGGTCTGGGACCAGGCAGGCGGGGAATTTGTCGAAGCAGGAACCAAATGCGGCCTTCTGATGGGCGATTATTCCCGAAGCGCGATAAACAGCTCAATCAATACTGGAACGGTAACGGGTATCTGTTGTCATGTATTCGGCTCCGTATTCACTCCAAAGCATATCCCGAGTTTTAGCTGGGGATTGGAGGGTGAGAAGTATGAATGGAATAAGGTTGTGCATGATATTTCCAATTGGAAGAAAATGAAGAATAGAACATTGACGGAAATGGAAATCCAGAATTTGAGAACTATTTTTGAAAACACTTAATCAAATAAAATGCGCCAACAAATCGCTGCCGCCAATTGGAAAATGAATCTGACCCTTCAGCAGGGAGAGGAATTGATCGATAAAGTTCTCAATGCCGGATTAACTCTTAAAGAACAACAGTCCGTTTTGTTTGCCGTGCCCTTTCCTTATCTGCCCATGACCAGGCAGAAGCTGGGCGGAAAGCCGGGGTATTTTGCCTGCGCACAGAATTGTTACGATAAAAAATCGGGAGCCTATACAGGAGAAGTATCAGCGGAAATGCTGAAATCCATCGGCATCGCCTATGCCGTATTGGGCCATAGTGAAAGAAGGGAATATTTTAAGGAAACCAATGAGATGCTCGCCTCCAAGATCGACCTCTGCCTGGAAAATGGGATCAGGCCGGTATTTTGTTGCGGTGAATCTCTACATGTAAGGGAATCCGGAAATCAAAACCGCTTCGTGGAGATCCAGCTCAGGGAATCCCTTTTTCATTTGACCCCGGAAGATTTGAAAAAGATTATTATCGCCTACGAACCCATCTGGGCCATTGGTACGGGCAAGACAGCGACAACCGCCCAGGCCCAGGATATGCACGCCTACCTGAGATTGGTATTGCAGGACCATTATGGAAAGGAATTGGCGGATAGCATGCCCATACTTTATGGAGGAAGCGTTAAAGTTTCCAATGCCCATGAGTTGTTTTCCTCTCCTGATGTGGATGGCGGCCTTATCGGAGGCGCTTCGCTTGTGGCTGAAGACTTCATCGAGATCATCAGGTCACTGAAATAATGTCCGGCTGAAATAATGTCCGGCTGAAAAAATTCTCGGTATGAAGAAAATTCTTTGGTTGACAAGCTGGTATCCAAACCGTACAGATCGTTTTACCGGTGACTTTATCCAACGTCATGCCCGGGCTGTTTCCCAATACCAGGATATAACTGTTCTTCATGTCGTTCCCAACCCAAACCCATCTTCTGAGGAATTGATTGAAAATAAGCAGATAAAAGAATGGTTGGTCTACTATAAAGGCAGTTCCCCGTTCCGTTATTTAAAATATTACAAAAGACTAATCAAGTCCTATATCAGTAAAGAAGGTTTGCCCGACCTGGTTCACGTTCATATTCCGATAAAGGCAGGATTGCTTGGCCTCTGGATGAAAAAGAAATATAAAATCCCATTCCTGCTGACCGACCATTATGGGATCTACAATGAATTGGTGGATGAACCCTATTCAAAACGCAGCCCGTTTTTCAAATTCTTTACGCGAAAGATCCTCAGGGAATCCAGTTTGTTCCTTCCAGTCAGTGATGATATGGGAAGGGCCGTGAGCAGGCTGGTTCTTCCCAAAAATTACAGGGTAATTTTCAACACGGTCAACGAATCCTATTTTCATTACCGGCCACGTGTACGAGACAATTTTCGTTTTATTCATGTCTCAAATATGGCTCCGCTGAAAAATCTACCAGCCATTCTGCGAGCATTCGCGGCTATTTCCAAATTGAAACCGGAGACAGAGTTGGTCATCGTCGGCCCCCATGGCCCGGAAGAGCTCGCTGCCGCCGTGCCCACGGGTCTTTTGAATAAATCCATTTTCTTCAAAGGGGAGATCCCCTATCATGAAGTCGCTTTGGAAATGCAGTCGGCTGATGGGTTACTGCTTTTTTCAAGAACAGAAAATATGCCCTGCGTGGTTTTGGAAGCGCTCTGTTGCGGATTGCCTGTTATAGCTCCTGCTGTTGGCGGTATCCCTGAAGTGATTGACCCCTCCAATGGTATCCTGGTCAGGCCGGGATACGAGGAAGAATTGAAGCAGGCCATGCTTGGAATGATCACTGAATCTGCCCGATTCGATGGGTCTTCGATTTCAAAGAAGGCCATTGCCAGATTCGGATACCCGGCCATCGGTGAGCAGATCAGCCAGATTTATGAAGAACTGATTTCAGGCCGGTCAGATTAAATCCAAAGAGTTCATCTGTCGTAATGACTACCCCATCATATCCCTTTTCCCTGAACCATCCCATCACTTCATTATGGTCGAATTCCCATCTGAATTCAGGGCTGAAAAAATCCAGGATCTGAAGCATTATTTCCCGGGCATTCTGCGGATTCCCTTTGAGCCTTTTGACGATGAAACTAAGCGGAAAAATGCTGATTAAATAAAAATAATACTGCAAGCGGATAGGCCATTTGGAAGTAAATTTTCTAATTCCAAGCAGAAGGCGATGAATGGAGTCCTTTCTTTTATGGTAGAGCCAGATGCTCAATTTACCTCCGGTAGCAACACATCTATCCATCCGGTCAAATGCCCACTTTGGATCTGCAGTATGAACAAGAACACCGCTGCATTGAACAATATCAAATTGCGAGGAAACAATCGGAGGGAAATCAATATCCCCCTGGACAAACAAAATATTTTTGTTGGAGTTTTTTTTATGCGCTTCGCTTATCGCGGGGCTCAGATCCATTGCGAGCACCATGCTGTCCTTCGATGCGAGCAATCCGTCAAGTAAACCATTTCCACAACCGGCATCCAGTATCCTGATCCCCTGCAACCCATCTTCCTTCATGTCGGTCTCCTTCAGAAATCGCTGCAGCATGCTTTGACTATCCGCATCCCAGGTCTTGTCTTTCTCATAATCGAAAATGCTCCACTCCATGGAGAAGCTTTTTTTCGTCCTACTGTTTTTTCTTTCACAGCGCCGGGCCCATTCCAAATAAGAGGCGGGGAGATTCCTGAGGCGCTGGTCAAAATCGGGTATATGCTCCCGAAGAAATTCCTGGTAGTCGAAGATGGCTTCCGGGATCAACCGGGGTATGGATTCGATGATGGGGTAGAAAATTCCGGCTTCTGTCCAGAGCAGGCCTTCCACTATTTCCTCTGTTTTCCGGATGACCTGGAGCCTTAGCGAGCCCTGTTGAAAGGGGCAGCTTAATAAGGATATAAAGGCTTCCTGCATGGGAACCGGGACCGGTCAGGTTTTTAATTTGTTGACCAGGCTGATATATTGTAGCATGACCGATTCTTTTGATTGTCCCTTCATCGAAGACCAGGCATCGTATTTGGCCTTGGCTACAAAATCAAATTGATTATCTGGAGGTCCTGTATTTACATCTCCGATAGTAGCCTGTTTATAGAGAGAATATAATTGCAATAGGGAATCATTGCTTGGTCTGATAGTTAGTTTTTTGCTTTCTTCAGCAGCTTCCAAAAATTCCTGTTCGAGTGTTGTCGCGGGCATAAGAATTGTTTAATAATGATAAATCCCGAGATTAAGACCAGTGGGGATCTGAAAATGCTGCGTTCGATTATTCGTCTCTGTCTATTCGTC
>PMSV01000017.1 GCA_003168265.1 Chitinophagaceae bacterium
CCTGATTGTCCTGCATTATTGGTGACTTTAAGCTGAAAGACATAGGTTCCTGCAATCAAACCGATTGCGCTGGTACTTGCAGAAGAAACGCTGGAAAGGCTTGCTTCGCCTGGACCAGATATTTCTGACCAGTAATAAGCGGCGATCGTACCTACTGCGTCGGTAGCAGAGCCGCTGAGTGTAACCGTGCTGGTAGGCAGGGTTATCGTTTGGTCGGTACCGGCATCCACCACAGGAGCTACCGTAGCAGGATTGACTGTAACGGTCACCGTTGCAGTCCCTGATTGTCCTGCATTATTGGTGACTTTTAACTGGAAACTGTAGTTTCCAGCTTCCAGGCTGCTTATTGAAGTGTTTGAAGAAGATGCGCTGGAAATAGTTGCAGTATTAGGCCCGGAAACTTCTGTCCAGGCATAAGTGCTGATAGTTCCGTTGGCGTCTGTTGCCGAACCGCTCAGGGCTGCCGAACTGGTGGGCAGGGTGATTGTTTGCGAAGACCCGGCATTGACTACCGGAGCTGTAGGATCTGCATTGACAGTAATGGTTACTGTGGCTGATCCGGACAGGCTATTATTATCAGTGACAGTTAATTCAAATACATAGGTCCCTGCAGCCAATCCCGTTATCGTTGTGCTGGCAGAAGATGCATTGGTGATCGTTGCCGTGCCAGGACCTGAAAGCTCTGTCCAGGCATAGGTAGTGATCGTGCCGGAAGCATCGGTTGCCGAACCGTTCAGGGTGACCGAGCTGGTAGGCAGGGTGATGGACTGTGAAGTTCCGGCATTTACAACCGGAGGCTGGCTGGCCGGATTGACAGTTATGGTTACTGTGGCAGCATCGGACAGATTATTATTATCCGTGACCTTCAATTGAAATATATAGGTGCCTGCTGCCAAACCGCTAACAGAAGTGCTCGCTGATGAATTGGCGGCGATAGTCGCCGTATTGGGACCGGATAACTCCGTCCATAAATAATTGGTGATGGTGCCCGTGGCATCCGTTGCCGAACCGCTCAGGGTGGCCGTACTTGTGGGCAGTGTAATTGTTTGATTGGATCCTGCATTCACCACGGGGGGCAGATTGGCGGAATTTACGGTGATGGAGACAGTTGCGCTGGACGAGTCATTGTTGGCATCCTTCACTTTCAGGCCAAATACATAAGTCCCTGAAACTAGCCCCGTGGCGCTGGTAATTACTGAGCTGGGTGCAGACAGGTTCGCCTGGTTGGGCCCTGATACTTCGGACCATAAATAGGATGAAATAGTGGAATTGACAACGGTCGAACCCGATCCGCTCAGGCTGACCGTATTGGTTGGTAATGTTATGGTTTGAGCGGAACCGGCATTGGCTGTGACAAAGGAGCTGCTGGTAGAATATTCACGGGCTCCGATATCCCAGGATGTGCCCTGTGGACGGGGGACATATGCAATATCATAGGTCACATAATTGGCGATCTGGCCTGCATTGGTACCTTGGTCGATGACGGCCCCGGTAACCCCTGCTTTTAAATAGCAATTGACCGTATCGGTCATAACGGACATTATCTGTGTTGAAGGATAATAACGGTTATTGCTGCTATCTGGGACCCAGGATCCTCCGCTATTGTCCTGGATGATACCGAGGCTACCCGTACCATTCACCGTATTGAAGCCGATATTGTTTTTGACCTCGCAGTTATAGCCGGCAAATGCACCGATCACGGCAAGCGGAGCGATATAGCCATTGATATCTACCTTGTTTCCGGAATTATTATTCCAGATATTCATATTTCCACCAGTTGTATAGGGGACGGTAGTTCCGCCCGAGAACATGGTGGGATCATTTCGCGTATCAATAAAACCGTAGGCATTGGTGGCCAGGTCGATATTGTTGTAAACATAACTATTGCCGGTGCCATTCAATCCCACATTCCACCAGCGTGCAAGATAACCTCTGCCTCCATGGCTATATACATTGCGCAATGTTCCATTCCCGTAAATGACGAATTCTCCGCAATCTCCGGCTACCGGATTTGCACCGTTATAAGTGATATTCCAGTCATGGATATTTATCTGGTATGCGATTATGGCTATTTCCTGTCCGTTTGAAGCAGTTTGAGTACAGACAACATTCCATATTGCAAGGCTGTCGATGATGTCGTTGAAGTCAGTCGGAACACCCCATGATCCCTGAAGCAGTAAGCCGCTATTGTTGAGAGAAATATTTGCGATTGCCGTTTTGTATAATTTGAAAGTGCTGGTATCACCATTATAAGTAGTGTAGTATCCGCTGGCGTCAATGCAGTTTCCGGAAACATTATTGAAGGAGCAGTTATAAATGCGAAGACCCACGGTATTGGTCCCTTGTAAATCGATTCCATCACTGGAAATACCGCTAAATTGAAAACCGTAAGTCACGCCTGCTGCACCAGTACCGGAAATCGTAACATAGGAAAGCCCTGAACCAAGAGCCATTTCCCCGGTAAACGCAACCACGCCTCCATTGTTAATGATGGTAATATTGTTCAGGTTCGCGAAGGTCGCACTGCTATAACTCCCGGGAGCGATTGCAAGAACATCTCCCGGATTCAAACCACTCATAGAGGTTTGGGAGACGGATCCGCTGCCGGTACCAATGACTACCGTTTTTGCCATAGCTGTGGAAGAAAACGACAACAAGAACGTAATCAACAGAAAACAAAGAAAATAGCAGTAAGGTAGTTTGGAAAATGATTTGACAGGAGTGCTAGGGATACAAGCAGGGTATAGGATTTTCTTCATAGCGGATATTGAATTTTTCAAATGATACGACGATGATTATTGAATCTTTAGTTTACAAAAAAATACAATACGGTCTCTTATCTTGCTTTTTGTGTAAACAGCGGTAAAGAATTCAAAACGGAAGCGAATCGACTTTTAACTTTTCAAATACTTTGCCAAAAAAAATGCTGTTAATAAAATGTGGAAATCCATGTGGGAAATACCAAGTTTTTTTCGTATAACTACGTAGGGCTATTCCGAGATGAGGAATAAATGTAGGTCATACATTTAATTTAATTACATGAGTTCAATTGATCTTGATTGACTATTAAGGGTTTATGGAAATACAGTAGTATATCCTCGAAAAATGAGTAGAGTTTAGTTTTTCTTTTTTTCCTCAGTCATTATTTGAAGATGGTGTATACTTACGTTCAGCTCGTAACCGATCAAAAGCAAAAGAGAATTGATATAGATCAATGCCATGAGGATGAGAATTGTTCCGATAGATCCGTATACTTTATTATAGGTGCCGAATTTGTTGACCCAATAGGAGAAGAGTAAGGTCATGCATATTGTGAGTACAGTAGTTAACAGGGTTCCGGGGGACTGGAGTTTCCATCTTCTATGAACGGCAGGTGCATATTTATAAACAAAGGCGATCGTGAAATAAAACAGGGGGATAATGATGATCCATCTGAGGGTTTTAAATAGCCACTGGGCCGAATGGCTTTTGATTCCCATCCATTTGAGCAAATCCTTTAGCAATTCATCCTGGGTGACCATTATGATGAATGTCCCCATAAGGAAGAAAATGACCAGGACCGTGAGTTTGATCGCCATCCACCTTGTCTGAAAAATATTTCTCTTAGAATTATAAATAAGCGATTTGTTGAAGGAGCGCATGATGCCCATCATTGCATTGGATGAATAAAACACCGCCAGTATAAAACCAAAGGAAAGCAGGCCGGCATGCGGCTTATCCAGGAAATCCTCCAGAAAACCCCGGACCATGAGGAAGGTACTCTGGTTGGGAGCGATATCTTTTGTCAGATAGAAGAATTGTTTTCTTATCTGGTGGGCGATTGGCAAATAGGGGATCAGTGTGCATAAGAAGAGTGTGGCAGCGGGAATAGCGCTTAAAAAACTAAATGAAATAGCGCGTGCACGGTCATTGAGACCGACTTTCTTAATCTGGTTAACGAAGAACATGACCACATCATAGAGCGGAAGGCCCGCGAATCCGGGTAATATGATAGTCCTGCTTTTGTTCACTGCGAAGCGAAGCGGGGCTGTGTCAAGCAGGATCTTTTCTATTCTTTTCCAGCCAGCCATTAATTTCCGGTTTTTGCTTTTTTCATTTCTTCATCCAATGCCTTTTGATATTGTTTGGCAAATTCGATATGCTGCGAAAAACTCTCTGAAAAATTGGAATACCCTGAAAAATCAGGTTTGGCCACGAAATAGAGGAAATTGGTTTTGGGAGCTCCCAGCACAGAATCGATGGTCTCCCTTGATGGAGTGCAAATCGGCCCGGGTGGAAGTCCTGTGTTTTTATAAGTATTATAAGGTGATTCTACTTCCAGGTATTTGTCGTAGATTCTTTTCAATTCAAAATTCTTCAATGCATATTTGATCGTTGGATCTGCCGATAGTTTCATGCCCCTGGCAATTCTATTCATATAAGTGCTGGCGATAAGCGATTTATCCTGTGCTTTAGTAGTTTCTTCTTCTACAATGGAGGCCAGAATATAGGCGGTAGCCGGGTTAAGGCCTTCTTTTTTCGCCTGCTCGATCCTTTCAGGGTTCCAGAATGCCTGATGTGCGGCGAACCATTTTTTGTAGATCCTGGAAGCGGTGCTGTTCCAAAAAAAAGTATAAGTATCGGGTATCAGAACGGTAAGCGCCGTATTCGAATCCAGACCATATGCACTGAGAGAGTCATTGTTTTGCAGGAATTCCTGGAAGGTAGCGGAATCACATTCGAAATGACGGCCGATCAGGGCGGCAAGGCTTTCCTTGGTTCTGATCTTTGTAATGATCAGGTTCACAGGCTCCTGCTTTCCGTTTTTCAGCATCCGGATAATATCAAGAAGATTGACTCCCTTTCTGATCTCATATTTCCCGGCCTTTACATTGGACTGGTAGCGGACTCTGGAGGAAATCAAATTAAAAAAGAAAAGGTTTTTCAATACATGGTCTTTTTCCAGCAGGTTCTTTACCTGCGGATACGTCATTCCGGTACGGATATACAAATTGTACCTGTCATTTTCAAATGCTGTTGCAGGGCCCCATATCATCCAGACACCCAAAAGGGCCAAAACGACCAACATAGCTATTCCTGTATAAATAATTTTCCTGATCATATAGTTTAAGAGGGCATGAGCATTAACAAAAAACCCTGCATCTTTATTGCAGGGTAATCTATTTCATTTCCAGATGGAATTATTTTTGGGGAGCCGGAACAGAGGTCGCATTAATCTTCGTAGCCGGTACCTGTACATTTCCGGTCTTATGAACAAAAAATGCGGAAAACAGGCAAAGCAATACTACGGTTGCTGCAAGTATCCAGGTGCTTTTTTCCAATACATCGGTGGTTTGTTTTACACCCATGAATTGGTTGCTGAATCCGGCCACATTTCCTGCCAGACCACCGCCTTTTGGGTTTTGAACCAGGATCACCAATCCGAGTAATGCACAGGATAGAATTATCAGAATAACAAAGAAAAAGGCCATATAATGAATTATTTTAACTGGTCAATTTTGGCTGCAAAATAAGCGATTTTATGGGGATTTAACAAACTTAATTTTTGATATATCTCTATGGCATCCAGGTTTTTACCCTGTTTGGAGAGGACGTCGGCCATGGTTTCGGTCACAACCTCCTTTTTCTCGGCCGATTGTTGTGCCATAAGGTCTATGCGAAACTGATTGCCAGGCCATTCTGTTTCTTCCGTTTCAGCGGCGATTTTCTGAGGCATTTTTTTCAATGTCTTTAGCCATTCCGTAAAGCTTTTCAGTTGAAGGCCCAATTTGTCCTTTGGCGCTTCTTTTTCTATAAAGCTGATCCCCTGGGAAGCGAAGTAGTCTACCGTATGGTAAGGCTGGAAAAGCAATTGATCGTCGGCATGGGAACCTGTTTTGTTCAGTTCTCCAAGTCCTGCCAAATGCTGGCCAGTGTCCAGACCCCTGTTAGCTGGCTGGGAACCTGAAGAAAGGATTGCCGACAAGGCATCGGGCTTTTTATCTGACGGACCCTCAAAAGAATTTGTCAGCAACCATTCCAACCAGAACGGATTTTGAAAATAAAGAGCCGTGAGTTTGGCTTCTTCAGAAGAGAAGGAGTCCCTTCCTTCCGCCTGCATCATTTTTTTGGAAAGCAGAAAATGACTGAGTCCAAAATAAGGATAATCCGTGCTGGCTTTTTTCAATTCGTTCAATGAAACTTTTTCCAGCGAATCGGCGTTGAAAAATTTATGAACGAAAGGTTGGATATTCCCTGTCATTTTATTTTACCAGTTTGAAAATAATCTGTTGAAAACATCAGTAGTCATTGCCGGAATGATCTGCTGGATCAGGGCCGGTTCAGCCTGACTGAAACTGGTGCCCGCATCAAAGTCGAAATTACTGGAAACATCGGCTTCATAATCTTTTACACTGCCCTTATTTGCTTTAAAAGAAATATGCACGGTTACCGTCAATCTGTTTGTGGAACTTTTCTGATTGGATACGGCTGCAGTTGAAATATCATAGGCAGTAATAGAGGCGTTCACATCCCAGTCCGCATCCGATGTTTGAACCTGGGTCAGCCTGGTCTGGTTATTGATTTTTTGTTTTAGCTGATCTGTCAGTTGAGGGGCCAAAGACGGATTTACATACCTGGCTTTGTTTTCAATATAACCCAGGTGAATGGTCTTTACATCGGCTGGTATGCTCACATCCTTAAATGAATAAATTCCGCAGGAAGAAAGCAGAAAATTCAGGATAATGATCATTAAACCCGGCTTCCAATTTCTCCTTATCCTGTCCGAAACGATCGCCTGTTTATTCATCAATATCATATTCTTTCAGTTTTCTGTATAAAGTGCGTTCGCTTATCCCAAGATCCGAAGCCGCATCCTTTCTCTTGGACCGGTGTTTCTTCAATGCTTTAATGATCAGTTCTTTTTCCTTGTCCATGATATTGAGCGATTCCTCCACTTCTTCATGATCCTGGATTTCCTGATGTGAACTATTATGTAATACAACCGGTTGCGCAGGACCAAGCGGCTGCTGGGTCATGGGTCCCTGAAAAGAATCATTGTGAAGAATTTCCTTAAAATCCCCCGCTATGGCATTGTGCTTCAGGGAGGAAGCAATCGAAGGGTCACGCAATATTTCAACAAACATTTTCTTAAGTTCCGTGACATCTTTCTTCATATCAAAAAAGAGCTTATACAGGATCTCGCGCTCATTGGAAAATTCATGCCCGTTCGAGGCTGCAGCACCGGAATGCGAAGAAATCAACATCGGCAACCTGTTTCCGGAGTTTTCAGGTATGAACCTGCGAATTGTTTCTGCATTGACCTGCTTATCCTGGGACAAGACTGAAATCTGTTCTGCAATATTCTTCAATTCCCGTACATTGCCGGGCCAGCTATAATTTATTAACAGATTTTTCGCGTCTTCGTCCATTTGCACCGGAGCAGCTTTATATCTCTCCGCAAAATCAACTGCAAATTTCCTAAATAAAAGAGGTATGTCTTCTTTGCGGTCTCTCAGTGAGGGAACCCTGATGGGCACCGTACTAAGGCGATAGTAAAGATCTTCTCTAAACTTCCCCCGATCGGTCAATTCGAGCAGGTCCTTGTTTGTAGCTGCGATAACCCTGACATCTGTTTTCTGGACTTTTGATGATCCAACACGGATGAATTCTCCTGCCTCAAGGACACGGAGTAGGCGGGCCTGGGTTCCCAATGGCAATTCTCCGATCTCATCAAGAAAAATTGTGCCTCCATTGACTGTTTCAAAATACCCTTTCCGGGAATCAACCGCACCGGTGAATGAACCTTTTTCATGTCCAAAAAGTTCAGAATCAATGGTTCCTTCGGGAATGGCTCCGCAGTTTACAGCGATGAAGGGATTGTGTTTGCGGGAAGATAGGGTATGGATGATCTGTGAAAACGCCTCTTTACCTACTCCGCTCTCTCCAAAGATTAAAACGGTCAAATCGGTATTAGAGACCTGTACGGCTACTTCTAAGGCATAATTCAGGGTGGGGGAATTGCCGATGATCCCAAAACGGTTCTTTATTGATTGTATATCCATTCCTTATTCTCTTTTGAACTTAACAAAACCCGCAAGCATTGGTTGAATTGCTGGCCCTGTCTTATTTAGTTCCCTTTCAGGTCCTGTATGCTAAGGGTGCCGATAAGAGTTGCTCCGGTGCAATTTTCGATCCGGACAATTGCATATTCTCCGGGTTTAAGACTCTGGCCTTCCTTTGGGAAAACCACCACTTTATTCTGTGAGTTCCGGCCCATCCAGTATGCCTGGCTTTTTTTGGAATCTCCTTCGATCAACACGCTGAATTGCTTTCCGATATCCTGCCGATTGCTAATTTTCGAAAGTTTGTTTTGCAAATGAACGATCTCTTCCAGCCGCCTCTTTTTCACATCCTCCTTTACATCATCCCGGAATCTCCTGGCTGCAAGGGTCCCCGGCCTTTCGCTATAAAAAAACATATAGCTCATGTCATAACCTGCGTATTCCATAAGACTTAGGGTTTCGGCATGGTCTTCGTCTGTTTCTGTACAAAAGCCGGAAATTATGTCCGAACTGATCCCGCATTCCGGGATCAGTTCCCTTATCCTGTTAATTTTAGCTATATACCATTCCCGGGTATAAGTGCGGTTCATGAGTTGCAGGATACGCGTTGAGCCGCTTTGTACAGGCAGGTGGATGTTTTTGCAAATATTGTCGTATTTTCTCATGACTCGTAAGACATCGTCTGTTATATCTTTAGGATGGGATGTTGAAAAGCGGATTCTGAGAGAAGGGTCTGTTTGGGCACATTTTTCCAATAGGCCGGAAAAACTTAAGAGTTCGTTATTGTTTTCGTCCGCCCAATTATAACTATCCACATTCTGGCCCAGCAGGGTCACTTCCCTGTAACCGTTTTCAAAAAGGTCCCGGCATTCCTTTAAAATGGAATTTGCATCCCGGCTTCTTTCTCTTCCCCTGGTGAAGGGGACCACGCAGAATGAACACATGTTATTGCAGCCTCTCATGATGCTTACAAATGCAGTAACCCCGTTTCCTCCCAACCGGACAGGAGATATATCCGCATAGGTCTCTTCCCTGCTTAAAAGTGTATTGACAGCTTTTTGACCGCTTTGGGCTTCCTCTATCAGGCCAGGCAGGGTCCTATAGGCATCCGGCCCAATAACCAGATCAACCAGTTTCTCTTCTTCGATCAGCTTTTCTTTCAATCTTTCAGCCATACAACCCAAAATGCCAATCAGCATCCCTGGTTTGGCCTTTTTTTGCTGCCGGAAAATATGCAACCGGTTCCGAACTGTTTGTTCTGCCTTTTCCCGAATTGAACAGGTATTGATAAGAACGAGGTCTGCCTCTGAATACGAGGGGGTAGAGCTAAATCCACTTTCCTGAAGAATGGAGGCCACGATTTCGCTATCCGAAAAATTCATCTGGCAACCATAGCTTTCGATATAGAATTTTCGGGCATGGGTTTGCATCCCGGTATCGCCGTGCAGGTATGCTTCTCCCTGCCGGTTTTCATCCTGGGTTTTATCCATGGTCCTGATCTGAGCCAAATCGAGCATTTACGAGGAAAAATTAGGATGTCAAATATAACGAAATCTGCTGTAATGAGGCAGTATCGGGCTATAATGAACTATTAGGATCCCGGCACCGGGTCAATCATTTGTTCTTATTTTTACTGCTTACATTTTTCAATGGAAATAAGGACTACAAAGATAAAGCCTCGTCTGTTTGAAATCCTTATCCATTTGGGAATACTTTTAATTGTGGGGGCCATTGCCCTCCGGCGGGATATCCGGATTGAGAAACAGTATTGCGTAGATCTCCGCAACCGGATTGTGGGGGCCCGGCTTCAACTCGATGGAAAACTGCCTTATTTCTACAGATGGAAACCTGCAGATGGTGTCAGGTACTATGATCCTGTTAAATTCGATACCAGTTATGCCTCGCCTATTACAGCTTCCCCTTTTTTTCATGAAATGCTTTACCCTCTTGCAGATATGCAGCAAAGGGATATTTCAAGGATCTGGCTAATGATAGAATGGCTCCTTTTTACTGGTTCGGTCTGTATGGCCTATCTGATCGCCGTCGGCCCCCTCCAGCGATTGCTGGTCCTTGGCGGAGCCTGTGTTTTTCCCTTTACGGAAGCATGGTTGATGCATATTCAAACAGGGCAGATATATTTGGTTTTTCCGCTTTATTGCTTTCTCTTCCTTTATTTATTCCAAAAAAAAGGATTGGCTTTTTTTGCAGGCCTTGTGGCTATAATATGCGTTCTTTCCAGGCCAACCTCCATTCTTTTTTTTGTTCCCTTTCTTTTTTTGAAGGGCCATTATCGGATTAGGGAATGGCTGAGTTTTTTTGTTCCGGCGGCCATTTTTCTGATCTGGATCGGGCTGAGCAGATTTCAAAGAGGGCTTTGGATGGACTATTTTCATGGCATTTCTGCACATGTCCGTCATCACCTTAGCGGAGACTCCTTTGAAAGGAATAACAGGTTTGAACCGGTATATTTGAGGAAGTGGGAGGGTTTGAATAACGACTCCATCCAGTCAGCCCGCTTGAACTACCCGTTTCATCTTAAAACCGAACTTTCGGGGGTCCCCGTTTTTATTCAAAACCATTTGCATTTTAATCCGGGAGCGGCCTTGCTGAATATTTCATTATTGATCGCCCTGGCCATACTGCTTCTTATTTTTTTCCGGAGAATTGCTACTTACCCAGGTGGACAGCCCAATATATATTGGTTATCCGTATTTGGATTCAGCCTTTTTATGCTCGTTGATTTTTTCTCTCCCATACTTCGTTCCCAGTATTACGGTGTGGAATGGATATTTCCTGTGCTGCTAAGCCTGGCTTTGTACAGGTGGAAATATAGCCTATGGTATTTTTTGATATTTGCAGGATTGCTTCTGAATATAACGGATACAGCGCTCATCGTGATGCGTCATACGCTTGGAGAATTAGTCCTGATGATCTCGGTTTTGAAACTTGCTTATGAAAATTTAATTAATCCAACGTTTAACCATTCAGCCTGATGAAGAAAAAAGCGATCATTATCGGAGGGGGACCCGCTGGATTGACGGCTGCATATGAACTTTTGACCAGGTCAGAAATCATCCCTATCATCGTGGAGCAGGAAGATGGGGTTGGCGGCCTTTCAAAAACTGTTCAGTATCACGGCAATCGCCTTGATATCGGCGGGCACCGCTTCTTCTCCAAATCGGAAAGAATTACGGAATGGTGGTTTAAATTCCTGCCCCTGGACCAATCAGCAGCCAATCCGCATATTCATTTGACCTACCAGCAAAAGGAAATGGATTTGCAATTAAAAAGCGGTCAAACAGGTAGGGGCGATCAGGTCATGTTGCTCCGGCCTCGCAAATCCCGGATTTTCTACCGAGACCGTTTTTTTGATTATCCCCTTCGCCTCGATCTATCGACCTTAAGAAAGCTGGGTGGCTGGACCTCTTTACAAATCCTTATTTCTTACATCTATTCCAGAATCCTTCCGATCCATCCGGAAAAGAATCTGGAAGATTTTTTTTGCAATCGTTTTGGAAGAAAACTTTACGAGACTTTTTTCAGGGACTATACAGAGAAGGTTTGGGGATTGCCCTGCAGTCAAATTCCCCGCAAATGGGGCGCTCAGCGGGTAAAGGACCTTAGCATATCACGATTGGCAAAACATGCATTGCGTTCCATGTTCCAAAGCGATCGTTCTTTATCGCAGCTAAATACGAGTACCAGCCTGATCGAGCAATTCCTCTATCCCAAATTCGGCCCCGGACAAATATGGGATGCCGTTGCAGATGAGATCAGGCTCATGGGTGGGAAATTTCTGATGAACTCCAAATTAAAATCCCTTTCAGGCAATGGAAGCAATCGTATCGTCTCTGCTTTTGTAGTTAACCTGAAGGATGGAACGGAAACAATCCTGGAAGGGGATTATTTTATTTCTTCCATGCCGGTGAGGGAACTGGTCGCCTCCATAGACAAAATAGAAATCGATGAAAAAGTCAGACAAATAGCCGGAGGCCTTCAATATCGTGATTTTATCATTGTCGGTTTGCTGGTAAAAAAAATGAGCATACAGCCTGAAAAGGGTAAAGACAGGGTGGAAGATAACTGGATCTATTTACAGGACAATTCGGTCAGGGCAGGCCGTATTCAGTTATTCCATAACTGGAGTCACTGGATGGTTTCCAACCCGGAATACAACTGGCTGGGAGTCGAATATTTCGTAAACGAAGAAGATGAATTTTGGAAGTTGCCGGATGAAAGAATTATCAGAATTGCTGTTGAGGAAATGGAAAAGATCGGGATGATCAATTCTGCGGATCTGCTGGATTCAACTGTGGTACGGGCTTTAAAAGCTTATCCTTCTTATACAGGCTCTTATGAATCATTCGGAATAGTCCAGGATTTTTTAGATTCCGTCGAAAACTGTTTTCCGGTGGGACGCAACGGCATGCATCGTTATAATAATACAGACCATAGCATGCTGACTGCCATGACAACAGTTGATCATATTGTCAGCGGTAGCCCTGATAAAAGCGAAATCTGGAAGATCAATTCCGAGGAATCCTACCATGAGGAGAAGAAATAGTCCTGGGCCTATAGCATCGCTGCCTTGATATAGCGCTTTCCCCATTTTCCCCAGTCCTTCAAAGCATCGTTCATTACTTGGCACATACCCGCATTCGTCGTTTTTTTCCCCTTGACGGGGGCGATAAGCGAAGAGGCGCCGATTTCGTCCAGATAGACTTTTGTGGCAAACCACGTAATTTGTTCGTGTGGAATTGCAACGCCCAGGATCATGCCGGGCAGGCCATTGAAAGATTCAAGCCCCCCAGGGCAAATGATTTCATCCGTGAAAAAAGCAAAACATAATCAGAGACCAAGGTGCCGGAGATCCGGGCTTTTTGGGCAAAAAGGTCAGGGATGATTATAATGATGGAGAAGAGCAGGAAGGTCCATTTTTTCATAAGCCGATCTGGTTAATGGGAAGTCTTGAAAATAGCCTGATTAGTTCTGATCCCACTTGACTTGCATTTCAAATATCCATTTATTTTAATGGATATCATTGTCTGAAGTCATAATTTTACGTTAATAGCCATATAGTTTAAGACTAGCTAAAATCACGGATTTATGAGTGACGGAAAAAAAAAGTCAATAAAAAAGCACAGGCATAAAACAGAAGAAAATAAAGCCTACGAAGACATCCATTTCGTTGATTCCACAAAGTCAGTCTGGAATTATTCCCTGTTTTCGGAGGAGGATATTACTAATTTTCAAAACGGCACCCATTACAGCCTGTATCAATTTTTTGGCGCCCATTGCAGAGAAGTTCTGGGTGTAACAGGTTATTATTTTTCCGTTTGGGCTCCCAACGCTACCTATGTTTCGGTTAAAGGAAATTTCAACGATTGGGATAATAATTCCCATCCGCTCTTCGTCCGGCTTGATCATTCCGGTATCTGGGAAGGATTTATTCCCAATCTCCCCAAAGGAGAAATATACAAATACCATATTCATGGCTTCAAGGGGGCCATTCTCGACAAGGGGGATCCATATGCCAATTTCTGGGAGAAAAGACCCAAGACGGCATCGGTAACCTGGGACCTGGATTATGAATGGAATGATGGGGAATGGATGAAGGAGAGAAAAAAGCAAAATTCCCTGGATTCACCCTGGAGCCTTTATGAAGTCCACCTGGCCAGTTGGATGCGTCCTGACAAGAACAATGAGGAATCCTATAATAGCTATGATTTTTTCCGGGATAAGCTGGTTAATTATGTTAAGGAAATGGGCTTCACTCATGTGGAGCTCATGCCCATCATGGAACATCCTTTTGACGGAAGTTGGGGTTACCAGGGTACGGGCTATTTTGCTCCCACTTCACGCTATGGGAACCCACAGCAATACATGGCCCTGGTCGACGCTTTTCACCAGGCAGGGATCGGTGTGGTGCTGGATTGGGTACCATCGCATTTTCCATATGATGCCCATGGACTCTACATGTTTGACGGAACAAATACTTATGAGTATGCAGACATGCGAAAGGGCTTTCATCCCGACTGGAACAGCTATATATTTAATTATAAGCGCGGAGAAGTAAAATCCTTCCTGATCAGCAGCGCAAGGTTCTGGATGGATAAATTCCATACTGACGGAATCCGGGTGGACGCCGTCAGTTCCATGTTAAAACTCAATTATTCCAGGAAGAAAGGTCAATGGGAGCCAAACGAATACGGTGGCGATGGCAACCTTGAGGCTATTGCTTTCATAAAAGATCTGAACGAAACCCTTTACCGGGATTTTCAGGATATACAGACCATTGCTGAAGAAGCAACAGATTGGCCCGGAGTCAGCAAGCCCACTTTTGCAGGTGGCCTGGGTTTCGGCATGAAATGGATGATGGGATGGATGCATGATACGCTGGATTTTTTTAAGCTGGACCCTATCCACCGACAACACCACCAGGAAAAGTTCACCTTCAGCATGATGTATTATTATGACGAGAACTTCATGCTTCCCTTAAGCCATGATGAAGTGGTGCATGGAAAATCGCCCATGCTTTTTAAAATGCCGGGTGATGAATGGAGAAAAATGGCAAACCTGCGACTCATGTACTCCTATATGTTCACCCATCCGGGGGGGAAATTGCTATTTATGGGGGATGAATTCGGAGCGACTGAAGAGTGGAATTATAAGAGTGAATTGCAATGGAACCTGCTTGAATTCGATGCCCATCGTCTTTTGAAAGTTTGTGTGAGGGATCTAAACCAATTATTAAGAAATGAGCCGGCACTATATGAAAATCAATTCGATATACATGGTTTTGAATGGGTAGATCTTAATCACCGGCAGGAATCCGTTGTTTCTTTCCGCCGCAAAGGAAAAAATTCAAAGGAAGATTTGTTAATTATTCTCAATCTGACCCCTGAAGTGAGGATGAACTGGAAGCTGTATACCCACGGAAAACCAGCCTGGGAGGTGATTTTCAACAGTGATGAAAAGAAATATTGGGGCACCGGGGATTTTACCAATCCGGAAATTGCGATGCAATTAGTAGATAAAAAAGAAAAGATCTATGAAATAAACCTGAACCTTCCGCCGTTAGGAGCTTTGGTTCTCAAATAGGAGGCGGGTTTTCCACATAGTTAGCTAAAATTAATCGTGGCACTTGCTGATCCTCTTTTTTTGAACTAATTTTAAATCCGTAATTCCCGATATCATGAAAAACTACTACTTGTTTTTCTCTGTAGTGCTGCTATCTTCTTGCAGTGCAATGGCTCAATCCAAAGACAGTTCGGATGTTTATTATAAAAAAGGGCTTCAGGAAAAGACTGCCCGTCGCTGGATGGTCTCTTTCAACTATCTCCAAAAATCCGTTCAGTACGATTCAAATAACATAGACGCGGAACGTGAACTGGGTCTGGTTTCCCTGGAAATGCGCAGATACGGGAATGCCGAAATGGCTTTTACCAAGGTCCTGAGCCTGGACAAAAATGATACTACTGCGGTCATCAATATGGCCAATATTTCTTTTTGGATGCACCAATGGAAGGATGCCATTAGTTTTGCCCAAAAGGCTCAACAGTTGAAAGCCGGAAGCGGATGGAACTATGTTCTTGGGAAAAGCTATTACCAGCAGGAGGATTATGGACAGGCATTCAAATATTTCCAGATCGCTTCCAAAGAGGATTCGACCAATTCGGAAATCCCTTATTTACTTGCCCGTGCATTTGTGGATATGAATAACTACAAGGCGGCCGTGCCTTTCTTTCAAAAGGCCATATCCCTGGACTCAACAAAGGTTCAATGGATGTATGAATTCGCCCTCGTCCTTGCTACCATTCCAAATGACAAGATGGCTATCCAGTATTATTTACTTGCCGCTGACAAGGGTTATAAGATGGATAATGATTATTTTGAAAACCTGGCGGATTCCTATATCGCGATCGGAGAAGGTCAGAAAGCAGTGGATTTGATGCTCAGGGTCCTGGATAAAAAGCCCGGCGATCTGGTCTTGCTTTACAGTGTAGCAGATGTTTACTACCACATGAAAAAATATGATGAAGCCATCGATTATTGGGACAAGATCCTCTATTTTGATAAAGAAAATTCCAAGTCCCTCTATATGATCGGAATGGCCTATCAGAAAAAAGGCGAAACCGGAAAGGGAAGGGAGCTCTGCGATAAAGCGATTGCAATGGACCCTTCGCTTAAGAATTTAAAGCAGGAGAGGGGCAGTGTAGGTTTATAAGAAAATTTCTAAAATCATTTTGGCCGGAGGATCCGGCTTTTTTTTTGAATGTCTACATACGCTGAGGCAATTGAATTCCCAACAAGGCCATGGAATGTTTCAGGACATGGGAACTCAATAAGGCGATTTGCAATCTTAAATGCTTTTTCTCATCCGATTCTGCTTTGGAAATAGAATGACCGGCATAAAAAGAATTGAAGTCTTTAGCCAGATTATAGGCGTAAAATGCCACAAAAGAAGGATTGAGTTCCTGGCAGGACTGTTTCAATACGGCCGGATACCTCTCAAGATTGATCAGGAGTTTTTTTTCCAATGCAAATAAAGGCACTGAAGATTTAGTCTCTGATGAGGAGATCGCCTCCTTGCGGAGAATGGACTGAATTCTCGCATAGGCATACTGTATGAAAGTGGCCGTAAATCCGTGCAGGTCGATGGATTCCTCAGGGTTAAAAAGCATTCTTTTTTTGGGGTCTACTCTGAGAAGGAAAAATTTCAGGCCCCCGAGGCCGAGTATCTCATATAGGCTTTTTAATTCTTCCGGGGAAAAGCCCCCGGTCTTGCCCTGTTCTCCGGTTTTAATTGCGGCTTCTCTTACCAGTTCCTCAATGATCTCGTCTGCATCGACGACGGTTCCTTCCCTGGTCTTCATTCTTCCTGTAGGCAATTCGACCATTCCATAACTGAGATGGAATATATTCTCAGCAGAAGGTATTTGCAATTTTTCACAGATCAGTTTAAGGACTTTAAAATGATAATTCTGTTCATCTCCCACTACATAAATGCTTTGGTCGCAATTAAATTCCTCGAACTTAAAAACAGCCAGTCCGATATCCTGCGTGATATATACTGCAGTGCCATCTTTCCTTTGAACGATCTTCTCATCTAATCCATCTGCAGTCAGGTCAATCCAGACGCTCCCATCCTCTTTCTGATAAAAGACATTTTTTTCCAGACCTGTCAGAACCAATTTCTTACCTAGTATATAGGTATTGCTCTCGTAATAAATCTTATCAAAATCGCTTCCGATTCTGCGGTAGGTTTCATCGAAGCCGGCATAAACCCAACTATTCATTTTTTGCCAGAGCTCTATTATATCCGGTTTTCCCTTTTCCCAATCAATTAGCATTTGCTGGGCCGCCTTCATCAGGGGAGCCTGTTTTTCGGCTTCTTCTTCCTTCATTCCTGTTTTTACCAGTTCATCGACCTGCTTTTTGTATTCGACATTAAAAAGAACATAATAATCTCCGACCAGGTGATCTCCCTTGATGCCTGTGCTTTCCGGCGTAGCGCCACTTGCATATAATTTCCAGGAAATCATGCTTTTACAAATATGTATGCCCCGATCGTTGGCTATACAGGTCTTCACCGTTTCATAGCCGTTTGCCTTATAGATCTCCGAAATGCTCCATCCAAGAAAATTATTTCTTAAATGGCCCAGGTGAAGGGGCTTATTGGTATTCGGAGAGGAATATTCCACCATCACTTTCTTTCCGTTCTTTGGAAGGGCACCATAACTTGTATCATTGTATTTGGAATTCAGGAAACTTATCCAAAAGCTGTCCACCACGGTCAGATTCAGAAAGCCCTTTATTGTGTTATAGTCCGAGATCAAATCGGGTTGCTGTGAAAGCAGATATTCCCCAATCGTTTTGCCCAGTGTTTCCGGCGATTGTTTGAGCGTTTTGACAAAGGGGAAAAGGACTATTGTATAATCCCCTTCAAATTCCGGTTTGGTCTCGTTCACAAGCACGGTTTCTTCAACGGCCATGACCTGAAATTTCTCCTGAAGCACCTGCCTGGTTGCTGACCTGATTTGACTGATGATATCCATGCCTTTTTGGTTGGCTGCAAATTTAGGATATTGGTGGCTTGTCAAGCCGTCAATGTATCAGGGGAAGGGGGTTATTTTAACTTACCGAATTAGTTTTCATTAAGGGTTCATACTACCTTTGCCGCTCGAACGTTACTATCCGGATGGCGAAAGACCTTATAACCAATTTCATAGACTTTTTTTATCCGCCTTTTAAAAAGCTGATGCCCAGGCAGACCTTCCGTTATGCAGCATGTGGAGGCACAAATACCCTGCTTGACATATTCATATTCTTTATCAGCTATAATTTTATTTATCACAAAAAAATCGTGGACCTGGGCTTTGTCGCTTTTGAGCCTTATATCGCGGCATTTATTACTTCTTTTTGTGTGAGTTTTCCTATCGGTTTTTTGCTGATGCGCCATATCGTATTCACCAGTTCGACCTTGCATGGAAGGGTGCAGTTTTTTCGGTATTTTATGCTTGTGGTCACCTGCATCTTGTTAAACTATGTTTTCATAAAACTCTTTGTGGAAAGATTCCATATTTATCCCACGGTCGCTAAAGTGCTGACGACGGTCATCGTTGTAACTTTCAGCTACCTCACCCAAAAGCATTATACTTTCAAAACCGAACAGGCGGGAGCCTGAAATGGAAAAACCTCCCTGCCGGGGCAGGGAGGCGAATGAAAAAGCCAACTAGCTTGTTTATTGCTTTACCAATTTTTGTGTTATTGTATTTTGACCGGTGATGAGCTGAACAAAATAGATCCCGGGTTGCAGATTGTTCAGGTTGCCGACAAGGACCGTATTTTGACCCTGGAGCAGGGAAATCTGTTGCCGGATCACCTGCTGCCCCGCGATATTTGAAATTACTAATTCGCCATTCTGAGCTATGGAACTGCTTGCAGAAATATTGATGCTCGACGCAAAAGGGTTCGGATAAGCGCTGAAAGCAGTGGATGAAAGAGCGCCGTCAAGGTGAAGTGCCAGTGTGCTGCTATAATAAGAGTTTCCATCCTGGTCCACTTCTTTGATGCGATAGTAGATCACTCCGCTCAAACCGCTCAGGTTATCGCTGTATTGATAGTTCTGGACAGTATTGGGGTTGCCGACTGATGCCACCTTACCGATACCTGTGAAATTCAAACCGTCCGGGCTTCTTTCCACATCATAATAATCATTGTTCACCTGTGCTTCGGTACTCCATTGCAGCAGCGCATTGCTGTTTTGTTGGGTAACGCTAAAAGAGATGAATTCAACAGGAAGGGTGGTTTTGTCCGGGAAAACGTTGGTCGCCAGATCGGTGAAACCTGAACCGTTATAAGCCAGCCTGGTCTTAACCGTTCCAACACCAGCCGTATTGACTGTGGTGGCATCTATAAAATAAAGACCGTTAGCGGTAGATATATACATCGAACCGGCTGAGTCAAAAGCACAACCGTTCACTGTTCCTGTGAAATTATTGCCATTTGGATCTACAAGGGTCCATTTCAGGGTCACATAATTGCTGTTTAGAGAAGGCGTCATGGTATAGATAAAAGTATTCCCTGTCGGGTCATTTGCCAGGGCATACATAACACCATGGTTGTCAAAAGCAAGATCACCGCTGCTGAAAGTCGAAGGGCTTCCGCCACCGTCAACGCCTACATTGCTATTGATAATATTGATAGTTGTCTGGGCGAGGCCGTTTGCTTTGAAATTGGCAAGATAAAGCTGGCTTTTATTGTTACTTGCCAGGATCCATCCCATGCCATTGGCATCTATACCCAGTCTCACAAATCCGAGGTTGGAATTGTCGCTGCTGCCATTGATATCGGTTGTTGCTATCGATGTCTGGCTGCTGCCATTAGCATTCATTGCATAGATAGTGGCACTTCCAGTGTTAGTGACATTTGGAATAAAATAGAAATAGCCGGCTGCATCCTCGCCTAGTGCGGCGGTGGAGCTGGTTACCGAAATGCCTGCCAGATTATTCATCCCGTTGATGACCATTCCGCTTTGTACAGAATCGCGACCGACTGCAAATCCGGAGAATTCGGTTCCGCTGCCGGAAAGCGCGAATAAGTTATTGGAATAGCTGGAAGTTGAACCAGGATTGACCGTAATCGAAATATTCGAACTGGTCTGTGAACTTGCTCCACCGTATTGGCAGGTATAAGTTGCAGTGACGGTAAAGTTATAAGTACCAGCCACCATGAAACTAACACCGGTCGAGGAGGCCGAAGGGCTGGCGATATTCGCTACAACTGCATCGGAAGAAGACTCTGTCCAGGCAATGCTGCTCAGTGTATTTCCGTTTGCCGTGAACGAACTGTTCAGGGTTGTGGAGCAACTGGTCGGCATTGTCAGGTTGCCGGAGCTTGAGCTGGTGCTGACGCTGGAAGCCGGGTTGACATATACGGTCGTTGCGGAAGAAGTGGCAGAAGAACTGCCCCTGCTAACGGTAACGGTTACCGCATAAGTGCCTGCTGTGCCGAAAGTGGCTGAGGTGTTAGAAGAACTGGAATTCGTGGTGGAGCTGCCAGGGCTGAATGAAACAGAACTGGAAGGGGAAGCTGCCCATGAATAGGTGTAGCTGCCTGATCCATTGTAACTGCCACTGCGGGCTCCTGTGAATGATACGCTTCCGCCGGCGCTGATGGTCGCAGAAGAACTTGGGTTTGTGATCGAAGCTGTTTGGGCATTCGATTTGTTCAGGGTTAACATACTGAAAGCCATGAACAAGAGGTAAAGCTTTTTCATTTTTGCTTGTTTGTTTTAAAATGGCACGGAATACGGACGTGCTTGCCGGGCTTTCAGCAGAAGATGGACAATATTTTAAATTGCCTTAAGTAGAAATTGAGGGGATTTCAATGGGAAAATGGGTACGCTAACGGGTTCTGCCGGGTCGTTCTAAAAGGATTGGGATGCCTGATAAATGGTTATTGGCAGATGATTTTATTATGGGTATTTCTAAGTGGGATAGTGGGTACTGATCGGGCGATTAAGCCAGGGAGAAATAACTAAATCGAACGTAAAAATATAACGCGTTTTTGGAAGATGCAATAGGGGGAAGAAAAAAATATTCAAAAAAATACAAATTATAATGAAGAGCATTGAATATCAGGCTCTCATTCATTGCATATAGAAGGAAGTAAAATTTATTTTTGAAGAATATTCATGAGGCGTATCTTCTGGAATGCATAATTTACGCCATTCAATTGGTAACGAATGATCTTTTTCAGGCTATCATAAAGGTAGGATTCCTCCAGAACCTCCTGATAAGTCTTAACCAACGCTATTTCACATTTTTCGCAAGCCTTAAGCATATTTTTTTCGTTAACGCGGATTCCTTTTTCTCCTTCAGCCGCTTCAGATTTCGAATCTCCATCCCCGCCAAGGCTCCTGATCAGGGAAACCAATTCACTTGCATATTGGTTGTTTTCAACCGCCAGACTGATAATCGTCTGATGCAATGGCTGGTTTTTTACTTTTGAAGCCATCAATTCGAATTTTTTCTTTGTGTCCTGCAGGGCGAAAAGTAATTTTTTTAGTTTTTCAACTGAATGAGATTGGGCGATTGGGAAAGTGGATTCAGGCATGGTGATCGTTTTAGTGGTACAAGAAAGGATAGCTTAATAACTCTCAAAGAATACCAATTATTATACCAAAATCGGTAAAAATGGCCTTTTCAGGGGCGGACTGACCGGCTTTTTGCCCGATGCCAAAAGAGATTCTGACATTTTTGCATTTTGGCAGGGCTGGCATAATGATTGACAATCAAGTATGAACATTAAATTCAAAAGAAAATGGGAAAAATAATAGGGATTGACCTTGGAACGACCAATAGTTGCGTAGCCGTCATGGAGGGGAATGAACCCGTAGTAATAGCAAATGATGAAGGACGCAGGACTACCCCTTCTGTAGTTGCTTTTCTCAAGAATGGGGAAAGAAAGGTAGGGGATCCGGCGAAAAGACAGGCCATTACTAACCCAAAGAATACGATCATGTCCGTAAAACGGTTCATGGGCCGCCGGTTTGACGAAGTGACCAATGAAATCAGCCACTGGAGCTACAATGTAGTGAAGGGTGACAATAATACTTGCCGTATTGACATAGAAGGAAGGCAATATACTCCCCAGGAAATTTCCGCCATGATCCTTCAAAAAATGAAGAAGACGGCGGAGGACTATCTGGGACAGGAGGTGAGCGAAGCAGTCATTACTGTACCCGCTTATTTCAATGACGCTCAGCGGCAGGCTACAAAAGAAGCCGGAGAGATTGCCGGCCTGAATGTTCGCCGTATAGTCAATGAGCCTACTGCGGCAGCCCTGGCCTATGGCTTGGACAAAAAGCATAAGGATGAAAAGATTGCAGTATTCGACCTGGGTGGCGGGACCTTTGATATCTCAGTTCTGGAATTAGGCGATGGTGTTTTTGAAGTGAAATCCACCAATGGGGACACCCATCTGGGTGGAGATGATTTTGACAAACTAATCATGGACTGGCTGGCGGAAGAATTTAAGAAGGATGAAAATATCGACCTGAGAAAGGACCCGATGGCCTTGCAGCGTTTGAAGGAAGCTGCAGAAAAAGCCAAAGTCGAATTGTCCTCTTCAAGTGAAACGGAAATCAATCTTCCTTATGTCACAGCAGTGGATGGAGTGCCTAAGCACCTGGTCAAGAAGCTAAGCAGGGCAAAATTTGAGCAGTTGTCTGATAATTTGTTTGCAAGATGTCTCAAACCCTGCGAGCAGGCTCTGAAAGATGCAGGCCTTTCTGCTTCTCAGATTGATGAAGTGATCCTAGTGGGCGGAAGTACACGTATCCCGAAAGTGCAGGAGATCGTTGAAAAATTCTTTGGCAAAAAACCCAATAAGGGCGTAAACCCTGATGAGGTGGTAGCCGTCGGCGCGGCCATTCAGGGAGCTGTCCTGACCGGAGAAGTGAAGGATGTTTTATTGCTGGATGTAACCCCCCTGTCGCTCGGGATTGAAACCATGGGTGGGGTAATGACCCGTCTCATCGAGTCCAATACCACCATTCCCACAAAGAAGTCAGAAGTTTTTTCCACAGCCAGCGATAACCAGCCTGGGGTTCAGATCCATGTTTTACAGGGTGAAAGACCCATGGCAAATCAGAACAAGAGCCTTGGCATGTTCAACCTCGATGGAATTCCTCCGGCTCCTCGGGGTGTGCCTCAGATCGAAGTGATCTTCGATATTGATGCAAATGGGATCCTGCATGTAACCGCAAAAGACAAGGGTACAGGTAAGGAACAGAAGATCCGTATTGAGGCTGGAAGCGGTCTCAGTAAGGAAGAGGTCGAAAAAATGAAGGCTGAAGCCAAGGCAAATGAAGGTACGGACAAAGTTGCCCGCGAAAAAGTAGATAAATTAAACCAGGCAGACAGCCTAATCTTCCAAACGGAAAAGCAATTGAAGGAATTTGGAGAAAAAATACCAGCTGAAAAGAAGGCTGGCATCGAAGCGGCCCTGAATAATCTAAAAGAAGCGCATAAGAGTCAGGATATATCATCTATCGACAGTTCGCTGGCCGCATTGAACAGCGCCTGGACTGCCGCAAGTGAGGACATGTATAAAGCGACCAATTCAGCCCAGGAACCAGGACCTCAACCCGGACCCGATGGACATGGCCAGGCTCACGAGGGCTCTGGTAACGGCTCTGAAAATGTGACGGATGCAGAATTCGAGGAAGTGAAATAAGATCAGTTATATTTCGTGATACTAAGGCCTCCGCTAAAGCGGAGGTTTTTTTATTCCGGTTTCAGAATTTCACAGTTGCCTAACAGGAATTATTTAGATTGCGCTTCTTATCTTTCCGTCAAATTACCACTTCATATGAGAGAATTTTTCATTGAAGAAAATATCGGGAAGGCCCGCACTCTTCATACTTCTTTTTATACCGATCCCACCCTGTTCGAAGAATTGAAGGAGAAGTTCTTTGCCAATTCCTGGCAATTCATCCCTGATGCCAGGCATGTCAGGGGAAATGGAGATATCCATCCATTTTACCTTTTGGAAAATTACCTGGATGAGCCCCTGGTGCTGACTAGGGACCAGGAGGGGAAGTTAAGATTGCTTTCAAATGTTTGTACCCACAGGGGCAATATCATTGCGGAAAAGCCTTGTAAGACAGCTTCACTGCGTTGCAAATACCATGGGCGCCTGTTCGGATTGGATGGTCGTTTTCATTCCATGCCGGAATTCAGGGAGGTAGAAGATTTCCCCAGCAGTAGCGACGATCTCCCCGCCATTCCACTCTTTCAATGGGGTGAATGGCTTTTCGCCTCTTTGAAAGCTATCCATCCTGCCGGTCTTTTTTTGCAGGAAATGATGGACCGGCTTAACTGGCTCCCCGTAAATGAATACCGGTTTCATCCTGAATTGACGCGGGAATTTCATGTAAAAGCTCATTGGGCGCTCTATTGCGAGAATTACCTGGAAGGCTTTCATATACCCTTTGTTCATGCAGGATTGAATGCCGTGATCGACTATGGAAATTACAGTACGGAGACCTTCCGTTATAGCAACCTTCAATTGGGAATCGCAAAGGAAGATGAGAATTGTTTTGATTTGCCGAAATCCTCACCGGATTACGGGAAAAAAGTGGCGGCCTATTATTTCTTTGTCTTTCCTAACATGATGTTCAATTTTTACCCATGGGGCGTATCGGTCAACGTGGTGAGCCCGATCAGCACCAGTGAGACAAAGGTCTTTTTCTATACTTATGTGCTGGATCATTCAAAATACAATTCCGGGGCAGGTTCCAACCTCGACAGGGTTGAATTTGAAGATGAGGAAGTGGTGGAGAATGTCCAAAGGGGCATCCGTTCAAGGTATTACAACCATGGAAGGTATTCCGTTAGCAGGGAACAGGGAACCCATCATTTCCACAGGATGATCAGCTCCCTGCTCAGATAGGCTTCGTAGAATTACCAGGACTTTCTGTAATTAACTCATCTTACACGGAAATATTTACGGTCCATTGATTAACAGATTGTTAATAATAGCTATATGCTTTAATAACAGGCGAATTTTTTCGTTCTTTGAACATTATTTTTAACAGGGTATTAAACCTATTCACTTAAATCCATTCCAAAGAAAAACAAAATGCAATTATGAAAACTAGTATCTTCTTTCGTATGTCCTTGCTTGCCGCTGCTATTACCTTTACAGTGGTAGCTTGTAAAAAAGACAGCTCAAGCACCAGCAATGGAACTACCAGCGCAGCAGATGTACAAACGGCTGCCGATGATGAAACCATGGTTTCCACTCAAAACGACGCCCTTTCGGATGATGCTACGGCAGCATTGAATTCCAATGCTTCGATCTCAGGCGGTGCAGCATATGAAGCTCCTTCTTCAAAAGGCGGTCCCAATACTCTTGGCGCCAGTATTATTCTAAAGGCTTTTTGCGGCGCTACTGTTTCAATTGACACAGCCAATGGAAGCAAGGTAATCACCATTGTTTATAATGGGAATGATTGCCTTGGACGGTTCTCCAAGAGTGGAACTGTCATTATCACCTTGTCTAATAACGGACATTGGAGGGATACGGGGGCATTCGTCAATATTGCCGTGAATGCACTCACTATTACCCGTAAGAGCGATGGGAAATCCATTGTTTTCAATGGTTCAAAGACCATCACCAATACGAGTGGCGGACTCCTGCTTGATCTGGCAACGGTTGACTCGATCGTGCACGATTATGCAGCTAGTTTCACCGTTACTTATCCCAATGGTCAGACAAAGAGCTGGACTTCTCAGAAGCACCATGTATTTACTTATAATGGAGGACTTGTTGAAACCAGCACAGGCGGCGAAACCGGTACAAGCCGTTATGGTATAAACTATATGGTCACTATCACTCAGCCTAAGGTAGTTGACCAAACCTGCGATTTTTTCCTGGTTGCAGGTCAGGATTCCACTTCCAGGGCCGACAATATTACGGCTACTGTTACTTATGGCCTGACTTCCACCGGCGCTGCTCAGACTTCCTGCCCGCTGCCCGGCGGCTGGCTCTATGCAGAACTGGTTTGGACCAATGGCAATAACGGAAAACAATTCACTTATATCTTCCCTTATTGATCCAAAGTTAAATATATTTAAAAAGAGCCCGGACCTTGGTCCGGGCTCTTGCTTTGGAGCCTGCCTATTGATATAGATTATTCTTTACTCATTCGGCCCTTTCGTTTCAATAGTGTTGGATAGGTGCAATTCAAAGCTGCCGGCAAATACCGGTTGAAATCATAGCTCAAACCTCCAAAATATTACTGCTGAAGACTTTGTCCTGCATCGCCCATTCCTTGCGTGTGCATATCCTTTCTTTTGAACAATGACATATCCATTTTTCCGAAACGCCAGGCAAAAACAACTCTGACCAGTTGAGGATCTTTGATCCTGTCAAATTCCTGACTGAAGAATTGACTCTCACTATACTGATCAGACCATCTGGACCTGAAAATATCTGAAAAACTGAGGGTAACGGAAGCCGTGTTATTTTTCAAAAAAGTCATTTTGACAGCCGCATCCACTCCGTAGAAAGATTTGATATACCCCTGAGACGCACTCTGAGTCGTCGACATCTGGGGGCCAAATGACTGTCCCCCGGTATTTACGGGCAGGTTTGTTTTTGACTGGTAAATGCTTGTCAATTGTATCGTGAAATTTCCCGGCAACTTAAAGTTGTTGTTGAATTTTCCAAAATAACTCCACAGCGAAGGCTGTGAGGGTTGATTCAGGTTATTGGTATTGATCCTTGAATTGTAAAAATTAATATTTAGGGAAAGGTCCCACCATTTGGTGATATTGTCTGTTGTAGTCAATTCCGCACCATAGTTGTAGCTGTAGTTGGCATTTTCATAAGTGTTGATAAGCACGGTTTCTCCGATCGGATTGATTCCGGTATCCTGATAATGGGTAATCAGATTTGAAGTATAATTATAGTAAACAGAGATCAATAAGGTGTTGGCATGTTTGAATGTTTTCAGGTAGGAGAATTCGAAGTTTTCAGTAAACTGTGGGACGAGTCCAGGGTTACCCCGGGTAATGTTCAATGTGTCAGAATAATTTGTATAAGGGATCAACTGGAAAAAATTTGGTCTTGTGATCTTTCTGGTCGCACTTAACTGCAATTCATCTGTTTTCCCAAATTTCTGACTCAGGAACAGAGAGGGGAAAAGACTCAATGGATACTTGTTGCTAAAGGGCTGGTTAGTGGAGATCAACTCCCCTGTATAATTAGAACTTTCTCCCCTGAGCCCAAGCTGGTAACCAAAGTCTTTTATGGCACTGGAGAAATTCACATAAGCTCCATACACCCTGGTCGTGCTGGTATAGTTGCTTGCTGCAAGGGTATCTTCCTCATACTTTCCATTCGTACCGGGCGAATAGGTGTTGTTATCATCAGTCAGTTTGTTGATGCTGACCCGGACCCCGGCTTCTAACTTTGACCTGGCACCAAGAGGATCGGTATAGTCACTCTGAATCGTCAAAAAACGAGGGTTTGCGGTTGCAATCGTCTGTTGCATGGTCGTGGAATAAATATTGCTTCCTGGAAGGCCTTCATAATAGTTCGTCAAATAGTTTGCGGTGCTCGTGGCGTTGGCGCCAAAGAAAGAACCATCTGCCGTCAAGCTCTCAGCATCTTTGGTAAAATTGTGTTTCAATCCGGCGTTAATACCATTTACATTGACAGCCAGGTTCGAATTTGAATAACGTGTGCTGTAAAAAGATGGACCGGAAACATCATTTAAAATGCTGTCACTCTGTAACTGGGAAGTTTCCGTAGGTTTAATTGAGCCGTGTACACGAATATAGGATGCAGAGAGGGTGGTCTTATTGGTCACAAAATAATCTGCGCCAACCTGACCAAACAAAAAGCCTCCTCCGTTTTTTGTCAGATCATTTTCCAACAATTTTGTCGCGGTATCCGTAGAAAGTGTCGTAAGCCTGTTTGTATTTCCCATGGTATGGCTCCTGTTTTCATTGATCAGGAATGTTCCTGTAAAATTTATCTTGTTCTGCCTGACATTGAAACTTGCCAGTCCGTTCGGAGCACCGTGTGAATCTATCCCCGCTGAAATATTCCCATTGTAACCTTCCTTGCGATTTTTCTTTAAAATGATATTTAAAATTCCTCCCGTAGCGGAAGCATCATATTTCGCCGAAGGATTGGTCATTACTTCAACACTCTGGATCGCATCAGCAGGGATCTCATCAAGCGTCAGGGTGGTCGGTCTTCCATCCACATAGATCGTTGGGCTGTTTCCCCTTAAGGTAACATTGCCATCTATATCGACATTCACAGATGGAACATTGCGCATGATATCCAAGGCCGATCCCCCTGCACTCACGATATTCTTTTCAACATTGAACACTTTTTTATCAAGCTCGAGTTTCATCGAAGGGGCCTGCGCGCTCACTGTCACGGCAGCCATCTCCTTCACTGCCGGCACCAAAACTACTGATCCAAGATCCTTTTCAAAAGAAGGCATATTTCCTCCTGACATCGGATTTCCCGAACCAGCGGCGCCGCCACCCGTTTGAGCGATCATAAATGAAACGTCTTTAGTCTTGTATCCTTCTGCCGATATACGGAGAACGAGCTGGGTATAGATCTGAATATCCTCAAAATTGAATTCTCCGTTGGCTTTGGTATCCATGCCTTTCAATAAAATCGATTTCTTTTTTTTCGTGGCGGAGTCGGTGATTTGTTTTAATATGATCGCGGTCACCTGCAGGGGAATTCCTGTGGAATCAGTAACTTTTCCGAAAACACGACCGATGGAGGGTGGGGGGCCATTTCTTTTTCCTGCCGGGGGTTGTGCAAAGGCAATTGATACGATCAGGGATAAAGCTGCGGTTACGATTAGTTTTTTTCTCACAAATATTAATTTTGACTGTGAAATTATCCTGGTTTTTGTTTTGAGACCAGCAGCTTACGGCAAACGGCTATAATAGGTGGGTAAGCGACGTAATTCATCGGTGAAAGGTTTTGGAAAATGTCGGTGAAAACAGTTTTTGAAGCGGGATTCGTCAATTTAAGCGCTGAGACTTAAGGGGATCAATGGTGTTTAAGTGTACCATAAGCCTTAAAGTCTTGTTGGGGAAGCCCAAGAAGGGTATGGGCCAAATGAAAGCCCTTCGCGGTTCAGGTATTTATTAGACTTCAATATATTTCCCGCTCCATCTTTTCCGTAGAAAGAGACAAAAGAAAGAACGTCATCCAAGTTACCTCTTTCAAACATCCCGGAAATGATAAATCGCTTATCCCGCGCAAAATCAAGGTTTTCCCATTTCACGTCCCAAAAGGTATATCACGGTATTGGTAGAGTTTGTTTAGTACCGTCCATCTCTGGAAGTTACCACAAATTTAGATATTGTCCTTATCTGGATAAGCTCACACCAGCCTGAATGCAGATATCACAACCGATCATATGATAGCCTTATTGGGCTAGCGGACGCAGGAAGCGCCGGAATTTATAATGAGCATGATGCTATAGTACAGCGGACATATCGCAAGCATATTCCCGGAGAAATAAATCCCGGCCATCACCCGCCGCTTATATGTGAAGAACGCTTTTTATCGGCGAATCGGGCCGCCGCTTCCGAAACCCGCGCCGGCATCGCAAAAAAATATAAAGTAGGTACTTTAGCTTTAAAAACCTTTGCAAAAGTCGCGACTAAATCATCTGGGAAATTCTTTATGCTCACTTGTTGTAAGAATTGTCGCCTGCCTAAACAGTTCATTTCATAATGAAATGAAATAATTTGATATTATGTCTTTTTGCTAAACAAAAAAGGCAAAGTCTACATGGTGCTCAGCAATAATTTTATCTTTATATTTAAGTAAATGCTCAAGGAAAGAAACAGCTCCGGGAGAATATCTTCCATACTTATAGCAATCTCAGGAATCTGCGGTCACCTGGCCCTTGCGGTGTATTACTCCGGAGTTTTGGTTCCACAACAAAGGTTTGCCGGGGACCTGACGACTTTGCAGTTGATGGAAAACATTAAGAAGAGTCAAACATTCATTCTACTGGATGCTTATTTGCAGGGTGTCGGGACTCTTTTTTCAGTTATTTTTTTTGCTGGACTCGTTTATCTTTCCGGTTCTGGCAGTCGCTTATCAGGATGGCTCGTCCTCATCACTTCAGCGGTTATGTTAACCATCTCGCTGGTTGATGTTACTTTTACTGTTGCCGTTGTTACGGCAGCATTGGCAGGACATAGGGAAACTATGCGACTGGCAATTGATTTGATAACAGGGTCAACCGAGGCCTTTGATTATGCTTTTCTTTTTGTTCCTGCACCTTTGCTGATAATCTCACTTGCCGCGGTTTTATTGACTTCCAGGTTACTCCCGCATATTTTTGGGTATCTGGCGATCGGAATAGGAGTTGCCTTCATAGCCATCGGTATCATCAGTCTGTTCAAGACACTCGCTGGCTCCTTGGGACTGGCTTTTGAAATTGTCCAACTTATTCAGGTATTATGGGTACTTGGCGCAGCAATTTTTGTTTTAATATATGGTCAAAAAAGATCAAAGTCTGAATCCGGATGATAAAGTCATTTGTTTTCAAACGGAGCTTATTGTTGTAAGCATTATCCCAATTCAAATGATTGACTGCTTAAAATCCTGATAGAACATAGCTTTTGATAGTTTGTTGTTTAATATGGTTTTACTACCAATATAGTCTCCTATCTTTTGAGGCAATAATTTAAGAAATGCTGTAAATTAGAAACCAATGCAGCGCCTGAATGCCATACTGCCCATCCTCTTTTTTTGGTTTGCTTCCCGCGCCCAAGACTTCCCCTCAATTGACAGTACCGTAAATAATCTTATGACTAAAGCCGGAGTTACGGGCCTTTGCATGGGGATCGTCCGTAACGGCGAGGTCGCTTACGTCAAAGCCTATGGCTACAAAAACAGACCTGCGGGCTTGTTGAACGATACAGCAACATGCTTTGCGGCCCAGTCCCTTTCGAAAGCGTTGTTTGCCTATCTGGTCATGCAATTGATGGACAAAGGCCTGATCGATCTGGACAAACCACTATATAGCTGCTTACCAAAGCCACTACCCGAATACGACAACTACAAGGACCTCGCATCAGACGACCGATGGAAGCTGCTTACCGCCCGCATGTGTTTGGATCACACGACAGGGTTCCCGAATTGGAGGCAATTAAATCCCCTTAGGAACGGGAAGCTGGAAATCTTTTATGACCTGGGCAAGCGCCATGCTTATTCGGGAGAAGGTATCGACTTATTGCAGATGGTCATCGAAACCATCACCGGCCGCTCCCTCGAAGACCTGGTCAGGGAAAACATCTTCCAACCCTTTGGGATGTCGCGTTCCAGTTATCTATGGCAACCGGAGTTCGTAGATGACTTTGCCCTGGGTCACAATGCCCATGGCGACACTCTTCACAGGCGCTATCAGACAAGTGCAAACGCCGCGGGCTCTCTTGAAACTACCATCGCCGATTTTTCCCGATTCATTGACAGGGAAACAAGCTGGTTGGGAGTGGTGCTGTTGGTTCAGCCACAAGGCAGGGCTGGTCTGTTTCAATAGGAGGAACCGGTGGCAATACAGCTGTAATCGGTGGCTTCGGCGATAATACAAGTGCGGGTGCTGCATGGGTTTTTTCCCGGACAGGCACAGTGTGGGCGCAAACGGGAAGTAAACTTGTTGGAAGTGACGCTTCAGGCGCTGCGAATCAGGCAACGAGTGCCAGCATTTCTGCAGATGGCAGTACAATTTTGCTCGGTGACCCGGAGGATAACGGTGGCGTTGGCGCAACCTGGGTATTTACAACAGGAACCAAAGCAACGAACGCAGTAACAGATGAAATTAAAAGCAGCACAGAAGAAAATATTACCGGTTTTAAGTTCTTTCCCAATCCCGCAAAAGATAACCTTGTTGTTGAATACACATCACAAGTAAACACAACTGCCCATGTAAATGTGTACAATATGCTCGGACAAAGATTGCAAACTACGGTGAACCCGACTATTATTGGATCCAATATGGCGAACCTTCAGACCGGCAAACTTATTACAGGCACTTATGTGCTTGAAGTTGAAAATAATGGTACCTTGATCCGCAGGATATTTTTGATCTCAAGATAAGCGATCAAGGTATTTATTGAAATGGAAGATGTTGAAAATCCTTAAAAGAGTCTGCAATAAAATAACTATTGGGGGACTGCTATTTTTTTACAGGCACTTCGAGGTTTATAGTAATAACACTGCCCACCGATCCGCCGTCCTTGCCCACTTTATAATCTTCCCGATTTATCTGGAACTGTCCTTTGAATATTCCGGTAGATTCCTTATTGGTGAACGTAAATGGAATATATACAGTTCTGGTTGTACTCTTTATCGTTAGGCCGCCTGTTGCTTTATAGCCTTTATCTGTTTTTTCGATCTTGTCAGATCGGAAACTCATAAGCGGGAATTTGTCTGTATTCAGCCATTCTTCTTCGGTACGCAGGTCATGGTTGCGCAACCCCACTCCAGTGGTAACTGTCTTTGCTTCAATGCTTGCGGTAACAGAGCTTCCGCCCAGGTCTTTCTCATCAAATTTAATAACTGCTTTCAAGCCTGTGAAGCTTCCATGCACTGTTCCAAAAGGACCGGATACACTAAAAGTCACCTTTGCATTTGCCGTGTCAGCATTCCAATTGGTTGCAAGAGACAATCCTCCCATCATCAGGGCCCCGGAAATCATCTGTTTTAATTTCATAAACTTATTTTAAATAGATCTATTAAAGATCAACCTTTGCGGTCTTTTGTTTTTCTGCAATAAAATAATGGATGCCCGTATAAAAATCCACGCCCTCCAGGTTGTCCAATTTAAGCAAAGGCCCTATTGCATCTCCACCAATGAAAAAATAGCCGGCCCTAACTGCAAGGCCCACCCGTGGCTGCATATGGCCATAATATATTAAAGAAAAAGGGACACTTATTTCTACCCATTTCGTTTCATAACGCGGTGTGACCGAATAGATATCGGGCCTTGTTACCCCCTGCCCGCTGCTGTGACCGAGGCCTTTTATGATTGTAGCATTCAGGAAATAATTCTTGCAAATATTCCAGTCTGCCTGAACGCTTATTGCAGCAGGCAGGCCCATTTTGAAATGATCACTTGTTAAGGATCTTGTGGAATCGCCATGATAAAAAACTGCGCTCAGCGTCTGATCCAGTTGCGTATTGTCTGCAAATTTTAACTGGTGCCAGTTCTCAAGATTTGCGCTGTCTGTTTGAAGATGATATGACGATGCGTTGCGGTTGAAATTAATAGACCCCACATCAATAACGGTAAGGCATAACCGATAAATATAATTATTTTTTATAGGATCAAGATGCACATAACTGAACCCGATATCCGCCCCAAAACCATGCCCGTCATTTAATTTTCTGTCTTCGTTAAAATCCGTCCTGCCATAATCAACTGAAGAATTAGAAAATATGAAATTAGCTGTATCAGGAATTTTATAATTTATGTTCGTATTCTTAACATAAGCAGCAGCAATGCCCTGTAAATAATTCAAGCTGATGCCTGCTTTCAGTTCATCCGTTCCATTGTTGTACAGCACAGTTGCGTAATGCAGGCCATACTGAAGCCACCCCATGGAGTTTATCCTTGCGGTGTTATCATGCAAATCAGTGTTCCATAACTCTTTGTTCAGGAAATAATCAAATGCGTTCTGAGCCGCGCCGCCGGAAATGTTCCTAACATTTGCATAGGCCCTCCCGGCAATCGTAAATCCGATCCAGTGGTTCTTTTTTATTTTCATAAAGAAAGATGGCCCGAGGATCTGAGCAGATAATGTGACATTATACAATGTATTTGTGTTTTGTGCATCAAAATTGGTATAGAACAGGTTTTCATCTATACTGCCTTTAATGATCCTTTTAATCCCAAAAAAAGCAAGAGAGCTTTTAGGCGCATATAAAAAATTGTTGTCGAAAACTTCACCAACTGAAATCACATTCAAATCCCATTTCAGTTTTGAGTCGGCTATCGAACTAGGATTAATCAATGAACCCTGGATGCCCGCGTAATTGCTGTTCCATATGCCAAGATTTTGTTGCGCATACATGCAAAGGCTGCTATGTATGCAAAGGAGAAAGACTATCATTTTGTTCATAATACCACAGTTGAATACGTTATCAAAATCAGTTACAACCAGAAGGGGGAAGGGGGAAAGGGGAATAATAGGGCGATCAAATTAATATAAACGGCAAGCTCTGTTCAAGGGTTGTCTGACAGATAAATTTTAATTATATGGAAGGTCTCTTGCTGCCCCTGAATGTGGATTCAAAACAAATACATTAATAAGGCCGGAAATACGCTGATGACTGGACAGCATTAATTGCAGCATGTATTATTGTTATAAATGCATTTTCATTAATTCGGCCTGCCATCAATGAAGTAATGGATGCGGCGCCCTCAAAAAAAATAGTTGGCAGGGTAAGAAACCTGGTAAGATAAAATAAAAATGTGTTGAAAGTTGAGAAATGCTATGTACGGAAAATGGGATTTGATTATTTTGTAGACCTGTATATACAGATTGAAGGTTCACTTAGTGTTACAGAAGGGCATGCAATAGCGCATGAATTAAAAATAAATTGCTTGAAAGTAATCTACGAATTAAAGGTGTGCTTGTTCATGTAGAGCCTTTATAGATTGAATAGGAAGATGTGGTTGAGGTAATATTGTACTACTTCATCCGGCTTGAAACCAAAGAAGTCGTAAAGAATATAGAAATCCTGTGAAAGATTGACGGTAAATGATTGTTTCATGGCTGATTTATTTAAGCAATTCAGCATACCATTCGGCAATTAAGTCATCATAAATTCCCTCTTTTCTTTTCCTACCAGCCCTATAACGCACAAGCCGGATAATTTGCTTCATGTAATAGAAACCCATATCTCTTTTGTCTGCATTGCCGCCCGGACACTTCGTGCCCTAAGGGCTTATATATTTCTCCGCTTTACCGAACAAGTTCGAACCGCTTCGAAATACAAAAGCCCCTGGCTATCGCAAGAGGCTTGAATTGATTCGTCGGGACGACTGGATGGCCTTCGCGCTAACGCGCTCGGCCATCCTAATGGGGGAGGCCTGAACCAGATAAGTAAGGCCCTTTCGGGCCCTTGTCATTTCTGCGCTACGCGCTTTCAAGCAAGCTCGATGCGCTTGCTTGAAACGACAAGACCTCCACCGAAAGTGGAGGTCTTGCTTATCTCGTTCGTCGGGACGACTGGATTGCCTTCGCGCTAACGCGCTCGGCCATCCAAAAGGGGGGGCTGAATCTAAATCAGCACAGCCCTTCGGGCCTTTGCATTTTATCACCTCCCGCAATCGAGCAAGCTCGACGCGTCGGCTCAAAATGCAAAACCTCCGCTCACGCGGAGGCTGTGCTGATTTTTGATTCGTCGGGACGACTGGATTCGAACCAGCGACCCCTTGCACCCCATGCAAGTGCGCTACCGGGCTGCGCTACGTCCCGAACTTTAAAGGGCTGCAAATCTACAAAAAATTCGGTTCTGCGAATAACTTAACATGCTTATATTCGCACAATTCTTTCTTCGATGAAAATCCTCATTCAACAGGCTCAGATCGCGGATCCCATCTCTATATATGCAGGAAAAATTCAGGATATTCTGATCGAAAACGGGAGGATCAGCGGCATCGGGGATAAAATAGATATTCAGGCTGATCAGGTCATTTCTGCTCCCTTCCTGCATGTCTCAGGTGGCTGGCTGGATGTGTTTTCTAATTTCTGCGACCCGGGGTATGAATTTAAGGAGACCCTGGAGAGTGGCGCAAGGGCGGCTGCCAGGGGCGGCTTTACGGATGTGATGGTGATTCCCAATACCAAGCCTGTTGTCGATAACAAGTCTCAGGTGGAATATATCAGGCGCAAATCCGGGTTCTTACCGGCAAGGATTTTTCCGATCGGCGCCGTTACCCGGAATACTGAGGGGAAAGAGCTTGCCGAAATGTATGATATGCGTAACAGTGGCGCCGTTGCCTTTAGCGATGGACTGCTGCCTGTTCAATCTGCCGGCTTGCTTCTGAAGGCCTTGCAATACGTAAAGGCTTTCGATGGTACGATCATTCAGATCCCTGACGATAAAAGCATAGGAGCGAACGGGTTGATGAATGAGGGGATCATTTCCACTCAATTGGGTTTGCCAGGGAAGCCAATGATGGCTGAGGAACTGATCGTTGCGAGGGATATCAAACTTGTCCGTTATACGGATTCGAAGCTTCATTTTACAGGTATTAGTTCGGCTAAATCCATTGAATATATCCGCAGGGCTAAGGCTTCCGGGCTTGGGATTACTTGTTCGGTTTCTCCAAACCATTTGTTCTTCACCGACGGGGAAATAACCAGCTATGATACAAACTTTAAAGTTTATCCACCCCTGAGGACTAAAAAAGAAGTGATGGCTCTTCGGGAAGCGCTTTTAGATGGGACCATCGATTGTATTGCTTCCCATCACCTGCCTCATGAATTCGATAGCAAGCAGCTTGAATTCGAATATGCGAAATTTGGAGCGATCGGATTGGAAACGGCTTTTTCGGTGATCAATACGGCGATACCGGAGGCTAAGCCGGAAAACTGGGCGGCCTGGTTTTGTAATAATCCCAGAAAGCTGTTCAACCTGGCTCCGGTTCTTTTGAAAAAAGGCGAGGAAGCCTGCCTGACTCTTTTTGACCCGGTTACTGAATATGTGTTTGAAGAGAGATTAGTGGGCTCAAAATCCAGGAACAGCCCCTTTCTCGGTAAGAAACTGAAAGGCAGGGCACTGGGGACGGTAATCGGTGAATCAGTCTTCCTGAATTCTTTTTAATCACCAAAACTCTAATAAATGGAAAAGAAAATCACGACTTCAGTACTTGCTGGCATCGTCCTCAGCCTGGTCCTCATAGTCGAAAGTGTTATTGTTTATTTTACGGGCCTCTACATGCAGAGTTGGGCAAAATACATCGGTTTGGCAATATTTGCGGTTGGCGTTTTTTGGGCAATAAATAATCATGCTAAAGAAAAGCAGCATGACGTTAGTTATGGCGAATTGTTTTCTTTCGGATTTAAGGTATCAGCGGTTGTCACCTGCTTTATTGTTCTATATACGGTATTGTCCGAGGCCCTTTTCCCTGAAATGAAAACAAAAATGATGGAAATAGCAAGACAACAGGCGCTTAACCAACCTGGTGCGGATCCTGATCTGGTTGATAAGGGGTTGGCGGTTTATTCGGATCATTATACCCTTTATAATGTAATTATCGTCATATTCGCTTTTGTTTTCCTCGGTTTGGTATTCTCGCTGATTGCGGCTGCTATTCCGAAAAAGAATCCCAATGCCGGTCTCGAAAATCAATTCAAATAGTTTCCAAGAATGGATGTTGATGTATCAATAATTGTCCCCGCTTTTAATGAAGAGGAATCCCTTCCCGAATTGTCCGATTGGATCGCAAGGGTGGCGGATGCAAATCATCTTTCCTATGAGATCATCTTAGTGGATGATGGAAGTTCCGACCGCACCTGGGAGGTGATCGAATCCGTGAGAGCAAAAAATTACCGGGTCAAGGGCATAAAATTTCAACGCAATTACGGCAAATCCGCCGCTCTGAATGAAGGATTCCGGGCTGCTCAGGGAGAGGTTGTGATCACTATGGACGCGGATATGCAGGATAACCCGGATGAGATACCCGAGCTAAGGCGCATGGTTCTTGAAGGTAATTATGATATTGTAAGCGGATGGAAAAAGCAAAGGCATGACCCGATTTCCAAGACCCTTCCTTCTAAATTCTTTAACTGGTTCACGGCCCGTGTTTCAAAAATCAAGTTACATGATTTTAATTGCGGCTTAAAGGCCTACCGACTCAAGGTTGTGAAGGGAATAGAGGTCTATGGAGAAATGCACCGCTATATTCCTTTAATCGCGAAATGGTCCGGATTCAGGCGGATCGGGGAGAAAGTCGTGATTCACAATCCCAGAAAATACGGGGAATCAAAATTCGGCACGGGTAGGCTGATTACGGGCGGATTGGACCTGGTTTCCATCCTGTTTGTGGGTAAGTACAGCAAGAGACCCATGCATTTATTCGGGACCTGGGGAATTTTCTTTTTTCTGATGGGTTTTATCATCAGCGTTTATCTTATTGTGACCAGGCTCCTGCATCCCGATATCGGATTGAGCAACCGCCCGCCTTTTTATATTGCCCTGGTTGCCATGGTGATCGGAACCCAGCTTTTTCTCACAGGATTTCTAGCGGAACTCATCGCCCGGAATTCACCAGGCAGGAACTCCTACCTGATCGAGAAAAAACTAGGACTTTGATCAGGGGCATGCTTTAAAAAATTCCAATCAGTGAAGGATAAAGTTGTCATTATCGGTCCGGCATATCCGCTTCGGGGGGGCCTGGCCACTTTCGATCACAGGCTTGCCGGTGAATTCATCCGAGAGGGTGATGAAACCAGTATTTTTTCCTTTTCTCTCCAATACCCCGGCTTTCTTTTTCCCGGGAAGACACAGTATAGTAATGAAGATACCCCGAAGGGGGCCCCCATATTCTCAAAAATCAACTCCATTAATCCATTCAACTGGTTGAAAGTGGGCCGCGAGCTAAGGAAAATGCGACCTGGCCTTATTGTGGTGAGGTATTGGCTGCCCTTTATGGGACCTGCTTTGGGTACCATTCTCAGGCTGGTCAGAAAAAATAAGTATACAAGGATCGTGGCGATCACCGACAATGTACTTCCTCATGAGAAGAGACCGGGGGACCGGGCATTTTCGCGTTACTTTCTTAAAAGCTGCGATGCATTTGTTACCATGAGCGAAGAAGTGATGAATGATCTGAAACAGTTTGAGCCCTTGAAACCGGCCAGGCAAATCCTTCATCCGCTCTATGATAATTTCGGAACCGCCTTGCCTAAGGCCGATGCGAGGGCGTATTTGAAGCTGGATCCTGTAAAACCCATTGTTCTTTTTTTTGGATTTATACGCAAATACAAGGGCCTGGATATCTTATTGGAGGCCATGGCAGATCCAAGGATCAGGAATGCCGGAATACAACTCCTGATAGCGGGGGAGTTTTACGAAGATGAAAAAAAATACAAGGAACTGATCGACCGTCTTAAGATCAGGGAGTCTTTAATTATGCATACGCATTTTATTTCCGATAGCGAGGTGAGGTATTTTCTCTGCGCAGTTGATGTGGTGATCCAGCCTTATAGGAATGCTACCCAAAGCGGTGTTACCCCGCTCGCTTATAATTTCCAAAAACCGATGATCGTAACCAATGTGGGAGGCCTTGCGAAACTGGTTCCTGATGGGAAATGCGGCCTGGTGAGCAGTCCTGAACCTACAGCCCTGGCCGATTCCATTTTGAGGTTTTACGAATTAGGTGAAAATTTTTTTATTCCTCATCTTCGCGCTGAAAAACTAAAATATTCCTGGGAAAATCTTATCAAAACGATAAAAGAGCTGGCAAATGATGTACAGAAGTAAAGCGCCTCTTCGGATCGGACTTGCCGGGGGCGGCACCGATGTTAGTCCCTACAGTGAACTCTATGGGGGGGCTATACTCAATGCCACAGTCTCCCTTTTCGCCCATGCGAATATTGAACCCATTCCGGAAAAGGAAATCATCATCGAAGCGATTGACAGAAAGGAAGAGCAGCGATTTGTGTTGGATACTGATTTGCCTATAGATGGAAAACTGGATTTGTTGAAGGGCGTTTTTAACAGGATACAAAGGCTCTATGGACTGCCTGCGACCGGTTTAAGGCTTTCTACCTTTGTGGATGCTCCGGCAGGTTCTGGCCTGGGAACTTCTTCCACGCTCGTGGTGGCCATTATCGGCGCCTTTGTCGAAATGCTAAGGCTTCCCCTGGGGGAATATGATATTGCCCACCTGGCTTATGAAATTGAAAGGGTGGATCTGAAAATGGCCGGAGGAAAGCAGGATCAGTATGCTGCCACTTTCGGCGGAGTGAATTTTATGGAATTCTATGGTGACAATAAGGTGATCGTGAATCCGCTAAGGGTTAAACAGCAATATCTCTTCGAACTGGAACATAACCTGCTTCTTTATTATACTGCCACTAGCAGGGAATCTGCCCGGATCATTGAAAAACAAAGCCGGAATGTGATTGAAAAAAAGGGAAAATCGATCGAGGCCATGCACCAATTGAAGCATCAGTCTCTGTTGATGAAGGAAGCGCTGCTGAAGGGCCGGCTCCATGAGATCGGTGAAGTGCTTGACTTTGGCTTTCAGCAAAAAAGACAGATGGCTGAAGGGATATCCAATGACCTGATGGATGAAATTTATGGGGCGGCAAGGAAATCCGGCGCTACTGGTGGAAAAATCTCCGGGGCGGGGGGAGGAGGTTTTATGATCTTCTATTGTCCGGGCAATACCAAGTACAAGGTGCAGGAAACCCTTGTCAAATTCGGGGGACATTGTAAAGCTTATCAATTCGTTGACCATGGCCTCATGTCATGGACGATTTAATATAAACACTATGCTGAATAAAATAAGAAATATCATCTCGGATTCGGTAGCAGTAAAAAACAAACTGCTCTCGGATGATGCTATGATTGACCGTATTGGGCAGGTTACTGATCTGATCGTTGAGTCTTTCCGGAAAGGCAAAAGAGTTTATTTTTGTGGCAATGGGGGCAGCGCCGCAGATGCGCAGCATCTGGCCGCTGAATTCTCCGGGCGTTTTTATACAGATCGCGAAGCTCTTCCGGCAGAAGCCCTGCACTGCAATACTTCCTATCTTACAGCAGTAGCCAACGATTATAGTTACGATGTGATTTATGCCAGGCTCATCCATGGGATCGGCCAGGAGGGAGATGTTTTGGTCGGCCTTTCTACTTCCGGAAATTCAAAAAATATCGTGCAGGCTTTTGAAACCGCGCGTAAGAAGGGAATACATACGGTGGGCATGACCGGTGAGGGCGGAGGAAAGTTGAAAGAGCTGAGCGATTTTCTACTTCCTGTTCCTTCGAGGGACACGCCGAGAATCCAGGAGTCCCATATCCTTATCGGCCATATCATCTGTCAGCTCGTGGAAGAAAATTATTTTACCGATTGAAGCTGATTAAATTTCCGTCATGTCAGTGAGTCAGGTGATCATTCTCGCAGGAGGTTTGGGGACCAGGTTGCGATCGAGCGTGCCCGACCTGCCTAAATGCATGGCTCCTGTGGCCGGAATGCCTTTTCTTCATTATGTGATTAAATACTGCGAGGAGCAGGGTATCGGGAAATTTATTTTCTCACTCGGTTATAAACATGAACTTATTGCGGATTGGCTGTCAGGACGGTTGCCTGGCGGATCCTATTCACTCAGTATTGAGGAGGAGCCTTTAGGAACAGGCGGAGCGATCCGCAAGGCCTGCGGGCAGGCGGGGATTGACACAGTTTTTGTACTAAATGGGGATACTTATTTTGGAGCCGATCTCGGGGAACTTTCAAAATTTCACAAAGCAGTTGCTGCGGATTGCACCCTCTGTCTCAAACCCATGAAAAATTTTGAACGTTACGGAGTGGTGGAAATAAATAAAGACGGATCGATTTTGGATTTCCGGGAAAAGCAGCATTATGAGCAGGGTTTGATCAATGGCGGCGTATATGCTCTTTCAGCTCCTGCTTTCCTGCGGGAGGCATTGGATGAGAAATTTTCATTTGAAAAGGATTATCTGGAATCCTATTGCGGAAAGAGAGCATTTTATGGCCTTAAACAGGAAGCTTATTTCATCGATATCGGCATCCCTGAGGATTATGAGCGGGCTCAGCGGGAGATGAGGGGATTGCAATAGATCATACATAATACCATGCTGGATCTTAGAGAACTGAATAGCAGTTGGACAATTTTTCTTGACAGGGATGGGGTCATCAATCATGAAAAGGTGCAGGATTATATTTACCATTTTGAAGAGTTCATATTTTATGAAGGCGCCCTGGACGCCATTAGGATCTTCACCGGGATTTTTCACCGCATCATCCTCGTGACGAATCAAAGGGGAATAGGGAAGGGGCTCATGACGGAAAAGGACCTTCACGAAATCCATAATCAAATGCTTGAGCATATTCGTAAAGCAGGAGGAAGGATTGACGGGATCTATTACAATACTTCCATAAATAATGACGATCCTTTTCGCAAACCCCAGACCGGAATGGCCCTTATGGCGCAAAAGGATTTTCCGGAAATCAATTTTTCTCATTCCATCGTCGTGGGAAACAATATCAGCGATATGCTTTTTGGCAGAAATGCAGGTATGCATACGGTCTTTCTTAAGACCACCCAGCCCGTCATTGAAACCCCCAATCCGGCTATCGACCTGGTTTATCCCGATCTTCAGACTTTTGCAAAAGCTTTGCAGACTCCATAAAATTTGCGGTTCGGCGGTGCGTTACGTAATTTTGTTTAAATGATTCAAATACCTATGCAGAGAAGCTCCTTTTTGTGTTTACCGATCTCCCTTGCCTTGGTTTATGGGACTGTATCTGCCCAAAAACTGAGCCCCATTCAGAAGAAGGAATTTCGTTTGAGGGAGGACTCGCTAAAGGGCATTTCTCACAATATTGTCTTTGCGGAGGAAGCAACGGACCGTTTCCGGTCCGACAGCCTGTTCGTTAGAATGCTTGTAAGGGCTTTAAAACTCAATAATTCATTCCATTATCCTTTTGACTCCCTTCAGTCCATTTCCAGACTTTATGCTCCTGACAGCACATTTCGAATATTCACCTGGGAATTGAAAAAGGATGAATATACCTATTTCCAGCGGGGAGCGATCCAGATGAGAACAGCGGACGGCTCTTTGAAACTGATACCATTGCACGATGGGTCGGATTATGCCAAAAATCCCTTAGACTCGGTCCGGACGCCCAATAACTGGATCGGGGCCATCTACTACCGGATCATCCAGAAGACCTTTAATGGTGTGAACTACTATACCCTGCTCGGATTTGATGATTTTACCTATAGCAGTACCAAGAAATGGATGGAGGTCATGACCTTTGACCCGGATGGAAACCCCCGCTTTGGCGGCCCCTTTATTTCATTCAGGAGGGATTCCGTGCCCAAACCCACGCAATACCGGTTCAATATCGAATATAAGAAGGAAGCGAGCACCAGCTTCAATTATGACAAGGAAATGGATATGATCATATACGATGACCTGATCTCAGAATCCGATGAACCCAATCGAAAGGATACCTTTATACCGGATGGCGATTTCCAGGGATTCACCTGGGTCAACGGTCAATGGCTCCACGTCGACAAGGTCTTCAAATACAAATTAAAGGATGGAGAATATCCCCGTGACAAACTGCTCCGGGATGATAAAGGCAATATTGACGAAAAGCAGCTTCTTCAGCAATCACAGAAGAATAAGGCCAGGAAGGACAGTACAGGAACAAAACCGCCCGGGACAGGGAATAATTAGGCCGATCTAAGGTATTCTGCTGTAGCCGGACCAAGGCAAAAAAGCAGGTCCAGGATGGATAAATTGGGCAAGAATCCTATACGGTCCTCAAAAACCTGTTGATAGGGAGTTACCGGATAACCGGTATAATTCTTTGGCAGGACCTGGTAACGCGAATCCACCACCTCATTTTCGGTCAGTGGCAATGGCTCATTTTGAACTGAATAATTGAGTTTCATCCCGATCTTTTCAATCACCCATTCAAGACAGGAAATATTCCAATCGACCAGGGAAAGGCATGGTTTCCTGAACAGAGGTTCCAGGTCATATTTGTAAAAATCAAACCATGGAGATTTTTGATAGCAGGAACAAAGGGTCTTCCAATGGTCGTCCTGCCATTTGGTACCGGATATCCTAAGCTCCCTGATCGGGGTTCTCTGGTTACGCCCGGATAGGAGGGGGATGCTTAAATGGATCGGTCCGCCTGCCCCGGTAACGATACAGCGATTGCAAAAACTGGCTTTTTTGTGGTTTTCATATAAGGGAAAAATCGTACTTGAAAATTTATATAAAATTTTAATTGAGATAATAGACGAAAAATATTGTAAATCAGCTATTAAAATCATGAAATAAGTAAAATTTATTTTAATCTGATTTTTTTGGAATATCTAAACAAAAAGGTGAATAATCCGGTCAGAAAAATATCAATTATTAGATTAGATAAGAAGTACTATGTTAATAATATCAACAATTTATATTATAAAATTCAAACTAAAAATATTTGCTCCCAGATTGGTTCACTTTTTTTATAAAATTCTTCTCAATTGGTAAATTTATTAGTATGATTTTTTGGGTTTTGTGGGATACTATATCTCTGACGACACAAGCAATTCCTAAAAATAATTAGTAATTGGTTTGCAACAAACCCAAACCCTCCCGCGACTTTAGGCTCCTTGTTTTTAAATTCCCAAAAGAATCAGACAAGGTATTAAGACACAACTTGAAGTTTTTCGGGACCTACATTAAATAAGCTCCAAACATTTACAGGCCTATTGCGATGAATCAACATACCGATTCAATTCCCGGAAGATAAAGGACTAAAACCGCTTTGTTAATCTTCTATCTAATCCCCAAGGGCGGCTGACAGAAGGACCAAGAAAATGAATGGTATTCGGCATAATTTATTAATTTCATGTGCCGACTGAAGTAGCTGAGAACTACTTCTTTTTTGTTTTATAAAGGCATTAGGGGGTATTATAACTGCCTAAAACTAATACACCACAAAGAAATTGTATATGAAATTTTACGACAAACCGAGATAGAACAATAAATTTTCGATAGGTGTTTTATTAGTTGTTTTTGGCTCCATAATTATTAGTCGTCAGATTATCAATAATTTAGATAGGAAAAAGGCTTTGCCAAACCTAGTAATTGGGTTTGCAATTTTTACAGGTGCTGTTGTATATATTTTTAAGGGGAAAAAGCAGCAGGCAATAGATCAAGAAAATGACGAATTATAGAATATCTGAAATTTATCCTCGGCGCCGAGGATAGCAGTCAAACCTGGAATGATCCGGGTGTTAATCCGGAATATGACCTGGAAAAGGGGGTCAGGGAAACTGTTCAATGGTACCGGGAAAATGGAGGCCTGAAGCAGTAAAATCACTATATTTAATAGAAATAAACATTGCCATGAACAAGGTCCTGGATTTTTTCAATAAGATCAGCGGAGTGATGATTTTTCTGATCCTGCTGATCGTTTTTATTACCCACTTGCAAATTGCCCATTTTCACCATCATGGCAAAAGATGGCATCATGATGGCAGGGACAGCCTTTCATCTCCAGTTAATAAAGATACTCTGGCTAAATAAAAGATAAATATGAAAAAGTCCATCCTCCTGCTATTGCTGGTTATATGTGCTGCTTTCCTTGCACAGGCTCAATTGAAAAATACCAAATGGAAGGGCACGGTGAATTCGCCTGGTCCCGTGGATGTGCTCTGGGATTTTGGGAAGGACACCGTGGTTGTGATCATGCTCCCTGACAGTGCAGTCCTGGAGACAATGACCTACCAGCTTAAAGACAGCCTGCTTTTATTGACGAAGGTGACCGGCAGCAGTCCCTGCAGCACTTCGGATATTGCAAAATACCGGATCAGCTTTAAGGCCGATCAATTCTCACTTACTCCTTCGGATGACCCCTGTGATGAAAGAAAATCTGCTGTGAATTCCGATCCATATACCAAAGTGAAATAAGAATTGTTTGCTGCTGAAAGTCTCTGATTTTTGTTAGTCAAAGCCCTTCGTAGTACGGAATTTCGTCGTGGGAGATGGTTTCTTTTTGATGCCAGTATGCAAGGGTGACGATATGCCCGTCACCAGTCTTTAGCAGTCGGCCAAATATTGCATTAATGGGGTTGAAGGTAGTATCTGTAACGCCTACGGTAAAAGTGGTGGGAGGGGGTAGTGGCTCCGGCGAAAGGACTGCTGCCGCGGCAGCAGTTGGGTCAGCTTTGGGTAAGGGGGTTGGCGCGCAGACTACTGTATAGCCGTTTTGTAAAAGCAAGTCTTTCAAAAAAATTACCCGTTCAGCAGGAACATTCCTTTCTGCAATGCCGCATTTCACTCCGTTGAGTTCCTCAAATTCATGGTTTTTATTGATGGCCATATCTGATTAATGAAGTGATTGAATATAATCATAGATCCAGCTAAAAAGACCTGTAAGCAGAACGCCTCCGCTGCAGATGATCAGTCCGAATCTTACAGAAACGGAGACATGGATATTCTTCAGAGGCGTCACATCGTTCTTCTCAAAAAAGATGGCCCTCACAATGCGCAGGTAATAATACAGGGAAATGACGAGGTTGAGGGCCCCCGTCAGGATAAAACCGTAATTGCCTTTGGAAGCGCCGGCCGTAATTAGAAAAAGTTTACCAAAAAAACCGGCAGTGGGAGGGATCCCGGCAAGCGAGAACAAGGCCAGGGTCAATACCCAACTCAGAAAGGGATTGGTTTTATAGAGTCCGTTGTAATCATCAATATTCTCCTTCCCGGTTTGTTCTGAAATCACAGAAGCAACCCCGAAGGCTGCCAGATTGGAGAAAACATATATTAGAATGAAATAGACAACGGATGGAGAACCCAGCGGCGCCCCGCCGCTGACCCCCAGAAGAATAAAACCAACTTGTGCGATAGAAGAGAATGCAAGAAAGCGCTTGATATTTTGTTGCCGAAGGGCGAAGAGATTACCGATCAGAAGCGTACATAAGGTGAGAAGGACGAGCATGCCATACCAGATATCTCCTAAAGGCAGAAAGGTCTTATAAAGAAAGCCCATGAAAACAAAGGCAAAAGCGCCCTTGGAGGCCACAGATAAGAAGGAAGTAGCGGCAATGGGAGCCCCTTCGTAAACATCTGCAGTCCAGAGATGAAAAGGAACAATGGACAATTTGAACGCGAAGGCACAGAAGATCAATATGAAGGCCAGAACCTGGAGCGTATTGCCATTTAAGCGGGCTGGAATCTCGGAAAAACTGATCGTTCCTGTGGAACCATATAAAAGGGAGATGCCGAAAAGCAGTACACCAGAGGAAAAAGCAGAGGAAAGGATCAATTTCATGGCCGCTTCGGAGGACTTTCTTTTCAGCAAGTCGAAATTCACCATTGCTGCGACGGGGATCGAGGAAAGTTCCAGGGACAGGTAGAAGATCAAGAGATTGCCGCTGGAAATCATCAGGAACATCCCGAGCATTGAGGAGACCATAAGTAAAAAGAATTCAGGCAAGTTCTGGGACTTTCTCAGCCAGTCTGCGCAGACCAAAGAAACCAGGTATGCCGAAAGATTCAATATGTTCTTTTCAAAAATAAAGAGGCTGGTTGATTGATATAGGTCACCGAAAAGATGACCGTTGCGGTTGAGAAAAAATCCCAATACAAAATTGAAAAGCAGAAGGACCTGGATCAACTGCAAAAGCAGATCATTTTTTATGCCCCTTCCCAGCTTAACGAAGACCAACAAAAACAGGATCAGCGTGAGCTGTAATTCCGGTTTCATCAAAAGCAAAAAATCTTTCATCTTCAATTATTTAATCCCCAAGCCTAATCTACTAGTAATGATCTCAGCCGCGGGCTGCAGCAACTGATATAACCAGCCAGGCATTAAACCGATAGTGAGTATTCCGGCAATGAGAATAATGGCAGCCAGCTTCTCATTCCAGGCAGCGTCGCGAAGGCCTTCAAAACTCTTGTTCCTGATTGGCCCCATCACCGTTTGTCCGATGGCTCTTAGTATATATACTGCTGTGACTACAATCGATGCTGCAGCCGCCACTGTCGCTGTCCTGTGAAACAGGTCATTGTTTTGCCAGGAACCTACTAATATGGTCACCTCGGCCACGAAACCGCTGAATCCGGGCAGGCCCAGGGAACAGAGACCCACGATAAAGAGGGCCGTACTGATAAAGGGCATGACTTTCATTAGGCCTCCCATTTCATTTACCATTCGGGTATGCGTCCGGTCATAGATCATTCCGATCACGGCAAAGAACAAGGCTGTCATCAAACCATGGGATACCATCTGCATCACCGAACCCACGATAGCGGTCTGTGTGAGCATGCCCATTCCTAATAAAGTGAAACCCACATGGCTTACGGAGGAATAGGCATTGATATACTTCAGGTCCTTTTGCATCATGGTCACAAAGGCCCCGTATAAGATCGCAATGGCTGAGAGTACGAGAATGATGGTGGCATAATGAGTTGCTCCGTTTGGAAGCAGGTAGATGGCCACCCGCAGGCAGCCATAGCCGCCGAGTTTCATGGAAATCCCTGCCAGAAACATGGACCCCGCCGTTGGTGCAGAGGAATGACCGTCAGGGACCCAGGTATGAAGGGGGAACAATGCGGTGAATACCCCGAATCCGAGGAAGATCAGGGGGAAAATAATATACTGGACATTATCAGGTATGGTTGCCTGGGACAAATGCAGGATATCAAAATCATTTCCGCATGTGAAATAAAGCCCGAGAATACCCACAAGAATGAGGGCCGAACCGCTCATGAGCATCAGGGCCAGCTTATTTGCACTGTATTGTTTCTTTCCGCTTCCCCAGATACCGATGAACAAATACTTCGGGATTACCGATATTTCCAGGAAGAAAAAGAGTACAAAGAGATCCAGTGAAATAAAAAATCCATAAGCTCCTAGTGAAAGCAGGATGAGCAGGAAATAGAACTCCTTTGTCATTTTCTCGATTTTCCAGGAAACCAGGACACCGGCGGCTACCACGAGAGAGGTGAGCAGGATCATGGCTACAGAGATTCCATCAACGCCGAAATGCAATCGGATATGCAGGGTCCTGAAGAGTTCATGGGTCTGTTCGAATAGCATCTGGGAGCTATTTCCCGCAGCACGTTCTTTGGTGAAGGCAAAATAGAGTGCCAGGGCCAGCCCGATCTGCACAAGGGAGCCGATAAAGGAGAGCCAGCATACCTGCGAGCGGTTGCGGGTAACCAGCAATGCCAGGACTGTTAAAGAGGGGATGAGTATGAGTAATGATAAATTCATATCTTATTTCCAGACATAAATAAAAAGAAAGGCCAGTGCAAGCGCTCCGCCCAGAAAATATAGTGCATATTGCTGGACCTTCCCTGACTGCATTCCGCGCAACAGCACCGAAAGACCCCTTGTCGCAGCGCCCAGTAAATCGACCAGTCCATCGACTACATTCTTATCCGTCCAGGCGGCCGCCCGCCCGATTATATTGAATAGGAATTTGCGTGTAACGAATAGATAAATCTCATCGATATAAAATTTTCTATACAGCAAACGGTAAAAACCTCCGAGGGCAAGTCGGATCTTCTCAGGACGGTCGCTGCCTGAAGCATACAGCCATCCGGCCAGGAGGATCCCGGTCAGACCGAGTAATACAGGAGCCAGGGAGAACCGAAGATGAAAGGGCATATCGAGGGGCTTACCATCCGAACTGACGAAATGCCCAAAGGGTATAAAACCTGCTGTGGCGGCGCCTATTGCGAGGAGCACGAGGGGGATTAAGATGGCTGGGCCGCCTTCGGCGTGATTAGCGGTTTCATGACCTTTGTAAGTCCTGCTGTGAAATATCCCGAAATATAAACGGAACATATAGAACGCAGTAATTCCTGAGCTGATCAGCCCTATAAAAAATATTGCGGGTTCATGCAGCCAGGCGGCGTACAGGATTTCTTCCTTACTGAAGAATCCGGAGAAAGGAGGGACCCCCGCTATGGCGAGGCAGGCGATGAGAAAGCAGATATGCGTTACCGGTAATTTTTTTTTGAGACCGCCCATATCCCTGATTTCATTGCTATGGACATAGTGAATGACAACCCCGGCTCCTAAGAAGAGCAGGGCCTTGAAGAGGGCATGGGTGAACAAATGAAAGAGGGATGCGGTGTAGCCCAGCCCTATATCTCCATTGTTTCCTCCACCATATCCGGATACCCCAAGGGCAAAAATCATGTAGCCGATCTGGGACATGGTGGAATAAGCCAGCACCCTTTTGATATCGGTCTGTGTACATGCGATCAGTGCGGCGATAAGGGCGGAGATCACCCCTACCCAGGCAACGGACTCCAGGACCCCGGGCCCCGAGATCGCATAGACGGGGAATAAACGGGCCACGAGGAATACCCCGGCCACTACCATGGTGGCAGCATGGATCAGGGCGGAAACCGGTGTAGGACCCTCCATGGCATCGGGTAGCCAGATATGAAGCGGAAAGAGTGCGCTCTTGCCGGCTCCTCCGATGAATACCAGGATCAACCCCCAGCTTAGGGCGGAAATCCCCAGGAAGGAGGCTTGTAAAGCCATTCCCGTTTCTGAAGATTCAGGTGAGGAAAGCCTTTCCAGTATGGTTTGAAAATCCAGGGACCCGGTATAATAGGAGAGAACAAGTATTCCGATCAGGAAGCCGAAATCGGCAAAACGGGTGACAATAAAGGCTTTCTTACAAGCCATAACGGCCGAGGGCCGGTCATAATAGAATCCAATCAGCAGGTAGGAGGATACACCTACGAGTTCCCAGAAAAAATAGATCTGAAATATATTAGACGAAAGAACGAGCCCGAGCATGGAAAAACTGAAGAGGCCCAGAAAAGCGTAATAAGTCGCGAAACGTTCTTCTCCCTTCATATAGGAAAGGCTGTAAATATGAACCATCAGGGATACAAAACTTACCACGAGCAACATCATCGCACTGAGTGGATCCAGGAGGAAACCCATTTTTAAGACCAGGCCATTGGCGAAGGAGAGCCAGTTCCACTCGAAGGGGACGATTTTCTGGTATATTCCGTCTACCATACCGAACTGGTAAAAATATCCATAAGCAGTGTAGAGACAGATGATGAAGGAGGCCAGCAATAAGAGAGTGGATAGGATGCCTGCCAGCTTGCCAATATATTTTCTCCCGAAGATGCCGTTGATTAAAAAACCGGCCAGCGGCAGGAGCAGAATGAGCGCTATCAGGATAGTGTTTGGCATCGCATTAATTTTTCATTTCCTCCGTTTTCTCCACATCGATGGATTGATGGGTCCGATAGAGATTGATGATGATCGCTATGGCCACGGCTGCTTCGGCGGCTGCTATGGCAATGACGAAGAGGGCGAAAAAAAGCCCGTCGAGCTTTCCCGGCCAGAGCCATTTATTGAATGCGACAAAATTCAGGTTTACACTGTTTAAGATCAACTCAAGGCTCATCAGCATGGTGATGAGGTTTCTTCGGGTCAGGAACCCATATGTTCCAATGAAGAACAAGGCGCTGCTGATAAATAGAACATGGTATAGTCCGGGTTCAATCATTGACTCAGAGTTTGGTTTTTAAGGCAATCACGATACATCCGACCATGGCTGCGAGCAGTAAAATGGATATGACTTCAAAGGGCAGGGCATAGCCTCCCTGTCCTGTATCGAGCATTTTCTTTCCGATCCGGGCTACAGTAGGGGCGGGAGAGCCTGAGGTTTCGGTAAGGTCGGCCTCGAAGACCTGGCTGATCACCAGGGCAAAAGCACAAAAAACAGCAAGGGCCGAAAAAATCTTCCTGACTGTTTTTCCTCGCGGTAATTTTTCACCCGCCTGATTTGTGAGAAATATGGAGAAGAGAATCAGCACCACGATCCCTCCAACATAGACCACGACCTGAACTGCGGCTATGAACTGGTAGTCCATCCAGAAATAGAGCCCTGCAATTCCGATCAGGGTGAAGAGCAGGTAAATCGCAGCCCGGAAGATTTGTCTGGTTGTGACAGAGAGTAATCCGAAGACCAGGGACATAGCTGCGAGCAAATAAAATATTATCGTAGATCCTTGCATCATTCTACTCCATCCATAATTTTCGAACCGGGATTATTCAAAATTTTTGTTAACTGGCTGCGGTCATAGACACTGTGTTCGAAGGTCTGGGCCATTTTTATTGCATCCGAGGGGCAGGCTTCGATGCAAAGATTGCACATGGTGCAGAGCTCCAGGTGGTAGACCAGTTTATCGATCGCCTTTTTCTTCTTGCCATCGGGATTGACATCGAATTTGGTGATGACTTTTATTGTCCCGTTCGGGCAGGCCAACTCGCAGGCTGTACAACCCGTACACCTGTGTTCGTTCTGTTCGTTGTGAGGCATCACGACTTCTCCTTTGAAACGTTCCGGAAGATTCAGGGTATCCCTGTTTTCCGGATATTGCTGGGTAATGATCTCCTTGTGATGCGTGAAATAATAAAGGGTCCTGCGCATCCCTATAGCCAGGGAGCGGAGAGCGGACCAGACATTCTTTATATATTTTATCAGACCCATTTGAATTTATTTTAAAAGTGCCATCCCAGGATCACTATCGCCGTAGTCAATAGCAAATTCACCATGGTGATCGGTAAAAGGTATTTCCATTCCAGGTTAAGCAACTGATCGATACGCAATCTCGGAAAAGTCCATCTAAACCACATTATAATAAATATGAGGAAGAAGGTTTTTCCAAAAAACCAGATACTTGAAGGAATATAGTCCATCACATGATTGAAAGCATGCCAGGTCCCAACGTGAAAGGGCATCCAGCCGCCCAGGAACAATGTGGCCGCAATCGCGCATGCAATAAAGACATTGACGTATTCTGCCAGGAAGAACAGTGCAAATTTCATCCCGGAATATTCTGTGTGGAAACCTGCCGTCAATTCCGATTCCGCTTCCGCGAGGTCGAAGGGGGCGCGATTGGTTTCAGCAGTCACGGCGATTATAAAGGTGATAAAAGCAATGAGGGCCGGTATATGCCCCTTGAAGATCCACCAGCCATTGGCCTGGGAACGGATGATGTCGGATACCTGCAGGCTGCCGGTGAATACGATGATGGTCAGGGCCGACAGGCCAGCCGAGAGTTCATAGCTTACGATCTGTGCTCCGCTGCGCATGGCGCCCATTAAGGAAAATTTGTTATTGCTTGACCAGCCGGCCATCAGGATACTGATCACCGTTACTGAAGAAAGCGCCGAGACATAGAGTATCCCGATATTGAGATCCCAGAGCTGAAAATCTTTTGCAAAGGCAATGGGGGCCATCAGCAGCATCGCGATGATCATGGCTATAAAGGGGGCCAGGTTAAATAAGAATTTATCTGCTCCGGATGGCGTGAGACCTTCTTTAACGAGTAATTTCAGTGTATCTGCGAGGGACTGAAGCATGCCCCTGGGACCTACACGGTTTGGACCAAGCCGGATCTGCATCCATGCGGAGACCTTTCTTTCCATGATCACCAGCACTAGGCCCAGGACAGCGAACAGACTGATCACGGCCACCCCTGCGATCACCATTTCTATTGTGAGCGTGAGCGTGGAATTGAGATGGCTGCTTAACCATTCATGTATCAGTAGGGCAATATGACTAAAACTCGGCATTTTTCAAGTATTTTACCGGTCGATATCCGGTATAACAAGGTCCAGAGTACCCATCATGGCTACCAGGTCCCCTAACTTGCTTCCCCTTGCTATATGATCCAACACCGAAAGATTGGAAAAACCTGGCGACCGGAATTTGATCCTGTAGGGAGTTGTGCCCCCTTCACTGATGATATAGACCCCCAGTTCCCCACGGGCCGTCTCCACACGCTGATAGAATTCCCCCTTCGGCAATTTTAGAACCGCTTTTGTTTTGGCGACGAAATCCCCATCGGGAATATTGTCAATCAGTTGTTCGACAATCCGAACGGACTGCTGCATTTCGCGGATGCGGACCATATAGCGTGCGAAAGAATCGCATCCGGTTTCCAGCACTTCATCGAATTCCAGCTCCCCGTAAATATCATAGGGATCGTATTTGCGGATATCGCAGCTTACTCCGCTGCCCCTGGCCGTCGGTCCGCTGCAACCATAGGAAACCGCATCTTCCGCGCTGAGGATGCCGACTTCTTTCATCCGGTTCTGAAAAATGATATTCCCAGTTACCAGTTCGTCGTATTCATGGATCTTCCTTTTATAGAGCTGAATGAAATTCTTTACCCTTCCCTGAAAATTCGGGTGAATGTCCTGCATGACGCCTCCGGGAACCATATAGTTCATCGTGAGCCGGGCTCCGCAGGTTTCTTCCATGATATCATTGATGGTCTCCCTTTCGCGGAATGCATGGAAGAAGGGGGTAAAGGCGCCGAGGTCCATGGCCAGCGCCCCCCACCAGAGTTCATGAGAAGCTATTCGGGTTAGTTCATCCATCAGGACGCGGATGGTCTGGGCTCTGCGCGGGATCTCCACCTGCAAGCCTCTTTCCACGCAGAGTGCGCAAGCATGGTTATTTATATGCGCGGACAGATAATCCATCCTGCTGGTTACATAGATGAACTGGCGATAGGTCAGGCTTTCGCACATTTTTTCAATCGAGCGGTGGATATATCCAAGGTGCGGCTCTACTTTGCGAATGGTCTCACCATTCAGGGTCAGCACAAGGTGCAAGACCCCATGCGTGGCCGGGTGCTGCGGGCCTACATTGATAATGACATCGCCTTCCTGGTTCGTGCCTATTTCTTCGTACATATCAGAGCCTGATCATATTGATGGGGTCTTCAAAATCTTTTCTTAAAGGGTTCCTTCCTTCCCAACCGTCCGGCAGGATCAGGAGCCGCAGGTCGGGATGATGGATGAACTGAACGCCAAATAGCTCATACACTTCTCTTTCATGGAATTCCGCCGTACGCCAGATATTGCTTACTGTTTCAATTTCCGGCCTGTTTCGGTCCAGCCTGACTTTTATGACCAGGACATGGCGGAACCGGGTAGAAGTCAGGTGGTAGACCATGTTCAGATGGGTCTTCCAGTCAACACAGGTAAGACAGAACAAATAATCAAATATCATGAGGGGATCCTTCCGGAGCCGGCCTGCGAGGGCCGGCAAGTCGGCTGCTTCCACGGATGCATTTAGCCACTGACCGCCTTCTTCATAGGCTGCTGCGGGAATTATTTCTGAAATCTGTCGTTTTAGTTCTTCTCGCTCCATTTCCATATCTAATCCTTTCTTATCTGCTCCCTGGTAAGCCCGCTTTTGATCTTATGCTGTAAAGTTATCAGCGCATTCAACAGGGCTTCGGGGCGGGGCGGGCAACCGGCTACATAGACGTCGACCGGTATTACATGATCCGCTCCTTTCACCACTGAATAAGTGTTATAGAAAAAGGGGCCTCCGCTGATCGCGCAGGCGCCCATGGCAATGACGTATTTGGGATCGGCCATCTGGTCATATAATCGTTTCAATACCGGGGCCATTTTGTTTACTATGGTGCCGGCGATGATGATAACATCGGCCTGGCGTGGCGTTGCTCTTGCCACTTCAAATCCAAACCTGGAAAAATCATATTTGGCGGATGCTACGGCCATCATTTCGATGCCGCAGCAACTCGTTGCAAAGGTCAGAGGCCAGAGGGAATTGGATCGGGCCCAGTTGATGACATCATCCAGCTTGCTGAGTACCACCCCTCCGCCTGGCAGGTCGTGAACCTGTCCTGGGAATTCAACAGGAGTCTTTTTTTCTTCAACCATATATTTTGCTTAGATCCATTTTAATGCGCCTTTTTTATGCGCATATAAAAAACCTATAAATAATACGAAAAAGAATATTACGATCTCTACGAAGGCCGTCCATCCGGAGAGTTTTGCTACAACGGCCCAGGGATATAAAAAAACAAGTTCAACGTCAAATATCAGGAAGATCAGCGCAAACAGATAATACCCCACATTCAACTGGGTCCAGGTATTTCCCCTTGTGGGTATGCCGCATTCATAAGGCTCTCCCTTCTGCTTGTTCTTTGTTCCCGTTAAGACGACACGGGCGAGCAGTATGGCAATACCTGAAAAGGCGATGGCGGCAATGATGAGCACAATGAGCGATGAAGCACCCATGAGTGGAACAGTTTTAGTAAATATAGGAACTATAGGGCAAAAGACATATGAGGGTAATCAAATTTTTATATGAGCTTTTATGCCTGAGTAGGTAAATTTTTGCAAACTTCACTGATTTTTCGCTGGCAGTGGCAACGGTTATGAGTATCCTAAGAATGCCGCTTTGCAGGTTTGCTGGGGAATTGTTAAATTTCCATTTTGAAGTCTATGCAAATTTCAAAAGAGACGGTCCGGCATTTAACGCTTAAGGAACCGGACCTGCCGCCATCGGAAATTTTCGGCCTGCCCGAGAAAGTGCTTCAATTCGGTACGGGAGTCCTGCTCAGGGCTCTGCCGGACTTTTTTATTGACCTGGCTAATAAGAATAGGATATTTAATGGCAGAATCGTGGTGGTTAAGTCCACGGCCTCCGGTGCCACCGATGCATTTGAAAGGCAGGACGGACTCTATACGGTTTGCACAAGGGGGATTGAAAACGGAAAGATCATTTCTGAGAATTCGGTGAATGCCAGCATCAGCAGAGTGATCAGGGCGGCGGACGAATGGAATAAGGTGTTGGAATGCGCTCATAGTGCGGATATTGAACTGGTGATTTCCAATACTACGGAAGTGGGGCTGAGACTGAGCCCCGATAATTTGTTTGGTGATCCTCCGGCCTCTTTTCCGGGTAAGTTGCTTGCATTTTTGCTGGAACGGTATAAGGCTTTCAGCGGCGACCCGGACAAGGGCCTGGTCATTGTACCTACGGAACTTATACCAGAAAACGGGCAGCTTCTACGTTCCATACTGCTTGAACTTTGTGAACAGAACGGAATTGGCCAGGATTTCAGGACCTGGCTGGTGGAGTCGAATCATTTCTGCAGTTCCCTGGTAGACAGGATCGTTCCCGGCAAATTGAACCGGGCGGAGGCAGAAAAACTGGAAAAAGCATGGGGTTTTGAGGATGAATTAATGATCATGGCCGAGCCTTACAGGCTCTGGGCGATTGAAACTTCTTCTGTAAGAGCGAAGAGGGTTCTCGGCTTCACGGAAGCTGATCCAGGAGCTATCATTGCGCCCGATATCAGCCTTTTTCGCGAACTGAAGCTTAGGCTTCTAAATGGTTCTCATACTTTCTGTTGCGGACTGGCTCAGCTTGCAGGTTTTACAATGGTCAGGGAAGCCATGGCTGATCCTGTATTTTCCCGGTTTATCCGGTCCCTGATGGACGAGGAGATCGCTCCTGCCATTGAATCTCCCCTGATAAATTTGGCTACTGCTCATGCATTTGCATCCAAAGTGGCAGACCGTTATACCAACCCCTTTATCGATCATCGCTGGTCGAATATTACCCTTCAATATTCCTCCAAAATGTATATGCGCAATGTTCCGACCCTGAATAATTACATTAGGCGGTTCGCAGCCTTGCCCAAACGCATGGTTTTAGGGTTTGCGGCTTTTTTAGTTTTCATGAACAGCAAACAGGTGATTGACGACCAGGCGGAAGTTTTTTATGAGGCCTGGAAAGAACCCGGAACGGAAGCTAGGGTCCAAACCATTCTGGCAAATAAGGGTCTTTGGAATCAGGACCTGAGTGAAATTCCCGGATTAGCGGAAAAGATCACAGAATATTTGGACCTGATCATGCAGGATGGGATGAAAAAAACCTTAGAGAACTTTGTTCAGCAAATATGAGGTTTGAGGCAATCATAGAAAAATTTGGCAATATGGGCGAGAAGACCGGTTGGTCCTATGTGAGGATTCCGGAAGGCATTGCATTGAAACTCAAACCAGGAAACCGTAAATCTTTTCGGGTAAAAGGGAAATTAGATAAGGTGCCGATTGAAAGGATTGCCTTGCTTCCCATGGGGGAGGGAGAATTCATCCTGGTCCTGAAATCTGAATTAAGGAGGAAATTGGGAAAGCATGAGGGGGATTCCCTCAGCCTGAAATTGGAACCTGATGAGCGGCCTCCGGCGATCCCGGAGCTTTTGATGGAATGCCTTAGGGATGAACCTCTCGCACTGGAATTCTTCAATGGCTTGCCCCTTTCTCACAGGAATTATTTTGGGACCTGGATCAGGACTGCTAAAACCGAAGCGACAAGGGCTAAACGGGTGGCAGAATCTGTTAATGCGCTTGCCAAAAAGATGAATTTCGGGCAGATGTCCCGGGCTTTGAAGGCTAAAAATGGTGATTGGGGTTAATATTTTTCATTTCACCATGGCCGTAGAACCCTGAACCCTGGGCAGATTTCTGTGCTGCCTGGATTCTGAAATGAATTTATTCAAACCGCTTACCAGGATAAACAAAATACCTATTGCAGCGATCGCCGTGACTGCTTTTTTGATAAAAGGCTGATAATACCTTCCATAATAGCAGTCTCTATAAGCTTCAACGCCATTTTCAGAGATTTGAACCAACATGGCGCGTGGATCATAATCATCTCCCCAGATATTGACATGGCCATTCTCCGAGAGGAGATAGCATGCCTCTTTGAGGGTATTGAAATCATAATTTTTTGAAGCAAAGGCTATATCGAAGAGAGGAATGAAGAGATAATTTTTGTCTTCTTTCTTTTTGGCGTTGTTCTCATCGAACCAAAGATCGTTGGTACTAAGTCCCTTCAAGATCCAGGCAGCCGCATTTTTCCTCAGTTTTTCATGATATTTATTCATATAGATAAGAAATAGAATATTGGATAAGACTACCCGGAATTAACGAGTAAAAATGCTTGCTTATTGCCATAGCCCCCGGAAAAAACCCTAATTGCCAGCAAGGTTTCCCTTAATCGAACCGGAAATTCCCATTTCTGGAAGAAATTTATTAAACAAATGGTAGTAAACAATTGGCTATCAGTTTATTGATCTTTTGGTACGGGCTTGGATATTTCAGGTTGATCCCTTGAAAACTAAAAATTAAAATCTGTAAAATGAAAACTAAATCTACCCTCATCAACAAACAAACGGTTGCAAGCCTTACGGCTACAATTTGTATGCTGTTTACCATTCTTACCAGCCATGCACAGATGTGCAGTTCCCCTGGAACGGTTATTTATGCGCTTTCTAACTCCGGGAATATTGCACCGGTTACAGTTAGTAATGGGAATATCGGAGCCACGATGAATCCGACTTACCCAACGGGCTCTGCTTCCGCGAATGCTATCGGATACAATACGGTAAATGGGCTCTTCTACTATTTCCAAAATGAGAATTCCGGCTCTTCACAAATATTCGTTTCTTATAATCCAACCAGCAATGCCTACACCACCCTGGCTAATGCGCCGATCACGGCTGCAGTATTAAAGGGTTGTGTGAGCTTTAACGGGACCGGTTATTATTGCCTGGATTCGAATGGTAATCTTTGTTATTATGATATCACAAGCAATACCTGGGTTTTGGTTTGCAACAGTTTTACCGATCAGTTTGGTAACAATGTAACCACATCTTTCCAAAATATGGCCAGCGGCGATATGGCGATTGACGCTTTAGGGAACCTTTGGGTGGTTACCTCCACCGGTTCTGTTTGGGGGCTATATAAAATCCCTACTCCTCTTGCAACTTCAGCTATATCTTCGATGAATGTTGTACAGTTAGTAGCCCCGACCACAGCTACTCCGACAGGCGTTAATTTCGTAGGCATCGCCTTTGATCCAGCCGGCTTGATCTACATGGCAACTAACAATGACTTATATCTTCTTCAATCCAATTTTTCGCTTACCCATCTGGCAGCTTTCAGTATACCGGGAGCCTGCGGGGATCTTACTTCCTGTAACTACCCTTTCACTATTCTGCCTTTAAGTTTTGAAAACCTGAATGCCAGTTCGAATGGTAACCATACAGTTTCTGTCTCCTGGACGATCGCTCAACAGCGGGACGCTAAAGGTTATAATGTTGAGAGAAGCAATAATGGAAGCGACTGGAATACGGTAGGATTTGTTGCCGCTCAGGACAATAATGCAACGGAATTGAATTACCAGTATACGGATGCCAATCCCGGAACAGGGATGATCTATTATCGCATAGAAGCTATTAATGAGCAAGGAAATGAATCTTATTCTGCAGTTAAAACAGTTGAGATCGCAGATCAGAGTGCATCAGCGATAGCCCTCTGGCCCAATCCGGCTAAAGACATAGTGAATATTCAGAATAAGAGTGAGGCCAATGCAACGGTTAGCATCTATACTCAGTCGGGCAGCCTGGTCAGGCAAATGCAATTGCAACCGGGAACCGCCAGCGTCAATATCAGCAATCTGAGCTTTGGAGCCTATATCGTCCATGTGAGCAATGCAGATGGCAGCAGTTTCAACCAAAAATTTATCAAAGAGTTTTAGTTTTCATACTACAGATCAACTGTCCTGCCTGTTTTTACAGGCGGGACTTTTTTTTAAATAGGGCAAGTATACCCAGTTACACACAACATATCAAAGCTGTACTTCATATTTGAGCATTCTTGATTTTATAGTGTAATAAAAATATATCGAAGCAAAATTATCTTCAGAGCGAAATAACTGAATGCAATTTTTATTGGAGTGAAACCAATTCGGAGCATCAAGAGGGAGTGAAGCAGAATCGCACTTTATGCATTTTACTAAATTATTTTGGTTGAGATAGGCTTTTATCCAATTATCAGTGGCCTAAACCCAAGCTAAGCTCTATATTCTTTTGAAAAATGAGCCGATTCCCAATATCTTCCATTAATTGGTTTAATATCTGCTGTTGGTGGTTGCCCTGCCCGGTAAGTATATGCTTTGACAGGATCGTTTGTATTTTTTTCTTGGCAACTTCCTACTAAAATGATTACAACAGAAATAATCAAAAAGCGGGAAAAATACCTCACATTCATTTTAATTGCAATTATTTTTTCACGCTTTTATTATTAGCATATTTTGCATAAGCTTTCATTATAGCTAAGAAAGAACCATTATTCCACTTCCTTTTGCGCTCCTAAAACCTCATGACACTAAACTGACCCGGTTTGGGCCCCAGGTTCGGGCCGGGTTGCTCCTGGTTGTTTTTTAAGCAGCTCACTTCCTTAGGGGTGCGGTGCTTTTTTTTGCCCTCTTTAAGGTAAAAAGAAGGGACTTGGGTTTGAGCCGGAACTTAAATCATAATGATTCATCGTAATGCTTGAAGCCGATCCGGTTCCTGGGTGCCGGTTTGCTATCTTTTTCGATCAGCTCCTTTAAAACAGCAAAAATATTCTCGATGTCCTTGCTGTTGCCCTTGACCTGTTTTTCCAGCTTGGCAAGCTGCAATAATATTTCTTTATGCGTCAATGAATACTTCCGCATTTTCGTGAACACCCGGATGATTCTGATATTTACTTCTATAGCGGTCTTGCTGTTCAGGACACTGGATAACATAGCTACTCCCTGTTCTGTAAACACATTGGGCTTATATCGGGTTCCGCCCCAACTTGAGGTCACAATTTGTGACCTCAAGTTTTGCCATTCTTTATCAATTAATGTGAACATAAAGTCTTTGGGGAAACTATCTATGTTTCTTTTTACAGCTTGATTGAACACTTTTGTGTCCACACCATACATTTCAGCAAGGTCTCTGTCGAGCATTACTTTTTCACCTAATTTTTAATGCCCTCTTTTAAGTCTTCAAGGTTACCAATCTTGTAGGATTCCGTGGTGCTGATGTGCCGGTGGCCTGCCATCACCTGCACCTTTCTTAAGTGGTGTTGCTTTAACCAGTGGGTAATCACCCATGCCCTTAACTGCTCCAGGGTCTTTACCTTGCTGTTCATCTTTTTAAGGTGCTGAAGCAACATGCTCATCATATTGCTCCGGCTTTTGCCTTCGCCAAGCTGTAAAAAAAATTCCTGCGTGGCTGTTGGAAGCTTTCTGCGTTGCATGATCTGTTTTCTGGTATCGTTCAGGTAATCCAAAAGATCAAAAACCTGATGGCTCTCTAACCGCAATGTCCTTTCAGCCCCCCTGCAATTCACGCTCCCAAAGGGAAAGCGATTGGTTTGTCAGGTCAGTGAACAGAACGGCGGGAGGCTTCTCATGCTGCATGCCGGTCACAAGGCATTGCTAAAAGCACGCGTACCATTTTCTCCAGAGAATACCAAGTAATAACTTTTATTATTCACTTTAAAATATCACGATCATGAACGAAAAGAATTATGATTTCCTGAAAGACCAATTGAAATATTCTGGCTTCGGGGACAAGCTCATTGAACAGCTCAAAGAAAAAATGTAGCAAAAGAGTGATTTCACCCTGATGCATACAGAGAAATATGGTAGCGACGATGTAACGGCTTCGCTTTATTTCAAAAAATCGGAGCAGAGCGATTTTTTCTTCTTCAACAAATACCTGATGAGCCTTACAAAGGAAGGCCAGAAAGACCCACTGCAGCAAACGTTCTACACTGATAAAAGCATCACGCTGAAAGAAGGCTACAACCTGCTTGATGACCGGGCGGTCCATAAAACGCTTACAACAAAGGATGACCTGAAATACAACGCCTGGGTGCAGCTTGATTTCAAGAACATCAACAAGAGCGGCAATTACGAGATGAAGCAGTACCACCAGAACTATGGGTTTGACCTGGAAAAGACGCTCGCGAAATACCCGATACAAGAACTGAACAACGAGCAATTCAAGGAGTCGCTGATCAAATCTTTACAAAGGGGCAACCTTCAATCCGCAAGTTTCCTTTTGAATGGTGAAGAAAAGAAACTATTCATCACGCCTAACCTTTCTTTCAAAACGATCACCGCTTATGACAATAATATGCAGCGCGTACCGCTGCAATCACTCTCGCAAAAGCAGGAACAAAAAGAATCTGTTGCCCAGCAGCAAACAGTGGGAAAGGAACAAAAACAGAATTTGAACGGAGAGCAAAACGGGGTTGCGTCGCAGCAGAAAGTCGGTAAAGAACAAAATGCGGATCACTCTATAAAAAAAGAGGAAAACCAAAGCCTGGATGGCGAAAAGAAAGAGCGCAAGCAGCGCAACCGGCACAAGATTGCGCATTAGCGAATAATGAGAATTTTTTATCAGAAAACGTGGCATATGGGAGTGGAGATCATTACAAAAGAAGACCTGCAGCATTTCAGGATGCAGTTGCTGAATGATTTGAAAGAATGGGCTTCTCATTTAAAGCAGGCAAGCCGAGAACCATTGGAAGGTCTGAGAACAAAAAATGTTCGGCAGATACTAAAGTGTTCCACTGGCAAGCTGTATATTTTGCGGGATGCTGGAAAACTGCGCTGGAAAATAGTGGGAGGTACAGTTTATTACCGCAAAGAGGATGTGAAAAAATTGGTGGAAGAAGGATTCTGAAATTGCCTGGTTATGAATTTTGATCGTGAGATTATTGTCTTTTTAAAAAGTATCCGGGATGATCCGCGCATTTGCCCTGCGCATATCAGCTTGTTTTTAGCCATCCTTCAATATTCGCAGGAACATGAAAGGCAAAACCCGATCCGTATTTTCCGCAGGGACATCATGCCACTAGCGAAGATCTCAGCCGCAGGCACATATCACCGCTGCATCCGTGATCTGCATGCCTATGGCCATATCAAGTACATCCCCTCTTACAATCATTTTTTAGGGAGCCTAATTTATTTATTGCAAGGTGGTGCGATTTATAACGTTGTGGTGCATACTTAAATTAAAATAACCTCTTTACTCTTGGAACTATGCAACGAATACTGGAACTTGATTACTTTTTTGAAATTGTCGGCAAGGACGAGCGGATTGCCATACCCCATCTTTGCATTTATATGGCGCTGTTCCAGTGCTGGAATAAAAGTAATTTCAATAACCCAATTCTGATACGGCGAAAAGAAATTATGAAGCTTTCGAAGATCAATTCAAAAACAACATATCATAAGTGCATTAAAACTTTGGCAAGTGCAGGGTATATTCGGTATGTTCCTTCATTTCAGCCGCGGGGGAGTTTGGTCTACATATTAGTAAAGTGACTTTTAATTCAATTATGGGTCAGCTAGTGCAGGATGTTAAAAGTTGAATTGTTTTTGCGAAAAAATCATTTCCAAGAGCTATTTACGATGATTATAAAAATTGTGAATTTTGATTTATTGGATTTCCCTGAATTACTTGGAGAAGGGGAATACGAATTCTCCTAAGAATAAAATAGTTGATTTAGAATGTCAAAAAAGTGACGGGGCACCGAGACTGTAAAATAAACTGTGTCAATTATCAATTTCAAGGATCAAGTCGTCATCTCGTTGGGAAGTGATATTTTTTCTGACAATACCGGGCGTTATTAACGATGGCACACAAAAAGCCCCGCGCTTTGATACCTATATGGATGCGATTCCCAGATGAATTTTTGAAAAAGTATTTCAAACAGCAATTTTAGTTTCTCGGATAATGGCTCAAAGCTACTAGGTTCGTTCATTGTGCGTAAAACCCCTCATTGGCAAAAGGTAACCATATCCCAAATCGGACCATTTTGCGGCGCCGTTTTTCTTCAGGAACTTCTCGGATTTGGGGAGCAATCACGCCCATTGGCTTAATATGCTTACTTGCCAGGAAGGGCAGCATGTTTTCGAAGGAATTCATCAGGCCTTTCATTACATTCGACAGATATGTGTGGAGGTCTTGCCGGGGGATAATCGACCCATCAAAGTTCATTTCGAAGGTGGGCATCAATAGACTGCCCTTGTCCTGTATTTCAAAATTGGTCAAAATTAACTCCACTTTTCGGTGCTCAAAACAATTCGGCGCACGCCGGATCTCCATTATGAATGGCACTACCTGTTGAAGGAACTTGGAAAAATGATCATTCTCCCCATATTTCATTGTCACGAATTTTTCAAAATCGGTGTAATAATTCTTTTCAGACATTTCGGGGTAAAACAATCTGATCACGTCCATTATATATTGGCAAGCGTGATCAGCCTTTTGGAAGATCGTTTTGCAGCGTGTCAGCATATCGGGTATTGAAGGAAGCATATAGGCAGGGACTCCTTTTCGTTCCTCATAAGCGTTACAGGCCTTATCGTGTTCCGAATTGTATCCTTCGATTTCTTTTTCCATGGCTCTCAACTCTTTTACCACCTCCAGCGTGTGCAAGAGTGCTTTTCTCACGTTTATTGAGTCAGGGTAATAGTTAGTGTCAAACAAGGCTTTTGCCGTCAGGAAAATACGCGCCACCACTGGATCATCTGACCCACGATCTAATATTTTGGTATGCACACTGGAAGGAAGATTTGGTCTTTCTCTCTTGGGGTCTAGCGTATCAGCAAGCACAAATTCGTATATCGACTTTTCTTTCACTATAATCAACCGCTCATTTATATTGATTGTCTCTACTATGGCTCCTTCTTCCTTTGTACCTATATCTACAGTCCCGCCGCGGTTTCGCCTCTTTTCTATCTCCGGTTCTCTATTCTGTTCCATATGTATCATAATGATTCACCTCAAATTTATAAAATGTTCAGGAAATGCCCGAAAATCAGAGATCGAAGGAAACCAGGGATTGTGTTTCAAAAACTCGTGTTGTCACGGTAGAGGAGGCACGATTTACTGCCTACATTTGCTATAAAAAGAAAGTAAATTTTATCGATTGAAGTAAGCTACTCTGTAAAGGTAGCTTTAGCAACACGATTTCAAAGCCAAGCATCTGGGCAAAATTGACAGCCTGAGAAACGGTGGCAATCACTGTTATTCGAAGAGTGACATCAAATCATAAATTTGGCAAAATAAATTCCATGATTTTTTGTTCACTTTTTTTAGGGTTTCCAGAGGCATCCATATACCAGTCACCCAATTGTTAATATTTCGTTTTTTTTCAAATACTGTTTTATTTCTTTTATGGGATAAATATCATCAAAATCAACTACAAAATATGGCGAGCTAAGTGACCATGTAAAATCTTTAGTAATATCTAGATTATTAAATACTTCATGTGGATTGATAAAACCACTTATAGTTCCTAAATCTCAATTCAATAAAATAAAAGACTTTGAATCTTTATTATCATCAAATTCTGCATGGCTTGAAAACAGAAAATAATAAAGAAGATATGAACCTATTCGCCATTTAAACTTAGCTTTAAAATCTCGTGGTGCAAGTGTAACTACAGCAAGTTGTCCTGTTCTTTGTTGATTTCTTGACTTCCGCGTTAAATCTTTTGATGCCTTTGTAAGAATCCTGAAAATGAAATAAAAAAACCCTGAGGTTATCAGGGCTTCAATGTAATTTGGGACTGGTTAAGGTTTTCTAAGATGGATTTGGATTTCTTGTGTGTTTTTCATCGAATTGGATAAATCAAAAGTATGCGGTTGTGGTGAAGTGAACAAGAGCACAAGCACTCGATTTATTTTCGTAGAAATACGAAACAATTGTGTGCGCGCCGGTTCGGCTGACCACTATGCGCCGATTTTTGCAGACCATGTAAAGCCGGAAAAATTTGACCAGCTTGCGCCGGATAAGAATGACAGCTCCAAGTGAGGCTAGTAATAGGTCCAACTTAACTTATTAGTTAAATGTGTTTCAAATCTTCACCAGATAAAGGTCTGGTTAATTCGCCACATTTTTTTACGGTCAATCTGACCGGTGCTTCCAATGTCTGAGGTTAATTAATGAGATGCTAAATATTGTATTTCCGATTGTGTTAATACGCGGTTATAAACTCGTATATCGTCAATTTTTCCTTGGAAAGGGTTTGCTTTACTAGGGACATTTCCAATTATTGTTGCTAGATTCTGGTTATTAATCGGAGCTATAACATTATTAAGATTGCCCTGACTATATTGGGTTTGAGGGACTAATATCCCATCAATATAGATGGCAAGTTGGCTTGCGGTGATTAGGCCCGCTTGGGAGTTAAAAATAACTACAAAACTATGCCATATGCTATCGGAATAATTCTGATTTTGAGTTATTAATTGCATAGAAGAGCAAGACTGAAACTCTGCACCCCATGCAGCCTGATTCGTATTACCAATATAAAAACGTAATCCACCCGGCGCATTGCAGGGGTTGCTGCCACAGAATATTGTACCGTCCACATTAAAGGAAGTAGTGGTTTTTTGAAACCATCCTGCCACTGAATATGTAAGAATGTTGGTTTCGGTTAAAGTTGGTATAGTTATGTTGTTTGTATCTTGGTTGAAAAGGTAAGCTGCATTGTTGTTTCCAAATCTGTCTGTGGTTAATATAGCTCCATTTACTGTTCCGTTATAATTATTTCCACTGCTATCATTTGCATTACCTGTAAATGGATACCATGCAACCAACCCCATTTTCAAGGTATCTAATATCGTACTTTTTGTAGTAGCACTGGCTTCATTTGTAAAGGCGTTAGAATTTCCCGCTGAATTAAATGAACAAACCCTATACGTATAGGTCGTATTGGAAGTAAGGCCGGTATCGCTGTAACTATTAACCCTAGCCGCTAGGGTAGTTAATTGCGAATATGAAGTGGCTGAAGTTTTACGTTCCACTCTAAACCCGGTTTCGTTTGTTGAGTTATCTGTCCATGATAAATTGATTTGGGAAGCAGAAACAGCAATAGCGGTTAAATTTGAAGGAGCAATTGGAACGACCACGGGATTACTACCGCTTTTATTACAATCTGTAAACATAAAAAGTGCAGCAGCCATAAAAAAGGAAATTATTTTTTTCATTTTCTGAATTTTGAAGCATAAAATTATTTCCAATGTTTATGGCTTCATGTAATTAAGGTTACTAAATAGTATACCAAATAGGTTTCAAGTTGAGTTCCAGAAAATGCTTCACATTTTATTATTATAGAATCATATATAAATAAGGTTATTAATTAATGACATAAATGATATTTTATTCGTACTATTAGGATACTCAAATTGCGAATTTTATATAGATATTTCCTATATGAAGTCTGTGTATCTTCTTATTGTTAGCATATTTATATTCTTTAATCACTCGACTTCTCAAACATTTTGGGTTAAAAAGACTCCTTTATTTGATTTTCTTTTCAAGTTGGATAAACCAATTTCTTCCATATTTACGATGGATGGATATGAGCAATTTATCCCCATTGCCGATGGCATGTTTAAATATCATGCTCGCAAAATCATTAGGAACCAGAAAGGCTTGTATTTATTGGTAGACCAATCAGGTCAGGTGTATCAGGCGACTTCAGAAACAAATGACCAGATTGAATTTGTCAGGGTTGATTCTACCTACTTTTCTGGTTACAATGGGAGTTCGATTGATTTTTCCTACCGGGATACAATTTATTCTTTGGGTGGATATGGATTTTGGCGGATGAATGGGCAGCTACGGTATTTCAGCGAATTAAATCATGAATGGAATATTGAAAAAATCAATGAGGAGTTTCCTGTTAACGAGTTTATTTATAATCTTCTACCAGCTCATTCTAAGCTTCTTTATGTGCAATGGCCATTTGAGGATGAGGCTACAGGTCAAAAGTTTGCCGATTATAGAGTTGTAGAATTAGATTTGGACAAAAAGAAGAATACAGAATTAGGAATCTTCACGAAAGAATTCTCCAACTTGCTTGTAAAAGCCACCTTCCCGATTAACCGAATAAATTTACCCTCATTACATAGTGTTCTTATAGCATTCAATTCAGAGAATCAGTATCTGTTGAATTTTGAAAAGAACGAAGTATACAGATTGGCCAATACAAAAATCAAAGATTTGTTTTATGGCAATTCCAAGGGCGTACAACCCATAAACAGCTTTGAGTACGATAATAAAATATTTTATACTCTTATTCATGATACAACCTTTTCATTGCACTCAGTCCCTATTTCAATTAATGATTTTATAAAAGAGCCCTTCGCGTTATATGAACCTGCTCAGAGTAGTGAAACCAAATCTAATATTTACATTATTGCGTTATTGACGGGGGCCACCGGATTGACCGCATTTTTTTTCAGAAAAAGAATCTCAAACAAATTAGCAAACACTATCAAACCAAATCCTGATATAAATACAAATAAGAATCAACTGGAGTTTAATGCGATTGAAATGGAACTCATAAATAAAATAATATCTAAATCAAAAAAAGGAGAACATTTCTCTGTTGAGGAAATCAATTCTACGCTTGGCTTAAGCAAAAAGTCTTTCGAAATCCAAAAGAAAATTAGGACAGAGACCATTAATAGAATTAATCATAAGTTTAAGTTGAAATTTAATCTCAGTGCAGTTTTGATAGAAAGGGCAAGGTCAGAGGATGATAGAAGATTTTTCGAATATAAGATTACCAATGAGAATATTTTATTGATGGAGAGTCAAGTCAAAGTCTAACAAAATTGTCAAATTAGATGGCAACAGTTACGCTTAATTCCTTCAAATATGAGGTATTTGATTTACTTGGAGTATAGGGTTTTAAAATATGGAGTGCGGAATTGGGGTGCGTTTTATGGTGTTTTTGTCCAAAAATGCAGGTTGGTGCCCTTGTCAGTATTGGGTTTGCCCCGACTAACAAGGATTTCAAAAACAATTGGAAGTATTTCGTCAATAATAAAAATATACAGGGTACGTTCTGAAATCTTCCTTTCTCTCTGAGGATATGAATTCCTTTTGGAATACTTTAAATTTTCTTTACCACCAAATGCTCCCGGTTTGGATCCCTAAAGACTCCTTCCATAACTTTGAGCATAAGAACGAAGATGCCGCCTAAAAAGAATAAACCAAAATAACTACATTAGGAGATTCTTTGCCCCCTTACCTCGAAAGGGTAATCCACCCTTACCATACTGTCGGGTAAATTCTTGGTCAAATGGCGATATTCTTTGGTTTTTGATCAAAGCTGTTTTAGTTCGGGATTATTGTTGTAAGGCTGCCTAACAATTTTATTGAATAAATAAATTTTTGTCTTTTAAATCATAGCATTTGGTATTCTTAAATCCAATGCGGATTTTTTTATCCTTGAGATCAATTTTCTTAACAAAGTGATGAGAAACCAACCGTGCGACTGATTGCTGGAATTTTTTCCCATTTTTAGTAAGTGGCACCAGGAGGCAGGATGTTTTTTTGTGTGCCTTTCCGTCAGGTACAAGCCTCAATATTCTTCCCTTTGTCCAGATTTGTGATATTCCTCCATATTTAAAACGTGGTAATGCTCTTACCCTTCCAAAATTTGATAACTGGTATGAAGTTTCGAGACCTTCCATAACCTTCCATTTTTCACCCTTTAGATTCCCGGCACTGATATTCAAAGTTGGTATCGGGTTCATTTTAGATGTCCGCGGCGTCCCAATTTTTTTCCACAGATATTCATTAAAAATCTGCTTATCATGGGCTTTTGGAATAGGTGGCGCGGGTTTTTTTAAAAATTGTTTCCCATCGAAATCCCTGGAATTGATATATACGACTATTCAAACAAGCGGAAATACCGCTGATGTGAAATCCGGTTTTTTTTTCAGCCTCGGTTAGGCTGGAAAATTTTTGAATAAATTTACCTTGCATATTGAGTTGTCGGATAGGAAGACGTTCATCTAAGAATCTGGAGTGGTGACGATTTAGCTCAAAACTTCTTTTATGAATTTCACTGAAATTAGTAAGGATGAGGTTATTATAGTGAATATAATACTCCCCATATTTCGGACCAGAGGGTTAGTTAAATATTTTCGTAATTTAACTATCTCAAAATGACAAAGCAAACACGCCGCAAATTCAGCTCCGCTTTCAAAGCCAAAGTTGCTCTGGAGGCCATTAAGGAAAAAAAGACATTATCCGAACTGGCTAAACAGTTCGAAGTAAACCCGGTAATGATTTCTCAGTGGAAGGCTGCTTTCCTGGAAAACATGGCTGTCGCTTTTGAAAAAGGTAAATCCAAAGATGAAGCAGATGTGGATACCCAAGAGCTGTATGCCCAGATTGGGCAGCAGAAAGTCGAGATTGAATTTTTAAAAAAACAGGCATGAGGGAGCCTCACAAATAGGCATGAAAATCGTCGTCATTACCATAAACATCTTATTATGAGTACGAAGATTGTTACGTTTGATCAGGTCATTAGCCGAGGATGCGGCATAGACGTTCACAAACAGAATATAGTTGCCACCGTCAGTGGTGATGAAATTGTGGAAGAATGCAGAACCTTTCAGAGTTTTACATCTGATCTTCAATTGTGCGCAGGCTGGTAGGCCTGCCTAAAGATCGGCCTACATACCTTATCCCTTTTGCGCTCCGCCAGCGGTGTGTTGCCCGCATCGTATAGCAGGATGCCCTCTTTCTCGATATCGGTAAAGAAGTACTGCCCCTCGCTGAGCATCTTGTTCACAAAATCAATGTCATGGGTGATCACCGTTACCGGCGTCTTGTACACGCAGCGGTTTTCGATCACGTCCTGCACTTCGTAGTCCTTCCGGGTCTCACCGGATTTGGTGATCACCAGGATATCGTAGTCGCTGATATATTCGTAAGTTATGCCGCCTTCCGTGTACCGGTGCTCCACCCACCGGCCCGTCGCATGGCTGCCGAACAGGATCACCTTCTCAGGATCGACCGCCTTTACGATGATCCCGGTGATCTCTCTCAGCTGCTTTTGCTTGTGCTCCGGTAAATGCTCCAGGGAGGTGTTCACGGTCTAACTGTTTGCGTTACCGTAAAGCTAGGGAAGTTTCTTTATCTCAAGGAACGATTTTACACCGTAAACTTAGTCAATACTCGTAAATGCAAGTTATAGGCAAAACAATAAATGTGGGGAGGTTTGTTATCCAGAAAAAGTCCGGAAGCTAAATACTCATTCTGGTACTTCCAGTTAGAGAAGAACTTTTTTGCCTTCTTCTTATCATTAAAATCCAAAAAACATACAACCAGTACCGTATCCCCTGCTTTGTCAATATATCCGGAATATTGCCGATTAAACCCCGTGAAGCGCTTGAATAAAATCTCCCCCAGCCCACTTACAACTATTTCTCCATTCGATACAAAACTCTTTTTTAAAATCCATTCGAGGTTTTGAATGTCGGATAAGGATGGTATATACTGATCCGCAGCTTTTGCAGAAGGGTATCGATTAAACTCGTTTAGTGTATCTCTCAAGATCGTCGCGTAATTATCTGAAGCATCCGTTTTTAACAAGGCATATTTTCTTTCTTTGTTTTTCTCAATCAATTTAATCCCGATCACTTGGGCTGACAACATTGAAGAGTACAATACTAAAAACGACGCAAAACAAAGGAATTTAGATATTTGAATATTTCTCATGAGTTGGTGGATTTAATAAGTAACAGGTATTGGGTTGCCCGCTGCATCCACGCCATTATTAATGAAATTTATATTGGCATTCGTTCTAGTACCTGGCAATAAAATTTGACCTTCCGTAATCCCTCTGCTCCTATCGGCTGAGTAAAACTCTCGCAAAGGAAGTCCTAAATTCGCCCTCAATCGATTCTCCACGTCTGTCGCAAATATTTCACTTCTCGCTACGATTCTGCCATCTATGGCTGATGTATACCATTGGGTGCCGGCCGTAAAATTCGTCCTGCCATTCGTTATCCAATCTTGCACATGTGCAAATTCATGAGCCAACGCCACAAATCCCGGAATATTTGTATTTGAATTCCCCTGGTTAACATCGCTAGAATTGAAGGAGTGTCCAACAGAGTAATTAACAATTAAAGGCTGACCAGGATTTGCAGCAGCAGCTACCGCCTCAAAACTAGCGCCGCCATTCGAAGCACTTCCCCCATTCTGTATCTGTATAACTTGAGTGCTGTTCACTAAACCACCCATCATGGTACTTGTAGCACTATTGTTGGAAAGAGTGGAGAGATCACTTAACAGAGACTTCTGATAGCTCCTTAATTTGCCCGTGTATTCTGTGCTAGTTCCTGCATTATAATATTTGCCATTGTTATAGTCAACCGTAGCTTTTTTCCCAAATATCCCTAAAAACCCTGTCCTAAAACTATGACGAACTGTATCACCTAACGGATCATTATGCAATATCGGGTTATTCCCCATCGCAGCATAAGGGCTTTCAGATGCGTTGGGTCTCGGATCTATTTGCCACCATCGGCCACCCAACTGTACGTCAAGTTGTCTGAAATGGGTATCGTACATCTCTAATCCTGATCCATCCGCGAACTCCTTGTTTTGTAGCTCTGATCCCTTGTTATAGCGGTACTTATTCTCAGCGTAGTTCGTCTTCAATGCCTTATCGCTTATCCCCGCCATAGTGAGTCCGCCCGGATAATAACTATTTGTCTCTAATAATGGCCCCTTGTATCAACTACTTGCA
>PMSV01000019.1 GCA_003168265.1 Chitinophagaceae bacterium
AGGGGTTAGTTAGAGGCTTACAGCAATAGAATCAAACCAGCTCCCACCGCGGACGTTCTGCAGACTAATTTTCTCCCAGCCTACTGCAGATATTGCGTCCATCTGTGCCAAAAGCAAAGCCGGATATGGAATTTTATCTAGCAACTCAGGATATGGAATTTTCAGTTGCGTTATCATTGCAGGCCAGAGAAGCGTCACATACGAGACATGTTCAGGGAATTCATTTGTCGCTGGAAAGGAGTCACATATCAAGCCACACAATGAGCCCTCTTCATTAAAAACCGGGCCACCGCTCATTCCGCCCTCAAATTGGGCATCTGTTTGGAAACAAGGAAAGTTCAAACGGACACTATCCCTTCTTTCTGGAAATATTTCAACCACCTTGCCAATTGTGGTTGCAGCCGAGTTGTCCCAATGCAATGAAGTTCCTTGCTCCCCGACCGAAATCTTACTGGTAGAATTATGAAAGCCGAAACCGACAATGCGTGCGCCAACTGAAGGCAGATTTAAATCGATTTTACACTTTTTCCAACTGTAATCGGCAGACTCATTATTAGCGGAAAGCACATATAAAAACGCGATATCGCTTTGAAGGCAAAAATAAATTTCATACGCTCTCCAAACATATATTTTATTTCCATTTTCGGCATATTGAGCAGCAAAAATATTTACATGGTCAATTGTTTCATTCTCCTTGCCGGTCTTCATATTTTTTTCCAACCTTACATTCGTAAATTGGTTTATAAAATCCTCAATAACATGTCTGGCCGTTATGATTAAATGGGGAGCTATGATCACCCCAGTTCCAGAAACAAAGAAATTATCTTTGTCCTGATAGCCAATAGATACAACAACCTCCATTATTGGTTGATTATTTTTTGTATCAATAAAATTCGAATTATACATACACTTGGAAATAGACCAATAAATATCTTCTGCAATTATTTTAATGAGCCATTGAAGACATGTAAAGATTAATCAGTTAATCGCAATCTAAGACTGAGTGACCTGCTTGCACCAATCCTTAAAATGCAACACTACACGATCAAAATCATCGTTAGATGGAAGTACCCCGTTGTGAGCGATGATATTTCTAACCTTCTCTAATTCCTCAAGCCTCAGTTCGACAAATTTCATTTCATCAAAAAAGCTTTTAAAATCCGTCTCAAACTTTCTGATTATTTTTACCAAGTCACCCCAGTCTAGATAATACAATGGCGATAGGGAGCCTCTAGGGCTAAGCCATTTATTTTTAGCTTCTTTTTCTTTTCTCTCTTTTATTTTTTTTTCAAGCTCAGCATTTTTTGCTTTATCCCACCAATTACTACCGATTTTTTTTTCTAAAATATCAATTATGAATTTACGAACGGAATTTTCTAGGCAATGTAGAATTATGTATAGACCAGCCATCTTTTTTGCATCCTCGATGTCAGTAGGGCTAAGAAATGGGGTGATCTTAATATTTGCCCTTTCTGTTATTGAGATTTCTTTTTCTAAATGAGGCAAATACAATTTATTTAATTCTTCAAGAGCTTTTCTGTTTAATTTATATTTATCATCAGAGCCTTTAGCAACTCTATTGCTTTTATTCAAATCTTTTTTTAAATAAGTTGAATTATATAATGATAGATCAGATTGAGCAAAGTAGTTGTTTATCTCCTTTAAAGTGATTTCATTTTTCTTGATTTTATATTGATGAAACCACATAAACGCAATAGCCACGTCAAGCTTTGACGATTGTTCGGAAACTTTCGCAACTTCACAAAACTCATTAAATACGCCCATTACTTTGACTTTTCGTTTTTGCTTTTATCTTTGGTTTTCTTAGCTCTGGATTGTGTCCCTATTTGCCATTTGTCTTTAGCTTCGGCGCTAAATATTTCTGACACATAAGTTCTTGCCAATTCAATGCCTGGCGCTTTGATTTGCACAAAGTCTCCATCAATGCCTATTTGTGGATTATTAGCAAGCCAAAATCTAAAATTCCCATCCTCGACACTTGCGCTATCGACGATTGTTGTAAGGTCTCGCCTCGGCACAGATTCCACTCCAAGCAAATATTTGTGATAAAGAAATATTATTGCTAGCCGTATAGCATAATCTCTTTTCGATTTTGCCTTAAGCCTCGTTTCAACTAAAGTCGCCTTATCGTTATCAATTTTTATAATTTTCTTCAACTGGTCAATTTCCGGATTATTTGCTCCTTTTTCATCCAGTATTTCTGCAACAACATCTTCAGTCTTAGTTGAGTCTATTGCTGGTGGCAGTCCATTTAAAGATCTAATTTTAGTGCCTGAAATCCTGTTCGCTAAAATTACTCCGAATGCCTCGCTTATATTATTTCCAATTGTGTCCGTAAAAGCAGCCTTGAACGTTCTGGTCGATCTCGTCTCAGAAAAATCAATGGTGTTAAATGAAGCATTGATTTTTCTCCTTACTTCCTCACCGCATTCGATACAAATAATAGCATCTTTTATAAGCAAGCTGCTACAGTTCTTACATTTGAATTGTTTCGCACAATTAGGGCAAAAAAAACCTGAATCAGGTAATGCCCCAGAACAGTAAATACATTCCATAAAAAAATATTTTAAGAGTTGGTGATTTGCTCAAAAACTGACTATCGCCATCATTACTAGTATCCCAGAGTCCATAATTTGAACAAAAATGAATAATTTTGAACTCTGCAATTTATAGACAAAATCCGCCTCGGTCTGTCGCACAGATTGTCCACAAAAGCATTTTTTGTATAATTTTGATAGCAGTAAACATATGCTCGTAAATTTTTCCCTTGGTAATTTCTTGTCTTTTAAAGATGTACAGATTCTGAATCTTGTGCCAGAAAGTCTGAAGGATTTAGAAGAAAATTTGCATACCCCATTTTTTTATGACCATAATACAAAATTGCTTAAATCGATTGCGATTTATGGCCATAACTCTCATGGAAAATCCAATTTGCTAAAGGGTTTTCAATTTTTTCAACACTTTGTTTTTAATTCATTTGCATTAGGCCAGTCGAACAATCGGATTGAGACTAAGCCCTTTCTCTTAAATCCTTCGACGGAGGAAAAGCCAAGTTTTTTCGAGATTACTTTTTTATTAAAGGAAACAAAATACCGTTATCATTTTACGTTCAGCGCCACGGAGATCATTGAAGAGAAGTTATATTATTCTGAAGCGAAAGTCCGCGAAAATTATCTGTTTGAAAGGACGGGGCAAGATTTTAAAATAAGCAAATCCTGGAATAAAGATGCAGACCATAATATCAATAAAGCAATTTATTTTACAAAGCCGCACATCCTGTTTTTGTCAGTGCTTTTTACGCAGGAAAATATACCACGTGTCCAATCAATTTCCAGTTGGCTAAGCGCAAATCTGGTAATCCCTGATGACTATTTAAAAGAACTAGTGAAAGCTCGCGCCATTTACTCAGACCCCATGTATAAAGACCTTATATTGAAATTTATTAAAAATGCAGACTTAGGTTTCAAGACAATTTTTGATAGAGTTGAGAGTCTATCAAAAAATAAGTTAGATCTTCAAAAAGGCCTGTTGAACATTTGGTTCGAAAAAGAAATAAAAAACTTTGAACTATATGCTTCCCATGACCTATTTGATGACAATAAAAAAAATATAGGAATCATTGAGTTTGAACTCCTAAAAAGTGAATCAGCAGGCTCATTAAAATATTTCATATTTATCTGTTTAATATCATACGCGATCAAAAATTCGCAATTAATTTGGGTCGATGAGCTTGATGCAAGATTTCATTCTTCGCTATTAGAAATGCTAGTGCAATCATTTCATAATCCCAAAATAAATCCTATCAATTCTCAAATGATATTTACAACGCACAATACTGTTTTACTAGATAAAAAATTGAGGAGAGATCAGATGGTTATTGTCGAAAAAAATAAATTTGGTGAATCGACGATCCAACGAATGCACAGTTCTAAGAAACCAATACGTATCGGTAAGTCGATTGAAAGGGAATACAGACGTGGAAATTTAGGTGGTGCTTCGAAGAATTTTGAAGGCCCCACATTATTTGATTAGCAGTGTCTGTAATAATTGCAAAGGTCCCCAGCTGTCTTCTTATTATATTTTAAAAATCATAAAAAAGCTAGTGTAGCACATTTGTTTATAACAGGTAAAGAAGCTCTCTTACTAATTTAGTTCTGATATTCCATGGTGTAATCATCATATTCTTACAGATACTGTTGAGCGCTTCATTTGCGAATCTAAATTCGCTTAATTTTATGATAATATCGACGTCCAAACCATTATCCACCAAAGTTTGAATATATACTTCTCCTGAAGGGAAATTGTGGGGAATACCATTTAAGCTAGCAACTGTTCCTTCTATCCGGAACGGTATTATTGCAAGATCTATGTGTCGATTGTTTTGAAGGTCAGTTAACTGATCCAAAAGTTGTTCAGGAGTTATTTGACTACGCTCTTGCAACGCAGCGTTTTTTATGAAAACGCTTTTTACCCCGTCTGTAAAGGCAAGTTGAAATATTCTTTCACCTCTATATATTCCTGTAAGATTCCTTATAAGGGCCGATTTGCCTGAATGTGTATCTCCAATTATTGCAATTATTTTCATACTACAAAAGTTGAAAAACACTGCCTGTAAAAGCTAGCTAAAAAATTCCAGTAAAATCATTTTCGAGTCTTGGATTTACTAGACTTCTGTTACAGATTTGAGGAAAATAATTATTCATTTTTGAAATAATCTTGTTTTTATATTCTCGTCCTCCTTAGAAACGATTTTTAATTCCTTCCACTCGTCACTCAGTTTGTAAAAGTAAACTTTATGTTCAATTTCCCTTTTTTCAACAACTTCAGTTACAATAAACATAGCCCCAGTAACATTTACTGCAACATCAAATAAATTGCATCTTGCTTGGTCGTAAATTTCGCTATCATGTAATCGCATAAAATTAAATTAATGATTAATTATTTTATAATACTGCAAGTTACTACATGCCAAATTTGTATGTTAATTTTCTTAGCAATTAGATGCTAACTCGACTCTTCAAATGCATCTTCGCTGTTTTATCCATTCGAAATTTAGTAAGTTTAAGTAAAAGAAAAACACGAAGAGAAAAAAACCATTTCTTAAATCCGTCAAGAAAGTAATTTTCACTACATCCTTTTCACCATACTGCTTTTCAATCTTGGATCATTCAGAATCCTCTCCATTTCCGTTTCAATGACTTGACGAATATCATTTTTGATAAGCAGATAATTTTCAAGGATTATTTTTTTGTCGACTTGCAATTGCGGTAATTCTTTAAAATCAATCTGTTTTTCTTTTTTAGAAGCTTTATTTATTATCTCGCAATGGAATTTTTTCAAACGGATTTTCTGCTGCGGGTCATCAGCGACCATCCCAACAAATTCGCCAGAAGAAAGGGAAGAAATTGTTGACTGCGGTATCGCCATTTCAAGATGAGTTGAATTAGTTACGGATGTTTTGTTGTCATTCATTGAAACGCTTTGCTTGTCCTGAATTATTTTTCCAAAACTTTCTGAAAGCTGTTTCGCTGTTTCCCCGGAGACCTGGCCGCTGATGATGTTGCCGACAATATTGATGATAACTTCCGCTTGCTCTTTTCCGTAATGAAGTTTTAACTGGCTTGCATCTTGTATTGCAAGCGTTGTTGCTACTTTATTGCTACGCGCAGTCGCTAAAAGATTATCAATGCCGTTAAAATAAATTGAAGGGAACTCGTCGAAGATGATGCTGCTTTTCAATTTATTCCTTTTATTAAGTTGGCGCGTCAGCTCTGTTATATAAAGCGAGAGCATCGCGCCATAGATATTTGCTTTTTGCGGGCTGTTTCCGACACAAACTATTTTTGGCCTATCGGGATTATTGATGTCAAGCGTAAAATCATTTCCAGAAAGTACATAGTACAAATTCGGCGAAGATAATTTCCCGAGGCTGATTGTTGCGCCTGCAACTTGTCCTTCGAGCTGTGCATTTGCATTGTTCATGTATGCGGTGACGAATGGCATGATCAGCGCTTCTACCTGCGGCTCTGCTCTTAAAATGGAAAATAATTTATCGTAAGGCGTTTGTATCAGCTCTATCACGTGCGCAAGCGTGCAATATTTACCGTCCTCGTATATCCGTAAATACCAAATCAGTGCGGTCAAGAAATTAATCGGTGACTCCACCCAAAAATCTCCCTGCTTTTTTATCCATGCTTGATTTAATCCCAACAGAATTGTCCTTGCAGATTCAGCGGCATCAGTTATGTCATGCATTGATCTCACGTCAATCGGGTTGCACCGGTGCATGATGTTTTCAAAATCGATCACATAAAATTCAGGCTTGACTTTATAAGAAGATTGATATTGCAGATAATAATTGTAAGCGATTGTTGTCAAGTCAGGATATTTAAAATCATAAATGAACATCGCAAAACCTTTTTGGATGTGCTGTCTGATAATATTCTGTATTACAAAAAAAGTTTTGCCGCTCCCCGGAGTTCCTAAAATCAATAATCCTCGGAAAGGGTTGGTGACATTTATCCAACTCGAACGTGACCTGCCACGAAGGTTATACTCTGCAGGCAGATTGATTGAGTATTCATTCTCAATCAATCTCTCTTCTTGCGGGAAAGTTTCATTGTAGGTATTGAAGATTTGCTTATTTGAGAATTTGCTTGTAACAATTTTTGAAAAAATCAAAAACCCGCTAAGCAAAAAAATGTAGCCGAGTGTTGTTGCGATCATATAGGCGATGCACAAATCAGCTGTGTCGTAATTCAAGTCAAACAACAAATAGCCAAAAAAATAAAACAGTGCGCCGATGATGGTGTATGTTATCGCATATTTATAATTCAACCTTTCATTTTCTCTTGTCTTGATGCCAACTGAAGAAAATGCCAAAGCTGCAAGAGCTACAGATTTTGCTTTGAAGTAATTTCTCAAGAAATCTATTTTAAAGAAATTTATTGCAAGCCGGTCTGCTATTTTGCATGTCAGTTTCCAATGTTCAAATGCCGGATAACAGTAGCCATAAAAATGGATGATGAGGATGGCAATGCTGATTATCCTGGATAGCTCACGAAGTTTTCTTGCGCCATCATCGCTGGCAGGTTGAATATTGTTTTGCATAAAGGAGGATTATTTTTTCTACAATTCGCGTGAATGTTCCTTTTGTTTTTTTTGTTTGTACTTGTCCATTAGCTCATAGACAAGCTCTTCATTTGAATCTTCGGGTTTCATCATAAGCTCAAGAACATTCGACAATGTGTTTTCATTTTTTATATCCCTCTCATTATTGAATTCATTTGCTTTCGATTGCTCAATGCCAACTCTTTCAAATATTCTCTCTGCAGTGTATTCTTTTCCAAGCTTGCTTTCACTGAATACTGATTTTGTTTGATGGTCAACATAAATAAATCCATGTTCTTTATTTCTTTTATCATTGCTTACTATCGCTGATACTCTTTCTTGTTCTAATGCACGGACAAATTCTTTCAATGATTTTTGCAGCTTCACCAATGTCCAGTCAATAGAATTTTTTAAACGCTTCATTTCAGGCTGGCGCTTCAATTCGTTTTCTAGAAATTTCTTTTCGAGGTTTGCAAGCGTTGGCTTGTTTTCAATGTTGCTTGCTTTTATCTGCACACCGATTTTTTTTCCGTTGTCGTCAAGCATGCGGTACATCAGCCCTCTGTTCTTATATATCCTCCCCTCCTCTCGCCCTCGGTCTGCAACGACATTGTATTGCCGCAGCGCTGCATTCAGTTCCTGGAGCGAGGCATATTTATATTGGCTCGTTACAAAATCGACCACATTCGAGATGCTCTTTTTTGTCTCTGCTTTTCCGTATTTCAGTTTTTGGACATTGGATTTTTTTTGCTCAATATTTTTTTGCAATTCGTTTTTATTTGCACTTACTAATCCATAAATTTTTTCAAGCTCCTTTCTTGCTTTTTCAGATTGGCTACGGCCGATATTGTGCGTTGAGATCCTACTGCCATCGTTCCTGATGAGAGTTGACACAATATGAACATGTGGATGGCCGGCATCATGATGCTGGTACACGAGATAGGGCTGCCTTTCAAAACCGATTCGCTTCATGTACTCATCAGTTATTTCTTTAAGCAATTCTTTGTTCAGCTTTTCATTTTCCGATGGGTGGAAATTCAGCGAGATATGGATCGTTTTTGTCAGTGCTCTTTCATTGCGCATCATGAGATTTTCAAAACGTTTTTGTTTGTCATCAAGATCAAGCTGGTGCGGCAGCTTCAAAAAATTTTCTGCATGAATTAATTGCGCTTGCCCATGCTCCACTTTTTGTTCATTATAATTCAGCACGCGTTTCATGCTGCGCGGCACTTTTATTTCCGGGACCATAGCTCATAGATTTCATTCATGCGGAGGCAGATTTCTTCAACCTTGCTAACAACAATTTGTTTGGAAAATCCGGGGGCAGCATGTAGGATTTTGATAGCTGCATTGAGATCCTTTTTCAGATCGTTCGCTGCTGACAAAAAGTCTTCCGCAGTCTGGTTGCGGTAAATAATCACAACAGGTTTTTGCAAGAGAATTTTGCGTGCATATTCGCTTAATTTTTTGCAATTCGTCTCAGAATAGAAGTCGTAAATTTTTTCATATTCGGCAGGCTTCACGCGAAAGCTGATCCAGCTTTTTGGCTTTTTGTTTTCTTCTTTCATCACATTTCATTTTCACTTTTATCAACTTAATTATACTGTTCTCTTTCGCGACAAAAATCAATTGTGCAACATTTGGTACACTTCACCCTTCCAAGGGATTTGCTATGGCTCTAAAATTTACGCATGTGCATTATCGTTATTCCTACGATGGATATTTTCTTGTTTGCCATGAGCAGAATAATCACATCAAAAAATTAAACTTATGTTCTCTATCAAAGAATATTTTAAATAAATTATTACTAAATTTTCGTTTTGAATTTGAATATTTATTCTATCAGCAAAAAAGAAATAAATTTCATTTTTAATTGCTGACTAATAGGCAGTACATCAATAAAAATATTTTTTCTCTTACAAAATTAAATGCATCAAGTACGCCAGACAAGATGTTTAACTACTGTATTGGTTTGCGGTGATTGAAAAATAAAATTATCATTCCTTGCTGCCGCAGGCTCTGCCATTGAATGACCGGAGGGAGATGGCATAAAAAGATTTGTGCGCAGCACGCAATTTGGATGTGGGTTAGCTTGGCACGGCTAAGGCAAGAAATAACTGAAGCAAGGGCTGCGCAGCATAGCGTTATTTCTTGCAACCCCTTTCGGCGCTGGCTACTTAGCATAATGTGCTTATAAGACTTTTTCGTGCGCGAGCATGCTCGCATAAGCACGGGGAAAAAGCTCTTATAAGTTCACGTTATGTTAATGTAGCTCCCGACCGTGGGCAGGCTTTGTTGCGGCTGTTGTGCGTTGGCGTGCAGCTCTTTTATTTTTTTTGTGGATTTTGTGCGGAGCGAAAAAAAATGAATGTGCTGCGCTGAAGCGTTGGCAAGCCGCAACAAAATATCAGGAGGGCGGCAGCGCCGAAAGGGTCTGTGCGGATGGTTCTGTGCGTATGAAGAAGTCTTAGCCGTGCCGGGCGGCGGTTGGGCGATTTCTTCACGCACTGAGAACCTTGTGGCTTAAACCGTTAAATAAAATAATACAGAAGGATAACGAGCATTTATTTGCCATACCGATTCTACTCCGTGCAAATATTTTTAAATATTGAACATTAGAAACATAAAGAAATCTGCCGTTTTAGTTAGGCAAAGACGTAATGTATATTTATGGCTTGTGTGCAATTTGGAAAGACCCTTTAACCCATTACAGCTTTTATGCCGTCAATGTTCAGATTACAATGTGTTACCTGAGTCGGCGTGAAAACCTAAGCTGTATCAATCAGATTTAAAATACTCATCCAATACCATCAAGACCATATTTCCTTGGGCGAATAATTGAAATACCAAAAGATGCTTTGCCCAACCTAATTTCTCATAAAGTGGTTTATAAAAAAGAATAAAATCATTCAGAATAAAATAAATTATTACAAACCCAATAGACCACATTAAAGGATTACTATTGTTAAATGATTTTCCATTTTTTTTTTGCCATTCCTCAAGGTCGATTATAATAAATATAAATGAAAGCAGCATCATAGATGAGCTAATTATGCCAGTAATCCAAAAAATAAAATCGATAAAGCCCCAAATTTCTATTAGCCAGCTCGATAATAAAGCAACGCCAAGAGAAATTATAAAAAATGCACTAAATAGACCAATTTCATTTCTATTCCGTATTTGATTTCGTGTTGGCTGTAACTCCTTTTTAGCACCTAATAAATTTTTAATTCGTAGTGCAAAACCAGGTGATTTTTTAAAAGCAATTATCAATTGCCAGACCGTTAATAGCAAGGAAAGTACTGCGATAATATCACGTGTCGTATCTGTAAGAAACCCTTTCATTCTATTTTGATTCCTTCCGTCTCCTTTCAAGATTGCTCTCGTTTAATAGCCTTCCTACGATAGCAAATACATCTAAATGTACAAATTCCCAAGAAATAAAGGAATAGCGCTTTGGGGTATTCGGGAAAATACAACTTGAAAAACAAAACTTTCCAGCAAATAGGCAAATGTCTTGCTTTGGTATATAAAACAATCTCTATCAGTCATCGTAATATGTTCTCACAAATTACAAGAAATGTCACTTGGAGTATGGCTACTAAATGGCGACAATGTACATGAGAAAATCTTATCAATTAAAGCAATCGAGCTGACGAGACCGCAAGCATATAACAAAAAGCAATAGACCAGATCCCTAAACAAATTGCACCTAAAGACGGAGATGGACGAACAGAGATTGCTGAACAAATCGAGACCAAAACTAACGAAGTTTGGAAAGCTTGGCGGCAAGTTTTTTGAATACGAAAAAGAGTTGAATACGATCGACATTAGGTATGTCAAAAAACATAAAGATTTTTTTTGACAGTCATTGACTGCAAAAAAGTGAGTTGTTTGACAAATGTAGTATGTACTCAACATGCGGTTTGATGCTATGCTGGTGCGGCGGAATAACAATTGAGATTTGTAGTGCAATCAACTAATATCCGGCAGACATAATCGTTTTCAGTATTTGTTGCTAACTTCATCGGCAGCATTTTTACTTGGCTGCGGTTCCTGGCTGGAAGTTATAAATTTCGGTACAGCACCAAACTGTCGACCTTGGCAGCCATTTTTTGGACACATTCTAATTAAGCTATGGAAAAAGTCATTTTCGATACAAACGCCTACAGATATTTGGTGACAGATAAGAATTTTGATGAAATAGACCAGCTCATTGAAAAAATAAAAAATAAAGAACAGCAAAGAGGACTTGAAAGTCTTATTAGCCCAATTGTTGCTAAAGAGTTACTGGCACATGTCGCAGATAAGAAGGACCCAAGTTTTCAAAAATGTCTGAATGCAATTAAAGCTATGTATTTGCACAATGGAGACGGAGAGTCATATCGTCTTATTGCAAGTCCTGAAATGCTCATCGCAAAATCATTTTTCAACGAGGCAATCCCGGCAAAAGAAGAGACGAATAAAGCTATGATTCAAATCGCATATCATTTAGCAAAGAAACCATCGGCCTATGTTTTTAGAAAATTTCAAAGAAATCTAAATTTAAATAGAGACCATGTTCTAGACTCTGAAAATAATTATGCGTTAACATTAAGACAGTTCGTAAAAACTGTTGACCCGTCCGCCACTGGATGGAAAATATTTCCTGACAACCCGCAAAAAAGGCAAGAAACATTAGCCAACATACGTTCAATAAATACATCACTTGACATTGCGGCTGGTTATATCTCAATCGTATATCAATTGCTTCTAGCTTCTGGCAAACAGGTTCACATATCAGATGACGACCTATATGATATGTCTCAAGAATTTATCAAAGTTTTTCCAGAAGTTGTTGCTCATTATAAGTTTGTCTTAGAGAATTTGGTCAATAGCGAGTTCAATCTTTTAGAAAACAACCGAAACAATTTCGTTTGGGACACTCAATTAATGTTTAATATAGGAAACCATTCAATTAGCGGCGAGAAGTTGTATTTCGTAACTGCGGACAAAGCTATTATCAGCACGGCAATTGGTCAAAACGCGAAATACACGATTTTGACTTATGAAGAATATTTAGACTACATAAACTAAAACCGCAGCCAACAGAAGGTTTGCCGCATGTCTGGCGGACGGAATAACAATCCCCTACGGCAAGCCTCGAACGTTGGGCGCAATTACAAAATCACCATGACGCAATACGAATTAGTACATAGAGTCTATTCAGAAAATACCAATGAAATTGACGAAAGAATTGGGAAATCTAAATTCCCGGTGACATTTCAAGTATTGAAACTTTTTTCTTTAAAAATTAATGATATTTTAAAAAGTTTACAAAGTATTGAAGCAAATCAGAGTTTTTATTCAAGTCAAGGTTTAACAAGGATATTGTACGAGCATTATTTAGTAGCGTATTTCATTTGGACAAAATGCAGGGTTGACGACAATGACGAATGCGCTATCGATTATAAACAGTACTATGCCATTTACGAAATGATAAAGCAGCAAAATTACAACTCAAAGCTCGACAAAAGTTACGATTTAACTAAAACACCTTTGCAAAACTTTTTAATAAAAGTCCCTGAATTAGATGACCCCGATAATCCTTTAAACCAGGATAATTTTACAGATATTAATACAAGGGCTAACAAATTTGATATAAGAAAAATCCTTCAATACATGCAAGATAGTTTAGACCCTAACGACTATTTCAAATCACTCCATGTTTTGGTACATGATGTTTGTAAGAAGTACAATAAAACGTCGTCTTATGTACATGGAGGTCGAATGGCAGAATTAGAGGCTTTTGAAAATACACCTCCGATTGACAAATCAAAAATTCTAAATGACAATGTTGAGTTTGCCAAAATATTCTCTTATCAGATTTTAGATTTTATTATGATGCTTCTTCTCTTGGAAGACAAATCGTTTATAAAAACTTACCAACCCATATATGACTTTATAAATAAAGACAGACATTGACTACTCACAACATAAGACTTGGCAAAATGCTAGAAGGGGATAATGTCCTTCAGCTTTTCGTTGTTTGCTTGATGATTTGTTCTGGGTATTGAATGCTATCAGGTGCAATTCTCCAAACCATGAACGTTGCCTGGAATAAATTTTGATATATGCATGAATTTTATACAGTTTCAAGACTTGACATTTCTGACAAGAACACTTTGGGATTATTTACAAGAGATGCTTCTGCAATTTTTGAGGTTAAAGACCTTTTTACTCAAGATGATGCAAAGAATTTAATTGACAATCTTTATCCAAACGGCATTTCGCAACATGGACGACAGTATTTATTTGACAAATACGTTTGGTTATATGACCAATATCAAAATAGCTATGTTTCTTATCTGCAAATCTTAGAAATAACATTTGAGTTAGTAAGACTTTGGAGACATACCGACAAACCTTCAAGATTTACATCTCTCTTTGGTTGTTTGACATTCGAGGATGCCTTAAAATTAAAAACTGAAAGATTCACTAATAGTGGAGACATTTACAAAGTCTCCACCGACAACTATTTTAAAGCTGATATGAATTTATTGCTCACAGCGACAATTCCAGGGAATATTTTAATGGCAGAAAAATATTGGACAGGGCAACAAGGTCCAAATCCTTTTTGGGAAATATTAATGAATGCGCCTGTCAAAATAATAGAAAAAATTACCTAAGTTGTACTGACTGCGAGATTAAGTTTTGTGCAATCGCAGCTGCCGGAATAAGAATGACCATTTGTAATTCCAAGCAGCTTTCGGTCGAGCTAGACACACATCGCTGGACTTTTCTGCTTATCTTCAACTTAGTGTTTTCAATCAGGAGCGACCTCACGGAGACGGAATTCTATTTACCCTGTCGAAGAAAGGGATGCTCGTTGGAGCCAAGATAATTGACCTATAATAAACTGAACGATTGACAACAGGACAGATAAAATACGAACAAAGAATTGTAGCGTTCATTGACATTCTCGGCTTTAAAGAAATTGTAAAGCAGTCTGAGCATGACACCACAAAAATTGAACTACTATATTCAGTCCTTGATTTTTTGAAAGGTTGGGAAACATCAGATAAATGGGATTTAAAGTTTGTTGAAATTGAAGAAGATGCTCAAAAAAAAGGCGTGGTTAATTTTGACATACGTGGCAAAACAAATACCACATCTTTTTCTGACAGCATTGTAGTATCCGTCCAGGTAGACGACAATGTAAATGAGATGACATCAACGCTCGTTGTCAATTTAGCTTATATAGGTGCGCTATTAATAGAAAAAGGGATTTTATTCAGAGGTGGGTTGACGATAGGCAACATTGTTCATAATGATAACGGTACTGTATTCGGGCAGGCTTTGATCGATGCCTACCAACTTGAAACCAAAAGCGCAAAATACCCAAGAATAATATTGTCGGACAAATTGATTCGAGAGCTGAATTACCCAATAGAAACAAAGAGAAATAGATACCCATATCACCAATATATCGACAGATTTGAAGATGGGTGCATTGGCTTTCACCAAATGATTTATTATCAGGTCATCGAAAGCTGGACTGAAATGACATCTGTAAAATTGATTTCAAGTTTATCCAACGTTCGTAAAACCATCATCGATGGATTAGACAGCAGTTTCGAAAACACCGACATTTTTGAAAAATACAGATGGCTTAAGGAACAGTACAACAACTTAATAATCCTAAGGGATTTTGATTTCGATACTAAAACGGATGAGCACATCAAAATGAAGATAAGAGAGCTCAATGATGGGATATCAGGGCAGAATATACATTATTCATATACTGATAAGTTTTACAACCAAAGAAATAATAGGCAGAAATAATGGTCGCTAACAAAAACACTTTGCATTAGGCGCGTTCAACTTTCGCTCTTTGAATTTTTAAACTAGACTCTCTGGCCTTCCGTTCGATGCGCTCGCATATAAAGATAATACGCGCAGCCGTCAGCTTGTATTCTTCCGAAAGCTCCGAAGGGGTTTTGCCGCTCTTGTGCTTTTCATGGATTTCTTTGTTCCGAATTATGATAGCATTGCTTTTGTACAAATCACCGCCAAAATCAATGATGGCCTTATATAAAATGTCTGCTTCCTTTCTAAGATCTTTTTGGTGTGCGCGAACCTTCTTCAATCTACTTTGTGCCTCCGCTAAAGTCATAATGAAATATTATTCGATCGTGCTCCAGCGCACGATGATCGTTTTTGTTTCTTCTTCCAGGCCATCGAGGTCTGCAGCATCGATTATCTTTTCTTTCAGTTGCGATGCGAGTGTCGCATCATAGCGCGAGCCGCTCAGCCCTTCATATCGCTGGGCAATATGCTTGTCATGCTTTTTCACCGCATGGTACAGTTCTCTCCATGGCTCCTGATTAGGCAATTACTTTTCTCTCCATTTTTTGATTAGCGATTCTAATTCAACGATGCCCATCTCGATCTCTTTCTGGAGGCCTTTATCAATGATGGCACGTGCGGTTTCTTTGTCTTTCCTTGAGATTTCTGCCATCGAGTTTAAATTTAGGGTGGTTATTTTGCAGCGACAACATTATGCATTAGCATCATAACCAAACTCTATTTTTTCTGTCCGATGTAGTCTTCCTTTTTCTTCTCGTAGAAATTATTTTTTGGGCTTGTCTTTTTTATTTCTTCTTTTCTGGTTGATAGCCCATGCGGCTTCGAGCATAGTCTCTATCTCTTGATAATACCAAAGCAGGTCGCCAGGCATTGTGTCATAGAGCTCCGCTACCTGCAGGGCAGATATGGATACCGTCACCCATTCCCAGAGGAACTCTCGGTATTCTGAAAGACGGTGGTTGATAAAAAATTCTTTAATCACTTTCTCCGGGTCATCCATTTCTTTTTGGGAAAGCCTGATCGGTTTGTCATAAAATTCTCGATGGTATTTGAACTGGCTCATGCTATTTTTATTTAACAGTGAAGGTTATTCATTACTTGAGCATCTTACTTATGAATTCGCGAGAATCATTTATGAATCTTTGTATTTTTAACGATAACTGTAAACCAAACAGGATAAAATATTTGTACAATTTAGCTATGCAAAAGGTTGCGTATATTTATGAAGGGCTGTTATCAAAATTCAAAAATAAATTATGCCAGAAACAACTTCGTTTTACCGGGGTGGTACAAAGGTTGTGGAGGGAAGAACCCTAGGCGGCATCTTAGTAGATCTCTTAGATGTTTCGCTATATAAAAATATTAAATTAAAATCTCAAAAAACTACAAAGAAGGACCTGATTTTTGCGAGCAATGAGGATTTTTGGAAACATATTCTAAAAAATAAAGCTTTTATAGGGCAATACATTACCCTATCCAATTTTTGTTTGACTGAATGGTTGCCTATGTCCCCCGGACTGTTTTATACTGAAAATGCTTGGATGTTCAGAGCAGAGGCAAAAAAGTTTGTGGTCAGCAAATCTCCGCAGACTGCAAGTCGTATATACCTTGATTTATCAATTGGCAGCAGATACTTCACTGACAGAAAACCTAGGTCAAAAGATGGTTTCATTGAATTGGACCCGAGGGGAAAAGTAAGTATGGTTCTAGGTGGCATAGGATCTCTAAGGTTGGCCCCAAAAAAGCTGTTTGATGATGAACGGGTGTTCTTGATGGGGGCTTCATCTAATGGAGTATGTCATGAAGGAGTGCCCGTGATATTGCCGTCTGTCCTTTACAACACGTTCATTTCAGAGCTCAAGGAAAACTGCGGGTTGCGTTGCAAACTTGTAGGTAAATTATGCATACTTCCAACAGACGGTCTTCCAATTAAATATAATAGAACGATATCAAAATATTGCTTGTTTGTTGAACAAATAAAAAATCAAACGAGATGTAGTGAGGAAGACATATTAGTAAGCATAGCAATTACATACTCCACTAGCCCCAAACATTTGAAGAACAAACAATGGTCTTTTGTTACCTTTAATCCCCATAGGAGCGACCGTCAATTAATATATTCTGTGGAATGGCTTTATGATTACGCTAAAAGATATTCTGGAGTTAAAGATCCATTCATTCTTGGTGATTTTGATGAATACAAGCAACATTTTGAGAAAATTGATTTTTCTTTAAAAGATATTGCTAATGGCAAAATTGATTTTGCAAAGCTGGCTCAATACGGAAGTTTTCTAGATTTTAAAATAATAAATATCATGGGAGACAATTTTGAAAATATTTCTGGGACGATAATTAATCGTTCAATAGTTACCAACTCTTTAAATAAAATCTCACATCAACTTGATGATGAATCCGCGGATCTATTAAAAAAAATCACCCAAGAGGTTGAGAAATCTGGCAATAACGATGCTAAAGATAATATGGAAGAATTTCATAGAGAGATTCAGAAACCCGAGCCTAAAAAAAGTTTACTAAAATCTTTTTGGACTGGAGTAGTTACTGCAGTTCCAGCATTGATTTCGAATGCTGACAAAGTACTTAGCATAATTGAAAAAGTAGGGACTATTATACCTCATTGATCTTAATAATCAGTCAAAATTATCTATACCATTTCCTGAGCTTGTCATCTAAGTCTCGGGTAAAAGGATTCAGGGTTTCGCCGAAATCGATCATCCCCTCGAACTCGGCACGATCAACGAGCTGTTCGCGGTAACGGTTGACAAATCCTGCCGCTAAGCCAATGGAGACAGTGTGCACTCCTTTGCCAATGATATGCTCGACATCGTGCACATAAAAAAAGTTGCTGCCTAATCTTCCCTGCAAAAAGTAAAATGAAAATTTTTCATGCAAGCGCGGCGTGGACATCAGCCATATCGTGATAAAAGCATAACTGTCATAATACCTGAAATGCATTTCGTGCCTCGTGCCTTCTGTTTTGAACAGTTCAGGTTGCTCTTCATTCAGCAGGAGTATGTCCTCATAGATTTGCGTGATCCATTTAGTGACCTTGACTGTGTCCGCGCCGAATGCCTTCGCGATATTTTTTATGCTGATCTCTTTTTCGCCTTTCAGAAAATCCTTATCGAGCAGCCATTTCAAAAATGGAGTGTAAGCATTTTCTTTTTGTTCCAATAATATTTTACTCCATTGCGGCATGCTAGAAAGGCTAAAGAAAATTTCTTTCGTAGCAGGCTTGTGGATGATTTTTTTGGTTTCGATTTTTCTTGACATGATGCTTAGAATATTTTCTTAAGAAGGTAATCAAAATAGCAAAGTGAACCTAACGGTTAGGCACATGGCATAAACCTAAAATATCAAACTAAAAATACCATTATACAATGCAACGCGCTGTATTTGCGCTGCCCAATATATCCCGCGCAAATATTATCCGACAATTGAACAACAGAAAGATAAAAAAATATCCGCGGTTTCAACTGGGCAAAAAGTCGCGTATATTTATAAGTTGTGTGCAATCCTGACACGACCGACACTTCAAGACGGACATTATAAATGAAAAATACAGTCACCTTTTTGATTGCCATTGGAGCTTTTATAGTTGGACTTGTATATTACTTTTGGGACAAAGGAGAAAAGAGAAAGAAAAAAGAATTTGAAGAGGAATTAATTCGCGAAGAAGAAGCAAGAAAAATCCTGCACGAATTTTTCAAGGTTAGGCTTGACAAAATAAAAAATGCAAAAGACGAGTTCGCAAAATATCTAACAAACGAACATGGATATTTCAGTAATTATCAATTGACTGTTTGGAATAAGCAGTATTCATCTTTATTTAGGGAGATTAAAGACAAAGCTTTTGAATATATCGAACTTAATGGTGATGAAGTTGAGATTATTAAGGCTTTTATCAACTACAGTAAAAACCCTACCTCTTTAAGAACTGAATTCAATAAACAGTTCATCCCATATGAATTAAAATCCTACGAGGATTTTTTTAAGAGAATTGAAAAACATGGGCTTGACAAAGAACAGCAAACCGCAGTTGTAACTGATGATGACAATAACATCGTAATTGCGGGTGCAGGTTCAGGAAAAACAACGACAATAGTTGGAAAAGTAAATTATGTAATTGACAGATACAAAATACCACCAACTGAAATCCTGCTCATCTCATTTACAAATAAATCGGCGACAACCCTTGCCCAACGGATAAATGCTAAAGGTGTTGAGGCTAAAACGTTTCATAAGTTCGGCAAAGATGTTATCAGCGAGGTAGAAGACAAACAACCGAGCATTTTTGATGAAAGCCAGTTTAAACCGCTGTTGACAAAGTATTTTAAGGAACTTATCCAAAACCAAAGCTATTTGCAAAATGTAACTACATATTTTACCGACTTTCTCAAACCTGAGAAACCACAAGATGAGTTTGAAAATCAAGGTGCATATTTTCAATATTTAAAAGACCAAAACTTTGAGACTTATAAGACTAAAGAAATACCATTTAAAGGAAAAACAACTTTTAAAATGGAAGTTGTAAAAAGTATTGAAGAATGCAAAATCGCAAATTTTTTATTGTTCAATGGGGTCAATTACGAGTACGAATTCCCATACAAATTCGACACAGCTACGCAGGCACACAGACAATACAAACCAGACTTTACGATAAATCCAAAATCCGACAGCGTTTATCTTGAACATTTTGCAATCAACAAAAAAGGAGAAGTCCCCCATTTTTTTGCCAAAACAGAACAAGGCCAAACAATTGAACAAGCAACTAAAGAATATACAGATGGAATAATCTGGAAAAGAAATCTTCACAAAAACAACGAAACTGCTTTAATTGAAACTTATAGCCACGAGATGCTTGAAGGGGTTTTATTTGTCAATCTTACAAAACATCTAATAGAGTCGGGTATTCAGCTTTACCCGAAAACACCAGAGGAAATTTGGGAAATAATATCAGAAGTTGCCAAAGATGAAGTAGATAATTTCATCAACCTTTTTCAAACTTTCATCACGCTCATGAAATCCAACAATTACCAAATTGTTGATGTGATCAATAAGAACAAAACGATAAAAAACAAATTTTATCAACAACGCAATGCGCTATTCATTGAGATCATTACACCAATATTTGAGAAGTACGAAAAATATTTAGCTGAAAGAAAAGAAATTGATTTCAGCGATATGATCAACAGGGCATCTAAATACATTGCCAGCAAACAATTCAAGAAAAAATTTAGCTACGTTATCATAGACGAATTTCAAGACATTTCGATAGGCCGTTACCAACTTGTAAAAGCAATCAAAGAAAGTAATCCATCTTGTAAACTATTCTGCGTTGGCGATGATTGGCAATCAATTTATAGATTTAGTGGAAGCGATATTGCCCTATTCAAAAATTTTGAAAACTTCTTTGGGCATACAGTAAAATCAAAAATTGAAACTACTTACCGTTTTCATGATCCATTAATTAGTTTGTCAAGTGATTTCATTCTCAAAAATCCAAATCAAGGAAAAAAAGAGCTTAAAGGCACAGGAATATCAAAATCAACTAAGCACAAAATTGTTTATTCAATATCGGACAACCAAGATGATACGTATGCATTGCGACAAATTTTTGACGACTTACTATTGACGACTGATTTTGCTGAAAAAGAAATTTATGTATTAGGCAGGTATTCATTTGACATTGACAGAATAAAAAATGAACATGATACATTTCACATTGATAAAACCAATGGAATAGTTAGCTATTTACAAAAGAACGAAAAGGGAGAAACTAAAAAATCAACGGCTCAATTTATGACAGTTCACAAAGCGAAAGGGCTTGAAGCCGACATTATTATTGTGTTAAATTGTAATTCAGGGAAACATGGATTCCCTTCTGAAATATCCGATGACCCTGTATTGAATCTTTTACTTAGCGAGGCTGACCAATTTGAAAACGGAGAAGAAAGACGACTATTTTATGTAGCGATGACAAGGGCAAAGGAAATGGTTTACTTTGTTGCCGACAGCTCCTGTAAATCCAAATTCATTACGGAGCTTGAAATAGAAAGCGGCGACAGCAAAATAAAAAAATGCCCAAGGTGTAAAACAGCAGACCTAATAAAACGCAGTGGGACAAAGAACGGTAAACCATGGGCTTTTTATGGTTGCTCAAACTTTATGTATGGTTGCTCACACCAAGAGTGGGTTTGACGGTGTGACAGACCAGCAGAGGTGGGTGTGCACACAACATGAACTGTGCAAAAAATAAATTTATAGCTTTGCCAAAACAACTCCCAGCCCATGAACCTTTTTGTAGCAGGACTGCCCTTTGATATGGATGACCATGAGCTCAGGGAGATATTCGAGGATTATGGCAAAGTCAGCTCCGCAAAAATCATTTTAGACAAAGAGACCGGGAAGAGCCGCGGCTTTGGCTTCGTGGACATGGCGGAGAGGGAAGCAGCAGAGAATGTCATAAAAAAACTCAATGGCGGCGAGCTGGAGGGCAAGAAGCTCACCGTGCAAATCGCTGAAGACCGGAAAAAGAACACAAGCGGCCGTCAAAGGACAAAGCCCCGTCGATAAGGCCTCATTAACGGGCATGCATACCTGAATAATTAACCTGCCTAGTTTTTGAAAAAAATATTTATCATTCGACGGTGCTCCAGCGGACGATGATCGTTTTTGTTTCCTCCTCCAGGCCGTCGAGGTCTGCTACATCGATTATTTTTTCTTTCAGTTGTGATGCCAGTGTCGCATCATAGCGCGAGCCGCTCAGCCCGTCATATCGCTGCGCGATATGCTTGTCATGCTTTTTCACTGCATGGTACAGCTCTCGCCATGCTTCCTGATTCGGCAATTGCTTTTCTCTCCATTTTTTGATGAGCGTTTCTAATTCAACGATGCCCATCTCGATCTCTTTCTGGAGGCCTTTATCAATGATGGCGCGTGCGGTTTCTTTGTCTTTCCTTGAGAGCTCTGCCATCGGGTTTAAATTTAGGGTGGTTATTTTTTCGGCAATAAAATTATGCTTTTGCGTCATAACCAAACTCTATTTTTTCTGCGACTGCCCTTCCGGCTGCATTGAAATCATTGATAAAAAATATCATCGTCATCAAGCTCCATATAGTCCTTCTTTATCTTCTCGTAAAGGTCATTTTTTGTTTTGGTGTACAGGCTCATTACTTCCTTCCAGTCTTTTTTTCTTTCTGTGCTCACAAATACAATGAGAAAATGCCTGAGCGTGATCAGCTCAGCCCTGATGCCGAAAAGAAGGTTCAGGGATATTTCGTTGTGCTGTTTCTGTTCCATAAATGTTTTGGCATGCAAATAAAGAGGTTATCACAATTTTGCCAAAACAACAAAAAAGGATATCCATTGTCGTTAAAATCGCCAACTATTGCGATGCTTTATTTTTGGGCTTGTCTTTTTTATTTTTTATTTTCTCGTTGATAGCCAGGGCGGCTTCGAGCATGGAAAAGGGCAGCAGCTAACATGAGTATTTTGGAATAGCGGGATCATTATTTACAACCGTCAACTATTTTCAGGACGAGCCATGTAATTCTATGGGGTAATATTGGGCTGGCGTAAGTCTTTTGAGCATTTGTTATTAACTTCAAATAAATTTTTAAATCGGCGTCAGTCGCCGGCAGACAATTATAAAATGCCAGCACAGCAGCAAGCCCTGACGTTGCGCGCCACTTGAACTCATGTTTTATGGAAAAAATGAAATTGATAGCACTTTTATTTCTCTTGACACTAGGGTTAGCATGTTCAAAATCTAATAATCCTCCCTCGAATGCTATTGAGGGGACTTGGATATTCACGAATCAAAGCACTTTTTCATACCCATATCCAGAAGTATTAACAAACCCGCTCCCATTTACGGCTACCAGCTCTTCTACTACTGTCGACAGCATTAAGATAAGTTTTTACAATAATGGAACTTATACTTTTTCAAATTTCAAATTGCCTATTGACAACGGGACATATGTTATTGCACAAGACAGTTTTCTAATCATCAAACCAGACACTTCTGGTTTTGTAAAGTACAATTATACTTTGCCGTTAATTTATTCTTTCACTGGACCAAATCCACCCCCACCTCCACCGCCTTATGCAGGTTTTATTTTTACGAGCGACACAATACTATTTAAAAAATCAGATAACAAGACAATAGCTTTTTCAGGAGTTTGGTTGACTAAGGCTAACAGCCCTATAATACCGAGCAATGATACAATTATATTGAACCAATGTATCAATTACTTCAAACTACAATGATAGCAAGAGGCGTGCAACATTAACAGGTTTCATTGTCAAATAAATTTATTGACCTTAAATCACTTCTGAATGAGACAAGTTTTATTTTTTTTATTATTGACGTCTTTATGCTCGACAACACACTGTCAAATGTGGGGCGACAGCAGCTTAAAACATAAGCCATTATTTTATTCTGTAGAGAAAGCGCCAAAATTCCCTGGCGGGCTTAGCGGTTATTATAAATTCCTATCTGAAAATTTAAAGATGCCAGAGAACGGCTTTTCGCAAAATTCGCATAAACAGGTTGTTGTCAGGATAATAATTGACACAAGCGGCAAAGTGGCATTCTCGGAAATTGAAAAAGGGCTGAATGAAAATTATAACAATGCCGTTTTAGATGTGACAAAGGTTATGCCTATCTGGGCACCAGCCAGACAAAACAATTATCCAGTGCCGGTTTCATTATCCTTGCCAATTTTATTCGTTGATTGAACTATTAATGCAATTACTAAAGCTTACCTATGCTTTCCAACAGTGATGCATATCTGCAAATGTTGGATGAAAAATTATCTGCAAAAATAAAGCCCTCTTTTTAGGAAGGGCTTCAAAGATAACGGTAAACACAATTGCGGGTACTCAGGAAGATATACCTATTAGCGGTATTTATGACTCGCGCCCATGCCAAAAGTTTAACGGAAATAGTCTTCGATCTTATTTATCGTTGAGCCGAGGCCGCCTTCATTGTTTATTTTCTCTCCTATCTCTGCAACGCTTTTTATCATCTCTGGTGCTTGCGTTTTTCTGATCGCATCTGATAATTTTTCCGTCGTCAATTTTTTGAATGGGATGTGAACGCCTAAATTTTTGCCCGCGATTATTTTCCCCCAGAGCGGCTGGTCTGCAAAAATAGAAACGATGATGACAGGTATTCTTGCTTTCAGCGCAGCGGCGACCGTGCCGATGCCGCCGTGGATGACCGCTATTTTGCACTGAGGAAAAAGCCATCCGTGGTTTATCTGTTTTATGATAAAAAGCCTTTCGTTGTGCGGCAGATCGGGAAGCTGAGACCAGCCCTGGCAAAAAATAAAACGATGATCTGTGCTTGCGAGCAATTCGTTCAAAATATTTGCAAACAATTTCGAATCTGGGATGGGTATGCTGCCAAAACCAAAATAGATTGGCGGCTCTCCGTTAGTCAACCATGCGATTAATTCAGGATCCGGCTCTTCTGTATCCTTATTTGGCATTGTCAGAAATCCTGTGATGTCAATATTATCATCCCAATCTCTCGGGCGGTGGATCAGTGACGGGCTGAATGAATACAAGCTCAGTATATTTTGTTCTGATATTTTTTTAAGAATGGATTTTTTTAACGGCGGCAATCCCAGTGCTGCGCGGTGCTCACGAACTTCTTTCTTGTTCAGCTGCCAGTAGATATAACGGAGAAGCCTATACGTAAAAAGATTGTACCACGGCGCGTCAAAAAAAGCGAAGCCCGCGAACGGGAATTCTTTTGTCGGTTGCGTCGGGAGGCTGAGATTGACGACTGCCCATTTCTTTCCCAGCTTTTCAGCGATCGAATAGACCCACGTAAAAGTGAGCGGGCTGGCGATCAGAACGTCAAAGTTCTTGCAGGCCTTCATCATATCCTCGTTGATCAGCGGCTGCATCTTCCGGCCAATCTTGTTCAGGTGGCGCAAAAAAGAGATCATGTTCCCGGTATTCAGCAATCTGAGCACTCCCGGCGAAGTGACCATGGCTTCAAGGTCGCCGTGCAAAGGACACAAATCAACGCGATAGCTTTCCGCAAATGGCCTGAAATTCTCATTGGCGGCCAGCGCAACGTCATGGCCTCTATCCATCAGCCCCAATGCAAGAGCGATATAGGGCTGCACATCGCCCCTTGACCCGTATGTTATGATCGCGTAACGCATAGATATTTTTTTGCCATCGCAAAAATGCATTTCCTGAGTGAAGTTAGATATGCCAAAAAAAATAAAAAAATGTGCTTGGATGTAAAAATATTTTGCCTATTATTTTTATCGCCTGCACGGGCAATTTTGACGTGCGGAGCTGGATGTTGAAATTGACTAGGATATCGTACGCATTAAATACACTTAATCATTTCGATGTTACACACCTGAGCGCTATGGTGCAATTTTTTTAATTATAAATATGAGGCCTGCTCTTCAGCCGGCAATCTATATTTCTCAAAATAACGTTAATGCATAACCAAAATATTCTTTATTAAAAGCTTATTGTAGTTTCATGGTGTGGTTGGTCACGTTTTTTAACGAAACATAAGTAGAATCCCTGCCCTTCAGCAGCACATTGCCTAGCAGCGTGTCCTTGACATTAAAATAATACTCGCCAGAATCGATATTATACATTCGCGCATATCCATTGATGTCTGTGACAAGGGTAAAAATATTGCCAGTGCTATCAAGGTCATCGGCCAGTTGCTCGCTTTTGAAGACCAGCAGTGTATCAAAAGAAATTGGGCTCAGCAGGCTGTCGACGAGATAAAGGACCAAACCATTTTGCCCATTCGTATTGGGAACAAAAGTCAAGTCTTGCATCCCGTTGCCAGGCGTGACCTTTTGATCAATAACAGATATCAAGCCAGCAGTATCCAAAGATGCAGTAATCCAGTATTGTGTGTGCTTATCAAGGTTGACAAAGAGATATTTGCCGTTTGAATCCGTTTGTACGGAGTAGAGATATCCAGCATTCACTTTATTGGAACTCTGTAAATAGAGGGTAAACCCTGGAAGCGGCACCGAGTCATTCGGCAGTTCCGGATTTGGCTTAAAAAACAATGTGCCGGCCGTATCCAGATTGCCGCTCAGGTCACCCTTTCTGCCGCAGGTGGCAAACAGAAGGCCAAAGGCTGTTATACAGAAAAAAAGATACTTTTTCATATTAATAATTGATATTCTTATTTGAAAAATGCGGTTAGGATGCTGACCACGGCCAACGGGTCAGCGGAAATGCCCAAGAACAATGCTGGCCTATAACCAGTCGTTTGTCGCAAGATCTGATTGTTCAGGATTGAATAGCTCGTGTTGCTAAACCATTGCACTCCGCTGCTGAGTGTCAGGCCAGGGATCAGGTCAGCCCCAAAACCGGTATAGATATTTTTTAATGGGTCCGAGATTGAGGTCCCGGCGATAAAAGATATCCTTGATTTTATCACATCCCAGCCTTTGGCCTTTTTGAACCCGATCAGATCGGAATTGCCCAAGAAGACTTTTTTCAGGAAATGAAATTTGAGCGCCACCATGAAATCTGATTTCTGTTCTACGCTGCCTATATCAAGATTCCCTGTCACTGGGTCTCGGGCAATATTTGTCACCCGGTTGTGCGTCAGGGTATAAGTGACTCCCAGTGTCAGCTCGACAAGCCTCGATTTGCCAAATTTGAAATAGCTCGAATCAACCATAACTGTAAGCGGGTTCTTGGATGTATCGGAAGGGTTTTTCAGCGGCAGTTTATAGTCAACTTCGGTCGGCGACTTATCATTGCCTTCGAAAAATGTCAGGCGCGTGATCAGGGCTGGCGAATCAGGCAGAGTTTCCTGTACATACAAAGGCGGCAACTGGGACGCATTGTATAGCGAATCAAAAAAATGGAACCTCCTGAAATCCTTCAGGAAGCCTTCGTACAAGGTTGCATAGCTGGCGGCATAATCTGGGGGAGGCGCCAATAGACTTGCTATGCCGCCTCTGTCCCAAAGCATATCAAAATAATCAGCGCTGTATATCTTATCAAAAGGGGAAATTTCAGGAAGGCTATCTGCGATCTCAGCAAGGCTTGTCTTTCCGCCCGATGTGCCTATAAAAGTGGCGGCGTTGTTCAATGACGGTAGTGAGAGGGCTGTAGATGAGTTCACATTTTGAGTGAGTTCAGGCTGATCGTTATAAGTCAACAGAGATCCCTGACCCCCTACTTTGAATGCGAGCGGGACATTATGAATCGCAGAAACCAATCTCTCATTGTCAGGATAGAGGTAGCCGAAATCACGTCTGTCCACATCCCGGTTGAAATAGTAATTGCGTACATGGAGCGCGCTGTCACTGTTCTGACTTAGCGGGCTGATCACCTTATTGCGGAAATAAGCGTAGTTCTGGAAAGCCTTCATTGCTGTGGTGTTCAGCGAGTCCATTTTTTTCTTGTCTCCAGCATCACTCGCTTGAGATGCTTTTGAGGCAGAGTCATCAATATGCAGCAGCGAATCGCGCTCTTTCAATATGGCAAACATATCCCTGAAATGAGCATAGCCCAATGCGCTGTCCCTGATCAGCTGAGAGGCCATATTGATCACATGTTTGTCAATAGTATCCTTTGGCTGCTGGTTAGCCGCAGTCAAAGTCCGGAGCAGGCTTGGATCGGTAAAACCAAAGGGATTTATGCTCAGTTCCCCTCTCTTTACCATCCAGGAAAGGTGCAGCATATAGTCAAAAGAATTGGACAAGATATGCGGGTCCTTCTTGTAGTAGGCAAGTGTTGCAGAACTGTCCCATCCTGCAATCACGTGATCGAGCGTATCCACACCTTTCTTACTTTTTTTGTCGTGCTCTATTTTGCCGAACAAATATTTTGACGCGTTCGCAAACGCCGGGTCGACAGAAATCATCTTTTCGAAATAGAGCAGGTCGGGGTAATCAAACAACTGTGCATGGTCATTATACCAACGGATCTGCAGGTCTTTTGCGCCATCCCTGCGATAAAGATTGATCACTGCATTAGCACCGCTGGCGATGCAGTGTCCTTGCAGATAATAATCGCAACAGTCATCTTTGGCAAGGCATAGGGGAACGCTGTCATCGCAATCTTTGCCGGGGCACTTCATTTTCAATTTGTACTGATCAATGAGCTCTTTGATAAAGTCTTCCGGCTGTGGGGTATAGATAAATGTGCGGCCAAAAACAGAAGGCCGGCAATTAGGTTGGCACGAACAAAGAGGTGAATAATATGCAAGGAGGTCTTCAAATTTCCTGTCGTGAAAAAAAGTGAACAATGATTCAAGGTCGTTGACAAGCATCGTTATTTGATGCAAATAATCGGGATGGGGGGTTGTCCGTTCGGCCTGTTCTTTGCGCGATTCCCAGTAAGCAAGCGCCTGAGCAATATTCCCACGGACCGAATCCACCTGCCGCATAAATGTCTCTTTGTCAAAAGCGATTTTGATGTTAATGTTTGAATTGGGCAACAGCAAAGCAGGAGGTCCTTTGATCAGCTCACCAAATTTACTGAACTCATATGTATAAGCAACTTGTGCGCTTGCACCAAAAGCTAAGATGAGGAATACTCCAAAAATGCTGGATATTTTCATATTAAACTGAATTTTGGTCTGACTTAAAAAATATAATGATGATATTTTGATAGTTGAGAATCTTTTTAGAAGTAAGCAGTATGAGCTACAGAAAAATATAATTTTGACATTCGTTCTATAACAATATTTTTTGGTGAATATTCAAAATAATCCTTTAACCTGCAATACCCCTTTAGGGGTATAGTTGATCTCATACAAATCATTTATGGAATTTTAGCTTAATCTGGTTGGCTTTTTCTTCAATTTCGGACGCGGCGCCTGACATCATCTTGTCTAAGTCTTCCCGTTTAAAGTAGCCGCTATTGTTCTTAAAAACCCCGAACTGATTGCATCTTTCGAGAAGCCGCGTCCGCGCAAGGTTGCAATATATCATCGCTTCTTCCGGCTTCAGGTAGGGCTTGTAGCAGAGCGCAACCGCACGCATCTCTACCTTGTCATTATTTTTCATCTGAATCGTATTGTGATTTAGCCCTTCAACAGTTGCTGGATATCGTTGTGCAAAAAATAGACCCTTGAGCGAACTTTGAACGGCTTTAATTTACCGTCCCTGATCATTCCATATATCGTTGGCCTTGTGACGCTGAACATCTCGCATATCTCATCCATTTTGTACAGTGGTTTATAGCTGAGGCCTGGGGTCTCGTATTTATTCTGGGCCACGGTTTTATTTTGTTGCAGCTTCAGCTCTTCCTTTATGATCTCCCGGAATTTTTTTCAGAAATCATCGGGAGCGTAAGGGAATAACATCGGGATGCTTTGCTCGTTCATGCTTTTGTTTTTGCTTTTTTTATATCCTTCCTATAAATATTTCTTCAGCCATTCTGAATTCTTATCGCTGTAGGTATTTATCCAAACTGCTTCTCTGCCTGTCCTTATCACGAACACGGGGTCAGCGATGACCGTGATTTTTGCAAGTAGCAATCTCAATTCCGCAGACGTTTTTTCTGTGACGACGGCATAAGCATTGTCATGAATCGGGCGCCATGAATATTCTTCCTTCAGCTTTGCGATGAATGCTTCTTTTCTTTTCGGGTCTTTGATGTCGAAAGTCACGATATATGTTATCATGTTTGCCCATCGCTCTCATATTTTCAGGTACGCATCACAGTTACTTTTTACAATCCGCCACCAATGCTTCCGACACATTTCAAGCCGCTCAGATCTTTATGATGTTCATACCTGATTGATTTCTCTTTGTGCAAAGGGTTCAAAGCGATCAGCAAAATGGTGATCAGCTTCATAATGCCATCATTTGCATCTCATCAATAGCTGTCATCTTCATCTTTGTTATTTCTTTTCTTTCGATGATCCCATCCGGCATCAAGATCAGCGACACGCCGTTGTCTTTCCACGAGTCGTTTTGCAGAAGCTCCGCGAATGGCAATATGCCGATCAGGTATTTTCTTTTTTCTCCTGCGTGCCATTCGCCGATCATAATAAAATCTCCTTTCGGCACATCATCGTGCTCATTGAAGCTGACAAATACAGACACGCAAAAATCATTTGTCAATTCGTGAGGAGTATGATGATATAATTTCTTGTACTCGTATTTGTATTGATAGCGCAGTGCCGAGAGATCGCTGAGGATGGCTGATGCAGTCGGGAAAGACCCTGCGCCTTTGCCATAAAAAAATTGCTTGTCAGCAAATGCACTCTCGATCACCACGCCATTATATTCATTTTTTACAAAACTTAAAGGATCGTCATGTTTCACTAATTGCGGGAGAACAAATGCTGCGACCTTGCCATCGGATAATTTTTTTGCTTGTGCTACTAATTTTATCTCAAAGCCTTTTTCTTTTGCAGTGATTGCGTCAGCCTGATTTATATTTTGGATCCCGGTGAAAACAAACTCATCTGAGATTATACCATATGCGTGTGTCAAAAGGAATGACCATTTGTTTTTCGCGTCATGGCCATCTGTGTCCAGTGTAGGATCTGTCTCTGCAAAGCCTAACTGTTTTGCTAACAGCAATGCCTGTCCGTAATCAAGATTCTCTTCGAACATCTTTGTGAGAATGAAGTTCGTTGAGCCGTTGGCAATCGCCCGCATAGAATGCAAAAGGTCATTGTCATAATATTCTTCGAGATTGCGGATGATTGGTATGGATGCTCCTGCGGCGGCTTCATATAAAAAAGGCATTTCAGTTTCTTTTTGCAATTGCAATATTTCTTGCAAATGGTCTGCTATCATTTTCTTGCTGGCACTGACAACAGCTTTTTTATTTTTTAATGCTGTACCCACAATTTCAAAAGCAGCTTCTGATTCGTTGATCACTTCGACGATTACATTTATTTCTGCGTCATCCAACAACTCATTTTTGTCAGTAGTAAATAGTGACTTTGGCGCATCCCTCTTTTTCTGAGAATTTTTTATGCACACTTTTTTTATTGTTGCGTTCAATGATGGTGTTTGATTCAAGACTTTGTACAGCCCTTCGCCGACAACGCCGAACCCGAATAACCCAATCGTCAGTTGCTGATGCTCGTTCATATGTTTTTAATGCCTGTTTTTAAAATGAGGAGAGAGCTAAAGCCCCCTCCGTGGCAGCCACACTGCTTAAACTATTAGGAAATTGGCTGCGTTAGTTTCAAACACATTCTTTAAAAAAGCCGGGACACTGGAAAGAATCCCGGGGATGGAGCGGCGGTACTACCATGATGGGGCCGCTCACATATACCTTAAACTAACAATGAGCAATCTTTATGATCAGTTCATTTTTTCGTCCATGATTCCACTTAGCGCATCCCATAGTGCGATGCACTGATCGGCGCAGGCTTTGTTCGCGATCGCTTTTTCATGTTCATGCAGCGCGCTGATCTTTTCTGCAAGCAGCCTTGGCTCTTGCCAGTCGTCAACATGCTTAATGAAATAGGCTTCATCTATTTTCTGGTCGCTGTAATGTTTTCTTATCCCTTCCAGTTTTGATTTGGCCGTGGCAGGCTGTTGCAATTCGAAAGCATACAGTGCGCCGAGCGCGGAAGCATAGCGCTTGAAATTATTTTCGGTTGTCCATAACAGTTGGATGGATGGTTTCAACCTTGAACAGATCATTTGTGGGCAGATACTGTCAGCGAATTTTTCCCATAATTTAAAATGTTCCATCTCCTCCGCAGCGATTTTATGCTCGCCAGCTATTTTCCATCCTTTGCTGATCTGCCTAATAAATGTGCCCCATTCACATGAATACAATGCAAGTTGTTTGCGCGTCAATTTGCCTTCGTTCCATGCCAAGTAAAATGGATGTTTCAGCAAACTATGCTCATTAATGATATCTGAAAATGTCATGACTATGATAAAATTTTAAGTTTCAAAAAAAGGGGCGAGTAAAGACAGGCCCCGTGTTAACGATTCTATTTGTATATATAAAAACATAGTTTATTGGTACACCAGTTTTTTTATGTGCTCTGCATATTTTTCCATCGCAAGGAATGTGCTGGCGATCAAATCGTATTGCGGCATCTGCCCCTCTTCTTCATCTTCTGCTTTTTTCCTGAACAGTTCTTCGTCGCGGTCAGTCCGGCCGCTTTTGTAATAATCGCAGAATTCCTGGTTGTCGCGAACGAATTTGTCAAATCTTTGCATCTCCCGCAATTGAAAATCTTTTATCTGGTCTGGTTTTTCTGAAGGCTCAAACAAGATCAGGTGATATAGTTGCCTATAAAATTTTATTTCCGAGATGAACAGGGGCTTGATCTGCTTATAGAATCTTATTTCTTCTGCGGCATCCCTGAACTTATACCCATCCATCTGTTTTGCCAGCAGCGACCAGAAGTGCTCGGCAGCATGGGAACAGCGCTCCACCTGGGCACGCATCTCCGCCTCCTTCCCCTTGACGCAGGCGATCTCTTCCTGTGTGAACAGATTAAAGTGTGATATATGCACAGTGCGGAGCTGACAATGTTTTTCAATGCGATAAAAAAAGATGAGCGCATCTGCGCCTTCCATATCAGCCTGTACATGGCGATGTTCCAGAAATGGAACCTCAATCATTTTCAAAACCCTGTCCACATCTCACGGCGCGAGATGATGATGCTCTCAAAAATAAATGGGACTGCGACCTATCACAAATACATCAAGGATCTGCAGGCGTTCGGGTTTATAAAATATATGCCCTCGTATCATCCGAAATTGGGGAGCGAGGTTTGGTTTAATAAAGTATGAGAAGAATTAAAGATTAGGATCCTAAAATAAATGTGACGGTATCAATTGAAATTTCTCTTTCCCTAATGTCATTTCATAAACACGGGCATTGGGATATTTGTTTTTCACTATTTCCAATATGGCAAATTTATCCGTCAGCGGCATATTTACACCAAGATGAACAGTTTGCAAAGCCGACGAGTTTACTGTCGCTTTCGTGTTTGGTCCATTGATTCGAGTAATCCGATATTCATCTTCGTATTCCCAGATTTTAGCCTTGGTATATATTAGTCTGTGCATAAGATGGATATCCATCTCCAAAACGTTTACAGTTGGTATTTCTTCAGAATATTTAACCTTTGAAACAGCCCCCAGGTTTTGCTTCACGAGCTTTTTTGTATCAAATCCTATCACGAATCCTTTGTGACTGTCTGCATAATGTGACCACATTAAAAAATTAGCGGCGTGAGGTGTCAAACTTACAACGCCGTACATCAAATTAAGATCATCTTTATTAAATCCATATTGCTGCTGGAAATATGTATCTGGATCCTCCAAGATGTGAAAAAGTTGTTTAGCAATCTCCTCCTCTAAGGCTTTTGGGTTACCTATTAAATTTGGGAATTGCCTCGGTGCCAGTTCTTCCAATTTCTGTTTTATTTTTACCGGATCAGAATCTTGTGGATCTGGTCTAAATGGAAGGCCGCAGTCGTAGGGGTCGTTAAATTTTTTAGGCTCGGGAAAGAATAGCTCCATATCGGTGAGCAGCCTCTTATGGTGGGGGTTGTCCCATACTCTGTATTTATAAAGCATCTCTGGCATGTTATTAAAAAACTCATTCTCAGTTGTTCGGAAATAAGTAGTCATTTTTTTTAGGGATTTAATTGACATCTTGAAGCTGCATGTTGGTTACAAATTCAGCGAACCGCATACTGATAAGATTTTTTCCTTAATTTATACAAACTAAATAAAAATCTTACGCCAATAAAATTAATCTCGACAATATATCAGAATGGAAAACGAAACAAAATCAAAAAGAGCCCCAGTGAAAAGCAACAAAAAAACTTACAGTGATCTTGTATATAGAATAACAAAGTCAGAAAAGCTTTGGCTAAATGAGTTGGTAACTATTTTGAAAGAGAACCGAAGAGTTGATTATAGAGAAATCTGGTCTCGTCTTGAGGGAAAAATTTCTGAAAAGTTTTTGCCCAAAGCGATGGATTTTCATTTGGTAAATGCAACAGGCGAACAAATCACACTCTTGGGAATGGTGGCACTACAAGGCAATCTGAAATTTTTAAGGCTTTGCGACAAGGTCATCAAAGCCACTTGGCAAATTATTAAAGCAGAACCGAAAATACAGACCATCGCAACATCTGCGATTTCTGAGAAGTCGGGAGTTGCGAGTTTTGAAACTGGCTTGATATTGAACGTGATTTATCTATACGGCCGATTTTGGGGGCGTGCGGATTATAATGAAAATGGATTTACGATAAAAGCCATACATATAACGACGGAAGAATCTATATTTTATCAGTACAAACGATTTACAAAGATCGAGGATGGGATAATTGAATTGTTGGAACGAGAGAAAAAAGATAAAGTATTTCTCAGCACACCGACAGCTAGCCCTAAACAAGTCCCCAATAACAGCGCTCTGAATAATTATTTCGTCGAGGACAGTCGCTTGGATGAATTAAGGTCAATAAACGACCCTAGATTTGATTTCAAAAAACTCATCAGGCTATGTGAAGAGATTAATGATAATTATTGTCGTGGCAACTACTACTCAACTGCGATGATCGGGCGTGCCATTTTAGATCACGTCCCTCCTATTTTCAAACTGAAAAGTTTTGATCAAGTCGCAAGCAATTATGGTGGCCCAAATGCATCAAAGAGCTTCAAAAAAAATATGAGCCATTTGAACAATTCTTTTAAACAGATTGCTCACGCGCATTTGCATACTGCTATGCGTGAAAAAGAAGTATTGCCCAATGAAACACAAGTTAATTTCAAACAGGACATGGACGTTTTATTATGCGAAATAATTAGGCTATCAAAATAAATTTCGTGGTGGTGTTAATTGACTTCCGAACAGTCTGATTATCGTAAAAAAAATCTTCCCATTGCAAGGCTTGCTTGAAATAATTAATTAAATTTGTAAAACACTTTAGTAGTTCGTTGAAAAAAGAATTTGCAGTTCGCAATTAGAGCGGGTTATACTGAGATAATAAAAATAAAAGATTAATAACCTTTGTTTTATCAATAAAAAGATTCTCCCAGCGGGATCACGGAAAACGAAATACCCTCCTGAATTTCCTCCAGGCTGCGTGACTTCGCCGATGATGCAAAAATTAGATTCAGCCGGCATAAAACAGATGCAATACTATAGGCTTACTTTTAAAAAAGGGTCGGCCATCTCAATTGTTAACAACAGGGACATATAATGCGCTTGGATGCTTGCTGTCATTGTAAATTTTAACGTGGGCCTTATGTGAATCTTTTGCTGTTTCGCTGGCAATGACCCCTCCGCTGCAATAATTCTTTTGTATATAGATTGAATTGGGCGAAGACAGGATCAATCGCAAACGGCTTCCTTTTTCAATGACCCTTGAGATAAATGTAAACCTGTTGAAATGAAACAAATTGATTTCTCCCGGTTTTAACAAGGTCTCAATTTCAAGATTATCCCTGTATCTCGCCCTGATGGTATAGTTTGTCAATAGCACACTTGAACCGTCTGCCTTTATTTCATAAATGTCCGCCTCCACATCAATGTCCTTTACATCCGCTTCAATATAGGCATTCAACTCAAAAAAGCCTGACACTTCGGTCTCCTTGTCAAAAGGAGCCGAATGATAAATAACACCTCTGTTTCCCAAATAGTAGGCATAAGCCTGGTCGGTTAAATAGTCTTTCGATGGTTTCAATTCCAATAAACCATAACTTTTTTCTAAAGGATCATAAATGTATTCACATGGAATATTAGTTAGAGGCAAACCGGATTGTAAAAATGCCGAATGCAAAACATCACTATGGCTATCATTTGCAGAGTTCAGGTAAAAAATCTGTTTCTCCTTGCCAATTTCTTCCAGTGAAGCGGTATATTTCCATTTGTCTTTATTCGTAACATAATAAGCCACTTTATTTCTTAAAAAAGCAGGTTTTGTACTGTCCTTTAATGTATAATTATACCATTGTCTATGCAGGTCGTTCATATCCAGCAAACAAGAATCCCCGAATATCAATCCACCTACCTCCTTTTTAGGTGTCCTTGTACCTGCATGATCCCAGGGACCAATAATAAGATAGTGGCTATTCTTAGCGGATGCGGAAGCCAGTTGCATAAACTCTGTATAATGCGCCAATGCTCCCGGTTGATCGCCATCGTAGCAACCTGTAATAGTTAGGATAGGAATATCCATTTTGGCATACTGCGATGAATTCGGACGCATCTTTTTTATATAATCGTCTACCAGTGGATGAGAAGTCCATTTTTGAAAAGTCTTGTTGGGATTCCCTACAAGGGAATCCAGGCTGGTAAATGGCAAATCCCGATTGTACCGTTCCGAAAACTTGCTTATCCAGAATTTGGAATCGTCGAACAAATTGTCATTGCCTGTTTTTTCGTTGGTGAAGGTCAGCCACTGAATGGTATAAGGATAGCCGATATTATAGAACATTGGAAAATCGACGCCCGGTGCTACCGCGGCAACCGGCACGATCGTTTTTAAATGCGGTGGCAATTCTTTTGCCGTTGCCCATTGGTCGTAACCGGCATAAGAACCTCCCCACATGGTGACCTTGCCATTACAGTAATTTTGTGCGGCCAGCCACTCCACTATATCATAGCCATCTTTTGCTTCCTGCATAAATGGGTCAAAAATACCTTCACTGCTGCCTCTGCCCCTGACATCGACGATGGCAAATACATAGCCATGATCTCCAAAATACATTCCTCTTGGATGATAGGTGTCGCTAATATAAGGTGTCAGGGTAAAGATGACGGGCAGGGGCTCTTTTTGCTCATGAGGTTTGTAAATTGTGGCATTCAATTGAAACCCGTCTCGTAGTTTAATTTTGACACCTGATAAAATATCTACGTTCTGGGCCGGTACAATAATAACATCAGTAAGCAGTAATGTGAGAAATAAAAAAAGAGATTTCATATTTACTATGTTTAATAATGTATTGTCAATTAAGTCAGCTCACAATATGCAATTTGCTAAGGCCAAAGAGCGGCCCCCCAGGCTTTAAGGGCAGATCAATAGGGAAGGATACTGGTCTGAAGTTAGTAAAATTTGATCATGAGATGGGATTAGTCCGAATAATCGAAGAATATTTCAATAAGCTCAGGATTGTTTCGAAGCAAGTACTACGATCGCAATTTTGCCCTGCGTATGCCCTTTTTGACCATGTTCCTGCGCTTGCACGGCTCTTTCCAAAGGAAAAACTTCCGCGATAAATATCTTCAATTTTCTCTCATCAATGAGAAGGGCGATCTGCTTCAACTGATCCGGGTAGGACTGCGCGACAAATCCTTCCAGATGAATATTATGCGCTTCTGCTTCAATGCTGTTTTCCGGTTTGACTGTAGTAATGAGGCGGCCGCCATTTCTTAGCACCATAAGTGATCTTTTTTGCGTATCTCCGCCAATGGTATCAAATACCAGATCAATATCTTTTAATTTTTCTTCAAACTTCTCTTTGCTGTAGTCGATCACTTCATCTGCGCCAAGCTCTCTCACAAATGCGAGATGATTTTCTGATGCAGTGCCAATGACATAGGCACCCTTCCATTTCGCAAGTTGAACTGCAAATGCGCCAACGCCTCCTGAAGCAGCGTGGATCAGGACCTTTTGGCCAGGCAGCAACTTTCCGTGATCGAATAACCCCTGCCAGGCTGTAAGACAGGCCAGCGGGACGGCAGCGGCCTTAACATGGGTAACGCTGGTAGGCTTTAGGCTGATCTCGCTCGCGTTGACCGCAATGAATTCTGCATATGCTCCATTTTTTGTAGGGTATGGCCTGCCGAAAACCTCATCACCTTTTTTGAACTCGCTTACGCTTTCGCCCACTTCTTCAACTGTGCCCGAAACATCCCAGCCGAGAATAAGTGGAAAACTGACTGGAAATCTTGCCTGGCTCTTCCCCTCTCTGATCTTCCAGTCGATAGGATTGACAGAACTCGCATGGACTTTGATTAATAATTCGTCGCTCTTGATTCGGGGCCGGGGCGCATCTTCATATTTTAGCACTTCCGGGCCGCCGAATTGGTGAATCCTTACCGCTTTCATAAAAATATTTTAAAGTTTTTTTATACTTTATCGGGACCAATTTTAATATTTATAACAACTTGATTTTAATTCAACCATTATCATCTCTGATTTTGCGAATCTTTTCCAATTCAATAACATCTATCTGATCTTTAGGCCGATTCACCATTTTTTTGTTTTCAATAAGGTGGTTAATATGCAAAAAAGGAACTTTAATTCCCTCGAGATCCGCAATAGAGGCAAGATTCAGACATTCACTAAAGCTTATATTCTCTAATCCCTTCATAGCAGTCATAATATCTAACTCTATGCCATCACCTACATAAAAACTAGTCCAACCAGGTACAAATTTCATCGTTTCCAGGGAAGAAAAATCGCCATATCCCAAGGCCGAAAATGACTTTCGCAAATTCCGTCGGTTTTCTACAGTATCATCCAACCAGAGGTCCAAATCATCCGTACTTCTATTGAATCCATGAAACCTTATAGCGAAGCCTCCTACCATTATATATCGCACACTATTAACGTTTAGAGCTTCCCAGAAACGGAGCAGCCCTTCATCCATCATATCCATAATTCTTTATTTGTGGGTGACTTTTGCCTTTTTGAACAAGGCATTGGCACGAAGCATCTGAGTAAAAAGCTTGAATTTCTCCATATCCGATCGATAAACATTCTGGCGAAGACGTTCCATTTCGCGTTCATCGGCCTCAGAATTCAATATTATGATTGATGCCGGTTTTTTTTTCTCCGCCATAATAACCCAGGTTTTATAAATGTCAATGCAAGTTAATTAATATCTCTGGAATTTAAATATTTCGAAAAGGAGGGCTCCTTCTCTATCTCATTGATTATACGACTATATATATACACTTTTCGCCTAAATATCAGACATGCAACTGCCCATTCAGAAAACAAATCCTTTAAATTTTGAACCGCAAATGCTTTAACCATTTCAGTATTTGCTCTCTGTTGGAGTTGAGAACTATTCTAAACCTGGTGACAAATATTGTTTTCATTATATCAATTTAATTGAATTGAAAACGTCACGTTAGCGGGCATCAATCCTTACTGTCTTCTTCCAGGTTATTATGATTATCACCGCCAATACTGTAGTAATTATTTTCTTCATCTTCTTCCCCTATTTCTTCTGCCTTATCGTCAAGTTCTGCGCCGGGAACATCAAGGCTGTTTCGCTTGGAATCCGGATCAAATTCATTATCATGCCAATCAACTATTTTGGTTAGCGGATCAACTATGTCTGCATCCACGTCCGGTTTCACCTCTCCCTCCTTTTTTTCTTTATTATAGATATCTTCTGATGAAGGATAAAGGGAATAGTTTAGGGAATTCTCTTCGCCCAGATTGTTAATCATATATAAATTCATTTTTATGTCTTTTTCCATCGCTAATTTATTTAAATAGTGAAAAGATGACTAATTATTCGACTATATTACTTCACTCTTTGCCACAGCCTTAGAATCTTTAAAGTTCTGCGTATTTACATTTTCAATTGTTATTTAAATCCTGGAAATTATTATATGATTCACACATGAGCCTGTCAATCAGAACAACAAGTAATATTAGTTTAAGGTGGCTTTTTTTACGCCGGGCAGCCGAAGCATTTCTCAAAAGTGTGAATATTACAATCAATTAATTTAATTACGTAAGGCCTTCCTGTTAAAAAGGCCTCAGCTTTACACATGAATTTCGATTTTGATAAATGATCAATGATGATCGATAAATCTGGTATACTCACAATCAACGGAGGATCATCAAGTATAAAGTTTGCTCTTTTTGAAATGACTGAATTTTTCAAACTTCTGCTTTCCGGCGAATTAGAAAATATTGGAACAAAACTAGCAGCATTCAATTATCACAATAAAATAACCGGACAGACAAATAACATAAACATCGTCGCAAATGATTATGCCCATGCGTCGGAATTCCTGGTTGACTGGCTCGAAAAGGAAAAACTATTTGCTTCAGTAAAAGCAATTGGGCACAGGGTTGTTTTTGGCATGGAACATACTGCACCAGAAATAATAACACCTGAATTATTGGTGGAATTAAAAAATATCAGCGCTTACGACCCCGAACACCTGCCGGAAGAAATTGAACTGATGGAATTATTTTGCAATCACTACCCTGACTTGACACAAGTGGCATGTTTTGATACTGCATTTCATACAACCCTGCCACTCGTGGCAAAAATGCTGGGTTTACCGCGTAAATATTACAATAAAGGGATTCAACGTTACGGTTTTCACGGTTTGTCTTACGCTTTCTTAATTGGAGAACTTAAGGTTCTTGACGGCGAAAAAGCTGCACAGGGAAAAATAATATTAGCACATCTCGGGAGCGGAGCCAGTCTCGCAGCGGTGAAATACGGAAAGAGCATTGATACAACAATGGCTTTCACGCCTTCATCAGGGTTGCCGATGGGAAGCCGCAGTGGCGACATTGACCCGGGCGTGGCCTGGTACCTGATGAAGTTTGAAAAAATGGGCCACGCGGAATTCAGCCATTTAACAAATCATGAGTCGGGTCTGATAGGAATATCTGAAACAAGTTCCGACATGCGGGAATTATTGGAGGTTCAATTAGTCGACAAACGTGCTGCAGAAGCAATTGAAGTTTTCTGCTATCAGATAAAAAAAACCATAGGTGGCTATGCCGCAGCGCTTTGCGGTTTGGATACACTTGTATTTTCAGGCGGTATTGGTGAAAATTCGCCTGAAGTACGTAGTAGAATATGCGATAGCATGGAATTTTTGGGAATTGAATTGGATAAATTAAAAAATGATAAAAATGAACAAATTATTTCAGCAAAAAAAAGCAGGGTGAATGTTCGTGTAATTAAAACAAATGAAGAACTAATGATTGCAAAATTGGTATTTGATATTGTAAATCCCTCGATAAAACAAAACTCATGATGAAATCAATAAATAGGAGCCCCGCGACTCAAACTTTGTCGCCTGATTTGCTTCAGAAGATGAATGCCTACTGGCGAGCAGCTAATTATTTATCTGTCGGGCAAATCTATTTGTATGACAATCCGCTTTTAAAAGAGCCGCTTAAATTGGAACACGTAAAACCGCTTGTGGTAGGCCATTGGGGGACTACTCCCGGACAGAACTTTATCTATGTGCATCTGAACCGGGTTATTCAGAAATACGATCTGGATATGTTTTACATTGCAGGACCCGGACATGGCGGACCGGCAATAGTAGGCAATGTTTATCTCGAAGGAACCTGGAGTGAAGTATATCCAAACATCACCCGGGATGAAGAAGGGTTAAAAAAACTGTTCAAACAATTCTCCTTTCCCGGAGGCATTTCAAGTCATGTGGCTCCCACAACACCAGGCTCCATACATGAAGGTGGTGAGTTAGGCTACTCCTTGAGTCATGCTTTTGGAGCGGCATTTGATAACCCAGGACTTATCGTAGCCTGTGTTATAGGAGATGGTGAAGCGGAAACAGGGCCTTTGGCGACATCCTGGCATTCGAATAAATTTCTAAATCCGATTACTGATGGAGTTGTGTTGCCTGTCCTGCATTTGAATGGTTTTAAGATCAGCAACCCTACCTTACTTGACAGGATAGAGCATGATGAGCTGGAGGCGTTTTATAAAGGTTGCGGATGGACCCCTTATTTTGTAGAAGGCGATGATCCGCAAACAATGCATCAACTCATGGCAACAACATTGGACAAGGCCGTTGAAGAAATACTTCAAATAAAAAGAAATGCTCATGATCACAATGACACGACCCGTCCGCGCTGGCCAATGATAATATTCCGTTCGCCTAAAGGTTGGACAGGACCAAGGGAAGTAGATGGGTTGCCGAATGAAGGCACTTTCCGCTCACACCAGGTGCCCCTGCTGGTAGACCCCGAACATCCCCAACATGTCAAACAATTGGAAAGTTGGATGAAAAGCTATAAACCGGAAGAACTTTTTGACGGGGATGGAAAATTGATTGAAGAGCTGGCAGAATTAGCGCCTAAAGGAAACCGCAGAATGGGTTCTAATTTACACGCCAATGGAGGAATATTATTGAATGACCTGCACATGCCGGACTTCCGTATCCATTCTGTAAAATTAACTTCTCCCGGCGCTGTGACAGGGCAGGATACAGCAGTATTAGGGAATTTTATAAGGGACATCATAAAAATAAATCAGGATCAGCATAATTTCCGTGTATTCGGGCCTGATGAAACCATTTCAAATTTATTGGGTGCAGTCTTCGAGGTCACAGACCGGCAATGGGAAGCCAGGGAAAAAACAAACGATGAATTTCTTGCCCCGGAAGGACAGGTATTGGATTCGATGTTAAGTGAGCATCAGTGTGAAGGTTGGTTGGAGGGCTACCTTCTTACCGGGAGACATGGATTTTTCAACAGTTACGAAGCTTTCATTCGCATCGTTGATTCCATGTTTAGTCAGCATGCTAAATGGTTAAAAGTCACTTCAGAACTGCCTTGGCGTCGAAAAATTGCGTCCCTGAATTATCTGCTGGCATCTCATGTTTGGCAGCAGGACCATAACGGGTTTACGCATCAGGATCCCGGTTTCCTGGATCATGTAATCAATAAAAAGGCAGATGTTGTAAGGGTTTATCTCCCGCCGGATGCTAATTGCCTGTTGTCCGTTTTCGATCATTGCTTGCGAAGCAGACATTATGTAAATGTCGTTGTGGCGGGGAAACATCCGTTGCCCCAATGGCTTAGCATTGAAGCTGCAATCATACATTGCACTGAAGGAATTGGCATTTGGCAATGGGCAAGCAATGACCAGGGCTCAGAGCCGGATGTAGTCATGGCTTGCTGTGGCGACACCCCGACTCTTGAATTATTAGCAGCAGTTTCAATATTAAGGGAGCATTTACCTGAAATTAGAATTCGTGTAGTGAATGTAGTCGACCTGATGAAATTACAGCCCCATACTGAGCATCCTCATGGTTTAAATGAAAGGGATTTTGATTCGATTTTTACGAAAGACAAGCTTGTAATTTTCAATTTTCATGGTTATCCCTGGCTGGTGCATCGCCTGACTTACAGCAGGACAAATAGAAATATTCATGTAAGAGGCTACAAAGAGGAGGGTACCATTACAACGCCTTTTGATTTGAGGGTTCAAAATGATATCGACCGTTTTCACCTGGTAATTGACGTCCTGGACCGTTTACCGCATTTAAACAGCAAAAGGGATTATCTGAAACAACAGCTAAAAGACAAGCTTATAGAGCATAAACACTATGTGCATGAACATGGTAAAGATATGCCGGAAATTCTTAACTGGAAATGGAAATCACATGAATAAACAATTATTGATAGATACAGCAAAAGAACTTCTTGCAGACGATAAGGGATTACTGGCAATAGATGAAAGTAATAATACCTGTAATAAGCGTTTTGAAATAATCGGCATTCCTCAAACAGTGGAAGCCCGGCGTGACTGGCGCGAGCTGATTATAACAACGCCTGATTTAAATGAATGTATAAGTGGATTGATATTGTATGATGAAACAATCCGCCAAAACGGAAGAAAAGGCCTTCCAATCATAAAGACAATTCTGGATGCTGGTATTATACCTGGAATTAAAGTAGATATTGGAGCAAAATCCATGGCTTTATTTCCAAAAGAAAAAATAACGGAAGGGTTGGATGGTTTACGTGAACGGCTAAACGAGTATCAAAACATAGGAGCCCGATTTGCAAAATGGCGTGCTATGATCAGGGTGGGCAGTGGATCTCCAAGCCAGGCCTGCATAGAGGCAAATGCACATGCATTGGCAAGATATGCAGCATTATGCCAGGAAGCAAACATAATGCCTATTGTGGAAGCGGAAGTGCTGATGAATGGCGATCATGACCTTGAGCGTTGCCTGGAGATAACGAAAGAATTTTTAAGAACCATTTTCAACCAGCTTTACAGGCAGGCTGTGATGCTGGAAGGGTTGATCTTAAAACCAAATATGGTTCTTCCGGGTCTGACCTGTAAAAAACAGGAAACAGAAGCTGAAGTGGCTTATGCAACCGTGAAATGTCTTCTGCAATCTGTCCCGGCCGCAGTACCCGGTATTGCATTCTTATCGGGGGGCCAGTCAGGCAAAATGGCTTCGGCTCGCCTGAATGCCATGAATCTTATTTATAAGACAAAGCTACCCTGGGCGCTTACATTTTCATTTGCCCGTGCCATACAGCAGCCGGCCCTGAAAATATGGTGCGGAGAAGACTCGAATTCTGATGCAGCACAAAAAGCATTATACCATAGGGCAAAATGCAATCAGGCTGCACGCCTTGGACAATACGATACCGGGATGGAAAGCCCGATTTTAAATTTGCCTGAACCTGTTCCGATCTGAAAGAAAGAAATGTGAATTGTATAATCTTCTCAAATAATTCTATAACATAAAAAAAGGGGATTGCCTTAATTTTATTTATGATAACTATGAAAGTCATTTATGAAGGGAAGAGTTATGCCGCTTCAGATTCAAACAATCAGGAATCCTTTCCAGTTCCTGGTTTTAATTTGATGCAAAAAGGACTCTTACATATTTTTAAACCAATCGTCCATCAATTTCCGGATCATGATATTGACATTTCATGGAACGAAGACGAAAAGAGACTGAGCTATTCGAGTAATACCCTGGACCAATCCCTGATCGAGGCTGCAATCAAAGAGCATCATGCCATAGAAATATGATAATAGATTTTGTCCCACTTCACTTGAGAATGCCTCTAAAATATAGAATTATGAAAAACGAATTTGTGTCTGGAGATGTAGTTCAACTTAAATCCGGGAGCACTAAAATGGCTGTCGAAAAAATTGAAAATAATTTAATCTCAAGGTATTCTGGGTTCAGGATGAAAAACAGGTAAGATCAACAGCCATAAATCCGGGCCCTCTATTTTTATTAAAGTCAGGAGTAATTCCTCATTACCATAAATTTCTTGGGGCTAAGCATTGATATAAAATCTAGCCCTGCTTTCAATTCCGGCTTTTCAACGCCTCAAATCCCGAAATGACGTCAAATAACTCTTCATCGATTGAACTTTGCCGCAATCTTTGGTATTTTTCACCAAGATCGCTTAGCAATTCTTCGATATTTTTTTCGGCACGTTGCATGGCTTCCAGGCGGCTTGCATTTTCACTGGCTAATGATTCCGCACAGGCTTTGAATAAGGAGGTAAAGAGGTATTCACGTATAAACGCCAATAAAGTCGTCTTAATTTCCCCTGCAACCTGCGGGATATTTTTGGTCGGCCAGCCTATCTTGAAAAACTGATACATCCACTTTTCATCCAATGGCAGAAACCTCCGCATCACCGGTTGATATCCGCCCGTAGCCTTTGGCTGATTATGAAAAATATAAAATTCCTTTTCATCCTCTTTTTCATTCTCTTCTTCACTCCTTATCAATATCTTATTAACCAGCGCTGTGATTGCATTCACATCATTTGGAACATTAAAGCTTTCTAAAGCCTTATACCCCTCATCTGCTAAAAGTAATTTGACACGTTCTCCAATGACCCAGATTTCCTTTTTCCCATTCATTGCATTTATCTTCCGGGTTACAAATTCTGCCATCAGATCATTGAATTGCCCTACCAAACCCTGGTCAGATCCAAAAACAATAGCACAAATGGCTTTACCCTTTTTATTATGCTTTTTATTTAGATTTTCATTGGCTCCTATATTATTCTTTCTCAAATAGACAACAATGCCCAGTGCAATAGTTCGAAAATAATCACCAAGAGCATCGACAGCCATCTCGTATTGGATGATATTTGATGCTGCCATTGCTTTCATTGATTTGACAACAGACTTGAGATCCTTTGCCCCCTCGGTTTTGTTACGCAGGTTTTCTAATGTATCCATCAGCTTTCTTTTTTTTCATCTTCCGGCTTTTCCAGAAAAGGAGAAAGCAGGTCAGATGCTATCTTCAAAATAGTATCATGGTCCTGGGCGCTTAAAGTCTTATCTGATATTAGTCCTTTTAATGTCTCAGCGGGAAGCTGTAGGATATTTTTAAGCAGGGTGGATTCCGCCTCTTGTATTTTATCAATTGGTATTTTATCGAAAAGCCCTTTAGTCAGCGCTAGTAGTATGAATATTTGTTCAGCAACGGACAAGTGCAGGAGTTCCGGTTGCTTCAGGATCAAACGAATCCTTCTGCCGTGATCAATTGTATTTTTTGTATTTTCATCCAGCCTGGTGCCAAAGCGGGCAAAACTCTCTAATTCTTCAAACTGGGAATATTCTAGTTTCAAACTCGCAATGGACCGGTAAGCCGGCAATTGCGCCTTATCCCCAACCCGCGAAACAGACTTTCCCACATCCACAGCGGGTAGGATACCAAGTTCAAAAAGTTTTGGGGAAAGGTAAATCTGTCCGTCAGTAATAGAAATGAGATTAGTAGGAATATAAGCTGAAATATCCTGTGCTTCTGTTTCAATAATAGGTAATGCCGTCAGTGAGCCGCCTTTTAGTTCGGCACTTAGGTGAGTGGCTCTTTCCAGGAGCCTGGAATGGATATAAAATATATCGCCGGGGAAGGCTTCCCTTCCGGGAGGCCTCCTAAGTAACAAGGAGAGCTCACGGTAGGCTCGTGCATGATTGGTAAGATCGTCGTACACGATAAGTACATCACGGCCCTGGCTCATGAAATATTCGCCGATGCTCGTAGCCGCATAAGGTGCGATATATTTTAATCCCGGGGAAATATTTCCTTCTGCGACAACCACAATGCAGTACTCCATAGCCCCCTTTTCTTTGAGGCTTTCAATCACTTTTGCAACAGCAGATGCACGTTGCCCAATCGCACAATAAATACAAAGCACATTCTTATCTTTCTGATTTAAGATTGTATCAATTGCTATGGCAGACTTGCCTGTTTGCCTGTCGCCCAGAATTAATTCTCGCTGGCCACGCCCGATAGGTATCATCGCATCAATGACTTTAATGCCTGTCTGCAATGGAGCATCAACTGGAGAACGGTCCATTATAGCTGGTGCCGGGCGTTCAATCGGATACCGATCCTGATAAGCGATGACACCTTTATCATCTATCGGTTTCCCAAGAGGATCGATCACTCTTCCTAATAATGTGTTACCAACAGGAATATCCATTACGCGTCCGGTGCGAACCACTTCATCACCTGCATTCAATAAGGAATCATCACCCAAAAGAATGACGCCAATCTCCTCTTTTTCAATATTATATGCAATACCCAAAAGTCCTCCTGAAAATTCAAGCAACTCCTCAAAACCCGCGCCGGGAAGGCCCGAGACCTTCACGATACCGGTAGATACACTCGTAACAAAACCTGTTTCCTTCGGTTCAAAAGAGAAAGAATAAGCTTTTATGCAATTTTCCAGCCGGCCAAACAGGTTATTGATTATGCAACTTGTATCTGTTGATAACATCTTAACTGGTAATTATTTATTTCGTGGCCTCAGTAATATCTTTTTCCAAAGAATCAAGATATTCTGAAATGTTCCAGGCCAATTTGTACCCATCTGTCGAAAGCACCACTCCACTGATTAATGAAGGTTTGGTTTTAAACTGTATATTCCTTTTTCCTCCGACCACCTCATTCACAGCGTTGGAAATATCATTTTTTTGCTTTTCTTGCAGATCAAAAGCAGACTGAACGATCAGGGGGTTTGCATCAGATTTAAAAGCGTCGATAATTTGCTTTTTTTCATTCTCTCTCAAACCGAGTAACTTATTCAGGAAACTGTTTACCGATTGTTCTTCCAAATTTTGAGAAGCAATATCGGCAAGTGCCTTTCTTGTTATAATCAGTACTTGCTCCTTTGTTTTATTTGCGATCTCCAGGGATTGGGTTTCATAGGAATCTTTCAAAGCCTTATCAAGATTAACCCTTAAAATATCAGCCTGCCTTCTGACATCCTCAAGCAATTTTTCACCCTTTTTATTGCTTTCATCAACAGCTTTATTCATCAAATCATTTCTCTGCTTATCAAATTCAATATTTTTTCCTTTAAAATCGTCCTGCTCTTTTTTGGCCTCGGCTTTTTTTGTATCCGCATCCCTGAGCTGATCTGATATTCTCTTTTCTCTTTCGTCAATCGCCTTAAGCACAGGTTTATACAGAAATTTTTTCAGCAGCCATACTAGGATCAGGAAATTAATGACTTCCGCTATTACTGTGAACCAATCAATATGCATTTTGAATTTATTATTTCGCTATAATATGATTCCAGAAAGGGTTCGCAAATATCAGGATCATGGAGACTACAAAACAATAAATGGCAATGGATTCGATCATTGCCAGGCCAACGAATAATGTCCTGGTAATGGTAGGCGCAGCATCCGGCTGCTGAGCGATGGAAGTCAATGCAGAGGAGACGGATTTACCTTCTCCAAGAGCGGGCATCATGCAACCAATTGCAGTAGTGATCCCTGCAGTAACAATTGAAACAATTGCAATGAGGCTTGTATTATCCATTTTATTTTTATTTTGAAATTTTATTAACTGTTAGTGGTTTATCCTTTTCTTTCACTTTTTGAACAACAGCGGCAATATAAACTGTGGCCAGAATACTGAAAATATAAGCCTGGACCATGCCTGTCAGCAACCCCAGCGCTTTCATTACGACGGGGAATATAAATGGCGAAATACTCAATAAAATAGCTACGATCATCCCTCCGCTCATGATATTGCCGAATAATCTAACTGCCAATGCAAGCGTGCGCGACAGCTCGCTGATAATATTAAATGGCAGCATGATGAAAGTCGGTTCCACAAATGATTTCAGGTAATTTAGTATGCCTCTCTTCTCGACCCCAAAAAAGGGGACGGCAAAAAAGACGCAAATCGCCAGTGCGGCAGTTGTAGAAAGCGAACCGGTCGGAGCCTGGTACCAGGGAAGGATGATACATAAATTCGCGGTCGCTATAAATAAAAACAATGTTCCTAAAAAGCCGATATAATCCGAAGGCGGGTTTAAACCGATATCCTTAATTTCATTGTTTATTGTTGTGACCAGCATTTCCAAAATGCATTGCCATCGTGAAATACGGAAGTCCGTTCTTATCTTCCTGGTTATTAAACCGGATATGGCGATGAGCAAGGCCATTATAGCCCAGCTGGTGATAATGGTCAGATTGATATGAACAAAACCATGCTGCCAAAATACGGTCTGATCGGGGCTAAGCTTCATTGCCTGCCTCCTTTTTTCTTTCTGCCTGATTCAACTCATTTAACGGAATCCGAAGCATGATCAGCCACCTTGCCGTAACAAAACCAAGCAGACAAATGAGCATTTTTTTCCAACTCCCCATGGATATAAAATAAAATCCAATTAAGGCCACGCTAATGCGGCAAAACAAGCTGACCATAAATATTAAAGCAGGCATTTTTGCACGAGCTATTTTTTTTACGGTAATCCAAAGGCCAAAAAAAAATATCGCACCGATAATTAATCCCGCAATGAATGAATAACCCATATGCAAAATATCATCCATCTTTTCCGTTTTTAAAAACCCAATACCAGGCAATCACACAACCAGAAAACAATCCTGTTATCAAACAGGTAAGGGTCCAGGAAAAAGATTGGTGATGGTGCTTATCAAGCCATACTCCCAATGAAGTCCCTAACAAAGTGGGCACTGCAACCGACCACCCTACGATGCCGAACATCCCGAATCCGGACCAAATGCTTCCGCTGTTATAGCGCTCTGCTGCCATTTTGCGTTTAACCTTTTTACCAACCTGTTCCTCCAGACTTTCCTCATACTTTTTGTTCACCGAATGCCCCATTGCTATGCATTTCTGAATTTGTTAAAGCTATACATGAAACCCGATTCTAATTTCTGCATGATTGAATGCATTCTTAATTCGATCTCATTTTTATGCGCATACTCTCTTTTAACTATTTCTCCAAGTTTGCCAAGATCCGTTCCCCCAAAAGCGTTTCGAACAGAGACTATAACCTCGGTTCCGGCCTTTACCAGCACTCCCGCATCGACGGCCATATATTTGACGCCCTCTGGATCTGCTTCATAGGTAAAAATGCCAGGTATAATAGCAGCAGCACAGTCAAGCCTTTGCGGTAATAAACCAAAAGAGCCTTCACTGGTCTCGAAAATAATGCGCTTAACGTTTTTCGTTTCTGCAAAAACCTTAAACGGCAGTAGTATTCTTAAACCCATCAGCATCATTTCAATTTTTTATGCAGTTCGTCTATTGATCCAATCATATAAAAAGCGCTTTCCGGCAGATCTTTAAATTCATCCGATAAAATGAGTTCACACCCGTCCAATGCGTCTTTCAGGCTGACTTCCTTTCCTTTTAAACCGCTGAATTGTTCAGTTGCAAAAAATGGTTGGGTCAGAAACCTTTCAAGGCGTCTTGCACGGTTTACCACATTGCGGTCTGAAACAGATAGCTGTTCCATGCCAAGCATTGCAATAATGTCCTTAAGCTCTTCATAATGTGCAAGTGTTTGCCTTATGGTCTGAGCGAGTGCGTAATGCCTCTCCCCAACGATCCCGGCTGTGGCCATTTTCGAATTGGATTGCAGAAAATCTATTGAAGGATACAATCCCTCTCCTGCTTTTTTTCTTGATAGAACAATGGATGCTGAAAGATGAGAAAAAGCATGGACGGCTGCAGGATCTGTGAGATCGTCAGCAGGAACATAGACAGCCTGGATAGAAGTGATGGCCCCTGTATCCGTAAATGCAATGCGTTCTTCCAATTCAGAAAGTTCAGTACCCATAGTCGGCTGATAACCAAGCCTTGATGGCATTTGCCCCATTAAGCCGGAAACTTCCATGCCAGCCTGGATAAAACGAAATATATTATCAATCAACAATAGCACATCCCGATGCTCATGATCCCTAAAATATTCAGCCATAGTCAAAGCCGCGTGGCCGACCCGAAATCGGGCGCCGGGCGGTTCGTTCATTTGACCGAAAATCATTACCATATTCTCCAGAACGCCCGCTTCCTTCATCCCGTTATATAATTCCTGTCCTTCACGACAACGTTCGCCAATTCCGCAAAACATGCTAACCCCTTTGTTATGACCCACCATATTATGGATCATTTCAGTAAGCAATACTGTTTTCCCTACTCCTGCCCCACCGAATAAGCCGGCTTTTCCACCTCGTTCTAGTGGGATCAGCACATCAATCGCCTTTATGCCAGTCTCAAAAATTTCGGATTTCGTCGCCCGTTTATTCAACCTGGGCGGTAATTGATGGATATCGCGCCTTTCGCCGATCGGCAGCGCCTCTAAATGGTCAATAGTATTCCCAAAAACATCGAACATCCTGCCCAAAATCCTGTTCCCAACCGGAACAGTGATCGGAGTCCCGGCTGTTTCCGCAACCATATTTCGGGCTAAACCCTGCGTCACGGTCAATGCAATACCGCGGACACAATGATCATCAACCTGGGACAATACTTCAATAGCAACCTGCTTATTTTTCCCAGAATGAATCAATGAATTAACAGAAGGCAGTTCTTTATCAAAGCGGATATCTACGACGCTGCCCTGTACAGCCACAATTTTTCCATAGTTTAAGGGCTTGTCCTTTTCACCTGTAATTGCTTCCATTAGATAAATACTTCTGAGCCATAACAGTTAGATAAAAGACCCCTAAACTGTGTGCCCGATTTTTGAATTGCCTAATTCAAATTCCTCGTATGGCTCTCTATTTTTTATTGTTTCAATATTGAAATCCACAAAAACCAGGGATTTATCCCATTTAATTTCTTTGATATCATTGATTTCTATCAGTACTTTTTTTCCACCGAACCACCTATGGGTATCTACAACCAGAGATAATATCTTCCAACTATGATCATCCATGATAAAATCTTTTATATAACCCATTTCTCCGTCAGTTGCATGAATATTATAACCATTGATTTCTCGGGTGCTTCGCAGATGCCGGTCCTCGTCGGCTATAATGCCGTTTTTATCCGCCTCGTTCATTATCTTTTCATCAATGACCGAAGAAACATTGGATGAATCCCAAAGACCGCCTGCATAAAACCCGCTTCCCCAATAAGGCTGCCATGGATAATGGCCAAATAATTCAATCTCCGATTGACGAGACACAGGCTTATCAGTATCGATATCCGGGCTGGTCCGGATTTGTTCTTTTGTGAGTTTTGTGGGAAAAATTCCATCCTTCCAGGAGTTCTTCGATAGAGCTTCAGGGGATATAAGAACTTCGCGTTCAAACAACCAGCTTCCCGTCTGCAGAACCAGGTAACGTATATCCCACGTACTATCATCGAAATAGAATTCTTTAACCTTTCCGATCTCTCCATCAATGGCTCCCATATCATAGCCTGTCAAACTGTTCAAACTGTGTTGCATATATTTTTATTCGTTAATTTAATTAAGATTTAAGATTCAGATTTGGCCACCGTATCTTTTTCCCTGTTTGCTTTTTCCTGCCCAATTCCCATTGTCAGCGCCGTCAACCCTGCCATGCTACCCAATTGCATGGTCTCAACTGCAGAACTTGGCACGATCACGATAGTTGAGTTTTGCTTCAATCCTTCATACAACATATTCATTGCTCTTAAATGCAAAGCGACGGGATTATTTGCATAGGTCAACGCAGCTTCGCCAAATTTTTCTGCAACCTGCTTTTCAGAATCTCCCAAAATCACACGAGCCTGTCTTTCTCTTTCTGCCTGAGCCTGCATGGACATGGCATTTTCCAGTGACGAAGGGATCAGCACGTCTTTAACCTCCACTGAATTGACCCTGATACCCCATGGCTCAGTGCGCTCATCAATTATTTCCTGAAGGACAGTGCTGATCTTGTCTCTGCCTTCGAGCATGTCCGAAAGCATTGTTTTTCCAATTACATCACGCAGGGCTGTTTGTGAAGCCCAACTTATTGCACTGATATAATCAGCAACTTCCAGGGCAGCTTTTTTCGGATCCAACACTTTCCAGAATAAAACAGCATCCACATCCACAGGAACAGTGTCCTTTGTCAGCGTCTTTTCAGCTTTGAACGAAGTCGTTATAACGCGGGTATCGATCCAATAAGGTATCGTGTCTATGATCGGTACAATCAAAAACAAGCCGGGCCCTTTCAGAGCGCGAAATTTACCAAGTCTCAATACCAAGGCTTTTTCCCAGGGATCGGCAATCCTGATAGCTGAAGAAACAAATAATGCGATAAGGATTGAAATAGCGCCAATCGCCTCACTTTTAATAGCATCAGCAGCATTATAATAACCGTATGCCACAAATAATCCAACAGCTACAATAACAAAAAATGCAAATACAGAGAACAAGCTCTTACTTTTCATTTAACTTGGTTTTTAACCTTTGTGAAGGTAGAGCCTGGTCGCTCATTATTTGTTATACAACTTTAATTAAAGCTTGTATTATTCACACCTTATCAGTATGAATACAGGGTTATTAAGGTCCCAAATAATAATTTATTTTGCCAGCGGCAATGATACATGAACGTTATGTTCAATATTATCATTTAAGAGATGAATAGCATTGTCATTCTGCATAATTCCATCAACCAATATACCCGGTACCTTTTTTTCTCCGGATTGCTCAACTGCGATATGATAAAATGTTTGCTCATATCGGTAATGGATGGAAAAAGAATTCCAATCAGGAGGCACACATGGTTGGATCCTCAATAGGTTTTTTTCACGTTTAAGCCCTAAAAATGATTCCAATATCAACTGGTACATCCATCCCGCCGAACCGGTGTACCATGTCCAACCTCCGCGGCCTGCATGTTTTTCAGCCGCATAAATATCTGCCGCGATAACATAGGGCTCTACCATATAAACCCCTGTTTGATCAGGAGCCCTGGAATGATTAATGGGATTGATCAGTGACAATAATTCCCATGTGCGGCTGGTATTGCGCATAGCAGCAAAAGCCATGACGAGCCAAACTGCAGAATGGGTGTACTGACCGCCATTTTCACGAACACCTGCTACATACCCCTTTATATAACCAGGGTTAAGAGTAGATTTATCAAAGGGCGGATTTAATAATTGAATGAGTGAAAGATCCTTTCTGACCAGATGCTTATAGGCGGATTCCATTGCCGTTTCCGTTCGCGATTTATCGCCGGCGCCCGAAAGCACTGACCAGCTCTGTGCAATAGAATCAATGCTGCATTCTTCATTAGTATGGGAACCCAAGGGCGTGCCATCATCAAAATAAGCGCGTTTATACCACTCCCCGTCCCAGGCATTTTCTTCTATATTTCTTTTTAATTTATTTGTCTGGCTCTTGCATGTATCTGAGAACTTCAAATCGTTTTGGGATAGGGCGATTTCTGAAAACTTCACTAATACATCATAAAGAAAAAAGGCAAGCCATACGCTCTCCCCTTTCCCGTGAATGCCCACCCTGTCCAATCCATCATTCCAATCCCCGGAGCCAATCAGGGGAAGGCCATGCTCCCCAAAACGCAGGCAATGCTCAATGGCGCGAACGCAATGGTTATAATGAGTATCCGTAGATCCGGAAATGATCGGTAAATCATAATATGACTCTTCATTATCGTTCAGGATCCGGCCTTCCAGAGAGCTGACTTGCTCATGGAGGATGGAATCGTCCCCTGTATGATTGATATACCTGCTGGTTACGTAAGGCAGCCATAGATAATCATCGGAACAACGCGTACGTACTCCCCGCCCGGAGGGAGGGTGCCACCAATGCTGTACATCGCCTTCACGGAATTGTTTTGAAGAATGAAGCAATATCTGTGACCGTACCAGGCCCGGTTCGGTATGCATGAGCGAAAGTACATCCTGCAATTGATCCCGAAAGCCAAAGGCGCCGCCGGATTGATAAAAGCCGCTTCTTGCCCACAACCTGCATGCAAGCGCCTGGTAATTCAGCCATCCATTAGTCAAAATATTCAAAGCAATATCTGGTGTATCAATCCGAACGGCGCCTAATATCCTGTTCCAATTGTCATAAACTTTCCGAAGTGCATCGTTTGCTGCCCCACTCCCCCTGAATCTGTCAAGAATGGCAGATGCTTCTATTTTATCCTTAGCGGCACCAAGCCGAAAAATGATTTCATATTCCTGGTTACCGGAAAGATTGAAAGAAACCTGGATAGCGGCACAAGCATCCAGGCCTGGGCCTGTTTTGCCAGAAAGTCTTGAACGGCCCATTGCATCAGGGTTTGCCAGTGTCCCGTTTCGGCCGATAAAGTCTGTACGGTCTGTAGTAATGGTCTTTGAAATATCATCTGTATCAAAAAATGCCACATAATTCGGGAATTCAGTATTGTATGGATTTGTGGCAAGTATCGCCCCACTGTCCTCATCCAAATTGGTTACAAGATGCATCATTGATTTTGGCCGCAGATCGCCAAGTACCCATTCCACATAACCGGTAACTGACAGCTTCCTGATTCTATCAGATATATTTCTTATTTTAAAAACAACGAATTTTATGGATGCTTCTATATCGACGTATACTTTAGCTTCTGAAAGAATGCCGTCTTCGCCATATTCAAAAACACTATAACCGAAGCCATGTCTTGTGATATAAGAATTTTCTCCTTTTGCCGGCGAAGGCATCGGGCTCCAGAAATGGCCGCTCTCTTCATCCCGCAAATAAAAAGCCTCGCCACCGGTATCGCTGACCGGATCATTATTCCAGGGTGTAAGCCTGAATTCATGTGCATTCACGATCCAGGTATATGCCTGACCGCTTTCTGAAATTACTGTACCAAAATTAGGGTTGGCAATGATATTTGACCAGGGGAGCGGAGTGGCTTTTTTCTTTTCTGTCTGTATTATATATTCTTTCCCATCCATTGTAAATCCGCCAAAACCATTAAAAAAAACAAGGCCGCTTCTCGCAGGCAAATTCGTAGGAATTGGAATATATCCTTTTTGCGGCATGAATGGCGGCATGGAAATTTTTATTTTCCCGCGCTTGCTGACTTGTTCTTCAAGCGTTCCCAAACTATCTACTACAATAATTCGTGAGACTGCCTGAAACAAGATCCTATCCTCATTGGAAATCTGGTCTGAGCTTCTTATAAAGATGCCGCCAGGTCTGTCCCTCATGTCTGCAGCCACACCGGGAGAGATCAATCCCAATATCTGGTTTTGCAAAATTTGCCTGTAACCACCATGATCTTCATTCCAAATGACAAGATCAACCAATAATCCTTTCAATCGCCAATAAGCATGGGCTTGCACAAGCTGCTTCACAAGATCAATATTTTCCGGATTTTCAATACGCAATAAGACAATGGGCAGGTCCCCGGAAATCGAATAGCTCCACAACGCGGATTGGCCCCGGTGATTTTTAATTAAAATACCAGGATCAGCACGCATTAATGGGTTGGCATACACAACAGAGCTGGCAAGTTTTCCATAGAGTTGTTCATCTGATTCTGTAGCATTTATCTGCCTAAGCACAACCTGACTATGTGTCCATGATAATTCAAACACGCGCTCAGTCAGGGCCCGATCCTGGAATTTCTCTATCAGTCCAATGCAATTCTCCTTGGTTTCGCTCACACCCATAACCATATCAATGATCGCCGTTTGCTGGGGTTCAATAATCACACTGTACTTCATTGCAACGATCGGATCAAGCACGGCCCCTTCACTGTCAGACAATGCGGTCTTGTTATTGATAGAGCTTGGATTTGCAATAGTGTTCCCTCTGCCGATGAATAGCAAACGGTCAGTCTCATAGGAAATATTTTTTACTTCCACACCCCGAACCTTCATCAAATGGAACATCCAGGGCGGCCGTTCATCATCTGAACGCTTCCTGCGGGTGCAGATAATGGCATTGCGGGCTTTTATGATTTCTGTTTCTACAAAAAGATCGCTGAAAGCCGGATGAAGACTATCAGAAATCGCCGGAGCAAGCACCACTTCCGCATAACTTGTGATCGCGATGCGGCGCGACTTTCGCGAATGGTTGGTAAGATGCAACCTTCTTATCTCCACATCATCTTCAGGGGAAACGACAATCTCCGTGTGAGTCTCCAAATCAAAATCCTTACGCCGGAATTCTGCTCGTCCCTGGGAAAATACCACTTCATAGCTCTTCCCATGTTTCAAAGTTGGCTGATAAGTGGCCGACCAGGTTTCGTCATAGTCAAGGTCATTAATAAAACAAAAATTCCCCCAATTATCGCAGGTCGTATCCTCCCGCCACCTGGTAACAGCAATGTTGTTCCATTTGCTATAACCCCCCCCGGCATTGGTTACCATTACATGATACCTTCCGTTCGATAACAACTGAACCTCTGGGACCAGGGTATTTGGAGTGTTAATGATGCGCATGGCGGGGCTGGTCGTAACAACCCCGATATCCGCAGCCTGTGAATTCATAGTATAGGATGGAATCGCCAGCGGTATTCGTTCCTGCAAGAGGAGTATGGTAGCCTGCAACTGGGCTTCCGCCTCAAATCTCTTCTGCATGGGTTGATCAAGCAATAAATAGCTCAATGAAAGAAGGCTCATTGCCTGATGATGAACCATGAATGAAGCGATCAAAGACTCGGATTGCCCCCTCGGTAATCGAATCGGAGAATAATCAATGGCTTCATAAAATCCAAACCTTCCCTCATAGCCTTTGTCAGAGATCTTCTCAAGGTTTCTGCATGCCTCTTCAGGCGCCACCATCAAAGCCATAACAGAAGCATAAGGAGCTATTACCAGATCATTACCCAACCCGCGTTTCAAGCCAAGTCCGGGAACACCGAATGCGCGGTATTGATAATTCAGGAGGGAATCGAACATATTGTAACCTGATTCTGAAACTCCCCATGGTACATCCTGCTGCTTTCCATATTCTATCTGCTTTTGAACAGTCGATCTGTATGTCTGATCTAGCAGGGTGTTCCTATAAGTCGGCATTACAAGCAAAGGCATCAGGTATTCAAACATGGACCCGCTCCATGAAAGCAGAATTGGTGTACTCGTCGTATTGGTCAGTTGTCGTCCCAAAGCAAACCAGCTTTCCTGCGGAATCTTACCCTGTGCTATGCAAACAAAAATACCAAGTCTTGCTTCAGTGGCAAGGAGATCATAAAAGCTTGCATCTCTGCGATGTTCTTCCAAATTATACCCGATAGACAATAAATTCTGAGATTGATCAAACAGAAAATCATAATCCATATCTGATAATTCGGCACATTCCTCAGCAAGAAGCTCTGCATTCTCTATGAAATGTTTGGCCGTCCTGGCTGCAATTTCAATCTGTTTAATGAAATTCTCGTACCATCCCTGCTCCCCTTGCTTTTGCCTGTCTGAAAAATCCGGGTCCTTACCATTATAAAGGATCGTCGCGATATTTGAAATGGCTCTGATCGTGGGGATTCCGGATAATTCCGGCAATGCTTTGAACTTTGAAACAACATCATTTACTGTTAGCCAGGGAGCAAAAGACAACAATTCATCATTTGCACTGCGACACTGGCTTCCAAGTGCCTGCACCCACCAAAATTCTTCTGGTTCGGATTCCGGCCCGTCTTTCAAGCTTTTCATCAGTTCCGCGGAATTAGAAAGAAGGCGGCTGATATATGAATGATATGCTTCAAGTGTGGGAGTCTCGAGTTTGGCAGCTTCATCAACATCAATTTCAAGCTGTTTAACTATTTTGTTCCCCTTTAACTTACCGGAAACGATTTTTATGGTGTCCGCCAATGCGAGAAAGATTCTTTCACTTATGATTTTTTTCTCAGGCATAGACAGTAAACCCTGTTTCAAAACTAACAGGTGTGCAGCCAGATTGCCACTATCCACCGTTGAGATATATCTAGGGATCATTGGCTTTAAAGAAAGCGTATCATACCAATTATAAAAATGACCTTTGAATCTTTCCAGTTCTTTCATTGTGTTGAGGGCATTGGCAGTACGCTCAGTTAACTGACTTGCTGTGATATAACCAAAATCAAATGCCGTCAGATTAGCCAATAATGCCATCCCCATATTTGTGGGTGAAGTCCTGTGAGCGATTCTGTCAATGGGGCGTTCCTGGTAATTATCGGGAGGCAGCCAGTTTTCTTCAGCATTGACAAATCTCTCAAAATATGCCCAGGTTTTTCTGGCGATCCTGCGAAGGAAAATATCCTGTTCACGAGACAAATCGGCTTCTGTTTTTTCCAAAGGCAGGCTAATCCGCCACGCTACGGCTGGGGAAAGTATCCACGCAATCAAAAAAGGAAGTGAAACGAATAAAGTTATAGGGGAATACCTGGTTAGATAAACCAAAACAAGGCTGGATAAGAATGGAGCAAACCACATGGTCAGATAGGTCCCTGCCATGCCTTTAACAGATGAATTAGCGACTGCCATCGAATGATTCCATTCAAGCAGGTTTCGATGGGAAAACAACATGCGCCAGTTTGTGCGGACAATGGCATCAAGATTGACATAGGCATCATAGGGAAGACAAATCAATATAAAGATATTTTCAAGGAACTGGGCTGCAACTGCACGGATGCTAACATACAAATGTTGCCGGAACTGAAATTCTGCCGGCCTCTTACTAATGATTTCCCAGCCGAAATTGATCAAAGAAGGCAACAGGACGATAGCAATTATGATCAGGGACCATAGCCACGAAGACTGTAATATTGTCCATCCGAAAATCAATAAAGACACCATCGCAGCAGGCACAAGGCTTCTCCTTATATTATCAAATATTTTCCATTTGGATAATAAGGATAAGGAATTTCGTTGAAAATTTTTATTGTACTCCGGTACGAATGGCAATATCCAGGTCGCAATCTGCCAATCTCCGCGAATCCAACGGTGACGCCGTTTCATATCGACAATATACCGAGTCGGGTATTTTTCATATAGTTGAACATCGCTCACCAATCCTGATCGTGCATAACATCCTTCCAATAAATCATGGCTCAAAATCCTGTTTTCCGGGAAACGGCCTCCCAGGGCTTTTTCGAACATGTCAATTTCATAAATCCCTTTACCAATAAATGAGCCTTCGTAGAAAAGATCCTGGTAAATATCTGAAGTAGTTCTTGTATAGGGGTCAATCCCCGGTTCATTGCCATGCATCTGCGCAAACCAGGAACCATCTTCTTCAGGCAGGCTGACAGCAACCCGGGGCTGGAGAATAGTATAACCCTCTGTGACCCTTTTCTTTTTTTCATCATAAACTGCGTGATTCAGGGGATGAGCAATTGCAGCAACGAGTTTCCATGCGGCATCCCTTGGTAATTGAGTGTCTGTGTCCAGAGTTATAATATATTTTACTTTTCCCAATATGCTTCCATTGCCAACTACGACACTAAAAGAGTCGGATGCACCATTCTTACCTTTTATCAACGCATTCAACGCAGCAAGTTTTCCACGCTTACGCTCATAACCCATCCATACCTTTTCACATTTGTTCCATTTCCTAGGCCTGTGAAAAAGGAAGAAAATATCATTATCCCCCTTCCCATACTTCCTGTTCAGGCTTTCAATTTTCGTAATTGCCAATTCAACAAGCTCTTCATCTTCAGGCAATATTTCCTCTTTTGCATCTGCAAAATCAGTCAGCAATCCAAAATGCAATTGATCACTTTTATTTGCCAGATACCGGACCTCGATCCCTTCGGTCAATTGATCTAATTCTTCCGGGCTTGTAAGTAATGTGGGTATTACGATCAGGGTCTTGTTCTCTTCCGGTATGCCCTTTGAATAATCCATCCGGGGAAGGGCTTCAGGCTTTATCAGTAATGTAAAAAGCCAATTTACAATGGTTACAGCAAGTTGACTGGCACAAAGCAAGGAAAGAAATACCAGTATGGTCAGAAGCCAATCCCGCAACCCATCAGCATGGGCTTTAACGACGATAAGACCGGCAAAACCAAAACTGATAATTGCTATCGCTATAAAATAATATGCAAAAGGGAACCGTTTGAAACTTTTGCGAAAAAAATCAACAAGCGATGATTTGCTTTTTACAATTTTTTCCGTTTGGGAAAGACCCTTATCCACTAAATAATATCCGACATGCGCTTCGCGAAAATTAACAGTGCCTTCGGATAGAGCGTTTTTTTCTGCCAGCTCAATTGCCGTTTCAGCCACTTCACTTTCTGAAATAGAAGTTCTCTTCGATATGTTTTCAACAACATGCCTGTAATGATCACGGGTATGGAAATCCATGCCGGCATAAACACCGGCAGGATCATCCCGGAGGGTTTTCTCAACAACACTAGTTGCTTCCACAAATTCGCGCCAGTCCGTGGTTCCTAAAAAGCGGAGGCTACCGATGCTATTGCTCATTGAGACCTGATCAGCCGCCTGCTTCTGATTCTCCTGATGCACCAATTCATCCGTCGTCTGGCCATTTTCCGAAAGTCGCTGTTCGATCCAGGTCAGCGCTAGCATAAGTGTTGATCCCTTGCCCTGCAAACGGCGTGTCAGTTCCGCAACAAATGAACTTTCCAAACTAAGGCCCGAACGCGCCATATCAGCTATGACCAATATCAGGCTTTTGGGGTCTTTTTCCGCAGTTTGGGTCATTTCATCAGCCCAGTAATCAGCCATATTTTTATATATCCTGCTGATTGCTATCTGAGCCGCTAAACGTCGAAGGTTTTCGATCAGTGCAAGCCGAAGCATTATCGGAATTGCCCAGAGCTCTCCCAGATTGAGTTTGTTTACAGTCTGATAAGATGAAATAAAATTACTCAGGCTTCTTAAATCCACACGTCCGTCACTATGAGAAATGATCTCCAAAGCGATATCATAAACCCGGGGCAGCCCGAAGGAAGGGCCTTCAGAAAGTTGAGGTAAGCCCGAACTATAACCTTTTGGCAAATGCCGTTTGCCAGTACGGATCTGTTCTTCGATAAGATAAAAATTATCAAGCAACCATTCCCCGGCAGGTGAAATCCTGCTCGATTCCTTAACCGAGTCTGTAAGAAGGTTATGAACTTCTATCAGCAATTCCTCATTATCGGCTAGTCTCTTTAAAAGCTGTTCAGATTTATGGCCTGTAAATAAAACATGTCGTTTCGCCAGAGTAGGCGCATACTGCTCCATTTGCTCGGCGCTATAGATCTCTGAGCGAATCGGCAGTTTTTCATTAGCATACCTCCTTATCAGGTTCTGACCAGGGAAGGATTTCCCCAGGTGAGACAAAATTTCCTTAATTGGCTTATTCTTAAAAATTTCCTTTATCGGATTGTTTTTCAATATGATGTTATTGCTTTAATAAAACTACCTGAGGGTTAAATTCAAATAACAGGGGCGAAAAGCATCCCAGCATAAATCCTGCCAAACAAAAAGGCCAATACATGACCGATAAATGAGAGTTGAATCTTGATAAGCAATTAATATTCAAGAAGGTATAATAAAATATATTAGCGAAAGTCTTTATTTTAAATGACCCATTTCTCAAACTATTGACCTAAATAGTTTTAGAATTTTATGTGTTTTTTTTACAAGTTAAGGTATTTTGGTTTCGCTGGCATCAGCTTACCTGCTTATTTGTTCACTAAATTGGCTGAAATCTCACCTGTATGTGTGAATAATATAATTAAATTAAATATTTATGTAAGAGTTGGAGACGTAAATTAATTGAACTTTGCTTTGCAGTTGACTAGTAGGCATCAGTGCAGGTATGACAACAAGCTTAAACAGCCTGCATGTGTGCTTTATGCAAATAAGTTTGATATCGGTCTTACATATGGGCTAGGTGCGAATATGCACTCAGTCATTTCGGCAACTTCAGCTTGGGTTTCGGGGAATTTATCGACCGACAGTATAAATAATAATCCATGACCCATAACTAAGAAATACTATTTCATTCTCAGAGTAAAGGATAGGTAAAAACATATTCATTAAATATTGAATTTGCTATCTCATAAAATAGTTGGACGGTTTAAAAAGTGTGAATTATGCAACTGAAGTCCTAAATCGTGTAAACAATTAGGTAATTCTTTTTCTACCTTCACACCTTATATTTCGAAGGTCAAAGTTGGGGAGTTCAAACTAAAAGGGTCAGGATTAAATCCTGACTCTTTTCATTTAAAGATGCGTAATTTTGCAGCCAAAAAGGTTTATTATAAAGCAGAATGAAACTCTTTCTGAAATATATGGTCAGCATTCGATGCAAAATGGTAGTTAAATCAGAACTGGAAAAAATGGGTTTGCATTCCAGAACAGTGGAATTAGGTGAAGCCGATATTGAAGAAGATATTTCTGCCGAGCAATGGGATGCGCTGAATAAGGCATTAAAAAGGTCGGGCATTGAATTGATGGACAACAAAAAAAGCATTCTTATTGAAAAAATAAAAAATGTTATTGTTGAACAAGTGCATTATTCGGACGAGCCGCTTGAAATAAATTTCTCCGTGTTCTTAGCTGAAAGGCTGAACCACGATTATACCTATCTGGCAAATCTATTCTCTGAATCGCAAGGTATTACAATCGAGCATTTCCATATCAAGCACAAGATTGAACGCATAAAAGAATTGCTGGTGTACGATGATCTTAATATAACAGAAATAGCCTATAAATTAGGTTATAGCAGTGTTGCGCATTTGTCGAACCAATTCAAAAAAATGACAGGTCTCACCCCCTCCTTCTTCAAAAAATTAAAAGACAAAAAAAGAGGCACATTGGAAGACATTTAAGTATTGTGAAGGCCACGCTATCCCCTATTGGCTTTTTAAAGCAAAGCATATGTGTGTATCATGTAACTTAATCTACGGATTGTGTAATAATCCAAACCTATCTGCTGCATATCTTCACAGGGCCTAAATCATTGGATATTGAATCAGACCGCAAGGCGAAACACATTAATACATAGCTAAATCATTTATCATGGGAAATATCTTATATTTTATTGCCGGAGTGCTGTTGCTTGTTTGGGCAATCGGCTTTTTTGGTTATGCCGCCGGGGGTCTAATTCACCTTTTACTTGTTGTTGCCATCGTTTTGTTGGTTCTAAAATTCATCAGAGGGGAAAGAATATAATGAACTTCAAAATCCTTTAACTAAAAAAAATGCAACAAGATAAGAATAAGGATGCAAGCTGGGAGCAGGAAAAAGAAAAGCTGAAAGAGGAATTTGTACAAATCACAAACGAGTACGCAATGTTTGAAAAGTCAGACAAAAAGGTAATTTCGGATAAGCTGGAAGCCAGCATTACCAAAACGAAAGAGGAAGTGCATCAGCAAATTGCAGATTTGTAATGGGTTATTTTAATTTTATTAATGCATGATCATGGACGAGAAGGATACAGGCAAAAGAACAGTTGAAACAGAACTGGAGAAATCTATATCACACATAATTGTAGAAATCATCGAATACATGGCAAACTCAGTTGTTATAAAAACAATCATTAAGAAATCTACAGGAAACATTAGCATCATGTCTTTTGACAGTGGAGAAGGGTTAACGGAAAAAACATCTCCTTTTGACACGTTTATACAGATCATTGAAGGCAAGGCAGAGATTGTAATTGATAAAATACCTCATCTGCTTCAGTCCGGAATGGGAATAACAATACCTGCTCACACGGCTAATTTCATAAATCCGAACGGGAGGTTTAAAATGATATCTACCATCATTAAAAGTGGGTATGAATAAAAATTAGCATGACACTCTACTATTATATTTTTCTCTCAGTTGTATTGTCGCTCCTCACATTGGCGACATGTACTTTTCTAATAAAGAAAAAAAACATCCCCTTGAATCTATTTGTGGAAGCGTTAAAGAATGAAAATAATGGCCAGTTTGAGAAAGCCATCAGCACCTATGAAATTGCATTGAATGGGTTCCGGAAAAACAGATCCGGAGCCAATTTAAGGAAAAAGATTATAGCAAAAGTAAAAGTGCTCCACACAGTAATTGACTACAAAAATACTTTTCAAAAAACGCTGCAGGAATATACCAATTAGAGAAATAATTGCTGCAGGTGTGAAGGATGCTATTAATACCGGAAGTAATATAACCCTTTCTCTTCATGGATGGTTCAGCTTTACATTTCAGTTTACTTTTTAAAAATCAAATAATGAAATTATTAAAACCCCTTTCTCTTGCCTTTGCTTTGTCTTATTATTCCGCCGCCATTTTCGCCCAGGCAAAACCTGTATCGACCACAATCGAAAAAGAGAATCGTAATGCTGTTATGATTGAAATAAGCCAGCCGGTAGGGATCACTACTGATGCCCTGGAACAAAAACTGAAGCGTGCGGGTCTAAATGAAAAAATCAGGAACGGTACTGCAAATTATAAGGGTGTTGTACTATCAGAAATCAGCAGCGATAAGGTGGATATTTATACTAAGATCGAACAAGGTCCCAATAACACTAGTGTGGTTTATATGGCCGTATCTAAAGGTTACAATAATTTCACGAATGCCGCGGCAGATAGCTCAGTTACAATAAATGTTGAAGCCTTCCTCAATTCTTTTGTTAAAGATGCAAATAATTATTCTGCCGATGTGGGTATTGGCAATCAGCTCAAAGTTGAAAATAAATCTCAAAACGAATATCAAAAATTGCTAGATGAACAGAAAGATCTTGAAAAGAAAAAAGCGAAAATTGATATCCGACTTATTGAAATCCAGAATGAACTAAATACAAGAAAAATCGACCTGGATAAGCAGAAGGCAGCAGTTGAAGACTCGAAAGCAAAACGGGTCTCAGATAACAATCAATAAACTTGTCATTTATATTGGAATTCGCGATGCAATAAGGCCGTGATTAATTGCACTCTTCTCATATGTTTGGTTTTGATCAGGTTCAAAGTAGATGAAAGTTACGGTTGCCTCAGAATCAATTTTGTTACTCAAATTTAAACGCCGAATCTGATCAGGAACAGAATCGAAATTTTTTTTTACAGTTTTGTTCGCTTGTTTGTAATTTCAGGCTACAAATCTGCGTACAACATGAGAAAGATTCTTTCGCTGCTCCCGGGTACTTTGATTATATTTCTAATCTCCTTTACGCCCTGGAAACTAAAATCTGACGAGCACGCCACCCTTCCGATCGGGGCCCCGGCTCCTGATTTTAACCTGAAAGGAGTGGATGGTAAGATGTATTCGCTGTATTCTTTTAAAGATTCCAGGATCCTGGTAGTGGTATTCACCTGCAACCATTGCCCCACAGCCCAGGCATATGAGGATAGGATCAACCAACTTAGTAAAGACTTTCAATCAAAAGGAGTTGCGCTAGTAGCCATCATGCCTAATGACCCCCGATCCATCAGGCTGGACGAACTCGGATATACAGATATGAGCGACAGCTATGAGGAAATGAAGATCAGGGCCAGTGAAAAAGCTTTCAGTTATCCTTATCTCTATGACGGTGAAACCCAGGAAGCCTCTAAAAAATATGGGCCTGTTGCAACACCCCATGTTTTTGTTTTCGACCAGGATCGGAAGTTGCGCTTTAGCGGCCGTATAGACGATATGGAAAAGCCGACCGGAACTCCTCATGTCAGTGACGCACGCAACGCCATTGAAGCCCTGTTAATTGGGAAACCGGTTCCAGTCCAAACCACAAAGGTTTTCGGCTGTTCCATCAAATGGGCGGAAAAAAGCAACTGGATCGATAAGGCCAAAACAGAATGGGCAGCCGAACCGGTGAAACTGGATACTATCACAGAAAATGGCCTCAAGGATTTATTGAAAAACAATACTGATAAACTTCTGCTGATCAATGTCTGGGCTACATGGTGCGGCCCCTGCGTGGCCGAATTTCCGGACCTGGTAAATATCAACCGTATGTACAGGCGCCGCGATTTTAAATTCATAAGCATCAGCGCGGACGAACCTTCCAAACACAACAAGGCTTTGGAATTCTTGAAATCGCAGCAGGCTTCCAATACGAATTATATATTCAATATAGAGGATAAGTACAAACTGATTGAAGCCGTTGATCCGAAATGGCAGGGAGCCCTACCCTATACCTTAATCGTCGAACCCGGGGGAAAGATCGTCTATGCCCATGACGGAGCGATCGATCCCTACGAGCTGAAGAAAAAAATCGTAGAAAATCACCTGATCGGCCGATACTATTAAAAAAAACATATGAGAAAATACAAGAACCTGCTGCTACTCCTAATTATCTTTTCAGCCGCAATCCCCAGGCTCAGGGCCCAAAAACAATTCAAGGCCCTGATCGTAACCACGACCCGGGGCTGGCATCATGAATCCCTCCATTATGGCGTGGTGGCTCTGGAAGAAATGGCCCGCAGGGATTTTTTCGATGCCGTACTTTGGGAGAACCCCAATGGTTTCACGGATGATTATTTAAAACAATTCCAGGTCATCATTTTCCTGAACACTACAGGGGATATATTCGACTCGGCCCAGCAAAGGGTCATGGAGCGTTTTATCCGATCGGGTAAAGGTTTTGTCGGCATCCACAGCGCTTCCGACACAGAATATGGATGGGACTGGTACACCCAGCTCGTCGGCCGCATGTTCCATATCCATCCCACGATCCAGACGGCAAGGCTCCAGGTAGTAGAACCGGAGTTCCCGGGACTTCAGGGATTCACGGGTAATAAAATCTGGACGGAGGAATGGTACGAATTCGGGCCGGAAAAGGTATCCGGGCTCCGTTATATACTATCCGTCGATGAATCCTCCTATAACCCCAAAGCCGATTGGGGTGAGAAAAAAGGAGTAGGCATGGGTAAATTTCATCCCGTGGCCTGGTACCATGATTTCGACGGAGGTCGCTCTTTTTATACCGCCATGGGGCATTTGCCCACGGCTTTCAGTGACCCGGCCTTCCTGAATTTTCTCTATGCAGGAATATTCTGGGCCGCAACCGGAAAGAAATAAAACAACAACCTGAATGATACCTGTAAAAGCTTATGCTGCACTGAATGCCAGCACCGCGTTGCAACCCTTTCAGTTTGAAAGAAGGGATCTTAGGCCCCATGACGTCCATGTGCAGATTCTCTATTCGGGAGTATGCCATTCTGACCTTCACCAGGTACGGGACGAGTGGGGCGATTCTCTCTATCCCATGGTTCCGGGACATGAAATTATCGGAAAGGTCATAAGTGTCGGTTCCCATGTTCAAAAATTCAAAGCTGGGGAAGCCGCAGGTGTAGGAGTCATGGTAGATAGTTGCCGTCATTGCGATCCTTGCACAGGTTTTATGGAGCAGTACTGTGAAGAAGGGATGACCGGAACATATAATAATTATGAAAGGGACAAGACCACACTTGCACAGGGTGGTTATAGTACTGCGATCGTTTGTGACGAACGCTGGGTTTACCATGTCTCTGAAAAATTGAACATGGCGGGAGCGGCTCCGCTTTTTTGTGCGGGTATCACCACTTATTCGCCTCTGCGGTACGCTTCGGTGCAGACTGGGTTTCGCGTAGCGGTGGCCGGCCTGGGAGGTCTGGGGCATATGGCCGTTAAATTCGCTGTGGCAATGGGTGCAGAAGTCACCATGCTCAGCACCTCCCCTTCCAAGGAAAAAGATGCCCTTAACCTGGGAGCCCATCATTTTGTACTTAGCACCGATAAGGGGGCCATGAAATCCCTGGATAGCCATTTTGATGTGATAGTGGATTCGGTCAGCGCACCTCATGATTATGAATCGTACCTGAACCTGCTTCGTTTGCAAGGCAAACTTCTGGTCGTAGGTCTCCCCAAAGAAGAACCTCATGTAAATCCCTTCGCACTGATCAAGAACCGGAGATCGATTATCGGTTCCATGATCGGGGGAACGGCCGAGACCCAGGAGATGCTGGATTTCTGCGCTGAAAAAAATATCGTTTCGGATGTGGAAGTCATTCCTATCCAATATATCAATGAAGCCTATGAACGCATGCTGAAAAACGATGTCAAATACCGTTTCGTGATTGATATATCCAGTCTGGGTAAATAATGGTTTCTCATTAAAATCGTCCTGATGACTCAATAATATTCAATCGATACGATCCTTTTGAAATTATCGGGCAAACCTTCATCAACGAATTCTACATCACTACCGCAGAATAAATTTTTATAACTCAAAATTATTTGTAAGCGGGCCAACCAGCCATGACAGCAGTCAAGACCAGGCCTGATTAAAGGACCGCCGTCTACGGTTTTCAATTCGGATGGCTGTTCCGTATATAGATATGTTTAAATGTTACTCAGCGTGGAATTCATGATTCCCATTGCAATTACATAACCTCATGAGATTCAGTGCATGAATCGAACCAATTTTTTACTTTGAGCGTTATATACTAAAATTGCACCCCAATCGGCCTCTGAACTAAATCCGAAAAACAAGCATGGCGAAGAATTTATTGATTGTGGAGTCCCCTGCGAAAGCAAAAACTATCGAAAAGATTTTGGGCAAAGACTTTCAGGTGAAGAGCTGTTATGGTCATATCCGTGACCTGGCAAAGGGCGATATGGGCATTGACGTGAACAATAAATATAAACCTACCTATATTATCCCGGAAGAAAAGGAAAAAGTCGTAAATGACCTGAAAAACATAGCAAAAAAATCTTCAGAAGTCTGGCTGGCAACGGATGAGGACCGGGAAGGGGAAGCCATCAGTTGGCATCTTTGCGAAGTGCTGGGCCTGAATCCGAAGACAACCAAGCGCATCGTTTTTCACGAGATCACGAAAACTGCAATCCAATCGGCAGTGGGCAATCCGCGCACTGTGGATATGAACCTGGTCAATGCCCAGCAAGCCAGGCGTATATTGGACCGGATCGTGGGTTTTGAGTTAAGCCCGGTGCTTTGGCGTAAAATGAGCGTAAAGAACAATCTTTCTGCCGGAAGGGTTCAGAGCGTGGCCGTTCGCATTATCGCAGAAAGAGAAAGAGAAATCAATGCATTCACGGCTACGGGGACCTTTAAATTGGAAGCTCGTTTTAGCGCCAGGGACATCAATGGCAATGCGGTAGGTTTCAGCGCAGAAGGCAAAAAGCAAAACAAGCAGGAAGATGCGGAAACCTTTTTAAGGAGTTGTACAGGAGCCAAATACAGTGTCTCGGATATACAGGTCAGGCCGGCCAAAAAATCTCCTTCTGCGCCTTTTACAACTTCCACCCTTCAACAGGAAGCAAGCCGCAAACTGGGATATTCCGTCAGCCGGACGATGCTCCTGGCCCAGAAATTATATGAAAGCGGAAAGATCACTTACATGAGGACGGACAGCGTCAACCTTAGTGAAACAGCCATGGAAGCCACTAAGGATCAGATCGGTCGCCAATACGGTTCAAAATACATTCAACCAAGGAAGTTCAAGAATAAGAATGAGTCTGCCCAGGAAGCGCATGAAGCCATCAGGCCCACTTATATGGACAGCCCCAGCATAGAGGAAGCAGATGGACGCAGTCTTTATGAATTGATCTGGAAGAGGGCCATGGCCAGCCAGATGGCCGACGCCGAACTGGAAAAGACCATAGCCAGGATCCTGATCTCTACCAATAATGAGGAATTGACCGCAACTGGTGAAGTGATGAAATTCGATGGGTTTTTAAAGGTATATAATGAAGACCGGGATGATGAAGACCGGGGAGAGGATGAGCATGAAGAAGGAATGCTTCCGCCACTCAGCGTCAATCAGCAGTTGCCTTTACAGGAAATGAGGGCCATTGAACGTTTCAGCCGCCCCCTGCCACGATATACGGAGGCCTCACTTGTTAAAAAACTCGAAGAACTGGGGATCGGTCGCCCCTCCACCTATGCGCCAACCATTTCGACCATCCTGAAAAGAGGCTATGTTGAAAAAAGGGATAAGGAGGGTGTCAGGAGGGATTTCCGGATATTGATCCTTAAAAACGATCAGATCCGAAAAGTCACGGAACAGGAAAATACGGGAGCGGAAAAATCCAAATTATTTCCAACCGATCTTGGACTCGTGGTTACGGATTTTCTGAAACAATATTTTGACGATATCATGGACTACCATTTCACCGCGCGCATCGAAGAGGAATTCGATGAAGTGGCAGAAGGAAAGATGAAATGGAATGTTATGATCGACGATTTTTATGTTCCTTTCAAAAAAGATGTGGATAAGACCATTGAAACTGCGGAGCGTGCAAGCGGAGAAAGAGAACTCGGCGCCGATCCCGTCAGTGGAAAAAGAGTGATTGCCCGAATGGGCAGATATGGCCCCATGGTGCAGATCGGTGAGCAAAACGACGAGGAAAAGCCCAGATTTGCAAAACTCAAGACAGGACAAAGCATTGAAACCATCGGCCTCCAGGAGGGTCTGGAACTATTTAAGCTGGGCGCTCCGCTAGGTGAATATGAAGGCAAAGAAGTTTCGGTAAATGTCGGACGCTTTGGCCCCTATGTCCGTTTTGGAGATCAGTTCATATCTATACCCCGGGGCGAAGAAGTGTCAGGAGTAGATTTGGATCGGGCGGTAGAGATCATTGAAGCTAAAAAAGTCGAAGATGCCCCCATTGGCTATTATGATCAAAGACCTGTGACGAAGGGAAAGGGAAGATTTGGCCCCTATATCAAGTGGAACGATCTTTTCATCAATGTGCCAAGGGCCTATGATTTTGAACGTCTGACTCAAAGCGACCTGAACGAATTGGTCAAAAAGAAAATTGAAAAAGAAGCCAACCGTTATATTCAACAATGGCCCGGTGAAAAAATTTCGATTGAAAACGGCCGCTGGGGGCCGTTCATCCGATTCGGTAAAAAAATGCTGAAGATCACAGGCTTCGGGGCCGGTGGTAAATACAGTCCGGAAGAACTTTCTGTAATCAGTCTGGACGAGATCAGGAAGATGATCCTCACACAGGACCCAAGGGCCTTCGATAAGAAGACAACAAAAAAAGCCAAGACTCCCAAAAAAGCTGCGTCCAAAAAATCTCCATCTAAGAAGGCGAAAAAATAATAAGGACTCCAACTCATTCAGTTCTACACAGTCTGTGGATATTTAAGAGGCCGGATACTGCCTTGGGTCTTCGAAATTTATAGAAGTTCTTGCAATATTTATTCCGCTGAGCCGTATTACTAATTGCAATGGCAAGACTTACCTCAACCCTGATTGAAATGGAAGAAACAAAAGAGATTTCGGCCCTTTTCACACTAATCGACGATCCCGATTCGGAAGTCTTTAACAGTGTCAGCAACCGGATCGTGAGTTATGGAAGAAGGATCATTCCCAACCTGGAGCATCTTTGGGAAAACACCCTGAGCGAGGAAGTGCAGGTCCGAATTGAACTCCTGATCCACAAATTGCATTACCAGGATTTGACCGAGGATTTTGACAGATGGAAGAACAGCAGCTATAAGGACCTTCTTACGGCCTGCATGCTGGTGGCTAAATTCCAATATCCTGATATGGCATCTGCTCCCGTCCTGGGAGATGTGGAAAAGCTGAGAAGGAATATATGGCTGGAATTGAATAATTATCTTACCCCCCTTGAACAGATCAATGTCCTGACCAGCATACTCTATAATTATTTTTCACTTAAAGGTACCGAAGTCGCTTACCAGCAACCCGATGAATTCCTGATCAATAAAGTGCTGGAGACAAAGAGGGGCAATGCAATTTCAAACGGAATTCTTTATTTACTACTCGCCGAATTGCTGGATATACCGGTTAAGGTCATCAATATACCAAAGCAATTCATACTTGCTTATATTAAACCCGAATACCTCAATGATAAACATAGCCATCTCACAGCTATGGACCGCATCGAATTTTTCATTGATCCGATCAGCGGTCAGGTCTTCACCCATAAAGATGTGGAGAATTATTTCAAGCGGATGTCCGTGCCTGCTGTTCCCTCCTATTTTCACCCGCTAAATCACGATCGCATCATTCAAACCTTACTGGAAGAATTCAGCAAATGTTTTGACAACGAAAAGAACAGCTATAAGCGCGATGAATTGCTCTCTCTCTCCACTTTGATAGGCAGGGATTGAGTCATTAAGGCTCAAATTACATAGTAGGCAATAATCCCCTTCCGATGGACTGACCCCGGAATGGCCATGGGATGCTTACCAGGATCAATATCAGGGCGATGAAAAAATACCAAAAGGCCTTTTTGAATTTACGTTCATCGGGGATCTGTTTTTTTGCCATTCCATTTCCCATAGTAATAAGCAGGATGGAAACCAACATCCCGAAGGGATGTTCCACCCAGTAAAAACGAAAAAAATCATTCTTCATCAGTTCCACTCCCGGAGGAAGACCTGCAGTGATAACGCCCATTCTTCCGAACAAGAGCTGGTAAACTCCGATCAGCAGTGTGATATGGGCGCAGATCATGGTAAATAAATAAGATTTACGGTCCGCTGCGGTAAAAGGCTTTTTTTGTTTCCAGCCATTCCAGCTTCTGAGAATGGAAAGCACGAGTAAGATCAGGATCAGCCAGCGAAGAAGGCTATGAAGTATAAGCAGGAAATTATCCATTTGAGATTTAATTTGGGCTGCAATCTAAAACAGAAAGAAAAGACGGCAAATTTTAGTTGACCCAGTCAGCAATGAAAATATTGATATCCCTCCCGTTAGCGCTCTCCCGATTGCTGCTGAATACAATTCTCCTTCCATTTGGACTGAACATGGGAAATGCGTCAAAACCGTTGTCCCTGCTGACCTTTTCAAGACCCTGGCCATTTATATCTGTGACATACATATTGAATGGGAAACCCCTTTTGTATTCCTGATTACTACAAAATATAATATGTTGTCCGTCCGGCAGGAAATTGGGAGCCCAGTTTGCCTGACCGTAATTGGTAATCTGGCGGGCATCGCTGCCGTCTGCATTAGCTACCCAGACCTCCATTTGTATGGGGGCCACAAGATTTTGTTTCAGGAGATTCTTATAGTCCTCGATCTCCTCTGCGGTCTTTGGCCGGGATGCACGCCAGACGATCTTTTTCCCGTCAGGGCTGAACCAGGCGCCTCCATCATAGCCGAGTTCATGGGTAATTCGTTTGACCTTATAACTGTTCATATCCATTATGTACAGGTCAAGATCCCCGTCGCGCATCGAGGTAAAGACCATTTTTGTTCCGTCAGGCGAAAGGGTCGCCTCCGCATCATATCCCTTTGAATCCGTTAACCTCCTGACGATCTTTCCATCCAGATCAGCCATAAAAATATCGTAACTGTCATAGACTGGCCAGATATAGCGCTTCATTTTTTGGCGGTCAGGCACAGGCGGGCAGCTATCGCCTCCCAGATAAGTCGATGCATAGATGACATGCTTTCCATCCTTTGTGAAAAAACCACAGGTGGTCCTGCCCTTGCCGCTGCTGATCATATGCGGCTGGAATTTCTCATCCCGGGTCTCAGGTATTTTTCCAATATACATCTGATCGCAAAGCACGCCTTCTTTATCATCCTTGTGCTGAAAGATCAACCATTTTCCATCAAAGCTGAAATAGGCTTCTGCATTGTCTCCCCCGAAAGTCAATTGACGGATATTGCTGAAATGCTTCTCCTCCGGGTATAATAAAGTGTCTGAGGGCAGGTGCTGCATGGCTTTTTGCAGGGGGCCGGTTTTTCTGAAAGCCAGGAAGGAAAAAGCGAATAATCCAATTATTAACAATTTAGAAAACAGATTTCCCATTTGCATGACGTTTTGGTTCAAATTCTCTCGGGTGATGTGGATGGTGAGAAGATATTATAACCTGTAAAATAATCAATTCATTCTATTTTTACCACATGAATGAGCGTCTGAAAATAGGGATACCGGCAATTACCCTGATCATGGCCATTTTCACTTCCTGCCATCAGCCCGGCCATTTTGCGCCCGATGCCGGGGATCTATTGGCCAACTCTCCCTTCAGGAATCTGACCGACAGTATCAGTCAATTCTCTACTGATGCAGGCCTCTATTTCCGTAGGGCCGAATTGCTGGCCCTCAATAAACAGCGTGAACTGGCGGAAGCCGATTACAGAAAATCCTGGGATCTGAAACCCGATCCTGCGACTGCTCTTAGAAGGTCTTCCAATCTTTCGATCATGGGCAAAACGAGCCAGGCGCTTGATTTTCTTAAAGAATGCATTGCAAAATATCCTCAGGAGCCTGAATTTAAAAGAATGCAGGCAGAAGAATATATCGGCTCAGGCCAGGCAGGAAAAGCAATCGGGCTGTATGATTCCTTACTGAAGTTAAACCCCGGGGATTTTGAGAGCTGGTATGAAATGGGAAGATTGCTCGCCGAAGCAAAAGATACTACCGGAGCCCTCAATGCGCTCAGTAAAGCCTGCGAATTACAGCCCACTACGACCTATACTCTGGAACTGGCCCATCTCTATGCCGAGCATCGGGACAATAATGCCCTTGTTCTCTGTGATCAGGTTATAAAAGAGGATTCAGCCAGGGAACTGATCGATCCTTTTTTTATAAAGGGAATCTATTATTCCAATACCCGGGATTATGAGAAAGCGATCATCCAGTTTGACTCCTGTATCGGAAGAGATTGGAAATTTACCGATGCCTATATAGAAAAGGGTCTGGCCTATTTTAAACAAGACAACTTCGATATGGCGCTGAAGGTTTTCAGCATGGCAGCCACCGTCTCCAATACCAGCCCTGATGCCTATTACTGGATGGGCCGTTGTTATGAGGCTGCGGGAAAAAAACAGGAAGCGGCAGCTTTTTACCAGCGTGCGCTCGGACTGGACCGGGAATTCTATGAGGCCAGGCAGGCCCTGCAAAGGGTGGAGAAAGTTGGAAGTTGAGAGGCTCCCGCGGGAGCGATTTGCTCGATAAATTACGAGTACTTAATTTTATCCTTCAATGACAAATTCATGCCACTGATTGCTCCCTCCCTTCTCGCGTCCAATTTTTTACGCCTTGAAGACGAATGCAGGATGGTCAACGAAAGCCAGGCCGACCGCTTTCATCTCGATGTCATGGACGGAAGGTTCGTCCCCAATATCAGTTTTGGTATACCCATAATCGAGCATATCAGGAAGGTAGCCCAAAAGCCCTGTGAGGTCCATTTGATGATCGAGGAACCCGAAAAATTGACCCCTGATTTTCATCAGGCAGGTGCAGACATACTCATCGTGCATCTTGAGACCTGCAGAAACCTTCATCGCAATATTCAGCAGATAAAATCCCTCGGCATGAAGGCCGGAGTAGCCATCAACCCGCATACTCCTCCTATAGCGCTGAGTGAAATACTGCAGGATATCGATGAAGTGCTCATCATGAGTGTCAATCCCGGATTCGGGGGGCAAAAATTCATTGATCAAACCATTGAAAAGATCCGCGAACTTAAGAAAATGCTCCAGTTAAAAGGCCTATCGCGTGTGCTCATTGAAATTGACGGAGGCGTCACCCTGGAAAATGCGGCAGGTATTGCCCATGCCGGAGCAGATATTCTCGTGGCTGGAAATACCGTCTTCAAATCGGCGGATCCAAAAGCGATGATCGCTCAATTAAAAGAGGCGGTCCATCAATAAACATGGCAAAGGATCTGTTTTCCGTTCAGTCTTCACTTTATGCCAAATACCGGCCGGGTTATCCGGCCGATCTCATCGATCATATTCTGGATTTTACCGAAGGACGCGATAAGGCCTGGGATTGTGCAACAGGGAATGGACAGGCTGCCGTTCTTTACGCTGATCGTTTTAAATCCGTCTATGCAACCGATATAAGCGAAAAACAATTGAACCAGGCAACAAGGCTTCCAAATATATTTTATTCGGTAAGTCAGGCTGAAAAAACGGTTTTCCCTGATAACAGCTTTGATTTGATCACGGTTGCCCAGGCCTATCACTGGCTGGATTTCGAAGACTTTCACAAAGAAGCGACCCGGGTTGGAAAATCCGGCGCTGTCGTCGCCGTCTGGGGCTATGGGCTATTCCAGGCTGAAGAACATCCCCGCCTCAATGAACTGATCAGGCAATTTTATATCGATATCGTGGGCCCCTACTGGGACCCCGAAAGAAAAAGAGTGGATGAAAGTTACCGTACCGTTCCTTTTGCTTTTGAGCGGCTTCCCGTCAAGGATTTTTGGATTCGTGTCGAATATGATTATGACGAATTGATTGGTTATTTCCATACCTGGTCAAGCGTCCAGCATTATATCCGGGAATTAAATGCTGATCCGGTGGCCCGTATCGCTGAAGCGATCCGGGTAATTTGGGGTGCCTCTCAAAAAAAGCAAGAATTCTCCTTTCCGCTCTTCTTGCTTCTGGGCCGTATCGCGAAATAAACCTTATAATTTGCTGTAGATCTGATCCAGCACATCCTTTGTCTCGGTCACCCAGCTTGTCGGATGCTCCGGCCAATCCAGAGAGCGGGATTCGATGATCCTTCTGACCGCATGATAGGCCGTCAGGGCCTGTTTTTCCGAATAAAAACAGTTGATCCAGTTTGAATCCAGATCGAGCTCCTGCGGGACTCCGATGCCCCCGTTATACCATTGAAAGCAGCAAGGCAATCCGCTATAGGAAATCTCTCGGGAACCCCGGGAATACACATCCCCAAAAAGAAGGGAATAAAAGTGCACACATCCTCTCAGGCGGTCCATGATCTGCTTTTCGGATTCAGGATGGCTAGGCCTGATCCGCCAACGGTTATTATAAGGATGAAAGGGATCTTCGACCGGATCTTTTCTGCACATTCCATCGGAAACAAATTTTATATCTACCTGGTCGGAACCAATTAATTTAACAAGGTCCAGTTTTTGAATATAGATCTTGCTGACCGAATAAAGACCCTGGCTTCCATCAACATAATCGAGTTCAAGAATCCGGCTTTTTTTATTGACCTTACATTTGCCCATTTTCAAGCAGCATCTGGCATTTTCGGTAAAGGTCTGATCCTTAAACAAGGCGAGTTCGGGATATTTGCGCGAATTTGTAGCGGAGTCCCACATCAGGTAATCGAAATAATTCGAACTGGCATCGTCCATCTTCCAAAGTTGACAAAGCGCGTCCATCAGCGCCACCGACCTTTCCGATTTGAGAGAGACAACACTCGAATCGGGCCCGTTCGTTTCACTTAAGGTAACGGTATCGGAGTTCTGTGAATAGCTATTAAGGATGCGATGATGCTTCTGCGAGCAAAACGCAAAAACCAGCGGGAAAAGAATAAATAGACATTTATTTTTCATAAACAGCGCTCCGGAATTCAGCTCTCAAATTAACAAAGCTTTGTTTTAGAAAAAAGCAGTCTTAAGGTTTTGCGCATCGGTAATCCTCATAAAATCATAATTTTCCGATTTTTACGTTTTCTTAGTGGTTAAAACTGACGCCGCTCAAACCCATCTTACTTGAGACCATTCTTTACCATTCTGCTGCTTTTCTCTCTCATCGGGCTCCAGGCTCTGCATGCACAGAAAAAGGCTGCCTATATCTCCGGAAAAATCCTTGGTGAAAATGAGCAGCCACTGGGCAAAGCTTCTGTGACCATTCTTGGGAGGCAAACCGGAATCCTTTGTGCCGATTCTGGTACTTTCCGGATGAAAGTACCGGCCGACAAAGCATTTGCACTTGTATTCTCTTATACCGGTTATCGCAGCGAACAGCGCAATTTCCTCCTAAGTGAAAACGAACAGGAGCAGGTCATTATCCGTTTGGACAAGAAGGATAACCAACTTAAAGAAGTGGTGGTGACAGACCAACGCGACCGTAAAGAGGCCGGCCTTATCAAAATAAACCCCAAGGACGTCATCAATATTCCATCCCCGGTAGGAGGCATAGAATCCATGATCAAGGTCATTGTCGGGTCCAATAACGAACTGACATCGCAATATTCCGTGAGAGGTGGAAATTATGATGAGAACCTGGTTTACGTCAATGATTTTGAAGTATTCCGTCCCTACCTGGTCAACAATGCGCAGCAGGAGGGACTCAGTTTCATCAATCCGGAGATGACCCGAAATGTTAGTTTTTACAATGGTGGGTTTCAGGCCAAATATGGTGATAAAATGTCCTCGGTCCTGGATATCCAATACCGTAAACCAACAGAATTCAAGGGTTCTGTTTATGCGGGGCTATTGGAACAAGGCCTGCACCTCGAAGGAGTCGATAAGAAGAAGAAGTTCAGTTGGCTGATGGGTGCGCGCAACCGCACCAACAAGAGCCTTGTCAGCAGCCAGGAAACCCAGGGCACTTATTCTCCCACTTCAGCAGATGTACAGGCCCTGCTAACCTATCAGTTCAATCCAAAAAATGAACTCGATCTGATGGGGGTTTATTCACAAACCCGTTTTAGCCTGATTCCCCAGTCCGCGCAGTTAACCTCTGCAGTTTATTCTCCCTTTTTCACCGAAGACCTGGGACTCGACATCAATTTTAATGGAGAAGAAAAAGACAGTTACCGGACCAATATGGTTGGACTATCCTATACGCAACAGATCCGAAAGAACCTTCGTCTTAAATGGCTCCTTTCCCGCTTTGAAGACAATGAATCTGAAAACTATGATATCATCGGAGCCTATATTTTTGGCGAAAGGGACTTTGATCAGGGAAGCCCCGGTTACGGTTTGATCACCAATCCTCTTGGGGCAGGCGTGTACCAGAACTTCGCCAGGGACCGGCTCAATATAACGGTGTGGAATATCTCACATAAAGGTTATTATGAAACCGGTAATCATTTCATCCAGTGGGGAGTCGGCCTGGATCGTCAGACCGTAAAGTACCAGCTTCATGAATGGCAATATCAGGATTCTGCCGGTTATTCCCTACCCTACTCCACTGACTCGATCGGTATTTCCGGTTACCTCAACGGAACAGATACTTTGTTTATCACCCGTGCGACCGCTTTTTTACAGGACAATATTGTTTTAGACAGGGCTAAGACGATGACCCTTCAGGCCGGAGCCAGGCTCAATTACAATGATCTCAACCATCAATTGCTTTTTTCCCCCAGGGCCGGTCTTTCATGGAAACCGAAGAATGAAAAAAAAGACATCATCTACAAGGCCTCCCTTGGAATCTATGACCAGCCTCCTTTTTTCCGGGAAATGGTGCAGCCCGACGGCTATATCAATACTGCCCTCAAGGCCCAGAAAAGCTGGCAGGTCAGCACAGGGCTCGACTATAATTTCCACATGGATGACCGCCCCTTCCGGCTAACCACCGAAGCTTATTACAAGGGAATGACCGATGTGGATCCCTACGATATCAGTAATGTCCATATACAGTATTTTGGCCTCAACGATGCCCGGGCTTTCGCAACCGGTATTGAAACAAGGTTCTTCGGTGAATTGGTAAAGGATGCAGAAAGCTGGGTCAGTATCGGCTTTGCAAAGACCATGGAAAAAGTGGATGGAGCATTCTATTATAATTATACCCTGGATTCCCTGGGCCAGCCGGTGGACAGCATAAAAGTGAATCAGAGCTGGATCCGCAGGCCTACCGACAGGTTGTTTACGCTGGGAATGTTCATTCAGGACTATCTGCCCACCAATAAGAATTTTAGGTTCTTTATGAATCTGCTCTATGGAAGCAACATGCCCTACAGCATTCCCGGCAGCGTAAAATACCGGGATGCCCTTATTATTCCTCCCTATATCCGTGTGGACGTGGGTTTCAGCGCCCTTCTCCTCGATGCAGACCGCAATACACGCCGCAGCCATAGCCCCTTCCGCAATTTTGAAAATATCTGGGCCACATTCGAAGTCTTCAATCTGATTGATCGGGAAAATACCATTTCCTATTTGCTGATAAAGGATTTTTCCAACACGACCTACGCTATTCCACAGCGTCTTACTCCCCGTTTGCTCAACCTTAAACTGGTTGCCCGCTTCTAATTTCCCGCCTCCCCGGAATAATTTCCCATTGAGGGAAGGGTTTTCTGAAAACAGAATCACAAATTATTAAAAATCAATTCTTTAGAATTATGGCAGACTATTAGCCTATATCTGAGTCGAATCCATCGACGATATGCAGAAGCAAAAAAAAATACCAACGAAATTTCTGAAGAAGCGGAAACCGCCGATACGAAAGAGGATCTCCGCTCTATTAAGCAGGCCCTTTTTAATGACTCTAAATACATGGATCAGGAGAAGTACCCTAAGCAGCGAAGCCGACCTATTATCTTATCTGATGTACTGGCATGGACTTAAAAACGAAATCAATACGGACAACAAAAAGGAATTCTAATCAACAGATAAAGATACCACGGACGGTTAACTAAGGAAATGGAGCAAGGGCTCCTTTCCTGCTTTGTAGTTATCCCTAAATTTGTGCCATGACCAGACTCTCCGTGAATATCAACAAATTCGCCACCCTGCGTAACAGCCGTGGTGGCAATAATCCCGATGTATTGAAAGCGGCAATAGACGCACAGGAGTTCGGCGCAGATGGCGTCACTGTCCATCCCAGGCCGGACGAGCGTCATATCCGCTATCAGGATGTCTACGACATAAAGAAAATAATTAGGACGGAATTCAATATAGAAGGCAATTCCCAGGAAAGGAAATTTGTGGAGCTGGTTCTTGAAGTAAAACCCGACCAGGTCACCCTTGTCCCCGATGCCCTGGATCAGAAAACAAGCAATCATGGCTGGGATACGATTGCCAATAAGGAATGGCTTCGGGAAATCATTTCCCTTTTTAAAAAAGGCGGTATCCGTGTATCCATCTTTGTGGATCCGGTAATCGAAATGGTCGAAGGCGCTGCCCTTACAGGAACCGACAGGGTCGAACTCTATACGGAAGCCTATGCGACCGGCTATCACCGGAACAGAGAAAAAGCGATCGAACCTTATTTCGCTGCAGCCAAAAGGGCCCATGAGCTTGGGCTGGGAATCAATGCAGGACATGACCTGGACCTGGAAAACCTTCAGTATTTCTCCCAAAACATAACTCACCTCGATGAAGTATCGATCGGTCATGCATTGATCTGCGACTCGCTATACCTGGGTTTTGAAAATACCATCCAACTTTATAAACGCCGATTGGCATAGACCCCTGCCAGTCATCCGGCTAAACTGAACTGACATCCGTTGATTTGCGTCCCTGGTGTAAAAACCTCGATGCGGGCTGCGACAAAGCCTAAATTTGGATCCACCAAAAACGCTTCCACATGAAAAAAGCCAATTACTACTGCAGCCTTCTCTTTATCGTCCTGCTTGTTTTCCCTGCCATTTCCGAGGCACAACTCACAAGCCTTCCCAGTGGCGGGAATAAAAAAGCAATGGTCGGCGAAAGAGTCGGGATCACCGATATCACCATCGAATACAGCAGGCCCGGCGTAAAAGGCAGAGAAGGACAGATCTGGGGAAATTTGATTCCTGCAGGTTTCAATAACCTCGGATTCGGGAGTGCAAAAGAATCACCATGGCGTGCCGGAGCCAATGAAAATACAACCATTCAATTCTCAACCGATGTAAAGATCGAAGGAAAGGACCTGCCGGCAGGCAAATATGGTTTTTTCATAGTCTATAGTCCGGATCAATGCACGCTGATCTTTTCAAAGAACAGCAGTTCCTGGGGAAGCTATTTTTACGACCCTTCGGAAGATGCGCTCCGGGTGAGCGTAAAACCGGTTGCGCTTGATAAATCCCTGGAGCGGATGAAATTTGAGTTCACGGACGAATCAGAAAACAGTGCAGTCATCCTTCTCGAATGGGAAAAACTTATGATCCCCTTCAAAGTGGAAGTGGACTATATAAAAACGCAACTCGCTTCATTCCGCATGGAGCTGCGCGGAGAAAGAGGATTCATTTGGGAGTCCTGGAACCAGGCCGCCCAATGGTGCGTAGACCAGAGTACTAATCTTAATGAGGCCCTGCTTTGGGCCGATTCCTCAACAAGCATCGATTTCGGAGGAGACCAAAGCTTCCAGTCCTGGAGTACGAAGGCACAGGTTCTTGATAAATTGGGAAAATCCGGGGAATCGGCAGCAGCGATAAAAAAAGCCCTTCCCCTCGGCAACGAATTCCAGTTACATCAATATGCCAGGAAATTACTCACCGCAAAAAAATACCCTGAGGCCTTCGAAGTATGTAAAATGAATTACGACAAGCATCCGGGAGATTTCATCACGAACCTTGGCATGGCCCGTGCCTATTCCGGTCTCGGCAATTACAAAAAGGCCCTCGAATTTGCGAAAAAGGCGGAGCCGCTTGCAACCGATCCAGCAAATAAAGTGAATGTGCAAAAGATGATCAAGACATTAGAGGAAGGGAAGGATATTAATTCTTAATTACAGCCGAGCAGCTCACATAATTTGGACTGCAGTTCTTCCCCTCGCAGATTCTTGGCTACGATCTTACCATCAGGGCCGATAAGCATGTTTTGAGGTATTTGCTGAATATGATAGAGCAAAGCCACTTCATTGTTCCAGAACTTCAGATCGCTAACCTGGGTCCAGATCAGGTTATCTTCCTTAATTGCCTGGATCCAGGGACCGCGAGCCTTATCGAGGGAAACCCCAAGAACGGTAAAGTTCTTACTCTTAAAACGGTTATAGGCCACGACTACATTCGGATTTTCCAAACGGCAGGGGTGGCACCAACTGGCCCAGAAATCGACGAGTACATATTTTCCTTTAAAGGAGGAAAGCTGAACGGGCTTTCCCGTCGTATCGGCCTGGCTGAAATCCAGTTCATCGGATCCCACTTCACCGATCCGGCTCTGTGCCACCTGAGTTTTAAGGATCTTTCCAAAATAGCTTTCCTGCGTAGAAGATGCCAGGTATCCATAGCGCTTTTCCATGGCAGAAGGGTCTGCCAACTGTCCCAAAACCAGCACTACAAATGGGCTAACCGGAGAGTTTTTCTTTGAAATGACAAATTGATCTTCTGCCGCCTGGATACGGGCATTCATATCCCCATATTCCTTCATGAGGGAATCATTCTTCCCTGCAAATTTCATCGAATTTATCTGCTGCGCTATCCCGTTGAGCTGCAGCATCAGGGGATTAAAGGTCTTTTGAAAATCCTCGAAATCCTGCTGAGTGGTAGAACCCTCGATCTTCAGGCCCTTTGGGTCTTTGATATCCCCGCTGATCCTGATATGATCATTGCCGACAAAGACCGGGATCTTGGTCTTGCCTCCATCCAGGACAAGGTAGAAAAGATTGGACTCAGGGAGCCTTACATTGATTCTGAACCGACCCTGCCCATAAATTCCCTTCGCAAGGGTGTCGGTTATTTTATTTCCATCCACGAGCATTACAGCAGAATTTTCTGAAAGCCCGTGAACCTCTCCATTAATTTCCAGGGAAGGATTTTCAGTTTTCAAATTCTGCGCGAACCCGAACAACGGTATCAGCCACAATAAACCCATCAACTTTTTCATCCTTATTCCTTTTACATTTTGACTCGAACTTATTTATTTATGATGTCTTTTTCTTAAAACGTCCAGAACCTGCATGAGATTATATCCTTTGGCATTAAGCAAGACCAGGTAATGGAAAAGAAGGTCCGCCGATTCATTCAAAAAAAGTTCTTCATTGGAATCCTTCGCTTCGATGACCATTTCCACAGCTTCCTCACCCAGTTTTTGAGCCATTTTATTGATCCCCTGCGAGAAAAGTCTGGCTACATAGGATGCTGAAGGGTCAGCCTGTTTCCGCAAATTTATGATGCTTTCAAGGTAAAACAGAAAATCATCACTGTGATTTTTCTCCGCCCAGCAGGTATCTGCCCCTGTATGACAAACCGGGCCGAGGGGGTGTGCCTTGATCAGCAAGGTATCCTTATCGCAATCGACAGCAATAGATTTCAGTAAAAGGAAATTCCCGCTTTCCTCCCCCTTTGTCCAAAGCCTTTTCTTAGTCCTGCTATAAAAAGTTACCTTACCCGTTTCTTCCGTTTTCCGAAGGGCCTCTTCATTCATGAAACCAAGCATCAGCACTTTCAGGGTATCAAAATCCTGGATGATGCTAGGAGCCAGACCATCCGCATATTTATTAAAATCTACCTGCATGATTATTTGTTTTAGGTTGATGCATGATCAATTCATTTATAAGAAGCTCTGCCTCAGCAGGCGGACGCGCCTCAATTAAGTGAAATTGCCCCTTTGCGCTTTCAAGCCATCGGTCCTTCCCGTCAGGTTCTACCTCTATATGCCCGGGAATCAAATTATAATAGGGCTCCGGGCCGTTCACGGCAACCAGGACAGCAGTTTCATCCCAACTCATCCTGCCGGCACTGTCCTGTTTGGATTCGGCCATGCAAATCCTGAACACCTCCCTGACCGGGCTGTTCCGGATACTATCATTATGGATCAGGGGCAGGCCGGATAAAATTTTCTTACCAATTTCAAATCCGCTCAGAATAATTTCCGTAGGCCAATCCGAAAACACGATCATTGAGGAAGCGGCATCTTTCATCACATTGAATTCATAGCCTTCAGGAAACGAACCAGCCATTGATACCAGTCTGATAATCTTATTTCTGATCAGTTTTCTTCCACTTAAACTTGAATATTGATCAGGCCCGGATTTCAACAAATTAGCAAGATTCGTAAAGAATCCCGTACTCACGATGATAACGGAATGATCCGGTTGGGCAGCGAGAATTCTCCGATATAGCAAAACCGCATCCTCTGCTTCATTGTTTGACCTGATCCTGTGCGGGTATTTAGCAATGATTGTATCTGTCCAATGCTGCCGGTCTCTCAGACTCAACCCATTCTCACCTGCAATTCCGACCGGCAAATCTGGCCTTCTGAAATAGGTATTGAAGGCATTCATGACTGCTGCCACTCCTTCATATCGGGTGCTTGCCATGCTTGCAAGAATGTGGATCTTCCCGCTATCTGCAAATGCATGCAGTAAAGCGATGGCACCGACATCATCATAATCTGGTCCCATATCGCTGTCAAATATCATTCCCGGTATATTCTGAGCATCCGACTTAGCCGGAAAGCCCAGTACGAAAAATAACAGAAGCAATAACTCTGGTTTATAAAATTTCTTCACCATTTTTTTCTACCCTATCCTTATTTCAATATTGTTGTTGCTGAGATAATTCTTCAAATCCCTGATCCCGATCTCCCCGAAATGAAAAATGCCTGCAGCCAGGGCCGCATCGGCCGAAGCTTGTACAAAAACTTCAAGAAAATGCTCCATCCTTCCTCCTCCCCCGCTGGCAATGACCGGAACCGGCAGGCTTGTCGAAAGTTCCCTTGTTATATCAAGAGCGAATCCTTTCCTGGCTCCGTCATGGTTCATCGAAGTCAGCAGGATTTCACCCGCGCCTCTTTCTACCCCTTCCCGGGCCCAATCCACGCAAAGTTTTTCAGTTTTAGCCCTCCCTCCATTCAGGTAAACATACCAAAAACCATCCTCCTCCTTTTTTGCATCGATCGCAAGGACGATGCACTGGCTGCCAAACTCCCGTGAAAGTTCCTGAATCAGACCTGGATTCCTGAAAGCGGATGTATTGACTGAAATCTTGTCTGCACCGCTGTTTAGTAATATCTGAACATCCTCTACCGAAGAAATTCCGCCTCCGACCGTAAAAGGAATATTGATCTGCCTTGCGATCCTTCGAACCAGTTCACTCAGAGTCTTTCTTTTTTCCACAGTAGCGGTGATATCCAAAAAAACCAATTCGTCCGCCCCCTCGCTTGCATATTGGGCTCCGAGTTCCAACGGATCACCCGCATCCCTCAGGTTCACAAAATGGGTACCTTTCACCGTGCGTCCATCCTTGATATCCAGACAGGGTATGATTCTTTTGGCAAGCATTTATCAGGATTTAGAGCTGAAAGCAACTTTGATGCCCAGGACAATCAGCAGGGTTCCCGTGATCTTTTTTTGCCAGGCAGCCCATTTTGCCGAACGGCCAATTCTTCCCGTAAAAAACCCAAATAAAAAAGCCACTGTCATATTCACCAGTGTGCCGCCCATATTAAACCAGATGCCCATAAAAAGGATGCGGGAAGCGGGTTGCGTCGTCCCGGTCCCTATAAACTGAGGAAGAAAGGCCAGGAAAAACAAAGCCACTTTAGGATTGAGCAGGTTGGTCAATGCTCCCTGCCAGAAGATCCTTTTCATAGAAGACCTTTCCTTAGTGAGTCCCTGTGACCGTAAGGCTGACCTGTCTGATAAGGCACGAATGCCCAGGTAAACCAGGTAGGCTGCACCCGCATATTTGATCAGGCTAAAGGCAAAGGCGGATTCGGCCAGTATTGCAGAAAGGCCCGCTACCGCGGCTGCAAGGTGAACCAGGCAACCCGCTGAAATGCCGAGAGCTGAAATGATGCCCGCTCTCGTGCCCTGCGACCCGCTTCTTGCCATAACATATATCATATCATTTCCTGGTGTAAGATTTAACAGAAGGGCAGCCGTTGCAAAAAGTAAGAAATTATCCGGTATCATATGAACTGTTTGAATTCTGAGAGTTTGATCCTTCCCTCATAGATCGCCTTTCCCACGATCGTGGCGAAGCAACCTGCTGTTTCTAGTTTCTCCAGGTCTTTCATGGAGCTCACACCCCCGCTGGCGATCAGGTACAGTTCGGGGAAGGCGGCGATAATCTTTTGGTAAAGTTCCAGGGCCGGGCCCTCTAATTTTCCATCTTTACTGGTATCTGTGCAAAAGATCTGCTTTATTCCCACGTGATTCCATTTTTTTATAAACTCCAGTACCCCGATATCTGTTTTTTCGAGCCATCCGGAAATCGCTATTTTCTCCTCCTTCACATCAGCGCCTATTAAGAATTTTTCCGCCCCGTATTCAGCAATCATATCCTTTAAAACTGACTCATCTTTGACAGCAATGCTCCCCATGGCAGCTAGGGACGCACCGGAATTAAATACGATCTGCAGATCCTCCTGTTTTTTTATCCCCCCGCCAAAATCGATCACAAGCGAGGTCCTGTTGGCAATCATTTCCAGCACTTTCCAGTTCTTAACGGCGCCGATACGGGCACCGTCCAGATCCACCAGGTGCAAGCGCATTAGTCCGGCATCTTCAAATTGCATTGCCACTTCAAGGGGATGTTCATTGTAAATTTTTTTCTGGCCATAATCTCCCTGGGTCAGCCTGACGCATTTCCCTTCAATGATATCAATGGCCGGAATGATCTGCATAATTAATTCTTAAAGGCTGAGGAAATTTTTCAAAATCCCGGAGCCGGTTTCGGCGCTTTTTTCCGGATGGAACTGAACCCCATAGAAATTATCCCGGTTCAGAGCCGCGCTATAGGGTTTGATATAATCCGTCTCTGCGATCGTGTGCATCCCCAAGTCCGCATAATAGCCATGCACGAAATAGCAATAGCTGTTCTCAGGCACAGCATCAAAGAGTCTGGTCTTCAGGCCGCAGATCGTATTCCATCCGATCTGCGGTGTTTTGAGGGCGGTTTGATCCGGAACGAATTTTTTAACCCTCTCAGCGAAAATCCCGAGACAATCCGTGTCGTTTTCTTCGGAATGGGAACACAAGAGCTGCATGCCAAGACAGATCCCGAGAACCGGTTGTTTGAGACCCCTGATGAGCAGATCCAGTTTCCGATCGCGCAGGTAATTCATAGCCGTGCTGGCCTCACCCACTCCGGGGAAAATGACCTTATCCGCTGCAATGATCTGCTGTGGATCATCGCTGACCTCAGCCGATACCCCAATTCGTTCTAATGCATAAAGCACCGATTGTATATTTCCCGCATTGTATTTGATAATGGTCAATCCCATGAATCTTATTTTAAGACTGCATCCATAAATCCCTTTACGGATTCCTTAAGGGAAGCTGAGTTTTCAAGAGCCCTTATGAATGCCGTCCCGATAATGGCTCCTGCTGCGTGTCGGCATGCAGATTGAAAACTCAGGCGGTCCTTAATCCCGAAACCCACCAGCACCGGATTCTTAAGATTCATTGATCGCAGACGGCTCAGGTATTTGTCCACTTCCTCAAAATCCTTGTCCTTTCCTGTAATGGACGAAGAAGATACGGCATACAGAAAGCCGTTGCTGAATGCATCGAGCCTTCGGATTCTTGCATCAGAGGTTTCCGGCGTTACAAGGAAAATAAAATCCAGCCCGTATTTTTTCAGGATGGCTTCATATTCCAATTCATATTCATGTTCCGGCAGGTCCGGCAGGATCAACCCATCAATCCCTGCTACTGCACAGGTCGCGCAGAATTTTTCAAACCCAAACTGCAATATGGGATTCATATAACCCATCAATACCACGGGCAGATCTATCTCTTTCCTGAAATCCTTTAACTGTTCAAACAGCTTCGCGATCGTCATCCCATTGCACAAAGCCCGGCTCCCGCTTGACTGGATCACTGGGCCATCAGCCAGGGGATCGCTGTAAGGCATACCCAGTTCGATCATATCAGCTCCATTTTCCTGCAGCAATTTCATCAGTGTGAGCGTGCTATCCAGTTCAGGAAAACCTGCCGTGAAATAAATATTGAGAATTCGTTCTTTTTTTTTCTTAAATAACTGACTGATCCTGCTCATAGCTGTTTTTTGGCTGTACTTCAAAAGCCTTCATAAAAGCGTCCAGGTCCTTGTCTCCGCGGCCACTGAGACACAGAACGGTAATATCCTTTGGGTTAAACCTTATTTCTTTCAGTGCAGCCAGGGCATGAGCGCTTTCCAATGCCGGAATGATCCCCTCCAGCCTTGTAAGTTCAAATGCCGCATCCAGGGCTTGCTGATCTGTCGCGCTCAGGAATCGGGCCCTCCCGCTTTCAAATAGATGGGCATGAAGGGGGCCGATGCCCGGATAATCCATACCTGCCGAAATGCTATGCGGCTCTATAACTTGTCCGTCCTCTGTCTGCATGACCAGGCTCTTACTGCCGTGAAGCACACCGGTCTTCCCGAGTCGGGTGGTAGCCGCACTATGCCCGCTATATACACCCAGACCGGCCGCTTCCACCGCGATCAATTCCACGCTTTCCTCATCAAGGAAATGATAAAAAGCTCCTGCCGCATTGCTTCCTCCTCCGACACAGGCAATAACCTTTGTAGGCAATTCCCTGCCCTCCTGTTCTTTAAGCTGAGCCCTGGTCTCCTCACTGATCACGCTCTGGAAGCGGGCCACCATATCGGGATAAGGATGAGGTCCAACCACACTCCCGATCACATAATGGGTATTATCGGGATGGTTGATCCAATCACGGATCGCTTCATTGGTCGCATCCTTCAGGGTCTGGCTACCGCTGGTTGCAGGAACGACTTCAGCCCCCAGCATCTTCATGCGGGCCACATTAGGGGCCTGCCTTTCAATATCCTTCGAACCCATATAGACCACGCATTCGATGCCCTTAAGTGCGCAGATCGTGGCCGTCGCCACTCCATGCTGTCCCGCGCCTGTTTCGGCAATGATCCTTTTCTTACCCAGTCTCAATGCCAATAAGACCTGGCCGATCGCATTGTTGATCTTATGCGCCCCCGTATGATTGAGGTCCTCCCTTTTGAGATAGATTTTTGTCCTGTAATGTTCACTCAGCCTTTTTGCATGGTAGAGAGGAGAAGGCCTGCCGACATAATCCTTGAGCAGTGCCTTGAATTCCTGCTGGAAGGAATCCTCATAGATGATCCGGAGGTATTGGTCACGGAGCTCTTCCACATTGCGGTAAAGCATTTCCGGAACGTATGCCCCTCCGAAATTACCGTAGTAACCAAAAATATTAGGTTGCTTATAACTCCCCCTGTTTAATGAAATATTTCTGTTGATCATTTTTGATTAACATTTAAAGAAACAATTGAAGGAATACCAGGTCCAGCCATTGCTCGAATTTGAATCCCACTTCTTTCAGCAGCGCGGCTTCCCGGAATCCGAATTGCTTATGCATCCTGATGCTAGCCTGATTTTTCAGCTCAATGCCGGCAATTATTGTATGCATGCCCATGCCCCTTGCCGCATCGATGGTCGCTTTCAGCAATTGCTTCCCGATTCCCCGGCCCCGGCAGTCGCTGCGTACATAAACCGAATTCTCTACAGTAAAGCGATAGGCCTGCCAGTTGCGAAAGGGGCCAAAACTGCTGAAACCCAGAATTTCTCCATGCTCTTCCGCTACAAAAACCGGATATCCTTCCTTATTTTTTTGGTCAAACCAGGATTTCCTTGATTCCATCGTTTGCAGGTCGTAATGGAATACCGCCGTCGTATTTGCGATGATCTCATTGTAGATCGAGAGGATCCCAACTAGGTCTGCCTCCGCCGCCGGCCTGATATTCAAGACTTCCTCCATCTGAATCAATTTTTTAATTCTTCTACAAATTGCCGGACTTTTTTCAAGTCCTTCACCCCTGCACTCAGCTCAAATTTACTGTTGATGTCCACGGAAAACATTTTTTTGGCTACAGACTCCTTTGCAAAATCCTTCAGTTTATCTGCATCTTCTTGCTCAATGCCACCGCTGAGGAAGAAAAGCTTATTGATCGCTTTATTTTTCAGGAGTTCCCAGTTGAATTTTTTGCCAGTTCCCCCATATCCTGCTCCTTCCGTATCGAATAGAAACATATCGCAGCTATCTTCAAAAGGCTTGGCGATCCATTCGATCGGATCATTATCCCCCATCCTGAAGACCTTGATCACACTGATATAGTTGGATACTTTTTCACAAAACCTCGGGGTTTCATCTCCGTGCAATTGCACCATGTCCAGTCCATACTCATCGACCTGCCTCATCAGGTCCTCATAGGTGGTATTGACAAAGACTCCCACTTTTCCCAGCCTTAGTTTCTCCTTTTTAAGCCTGGGGCCGGAAATATGTTTAGAGACAAAACGGGGAGACCTGGGATAAAAAATGAATCCGGCAAAATCGACTCCTGCATCATCGAGGGTCTTAACCTGGTCGAGCTGGGTCATCCCGCAAACCTTAATCCTCATGAACAAAGTTTTTTAGCTTGTTTACAAATGAGGCAAATGCAATCCCCGGTTCTTTCTCTTTCATAAAATGTTCACCGATCAAAAACCCGCGAAAGCCATTTTTTTTGAATAAGGTTATTTGTTCAAGCGAACTGATCCCGCTCTCCGTCACTTTCACAAGTTCTGTGGGAATGAGTTCAGCCATTTTAAGAGAACGATCCATATTCACCGTAAAGGTCTTGAGATTCCGGTTATTAATCCCTACAATTCCTGTTTCTTCACAGATATGTCCGATTTCATCTTCCTCATGTAGTTCAAGCAATACTTCAAGGCCCAGGCTCCTTGCAAGCCTTGCCAAAGATCTTATTTCCTGCCTTGTTAAACAGGCCGCGATCAGTAAAATTGCATCCGCCCCGATGGATTTGGCTTCCAGGACCTGGTATTCGTCAACGATGAACTCCTTTCTGAGGATGGGGATCGGATTGAACCGAGCCTCTTCGAGGTCGGCATTGCTCCCTCCGAAGAACTCATAATCTGTGAGAATGGACAATGCAGCAGCTCCATGGTTTTCATAGGCTGCCGTAATCTGTTTTACATCGGCTCCCTCATGGATCCATCCTTTGGAAGGGGATTTCCTTTTAAATTCCGCGATGATTCCTGTGAGATCTTCGTTCAAAAGATACTCTCTCAGGGAAAGAACGGGCCTTGAAAAATCTTCCGTCTGTTCCAGCAAATCAACCGGAAGTGACAATTTCCTTTCGGCGACCAAAATTCTTTTATGCTCAATAATCCTGTCTAATATATTCATGACTGAAGAGAGATTAATTTTTTAAGCATGGACAGGGCCTGACTGCTTTCCAGGCTTTCAACGGAAGCCTGGTAGGCCAATTCATAGGTCTTATATCTGCCCGTTCCCTCAAGAGCCATGGCTGCATTGGCTAATACGACAGCATTTTGCGCCCAGCTTCCCCGGCCTTCAAGTATCCGGTAAAATATCTTGGCTGCTTCTTCCACGGTGGATCCGCCACTGATATCCCCGGGCTCGACAAGCCTTTTTCCGAGCTGCTGCGGCGTCATGATCTTCTCTCCGCGATTCGTGATGACCTTGGTATCTCCGGTAAGGGAGATCTCGTCATATCCATCCAGGCTATGTATAATCGTAAAGGCCCCCCCCGTTTGTTGCAATAAATAATTATAGATCCGGCCCATTTCCAGGTTGTAAACACCTACGAGTTGGTAGGCTGGGAAAGCAGGGTTGACCATCGGTCCCAGCATGTTGAAAAAAGTGCGGATCCCCAGGTTTTTACGGATAGGCCCCACCGTTTTCAAGGCCGGGTGGAACAGGGGAGCATGCAGAAAACAGATATTGGCATGGTCCACTTCTTTTTTTAGCCTTCCCGCATCATTTTTGAACTGGTAACCCAATTGCTCCATTACGTTGGAGGCCCCGCTAATCGAAGAAGCCCCATAGTTCCCGTGTTTAGCAACTTTTTGCCCTGTTCCCGCCACGACAAAACAGGCCAGAGTCGAAATATTAAATGTGTTCTTCCCGTCTCCGCCCGTACCTACGATATCTAAGGTTGATTGACCATCCAGATCAATCCGTACGCAGAGTTCCAGTAATGCATCCCTGAATCCCTGCAATTCGTCGATCGTGATGCTGCGCATAAGAAAAACGGTAATAAAAGAAGCGATCTCGCTTTCATTGTAGACTCCCCTGGAAATATTGATCAGCACTTCTTTTGCCCTTTCACGGCTCAGGGTCTTGTGCTCAAACAGGTATTGTAATATCTTTTTCATCTGAATATCTTTAGTTTTTATTTCTATCAGATAGAACCTCGCATATATGGCGCTGTAAAAAAAGACGCAAATGCCCTGCCCATCTGAATATTTAATGTTCTCTCAACTTGCCAGATGGAACCTCCCTAATTCATCTCCTGTTTGTGCCAAATTGCGCATGCCCTGTCGGTCTCATTTTTTTAACCAGTTTCTTAATATTTTTTCGCCGAGCGGTGTCAGAACGCTTTCCGGATGGAACTGCACCCCTTCCACATCATATTGCTTATGCCGAAGAGCCATGATATAATTATTATCATCAAAGGCCGTCACTTCCAGCGATTCCGGAAAATTCTCAGTGCCCACGATCCAGCTATGATACCTTCCCGCTTCGAATCGCTCCGGCATTCCCTCGAATAACCGGGAGGAAGCCAGATTTTTATTTGTATAAACCTCGGTGGCCACCCCATGGTAAACGACGGACAGATTCACGAGCTTGGCTCCAAATGCTTCTCCGATCGCCTGGTGACCGAGGCAAACACCTAAAATGGACTTTTTTGATGCGTATTCCCTGATCAGGGGAAGGAGCAACCCGGCTTCAGCCGGGACCCCCGGACCAGGAGATAAAACGATCTTATCATAAGCGTTTATTTCCTCCAGGCCAATCTGGTCATTGCGGAAAACATCCACGCTTTTGCCCGAGATCCGACTGATGAGCTGGACCAGGTTATAGGTAAAGGAATCGTAATTATCGAAAACCAGGATTTTCATGAGAGTTTAAATTCTTGTTTAAGTCTACAGCTCTTGAATAATCAAATCAGTGAGCCGGCTGTCTCAATCGCTTTTTTTAATGCACCTAACTTATTATTTACTTCCTGCAACTCGCTTTCCGGTTTTGAGGCCGCCACAATGCCCGCCCCAGCCTGGTAAAACAGGGTATTCTCCTTGCTTAAAAAGGTTCGGATCATGATTGCATGAACACAGTTTCCATCAAATCCCATAGTTCCTATGCAACCCCCATAATAGGACCTGGAACCGGGCTCAAAGTCGTCTATCAGGCTCATGGCTTTGAATTTGGGAGCGCCGCTCAGGGTTCCTGCGGGAAAGCTGGCCGCTAATAATCCAAATGGGTTTTGTCCCGTCGCCACTTTTCCCTCGACCTCGCTGACCAGATGGATGACATGGGAATAATACTGGATTTGCCTGTATTGGACGACTTTCACATCCTCACAAAGCCTGCTCAGGTCATTGCGCGCAAGGTCAACCAGCATCACGTGTTCAGCATTTTCCTTAGCGTCTGTAAGTAATTTTTCCGCCATTTTCTGATCCGTCTCGTCGTCGCCGCTCCGCTTAAAAGTTCCTGCTATCGGATGCACCACCGCTTTGCCGTTTTGTATGAGCAATTGGGATTCCGGGGATGAGCCGATCAGTTTATAATCTCCATAATCGAAGAAAAACAGATAAGGAGAAGGATTTATATTTCGCAAAGCCCGATAGACATTGAATTCATCTCCGATAAATTCCTGCCCAAACCTCCTGCTAAGCACAATCTGAAAAACATCTCCCCGGTAACAACCGTCAATACCTTTTTTAACCATCTCGATATATTCTTCATCACTCATATTGGTACTTTCTGGTCCGGTAGCCAGGAAAGGAAAGGCCGGGACGTCGCGGTTGCGGATCAGAGATTCCACCACATCAATTTCGCTTTCCAGTCCGGCAATGCGGTTTTCGCAGATATAGAGTTCATCCTTAAAATGATTCACTGCGATGACATATTGGTAAAGCCGGTAACGCATTAGCGGGATCCGGTTAGGCTCCCGGCCACGGTCCCTGAACCGGATGGTCTCGAAAAACTGAACCGCGTCATAGGTAGTGTAACCAAAAAGGCCCTGAACTGCACGGACGGATTTATCATTTATTTTTTCGACATCGAAACGTTGCATGAATTCCCATAAGAGAACAGGAACATCGGAACCATTGTTTATCGAAACTCTTTCAGGGGATTGGCCCGGTAACTTGAACTCTATACTTTCCATGTCTGTAATTTCAATTCCCGCTATCGCATTTATGCCGATAAAAGAATAACTGTTCTCGGCTACATGGTAATCTGTGCTTTCCAGCAGGATGGTATCCCGGAAGCGGTCCCGGAGCCGCAGGTAAATGCCAACCGGAGTATATACATCCGAAAGGATCCTCTTAAACTGGGTTTTTATCTCGACTCTTTTCATCTGGTTACTTATTATTTTTCTTATTATTCATCAGATGGAACTCCTGCGTGTACCTTATATTAGGGGCAAATACCATTTCAGGTTTCATCAAAGGTTTATTCCGGATCGCCCTCGCTTCGGTTTTGGCAAACAAAAAGCCCCGAATTGATCGGGGCCCGTTATGTTTGTTGTTTTCAATAAACAAGGATCGTGCTACAAGCCCCGCAAAAGAAGGTCTGTATGCCACCACCACAACTGAAAATTGAAACACTTGTTTGTCATCTTATCTTTCATCTTATCTTTCATCTTATCTTTCATCTTTTCGATCATCTTATCTGACTGATTTTTTTCCATTGCATTGCAAATATGGAGGCTTTTTTGAAAACTACCAATTTTTCTCCTTAATTTTTGAGCGCCAACCAACTGCTCAAATGGATCGGTCATCTAACCCCATCTTAGGACAAAGACTGCTTTCACTCGACTTTCTGCGTGGATTCATCATGGTATTGCTTGCTCTTGAAAGCACCGGACTCTACGAACATTTATATTCACTCAATAAGCACAATGAGGTTCTCGCTCCCTTTCTCATCGAGTTCTTCCACCATCCCTGGAACGGGTTGCGTTTCTGGGACCTTGTGCAGCCTTCCTTTATGTTCATGGCAGGTGTATCTATGGCTTTTTCCTTAAAAAAACAGGAGGCCATGGGCATAAGCTGGGGGAATTCTTTCCGAAAAACACTTAAGCGCTGTTTCTGGCTTTTCTTTTGGGGAGTGTTGGATTATGCTGTCAGAGGTTCCCATCTTTCATTTGAGCTTTGGGATGTGCTCACTCAATTGTCCTTCACTACCCTTCTGGCCTTCCTCATCTTCAGATGGTCGGCAAATGCACAGATAATTGTATGTGCAGGCCTGTTATTGATCACAGAAGGCCTTTATCGTTTCGCCCATGTGCCTGGATTCGACCAGCCCTTCACGGACCAGCACAATTTTGGAAATTATATCGACCTGCTATTGATGAATAAGGTCAACAAAGGAGGATGGGTGGCCATCAATTGTATTCCCACTTCCGTTCATACGATCGCAGGTGTGCTCGCGGGCAAGCTGCTTATTAGCGGGAAGAACAAGATTCGCACCCTGCTTGCCTGGGCCCTTGTCTGTTTTGTGTTGGGATACGGGATCGATGCATTGCATATCACGCCTATCATCAAACGCATAGCCACTAGTTCCTTCACACTGGCCTCCCTCGGATACAGTCTTTGTTTTCTTTCACTCAGCTATTGGGCTATAGATGTCAGAAACCGAAGGAAATATTTGAAGTTCTTCACGATCGTGGGCATGAATTCCATATTTATCTACCTTTTCTTTGAGATCGTTGGAGATCGCTGGTTCACCGGATACATCACAACCATCAGCAGCAACCTGCTCGCTTATTTTCAAACGCCAGAGGCGCTTATTCTCCTGCTTTCCTCCCTTTCAGTATTTGCCCTCGAATGGTATTTCTGTTATTTTCTGTATAAGAAGAAAATCTTCTTCAAACTCTGAGATCCCTTGTTGATCCCTGCTTATCGCTCAACGTTCATCGGCCGTCGGTCCATACATGCCGGGAACAGGAACATTCAGAAGCCTGAGAAATACCGTGAGCTGACCTCGATGATGATAAGTATGATTGAAACCCCATTGGCGGATGGCCAGTTTTTTTGTCGGTTGGTAAATCACCCGGTCTCCGCGTTTCACCGTCCAGGTTTTCTCAAAATCTTCTTCAGGGCAATTTTCAAGCGCATACAATGCCTTAGCCAGATGGTCTTCAAAAATTCCGAGCAATTCCGGCAATGAAGCCGCTATATCAATGACGTTCCCCGAGGGTTGAAAAACAAATTCATCATGCTCGATCGCTGTATAGACCCATCTGTTCAACTGGGCAATATGGGTTGCAAGCCTGGCCAGTGTCATGGACTTTTCATGAGGCTTCCAGTCGCGGTGTTCAAAAGGAACCCGTTCCAGGATCTTTCTTGTGCTCTTGGATTCACTTCTTAGTTCCCCGATCAGGGAAGAGCTTATTGACATAGAACTTATTTAAGATCACAAAACCCCCTTGGTGCTCGGAAGATAATTGCTCATGGGATCACGCCTTATTGCCATCCGGATTCCCCGGGCAAAGGCCTTGAAAATAGCTTCTATCTTGTGGTGGTCGTTTTCGCCTTCACATTGGACATGAAGATTGCACCTGGCTGCATCCGAGAAGGATTTGAAAAAATGGAAAAACATTTCGGTAGGCATTTCTCCAACCTTTTCCCTTTTGAAGGAAGCATCCCAGACGATCCAGGGACGACCGCCGAAATCAATGAGCACTTTGGCATCAGCTTCATCCATTGGGAGAGCAAAACCATAACGTTCCATGCCCCGTTTATCTGCAAGCGCTTTGGAAAATGCCTCACCAAGAGCAATCCCGGTGTCTTCGATGGTATGGTGTTCGTCGATATGCAGGTCCCCCTTCACATCGATTTGAAGATCGATCCTTCCGTGCCGGGCAATCTGTTCCAGCATATGATCAAAAAATCCGAGGCCCGTATGAATCCGGCTCTTGCCGGAACCATCGGCATTCAATTCGATCCTGATGTTGGTTTCATTGGTGAAGCGTTCATGTTCCACTTTTCTCAGTCCCAGTTTCAGCGTTTCATAGATCCTGCTCCATTCCCGGGTCTCCAGGAAGATCGTGCTCTCCAGATCATGCATGGAATCGCTGATCTCCGCCCCTCCCAGATGGGGGTCATTGTTGAGCCAGATAGCCTGGCAGCCCAGGTTCTTGGCTAGTTGCACATCCGTGATCCTGTCTCCGATCACCAGAGACTTCCCGATATCATAGGCTTCACTATTCAGATAGGAAAGCAGCATACCGATGCCGGGTTTGCGGGTTGGCGCCTCATCCCTAGGGAAGGTCCGGTCAATATGAACGGCGCTGAAATAGATCCCTTCGTTTTCCAGGGCCTTGATTACAAATTGATGGACTGGCCAGAAATGTTCTTCAGGAAATAAAGCGTTCCCAAGGCCGTCCTGGTTGGTCACCATGACCAGTTCATAATCCAATTCCCTCGCTATCCGGCCCAGGTACTCGAATACTCCCGGATAAAATTCCAGTTTCTCAAAACAGTCCACCTGGTAGGTTGGGGGAACTTCCCTGATTAGAGTACCGTCCCTGTCTATAAACAAAATCCTTTTCATGTACATAATTTCCGTTCTGGATTTCAAATCCATAACACGATCAATGAGTCTTTGCCCTTACCGTTTTAACCTCGGCTTCGGTCACCGCTTTCGCCTTGTTTCCGAAACCGTTACGAATATAGGTCAGCACATCGGCTATCTGCTGGTCGCTCAGGTCCGCATGAGAGGCCATGATATTATGGTATTGCACTGCATCGATCTCAACGCCTGAATTCATTCCTTTCAGCACGATTGTTATCAAATCGGCCTTGTCACCCAGCACCCATTTGGTCCTGATCAGCGGAGGATTCATGGATTGCACTCCGCCTCCGTCCATCATATGACAGCTCAGGCATTGCTGCGTGTAGATGATTTTCCCTCGATCGATGCTGGCCTGCAGTTTTGATTGGAGGGGTGCGATAGTCCAGGCGCTAATGCCAATCAAAAATAATCCTGTAACCACTACCAGCCTTATCCAATAAATCATGCTAGTTTAATTTTTTTATTTATTGCCATAGCTGATTTTCCAAACCGTTCCCTTAGTATCATCCGTCACATAGATGGAACCATCCGGGCTCTGTGCAATTCCGCATGGACGGTGTTTGGCCCTGCCTGATGCGGTGAACTGAGCCCCCCCGGAAAAACCATCGGCAAATACTTCCCAGTTTCCTACAGGCTTCCCGTCCTTAAAAGGGACAAAGACCACAAAATAACCGGCCTGTGGCTCCGGAGCACGGTTCCAGGATCCATGGAATACCACAAAAGCTCCATTCTTATATTTTTCCGGGAACTGGCTGCCTGTATAAAACAAGAGTCCGTTTGGCGCCAGATGACCCGGAAATGAGAAGACCGGATCCTGCGCATCTTCACCGGCAGTCTTTTTTCCATCGCCACCAAATTCAGGAGCGAGGATCTTCTTATGCTGGACCTGGTCGTAATAAATATAGGGCCAGCCGCAATTGGATCCCTGATGCAATTCATATAGGCATTCCGCCGGCAATTCCGCACTTTGTTTGGTATCGTAGAGATCGGGAAAAAGATCATGCAATTGATCCCTGCCATGCTGCATGACAAAAAGCGTATTGGTCTGTGTATTCCAGTTCAGGCCGACCACATTGCGCAGGCCGGTTGCATATCGTACTCCATCTCCATAGGTTTGGTTGGGCTTATCGGCTTTGAACTTCCAGATTCCGCCAGCAGAATCCAGAATGGGACAGGGTTTCATGCCTGGAGAACCTTTTTGGCGGTCTTGTACCTGGCAGGAATTGGAATAAGCCCCGATATTGACATACAGGTTTCCATCATTATCCAGCGCAATGGCCTTAGCCTCATGTTCATGGCGGGAAAGCAAACCAGTTACGATTTTTTCCGGATGATCGGGATCGGCGACATTACCGGAAGCATCCAATTTGAAACGAAAAACTTCCTCATCCGAAGAAGCATAAAGATAACTATTGCCGATCGCGATGCCGGTTCCTGCAAAATCTCCGAAGCCCGACTTCTCTTCGGCCTTGCCATCCCCATTAGTATCCCTTAATCTCACAATCCCCTTCCCGTCCTTCAATCCTTGCAACTTTACATAGACATCACCGTTGCTATTCACTGCAATATGCCTGGCGGAGCCCAGGTTTTCAGCGAATACTGAAGCATGGAAACCGGCGGGCAACGTAAGGGTTACATCCCCATCCCCCTCTGAGACAGAAGCCGAAATTTTAGTTGTATCATGGCTGCTATTATTCGCACAGGCGAATACTGAAAAAACAGAGCTCAGCAACAAAGCGTATATCATTCTTATCATTCTTGTTGGCATATATTTCTTTTTAGAACAGGAAAGTTACAGCATCATGCCGAAAATTTAGCCAATGCATTGATCAGCTCATCATTTTCCCTTTCCGTTCCTACCGTAATACGCAAGCAGCCCTCACAGAGTTCAACCCTGCTCCTGTCCCTCACTACGATCTGCCTGTCCAATAAATACCCGTAAATGGCGTCGGGACTATCAACCCGGACCAATAAAAAATTTGCATCGCTTACATACACTTTCAGGACATGGGGAAGCGCCACCAGTTTCATTTTCAACTCTTCCCTCATCCGGACGATGACCCGGATCATTTCATTGACCTGATCCACTTCCCCTAGCGCCTTCAGTGCCAGGTCCTGTGTCGCCTGATTGATATTGTAGGGAGGTTTAACCTTATTCAATATTTCGACGATGGACGAACTCGCATAAGCCATACCCAGTCGCAGGCCGGCAAGCCCCCAGGCCTTGCTCAGGGTATGCATGACCACAAGATTGGGATATTCGGTCAGCTCCTGTATAAAACTGCGGTGCCTGGAAAAATTGATATAGGCTTCATCGACCACAACAATTCCTGAAAAATTATTCAGCAGCATTTCAATATCCTCACGGTCGAAGGCATTGCCTGTGGGATTATTCGGGGAGCAGATCCAGATGATCTTTGTATGCTCATCCACCAGGTTCTCAAGGTGAATAAGGTCCAGTTGAAAATTATCAAGCAACCGGGCCTTCCTGACTTCCACCTCATTGATGGCTGCCGAAACCTCATACATTCCATAGGTCGGCGGGTTTATGATGATATTGTCGAGGCCTGGACGGCAAAATGATCTGGTCAGGATGTCGATGCATTCATCGCTTCCATTTCCTAAAAAAATATGCTCGGGAGGAATGCCTTTTATTTCTGAAAGTGCTTGCTTCAGTTTGAATTGATGAGGGTCCGGGTAACGGTTATACCATTTGGTGAGCGGGGAACCCAAACTGTTTTCGTTGGCATCCAGGAATATCCGGGCTTCTCCATTGAATTCATCACGTGCGGAAGAATAGGGAATCAATTTTTTGATATTCGGGCGAAGCAATTGATCCAGGTCGAACATATACAAGTTTTTTTATTTTTCAAGCCGCACACGAACAGCTTCAGCATGGGCTCTAAGTCCCTCTGCTTCCGCCATCATTTCAACGGCTATAGAAATTCCTTCCAGCCCTTCCTTCGACAATTGTTGAAAACTTATTTTTTTCCTGAAACTATCCAGGCTGAGACCGCTATAAGCTTTTGCAAAACCATTCGTCGGGAGAGTATGATTGGTGCCGCTGGCATAATCGCCCACTGATTCAGGAGAATAGGGACCGATGAATACTGAACCTGCATTGATCACCTTTTCTGCCATTTCACCGGCATTTTTTGAATTCAGGATCAAATGTTCGGGGGCATAGGCATTCAGAATTTCAATGGCCTCAGATTCATTTTTGACCAGAACGATCCGGCTTTTATTCAATGCCTGAACTGCGATTTTCATTCTTGGCAATCGTTTCAATTGTTCACGGATCTGTTTTTTAACCTCCCCTGCAATTTTTCCTGAACCCGTAACCAGCAGAACCTGGCTGTCGGGCCCGTGTTCAGCCTGGGACAACAGATCGGATGCCACAAAGCGGGGATTTGCGGATTCATCTGCAAAAACCGCCACCTCACTCGGGCCGGCGGGCATATCGATCGAAAGGCCGTCCAACTGGACCCATTTTTTAGCGGTCAGAATATATTGGTTGCCCGGGCCAAAAATCTTATACACAGCCGGAATGCTTGCCGTGCCATAGGCCATGGCTGCGATAGCCTGCACTCCGCCAACTTTGAAAACAAAACGGATGCCGACCAGGTAAGCCGTATACAGGATAGCAGGATGGATCTTGCCATCCTTACCTGGAGGGCTGCAAAGAACGATCTTGCTGCATCCCGCAAGGCAGGCAGGAATGCCAAGCATCAGGACGGTGGAAAAAAGAGGGGCCGTTCCCCCTGGTATATATAGACCCACTTTTTCAATAGGCCTGCTCTTTCTCCAGCATTTGACCCCCGGCATGGTTTCGACCGTTTCATCCTCCGTAATCTGAGCACGGTGATAGGTTTCGATATTGCGCATGGCCACTAGGATCGCCATTTTCAATTCCTCTGACACAAGCCGTTCCGCTTCCTGAAATTCAGATTCTTTAACCTGAAAATCCCGAATATCGACCCGATCGAATTCCCTGGTAAATTTGCGGACGGCCTTATCTCCTTTCTGTTTTACCGACTTCAATATCTTCCTCACTTTTTGGTCAAGCGAGCCGGCATCGGGAACCGGACGTTCTATGATGAGATCGAGCTTGCTCTTCTTGTACCTGATGGTTTCCATATAGTTTTAAACGATCATTTTTTCAATGGACACGACCAGGATGCCTTCGGCCCCATTTGATTTAAGTTTTTCGATGATCTCCCAAAATTCATTTTCATTCACGACACTGTGCACGCTGCTCCAACCGGGTTCAGCCAAGGGAAGAACGGTTGGGCTCTTCATGCCCGGTAGCAGGGAGATGATCTGTTTCAGATTTTCATTCGGTGCATTGAGCAGGATATATTTATTGTTCCTGGCTTTTTTAACCGCATTGATCCGGAAGATCAGTTTATCAAGCAGGGCGGATTTATCCGGAGCAATTGATCTGTTACGTATAAGCACGGCCCTGGATCTGAGTATGGTCTCCGCTTCCTGAAGGCCATTCATGAACAAGGTGGAACCGCTGCTTACCAGGTCACAGATCGCATCGGCCAATCCAATTCCGGGAGCAATTTCCACACTGCCGCTGATCTCATGGATCTCTGAATTAACCTTATGTTTATCTAGAAAATTTCTAAGTAGGACCGGATAGGAAGTAGCTATTTTTTTCCCTTCAAGCGAAGCAGGCCCCTCATAGGGTTCTCCCTTAGGGGTCGCTATAGATAAACGGCAATGACCAAATCCCAGTTCTTCCACTACTTCAACCTGTTTACACGCTTCATAAACCACATTCTCCCCTACTATTCCCAGGTCGGCAACGGCATCTTCCACATATTGAGGGATATCGTCATCGCGGAAAAAATAGATTTCTATCGGAAAATTATTGGCTTCGGCCTTCAGTTTGTTCACGCCATTTGAAATATCGATGCCACATTCTCTTAGGAGACTGACCGATCCCTCATGCAGACGGCCGCTTTTCTGAATGGCCAGTTTTAGTTTCTGATTCATATAATAGGCATAAAAAATAAAAAGGCTTACCGGAGTAAGCCCTTTTAGAATAATTATGTTTATTTAATCACATAACACCTCCGGCCTACCCTTTTGGATAAGTATGATGGTGGTGAATATGATGAATTCGATTCATTAATGACGCAAGATAGTGTGCAAATTGCAATGTTGCAAAAATTAAATAAACTGAGCTAACTTTCCTTACAAAATTCTTCTTCATGACTATTTTCCTTAGGTTCTTCCTTTTTTTGGCAGTGATCATACTGATCTATTCCTTTATCGGCCAAAAAGTGGCAAATGCACAGGGCTGGAGAATGGTATGGAGCGATGAATTCGATTACCAGGGCCTGCCTGATAGCAGCAAATGGAGTTATGATATCGGAAACAATGGTTGGGGGAATAACGAACTTGAATATTACACGAAAGACCGCCCTGAAAACGCCAGAGTTGAAAACGGCCATCTCATCATTGAAGTCCGGCATGAAAACTGGGAAGGAAGCAAATACAGTTCCGCAAGGCTTGTTACAAGGGGAAAGGGAGATTGGAAAAGCGGTCGTATCGAAGTGAGGGCTCTCCTGCCCAAGGGCCTTGGAACCTGGCCGGCGATTTGGATGCTCGGCTCTGCCGATCCGCTGAAATGGCCCGATGACGGAGAGATCGATATCATGGAGCATGTAGGATTCGATCCGGGAGCCATCCATGCATCCGTTCATTGCAAAAAATACAATCATGTATTGCATACCCAGAAGACTGCAATTACGCAAGTGCCTGATTTCGGGGACAGGTTTCATGTCTATGCGGTGGAATGGGACGATGAGCAGGTAGGCATATTTGTAGACGAGATAAAATATTTCAGCTTCTACAATGAACACAGCGGTCACGATGCGTGGCCCTTCAGCGAACCCATGCACCTACTCTTAAATATTGCAGTTGGCGGAAACTGGGGCGGACAGAAAGGAGTGGACGATTCAATCTTTCCCGTAAAGATGCTGGTGGATTATGTGAGAGTATATCAGAAAGGAGATAGGTAGCCTTATTGAAGGAATTCCATCCTCAACTGAATTTTTTCGCGTCTTCCATGAATTTAGCCAGGCCGATATCAGTGAGTGGATGTTTTAACAATCCCAGGATCGATTCCAGCGGGCAGGTGCAAACATCGGCGCCTGCCTCTGCGCATTTTATGATATGAAGTGGGCTGCGGATGGAAGCTGCCAGAATCTCTGTATCATATCCCTGAATGGAATAAATCCGGGCAATCTGTTCTATCAGCGCCACACCGTCCCAGCCGCTGTCATCGATGCGGCCGATAAATGGAGAAACATATTTGGCTCCGGCCTTGGCCGCAAGAATGGCCTGACCTGCGGAGAATATCAGAGTGCAATTGGTTCGGATCCCGTTATCGGAAAACCATTTCAGCGCTTTAACACCATCCTTGATCATCGGAACCTTCACAACGATATTGGGATGTATGGCTGCTAATTTTTTACCCTCTGCAACAATGCCGTCAAAATCGGTGGATACCACTTCGGCGCTGATATCCCCGTTAAGCACGATCTCGCAGATGGTCTTGTAATGATTATAGACCGCTTCCTGGCCCTTGATACCTTCCTTTGCCATCAGGGAAGGGTTGGTCGTCACCCCGTCCAAAACTCCTAAGTCATTAGCCTCTTTTATCTGCGCCAGATTGGCCGTATCTATGAAAAACTTCATATCGCTCGTTGAATGTATTAAAAGAAAAATGGCAAGTTACTTACATCGCACCGCTACGACCACCTACCCTTGCTGCCTTCCGGCCCTGGGGGAGTTCAGCAGGAGCTGGCCGTATAAGACTTGCCATCGCAAATATAGGGGTTTTTGGGAGATTGGGGGTCGCAGATCTTGTGAAGAAAGATTCATTTTTCACTTACCCATGAGCGAATTGAATTTAACATAGCCAACCAACTGATCGGCCCGGTCACCGAGGTCCCTGTAATAGATCAGGACGTAATAATCATTTTCCGTTTCGATAAAATTCCCTTCCGTCAGATCAAAAGAAGGTTTGTGCTGGGGATCATTGCGGTCGATAGTCGCATAGCAATAATTGTAATACCCTTGTTTCAGGAAAAGAGAGGTTTCATAGACCCCCTTGTCCGGATTGAATACCATTCGAGTGGAATCATTGTATTTGTATCCGGTCAACTGACCGATGATATAAACGTCCTTATCCGGATATGCTGTCTTTTCCGGAGGCATATAGCTGAAGTGCACCCTGGCATAATCACCCTGATAATAGGGATTGATGGATTCGGTGGTTTGAATAAAATAGAACCCGTTATAATCCTTGTAGAAATAATAGGGCTGGCTGGCCCGGCACGGGTCGATCTTTGCAAAAAATTCCGTTGAACTCTTGTTGTACTGGGCTCCCTGTATCCTTTCGCTTTGGTAAGTGAAATGCTGGAGGTCGATCCAACGCCATTGCCTGCCCCCCGGGAAAATAAAGTCCTCGTCACGCGTGTACTGCAGCACATTTCCCGCATAGAAAGTGGGCTGGATATCCCTGATAGCCATATCCCACCTTTCATTCTGCAATACGCAAATATGAATCTGCCTTTCCGGATAGGAAACATTGAGAGCACGGGTAGTAACATTGATCAAAAGTTTTTGATGGGTCTGCGACAGGGCCGCATCAAAGGGGGCCTGCATCTGAATACCGATATTGACCTTATTATCTATTACGAGGAATCTTTTGGTGAATGCAAGCTGGGAAGTATCCCCATTCAAAAAGACTTTTAAAATATAATTGCCGCTGCGGCTTGGAATGCAATTGAGATCGGGTAACATGGCAACATAATGTGTATAGCGGGTCAGGGCAATGGAGGAAAGCCGGTACTCACTGATATTTATCTGGGAAAACCCCTTGATAAAATCAAAGCCGCTGAGATCTGCCGGCGTCCAGTCTGCATTGCATAACTGGAAAGTATAGGAATAGCTCTTCACATCGGCATCAAGGTCATCAAAATTCAATTGCATCTGGTCTTTGCTTCCGAGTCGGAGGATTGGATAACCGAGCTGGTTACCTGTCATGAATAGTTGCGTGGTATATACATTCGGCAATAAAATGGAATCGGATAACTGCGCGCGCATACTGAACGGATAGGTCAGCATGAAAAGCCAAAGGGCGTAACCGAAAAATTTAACATTCATCTTAATATTTATTGTCTTTCCTGATTGCCAGATGGAAACTCGCCTATCCATTGCTCCTTGTGGAACAAAATACTCATGCCCGGTTTCATATGATCAATCTGCTTTACAATGTTACTATAAAAAAAGTACACTCCCCTTGAAAGGCATTATTTTTGAACTTTAAGCCCCAGCTTTGAAAATTTCCGCATTCATAGCCAAACGTATTGCATTCAACAGGCAGCCTTCATTTCTCAGGTTCATAATAAGGCTTGCTGTGGCTGCCACTCTTATCAGTGTAGCCGCAATGATCCTTACGGTCGCCCTGACCAGCGGCTTTCAATATGCGATCAGCCAGAAAGTCTTCAGTTTCTGGGGAAATATCCGCATACAACAATTTGAAGCCAGCCGGGCGGCGGTAGCCGAACAAACGCCCATTGAAAAAAATGACACTCTGATTGGCCAGCTAAGGAAAATAAATGGAATAAGAACCATACATCCATTTGCGACCAAAAACGCCATCATCCGTGGCAAAGAAAGCATCGAAGGTGTACTCCTAAAGGCCGTTGATAGTAATTATGATTTCAAACAAATCGGTCAATTCCTTGAACAGGGCCATTGGCTGCAGTTCCCGGACAGTGGGTACAGCAGCCAGATAAATCTCTCCACTTATACTGCGGGCCGTCTTCAGATAAAAACAGGGGAAAAGATCCTGATCTATTTCATTCAGCCTGATGGTTCTCACCGGATAAGACAAATGACGGTGGCGGGCCTGTTCAAGACCGGAATAGAAGACTATGATAAATTATATGCCATTGCGGATCTGCGGCTTGTCCAGCGGCTCAATAGCTGGACCCCGGGTCAGATCGGAGGATATGAAGTATTTCTGGACGATTACCGGAATTCCGACTCTGTAAATAAAGAAGTCTCCGCCCTGCTGCCAACGGAATGGAACAGCCAAACCATCAGGCAGGTATTTCCCTACATATTTGACTGGCTGGACCTTCAGAATACCACCATCGCAATTGCCCTATCCATCATTATACTGGTAGCAGCCCTGAATTTGATTACCTGCCTAATCGTATTGGTTCTTGACCGCACCAAAATGATCGGCATCCTGAAAGCAATGGGTTCGCCTAATGCCGCGATCCAGCGGATCTTTTTATACCAGGTAAGCTTCATCACGATCATCGGAATATTGGGGGGAAACCTGCTTGCCTTTGCCTTTTGTTATTTCCAGCAGCGTTATGGCCTGATCACCCTTCCTGAAGATGCTTATTTCATCTCCACTGCCGTGGTAAGATTGAATTTCTGGCAAATCTTGATCGTTGATCTCGGTTCCCTGTTCATTTGCTTTTCGGTCCTTATCATTCCTACGGTAATCATCAGAAAAATACAGCCTGCCGCAGCCCTACAGTTTAACTAAACCATTACCGGATCCTGGCCTGCGTAGCCAGGCAATCACGACCGCGGCCGCCACTGAAGCATTCAGGGATTCGGCACCGCTTTGGCCTATTTTCGGAATGGTTATTTTCAGGGAGGACAAACTGATCAATCCGGGACTTATCCCCCTGGATTCGTTGCCAATGATCAGTATGGCTTCCGGGACGGCTTCCATCTGGTAAAGGCTCTTCCCCTCCAATACAGTGGAAAAGACCGGGATCGATGGATCTTGTTCGTTAAGGAAATCGACCAGGTCGATCTGCATTACTCTTACGCGGGCAATGCTGCCCATGGTAGACTGAATGATCTTGGGACTGAAAGGATCTGCACTATTCTTACTGGAGATGATCTGCCGGATGCCAAACCAATCGGCTGTTCTGATAAGGGAACCCAAATTGCCCGGGTCTTGTATGGAATCCAGCATAAGGGTCAGATTCCCTTTCAGAGCGGTCTTCGGTTCGAAATCGGGGAAAATCGGTTTTTCGAAAACGGCCAGCGCCTGCTGAGGGCTTTTCAAAAAGGATATCCTTTCCAATTCCTTTTCGTTTACTTCCACTGTCTCCATATCCAAATGGCCTTGAAGCTTTAACCAATCAGCCATCGCATAAATATGAAGAGGGCGGACATTTCCTGCATCTAATAAATCGTTAATTATTTTCTGGCCCTCGGCAACAAATGCATTCTCGCTATCCCTGAATTTTTTCTGGCTTAAACTTTGGATATATTTGACCTGTGATTTTGTCAGCATGTCAATCTTTTACAGCAAAATGATTTTGTTGATGGAAGACCCATCTTTAAAAATCTGGTTCACCCATTATGCTATTCAGCCGGCAATTTAGGTTATCTTTTCTCATCCCAGCCGGGATGCTTTTAATTGCCGCAGCCACTCTGCTTTTCTCCTGTATTGCTCCCAAAAAGGGTGAATACCCGGTCCGCAAACCCTTTGTCTATAAAACTCTGATCAGGATCGACGGCAAACTGACCAACGATGAGCGACTGGATATGGAAACCCGCCTGCAGAACCAGATCGATGACAGTCTCCATGCCAGGACCATTACCGCTTTTGGCGGAGGATTCCCTTTTATTTACCGCAAGTTGCCGCATCCGCCTGTCTATGATGTGAACAATCTGGTCCGCTCAAATAGTTTCATGATTGCCTTGTTGAATTCGATGGGTTATTACAGTCCTCAAGTCAAGGATTCGGTCAAAATCGACACGGTGGGAGACCAATACAGGGCCACCATCCTATTCAAAGTGCATCTTGGGAAAAATATAAAAATCGATTCTGTGGCTTATGATCTCCGGACACCGGAGTTGGAAGCATTGGCCCTCAAATCGCAAAAAAATTCACTCCTTCAAAAAGGTAAGCCTTTTTCCAAGCAGTTGGTTTATTCGGAACTGCAGCGTTTGATCCTACTATTTCAAAACAACGGCTACTATAAATTTTCGATAAAAGACATTTACATGGAAAGGGATACTGTCCTTGCGGCCCTCTTCGATCCCAGTCTGGATCCCTTTGAACAGGCCCGGCTTCTGGAAGAATTGAAGAAAAAGAGGGAAGACCCAACCATTTCCCTTGTCGTCAAACAGAGGCCACCGCAGGATTCAAGTGAATTGAAAAAATATTATATCGACAGTATTAAAGTATTTCCGGATACTCTTACTGAAAGCTTTAAAATCGCGACAGGGATCCCCGTTTACGGAGATTCAAACCTCCTTGTAAAACCGGATACCGTAAGCAGGGGAAAAATATCGGTGATCTCCACTTCGAACCGATTTAAACCATCCATCATATTCCGGAACCTGTTGATCAAACCAGGCGATATTTACAATATTAGTAGCTATAACAAGGCATTCGAAAGATTTTCCTACCAGCTAGGCGCCTGGGATAAAGTGACCCTGGATTATGTTCCATCGAACAGGGCGGATACCTTTCTCAATGCAGAAATAAGAATGTATCCATCCCTGAGAGGAATATTCAGCGGGGGGCTTGAAGCAAGCTATAATACCAATGATATTCTGACGACCACCAATTTATTCGGATTCGGTGCCAATGTTTCCTTTAGGTATAAAAATGCCTTCCACCGGGCCATTCAGAGCGTCACTACGGTAAGATCCGGGGTTGAATTCGGGCCTGATTTCATCCAAACGATCGAAGCCGATCTCAGCCATACCTTCTCGATCCCCCATATCGACCCTCAGTTCGTGCTTAAACGCTACGATGACCGTAAGACCCTGCTGAATTTTACGGCGACCTATACCGACCGCAGGGAATTCTTTACACTTAAATCGGTCGAAGGAACACTTGGCTGGCAGGGCGTCGCACACAACCATACCATCACGATCAGGCCCCTGAATATTGAATACACCACGATTGCCCAGACCAATGACAGCCTGAACGACCTGATCGCCCAGATCCCTTCTCTCAAACTGGCTTTTAAGACCGGCCTGGTCATTGGAGAACAGTTCATTTATTTCTATTCAAAAACAAAAGGCATTCACGAAAACATATTGCGTATTACGGCAGAAGAAAGCGGAGGCTTATATGGCTTTGGCAGCCTCAAAATATTTAACCGCGATAGCGGAGAACTCGCCCATTTTGTGAAAGCGGATATCGAATACCGCCATCATATCACCTACCGCAATACAGAACTCGCATTCAGGGCCTTTGCCGGTTATGGCCTTGCCTATGGGAATGGCATTGGCACTCAACAAACCCTCCCCTTCTACAAGGCATTTTTTGCGGGCGGCCCGAACAGCATGAGGGGCTGGCAGGTGCGGCAGGTCGGCCTCGGATCATCTTACTATTATGATACCACTACCGCCGATAAGTTCGGTGATATTAAGATCGAAGGAAATATAGAATATCGTTTCAACCTTGGAACTATCTATGGTATAAAGATCGGAAGCGCTATTTACACAGATGCCGGGAATATCTGGAACCGGAATATTCCTAAAACTGACACCACAGCTTCACTTGCAGGAAGCGATTTTGCACTGAATCGTTTCTACAAGGAATTTGCCGTGGACATCGGAACGGGTCTGCGCTTTGATTTCAGCAATTATTTTATCGTCCGTTTTGACTGGGCCTATATTGTGCGGGATCCCCGGAATCCGGACTACCCCAATCGATGGTTCTATGATATGCAATTGAAAAGCGGTCAGTTCCAGTTGGGCATCGGCTATCCCTTCTGATCAGGTTCAATGCCCAATCTTTTTTGCCTGATCCAGTTTTCAGCTTCCCCCATAGTCATAGCCTGCTGGATCCGGTATTCGCCGATCCGTATCCGGCAAAGAGAGGAGAGATATCCCCCGCAATCCAGGGCCTTCCCGAAATCATGGGCCAGGCTCCGTATATAGGTGCCGGTTGAACATATGACACGGAAATAGACTTTCGGCAGTTCGATCTTTGTGATGTCGAATGCCGAAATACGAATATTACGTGGTTCCAGAGCAATCTCCTTTCCTGCACGGGCCAGTTCATAAGCACGTACACCGCCTTTTTTAATAGCGGAATGAGCCGGTGGAATCTGCATAATCTCCCCGGTGAAATTACCGGTCATTTCCCGGATAGCCCTTTCCGTGAGACCGGAAATATCCCTTAAATTCCCCGGTTCGCTTTCCAGGTCGTAGGTTACCGTGCTGGCTCCCAGAGTGATGGAACCGGTATATTCTTTTTCAGCCCCCATGAACTCGTTGATCCGCTTGGTGAAACGCCCGGTACAAATGATCAGCAAGCCTGTGGCCAAAGGATCCAGGGTGCCCGCATGGCCCACTTTCTTAATCCCCACCAGGTTTCGGACCTTTCTCGTTGCATCAAAAGAAGTCCAGTCCAGAGGCTTATTAATGAGCAAGACGACTCCTTCTTCGAAAGGATTTGGTACCAGATGATGCATATAACCTGCAAATTGCTTTATTCGGCCAAGACGAACAAGTGAATTGAAATCTTAAATCTCCTGTCTGGCTTTGATCTCCAGGTATTTGTTCAGGACGTCCACTGTGAGTTGCCGGGGAGACGTGAGTATCGCCGGAATGCCATGCTGCATCAGTTCCCTTACCATCAGCTTTTTTTCAAAAACAAATTTTTCGGCGATGGTCTTCATATAGACCGTTTCAATATTCTGTGCTTCCTGAATGGTGAGTTGTTTCAGCCCCGTATTTTCAAAAAACACGATAAGCAATAAATTGTTTCGCGCTATCGCCTTAAGATAAGGCAGTTGACGCTGCAGGGCGCTCAGGGATTCAAAATTAGTGAAGAGTATCATCAGGCTGCGCTGGGATGCGCGTGTACGCGTAAATGAATAGAGGCTTTCAAAATCCGCTTCGGGAAACCGGGTTTGCTGATTATATAGCAATTCCTGGATATAATTGATCTGTTTGGCTTTCCGGTCCGCAGGCAGGAAATTGTCGATCTGATCGGAAAAACTGATCAGACCCGCTCTGTCCTGCTTTATTAAAGCCACATGCAATAGGGTCAGGCTTGCGTTAATGGCGTAGTCGAGTAAGGTCATGCCTTCAAACGGCATTTTCATGACCCTGCTTTTGTCGATAATGCAGTAAATATGCTGGCTCCTTTCATCGGCAAATTTATTGACCATCAATTGCCCCTTTCGGGCGCTGGCTTTCCAGTTGATGCTCCGGATATCGTCTCCCAGGACATAATCCTTTATCTGTTCGAACTCCAGGCTATGCCCGATCTTACGCATCCGCTTATTGCCGGACTCCGCCAGGTTACTGGCATAAGCCTGCAATTCGAATTTTCTCAGCATTAGAAAGGATGGAAGAACTTTGACGATGGTGGCAGCCCTGATCTTCTTTCTGCGGACGACAAGTTTCAGCGGGCTCTTTATAAAAATATTCAAATCATGGAAAAGATATTCACCCCTTTGGACGGGACGAAGTTTGTATTCGATCAATTTTTCCTCCCAGCTATTGAGTGAATGTTTTAAAATAAAATCACGCAATTGGAACTGTTCCGGAATCTCATCGATCAGGAATATCTGCACCCTGAATGGATTTTGATTGACCATTCTGATTTTAACCGGATTCTGATCCCCGTTGCTGAAATGTTCCGGCAATATTCGTTCCGTTACAACAGGGTCTCTGCGAAAAAAAAGGATGAGCCAGTCCAACACTAGAATCAGCAGAAGAACCACGAGGCCCAATTGGGCGATCCTGAAAAAAAATGGAACCCCATATGAAAGCATGAACATTCCGATTTCAATCGCGAGCAGCAGGTAAAAAAGCCGGCCAAAGAACAGAGATAGATAGAACCTTTTCAGCATTCCCATTTCTTAAATTTTATCGGGGGATTTCCATGGATTGAATGATTTCCTGGATTACCTGATCGGTTGTCGCCCCTTCCATTTCCTTTTCCGGCATCAGCTCCAATCGGTGACGGAGCACGGCAGGCGTAACGAAAATAATATCGTCAGGTATGACAAAATCACGACCCCTCATTGCGGCCAAAGCCTTGGCCCCATTCAATATGCCTATCGAAGCCCTTGGAGAAGCCCCCAGATAGATCGATTTGTTGTTGCGGGTCGTAGCCACTAGTGAAGTAATGAATTGTATGAGCTTATCTTCCACATGCAATTTTCGGACCTGGGCGCGAAGGGATTCAATCAGGGAGGAGTTCAGAATCGGCTGCACTTGCTGAAGCAAATGGTCCATATTGAAATTATGATGCAACTGCACGATCTTAATTTCTTCTTCAAGGCTTGGATAGGATACATTGATCTTAAAAAGGAAGCGATCCAACTGAGCTTCCGGAAGATGGTAGGTGCCTTCCTGTTCGATCGGGTTTTGAGTCGCCACTACCATAAAGGGGGCTTGCAGCCTGTATGTCTGTCCATCCACCGTGATCTGCCTTTCTTCCATCACTTCAAAGAGGGCCGCCTGGGTTTTGGCCGGAGCCCGGTTGATCTCGTCAATCAGTACAATATTGCTGAAAACAGGTCCCGGCTTAAACTGAAAATTATTCTGGCTCTGGTTGAAAACAGAGGATCCGATCACATCGCTTGGCATGAGATCCGGTGTGAACTGAATACGGGAGAATCCCAGGGATATCGTTCGGCTCAGGATTTTTGCGGCCAGGGTCTTGGCCACTCCGGGTACGCCTTCGATCAAAATATGTCCATCGGCAAGTATACCGGCAAGTAAAAGCTCGATCATCTGATCCTGACCAATGATCGTTTTACCGATTTCGGATTTGAGCGATTCAACGGTTTGCCTTAAGCGGGTCAGATCTGTTCTTTGTTCAAATAAATTTTCTTCCATCTTAGGTTGTTTTATAAAAAGATTCCAGCTCGGTATTAAATTGCATCAATTCCTCATCAGAAAGGCTTTCTTTTTTCAGAATAAATCGAATATTGTTTACAAGGTCCCCGGCCTGTAACCTGTTGCATCCGCTACGGTAAGAGAGTTTTTCGGCAAATGCCTCGTCTATGTTGGTAGTGGGAAGTCCATACTGACTTCGGATATGACCTAAAAAATGCATGATCATCTTGCCAGCCAGGTTCAGGTTGTCCTTGCGCTGGTAATAAAGCCGACCCACTGTTTTGACAAAATCCAGAGAACTATTTTTTAAAGGGGAGATCTTTGGGATAACCCTTTGTTTTCTTTTTGATTCGAAAACATACAAAATAAAAAATAAAAGCAGGATCAGCCCTATTGCCCAGGCAAAGGGCGGCTTGCTGAACATAAAGCGCATGCGTGAAAATTCCCTGGGTTTTCGAAAATAATCATCCCAATCAAGTTCATTTATATTCACCGGAATATAGGACATTGCCTTATCGAAATAAGTTTTGTTGTCCTTATGCAGGAGGAAAAAATTCGTAAAGGCCATCGGCGCCAGATGAAGGAATACTGCACCTCCGTGCTGAAAATTATACCTGATAAAATTTGGCACCCCTCTTGAATTTGTTCCGAGTACCGCAGCATAATGAGAATCAAGAGCGCTGAATCCAGATTCTGTACCGATGCCCGGATATGCATATTCACGACCCTCCCCGGTATTGGGGTCTTTAAGCCGGATATCCATACTGTCCTTAAGAAAGAACATGCCAGAAGCAGTTTGTCTGGCAGAGCTGTCGACCGCTTTAAGAAGGGAATCCCCAATGAAAAAAGTGGAAATAAAAAGATAATTTCCGGTGGATACAAAATTCATCATTGCATTGATCTCCTCCTGGTCGGCAATGACCTGGGTAGAAAGAATGACATAAGCCTTGTGCAGTTTATTCGCACCCTGCAAAGTATCAATCACATTTTCAGCGATACTGAAGTTCCTGGCAGGGGAAATACCATTCAGATTGATCGATGCTTTGGGGAAGAGGAAACCAACATTTTCATATGCATAAAAAGCTCCATAGGGGATCTTGTCTTTTCTCCAAAGAGTAATCCTGGTATTAATTCTTTTTTTCCGCGTCTGACAGGAACTGGCAAACAAGCTTATGCCTCCTAACAGTAAAAAATAATATAAAAAGCGCCTGATCAAGAATCAAGTTTTGAATAGAAATTATTGAACCTTTGGACAATTAAATCGGACTGGGCCGAGCCAGGTCGAAATCCGCCGAACCAAATATGTTCATATAAATTGGTCAGTAAGGTGAATTCATCTGCATATTCCGGATGTCCTGATTTCATTTGCACCAGGTATTCCTGGTTGGTGGTTTCCATTTTAAATCGGATCCAATCCTTCCGCCCCATCAAAACCAGCGCTTTGAGATGCATGAACCTGACCGCTGTTTTGATATCCTGAACAGCCATGGATTCGCCTATCAATTCCTCCAGGTTCCGGGGATTATCGAAAGTTTCTTTTTCTTCTTCTTTCTTTTTTGCATAGGACCCGGAGTAAAAAAGATAGATCTTATTGACTACGATGATCCTGTAAAGGGCGAAAACCAGGATGCCGATCAGGATAGAACGCATGGCCCATATGAAAAAAGCGTTTTGCAGAATCTTGTCCAACCAACTCTTTGTCCCATTGTTATTATCCAAACGGGTTTTTTCCCAATATGCCGGATCATTGGCATATTCAAATGATTTTCCCCTTTTAAGTGAATCGGTAATTTGCCGGGGAACCTGCCTGTTGGAAACATCTCCTGAAACTGAGGAATCTGTTCCCGCTGTAACTATAGATGAATTAGAAGAAGCTCCTTGTTCGCTATGAGAAGCGGAAGATGATGTTCCGCCTTCCGGGTTTTGATGAACCCTGTTAATGCCTTCATCTTCTTCCCGGACTACAGAATCAGGAAGGGGCACTGATTTTTGACCGACTGCAATCTGAAAATTTACAAAACAAAAAAATAGCAGAAGGCGCAAGAAGACTGGATTCTGAATGATATGTTTGGTGCGGAATTTCAAATCGGCTAATTCAAGGGTTGCTCATTGGGAGAAGATTGCTGCAAAACGGATCTCTTTAAACGGATGGGGTAAATGACAAAATACCAGATCACAAAGCTCAGTGAAAGTGCCAGTATAAATACAGATAACCAGATCGGCATCCCGGAATAGCGGGTAATGAAACCTTCCAGAAAGGCTGCACATATGAAAATAGGAACCAGACCGACCATGATCTTAAGGCCATCTCGCGCGCCGTTTTTAATAGAATCCAGCCTTTTATGAGTGCCAGGGAAAAGAATGCTGTTGCCAAGCACGAAACCGGCTGCACCAGCCATGATCACGGATGAAATTTCCAGGGTGCCATGGATCCATATGACCAGCACGGATTGCCAGCCCAGTCCCCTTGCAAAAAAATAGTATTGAAAGGCACCGAGCATCACTCCGTTGGTAAACAGTTGCCAAACTGTTCCCAGTGAAACAAATATTCCCAAAACAAAGACCGTGAAAGAAACTTTGATATTGTTAATTGCAATTCCCAGGAACATTACTATCTGATCTTGTTCCTTATATACACCGAACGGGTCCCCCTTTGCAATATTTTCCTCTGTCATCTCAACATAATTATCCCCCAGCACCCCCCTTACAAAGCTCTCATCATGTGCAGCGGAAAATGCGGCCATAAGAGAAAAACTCAGAAATAAAATAAAGGAGAAAAGCGCTTCCCGGTGATATTTGCCGACGGTCAGGGGCAGTTCTGTTTTCCAGAAACGTAAAATACGTGAAAATTCCTCCTTTTTATTCCTGTAAATGCCGAGATAAAAGCGGCTTGCCAGAGCGTTCAGGTATTGTGTCACTTTACTGTGAGGATAAAAAGTCTTTGCATAGCCCAGGTCATCTACCAGTTCAGTGAATTCACCAGCCAGTTCATCCGGGTCAGCAGCCCCTTCGTACTGGTATTTTTTCCATTTCTCCAGATTTTTTCTGATAAAAGATCCTTCCCTCATAGTTTTTTCATTTCGGTTTTACGGTTATTCGTGAATGGATAGGAACCTGTTTCTGATTGCTAATCAACGGCCCCCGGCCGGTAATAATTCACAGATAAATATAGTTGAATTGGAATTAAGTTTAGAGTAATTTGAAACTGAATTTAACAAAATGAGAACTTATGGCAATAGCCAAACTGGATACGGGATTTAATATTGAGATCGACTTTGTGATCACTCCCTTCCATAAACGGTTTTTCGCATGGAGCATCGACCTTGTTCTTGTAATTGCCTATTGGTGGCTCATTTCAATTCTGTATTCTTTTTACACCCAAAATCATCCCTCCGAAAAAACCTATTGGATCCTGATCATTGCCGAATTGCCACCAATGTTTTACTACCTTATTACGGAAGTGACTCTCAACGGTCAGACCATTGGTAAAATGGCTATGGGCATACAGGTCATTTCCCTCGAGGGGGGACAGCCCAGTTTTAGTCAATACCTGATACGTTGGATTTTCCGCATCATAGATTTCCCTGTATTCATTGCTGTGTCCATCAGCTATGGTTTTTTGCCCTGGTGGTGCATGGGTTTTCTGTTTACCGGCATTGGCTGTATCCTTCTTACCCCCTATTCGCAAAGAACCGGAGACCTGGTTGCGGGTACGATCATCATTGACAGGAAGAACCGACTTTCATGGGAGGATACTGTTTTTACAGAATTGGAAAGCGATTACCAACCACACTACCCTCAGGTCATGCAATTAAGCGATAAAGACCTCAACACGCTAAAGTCCATCATTGAAATGGTGAAGAAGAATTCCAATTACGATCTGTCGATGAGAATTGCCGATCGAATCCGGTCAAAACTCAATATTTCAGGCGATCAGGACTCCCTTGACTTTCTGGAAACCCTGCTGAAGGATTATAATTATTATACAAATGGTTAACGCCTGACAAATGCCATACCGATCATGGCAATAATGAAAATCAAGGCATAAATCCCGATAACAATGATGCTTATGATTCCAAAAAAGCGATAGCAGGACCTCAGGTTCTTAAAAGCCGCATTCAATGCAGACTGATCATTGGTTTTAAGCGCCTGCAGCAATTTCCCGGAGAATCGGAAAAGAAGAATGCAGGGATAGAGATAAATGGCGACACCCAGGATAGATCCTACAACTAGTCCCACTTCCATGCCTTGAGTCTGTATCTGGCTCTGGACCTGAAAAAAATCCGGATTGCGCAGGATTATTCCAGGAATGATAAGCGCCATCACCAGGATAAAAGCGCAGCACACAAAGCCGAGGATGGAAAAATACCGGGCCCATTTGGCCGTCTCCCTCAAATAAGAACCGGATTCTGCATCAATACTGAGTTCAAAGACATTTTCAAGCATAGTACAAAATTAAAAATTAATTCCTGGTTCTTGTTCCATACATTATCAGGATATAAAAAAAGCCTATCAATACAATGCCCATCGCGACAATCATTATAATGCCTAAAATCTTATAATAGGTTTTCAAACTGGAGAGCCCCTCATTGAGTTTACCCGGGTCAAGATTCGTAAGGCCCTTCAACGTATTGACGGAAAAACTATACAGGAAATAATTGAACGCTGCACTAAGAATCAATACTACGATGGAGCCGGCCACATTGGCGGTACTAAAAAAAGCATAACTAATGAGCCCTGATGATTCTTCAGTTCTATTTTTTCCCAGGATCGCAAGAACAACGCCCAATAGAGATCCGCAAACAGAACAGATTGCCGCAACCATTGACCATTTTGCAACAGTTCTCAAACCCGCACTGCTTTTTGGATCGAAGGAAATATTAAAAAAATTGTCCAGTTTGTTTTGCTCTTCCATAAATCTTTTAAATGATCAGGTTATAAATGTTGCTTATTAATCCGAGAGCAGCAAAAACACCAATGAAGATGCTATATATCTTCATGGATTGAATACCCTTATTAAAGGATTCCTGGTCCTGAGTCTCCAGGGCCTTTTTAACCAGGATTGAAAAACGAAGGAGCATCCACAACGAGTAACCGAAAACAACAATTACAACAAGAACCCCGACGAGCATTGAGAGTATCCACAAATTGCCCAGGTCCGGATTGTTGTCTTTAAAGGAATCGCTCAAACGCTGACTTGTAAAAATCAAAATGATCAATATGAGCCCTAAGAATACTATGCCGGCTATCGATATGAATTTTGTCCAGGGTAAGATTTTTTTGAGGGTATTTCCGGCATCGTAATCGATCGGGAGATCAGACAGGATCTCTGGTTTATTATCTTCCATAGCAGTTCTTTTGGTAACCACAAGTAAACAATAAAAAATGAGATTCGGAAGATTTTTTTAATACCCGGGACTAAACGCAGACAGTCTCAAAGAAAAAAACGAAGAGCCAGTTCATAGCCCTTCAGGCCCATACCGGCTATGCTGCCTTTGCATTTTGCGGAAATAAGGGAAATTTTCCGGAATTCCTCCCGGGCCTGCACATTGGAAATATGTACTTCTATGACTGGTACTCTTATCGCAGCAATGGCATCCCCGATTGCCACGGATGTATGGGTATATCCCCCGGGATTCAGGATAATTCCATCATAGCTAAAACCCACCCGGTGCAGTTCATTTATCAGTTCCCCCTCCACATTACTTTGAAAATAGGATAACTCAATGGACGGATTGGCCGAACAAAGCTGTTCGAAATATTCTTCGAAGCCTTGCGGGCCATAGATATCGGGCTCTCTTTTGCCGAGAAGGTTCAGGTTGGGACCGTTGAGGATCGCGATTTTCATCAAATCAAATGTAAATAAATTATGACAGAGCTGAACTGCTTCATGACAGGGAATTCCGGATCATTGCTATAAAGTCATCAAAGAGGTAACGGCTGTCATGTGGGCCCGGAGTGCTCTCCGGATGGTATTGTACCGAAAAGGCAGGATGATTCTTCAGCCTGATCCCCTCAATGGAATCGTCGTTCAGGTTTACATGCGTCACTTCCATATTTAAAGCATTACGCACAGCAGCCGGATCCACTCCAAAACCATGGTTTTGGGTGGTGATCTCGCATTTGCCTGTAATAAGATTTTTTACAGGATGGTTCAGCCCTCGGTGACCGAGATGCATTTTAAAGGTGGGAATATTATTAGCCAGGGCCAGCAATTGATGACCCAGGCAAATCCCGAAAAGTGGTTTTTTTTCTTTGAGGATTTCCTTAACCGCTGTAATGGCATAGTCCATGGGTGCCGGATCCCCGGGACCATTGGAAAGAAAATAACCGTTCGGTCGAAAGGACCTTATTTCCTCCATACTGGTTTTTGCAGGAAAGACTTTTAAGAAGGCACCCCTGTCAACCATGCATTGAAGTATATGCCTCTTAATGCCGTAATCCAGAACAGCGATCCGTACTTCTGAATTATGATCACCGAGTTCGTACTCCCTGGTCGTGCTAACGGAAGAAGCGAGTTCCAATCCATCCATGGATGGTGTCTTTAGGAGCTCTTTCTTCAGGAACTCAATATCTGTGTTTTCTGATGAAATAATGCAGTTCATCGCTCCTTTGGTACGCACATGGGCTACCAGCGCTCTGGTATCAACATCTTCGATACAAACAATTTCATTGGCCTTCAGGTAATCATCCAGGGAACCCTTGGCCATTTTACGTGAAAACTGAGACTCCAGGTTACGGGCAATAAGGCCCCGGATCTTCACGCTGCCGGATTCCACATCCTTATCAAAAACTCCATAGTTACCGATATGTACGCTATTCATGATAAGCACCTGACCAAAATAACTGGGATCGGTAAAAACCTCCTGGTATCCGGTCATACCCGTGTTGAAACAGATTTCTCCTGCCGTAGTACCCGTTTTACCAAATGCGTGTCCGTGGTGGATCGTACCGTCAGCAAGAAGCAGAACGGAGGGTTTTAAAGATGAAGCTGCAGACATGTAATAGAAAAAAGTTTTGCAAAGAAAAGAAATTGTAGGCTTTTGGGGCTGTATTATTTTTTCACTGGTTAGGAAAACAAATATCAAAAAAAAAGCTCCGCTTTCGCGGAGCTCTATCATTAGTGATTTAATTTGATCATTTAGAGTCCTTTTTCCCTTCAGCGGTCTTTTCCTTAGAGGTCTCAGTTGGTTGACTTTTGGCTTCTGTGGCCGTTGAATCCGTTGCCTGCTCCCCTGCTTTTTTCCTGCTTCCGCCGCGCCGGGTTCTTTTTGTTGTTTCTTTAATCTCACCCTTTCCTTTTCCGTAAACCTCATTAAAGTCTACCAGTTCAATCAGAGCAGTCTCCGCATTGTCTCCCACGCGGGCTCCCAATTTAATAATCCTGGTATATCCACCCGGGCGACCGGCTACTTTGGGGGAAATGGTGGAAAAAAGTTCGGTAACGGCATCCTTATCCTGCAAATAGCTGAAAACAACTCTTCTTTGATGGGTGGTATTTTCTTTTGCCTTTGTAATAAGGGGTTCTGCGTAAACCCTAAGCGCTTTGGCCTTGGCAAGAGTGGTAATAACCCGCTTATGGGTGATTAACTGGCAGGTTAGATTGCTCAATAAGGCTCTTCTGTGGGAAGCTGTTCGGCTCAGGTTCTTGATTTTGTCTCCGTGACGCATGACTATTAAATTTTACCGGTTGCACCGTGTCAGGAATTGCAACCTACCGTTTATGAATATAAAGAGAGGGTTATTCGTCCTCAATCTTCAATTTGCTCAAATCCATTCCAAAATGAAGGCCGCGCTCGTTGAGCACCTGCTCGATCTCAGCGAGGGATTTCTGTCCAAAATTCCGGAACTTCATCAGGTCTTCCTGTTCATAGGTGACCAATTCGCTCAGAGAATTGATCTTGGCTGCTTTCAGGCAATTGAATGCGCGAACGGAAAGATCCAGGTCTTCAAGAGGCGTTTTTAACACTTTACGAAGCTGAAGGGTCTGTTCGTCTACAAGGTCCTCCTTTTTTTCGTCCTTATTATCGAAAGTGATGTTCTCATCCGTGATGATCATCAGGTGTTGGATCAGGATGCGGGAAGCTTGTTTCACGGCTTCTTCCGGATGAATCGTTCCGTCTGTGGAGACTTCCATGATCAGTTTTTCGAAATCCGTTCTCTGTTCCACACGGGTATTCTCAATGGAATACTTTACATTTTTGATTGGAGTGAAGATGGAATCTGTTGGTATATAACCAAATGGAGCGTCCTTTGGTTTGTTATCTTCCGCGGGAACATAACCTCTTCCCTTACCAATGGTGATTTCGATATCCAGTTTAGCTGAAGAATCCATGGTGCAGATAGGCAGTTTTGGGTTCATCACTTCAAAACTTGAAGTTCCTTCCCCGATCATGCTTGCTGTGAACTCAGTCCTGTTTTTCAGGCTCAGGACGATCTTTTCCTGGCCTAATTCATGGTCCACTTTCTTCTTGAAACGAACCTGCTTGAGGTTCAGAATGATCTCCACCACATCTTCTGTCACCCCTTTAAGGGTCGCAAATTCGTGGTCGGCTCCCTCGATCTTTACGCCAACTATGGCGTAACCCTCAAGAGAATTCAGCAGAACCCGGCGAAGCGCATTGCCGATCGTCACTCCATATCCCGGTTCCAACGGACGAAATTCAAATTGGGCTTCAAAATCCGTTGCTTTTTGAAGAATGATTTTATCTGGTTTTTGAAAATTTAAAATGGCCATATTTAAATTTGCGATTTACGATGAATGCATAACCAATAATTCGGAGCAGTTTCATGCGACCGAACCTGGGATTTGTTTACTTACTGTACAACTCAACAATCAACTGCTCCTTAATATTCTCCGGAACGCTTTCCCTTTCCGGGTAGGCGATAAAAGTACCTTCGAAATGAGTTTCGTTCCAGTCCAGCCAGTTGAATTTGGGATTTTTACCCTTGATAGCGCCGGTAAGCCCGGAATTTCCCTGAGAAGATTCCTTGAGGCCGATGACATCACCCGGTTTCAATTGGTAGGAAGGAACATTGGCAACCACTCCGTTAACAGTGATATGCTTGTGGGCGACGAGCTGACGGGCTGCCGGACGGGAGGGAGCTACACCCAACCTGTAAACTGTATTGTCGAGCCTGGCTTCCAATAATCTGATGAGGTTTTCACCCGTAACGCCCTTGCGCCGGTTGGCTTCATCAAAGGTCTTCCTGAACTGCCGTTCCAGAACACCATAGGTGTATTTGGCTTTTTGTTTTTCCTTCAATTGAACTGCATATTCGCCGAGTGTTTTACGTTTGCGGTTAGGGCCATGCTGTCCCGGGGGATTGCTGTTCTTAGTGAGATACTTTCCGTTTCCAAGGATCGGTTCGCCGAATATGCGGCAGATCCTCGTTTTTGGGCCTGTGTAACGTGCCATGTTTAATTTATGCTTTGATTTTTTAATGACGGTCGTTTCATCAGTAAAAATCTAAAATCAATGAAACGCCCTTATTCTGATTTGGAGCTGATTTGAACGATTTGTAAAAACCGGCTCCGAATTATTATACCCTTCTCTTTTTAGGGGGCCTGCAACCATTATGAGGAAGCGGTGTGACATCCTTGATCATAACCACTTCAATTCCGGAATTTGACAATGACCGGATTGCACCTTCCCTGCCGGAACCGGGGCCTTTTACAAATACATCTACCCTCTTCAGACCCGCATCAATAGCTACTTTAGCTGCATCTGCCGCAGCCATTTGTGCCGCATAGGGGGTATTTTTCTTGGAACCCTTAAATCCCATTTTTCCGGCGCTGCTAGCCGAAATAACCTGTCCATGCTTGTTGGTGATGCTGATGATAATGTTGTTGAAAGTTGCGTTGATATGCGCATCGCCATAGGCATCCACTTTGACTATTCTTTTCTTAGCCGCTACTTTGGCGCTGGGAGCTTGTGCTTTTGCCATAATATTTTTTAGTGCTGTTCTTTAATTTTTGAAACCAGGATTAATAATTCAATTATTTCTTCGCCGCTACTTTCTTCTTCCCAGCAACAGTCTTGCGTTTTCCTTTGCGTGTACGGCTATTGGTACGGGTGCGCTGACCACGAACAGGCAGCCCTTTGCGATGGCGAAGACCCCTGTAACAGGCAATGTCCAGTAAACGTTTAATGCTCATCTGGACTTCGGAACGCAGAGCCCCCTCCACTTTGAATTCATTCGTGATGATAGTACGGATGGCATTCAGTTCTTCATCATCCCACTGATTGACCTTTTTATCATAACTGATCCCGGCCTTGTCCAGTATATCTCTGGCTGTTGAATTGCCAATACCAAAAATATAGGTAAGGCCAATTTCTCCTCTTTTGTTCTTTGGTAAATCTACTCCGGCAATACGTGCCATATGGATTTTTTAAATTTGTAATTCTTGTGTCTCTTTCTATCCTATATTCTATCTTATAACTTTAATAGGAAATCAATTTATCCCTGACGTTGTTTAAAACGGGGATTCTTTTTGTTGATTACATACAGCTTCCCTTTTCTGCGAACGATCTTACAATCTACACTGCGCTTTTTAATGGATGCTCTGACTTTCACTGCCTTTGTTTTTTTATTTATTAATGAACCGGATCATTTGTATCTGAATATGATCCTCCCCCTCGTTAAATCATAGGGACTCATCTCCACTCCCACTTTATCACCGGGCAGGATTCGAATATAATTCATCCTCATTTTACCCGAAATAGTCGCCAGTATTTCGTGCCCATTTTCCAGCTTCACTTTGAACATGGCATTTGACAAAGCTTCCACAATCGTTCCATCCTGTTTAATGAGTGCTTGTTTAGCCATACAATTTTTGGGAGCGCGAAGATAAGACGGTCTTGGCGAATTATGAAAAATTCGTGGAAAAAAACGGGTTTTTTGGGGAAAAGAATAAGGTAGATGAACTTTTTCTCAAAAGTTGGCACTCAAAACGTTAAATAGCGAGCTCCACTTTCGTCATCTGGGCATAGTGGTTCTGCAATTCATGTATACTGATCGGATGGGCAAAATGCCTCCTGTCCTCCCTGTACCAGATCTCAAAAGAGGAAAAATGATCCTTTGAGGGCAGAAGGATCCGGAAAGCTTCCTTTTTGTATTTGACACTTCCATCCGGATTGTCCTCCCTTTCAAATCCAAATCTTATAAGCTGCTCATCGCTAAGATCAATAGGGAATAAATGTTCGGGTTCATACCAGAAATCCTGTATTTCTGTCTGGACAGAGATCAGTTTGTCTTCCCAGTCCAGACCGGTCACCTCACCTTCTCTTTTTTCACCTTCAAACTCCACTATGACTCTATCCCCAATCTTTAATTCATTGAATTTTATCATATAACTGCTTTTGATACACCAATTTACTAAAAAAATCATTTCATCTGAATATCAATATTCTTTTTGAGTTTGTCAGAAGGAACCACAGCAATTCATTGATCTTTTTGAGGCAAATCGTTCATGCCCTGTTTCATCAGTCCTTCCAGGACAAAGTAGACGATAGGACAGAACTCCGAGTTTTTTAGAGTCAATTGCTTTCTCTTAACTAAAATGTCCTCGTTGGTATAGGGGAAACGGCGGCAGTCCGAGGGCCGATTCTCATAAATCCCGCAATGATTGTTATCCCCCAGAAAGGGGCAGGGTGTGGATTTAACAACATAATCCCCTTCCTCATCCAGTTTCAGATAGGTTTCTATAAAGTCTCCCTCCTTCATTTTCAACACCTTAGCAATTCTTTTTATGTCAGGTGTTTTGAACCTGGGGGAATATTTTTTACAACAATTGGCGCAGCCAAGGCAATCAATACGGGTAAAAGCCTCTTCATGCAATTCTGGCAACTGCTTCAAAATCAAATTTTTATCTGCATCCCGAAGAAATTGGGCATAGGCCTTGCGGCGAACTGCAGATTTCTGCTCCCAATTTCGCATCAGATCCTGTTCCTTTCCTGGCTGGTGCATTGTCTTGATTCAAATGTTTTGCAAATTAAAGTCAATCCTGCCTATTTCTATAGACAGGTTATTATCTTGCGCAGGTGAATTCCCTGAAAGAGCAGATACTTCTTTTAGCCAGCACCCCGCTGTATATCCTTATTATCGGAGGGGAGATCCTGCTCGGCAACTATCAGCATCGCAAGCTCTATACCTTGAAAGACAGCCTGAACAATCTTTATCTTATGCTGATCAATTCCGGCCTCGACCTTTTTTCAAGAGCAAGCTATCTCATCCTGCTCCAGTTCTTTTATATTCATAATATTCTGTCCATTCATAACGCAGTCGCCTATTGGATTTTATTACTGATCTCGGAAGACTTTATATATTACTGGTTGCACCGGTTTGATCATGAAATACGGTTTTTCTGGGCCGTCCACGTAACGCATCATTCTTCGGAAAAAATGAATTTCACGGTTGGGTTCCGTTCATCCGCCTTTCAACCCCTGTATCGTTTCATCTATTTTATTCCATTGGCATGGACGGGCTTTCGGCCCATAGATATCCTGTTTGTCTATTCGGCCACACAGATTTGGGGGATACTGGTACACACAGAACTCGTGGGGAAGATGGGCATCCTGGAATATTTTATGGTGACCCCCTCACACCATCGTGTCCATCACGCATCCAACCCCAAATACCTTGATAAGAATATGGGAATGTTCCTGATTGTCTGGGATAAATTATTTGGCACTTATCAGCCTGAATTACCTGATTTTCAGTACCAGCCAAAGAAATACGGCCTCACCAAAAATCTTGAAAAAAGAGACGCGATTCATATCGTATTTCACGAATGGATTAACATTTTCCGTGATATATGTAAGGAAGACCTGACCTGGAAGCAGAGATGGAATTATATATTCGGACCTCCGGGATGGAGCCATGATGGCAGCAGCCTCACCAGTAAGCAAATTCGTGAAAAAGAAGATCTGATTATTTAACCACCGCATCGGGCATGGAAATAGCAGCATTGATCCTTCCTCCGCCCACAAAATGTTCGTTATAATAACCGGAACTCATGTCGTTAATCTGTACGCCTGAAACCGAGGCATGAATGAATTTATTATTTCGCAGGTAAACTCCAACATGCGTAACCATTTTCTTATTTCCATGGAGGGTATGAAAAAAAACCAGGTCCCCTTCCTGCAGCTCATTGCGTGAAACCCGGCTGGTTATATTGTATTGATCCCTGGAGATTCTCGGAAGTGAACTGATACCGTAAACATTTGAAATAAGTGTTGAAACAAAGGCGGAACAATCTATGCCCTCTTTATCATTTCCACCATAGTGGTACTTGGCACCATACCATTCGTCCATAAATTCAAGTAAACGCTCGTTTTGCATTTCTTCTACCTGGGCGTCTTCGAGAATGGCGTATTTGAACTGAAGGGGTGAAAAATATTCAATTGCTGAAGGATGAGAATAGAAATGGGCGTTTCTTGAATTAATGGTCTTTCCACCTGAAACCGTATTCATTTGCTGGTTGCCGGTATTATTTATCCTCACATTATCTATAAATTGAATGGAACCCTGACTCCCCGCCTTGTTTCCAGTCCTGTCATTCTCAGAAACAGCCGGTTTCAGAAGGCTGCAACCAGTGGAAAAAAAAACAAATCCAACAATATAAACCGGAAACTTCATGATCTCCTTTTAAGATAATGCACAGTAAACGAAAATAAACAACTAAAAATATAAAATATTGTGGAAAGTTTATACGGCCAGCCGAACGAAAATTGTGGATTTTTGTAACTACTTGTATAAGATCGCCCACTGAATCAGTCAAAATGCCGAAATTCTCCCATTTACATGTTCATACGCAGTTTTCACTTTTGGATGGAGCTGCGTCGATCCAAAGCCTTTACAAGAAAGCCATTGACAATAAGATGCCGGCCCTGGCCATCACGGATCATGGTAATATGTTCGGTGCTTTTGAATTTGTATCGGAAGCCTATAAACATAAAAATGAGGATGGGAGCCTGAAAGTTAAGCCTGTAGTCGGCTGTGAATTTTATGTGGTAGAGGACCGGCATCGCAAGACCTTCAGCAAGGAAGTAAAGGATGATCGTTATCATCAGGTTTTTCTGGCCAAGAATAAGACCGGCTACCAAAATCTGATCATGCTCACTTCCCTGGGTTATGTCGAGGGCATGTACAGCAAATATCCGCGCATCGACAGGGAACTGATCCTAAAATACCGGGAAGGGCTGATCGCCACCACCTGCTGCATCGGAGCCTATGTTCCGCAAACCATCCTCCACGAAACTGAGGAAAAGGCGGAAAAAGAATTCAAATGGTGGCTTGACACTTTTGGAAACGATTATTTTGTCGAATTGCAAAGGCATAACCTGCCTGAACAGGACAAGGTCAATCAGGTCTTGCTTAAATTTGCGCGTAAATACAATGTACCTGTCATTGCCACTAATGACAGTCACTATACTGAAAGAGAGGATTACAATGCCCATGATATTTTACTTTGCATCAATACCGGGGAAAAGCAAAACACGCCGGGAATGGATGATTTCGTCAATGACGAAGCAATGGTAAAAAACCGCCGTTTCAAATTTCCCAATGATCAGTTCTATTTCAAGACGCCGCAGGAAATGAGCGAGCTCTTTCACGATATTCCGGAAGCGATCGACAATACCAATCTGATCGTGGATAAAGTGGATTTGCTTCATCTTAAAAAAGATATCCTGCTGCCTGCCTTTCCAGTTCCGCAAGCCTTCCAGATCCATGAGGACAATAATCTCAACCAATGGGAATATCTGAAACACCTGACTTTCGAGGGAGCCAAAAAAAGGTATTCAGAGATCGATGCCTCCCTTCAGGAAAGGATAGATTTTGAACTATTCACCGTCAAGACGATGGGTTTTGCAGGCTACTTTCTGATCGTGAGCGATTTTATCCGTGCAGGAAGGGAAATGGGCGTATTCGTCGGTCCGGGCCGTGGTTCTGCAGCAGGCAGTGTGGTAGCCTATTGCATTGGGATCACTAATATCGATCCCATCAAATACAATCTGCTCTTCGAGCGCTTTCTCAATCCGGACCGCAAATCCATGCCAGATATAGATACCGATTTTGATGATGAAGGAAGACAGAAGGTAATCGACTATGTCGTTAAAAAATACGGTCGTAACCAGGTGGCTCAAATCATCACTTATGGTACAATGGCAGCCAAAATGAGCATTAAGGACGTAGCCCGTGTCATGGACCTTCCGCTCGCTGATTCAAATGCGCTGGCCAAACTGGTACCTGAACGCCCGGGCACAACACTCAAGAAAGTGCTGCATGCCCCCGCTCATAAATCAGATGAAACCTTTTTCCCGGACGAGATGGAGAACCTGAAAAAGATCCGGGAAATCTATCAGGAGGAATCCTTACAGAGTAAGGTATTGCACGAAGCAGAAAGATTGGAAGGATCCGTTCGCAATACGGGCCTTCATGCGGCCGGGATCATCATAGCCCCTGAGGATTTGTTCAATATTCTTCCGGTATGCACTGCAAAAGACTCAGATTTGCTGGTTACACAGATAGAAGGCAGCATTATTGAAGAAGCCGGAGTAATTAAAATGGACTTCCTTGGCCTCAGGACCCTTAATATTCTGAAAACTGCTCTCGACCTCATCAAAGAAAATCACGGGATCGATATTGATATTGACACCATACCACTGGATGATAAAAAAACCTTTGAACTCTTTCAAAAGGCGGAGACCATCGCCACTTTCCAGTTTGAAGGCCCCGGCATGCAGAAATACCTGAAAGATCTCAAACCTGATAAATTCGATGATCTGATCGCAATGAATGCGTTGTACCGTCCGGGGCCGATAGCGTATATCCCTAATTATATTGACCGAAAGCATGGCAGGGAGCAGATCAGCTTTGACCTCCCGGTGATGGAAGAATATTTGAAAGACACTTACGGAATCACGGTCTACCAGGAACAGGTCATGCTGCTGGCCCAAAAATTGGCAGGCTTTACAAAGGGAGAGGCTGATGTTCTTCGAAAGGCGATGGGAAAAAAAGATCGTAAGACCCTGGATAAAATGAAAAGCAGTTTTATCAATGGCGCAAAGGACAGGAACCATAAACCTGAGATCCTGGAAAAAATATGGACTGACTGGGAAGCATTTGCACAATATGCATTCAACAAGTCCCATTCCACTTGTTATGCTTTTGTCGCATACCAGACTGCCTACCTAAAGGCCCATTATCCCTCAGAATATATGGCTGCCGTGCTCAACCATGCAGGAAGTATCGAAAAGATCACTTTTTACATGGAAGAATGCAAACGCATGGGCCTTAAAGTGCTTGGTCCGAATATCAACGAATCCCAAAAAGGCTTTGCTGCCAAACTAAATGGTGAAATCAGGGTCGGCCTGGGGGGACTAAAGGGTGTGGGAGAAGCAGCCATTGAGGGCATCATCTCTGAGCGTAAACGGAATGGTAATTTCAAAACAATATTCGACCTGGTAAAACGGGTCAACCAACGCACGGTAAACAAAAAGACCCTGGAAAACCTGGCCTATGCAGGTGCTTTCGATTGCTTTAAGGAAATGCATAGAGCTCAGTACTTCCACATTCCTCCGGGAGATACTGCTTCAGGCCTGGAAAAGATCATCAAATTCGGAAACGTCTACCAGACCAATTCCACCCAGACTAGTAATAGCCTTTTCGGGGATCTGGCCATGCCTGAAATAGCAACTCCAAAAATTCCTGCCTGCGAACCCTGGGGACTGACTCAATTACTTGATCATGAAAAAGAAATCACGGGCATGTTCCTTAGCGGGCATCCGCTCGATCATTTTAGATTTGAAATAAAGTATTACGGTATTACAAGGATAGGTGAATTCAATGAAATCAAAGAATCCATCGCCTTGCTTTCGCAACCTAATAAGAATTATCGCCTAGCCGGGTTGATTGTGGATGCACAACACCGGGTTTCCAAAAACGGGAAGCAATTCGGTTCATTCTTCCTTGAAGATTATTCCGGTAAGACTGAGTTCATACTATGGAGTGAGGACTATGCCAGGTATTCCAAGTACCTGGAAAAGGGCATGAATATTTTCATAACGGGCCAATTCCGAAAACGTTACCAAAAGGAAGAATATGAATTTAAAGTAGAAAAAATTATTCTGCTGGAAACCATCAAACAACTCCTTACCAGGCAGTTGATCATTGAAATGGATGCACGTTACCTAACCGGGGAAAAGATTGATTTTCTTCAACATAATATCAAAAGATACCCGGGTAAATCCGGCCTGAAATTTAATATCTCAGAATCCAAATCAAAATTCAAGATCACTATGCAAACATTGGACACGGGATTTGAGATGAATGACGAAATGGCCGCTTTTATTGAAAATTCCCCGGAAATGGATGTGCAGGTGCTGACAGTTTGAATGATGCCCTGTCCTTTAGGCCTTTGGAACTTTTTGGAAACAGATTTGTTAATTGTAAACATGCGTGAAGGAAAAAGATGTGGTGCTTTTGACCATTAATTTGCTGATTATTGTTGAAATTTGTTTTTTAAATTAAAATATATACTATGGCTGTAGAATTGACAGATACAAATTTTCAGGAAAAGGTAATTTCCTCGGATAAACTTACCGTGGTAGATTTTTGGGCTGAGTGGTGCGGACCGTGCCGTGCAATCGGACCTGTCATAGAAGAATTGTCTAAGGAATACAATGGAAAAATCAATGTTGGGAAGGTAAACGTCGACCATAATCCCCAGCTTTCAGTGAAATACGGAATCACTTCCATTCCCGCAATTCTCTTTATAAAGGGAGGGTCTGTAGTGGATAAGCTGGTTGGCGCACAACCTAAAGGGAATTTCGTGAAAAAGATCGAAGCCCATATTTAAAAGACTCCGAAAATGAGTAAAAGAAAGACTGCAATTTGGCGGTCTTTCTTTTTTTCCACCATAAACTATACCTGCCTTGCTCTGTTTTTCACGACGTAGCCGCTTCCCAATGGCTCTTGTTCCATTGGGCTTTTTGAGCCAAAATAGATTTTAGCTTTCCCCTTGCCTTGAAAAGATTGGATTTGGATGCACCAACACTTATATCCAGCTTTTTTGAAATTTCTTCATGTGATAATCCCTCCATAACAAAAAGATTGAAAACCGTTCGATAAGCAGGAGTAAGTTCCCGGATAGCCTGTAGAATTTCCTTATAGGACAATGAATCAAAACCGCTGCTGCTCCGGTCGGAAATATTCTCCGTCTGTTTACCAAGGTTATAAATTTCTCTATTGGAAGACTTTCGAAAATGGTCGATACAGGTATTGATCAATATCCTTTTGAACCAACCCTTTAAAGTGGGAAAGATTTCCTGATGCCGGTTTTCTTCAAACTGGTCAATATGCCTGTAGAGTTTTATAAATGCTTCATGTACTATGTCTTACAGAGGTTCTGCACCAAATGTATAACAGGTTTTTATCGCAAACCCATACAGCAATTCGTATAGTTTGCCCTGACAGGTCCTGTCGTTGCTGCGACAGCCTTTCAACAACCCACTTAAATAGGAGTTCGATGAAAACAAGTTTTAAAATTAAGCGTAGAATTGTCCGATGGGAAATAATTAATTGTACAACGTAAAAATTATAAAAACTGATATATATCTGTCAAGTAATCGGCGAATCCCCTTTTTGTGCCGATGAAAAGACGAAAACTCATTAAAAACCGACAATGCCTTTAAGGATGGAGGACTTCCATTTCCTGTTTATTGTGCCTGTAACGGAACAAAAACGGAAAGATCAGACCCAGGAAAATGGCGTAAGCTGCAAATGTGAACCAGATCTCCCTCCATTGTTTTACGCCACTAACGGTAAAATGATCCACTACCCAACCGCTTAGCATACCTCCGAAAAATGCCCCCAGCCCATTTGTCATAAACATGAAAAGTCCTTGAGCACTTGCCCGGATATGAACATCCGCTTCTTTTTCGACGAAAAGCGATCCGGAAATATTGAAAAAATCAAATGCCATTCCATATATGATCATGGAAAGAATCAGGAGCCATAGACCGATGCCGGGGTTACCCAGACCAAAAAGACCGAATCGGAAAACCCAGGCAAAAATGCTCATCAACATCACTTTCTTAATACCGAAACGTTTCAGAAAAAAAGGGATGGTCAGAATAAACAGGGTCTCCGATATCTGGGAAATACTGATAAGAATATTAGGATGTTTTACCGCAAAGGATTCTGCATAATAGGTTTTAAAATCATTCAGAAAAGGGAGTCCGAATGTATTGGTGATTTGCAGAGCCGCACCCAACAGCATGGCAAATAAAAAGAAAACGAGCAAAGTTCTTTTACTGAAAAGCACGAAGGCATCCAGACCCAGGGCAGAGTAAAGGGATCTTGATTTTTCCTTTCCTCCAGGAGGACAATTTTCCAGCGAAAAAGTGTAGATCCCGAGCAATATACCAGCCGTCGCACTGACATAGAGCTGACTCGGACTCTTGGTCAATCCGAGTAAATCTACCAGCCACATTGCCGCGATGAAACCAATAGTACCCCAAACCCGGATGGGAGGAAAATCCCGGACGATTTGAAGCCCCTTACGCTCAAGGATGATATAGGATACCGTATTGTTTAGGGCGATAGTCGGCATGAATATCAGGGAATTTGCCAGGATGATCAGGTAAAGTGCATAAAAATCATGCACCATAGAAGCATAGAGCAGGAGAAGGGCTCCAGCAATATGAGAGAGTCCTAATAAACGTTGCGCGGGCATCCACCGGTCCGCAATGATGCCGAAAACAGCGGGGGTAACCAGTGAGGCAATCCCCATCGTTGCATAGATACTCCCGACCTGTTGTCCCGAATAATGCAGACTTTCTATCAGGTAGCTTGAAAGGGAGGTCAGCCAGGAACCCCAAACAAAAAATTCCAGAAAATTCATGATGATCAGCCTGATCCTTATTGCCATTAAGAAGTTTTTTTCAGTAGATGGAAGATAATCATTCCTCGGTAAAACAATTACAGCACCAATAACTTAAAAAGGATCCTCCCAAAGGTCTTCCCTGTGAAAATGCAGTTCTATTTTATAAACGGAAAACTTTGTATTGAGACAAGGTATAAATTCGTCCACAATCAATTCATTCGTTAATTTGCCTGTTGGTCCTGAACAAAAAAAATATTAGCCCGATGAGAAAATTAATGATTTTTATTTCCCTGATTCTTTCCCATGCAGGCCCGGAAGCATGTGCACAAACCCCTGCCTCCTATACTTCCGCTGAACTCTTTCTCAAATTGAAAAAATTGCAGGTCCTTGGTTCGGTACTATATATAGCAGCCCATCCCGATGACGAGAATTCAAGGCTGATCGCCTACCTGGCTAAGGATCGCCTGTACAGAACCGGCTACTTGTCTATGACCAGGGGAGACGGCGGCCAAAACCTGATTGGGGATGAGCAGGGGATCGAGCTTGGACTCATTCGTACCCAGGAAATGCTCGCTGCACGCCGGATCGACGGAGCAGAACAATTTTTCAGCCGCGCCTATGATTTCGGATTCAGCAAATCCACTGATGAGGCATTAAAAACCTGGGATAAGGAGAAGATACTAAGTGATGTCGTTTGGGTGATCCGGCGTTTTCAACCTGATGTCATTATTACCCGGTTTCCTGAAGACGCGCGCGCCGGCCATGGACATCATTCCGCTTCCGCCGTCCTCGCGCATGAGGCTTTCAAAGCAGCGGCCGACCCAAACCGTTTTCCCGAACAATTCAAATATGGGGTCAAACCCTGGCAAGCTAAAAGGCTGCTTTGGAACACCTTCAATTTCGGAGGAACGAATACCACCAGCGAAAACCAGTTAAAAATTGATGTAGGAACTTATAATTCTGTCCTGGGGAAAAGCTATGGGGAAATCGCTGCCGAAAGCCGAACCCAGCATAAAAGCCAAGGTGCAGCCCTTACCCGTGTCCGTGGAGAATTAGTGGAATATTTTAGCCTGGTAGAAGGAGAAGCCGCCCCAAAAGATCTGATGGAAGGGATTTCCACCGGATGGGACCGCATCAATGGTGGTAATTATATACAAACACTGGTAGATAATCTGGTAAATGAATTTTCCCTCTCGGCACCCGAAAGGTCCGTGCCGGGTCTAGTCAAACTCTATCAATCCATTTCCAAACTTGGGGATGGCTATTGGAAATTGGAGAAACTAAAGGAAACCCAGGAGCTCATTGAAGCTTGCAGCGGGCTTTGGATCGAGGCCACAACCAATACCGGTTATGCTGTGCAGGGAAATCCTATTAAGGTCATAGCAACCCTGATCTGCAGATCTTCTGTTTCTGTAGGCCTTACCCATATTAGCATGGAAGGTTTTGATGAACCCAAGCATCAAATGATCCTGCTGGAACAAAATAAAAACTGGTCAGATTCCTGGATCATACACATATCGCCTGATAAACCGGTCAGCAATCCCTATTGGCTGAATGAAGAAATGTCTCAAGGTTCTTTTAACGTAAGCGACCAGAACCTGATCGGAGATGCGCAGAGCAAACCTTCCTATGAAGCGCAATTCAATTTGCAAATAGAAGGCCAGGAGTTTTTGATACGCAAACCTGTCCTTTACCGTTATCTGGACCCTATAAAAGGGGACACCTACGATCCGCTGACCGTGATCCCTCCTTTAACAGCAAAAATGGATCCCAACCTCATCCTTTTTCCGGGAGAAACGGAAAAAAGTTTCACAGGATATATAAAGAAAAATACGGCGCAAAATATAAGCTTTCAACCCCTGCTGGAAAAGACCGAGGGCCTTAATATAGAATCAACATTGCCCGATCAATCCCTGACTGTACATTACAAGGCTAAACCGGTAAGGACGGATGAACAGGTTAGCCGGGCCACTCTGTATTTCATGGAAGGCGACAGAAAAGAAAAGGCCCTTGAACTCAGGACCATTTCTTACCAGCATATTCCCCGAATTGATTATTTCCAGGAGACCCGCATCAAATTCGTGGTGGCCGATGTCAAAGTTGCAGGCAAAAGGATCGGCTATATTGAGGGAGCCGGTGACAAGGTCGCCGCAGCACTTCAACAAATGGGTTATGAAGTGACCCAGCTCAAAGAAGGAGACCTGGTTCCCGGGAAACTTCAATCATACGATGCCATCATCACCGGTATACGAGCCTACGATGTCCATCCCTGGCTGAATGATAAGTATGAAGTGTTGATGAATTATATAAGCAAGGGAGGGAACCTGATCGTCCAATACAACCGGAATAATATGGCGCCGGGGAATATAAAACCCAGGGTCGGTCCTTATCCATTCGTTTTCGCAAATGCCAGGATTACCGATGAGAATGCACAGGTCAATTTCCTGATCCCTGAACACCCGGTATTGAATTATCCCAATAAGATCAACAGTCATGATTTTGATGGATGGATACAGGAGAGAGGCATCTATTTCGCAGGTCAGGCCGACTCGAATTATAAGAAAATATTTTCAATGCATGACCCCAACGAATCTGAACTAACTACCAGCCTGATACTAGCGGATTATGGAAAAGGAAAATTCGTGTACACCGGTCTTGTTTTTTTCCGGGAGCTGCCGGCGGGCATACCGGGGGCCTACCGGTTAATGGCTAATATTATTGCGCTTAATCAGAAATAAATCAATAAAGTGAAGGAAAGAAGGGATCTCGCCATTGTGCTGGCAATAGTAACCGGCCTCGTGCTAGGAAAATTTCTGAAGAAAATGACATTCGGTTTGATATTGGGTCTGGGACTGGGATTACTTATTGCTTCCTTATTGGCTGGAAGGAATAAGAGATAGTATCTGCACCCGCAAATCTATTCAGATGGAAAATTCAGGCGATGAAAAAGCTCCGTTATTTAAGAGCTGGACATACTGGTATATCCTGGTCCTTGCGATTTTAGTCCTGCTGATCGGACTGTTTTATCTTTTCACAAAAAAGTATGCATGAGCTGGCAGGATTGGATAATACTGATCGGGACCCTTACAATCATCATTCTTTATGGTTTGCATAAAAGCAATATCCGGAAGAACCTGGACAGCTATTTTCTATGCGACCGTTCTTTGCCCTGGTGGGTCATTCTGATCAGTATCATGGGTACCCAGGCCAGCGCAGTTACTTTTCTTTCCGCGCCGGGTCAGGCTTTCACAGACGGGATGCGATTTGTACAATACTATTTTGGCCTTCCCATCGCTATGGTGGTCCTTTGCATCAGTTTTGTTCCTGCATTTCACAGACTAAAGATCTATACCGCCTATGAATTCCTGGAACAAAGGTTTGATCTGAAAACAAGGACCCTCACCTCTTTTCTTTTCCTTCTTCAAAGAGGGCTTTCCACAGGAATAAGTATTTCCGCCCCCTCCATCATTCTTTCTTCTTTACTGGGATGGGATATATTCTGGACCAATATATTCATGGGCGGGCTGCTGATCGTTTATACCGTAACCGGAGGAGCCAGGGCAGTTGCCTCAACACAACAAATTCAGTTTATCATCATATTCATAGGCATGATGCTTGCGGGTTATACTGTCATGCATTTGCTTCCCGGTCAAATTGGGTTTTCCGAAGCATTGCATATTGGCGGCAAGGCGGGCAAACTCAACGTGATCACCACCGGCTTCACGAAAAAAGGCTTTGACTGGAACGATAGATACAATCTTATCAGCGGGACCATCGGTGGCTTTTTCTTAGCCCTCTCCTATTTTGGAACTGACCAGTCGCAGGTCGGGAGATACCTCACAGCAAGTTCTGAGAAAGAAAGCAAACTCGGCCTTCTCATGAATGGCATCATCAAAATACCCATGCAATTTCTAATTCTTTTGATTGGGGTATTGGTTTATGTTTTCTACCAATTTCACCCTGAACCAATTTTTTTCAACCAAACCCAAATTCATATCCTGGAAAAATCCAAATATGCGGATTCTCTCGTACTTCTGCGAAATCAATACCAGCGCAATGAGACGGAAAGGATTGGAGCAATGAACGGCATTTCCGGATCAGATAAAAGTAGCCTGAATTATCAGCGGGCGCTTGAGCATTTGAGAATAACCGAACAGAATAAGGATCAACAAAGGGGGACCATTAAACGCTGGCTGCAGGATAAGGAAATTGGCGGGGATGCCAATGACACTAATTATATCTTTCTCAGATTTGTTGTTGATTATCTGCCTAAAGGATTGATCGGTTTACTGATCGCCGTTATTTTCCTGGCAGCCTGGGGTTCTATCGGGGCGGCATTGAATTCGCTGGCTGCCGCGACCATCGTCGATTTTCACATTCGCTTCACCAAAAAAACCTTAAGTTCAAAAAAAGAATATGATCTTTCCAGATGGTATACTTTACTTTGGGGAATATTTTGCGTTATTGTGGCGCAACTTGCCTATAATATCGGCAATAGCCTGATCGAAGCAGTGAATGTCCTTGGCTCCCTTTTTTATGGAGTAATATTGGGGATATTCCTGGTTGCATTTTATGCAAAAAAAATCCGTGGGAGATCGGTCTTTATAAGCGCCATCATTACAGAACTGGGTGTTGTCCTGATCCATATTTTATCCCAAAGAGGTTTGATACATCTTAGTTTTCTTTGGTTGAATGCTGTAGGTGCAGCCGGTGTTTGGGTTCTTAGCTGGCTCATCCAAATGATTGTTCCCGCCAAAGCAAAGTAAGAAATTTAGCAGGGCAGGTATAGACAATAATTACCCCGCCCTGCTGCTATTTTTCTAAGAGCGAGACATGGCTTCGTCCTTCACATGATTATAACTCTTTTTACTCTCTTCAATCAAACGCAGCACTTTTTCACGCACATCCTCCTTCAAACCATGCACTTCGTTTTCAAAAACTACCTCCAACTCGGCCAGTTCCTCGAGGGTTTGTTTACGAATATTGCGCAGTCTCTTGCGTAATTCCTCAGTCGAATCAGCCAGTTTTTGCCTTGTTTCGCTTCCTTTAGCAGGCGCCAACAAAATACCGGCAGCAAATCCTGCAGCAGCCGCTGCCAAGGTTCCAAAAAACAATCCTTTGTTACTCATGTTCTTAAAATTTGAAGATGAAAATTTGAATCAAGTGGAAATTTCCACATTTAAAACCTTTCCAATTACGTGCCAGAAAGATAGTCATGACTAAAGGTCTGATCAATAAATAGTTAAAAGATGGTGAGCTGCTATCTCAAACCGGCGATCAATTTCTCATTTAGGGTAACATAATCATCATTCCTGGCAATTTTCGCCAGTTCAATTGATTTTCGGGCAGTTGCAATGGCTTCCTGCTTCTTTCCCAATTTAACCTGGCATCTCGCTTTCTGATAGAAAATGAAAAAAGCAGTCGGGTTGAGTTCGGCCGCCTTATCGAACCATACGAGAGCCTGGTTCAGGTCCTTTCCGTTCTCCATATAATACAGAGCAGAATTGAAATATGGCTTATTGTCCTTATTCATGGCATCGTCAATCTGCTTCATGATCTTTCCATCAATATCGGTTTGTATTGGAACCGAAACCATCGTACGGTCCCAAACCAGGGTAAGTTCGCAGGAATTACCCGTCATGTTATTGAAAAGGATGGTAAAATTCTCCATGGGATACGGCAGAACAATTGGCTTGGCCTGAACACGAAGTATATCCTGGTCTTGGTGATAAGCTGCGGGACTGGTCACATCAAGTTGTTTGCTGATGATGATGGTCCAATCGTCCGCTCCCGGAATCGAAAGCAGTCCATATTTGCCAGCAGGAATTTTTGTTCCGCCAATCGTCACCTCATCTCCGAAACTGATGATGGTGGCTCCGTTAGCCCCGGTTCTCCAAACCTTTCTATAAGGAACCAAATCGCCAAATATCGTCCGGCCCTTTATACCTGGACGGGAATAGGAGATTTCAATATCTGACAAGCCGAAATCCTGCCTGATGGTTTGAGGCAGAGAAGCCTGGGGAGTCTTTACGGTTTGAGCAACACCTGGGAGAAGAGAACTGATGCAGGCCAATAGGGCAAGAAAATTTTTTTTCATATGCAATAATTTGAAGTAAAGGCAATGATAGACAATTTTACACTGCGTACCTTACTGCTTCATCGAACTCTCCAATGAGAGATTCTCCACAGTCACTTCCCGGGTAGCCCCCGGTGTTTTTTTCTTTAAAATATTTCCTTAACCCAAATATCCGGATATTTTGAGCTGCATTCAAATCCCTGTCATGAAAATACCCGCATCCAGTGCAGATCCATTCCCGATCTGATAGACTTAGCTCCTTATTCACCTGGCCGCAATGACCACAGGTCTTACTCGACGTTTCAAATCTTCCGATCTTCAGTAACCGGATTCCCTTCCACCTGCATTTGTATTGCAGCACTTCGAAGAACTTCCTAAAAGAAGCGTCCATCAACTGCCTGGACAACTTTCTGTTTTTCACCATCCCGGCTACATTCAAATCTTCCACAAACAGGGTGGTCACCGCTTGGTTATCGCTGGTGAGCCTACTTGTTACCTGCTGGATATAATTGATCCGCTGGTTAGCAATCTTCTCATGTAACACAGCTACTTTCTTCCATGCTTTGCGGCTGTTCGGGAACCTTTCTTTTTGCGACTGGCCCTTTTACAAAAAACCCTCAGACGCTTCAGGTTTTGTTTGAGTCGCTGGTTGGGTTCAAATCTTTGTCCTGAGGAACTGACCACTAATGATTTTATGCCCACATCCAGTCCAATGGACTTTGCTGGATCTATGGGTGTAGGATTAGGTAGTTCCTTGCCATCTTCCACAAGAATGGAAGCGAAATATTTTCCGGTGCGGGTCCTGCTTACTGTAACGGTGCGCAATTGACCGCTGAATTCCCGGTCGATACGAATGGGTATATTTTCCAATTTGGGAAGGGTAAGCCTTTTATTTACAAAATCGATCTTGCGGCGGTTACCAGGACAACAGAACGATTGACTGTATTTTTTACTCTTGAACCTGGGATAACCGCCCCCTGAAAAAAAGGACTTAAAGGCGCGGTCCAGGTTCAAAAGGGCACTGACCAGAGACTGACTATTGACTTCTTTTATCCATGGACATTCCTGTTTGAGGCCTGGAAGCTGTTTAATAAGATCATATGCCGAAACATTTTTTCGTTGGGTGTCCCAGGCATATTTTTTTATTTCCAGTCCTATGTTATAGACAAGCCTGCAGGCATTGAAATGTTGCTCAATCAGCGTGGTTTGAACTTTGTTGGGATAAAGACGATATTTATAAGCCTTGAGCACGGATAGTATAAATTAGTAGCAAAAGAAATGCGCAATAAGAAAAAAACGATACCAAAGATAGAGATTTACTAATTAAATTAGCAAAATTGTTTTAGGTGTGAACAAGCATATTTATTGCCTAAATAAAAATTAAAAGATCAAAGGAATGGCCTGTCCAGGAAAGATCAACCGCAGCTTTAAAGAATTTCCTTTTACCAACTCCATGTGAACCTGTTCCACGGTATGAGAATTTACTGGCTTGATATGAGTGATCAGGACAGGGAATCCTTTCAAAACCTCGGCCCCGCATAAAGAGGCCAGATCATTCATCTCCAAAAAAAACAGGCCGGGATTCAGATGACCAAATAGTTTTGCAGTCGGCTGCTCATCCGGAAACGAAGTCTCAATAAATATTCCCTTTAGTTGACGCGATTTTAGTAAAGGCGCAATAGCCTGCCAAAGCGAATGAAGCTGAATGGAATGTTCTACAGAATCTGCACCGGTATCGCCCAAATAAAGAAGGTAGGATTGTTTATAACGAATTAAAAAAGCGGTGCTCAAACCGGGGTTGGAATGACTTAGAAGAAAGGGGATGACAAAAAAGTCTGTGCCTGCAATCCGTGTTTCAATCAGAGTATCCAATCGAATACAATGGTACTTACCGAGTACGGGAAGATCGCCCTGGTCAGTAAAATTGGCCCAGCTCTTCCAGGTAAAATAATGGCTTTGCAGTATATCAAGGCAAAATGGTAGCCCATAAATATTTTTTGGAGAATCATCCGGAGAATTCAAGACCAGCCCTGCAGCATGATCCAAATGGGGATGTGAAATCAGGTAAGCTTTAATATGCGACCGGATAAAAGACTGCGGATCGCCTGAAATGAGGTTCGATCCAACGGCCTTTTCTATTCCTGCATAAAGCGTTCCGGCATCAAGACAGATATAATTACCGGGAGAGTCAGGGATCCCGACCAAATAGGCGGAGAGGTTGCTTTCATCGTTTCCTCCGCGTACACCGAGGGGGAGAATGTTGAAATGAAAAAGTTCAGATATCCCCTCCTGTCCCTTTAATTCATAAGAAAATACAACCAATAAAAAAATCAGCCTGCTTTTTAAAAGGAATTGAAAGACCATTGGACCTGTTTGGTTGAAGCGATTAATTATAATAGGCATCAGTTTCCATTGCTGCAAGGTCCATTCCCTTATAATTCCTGAGTTCTTTATAGAGGGTATCTCGTTCGACCGGTTCTCTTCCAGCCTGCCTGATCAGGGAAACCAATTGGGTGGTGCTGAGAGTTGGATGTTGCTCCTCACTACCAGCCATGGAGTATATCTTTGTCGAATCGTCTATCGTGCCATCAAGATCATTTACACCAAATGAAAGTGTGAGTTGTGCATTTTGACGGCCAAGCATTGGCCAGTAGGCTTTCAAATGCGGGAAATTATCCATATAAAGCCTGGCGATCGCATATAGCTTCATATCCTCAACCACAGAAGATTCCCTGACATAGCTCATATCATTTTCCTTATTCCTGAATTTAAGCGGGATGAAGGTATTGAACCCATTTGTTTCATCCTGGAGTGATCTCAACCTTTCCATATGATCGATCCTGTGGTATGGACTTTCAATATGGCCGTAAAGCATGGTAGCATTGCTATGCATGCCCAGGAAGTGGGCTGTCCGATGAATTTCAAGCCAGCCTTCGGCATCAACTTTATCTGCGCATATCCTGCTTCGGATATCCGGATGAAAAATTTCAGCTCCCCCTCCGGGAAGTGAATCCAGGCCAGCTTCTTTTAAGAGAGTAAGCCCTTCCAGCGGGGAGACCTTCGCCTTTCTAAACATATAATCCAATTCAACCGCTGTATAGCCCTTAATATGTAAATCCGGACGGTGAGCCTTTATCTGCTTCATCAGATCCATAAAGAAAGAAAGATTCAGTTTTGGATGCACCCCACCCACAATATGGACCTCGGTCACCGGTTTGCCATCGTATTTACGAACGATGTCCATCATTTGCTCTATGCTTAGTTCCCAGCCATCTTCCCTATGGGCATAGAGCCTGGAATAGGAGCAAAATGCGCAGGAAAAAACACAGACATTTGTCGGTTCGATATGAAAGTTCCTATTAAAATAAGTCTTATCCCCATGAATCCGCTCCCGGACAAAATTGGCCAGTGCCCCCGCATAAGCCAGGGAAGATTTCTCGAAAAGCAGGACCCCATCTTCGGGGCTGATTCTTTCTTTTAAAAAGATTTTTTCTCCAATGACGCGCAAGGCAGGTTCTTTTTGAGCGAATATGATTTCCTGAATTGAAGATCTTTCCGGTGCTGATTGCTTTTGCATGGTGTAAAGATAAATAGCCTGCAGCATTTAGATTCAGCCTTGACGGGAATCATTGTCCCACCATAAAGACCGCGTTGCAAAATAACAATTTTCCGTTTTCCCAAAAACTTCGGAATAAGGGATCGTCGGCCAGGTAAACCAATTCGCCTTTACCCAGGTCCTGAACCCCAAAGACAAGTCCATCCTCCAATAAATCCTTTGCTTTGCTCCCGGTAAACCCGCTCACATAGTTATTTTTCCGGATAATGCCTACGTTCCAGCCTCCTTCTTTAAAGAACTGGTAAACCCGGTCATCCAGCTTTAGAGTATAATAAAATCCAGGATATCCATAGGCCAAAGGATGCGAATTGTCCAATTCAACTTTATATATCGCACCAGGCGTGCTTGACGAAATTTCATCTCTTTCCCTGTTTTCGTATCTTTTCAGATCTGCGTATCCAATCTCCTTTGCGCCATCTTCCTCTTTATCCTCTTTGGGTTTGGTTTTTAGGGCCCAATCCGTTTTGGACAGAACTTCCACAGCTTCCTCCTCTGCAATCAGTTTTCCTCCCTGCTGAACCCATTCTTTCAATTCATCCGTTCTTGATTTGTCTTTCAGGAACCTGTAGTCTCCATCAGGCAGGATAAGTACATCATAATTTCTCAGATTGATCCTGGACAGATCATCGGCATTGATCAGGGAAAGAGGATAATGGAGAGACTGATCAAAAAAATGCCAGACTTCTCCTGCTTCATTAGAACTCACCCCCTCTCCTGTCATTAATGCAACCCTGGGCCTCCTGATAAGATGAATCTTCTCACTCCCAAAATCCGGTCCCTTGTCAACCAATCCGGAACCAATCGGATAGGCCTGTACGCCGGTTTCCCGAACCAGCCCTTTTACCAATTCTTTTCCATTCACTGAGAAATTCGCGTTCCCTGCCGGTAATACGAGCAGGGTACCCTTTTCGAAACGCATGCTGCCGGATTCAAAAGCCTCATCACTATATCGGATTTTCAGACCGCGCTTCAAGGCCGAGCATAGAAATTCTGCACTTTTTATGCCCTTCCATGGAATGGCATAGGCATAAGAGCTCTCTAAATCTGTGGTGTCTGACTGATTTTCTGGTTTGTCCTTTCCTTCACTGTTAACAAATGCATTCAGACCATAGGTTTTCAGTCCAAACGAAAAGGGGATCGACCATGCCGTGATATCATAAGTGGCCGAATCGGAGATTTTTGAATTTCTTTCAAAAAGGACTTTGATCAGGTTCGATTTGCATTGGTTAAGGTTGATCAGGATATCTCCCGGTTCTACCTGAAAGCTTTCTGTTCTTCCGCTGAAATAGTTCAAGCCATTGAAACTGCCTTCATTAATCCATCGCCATTGGATCAGGTTTCGTTCCAAAAGAGCAATCAATGTTTCGGTACGGTCCCGGCTGCCTTCCGTTTTTATAAGGAAGGCTTTGAATTCCCCGGTAGGATTGCTGCGGGCATTGTTAAAATAATTCCGGAATTCATGAAGCAATCGCCCGGATTCCCTGGAAGAGACCTCGATGGTGGACATGCCGGTTGTAAAATGGTGTAACAGGCGGTCGCTTAGTTTCAGCGTATCTCCGGCCTGATTCAGGACGGATAGGCCGGCCCGAATCCCACCTTGTTCAAAGGTCATTCCAATTGCACCATTATAAATAGGATAGGTATCTCCGTAACTGGGATAGAAAAGGTCGAATCTTTCCTTTGTGAAAAAAAGCCACCCGTTCTTATCAAAATATTTCGCATTGTTTTTACCAATGAGTACCTGGAATTGCCTTTGCCATGCTGTGATCACTTCATGATAAGGCTCAGCGGCCGGAGCAAAATAATAGGGCGAATTGTATCCCTGTTCATGAAAATCCACATGGACCTGCGGAAGCCATAGATTATAGACCTTCATCCTTTCCCTGGTTTCTATCTGGGTTTGCCATGCCCAATCCCTGTTCAGATCGAAAAAATAATGATTGGTCCTTCCTCCGGGCCATGGTTCAAAATGTTCCCTGCTTTGAGGGTCCTCGTTCGGGCTTTGGCCAACTGTTGAATTATACCAGTTTACATAACGGTCACGTCCATCCGGATTCATGCAGGGATCCAGGATCACTACCACATGATCCAGCCAGGACCTCGCCTCTGCATTAGCCGGATTGACAAGTTCATATAAAGTCTTCATTGAGGCTTCAGAAGAAGAGGCCTCGTTGCCATGAACATTATAACTGAGCCATACGATGGCAGGCGCATTTTCATCCGGTGAAATATTGTCCTTCAGAATGCCGGCCAGGCGCAAGTTGTTCAGGCGGATCGACTCCAGCCTTTGCATATTGGACTCGGAAGCCACGATCGCGATCATAAGCGGCCTGCCCTCATTAGTCTTCCCATAGTTCAATAACCTCACTTGTTTGGATGCGTGTTCTGCAACCTGTTTGAAATAGGCGATGAGCTTATAATGGGGAGTGTAATGTGCGCCTAAGGGATATCCAAGAAATTCGTCGGGAGGCTGAATTGAGGATGGGCTCTGAGCGGAGGCAAAAATGGCAAAAAGGCAAAGGGCAGCGATAATCGGTATCTTTATCATAATTGAAAATAAGGAAAAGCCGGATATCAAAATTACCTGTCCGAGGGGTAAATTTTCTTTGCCGTTCAAAGCTCAATTGGCTTATTTTTACTTTTTACTGATCAGCCCAAACAGTCCGCAATATGTTTCAATTTTTTCGACGCCTGATTTATCTGTTCCTTTTCATCTATTTTCCCGCTCGGTCTTTTACCCAATCTACCTATTCTCAGATCGATCCTTTTTCTTATAATATCATCAAAAAGACGGAATGCCGTAAAGGAGCCGTGGTTTCGGCCCATCCCCTTGCAAGCGCCGTAGGGGCCGATATTCTGAAAAAAGGAGGCAATGCTTTTGATGCGGCCATTGCGACCCAATTTGCGCTGGCCGTTGTCTATCCGGCAGCAGGAAATATTGGTGGAGGCGGTTTCATGGTAGCCCGCACTGCAAAAGGCAAAAATATTGCTATCGATTTTCGCGAAAAAGCGCCGGAAAAAGCTTCCCGAAACATGTACCTTGATTCAAACGGCAATGCACAAACGAATTTGAGCCAGAACGGCCATCTGGCAGCAGGCGTTCCCGGGACTGTGGCAGGGATTTTTGAAGAATTGAAATATGCCCGATTGCCGATCCGCAAACTTATCCAACCGGCCATTGACCTTGCGGAAAAAGGTTTCGCTCTGACAGCTTCCGAAGCCAGGAGCCTGAACGCCAGTCAAAACGAATTCAAAAAATACAATACCGTCTTCCCCGTCTTTGTCCGCTCCACCCCATGGAAGGCAGGAGACACGCTCGTTCAAAAAGACCTTGCAAAGACGTTGATACTGATCCGCGATTCGGGGTCAAAAGGCTTTTATGAAGGCGAAACAGCACAGCTTATTACCGATGAAATGAAAAGAGGAAATGGCATCATCAGCCTGGATGATTTGAAAAATTACACAGCCAAACAAAGAGAAGCTGTTGCTTTCAAATATAAGACGGACTTTACAATTGTGACTATGCCATTGCCCGCCTCCGGCGGTGTGCTCCTTCCCCAGATGATGCGGATGATCGAAGACCAGCCATTAAAAACGTACGGATTCGAATCGGTCAGGGAAGTCCATCTCATGGTTGAAGTCGAAAGACTGGCCTATGCCGATAGGGCAAAATTCCTGGGGGATAAGGATTATTTCAAAGTGCCTGCCAAATTTCTCTGGAGCTACCCTTATGTCATGCAGAGAATGAGACTTTATGATCCCGAAAAAGCCGGAAACAGTAAGGATATTAAGGGCGGGGACACAGCTCCGGAAAGTGAGGAGACCACACATTTCAGCGTTTATGACAAGGATGGAAACGCCGTCGCAATCACTACTACCCTTAATGGAGGTTATGGATGCAAGACCGTAGTTGCCGGCGCAGGGTTCTTTCTAAACAATGAAATGGATGACTTCAGTGTAAAACCTGGTGTCCCGAATATGTACGGGGCCGTGGGTGGGGAGGCCAATGCCATTGCCCCCGGAAAAAGAATGCTCAGTTCCATGACCCCGACCATTGTCTTAAAGAATGAAAAACCCTTCCTCGTGTTCGGCACTCCTGGTGGAACAACCATTACAACCTCTGTATTTCAAACTCTTGTGGATATTTTAGAATTAAATATGAGTCCGGAAGATGCGGTCAACAAACCTAAATTTCATCATCAATGGCTTCCGGACCTGATTTATGTAGAAAAAGACTTCCCCCAGGATATCCGGCTCGGCCTCGAAAAAATGGGCTATCAGATCAGCCAAAGAGATGCAATTGGAAGAACGGAATTGATCCAAATCGATTCGACAGGAAAAATAACAGCAATCGGGGATAAAAGAGGGGATGATACCGCAGTGGGTTATTGATCTCCCAATTAAATCAAAATTCTTGCAAAATGCCTGTTAAACAATAGATTCTATAGCTTTTAGACTGCTTTGGTACTGAATTTGCACAACACTCTCGATTCAGTATTTTTACATGCATAATTCCAACCGCTGAAAAAGCTTTTCATAATATTGTTGAGGGCAGTCCTCACGCTAATCCTGTTGTTGCTCAGCCTGTTTCTGCTTTCACAGGCAATAACCCAACGGTCACTGCTTTATGGCATTCTTTTCTTAGCCGCTCTTACCCTTTTCCTGAGAACCCTCACCCTGGCTACAGGCCTGACTAATTTTTTATTCCTGTTCTTTGTCTGGATAATGATACATATGCCAAGCGTTCAGACATGGATGATCCGGGAAGCAAGCGACCGTCTTTCTTATAGCATGCATACCAGGGTGAGCATCAGCCATGTTGACTTTTCCCTTTTCAATAGGATCATTCTGAGAGATGCTTTGCTGGAAGATCAACAAAAAGACACCCTCCTGTATGCCGGCGGTTTGAAAGTCCAGATTACCGACCTTTTGTTCAGAGAGAAGAAAATCAGTCTTCGCTATATTGGGCTCACTGATGCAACTATTAAGCTGCAAAGACGTGATTCGGTATGGAATTACCAGTTCCTCTCAGATTATTTTTCTTCTCCCACATCAGGAAATTCATCGGGTTTCGAATTGAATCTTAATCAAATCACCCTCTCCAATATCCATTTCGTTAAAAGGGATCTGTGGCGGGGTGAAGACTTTGATGTCAGGCTGGGTGATCTGCAATTAAATGCCGATTCGATCAGTTTGGCCCAAAAAACGGCAATCATTAAAACCCTGGATATCAGGAAACTGGATTTTGCGATTTATAATTACGACGGTCGCAGGCTTATCTCTCCTCCTTCTGATAGCATTTACAATGATCAGTTTCACCTCAGGCTAAATCCTGCGGACTGGAAGATCCGGGCAGCGGATATAAGCATTCAAAACAGTTCATTCAGGGATTATAAGATTGACGGACAGGCTGCTTCACGTTATTTTGACGGAAAACATATCTATTTCTATACTGTAAATGGAAATTTCCATCAGGTTCTGTTGCACAAAGACACAGTTACAGCCCAAGTCTCTTTGTCGACCAGGGAGAGATGCGGATTTGAAGTAAAAAAATTGACTGCTTCCATAAAATTCTTTCCGGAAGGCATGGAATTTCACAAACTGGACCTGCAAACGGCAAAAAGCCATATAAGAAATTATTATGCAATGCGGTTCCGGACCTTTGACGATATGCCCGATTTTATCAGCAAGATCACTATGGAAGGCAATTTTACAGATAGTTATGTCGACAGCTATGATATCGGTTTTTTTGTACCGGAATTAAAGGACTGGAATAGAAAAATCAGGCTTACGGGCGTGATCAAAGGCCCGGTAGAGAACCTTGTTGGCCGGAAAATTCTTTTGGAGGCCGGGAACAGCACCCTGCTCAACGGAGATATCCACCTGAAAGGGCTGCCAGACATTGACCATACCTATATCGAATTCCGATCCAATGATTTCCGCACGACCTATGCTGATGCCACTTCGCTGATTCCACATCTTCGGGATATTCATCAGCCCCGCATTGACCGAATCAGTTCATTTCGCTTTACAGGTTCATTTGTTGGCTATCTGAAGAATTTCGTAGCCGACGGAACCATGGAAACCAACCTGGGCACCCTCGTTACCGATGTCAATATGAAATTTCCCGACCATCGTCCCACTATTTACTCTGGCAAGATTAGCACTGAGAAATTTGATCTGGGGCAGCTTCTAGACAATTCCAACTTGGGAAGCATCTCCTTCTCGGGTAAAGTCGCAGGAAGCGGATTGCTTCCTAAAACGGTAAACGCCACCCTGGACGGCTCTTTAAAAAGCATCGAATTCAACAAGTACACTTATCGCAATATCATCGTAAATGGAACCATTGCAAAGAGAAAGTTCAACGGGGAACTGATTTCGAAGGACTCAAACCTTTACGCACGAATGAATGGACTGATGGATTTCAGCGGGCATCAACCCCGCTTCGACCTGAATGCGGAAATCGGACGCACCGATCTGAGGAAACTGCGTTTAACCCATGACAGCATAGAGCTAAATGGAAAACTTAGGCTGAATTTCACAGGAAGCAATATCGATAACTTCATCGGTTTTGCACGTTTCTATGATGCCGGTATTTTCAAAAACGGGCAAAGGATCTCCTTTGATTCCCTGGACCTCGAATCGAAAGTTTCGGAAGGAAATAACAAATCCATCTCCATAGAGAGCAATGAATTTGACGCTGCCATTGCAGGAGAATTCAATATCCAGGACCTGCCCGATGCATTCCAAACCTTTCTCAATAAATATTATCCGGCCTATATTAGACCGGCCCGTCGCAAACCGGCGGAGAATCAGAATTTCAGTTTTGTGATCTCAACCCGGAAGGTCGACGATTACATTAGTTTCATCGATAAAAAGCTGGGGGGATTCAACAATTCGACCCTAAGCGGAAGAATTGACACCCGCAACAATTTACTCGACTTAAATGCGGAGGTGCCGCAATTCAACTACAGCCATTTCTCCTTCCTTAATTCAAAGTTGAAAGGAAAGGGAACCTATGACAGTCTTTCGGTGGAAACAAATATCGGGGAAGTCTATGTTAACGACAGTCTCCATTTTCCCAATACACATATGCTCCTGCGTTCATCCAATGACCTATCCGCCGTTAACATAACAACCTCTGCAAGCCAGACACTCAATGCGGCCAGTGTGGACGCACAGATCAGGACTTCGCAGACCGGTTTCCATGTAAGATTCAACCCCTCCACCTTCGATGTCAATGGTAAAAAATGGACCATCCAAAAAGACGGGGAATTTGAAATTGAAAATGATATCGTAGCGGCGAATTCATTGAAAATTTCCAGTGATGATCAGCAGATCCAGGTGACCACTCATCCCTCCTCCTCAGGTAGCTGGAATGACCTACAACTCGATTTGAAAAAAATCAATATCGGGGATTTCACTTCCTACCTGGTCAAAAGCGACAGGATTGAAGGTCTTTTGTCTGGTTCGGGAACGATTAAGAATCCACTGAGGGATGGAACTGATTTTTCCTTTAAGGGCCTGGCTGAGCAATTCCGCCTGAATAACGATTCAGTAGGTAAGCTGGAAATAAGTTCCGGATACGAAAAAGAAACCGGCCTTATCACCGCACATGTGAATTCAGACAACCTCAATTATCATTTCGATCTGCAGGGTATATTCAAGACCTCGGATAGCCTGGCTGCGACCACCCAACCGGTCAATATCCTCACTCATTTCAAAGACACGAAAATTGATCTGCTTGGCCGGTATGTAGATACGGTATTCAGCAATGTCCAGGGTTTCGCAACCGGCCAATTGCAAATTGTGGGGCCAGCGAACGAGTTGAAATATATCGGAGACGTGAGCTTGCGGGATGCCAGACTCCGTGTAAAATACACGAAATGCACTTATTTGATTCCGAAGGCGCAGGTCGCCCTCAGAGACGGTTATATGGATTTTGGCTCTTTCCAAATCAGGGATACCCTCGGAAATACAGGACAGGTCAAAAGAAGCAAACTGATGCACCATTCTTTTTCAGATTTAGCCTACGATTTTGCCATATCCACGAATAAGCTATTGGTGTTGAATACGAAGGGGACGGACAATAACCAGTTTTATGGGAAGGTTATCGGGAAAGCGGAAATGTCCCTCAGCGGACCGGACGAAAACATGCTTCTTGAAATAAAGGGCGCTCCTGCCGACAGTTCTGAGCTTTATCTGCCGCTTAATTCAACAAGGGAAAGCGCAGATGCAGATTTCCTTATCTGGAAAGTTTATGGTAAGGAGATGAAGCGACAAACCAATAACAAGGAAACAAATCTTACAGTCAAACTTGATCTCACAGCAAACAATTTTGCCAATGTTTATGTCATCCTTGACCCGCTTACGGGGGATATCATCAAAGCCAATGGACATGGCAATCTCCAGATGCGCGTGGGATCCGCCGAAGACCTAAGCATATCAGGACGTTATGAAATTGACAAAGGAAGTTATAACTTCACATTCCAGTCATTTATCAGAAAGCCGTTCATATTCCGTGAAGGCGGAGATAATTATATTCAATGGAAAGGTGACCCTTATAAGGCGGAGATCAATATCGAAGCCATTTACCAGGCCGACAATATCAGTTTCAATGACCTGGCCTATACCAATTCGACGGTTGGAAAGGCTTTTGGAAACAGTGCCGAATTAACAGGATATCGCGGGCCCATCCTGGTCATTGCTGATCTTACCCAAAAACTGACCCAACCACATATTGAATTCAAAATCGAATTGCCGCAGAACAGTCCGCTGAAAAACGACATGTATGCTACTCTCCTGCTTAACCTCATCGAGTCGGACCCCAATGAACTCAACAAACAGGTGTCCTTCCTGCTTGTATTTAACAGTTTCGGTCCGATGTCCAACACCAATACGGCTTTTGATCCGAGTTCAGCCGTAACCGGAATTTTCGTTAGCAGTATCTCCGGGTTTATTTCCAACCAGCTTTCTCAGCAGTTTTCCAGCATTTTCAAAAAAGTATTCAATAACAATAATCTGCGGCTCAATCTGAACACCAATTTCTATAACGGCAGCGCCTACCTGGCAGGGAACGTCGACCAATCCAAGATCGTCTACGATCGAACCAATGTCAATTTATCTGTGGCAAAAAGCTTTCTTGATGAGCGACTGACCTTTACTTTTGGCAGCGCTCTTGATATTGGTCTTAGCGCTCAGCAGGCTGCCGCATCTTCCTTCCAGTTCCTGCCTGACCTCAATATGGACTATAAGATCACGAAGGACGGAAAACTTACGGTCAGTGTTTTCTATAGGGATTCATATAACTATCTGTCAGCAGCCAACCGCACAGCCAATAGCTCGGGGACAAGTCTTTCCTACCATAGGAATTTTGACCGCATTGATGAACTTTTCAGAAAGAAGAAAAAAGACAAGCCAAAAGAGACTCCTCCACCCGTTCCCCCGGTCACAACCAGCAGTGGCACTCAATGACCTGGCCTACTTTAAAATATTATGACCCAGCTTATCTCTTTTCGTAATTAGGTATTTCTCGTTATGGGGATTGGGTTTGATCTCGATGGGAACCGTCTCCACGATTTCCAGGCCATAACCGGAAAGGGCTGTTCTCTTCTTTGGATTATTGCTGATAAGACGGATCTTGGTTATCCCCAGGTATCTCAGGATTTGGGCGCCAACCCCATAATCCCGCTTATCCATTGGAAATCCCAGGTGCAGGTTAGCTTCAACCGTGTCCATCCCCTTTTCCTGTAAACGGTAGGCTTTCAATTTATTAACCAGTCCGATGCCTCTTCCTTCCTGATTCATGTACACAATTACCCCGCTCCCATTTTCCTCCACCATTTCCATAGCATGATGCAATTGTTCCCCGCAATCGCAGCGTAGGGAACCCAGTATATCCCCTGTAAAACAGGAAGAATGCACGCGCACGAGCACAGGATCATTTTTTCCCCATTCTCCTTTTATAAGGGCAAGGTGCTCGTTGATAGTATTTTTTTCTTTGAACGCAATCAATTTGAAATGGCCGTATTTTGTTGGCAAATCCACCCTGACGATCTCTTCGATCAGAGAATCCGTTTTCAATCTGTATTCGATGAGATCCTTTATCGAAATCAATCTGCAATCAAATTGAGCTGCGATCTCCTCAAGCTGCGGGAGCCTTGCCATGCTGCCGTCCTCGTTCATAATTTCCACCAAAACGCCAGCCGGTTCAAAACCTGCCAGCCTTGCCAGATCAATTGCGGCCTCGGTATGGCCTGCCCTGCGCAAAACTCCCCCTGACTTGGCCTTTAAAGGAAATATATGACCCGGGCGGCCAAGCTCCTCCGGCTTTGTATTTTTATTGTTTAGCGCTTCTACAGTTTTAGCCCGGTCCCGGGCTGAAATACCCGTTGTGCAACCATGCCCTAATAAATCAACGGAAACCGTAAAAGCCGTCTCGTGCAAGCCAGTATTGTTATTTACCATCATGTCCAGCTCCAGTTCTTCGCAACGATCTTCTACAAGCGGGACGCAGATGAGACCCCTTCCGTATTTGCTCATGAAATTGATTATTTCCGTCGTAACCTTACGAGCCGCAACAATAAAATCCCCTTCGTTTTCACGGTCCTCATCATCAACCACTATGACCAGTTTTCCTGCTCTTATGTCTTCAATGGCGCTTTCAATGGTATCCAACATATGATTATTTTGTTACAAAGATATAATAACGGGTGGAAGCCGCTGTGGTTCACTGTGCTGTCAATATGTGGGAAAAGGCAGGTTTTGGAAAGAAGGGGCCTGTCAATTACTTTTGCACCGCAAATTAATCTATACAATAGAATAAATAGAGTGGAAACAGGGTACGAGCAATTATGTTCAAACAGGGAAATGAAAAAGGGAGGTTCCATCCGGTAAATAGAAAAACTAAAAATACGCATATGAAAGTAACGGTTGTAGGCGCAGGTGCCGTCGGAGCCACTTGTGCTGATAATATTGCCCGTAAAGAATTGGCCACAGAACTGGTAATCCTTGATATTAAAGAAGGCCTTGCCGAAGGAAAGGCACAGGATATGATGCAGACTGCAGCCCTCTTAGGGTTTGACACCAAAATCATTGGCAGCACCAATGATTATTCCAAAACTGCCGGAAGCGGAGTGGTTGTGATTACATCCGGGATCCCGCGAAAACCAGGCATGACCAGGGAAGAACTCATTGGAACCAATGCAGGGATCGTCAAAGGAGTGGCGGAAAACATTTTAAAGCATTCTCCCGATGCCATCCTGATTGTAATAAGCAATCCAATGGACACCATGACCTACCTGACCTTAAAAGCTACAGGATTGCCTAAGAACCGGATCATCGGCATGGGAGGTGCACTAGACAGCGCCAGGTTCCGTTATCAACTAAGCCAGCACCTGGGGGCAAGCCCCACCGATCTCAATGCAATTGTCGTCGGTGGCCATGGAGACACCACCATGATCCCTCTAATTCGACTGGCTACCTGGAACAGCGTCCTGGTCAGCGCCCTTTTAAGTGCTGAACAACAAAAGCAGATAGTTGCAGACACCATGGTGGGAGGTGCCACATTGACAAAACTGATCGGAACATCGGCCTGGTATGCTCCCGGAGCGGCCGGCGCATCCCTTGTGGAAAGCATTGTGAGGGATGAGAAAAAACTAATCAGTTGTTGTGTCTCTCTCGATGGGGAATATGGTCAAAAGGACATTTGTCTTGGAGTTCCGGTCATCATTGGGAAAAACGGATGGGAGAAAATAATTGATTTCGATCTCAGCAGCGAAGAACAGTCGCTCTTCAGTAAGAGCGCAGATGCCGTTCGCAATATGAATGAGGTCTTAAAAACGCTCTGATTAAACAGAATAAGGCCTGGGCCCGTAGTCTTAACAACGGCAACAGGCCCGGTAAATTTCTTTGTGCTGATTTCAATGAAGGCTATAATCTCTTCAGCAATGAAGGAGGATGGGCGAGAGAACATATTAAATAGCGAGGGTTAGATTCAAAAGCCGATGGTTGCCTGGTCCTTTGGCAGCCTGTTCAGGTATTGATATATTTTTTCTTCTATTTCCTGATCGTTTTGCAAGCGCATGCACTTAAAATGACGCTTCGGGCATTTGTCATGGCCGATTTTTGAACAAGGCCTGCAGGAAAGGCCTTTGACTTCCATGGTTTCGGAAAAGGCTGAAAGCGTTCTGCCCTGCGCCTGCAAGGTTTTTGAAAATAAATCCCCATAATACGGATACATGCCGAATTCGGGAATGGTATTTCCCCATATAGAAATCAGGGGCCTTTTAAATGCGGCGGCCACGTGCATGAAGCCCGTATCATTGCTGATGATCAGTTTAGCCCGGCGCACAAGGTCGGCCGATTCATGAAGGCTGAACTTGCCGCAGGCATTGTAAATCTTTACCGGATCCATATTTGCAATCTCTTCCCCATCTGTTCTGTCCTGCTGCCCTCCAAGTAAAATAACCGGATGATCAATGTTCGCGCAGAGCGTTTTTAGTTTTTCTATTGGAAACTTTTTAGTAAAATGGGCCGCACCGATAACGATTCCGATATATCCCAGATGATGTGAGGCAGGAATATCTTTTTCTTTTATCTTTTCTGAATCGGGAATAAAATAATCCAGCCCAGCCCCATCATTCCTGACTCCAAAACTTTCTACGGTTTTCATGTAACGATCCACTATATGGCTCCTCGGGAGCCGATCTATCTTAAGGGCTGTAATCAGCCATTTTTCGATATTGAGTTTAGGAAAAGAAAAGGATTTTTTTGAAAGTCCCCACTTGACACGGAAGGTCCTGAGATTATGGTGAAGGTCGATGATATAATCGAAGTCCTGCTCACGCATTTCCCGGATTGTTTCATTCAAATCATCTTTTAGCAAATGTAACCGGTCTAAATAGGGATTGGCCTCCAGGATCCCGGCGAAAGCGGGTTTAGTAAGGTAATGAAGTTCTGCCGTAAGGATTTGCTTTTTCAGGCAACGGATAACAGGTGTGGTAAGCACGATATCCCCGATGGATGAAAAACGGATGATCAGAAATTTCATGATGTAAAATTAAGGCTTCGGAACGGGCCAAATTCAGTCCATACATAGTTCATGTTCAATCTATGTTCATTTCACATTCAGGCATTGTTCAGACCTCCAGGTAATCCAGGTCCTTGCCAAAGGTTTCTTCAGTCAGATACAATGCTAAAAAAGCAAACCCAAAGACAAAAATGCCCGTAATCCAGCCGCTTTTCAGGTAGGCCTGAGCTGGATCCAGGTGAGACTGCAGACTGATGAACAGGGCCGATACGAGATTTAGCGAGCCACGGGCCATATTTGGAACCGTCGTCGCAACTGTGGCCCTGATATTTGTTCCGAATTGTTCAGCCGCCATTGTCACGAACATGGCCCAGAATCCTGTTCCGAAGCCCAGGACGGCGCATACAATATAAACCTCGGCAGTTGAAGCGCCATCCAGGTTAAAAAACCAGATCATGGCTCCCAAAGTAATGACATGAAAAAGCAACATCGATTTTTTGCGACTCTTCATCCATTGGCTCACAAAACCGATCAGGATATCTCCGATAGAAATCGCGGCATAGGCAATCATAATGGATTTTCCTGGCTCAATCTTCCCCTGGACATGCATTTTCACAGCAAACTTGTCTGAGAAGGTTAGCAATATCCCTATAACATACCAGTTAGGTAAGGCTATCAATATTGAAGTCAGGTATTTCTTAAGCCTCCGGCCATTTTTGAAGAGCATTAAAAAATCACCCTTGCGCACTTTCTTGTCCCCTTCCACAGTCTTAAACATTCCTGACTCCAATACCCCGATACGAAGAAGTAGCAATAAAAATCCGAGGGCCCCGCCGATAAAATAGCAGGTGCGCCAACCGCTTCCATCTGCTGAAATGAAGCTTTTGCTTACAAAATAAGCAAGGACGGCACCCGTTAATCCGATACCCGCCACAAGGGAGGTTGCAATTCCCCTTTTTTCCTTAGGTATCAATTCACTGACCAGGGTAATCCCGGCGCCCAGTTCCCCTGCCAGCCCCATTCCAGTGAAAAAACGGACCCATGCATATTGTTCCGGGGTATTCACAAAACCATTGGCTATATTTCCCAGTGAATACAATATAATTGAAGCAAATAATACTTTCAGCCTTCCCTTCTTATCGCCCAATATTCCCCAGATAATTCCTCCGATCAGCAGGCCAAGCATTTGAATATTGATGATGAAAAGGCCCTTCTTTGCAACTGCGTCCTCATCCAAACCCAAAGAACGCAGTGAAGGCACTCTGATGATGCTATACAATAAGAGATCATAAATGTCCACGAAATAGCCCAGGGCCGCTACAATCACGGCCAGGTTGAAGATTTTTCCTCGTTGCTGGTTCATTTGAGAACTGGAATTTATTAAGTAGTTGGGGGCCCTGATGTTTTCTTTTTGCCGGGGAAAAACAATTTAAAAAGCACGGGCAATGTCGTCACCAAAACAATAATGATCGTGATGGCTTCGATATGATCTTTCAAGCTATAGCCGAATTTTCTCCAGACAATGGATTGCAAAAAATGACCGCCAATCATCATTGAGCTCACCCATACCACACTTCCTACGATATTGTAAAAATGAAAACTCTTCTTATCCATTTTGACGATCCCTGCCACGATCGGAGCGAATGTCCGAAGGATGGGGAGGAATTTGGCCAGGAAGATTGTGCCCTTGCCGTAATGCTCATAAAAATCATGGGCCCGGACCAGGTATTTTTTCTTAAAAAGCAGGGAATCTTTTCTCTCATAAAGAAGAGGTCCCGTCTTATTGCCAAACCAAAATCCTGCAATATTCCCCAATATTGATGCAATGATCACCAATAGGATAATGAGACTGTAATGCACATCAAAAAATTCCTTGGCGAGGTCCTTTACATAAATCCCCGCTGCGAACAGCAGGCTGTCACCTGGCAGAAAAAAGCCAACGAATAGCCCGGTTTCAGCAAAAATGACAAGGAGCAACATATAGAGGCCGCCATTATGAATGATCCACTCGATGAACTGTTGTATAATTCCTTTTCCCATATTTAATTATTGAAAGCTTTCTCCATTTTCGTTATGACCACGGCGGCAAGGCTGTTGCCAACTACATTGGTGGCGCTTCGGGCCATATCCAGGACCTGATCAATTCCCAGTAACAGCAATAGGCCCTGCTGCGGAATATGAAACATGTTGAGCGTACCTGCCATGACGACAATGGCGGCCCTTGGAACACCGGCGATTCCCTTACTGGTGAACATCAATACCAACAAAAGGCTGATCTGGCTGCTTAACCCCATGTGCATCCCATAAGCTTGTGCAATAAATAACGCTGCAAAAGTCATATACAACATGCTACCGACCAAATTAAAAGAGTATCCTAAAGGCAACAGAAAGCTGACGATCCGGTTCGGACAGCCAAAGGATTCCAGTTCAGCAAGAAGCGACGGAAAAGCGGCCTCCGAACTGGACGTGCTGAATGCAAGTAATATAGTGTCTTTCACGCAGCGAATGATCTGCCAGGATTTATTACCGATAAAAAGCGCTGAAACCAGCAATAATAATATCCACAACAACAGCACACCTGCATAATAACCAACAATGAATGTCCCATAGGTAAGTAAAACCTCCGGCCCCTTCAATGCCAATATGCCGGCGATTGCTGCGAAAGCCGCGAGTGGCGCAAGTTTCATCACATACCCTGTCATTTTCAGCACAGTGTCCGCAATTGTCTCCAGGACATGAACCAGCCGCTTCCCTTTCTCCCCTATGGCAGCAAGTGCGATCCCAAAAAAAACAGAAAAAACGACGATCTGGAGGATCTGGTTGGAAGCCATTGCACCGATAATACTGTCGGGAACTACATGCTCGGTAAAATTTCTGAATGAAATGCCACCCGCGTCCACAGGAACTTTTTCAGAATTGTTCGGGATCGGCAAATTCAGGCCCTGCCCCAATTTCCAGGAATTCATCAATACCATTCCCAGCAGGAGAGAGATCAGAGACATGCAAATAAACCAAATCAGCGTCTTCGCCCCAATTCTGCCTACGGCACGGATATCACCCAATTTGGCGATGCCCGCAACGAGGGTTGAAAAAACAAGGGGTGCTATAATCATCTTGATAAGGCGCAGGAAAATTTCAGTAACCAGGGAAATGCCATTGGCAAAATTTTCTGCGGAAGCATTCGACATCCTGGTGTGAATCAAAAGGCCGGAGCCAATTCCTGCAATCATGGCAATTAAAATCCATCCGGATAGTCCGATCCTTTTCATCTGAATATCTATAATTTTCTCTGTCTAACAGATGGAACCTCGTCTAATTTTTACCCTGCGTATGACAAATACTCATGCTCGGTTTCATCAGCAGTCAGCGGTTGGTGAATTGACCGCAATCAATCGAAAAATATCGATATGACAAAACTTTGGAAAGCCGGATGCAAAAAGAAATCGCTCCATATCATATATTTTCTTATTTTACGAACTCTATCATACTCAAGAATCACCAACACAACACTGTATGAGTTTATTCAGAAAAAAGTCATTAGACGCTTTGCTATCTCAGGCGGCGGATTCCGAAAAGGGGCTGAAACGTACGCTAGGAGCGGGAAGCCTGGTAGCGCTGGGGATTGGCGCCATTATCGGGGCCGGTCTGTTTGTAAGGACTGCGGCTGCGGCTGGTGGCCATGCGGGTCCGGCTGTAACCATTTCATTCCTGATCGCGGCTGTCGGATGTGCCTTCGCCGGCCTTTGTTATGCTGAGTTTGCGTCAATCATTCCCATTGCAGGAAGCGCCTATACCTACGCCTATGCGACAATGGGCGAACTCGTGGCCTGGATAATCGGATGGGCACTCGTTCTCGAATATGCACTTGGTGCTGCCACGGTTTCTATTGCCTGGAGTGAATTCCTGAACAAACTCGTCGGTGGAAGAATTCCATATGAATGGAGCCATTCCCCATTTGAAAAAGCGCTCGATGCGGGTAATGTGCTTCATCAGGGGATCATCAACCTGCCTGCCCTCCTTATCCTGATTCTGATCACCTTGCTGCTTATCAAGGGCACTCAGGAATCGGCCGTAGTAAATGCGATCATTGTAATAATAAAGGTGTCGATTGTACTGGTCTTCATTTTCATCGGATGGAATTTCATTAATCCTGCCAACCATCACCCCTACCTTATACCGGCTACACAAGCCCCGGCTTTGCAGCCGGACGGGACACTTTATTCTTATTCGGGTTTCTTCAATCATGGCTGGGGTGGAGTCTTGAAAGGGGCCGCCATCGTATTTTTTGCCTTTATCGGGTTCGATGCGGTCTCCACTGCAGCGCAGGAAGCCAAGAACCCGAAAAAGGACATGCCGATGGGTATTTTAGGATCCCTGGTCATTTGCACCATACTATATGTATTGTTTTCCTGGGTGCTTACCGGCGTATCTCCCTTTACTGATTTTGTAAAAGCGGGTAAAGAAGCTTCTGTCGCTTATGCCATTGAAACCTATATGCATGGTTATGGCTGGCTGGCCAAATTGGTTACGGTCGCCATTCTGGCTGGTTTCTCGTCCGTAATACTGGTGATGCTAATGGGGCAAAGCCGGGTGTTCTATACCATGTCGACAGATGGATTGCTTCCAGGCGTTTTCTCCAAACTCCATCCAAAATTCAGGACCCCTTATAAAAGCAATCTTATTTTATTTGTTTTCGTCGGACTTTTTGCCGGCTTTGTGCCTGGAAGTGTGGCCGGAGACCTGACCTCTATCGGAACCCTCCTGGCATTCGTGCTCGTTTGCATCGGTGTTATTATATTAAGAAAAACAGACCCGGGCCTGGTCAGGCCCTTCAAGACCCCCCTTGTCCCCCTGGTCCCAATTTTAGGAATATTGGTTTGTTCCGCAATGATCTTCAGTCTCTGGGGCAAGACCCTGCTAAGTGCGGTCATCTGGATGATTCTCGGCCTTCTCATTTATTTCGGTTACGGAAGAGGCAAAAGCAAGTTGAAATCTCCTGGTGAAATTCTTCCAAAAGCAAAAGATTTTCAATAGGTAAAAAACCGCCTCCGGCGGTTTTTTTAATTTTCATCCGGGATTATGATTGCATTTCCACATGGAATTTATCTAAATTTGCCACCCGTTAAATAAGATTAAACACTTGTATGGGAAGGATTTTTGAAGTCAGAAAGCATACCATGTTCGCAAGATGGGACAGGATGGCAAAACAATTTACCCGTATCGGTAAGGAAATTGCCATTGCTGTCAAGTCAGGGGGGCCGGACCCTGGCAGTAACCCTTCACTGAGGCGTTGTTTCCAAAATGCCAAAAGTGTCAATATGCCCAAGGACAGGGTTGAAGCTGCCATAAAACGAGCTATGGGCAAGGAAATGGACAACTATGAAGAAATACTTTATGAAGGTTACGCTCCTCACGGAGTGGCTGTTCTGGTAGAAACAGCTACCGATAACCCCATCCGGACGGTAGCCAATCTCAGGAGTTATTTTACTAAGGGAAATGGGAATATGGGCACGAGCGGATCGGTCAGTTTTCAGTTTAAAAAGATGGGCGTCTTCAAACTTAAACCCGAAGGGCTAAACCAGGAGGAACTGGAACTTGATCTGATTGATGCAGGCCTGGAAGAAATGGGAGAATCAACTGGGGAACATGAAGAACCTGTCCTGGTTCTTCGCACGACTTTCAACAATTTTGGCAATATGCAAAGGGCGCTGGAGGAAAAGAAAATAACGCCGATAAGCGCAGAGGTTGAATGGTTACCATCTACAACGATCGATCTCCCGGAAATCCAGGTTGATGAAGTATTGCGCCTCGTCGACAAACTGGAGCAGGATGAAGACGTCCAAAAAGTCTTTCACAACCTGAAATAATCTGAGCATCATCTTTAAATAAGAACAGCAGAACGTCCGCTGCCGTAATTTTGCAGGTGATGAAAGGTCAGGGTGACATTATATTATTTGATGGCATTTGCAATCTCTGTAACCGGGCAGTGCAGTTCGTAATCCGCCATGACCGGAATAAACAATTCAAATTCGGATCCCTCCAGGGTCCCCATGGTCAGGAATATCTTAGAAATCTGAACATTCAGCCGGATAAAACCGACTCTTTCTTATTGATCGAGGATGAAAAACATTATACCCGTTCAACGGCCGCTTTGAGGGTTTTTAAAAAACTCGGCGGAACATGGAGTCTGCTTTATATCTTTATTGTTATACCAAGTTTTATTCGCGATGCCCTTTATGACTTCATAGCGCATAACCGCTACCGATGGTTCGGAAAAAGGAATGAATGTATGCTGCCTACCGAAGATTTAAAAGCAAGGTTTCTGGACTGATCATTCCTTCATCATCTGCTTTACCGACTCAATGATATCTTCCGTATTTGGTTTGCTGAAATAATCGCCATCGCTTGCATAAGCAGGACGATGAGCTTTAGCCGTGAGCGTCCTGGGTGAGACATCCAGCCAACGATACCCACCCTGTTCTTCCATTACTTTATTGAACATATATGCAGCCGCTCCACCAGGCACATCTTCATCGATGAAAAGTATCCTGTTTGTCTTTTTAAGCGATTGAAGGATGCTCTGATTCCTGTCAAAAGGAAGCAGGGTCTGCACATCGATCACTTCACAATGGATATTGATTTTCTCCAGTCTTGCTGCCGCTTCCTGAACGATCCTTAAAGTAGAACCGTAGGAAACAAGGCTGATATCCTCGCCTTCACGAAGTATTTCAGGTATCCCAAGCGGAACTCTGAAATTCAATAAGTTCTCAGGAAGTCGTTCCTTAAGCCGATAACCATTCAGGCTTTCAATCACTAGAGCAGGGTCCAGCCCGTCCAGTAAGGTATTGTACATTCCGGCTGCCTGGACCATATTACGAGGCACGCATATGAACATGCCACGCAAAGAGTTTAAGATCATTCCCATGGGCGAACCACTATGCCAGATCCCTTCCAAACGATGCCCCCTTGTTCTCACGATCAGGGGAGCGCTCTGGCGCCCGGCCGTCCGGTATTGCAAGGTAGCGAGATCATCGCTCAGGGTCTGTATGCCATATAAAAGGTAATCGAGGTATTGAATTTCTGCGATCGGCCTTAATCCCCGAAATGCCAAGCCGATACCCTGTCCGATTATAGTCATCTCCCTTATGCCTGTATCAAAGATCCGCCCTGATCCATGTTTATTCTGAAGTCCTGCAAAACCCTGGTTGACATCCCCTATCTTTCCTACGTCCTCACCAAATGCCATGACCTTGGGATTGGCGCTGAAAAGCGCGTCAAAATACTTATTCAGTATCTCATATCCGTTCAGCATTGGGGCATCTTCTTCATATTCCGCACTTACTTCATTGACTCTTAAGGAACTCGCCCCACCCTCATGGTAGAGATGCGTATTATAAAGCGATTTGCTTTCTTCCAGCAATTCCGCGTAATAATCCCGGATAGTGGTCCATTCTCTGGGGTCACCTTCTCCGGACAAATCTGATTGGGATTCCAATTCCATACATCGGTGCAGAATCTCCAAAACATCCCGGCGACCAGGCTCCTTATTGGAAGATAATTCCGTGATGAGTTTCTGTATTGCTTCATCCCCATCCTGTTTGTGTTGCATGATTTGCTGCATGAGTTTGAGACTCACGCCGACCTGCTTTTTTATAGGCGCCTGTAATTTCTCCCAGGCAGATATTTTATTATTTCGTACAAATTCCTTTGCCTTATTCTCTATGTCCTCCAATTCCTCATCGCCTGCAAGGGCATTTTCAATGATCCAATCCCGCATGATTCTCAACCCATCCCAATTTCTTTCCCATTCCAGTCTTTCCGGTGTTTTATATCGTTCATGACTACCTGAAGTGGAATGGCCCTGAGGCTGTGTTACTTCCTCAATATGAAAAATGGCAGGTATATGCTGGCCTCTAACCCTTTGAATACCGGCCTCAAACACTTCACACAGATGGGCATAATCCCAGCCTTTCACTTTGTAAATATCCAGTCCATTGCTTCCATCTGTCTTCTGAAAACCCTTGAGGACCTCGGAAATCGAGGACTTGGCAGTTTGAAGGTTCTTGGGAACTGAAATTCCATACCCATCATCCCATACAAAGATGGCCAGCGGCACCTGAAGTACAGAGGCCGCATTGATCGTTTCCCAAAACTGACCCTCACTGGTTGAGGCATCTCCAATTGTACAGAAACATACCTCATTTCCCTTGTCAGAAAGATGGTCAAAAGGGGCAAGCGCATCCACCTCCCGGAAGGCTTTGGATGCATATGCCAGGCCGAGGGCCCGGGGCATCTGCGCAGCGGTAGGGGCCAGTCCGGCCGTAAAGTTCTTTTTATGGACCAGGTTCAGGAATTCACCATCTGAGTTGATAGAGCGCGTGGCAAAATGTGAGTTCATCTGTCTTCCCGAACTATGGGGATCATGCTGAATATCCGGATCCGCATAAAGCTGGGAAAAAAACTCTTCAATTGTTGCGACTCCGGTGGCAAATGCCAATGTCTGATCCCGATAATAGCCTGCATAAAAGTCGCCCGGTTTGAAAAATTTTGCCAGAGCGACTTGGGGGACTTCCTTCCCGTCTCCAAAAATGCCAAATTTAGCCTTCCCTGTCAGCACTTCCTTTCTACCCAGCAAACTGACCTCCCTGCTTTCAAAAGCCAGGCGGTAATCGTTCAGCACCTCGCTCCTGAAATTATCAAAAGAGACTTTCTGCTGGGAAAGAAACGCTTCCTGCGAGATACTATCCATGCGACAAAAATAAGATTATCCGGAAATTTATTTGGCAAGTCATCTTCGACCTTGAAAAATTAGCAAAACTCCTGTTCAAAAAAAAGGACAGGCCCAAAATTAATTGCCAAAAACAGCGTTTAGTTAGTAACTTTATTTAATTATTATTTTCATCACATGAAGCCGCTATTCGCCGTACTGTTTCTCATTCTGCTTATCAGCAAGTCCTACTCCCAGGCAAGTGCTCCTGCTGTTAATTCAAAACCTCAGGACGTGCTACGATTGAAGGAAGTCAGCCATGATTTCGGTAAGATACCTCAAGGCAGGCCGGTCACCTATAATTTTGAAATCAGCAATATAGGAACAGATCCTCTGATTCTGGAAAATGTCCAGGCCTCCTGCGGTTGCACAACTCCGGAATGGTCCAAGGCTCCAATTGCCGGCGGAGCCGGATCTATGATCAAAGTAGGTTATAATGCCTATGCCGAAGGCCCTTTCCGGAAAACAGTCACCATCTTTTATCATGATCACCAATCCAAATCCTTAACAATAACGGGAGAGGTTTATAAATCCCCGACAAGTTCCGCACCTGAAAATTCTTCTTTACAATTACTCAAACAAATAAATCAATAAGCATGAAAAGGTTATTCCTGAGTTTAGGCATCCTCATAGTTTCATTGCATCTATATGCCCAACAGGCTCCCCAGGCTCAGAAAAAAGTAGAAGATGTGGTCAAATTCAAGGAAATGAGTTTTGATTTTGGAAAAATCAAACAGGGCACCCCCGTAAAACATGATTTTGAATTCGTGAATATCGGCGATGGACCCGTAGTTATCGAATCGGCAATCGCCTCCTGCGGTTGCACAACTCCGGTTAAACCAGAAGCTCCGATCAACAAGGGAGCCCTCAACAGGATAAGTGCCGGCTTCAATGCGGCGGCTGCGGGCCCTTTCAACAAGACGATCACAGTGAAACTGGCAGGTATTGATATGCCAACGATCTTACGCATCACGGGTCAGGTTCTTAACGAAGCCGATTACGCAAAATACCAGCAGGAACAAAGCGCAAAGCCCGATAAATCCGGTCAATAGTCATTTTAAATTTTTTTGGAAAAGGTTGTATCAATTGAAGGATGCAACCTTTTTTATTTCGCCTGTTCCTTTAGTTGAAGGAGGAGCTTTGTTATTTTTGTGCCATGTTAAAGATTAGTCAGAGAGGTGCGCATATGCCGGCCTCCCCTATCCGGAAATTGGTTCCCTACGCGGAAAAAGCCAAAAAAAGAGGTATGCAGGTGTTTCATCTCAATATCGGGCAACCGGATATTGAAACCCCTCCACAGGCCCTGGATGCTGTGAGGAGAGCAAATATTAAAGTCCTGGAATATAGCCATAGCGCGGGTAATGAAAGTTACCGCAGAAAATTGGTTGAATACTATAAGAGAGTGGGTATCGAGGTTGATTATTCTCAAATCCTGGTTACAACAGGAGGTTCGGAGGCCATTTTATTTGGGTTTATGAGCTGCCTGGATCCGGGAGACGAAGTCATTATTCCTGAACCTTTCTATGCCAACTACAATGGATTTGCCGTTGCTGCCGGGATCAATGTGAAACCCGTCACTTCAAGGATCGAAGACAGTTTCGCCCTTCCTTCACCGGAAGCATTTGAAAGAGCTATCACAGAAAAGACGAGGGCCATCGTAATCTGTAATCCGAATAATCCGACAGGTTACCTTTATAGCAGCAGGGAGATGGAAACGCTCAGGGATCTCATTAAGAAATACAATCTCTATCTGTTTTCCGACGAGGCCTACCGGGAATTCTGCTATGATGGAAAACATATAAGTGCGATGACACTGAAAGGAGTAGATGATCATGTGATCCTGATGGATACGATTTCAAAAAGATATAGCGCGTGCGGGGGAAGAATAGGCGCATTTATTACCAGGAATAATACCCTCTATGACACAGCAATGAAATTTGCCCAGGCCAGGCTCAGTCCCCCTTCTTTTGGACAGATACTGGGCGAAGCTGCCATTGATCTGCCCGTTGATTATTTTGACCATACCAGGGCTGAATACCTAAAAAGGAGGGATCTTTTAGTAAGCCGGCTTAATAAGATGCCAGGGGTCTATTGCCCAAATCCGGGCGGTGCTTTTTATGCGATGGCCCGCCTGCCGATTGACGATGCGGATCGTTTCGCCCAATGGTTATTGGAAGATTTTTCATATAGGAATCAAACCGTTATGGTGGCCCCTGCAAGCGGTTTCTACAAAACGCCCGGACTCGGAAAACAGGAAGTGAGGCTTGCTTATGTTCTAAATACGAAGGCCATTAACAAAGCCATGGATTGCCTCGAAGCAGCACTAAAGGAATATATGTGAATATATTATTCTTAATGATGTATTTATTTTTATATTTTTTCGTTATATTTGTATTATCAATACATATTTAATTAAAATATAGTTTTTAAATAATATAATATAGATACCTCTTTCATATGGCAAGCAATCGTTAGACGGCCTTCTGTTTTCACAGAGGGCTTTTCTTTGACTAATTCCTTAAATGAAAAGCCCCGAAAATTCGGGACCTGTAAGAAATTAAACTATGCTCTTTGTTTTGTTGCCAGTTTTCGCTTCAACTGACGGAGTGCAGAATTAATTGCCTTACTCAGGTTTTCGTAAGTGGGCTTGGCATTTAATGGTTCGCCATTTATAAAGAAGGCCGGAACATCCTTAATCCCTTTATCAATACCTTCTTTCAGATCCCCTTGCACCTGCCAACCATAAGTGGCATTCACGAGGTCGTCCAGAAATTTTTTGCTTGTGATCCCAGCTTCGAGAGAATGTAATTTCAAACTTGTGGTACCCAGAGTTTTTCTATTGGCAAACAATATGTTATGCATTTCCCAAAATTTACCCTCCTGAGCCGCAGCCACAGAAGCCTCGGCGGCTTTCAGGCTGCGCTGATGAATTTTAGTCAATGGAAAATGCCTGAAATTGAACCTGATCTTTCCTTTAAAGTCCTCCAGCAATTGCTTTACGACTTCATTTGCCTTGGCGCAAGCCTCGCTTTCATAGTCTCCGTATTCCATTAAAGTCACCAGCGCCTTTGGGTCGCCTACAAAAATCTGTTTAGTGGGGATAATTTCTATTATTTCCTTTGGTTTCATTGCCATAACTAATCAATAAACAAGAATTTCTTCTTTTTGGTTCACAATGATAGTGCAAAAAAATCAATGTGACGACTTCTGTTTTTGCCCATTTGAAGATCGGGCATTTCCGGAAGTTGCTTCATTGCGAAACACTACCATTCCATCAAATACATCGACGAGTACAGGATGAGTTTTATCAATTGTTCCTGCCAGTATCTTCCTGCTCAATTGGTTAACTACCTCTTTCTGGATCAACCTTTTAAGAGGTCTTGCACCAAATTGCGGATCGAACCCGTTGTCTGCCAGGTAATCTATAGCGTATTCACTGAATTCCAGAATTATAGAATTTTTTGCTAAAATTTCCTTTAGGGCTTTCAACTGGATCTCTATAATCCCCCGGATCTCGTTTTTGAGCAGGGGCTGGAACATGATAATTTCGTCGATCCTGTTCAGGAACTCAGGGCGGATCGTCTGTCTCAACAAGTTCATGACTTCAGCCTTGGTTGCTTCAACCACCTCTTCTTTGTTCCTTTCAGTAATCTTTTCAAAATTCTCCTGAATGATGGAACTGCCCATATTGCTGGTCATAATAATGATTGTGTTCTTAAAATTGACCACCCGCCCTTTATTGTCTGTCAATCTTCCATCATCCAATACCTGTAATAAAATATTAAATACATCCGGATGAGCTTTTTCAATCTCATCCAGGAGAATCACACTATAGGGTTTACGGCGAACTGCCTCAGTTAGCTGGCCGCCTTCGTCATAACCCACATATCCCGGAGGGGCTCCCACCAATCGACTTACGGAATGTTTCTCCTGGTATTCACTCATATCAATCCTCGTCATCATGGCTTCATCGTCAAAAAGGTAGCCCGCAAGCGCTTTAGCCAGTTCTGTTTTGCCCACTCCAGTAGTGCCCAGGAAAATAAATGACCCAATAGGCTTTTTAGGATCCTGCAGCCCTGCGCGACTTCTGCGAATCGCATCTGCGACTGCCATAATGGCCTCATCCTGTCCGATTACTTTCTTATGCAATTCATCTTCCAGGTTCAATAATTTTTCCTTTTCGCTTTGCAGCATTTTTGATACGGGAATGCCCGTAGTCCTGGCCACGGCTTCAGCGATATCCTCAGCATCAACTTCTTCTTTCATGAGCCTCGAATTCTCGCTGATGGAATTCAGTTGATCGGAATATTTATCAATTTGTTTTTCCTGTTCCTTGATCTTTCCATAACGGATCTCCGCGACTTTCCCATAATCTCCCTCCCTTTCGGCTCTTTCTGCTGAAAGTTTAAGGTTTTCGATCTCAGCTTTGGCATTCTGCACTTTTTCTACCAATTCCTTTTCCTGCTTCCATTTCGCTTTCAAAGTATCCCTTTCGACGCTCAAATTGCCTATTTCAGCACTTAACTCCCTCAGTTTATTCTCATCGTTTTCCCTTTTAATGGCTTCTCTTTCAATTTCCAACTGACGGATATTTCTTTCCAGCTTATCCAGTTCTTCAGGCATGGAATTCATCTCAAGCCTCAACTTAGCTGCGCTCTCATCTATCAGGTCAATGGCTTTGTCAGGAAGGAACCTGTCGCTAATATAACGATGGGACAATTCAACGGCGGCTATTATAGCATCGTCCTTAATGCGGACATGATGGTGGGTTTCATATCGGTCTTTAAGACCCCTGAGTATGGATATTGCGTCTTCCTCATTTGGCTCATCAATCATTACTTTCTGAAACCTTCTTTCCAGGGCCTTATCTTTCTCAAAAAATTTCTGGTATTCATTCAGAGTAGTAGCACCAATGGCTCTCAATTCTCCCCTTGCCAGGGCAGGTTTTAAGATATTGGCAGCATCCATAGCGCCTTCACCTCCGCCGACTCCTACGAGTGTATGTATCTCATCAATAAATAAAATGATTTCTCCTTCGCTTCCGGCAACTTCCTTTACTACTGATTTGAGCCTTTCCTCAAATTCCCCCTTATATTTCGCTCCGGCTATCAATAAACCCATATCCAGGGCGTAGATTATCTTAGATTTCAGGTTTTCAGGTACATCCCCATTTACGATCCGGTGCGCAAGGCCTTCGGCTATAGCTGTCTTTCCAACCCCCGGTTCGCCAACCAGGATGGGATTGTTTTTGGAGCGCCTGGTAAGAATATGCAGGGTTCTCCTAATCTCTTCATCTCTGCCGATCACCGGGTCCAATTTGCCTTGTTTTGCCATCTCGTTCAGGTTCTTCGCGTACCTGTTCAAAGCATTATACTGGGTCTCGCTGGTTTGAGAGGAAATGGTGGACCCCTTTCGCAATTCTTTTACAGCTGCCACAAGTCCTTTTTCCGTCAGACCCGCATCCTTCAATAATTTGGCTGTATTGTCCTTACCCTGCACCAAGGCGATCAACAAATGCTCAACACTCACAAATTCATCCCCGAATTCCTTCAGGTCTGTACCGGAACGCAATATGGCATTGTTAGCATCCCTGCTTATTGATTGGGCGGGATCGGTACCGCTTATCTTTGGTAATTTGGCTATGCTTTCATCAACCTTTGTTTCCAGAAAGCTTGTATTGACATTGTTTTTCTTCAATAGAAAATCCACCGTGGACTCTTTATCCGAAAGCAACGCCTTCAGAATATGCTCCGTCTCAATATTGGAATTAGAGCCATTGAAAGCAATCTGCTGAGCGCTTGCTATTGCTTCTTGCGCTTTAATCGTGAAATTATTTAAATTCATACTCTCTTTGTTTTGAAATTGATCGCCGCCTTTTTGTATTATTTAACACAGTCCAATGACAATCAAATCGTAGTAACGGGTTCACAAAATATAATCCAAATGAATTTTATTGCTATTCTGTCACAAAAAAGAAAGATCCTCTGTCTTGCCTGCATGTATTCCTTTCTGTTTCTGCTATTCTGTCTGAATTCAGGCGCCCAATATTCCTTCACTGACCTGGATGCTTTGCTTAAACAAAACCAGAAAAATCTGGAAGGGAATTTTGCCATAGTCATCTGGAAGGACGGGAAATTGATATATCAAAAACAGACGACCGATTTTACAGCCAAGACCCAGGCCCCTATCCTCAACTCGGGCAACTGGTTGACAGCGGCACTTGTCATGACCTTTGTCGACGAAGGGAAGATTTCCCTGGATGATAAGGTGAGCAAGTACATCCCTATTTTTTCCACCTATATGAAAAGCTATATCACGCTAAGAAATTGCCTAACCCATACAACCGGCATTAAGGCGGAGGAAGGGATTGGCAAGATCTTTGAAAAAAGCAAATTCCAGACCCTGGAAGATGAGGTCAATTCCTTTGCCAAAAAAGAGATCCAGTCGAATCCCGGAACCGAGTTTTTCTATTCCGAAATAGGGCCCGATATTGTGGCGCGGGTATTGGAGGTTATCACGAAAAAAAGTTTTGACCGCTTGATTCAGGAAAGGCTTTTAAGGCCGCTAAAAATGCGCGGAACCAGTTTCACCAACGATGAGGGAGGAGCCGTGAATCCGACAGGGGGAGCCCATTCTACAGCCATCGATTTTGTCAATTTCCTGGCCATGCTTTTGAACAAGGGGGTTTTCGAAGGAAAGCAAATACTAAGCGAAAAATCCATCAATGAACTGGAAAAGGCTCAGTTTGTGCAACTGCCTGTAAAATATACTCCCAAACTGACTGAAGGACTGCATTATGGTCTGGGGGTATGGCTGGAAGATATTGCTGCCGATGGATCCGGTTCGGTGATTAGCGGAAATAACCTGATGGGACTCTATCCCTTCATTGACAAATGCCGGAATTACGCCGCCATCCTTATACTGGCAAAGCCAAAGGAAGATGAAAAGAAAGAATTCCATCGCCTGTTGAAAGCGGCGATTGATAGCCAGATCCAATCCAATTGCAGTGAATGATGAAACCGGACTTGAGCAATTTGAAATAAGTCATGAGAAGGAATAGGTGAACCACATCAGGCAAACAGAAAAAACTTTAGATATTCTGATGAAATTTATAATCGGCGTTTACTGCCTGCTTTGTCTGCCTGCGATCCGGGGAAATTCCCAATCCTACCAATTCGATAGGGTAAGCAGCTTGTTGGATGAATCCCGGCAAAGGCTGGGAGGGAGTTTTTGCGCGATGGTCTGGAAGGATGGCAGGATGATTTATTTACATCATGCAGGTAACCTGGATTCTGCCAGCATATTGCCTATCGCTTCCTGCAGCAAATGGCTGACTGCCGCCCTTGTGATGATCTATGTTGACCGTGGAAAAATATCTCTAGAGGATAGTATCGGAAAATTTCTCCCCGCATTTACCCTATATGGTAAGGGGCAAATAAAGATCAGGCAGTGTTTATCACATACAACCGGGCTGGATTCGCCTCACCCCGGCCTTGCTGGTTTGATCGAGGAGGGTAACTATCCTTCTTTAGAGGCTCAGGTAAATGATTTTGCAAAAAACAAAATACTGGCAGCATTGCCTGGAAAGGTCTTCAGGTATAGTACCGTTGGCTTGAATATTGCGGGCAGAATATTAGAAGTAATCAGCCACGAGGATTTCGATAAGTTATTTCAGGAAAACCTGGCCCGCCCCCTGGGCATGTACAATACGAGTTTTATTGGTAAGGGGATGGAGAATCCGTCGGGAGGAGCCAGTTCCACTGCTGCCGACTATATGCGATTTTTGATCATGATTCTGAACCGAGGTCAATGGATGGGTCGGCAGATGATCAGCGAGAAATCGATCCAGGCTATGCAGTCCATACAAACGAGCCAGGTGGATATGCAATATGTTCCTATGGGAGCGAAGGATTTTCCCTACGCTTTAGGGGAATGGATTGAAGAACAGGATAGCAGCGGCAAGAGCATCGTAGTGACAAGTCCCGGCCTTTTCGGTTCCTGGCCGATGGTTGACAACAAGCGAAAATATGCTGCCCTTGTTTTCATAAAGAAATATTTTATCAATGAACAAATAAAAGCCATATTTATAGAAATGAAAAACAGAATCGATAACCAGTTGGACATTTTCGCGCACTAATTAATTAATTTTTTCACCATCAAACGAGAAACCATGGCAGACTTTCAATCCTTAAAGGACAAGGCAAATGAATTAAAAGACGAGGCAGGTTCAGCGATCAATGATTTTAAAGAAAAAGCAAGTCAGGCTGCCGCAGACCTGGAAGCAAAAGCAGGTCAATTGGCAGAAGATGCCAAATCCGGCAAACTCCAAAAGGAAGCCGGGGAAAAACTCGGCGAGCTTAAAGACCAGGCTTCCCACCTTTGGGACAAGATCAAGGGCAAGGAATGATCTTTTCCGGTAATTGCATTAAGAAGAGCACATTTAAGTTGGGTCCTTTTTTTATTGTACTGTGCAATTGATTTGACTGCATTATTCTTCCAAGCTCCCTTTGACCAGATAGACTTAGCCGTTCATCATTGAAATACCTCTTCTTTCCTATACAATCCAGGTTTTCATGGATCAACAGGCGGTAAAAAAAGGGGAAGGTTTTATATTTGGCATTCCTTAGTGCATTTATAGTCCCAAAAAGGTCGAACCATTGGACGGATGGTTTGTTCTCATAAAATCAGTGACCAAAATTAAGTTGAATAAAAAATCCCATTTGATGCGTGTTTCCAAAATAGGCCCCCTCCTGGGCCTCGTTTTTTTATTTTCCAATGGCGTTATACAGGCCCAGGAAAAAAATGATCCCGTGCTTCAGGTGGCAACTCTGGATAATTGCGTGCAATATGCGCTGAAACATTATCCTTATATACAGCAGGCTTTATTGGACGAAGAAATTACGGAGAGGCAAATCCGCAGCAGGCTGGCAGACTGGTATCCCCAAATCAGCTTCAATGCAAGTTATCAGAATAATTTTCAATTACCCGTCACCTATTTTGAAGGAGCCGCGGTCGCTTCCGGGTCCTATAATGCAGCAACTTTTGGATTAAGCGGAACCCAAAATATCTTCAATAGGGATGTTTTGCTCGCATCGAAAACGGCCGCAGATGTTCGCCGCCAGACCAGGCAGACTACGGTCAGCGACAAAATCGATGTAACCGTTAATGTTAGTAAAGCATTTTATGATGTATTGCTCACTGAAAAACAAATCGAACTCGTCGAAGAGGATATTGAAAGGCTGGACAGAAGCCTGAAAGACTCCTATAATCAATACCGCAGCGGCATTGTGGACAAGACGGATTATAAAAGAGCAACGATCTCCCTGAACAATTCAAGGGCGGAAAAAAAGACCTATGAGGAAGCCCTGAAGTCTAAAATGGCCAATCTCAAATTGCAGATGGGCTATCCGGCCGACTCCCTTTTGCAAATCCAATTCGACAGTCTGCAGATGGAAAAGGAAGCCTTGCTGGATACAGGCCAAAGCGTTAATTACAATAACCGGATCGAGTACCAACTCCTTCAAACCGAAAAGCAATTGCAAATCTATAACCTGAAATACAACCGATGGAGTTATTTGCCCAATGTATCGGCTGTCGCAGGCTATGACCTCTACTATCTCAGTGATCCGATTTCCCAATTGTTCAATCAGAAATATCCCTATTCCTTTGCCGGAATTGAATTATCGGTACCTATTTTCCAGGGGACTAAAAGGGTCCAGAATATACGTGTCGCGGAACTTCAATTGAAGCGACTGGACTGGGATATCGCCTTCCTCAAGGACAATATCAGTTCCCAGTATGTGCAGGCCATTGCTATCTATAAAGCCAATTTGAACGATTATTATATTCTGAAAGAAAATGTCGACCTGGCCAGGGAGGTTTATAATACGTTGTCCCTGCAATATCGTTCCGGAGTAAAGGCCTATCTGGATGTGATCACCGCGGAAACCGATCTGAGAAATGCCCAGTCAAATTATACGAATGCACTTTACCAGGTATTGAGCAGTAAGCTAGATGTGGAAAAAGCACTGGGAACGATCAAATATTAGTGTCCAAACAAATGATGAATACAATGCCAAATTATAAACGCAGATTCGCGATGACCAGGAAGTTCATTTGCGGAGGAATTGTCGCCGGGGCCTCCCTGGCTTTTTATTCCTGCGGGAACCAGGCTGATATGCAGAAAGCCCCCCCTCCCACTCCCGTCGCGGCCTACGTGGTTCGTGAGGAGAACGCTTCCTATTATGATGAATTTCCGGCTACCATCACCCCTTTGAATGAGGTGGAGATCAGGCCCCAGGTTGCAGGCTATATGACGGGGATTTTCTTTAAAGACGGTCAACATGTAGTGAAAGGACAGAAGCTTTATGAAATTGATCAGCAGCAATATAGGGCCCAATACGAACAATCGATAGCTAATCTGAATGTGGCTAAAGCCAATGAAGCCAGGGCCCAGCAGGATGCGGACCGGTATGCTGAATTAGCGAAGAATGATGCCATTGCAAAACAGACCCTGGATCATGCCGTTGCCGACCTGCAATCCGCAAAGATGTCAGTGGAAGCGGCCGAAGCCAATGTGAAAAGCGTCGAAACCAGTTTGAAATATTCTTTGATTTTTGCCCCCTTAACCGGAACAATTGGCATATCCCAGGTTAAATATGGCGCTTCCGTCACACCAGGACAGACGCTGTTAAACACAGTATCCACAGATGATCCGATGGCTGTGGATTTTGCTGTAGACCAATCCCAGATTACCCGTTTTTCCCTCTTAATGAATAGAAAAACAAGCCCTCATGACTCGACATTTACCCTGAAATTACCTGGTGAATACAGCTACCCGCAACCGGGGCAAATATACCTTATAGACCGGTCGGTTGATCCCCAGACGGGCACCATAAAAGTAAGGCTTGTATTTCACAATATCAATCAGTTATTGAAAGCCGGGATTACCTGCAATGTGCGGGTTCAAAACGATGTGGGTCAAAAAAGCATGGTGATCCCCTACAAATCAATTGTCGAGCAGTTGGGAGAATATTTTGTATTCACCATCAGGAATAACCAGGCTATCCAGCGTAAGGTCATTCTCGGTACTAAAATCAACGGCAATGTGGTGGTGAGAAGCGGCATCCAGATCGGCGATTCCGTGATCACGGAGGGAGTTCAGAAACTGAGAGATAGTATCAGGGTAAGCGTTGGCCCTCCCAAAAAGTAGTTTTTAAATTTATGAGCCAAACCCTGAAAGTGGAACATCAATCAGAATTATGCAGTCTACCAATATATTTCTAAGAAGACCGGTCACTGCCATCGTAATTTCCATTGTCCTTGTGATGGTGGGTACACTGGCCATCATCAACATGCCTGTCAGCCAGTATCCTGACATCACGCCGCCGACCGTATCCATTACTACGAATTTTCCAGGGGCTGATGCCCTGACGGTGGAACAGACAACCACGACCGCTATTGAAACACAGGTCAATGGAGTGCCGGGAGTCGCTTATATGCAAAGCAATAGCGCCAACAATGGTCAGACCACCATCACTGCTACCCTGAACATTGGCGCCGATCCCAATGTAGTAGCCCTGGATATTCAAAATCGTGTAGGTATCGCAACTCCCACCCTGCCGGCCCAGGTGCAGAGACTGGGCATTTCCACTCTAAAACGAAATCCCAGCATATTGATGCTGGTCGCCATGTATTCTCCAAAGGGGACTCATTCGATCCCCTTCATGGACAATTATTCCAATATTTATGTAAGAGACCAGCTTTTAAGGGTCCCAGGTGTAGGTGATGTGCTGAGCCGTGCGGATAATTTCAGCATGAGGATATGGTTGAAGACAGACAAACTGGCCCAATTGGGGCTTACCGCCAACGATGTTCAGAATGCCGTCAATGAACAGAATCTTCAGGTTGCAGCCGGGGCCGTAGCCTCACCCCCCCAGAATTCTTCGGCAGCTTTTGAGTATACGGTTTTCACCAATAGCCGTCTGACCACCCAGGAGGACTTTGAAAATATCGTGATCCGCTCCAATCCCCTGCAGAACTCCATCGTCTATCTGAAGGACGTTGCCCGTGTGCAACTGGGAAAAGTAAGCTATACGGCTAACTCATTTGTAGACGGACAGCGGGCCTCCTACCTCTTAGTCTACCAGGCTCCCGGTAGCAATGCCCTCGCTACAGCAGAAGGGATTTACAAGGCTATGACGGATATGAAGAAGTATTTTCCTACGGATGTGGATTACCGGGTGCCCTTCGAATCAGTGTCTGTGGTAAAGGTCTCGATCGATGATGTGGTGCAGACCCTTTTGATCGCCCTTTTGCTGGTGACCCTTGTAGTCTTTCTTTTCTTACAAAACTGGCGTTCCACCCTGATTCCCGTGCTTGCGATCCCTGTTGCAATAATCGGGACCTTTATTTTTTTCATTCCCCTGGGCTTTACGATCAATACACTGACCATGTTTGGCTTTGTGCTGGCGATAGGAATCGTTGTGGATGATGCCATCGTTGTCGTAGAAGCGGTCCAGCATTATATCGATACTGAACATATCTCGGCAAAGGAAGCAACGGCCAAGGCCCTGAATGATATAACCGGGCCTGTGATCGCCATTGCTTTGATCCTTGCCGCTGTATTTGTGCCTGTAGGTTTTATTCCGGGGATCGTAGGAAGGCTGTATCAGCAATTTGCTATCACAATCGCCATTTCCGTCCTGATCTCGGCATTTGTTGCATTATCCCTGACTCCTGCGCTTTGTTCGTTGATGTTAAGGCCCCAGCATATAAGTAAGGATTCCCGGGGGCTCAATAAATTCTTTTACTGGTTCAATGAAGGCTATCGGCGGATCAATGTGAATTACACGATGTACGTACGCGGATGGATCAAGAGGGCTCCGCTGGTATTGATCCTGCTGGTATGCATCATCGTAGCCGATACATTTCTTTTCAAAAACAAACCGACGGGCTTTATTCCCACGGAAGATGAGGGGCGTGTTTATATTACATTTGAAATTCCGGAAGCTTCCGCCACTACCCGCAGCCTGAATGTCCTTGACAGCATCATGCATATCGTGAAAGGGGTTCCGGGAGTAGGCCATTATGCTGCCCTGGGCGGTTTAAACGTGCTCACATTTGGCATCAAATCAAACAGCGGAACGATCTTCACCCAATTAAAACCCTGGAATCAACGCAAAACCAAGGCGGAACAGCTAGATGGAATCATTGCCGAATTGAATAAGCGCCTCTCCGCTATCAGGGAAGCCCGCATTGTCGTGATCCCTCCCCCTGCAATACCCGGTTTGGGGAATGCCGGAGGATTCAGCGTGCAAATTGAACAACGCCAATCCAATGACGATATCAAAACTTTCGAGAGGATTGTAAATAATTTTGTTACGGAAGCCAATAAACAACCTGAAATCTCAGGCGCATTCACTTTCTTTTCCGCCCATACTCCGGGTTATGAAGTGGATGTGGACAGGGATAAATGCAAAAAACTTGGATTAAATATTTCAGACGTTTACAATACCATGCAGATGTACATGGGGAGCACTTATATAAACCAGTTAACGATCTATGGCAGGAATTTTTATGTGGTCGCACAGGCAGATACCAATTTCCGCAGCGATATTAAGAATATAGGACAATACTATGTCAAGAATGTTGCAGGCGAAATGATCCCGCTAAGTACGGTCGTCAGTTATAAGGTCACAGAATCCGCCCCGCTCATCTCCCATTTTAATATTTACAGAAGCGCTGAAATTGACGGGAATGCCAAAAAGGGCTATAGCAGTGGCCAGGCCATCGAGGCACTGGTAAGAACGGCTGGCAAAGTCCTGCCCGAAGGCTATGGTTATGAGTTTTCAGGCCTCAGCCTGCAGGAGATCAAATCCGGGTCGAGCGCCATCTACATTTTTGCACTTTCTGTAGTATTCGTATTCCTTTTTCTGGCTGCATTGTATGAAAGTTTTTCCGTACCCTTCTCGGTGTTGTTGGCGGTACCCATCGGGGTGCTGGGGGCAATTACAGCTTTGACCCTGATACCCCGGCTAACCAATAATGTATATGCCCAGATTGGCCTGATTACCCTAATCGGTCTTTCGGCAAAGAATGCCATCCTGATCGTGGAGTTTGCCAAGGAGCGTGTAGACCGGGGCATTGCTTTGGTTCCGGCAACATTGGACGCCGTTAAACTTCGCCTCAGGCCTATATTGATGACTTCCATTGCCTTCATTTTCGGGGTTTTCCCGCTGGCAATTGCCACCGGCGCCAGTTCTGTTGCCAGAAACACCATTGGCTGGACTGTACTTGGAGGCATGCTGGCTGCAACCGGGTTGGCTATTTTCATTGTACCGGTTTTATTCGTAGTTATTACAAAACTCTCTTATGGTGATAAAAAATTGCAGGAATTGCAGGCGGGCCGTATCAGAAATGAAGAGGAGCGAAAATCAACCACGATAAGTTAAGCTGGTATTTCTGGTTTCAGATCAAAATCTTTTGCCATCAGTTAGCCACCATGTTATCATGTGGGGTCCGACAAAATTCAGAAAAGCCAAAACCAGGAAACGGTAAAACCAGTTTTTTGCTTTGATAAAGGAACTGATCATTTCCTTCAGCTCCTCAATTTCAGTCATACTTCGGTTAACTTTTAGTTCAGCAATGCGAACCATTCCCAGAAATCTGTGGGGGAATTGGAATCCATATTTCTTAACCAGCGTGGATTTCAGATAATTGGCCCTCAATTGAAAGACTAAAGCTAAAGCCAGAAACAAAACCCACATGCGAAAAATATAATACCAAATATCCATATAAGGCGTTTAAGGAATTCGGGGAGTTGAAAGGTGGAGCATCAAATTCCTGGCATTAACCAATAAGGGAAGTAAAAATTTTAGACTAATGATTAGCGTCAGCTTTATTGACGGTAAAGTTAGAATAATATTTGAAATTCAAAAAAGGCATTGGTTAACAAGTTACTAATTTAATATCAGTTAATTAATAATTATAATATAAAATAATACGAGAGGGCGTGGGCCTATAAATTGAAAAACTAACTATATGTTGATTGGAAGTTTCAAATTTCAAATTTGGCTCATCCTGTTGCTTTTTGTAACAGCCATAAGCCAAGCCCAATACAAACGCAGAGGGGAAACCTTGCAAACACATGGAGGTTCCAATTCCAAATCCTCGAAGTCAGACTATACCATTCCCCAATTCGCAGGAAAATGGCAGGAATTTGAAAGGAGAAACCGAAAGGATAGTTCGGTGGTACCCTTCAACGACAGCATCCAGTTGAAATTCATGGATAGCAACAGGGTTATGACCAAAACGAGCATTGAAAGCAGTCTTTCGATGGTCGGCGATGTGGAAATTGAAGACGGTAACCTGCTGACCGTAGCTGCAGACGATTACACCGTAAAATCGCTTAAAAACAATAACCTGATTTTGGATGATGATGAGAATTTCATTCATTACCTGAAAAAGGTGGACAGCTTTTGGTATGAAAAATTAGGAAGGATCGCAGTCAAACAGGAAAACTTTACCACTCCAATCAGCACGACTATGAGCCGGCTGGTCGGAAATTGGTTCATCTACCGCAGACTCGCCAAACCCGGAGCCGTGGATCCCAATACCTGGCTGATTAAATACCTGAATATTCAGGCCAAAAAATCGGAAACTGAAGGAATTGGCGAAATCTCCTGTTACAGGATGGAAACCAGTCAGCAGATCCCCTGTACAATAACCCTTAAGGGAACCACTCTTCAAATTACCGCCAAAAGCCTGAACTGGAAATTCTCCGTTTACCAGGCAGATGGAAAGAACCTGGTATTTGGAGGGGAGGAATTATTGTATTATTCAAAGCCTTTGCAGGATAATTGATCCCGCTATTATTCCGGAAGAAAAACAAAACCCGCAGGAGGCGGGTTTACAAAATAAATTAAATAACCTGATAAATTAAATGACCTGCCTACCATTTATCGACCTCATCATTAGTGGAAGAACCGGAAGGTATTTCATACTTTACCTCAGCCTGCTGAACAGGAGTATCATCCAATTCAACCGAGATTTCGGGCTCAGGGTTTTCTGATTCAGGAACAACCGATTCAGCATCCGGCACGTTATCATGATTATAGGCATCAAAATCAAAATCCGGCATCAACTCTGTCTTTACATAATCAACGGACTCGCCAAGGGCTTTGATAAATTTATTGAAATCTTCTTTGTAGAGGAATATTTTGTGACGATCGTAACCGTCTTCATTGAATTTTTTCCTGCTTTCCGTAATGGTGATATAATAATCATTCCCACGGGTGGCTCTCACATCAAAAAAATAGGTCCTTCTTTTCCCAGCCCTGATGCGCTTGCTGAAAACGCTCTCCATTCTTTTGTCATTATTTTCGTACGCCACAATTAGTTGGTTTAAATTTTTATTAGTTACAAATATAATATTGTTTTCGAATTGGCAAAATTTACAACCTACTTATCCTGAAAATATTATGGGACTGTTCCGGCTTATTCTTCCTTTTGCTGCTGCAAATCGTAGAGGTAGGCGTAGTATCCGTTCTTTTCCATGAGTTCGCGATGGGTCCCCTTTTCGACAATTTCCCCCTCGTCCAGAACCACAATCAGATCGAAATCAAAAAGTGCAAATATGCGGTGAGTAATGATAATGGCGGTCCGGTCCTTTAGGTAGGAATTTAAGTTAGATAGAATTTCCTTCTCGGTATTGGCGTCGATCGCACTTAGGCAATCGTCCAGCAATAAAACTTTCGGGTTCTTAATCAAGGCCCGTGCAATGGAAATTCGCTGTTTCTGACCTCCGCTTAGGGTAACACCACGCTCACCTATCAAAGTGGCAAATTGACTGGAAAAGTCCTGAATTTCCTTTTCAACTGCTGCGTAAGATGCCGCCTGACGGACTTCCTCTTCATTTCCCGACCCCATTCCAAACCGGATATTTCCGGATACCGTATCGCTGAAAAGAAAGACGTCCTGAGGCACATAACTGATCTGATTTCGCAGATTTTTCAAGTCGAATTCCTTCAGATCCTTTTGGTCCATTTCAATTTTACCTTCTTGTGGATCGTACATCCTGAGCAGTAATTGCGCAAGGGTGGTCTTGCCGCTTCCAGTCTTACCCACAATGGCCACTTTTTGCCCTTTTTTGATTTGAAGACTGAACCGATGAAGGGCCCGGATTCCGGTATTGGGATAAGTGAACCCGACCTGGTCGAAGACAATGTTCCCTTCTATATCTTTTTTAAGGCCGTGCGGGGGCATATCTATCTTAGGCTCAGTATTCAAAAACTCGTTTAGCCTTTTCTGGCTTGCTGCAGCCCGCTGGGTCATACTGGCCACCCATCCGATTGCACTAACCGGGAACATCAACATGGTTATATAAATCACGAATTCCGTGATGGTCCCGATATCCGTGTGATGGGTCCCGTGTATCACATATATGCCTCCGATCATGATGGTCAGAAGAGTGCTGAGTCCTATCATTAGTCCCATGCTGGGAAAATAAATGGACTCCACTTTTGCGAGGGAGATGGCGTTTTTACGATAGTCCTCACTGTTATTCTGAAAAAATTGATACATCGCTCCTTCCTGCACAAAGGATTTAATGACACGTATCCCGCTGTATGATTCCTGGGCATTGGTAGTCAGGTCGCTTAACAAGGCCTGTATGTGTTCGCTTTTTTTATGGATGATGTTATTTACGTAATAAATCGTAATAGCTAGGATAGGCAAGGGAGCCAGCACATAGAGGGTAAGCAGTGGGTCCTTCCTGATCATAAAAAACAGACTGAATCCGATCACTGCCACCAGGTTGATCAGGTACATGACGGCCGGCCCAGTAAATTGCCTCACACGGCTAACGTCTTCTGCGATCCTGCTCATCATATCGCCTGTGCTATGGGTCTTAAAGAAATTCAGATCCAGGCGCTGATAATGGCCATAAACTTCATTTTTCTGATCATATTCGATATGACGGCTCATGACAATGATTGTCTGGCGCATCAAAAACATGAAAAACCCGCCAAGGAGGGCGAGGACCAGCAATGTAATCCCGCAAATGCCTACTTTTTGACCGAAACTGGGTTTGAGCAGATCGATTCGGGTAATGAATACTCTGACGAGGATATCGTATTCCCTTTTTTCAGATTTTTCAAGCTTCAGATGGTCGGATTCAGAAGGTTTGAGGCCTGCTTCCTTTTCCCGGTTGTCGCGCAAATGCTCCTCAACGGAATTCACTACATATCCGGTAACCTGTGGGGAGAGAATGCGGAAATAATTTGAAGCGATTATAAATAAAATGCCAAGGAGAAAACGCCATCTGTATTTCCAGAAATATTTGTTTAACGATTTTAGGTAGCGCAATGGAATTTTTTTCAAAAATAAACCATCGGATCTGTCTGAAAGGTATTATCACTCAATTTTTGGTGGGACTTGTGCAGAAGATAATTCCAGGAAATAATCATGCAATTTCAAAACCTGGGGAAGCAGAGGCTTTTTTTCATCATTATAAATGACAAAATTACATCTGCTCATCTTATCATCTTCCTTGAATTGGCGTTCAATCCTTTTAATCACAGCCTCCTTTTCAAGGCCATCCCTGTCCATGGTCCTTGAGATTCTCAATTCTTCAGGGGCGGAGACGCCGATAACATAATCCAGGTGGCGGTCAATCCCACTTTCAAAAATCAAAGCGGCTTCGCGGAGCGTATAAGGAGCCGATCTCTGTTTTTGAAGCCAGTCTTCGCTGTCCCTCAATACAGCCGGATGGGTAATTGCATTAAGCTTCAGCAGCATTTCCTTATCATTAAAAACAAAAGAAGATAGATAGGCCCGGTTAAGCCCATCCTTTCCATAGGAATTTTCGCCGAATTCTCTGATTATTGATTCTTTCAGTAAAGGGTCTTCATTCATTAACCTTCGGGCAGCCTCATCTGCATAATACACTGGCACCTCCAGCAGCTCAAAAATTCTTGATACCGTTGTTTTTCCGGACCCAATCCCTCCCGTTATGCCTACTCGAATCATATATGATTATTCGCTTGAAAGGGCTTGCTTTGAATCTGCTAGCAGATCTATTTTTTCTCAGCCGGCAAACCCTTATTGATGTTTTGCGTCCATTCCAGTGAAATGGCGGATTTTTCGATCTTCAGATAACTGCCGGGGCTCGTTTCCAACATTAGGGTCCCATCTTCATTGATCTTATTGACCGTACCGTGAATTCCTGCAATCGTCACGATTTTATCGCCTTTTTGCATGCCTTCCTGGAACTGTTTTGCCTGCTTCGCCTTTTTTGCCTGCGGGCGAATCATGAACAGGTACATAACCAGGACCATTGCCCCAAGTAAAATAAAAGTGAATGAGCCATTCTGCTGAGGACCCGCCTGTAACAAAATCAAATTAGCGTTCATTTACTAGGTTGTTTTATTGTTTTAATTATTTACCATTTTTTCTTTTCCACTTCCACTACGAACTGCAGTTGCTGTTCCTGGCTGTTTTTTGTATTGGCAAAAACGAATAGTGTCTTGTGATTCGGACCTACTCTTCCTTCACTGTTAAAGGAAGCCCGGATGGTTCCGGTGGCTCCGGGTGCAACGGGTTCATTGGGCTGCTCGGCAATGGTGCATCCGCAACTCGGCTGAACCTTTGCAATTATCAGGGGTTTATTTCCTGTGTTTTTAAAAGCGAATGAAACTTCAAGCTTTTGACCTTCGGAAATTTTTCCAAAATCCTTAAAAGTCGAATCAAGCCATTGGATGCTTGTGAAATTCGCTGAATCTTTCAAAGCCTTTTCTGCGCCTTGCGGCGGCTGAGCGCCTGCCCCATTATTCATATTGCAGGAGGCAAACAGGCAAATAATTAACAGGGCTATTGAAAACAGCCTCATGAATTTTTTTTGCAAACCTAATCGATTCGATGGACACGGTATCGAATAATTTTCAAAAGTTCTTGGATTTTTTACCAATATTGAAACTGGTTTCATGATTTGGCTGCCTTATAATTGACTTTAAGCATTTTATTTTCCTTTACCAACTCCTTATGGATATTATCCAGTATCCCATTAACAAAATGCCCGCTCTGTTCCGTACTATAGTCTTTTGCCAGATCAATATATTCGTTTATAGTGACCTTCGGTGGAATGGTTTCAAAATAAAGAAACTCGGCCACTCCCATTTGCATGAAGATCATATCCAGTGTGGCGATCCTTTCCGCATCCCAATTCTTTAATTTGGGCTTGATCAGATCCACAATGGTCTCCCTTTTTTCCATGACCGTGACCAGGAGTTTATTTGCAAAATCCCATTTTTCTTTTCCGAGAAGATCCTGAAAATTTACCGATTGCGGCTTGGCCAGATAGGCAAGGATCAATTGCTGAAGCATATCGATATCATCATCCCAGTTTGGAAAGATCTCCTCTGCATTACTCACGAAGGTTTCACCTGGCAACATCAAGTCAGTGAAAATGAATTCAAGGATTTCCTTTTCGGATTTCTTTTCCCGTGTAGCTGCCTGGATATATTTTTTATATTCATCGGTAGCTGCAAGTTCCTGATAGGTTTTCTTAACCAATTCCTGATTGATGCGCAATTGCGGTATATCAACGGCCAATATTTTTTTAAAGGAAGCATCTTCCAGAATTTTCCAAATTGTCTCATTACCGGCAAGTCGGGTGTTCACATTCCTGTCCTGATCAGTAGGTAAATGTTTGGATGCACGGTTTCTTGCATCAGTCTCTGCATATCGCGCAACTTCAGAAATAAAATAGATTAGGTAAACAAACAATTGCCGCGTATTGTCAAAATGCTTTTGCAGAATCTTCATTTCATCTCCGGGTTTTTGGGAAAATTCTCCGGCTTCTAACGAATACAAGGTCTGCATGACTTTGACCCTGATATTTCTTCTGCTGATCATGTAACAAGAGCTTATTGCGGCGCAAATATAACGGATTGAAGCCAAACCTCGTTATTGCTGGAGACACTGTCATCAATGGCTTTTTTAAGGTTTTTCGTGCCGAGGTCCTTATGGGAAATCTGAGCGGGTACACGGCATTTAGCAATAACCTGACAGACTTTATATGCTGGCTGCCGGTGCTATGGATTTTGACCTATGGCGGAAAAAGCATGTCGGATGCACAAAATCCGAGCACTAATTCGCGCATTAAATTAATTAAAGGAGGGTCTAATCGGACGATTTCAATGAATTCCTGAATCTCCTGGTTATTGGAGCCCAATAGAACAATACACTTGTCAACCTGTTAAATTCCCTCGGTGCCCTGCCTGAGGCCCTGGAACCGAAGGTAATCGACCAATAAATAGTTTTTGTTTTCCGAAAGGGGGGCTGCCAATAAAGGCGGCCTTTCTTCATTTTAACTGACATGCATGCCAGTCGGCCTGAAAAATTGGCGGTCTGAAATCATAAATTAATGGCATTAAATCGATTAAATCTGAAAAATTGACTTTCCAGGGTCTTTTGGTATGAATTTCGCCAAAGGATTCGCGCCTGCCCAGGGCAGGCGAAAATCTTTCATCAATTTAAAATTAATACAGTTATGGCCAAGAAGTTAGCGATTTTGCCAATAGCAGGCACAAAAAACCGGGTTTTTATCAAACCTGCCCCGGCTGAAGAAAAGACATCCGGAGGTATCATTATTCCAGACACCGCGAAGGAAAAGCCCCAGCGCGGAGAAGTAGTAGCTATCAGCGAAGTAGACGAGGATGGCAAGAAACCTGCCCTTAAGATCGGGGATGTGGTACTTTACGGCAAATACGCCGGTACTGAAATCAGTTACGAAGGACAAGACTTCTTAAGCATGAGAGAATCCGACATAATTGCTAAATTATAATAATCTCTTGCCGGTTGCCCAGGACAAATAAGCTGACAATCGGGATATATTCTTTCAAACCAATCTTTTAATAATTATTCAAATCAAATAATCATGGCAAAACAACTTTTCTTCGACATCGATGCCCGCAACAAAATGAAAAGAGGGGTAGATGTTCTGGCAAATGCTGTTAAAGTGACATTAGGACCGAAGGGCCGCAATGTCGTTCTCGAAAAAAAATTTGGCGCTCCTACCATCACAAAGGATGGAGTAACGGTAGCCAAGGAAATTGAACTGGAAGATCCCATTGAAAATATGGGCGCCCAGATGCTTAAGGAAGTAGCTTCCAAAACTGCGGATATCGCAGGTGATGGCACTACTACGGCAACCGTACTGGCTCAGTCAATTATCAATGAAGGACTGAAAAATGTGGCAGCCGGTGCAAATCCCATGGACCTGAAACGTGGAATTGACAAGGCCGTTGAAGCGGTCGTAGAAAGCCTTAAAAAGCAATCCCAGACAGTAGGCAGCGATAGCAAGAAGATACAGCAGGTGGCTTCTATTTCCTCAAATAACGACGAAAATATCGGCAAATTGATCGCTGAAGCTTTCGGAAAAGTAGGCAAAGAAGGGGTAATTACGGTTGAAGAAGCCAAAGGCACCGACACTACGGTAGACGTTGTGGAAGGTATGCAGTTTGACCGCGGCTATATTTCTCCCTATTTTGTTACCAATAGTGAAAAAATGGAGGCCGAATTGCAGAATCCCTATATTCTGATCTATGACAAGAAGATATCGGCGATGAAAGATATTCTCCACATACTTGAAAAGGTTGCTCAAGGCGGCCGGCCGCTCCTTATCATCTCCGAAGACCTCGAAGGGGAAGCACTGGCTACCCTGGTTGTCAACAAGCTACGCGGCACGATCAAAGTTGCTGCAGTAAAAGCTCCCGGATTTGGAGATCGCAGAAAGGAAATGTTGCAGGATATCGCGACCCTGACCAAGGGAATCGTGATCAGCGAAGAACAGGGTTATAAGCTGGAAAATGCGGATCTGAACTATCTCGGTTCGGCTGCTTCTGTAACAATTGACAAAGACAATACCACCATCGTGGGCGGAAAAGGCAAAAAAGAAGATATCACTGCGCGAGTGAATCAAATCAAGGCTCAAATCGAAACCACGACTTCCGATTACGACAAGGAAAAACTCCAGGAGCGTCTCGCCAAACTCAGCGGAGGCGTCGCTGTCCTTTATATCGGAGCTGCCACAGAAATGGAAATGAAGGAAAAAAAGGATCGCGTCGACGATGCATTGCATGCCACGCGTGCGGCAGTTGAAGAAGGCATCGTACCCGGAGGCGGCATAGCCTATATCCGTGCAATCGAACCCCTCGAAAAACTAAAGGGTGCTAACGAAGATGAAACTACCGGCATTGCGATAGTAAAACGTGCGATCGAAGAACCCCTACGCCAAATCGTTGTGAACAGCGGTATCGAAGGATCTATCGTCGTGCAGAAAGTGAAAGAAGGAAAGGCTGATTTCGGTTTCAATGCAAGGACGGAAGTATATGAAAACCTGCTGAAAGCTGGTGTAATCGATCCGACAAAGGTAACGCGCATTGCCCTGGAACATGCAGCTTCCATCGCAGGTATGCTGCTTACCACGGAATGTGTAATCGCTGATAAGCCTAAGAAAGAAGATGCTCATCCTGTACCGGGTGGAGCTCCTGGAATGGGCGGAATGGATTATTAAAAAATAGAACCTGAGTAGGCTGGTCCGATCTTTATTGGGCCAGCCTATTTTTTTGAGTACTCTGATATCCTTAAATTATATTTGGCGGTTGGCTAACCGTTGAAATATGATTGCCATAATCATACCCTATTGAACTGTTTCTGAGAGGATTTCGTAGATACAATAGTTAGCGGACCAAATTACCTCTTTCTATTGAATGATAAAATCCCTTTTATACTCGCTGTTGACCCTATCTATTGCCCTGTTATTTTTTTCATTCAGGTTAAAAAACGATCAGATGGCTCATCATCCGATAAGTTTTCTTGCCCTTGGAGATTCTTATACCGTTGGCGAATCTGTGCCGGAGAGCGAACGCTTTGTTATGCAGGCAGTAGGAAAACTGAAGCAAGAGGGTATCGACATTGAAAATCCTGAGATCATAGCCCGTACTGGATGGACGACGGGAAACCTTCAGGATGCTATGAGGAATCACAATTTCCGGCATCCTACCTATGATCTGGTCAGCTTGCTAATCGGCGTAAACAATCAATACCAGGGCAAATCCCTTGATGAATATGAACGGGAATTCAGGGGCTTGCTTCAAAGAAGCATCGAACTGAGCGCCCACCAACCCGGCCATGTAATCGTGATCTCTATTCCAGACTATTCAGTTACTCCATTTGCAAAAAGATCGGATCTGGCCAAATCGATAATTTCCAACCAAATCAAAGCTTTTAACGCAGTCAATTTCTGCCTCTCTCAGAAATTCGGGACCCGATACCTGGATATCACGGCTGATACCCGTCAGGCGGATCAGGAGCTGGATTTGATCGCTGAGGACGGGCTTCATTATTCAGGTTTGGAATATGCGGTTTGGGCCCGGAAAATGGCGGATTTGATTAAGACTCTATTTCCTTGAGATAGTCCTGCATTTATGATAACCATCATTGCTGATATCATGTCAGGTTTTTTTGCAGGTAAAATTTCATTTAAATTCATAGATTAATACCAAACTAGGCCCATGACCCGTATTTTTTTCCTTTTATTATTCGCTTCACAGACCGTTCTATCACAAAAAAATAATGCCATAATTTTCGAACAGTATGTTCAATATTCCATGAAGGCCTGGAAGACACCGGGCATGTCCATCGTCGTAGTCAAAGACGGAAAAGTGGTTTTCAAAGAAGGATTCGGGGTAACGGAACTCGGCAAATCGGCAAAATTCACAACTTCCACCCAATCGCTATGTGCTTCTACAACAAAGGCGATGACTGCTGTATGCATGGGGATGCTGTTGGATGAAGGGAAGATTAAATGGAACGATAAGGTCAGCGATATCTACCCCGAACTGAAACTTTATGATGATTATGCCAGCTCCCAACTTACAATCAAGGACTTGTTCACGCATAATTCAGGCCTTGGGAACGCAGACTGGCTCTGGGTAACAGGCCAGCCGACAGACAGCATCATTTATAAGCTCCGCTTTTTTAGGCCAGCCTATTCTTTCCGGTCCTCATTCATATATCAAAACCTGATGTACATGATTGCCGGGGAAGTCATTCACAGGGTCTCGGGAAAACCCTGGGCTGAATTCATCAGAGAACGCCTCTTCGAACCACTGGGCATGCATCATACTTATCCGACTTATGAGCTTTCATTGAATGAACCGAGCCATATCAGCCCTCATTGGATGTATAAAGACAGCGTAGTGAGGCCGATACCTTTTTTAAGTCCCAAAGGAGTGGATGCAGCCGGCGCAGTATGGTCATGTGCAGATGATATACAAAAATGGTTGCAGTTCATGCTGGACAGCGCCGAGGCAACCGGGCGCAGATTTCTTAAACCGGAAACCTATGCTGAGCTTATGAAGCCACAGGCAATGGTTACTGAATCCCAGTTCTATCCTACCCAGCAGATCACCAAACCACATTGGAAAACCTATGGAATAGGATGGTTCCAGGAGGATTACCGGGGAGAAATGTTGGAATTTCATACGGGGAGCCTGGATGGTGCGGTGGCAATTATCGGCATGATTCCCGACAAGCATTTTGGGGTGTATGTTTTTGCTAATCTGGATCATACCGAATTGAGACATGCTCTTATGTACAAGGCCATCGATCTCTGGTGCTTCAATGACAATAGCCAGGACTGGAGTTCGGAATTTTTTGCGCTTTACAAAAGATTAAAACAGGAAGCTGAAAAAGCCGAAGCTGAAAAAGAAGCCAAAAGAATCAACAATACGATTCCCACTCTTGAGCTCTCCGCTTATGAGGGCAAATACCGTAACGAAGTATTTGGCAATGCAGAGATCGTTTTTCACAATGACTCGCTCTTCCTGAAATTCCCAAATCATATTACAGCTTATCTGACTCATTGGCATTACAATACCTTCAGAGGCCAATACAATTATGATTTTTTTCAAAAATCCTGGATCCAGTTCTCAATGAACGAGCTGGGTAAGATTTCGCAGTTTGATATTGATGGAATGTCCTATAAAAAAGAAAATTAACTAGAGTCTCATGTGGCCGGCTTCGCCGGTTTTTTCAGCCATATGCTGAGCAATCCCAGTAGAAAAAAAACGATAAGTAAGCCCAGCGCATGAATCAGGGAATTCCGGTAACCGATGGATTCTACATCTATGAAGGGATAAGGATAAAAACGAGTATAGATCGCCTGTATCAACACCCATCCGAAATAAAATATGGGATAGATCATCCAGCGGAAAATATTGCGAACATTCATATTTGAAGCCGGTGTAAAAATCAGCCAAAACAGGATATAGAGGATTGGAACGACACTATGAAGCAGGGTATCGGCAACCCATTGAAGTCCCTCCGGTTTCCAAAGCCTGCTTAAAAGCACATGATAAACCAATCCCACTACGACTATATAAACCCCGACTGCCGATTGCAGGCTGCTTTTATCAAAAAACCCTCCGGGTTTTACCAATACCGAACTTAGGCAAATGGCGACGATCAGATTGGTTTGTATCGTGAAATAAGAAAAAAATCGGATGATGCCCTCTCCTGTCGGCAGAACCAAAGCAGCCCAGGTCTTGCTGGTGATCCAGTACTGTAACAAGGTGCCGGCCCAGGCGGAAAGCGCCGTCAGTACGATGAACACATTTTTTATTACAGTTCTTTGACCCATGCCTGATATAGATTCAATATCCTAACTTAGTTTAGCAAGGGCATGTTTTATACGAGCCCAGGCTTTCTGAATATTGACTGCGCTATTGGCAAAAGAAAAACGCACACAATTGGGTTCTCCAAATGCATCTCCCATTACAGAAGTTACATGCGCCGTATTGAGCAGGTACATCGAAAAATCTGCTGAATTATTAATTAGGGTTTGCCCATCCGAAGTGCCAAAATAAAAGCTCACATCGGGAAAAATGTAAAATGCACCTTCGGGCTCAAAGCATTTAAGTCCCGGTATTTGACCAACGAGATCCATTGTGATTTTTTTTCTCCTGGTGAATTCCTCAGTCATCTTCCGGGAAGGCTTTAGGTCGGTCGTTAACGCCACAACTGCCGCCTTTTGGGTAATCGAGTTGGCGCCGCTTGTGAATTGTCCCTGCAATTTTTCGCAGGCTTTCGCCACCTCGGTGGAAGCCGCAATATATCCAAGCCTCCAGCCGGTCATGGCGAACCCCTTACTCAAGCCATTTACGATGATGACACGGTCCTTCAGACCTTCAAACTGTGCGATGCTTTCATGTTTGCCGACAAAATTGATGTATTCGTAGATTTCGTCGGATATGACAAGGATATCCTGGTATTTCAGGAAAACTTCGGCCAAATCCTTCAACTCTTCCTTACTGTAAACGGCTCCCGAGGGATTGCAGGGAGAAGAAAACAGGAACAAACGTGTCCGGGATGTGATCAGCGATTCCAACTGATCAGGTTTTATTTTAAAACCGCTTTCCATAGTAGTATGGGCTTCTACCACCTTTCCGCGCGCAATCTTTACCAGTTCTGAATAAGTGACCCAATAGGGGGTCGGTATGATGACCTCATCCCCTTCATCTACGATGGCAAGGATGGTATTGGCAAGGCTTTGTTTGGCGCCCGTGGATACTACAATATTTTCCGGTTTGTATTCCAATTGATTGTCCCGCTTAAGCTTGGCGCAGATTGCTTCCCTCAGATCCGGATAGCCCGGAACGGGGGGATAATGGCTCCAATTATCGTCAATGGCTTTTTTTGCGGCATCCTTGATATGTTGAGGTGTATCGAAATCAGGCTCTCCCAGGCTGAGGTCGATCACATCGACGCCCCTGGCTCTGAGTTCACGGCCGAGCTTGGTCATTTTCAATGTCTCCGGTTCTGCAAACCGGTTTAATAAAGTAGATAAATGCTGCATGTCCTTTTATTAAGCGCCGCAAAAGTATAAAATTATGTGTTTTGAATTTTGAAAAACTATCCACCTGTTATCAATGATAATCCAACTGAAATGCAGAGAGGTCTGGTATATGGCTTTTTTTCCTTTTCAATTCCTGCTGATAAATCAATCTCCCGAGTTTTTTCAGGAAAGGATAGCCGACCGAATCGTAATCGTACTTGTCATCATTTAGCACTCCGTCCCGGTTGCAATAGATCGTCGCGCTAAGCATAAATTCCACATGATTTGTGAAATCGGCAAAATAGCAGATATCCGTAAGGAAGCCATATGCATCCCCTACTTTATTAAAAATTCGTATTGTCTTTGGCAGTCTTCCCGTATCAGATCCCCAGTAAAGGAATTTACAGTAGGCATCCCGGTTAAAAAAGGTGTCATAAGAGGGGTTTGTGCTTTCTGAAGGATATTCCGACATGTATTGATAAAGAAAACGATAATCATCAGGGATCAGGCCAAATGGGTTGGCTGGAATCACTGCATCCGGAAAAATCACCGAACGCAGGATCCTGTGAAGGGAATTAAGAGAGATGCGGTTCTTGAAAGAAAAATCCATGGGACGATTGACCAGTTTCCCATCCTGGAAAAATGCCTGACCTACCGAATCATGCCTGTAAGAAAATGGCTGCCGGGAAATTACCGGACCCTGACAGTATATTGTTTTGCCGGAAGGATCATAAAAAAATACCGGATTTGTATGCGCATTCTCGTCCAGGCTTAAAGATATCTGAAGGCGGTGCCGGATCTCTGCTTCCGGGCAGCCAAGTTCCTCCAGGTTCTTATTAATGTATTCCTGGCCCAGAAATTCATAAAGCCGGTTAAAGGCTTCATTGTCGCTGACCAGGAAGATTTTTTTGATATATTGGCCAATACTGGGCCTGCCATCTTCTGAAGTCGGATCATTGAAGACCCGGCTTTGCCCTTCATAAGCACTGTCGGTGATCATGGTCGAATTACGGTCGAGTCCCTGCAAATGCAGTTCATGGAGCTTTTTTAAGGCCAGGAATGCCACAGGCATTTTGACAGTAGAGGCAGGGTAAAAATAGTTCCGCTCATTAAGGTGATAATAGAAATCTTTGAAAACTGGCTTATTATAATCGTGTTCATCCCGATCAATTTGCGTATAGATGATCTGAATCCTGAGCGAATCGGAATTTGCCAGAATAGCTCCGAACTCAGCTGGATGGATTTTCATCCATTTTTCCAGAGTAACCGTATCAGCCTGGGTCGGATTCGATTTTCCGGGTTTGCCGGCTGAATGACTTTTTTGAGCACAAATCGGATTGAAAAAGCTGATCGCAGAGATGGCGATTGTCCAAATCATTATGGGGATTCCCTGATTTCTAATCATACAAAGAGTTTAGCTGAGTCCAGTCAAAACAAGTCCAACCAGGCTTTTAGCGGTTTAATTTATCATTTTTGTCTTAAAATCTTTCAATTCTAAAGCCTATATTTGCCGCTCTTTTAAAAAAAGCCAAAAATCAATGAAACCGAGTATGCGCATTTTGACGCACAAGGAGGATTGAATAGGCGAGGTTCCATCTGACAAACTGAAAAAACTAAAAATTTACAGATGAAAGCACTGGTCAGTTTTTTTGCCGCGCTGCTGATTTTAATATCCCTATACCAGCTTTCCTTTACATGGTTTGTGAATAAGCATGAGTCTGCCATGGAGGGAAAAGCGAAGCGCTATGTGAACAATATTTATCCTTCCGCCGTCAGGAAATATCCCGCAGATAAAGAAGCCCAGGCGATCTACCAGGACTCACTGGACCAGATTTATAATGACAGGCTGAAACATTTGCTGGACAGCACCAAGGATACGAAGATCACCTGGTGGGGAACGACCTATCAGAAATCGAAGGAAAATGAGTTGCTCCTGGGACTGGATCTTCAGGGAGGAATCAATGTGACTCTGGACATCGCTTTGGACGGATTGATCAAGGGTCTGGCTAATAATCCCAGAGACCCCAACCTTTTAAAAGCAATTGACCTGGCTCACCAGAAGAAGTACACGAGCGATGCCAATTTTATCGACCTGTTCTCCCAATCTTTTAAGGAAATCAATCCGAACGGAAAACTCGCCCCGCTTTTTGCCAATAGCGGTCGGAACAATATCGCATTTGATGCTTCAAATGCAACGGTCATCAGCTATATTCATTCGCAGGCTTCGGCAGCAATGAAACAGACCTACCAGGTGCTGTTCAAACGTATCGATAAATTCGGGGTGGCTCAGCCTTCCATCAACCTGGACGAGAATAAAGGCATTATCAATGTCGAACTGGCTGGTGCAAATATTGATCCTGACAGAGTCAGAAAATACCTTCAATCCACTGCCAACCTCCAATTTTGGGAAGTCTTCAGTATCAATGATCTGAGCAACGGCCTCAAAGCTGCGGACCTGGCTTTACAGAATTATCTGAATGGAGTGAAGACAAATGATACTACCAACCGTGCTGATTCCAGCCAGTCTGCTAAAAATGCGGACCCCCTCCTCCCCTATTTTTATCCGGTTATTTCAGAAATGCAGAGAGCCGGTGAGAATGCCAAGGCTCCTGATTATGTCGGTCTCGTTCAAATAAAAGACACGGCTCAAGCGGATCAATACCTGAACAACCCTCTCGTTCTGAACAAATTCCCCAGTAATCTAAGATTTCTCTGGGGGAAGGTTGAAATGGACGAAAATGGCAAAGCACTGACTTATCTTAAACTATATGCGATCAAAACCGTTCCAGGTTCGGAAAAGGCAAAAATCGAAGGAGAGAATATTAAGAACAATGCCAGGCAGGACTTTGACCCCGTTACCAATGATGTGGTCGTAGAAATGAGCATGGACAAAAGAGGATCCGATGTGTGGGCTAAAATGACTGCGGAAAATGTAAATAAACCGATCGCTATCACGCTTGACGATATCGTTTATTCCGCTCCTTTCGTGAACGGCGCGATCACCGGCGGAAATTCCCAGATTACTATGGGCCGCGGCCGGAATACCCAACAGAGCGTTGAAGAGGCCCAGGATTTGGCCAATATCCTGAATTCCGGTAAACTCTCAGCTCCTGCCAAGATCGTGGAAGAACAGGTAGTGGGTCCCACTCTCGGAAAACAGGCGATCCATGGAGGCGCTTTGGCCTTCCTGATTTCATTCATAGTTATCTTTTCACTCATGCTGGTCTATTACAATACGGCTGGCTGGGTTGCAAATACAGCTCTGATATTCAACCTGCTATTTACAGTTGGCGTGCTGAGTTCCCTACATGCCACCCTGACTGCTCCAGGTATTGCGGGTCTGGTCCTTACCATTGGCATGGCAGTGGACACCAATGTGATCATATTTGAACGGATAAAGGAGGAGCTGACTAGAGGCAAAAGCTATCAAATGGCTGTCAGTGACGGATACAGGAGGTCTCTGGCTCCCGTATTGGATGCCCACGTAACAACCTTACTGACCGCTTTCATTCTATTTTATTTCGGTCTCGGACCGGTACTTGGTTTTGCCACAACGCAAATATTGGGTATCCTGCTTTCTTTGTTCTGTGGAATCCTGCTATCCAGGCTGATCACCGATTTCTATATGAACAAGAACAGGCACTTCAAATATTTTACTCCTATTTCCAGCCGGATTTTCAAGCATGCCAGCTTTAAGTTCATTGAATACCGGAAAATAGCCTATGGAATTTCAGTGGTCGTGCTTTTACTGGGCATAGGATCCTTTTTCCACGGATTCCGTGAAGGCGTTGAGTTCCACGGAGGAAGAAGTTATGTAGTCAGTTTTGGGCAACAGATCGATGCAGAAAAAGTGCGCGAAGGACTGTCAAAAACCTTTGGCAGTTCACCTCTTGTAAAGACCTATGCGGGGAATGATCAGTTGGAAATCACTACGGATTTTCGGATAAACGAGGAAGGCACAAAGACCGATTCCATGGTGGTGGACACTTTGTTTGAAGGTCTCAAACCCTTCCTGCCACAGGGAATCAGTCAGGCAGATTTCCTGACACCCAATAAGTATATCCACGGCTCCAAAAAAGTAGAACCTACGATTTCGGATGATATCAAACAGGGGGCCTTCAAGGCCGTTATATTTGCCATAATCATCATTTTCATATATATCTTCATCCGGTTCCGCGATTGGAGGTATTCGCTGGGTACGATCGTTGCATTGTTCCATGACGTATTTGTTACCCTGGCCGTTTTCAGCTTCCTAAAAGACGTTGTGCCATTCCCGATGGAAATCGACCAGCATTTTATTGCGGCAGTGCTGACCGTGATCGGGTTCTCGATGAACGATACTGTTATCGTATTCGACCGTATCAGGGAGGACAGCCGTTTGATGAAAAACGCTACCAAATCAGAAATCATCAATAAGGCGATCAATGAAACACTAAGCCGCACCATCATGACTTCTTTGACGGTATTCCTAACCATTTTAATCCTGTTCCTCGTCGGGGGAGAAGTGACCAAGGGTTTTGCCTTTGCCATGCTTATCGGGGTGATTACCGGTACTTATTCTTCGATTTTCGTAGCAGCACCCATATTGGTGGACCTGGCCAGGAATCGTCCCTTAGGTGCACAGGAAGTGGCGCAGGAAAGCGGCAAGCCTAAGCCCGTACTTGCAAACGCAGGAAAATCTTCCAAATAATGCATATAATAAAACGCCCCGCTTTCACTAAACGGGGCTAATTTTTTAAACTGGTTTCGTCTGTAAGTTCAACGGTGAACAGGGCGATGGCGCGGATGATGATGGTGTACTCTATGGTGATGTTTATGAGGCCTTGTCTGGGCCATGGTCGCGCCTGCAACGGCAAACATCAGTACGAATAATAATGCGATTTTTTTCATAATAATTTGATTTTTTTAATTTCGAACTACAAAATTAAACACAATTATCAAATAAAAAAACGCCATCCTGTCCGGAATGACGTTTTCATGATAAACAACAATTATTTGCCGCTCTTCTTGTCTTTGTTTTCCTTAAAACGTTTGTCGGCTGTTCCATCCTTTTTCAAGTGAGTTGTCGCAGGTTTAGCCTTTGCGGCGTCTTTATTTGCCTTATAGCGCATATCCGGTGTTCCGTCTTTTTTAGTTCGCGCAGCGGTAGTTTTTGCAGTAGTCGACTTGGGGGTATCCTTCTTCGGAGAGCTCGTCTGGGCCGTAGAAATACCTGCAAAAGCGAAGAAAAGGCTTGCAATCAGAATAAACTTTCTCATAATGTTTTAAGTTTTTTTGTAAGAGATTAACTGCTATGAAGATATCCAAATCCATTCCTTCTGCAAGAAAAATTTAATCTAAAAGCAGGAAACTGGATAGATTACATCTTATGCCTGCTCGTCTTAACTTAGGCTTAACTAAGTTCTTCTGTTAACTTGCACTTAACTAATTACTTCCTCATCCCGGAATAAAGGGTGCCAATTTTGCAGGAGCAATTCTTTTATCATGAGGTCTTCAACATTAAAATGGATTGTACTGTGCACTACCTTATTGATTTCAGCAATCATTATCGTTCAGTTGTATTGGCTTAAGAAGGTCTATTCTCTAGAAGAAAAGCAATTCAATACCAATGTAGTAAAGAGCATAAGGGGGGTATTTGAGGATTTGCAGATGAATGATAATCCGGCTATGAACCTGCATGACCTGATATCCAATCCCGACCAGAATTTCTTCATATTTAAGGCAGATACGATACCCGAAAAAGATTCCCTCACCTTTTACCTCAGGAAGGAATTTGAGGATTTCGACGTTTTGACCGATGTCAAATTAGGAGCTTATAGTAAAGTTGATCATAGATACATCTATGAAGAATATATACCATCCGTAGTAACCAGCTATCCCGTCCAAAACCTAAGCGGAATGCCCGTATTCGATCCCAATTTTGACCATATCCTGCTTTATTTCCCGCATAGAAATAACTATATATTGGGGCAGATCGGCTTCTGGATTGGCACCAGCGCAACCTTATTGATCACCCTTATCAGCCTGGCAATCAGTGTATTCTATTTTTACAGGCAAAAATTTCTTGCCGAAATTCAAAAGGATTTTGTGAATAATTTCTCGCATGAATTCAAGACGCCACTGGCCGTTATGAAGATTGCCGCCGATGTATTATCTAACAATAATATCATAGAGCAGCCAACCCGTTTGGAAAGATATGCGTCCATTATAAAGAACCAAACCCAGCATTTGCAGAACCAGGTTACCCGTCTATTGGAAGCAGCATCCGGAGAGAGGACCGAACTTCCCATTGAAAAGCAAAATGTGGAAGCAGCCGAATTGATCGAACAGGCAATCAATAAGGTGCAGCCTCTTATAGAAGAAAGAAATGCCAAATTGGAACTGAGAATGGATAAGGACAAATTTGAGATTCATGCAGATAAAGAACACCTGGAATTGGCTGTCGTCAACTTACTGGAAAACGCACTCAAATATTCAGATGATCCGAAAATTGTAATTGAAGCCGGGAAATCAGAAAATGATTTTTACATTTCAATTAAGGACAATGGGATCGGTATAGAAAAAAAATATGTAAAAAACATTTTCAAGAAATTTTACCGGGTCCCGACCGGAGACATTCACAATGTGAAGGGCTTTGGCCTGGGTTTGAATTTTGTAAAGAGAATCATCGATGCCCACAATGGAAAAATAAAAGTCAATAGCTTACCTGGTATAGGAACTGAATTCAGGTTGTTTATTCCCATTAATTAATTCTAATAGAAACCATGTCTATACAAAAAGGTAAAGTATTGCTGGCCGAGGATGATCTGTCGCTGGGTTATGTAATTAAAGACAATCTTACAGATGCGGGTTACGATGTGGTTTTATGCCCCGACGGCCAGACCGCTATCGATAAATTTGACAAAAACGAGTACAATATTTGTTTGCTCGACGTTATGATGCCGCATAAAAACGGATTCGATGTGGCCAAGAAGATCAGGCAGCAATCGGATATGGTTCCCATCCTGTTTCTGACTGCAAAATCCCTGGAGGAGGATCGGATCAAAGGATTTGAAGTCGGTGCGGACGATTATATCATCAAGCCGTTCAGCATGCAGGAATTGCTTATGCGAATGGACGTTTTTTTGCGAAGGAGCAAAAAAATGCATTCTGAGCAATCACTGAATTTCAATATCGGTAAACTCAGGTTTCATTATACAGACCTTAAATTATCGATCGATTCACAGGTATTCAACCTGACCCAGAAAGAGGCCGATCTCCTTAAATTCTTGTGTCAGCACCCAAACCGGATTTTGAAAAGGGAAGAAGTGTTGCTGAATGTATGGGGAAAGGACGATTATTTTTTGGGTAGGAGCATGGATGTATTCATTACCAAGCTCAGAAAATATTTCAAAGAAGACCCGCAGGTTAATCTTGAAACTATCCATGGAGTTGGATTTCGTTTTAATGTACCCCCCGAAGACGAGTAATCGTATTTCGGAACATTATTTTTATGAACCCCTTCCGGGCATGGCATCAAAATCCATTTGCCGGGAAATTCTATCCCGATTCCGATATTCTCGTCAAACTACTTAGATTTGTAGAGATTGAGATCAAGCACTTAGTCAACCTCAGCCGGAATTTCCGTTCCTTGACCAATTTATTCCGACGGAACACTTAAACAAAAGATTTGAGCAATCCGGGTAATCCCGGTTTGCATTTGGCAGCTTTTATCGCCGGAATAAGCCATTAGAATAATGACGCAGATAGAGTGGCGGCTATGAGGTACAAATTGGCAAATCCCGGGACTTATTGCATGTTCATCTCAATCGTTCGTCCGAAAGTATCAATTCATCATATGACAAAGAATTTGACAAAAAATTTGAAAACCGGCCTTTACTTCCTTTTAGTTTTCCAACTGACATTTTTTCTTGCTTTTTCCTGCAAGCATGAAGAAGAGAATAATAATAACAACAAAGCCCATTACGTAATTCCCGATTCCATAATGAAAACGATCCTGGTGGACACTGTTAAAAAGCGTGAATTGGTCAATTCCATCACTTTAACAGGCCAGGTGGATTTCAACCAGGACAATGTGGTGAGAATCTATCCTATGATCAGCGGCAATATACAAGACATCAAAGTTGTACTCGGGGACTATGTGCACGAAGGCCAGTTACTGGGTGTCGTCAAAAGCATGGAAATGGCTGGTTATAGCAATGACCTTATCAATGCCGAGACTAATCTCAATGTCGCTCAAAAGAACCTGGATAAGACAAAAGATATGTTGCAGAGCGGCCTCGCCTCTGTTGCCGATTCGTTGAGTGCGGAAGCCGCTTTTCAACAGGCAAAATCGGAATTGAACAGGGTAAACAGGGTGCTCAAGATCAACGGTGGAAATACCTCCGGAGAATTAGAAGTGAAGGCGCCGATCAGCGGGTTCCTCGTAGAGAAAAATGTAAACAACAATACAACCATCCGGGCCGATAATGGGAATAATTTATTTACGATTTCCAATTTAAAAAATGTCTGGATCTGGGCGAATGTTTATGAGTCAAACATTAGCAATATCCATCTCGGAGACCAGGTTGATGTTTCAACTCTCTCCTATCCAGGTCGAAATTTTCCGGGAAAGGTAGATAAGATCATGAATGTATTGGACCCATCTAATAAGGTCATGAAGGTCAGGGTCGTGCTGGACAATCCCGATTATATTTTAAAGCCGCAGATGTTTGCCAGTGTGACAGTCGTGAACAGGGAACACAGGCAATGCCTGAGTATTTCCTCCCATGCGCTCATATTCGACCATAGTCAGTATTATGTACTGATTTATAGCAGTCGTAGCGATGTACGCATTACTCCTGTTCAATTGATCGGAAGTTATGGGGATAAAGCCTATTTACTATCCGGGGTAAAGGAAGGAGACCATGTCATTTCTTCCCAGGCCATCCTGATTTATGACGCATTAAACAGTTAGCTCAAATCATTACCAAAGTCAGATGAACAGATTTCTTAGAAAGATCATAGCATTTTCACTTAAGAACAGGTATTTTATAATTTTCGCCGCCTTGGCCTTGCTGGTGGCTGGTATTATCACTTTCAGAAATATGCCCATTGAAGCATTCCCTGATGTGACCAATACGGAGATTACCATTATTACCCAATGGCCGGGTAGGAGCACCGAAGAGGTGGAAAAGTTTGTTACGATCCCTATCGAGATCGCGATGAATCCGGTCCAGAAAAAAATATCCCTGCGCTCCACTACTATTTTCGGCCTTTCCTTCGTCAAACTCATTTTCGACGACGCGGTCAAAGACCCTGAAGCAAGGCAGCAGGTTATGAACCTTCTTCCGAATGCCAATCTGCCAAACAATGTTCAGCCTTCGGTGCAGCCCCCGACAGGCCCAACGGGGGAAATCTTTCGCTATACGTTGCAAAGCAGTTTTCGGGACGTACGTGAATTAAAAACCATTCAGGATTGGGTCATCGATCGTCAATTGCGATCTATCCCGGGAGTTGGAGATATCAATAGTTTCGGAGGAAAGACCAAGACATATGAGATCCAGGTGGATCCCGGCAAACTCACTTCATTGGGCATTACGCCTCTGGATGTATTCACCGCCGTACAACGAACCAATATCAACATTGGGGGAGATATGATCATTGAAAACAACCAGGCCTATGTGGTAAGGGGAATCGGCTTATTGAATGATATCAATGAGATCAGAAACATCGTAGTCACGAATACTAACGGGATACCTGTCCTGGTGAAGGATGTAGCCCAGGTGGTTATTTCGAATGTACCCAGGCTGGGCTGGGTGGCCAGATCGAATGGCTTAATTGATTCAACGGGAAAAAGAGTGGTGACCGATGAGCCCGATGTAGTGGAAGCCATCATAGTGATGAGAAAGGGAGAAAATCCTACCAAGGTAGTCAACGCGATTAAGGCCAAAGTAGATAAACTCAATAGCTTTACTCTCCCTGAAGACACCAAGATGGTGCCTTATTATGACCGATCGGATCTGATCAAATATGCGACCCACACTGTATTGCACAACCTGGTGGAGGGTATCCTTCTGGTGACCCTGCTGGTTTCGCTTTTCATGTTCAACTGGAGGACTACCCTGATCGTTTCGATCATCATACCATTGGCCCTGCTCTTTGCCTTTATCTGTCTGCATCTCATGGGAATGTCCGCCAACCTGCTATCGCTGGGAGCTGTGGATTTCGGTATCATCATCGACGGAGCTGTGGTCATGGTGGAAGGCATGTACGTGGTGCTGGATCACCGGGCAATGGAGATTGGCATGGAGCGCTTTAACAAGATCGCCAAATACGGAATGATCAAGACTCACGGAGCACAACTTGGGAAAGCCATCTTCTTTGCCAAACTGATTATCATTACGGGGCTGATTCCAATATTCTCTTTTGAAAAAGTGGAGGGAAAGATGTTCTCTCCCCTGGCATATACCTTGGGATTTGCACTGCTAGGAGCCCTGATCACGACGCTGACCCTGGTGCCTGTTCTGATCAGCATGTTGCTGAGCAAGAACGTAAAGGAAAAACACAATCCTTTCGCCCATTATCTCTTTGGTTTCATGCTCAAAGGTTTTGTAAAATCCTTTAAGAATAAGGAAATCGTTGTGATCGTTTCTTTTATAGCCATGGCAATTGGCTTGTATTCATTTAAATTCCTGGGAAGTGAATTCCTTCCTCAACTCGATGAAGGATCGATCTGGCTCCGGGTTCAGACTCCTTACAGTATTTCTCTGGACAAATCCGTAGAAGTGGCCAAAAATGTCCGTGATGTATTGATGGGTTTTCCGGAAGTGAAATATGTTGTTTCTCAAACCGGTCGCCCTGATGATGGAACCGACGTAGCCGGCTTCTATAACAATGAATTTTCAGTTATGCTTTATCCGGAAGGGGATTGGAAAAATAACATCGATAAGGACGAATTGATCGACCAGATGAATAAAAAATTATCGGTCATACCGGGTACGGATCTGAACTTTTCACAACCTATAATGGATAATGTGGAAGAAGCCGTATCCGGAGTAAAGGGTTCGATTTGCATGAAGATCTTTGGGGATTCACTCGACTATATGGAGGACAAGATCAATCAGGCATATAATGTCCTGAAAGATGTACGCGGGATCGAAGACCTCGGTGTTATCCATAATATCGGTCAACCCGAGCTGGATGTCAATCTGGATCAGCAAAAAATGGCACTCTATGGAGTGGCGACCGCTGATGCAAACGCAGTGGTCGCAATGGCCATTGGGGGACAGGCTGCTTCTACCCTCTATGAGGGTTACAGGCTATTCGATATCCGTGTCAGGCTTCCGGAGCGATACCGAAAGACGGCAGATGATATCGGCAACCTCCTCGTGCCGACTCAAAGCGGATCGAAAGTTCCCATACGGGAGATCGCGACGATTGACATGAGAACCGGTCCTTGCCTGATTTTCCGCGACGATAATGAACGATATGCCGCTTTGAAATTTTCTATTAGGGGTAGGGATATGGGCAGTACAATTGCGGAGGCGCAGGAAAAAGTCGGCAGGGCGGTTCCGCTGAAGAGAGGGTATACCATGGTTTTCCAGGGGGATTTCGAAAACCAGCAAAGGGCTGAAAAAAGGCTGAGCGAAGTGGTCCCGATCAGCCTGCTATTGATCTTCCTGCTTTTATTTGTCATGTTCGGTAATTTGAAAGACGCCGGACTTGTTTTTTTAAACGTGCCCTTTGCCATTGTAGGGGGTCTGATTTCACTTCACCTTACCGGAACGAATTTCAGCATTTCGGCGGGTATCGGTTTCATTGCCTTATTTGGAATATGCATTCAGGACGGAGTATTGCTGATAACGGTCTTCAAACAAAACCTGGAAAAAATAAAAGGACAAAAGTCATCTTTATATACTGCGATCAAGCTGGGTGTAAATTCAAGGATCCGGCCTGTGATGATGACTGCACTGATGGCCGCGATCGGTCTTTTACCTGCGGCTCTTTCTCATGGTATAGGTTCCGAAAGTTCCAGGCCTCTGGCCCGAGTTGTGATCGGGGGAATTCTTTGCGCCATGATATTTTCACTCTGGGTATTCCCGTTGATATTTGGATGGGCTTACAGAAGGATTGATAAACAACCGCTAGTAGCGCCGCCTAATGAACCGGTTGCATAAAATAGGAATGGTTATTGAAAGTGAGAGTCCATCCGGATTTCTTAAGCGATAAAGACAAATCGATGAAGAGCAAGGCTAAAAAGGTCAAACTGCAAATGAAGTTCCGCAACCGCAGGTTTTGGAAGCATTCGGATTGATAAAGACAAAACCCCGGGCATTGAGCCCATCCTGCCAGTCGATTTCCATTCCCATCAGGTAGATGCCGTGAGATTTTTTCATAATGAAGGGAATCCCCTGGTATTCGAATTGTTCGTCGTCGGCTTCCTTCTTATCGAATCCCAATACATAGGAAAGGCCAGAGCATCCTCCCCCCTTTACGCCTACCCTCAGGAGATGAGAGCCCTCGAAATCTGGTTCTGCCATCAATCGGGATATTTCTATAAGGGCTCCCTGACTGAATTGAACAGGAGCAGCTTTTGCAGATGCCATTTCTACCATAGTGTGCAAATTTAATCTTAATATCAAACAGTTTGGCAATTAAATCGTTCGCTACTCACAGGATCTTTTCTTTACGTTAAATCGTTATTTTTACAACTCAATTCATTACATATGGAACTTAATGAGATAATCTGGCCTGCTGTCATTGCCGTATTACTAGCGGGAACGTTGGCCGTATTATTTTGGAAGCAAAGAAAACAAGCCAAAGAATTGGAAAAAAAAGGTCCTGAAGAAACTCGCCCGACCCAGCAATTACAATTGCAGGCCTATGAGCGTCTGATCCTGCTAACCGATCGCATTGCACTTCCCAATCTGGTCAGTCGGCTGAATCAAACCGGCATTAGCTCTACCGAAATGCAAGGGCTTCTCACTCAAACCATACGCCAGGAATTTGAGCATAATATCACCCAGCAAATCTATGTGAGCCAGGAAGCCTGGAGTGCGGTAAGGAATCTGAAGGAACAAAACCTTCTTATCATCAACCAGGTTGCCTCCATATTGCCAACCGGATCCAGTTCATTTGACCTGAACCGCAGCCTGTTGGAGCTGACAGCTCAAAATCCTCAGGCCTCCCTTCACAATATCGTATCGGAAGCCCTCAGTTATGAAGCTAAGAAACTGATGTAGGCCAACAATAGGCAAAACGAATCAAGCCCATGACTGAAAAAAAAATCTTTACCGATTCAGGAATTGAAATAAAACCCTTTTATACTGCTTTTGACCGGCCGGAAGAAGATTCAGACTTACCCGGATCCTTTCCTTTTACAAGGGGGATACAGGAAGACATGTATCGGGGAAAGCTCTGGACCATGAGACAATATGCAGGGTTCAGCACCGCTGAAGAAAGCAATAAGCGCTATCATTATTTACTCTCTCATGGAGTCATGGGGCTTAGTGTGGCTTTCGATCTTCCAACTCAGATAGGCTATGACAGCGATCATTCTCTGGCTGAGGGAGAAGTGGGAAAGGTAGGTGTGGCTATCGATTCCATAAGTGATATGGAGACCCTCTTCGATGGCATCCGCCTGGAAGAGGTATCTACGTCCATGACCATCAATGCGACTGCCTTTATTTTATTGGCCATGTATGTCGCTGTAGCCAGGAAGCAAGGAGCCGACATGAGTAAAATCAGCGGGACCGTTCAAAATGATATCCTGAAAGAATATGCTGCACGGGGCACTTATATTTATCCGCCCAAGCCTTCCATGAGGATCGTGACTGATATTTTTGACTGGTGCAGCAGGGAATTGCCTAAATGGAACACTATCTCCATTTCGGGCTACCATATCCGGGAAGCAGGGAGCACGGCCGTTCAGGAAATTGCCTATACGCTCTCCAATGGAAAGGCCTATGTGCAGGCTGCAAAAGGAAAGGGCCTTGACATAGATGTATTCGGAAAAAGGCTCTCCTTCTTTTTCAATGCACATAACAATCTTTTTGAAGAAATCGCCAAGTTCCGTGCTGCACGAAGGATGTGGGCCAGGATCATGAAAGACATGGGTGCCAGGGATCCCAGGTCCATGATGCTTCGCTTTCATGCGCAAACCGGTGGCAGCACGCTAACTGCACAGCAACCTATAAATAATGTTTCGCGTATTACCATTCAGTCAATGGCAGCAGTATTAGGGGGTACTCAGTCGCTGCACACAAATGGATTTGATGAGGCATTGAGCCTTCCAACTGAGGAGGCTGCCAGAACGGCTTTAAGAACCCAGCAGATTATTGCATTTGAAAGCGGCATTGCGGACACTGCTGATCCTCTGGCCGGAAGCTATTTTATCGAAAGCCTGACCGATCAAATGGAAAAATCTGCCTGGGAACTGATCGAAAAAATCGATATTCTGGGTGGAAGCATTTCCGCTATAGAAAAGGGATATATGCAGGAAGAAATTGCCAAGAGCGCATACCGCTATCAGCAGAAAATCGAAACCCACGAGAAGATCATTGTGGGCGTAAATAAATTTGAGCAAGCGGATCAGTTGCCATTGAAAGGATTTCGTATAGACGATTCCATAAGGAAAACGCAGATGGAAAAATTGGCCCGGATCAAAAGGAGGAGAGATCATGCCAAATGCGACCAATTGTTGCAAACGTTATGCGATCAGGCAAGCGGGGATGAAAATATCATGCCTGGCGTTTTGGAAGCTGTGGAGAATAATTGCACCTTGGGAGAAATTGCAGATACTTTAAGAGAGGTTTTTGGCGAATATCATTAAAACTGACCCCCTCATATGCGCATCTCGATGAAAATGAAACTTTTAATGCTAATAATTATCCTTCCTGCCTTGATTTATGCCCTGAGTTGCAATAAATCGAGCCCCGGATATTATTCTTGCACGGGTCCAGCAGCCTACCAGGACTCTTCCACTCTTTTGACCTATGCCAGGGACAGCGGCATTACGGCAACTATGGATACGTCCTTCTTGTTTTATCAAATCATTGATTCGGGAACGGTACCGCATCCTAATTTGAATTCCCTGATAACCGTGAATTATGTTTCCAGGATTGTAAATACGGGAGTCCTTGTGGATTCGGCAGATTCAGCCAGTTTTCATCTGGACAGCCTTATTCTGGGATGGCAGTATGGATTGCAAAAAATTGGAAAAGGAGGGCAAATCAAATTATTGGTTCCTTCTGCCCTTGCCTTCGGATGTTCAGGTTCTGGGAATGTACAACCAAATGAACCCCTGTATTTTGAGGTCACTTTATTGAACTTTCAGTGAAGATCGACTCGGGTAACTGCTTTATTAAAGGCGTTCACGCTAAAAAAAAAGATATTAACCGATAAACTCCTCCTTCCAAAACAAGCAGTTCCGTCGAATTTAAAATGGCATTATTTTAGTCATATACTTTAAAACAAATACAATGAAAAGACTAATCTCAGGTACAATGATAGCTTTCACGCTCTTGTGTACATGCTCTCTTTATGCCCAACAAGGTGGTGGCGGCAGAAGAATGGATCCGGCAGCCATGAAACAAACCCTGATAGATAGCCTTCATTTGACCGGGGTCCAGGCGGATTCGGTCGTGGGCATCAGCCAGGAATACCGATCAAAAATGCGGGATATCTTTATGGACCAGTCCTTAAGCCAGGACGATAAAAGGGCAAAAATGGCGCCCCTCAATGATGAAAGAAATAAAAGGATCAAAGCTGTCCTTGGAGACGAACTGTTCAAACAATACCAGGCATGGGAACAAAGGAACAGGCCTCAAAGAAGAATGGGTGATGGAAATAGCAATAATTAAGTTAGCAAAAAACAATCTTAAAGGGAGGCTATCCGTTGGATGGCTTCCCACTTTTTTTTAACTCTTTTTTTGCTCTTTGGCCCAGGCGTCCTTTAAGGTGACCGTACGGTTAAAAACCATTTTTCCAGGCCCACTCTCTTTATCAAGAAAAAAATATCCTTTTCTCATGAATTGAAAACGTTCTTCCTTTCCGGCTTCTTTCAGGGAAGGTTCAGCATAGGCCTTCGATATGATCTGCAGGGATTCCTGGTTGATATAGTCCTTAAAATCGCCATCTTCATTAGATGGGTCTTCCACTTTAAACAGCCGGTCGTATAGCCTCAATTCAACAGGAACGGCATGTTTAACACTAACCCAATGCAAAGTGCCCTGCACTTTCAAACCGGAATGGTCCGAACCGCTTCTGCTTTCAGGAATATAGGAGCATCTCAATTCTTCGAATGTACCATCAACTCCCTTTATCACTTCGTCGCATTTGATGATATAAGCGCTTTTTAACCTCACTTTTTGTCCGGGCGCCAATCTGAAGAATTTTTTGGGAGGGTTTTCCATAAAATCCTCCCTTTCGATATAGATCTCCCGTCCAAAAAAAAGAGATCGATGACCGGCACCAGGATCCTCCGGATTTTCTTCACTTTGCACGAGTTCAAATTCCTCTGTGTAATTGGTAATAACGACCTTCAACGGATCAAAAACCACCATTCGCCTTTTGGCCACCCGGTTCAGATGCTCCCTGATGCAAAATTCAAGAAGTGAGAAATCGATCAGGTTTTCCCGTTTCTGTACGCCGATCTTATCGGCAAACATCTGAATACTTTCAGGAGTGTATCCCCTGCGGCGAAATCCGGAAATGGTCGGCATGCGCGGATCATCCCAGGCACTGACATGCTTTTCATTGACCAGTTGCAATAGCTTTCTCTTGCTCATGATTGTGTATGTCAGATTGAGCCTTGCGAACTCGTATTGTTTGGAAGGGAATATTTCCAGCTTTTCGATGAACCAATCATAAAGCGGCCGGTGGGGAATAAATTCTAGCGTACAGATGGAATGCGTGATCTGTTCTATAGAATCGCTTTGTCCATGTGCGAAGTCATACATCGGATAAATACACCAGTTATTGCCGGTCCGGTGATGGGCGGCATGCTTGATACGATACATGATGGGGTCCCGCAAGTGCATATTCGGAGATGCCATATCCACTTTTGCGCGCAATACTTTTTCTCCATCTCCATACTTTCCATCCTTCATTTCCTTAAAAAGCCTCAGATTTTCTTCAACCGACCTGTCCGCAAATTCATTACGAATGCCAGGTTCAGTCGGATTGCCTTTTTGCCTGGCTATTTCTTCACTGGGATTATCGTCAACATAGGCAAGCCCCTTCTTTATGAGGTCTTTTGCAAATGCAAATAATTGTTCAAAATAATCAGAAGCATATAATTCATTTGCCCACTCAAATCCAAGCCAGCGAACATCCTCCTTGATGCTTTCCACATATTCCGTTTCCTCTGTCACAGGATTGGTGTCATCAAAGCGAAGATTGGTCTTCCCTCCGTATCTTTTAGCCAATCCGAAATTAAGGCAAATGGACTTGGCATGACCGATATGAAGGTATCCGTTCGGCTCCGGGGGAAACCTTGTTCGGATGGACTGGTATTTACCTGAATTCAAATCGTTTTCTACAATTTCCTCAATAAAATGCAGTGATTTTTCCTCATCTTTTTTCGTTAATTCCATGTCGGCAAATGTAGGATATGTTGGGGAGCGTTCAAAAAGGCATTCATTACTCAAGTCAGTTCTATAAATACCCCATATGTGCTATTGACTTGGGCATGGGCCGGTCCTAAGTTTGTCGGAAATTATTTATTATGAAACTGATTATGAAGTCAGCTATTCTAAGCGTTTCCTTATCCATTATTTTCTTAATGGCAAATGCCCAGCTTTCAATTGGTCCAAAGGTCGGATTAAACGTTTCCATGGCAAGCACCAATAACCCAAACCGCATCATCGACCCCATTGCTGTCGCATTTAATGTCGGCGCCCTGGTCAATTATAAATTCCAAATTCCCATTGCCCTCCAGGCGGAGACTTTTTTTTCCGGAGAAGGCACAGAATTGAAAAATAAAGGGAATAAAGATATATTCCATGAAAGAGACGGATACTTCAATATCCCTGTATTATTCCAGTTCAAGCCCAAGGGTGGATTTTATCTTGAAGCCGGCCCGCAACTAGGTATTTTGATGTATGCAAAAGAAACTGTTAATGGCTCCACTACGGATGTGAAAGGTGATTTCAACAGTTCCAAGATCAGCGGATGCTTTGGATTGGGTTACCAGATCAAAGAAAGATTTGGTTTCGGAGCACGTTATGCGGTCGGGTTGACAAATATCAGCGCAGGATCAACCTATACCACCAAGGATAATGTATTCAGCTTCGACGTTTTCTACGCCTTCCATATCGGAGGCAAGTAATGATCTGCCGCAATTTCTTAGCTAACTCTACCGCTATCTAGATTCAGAAAGAATAAAAACCCGGGCGATTGTCCGGGTTTCATGTTATGACCACGATTTAGTATTTTGTCAGATCATTGAAGATTGAATCGAAATTGGAAAAGGGCAGCATTGTCTTTGTTTGCAAACCTGCTCCCCAGGATAACCCCAATTGAAAATAGTACATAAGAGTTATTGTCAATTCAATACAAATTCAGAAAATTGCTTCTTAATAAAATGAAAATTCCAATTGGCATAGTGGACGATAAATCTCAGAACCGATTGCTGTTCTCAGAAAGACTTGGGTATTCAGATGATATTGAAGTTGCGCTTACCGCTACTGATGGAAAAGACTTTCTCGAAAAAATGAAAGGCCTCGACCATGGAAAGCATCCTGCCGTCATCCTGATGGACATTGAAATGCCAGAGATGGATGGGATTACTACGGTTCAGACAGCCAAGATCAGATACCCGGAAATGCGGTTTTTGATGCTTACTGTTTTTGATGACGACGACAAGATTTTTGAAGCCATCAAGGCAGGTGCGGACGGCTACCTCCTAAAAAATGAAAAAGCGTCTTTGATCATTGATTGCATCGTGCAGCTTTCAGAAACAGGCTGCGCACCTATGAGCCCCCGGATCGCCAGAAAAACATTGGATTTATTGATGAATGCGCAAATCCCCAAAATGGAAAAAGAGGATCCGAAGCGGTTTGATTATGAACTTACGCCAAGAGAACTCGAAATCCTGAAACTGACTGTGGACGGTTATGGATACAAACAGGTCGCCAGTAAATTATTCCTCAGCAGCCATACAGTAAAAAAACACATATCCAATATCTACCATAAATTGCATGTCACTTCCAAGGCCCAGGCGATCAAAGTTGCTACGAAGGGCAAATTGCTCTGAACCTAATGAACTTTACCCTTAGGCAATTATTAACTTTCCGCTTTACTTAGATTCTTTAAATTCGACAAAAAAACAGATATGTCGAAAATAATGATAGCCTGCCTTGCTGTGGTTTTTGGGCTTAATGCTCAATCCCAATCTACAGTGACGGAAAAGTTTCAAAAAATTGGAACCACCCAGGAAGCTCAGCAGTTCATAGATGGTAACCAGGCGCTGAAACCAGCTTTATTGCATTTGTCTTATGGAAAGGATACCAGCCTGATTGACAAAAGGTTGTTAAGGCAAAACAAGGGAGATGTCTTTTCTGTCGGATATGTCACTTATAAAGTACTGGAGGCAAAGGAGAGCGTGAATTACAGGGCAAGTTATATATTCCTGGACGGCAGTTCACTTTCCCCCACACAAATTGATAGCATGAAAAAACTGATAATTGATAAAGCCACAGCAGGCGCCACTGTTGAGCAGCTTTCAGACCAGTTTACTATGGATGGCAATAACACTCATGGCGATACCGGATGGTTTTTTGGGGAAGAGATGATGCCAAAGGAATTTCAGGAAGCCGTAAAAAATCATAAAAAAGGAGACCTATTCTTTGTCGATGTCACGGACAAAAATTGGCACTATATCGTGAAAAAGACTTATGACGATGATGAAAAGAAGGAGATCACGGTGCTTCGGGCAAACGGAAGATAGAAAATTGTACTCGTCAATAGAACTCTATTGAAGGTTTCCTGGTCTGATAATTCGTTGCCTGTTTATTCATACCCGGGTTTGCCGGTGGGATATAATAAGGGAATGCACCGCGCTGGACTCCAAAACTGCCTGAAATGGAAAATGTTCTGGCATCATTGACATACATCAAACCAACCATCGCTCGCCCATACAAGCCAAAATTCCCCTGTGAAAAGGGGTAACCGGAAATATACTTCGTCGGATCTGTAGAAAGGAACTGGTTATTGAAAGCCATATAGGCTGGCGCTACCGCAATGCCCGCAAAAGCATAGAGATTATTGGTAATTTTCCGATTGAGCTGTAAGCCGACTGGAATTGTGTAATAAAGTGAACTTCCTCCCCGAAACGAATTGATCCCGGTTGAAAAGGCTGCACTAGAACTCAATATCCATTTTTTATCCGGGGAAAATGCAGAATACAAAGCTCCCGGCTTTTTCAAATTCTCAGATCGCGTAGTATCTTCAGTAGCGGTAGCGGTGTTGTTTTGGCCCTGCACCAAATTAGATATGGCCACGCAAAGCAATATCGGAGTGAACCTGAATATATTCTGCATAGACTGATTATTTGAAGAAGTTTACCCAAAATTAGGTTTTTATTCTTTTTTAATTACCCTTTAACATTTGTCATGTTGGCAATCCCTATCCAAACACCGATTATTAATTGAGACCCACCCGCAAAAAAAAATTCCAGGCTGTTGCCTGGAATGAGGGTTCGGGATGTATTATCGGGTCGATCATTCTGATTTGAGTACCTGTCTTGCCAGCACCTGATCCTGATATTGGACCTTCAGCATGTACATGGCCGCAGGAAGATGACTTAGATTATAAATATGAACGCTGTTGATTCCATGCATTACAGATTGCTTCTGCTGTACGATTTGCCTGCCGAACATGTCATAAAGGGTCATTACGGCCTGATCATTTCCCGGAACAGTCAGCGTGAAGTTCAATTGGCTGTTAAAGGGATTGACCAGGGATTGGATATTGAAAACGATGGCATTGCTGCTGATGAGGATGGTATTGCTCATTACGGAGAACCTTCCACTTACCATTGTAATGCGGTAATAAGTCTCTCCGCTAACTGGCGTCGGGTCTGTAAACGCATAGTTAGCATTCATTCCGTCTATTGCGTCTCCGGCCACTGTGCCGATGGTTTCAAAATGGTTCTGGTCTGTACTTTTTTCAACAAGGTAATTTGACCCTTCCGTCTCATTTGCCGTAGTCCAGGAAAGATGGGACTGGCCGTTTTGCAAAAGGCCGCTGAATTGAATAAAATTCACAGGCAATATGGCAGAGCAATTCACCGCAACGATTTCCATTATGGAACTGCTTGTTTCTGAACATCCGGAACTTCCGAGATTGGAAGCAGAGGACGCCACAATGATCCTGTATTGAACGTTCGTATGAACATGGTCTAAACGGTAATAACGGGTAATCGTGTACTGGTATGCTCCAAGACTTGCATTATAGACAGGCGTAGCATTTCCTGAGGAAGCCGTACCCGTAGTATCGTTTCCTGCAAGGGTCCAGGTCACACCGCTATCCAGGCTCTGCTGAATTTCCCATTGGGTGTAATTGTTGAAATAGGATGTCATCTGGTAACGAACTGTATCGTCTGAGCCCATGCAAAGTGTATCGGGTTTATTCGGTACCAATGCGATGCTGGGAAGGCAAGTGGAAACTGCGATATCGTCCATTGCCCAGTCATTTCCACCACCACCGGGGGCGTTATTATGCACACTAATGACCATTGAAGTCTGCGTGGGCCCTGTCAGGTAAACAAATCCTTTCTGCACCCACTGACCGCTATAAGGTATATCACCGGTTGTAAAATAATCTGTTCCGTTCACATTAAAAGTGATATTCGGATGTACACCCGAAGAGTCGCCGACTCCGGTAGGTATATAACCCGCACCGGATGCTCCTACTCCATTACTGTCACAACCGCATTTTGAGCACATGTTGCGAATCCAAACGGAATATTGGTAATAGGTGTTGGGGCAAAGATTGGTTACGGTATCCAGAAATGCCGTATCAGTCCTGTAAGAGGCATTGATCACCAGCATATACCCGCCTGTAGCTCCGGAATTGACATCCGTGGCCGGATTACCAAGTAAAGGATTACTAGCGCCGGTATGGTCTCCGATAATATCCCAGTATCCAAAAATACGGTGGGAGGGCGACTGTGAATTGTCAGGTTTGGCCCAGGTATTCACAATTGAATAACCCAGTGCCGCCGTGGTTCCTCCGCTTGTATTATTGGAAACTCCATAGTAATAGTCCCCGGGAGATCCGGCCGTACTTGAAAAAAGAGCATACGTATAGCTGGCCGGAACATCATTGGAAGGGCCTCTGTCCTTAGCATTTCCGGAACCGAAAGTACCTCCGTATTCAGTGGTTATTGCATTGCCTCCGATAGAGTTGCTGCACATGCCATAACTCTGGTAAAGAAGGATATTATCAGCAGGGAAATTGATGGCCATAGCTGTGCCTGATGATTTATAATTGATTGCGCCGCCACCGATATTGATCAGGGTGCCGAATGAGTTTGAAGCATTCACCACAACCGAAAAAGAACCGACCAGGATACAAGTGCTTCCGTAAAATGATGGCTTGCTGGTATTACTTATAGTGCCTCCGGCAGAAGAAGTGGCTCCGCTACCAAGATTTATCGTAATATTTCCGGCAGAATAGGTACCGGCGTCGTCTCCGGATGCGTCAGTAAAACTATTATAAACCTTTCCTTCGTTGGTGAGGATAGAAAGTGTTCCCGGAAGGTAGGTCGTTCCTGCAGGCACAGCATCGGTGTATGTACAATTAGTGTATGTTCCCGATTTTACTACGAATGTTGCCCTGATTTGAAGGGTATCGCCAGGTTGAATCGTTCCTGCAGAAATGTTTCTGGAAAGGTCAACAAAACTTTTTCCATAATCCTGTGAGAAAGAAGTTTCAGAGATGAATAAAAGCATCCCGATAGCCAGGATTTGGATGCATTTTTTGGTTGTTAAAAGGTTTTGCGTTTTCATACTATTAGCGGATTTAAGTTTGAACCGAAACTCAAATTCTGGGCTCGGTATGCCAATGGTTTACCAATGGAATGCCAATAGTATAAACAACTGAAAAACAATAAATTAAAAAGATAAAAGGCTGATCTGAATTCCAAATTTGGGAAAAGCGGTCCTTTTGCGGGCCCAGATCAGGCTGAGCTAATAAAAATCCGGATCAGGCCCTGGCCTGTCCGGATTTACCTGATCGATATTAAAAAATTATTGGGCAGGGAATTCCATCACGCGGTTATTATTGGTATCTGCCACATATATATTGCCATTAGCATCAAGGCATACATCGTTCGGATAATCGAGCTCGTTCAGGTCGCTGCCCAAATAACCCGTTCCGGCGACCATTACCCCCTGGCTGGCTCCTGGAGCCCATTTGACAATGCGATTATTTCCTACATCTGCCACATAGATATTCCCCTGGCCATCTACAAATAGCCCGGTCGGTCCGTTGAGTTCATTCAGCGCAGAGCCCTGGGTCTGATTTCCGGCTACAAGAGTACCCTTGCTCGCACCAGGAGCCCACTCCACGACCCGGTTATTTCCCTGGTCTGATACATAAACATCGCCGCTCGTATTGACCGAAATTCCCCGGCAAATGTTTAAGACCGTCAGTTGGCCTCCAAATTCGTCCTGAATACCCGCAACAATTACCCCCTGGCTCGCACCGGGGCTGTATTCCAATACCCGGCTGTTATAACTGTCTGAAACATATAGATCCCCCTGACCATCAACATAGACTGCATTGGGGCTATATAGCTGATCGAGGCTGTCCCCCTCTCCATTTTCTCCTGCGACTACGGTTCCGGTGCTGGCTCCTGCGGCCCATTCAACAACCCTGTTATTGCCCATGTCGGCTATAAACAAATTGTTGTGAGTGTCTACGAAAATGCCCCTGGGTGAATTCAATTCATTGAGATTGCTGCCAGCCGTATCATTGCCTGCCACCACGACCCCCTGTCCTGATCCGGGAGCCCATTTCGTGATCCTATTGTAGGTTGCGTCGGCTACATAGAGATTGCCCGAAGCATCGAGGCAGATTTTTACTGGAGATCCGAATTCATTCAATGCACTTCCGGATACCGCCGTCATTCCGGCGATCACCTTACCGGCCACGGAACCGGATGTATTTGGCCCGGAACTGCTTTTTTTGCATCCCACGCAAAGCATCTGGCTGCTAATAATGGCCAGGATCAGCAACCTGGTCAGGATCGGTAATTGTTTTAATGGAATCATATAAAAGATTTTAAGTTCTGGTTTACAGTTTGAATATTCAACTAAAAAAATGAGGTTTATCTGAACCGCACAACAAATTTACTTATAGTCCTATATCAGAGTCAATAACTAAATTTCAGTAATCCGAGGTCGCAGTCGGGAATACTCATCTGTTTTTAAATGGGCGTCCTGTATGGTATTTAACAGGAGCTAAACAAAACTTTAACTGGTCGTGATCACCTGTAATCAAATCTTTGGAGGATATTTAATCATGATCAAATTGCTTATTCTATCCCTGGGCATACTCACACAATTGAATGTGAGAGCCAGCTTGCCCGCTGCACTGAGTTTAACCAGTCAGCAAGGAATTTCACCAAGGGAGGATGCGTTTGGCCCGGAATTCAGAAAACATCCCAGGCTTCGCTTCCATGAAAAAAAAGGAACTATGGGTACGATTTTGCCACTGACCCTGGGTCCCCTTGGCTACCTGATAATCAGAATCAGTTCCCATGATCAGGTAATTATCGAACATGCAAAAAAAGCAATCTCAATTTGGATTGTCATGGCGGTCTTGGGAGGCATGTTATGGTATGGCGCCACCTATAATTATACGGTTATGGGCAAGGCCTTTGACGATATTCTTGCGGCAATAGCCCAATCATTTGCAAATAGCAATTAAATCAAATAGAATTCGGCCCTATTTCAATGCAATGGAGTTCTTAGGTAAATAAAAAATCGTCCTTTTTGCCTTTGATGAAGTATAAATCATCCTGGCATAGTTACCGGAATTGGCTACCCACTTGATCTTGTCTCCTACAGGTAAGCGATTGCTGTCAAAATAAGAGCCAAGGGGGCATTTTGCATAATTGCCCCTGACATCTTCGGCACGGGAGGAAAAACAGATCATTTTTCTGGAATCAGGTTTGGGATATTCATAACCGTAAATCCTGAATTCGGTTTTTGGATCAGGCAAAACAAATAGCTCTTTAGATTTCTTATCTACTCTGCAAATGGGAGTTGCAGCCATCCTGGTCTGTGAATTGGAAGCATAGCCCGAAAACAGCAGGAAAATCGCGAATAGCACTTTATTCATACAATTGGATTTCAGATTATTAGATGTATCAATGCAAGCGGCATGCCATTCGCCGCTGCGGGACTGATTTATCCCAATTTCACTTCCCAGCCCTTTCTGTATTCTCTTTTAACGAATTGGTTGGCTTCGTCGAAATTGGTGATTTTCATATTGGCTGCATCCCATAATAATTTCTTTCTGCCAGGAAAGCCCTTTCCATCGGTTCCTTTCAGGTTCCAGCTACGCAGGGCCAAATTGCCCATTAAAATGGTTTCGGTAAGCGGGCCGGCATATTCGAATGGAGAACTAAGCTCATTCCTTCCATAGCCTGCAATACAAGCATTCACCCATTGGGCGTAATGGCCCTCCGGAACCCTTGGAAGGGTTTTAGGGACACTTACTTCCTGCATGCGGGATGTCGGGAGCAGGGTCGGACTGGCTCCATAAGTACCGCACATCATCTTCCCTTTTGAGCCTTCGATGATCACACCGCCATCTCCCCCACCCATTCTCTCTTCGGGCCCTAATTCGTCAGGACGTTCAGGTTGAATTCCGCCATCCATCCAATGCAATTTAATATCCGGCTTACCATCTTTGCCAGGAAATTTTAAAATAACCGATGAAGAAACGGGGCAGCTTTCCGGGAAATAATCGGGAGTCCACATTTTCCCATAGGTTGTTCCGATGCTGCATTCCACTTCTGAAGGATAACCCAGTCCCACAGTTTTGAAAGCGGGATCGATCAGATGGCAACCCATATCACCCAATGCCCCCGTTCCAAAATTCCAGAATCCCCTCCAGGAGAAGGGGACATATTCTTTATGGTAATCCTGGATCTGAGCAGGTCCCAGCCAAAGATCCCAATCCAGTTCTTTTGGTATCGGATCAGTTGATACCGGAGTTCCCGTACCCTGTGGCCATACAGGACGGTTTGTCCAAACTATGATTTTATGCGCGTCGCCGATAATGCCTGCATTGAACCATTCCTGCATTTGCCGGACACCATCACCGCTGGAGCCCTGGTTTCCCATCTGGGCCACCACTTTATAACGTCTGGCCATTTCGGTCAACATGCGTGCTTCATAGATATCATGGGTCATCGGCTTTTGCACATACACATGTTTGCCGAGCTGCATGGCAGCGGCGGCAGCTATGGCATGGCAATTATCAGGGATGGATACCGAGACGGCGTCGATATGGCGGCGTTCCTTATGAAGCATTTCCCGAAAATCTTTAAAGTATTTTGCCTGAGGGAACCTCTTTACAGAATTTGCAGCCTGACGATCATCTACGTCGCAGAGATAGGCAATCTCGGCGTGCCCGCTTTCAAAAAAAGCCTTCAGGTCGCCTGCCCCTTTTCCGCCTGCCCCAATCCCGGCGATTATGAGTTTATCCGAGGGCGCTACAAAGCCCCTGCCTAGAACGTGACGGGGTATGATAAAAAAACCGGCTGCGGCCATGCCCGTTTGTCCAAGGAATTTTCTACGGGATTGATTTGTGGTGATTTTGTTTTTCATATAACAGTTGCTAATTGATCTAATAAATTCCGAATACTGCCCTTGCTCCGGAATTGACAAGGAGGGACTGTATATCAGCCATGCTTCCTTTAAATGGCCCGGATGATTCTATTTTGAGGGTAGCCATGGCAGCAGCAAATTCGCCTGACTCCCGATATCCTTCTCCTTTGATTCGCTGATAGAGATAGCCCGCCATATAAGTATCCCCGCAACCTGTTGCATCCACAACGGCAGTAAGCGGGTTATAGGCTGGTATCTGGTAAAAACGGGAACCATTGTAAATAATCGAACCGCGACTGCCTAAAGTAATGACGACTTCTTTGACACCCCAATCGTGCAATATCCTGATCGCCGTCTTCACATCCGAAGACCCGGTCAGCACTTCCATTTCGAGTTCATTTGCCTTGAGAACGGTCACATATTGAAGGGCTTCTTTTTTGTCCGGCCAGTCGACAGGAATGACTTGCTGATCTACCACTTTTCTAAGAAAGCCCTGCACATCAAGAGAAACCTTTCCCTGGGAGGAAAGAGCTTTGATCATATTCACCGGAATATCATCTGCTAACAGAGGTCCTAAATGAAAATATTGCGCGCGGAGCCCGATAAAGTCCTGAGCTCTGAAGGGATCAGCCATCTGTAAAACGCGCTGCTTCCGATGGTCCTGATCCTGTTCATAGTGATTCTCAAAATAAACGGTCTTGATTGAATGTCCAACCACTTTAACCTCAATATGCTGATCACGCAGATCGTTTACAAAATGCATCTCTGTTTCCGCGAGAGAAGTCGCAAGTAAATAACTTAGATCAGCCTGGCGCATGGCGCTGGAAAAATACAAAGCGGTTCCCCCTGGCATAATAACAGAAGATCGGGGGGTTATGACTCTATCGATGGTAATATGTCCAACGCAACAAATATCGTACATCCGTTGTAGAATGAAAATCCAGGTAATTTATATAAAAGAATCAGGAAAGGAAAAATAATTTGATGACAGGACAAACGGTTATTTTCATATTCCTGACCGGATGTCTATTGAAAAATATGATCACGCTCCTAAACTCCATCCTTCCCGGTAAGTCCTCCTGATAAACTCGTTTGCATCATCAAAATTTGTGATCTTCATATTCGGTCCGTCCCAGAGCAATTTGATATGTCGTCCGGGATAATAATTATCCCCCTTCTCATTTTTTTTCTGTATATTATAACTGCGGATAGCGAGATTTCCCATGAGCACGCTTTCCGTCAGGGGCCCTGCGATATCAAATTGAGAGCTTAGGTTTTTTGCTTTTTCGCTTCCATAACCTGCGATCGCAGCCTCAACCCAGGCAGCATAATGACCCTCGTCCCCATTCGGAACCCTGGCAACTGTCTGAGGAACCTGGGTTTCCTTTGTTCTTGAAGTGGGTAAAAGCTGGGGATTCATTCCGTAGGTTCCGCACATCATATTGCCCTTGGTTCCTATGAAAAAAGTGCCGTTATCTCCATCTCCGAAAACTTCATTGGCTCCCAGTTCCACCGGCCGGGTAGGTTGAATACCACCATCCATCCAATGCAATTCCAAATCAGGCTTGCCATGGACTCCCTTAAAGACGAGGGTTATATGAGATGCAAGAGGGCCGCATTCCGGGTGATAGGCTGAATGCCAGTTTTCAATATATTGCCCGGCCACGCTGCATTCTGCAGAAATCGGATAACCGAGGCCAAGGACGGCGAAGGCGGGAGCCATGATATGGCAGGCCATATCGCCCAAAGCTCCGGTTCCATAATCCCACCAGCCTCTCCAATTAAAGGGAAGCAGGCCTTCAAAATAGTCCTTTTTAGGTGCAGTACCCAGCCAAAGATCATAATCCAATTCCGAAGGGATCGGGGACGCGGTGGCCGGCCTTCCAATTCCCTGCGGCCATATTGGCCGGTTCGTAAAACAATATACTGTTTTAACATCCCCGATAAGTCCTGCATTATACCAATCCTGAAGAAGTCTCACCCCATCTCCGCTGGAACCCTGATTTCCCATCTGGGTCACTACCTTAAAACGGTGAGCCGCCTGGGTCAGCATGCGTGCCTCATAAATGTCATGGGTAAGCGGCTTTTGTACGTAAACATGCTTATTGAGTTGCATGGCTGCCATGGCCGCTACTGCATGTGTATGATCCGGAGTGGATACGGATACGGCATCAATGTATTTTGCTTCCTTGGACAACATTTCCCTGAAATCCTTATACCGCTTGGCATTAGGAAATCTATCGACTGAGGTCTTGGCCTGGCGGTCATCCACGTCGCAGAGATAGGCGATTTCCGCCTTGCCGCTCTCTGAAAAATAATTTAGATCGCTTTCTCCTTTACCGCCTACTCCGATACCGGCAATGATGAGTTTGTCACTTGGCGCTACAAAGCCCCTTCCGAGCACATGACGGGGTACGATGAAAAAACCTGCTGCTGCTATCGTGGAGTTCTTAAGAAATTTTCTTCGTGATGGTTTGAAAGCATTTTTCTTTTGCATGTTTGATTAAGTTTCTATGGCATTAAGGAATGAAGGAAATTGAACTCCCTAATTTACGCCAAAGAGGATTCCTGCTAAAAAAAATGCGCGTAGGATTGACAATTAAAGTTGGCTGGCTGGAATGGATTGGTTAGGCCTGATCCCGGGCTCATTATTCAACCATCAATTGACCGACATAGGCATTGGTCAGCGGTTTTCTGCCAAAGACCCTGACTACATAGTTTCCCTGACCAAAACCAGCCATGCTGATCAGGAATTTGTTCTTCCCCATAAAGACTTTTACTGTTTCATCTTTGATGACCACATTGGAAAGGCTGGATACCAGTATCCTGGCCAGATAAAAATCCCTGGATGAATTGATTTGTACCGTTATATCAGAATTTGCAGGAACAGGATTGGGAAAAACGATAATATTTGCTGATTTAACCGGTATTATCATACTGGAATTGGGTACAAAAGAGCTGCTGTCCTGTGCCACAGCCCTATTCAACAAAAAGGGAATAGCAATTGTCAATGTCACCGCTAACCTGATAAAAATTTTTTGAGTATAATTCCTGCATTCCATGTCTGAGATTTATACCTATATGAGGTCAAATCATATGCCAGTCCGTTGATTCGTGAAATCGCCTGACAAAGGAACATGCCGGTAGGATTGGATTTTCCGATATACTTAAGGTGGAGTCACAGGAACTGGAACATTCGACCCAAGCTTTTTACTGGAAATAATGAATTTAAAACCCAGGGAAAAATTCGCAAAGTATAGCTTGTCTGTGGGAGTAATGCCGTAGAAATAATCTATACGTCCGTTCGTATAGTTTTTCACATCCGGGCTTCTGAGTGGAACATAAACGGAAAAGGACAAATACCCGAATTTCCAATTATCCGGACGAAAATCAACACCACCGCCAAAAGTGAAATTCCGGAACAGGGTATCATAACCGGTATTATGCTTGTAATAAATATAGGTGTTCGTACCATATAGAAATTCCACATGGGGAATAAATAGGACGGATGGGGCCATCACAAATGCCCTCACTTTAACTCCAACATTATATCCCGGTTTCACATAATACCAGCCACCACCTGCAAAAAATCCAACATATGGAATGGGATAATAAATCGCATGAACGCCAAGGCCGCCATATTCATAACCCATCCCGGCTCCAACCGAAAACTTATCGATCGGGGCATCGAGGTGAAAAGGGGTAACCATCATCGAAGTATCTTCTCCAAAATCCTGAGCCTGAGACTGATAACCAAGCAGTGAAAGCAAAACCAAGCAAATAGTCCGGTTCAAATTCATGCGGGTAAAGATATAGAAGATAGCAGAGTAAGTTGTTAAGTTTATGCAAAAATAAAATGATCAGTTGGCCCCAGGGCAATGCCCTGGGGTGATCTTCTGCGAATTAAAAAATTAGACCAACTGGGCATCCAGCGTGATAGTAGCATTAAGAAGTTTGCTGACAGGACAGTTGAGTTTGGCATCCTCTGTAGCTTCTTTGAATTTTTCGGGGCTGATTCCAGGTATTCTGGCCTTTAATACAAGATCAGAACCGGTTATGCCGCCATCGCCCAGGGTCACCGTAGAGGTTACATCCAGCGATTCTGCAGTAAATCCTCCTGTCTGCAAAACAAAACTCAGTTTCATCGCAAAGCATCCCGCATGGGCCGCTGCGATCAATTCTTCCGGATTGGTACCGACTCCTTGCTCAAAACGGGACTTGTAGGAATATTGGGTTTGATTCAAGGTTGTGCTTTGAGTAGTGAGATGACCGCTGCCATCTTTTCCAGTGCCATTCCAAATGGCTGTAGCTGTACGTTTCATTTGCTTAATATTTGATATTTATAAATTTATTGCCCAAAAAGGCTGTAGGCCAATGAACAGTTAAATGCATGAAAAGTTGAATTATATTTACGAATTCGTCAATTCATCTGCAATGTTAATTACTTGGGAGGATTTTGAAAAAATTGATATCAGGATAGGCACGATAACAGAGGTTTTCGATTTTCCGGATGCCCGAAAGCCGGCCTATCAGTTGACCATTGATTTCGGGGTCCTGGGAATCAGAAGATCATCCGCCCAAATTACCTCCCTTTACAAAAAAGAAGAGTTGGTAGGCCTTCAGATTGTGGCGATCGTCAATTTCCCGAAAAAGCAGATCGCCCGTTTTTTTAGCGAGTGCCTGGTTTTAGGGATATATACAGACAAAAATGAGGTAGTTTTATTGCAGCCGGAAAGAAAGGTTGAAAATGGCTGGAAAGCAGGATAAAAGCATTTTATGGGCGAGACATTTGCCACATATTATCATTCTCCGCTGGGTCAACTAAAGATTTCCGGTACGGAGGATTTTATTACTGAAATCCTTTTCGCTGACAATGTGGAAAAACATTTCCTGAATCCCCGGAAAAAAATTCCATCTGGTTTTGTCAATTGCATAGAACAGTTAATAGAATATTTCAACGGACAAAGAAGAGTGTTCGATTTTGCAATGAATCAACATGGAACTGATTTTCAGCAACGGGTTTGGAATGAATTATTGGGAATTCCTTTTGGCAAGACCATCAGCTATCTTGAATTAGCCCGTAGATTGGGAGATATAAAATCGATCAGGGCCGCGGCCTCGGCCAATGGGAAAAACAATATTGTCATCGTGGTGCCTTGTCACAGGGTAATTGGATCCCATAATGATCTGGTGGGTTATGGAGGAGGAATCTGGAGAAAAAGATGGCTTTTGGAACATGAAGCCAAGATCGCCCATGGAGTACAGACCCTCTTCTGATGGTTTCAAAAAACGATAGGGATCTTTTTTGTTTAAAACCTTCTTCCGGGAGGCCTGGATGGTGGATAGCCTGAGGGTCTCTGCTGCTCTTCTGCCGGTTTTACGGAAAGCTGTTTCCCTCTGGCAAGCCTTGCGCCATCCAAAGCCAGAATAGCTTCTTTAGCTTCGGCCGTTTGAGGCATATCAATGAATCCAAAGCCCCTGCTTTTTCTGGTCATACGATCAGTGGCCACTTTTGCAGAACTGACTTCACCGTATAATTCAAACATTTCCTTTAAATCCGTATCGTCAAAATCATAGGGTAAGCCTGCGACAAATAGCTTCATGTTAGTTGTTTGATTAAAAATAAGATGAAAAAGCCAAAACAAAACATTATAAGATTAATTATTTAGGAATTTTCTTAATATAACAAGCTGATTTCCCGGAAGAATAAATTTTTACCTTCCCTCCATGGATCAGATAAGATGGAATATCAGTACAATAAGACTGGAGACGGCCGATTGCTTTACCCTGGTACTTCAAAATACAACCGGCGAGCCGGTTGCCTACCAGTCAGGCCAATTTCTCAGTTTTTTATTCGATCACGGAGGCCATGAAATCCGCAGGTCCTATTCCTTCTCTTCAAGCCCGGCATTCGATTCAGAGATAGCCATCACCGTTAAGCGCATTCCAAACGGGGAAATTTCACGTTTGCTCACCGACCGGTTGAAGCCCGGGGACAGCCTGGTTAGCCTTCCGCCTGCAGGATTATTCACCTATAACAGCAATGACCAAAATCAGCTTGTCTTTATAGCAGGCGGCAGCGGAATCATCCCGATATTCTCTATTTTAAAATCGATCCTGCCCCGGTCTGAGAATACTCAGCTCCTGCTTATCAGCCAGGATCATAACGAAGAGAGTGTCTTATTCGATTCGAAATTAGCTCTTTTGGAAAACGATTACAGTGGCCGATTCAGGCGGATAAGCCTTTTGAGCAACCCCAATGAATACAGGATCCCGCCCCGCAAACTGAATAATCAGCTATTGAATCGCTTATTGAAAGATAATCTGAATGCCGGTCCGCCACCTGTTTTTTATTTGTGCGGTCCGACGGGCCTGATGCGGATGACCCAGATCACCCTGCATTGGATGGGGTTCAAGGATTCCCAGATCAAAAAGGAGTTTTTTACCATTGAGAAACCTCCCCTCCCCTCTTCTTTGGCGGCTCTTAAACCTCAGTCCGTTTTAATAAAGCACAAGGGACAGACCTATTCATTTGCAACAGCAGAAAGGCAATCCATTTTGGATGCGGCGATACAACATCAGGTGTCCCTGCCCTATAGTTGCAGGTCCGGCAGGTGTTCGAATTGCCTGGTGCATCTCCGAAAGGGACGGGTATGGATGAGCAATAATGAAGTGCTGACCGAGGCAGACATAGAAAATGGTCTCGTCCTCACATGTACCGGCTATGCCCTGACCAACCTGGAACTGGAATGGTGATGAGAAATGAATCATACCCGAAGGAAAACCTTTTTACGATACAAAAAATAAAGGAAAAACCATTTCACTAAAACATAGAAAACAGCAGTAGCAACTATATTGAAGGGATCTCCGATCCATTGGAACAACCATTTAAACAAACCGTCGTTCGTATAGTCCCAATCGATGAATTTTTCTGACATATAGATCAGGATCGAATTCATCCCGATTATCTTGAAAAAGAAAGCCCAGTTCTTGTACCCTTTCACATCGATGATATAATAAAAGACTCCAAGAAAGATCAGGCTGAGTCCGCCAACCTGGAATACAAAGGAACTCGTCCAGAGATTCTTGTTGATCGGGAAATCCAGGTTCCACAGCCGGGCAATAAGAAGGAAGACAATTCCTGCTGCGAGCATGTAGATCACTTTTTTAGTTTGCGGGATAGGATTGTTTTTCAGAAAATTGCCTGTGATGATGCCCAGCAGTCCGGTAGCGATCGCAGGAATGGTTGACATGAGTCCTTCAGGATCATGGATATTGTCAACATAAAGATGCCCCGGAATTATAAGACGGTCTGTATAGGAAGCAAAATTGCCATGTAATGTCAGGTCTCCATGCGGGAAACCAGGGGCCGAAGTGAACTTTAACAGCAACCAATATCCGATGACGATCGCTAAAAACCAGCTGACCCGACCAATTTGGCCGGCATAAAGGCTGATGATATTGGCGAACATATACGCAAGTCCAATTCTACCAAGTACGCTGGGGAAACGGATCTCGGAAAGCGGTTTCAGTTCAAGGCCATTGTTATAAATGATACCCAGGATCACTAAAATAAGCCCGCGCCTGATCACGCGCAGCAATATCCGGTTCCTGGACACCCCTTTTTCCAATTCCCTGCCAACTGAAAAAGGCGTAGCCACTCCTGCAATGAAGAGAAAAAGCGGAAAGATCAGATCGTAGAGATGAAATCCATTCCACTGGGGATGGGTCAACTGGTTTGCAATCTTGCCCAGAAACGGGGAACCGGTTGCCTTATATAAATTGTTGATGATGTCCTCACCGCCCATGATCCAGAACATATCAAAGCCGCGAAGGGCGTCGAGTGAATACAAACGCTGTGAGTCCGAAAGACGTTGCATGATGGTAGTTTATAAAAAAATAACGTTAGCCGGCTACGCTGGAAAGAAAGGTTATGAAAATAAATATAAGAAATGTTACCGAAAAAATCACTTCAGTTCATCACCTGTGAAGGCAAGCGGCATAAGTTGGGAGGCACTCGAAATGATATATACCGGGCCGCTTTGTCCACCTAAAATGAGGCGGATCGGTTTTTGCTGACGCAGTTCAAATTCCTGAAGGGACTGTCTGCAGATGCCGCAAGGAGAAATAGGATGTCCGCTGTTCCCCTGAACGTTATGGTAACTGATAGCAATGGATACAATGAAAACTCCCGGTTCATGCAGGGAAGAGTAAGTGGAGAGCAGGGTCCTTTCCGCACAAATTCCTGCAGGAAAGGAAGCATTTTCCTGATTGGTCCCGGTGATCGTCTGTCCATCCGAAATCCGGGCCACTGCAGCTACCCGAAAGCGTGAATAAGGAGCATAGGCCTGAGCTATCGATTGCCGGGCCTGGAGGAGCAATTCTGCGTCTGTGGGAGAAAGAGAATCTGAGGATTCAAAACATTCGTAAGCAAACCTGTATTCCTGGATTTTCATAGCCTAAAAATAACGATATCTTAGGCTAGATGGTCCTTTGACAAATACTATTTGATCCTGTTGAATAGCCTTCTCCATCGGATACCCTTGTCCCAGCTCATCCAGATCAGGGAAGCCTGGCCCACCACATGGTCTTCCGGAACAAATCCCCAATACCGGGAATCCTGAGAGTCCTGTCTGTTATCCCCTGTCATCCAGTAGTAATTCATTTGAAAGGTATAATGATTAGCAGGCTGATCGTTAACATAGATCTGATCGCCCCTCATTTCGAGCTTATTGTGTTCATAGGTCCGGATGGCGCGCTCGTACATGGCATAATTTTCTTTGGTTAGCGTGATCGTAGCGCCCTTGTAAGGAATCCATACGGGTCCGAAATTGTCCCGGTTCCACTTGTGGAGGGAATCATAAGGCATCACATCGCCTCCTCCGTAATTATAACTGTAATCCAGATCAATTTTTTTGATCAGACCCGCTTTGATCATCTTGTCCTTTGCATCAAAGGTGAGGAGCATTGAAAACTTGTTTTCCGCCGGATTTCCTATCAGGCTATAATCTCCCTTATCATTGTCCAAATTGTATTGATCTCTCATCACATCAGGATCCAGGTTCTGTCCGTTGGTAATCGCTATATAATGCAGTTGTGCGTCTGCAGGAGGATCCATGCGAACCGAGTTGATATATACAATATCATCACGGAACCGAATGCTATCACCCGGAAGCCCCACGCAACGTTTTATATAATTCTCCTGTTTATCCACCGGACGTATGATGAGCGGATAATCATCAGGGTCGTCCATAATGAGCTTCCGGCCAAGATCGATATTCCCATTCCCCAGGTTCCTGGCTACATCGTAATAGGGTCGGAGCGACTGGTATTCATCCTTGTTGATCACTGTATCTCCAGCCGGAAAATTGAATACCACCACATCATTTCTTTTTATGGGACTTGGAAACCAGCGAACATAGGGTATCCTGATCCATTCCACATAGGATTTGGTATCAAAAACAGGAAGTGTATGATGAAAGAAGGGAACTGCCAGCGGCGTATTAGGTATTCGAGGTCCATAACTGAACTTGCTCACAAAGAGGAAGTCATTGATCAGCAAGGTTTTTTCCATAGAGCCGGTAGGAATCGTATATGCTTCAAAAATAAAAGTGCGGATGAGCATGGCCGCTACCACGGCAAATACACCGGCATCGATCCATTCCCTAAGAGGCGTCTTTTTATGTCTTTTTACCTGTTCAGGTCCGAGAAAACGATCGTCCTTATTGAAACCCAGATAGGTAAAATAAAATAAGGGCAGGAGGCTGGCCAGCGTATGTTCGTAAAATTTGAATTTACCGAATGTCTTGACAAATTCAATATAAATACCTAAGGTAATGAACCAACCCGCAATAGGAATGAATTGAAGGAAAAACCAGTATTTAGGCCTTTTGGCTATGACCATTATCGTCCAGATATTATAAAACGGGATAAAGGCCTTCCATCCTTCAGCGCCAGCCTTTCGAAACATTCCATATATGCCAAAAGCCGGAAGTTCAACGATCAGCAGGGTGATAAGTAAAAGAGTAAGAAACTCATGAGTGGTCATCGGCTGGCAAAATTTTTGAGCCGTAAAAGTAGCATATTAATCGGGGCCTCAAAATATTCACAATGAAAGTTTTGCTAAAACAACCCCATTCCCTGAATCTTCAATGGCTTTGTTGGGGAAGAACATAGTTGATCACATCCTCTTTTGTTATTGTCTTACCCGACAAAATAACAAGCCTTTCCACCACATTGCGCAATTCCCGGATATTGCCGGTCCAGTTGTGGTTCTGAAGGGATTTGATCGCTTCATGATCAATGCCCTTTTTAGATATGCCGTAATCGGAACAGATATCGCAGAGGAATTTATCAACCAACAGAGGAATATCGTCTTTCCGCTCATTAAGGGAAGGTATATGAATGATGATCACACTTAACCTGTGATAAAGGTCCAGCCGAAAATTCTTCTCCTCCACTTCTTTCAAAAGATCCTTATTGGTCGCGGCAATAACCCGAACATCCACATTGATGTCTTTGTCTCCGCCCACCCTTGTGATCTTTCCTTCCTGCAAAGCCCGGAGCACTTTGGCCTGGGCATTCAGGCTCATGTCTCCGATTTCATCCAGAAAAAGAGTGCCTCCGTTGGCTTGTTCAAATTTGCCTATACGCTGTTTCATGGCAGAGGTGAATGAACCCTTTTCATGTCCAAAAAGTTCGCTTTCTATCAGTTCTCCCGGAATAGCGGCGCAATTCACTTCTATCAAAGCACCCACGGACCGGTTGCTTTTCTCATGCACCCAGCGGGCTACCAATTCCTTTCCTACTCCATTTTCACCGGTCACTAGGATCCGGGCATCTGTGGGCGCGACTTTGTCAATGGTTTCTTTTATTTTTTGGATGCGTAGGGAATCACCCACCATTTCCTGCACCTTGCTGATCTTTCTTTTAAGCACTTTAGTCTCCGTGACCAGGTTTGTCTTATCCTTCGCATTGCGGATCGTAATCAGGAGCCTGTTCAAATCGGGTGGCTTGGATATAAAGTCGTAGGCTCCTTTTTTTACCGCTTCCACCGCCGTATCGATCGTTCCATGCCCGGAGATCATGATGATAGGGATATCCGGGTTGATTTCCTTGGCTTTTTCCAAAAATTCAATCCCGTCGATTTTTGGCATTTTGATATCGCAGAGTACGACATCGTAATCTTTTTCCCTGAATTTTTTCAGCCCTTCCTCCCCGTCTCCTGCCTCATCCAGTTTATAACCTTCGTAGGAAAGTATCTCTCCAAGCGTTTTGCGAATCGCTTTCTCGTCATCTATGATCAAAATATTCGACATTGTTTAACAAGCCTTTTTTATGGAATGATGATTCGTTTGCTTCCTAGGTCAAATTAACGCCAAAAATAAGGCATGCAACCGAACTGCCGATGGATGTTATTTGCGCCGATTTGTCTACTGCTATGGAAGGGGCATACCGAATCGGCCCAAAACCAAAATCCCTTTCCTAAAATAAAAGATATTCCCCCTCCTGCGGGATTCCATCGTCTCCCTCAAAATAGCCATTCCTTTTCAGCGTGGCTCGAAGATTTGAAACTTAAAAAGAACAAGACCGTCTTTCTATTCAATGGCAAACCCAAAGGTGATCAAACCGCTCAATTTGCCGTGATTGATCTGCCTATTGGCCATGAGGACCTTCAGCAATGCGCAGATGCCGTTATAAGACTCAGGGCGGAATGGCTATATGCGGGGGGCCGGTTTGCGGAGATAGTATTTTACGACAATGCCAGCCGCGCCTATCGTTTCAGTGGCCAAGGGGATCGCACCCTTTTTGAAGCCTATTTAAGAAAGGTATTTGCAGCTTGCGGAACGCTTTCGCTGGAACATCAGCTTCAACCAGTTAAACATATCGCCGATCTGAGACCCGGAGATGTGCTCATTCATGGAGGTTCTCCGGGACATGCTGTGATCATCGTTGACTATGCAATCAATGAGAGAGGGGAGAAAGTATTCCTCCTGGCCCAGGGCTATATGCCGGCCCAGGACATTCATATCCTGATCAATCCTAATGACCGGGCCATGAGTCCCTGGTATTCCCTGCCGGATGAAAGGATCGAAACGCCGGAATGGTCTTTTACTAAAGCTCATTTCAAAACCTGGTGAAAAAAGTAATAATCCGAGGTATTTTTCCGTTGTAGGAATGAGTGTTATGAATTAGTTTAGTAAGGTTCTATAAGCACCCATAATCCCTCATGAAAAACAATCCGGAACCAAGGTTCCATTCCCCGAAAAGAATTTTCTTCAAGCTATTTATTCTTGGATCTTTTCTCCTGGGATTCCTGTATAGTTTTTTGCTGCTTTTCAATTCTGTATTGAAAGCAATACGTTGATCAACCCTCTGTTTCTATCTCAATGACCCGGTCCGTGTCATTTTTTTCCAAATCATGTATGTCAATCATCAGGTAATGATCCGGCAGTGTTTGAAATTTCAGGCTCTGTTTATTGGTAAATTGCCGGACAGCCTTCACTTTATAAGGAAATTCCAGGAAAAACCGGTCTCCGTCGTATTTGAACAGGTGTAGATAAACTTTGTTCTCTTTCCGGGTCACCGCACCCCAGGCCGCGGGTCTCATGAATCCTGCCTTGGTACCGTAAATCGTGGGGCCATAGGTTTTTAGCCAGTTTCCCATCGAATCCAGCCTGTCTGTGAATTCAGGTTGTATATTTCCGTTAGGAAGCGGACCGATATTAAGCAATAGATTCGCTCCCAGAGCCGCATCTTTTATCAGCAACTGGATCAATTCGCGGGTGGATTTATAATTCCTGTCCGTTATATTGAATCCCCAGCTATCATTCATGGTTATGCAAGACTCCAGGGGCATTTTATTGGATATTTCCTGGAAACTAAGGCCGGATTTATTTTCACCCGGCAGGTCCTGTTCGAACATTTGAAAATCCTCTCCGGGAAAAGGGTTGAGATGATGGTTATTTCCAATCAGGCATTGGGGTTGGAGTTTGTGAATCAGCTCATAAATTTCATTTAGTTTCCAGTCAATACGGGAACTTCTGTCGGCCGCTCCTTCCGGAGCCGTCTGGTCCCAATAACCGTCAAACCAGACCCCGGAGATCTCGCCATAGTTGGTCAACAATTCAGTCAACTGATTCTTCATGAATTGCAAATACCGGGCATAGTCACCCATTCCCCTTCTTCCTGTTCCTTGCCCTACCCGACCAGTCTGGTGTGGGTAATCCTCCCTGTACCAATCCAGAAGGGAATAATAGACAAAGAGCTTGATGTCCTGCTTATGGCATTCATCGGCTAGTAGTTTGACCGCATCCTTTCCCCAATAGGTATTGGTAATCTTCCAGTCTGATTGTTTGGTGTCCCAGTTGCTGAATCCGTCATGGTGGCGGGTGATGAGCGTGATATATTGCATTCCCGCCCTTTTTGCCCCTCCCACCCATTTGGCCGCATCAAAATCGTAGGGGTCGAAAATATTCAGAAGCCTCTTGTATTCATCAACATGGATATTGCGGTTATTCATGACCCATTCCCCGTCTCCAAGGACACTGAAAGCTCCCCAGTGGATGAACATACCAAAACGCGCGCTGTCAAACCAATGTCTTGCTTTGAGGTTTTCCGGCCCTGGCTGGTATCCGGATTGGGAATAAAGCGATGAAAAAGGAATAAAGCAAATGGCAATAAGTAAGTATTTTCTCATATTGGCGTGTTTTGATTTTACTGAACAGGCATGGCCGACGATCAGGCGCCTAAAAATAAGAAATCCCGAAAAGGTTCCGGGATTGAAAATTTTCAGACAATATTCTCATTTCTTCAAATACATCACCTCCTTAACCAATTTCACTGTCCTGGCCACATCGGGCAGGGCTGCTGCGACTAAATTGGGGGCATAATGCAGGGGCGCGTCGGCCGAAGTAATACGGCGTATCGGGGCATCCAGATAATCAAATCCTTCTTTTTGAATATTATATGCAATTTCGGAAGATACCGAAGCAAAGGGCCATTGTTCTTCCACAATGACCAGCCTGTTTGTTTTTTTAACGCTTTCAAGAATCGTCTTCCAGTCCAGGGGCCTGATCGTCCGCAGATCGATCACTTCGGCGCTAACTCCTTCCTTTTCCAATTCAGAAGCAGCAGCAAGTGCGATCTTCATCATCTTATTATAAGAAACAATGGTGACATCGTTTCCCTGTTTTTTGACATCCGCCTTGCCTATTTCGATATAATACTCTTCTTCCGGAATATCGAACTTGTCTCCATACATCACTTCACTTTCCATAAAGATCACCGGGTCCTCTTCGTAACGAATGGCCTGTTTCAGCAAGCCTTTAGCATCATAACCAGTACAGGGGGAAATAACTTTTATACCTGGAATATTTGCATAATAACTTTCAAATGCTGTGGAATGCTGGGCGCCAAGTTGGCCTGCCGAACCGTTGGGCCCCCTGAAAACGATGGGACAACCAACTTGCCCTCCACTCATAGCCAGCATTTTGGATGCCACATTCAATATCTGGTCAAGAGCAAGAGCCGCAAAATTCCAGGTCATGTATTCCACAATCGGACGAAGCCCGTTCTGAGCTGCCCCTACAGCCAATCCGGTAAAACCCAGCTCTGAAATCGGGGTATCGATCACCCTTTTAGGTCCGAATTCATCCAGCATGCCCTGGCTTACTTTATAGGCCCCATTGTATTCCGCAACCTCTTCACCCATTAAGAATACCCGGTCATCCCTGCGCATTTCCTCACTCATCGCCTCTCTCAGGGCTTCCCTTAAAGCTATGCTTCTCATTCCTTGGTAGTTTATTGAGGTGCAAAAATATCCCCTCACACTCAATTCAGCAAATTTGAACGGTCTGAGGACCCGCAGCCCGAAAACAGAAAATTCGATAGCCTTCCCGGGCGCAAGTGTTATTTTTGCATACCGAAGGCAAATCAGTATTCCCAAAACAGGACCAGCCATGATTATACAATCCCTTGCGGCAGAACTAAACCAGATCATATCATTATACTATGAGAAATTATCTCTTATGTCCGAAACCGATTTCCAATTCAGGTATTCTCCGGAAAAATGGAGTAAGAAGGAATTTTTGGGACATTTGATCGATTCGGCGCAGAACAATATCCGCCGTTTCATAGTTTCCCAGTATGAGTCATCTCCAAAAATTATCTATGACCAGGAAGCCTGGGTCCGTATCTGTGCATACTCCAGGGAGGATTATCCCGTAAAAGACCTGATCCAGTTTTGGAGATTGCTGAACCTGCATATTGTCGCCATTCTTTCAAATTTGGGAGTGGACGATTCGCTGAAAAAATGCATGACGAATGGTCCGGAACCCTTAACAGTTTATTGGCTGGCAGCAGATTATATCAAACATCTGAAACATCATTTGCACCAGATCCTGGACCTGCAGCAGGTCCCTTATCCCTGAAGAACCAGTCGGCATGAATATAAAAATCGGAGAATACAATCAGCTTAAGATCGTCAGGCTAACCGCCATCGGGGTCTATCTGGATGATGGCCAGGACGGGGTCCTTGTACCCAAGCGTTTTGTACCTAGGGAAGTGAAAGTAGGAGAAGAACTAAATGTCTTTATTTATCACGACGGGGAGGGCCGGGTGATCGCGACAACCCAGCATCCATTGGGAATCCTGGGGGATATTGTAAAACTGCGTGCTGTAAGCATTTCGCCTCATGGCGCTTTTTTGGATATGGGTCTCATGAAGGACCTTTTTGTACCAAAATCGCAGCAGATTCAAAAAATGATCCCCCATGGTAATTACCTGATAAAGATCTACCTGGATGAAATGACAGGAAGACTTGCAGGTACCGAAAGAATAGATGCCTTCCTCAGCAATGAGGAATTAACTGTCGGGCATTTGCAGATGGTGGACCTTATTGTTTATCGAAAAACAGATATTGGATACCTGATGATCATCAACAACCGGCATACGGGGGTCTTGCATTTCAATGATGTGTACAGGCCCGTCGGAATTGGCGATCATTTCAAAGGCTATATTAAAAACATCCTGCCCGACAATAAGCTCGATGTGGCAATCGGCAAGGCAGGTTACGAAAGAGTGGATGAAGAATCTGAAAAAATAATGAATTTGCTTGGACAACATCATGGTTTCTTACCTTACCATGATAAATCCAGTCCGGAAGATATTTATCGCATTTTCGGCATGAGTAAAAAGACATTCAAGATGGCCCTCGGACGTCTCTATAAAAATAAAAAAGTCCTTATCCTGGACAATGGTTTTCAGGAGGCGGAGGAGTGAAACTAAATCTCCTTTTTCATCAGTAAATCTGTCTGCGGATCGTCTCCCAGCATGAATATATGCTCTCCGAAGATCTGAAACCCGAATTTCCGGTAAAACGCAATGGCTCTTGCATTGTGCTCCCAAACTCCCAGCCATACCGCCTTTTTATTTTTTTCGCGGGCAATATTCAATGCGGATTCCATCAGGGCTTTTCCAATTCCCTTTCCTATCGTTTTTTGTTCGGTATATAGGCGGAGGATTTCAATGACAGCTATGCCGGTCAGTCCCTCAGGTTTTTCAGATTCGTTTTCAGATTCGCGTAATTTTATATAACCCACGCAGATATCTTCCAACCATGCAAGTAAAAAAATATTTTCCGGATCGGCAGTTTCAGCAGATAGAGATTCGGGGTTGTAATGACTGTTCATGAATTTGTCCATGTTCTCTGCCGTATTAAAACGGGCAAATGCGTCATAAAAGGTCCGACGGCTCAGGGAGGCGATAAGATCGCCATCTTCCCGGGAAGCCCTGGTTATAGAAATAAATGACATATTCTTTTATGACAGGTTTTCAATGACCATTGCACTGGCGCCACCGCCACCATTACATATTCCTGCCGCTCCGTAACGGGCATTGTTTTGTTTTAGGATATGTATCAGCGTGACAACGATCCTGGCTCCACTGCATCCCAGCGGATGTCCAATGGAGACGGCCCCTCCATTCACATTCACCCTTGCCGGATCCAGCTTCATCCTCCGGCTGTTTTCAATGCCTACTACGGCAAATGCTTCATTGAGCTCAAAATAGGAGATGTCTTCCATTTTCAATCCGGCCTTAGCCACGGCTTTAGGAACAGCCAGGGAAGGAGTCGTTGTAAACCATTGCGGAGCTTGCTCCGCATCGGCATAGGAGATGATCCTGGCAATCGGTTTCAATCCAAGTTCTTCAGCCTTTTCCCGGCTCATCAAAAGCAGCGCTGCGGCGCCATCGTTCATGGTGCTGGCATTGGCGGCAGTCACTGATCCCTCGGGCAAAAAAGCCGGTTTCAGATCGGGAATTTTTTCGAATTTGACATTAAAGGGTTCCTCATCTCGCTTGATGAGCTGCGGTTCTCCTTTTTTTTGAGGAATGGAAACCGGCACGATTTCGTCCCTGAACCTTCCATCCGTTGTAGCTGCCTGGGCTCGCTTATAACTTTCAACTGCAAATGCATCCTGATTGGCCCGGCTTATGCCGCATTCCCTGGCGCAGAGCTCAGCAGCATGGCCCATGGCCTTGCCATCGTATACATCAGTCAATCCGTCTTTGGCCAACCCATCTACCAGGCTTACATCTCCATACTTGTTTCCCCAACGCAGTTGAGGAGCGTAGTAAGGCGTATTGCTCATGCTTTCCATCCCTCCGGCAATGACAATATCGGCATCTCCTAAAATTATACTCTGTGCAGCCAGCGCAATCGCTTTCATACCGCTTGCACAGACTTTATTGATCGTTGTACAAATGACTTTATCCGGAAGCCCTGCGAATTTGGATGCCTGCCTGGCAGGAGCCTGTCCAAGATTGGCCTGCAATACATTCCCCATCAGAACATCCTCCACCTTGTCCGGGCTGATTCCTGATTTTTCCATAACTGCCCGAATCGCAATTGCGCCCAATTTGGTTGCTGTAAAATCCTTCAAAACACCTCCAAAACTTCCTATAGGAGTTCGCAATGCGGAAATAATATAAACTTCTCTTTTGTTCATAAATCTAGATTTTAACCCTTTCCCCAAAAATCAGGCTTCCTATCCTAACCATATTGCTTCCTTCTTCGATAGCGATCCTGTAATCCCCGCTCATGCCCATCGATAGCCACTTGAAAGAAAGGACCGGATGAACAATTTTCGCGTATTGATCATAGAGAACCTTAAGCCGTTGAAACTCTTTGCGGATCTTTTCCGGTTCATTGCTAAAGGAAGCCATCCCCATAAGCCCGCAGATTCTTAAACAAGGATCACCTGCCGGCAAATGATCGCGGAAAATATCTTCCAGTTCCTGTTCATCGAAACCGAATTTGGTTTCCTCTTCAGCAATATGAACCTGTAAAAGACAGGACGACTGCCGCTTCTCCTTAATGGCTTGTTTTGTGATCTCCTGCAAGAGCCTGAGACTATCCACACCGTGTATGAGGTGCACAAAGGGCAGGATTTGCTTCACCTTATTGGATTGAAGATGACCTATAAAATGCCAGCGAATATCTTCAGGTAAAAGGGGCCTTTTTTCGATCAGTTCCTGGACATAGTTCTCTCCAAAATCCCGCTGGCCTAAATCATACAATTCTTTGATATCCGATGTCGGCTTGGTCTTGGAAACGGCCACCAGTTCAACTCCACCTGGCTCTATCTCTTCCCAGATTCCTCTAAACCTATTCTGATCAATTGGCATTTTTGTTTCATTTGAGTATGGCCCTTCCGATTACAATTCGCTGGACCTCACTAGTCCCCTCATAGATCTGAGTGATCTTAGCATCCCTCATCAGTCTTTCCACATGATATTCTTTTACATATCCATATCCTCCATGAATCTGTACCGCCTCAGTCGAGACCCACATGGCCGTTTCACTTGCATATACTTTAGCCATCGATGAACTCAGTGAATAATCCAATCTATTGTCCTTTTCCCAAGCTGCTTTGAAACATAGCATTTTTGCGGCTTCGATTCGGGTCGCCATGTCGGCCAGTTTGAACTGAATAGCCTGGTGGTGCATGATCTCCTTTCCAAAAGCCTTTCGCTCTTTAGAATATTTAAGCGAAAGCTCATAGGCTCCGGAAGCGATGCCCAAGGCTTGGGAAGCGATGCCGATACGGCCTCCGGACAGGGTTTTCATGGCAAATGTAAATCCGAATCCATCCTCACCGATCCTGTTCTCCTTCGGGACTTTTACATCGTTAAATAAAATGCTATGAGTATCGCTGCCCCTGATCCCTAATTTATTCTCTTTTGGACCGACCGTTACTCCGGGCCAGTTTTTTTCAACAATGAGGACATTAATGCCCTTACTGCCCCTGGATGCATCAGTTTGGGCAATAACAAGATAGATGCTGGCCGAATTCCCGTTAGAAATCCAGTTCTTCGTTCCATTCAATATAAAATGGTCCCCCTTGTCTTCAGCCATGGTGCGTTGGGAAGTAGCGTCGCTTCCGGCTTCAGGTTCACTGAGCAGGAAGGCGCCGATATAGAGTTGGCCGTCTTTAATTCCCTGTGCCAGGGGGCTCAGGTATTTTTGTTTTTGTTCTTCTGTCCCAAAAGCTTCCAGGCCAAAACAAACCAGGCTGTTATTCACGCTCATGCAAACACTTACACTGGCGTCGATCTTACTGATCTCTTCCATAGCCAGTACATAACTGATCGTGTCCATGCCCGAACCGCCATAACGGGTATCCACCATCATTCCCATAAAGCCTAATTCAGCCAGTTTAAGGATCTGCTGAGTAGGAAATTTCTGATGCTCGTCCCTTTCAATGACACCAGGCAAGCACTCCTTAACCACAAAATCCCTGGCTGCTTTTTGAATCATTAGATGCTCTTCTGATAATTGAAATTCCATGTTTATTGATATAAGTGAGCAAAAATAATTAAATCAGACTAAAACTAACAATCGTTAGGATTTGGTTCAAAAACAGTTTTGGCATAATGCCTTATATTTGCCCATTGCTGTCTATATGAATTGTATTGGGCGAGACCTTTAATACCATCCGGCTCTGTTCGCCGGATATAATTTTGCATAATTATAGTCCCCGGTACCGTTCCTGTTAATCCAACAGGTAATTATCTTATGGCGAATAACAAACGCATATCCCTGCATGTCACCTCCGAAATCGGAACGCTGAGAAGACTCCTGGTTCACAGTCCGGATAGCGGTCTGGGAAAAGTGGTTCCATCCAAAGCGCAGGATTGGCTTTTTGAAGATATAGTGCACCTGGATACGATCCGCAGGAAAGAATATGATTATTATACCAAGATCCTGCTTTACTTTCTTGATCCCGGAAAGATAAAGGGGAAACTTAAGGAAATAGATGCGCTGGAAAACCGGCGGGCTTTTTACAAACCTGATAATCCGGCGTTTTTTCGTTCCGATAAGGTTGTTGAACTGCAATGGTTGCTTTCCAATATCCTGGAAGACCATGAGATCAAACTCAAACTAGTGGCTTCGGTCTGCGCAATAGAGAACTGCTCCTATGCCATTCAGAAGGAATTGTTGCTGATGGACGCAACCTCGCTTTCCAAGACTTTTATCACCGGCACATTCAATGAGGGGAAGATGCTGTTTGCTCCCATACCCAATTTTATTTTTACCAGGGATATCGGCATCGTGATAAAGGACCATCTGCTGCTTAACAAACCTGCTAAAAAAGCACGGACAAGGGAAGCCCTGATCGCCAAATACATTTTTTTCAACCATCCCTTTTTTGAAAAGAGCCGGGAGAATATCATCGAATTGTCTGATACTATACATCATTTTTTACTACCCAGGGAAGGAGATGAAAAAAAAGTGACCCTGGAAGGTGGAGATGTTATGGTTGTAAGTAAAGACCATGTACTTATTGGCGTAAGTGAACGCACTTCTTTCGAAGCCGCCCATCAGACGCTTCATTTGCTATTTGAGAAAAATCTGGCAAAAAAAATAAGCATTATCAGTATTCCAAAGAAGCGCGATTACATGCATATCGACACCATCTTTACCCAAATAAAAAAGAATGTTTGGGTGATGCTTGGGCATTTTTCCAAAAAAACGATGAAGCATGAAAATGAGGATTCCGTTCAACGGGCACTGGAAGGAAATAAAAAAGAAGACAAACTGAAGATTATCCAGTTCAGGAAAAAGGATATTGAAAACCCCATCTATTTTGATAACCTGGAGGACTTATTGATAGATATCAGCGAAAATGATCTGGGCTGTGAAGGGAAGGTTCGGTTTATCTATTCCGGCAATAATGAATTTCCATTCGATGCAAGGGAGCAATGGACAGATTCCTGCAATTTGCTCTCCTTACAGGAAGGGGTGATCTTGGGATATGACCGCAATGACAAAACCGTCGAGGCTTTCCGGGAAAATGGTTTTGATGTGATCGAAGCTGCAGCTTTGCTGAAAGACCTTGAAAGCGGAAATCTTAAAACAAAGGATTTAAAGGATACCCTGATCCTCATGCCTTCTGCTGAACTATCGAGGGCAAGGGGTGGGTTCCATTGCATGAGCATGCCCCTCGAGCGGGACGAGATCTGAACCTAATACTTAACCTTATAACTAACTCAGTAAGATGCAGACCACTTCAAACCTTTTGATGATCCGGCCTGTTCGTTTTGATTTCAATCCCGAAACTGCCCGTAACAATGCTTTCCAGGTTTCAGGACAAAACCAGGAAGCGCAGGCAAAGGCCCTTCAGGAATTCGATCAGTTCGCAGATATGCTTCGCTCAAATGGCATAGATGTGACAGTTATAGAAGATAGTCCGGAACCCTTTACCCCTGACTCCATCTTTCCAAATAACTGGATTTCGTTTCATAGCAATGGAACTATCTGCCTTTATCCGATGTATGCCCCTAACCGGAGACTCGAGCGGAAAAAAGGAGTGTTGGAAGCCATCGCATCTCATTTTAAAATCCACAAGGTGATTGATTTCAGCTATTACGAGAGTGAGAATCATTTCCTTGAAGGCACCGGCAGTGTCGTCCTGGACAGGGAAGACAGGGTTGCATTCGCTTGCATCTCACCACGCACGGATAAAAGGGTCCTTCAGGATTTCTGTAAAACGATGGGTTATAAAGGAATCGCTTTTACTGCCGTTGATGGAAATAAAATGCAGATCTACCATACCAATGTCATGATGTGTTTGGGAGAACGCTATGCGATAGCCTGCCTGGATTCAATTCCCATCCGTGATGAGCGGGAGGAATTTGTCGATGTCCTGAATGATTCCGGTAAAAAAATAATCGAAATTACCATTGATCAGATGAATCATTTTGCCGGCAATATGCTTCAGGTGCATAATGATAAGGGCGAAAAACTACTGATCATGTCTACCCAGGCCTATAATACTTTGACTGAAGGCCAGATCCGCAAATTGAGTCAATATAACCGTCTTTTGCATTCAGACCTGCGCACCATTGAGACCAATGGAGGAGGCAGCGCACGGTGCATGTTAGCAGAGATATATCTTCCTGAAAAAAACGGTCCTTCCCATCCTTAAATTATATTGACCTCCCTTTCCAGGACTATGCCAAATGCAGCTTTGACACTGGCTAATATCTTTTCGCTTAATTCGAATATCTCCCTGCCGGAAGCTTTTCCATAGTTGACAAGGACGAGGGGTTGGTTCACATGACAGCCTGCATCTCCAAGGCGGTAACCCTTCCATCCGCATTGCTCGATCAGCCAGGCTGCGGGCAATTTGACAAAGCCTTCTGTTTGAGGAAATCCTGGCGCCAGCGGATTAATCTTTTTTAAATTTTTATATTCAAGAATGGAAAGTACCGGGTTTTTGAAAAAACTTCCGGCATTACCAATAATCGCAGGATCAGGTAATCTCGAGGTCCTGATATGGATGACTGCCAGAGAAATTTTCTTTGCCGACAATTCCTCAACTCCCATGGAATTCAATTCCTCCGCAAGAAGGTCGTAAGAGGCATGGAATTTGGGGATTTTATTGAGCCGGAATGTAACATTCAGGATAACGAAGCGGTTTCGGTAGCGGTTTTTGAAAACACTATCCCTGTAACTAAGCTCGCAGTCGTTGACACTGAACTCAAAAGTTTTATTTTCTTCTGTGTCAAAGGCTTCCAATTCATATAGGAAATCCTTCAACTCTACCCCATAAGCGCCAATATTCTGAATCGGTGCCGCTCCCACTGAACCAGGGATCAGTGAAAGGTTTTCCAGGCCTTGCCAGTTGCGCTGCAAGCTGTATAAAACCAGACCATGCCAATTTTCCCCTCCGCCTGCTCTTACATACACATATTGAGAATCTTCACTGACCAATTCCATTCCCTTAATTTCATTTTTAAGAACCAGACCGTCAAAATCCTTTGTAAATAGCAGATTGGTTCCCCCGCCCAGGATCAATTTCCGGTTCTGCGGAAAACGGTTATAAAGCTCTGCCAGCTCATCCACCGTGGAAAAATCAGCGTAATACCGGGCATTTGCCTCGATATGGAAACTATTATATGGTTTAAGAGAGTAATCTTTACTTACAGGATCCATGATCAAATTATTAGGTGCAATATAAGCAGGTGCAATGAATAATTGGACCAGGCTTATCATTAGATCTTATTAAAAAATTGATCCGCCCTTTCGCTTCAGTGGGCCTGCACAATTTTTTTGCGTAAGTTGAGGTTAATTTAAGAAGGAATTATGCGCAATTCTTTGTTGGTCTTTCTATTTATCGCGTCAAATTATTGCAGGGCCCAGGATGTCGATTACAATGATTACCGCAGAAAAAACGAGGGATTTATCCATATTTACGATAAGGCTATCCGGAGTGATCTTTCCTGTTTCACCATCGGTGGCATCGAAGAGAGTATGGGAAAGGGCAAATTGAAGGAAATTCCTGTAAAGGACTATGGAAAAGATTTTATCCGTTTTGACAGCGGAGGAATCCAGGTAACCATTTATTCGGGGCCCTTCTTTGTAACCAAACATAAAATCACCAGGGAAGGCGGGGATCACGTAGTCAAAATCGACGGGAAGCCTTTTTATGGCAACTATTTTAAATTGCCAACGACAACGATTTCAAAAATCATCGTGGTGGAAGGGAAGGACACCGTGAATATTCCTGCCAGCGCCTATTTCGATCTTTACAATCCTGGTTACACCTTTCCGGACGGTTCGGGCAACCGCAAGACCAAGGATGGAGTTTATCTTTCCGCAGATAAGCAAACATTTTATATCTATATGCAGAATAATGATGATACAGGAAGTTATGAAGTAACCTGGGTCATACAGGACAAAAAATACCTTAGAAGGGTGCTTGATTTTGGGTTCACCCAATAAACAAGAACAGGAAACAATTGTTAAATTCAAACATCTAGTCATATGAACTATTCACAGATCGCCGAATTGCTCGGAAAGAACAATGAAGATCTGCTAACGCACAGCTGCAAGACAGTTTCAAAGGACCAATTGCACCTGCCTGCCCCGGATTTTACCGACAGGATCTTTGTAAACTCCAACCGAACGAATCAGACATTAAGGAATATTGAGGGGCTTTTTTCAAACGGGCGCCTGGGCGGCACAGGTTATCTTTCAATCCTCCCCGTCGACCAGGGAATTGAACATAGCGCCGGAGCATCATTTGCGCCAAATCCAATATATTTTGATCCGGAAAATATCGTCAAACTGGCTATTGCAGGCGGTTGTAATGCAGTGGCTTCCAGTTTTGGTGTCCTTGGAATTGTCTCCAGGAAATATGCCCATAAGATCCTCTTTATAGTAAAAATCAACCATAACGAACTCCTGACCTATCCTAATAAAGCCGACCAGATCATGTATGGCCGAGTACGCGATGCCTGGAATATGGGAGCCGCAGCTATCGGAGCCACTATTTATTTTGGATCTGAAGAGTCAGACAGGCAAATCACCGAAGTGGCCTATGCTTTTGATGAAGCCCATAATCTGGGAATGGCGACCATACTCTGGTGCTACCTCAGAAACAATGCATTTAAAAAGGATGGAGTAGACTATCACGTTTCGGCAGACCTGACGGGACAGGCCAATCATCTTGGAGTGACCATTCAGGCAGATATCATCAAACAAAAATTACCGGAAAATAACGGAGGCTATAAAGCTTTAAATACCGGCAGCTCCAGCTATGGAAAACTGGACGAGCGGATCTACACGAAACTAACCAGCAGCCACCCCATCGATCTTTGCCGGTACCAGGTACTTAACTGTTATATGGGAAGGGCCGGACTCATCAATTCGGGAGGAGCTTCAGATGGAGATAAGGACCTGATGGAAGCCGTAAGGACCGCTGTGATCAATAAGCGGGCCGGGGGAATGGGATTGATCTCAGGAAGAAAGTCCTTTCAAAGGCCCTTCGAAGATGGGGTTGCCCTGCTTCACGCGATACAGGATGTTTACCTGGAAAAACAAATCACGATAGCTTAAATTATGAAAAAAAAGAAAGAAGGGATAACCACATTATTCACAGATATCGGAGGCGTCCTGCTCACCAATGGCTGGGACCGAAGCGCCAGAAAGAAAGCAATCCGCATCTTCGGACTGGATGCTGAGGAAACAGAAGATCGACATCACCTGACTTTCGATACCTATGAAGTCGGTAAACTCAGCCTTGACGAATACCTGGAAAGAGTCGTATTTTATGAGAAAAGAAAATTCACTAAAAGGCAGTTCCGGAATTTCATGTTCGAACAATCCAAGGCTTTTCCTGAAATGATCAATATGGTGAAGATCCTGAAAAAAGAATTTAATCTGAAAGTGGCGGTCGTAAGCAATGAGGGACTGGAATTGAATGATTACCGGATCAAAACCTTTAAACTTGGAGAGTTCGTGGATTTCTTCATTTGCTCCGGATTCGTGCATTTCCGCAAACCTGATAAGGATATCTTTAGAGTGGCGCTTAACACCGCTCAAGTCGACCCTTCCCAGGTCGTCTACATAGAAGACCGGCCTATGTTCGTTCAGGTCGCACAGAGCCTCGGTATCCATGCCATCCATCATGAAGATCATGCTAAAACCCATCAGGCCTTACGGAGAATGCTTACTCAAAAATTCTCCATTAAACGCCAAAACCCCCGCCGGGGCAGGGGTTAGCGACCGATACTTAATATATCCTGGTTTTTCATGCTCTCCTTTTGTGGAGGATAGGTTTTTAAAAGCTGTCTTCTTCAGCAGTAAGCAAGCGGGGTAAAGGCATAATCGATATTGACATATTCCTTTATATGATGCCCGTCTTCGTATAAAACGATCATTGAACTTTTTTTCTCATCGGTGAGCATCCTCAGTTTAAGTATTTTTTCAACGATCCACCTCTTGTCGACCCAGGAAAAATGACTCTCCACCTGAAGGTAATTTTCAACTCCATGTACGATCTCACCTGTTTTCAGAACATGGACTGTGCTAACAGTACCCGCAATTGAAGGATTGTGATGTGCAAAAGCTTTCATGCTCAAATAAATTTAAAGTTCAGTATAGCCAAATTCGGCTATACCGGGTTATCGATTCATGAAGGAAGTGGAATGAGTAGTCTTTATGGGGGCTGGGTTATCAGAGGTAAAACAATTTTGAACAAAAAACGTACCAAACAACTGCAAATCAAATAAATCAGTAGATTATTTATTTATAAAGTCGAGGGCCTGGGCCTTCTTAACCCGGGTATAAGGCTTTGAGGGGTATTTTGGATAACTTACAGATCGCAATAATAGAAAACCAATTTATGCATTCCAGTTATCTGAAATCCTTGCTTCTGACCCTGCTTCCGATCCTATGCTTTTCACAGAACAATTTCTTCCTGGGTCCTTTTCCAAGCTGGACTAATCTCAAGACCCATTACGGTGCGTTTGGGGACGGGCAACATGATGATACTAGAGCATTACAGACAGCCCTGAATGATCTTGGCCAGAATGGACATGGCCCTGTTCTGTACATACCGGATGGAACTTATCGAATCACCGCTCCCCTGACCATGCAGACCAGGATGGATATCGCTATTATTGGGGAAGACCCCCAAAAGACAATAATATTCTGGGACGGTGTCTCCGGCTCAAGAATGTTCCAGTTAAACGGGGTCTCCTATAGCGAATACCGCCGGCTGACCTGGGATGGCAATCATAAGGCCCTGGTAGCTTATGCTCATGAATGGGATAGCAAGGTCCGCTATGCCAATTCAGGTTCCTTGCATGAAGACGAAATATTTAAAAACCTGGTCATGGGCATCAAATCGGGACCATATATGGATGCCGAATGCACAATCCTCAGATGCCGCTTCCTGAACTGCAGCGGATCGGGAATATTCCTGGGCGGATTCAATGCCCTGGACTGGTGGATCTGGGACTGTTATTTTGATAGCTGCCATGTTGGGGTTTCGAATATGCATCCTAATAATGGAGCCGGTAATTTTCATGTTTACAGGAGCATATTCAAGCATTCCGGTTATGCCGATATTTCCATTGGGAATTCCGAATTTTATTCCTTCCGGGATAATATATCCTTTCTTTCCAACTGTTTCATATACGCTGAACAATACAGCAATACCTCCCCTATCACGATCCAGGGAAATACGATTTACCATAACCGGAATTTTTTGATGGTGAACCTGTTTACAAAGGGCAATATACTTATGCTGGACAACCGGTTCATAGAACCGGATTCAGGAAAAAACTATGCGATTGATCTTTCAGATAATTACCAAACCTCCCCTCCGGACGCTGTATTCATTGGCAATTCCTTTACCAGGACCAAAAAAGTCTATTTGGTGACCGACGGCCGCTTTATAGACCTCCAAAATAAAACAGGGGTTCCCTATGCGCCAATTGCCGAACCAGGCCCCAAACCCTTTGCAGTCACTCCTGACTATCCCGTCTTTGAATTGGATCCAAGAATGAATGCAGCAGGCATTCAAAAACTCATTAATCACGCTGACTCAACAGGAAAACCAGCAATTCTTCATTTCCGTTACGGAAATTATTCTATCAATCAAACCATCGTCATCCCCGCCGGCTCCCCGCTAATATTGTGCGGTGACGGTCTTTCTTCTATTTTGACATGGTCTGGAGCGGCCGGAGGCACCCTGATCAGAATGGAATCCCCGGCTCGTTGCAGTTTCCAAAATCTTCACCTGCTTGGTTCATCCAGGGCAGACGGGATAAGGGTTGAAGACTGTGATTTACCCGGCAACAGTATTTACGGGAATGAGGTAATGCTTTACCGCGGATTGAAAACCAATTTGCTGGTGAATGGAATTTCAAAAACGGCTATACGCTTTGATGATTTTCAGCACAATTACTGCGATACCGGCACTTCCGTCAAACTCATTGGAACAGACGATCCCAAAGCTTCCCTATTGCGGGTTTTCGGCGGAGAATCTTCTAATAAAGGTAATTCCTATGGTCTTTACCGGAATGCACGCCTGCTGCTATACGATACCTGGTACGAAAACCCCTTGACCTTACCATTTATGAAACTTAGGGGGAAGGGGGAATTTGTCCTGAACGGAGGCAAGATCGCAAGCAATAACGGATCTCATGACAGGTTTATCGATATAGATAGTTTCAGCGGAAAGGTTACTCTCTCGGAAATCATATTCTACGATCCTAAAAAGACGCTTTATTTCAATGACCGGATCGGAAGCGCTTCCTTTCTGGCCATCGGAAACCTTAATTGGGCTGATTCAACCAATGGTTTCTTTGACCTGCATTCTAAAAAAACACAATTCTCAACAATCAACAACCGTCAGAATACCGGCCGTGGCTCCTATCGTATTCCGAACCTGGGTAATAGCAGCAGTCAATTTGTGCTAAGCATGATACAAACCATCAGGCAGACCAGGGTGAGCGATCATACCCCCACGCCCGGGAAAAACAACTCTCATTTGACTCTTGACAGGCTCATGATAGAAGGATGCATCAATAACCTGATAATTGAAAAAACAGGCGCCTCGCAATCAGATTTGTGAATATCCCATCGGCTCCAGGAATATTTTTGTGATTTTTGAAACGGTATTGGCATATTCCGGTGCAGCTGAGACGCGCTTCCAATCAGGATCATTGCCAAAAGCAGCCCAGTTCCGGTCTCTTTCCTCCATATTTTCAAAAACGAGCATATAGGTCAGGCAGGGCATTTGATCACCGGCCAGCACTTCCCCAAAGAAAACGGGATTTAATTTGTTTCTGGAAAAGATGGGAAACTCCTCCTTGTTAAACATCGCGACTTTTCTTGAATTAGCATCTTCATTATAACCCTCATAGGTCCTGAGCTCAAAAATCCTTGGATTTTGTAAGGAAGACTCTGCGACTAAATTTGGAAAACCTACGAAGGCAGCCATTAACTTTGTTTTGAAACGGGTAAAAGGAAAATGTTCGGGGGACGTTTTCAAATAAATTGTCGCATCAGCCAGGTATTTTTCATCCGATCTCAACTGCTTTCGGACCCGGTCCAAATCAGGGACCGAGGGATAACTGAAAAGGCAATAGATCTTAGCTGGCTCGGAGCGGCTCCATTCCTTAAAAACGCCAACATGGGCCACCCCAAGGCGATTCAGGGCCGGAATAAGGGCTTTTTGGAAATATTCATGCAGGATATTCTGGTCGGTTCCAAAATGAAGTTCATATTCTCTCATTTCGATGAGGGCCATTTCCTGTTTCTGGCCAGTCATGCCGGCGACTTTCAGGCCTGCTAATGCCGGAACTGCCGTCAATGCAGACCGCATGAATTTTCTTCTTTTCATTTCGGTGCTAGGTTTTAAAAACATCAAGGTACGGAATTGGGAAAGAAAAGGGCTGTTTTTTCAATTGCGGAATCTACTCATTCTCCTCATGTTTCAGGGTATTTTCCCCGATGAAAAGCAATAAGACAATTTCACCCCCGTTTGGGTATCCATCCCTGTTAAACTTATACTATACCGAGTTTAGTTGGGCTCGTCCAAAAGCGGCGTTGCTTCCCCTAAGAAGCTTACTCATACCTTTTTATGCTAAGACGTATAAATGTCATTTTATCCGTGTTTGTTCTTTTTGCATTTCGTGGAAGGATCCAGGCACAATGTGGAGTCACAGTTCCATCACAGGGCACCTGCAGCGGTTGTATGAACAACCCATCCGGCTCCCAGACATTGAGCACTGCCGGGCAGACTGTCTGCTATAGCGGGACCGGAACCATCAGCCTTACTATCGATGCAAATAATATAACCGTCCTCATCTGCGGTTCCGGCTCCGATATAACCATCAGCAGTATCGGGGGGTATGGGAGTTCATTCCTTTTGGAAATAAATGCAAATAGCACACTGAACATTTCAGCCACCCCTTATTTTCTCTACGGAGCAGAATCGGTTGTCAATTATGGCACTCTAAATCTCAGTACCACCTGGAACCTGAATAGCAGCGCCAACCTCATCAATGCGTCCAATACAGGTACTATTAATCTTACGGGTACGAGCGAGCTCGAATCGACTGGGGGCTATGTTTATATGAATGGGGGACATTTAAACGTAGGAGGGCTGTTCTATATTGACGGTTCCAGCCTGGTTTGTCTCGAAAATAATGCAATGGTCAGTGCGGCAACCTTGCAAAATGCCGGAAACCCGGGCATCGTTATGCCTAATTCAACAGCATCCTGCATTGCTCTGACAGGAGGTTATAGTTCATCAAATGATGCTTTGATCTCCAGTTCCACAAAGGGAGCTCTCTATGCCTGCGCGGAAGGAAGCAGTTCAAATTATCCCGCATCCGGAAGCACAAGTTGGGGAGGGGCCCAGGTGACTTTTAATTGCAATACCCAATGCAACCTGATCTTACCGGTCAGTTTTGAGGATTTTTCCCTTGAAGTCGAGCAGTCAAAAGTCGTCTTAAACTGGTCCACGGCCTCAGAGGAGGACAGCAGGTATTTCCAGGTTGAAAGAAGCGCTGATGGTATCCTTTATACCGGAATCGGAACTCAGCCTGCAGCAGAAAATTCCAGCAGTCAGATCAACTATTCTTTCACGGATTATTCCCCGTTGACTGGCATCAATTATTATCGAATCACGCTTCTTAGCGCCGGGGGAAGCAGCTCTAATTCTTCAATTCTTCTGGCTAATTTGAGTGCAAGGGCAGAAATGAAACTAATAACGCCACAGGGAAGTCAGAATATAAAAGTATTGCTGCCATCCGGGCTCGGCGGAACCGGGAATCTGCGCTTGATCGATATGTAGGGCAGGCAGTTGGCATCACTCGATCTAAGCGAACAGGAGTATTCGGTAAATCTACCCTGTTCGAATCTCCAGAGCGGCATTTATATTGTAGAGCTGATAACGGCAACCCAACATCAGTCCAAAGAAGTGATGATCTCACGATAACTGCGTCCTAACCGATCGCATCAACGTCCACAACAATGTCCACTGCCCGGAAACGCCGGTCATTTTGTAAAATAGCTGATTGTTGGAGGATCGCTGTCTTTGCAAAATGGATCAGTTTATTATCCTTCGTTAGTTTGAGCAGGATATCCGTCAGGTATTGATTGCGTATGCGGGCGACCGGGGGATAGGCCGGCCCGATCTGAAAATTTCCGAAATCGGTTTTCAGGCCGAGCGTAAATATATCCGCCGCTGCGTCTAAGATATCCTTCATCTTATGCCTGAACTGTATATGAATGAGACGGGAAAAAGGAGGATAAAAAAAACGCCTCCTTTCTTCGATCTCCTGATCAAAGAATTTTAAATAATCGTGGGCCTGCACATATGCTAAAACCGGATGCCCTGTGTTCACTGCCTGAATCAGCACTCTTCCGGGACTGCCCTTACGGCCCGCCCGGCCGCTTACCTGTTCCATTAACTGGAAGGCCCGTTCGTTAACCCGAAAATCTGCAAAATTCAGCATACTGTCAGCATCCAGAATTCCTACCAGGTCCACATGTTCAAAATCCAGCCCCTTGACTACCATTTGAGTTCCGACCAATATATCAGTCCTGCGTTGTTCGAATAACTGGATCAGGTTGTCATGAGCAGATTTCCCCCTTATACTGTCTATATCCATGCGTGACAGCCTTGCTTTTGGAAATAATTCACAAAGATGCTCTTCAATTTTTTCCGTTCCGAAATTTCGCTGATCAAAGCGGGCATTTCCGCAGACAGGGCAGGTGATGACCGGCGGGTAAGTCGAACCGCAATAATGACACTGCAATCTATTGCTGAGCTTATGAAAGGTCAGGGAGACATCACAATAATCGCATTTGGGAATCCATCCGCAAGATTGGCAAACCTGGTATGGAGAATAGCCTCTGCGGTTGCGAAACAGGATCACCTGTTTATTAACGTCAAGTGATTGCTGAATAGCCTGCTGCAATTCCGGACTGATGATGACCTTTTCCTTTTGGATGATCTTTTTAGTGTCTACGATTTCGATAGCAGGCAGGCTGAGCTGGCCAAAGCGCTCTCCCAGGGTCGCCAGGCCATATTTGCCCTGTCGGGCATTAAAATAACTTTCCACCGAAGGGGTAGCGCTTCCAAGTAAAGTATGAGCGCCTGTCAAAGTACCGTAAAATACAGCCGCATCGCGCGCATGGTAGCGGGGAGCCGGATCCTGCTGTTTGAAAGAAGCATCATGTTCTTCATCTACGATGATCAAACCCAGGTTGCCAAAAGGTAGAAAGAGCGAAGAACGGACGCCCAGTACAATCTGGAGCTCCCCGTTTCTCAGTTTATTCCAGGTTTCGATCCTTTCAAGCTGGCTGAATTTGCTGTGATAGATGCCAATATAACCTCCAAAATGTTTTTGCAGGCGGCGGATGATCTGTGAGGTCAGGGCGATTTCCGGAAGCAGGTAGAGCACCTGTTTACCCTGCCGGATATATTCTTCAATGAGCCGGATATAAATCAGGGTCTTTCCGCTTGAAGTGATTCCATGAAGGAGGCAAACGGGTTTTTGTTCAAATGAATCCCTTATTTGCTGAAGACATGACTCCTGAGCCGCCGATAATTCAAAGTCGATTTTCACCTGCCTGGGCAGGTATTTGATGCGGTCAATATTTCTTTTTTCAGTCTGGAGGATTTTCTTATCGATGAGCCCCTTGAGTTGAGCCTCTGATGCGCCTGACTTCTTCAAAAGAGCGGAGCGGCTCACTTCACCTTCAGTCTTATACAAATGCAAATAGGAAAGCAGGAGTTCCATCTGCTTTTCTGCCCGCTGTAATTTCTTATCCTCATTCAATAGTTTACTCATTGCATCCTCGTCCTCAAATGCCGGGTTAAGGAGAATAAAAGTTTCTTTTTTCGCAGTGTAAGTGTCTTTCAGGGCTTCCCAAACATGGCAGACTTTTTTCTCAATCAGCCTTTTGATGACCGGGTAAACCTGCAGCTTATCCAGTATATCCTGCGCCTCAGGGACCTTCAATTCCTTTTTAATGGCGAGGGCTTCGGCGATCATGTACTCGTCGTGGTCGAGCTGCGAAAAATCTTCGCCAAATTCTTCATTGAACACAAGAACCGTCTCACTGCTGAGTTTAAAATGAGCGGGAAGAGCCGCCGCCATGACCTCCCCTTCGCTGCAGAGATAATATCCCGCTATCCATTCCCAAAGATGCAATTGCTGAGAAAAGATGACCGGTTCCATATCAAGAATATTGAGCACATCCTTTGGCTCGAAGGCTTCTGGCTTGTTCTCGTGAATCTGTTTGATTATGCCTGCATATTTCTTGTTACGCAATTCCACTTCGGCCCGGCATCCGGGCCTGGCCAGAGAAAGCATGTTATCTGGAATCTTCCAGGTATAATTTTTGGGCAAGGCCAGCGGTATGATGATCTCTGCGTACAAAATAAAATAATTGAAAAAAGGGCAATTTACGATTCCCTTCCCAGTTGAAGATCCTTAGTGCTTTATCCAGCAGCAATTGTTCTGTTTCAGCACTGCCTCCATTTGTTCAAAAACACAATTCTTTAAATCAGGAAGGTCATTCATGGTCAGGCCGGAAGTCTGGACTTCTTCCAGGAAAATGATCCTGTTTTTACCCGGAGTCAGAGAAAAAATGCTTTTGAAGTTGAGTCGCTGATAGGTATCCAGAAAACAAATGGGCTTGATCGGGGTCTGTGTCTCGATCGCTATGCGAAAAGCCCCATCAAAAAATGATTTCAATGGCTTATCGGTTTCATTGAAAGTTCCTTCGGGAAATATAAATATTGAAATCCCCTTTTTTAATATGGATTTTAGAATGAGGACGCTTCGGGCCCTCTGATATGCATCCTGCCTGTCGACCGTGACTGCCCCGCTGCGATAGATATATCCAAATATGGGGATCTTGCTGGTTTCCAATTTACCCAGGGCGCGAATCGGCTGATGGCGGATGGACTGAACGATATTGGGTATATCCAGATAAGAAATATGGTTGGCGACATAAATATATCTTTTTGTTTTATCCAGCGGAACCAGGTGAATTCTCCGGGTCCGGACCCCGATAAGAAAATACCAGATATCAGCCCAATAACGGCTTACCAGGTATATGAAATTACCTCCTCTTATCTTACCCATCATGGTAGAAAAGATCACCAGCAAGAAAACCAGCAGCATCAGGAGAAAGAAAAGCAAAAAAGCATAGAGGCAATAAAGAAGCTGAAATAGTTTGTACAGTAATTTATGCATATCATGGAATCATGCAAATATAAGTCTCAGTCAATCAATGAACAGCGAAAGGGCCATCCATAGGAGAATTGTTATCTTTGCATCATGACCCAGGTCAAATCTGTCGCGTTTCACACTTTGGGCTGCAAACTCAATTATGCAGAAACCTCCACCCTTTCCAGGCTTCTTGAAAGAGAAGGATTTGAGAAAAAAGAATTTGAGGATGAGGCTGATGTCTATGTGATCAATACCTGTTCCGTGACGGAAAATGCCGATAAGGAATGCAGGCAAATCGTACGGAAGATCCAGCGACAGGCACCGCAGGGTCTTGTCGTAATTACGGGTTGTTATGCACAACTCAAAGCGGCGGAAATTGCCGCGATACCTGGAGTCGACCTCGTTCTCGGCGCAGCAGAAAAATTCCAGATCGCTTCCCACTTGCGTGAATTATCCAAGGGAGATTCGGCCCGGATCTGCAGTTGCGACATAGAAGAAGTCCATGGATTCAATTCTTCCTATTCGCTTTCTGATCGGACCCGCAGTTTTCTGAAAGTCCAGGACGGATGCGATTACAATTGTTCCTTCTGCACTATTCCGCTGGCCCGGGGAAGAAGCCGCAGCGATACCATTGGCAATCTTTTAAAAAATGCAGAGGAACTGGCCGCTGCCGGGGTGAAGGAAATCGTCCTCACAGGGGTGAATCTGGGGGATTTCAGGGACGCAGATAAACCTGATCTAGTTTTTTTTGATCTCTTAGGGGCCCTGGACTCCGTCCAGGGGATCGAGCGTATCAGAATCTCTTCCATTGAGCCGAATCTGCTGACAGAAAAGATCATCAATTTTGTTGCAGGCAGTAAGCGATTCATGCCCCATTTTCACGTGCCTCTTCAAAGCGGAAGCAACCGGATTTTAGGGTTGATGAGAAGACGTTATAAAAAGGAACTCTATGCTGAAAAGGTGAACCTGATCAAAACAGCGATGCCCCATGCGGCTATCGGCGTCGATGTTATCGTGGGATTTCCGAGCGAAACGGATTCCGATTTTCGGGAGAGCTACGAATTTTTAAGGGATCTGGACATCAGTTACCTGCATGTGTTCACTTATTCTGAGCGGGCTAATACGAAGGCTCTTGAGATTTCGTCTCCCGTGGCAATGACCATCCGCCATGAAAGGAATAAGCTGCTCAGGAATCTGTCCTTAAAAAAAATGCAGTTTTTCAAGGAGAAGCATCAGGGAGAGAAAAGAAAGGTATTGTTTGAAAGACAGCCCAACAAAGGAATGATGGAAGGCTATACCGATAATTATATCCGGGTTTCCACTCCCTATCTGGAAGAATGGAGCAACGAGGTAGTAGATTGGAGACTTTAATACTGAAAACAAGGAGGAGAATATGGCTAAATATCAGGTAACGATTCGATTCAGAATGGATGAACAATTTATGACCCTGGTTCCATCCCATCGTACTTATATCAACCACCTGATCGAAAAAGAAATTATCTACCAGTACCTGGTCTCGATGGAAACACAAAAGGTCTGGATAACATTCAATGCCACTAATAAAAAGGAAATCGAACAATTGCTTATCAAATCCCCCCTGCACAGATATTGGGAATACGAAATTGATGAGTTGTTTATGGTGGATGGTATCCCTTACCGCTTGCCCGGAGTCCAGTTGAATTGATCGATAGACAGATCAATATACTATTAGATATTTATAGAAAGCAAAGAATTCCCGAAACAGGCCATGCGTATCATCCCCCCAAAAATGCCTTTTCGAAGCAAAGCCGTAAATATTCTTAAACCCGACTTTTTGGATAATGTATTTGCAACGTGAAATATGGTAGAAGCCGCTAACCGCGATGGCCGATGAAAAATGAAGAGAATCATTCAGCTTCATGAAATCCAGAGCAGTCAGATAAGTATTATTCCCCTGATTATCCGCAAAGATATCGGTCGCCGGAACTCCATGTTCCACTAAGTATTTTTTCATAGCATCCCCTTCCGGAGCCCCGTGGTCATGGCCATCTCCGCCGCTCGCAAAGATCTTCTTAACCCTACCCTCCTTGTATAATTGCATGGCGGCTTCCACCCTCCCCTCCAGCCAGGGAGAAAGAGTACCATCCGGGTGAACCGGATTTCCCAGAATGATAGCAATATCAGCGTTGCCCTTGTAATCATTAAGCCCGTCATAGGAAATATAGATCCAGTGCAGGATCATCCACGTAAGGATGAACAGCAGAAGGCCTTTGAGCCATTTAACCCATCTTATCTGGCTTTTTTTCTGGACCATGCCGGTTTGGTTTTAAGCGCTTTCTTAAAGATGGGGCAGGATTCAATATGGGCGCCAGGCAAATATCCGGTACTCACAAGGAATTCATTCACAATCTCCCCTCCTGTAAAACGAAATGTCGTCTTAAAAAGCTTCATCCATTCCTCCTTTGTTTTGGGATGGTGGAGGTCCAGCCAGTTCCTAAAAGAACCGAATTCTTTTTGGAGGTTTTTGATGGCCTTCGCGTTCTCAATGGCAGCCGCGACTTTAAGTCTGTTGCGGATAATGCCGGCGTCCTCAAGCAGAAGGCCAACCTGTTTTGGGCCATAGCGGCAAACTTTATCTATATCAAAACCGTCATAGGCCTTATAAAAATTTTCTTTCTTCTTTAAAATCGTAGTCCAGGACAAACCGGCCTGGTTGATTTCGAGGACCAGGCGGCCAAAAAGTTCATCGTCATTTTCGATGGGGAAACCATATTCATTGTTATGATAAAGAACATGCACATTGTCCTTTTCCATGGTTTTCACTACATCGCAATAGGTCTTTGGCTTTTCCATTGAACAAATAAAACCATTTGATCCTTAGTTACAAAAAATTTTGCATAAAGGTTTTAAGCCGTATATTTGCCGTCCTAAAATACGGGAGTTTAGCTCAGTTGGTTTAGAGCATCTGCCTTACAAGCAGAGGGTCGGCGGTTCGACCCCGTCAACTCCCACAGATGGCCTTCGATGATTCTGAGGCTTTCTTATTTTCGCTTGAGCGTAGTAATTGGTCATTTTGTTTGAGTGATTCCCAAATATTTACGTGGCGCTCGCTGGTTTGATATTCGTTTCAATGATCCTCCTCATTCACATCCCCTCTTTACAGGGGCACCAATACCGGAACACTCCGTGTTTCTCCGGTTTCGGACCTTTTAAATCAGTTTCCAGTATATTAATTACACAAAAATTAGCTCCGTTAATTTCTTGCACATATATTCGCAAGTAAATACTTGCATATTATGACGCCCAGGCAAGATATATTTCAGGCAATAGCCGACACTACAAGAAGACAAATCATCAATATGATTCATCAAAAACCGCAAACGATAAATTCGGTGGCAGAGAAATTCGACATGAGCCGTCAAGCGGTTTCCCTGCATATTCAAATTCTGGTAAATTGCGGTCTCATCACCATCATACCTAAAGGCAGAGAAAGACATTGCGAAGCGACTTTGAACAGGCTCAACGAAGTTTCAATATGGATAGAACAATACAAGCAATATTGGGAAAGCAAATTGGATTCCATGGAAAACTATCTTTGGGAAATTCAAAAAAAGAAAAATGCCCGAAGGAAAAGATAATACCGCAGAAAGAGAATTGAGCTTTTCCAGGCTGCTGGATGCTCCCTTGAAACTGGTCTGGGATATCTGGACAAAACCGGAACATATAAAGAACTGGTGGGGACCCGATGGATTCACTACGACCATTATGAAAATGGATGTAAAACCGGGCGGTGAATGGGATATGATTATGCATGGCCCCGATGGCACAGACTATCCTACAAAAATTCTATTTAGGGAAATCGAGAAGCACAAAAGGATCGTCTACGAACAACTTACCCAATTCCCCTGCGTGGCGACTATTGAATTTGAAAGCAGGGAGGGAGGGACCTTTATTTTGTGGAAAATGCTTTTTGAAAGCAGGGAAAAATTAATTGAAGCTGCGAAATTGTACGGTGTAGAGATCGGTTTAAAACAAACTGCAGAGAAACTTATTAGCTATATAAATAAAATAAAATGAAACGATTAAACTGCTATGTTAATCTCAGCATCGCGTTGCTGATGACTTGCACATCCTCGGCTTTTTCACAGGGCTCTCAAAGCGCAAAGGCCTGGCAGCTTGATAAAATGCCAGCCGATCTGGAAACCGAATACGCGTTAAGCGCCCTCCCACCCCATCTTCGCGAATCGGCTACAGTTTATCTTCTTGACCCAAACAAGGGCTATTACGTGGCAAGAAAGGGAACAAATGGTTTTGCAACCTTTGTGGACCGAACCGACTGGGAATGGGGTGAATTTGTTCAGGACATCTATGCCCCTATTAGCTACGATCCGGAAGGCGTTAAAACCTATCTTCCTGTTTTCTTCGCTGTGGCAGAAATGAGGGCTTCAGGAAAATACAGTGCAGCTCAAATAAGGGATACCATTTTAAAAAGAGTGAAAAACGGTATCTATAAGGCTCCTACAAGAAACGGTGTTTCCTATATGTTGGGCCCGATCATGCGCTCTCATTTGGATTCTACTTCAGGAATAGTTAGTATGGTGATGCCGCATTTCATGTTCTATGCCCCACGGGTTGATAATTCGGATATTGGGGGCGAATGGGATGGACATACTCCTTATGCTATAAACAGCGGTGATAATCTCGATAAACAACATTCTATTTTCAACTATATCATTATTCCTGCCGGTGACAAAGAAAAGGCAAAAATCCTGGAGGACGACAAAGACCTGATACAAAGGTTGGCAGCATATAAGGCCTGCCTGAAAGTTGATATGATGGATATGGGCCATTAGTAGGTAGCTATTTAAAGAAGAAATTTGGCTTCGCTTTTACATTGAAGTTGAATTGTCTGTACCTGCAGTAAATTCAGTTGTTAGAATATCACTAGTTTCATTTTTATCAGGCAATCTCCCAGTGAAAATCGACGGGAGATTGTTGTTCCCTGGCAGTACTTTCGCGCGAGCCATTATCTGCAAACCCAATTTCAAACAGCAATGGGACCTTTTTTCATTTTACAACCTTATCTTGCAAAAAGCTTTTTAAACTTAATCTTCATCCAATGAACCTGACTCCAATGAATTGTAACCTCATCCCCTTCCTCATCGATGAAGACCAATCGAAACCAATCTATCAAAACGAGGATTGCAGACGGATTTTCGAATCTTACCCTGCTTATTATTATAAAGTGGGATATGAACCTCCATGGATCGGGTATTTCGTAATGACGGATGGACAGGTGGTTGGGGTTGCCGGTTTTGTCACTAAACCCATAGATAAGCGGGTAGAGATTGCTTATGGAACGTTCAAACAATTCGAGAACAGGGGTATTGCAAAATTCTCTTGCAGGGAGCTTATAAAAATTGCGCGTGCTGCCGACCCCGGACTGACCATAACGGCAAAAACGGAACCGAGGGAAAATGCTTCGACAAATATATTAAGGAGCAATGGTTTTGATTTTTCCGGGAAAGTCCAGGATGATGGAATTGGCGATGCATGGGAGTGGATTTTAACCCCTATGATATGAAATTTTAACCAACTATACGTATATCTACGCGTTTGTTTTTCCCATTTTTGGAATTCATTATTGAAATCTGAATAAGCTGTTAATATTTGTATAAATATTTTTTTTTGAATCATTTGACTTTCCTAATTTCCCAAAAAACACAATCACATGATGAAGACTACCTTAACATCCCGTATTTGCCTGCTCCTTGCAGGCCCATTCCTACTGTTTAGCTGCGCCAAAACCAGCCTGAACGGAAATTCTTCAGCGAACACTAATTCAATTCAACTGCATAAGTATGGATTGCTTCCGGTCTCAGATGAAGAAATGAAAAATATACCCTTATTCACTCCAGAGGTCCTCAACGAAGGAAGATCCACTCTCGGATTGTCTTATTCTGGTACGCTCCCTTCCAGTTACCTCATTACCACTCCTGCTATCAGAGACCAGGGGCAGATTGGTGCCTGTACGGGTTTCTGCGGTACCGAGTCCAATGAAATCGTTAAATACTATGCCGATGGCGGTTCGACTAACGCCCAACCCACCATCAATTCAACTTCCAGTGCGGTAGCTGCTATTGTGGCAAATAAGTTTGTCAGCCCAACCAACTATTTCAGTGTAGATGGCGCTCTTGCTCCCCTTTTCTTGTATTATGTGGAAAGGGTTAAGATAGAAGGTGATGCCATCACTTCCGATCCGGGCGCCAATATGGTAAATATCGGCGAAGCTCTCCAGGGATTGAGCAGCAATTCAGGAGGCGGAAAGACTATCAGCCCTGCTGGCGAAAGCACGGAAGATCTCTATCCCTATCCCATTACCCTCAATTCCCAAGGCTACAACATCGCAACTTCTTCTTCCACTCAGTTCAAAACTGCACCAAGTTCCAGCGCAATCAGCGATGCAGTTAATTTCATGATCAAAACCGAAAGCGGCTCAACCACTAGTTCCGGTGCCACCACTACTGCGGGATACTATTATATTCCAGGCACAGGGGATACCGTCGAAGTGAACTATGTTAAAGATGCCATATTGAACAACAAGCCGGTATTGATGGGCTTTAGCGTATATGATAATTCATCCTATACCATTTTCGAAGGTTTGAGCACGACTAGTTATATCTACGATCCGCTAAAAGCTCAAACCAAGGGTGGAAAGACAACCTATGTTTTGAACAGGAGCCTGAGCCTGCTTGGCGGACATGCTGTTCCCCTGGTAGGTTATTTTAACGACGGAACCGCTTCCACCAGCGCTACAGGCGGAGGTTACTTCATCGTACAGAATTCATGGGGTGTTCCCTGGGGTTATTATGGTCACTTCCTGCTGCCTTTCTCAGTTTTGAGAAATAGCTCAGTAGTTGGCAACAACAACCTCTATGTCTTGGTGAATTAATGAATGAAATTATTTCTTAGCCTGAAAAACCCCGGATCTGCCGGGGTTTTTCTTTTGATGGGTGCAACGTTTGGTCATACCGGTAGGTCAGTTAATATATGAAGGGAATTGTTATTACAGTTTTCGCTTTGATCGCTGGCCTTTGCTGCACTGACAAAGACGCGAAAATCAATACAGAAATCACAGGTCAATGGATTTGGTTGAGTACCTATCAGGGTCCTTGGCATGGCTTACCTGGACCAGATTCGACTTATATCCTTTCTTTCTCCAATGAACAGTCCTACCAGGTTTTGTTAAACGGCAATGTGATCAATTGCGGAACTTATTCAACTGACAGCGCAATCTATCAGGACATTATTGATTTCTACCCGGGGATGGGTTGCGGGCTTTATTCCACCATGATAATCGGTCAATTAAGTATACCCGATGTAAGTACAGCAAGTTTTTCCGGAGATACCCTCATTTTGATTAACTACCCGATTCATCCGGAATCTGTGGTTATCTATTTCAGAAAGTTGTAACAACGCCACAATCCATGGTCTCCGCAATTTTTTAATATTTTAACCCTCAAACCATGCGATGCGCTATAAACTTTTACTTTTCAGCTTCGCGACTGCCTTTTTGTATTTTTTTGCCTGCGAAATCCGGGAAATAAAAAAGTGGTGTAAATAGTAAAATTTATATACCAGCTTGGATTCACTTTAAATTAACCAATGAAGGCAGCACAGAATTCTTTTTAATCCTTCTTTGACGCAGCACTTCAATCTTTTTTGAAACAAATTCATTCAGCAAAATGGAAAATGCAATAGATGAAATGGTTAAGATCAAACCAAAATTTGGAATTTTAACGACTTTAAGTATTGTTAACAATTGCAAGACAAAAAGATGAGATATATAAACCGGGTATGATAGTTCTCCTATGTAGGTATCGTATTTATTGTTCTTTGACATGTAAAAAATAAATGGCAAAGCCACAAAAAAACTAACCAGGTAGAGTGCGTTTTTTTTATGCAAAGGAATAAAATCAAAAAAGACAGTAAAGCCTAAGATGAAGAAAAAGAATAAATATAATAACCATTGATTTATTTTCAATGTCCTGATCTTTCTGTACAATACATAAGAAATGTTTCCTAAAAGAAAAAACTGCAGTTCCGCCGGAAAGAAACGGTAATTCCATGGATCAAAATTCAGGCCTGCGCGATATAGGAATACCTTGATCAAGAGTGAAAGCAAAATCACGGGAATAATGACCCTAATACTTCTCCTGACTAAAAATGGGGCGATCAGATAAAAACTCATTTCAATTCCAAGTGTCCATGCCTGGGGAACTAAAAGAAAGTGATGTAGTTGCGGGTTGGTAGCTTCAAAATGTTGCGTAAAAAACAGGTTGCCTGTGTTAATATTCAATCCTAAAAACAAAACGGTATCCTGAAAAAAGATAAAAATATTTGTGCCAACAAGAAATACAAGGCTTCCCGGGCTCATGTTAGAATAATAAGTAGCAAAAGGCTCCAGCCGGCCTCCGTTAATATATAATCCCAAACCAATTGTCAACAACAGAATAATCCAATAAATAGGATATATCCTCAAAAAACGATTAGATATAAATAACCTGTATGAATTATTCTGGTCAACATATTTTTCGTTAAGAATTAATGACATGTAAAAGCCTGAAATAATGTAAAAAGTTTCAACAGCTAATGGCCCACCCAAAAGGTTGCATCCAAAAATTGCATTGGAGTGCGCAATGACAACTGATATTGCCAACAGTAACCTTAAATATCCCATCTTTTTATTTTAAAAATAATCAAAGGAGGTAAATTACAAATAATGATTTCCTTTAGCTTATATCCATTTTGCTGACGGCATAGATGATGTAATGAATGAATCCAGCTCTCATGTTCTGAAAGTCCATATCTGATTTTTGGTTTGGAAGGAATTTGGATTTCTTGATTCATTTTAAAAAATTACTCAATAATTTTATAATTTTCAACGTATTTGAAACCGACAAATTATACTTCATGCTTTTCTTAAGAAAACTGATTTCTCTTCTTACGTGTTTCTTTCAAGTTCTTGCTAATGAATTCGCTTTTCGTGGAATTTTGTATGCAAATCGTATGTAAATAAAAAAGCACCTAAAAAGTAACCCTTCTAAGTGCCTGATATTAAAGTGTCCCCGCAGAGACTCGAACTCTGGGCCCGCTGATTAAGAGTCAGCTGCTCTACCAACTGAGCTACGGAGACATTTTTTTTGGACTGCAAATATAGCAGGATTTGACTTAGTGTCGATTTTTCTGCCGAATTATTAAAAAATTTATAGGGACCAGCCTAAAGCAATAACTAAACTATATCGTGAATTCAATTCTTAATGACGACAGAACTGCTGATCCCATCAAACCGGACTGCTCTTTTACCCGTCTTATCCCCTCTTATGAGGCCTGAATTCCATATATTTGTGATTTATTTTGATGTTTCGATTGAATTCATTGGGAGCTTTTAGCCTGGGATTTTTTTTCTGCCTTTTCAGCTTGATAGCCAGGGCCCAGAGCGGCTTCGACAAGTCCTCTCTTTACCTGGCAATGGCTGGAACTGATACGGCCCGGATTGACGAGGAATTGAGGATCCTGGGAAGAGATGACTTCGAAGAAAAATCGGCCTATGAAGGCGCCCTGCTCATGAGAAAGGCAGGATTAATCCGAGGGCCAGCGCATAAGCTAAAGATCTTTAAATCAGGACATCAAAAACTGGAATCGGCCTTATCCGCCCATGAACAAAACACAGAATATCATTTCCTGCGTCTGATGATCCAGGAAAATACTCCGGGCATTCTAGGATATAAAGACAATATGGATGAGGATGCCCGGATCGTAAAGGTCAATTACAGTAATTTGCCGGAACCGGTCCGTCGGGCCGTGGAAGTTTATAGTAAGAAATCAAAGAAATTGAATCCAGCAGATTTTAACCACCCCCAAGGATGAATAAAAAAATCTTAGCCATTTTTTTCAGCCAGACAGGCCAGTTGGAAGACATTGTAGATCATTTTACAGCCCCTTTAAGTGAAAAGGGTCATATTGTTGAAAAACTAAGGGTCAATCCGAAAAAAGCCTATCCCTTTCCCTGGACTGGTAAAAGTTTTTTTTCCGTCATGCCCGACTGCGTTCAGGGTGTTCCGACAGAACTTCAACCATTTGAACCAAAAGAGTCTAAATACGATCTGATCGTATTCGGATACCAGGCCTGGTTTTTATCTCCGAGCATCCCTTCTAATTCCATTTTACAGAGCCCCCAAATGCAAGCCTTGTTAAAAGACACTCCGGTTATCACCATTACCGGCGCGCGCAACATGTGGATCAGCGCCATGGAGCGGATCAAGGCTTCGCTGAAACAGGCGGGATCAAGGCAGGTGGGTAATATCGCACTGGTGGACAAACACCATAATTTCATCAGCTTTGTCACCATTTTTCATTGGATGTTTAAGGGGAAGAAAGACCGTTACCTCGATATGTTTCCCAAACCCGGAGTGTCAGATGAGGATATAGTAGGCACCCGCATATTCGGACTTGCCGTACTCCCTCACCTGGAATCCGGCAACTGGGATTCATTGCAGGATGAATTGCTTCAACAACGTGCGGTGGTCGTTAGATATCCGTTGATGTTTATCGAGTCCAAAGCCAGAAAGATTTTTAAACTGTGGGCAGCCATCATCGTGAAGAAAAAAAACCAAGATGGCTGGCTTGTTGCATTCAAATATTATCTTTTAATTGCATTGTTTATAGCAGCCCCCATTATCCTAACTGTAGATGCCCTATTTTTTAGGCCTTTCTTGTCGAAAAGAATAAAAAGGCAAAAACAATATTATTCAGGAGTTCAATAATTTCACTTGGATGTCTTTTAGCAATGTATATATAAACAATACTTCCCATTTTCTTCCAAACGAACCTGTGCAGAATGAGGAGATGGAGTCCTATTTGGGATTGATTGATGATAAACCATCTAAATCCAGGAGGATCGTACTGAGAAATAACGGGATAAAGCAAAGATTCTATGCACTGGATAAGGAAGGAAGGCCGACCCATACCAATGCGCAGATGACGGCGATCGCCGTGAGAAAATTATTTGAAAAAAGCCCGGATAGAATAAAATCTATCCAAGTGCTAAGTTGCGGTACTTCCTCTCCTGATCAGATGATGCCTTCCCATGCGGTAATGGTCCATGGTGAATTGCCGGAAACCAGGAATATCGAGGTGGTTTCTCCGGCAGGGGTGTGTTGTGCGGGAATGCATGCTTTTAAATACGCCTATCTCGCTATCAAAACAGGCGATGTGCATGAAGCCGTTTCAACAGGTTCGGAGCGTTTCTCCCCTTCTCTTCGTTCAAAGAATTTTGCTGATGAAGCTAAAAAGCTTAAACAACTGGAGACCAATCCCTATATCAGTTTTGAAAAGGATTTCCTGCGTTGGATGCTATCCGATGGGGCGGCTGCATTCCAACTATCTGATAAGCCAAATCCGGAAGGAATCAGTTTGAGGGTGGATTGGATCGACGGCTTTTCTTTTGCCAATGAGAAAGAGGCCTGTATGTATATGGCCGGTGAGAAACAAGAAGATGGCAGTCTGAAGGGCTATGCAGAATATACAGCAGAAGAATTATTGGATAAGTCGATCCTGAGCATTAAGCAGGATGTCAAACTACTTAGTGAGAATATTGTTCCCCTGGGGGGTATCGGTGTTGTTTCTGTGCTGAAAAAACATGGGATGAAATCTTCTGAGATTGATCATTTCCTTCCCCATATGAGCAGTGAATTCTTCCGTGATAAGATATATACCCGCCTGATCGAGAACGGCACAGGCATCATGTATGATAAATGGTTTGTAAACCTTAGCCGGGTTGGCAATGTAGGCGCTGCTTCCGTTTACATGATGGTGGACGAACTCTTCCACAGCGGAAAGCTGAAAAAAGGGGAAAAGATCTTCTTACTCGTACCGGAAAGTTCCCGCTTTTCCTACATGTATGCGATGATGACGGTTGAATGATCTTTATTTCGTTCCGGGGTATTTTTCCTCCCCCTTCATGCTATACCAGATGATGCGGTTCATGTTTCGGTCATCTCCTCCATCCAGGTCTTTATATACCCGAAGGGAAAGTTTCGCGTAATAGAGGGCTTTCCCGTTCAGAGAGGCCATGGGTTTATTCATCAGATCCAATGGTATATTGTTTTGCAGATGCGTGAAAGTCCCCGCGCTCTTTTTTTCAATGAAACAATCGAACATGGGGCTGGCCGTGGCATCCAGGACATTCATGGGCGGGATCCCAAGGATCTGTTCGATAGTTCTGACCATGGAGGTTTGGTTATAATCCGTATGCAACGCGAGTCCATGATGCGAATAGGCGCTGATCACCTGGCAGGTGGTACGATAGGGGGAGACATGATCCCAGCCGGATTGGGAATCGTCCTCCGTCACAAAAATGACCGTGGAATTCCAGAAGCGGCTATGCGTGATCGTTTCAACCATCCTGCCCAGGGCCAGGTCATTATCAGCTACCATGGCTTCGGGCTTAGGAAATTTTTCAGAAGTTCCAGCCGAATGATCATCCGGCATGGACAGTACCATGAGATCGGGAAGGCTGTCGCCTGGTTCTTCCTCGAATTTTTTCCATTCTGCGATAAAGGCATCTGCACGGATCTGATCGCTAAAGGAGATATTGTCGCAATCCGGATATTCTGGATGGATGATGGGACGAATTCGGGCGATAGTAGAGGTATTTTGCAACCCAAGATTTTCCTTGGATTGGTAGGCCCGGTAAATAGGCAGCCAACTCATATCGCCCCTATAATGAGTCGTGCAAGCCTCACCATAGATACGCACTTTCTTTCCATGGTCCAGGGCATCGTTCCAGATAAATCCATTTTTATTATAAACAAGTGCATCTTCCTGGCGATGGGGGTAGCTTCTGAACCATGCCCGCACATTTCTTTCCACATAGTCCGAAACCATCGCCGCATCCGTCCATTGATGGCCTTCCGCAGAGCATTTTCCTGAGGCAAAATAATTATCGAGCAAACAAAACTCTGAAGCCAGTTTATGCTGATTCGGAGTGATATTTTCCCCAAACACGCAAAGATCCTTGTCTCCCCTGCCCTTTTCAATATCTCCAAAAACCTGGTCATAGGTTTTGTTTTCTTTGATGATATATATTACATGTTTGAAAACGGAAGGCTCGCCGATCCGCTCCGGAACCGGTCTAGGTTTTATTCCCTGTCTGGGTGCCGCAACAGAAAGCAGGCTCCGGTAAAGCAGGTTCATCCTTCTGACTTCTAAAGTATATTCATTTAATCGGGTTGTTTCGGGGATGGGAATTTCACTGAAGGAAGCCATTTCCTTATGAATGCTATATGCCCGAATTGGTTCAGGCCTGTTCCTGGAGAATTCCCTGGAGACAGAGAGTACCCCTGCGCCCCTGGCTTCGAGATTGGTGACATAGAGTTTGCCATCCTGTATGACAATTCCTGATGGGTAGGCTTCAGTAGGAATATAACCAGCCAGCCGGGATTCCTTGAACTGGCCTTCATTTTCCGGCAATTCGATCACTGCAACCGCATTATCCATAGCATTGCCAACATATAGGCGATGGTGCTTTTCATCCAGCGCCAGCGCATCCGGGCTGCTTCCATAATAATGGTATTTCCCCGAGAAGAGTCCGGTTGAAAAAGAAGCGGCAGTAGACAGGGTCTTTAGATTGATCACCCGGACCTCATCGCTATTTGCATTGGCAACGAATAGCCAGGAACCATCCCGGCTGCTGACCATTGCATTAGGATGCAGCCCAAGAGACATTTCTTTTACTATGCTGCCATCCTCATTTTTAAAAATGGATAAGCTGCCATTGGCTGTTGCTCCGGTCTGCGGGTTGGTATATGCCCTTCCCCAGGGAGTACCGGCATTTTCCCGTGTTGTATCCGAGACCTGCGGGCCGGCCCAGTTACTGACATAAACCTGATCACCGGATATACAAATTCCATAAGGAGCTACCCCTGTTGGAACAGACCAGACAATTGAGCGATCAGAAAAGCGGATTTTCAGCAAGCGATCATTTCCATTCAGTACCAGATAAAGAAAGAGATCCCCATTTTCACGGTTAGCCACAACCTGATTGGGCAGGGCCCAATCAGCCTTATCATTCTTATCAAAAGGCATTTCCGAAACAGTCGCAATTTTCTGTCCATGCCCATCCCACTCCGCCAATATCAGCGCAGAATGCTGATTCCCGCCACCTGCGGCCCCCCAGGCAATGAAAATCTTGCCACCCTCCTCAAAGGAACAGATCCCGGAATAAGTACTTTCCATGCCTTTGAAGCGATTGCTGTCATCGAATGTCCAGCGGAAAACGATCGATTCCGATTCCCTGTCAAAAACAACTATACCATACCTGTCTTCGATAGCCATTTGCTTTTGACCGGGCAGTACAGTTATATCCAGTGCATGGTTTTCCAGATCAGGATTACCAAAAGAAAAGACCCGGCCGGCTGACTGAACAATACGGTTATAGGGCAATTGTGTCTGGGGGAAAGCGCTTCTCATCAAGGCGAGAAAAGTGACAATAAATAATAGGGTCCTGTATGATCTCATATTCCGGACTTTGAATGCAATATAGGATGATTTCAGTTTTTCGTCGATCCCGGATGAAGATCATTTCCCTGCCTTTAATTCCTGGATGATGGAAAGTATCTGTTGATTATAAAAAGCAACACTGTCTGAAAAGTTCAGGGAATCCTTTTTTATTTCCGTATAAAGCAATTGATAGACCTGAATGCGCAGGTGGTAATAATCTATTAGTTTTTGATCCCTGTTCTTGAGCGTATCCGGGAGGTTGAGTTTAGTCATCCCATCCAGCAGGGATAGGTTTTTATTCCAAAGAGCGATACCATGGTCGCTGATTTCATGAAGGACAGAGTCTTTTGAATAGTCCTTTGGGTTATTGGCAAGATAGCGATAGATCGACAATGCCTGTTTTTCGTTCTTTTCAAAAGCGTCCATTTTTTGATCATATTCCCCAATGTCATTGGGAATGGAATGATAAATTATTGCAGAACAACCGAGGACCAGAAAAATCAAAAAGATCGTTACAATGAACCCCCGGCTCCGGGCTGCTGGTTTTTTGATCGAAGGCAGGTAGGCATAACCGATGATGATGCCTGAGAGCAAGCCGCCAACATGAGCCGCATTATCTATACCGCCCTTTACGCCATTAGCCAGGTTATAGAACACGAATATTCCTATGCTAAACAGCAACGCCTTCCTTGATGATTTCTCAATGAGGTTGGTGGTAAGCAGGGCCAAAAAGACACCGTACATCCCAAATATTGCTCCGGAAGCTCCTGCGCTAACCGTAAAAGGATGCCAGCCGATACTGGTTACACTGCCTGCGATTCCTGTTAGCAAATAGGCAACCAGAAATTTCGTCTTCCCCATGTATGGTTCGAGCAACAGTCCCACATAAAGCAATGCGTACATGTTAAACAAAAGATGAATTATTCCGATGTGCAGAAAACAATTCGTGATCAGTCTCCACCATTCACCTTCAAGTGTGATGGGCCTGAAATTAGCCCCCCATTTGATCAGGCTTTCAGTAGTCGGACTGAGCAGACTTACCCCTGATATGATCATTAGCAGGAACATGAGAATATTCAGGTCGATCAGGATTGGTGTAATAAAATAACCTTTTACCGGTTTAAACAGAGCAAATAAACCACCCTTTAGAACCGCTTTAGGATTGGAAACCGTCTGGGCAATTGCGGACAGGCTCGGTTTCAGTTCATGGAATTTTTGATCAAGAATACCAGGACTTAACCCATCCTTTATTTCGTTGATGGCTGCAGCAAGTTGATCGATATTTTTCTTGTTCCTTCCCAGGTCGATAATTACTCCTCCATTAGAACTGCTCTGCACCCTTACATGACCTTCTTCGACCTTTAAGACAATTCCTTCTCCATAGCTTCTCAGGCTCATCTTTGTATGAGCAGAGAACCCTGATTCTGTTATTTCCCTTATCGTCCATGAGAGTTTTTTTGCAGCTTCCAGTGTCAAAACAAGTATCTGATGTGGCTGAAGGTTTTCAAAATTAATATCCGCAACATATTTGGGAGGCATGCCGAAGGCCATGGTTTAGAGTTTAGTGAAATACAAGCTACAAAAAACAGGTTTCCTCAACAAATCAAGCCTTATCTAGTGATTTCCCATCGCCTCTCCGCGATTGAAAACGCTGATGAGATCATCGTCCTGGAGAATAGGGCAATTGTCGAAAGAAGAAACCATGAGGAATTATTAAAGCAGAAGGGACGACATTTCGAATTATATAAATCCAGGTTCGACTGATGAGGCGCATTGGCGCTGCCTTCTTATATTTGCTTATAGAACGGCGAATCAAATCCCGCCTATTCAAGCATGAAAAAGAAAGATATTCCACAGGACGATGGTGCGTTGAATAAGATCACCCGGGAGATCTGTTATGCAGTGGACGAATCCGGCAATTATACTACGGCCCTCAGTACCGGATGGGAGGTGAAGGCAAGGGCCCTGGATATTGCCTGGGAAGATATCAAAGAACGCATTGAACAGGCCCGCCTGAAGGTCCTAAATAAAGAAGCCAGCCCCCTGCTGTTTTTCCTTGAATGGAGATTAATGGATATTGGGATCCTGTCGCAGTATACCGGTCTTTGGAAATGGCAGATCAAAAGACATCTGCGTCCCTCCGTATTTGATAAATTGCCGGAGAAAATATTGAAACGTTATGCCGAAGCCTTTAATATAACTCTGGAAGAATTAAAAACAATGCAAGTCAATGAGGGTTGAATTTGAACATCTGCAAGCGGCACATTGTGAAAACGGCGTAACTACAAACCTCTTAAAGGGCGTTGGGGCAAATAAGCTGACCGAACCGCTTGCATTCGGCATCGGCTCCGGCCTTTTCTTTATTTACCTTCCTTTCCTGAAGATCAACAATGGGCCAGCTATAGCCTTTAGAACACAGCCCGGCTTGATCTTTAAAAGAACCTGCAAGGCCCTGGGCATACCCATCGTCAGGAAAAAATTCAATTCGAGGGAGGAGGCTCAGAAAGTGCTGGACGAATGCCTGCAATCAGGAAAACCGGTCGGTTGCCAGGTGGGCGTCTATTACCTCACCTACTTTCCAAAAGAATACCGTTTCCATTTCAATGCCCATAATATCATTGTATTCGGAAAGGAAGGGGACCGGTATCTCATCAGTGATCCAGTCATGGAAACAGCCACTTCTTTGAGCAGTTATGAGTTGGAAAGAGTCAGGTTTGCCAAAGGATTTCTCGCTCCTAAAGGCCAGCTTTATTATCCCAAAGAATCAAAGATAGTTACCGATGAGCAAATGCGTAACGGTATCCGGAGCGGAATCAAAAGAAATGTCCGGGACATGCTTTATATACCTGGGAGCTTTGCCGGAGTCAGCGGGATCCGCTATACAGCGAAAAAAATAAAAAAATGGAAGACAAAGCTGGGTCAGCACGATGCAGGCCTTTACTTGGCCCAACTCGTGCGCATGCAGGAGGAAATCGGAACAGGGGGCGGCGGTTTCAGGTATATCTATGGCGCCTTTCTGCAGCAGGCCTATCAATATCATCCTGTCGACACGCTTCCTGAATGTTCGAAATTGTTTACCAGTGCAGGTGATCTATGGCGTTCAGCTGCCGTACAGGCAGCGGGCATTTACAAGGGCCGTATCGGTGAGCAGAAGGACTATGACCAGATGGCTGAATACCTTTTCGAAGCAGCCGATATTGAAAAAAAAGCCTTCAAGGCTCTCGCAAAAATCAAATGGAAGATATGACGGAGCCTGCCATCAGTATCTCTGAAATAAGCTATGGCTATCCCGGCCAGTCAAGGGCACTGATTTCCGGCCTCAACCTGCAAATCTCACAGGGCAGCCGCTTTGGCTTATTCGGGCCGAACGGAGCCGGAAAAACCACCCTGATGAATTGCATGACCGGCGTGCTCCGCATTCAGACAGGTGAAATAAAGCTACTGGGAAAGACAGTGCGCAAACATGATAAATCAGTCAACTCCCTCTTTGGATTTGTGCCGCAGGATTTTTCCTTATACCTGGAATTGAGCCCGGTAGAAAATCTCGCATTTTTTGGCGCATGGTATGGATTGGCCCGTTCCGAAATCAAGGCCCGCACAGAAGAATTGTTAGCTGTGCTGGGGTTGGAAGATGCCCGGAATAAGCAGGTCCGCGAATTCTCGGGAGGTATGAAACGAAGAGTAAATCTCGCGATCGGGGTAATTCATAAGCCCAGGATCCTTTTCCTGGATGAACCGACGGTAGGTGTGGACGTGCAGACCAGGCATGCCATCCTGGAATACCTGAAAGTATTGAATGCCGGGGGAACAACCCTGGTCTACACTTCCCATCAATTGTACGAAGCGGAAGCCTTATGCAATGACATCGCCATGATGGACCAGGGGAAAATCATTACCCGGGACAATCTCAGCAAACTGATGGAACAGCATCACGAAATAGGGCTCGAAGGGCTTTTTATCCAACTTACCGGAAAGGAATTTAGGGATTGAAATATTCTATTTCAACCCATAAACATCCACCTGCATGGAAAAGGTCGCCAAATAAACATGTCCGTTGGCAATTGTAGGTGAACAGAACTTGGAGAAATTCCCAACAGCATCTCCGCCGGCTATATTACTGTCCCAAAGCTCCTTGGTGATATTATTTGCAGGTAAAGCCCGCAAAATGCCCGGACTGGTCGTATTGCCTGCATCTCCGGAATAGGCATAAGTGATCCAAACAATACCCGTACTGTCATTGTTCCCATTGGAAGAAACGCTTATTTCCGCGCCGCAACCTCCGGTTGGTCCTGACAGGCCTGAAGTAGTCTGGGTGCTATTGAAGGTATTGGTGGTCCGGTTGAAGGTCAATGCCCGAAGGACATCGTTTTCTCCCCAGACATAAACATATTCATTGCTGGTCCCATTATAATAAGCTGGCTGGCAGTGCAAATTGCTGGAGACCGCAACCGTTTGCTGAACCTGGTTGGAAGAGGAGGAATAGCCGCCCATATTACCAGTATTGAGCAGATAAAGATTACCATCCTTGCAACCCGTAAAATAATATTGTGAATTGGGAATCAGAAAGGTTCCCATCACACCGTAATCGAGATCATTAACATTAAGGTTGACATAATTGGTTGGGGTGAAATAGCTGGATATGCTCAGCGTAGATCCGGAGGGAGTAAGCTTCAAAGCGCTTTCACCCCTATTGGTCAGATTTGTCGGTTCCGGATTCGCCACACTTTCACCCGTGCCATTCCCGGTTTCGGTATAAAGTCCGCCCTCTCCCACCGTTCCGTTGCCAGTAGTAATATAAAGATTTCCCTGGGCATCGGCTGCCATTCCCATGCCGCTTTCCCATATTCCTCCATTCTCGCCGGTCGGGGTGTCGTTGTAGACCGTTTCCTGGGTAAGGGTCTGTTCATCATATCCGATGATCCATCCATGATAGGGATTCATGTCGCAGTGTGAGGACCATGTTACATAAACCACACCGTTGACCAGGGTCAGCCCCTGTCGTTGGTTATTGCGAAAAGGATCAAAACTTACTGAATCATTGACGCTGCCGTCCCCCGTACCAGCGATCTTAGCTGCGATCTCTATAGGACTTCCGGGTTGATCTGCTCCATTAAGGAGGCTGACCGAATGCAGGTATTGATGAAAAGCCACTCCATTGGTGCTCCGGGAAACAAAGAACATAAGTTGCTTTACCGAATCGATCACCGGAGTTCCAATGATGCCAATGTTATAAGCAATATCCGTATAGGGCGTGCACCAACTGGATGACATATCCCCTGCATTGGGTGGGCGCAGACCCGCTACCGTGAAATTCTTTGTCCAATATAATTTTCCATTGTCGCCATCAAATGCATATATCGTGTTATTGACCGTTGCGATAAAAACCACATTATGGGTACCAGAGGAAATCGAAAGGTTTGCTACAACCAACGGCTGGGCATAGATCTGGTCGTCCACGCTTAAAGTGAATTGTTTGCCAAAACTGGTAGTATTGACATTGGAAGTTGTCAGGACCGTTTCGTTGCTGTTGAGCCCCGCCCTGGTATTGTCATTGTGCTGAGTAAGTACGGAAGCTGTTCCTTTGGTAGGGGTTATGATGCTGCTTCCTCCTCCGCTTTCCTTTTTCTTACAGGCAGATACCAATATCATTAACAGAGCAAGGAAGCAAATTATTTTATTCATACAGAGGCGTCTTAAACATTCAAATATACTCAAATTGCCGATTTTCTTTAATGATTAGATATGCAAAAAACCCGGATCATAAATTTGAGTTTTTATTCGAGGCCTGCCGAAATCTACTTATTGATTTCCAGGGATTCTGTCAATACAAAATACAGATATTACATGCGGTCGGAATTTATTTAAATTCCTGCCAACTGGTGTAATAGATTGTAATTTTCTCTCTGGATTTAATTGATATTTGAATGGGTATTTGCTTGTTAGTTTCAAGAAATTATCTATCTTTAGCCTTTCAATTTATAACCTTTCCAATTTCCTCAAGAATATCGCTGCGAATTGCCCGACCACTAGTTGTTGATTACCCCCTACAAGTTTCTATTAATAGTTTTTGGATAATAAAGGAATGTCTAATTATAAGGTAATGTGTGATTTATGCATAAAAATTGGCGGTATTTCAAGATTGGCATTCATATTTTAATATCTCTAACATTTTTTTCATGTATTGACATGAAAAAGACGACTTATTTTAATAACCTGAACGACGGGGAAATCAAATCCGCTGAAACAATTGCTTCCGTGATCCATAAAAACGATATACTTAGCATTTCGGTCAGCAGCCTAAACCCTGAAGCTTCATCTGTTTTCAATGCCCCGAATCTTCACCCCACTGCGTCTTCGTTGGCTGTAGGTTCAGTATCTCAATTAGTTGGATACCTAGTAAATGAAAATGGGGTTATTCAATTTCCTGTACTGGGCAATGTGCATGCTGATGGTTTATCAATAGATGAATTTAGCGATAGCCTCACCAGAATGCTGTCGAATAAAAAACTGCTTATTGATCCTGTTATATCTATCCGTCGGCTGAATTTCAGGGTCACTGTTTTAGGAGAGGTGGGACATCCTGGCGTGATCCCTGTACCTAATGAACAAATCAGTATTCTTGAAGCGCTCGGTCTTGCCGGAGACCTGACTATTTATGGCAAGCGTGAGAATGTATTATTGATCCGCGAAAAAGAGGGTGAAAAAATCATAAGACATATTGATCTAACGTCGCCGGATATCCTGGCTTCCCCTTTTTATTATTTGAAATCGAACGACGTGATATATGTAGAACCAAATAAAAATAAAGTGAGAAGTGTCAGCGATTCGAGGCAGCTATTGCCAATAGTGTTTTCGGCTTTGTCTTTTCTGGCTATTGTTGCAAGCCTTATTATTAATAAACAGTTATGAGACGGATGAAAGTTTCAAAAAATGCAGATATTGAAACAGGAGAAACCAACCTGTTGCAACAATTGGTTTTTCGTTACCTGCCCTACTGGCCTGTATTTGTCTTGCTGCTTATTTGTAGTGCAGGCACGGCTTTTTTATACCTTAAATACAAAGCCCCTTTATACGAAATAACAGCCACGATTCTGGTAAAAGATGAAAAGCGCGGACTGGACGATTCAAAGGTATTGGATGCGCTGAACCTCTTCGGAGCAAAAAAGATTGTTGAAAACGAAATAGAAGTGCTTCATTCCAGATCAATTATCTCCCAGGTGGCCACGGATCTTCAATTATACGCTCCGGTCGATGAAAAGTCTGGGATTTTATTCCGGTCTGCCTATATTACCAGTCCGGTTATCATCAGATTGGAAAACCCTGACTCATTGAATGAGGTAGAAAGGATCAGTTTTAATTATATTCCGGGTTCAAATGTTATCATGATTGATAACAAAACATATTCAATGAACCAATTGGTTGCTTCTCCCTGGGGGAATATTCGTTTTTCCGAAAATCCGTTATATGCAAAAACGGCCATCAAAAAACCGTTCTTTTTTTCACTGGTCAGCCTGCAAAAAATAGTCAATGACCTGCAGAATTCACTTGAAATATTGCCTTCCAATAAATTGTCAACTGTTATAAACATTAATTTAGAAGACGCGATTCCCCAGCGGGGCGAAGCAATTTTGAATGAACTGATAAATGATTACAACAGGGCATCAATCGATGATAAAAATATGATGGCTTCCAACACCCTTGAATTCGTAGAGAAAAGGCTTCATCTGATGGCTAATGAGCTCGATGAGATGGAAACAGGGATACAGAAATTCAGAACAAGAAATGGGGTTGTAGATATCAGCCAGCAGAGCAGCCAATATTTACAAAATGTGGGGGAAAATGATCAGAAGCTTAGCGAGATGGACGTTCAGCTATCTGTCTTGGACCAGATTGAAAAATATATAGAATCAAAAAACGGGCAGCCCGGGCTTGTGCCTACAACTTTTGGGATAACGGATCCGTTGCTTTCACAATTGCTGGAAAAACTATACGATTCTGAAATTCAATATGAGAAGCTGCAAAAAACAACAGCAGAGGATAACCCCATACTTATATCTGTAAGAAACGAAATTGCCAGATTAAAACCCAGCATTCTTGAAAATATAAAAAACCAGCGAAAGAGTATTGAAGCCGCAAGAAATAGCCTTATCGGAACCAGCAGCAGATACAATGCCATGCTTAACACCCTTCCCGAAAAAGAAAGAGAATTGGTAGAGATCAGTCGGCAACAAACCATAAAAAACAGCATCTACAGTTTCCTGCTTCAAAAGAAAGAGGAAGCGGCTTTGTCTTTTAATTCCGCAGTTGCCGATAGCCGCCTTATTGATAAGGCAGAATCATCTATCAAACCGGTAAGCCCCAAACACTGGATAGTTTACCTGATCGCATTGTTATTACCTTTCCCTCTGCTTGCGAGCTTAATCAGCCTGAAAGAAATGGCTAGAGGGAAAATTTTATTCAGACATAGTATAGAAGAGCGTAGCGTGATTCCGGTAATAGGTGAATTGGCTTTCGACAAATCCGGGCAATTATTGGTAACAGATAAGAACGAACGAACACTTATTACCGAGCAATTCAGGAACATGCGAAGCACCATCTCAAATCGGTTATTAAAAGCAAAGGGCAAGAAAATAATGGTCACTTCTTCCATATCCGGGGAGGGGAAAAGTTTTGTAGCCTGTAACCTGGCCAATGTTTTTGCACAGGCAGGCAAAAAAGTTGTTTTGCTTGAGGCAGATATGTATAAACCAAAAATCAGTTCAGTTTTTAATTTGTCGCATAACACGGGTCTGAGCAATAACCTCATGAATGAAAAGTCTGATGATTTACTGCTGAGATCTTCTATACATCCTTCCAGGTTTAATAATAATCTATTTGTGATACCTGCTGGCAATGTGCCCGATAACCCTTCAGAATTGCTGATGAATGACAAAATGGATATTCTAATGAAGAGCCTTGAAAATATGTATGAAATTATAATTATTGATGCGGTCCCGATAAACCCGGTATCAGATGCCTATCTCATTAGCAAGTTTGCTGACATTACGCTGTTTGTCGTACGTCATGCTGTTACTTCAAAAATAAATGTACAAATGCTTGACGAGGATATGGAAATGCAGCGCCTGAAGAATGTTAACATTGTATTTAATGGCATTAAGAAAAGAGGGTATGCTACATCAGGATACGGATATGAATTTGGTTATGGTTATACAAGCAGTATCGGGTACGGCTACTTTAGCAAGAGCAAAGCGAAAAAGAAATATGCTTCAAAGCATTACTAGTCCTGATCCTATTTAAAGCTTTTGAATTGAATTAAGAATGCCTTTTCATTTATTCTTGGGAGTGGATTTGCGAAGCTGTGCCTTTTAGGATCCCTTTCACGTCATAAAACCGGAGCTATGCAAATTTCAAAGAAATGGTATGCACTTCACACAAGGCCCAGGTGGGAAAAAAAGGTGGCTGATTTATTATCAAAGAAAAATATTGAAAGCTATTGTCCTGTCAATAAAGTGAGCCGGCAGTGGAGCGATCGCGAGAAAATTATATTGGAGCCATTATTTACTTCTTATGTATTTGTGAAGATTGAGGAAACAGAGAATTCTTCTGTTCGTTCCACAGACGGCGTGCTCAATTTTGTGTATTGGCTTAACAAGCCTGCAGTGATCCGAAGCGAAGAAATTGATAATATCAAACGTTTCCTAAATGAATTTGATAACATACAATTAGAAAAGGTTTCGGTTAAGCCTAATGATACAGTGATGATTGTATGTGGCGCTTTTATGGATAAGAAAGGTCTGGTGGTTTCTATGAAAAATAAATATGTAAAAATCCTGCTTCCATCTCTTGGCTACCTGATGTATGCAGAAGTTAAAACTTCAGATATTGAAATTACATCTGCAACCCAGTTCCCATACCCCGAAAACCGGGAATTGAAATATACTACCAAATAGCATTTCGGGGAAGTCAAATATTTTATTTCCCGCTGATGGTAATGTCATCTGATCGAGAAAGTTCTATAAACAAAGATCTTATCTTGAACTGCTATAGTTAATCCTCACTAATGTATCTTGCAATTTTCTGAAAAAACTGAATCTCCTGATCGAAACCTAAGCTTTTTCTCAAGAAATTATTCAATTAAATCAATGCTGCTCCTGATCGCTTTAGCGGGTACTGCTCTATTTCTATTTTTTTTATTCTTTTTTAGAAGTAAATGTACACGGGTAGCATATTTGCTATTTGTTGTTTATTTCTGCCCTGTGATGAGTTTAGGTGTCTTACCTGATGCACTAGGGGGACTAACTGTTTTTGATGCACTATCATATTTTAGTTTTATTTTCTTTTTTAAAGATTTCGTTTTTATTTCGCAAAAGAACAGGGTTTACTTTTCTCTTTTCTGTTTGTTAATGGTTATTTTGTTTCTCGGGAGCCTGCATTCAAAATTTGTTCAACATTCGTTACTAAGCATCATGTCCGTCCTCCCGATTTTTATTTATTCCAAATTGCTGACCAAAGAACTGACAATTAACCCTGATCTCAAAACTAAGCTGATACGGGGTTTTCAGCTTTCATTTTTTATGGCTGTGATTTTCATTGCGATGCAAATCCTGGTTGGTTTAAAGTTCACTTTCTATAAGGACCTTAACCCGAATATATCCAACTCGGGTGGCATTCGTTATCCTGGCTTTTTTGGGGACGCGCAGGTAAATGCACAATTCCTGGGCATGTTAAGCTTTCTATTCTTGGTAAATTTTAAAAATATTAAAAAACCAACTTTTCTCAACTTCCTTCTGTTCACAATTGTTGTGATTACACTTTTCTATTCAGGCGGCCGGTCGGCTTTCTTTGGTGTTTGTGTCAGCCTTGTTTTTCTTCTGTTCTTATTTGCATGGAGGCTAAAATTCTTCATTGCACTATCATTCATTATTGCGGTAACCATTATCCCATTTCTTAAAGATTCTTTCATCCTCTTTCAGAGATTAGATACATTCGACGATTCTTACCAGTTCCGACATTATATTTGGAACGAGGCATATGAAATTTATAAAAACAATGCATTTTTAGGGATTGGTATCGGCAATTACAAAGATTATGTTGAGCGTTATTCTCTCGACCAATATTATGTACTTGAAGACAATGGGATTCTAATTATGGACCAACCAGAAAATGGATATCTCAAAATTCTGACTGAAACCGGGCTTTTGGGGTTTATCATCGCATTCTTGTTCATTATTATCCCAATGGCAAAAGCTATCTATTCTCACTTTACTGTGAAAAAAAATTATCTGACCCTTTTATTCATCGCATCCATTATCTGCTGGTTCGTTTCATTTAACTCACTTTACACTTTGAGCGACAGGAGGATTATTATTTTATTGGTATCACTAATTTGTTTTGTAATCAAATCAGGTAATACTGTGACAATCAAAAATGGGGATTAATGTGTTTAAACAAATCGCAATTGCCCGTTCAGTGATCAAATCATGCAATGGTGAAGCAAATACCCATGAGCATTTATTCATTTAAAAGAATGTTTTTATTGCGTAAATCAGATTTGGTACGCAATAGTTTCTGGGGGGTTGCGGCAAATGGTTCTCAATCCGTGCTTATGAGCCTCTTTTACGTTGTCCTTGCTAGAAAATATGCTACGGCAGATTTTTCTTATTTCCTCATCGCAAATTCGATTTATCAATTTTTAGCAGCAATATCAAATCTTGGTTTGGGACAATGGTTCACAAGAGAAATTATAAGCGTGCCGGGCCATGAAAATATAGTCAATAAGTTTTTGAAATTGCAATTATACTCAGGCCTTTGTTTTTATGGTGTAAATTTTTTACTTGCCTTCACTTTATACAATAATGCCGAAATCCGCTATTTAATAATTTTATTAGGGATCAATATTGTTTTTGACAATTTGATTTATGTAATTAAATGTTTAAATATTGCCAGGTTTGAACAGAATATAACTTTTAAAATCATTATCCTTGATTCTGTGCTTAAATTCTTAATGGTTATTCTACTAATATTTTACCCCTTTTCCATTATTTTATTATCAACTGGCCTGATATTTATAAGGTTCCTGACATTAAATTTATTTTTACAATATGGTTCAAAAAAAACCATCAATCTTCGATTGCTTTGGGCTTATAAAATAACCAGAAGCGAAGTCAGAAAAATTGTATTTGCCAACTGGCCTTTCCTGATCATAAGCAGCGTCTCTATCATTTATTGGCGGATTGGTAATATTATCATTTCTAAAACGCTTACACTTTTGGATGTTGCTATTTATGAAATTTCGTTTCGTGTATTTTCAGTGGGGCAAATTATTCCCCTTATCATTTCTTCATCTCTCTACCCTCACATGATCGAACTGTATAATTCCGGCGACAAAATTAAATTCAGCGCATTCTATAAAAAATATTTTTACCTCTTTCTGTTATACGGCCTGTTTATGTACACTTTAATCTATTCATTTGCAAACCAGATAATACCATTTGTGTTTGGCCAAAAGTATGTAACCACACCAGTTTATACCAAGCAGATGTTTTTGACAATTTTGCTTTTCCCAACTGCCATTCTTCAGGCTATAATGCTTACGGCTATGAAATTAGAAAAAATAGACATGACTATAAATGTAATAAGCCTTTTTGTTAGCGTTGTGTCAATTATGATTGGGCTATCTTTCTCGAAATCACTTTCCGTTATAAATATCTCTATTTTTATTTCATTTTTTGTTTTTCATATTTGTCAGGATATAATTCTGGTTAAAAGGGCGGTCACTTCAGTTAAGAATATTATTAATTTATATCTTTTGATTGCTGGGTTTGTGCTTGGCTATGTACTGCTTGCATCCAAGCTTTCACCGAATATTCTTTTTTTCATTGTTTGGGGCTTAGCTGTCATGGGTTTTATAATCGCTCAATGGAAAAAAGCCTCCAAAGCTAGAACCGCCATTCTAAACGGGAATACCCCAATATGACCGCTTTTGAAATTTGGTTCTTGCCTATCTTGTTAAATAAATAAATCAAAGTTTAAATGTCTTTTTTTCAATTTATAATCCAAGATTGGAAGATTAATAAAGAGAACCCTAAAGGAAGAATTATTTTGTTTCTTTTCAGGGTGGCAAATTTTTGTTCTACGCGTAAAATCTATTATTACATTGGCTTCCCTTACCTGCTATTTTACAGGTTTCTTGTTGAATGGGTTTTTTGTATTGAAATCCCATGGAATGTAAAAATCGGTAAAAACCTTAGTTTGTTCCATGGACAGGCTTTGGTTATGAACGATCGGGTTGTCATTGGCGAGAATTGCACCCTGAGGCATTGCACTACGATAGGCAATAAGCAATTGAAAAATGAAAGTTTCAGCAATTCTCCCGTAATCGGAAATAATGTTGATATAGGAAGCAATGTTTGTATCATCGGCAACATTCATATTGGAGACAATGTGAAAATCGGCTGTGGCGCTGTGGTGATCAAAAGTGTTCCCAATGATCATATTGCAGTCGGGAATCCGGCTGTTGAAAAAATGAAAAAAACAAGTTAACTCACAAGAACAGTCTTTTACGCCAGAATATGCAAAGGGATCAATTAATCAATTTCGATCTTTCAATCGGGAGATACCCATCATTTATTACCACCATAATTGATCTTGCAAAACAAAAAACTTCATCTAATGTATGCGTGGCTAACGTTCATATGTTTGTCGAAGCATATTTAGATGAAAGCTTTTGTAAGATTGTTAAAGAGGCAGATATTATAACCCCAGACGGAAAACCACTGACCTGGGGAATGCGTTTATTATATGGCATCAGGCAAGACAGGGTTGCGGGAAGTGATATCTTACCTGACTTGTTGCAACAATCTGAAATGCAGAGCCTATCAGTATATTTTTATGGAGGTTCCCAAAAACTGTTAGATGAGACTTCTGAATTCCTGAAGAATAATCATCCAAATTTAAAAGTTGCTGGTTTATACAGCCCTCCATTCAGAGAATTAAATGAAGAGGAGAACTGGGACATTATATCCATGATAAATAATTCTGCCGCGCATATAGTTATGGTTGTTTTAGGCTGCCCAAAACAGGAAAAATGGATGGCCTCTATGAAAGGGAAAATCAATGCCGTGATGATAGGGATTGGAGGGGCGCTTCCTTTGATTGTAGGAACGCAAAAAAGGGCCCCCAGATGGATGCAAAACGCCGGGTTAGAATGGATGTTCAGGTTAGCAATAGAGCCCAGGCGGCTATTCAAGCGGTATGCAGTTACAAACTCACTTTATGTTTATATAGTCTTTAGGGAGTTCTTTCGCATCAGACTTCTGAATAGAGCAAATTGATTGTTTTCAATGTTCATCCTACTTGGGTTCGGTTTTAATAATCAAGAAATATAATGTATGAATAAACGCTTCTTACTTTTGATGCAATTCAATCTGGTAGGGTTAGACCTTATTTCCCTAAACGTAATTTTTTGCTCGGCCTGCTATTATTTTCAGGATCACTTTATCAGAGGTTTATACTTTCAGTATGCATTCTTCATGTTGTATCTAAATATAGCATGGTTGGGCATTGCTTTAGTAATAAATGAATATAGCGAGAAAAATATAGCCTCATTTGAGCTTTTTTCAAAACGCTCAATGCATGCGTATGTCTATTTTCTTCTATTAGGCACTATCTATCTGTACTTCTCTCATCAATTTCTTATCTCAAGGAGGTTTACCATTGTTGTGCTTATGAGCTTCTTATTCGCGTTGATGCTCAATCGTTTTTTATATCTCATTATATTCAATTATTTTAAAAAGAATGGCAGTATTTTAAACAAGGTTGTTATCATCGGTTATAATAGTTTGTCTAAAAAATTAGTTGGCTATCTGGAAAGGGATTTCTCAAATAAAAGTATCGTCGGGTTTTGCGAGGAATCAGAAAATGTCAATGAACTATCTAACTATCCTATTTTAGGCAATGTAGGCGATGCTCTTGCAATGTGTGAGCAATATGGCGCTTCAGAAATATATTCCACTATTGCTCCTGAACAGAATCCTGCTATTTATCGCCTCATCAATGATGCTGAGCTTAATTGCATACGTTTTAAAATCATTCCTGATATGAAAATATTTATTGCCAGGTTCGGCCAAATTGATTATTTACATGAGATCCCAATAATCTCATTAAGGCATGAGCCGCTTGAGGATATTGGGAACAGGATTAAAAAAAGAGTGTTTGATGTTTTATTCAGTTCTTTTGTCATATTGTTCATCCTGAGTTGGTTGCTCCCGATTATTGCTTTGCTGATAAAGCTAAGTTCAAAGGGACCGGTCTTATTCGTCCAGAACAGATTAGGTCGGGATAATAAAGTATTTAAAATGTATAAATTCAGGACTCTGAAATTTGAAAGAGATGAAAATAAATTTAGACAGGTAATAAAAAATGATGATAGAGTATATAAAATTGGGAAATTCCTGAGAAAAACAAGTTTAGATGAAATGCCTCAGTTTTTCAACGTGCTTACAGGGCAAATGAGCGTATGCGGCCCAAGGCCTCATCCTCTTGCCTTGAATGATGCCTATAAAAATATTGTTGATAGTTATTCAGTAAGACAATTTCTAAAACCTGGTATAACAGGCTGGGCTCAGGTAAATGGGTTCCGGGGGGAGATACAAAACACTTTGAAAATGAAAAAACGTATCGAATTTGATTTGTGGTATATGGAAAACTGGAGTTTGTGGTTTGATGTGAAAGTAATATTTCTTACAGTATTTAAATTAGTCAAAGGGGATGAAAATGCATTCTAAAAAAATAAATTCAAGTGATGGTTCCGGGTATTGAGAAAAAAATAATTGTTTGGATTACGCCTGATAATTTTCTGGATTGCGATTTTAATCCTACTTTATTTAATTCATTATTGGTTACGTATGAAATTAAATGGATTATTATATTGCCAAGGAGTGGAGGTTTTTTTGAAGAATCGGATTTTGAAGAGCTCAATAATTTGAAAGGATTAGAAATTCAATTTATTTACAGCTCATATCGCCAAAGAGATCCTCGTAGGTTATTTTTTTACTTTTCATTATACAGAAAAATATTTAATTCGCCACACGATTTATTATATCTTAGCTATGGTCCGGCTGATCCTTACGCCATTCCATTCTTTTGGGCCTTGAATAAAAAGAAAACAATTTTTGCGGTTCACGAAGGGCATGTGAACGACAATTTTAAGTTCCCTTTTTTAAGCAAAATATTACTAAAAAGCACTTATCGGCATGTGCGTATTGTACACTTGTTTTCGTCTTTTGCGGCAAATGTTTTTCATCGGTATTATCCTAAAGCAGAAATTTTTATGATCAAAATGGCTTTAAAATCTTTCGGGCAAAGTAATTTACAGAAATGTTCAAAAACAGTTATATTCTTATCATTCGGGGTCATTAATTATGCAAAAAATATTGACTTGCTGATTGAAGCTGCATGCAATATTTATGAACAAGGTCACAGAGGATTCAAAATCTCTATTAATGGTTCTTGCGATAACTGGGGTTTTTATCAATCCAAAATTCGTTATCCTGAAATTTTCATTTGCGATATCAGGAAGATCAAAAAATCCGAGATACCAGATTTGTTCGCCCAATGCCATTATTTAGTACAACCATATCGTTCCACTTCCCAAAGCGGGGTACTGAAAATTGCACTAAACTACAATGTGCCAATTATCGCTTCAGATTTACAAGGTTTTAAAGATGAAATTGAAGAAGGCGTAAATGGCTTCTTATTTAAAACAGGTGATGTTAAAGATTTAGAAAATATTTTAATCAAGAGATTAAGCGAACATGATAAAGAATATGATGCGTTATTGGTAAGAATGAGTAATCATACACTTTTAAGACATTCTTTAGATAAGCTAAATTCTCAGTATTTGAAAATGTTTAAGGATGTAAACGATAAAAATATTTAAAAAAGGTGAATAATTTTTTTCAACTAAGCACATTTTAATAATTATCAATTTTCATCTTGGTTTAAAGCCATAATTTATTAAAGATGTCAAAACTGAAGCTCGGTATTGTAAATAGCTCCTCCATAACAAAATCGTATGGAGGCGTTGCACCATTTATGAAAAACCTTGACCCTTTTCTAAAAGAATCGTTCGATATAACTTATATAGTGCTTCCTGACTTTCTTCATAGCATTCAGTTTATCCCCAGGCGCCTGGTATTTTTTTTGTACATATTCGCGAAAAAAAGACAGCTAAAAAAATTTGATGTGATCCTGTCGCACGTCCCTGAAGGGTCTTTTATAGTTTCCTTTGGAAGGGTCCCTTTTGTACACATATTCCATGGGAATTTTAATCCTATGTCACAATCCCATTATTGGTATGGCAAATACTTTACAAACGTGTTTAGATCCATGGAAAAAAGGATCATCAAAACGGCGGCGTTGAAGTATACCGTTGGAAATGAACGACCTGGCATACCTAAAATCTATAACCCGATTTATCATAGCGTAAAAATAAAGAGTTGTGATTCACGAAGCGGGTTTATATTTTCGGGCCGGCTGGAGAAAATAAAGAACATTGATAAAATAATCAATGTATATGCAAAACTGAGTGCCGACATTCAGCATAATAACCCGCTATATATTGCAGGCATGGGAACCCAAGAAGCTGCATTGAAAGCACTTGCAGCATCACTATCTATATCCGGGAAAGTAATATTTCTAGGCAATTTGAACAATAAGGATCTGATCGAAGCTGATTCCTCAAAAAAAATACTCCTGATGGCATCTTCTCAAGAAGGATTTCCAATGGCGATTGCAGAAGCTTTTTCTTTAGGTGTGCCTGTAGTTGCAACAGATACCGGTGATATTTCCAGATTCTTGAAAAACAATTATAATGGCTTTCTTTTACCAGTCTCATTTAGTAATGAAGAGTATATTAAATGTATTGAGGCCATACTTGATGACTATGAAAGTTTTTCAAAATATGCCTTGGATTCTTCTGCTGTTTTCAAATCTAATCGTGTTGCTCAAGATTTAATAATTGATATAAACAAGCTGATTATAAAAAATTAAAGGTACTCATTATACATAATCGGTATCAGAAGATTGGCGGGGAAGGCACCGTTTTTGAACAGGGATCCGAACTATTAAGCCAGACAGAAGAGGTAAAAACGTTGACCTTTTATAATTTACAGGGATGGAAGGGCGCAATACAGTTTTTTTTCTCTATATGGAATATATATTCCCATGCCATACTATATAGGCATTTAACGGAGATACCTGTTCCTTAGAAGCGGATAATCTTTACCAAATAAATTGTTGAATGAAAGTGATTGGCATAGATACGGCAACAATAATTCCGGGCAAAGGCGGCACAGGAGGAGGGATTTGGACATATGCCCAAAATATTCTCATAGCACTAGATAAGTTAATAGAGAATGAGTCTGATATACAGTTTAAAGCCTTTGTAAATAAATCTTTTGATCTTGAACTTAAGAATATTGAAATTATCCATACGGATTTAAACACAGAAACTTTGTTAAACCGGGTAAGGTACGTTCATTTCGTGCTTCCATCATTGTGTACAAAACATCACGTGAATGTATTGCATAAATTGGCTACAGAAGTTCCATTTTTTTACAGAGGGGATATGGTCGTGTCTATACATGATTTCATGAACGATTTTTATCTTGAAAAAGGTTACAATGGAAATAATGTCTTCCAGTTATTAAAGTCATATTATTTTAAGCAAGCAGAAAAACTTGCAATAAGGAAAAGCAAGCTCATTTTTACAAATTCTTTATCAACTAAGGATGAGTTAATAAGACGATATGGAAATAAAAATGCAATGGTTATTGCATTGGGAAATTCAGTAAATGGAATATTAGTTCCCCGTCCGAAGAAAAAAACGAGTTGTTTTTATTGTATCGCAGGTTTTTATCCTCACAAAGGTCATATGAGAGTTATTGAACTATTTGAATTACTTGTTTCAAAATACAACCTCGATATAATGCTATATATCAGAGGTAATCCAAGTAATAATAAATATTACAATTTAATATCGGATCGGGTACGGCAATCTTCCTGCAAAGAAAGAATTGTAATTGAGGATTACGTAAAACAGCATTCAATTTCTGAAATTTATTCCAATGCGGATTTAATGATCCTTTTAAGTGAGTATGAAGGATTCGGCCTTCCGGTAATAGAAGCTCAGGCTTTGGGCTTGCCGGTCATTTGTTCCGAGATTTCAGTTTTGAGGGAGGTAAGTGGCGGGTATGCGTGTTTTGTAGGCCCTGATAATCCAGAAAAGGCAGCAGGTATCGTATATGATTTTCTGCAAAATGATGAAATGATGAAATCAAATGTCGCAAATGGTTTTGCAAATGCAAAACACTATCAATGGAGTAAAAATGCCGCGCAGCTTTTAAAAGCTTATAAATCATTATAAAAAAGGGAAAGAATAAAAAAATAGATACAAATGCCACTCATCTCATTTCAAATGAAAACATCATTGCCCTTGTTGATGATAACCTCACTATTTATCATCGCGTGCAATAAAAAAAATAAATACCCTACAGTTACGACTTTTGCCGGCAGCGGATTTATGGGTTCGGCAGATGGCAGGGGTACTACAGCTTCTTTTGCAAACCTCATGGGATTAGCTGTTGATGCAAATGGCAATGTATATGTAGCCGATTCGCATAATAACCTGATACGAAAGATAACCCCGGGCGGTATAGTGACAACACTTGCCGGCAGTGGCGCAGTTGGTTCAGCAGATGGAAAAGGGACAGCGGCTTCTTTTTTTAACCCCGTTGGAGTGGCTGTTGATAAAAATGGCAATATATATGTGGCGGACACACATAACAGCCTTGTCCGCAAGGTAACCCCGGATGGGGTAGTAACTACAATTGCAGGCAAGAGAACGGATAGCTCTATGAAAGCCACCGATGCCTTGTCAGTTAAGTTTGACAATCCTGCAGGAATTGCTGTTGATACAAATGGAAATGTATATGTAGCCGATTGGATGAATGAAGTAATTCGAAAAATAAGCCCGGAAGGAAAAGTAACCAATCTTGCAGGCAGCCTTGGAAATCCCGGCTCAAATGATGGAGTCGGCTCCTCTGCTTCATTTTATCTGCCATGGGGCGTTGCTCTCGATTCGGCCGCCAATATTTATATATGCGATTCCTACAATAATATGATCCGTAAAATCAGCCCTGAAGGTGTTGTAACAACGCTCGCAGGGAAAAAAGCTAAAGGCTCTGCAGATGGCATCGGAACAGCCGCTTCTTTTTTGCATCCGTCAGGTATTGCCGTAGACAAACAAGGTAATGTATATGTTGCAGACATGGGCAATCACAAAATTCGTAAAATTAGCCCTGCTGGCCTTGTTACCACTTTTGCCGGGAACGGTATGCGCGGCTCCGCAAATGGCAGGGATACTGCAGCTTCTTTCTATAAGCCTTATGGGCTAGCGGTAGATAAAAATGGGATTATGTATGTCGCCGATTACCAAAACAACCTGGTTCGCAAAATAAATTTCTAAGCTTATAATTCACAAATATTTTCAACTAAAAACACATCAAAAGATAAATATTAAACATTTGATGGTAAATGGATGATCGTATAAATGCCCTGGTTGCAGCTTATGAAAATTTAACTTAATTTTAAAATTGATTTTTGTATGAAAAATAATCCTGCCCTACTTCTTTTATTGATCATAGTTTGCAACGGTTGCTCAAAGAAAGGGCCTGTAGCCAAAAGCTCAAAACAGACCAACCAAAATATCTCTGTCCTTACTCAACATAATGACAACACAAGGGCTGGCCTGAATAACAGGGAGACCATTCTCACAATCAGTAATGTCAACTCTAGCCAATTCGGAAAATTATTTAGCCTGGCGGTTGATGACCAGGTTTATGCCCAACCGCTTGTCGTTGCGAATTTATTGATTGGTTCAGCCGCCCATAATGTTGTTTTTATTGCGACTGTCAATAATTCTGTCTATGCTTATGATGGGGATAATGGCAATCTATATTGGAATAAAAACTTTACCGTCTCGGGTATGAGGCCACCGAATTCAGGAGATATGTCCTCGGGATGGTGCACCCCATATACTGATTTTGCGCACAATATTGGTATAGTAGGCACCCCTGTTATTGATTCTGCCAACCAAACAATATTTTTTGTGGCCCGCAGCACCGATGGGACCAACTTTGTGCAGTACCTGCATGCAGTAAATATTGTCACTGGTAATGAACAGCCCGGCAGCCCTGTGGTCATCAACGCCAGTATCAACGGCAGCGGCGATGGGAGTGTCAATAATGTAGTAAGCTTTGACCCCTTGCGAAATAACCAACGCCAGGGCCTGACCCTTGTGAATGGGGTGGTATATATAACTTATGCCTCACATTGCGATTGGAACCCTTATCACGGATGGATTTTGGGATATAATGAACAAACACTGCAACAGGTGATTGTTTACAATGATACGCCCGATGGTGAAAATGGGGGCATATGGGAAAGCGGGATGGGGATGGCGGCTGATGCACAAGGCAATCTATATGTAACAACAGGGAACGGGACTGTTGGCCAAGGCAACTTGTATGATAGTTCAACTAACGGGACAGACGAAAATTACGCCAATCCTAACCCTACAGAACTTATCGACCGTGGAGAAAGCGCTTTAAAACTTACTCCATCCGGTTCAACTTTGGTCATCGACAGCTATTTTACCCCAATGAATTATGTGAACCTGAACAATAGTGATCTGGATTATGGTGTGATGGGCACATTACTAATCCCAAACTCCAGCTATTATTTCACAGGTGCCAAAGACGGTAATTTATATTTATTGAATAAGGATAACATGGGCGGTTATTCATCATCTTCAAATTTTGTACAGCAAACTATTCCGCTAAATGTGACCTTGCATTGCCAGCCCTCCTATTATAAAGGGAGCAGCAATGAATTTGTGTATGTTTGGTCTGAAACTGACCAGTTGCGTGCATTTTTATTTAACCGAAGCAGCAATACTTTTGCAGCCAATCAGATTGTTTCAACAGATAATGGTCCGACAGGTGGTTGCGGAGCAGATCTGTCCGTTTCCTCTAACGGGGCTGTTGATTCAACTGGAATTCTCTGGGCAACTTATGCAGCAAACGGCGATGCGGGCTCCCAGATCAGCGCGGGTATATTAAGAGCATTTGTTGCTAATGACATCACTAAAGAGGTTTGGAATAGCAATATTAATGCATCTGATGCGGTTGGTAATTATGCAAAATTCTCATCGCCGACGATTGCTAACGGTCATGTGTATCTTTCAACCTTTTCAAACCAGGTTGTGGTATACGGACTTAAATAGATATTAATCACATTCAATAAACCGCGCTATCATTAAAGACATGGCGGGTATCTAAAGCAAAGGCCGGAACGGGAATTTAACTATTCATGAATTTAAGTAGTTTGCTCTGCCCGGAAGCAGCCTCAAGTTTTGGCATTGAGTCTGGTTCTACCTGCGACACCCTGATTTCGGCATGCATCATAAAGCCCAGGTTAGGCAAGATCAGTTTAGCAGTTCGTTTATTGATTGAAATCACCTGGCCCTTCTGGCCTTCCAGAATTCCATTGACGATTCGCACGGTATCGTTTGGTTTAACCGGTATTCTTTCAATTTGCACATATTCATATTCATGCATGAATTCCCGGATTGCCTGAATCTCTTCCGGCCGGATCACCGCTGGTTTGTTTAGCCAATAAACAAAGTTTATGACTCCGGGAGTGCTGCGAATAAGAGATTGTTCCGTTTCATCAACTTGCACAAAAACATAACAGGAAAACAATGGCTCGCTGATCAGTTTTTTCCTGTCACTCCATTTCCGGTAAACCTTATTTACCGGACAGTAATTCTCAATTTTCTTTTCCGTCAAAAGTTCAGCTACCTTCTTTTCCCATCTTTGTTTCGTGTAAAGAGCATACCAGATCTTCCTTTTTTGCATAATCCTAGGTGTTTACGTATTAAATGCTATTCAAAGGGCAAATTTTTACATTTCATTCACAGCGAAACGATCAAAAGCTTGTCCGATTCTTCCTGATCCATCAACTCAAATCAACAGGAGTCAACAGAACAGTTCCTTCGAACCAAATCCGGCCTTTTAACAATTTTATTTCCATCCTGTACCCTGATAAGCAGGATATTATCCCTTCTTGCATTGGCCCTGTGGTCTCCTGCAAATCCAATGGCTTCAGGAAGTTTGATCTGTTCATTCGCAATGCCAGCTACTGGAAATAAAAAGCTTCCATCCATATTAACCAGCCATCCTTCGAGTTGAGAGGTTGCACCTTCTACAGTTGACATAGAAGTAATGTGTAAATTGGGGGCATTGTAAAGGGCAGATACTTCAGGATTCAGCCTGTTGACTGAAATACTGAGAATGTAGTTTTTGTGGATCAGGGATATTCCGGGAACGATTGACCGAACCGAACCGTCATTCAGATCGCAAAAATACGCCGCTTTTTTCATCTCCAGGCATGAAGATGCAAAAACAGTCAGGCAGGCGGATATACCTGTAACAATAAATCGATTCATATTCATAATGACGGATAATCGAATTTGTCGTATTTCAGGTAAGTAGCAAACATTCTTCCAGTTTTTAATTCTGCTGAAAGAGTGCTTTATAAAACGAAAGGAAATTCGAAAATGAAGGAGGGGAGCTCGATTCCCATGAATCGGTTGTGCTTAATTCACTATGAAGATAGATGACTTTGGGAACCCTATCAAAAAATCAACTTTTTCGGTTCCAAAATACCTATTCCTCAGGTCGGCGGGAATTCGCAGTGGAAAATATTCTACAATTTGTTTAAAATCCTGATATTTTTAATCAGAGAGGGAAAATTAACCGATTAATTCACTGGAATAGGTCAATTGCCCCGATTAACTTACAGGATCGCCATTTATAAATTAAGAAATTCATATTACGTTAATCCACTAATTTTATTGGATAAAAATCACTGTTTAAGCAAGCAACTTTGAACAGACTGATGTGTTTTGGAACAAAGATAGCAATAGGATATTACTGACAAACATCAATAAGAAACCGGTTATTATGAACAGAACCATGGGCTTGGCAGGAAAGTTCCTCTTTCTCCTGCTTACGGCGGCCTTTTTTTTCTCACCATTCAGGATTCTTGCTCAAAAATCCAATACTGATACGGTCGAAACTCTCACATTAGGACAATGCGTCGAATATGCTGTTAAGAATCAGCCATTGCTGCAACAATCGCTTATCAATATCGACATTGCCAGGTCAACAAATAAGATCAACCTTTCGGGCTGGTTGCCACAGGCTTATGTAACCGCAACAGCTGCCCATTATTTGACCTTGCCAACCTCTTTCATTAGTGATTCTGCAGGGAAATTAGTGTCTGAGCAGACTGGGGTTGTTAATAGCTTCATTCCCGAACTCAACATCAGTCAGGCCATTTTCAGCCCCAGCCTTCTGTATGCCGCAAAATCCGCCCCTCTCTATATCAAACAAGCGCAACAGCAAAAAGACAGCACATATATATATGTGGTAGCCAATGTAAGCAAGTCATTTTATAATTTGCTGGCAACCCTTGAACAAGTAAGAGTACTCAAAGAAGATACTGCCAGGCTCGTTAAAAACCTGAACGATACCTATCATCAATATGTGGCCGGAATCGTAGATCAGACAGATTATGACGAAGCGGCGATAACCCTTAATAATTCCAATGCCCAGTTGAGACAGGCCGTGGAAAATATAGTCCCCGCATATGCCACTTTAAAACAGATCATGGGTTATCCCCCTGAAAAACAGTTCAATGTCCTCTTCGACACCCTGCAGATGCAGAGGGATATTGTTTTTGATACCACCCAGGAATTGCAATACACTAAACGCATCGAATACCAGCAATTGCAGACCGGTAAATTGCTGCAAAACCAGGTGACGGATTTTTACAGAAAATCCTTCCTGCCCACTGTATCCGGAGTATTCAATTATATTCCCGTCTTTGAATCCAATTCGGCCGCAACGCTTTTGAGCAATACCTATCCTTATTCTTATGTTGGCCTCAACCTGAGCCTTCCCTTGTTCACCGGTTTTGCCAGACTCGAAAACATTCATAAATCCAAATTGCAGGAAAGATTACTGGATTGGGATGAAGTGAGCCTGAAATCCCAGATCAATGTGGATTATACAACCTCCCTGGCCAATTACAAGGGCAATCTCTATAATTTCCAGATAATGAAGGACAATGAGGTAAGAGCAAAAAGAGTCTACGATATCGTATCCCTTCAATACCTACAGGGCATTGTACCTTACCTGAATGTCATCACAGCCGAATCCAACCTGATTTCATCAGAAATAGGTTATGTGAATGCGCTGTTCCAGCTTCTTTCCAGCAAGATCGACCTGGAAAAAGCAATGGGAATTATATCTTTTAACAACCCTTAGTATAAATATCAAATTCATGAAAAGGTTCTCATTTGGGATGATCGTCGCAGGTATCTTATTTGCAGCATGTAAGCAGAAACCGGCTCCTCCGCCTCCTCCGGTGCCGGTTAACCTGTTTACTGTAAAGGCAAGAGATGTTTTGTATTATGACCAGTATCCTTCAACAACTGTCGCCCTCAGCCAGGTCGATATTCGACCGGAGGTGCAGGGTTATATTACAGGTATTTTCTTTAAGGAAGGGGGCCTTGTAAAAAAAGGGGAAAAATTATACGAAATCGACCGGCGTCTTTATCAGGCAGCTTATGATCAGGCTGAGGCCAACTTGAAAGTAGCTGAGGAAAATCAAAAGGAGGCTCAGCAGGACGCCGATCGTTATGTTTATCTCAATGAACACAACGCCGTTGCCAAACAGGTTCTGGATCATGCGGTGATAGCTCTTCAAAGTGCAAAAGACCAGACGCAGGCAGCCCAGCAGGCAGTTCAAACAGCCGCTACCAACCTGAATTATTCGATCATCACCTCCCCATTCAACGGCACCATTGGAATCAGCCAGGTGCGCCTGGGGAATATGGTGACAGTAGGAACAACCATCCTAAATACCGTCTCTACAGACGACCCCATGGGAGTGGATATCCTGGTCAATGAAGCTCAGCTCATGCGTTTTCAGGAATTGGATAAAAACACGAAGACAGAAATCGACTCCCTCTTCACCATAATCCTTCCCAATCATAGCATTTATACCGGTTTGGGGAAGATTTCGATTATTGATCGCGCCGTGGACCCGCAAACAGGGACGGTAAGGGTGAGAATCGTATTTCCCAATACCAAGCATGTACTGAGGGCAGGAATGAGTTGCATACTAAGAGTTCATAACCTCGAAGCCGGGCCGCAGATGATTGTCCCTGGGAGAGCAGTAGTGGAGCAAATGGGAGAATATTTTCTTTTTGTTGCAAGAGATACCGTCTTGCATAGCAGTTCGGATACTGCTAAGAATAATGTGAATGAAACATCCAAACTCAGGGCCTTCCAAAATAAGGTTCAGCTTGGGCAGACCATTGGCGCCGATGTCATCGTCCGTTCAGGAATCCAGGAAGGCGATCGAGTCGTTGTAGACGGAGTACAGGCAATCCACGAAGGTTCGGAAATTAACCCGAATTCCAAAACCACCGGCAACAAGACCGACAGCGCAGGGACGCAGAAAAAAGACAGTACAGGGGAGAAGAAATAGAATGGTCAGTTTATGGAGTTTATTTTTTATTAGGATTAAAGCGGAGGATCGACCTATATGATCGCAAATACATTTATTAAAAGGCCTGTGACGGCAATGGTGGTTTCTATCGTACTGGTGATCGCGGGAGCCATCTGCATTTTCAGCCTTCCCATTGACCAATATCCGGATATCACTCCTCCGATCGTACAGGTGAACGGTCAGTTTACAGGAGCCGATGCCCAAACCGTGGAACAGACTGTTGCCACCCCGATTGAAGCCCAGGTAAACGGTAGTCCCGGAATGGAGTATATGCAGAGCAACAGCACCAACAACGGGCTGATGGTCATGAATGTGACTTTCAATATCGGAACGGATATCGATATAGCAACACTGGACGTGCAAAATAGGGTGAGCATTGCCAACCCGTTATTGCCCGCAGTAGCGAGCCGCCTGGGCATTACCGTCAGAGCCGTCAATCCCAGCATGCTCATGATGGTTGCCGTTTATGCGCCGAAAGCGACCCATAATATCACTTTCCTGGACAATTATACCAATATCTTCATCCAGGATGCATTGCTTCGGGTTCCCGGGGTCAGCAGCATCAATCGGTTTACGGATGACTTCAGCATGCGGGTCTGGATGAATCCGCAAAAAATGGCTTCCTACAGTCTTATGCCCCAAGATATCATAAATGCGCTGAATGCACAGAATGTCCAGGTAGCAGCCGGCTCGGCCGGCGTTCCTCCGCAGCGAAACAATCAGACCTTCGAAATCGGGATCCTGGTCAATGGCCGCTTAAGCAAGGTTTCCGAGTTTAATCAGATTATTATAAAAAATATTCCAACGACAGGGGAGCTGGTTTACTTAAAAGATGTGGCCAGGGTGGAACTTGGGAAATTCACATTTTCAAGTAATTCCTTTGTGGACGGTCACCGGGCATCCTTCCTTCGCATTTACCAGTCACCCGGAAGCAATGCCTTGCAAACGGCAAAGGGAATATTTGATCAACTCGCCCAGCTCAGTAAATCTTTTCCTGCAGATGTGGAATATTCGGTCCCCTTCGAATCCGTCACGGTCGTAAAAGTCTCGATGTCCGATGTGGTGTGGACCCTGCTCAAGACCCTGGGACTGGTTGCCATCGTCGTTTTCTTATTCCTGCAAAACTTCAGGTCAACATTGATCCCGGTGCTTGCGATACCAGTGTCCATCATGGGTACATTTATCTTTTTTATTCCGCTGGGCTTCACGATCAATACCCTGACCATGTTTGGCTTTGTACTGGCGATCGGGATCGTGGTCGACGATGCCATCATTGTAGTGGAAGCCGTGCAGCATTATATCGACGAGAAGAAGATGTCGCCTAAGGAAGCGACCTATTATGCGATGAAGGACATCTCAGCTCCGGTTGTCGCCATTGCGCTGATCCTGGCAGCGGTTTTTGTACCAGTAGGATTTATACCAGGCATAGTCGGCAGGCTCTACCAGCAATTTGCCATTACGATCGCCATTTCCGTAGTCCTATCGGCCTTTATCGCTCTTTCCCTAACACCTGCCCTCTGCACCTTGCTGCTCAAACCTTCAGACCCTGAAAAGCAGAAAAGAGGGATTAACAAATACTTTGTTCGTTTCAATAACTGGTTCGAAAGGATCACGGATAAATATGCCAATGGAGTGAAAAAATGTATACAGGGAGCAAAGTATATCGTCATCCTTTTGGTCTGTTTATGTGTGGTGGCTTATTTTCTTTTCCAGCATAAGCCGACCGGATTCATTCCTTCAGAAGACGATGGCAACCTTTATGTGACCTTCCAGCTTCCTCCTGCAGCTTCAACCAACCGTTCGGTGGATGTCATGACCCATCTTATGCAGGTAGTCACTACCACGCCGGGCGTCGCACATTATGCTGCACTTTCCGGATTGAATGTGGTGAACAATGCCACCAACTCCAATGCAGGCACGATCTATGTGCAACTCACCCCCTGGGATGACCGCAGTTCGAAAGACCAGCAGGTTCCGGGGATCATCAAAGTCATGCAGAAGCGGATCGTCGATGCGGGGATCAACAATGCCAATGTAGAAGTCATCCAGCCCTCTCCTATTCCGGGTATCGGGGAAACGGTGGGTTTCAATATGCAGATTGAACAAAGATCCACCAATGACGACCTTCATGCATTCGAAGATGTCCTCGACCGTTTCATTACGGAAGCCAATAAAAATCCGGCTATAACCAATGCATTCACTTTTTATACGTCTCATACACCAAGTTATAATCTGACAGTGGACAGGGACAAATGCGAAAAACTGGGTGTCAATGTAGGAGATGTATTTACTACGATACAGGCTTTTATGGGAAGCCTTTATATCAATGATTTTACTGTGTACAACCGCACTTTCCATGTAGTCGTACAGGCAGATACGGCATTCCGGACAATGATTAGCGATATGGATCAATACTATGTCCGTAACCAGGACAGCACCATGGTGCCCCTCGGTACCCTTATCAGCTATGCTCCTACGGAAACTGCCCCGCTTATATCCCATTTTAATATATTCCGCTCCGCAGAAATTGACGGAGCCCCTGCTCCGGGATACAGCAGCACGCAGACTACAGATAGCCTCATCGCCATTGCGAACCGGATACTGCCGGATGGTTATAATTATGAGTTTTCCGGGCTTAGCTATGAGGAGATAAGGGCAGGATCAACGACCATCTATATCTTCTTATTTTCAATCACATTCGTATTCCTGTTCCTGGCCGCCCTATATGAGAGCTGGTCGGTGCCTTTCTCCGTATTGCTGGCCGTACCTATCGGAGCCTTTGGCGCCATATTCACTCTTGAACTGGTACCCAGCCTGACAGATAATGTCTATGCGCAGATAGGTCTTATCACACTGATCGGTCTAGCCGCCAAGAATGCGATCCTGATCGTCGAATTTGCAAAAGTCAGAGTGGACAGGGGCGAAGACCTCTTAGAATCGACCCTGGCAGCGGTCAAATTGCGTTTGCGTCCCATCATCATGACTTCTTTGGCATTCATATTGGGCGTACTTCCATTGGTTCTTGCAACAGGAGCCGGAGCGATCGCGCGAAGGACCATCGGATACACTGTATTGGGTGGAATGACAGCCGCCTCCACCCTTGCGATATTCATCGTACCGGTCCTTTTTGTAGTGATCACACGTGTGTCCTACGGAAAAGAAAGATTGGAATGGCTCCGAACACACCATGATGACCTGATGGAAAAATCCAAAAAAGTTGAACAACAGGATATTGATGCGGAATTGGAGTATGAAATCTCAAAATCCAGGCAACAGGCAGCAGATAGCAATAAGAATAACAACTCTGAGAAACCGAATACAACAGGATGATATCGAGTGTTTTCATAAAGAGACCGGTCACGGCTATCGTGATTTCTCTGGTACTTATCATATCCGGAACGATCAGTATTTTCAATCTGGCCGTAGACCAATATCCGAATATCTCCCCTCCCAGTGTATCCGTAAATGGTTCTTATACAGGGGCCGATGCTGAAACCGTGGAACAGACCGTTGCGATTCCCATCGAGGAACAGGTCAATGGTTCTCCCGGCATGGAATACATGCAGAGCACCAGCACGAATACCGGAGGCCTGTCCATACGCGTAACCTATAATGTCGGCACCAATGTGCATATTTCAGCGCTGAACGTTCAGAACCGGGTGGGGATCGCACAGCCGCTGCTGCCTGCGGTAGTAAGTAAACTGGGTCTGACAGTGAGGGCCAGCAACCCCGATCAGCTCATGCTGATCGCCATCTACTCTCCAAAAGGCACTCATAGCATTACATTTCTTGATAACTATACCAATGTTTATGTTGAAAATGCCATCCTTCGCGTACCGGGAGTCGGCGATGTGAGCGCCCGAACCGATCAGTTCAGCATGCGAGTCTGGATGAATCCCGATAAGATGGCTTCTTATTCATTGACACCTACAGATGTATCGAATGCCCTGAATGCCCAAAATGTCTATGTAGCGGCAGGTGCAGTTGGCTCTCCGCCTCAACCAGCGGCACAAAACCAGGAATTGAGCATACTTGTCAATGGCATGCTCAGTAAGAAGGAGGATTATGAAAACATCATCGTAAAAAATAATCCGGCAACAGGCCAACTGGTCTATCTTAAAGATATTGCTCGTGTCGAACTGGGAAAATTTACTTTTTCAAGCAATTCCTTCATGGATGGCCATCGATGCTCTACCCTGATGGTCTTTCAAACGCCCGGAAGCAATGCCCTTGAGACAGCAGATAATGTATATGCAGCATTGGGACAACTCAAAAAGTCCTTCCCCACCGATGTCGATTGGGCCGTTCCCTTTGAGTCCATTACCATTATCCGGGTTTCGATGCAGGAAGTGGTGGGAACCCTGCTCAAGGCACTTGCCCTTGTGGCCATTGTAGTTTTCCTCTTCCTTCAAAACTGGCGATCTACTTTAATCCCTATTGTAGCTATCCCGGTTTCCATATTGGCCACCTTCTGTTTTTTCATTCCGCTCGGCTTCACGATCAATACACTGACCATGTTTGGTTTCGTGCTGGCCATCGGGATCGTGGTAGATGACGCCATCATTGTCGTGGAAGCGGTCCAGCACTATATAGATGATCAGAAAATGTCCGCCAAGGAAGCCACTTACCGGGCCATGAAAGATATTTCCGCACCGGTGATTGCGATAGCCTTGATACTGGCCGCCGTCTTCGTGCCTGTTGGTTTCATCCCTGGAATTGTGGGCAGGCTCTATCAACAATTTGCCATTACGATTGCTATCTCGGTGATCCTCTCCGCATTTACCGCTCTATCGCTCACTCCCGCGCTCTGCACCCTGCTCCTCAAGCCAACTAATACTGAGAAAAAGAAAAACCTTTTAGAGAAATTCTTTTACCATTTCGATAGATGGTTCGAGCGTTTTACGAATGGTTATACAAATGGGGTCAGAAAAAGCATCAAATACGGAAGGTATATTGTACTATTTCTGATCGTCATGTGTTTTGGCGCCTATTATCTTTTTAAAACCAAACCTTCGGGTTTTGTCCCAAATGAAGATGGGGGTCGTTTGTTCATTACATTCCAGCTTCCGGATGCTACTGCAACGGTAAGGGCCGTGGTCGTTATGGAAAAGATCATGAAAGTGGTCAGCTCAACTCCGGGCATAATGCACTATACCGCTGTATCTGGATTTAATATACTCAACGGCGGCGCCACTTCTAACGCAGGCTCCATGTTCATCATGCTCAAACCCTGGGATGATCGTACAACAAAGGAAACCATGGTCCCCGGGATCATGGATGTATTGAAAAAAAAGATTACCGCAGCAGGAATTAAGGACGCCAATGTGGTTGTCATACAACCGCCTCCTATCAGGGGGATCGGCATAGCCGCTGGATTCAGCATGCAGGTCGAACAGGGGAGTTCGACCGATGACATCTACTCCTTTGAAAAAAACGTTAATAAATTCGTGGCTGCCGCCAAGAAGAATCCCTCTACCTCCACCTCATTTTGTTATTTTTCTGCCCATACCCCCAGTTTTACCCTGACAGTAGACCGTGAAAAATGTGAAAAAATTGGCGTAAATATCTCAGATGTATTCACTACGATGCAGGCCTATATGGGCAGCCTGTTCATCAATAATTTTACCCTATACAACCAGACCTTCCATGTGGTGATACAGGCCGATACCAATTACCGCGCATTTATCTCAGACATGAATAAATATTATGTCCGCAATAGAGCCGGACAGATGGTCCCCCTCAGCACGGTGATCAGTTATAAACCCGATATCGCAGCTCCTCTGATTACTCATTTCAATATCTTCCGTTCTGCCGAAGTGGATGGTTCCATTCCACCCGGGTATAGCAGTGGGCAGAGCATAGCTTCCCTAAGAGAGATCGCAGCCAGGACCCTGCCAAGGGGCTATACCTATGACTTTTCCGGCTTGAGTTATGAAGAGATCAAGGCAGGATCACTGACAGTTTATATTTTCGTATTCTGCATCACATTTGTGTTTCTATTCCTTGCCGCTCTTTATGAAAGCTGGTCCGTACCGCTGGCGGTTATGCTAGCCTTCCCGATCAGCGCATTCGGAGCTATCGTGGCCCTTGCCCTGAGTCCTTCACTAACCAATAATATTTATGCCCAAATAGGATTGATCACCCTGATCGGTTTATCCGCTAAAAATGCCATCCTCATCGTTGAATTTGCCAAGATCCGTGTGGACCGTGGGGAATCTCTTTTGAAATCCACCCTTGATGCGGTCAGGCTGCGTTTAAGGCCCATCATCATGACCTCTCTGGCCTTTATACTTGGCGTTTTACCTCTTGCCCTGGCCACAGGTGCCGGCGGAGCATCACGAAATACCATTGGCGTTACCGTACTAGGAGGAATGATCGCTTCATCCACCATTTCAATATTTGTCGTTCCCGTTCTATTTGTCCTGTTTACCAAATTCTCCTACGGTAAGAAAAAACTGGACTGGCTGCAGGCTCATCATGATGAACTAATGGAAAAAGGGAAAAAAGTGGAGGAACAGAATATCGATCCGGAGATCGAGTACGATATAATGCAGGGTAAGAAGCAGGAAGGGAAACAGGGTTAATCAAGGATTTTAATGATTATCAGAAATTTGCATGGGTTTTGGCAAAATTGCATATACGGATGTGCAATTTTGTAGTTTTCTTGCAAAATGGGACAGCAAAATGGTAGATCTACAGGCATTCCCCTAGTCACCTATCCTGGAATCCAAATCCAAACCGAATTTTTTTTCGGTTTGTTGAGCGGTTTCATAACCGGCATCTGCATGACGAATGACGCCCATCCCCGGATCGTTCCTCAGAACACGTTTAAGCCTTTTAGCTGCTTCCTCCGTTCCGTCGGCAACGATCACCATGCCCGCATGAATGCTATAACCCATGCCCACACCGCCTCCATGGTGCAGGCTCACCCAACTTGCACCGCAAGCCGTATTGACCAATGCATTAAGAATCGGCCAGTCAGCGATTGCATCGCTTCCATCCAGCATAGCCTCAGTCTCACGATTCGGTGAAGCTACTGAACCGGTATCCAAATGATCCCTTCCGATAACTATCGGAGCTTTCACCCTTCCTGTTTTAACCAGTTCATTGAATGCCAGGCCGGCCTTCTCCCTTTCTCCCTGACCCAGCCAGCATATGCGGGCGGGCAGGCCCTGAAATGCAACCTTCTCCTTCGCGAGTTTCAACCAACGTTGCAGAGATTTATTATCCGGAAACATTTGCCCGATCAATTCATCCGTCACGGCAATATCTGCCGGATCGCCGCTCAGGGCGGCCCAACGGAAGGGCCCCTTGCCCTCGCAGAACAAGGGCCGGATATATGCCGGTACAAAACCGGGAAATGCAAAACAATCGACCGGCTTTTTGCCGGTACTATGGGTCTTTTGATATTCATCGGCTCTCGCCCTAAGATTATTTCCATAATCAAAAGTGATGGCGCCCCTTCCCATGAGTTCGATCATTAGTTCCACGTGACGGAACATAGAACGGTAGGAATATTCAAGGTATTGATCGGGGTTTTCAATTCGAAGCACTTTTGCCTGTTCATAGCTGATCTCGTGGGGCCAATAACCGATCAGCGGATCATGGGCTGAGGTTTGGTCTGTAAGCGTATCGGGAATAATGCCCATGTCAACGAGTCTTTGTAATAATGTAACAGCATTGCTGCGGACTCCGATACTTCTGGCCACTCCCCTTGTCTTATATTCAAGGGCGCGGTCAATGGCCTCATCTAAATCTTCAGCTTTCTCATCTAGATATTTAGTTTCTAAACGCTTATCGATCCTCCATTGTTCCACTTCTGCGATCAGGGCAACACCACTGTTCATGGTAATAGCCAGGGGCTGGGCTCCGCCCATTCCTCCAAGGCCGGCTGTAATATTCAATGTACCCTTCAGGCTTCCTTCATAATGCATATCTGCAAGCGCCGCATAGGTCTCATAAGTTCCCTGCACAATGCCCTGAGAGCCGATATAGATCCAGCTTCCCGCGGTCATCTGACCATACATGATCAGGCCCTTTTTTTCCAGTTCATCGAAATGTTTCCAGTCGGCCCACTTCGGAACCAACTGTGAATTCGAAATCAGTACCCGGGGGGCATCAGGATGGGTCTTCAAAATGCCTACCGGCTTGCCACTCTGGATCAGAAGGCTCTCGTCATTTTCCAGGATGCGGAGAGATGCAAGTATCCGATCCAGAGATTCGATATTTCTGGCCGCCTTTCCTCTCCCCCCATATACAATCAATTCTTCCGGACGTTCAGCTACTTCCGGATTGAGATTATTAAGCAACATGCGTAAAGCCGCCTCCTGTATCCAACCCTTGCATTGTAGTGAAGTTCCGGTAGGCGTCTTGTATTTTAGCGGGTCAAAGGTTTTATTCATTGTAGTACTCATAGAATCTAACTATAAATTAAAGTCCGGGTAATTTTCATTCAGATCAATCCCTTCAGAACGGGAATATTCCGCGATATGTTCAACAAAACTAAAATCACTGATCAGGTGCCTGATCTGGTTAATATCTTCAGCAAATATCCTGTCCTGCTCGGCAAATCCAACAGATTGCCTTATATAATCATGAGCCGATTCCAGGATGGCGCTGCTTTTCAGCGGCCTGCGAAACTCAATGGCCTGGCTGGCACATAGCAATTCGATCGCCAATATATATTCCAGGTTATCCAAAACCTGATTTAGTTTTCTGCCGCTGATACTTCCCATGCTAACATGATCCTCCTGGCCAAGTGAAGTAGGTATGCTGTCGACGCTGGCGGGGAAACAAAGTGTTTTATTCTCTGTAACCAGGGCAGCCGTCGTGTACTGGGGAATCATAAATCCGCTGTTCAGGCCCACATCCTTCATGAGCAAAAGAGGAAGGCCCCACTTTCCTTCGAGCAGCAAATAACACCTGCGATCAGAAATATTACCGAGTTCTGCTGCTGCAAAACAGGCATAGTCCAGTGGAAGGGCAAGCAGTTGCCCATGAAAATTACCCCCGCTGATCGTATCCCCCGGGCCTAAAATGACCGGGTTATCAGTTACGGAATTCAATTCGGTCTCAGTCAATTGTTTTAGATGCAGCCAGGCGTTGCGGCTGGCGCCATGTACCTGGGGCATGCAGCGCAGAGAATAGGGGTCCTGCACCCTGCCGCAATCTATATGACTCTGCATGATCTCACTGCCGCGGAGCAGTAAGCGAAGGCGCTGTGCTACCATACTGCTACCCGCAAAAGGGCGGAGTCGGTGCAACCTTTCATCAAATGGCGCTTTGGTTCCGGTAAGTGCTTCCAGGCTCATTGCTCCGATAATATCGGCTGCCTGAAGGCAATGATGCATTCGCTGCACGGCTTTAACAGCAAAAGATAATATGAACTGGGTGCCATTGATAAGAGCAAGTCCTTCTTTGGGGCCCAGCTCAATCGGTTTAAGTTCCAGTTGATTCAATACTTCTTTTGAAGGAAAACGTCCTCCCTGATAATATACTTCTCCCAGGCCAATCAAAGGCAGAAACAAATGTGCGAGGGGCGCCAAATCGCCACTCGCTCCGACTGAGCCCTTTTCAGGAACAACGGGAATGATATCCTTTTCAATATGCAGCAGGATCCTTTCCAGGGTGCTCAGTTGAACCCCGGAATAACCGTGTGTCAGGGCATGGATCTTGGTAATCAGCATGAGCCTTGCAAGATCAGGTGCTATCGGATTGCCCACGCCTACGCTATGGCTTTGGAGGATTTTATGCTGAAGGGTAATGGTATCCGTATCCGAGATCTTTTTATTAGACAGTATGCCGAAACCCGTATTGACACCATAAACCGTTGTCTGGTTTTCGACGATTTCACGGACATGTCGCTGGCTTTGCTTTATCCTCTTCACTGCTGCGGGTGATAAAATCCCCATCAGGGTTCCTTGTGCCAAAGAGGCTGCCTTTGCTACCGTTAGATTGTCAATGCCATATTGAAAAGATTTACTCATTTTATATATAATCATTAATCAGATTCTCCAGCCATTCCTGTTTACCGCTGGTTTGCCTTGGTTCTCCATTTGCGATCGCGAAAGCGCGCAAATCTTCCAACTCCAGTTTTCCGGTCTCAAATTCCTTTCCTTTTCCATTATTAAAAGAAGAATAGCGATTGCTCCTGAACTCACGGTATGCCGATTTCTGCAATACAGTATCGGCAATGATAAATGCCCTTGCAAATGCATCCATACCGCCGATATGGGCCAGGAACAAATCTTCCAGGTCGGTTGAATTCCGCCTCGTTTTAGCATCGAAATTCACTCCACCGCCGCCGAATCCTCCGGCCTCTAAAATGATCAGTGCGGATTCAGCCAGTTCGTTCAAGTTCATTGGGAACTGATCCGTGTCCCATCCATTCTGACTATCTCCCCTGTTCGCATCGATGCTTCCCAACAAACCAGCATCGGCCGCCGTCTGCAATTCATGCTGGAAAGTATGGCCTGCGAGAGTCGCATGATTGACCTCGATATTGAGCTTAAAATCCTTATCCAGCCCATAATGTCTCAGGAAACCGATTACAGTTGAGGCATCATAATCATACTGGTGTTTCGTCGGTTCACATGGCTTCGGTTCAATAAAAAAAACTCCTCTGAAACCCTGTTTACGGGCATAATCCCGGGCCATGGAGAGGAATCTGCCCAGGTGGTCCAATTCCCTTTTCATATGCGTATTTAGCAGGGTCATATAACCCTCCCTCCCACCCCAGAATACATAGTTTTCGCCACCAAGGGCGATCGTCGCATCAAGTGCATTCTTAATCTGGGCGCCTGCATAGGCCACAACCGCAAAATCAGGGTTCGTCGAAGCACCATTCATGTAACGGGGATTCGAAAACACGTTTGCCGTGCCCCACAGCAATTTCACGCCGCTGGCTACCTGTTTTTCTTTAGCATAATCGACTATCAGGCCCATTCTTCTTTCATATTCCGAAATTGAATCCCCCTCATCGATCAGGTCCACATCATGAAAACAATAATAGGGCACCCCCAACTTTGTGATGAACTCAAAAGCTGCATCCATCTTGTCCTTGCCCCGCTGTACCGCATCTCCTGATTTATTCCACTCAAAGTTCTTCGTTCCCGGTCCGAAAGGATCGCCGCCGGTATTGCAGAAGCTATGCCAATAACAGACAGCAAAACGAAGCTGTTCTTTCAGGGTCTTTCCAGCCACTACTCGCTTTTCATCATACCATTTATAGGCCAGGGGATTGTTGGAATCCCTGCCCTCGAATTGAATCGGGCCAATACCTTTAAAGAATTCCTTATTTCCGATCAAACTATTCATAACATTGTTTTTTTCCAATCCTGGTAAACATCCGAAATAGCCTGCACATTCTTTTTTTCAGGTTCAATCCGTTTTACTCTATTCATACCCTGAAAACATTCTTCATAATTTTTATAATAACCCGCTCCAAATCCTGCAGCCCGGGCTGCACCTGAGGCGCCATCCGTTTCGAACAATTCAACCACACAACCAGAAACATTGGCAAAGGTCTGTGCAAAAACCGGACTAAGGAACATATTGGCATACCCGGCCCGGATGGTTTGCAATCGCATGCCCATTTCTTTCATGATCTCCATGCCATAATTCAGCGCAAAGACGATCCCCTCCTGGGCAGCCCTTGCTATATGACCACGATGATGAGAATTGAATTGCAAATTACTGAAACTAGCCCCCGGATTCTGATTAGCCAGAATTCTTTCGGCCCCGTTTCCGAATGGGAAAATTCTGAGCCCCTCGGAGCCCAATGGAATCTGCGCTGCCATATGGTTGATTTGCTCATAAGAAAGGTCCTGGAAGAAATTCTTCCTCAGCCAGCTATTGAGTATTCCCGTCCCGTTCACACAAAGCAATACACCATAACGAGGCTTTTCAGAACTATGATTCACATGAACGAAGGCATTAACACGAGAGAGAGGATCATAGAGGGGCTTATCCGTCACTCCGTAAACAACTCCAGAAGTACCAGCGGTAGCAGCGATTTCACCAGGCTGCATTGCATTCAGTGAAAATGCATTGTTTAGCTGGTCACCGGCTCTGTAAGAAACAGGAGTTCCCGGTTTAATTCCGAGCAGCCTTGCGGCCTGGGTGCCAACCCTGCCCTGAATCCCAAAATTGGGCACGAGAGGAGCTATCAATTCTTTATCAATCCCATAATAGCCAAGCAGTTTATCAGAAATCCCTTCATTCAGGTAGTCCCAAAAAATTCCCTCTGAAAGGCCCGAAACAGTTGTGCCCGCTTCCCCAGTTAACTTCAGGGCAATAAAGTCTCCGGGAAGCATGACCTTGTAAATGCGCGCGTAGAGTTCAGGTTCATTTTCACGAACCCATTTGAGCTTGGAAGCTGTAAAATTTCCGGGAGAATTGAGAAAATGCTGCAGGCAATATTCGGTCCCCAATTCCTTAAAAGCCCGATCCCCCGAATAGACCGCCCGGCTATCGCACCAGATGATCGCAGGCCTCAGCGGTTTAAGTTCCCCGTCGACGCATACCAGTCCGTGCATCTGATAGGAAATTCCTATCGCCAGGATCTCCTCCGGCTTAAAATTGATTTGTTCTTTGATTTTTATTGTAGCCCTGTACAGTTCCTGCCACCAGATTTCCGGATCCTGTTCTGCAAATCCGGGCTTTATGCAAATGATCTCCATTTCCTGCTCCGGAGAATAAGCAGAAGAAACAACCTTTCCGGACTCGGCATCCAGCAAAGCAGCTTTAATGGAAGAGGACCCGATGTCATAGCCTAAGAAATAATTCAAGATGGCAAACTTTAGGAAGGGCAATATAATAAAAATCCGACCGATCGGCAGATGGGGCGGCTACCCCAAAAGCTGGCTTGAAGATTAGCAGCTATTATTTCTTTTTGAAAACGATTTGCTCCTGTTGTTTTTTTACAATATAAGTAAAAAAATCACGAAGGGAGGAATATTGGTCAGGGTCAAAAGTCGATTTGCTGAGTTTCAAATGGTAACGCAATTGAATATTTTGCGGACTCTTTTGGACCAGGTATTCAAAAAGGCCGTCTCCACCTTCGAGGGATAGTCTTGCAGATTTTGGCAATTCTTCGACCTCGTACCCATTGGGGATTTCCATAAACAAAGTATAAGTTATTTCACGGGAATAAGGCATTTCAACAGGTAACTCTCTGGTTTCAGCAATGAATGGATTCTTTGTATAACCCTCCTGTAATAATGGGCTGAGGTAAAATATATCAGAACTAGTATCCATCCTGATGCTTATATCAAAATGGGCCTTTACAGGATCTTCCAACTTGTTAAGGGAATCGATGCCCTCGTTAGCGATGGTCAAATCTGTAACCTGACGAATAGGGAGACTCTTTAAATAGGATTCCTTCCCCCTCTCCCGGATCTCAATGGATTCATAATTGCCAAAGGTAGATTCATAACTTCCCGACAAAAGGCCATGTGTCTTCTCGTCATTGCCAAGGAAAACGGAAACCGTCTTCTGCTCGATAATGGAATCAGCCGAGAAATAAATGTTGGAGGAATCCTGGTCGCAGATGACCCTTGCATATTCATTCAAACATTCTGCTGGTATTTTGCCAAAAGCCAATACAGGCAGGGAAGCATCCAGAAAGTAGATCTTGCTATCTATCACGGCCCGGCATACCAGGTAATTCATCTTTTCGTCATCCGGATATTTCAATCTCGAAAATCTTCTTTTACCATTTTCCCGGGTTGAGAGCAATACAGGATCGGCATGAAAACCAGCCTCCCTTAGCAGTACCGCAAGTAAAAGATTCATCTCCCTCACTCCGCCCTTCTTTTGTCTCACCACTTCGCTTGCTGTCTCCTTCTCATAGAATTGGGAACGGTCGGTACAGGATATATTATCGCGAACATATTCATATATCCGGTATGCTTTACCCAAATTGCTTGTTTCACCTTTTGTGATCTTGTAAACCATGTCTGCGAATTCATGATCGGCACTTAAAAGAGGCGCTCCGAAATGGCTGGAACCCATCAATTCACTTGTTCTTTCCTTCCAATTGGTCCCCAGGTTGACCGATACTTCTCCATTATAATATTGGTAAAGATGGAACAGCAACTTATCGCTATAATCCATTGGAGCATAAACATAATTTTCTATTTTAAGGGCAGGGAGATCTTTCATGATCCAGGTATAGGTTATGACGGGAGTAGATACATTTAATCCCTTTTCCGTTTCTACAATGCCATAATTGGTCTTTTGGGAAAGCTGGTAGGTTTTATAACCTTCCTTACTGCTGCTCATAGAATATTTATGCAACCCTTCCCTGAAAACGGCATAACTGAGGGCTGAAGGCCGGATAAAATCAAGCCTGCTCCTAAGGCAGGGACAATTCAGGTATTCCTGAAAATACCAGGTAGGGAGATCGTCAATAAAGCTTGATGTTATGGTAAAAGAAATTTCAAGAATTGCCCCCACACGGGCACCCGGAACGGTAAATTTTTTGATCATGAATTTCCCTTCTCCCTTTTCAACGAAAATGTCCTTATTATCCAGGCTTGTCTTCACTACTTTACCATCCAAAAGGATAAAGGATGAAGCCTTAATTTCATCCATCTTCTGGTTGTGTTCATCGTTTAAGTAATATAGCTCACTTGCATATGAAGCCAACCTCAGCCCTCTGTTGTTAAGGATTTTTATGCGGGTATTTCTTTTAAATACGTAGGAAAAAAAGCTGTTTTTGTTTCCAACAAAACCTAGCTCGCCCTGATCCGCCACAATTACAGCGTCGGCGCTGCTGTCAATCAACGGGGAAGCGGGAAGATTGAAATCCGAAGCATTTACATGTCCGAAATCAACCGGAGTCCGTTCCTGAGCAAGAGAAATCCCAGAAGAAAAAAAACAAAATAATAAAAATCCTCCCATCAAAATGGAATACTGAAATCTACTTATCATAGTATTATGCATTTGCCCAATTTTCAATTTTTAACCAGCACGATACGCGCCGCATCCGCCTTATTCATAGCTCCATAAAAATCGGAAAACTGTGTATACTCGGAAGCAGGGAATTTACCGGCATATTCTTCATCGGTACGGATAAGGGTAATTTGATTCCCGGAAACCTTATAGCTGATGCTGTATTTTCCGAAGCGATTGGTCAGGCTAAGGTCTTTAGGGACAGACTCAGGGGCATATCCATCCGGGATCTTTATATGAATGCTATCTACGTCCCGCCAGTTGTATTTAAGTCGGATATCCATTCTTCTGGGTTTGTCATTGATCAGCCTGGAATGCCGGTTAAAGATATTTGGAGTTATGAACAGTCGTTTTCCTGTAACTGCGGCATAATTCTGTGAACTTATTTGTAAAAACTCATCCATAGCCGGAATTTTCCCCCTTATTTCAGAGTACTCATTTTTTTCCACTTTATAGGTAGGGAGTGACAGGACCTCGTTGAGGAATTTTTCCCTTTCTTCTTTATTTTCCTCCAGGAGCAGATCATGAGCCTGTTCCTGTTGAATGCCACTTAAATGAGTGCGGACCTCTACCTGGAGATTTCCATCAGCATCAACGACAGCTTCCGCTCTCCGGATAGACAAATTATCGGACACGGAATATCCTGGAGTTTTCACAACAAATCCTCCCTCAGGGCTAATGAGGAGCGCATTCCTGTTGCCGGTAAACTTGCCCATATAACCCGGACTAACTGTTTGACTAGTGCATTCCAGCCAGATCGTATCTTTTCCATTAGGCACACAGGAAATCACATGGTTGAACTGATGGCAGCTAAAATCTTCGATCAACCCCCTTCCATCATTACCCCCGTTAATCAATACGCAAAAGGCTGGAATGCCTTCCTCTTTCAACATTGCCACCATGAAATTGGAGAGCGCTTTACAATCCCCGTATTTTTTTTCAGCAACAAACTTTGCTTCAAATGGCTGCCAGCCTCCGATACCCAATTGAATGCTTACGTAACGGGTATTTTTTTGCAGAAATTCATAGAGCGCTTTGACTTTTTCCTCTTTTGTCGGCTGGGGATCGGCAATTCGGTGTACTTCCGCTTTTAAATCAGCCGGCAATTCATCCCTTCCGACATATAATTCGTACATGAATTTTCCGAAACCTTTCCAGTCACTCATATCTCCGGTATGGCCATCGATCTCAAATTTAACCGGGGCTATGAAAACTCTGGGATAAATATTATCAGTATATGCCAGGTCTTCCAATTCAATTGGCTTAAGATTGAAGAGACGCCAGGAATAGGTTTTCCCATCAGCTGATTCGTGAATTTGAGGGCTGACCGGATAATTATAACATTTATAACGAAGTTGAAATCCTGGTGGCGTTTCAACGATAAAATCACTCTGTTGTACGGAGAGTTTTTCATCATTCACCGGATCCCAGGCAGGCATGAAAAAAGTAGAATGATATGTATATTCCACCTCCACTTCGATCGTATAGGGGTACTCCATAGAACTGGCTACAAAGCGCTTTACCCTGTCGTCAGATACAAGGCTAAATCCGTCATAAGCAGGCAAATCGGTAATGTCCTTTTTTTTCAGGCTTTTTTGCACCTTTCCTTTTGCGTCATAAATAGTCCCTGAAATATCATCGATGCTTTTAAATTTGTCATAAAACATCTCAAACTCTGAAAAATCCTTTCCATTTTCATTCAAAATAGTATAGGCATATTTATGCTTTACCTGGACCTTGTTCAGGTCTTTCACAATTACATGGAGCGATTCTATTCTTTTTACCACATCAGCCCCCTCCTTCATTGAGTCTGGAATCAGGTCAACTGAATAGGACTGACTTCTCGCGAACAGAGGTCCTGATAATAGGATAAAAAACCACTTTAACTTCATAGGGGATAATTCATTTTGATGTTCAATTAATCTTTTTAAACACTATCTGTTCAGCCTCCTTCTTCACGATGTAAGAATAGAAATCGCGAAGAGTCTGATAATCCTCAGGTTGAAAATCAGTTTTATTGATAAGCAGCTTAACCCTGATTTGTAGAGTTTTTTCATTCCCGGCTACCATGTATTCGAACATGCCTTCATTTTCGTTCAATTTAACCCTGGCTGATTTTGGCAATTCATCAATCTTATAACCTTTCGGAACTTCCATATTTAAAAGATAAACATCAAAAATCTTATAGGGCATATTAACCGGGTAGATTCTATTTGCAACGGCGAATGGATTAAGCTTTAGAGAATGATTAAGCATCGGATTGAAATATACGATATCATCATCGAATTTGAAATGAATTTCTTCATGAACCGTAACCGGCATTTCATAATTGAATGCGGAATCAATACTTACATTTGAAATCCTAAAATCGGAAGAGTATTCTTTAGCGATTTCTTTTGTCAGTTCAGAACTCTTTATTTCTTTGTGCTTTTCCCGAAACTCACTCGATTCAAAATATCCGAAATTTTTGGTGACATTTCCGACAAGTCCTTCCTTCTCATCATTTGCTATAAATATGAGCGTACTTTTCTCTTCACTCAGTGAATCCCTGGACAAAGGCAACAGCAATGGCATTTGATCGATCAATCGTCCGTTCCCATTATAGCATTTCAAGGGCAGCCTGCCAAAACCGATTCTTTTGTCCGTTGCATCAAGCAGGTAGGTTTCGGAGCCGATTTTTAACTGACAGATCACATAATCATACTGGTATAAAAAGGCAGAAACCTCCGAAGGGATGCCATTACCCTCCGTGCTAAGAATAACCGGGTGAACATCAAAACCCTGATTAGCTAGCATGGCCATTAACATAAAATTTATATCAGCCACATTGCCTTTTCTGTTTTGGTAAACCTTCTTTAAAGAATTGCTTGTGTATTTTGTTTGTTCACCGTCGCAATCAAAATGATCACGGACATATTCATAGATCTTTTTTGCTTTTTCCAGGCCTTGGGTGCCTGCAGTAATCGTCTTCAAATCGGATTCCATCCAACCATTAGAATTCGAAAGCGCTTGTCCAAAATTCTCCCGTTTCATAAGGTCACTCGCTGTCGTGAACCAATCCTTCACGACTAGTTTAATGTCATTGTCATTGTATTTTACACTATGCAACTGAAAAACAATTTTTGAAATATAATCGTCGGCGTTGCGCATGTATTTCTCGTCCTTAAAAGGAGGTGCGTCTTTGACTACCCACCAACCGGACCGGGCATTGCCGGAAAATGCATATACATTGCTTGAAGTCGTTTCATCTCCCGGATCGAGTATTCGGTATTCGTGAAAAGAGCTCCAGGTACTGTCAAAGGCAAAATGCAGGTATCCCTCCGGAATGGTAACATAGGTGTAAAAGGGAGGGATCGTCACTTTGTACTCGCTCCAAAGTACCGGGTATTTGGATTGAAAATACCAGGTTCGTATATCATTATTATCAAAAGGAGACTTAATTGTGTACTGATATTCAACTATACAACCTTCCTTTATATTAGGCAGCGTAAATTTAAGTTCCTGATAATCCTTGTTTATTTTTTCCTTAAAAAGGGCCGTTTTGTCAAGTTTGGTTTGGACCACCTGCCCATTTTCCAGGTTATATGTGGCTGCTTCCAGGTCATTGAATTTATCCTCGTATTGGGTACGCCCACTATACAAATGAATTTGAATAGTAGCTGCATCATAAGCGTTCCTGTTCCTGATCAGGATTCTCTCGTGTATTTTGAAAACCAGGTTAAAGTAACCATTATTATTCCCTTCAAAATCGGTACTGCCAACATCGGCCAGGACCACGGCATCTGAGCTTGAATCAATGACTGGAGATTTGGGATGGAAGTCCGTGGGTTTGATGTCCCCAAATTGATAATCAGGCCGGCTCGAATTTTTGTTTTTTGCCTGTGCAAAAGCAATGAAGGGCAAAAAAATAAGACTTAAGATGCAGAAAGGCTTAAGGTTCATAATGGTACTTTTAGGGGGTTGTATAAAATTAACGAAAAAAGAGGTTTGGCCAAATTATATACCGAGTAACCAGTTTTAGTGGTTTAATTTTACAAGAATAGTGAGAAAGACGACCCATACAGGCCTTATAAAAACCATATCAAGTGAACTGGGTTTCGATTATTGCGGTATAGCCAGGGCCGAAAAATTGGACCAGGATGCCAGAAGACTCGAAAACTGGCTAAACAAGGGTATGCATGGGAAGATGAAATATATGGAGAATTATTTTGATATGAGAATTGATCCCACAAGGCTTCTGCCGGAAGCCCGTTCAGTGATTACTCTATTACTGAATTATTATCCAGCTATTCAGCCTAATCAAAAAGGCCCAAAGATTTCCAAATATGCCTATGGAAAAGATTACCATTTAGTGATCAAATCAAAATTGCAGACCCTGGCAAAACGCATGAAAGAGGGGGTCGGGAATTTTTCAGGTCGCGGCTTTGTCGACAGCGCACCTGTTCTCGAAAGGTCCTGGGCCCAGCGTAGTGGTCTTGGTTGGGTAGGTCGCAATGGCAATCTCATCAATAAAAACAGTGGCTCCTTTTTTTTTATTGCCACACTTATAACCGATCTGGAACTCGATTACGACGATCCTATGGCAAAGGATTATTGCGGCACTTGCAGAAAATGCATCGAAGCCTGTCCTACGGAAGCGATACTTGATGATAGGCTGGTGGATGGCAGTCGCTGCATTTCCTATTTTACAATTGAGTTGAAAGACAAAATAATTCCTGAAAATATGCATGGCCGATTCGATGACTGGGTCTTTGGTTGCGATACCTGTCAGGACGTTTGCCCATGGAACCGCTTTTCCAAGCCAAACCTTGAACCGGAATTGGAGCCATTAAAGGAAATACTTGAATTCAGTTTAAAGGACTGGGAAGAATTGAAAGAAGAAGGATTCAGGGAAATATTCTCAAAGTCCCCTTTAAAAAGAGCAGGGTTCCAGGGAATCAAGAGGAATCTTCAATTCATACGCAGGTTGAGCTGACGAATTATTTTCTTTTTCCCTTCAACCAATTTTCGGGTATGATTAAAAGTTCGGCTCCAATAAATTCCATACGTTGCTGGCTCATGGCATTCTTGCTCAATAGATCATTCAGCCCGTATTCAAATTTAGGCCCGAACTGCCAGATGATATCCCTGCTAAGGATATTTGTCATGAGGGCCAGGGAGCCACTCAAATTTATCCTTTCCAGGAGGCTATTGTCACGGTAATAGATACCTGAATTGGGGTCAAATTGGAGCGCACTGCTATTCAATAGATAGGAAGCTGAAATTGAAGGAACAAGATGTAGTGGGAGTTTCCCATACCTGGTCATCAGCCAATCCAGGGACAGAGGGAGATCCAGCCAATTATAATTTTCCTTATACCTGTTTTGGGTGCCGTATTTGTAAAAGCCGCTAATAGAAGTAAAACTGCCTAAACTAACTGAACTTGGCATATTTCTGGGTCCATAGAAGATGGCAGTAACGCTGTCCGTGTAAGCGCCAACATGAATATAGTTTATCATTTGCCTGTAACCCAAGCCCAGTCTTACACTTAGATTTTTAGACAGTGCGTATTGAACCGATAATCCAAGTTTCCAATAAGGACCAGGATCAATTTCCGAAGGCTGGTAAGCCGGGACAACCCCATTTATTCTGGCCGCAGCAGCATTACCCGAACTTAAAATGTTTTGTCGAATCGCTGAAAGGCCTCCTCCTGCGTTAAATCCAATTTGGAATCCTTTTCGATTAAGTTTTGAAGGCCAGTAGGGAATTATCCGAGATTTTATTCTACCTGCACTAGATGAATTGGGGGCATTTATATCCAATGAATTGATCAAATGCCAATTTCTCAGGGAATGATCCAGCTCCCCAATCACTATCATCCTGCCATTTTCTTCGATATGGCCATCTTCCGGGATAGTAATTACCAGATTCTTTCTTTTAGATACTTGTTTAGCGGAAGAACCCTGGGCTGCCATAATTTGAGTCAGCAGATGCTTCTGTATTGGATCTTTATCGTTTTGCTTGGCCGGGACTGAAATTGGATCGGCTTGAGATCTACCTGTTTTAAAATCCTTATCGGGGCTATTAATAACCTCTCTTTCCGGTTTCGACTTTGGTGATCCTTCCGGCTGACCTTGTTGATTGCGGACAATATTGGAATAATATAAACCCCCTCCCGCAACAATTAATCCGGCTAACAGGAATATCCAGAAAAATGGACGGCGTCGGTCTTTTTCGGGATTTATTTCCTGGACTACTTTGGTCCAAACAGCATCAGAGGGAATGAATTCCAGCCCTTCCATGTTTTGCTGAACCTTTTTTTCAAATTCATTTTCGTACATAGATGCCTGTATTATTTTCTAATTCATTTTTTTGAATCCAACTGATCAACAGGGACCTGGCCCTGGAATATTGTGAGCGGGATGTCCCCTCATTGATTCCCAGTATCCGGCCAATCTCCACATGGCTATATCCTTCCACCGCATGAAGATTGAAAATGGTTTGATAGCCGACTGGCAGTTGCCTGATGAGCTCTGCAAGCTCCCGGGTATTCAGCCTTATTTCCGGGTTTTCCTCGGTCGTGACGGGATGCAGCCCTTTATCGACAAAGGAAAGATCCACCTGGTAACGTTCCTTTTGTTTTAGAAAATTGATAGCCGTGTTGACCATTATGCGTCGGATCCAGGCGCCCAGTTCTCCAGAACCCTTAAACTGTTCCAAATTCCGGAATACTTTGATAAACCCTTCCTGAAGGATGTCTTCGGCATCTGCCATCGATTTAGTGTAGCGATAACAAATCCCCAGCATCTTTGATGAATAGCGCTCATAAAGCAGGCTTTGCGCCGCCCGGTTTTTTTTGAGACATCTTTCCACCAAGTCCTGGTCATCCATCATGTTCTTTGTTGACAATGGTTATTGACAAAGCGTTGCATCTGCAAGATACTGACTCTGTGAATTTTAGGCGCTTCCCCCCGACTTAGTTATTTTTGATGCGTGAATCAATCGTCCATCCTGATATTGGCCATCGAATCTTCCTGTGATGAAACTTCGGCCTCCATTTGCAGAGATGGAAATATTTTATCCAATATAACAGCTACCCAGAAGGTCCACGAAGCCTATGGAGGAGTTGTACCTGAACTCGCTTCCAGGGCACATATTCAGCATATTGTCCCAACTGTAGACCAGGCTCTTATGACCGCCGGATGCCTGCTTGAGGAATTGAATGCCGTTGGCTTTACCCAGGCTCCCGGCCTGATCGGTTCCTTACTGGTAGGGAGCCAGTTCGCCAAATCCCTTTCCCTTTCATTAGAAATTCCACTGATCGCAGTCCATCATATGCAGGCCCATGTATTGGCCAACCTGATCAGTCCGGAAAAGCCCGCATTCCCCTTTCTCTGTTTGACTGTCAGCGGAGGCCATACCCAAATAGTAATCTGCCATTCCCCCCTTAAAATGGAACTGGTCGGAGAAACCCTTGATGATGCCGCCGGTGAGGCTTTTGATAAGTCAGCTAAATTATTAGGACTCCCCTATCCGGGAGGCCCGCTTATTGATCAATATGCCCAATCAGGAAACCCGCGTCGCTTCCCTTTTCCCGAACCACAAATCCCGGGGTTAGATTTCAGTTTTAGCGGACTAAAAACGGCGATCTTATATTTCTTACAAGAGCAAAAAGCAAATGAACCAGGTTTTATTGAAAAGAACCTGCCGGATATTTGTGCGTCGATCCAATTCCGAATAGTCAGCATATTGTTGAATAAGCTGAAAAAGGCCGCAACACAAACGGGCATTCGTGATATCTGTATAGCCGGTGGCGTCTCCGCGAATTCCTGGTTACGGAAATCTTTAAAGGAATTGGGTGAAAAACTGGGCTGGAAAACCTATATTCCAAAATTTGAATATTGTACTGACAACGCTGCCATGATCGCTATTACTGCCTATTTCAAATATTTGGAGAAAGATTTTGCGACTCTGAATGTATCGGTGAGTGCCCGTACGGAATGGTGCATTGAAAAAAAATAGCCATCTTGCCTGTCCATGTCAAACAGCTATTTCCAATTTAAGAAATTTTCCATCCAGCAGGACCAATGCGGCATGAAGGTTTGCACCGATTCCTGTGTATTGGGGGCATGGTTTGCAGAAAAGATACCTACTTATTCAACCATTTTGGATATAGGAAGTGGCACTGGCCTGCAAATGCTGATGCTGGCCCAAAAGAGCAGGGCAAAAATCACAGGCATTGAAATAGACCTGCCTAGCTGCAAGCAATCAAAAGAAAATATTCAAGAATCTCCATGGCATGATCGGTTGAATATTTGCCCCGGGGATGTTCGCAATTATAAATTTCCCGATCGGTTCGATTTTATAATCAGCAACCCGCCTTTTTTTGAAGGCGACCTCCTTTCCGAAAACAGCCAAGACCAGGTGGCCCGACATGAGATATCCCTTAACCTGGAAGAATTATTGGAAGTGGTAAAAAGCAATCTGGATACTGGCGGAAGCTTTGGAATACTCCTGCCTGCGAATCGAACAAGTTATTTTGAAAAATTAGCGTTGGACTATGGGTTTTATGTGAGCGAAGCACTTTTTTTACGCCAGTCCTCTGCATATGAATTTTTCAGGACCATCCTGCATTTATCAGGTCGTAAAGCGAATAATCCAGAGCGCTTTGAACTCAGCATACATAAAGGAAGCGGTCATTTCACGGCTGAGTTCATCGAATTGATGAAGGATTATTATCTCTATCTATAGGGTAGCACTGGCATAATCTTTCATATAGGAATAATGATCAGTCAGTCTGCCCTTTTCAATCAGTGTAGCCTTACTGATCATTGGAGATCCTCCTTTTAACAGATCCTCCAATACGTATTTTATGAGTTGTTCTCCGAAATAGCGGGAAGCGTCGCGAGGCAATTCGTTAGGAAGGTTCCCCACGCTCATTATATCGATAGAGTTCTGGAGATAAGGAAGGGTTTTTTGCTGGGTGAGGCGATCCACTCCGTAAAGCGGAGTCTCAATAGTGGCATCCCCAAGGTTGCAGGGAACCGAGCCTCCCATATCGTCCGTAATATCGGCAATGGTCTTAATGCAGAAATCCTCTTTGGAAACCTCTTCCCATTCAAATAGACGCGGAATATGCTGATCCCAATAAATCCCGTTCATCAGAACATCCGTCACTTTGGTATAGGGATGGAACTTGCTCCTGTAACGCTCCGGACATAAATGAAATTCTTCGCGGTTATAATTTCCGGATTCAATATTTTCATAAAGCGCTCCCCCCTTTAGCTGTACAAATACCGGATAGGTAAAACTTCGAGACAGGAATTCATCAGGATCCACTTCGATCAGCCCGAGTAAATTCATGATCTCCAGGACTCCATGAGCCACCCTGCCCGAGCCAGTAATCGCAACTTTTATATTAGGCAGTTTCAGCCCAAAATAGGTATGGATCAATTGCCTGAAACTATTTTGAATATATACCCTTTGCAAATGGAATTTTCCAGTACGCTGGCCATAGGCCATCATGCCATTATGAGCGCCGACAATCCCCGCGAAAAACCCGAAGCCAAGAACCCTCTGTCCGTCCTCATGCTCCATGCATTCATAATCGATCAGTGTGATCTTACGATCAATGATCTCCCTGAGCATCTCCCGGTTTCGTTCCTGCAATTTTTTCGTGTGTGAAAAGAAAAGATAGCTCTTTCCTGCGATCAGGTCAGAAATTGCGACCTCTTTGATACCAAGCAAAATGTCGCAATCACTTAGATCTTCCCGAACCTCCACTCCCGCCATCTGGTACTCTTTTTCTGAAAAACAGCGATAGTCGGAAGGCTGAACGGCCAACCTTACCGCGGTCCCGGTCTTATGAATCCATTTGCATTGGGCAGGTGTGAGCGCAACCCTATTATCATGAGGAATCTTACCCTCTCTAATCAATCCAATTCTTATCATTCCATTTCATTTGGCGCGGCAAGATAACCCGAAAGCAGGAAATCCCGAAGCTAGCCTCAAAATTGTGAAATTCAACAAGTTGATATTTGGAAATAATCCTGCCCGCGTTTGGCCGGAAAAGTGCAATTGATTAATATTGCAGCCCGTTTCTAAGTTTTTTTTGGATTATTCACAAATGCCCAGATGGCGGAATTGGTAGACGCGCCAGACTCAAAATCTGGTATTCGCAAGGATGTGCAGGTTCGATTCCTGTTCTGGGCACAAAGGCCTTCCGGCGATAGCCGGAGGGCCTTTGTGTTGTGCAGCTTTGCAATACAAGCAAGCCGACCGGAACCCTGCTTTTGATCCGGTGAGACATTTCCTTCGTTAATATTTACCGACCTCTCCTTTTACGGAACTGAATATCTTTTGGGAATTGAAGCCCACTCCATGCTTAAACACCCATTCGATCTTCCTGATGTTTTGAATATTTTGAAAAATGTCACCATCGATGACCACGAGGTCGGCGGTCTTGCCGACTTCGATGGAGCCGATCTTATCTTCCAGTCCAAGGGCCTTTGCGCCATTGTAGGTCGCGATGCGTATCGCTTCGATCGGGGTGAACCCCGCCTGTGTCAACAGCTCAATGGATTGCTGTGAGCCATATCCCGCTAGGGTGGCGCCGCTGCCGGTAGGGTCGGTGCCTACGGTCAACAGTCCGCCGGCGTCCGAAAACATCTTTTCCATTTTCATTTCCTCCAGCATCGCTTTATTGCCGTAAGGGTTGCGCATTTTGTTATATACGTTGAGGAACATATTCCGAGTATCGGGCGCCATCGCTTCCAGTACTTCGGGACGGATCGTTGTATCCAGGGTAGTCATGTTATAGATTACGGCCAGTGTGGATGTCACGATCACTTTTTTGTCGACGAGGAATTGGATCAGTACTTTGACTTTCGGCGAATCCGCGGATGCTATGGGTTCCGCACCAAGTGGACAGGCGTTCTCCTTTTTATTGGGAACAAAATCCGTAGACACAAAAAAGCCATGTTCCAACTGGTCAATGCCCATCTCCGCCGCCTCGCGATAGGTAACAGAACATAAATGACCCGTCACTTTTAGTCTTTTGGCGTGGGCCTCGTCTAATGCGGCCTTCAGCGTAGCCTTATCCACGAACATATATCCCTTGAATGAAGTACAGCCCTGGCTGGCCCAGAAGTCGACAAAGGCTTTCGCCTCCGCGGGCCCGCTCAATTCATGCATCCCGGGAAAGATGCTGCCTTTTCCTTCCAGGTAAGGCGCGGTCACGTCCATTTCTGGCCCGAGTATCTTACCCTGGTCGATGTCCCGTTTGAGGTTCAGGTCGGAATAGGGCTCAACGCTTCCGGCTGTACGAATAGTCGTTGCGCCGCAGGCCAGGTATAGTTTGGGGAAAGTGAACGGCAATTGCTTGACATGTAAATAGGTGAAGTCGGCGGAATAGGCCGCATAGTACATGTGTTCATGCAGTAGAATAAATCCCGGCAAGAGGGATTTTCCGGTGAGGTCGATGATGGTACTTCCGGAAGGGGCGGAAAGTTTTTTGCTAGCATCTACAGCAGCTATTATGCCGTTGCGGACGATCACCGTTTGGTCGTCCAGCACTTTCAGATGTTTCACATCGGCGAGCCTGCAATGGATAAATGCGATGACCGAAGAATCGTAATCAATGTATTTCTTTACCACGGCTGAAAACGAGGTTTGCGATATCGCCTGTAAACCGATGACCAGATAAAATCCGGCAAGGAGCAATTTTTTCATGTAGCGGTGGTTTTAATTTTGAATTGATAATAATATATTCATCGTGCAATTAGTTCTTTCGTCCCGTTTGAATCTCTGGAAACCCTTCTCCGGTTTTTCTATACTTCAATTTTGTCTTCACAGCCATTCAGTTACAAATATATGTGCAGCCAATCGGTTGCCAAAATTTTTTTTACAAATGATCTCGAATGGTACAAGTCCGGCAACCGCACTACAAAGCGAATCTCTTTTCAATTCATCTTGTACAAGGCCGGATAATCCGTCAAAGTTCTTCCTCACCCGGACAAATCTCTCTGTAAAAAAAATTTTGCGAATCCAATTGGTTGCACGTATATTTGCAGCCGATCGGCTTCTTAATTAACAAACATGAGACGCGACATTTTTCAAGCTATTGCAGACCCCACCAGACGGGCGATCCTCGTCCTGATCGCCGTGCATGCAATGACACCCAACGCAATTGCGGAGCGCTTCGACATCACCCGCCAGTCAATATCCAAACATTTGCGGATCCTGTCCGAATGTGACCTCCTGGCCCAAAAGCAAAAAGGCAGGGAAATCTTTTATGAACTGAAAATCGATAAAATGAAAGAAATCGATATCTGGCTCGACCAGTTCCGGAAGATTATGGAAGAAAGGTTCCAACTACTCGATCAATTATTGTACACCATAAAAAACAAGAAAAAATGAACCTGCTATTTGATTTCATCGTAGACAAGACCACGAAGACCATTCACATTACCCGTGAATTTGCCGCCGACCTCGATCTCGTCTGGGACGCCTTCACAAAAGCGGAAATGCTGGACCAGTGGTCGGCTCCAAAACCATGGAAGGCCCGTACGAAGGAGATGGATTTCCGGGAAAATGGGCGCTGGTTATATGCCATGGTCTCTCCTGAGAAGGTCTCCCACTGGTCTTTGGTCGAATTTATCGAGATACAACCCAAGTCCAGTTTCTCCTCAAGGAATTCCTTTTGCGATGAAAACGGAAATCCCATCAATAATGGCTTTTCTTTGACGAAGACTTCGTTCAATGCAGGGACGGAGACAACCACGGTTCACGTTGAGAAAAAATTCAATGACCTTTCCGTCCTTGAAATGATGGTGTCGAAGGGCTTCAAGGAAGGCACTGCCATCGCAATGGGCAATCTGGACGAATATTTACTCACCCTGGTCACCAACAAATGAGCTGTATTTAAAAAATAAATCTATAGTTATGCGAAAGTTGATAATGAAGATGTCAATCTCGCTCGACGGATTCGTAAGCGGCGCCAATGGCGAGAACGATTGGATCTTCAAGACTGGAGACGAAGAATCATTGGCTTGGAGTGTCGGGTCAGCCAGGCAGGCAGGGCTAATTATCATGGGCAGGAAGTCGTTTGAAGGTATGGCCCCTTACTGGCCCTCTGCGACCGGGCCTTTTGCCGCGCCGATGAACGAGATCCCAAAGGCTGTCTTTACTAAAAAAGGATTTAAAGGCATCGACTCGGAGCATACGACAACTGCACAGCTTTCGCCTGCCGCGGCTTCCTGGGCCGAGGCGAGAGTTTTCGATGGCGATCTTGCCGAAGGTATCAGGGAACTCAAAGCCGAGCCGGGGAAACCAATCGTAGCAATTGGGGGCGCAGAATTTATGCAAAGCCTCATAGCAACGGGTCTCATAGATGAATACGTATTGGCCACCCATCCCGTCGCATTGGGCTCGGGGTTGCCAATCTTCACTGGTCTTGCAATACCGCTTTACCTGAAGTTGGTGGATGTAAAGACTTTCCCGGGAGGAGTCATAGCAAAGACTTATCATCCGGCATAAGGCATATAAAGTTCATATTTTGATAAATAAACGACCATGACTCGGGGTCCTGTCGCTGCGTTGGTGGTGCTGAACTCCGCCACAAGCTTCGCACAACCCGATCCCAACCATCCCGATCTTTGTCAGGGTGCTTATTACACCGAGGCGCAGGTGTAGCATGACCAGTAGTAATTAGGATTTAGATATTGACAAGTCCTCTATTTTGCCTCAAAAATTAAGGATTTTACTTAATTCCCAAACCAATTAAAAATTCTCCAGGAACAGAATATCCATCCTCTGTTTTAAAGTTTTCAATAGAAGTCAGGTATTCTTCGCAAGCTTCCTTTTTTACACTTTCAGAAAATTTAGAATACGCCAATGCCACTGGCCCACCTTCAAATGCAGCAGAGCAGGCTTTTTCGTCTGTATCATATTCAAGAAATGATTGAATTCTTTTGACTTGGCAGCTTGCAAATCCAGCTAGTTTAAAATTCTCTTCAAGTACTTTCTCATTACCTAAATTGAAGAACATTGGGCATACTTCGGAAGAAACTCTTTTATCGACTATCTCAAAGATATCCGCCCAGCCACAATTAATCCTTTTCCCCCAAACGGCGGCAACACAGTGTCCTCCTTTTTTCAAAACACGGAACATTTGCTTCAAGGCATTTACAGGGCTAGGCAAATACATTAACCCCAATGCACAAATTGCCAAATCAAATTCTTCATCATCTACTTTTAGTTCTTCAGCATCCATTCTTTCAAATCTAATATTTCCTAAGCCGTTCTCTTTCGCTGTTTTATCGGCAATCTCAATCATTTTGTCAGAAATATCCGTACCTACTATAAGACCATCGCTGCCAGTTGCTTCCAATGCCCGAAAGCTCATTAGCCCTGTGCCACAGGCAATGTCAATAATTTTTTGTCCTGTTTGAATATTAGCTACGTCAAACAACGCGTCATGTGCAGGTTTAAGTTGTTGCTGCCATGAATTTTCATAATACAAGGCTGCTTTGTCCCATCCATATCGCTGCACACGTCTTTGTAAAGCGGCTTCCATTAAGAATTAATTTTAGTGGAAACTATGTTTATATTCCTTACACATTTTTGCGCTCTTGAAAAGACATCAAGGTAGGGGCTATGTTTATCACCTTCATTGATAATCTGCATAATTTTTTCTTCTTCAGCATCACTTTCAATAGTTATGGTATAACGTACCTCAAGATAACCCGGAGGCACATTCTTATTTGCTGTGCCTATCAAAGCGCCATCATCAAAATCAGCTTGTACTTCGACTTCAAGGTTTTTAACAGGGATGTCTAACTGAGCTGCTTTCATTATGTAGCCTATTGCAAGACAGGAACCAAGAGCTGCTCTTCCATATACGCCGGGTGTTGGAGCGCTGTTGTTTCCACCGATTGCTTCTGGCATATCGGCAGAAAACTTCCAGTTACCTTCAATAATTTCACAGGTTAATCCATTTACCATGCGCACTTTAGAAACAGCCATACCTTCCCCCATTGCAGGCTTTAGGGTAAATACTTTTTTACATCGTTCGACAGCGATCTTTATTTTTTCTGCCTCTTTCATAATGAACCTTTTAAAATTTGATTTATCATAAGGCTGCAGCCAACTTGATTGACGCTATTTCTTGTTCCAAAATATGGTAATTTACAAAGAAATATGGAACAATAAATAAAACTAAAATGTACTATAACGAGCTCCTATAGACCTGAAGAGCGTTGCCATTTATCTGGCAGGGTTTAAAAATCTACAATGCATCAAGAACCTCTGCAATCGCTTGCACCAGACCGCGATCCGGTAATTTTCCGGTATACCCCTCAGGCGTTATCGCCCGGAATTCCCCCGAATTATCCCGCTCGAATACCAGTGTCAATTCACCAATCAACACCAGGAACCTATATCCATATTGCCAAACCTGAACCTCCGCTTCAAACTCAAGCTCCACGCCTTTATAGTTCACTGGAATCGTAACCATTTCTCCCATAAAGGCAAATTACTGCATTATCAGTAATTCACTATTTTTCCCAAAATATGGTCCTTACCCGATATTATAATTTCCTCAAAAAATAAAGCCCGTCTAGTCATAAAGAGCTAAACGGGCCAGCTTGTATTTTTTTATAGATTTATTTCACTCCGTCTCTTGCCTTTTGGGTGAGCCTAATGGCTTCATCTATGTGGAAAAACGCTCTTTTCCTCAGTCCTTTTGCAAAATCGTTGTCCTCATCCTTTTCAATATCTCCCCTGGCCCTTCTCAACCATTCCAATGCTTTTTCCAAACGCCCACTGTGCTCGTTAATCTCGTCCACTTTTGGGTGATCTTCGAGGTTCTTACCGTCATCAATGGAAGCTTTTTTGATCTCATTAATGGCATCGTCAATTTTCCTTACAGCGCCAACTTCATCCTCTGTAGTATTCCAGTTGCCTGGCCGGTGCTCGATCATCCATCGCGCGGCGCGAAGGTCAGATAGGGCATGCAGAAAAGCCGGATGATCTTTCTGTGCAAAAGCTCCTGTTGTTAGGGTTGTAGTCACAACAAGCGCCATCAATGCGATTTTTTTCATTTTTAAGTTTTTAGTTTTAAAATAGATCTCCTCAACGAATTTTTGAATATAAATATTGCAAATTACTGATTCAGGAAGCTCAATTAACAATTTTATAAGTTTCCCGGCACTTATATTCTGTGTCACACGAAATGAAAATAAAAAAAAATCTACAAATTAATAGGCAAGATAAAAAATACCTTTACAAAATCCAACTGAGTCAAAATAAGCAACCCTGAACATCACCATTTTTGATAAAGAAAGGATCATTGGTATTTGATGATCAAAACTAAACAGCTTCTTGTTGTTTAATTAGTGTAACTTGCTTACTAGGCGTCTATTCCCCACACAAATCTGCTTTGACTTATCACCTGCCTTTTCGTCCTGACCCTGGCAATCCGGGAAATCTTAAACAATGAGTGAAGAAGACGAAATAGATCAGGAACTAAAGATCAGCGAAACTCCCGAAGTTAAGCCTGATGTAATAGCACAAGAAGCCCCAGTTGAAAATCAAACAAATAATATGGAAGTATTCCATCACCCCGACCTGCATCACAATAAAAAACAATGGAAAGAATACATCATTGAGTTCTTGATGATATTCCTTGCAGTAACGCTTGGTTTTTTTGCCGAGAACCTGAGGGAATATATTTCAGATAATCACCATGTCCGTCAGTTGGCCAGCCAATTGATCATTGACCTGAAAAATGATTCAGCCATCCTGAATAACAATATAGAAAGAGAAAAAATACTCATTAAAAAAGCGGACAGTTTATATTTTATACTGCAACAGTCTTCTGCATCAATAGACTTAAAAAAGGCGCAGGAACTGATTATCGCTTGCTACAACATAAATCTTTTCCAGCCTTCCTCAGGAGCCATGCTGGCTGTTAAGACTGAACTGCACCTGAAACAATTTGCAAACTCCGATATCGCCTTACGCATATCAAACTATGAAACCGATCAGGCGCTTTTGAAAACCGTAGAACAATTTCAGGAAGCCAACCTAAAAGAATATTTGCAAGGTTTTATGACATCGCATTTTAGTCCTGCCAATGCCTATACCTCCTTAACCTATGGTACAATCGCAAATCGGGACATGCGTAACATAACAACTAATGAACTGACCCAACTCAGTGTTGACATCATGTTTATAAAAAATTATAATGCTTTGCTTGCGGACAAATCAGAACAATTGAAGAACAATGCATCTGAGTTTATCCATTACCTTAATAAAGAATTTCAATAAGAAGGTTATCAGGCTTAGGCCCTGATCTGAGTATCAAGGTCTCCTACAACTATTGCATAGCAAAAGTCTCTAAAAACCTTATACCCACGCCTCCAAGTCAGGCACCCTGGTTGAGAACGCCCACCGCAATGAAACTGGTTCATAGATAAAATATGACTTCCCGGGCGGCTTCTTAAAGAGTTTTGGTATTTCTGCAGGGCATAAAGATTGGTGAGTGGAGTACCCTTGACCCGACTACTACCCTCCCAGGATTGCTCGTCATCGATGAGGGCCTACATTACAAATAGAGGCATCTTGTTCTGGCGATGAATGTTTATAATATCACCAATCAAACCTATTGGACTGGGACATATAACATGGTTCCGGAGCGCCAGGGAATGTCCTGTTCAATCTGAGTTATCGTTTTTGGCGATTATTTTTTCTTCAATAGTTTTAAAATAGCTTCCTGATTTTTGAGAATTGCCTTCAGGCTCTTCTGATTTTGAAGAATTAAGGATTGGTTGTTCTTAATTATTTGTTGGTTCTTTAAAATAGATGCCTGATTGGTTTTAATGGTAGTCTGGTTTTTTAAAATAGCTACCTGGTTCGTCTTTATATCCCCCTGATTGCCTTTTAAAGATTTTTGATTACTAAGAATTGTTGCTTGGTTGTCTGTGATCGCAGATTGGTTTTCAACGATCAACCCTTGGTTATCTTTTATAATTTTTTGGTTATCAAGAATAAAATCTTGATTTTTCAATATCGTTACGTCGTTCTCTGCCATTTTAATTTTGTTTTAATGTGAATAATAGCTTTAAAATTACTATTTAAAATAATGTCTTTCATTGTTTTGTTGCCATTGCTATTGCTTTGTTTTTACCCAGTTTGGCCAGATAAGTGAACAAGAACAGTCCAACGGTCAGCACGGAAGCACACATAATGAGTTTGATTGCACTGGGCTTAATAACCAGCATCGCCCCTATAAACTGTACAAACAAGATGATATATAAAAATTGCGCTATGCGTTTTCTTGGCAGTTTATTAACAATGAAGGCCCCGAGAGGAGCAAAAAATATAACCAAAGGCACGCAGGCGATCCACATTTCAAACGCCGCAGGCTGAAAATCCTTCAGGATTTGAGTATGAATAAAAAAACCTAAAATGGTCTCAATAGTCATTATAATTACGGAAGATGGGGTCGCCACTTTTTCCGAAATTCCGTAATAAATTGTCATAATGCAATAGGTAAATATATTGATCCCAGTCCCAAACAATGATGAAATGATGCCTCCGATAAAGCCAAATAAAATCAACCTTGCCATATCCGAAGATCTGAAATCACTGATCTCATCAAATACCTTACGTGAAGGGCGCCTGTTCTCGCGCCATAATGCAATTCCGAAGCTTAGCCACAATGAAACAAAAAACAATTTTGCCATGACTGGTGATACCAAGGGTACAACTTCATAAGTTCCGAATACCAATCCAATTATACCTCCGAGGGTCACATATTTTATATAGTTCCATTCCACTTTAATGCGGAGTCCCAAAATAAGCAAAGCAGCCCCTGTCATACCGATACTCTGTATGGCAAAAGAAAAATTTCGCGCTGTTGCCGGGGGTATATTAAGCAGCAGGGTAAATATAGGGTAGGAAATTGCCGCACTTCCCTCAGGACTGGAACCTGCGACAAATGAACCGAAAATCATAGTAAGTGCAGAGGGCCACCTTCTTGAATAAAGACCGATCAAATCGAGATGTCGTATATATAGCAGCCAGCAAACGAGCACAATGATTAGAAAAACAAAATAAAGAAAGGGTGTTTTGGTTTTTGATTTCAATGAAATTATTTTTACTTATCTCGAATCTTGCTTAAAGTTATCGCAGTTCTGATCAGGGCTGAATTTTATTTTGTTTGTCATTCTATTTGCAGTCGGGATTATGACCAATCCGAAAATAAATGCAACCGGAAACATGGTGAGCCAGGTGCTCATTATTTTTAACGCCCAACCATCATGAAATCCAAAATTCCTCAAAACTCCGATACAAGCCATCATCAAGGTCATTGCCCAAGTATAAATGCTGTATTGATATATTTTCTGAACTTGATATCCATACATTAACTGTTTTCAATTAGACTAAATTTTAAAATGCCTGAAAGTTTTTTGAAATCTCCCAGGCATTTTAATTATTGTTGTTCGGACACGGGTAAAGGGAATTCCGTCCAAACCTGGTCACCTGGCCTGTCGATTGGTAAGGAGCTCAAAAGATTATACCTGCGCAAGTCTAACCAGCGGTGCCCTTCACAATATAAGGAATACCTTTTCTGGTTCAGCATCTCCGTAATAAGTGCGGATTGGGTCATCGCCCCCGAGTAAGCGGCCAGGTTGTGCCCGGTCCTTATGATATTGATCGCATTGACTCCATCCGAAAGATCATTATTCTGAATATTTGCTTCTGCATAAAGCAATATCAATTCTTCATTACGGATTATGGGCACAGGAGCAGTACTTGAAGTATATACCCAAACATCCCTATCGCTGCTCAGGCCATCGAGGGAAGCAACTGCAATGCGTAGGGTTGCCTTATTGATCCTGTCATCGCCAGGTTCGATATCCTCGGCAAAAGAGGGATGTGCTACCCGAATTTCACCTGTTTGGTTTTGAGGGATAAAAAATGTATTCAACTGATCACCCAACCCGGTTCCGAATACATCAAATACGCCGAGATTAAAATCACCGGTCAGGCTAAAAAACGATTGGCCCAGGTCAGTCAATGCAGCAGACCAGTTTTGTTGATAGACATCTAATCTGGCAGCAAGTGCACGATTGAATTGAGCCAGTCCCTGCGCATTACTGAAGTTTCCAAAACCGGCAAGAGTGAATACAATGTCCGCATTGTTAAAAGAACTCAAACCCGAATCAAGCAGAGAAGAAATTGCAGCGAGCGCAGTAACATTAGTTACAATAGGCCCCAGGTTATTAGGGTCATTGACATTTATACGGATCCCATTTGAATCACTGAGATTCAGGTTCATCAACAATTGGTAAGCTTTAATGGTCTGGGCAAAACCAATATATCCGCTCCGCTGAGCCGCAGTTATCTGGGTTGAATTCGTAGCTGCCTGAATGAGTATATTGCAATTTTTTACTACTGTATACCTTGAAGCCCAGGGATTGGTTATATAAAAATTGCTATTGCTCAGTGTAGCTCCGCCACCACCGAGCAGGTCGGTGACATATCTTGGTTCCGAGTTTGAGAAATGATACATCTCCCTCCCGATGATGCCGATATCGTCAAGATAAAGAGAAAGATTAGTACGCAAGCCTGATTCGGTTCCGCTTACAAGGTTGTTGAGCTCACTTGCAGAAGCATTGGAGATAAAGCTTTGGACTGTTGCATCGTTAAGGTCGCCGTAATCCTTGGCGCATGAATTGAACACCAGAATTGCGCCTATGCTCAATAAATATAGATATACGCTCTTTTTCATATTTAATTTTTATAGTATTAAAAATCGAAGGTGATATGGAAATCTGCACGTTTTGATGCAGGATAAGGATCCACATCCACACCGCTTGAAAATCCTGATCCAAAATTGGAAACTTCAGGATCATAGGATTTATACTTTGTAATGGTCACATAATTGTTGAGTGAAAGTCCTATCCTCACCGCTTTTATATAGTCTACAGGAAGGTTGGTGAAGGAATAATACAATCCTATTTCGCGCAAACGCAGGTAGCTTGCCGTCTGTACAAATTCATGTGCATCCGTACCCACCTGCATGATCCTGTAAACACCATTAGGTACTCCCAGTTTATTGGTTACCTGATCATAATCTGCGCTTGTTCCGCCAAAATCATTTTCAAGATTAGTGAGATTGATGTTTTGGCCGCCTTGTTTCCAATGTATCAAAAAGCGGAGGCTTAATTTATTGAAAAAAGTAACTTCATTATAAGTGCTCATTTGGAATGTCGGCTCGGCATCCCCAAGCTTGCTGACGCCTCCCGCGCCATTAAGCCCGAGTATCTGAGTTGCAGATTGTCCCTGTTGTATTTGGAAGGATCCAAGAACATACCCAAAAGAACCCTGTGGCACCGATGGAATCGTTAATTCAGTAACAAGTGATCTGTTAAGCCAAAAACTTACAGTGGTATTCCAGACAACCGTCCTAGTCTCCACTACTCCTGCATTCATGCCAAGCTCGACACCGCGGTTGCGCAGATTTCCTGCATTCGCCCAGGCACTGGAAAAACCAGAGGAAGAAGGCGGATTACTTTGCATCAGGAAATCAAATATATCCTTTTGATAGTAGGTAAGTTCAAAGCCCAGCCTGCCTTTCAGCACACTGAAATCAACCCCGGTTTCAAACTCCGTTTGCCTTTCTGGCTTTATATCCGGTTGTCCCTCTTGTGGATTCACCAAAAGTCCCGGGTTTCCTGCAATATTTGAAATGGAAAATTCAGTGAATTTGCTCCCATAAGCCGGGACATTATTTGCCTGGCCGTAGGCAGCCCTTAATTTCAGATTATCGAATACATCTCCCTTTATAAGATCCCACCTGGTAAGGTTCAATGAAATACCGCCTTTTGGGTAAACGTAATATTTTGCGACTTCTCCATTGTTTGAAGACCTGTCGAAACGGACTCCGCCAGTAAGCATCAGCACGTCATTTAAATTTGCTTCTTCCTGTGCAAAAATTCCCTGGTTCTGGAATTTCGTCCTCAACTGGGTACCATTCAGTGCACCGGCCTGGTTGATATTGGTTTGGCCCGATATAACCTGTGTTGCCACGTCGAGCACATTATTGTAATCACCTGTTTCCTGAGTAAGGCCCGCTGAAGTAGTCATTGAAAATTTATCAGTTGGAGTCAGGGTATTTACCAGAGAAAGTATATAATTGGTATTCAGGTTACTGGTAAATCCCTGTACGGTTGTTCCTTTGTTAATGGCTTCAAATTGAAGGATGCTTGGAAAAATGGCATTTGTTTCAAGGTCATAAAAGTCAATCCCGCCTCTCCCAATCAATTTGGTCGTGCTTTTTATGCTTTTCTGCAAAGTTGCATCAAAGCTTAATCCTGTTATAAACCGATTAACGGATTCATTGTTAGTCATCAATGCTATGGTTTGCAAAGGATTTGAAGCCGCAAAAGGATTATTCGGGTAAATGCCCGCCGAATCATGAAGCTGGGCAAAACTCGGCGTCGATGAAAGTGCAATACCCAAAGAAACTCCGGTATTATCATTTCCGGTCAATCCTCTGTCCGCAGAAGAGTTGATATAATTTGTAGTGATTCCGATCTTAATGTTGTCTGTAATATGATGATCCACATTCAGGCGCAAACTGCTATTTCGATAACCTGTGTTTTTTACGATTCCACCTTCATCCTTTTGTGCTGCTGAAAAATAAAACCCGGTTTTTGAATTGCCGCCACTGACGCTCAGGACAGTATTTCTGGCAAAACCAGTATTGCCGAAAACCTCCTTTTCATAATCATAAATCTGCCCTTTTGCCTGTGCAGCAAGAAATTCCTGGCTCAAAAGAACACCTGTGGCGCTGTCACTTGACAGACTTGCCGCTCTTTCTGCATTGAATTGACGAACACCCAATAATTTGCGAACTCTTATTTCTCCTAGATCCTGGGAAACAGAAATTTTGGTCCTCCCTTCTTTCCCCTTTTTGGTAGTGATGATGATCACCCCAGCCGCAGCCCTTGATCCATAAATTGCAGCAGCAGAAGCTCCCTTAAGTATTTCAATGCTTTCGATATCCTCCGGTCTAATATCAGCGATGCGACTTGAAGGGTTATCCTGCGTACCACCGGCCGCATTGGATGTCGGTAGGCCATTTGCAAGCGCATTGGTAACAACATTCAGACCTGCAGAAGTTGCCGTATTATCGACAAAGACACCATCTACAACATATAAGGGTTGTGTATTCCCGTAAACTGAAGTAACGCCCCGTAATTTCACTGAAATGCCGCCCCCGGGAGCGCCGTCATTTGCATTGATATAAGCTCCTGGTATCTTCCCTTCCAGTGCGGCATCAAATGTCTGTGCCGGCGCAACACCATCCAGCTCATTCGATGATATTGTTGCAACAGCGTTAGCAAGGTTCCTTCTTTTCACTGAAGTGGCTAATCCTGTGACAATTACTTCATCAAGATGTGCCACGTCTTCGTCCAGTTTCACATCCATAAATTCCAATAAGTCACCCACCTTTATAGTTTTCGATTTGTATCCGGCAGAACTGATGATCAATCCGGCCCCTGGGGGAACAGTTAGTCTAAATTTACCATCAGCATCCGTTGCAGTTCCCAGCGCAGATTGATTTACGGTGATGCTTGCACCCACTATGGGACCGCCTTTATTATCGGTAACCTTCCCCGTTATCGTTTTAGTTTGTGAAAAGACATGCTCTGGTAAAATCGCAATGCATGATAAAAACAGTACAGCAAGAAATAGCATTCTCATTTTGTAAGTTTTAGTTTTGATTATTAAAAAATAGGAATTCTGAAAATATTATTCTCATTTAGTTCCTGGTGCACATGAAATCATTTGCATATTTGTTTGTTTTGACTGGTTCCTGAAACTAATTTGTTTCAGTTTCATTTTTTCGATCTGTCCATCCCCTTCTCTGATCCTTATGAATTGACAAGGCTCCATATTTTTAAATACCTGCACGATCCCAGTGGTTGGCCATTTTATAATCAGCTCATCTATAATTTTTGCTTTGCCAATCCCGATTTCCTTTCTGAATGGGCTTGAGCCGAAACTGGCTCCGGAATTGACATCCATATAGACAGTCCTTTTCACGCTGTCTTCTGTAAATTTGACCACAATATGGGCCCCTATCGCGGAACGGTTGGATTTTGTCCCTTCAAGTAAAATACTTATCCAATTATTCTTATTCTGACCAGGATTTATGTAAAAAGAATTATAAAACGCATCTCCCGGATAAACTCCCCCAACTTCAATAAAAACATCCTGATCGCCATCATTATCTATATCGGCAAACGCTACTCCATGACCCTTCTGTAAATTCCCAACCCGGGCCGAGCTGGTAACATCTGCAAATTTTTTCCCATCAACGTTCTTGAACATCTTATTTGGAACAAGGGATCTGAAATCAGGGTTGCCAGTGCCTAAATACATATCCGGCCAGCCGTCATTATCGATATCTCCAAAATTTGCGCCCATAGCAAATACGGGCTGATCCAGTCCTGCACTCTTGGTCACATTTGTGAATGTACCATCATGGTTATTCCTGTACAGGTACATAGAACTTGTAGAGGCAGGCAATTTGCCATTATTGAGCGCCTGGGCGGCTGCAGTGATTGCCAGGGAACCATGAAACTTGTAACCGCAGACAAAGATATCGGGCCAACCATCATTGTTATAATCCCAGAACCATGTCGGAAAAGTGTAAGTGGTATCTTTATCAAGTCCCGCCTCATGTGTTGCATTTTCAAATTGAGGGATTTTGCCCTTAACAGCTTTGTTTTTAAACAATATTTTTTTACCAGCCAAATCGGATATAAAGATATCAGGCCAACCATCGTTATTGTAATCGGCAACAGTGACTCCTTTCATAAAAGCAGTTGCTTCACAACCTGCCTCCTTTGCAACGTTTGTAAACGTACCATCGTGATTGTTTATATAAAGTTCTGAAGGATGAGGAGGGCCTTTGGTAAAAACATCAGTTTCATTACCTATAAACAAGTCAAGCCATCCGTCGTTATTGAAATCTGCCCAAACGGCAGTCTGGGTAGGGCCAAAGGATAGGATACCACTTTCTACAGTAACATCGGTAAATGTTCCGTCTCCATTATTTCGAAGCAGGGTCTTTGGCTGTTTAGTGAATTCTCCCAACCATCCGCCACGCAGGATAAGAATATCCGTGTATCCATCGTTGTTATAGTCTGCCTGAACGATATTAAGTCCACCTTTGATTTTACTCAATCCTGATTTTTCAGAAAGGTCAGTAAATGTCCCATCGCCGTTGTTTTTAAAATAGTGCATGGATTCATTTAAGGACAAGGAAGAAGTAATGATATCGAGATAACCATCATTATCAAAATCATCCACAATCGCTCCACCAGCCATATTTCGAAACTTGTTTATTCCCATGTCGCCGGCCATGTCCTCAAAAGCTTTCATCTTAAAAGAGGAGGTATCTTCATCTAAAGCAGGGATTAGAAAATTTGCCGGCACTTTTTGGGGGTATATACCGATAGTCATGAAAGCAATATTGAGCAGCCATCTTGATTCAAGATCGTCTGGATTCTCAATTAAGATTTCCTGATATGCATCTATGGCCTTTTGAGAAGCCGATGGATCCATATATACTCCATTGCTCTTAATCGGAAATATACATGATCCTGATGAATGATCCATGATGCAATTATTCCTTTCTCCCAGGCGCAAATAGGACAATGCCAGATACTTTTTAGCGTCTATCCCTAGTCTTTCAACACCATAATTTTTTGCATTGCCTGCTACATATTTGAATATCTCAATCGCCTCCGTTTCCCTTCCAAGTTCCAATAAAGTCACAGCTTTAAAATAATTGGTTATCACGAAACGGCGATTATTTGGCGTCAGCACTCTAAGTAAGGAATCATAAAAAGTAAACTGCGCTCCACTGGAAAAAGGGTTGTCTTTATTATTGTCCGGTTTTAACCCTTCCTGATAAAGCAGTAAATTATCGCGCCTCGTGCAATAATTATTTATGCATCTATAGGTAAACGCGGTTAACACTATCACACAGATAACTGATGACATTAAAATGATTAATTTCTTCCGCTTCATAAAGAATGAATAAGACTTGCATTATAGAATGAAGTTTTTCAAAATTGACTGCAAACAGCAAATTGTGATTAGTTAGTTCAATTTTGACTTCTTAACTAACAATGAGTGGCGTTCGGGTATCTGCAGCCCTGACAATATTTAGGGGGCTGTTCCGGGGGTTTTCTGTGAGCGGGCGAGAGCTCAATGTTGTAGTTAAAGTGAAATAACCCCCTAAAATAAATATATTCAATTTTAAATTTTCCATCCCCAACATCATAGTCTGTTGTTAAATTCTTTATAGGGGATGGGTTTTGATTTTTATTTTGCCCGGAATGGCGCAAATCGTTTTCAAATCTAAAAAACTCATTTTTCGCAGACTTTAATTTCATAACATTCTGATCAGCGATGCACAATAATTCTAAAGAATCATTATAAATCCTGCGTTTGACATATTTATAGGTTAGGCCCCCAATATCTACCTGCCCCGCTACCCGTTCATATGATCCTGAATTGTTATAATATGGCAAATAGCTAACCGGTATCTTCACGGATACTAACTGGCTTTCATCATATTCCCCATCATCCAGCCTGGCTTCAAATTTTGAATTGGCTGTTTCTTGTAATAAAAAAACAAGCAGATGATATCCGCACCAGTTAAATAACAGAATGCTCAGCAATAATATGGATGCTGCTTTCCTCAATTATATTGAATTTTCTGTCTGTGAAGCTGGCTGAACCAAAGAATAAATCTGATTGCTATACCCATTTTGCGCAACTTGCTTCGCACGTGGCGCATAAGTTGACAGATCGGATGGGGTATTAGCAGCAAGGCCATCTACATACCTGTTGAACATGCAAAAAGCTGCGGCAATCAAAACTGTATCATGTATATCCTTATCAGTTGCTCCAAAACTTCGGGCAACATCCACATCCAATTGCGTAACGGACTTCCCGCTTTTCTGCACCTTTGCGGCAATATTCAATAATGCTTTCAGCTTATCTGAAATTGGCGCATTCCTGTAATCTTTCCGTACCCGATCGACCAAGTCTCGATCGCCGTCCAAATAATAACAGGCAATTTCGCCATGTGAATTGTGGCAATAAAAACAATCGTTCAAATAGGAAACATGGGTTGCTATGAGTTCTCTTTCGGCCCGGCTCAGTCCTGTCTCATCCCGTAATAAAGAATTGGCCAAATCGCATAACGGAGAAGCTGTCTCAGGCCGGAAAGCCATTAAGCCCCTTATTCCTGCTAAATTATTATCAACTTTAATATGCGGCATAGTTAAAATTTTTATTTGTATTGATAGAGATCATAATCAAGGTATCCTTCTTCTGCCCGTAGGGGGGCCCGGTTCACATAATACTGCCTGTCTTCCGGCGCCCATGTAGCAAGTCCGTCGACATAACGGTTATACATGCAGAATGCAGCGGCGATCAGAACTGTGTCGTGAATTTCTTTGTCGGTAGCGCCCAGATTTCTTGCATCTTCGATTTGTTCCGGGTTGACCTTTTTTCCACCCTTCTGCACGCTTTCCGCGATAGACAATAACGATTTCAATTTGTCGGATATAGGCTCAGTGCGATAATCCATTTTTATACTGTCAATTGCAGCAATATCCCAACTAAGATAATGCCCTGCCAGAGCGCCATGAATATTCTGGCAAAAAAAGCAATCATTGAGCGAGGAAACATAGGTTCCGATCAGTTCCCTCTCGCCCCTGGTTAAAGTATTATTGTCATCCCGTAATAAGGCCTCTGCAAGCTCATTCAATGGCTTTGCAGTTGCAGGGCTAAACGCCATAGGGCCTCGGATACCCGGAAGATCCGGAAGATTAATATGTGCCATTACATTTATTTTTATTGTTTAGGTAAAACATAACCCCTGGCCATTCTCTGGCCCATTTCCTCATAAACAGCAGGGTCGGTTGGCGTCCAGCTTGCTAAACCGTCTACATATCTATTGAACATGGAAAATGCCGCAGCGATAAGGACCGTATCGTGAATTTCCCTATCGGTTACCCCATGTTTTCTGGCCATGGAAGTATCATCTTCGGTCACTTCTTTTCCCAGCACTTGTACCTTTCCCGCTATCTTCAACAGCGCTTTAAGTTTATCGCTTATGTTTGCCTGCTGCATATCCATCAATACTTCATCTACTATTTTTTTGTCTTCTCCGTATAGGCATCTTGAAGCCGCGGCATGGCTGCTCATGCAAAAAATGCATTGATTTCTGGATGAAGTATATGCAGCAATCAATTCCCGCTCTGCCTCAGATAAAGTAGACTCACCACGTAGTAAGACCTGGGCTAGTTCATACAGGGGCTTCCCTGTATCCGGCCTGAACATTACCAGGCTCCTTATTCCGGGAACTCCTTCCGGAACTTGAATATACGCCATTGATTTACATTTTTATTTGAAGTAAAGACTGTGGCAATTAACCCGATCAGGAATACGAATGAAAAAATAAACAGTGCGTTTCCATATCCTCCAAGAAATGATTGCAATAATCCTATAAACAATACGGCAGTTGCCGTCAGCAATCTCCCGATATTAAAACAAAATCCTGTTGCGGTCGCCCGAATCTGCACTGGAAAAAGTTCAGGTATATAGACGGAGAGTACCCCCTGGCTCGCCCCAAAAAAGAAGGCAATCCCTGCTACTTCTGCATAGATCAGATTATTAAATGAGCTATTGGTCCTGAAAAGCAGAAAGCTGCAAATACTGCATGTCAAAAAACAAAAAATCATTGATTTTCTTGAGCCGATGGCATTCAATATCCAACCTGATAAAATGCCGCCGGTTATTCCGCCTATACCAAAAATCATCATCACTGATCCGATTTTTTTATTAGCGTTCTCATCATGAATGATGCTATCCAGCCAGGTAGGTAACCAGGAAAATATGGCCCAAAGTCCGATCAGCATCGAACCAAAAATGACTGACCCGGTAACCAAATTTTTTCTATATACAGCCGAAAAAGCAGTGATCGCATTTTTTTCTGCAACGACTGTCTTATCAAGCTTGGATTTCCATTTTTCAGATTCCCTTATCACCCATATGGACATTATCGCAATCAGGATTGGGACGATGCCGATCAGGAAACCTTGCCGCCAATTATTGGAAAAACTGGCAATCCATCCGGCGGAGAAAATACCGATGGGCATTGCAATAGAAAGAAAGCCCATAATAACTGCTTTTGACCTTTCATTCCATTCCTCAATCATAATGGTTGTTGTGACAACCAGAACGCCGCCCATGCCGAAGCCGCTTGCGAATCTGCAGAATGCAATGGCTATCCAGTGGTTCATAAATCCGGTAAGCATTGTGAAGAATCCATACCACCCAACAGAAAATAGCAAGGCTTTTTTTCTGCCGATTCTATCCCCGATCATTCCCCAGGAATAACCACCAATTGCCCAACCAAAAACAAAGGCAGCATTGATATACGAAGCAGCAGTGCTGCTCTTATCCTGATCCATTGCGAATTCCTTCGCAACAGCAGGCAGATATATGCTCATTAATGAAGAAACTATTCCTCCGAAAGCCACGCAGATAAAGCATATGGCAAACAAAGAAACCTGATACCAGTTAATTTTATCCGGTTGGTCATTTTTCATAATGGCTGTTTTCTTAAATGGTCATAGCCCTGAGACAATCGGTTATACCCATGCTCTTTTAACCTGTTTCCAAGATTGTTGTAAAATTCCGGATTTGTCGGGGTCACTGTTGCAAGCCCATCGACATAACGATTGTATAAACAAAACAAAGCGGCAATGAGAACTGTGTCATGTATTTCAATATCAGTCGCTCCTTCTTCCTTTGCTTTTTGTATAGCATCGCTCGTTACATTCTTTCCGCTTTGCTGAACTTGAGAGGCAATGGTCAGCAATGCCTTCATTTTATTACTTACAGGCGCGGAAGAAATATTTTCTTTTACCATTTCAGATGTATCAGGTTCGCCCAACAACACATTGGCCGCAGCCGTATGGGCTGCCGTACAAAACCTGCACTGGTTCCTGGAAGAAACGATTGTTGCAATCAACTCCCGTTCACCTTCAGTCAAGGTCGAAGTCCCGCGCAATAGGATCTGGGTAAGTTCCCGAATGGGCTGAGCCGAATCCTTTCTGTATTCAAGCAATCCGGTTATCCCGGGTAAATGTTCTTCCAATGGAATATAAGGCATTATCGATTATATTTATTTTGCAGGAATTCCTGGACAAGCGATTAAAATTTCTAAGAACCGGGAAAGATTTCAGGAAAGAGTGTCCGGAGGCTGTTCATCAATAACAGAAAATAATGAAGAAATATCATCGGAAAAATGAGAAGGCTTAATCGAAACTGCGACACTGGAATTGTTCAGTAAAAACAAATCGCCGATGGTATAATTGTCTGAAGAAAAACTCTTTGTAAGGTTTTTATGAGGGTCTGCTTTTTTGCTCTGAGAACTGGCCTGCAGATCGTTAACCAATTTGAAGAACTCGTCCTTTGCACTCTTTAAATACATCACAGCGGAGTTTTGAATACAGAGGTATTCTATTGAGTCCTGATATAGCCTGCGCTTAACTAATTTATATATCAGTCCGTTAATTTCTATCTCACCGTCAACCCGCTCGAAAGTTTGAGAATTATTGCAATAAGCGAGGTCTGAAACCGGCACTTTAAGAGAGAGCAATTGCGCATCAATGTATTTGTCATCGTCAAGTTGTGACTCCATTTGTGCATTGGCCCTATCTTCGAGATAGGAAGTGAACAACCGATATCCAACCCAATTGAATAGGAGCATGGCAAGCAGAACTATGGTAGCGATACTTTTCAAAGTTCCTCAATTTAGGGAAATTTATGAAAATCTATATTAATTAAAATATTGCTATGATTGTCATAGTTCCGGCCGAGCGCCTCAAAAGCAGGCTGGTATCAGCATTGGAATAAATAAAATCTAAGAGGATACCCTTATTCGTAAGGATGCTGTTTTTGGCAAGCGATTCGATCAGGTTAAAGACTGCTATCTTTTGCTGCGGATCCCATTTCATATAGGCATTTCAAAAAGGCTCAGCGCCCCTTCCCGGTAATGGCGTGGCACCTGTTCCTCCATGCTGAATTCCCTGATCCCGCAGGGTAGAAATCCGTGTTGAATATAATAATCATTGAGTTTTTGATTTTCCTGGCAGGTATCCAGTCGGATATATTTCAACTTGTTCATTTGGCCATAATCCCTGGCCCAATCAATTATCCTGCGGACAAATTGCATTCCATGATAATCCGGCGCAGTAACGATCCTGTGCAAATAAAGAGCGGGCGTGTGCGCACGCTCTCCCCAGATCAGAAAATCATCAAATGTGACCGAAAAGCAGCCGGCGATTTTTTTTTCAGATCCTACGGTTAATTTCCAATGCCTGTTTTCCCGGATTTCTTTTGCAAGAAGAAGCGGATCAAATGTATACCAATGACGGTGAAATTTTTTCTTTTGGTATTCGATGGCCGATTCATACAATTTGAGAATCACTTCGCTGTCGGCAATGACACTGGGTTCGATATGGACCATAACACTTACAGGTTGAATTGTCAAAAAACAGGCATAGCTCCATTTGAATTTCGCATGCGGATCAGCGAAAAATTCAACGAAGAATGCGAAACCGCTTCACTCAGCTCATTAATAGAGGGCATGAATCGTAGTTCAACATCCCGCTTCAGCATTTCCTCCAGTATATTGTAAATGGGCCTCACGGAAACCGGAACAATTGTTTTTTCGGAAATATAGTATCCGGCATTTTCATCCAGGAGCCAAAAATCCTGAGCGGGAAACTCATAAAGAAAAAGTGTCGTCCTTTCGATAGTCTTTATCCACCTGTTTTCCACCGCAATCACAAAAGATGCGGAAAATTGTCCTAAAAAGGCCTGCCTGTCCTCCGGACTGGTTTGAGATCCTGCATAATAACAAACCCGGGGACAATCCCTGGGAAGGAGATAATTATGCAGCAATCTCTCACTTATTGCAAATACAACCTCTTTCCTGATTGCATCGAATTGGCTGGGAGAGGGCCTTGGAACAAAGGTCCTGATCCTGGCATCCTCGCTCACATGAAATAATCTCAAACCTTCCATAAGATCTTAATCCAGGTATTTTGCCTTCAATATCGCGATTTTATTTTCGTCAAGACCCAATTGCCACCTAAGAAACTGATCTACGGAACCATAACGGGCTTTTATCGCTCTGAAAGCTTCGTCCAGGTATTCCTTTCTGGCACTCATGATATCCCTGGCTACCTGTTCATTGATATGCATGTATTGGGCCATGACCTGGGCCATCCTCTTGTTTTCAGCCTGACGGTAGTAATTCGTTGCGAGGTAATCAGCCATGATCGTATCATAAGAAACACCAAGAGAATACAAAAGCAATGCAGTTCCAATCCCCGTTCGGTCCTTGCCAGCCGTGCAATGTAGCAGCAAGGCATCACTGTCTGGCATGGACAATAATTTTTCAAACAGGGCTCTGTACCTATCTGAAAAGAACTCCGTTTTTCCATAATAAACGATCATCATCGAGTCCCCTCCGGACTGGAGATTTTGTAAGGATTTCATCCAATCCGATAGATTCTGGTCGCTTCCTGCCGGACAAAGAGTATAATCTGTATGCGGATTCATCCGGTCAGGGGCTTTGGCGGATTCATCATGGCCTCTCAGATCAATGACATAATCAATATTCCTTTTCGCCAACGAGGATAGGTCATCCGGGGTTAATTTGCTTATGTCTGCGCTACGGTAAATCTTTCCCCATTTTACATGATGGCCATCTGTCGTATTATATCCGCCGAGGTCCCTGAAATTAGTTGCACCCTGCAGCGGAACATGACGCATATTGCTGTCCGATACCTGGGCATTTACTAAAAGTCCAACCAGCAAAAAATCCAATAAGAAAATGCTTGATTTTTTCATATTCGATCCTGTTTATTAATATAGCAAAGAGGCAAGTACCATTGACTTGCCTCTTATGCATTGGCTTAAGGGTCTCAAATTATTTGGTCAGCCACATCGTAGCCGTAATGGCATCGGTACCTCCAAACTGAGATTGTATGGCCGCATTGTAATTCGTTGTATTGCTCACCTGTTCGTCATTCGGATATTGCCAGCGGATGGGGATCATCAAATTGGCCGTTCCGATGCCGGCGCCTCCCTGGTGGAAGGCGGGAACTCCTGTTCTTCTCCAGTTGTAATAAGGTTCCCATCCTGAGTTTTGCCAGAAGGCAACATATTTTTGAGTCAGGATCTGGTTCAACCCCGTTGCATTGTCTCCTGCATAAGCTACATTGGGGTTACTCAGGAAACCGGATACGCTAACTGTGACATTGTCCAATGAATTGGTTAAATTAACCGGGTTAAATAACGGGTAACTGATCGGCACCTGTACACCATCGGCTAAACCGTAGAGGCTCAAAGAAGCATTGATCCCGTTCAGATAATAACTACTGCCGGATACGCCGGGGATCCAACCCAGGTTGGCGGCTTCGGCGATATTAAAGCACATTTCAGGATAGCCGATGATGATATAGGGTTCACAGGTCGAACCGCTGATATTGGGTCCTGAAGCATTGCCATAGTACCTGAGATAGTTGTTATAGGAATATTCACCTCCACTTGCTCCTACAGTGATCTGGGAATAACCGGAATCGATATCAGCGCCCACATAGGCCGTAAAATCTCCGGGTTCCTTACCACTGGCAATCTGTGCCGGCGCTGGAGTGGCAGTTACAAATATCCTTGGATCCTGGTTGGCTGATAATATATTTATAAATGTATTGCACATATTTTCATAGCCGACATAGGGCGTATAGTTCGGATAAAGGGGATAATTGTCTCTTGCCGGGCTAGAAAGATAGTTATAAATCAAATTGTCGCTATTGCCGGTCAGGATTGGATATTTGGTCGGGTTTTGAACGATGTTTGCAAACTGGCTTGGAATATTCAGGTCAGGATTGTCCAGGGCCCTTCTGCTCAGAGAAATCAATACCCTCAACTTATAGGTATTGATCACTTTTTGCCATCCGAGATAGGTCTGCCCGAAAATATCCCCGGTTGCATCTACGAGCGAAGTCGCATTGCCAGGTATTGCAGCAAGATCGCCCATCAGGGTATTTGCCGTATCCAATAGGGCGAGGCAGTTTTGATATACATCATGCTGTTTGTCATAAGTTGGCGTGGGATAATTGGGGTTTCCGGCCTGGCTCATTGGGATATCGCCTACACGCTGCGTGTACCACACAAAAAGATAGGCCCGGAAGAATTTGGCCAGAGCAGTATACGCATTTGGAGTGGTCCCGAATTGACTGGCAGCCTGCTGTTCCATCAGTTCCACATATTTCAGAACACTGTACATGGTTGCCGTATTGCTCCAGTTATAGGTATTCGTGCCCCAATAATAAGGATAACTGGAAACAAAATATTGATTCCAACGCATGAGCTGATTCCAGGGTCCCTCATTGACATTACCGGCGACAGCATCCAGAACACCCCCGCCATTGTAGAGTTCATTAGTGATCCTGTTCAGAAGCAAGGTCGGAGGAACTGTTGTGGATGTACTTGCCTGGTTTGGGTTATCAAGCAAATCCCCTTTCTGGCAACTGCTCAAAACCAGGGCTGATAACCCGGCTAAAAGACAGAAAAGAAATGACTTTTTCATGATTTTGTTTTTATTCATGGATTAAAAAGTGAAGTTGAGGTTCATGCCCCAGCGGCGGAAAGTAGGTGAAGAAAGGGTTACATCCGAAGAAGTCCCTGATTGCTGCACTCCATAATTACTCACGTTTGTTCCGCTTCCATATTGGTCGATATCAAAATCCTTTCTTTTTGCAAAATAGAGCAGGTTACGCCCGACAAAGGAGATAGAAGCCGTTTTGATTGCTGAATTTCCCAACAACTTCTTCGGCAGACTGTAGGCTATCTGTACATCGCGAAGTTTAACGAATGTGCGGCTGATCATATAGTATTCGTCAAAATTGCTGCTGATATCGCTGGATAAATAATTCTGAACAGTTACAGCCGTTGTATTGGGAGTAAAGGTCAAATCTTTCAGGTTGGATATCTGGCCATTGACATAGGTTGGTGTCCCGGAGGCGATGACGACTCCTGGAGCAACATAGGCTGCGACGATGGGCTGGGTTCCGTTACTTGTACTCAGCCATTCGGAAGCGCGGGCGGTTTTGAAAGCCCCCTGATCGGATTCAACTGCATTGCCGCCATTCATGGACTTATACCATACATCATCATAAACCTTGCCGCCAACCCTGCCATCAACCTGGAAGCTGAAACTGAAACTCTTATAAGAAATGCGGTTGGTAATCCCGAAACTGTAATCCGGGTTAAGGTGGCCCAGGTATATATTATTGCTGAGACCGCTTGGAGCATTGACCGGACCTCCATTGCTCATTACGATATTACCTAAACCATCCCTTACAAATCCGGTGCTGTAAAAATCATCCAGGCGTTCACCGATCGTATAATTATGATTTCCCACAGTGAGTAATGGCACTCCGGGATATATGGAATGAAGCACTTCCTTATAGGTGGACCAGTTGACAAGGAGGTCCCATTTGAACCCGGATCGAGTCTGTATGGGTGTCAGGTTCAGCAGTATTTCCCAGCCTGTTTTCAAAGTGGTCACCCCATTCACATTCTGATACTGATAGGTTGTTGAGGACGGAACAGGCAACCCATAGATCTGTGGGCCATTGATCGTATTAAAATAAGTCAGATCAAGGCCAACCCGGTTATTGAACATGCGGTAATCCAAACCAGCCTCATATGATTTTACATCGAATGGTTTCAGGTTGGGATCCGACTTGGTATTGGAATAGGTAACAGCAGGCTCATTGTTGTAATAGGTAGACAAACTATAAGCGCTTTGATTGGCATAAGTCGGTCCATCGTAGGAAGTGAAATTCTCAAACCCATAACCAAGCAAATTGTTGGTGCTTGCTCCTGTCCCTTGGAAATAACCATTGACCAGTGAATAGGCTGAAGGTGCTTGTGAAGAGGTCAATGCTCCCTTTACGTCAGCGTAGGAAGCCCTTAATTTAAGAAAACTGATGGCCCTCGGCAGGTTCAGATAATCCGTAAGGGAGGAACTGATAGACACCGAAGGATAGAAAAAAGTATTGTCTCCGCTCGGAAGGGTTGAGGTATTATCTACCCTGCCTGTGGTTGCAACATTGAAAAAGTTCCTGTATCCCAGGTCGAAACTGTAATAGCCACTGTATACCTGCATTTTGGACCCCCAGTTAAAGGCCAGAGCAGGGGTCTGGGAGTTGGAGAGGCTATATACACCGGGCACAGCAAGGTCAACAGTTGTTGCCCATGAAGAATTGTATTGAAAGGAACGCTCGCTGGCTCCAAGGTTAGCAGAAAAATTCCAGTTCCTGATTTTAGGGTTATAGGCCAACAGGAAATCCGAATTGTTTTCCAGCAGGTTCCTCCTGTCTTCCCTGTAATCTCCGTACCATCCCCAATAATACCATGGCAGATATTGATTAAGTATCGTACCTGCAGGAACTTTTTCCGTGCGGGTCTGGCTCCATGTGGTGACCTGTGTACGCAGGCTTGCTTCGAGGTCATGGGTAATCTTATAGGTAGCTTTTAAATAACCGTACATGTCCACCTTATTATGGCCGCGAAGCCATTGGTTAGCCATGAAATAGGGATTATTGTCGCGGCCATAGTTCTCGTTGTATTGTCTCAGGCCAGGGATCCCCATCGGAGATTTATAGTAATCTTTCAGATCTCGCACATCGTAATCGGAAGGGCCATATACATTAAACATGTATACATAACTGTTGGGGCCATAATCCGCGTCCGGGATCTGGGGGGTGTACTGGAAGTTCATGTTGACATTGGTCTCGAATTTGAGGCGTGAACTGATATCATAATCCGCAAATACATTCAGGTTATCCATATTCAGTTTTGAATTGGGATCAGTTCCCTTTTGGTATACATGAGAATAGGACATCCTGATATCAGAATTGGCCCCTGAAGTGGACAGAGAGATATTATTGGTGGATAGAAACCCTGCATCAATAAAATTCCTGTAGTTGTTTCCGCCTATGGATTCCCAGGGCGTAGCCGAGCGTGTACCTGTAGCTACATCATAAGGGCTATTGTATTGCTGTATCAATTGTCCGTCAAAACGGGGTCCCCAGACTGGAAGACGCTGGGTATGGTCATCCAGGCCGTTACCAAAGGAATAAAGGAAATGGGTGCCGCGGCCATATTCCGTCTGATCCTTTGGATAAACCAGGAAACCCTTATCCAGCATATCGGAAGTGTTATAGCTAAGGGTCCAGCCTTTGCTGTCTCTTGATCCCCGCTTGGTTGTGACAACGATCGCACCGTTCTGGCCACGGAATCCATAAAGAGCTGCGGCATTTGGGCCTTTCAGAATGGTCATGGATTCAACATCATCGGCATTGATATTCCAGGTATCGGAATTGATGGGGACCCCATCTACAACGATCAGCATATCCTTAGTACCCCGGCTGATGATCTGGGGCCTTGTGAGCATTTCAGGAGAGGCCGCTATAGTAATTCCTGCAACCTTTCCTTCCAACTGATTGAACATATCCTCATCCCGGGCTTTTGCCAATTCATCGCCCTTCACGGTCTGCACGGCATATCCCACCTTTTTTTCTTCTTTTTTTATGCCCAATGCCGTTACGACAACTTCTACCAACTCTTTATTTCTTTGCGCCAGGGTGATATTGAATACAGTTTTACCTGATACATTCACTTCCGATTTTTCAAATCCTATATAGGAAAAAATCAGGGTCGCATTGGCTGCTCCGGTTGTGATGGTATAATTACCCATTGCATCTGTAATGGCGAAGACTTTTTCTCCTTTAATCTGAATGGTGACTCCGGACAGTGGTTGCCCATCCGCCCCAACCACCTTACCCGTTACGGCTTGGCTAAAGGCAGCAGTGCTGAATAGCAGAACCACGAAGGCAAGGAAAGCAGGGAGTAAAACCCTGATTGATTGCTTTTTCATTTGCTGTTTTTTTGAATGTTAGTTTTAGTAACTGATGGTGAAATATGCCAGTGAAGACTGAAAGAAACCATAGCGGTCGCCTTATTTGCAATGAGCAGGGGGAATAATGAATGAACACTATTTCCCTTAATGACTGTCCGCAATATTCCCATTTCAGTTTTTCTTGGCTGGGCAAAACTGAAGATTGAGTTCTTGATATACGACTTGCCCAAATGGGAAGGACTATTTTTCGTCTTTCCCGTATGGGAAATACGATTTTATTTTACAAAGCATTAAAATCCAATACCTTGTATTTTATAAACAAATCATTAATTTAATATGAAGTAAATATGAACTACTTGGCTAATTGAGCTTGTTTGGAGAAGTTCAGGCATTGGTTTCGGTAAAAAGAAGGCGTTTGCCCTGTGATCTTTTTAAAATAATTATTGAAAGAGGATTTTGAATTAAATCCGCAGTCAAAGGCAAGGGAAAGCAGGCTAAATTCCTGCAACTGAATGGATTCCAGTTTGAGCTTTGCCTCTTCAATGCGGTATTCATTGATAAAGTGGTAAAAGTTTTTATGCAGCTTTTCATTCAAAAGCTGGGTGAGATGATGTTTCGGAATATCCACTTCTTCAGCTAAGGATTCAAGAGATAATTCGGCGTTCAGGTAGGTCTTGCTTCTTTGCATATAATGGTTTAGCATCTCTTGGTACCGGTTCATCATTTCAAGGCTGACGGCAGATTTTTTATACCGTTTGTCCTCCACTGATTCTGCGGAAGGAGGAGTTTCATCGGGAAGCGATTGTTCATCCTTTGAAATTTCTTCTATAAGAAAGCCAGGGTCCTCATCCACCAGTTCAGGGAAATGAATGACCGTAAATTTCTTCTCGGGGAAATAGGGTGGAATTGACCTGGAATGGATAATATTCCTGATCTTATAACTGAGAATCATTGCCGGAATGAATGCGAAAAAGAAATAAGGCAGGAAACGCAATTCAAAAAGAGGAACTCCGTAGCGGGAATAATTACCCAATTCTAACAAAGCCCCGCAGGTCATTCCCGAGAAAAACACGGTAGAAATCCGGTTGACAAGTTTACCTCTGGGATCTTCTATAATTTCTCTTATATTATCCTTTTGGCTGTCGCGGACCAGGGTCTGATGGCTGTATATTGAATATAAAAGCAGCGAAATCACCACAAGCCATTGTACGGCCATGCTATACCCATTGATCAATCCTTCGCTAACAGGGCCATTCAAGGTCGCCAATATCAATATAAAATAGGCAGAAGATATTATAGCGAAAGGAGTAATGTGAAGCAGCTTTTGTTGCCTTGAAAGCGGTTTGCCAATCAGCCACATGGCTGTTGAATAGAGCAAGGGACCATAGTAAAGTCCAAGGGCAGTCGATATTTTACCATATTCCACAGCATTGTGCAGCCAGAGCAGGAAAATCAGTTTAAGACAAATATGAGCCAGGAGGAAAAGGAGCAGGTTCAACATATTCTTTTCAAACACTCCTTCGATACGGCTGATGCAAAGCAAATAAATCGCAAAGCCTGTTTGAAAAAGAATGCAACAGATCACAATGGTGATGAACATAAGCAGAATTGGTCATTCAAGGTAAACTCTGAATGTTAACAGCCTATTAAGCAGAAAGCCATTGCACCTTGCTATTTTAACACCCATTGATAATGATCATCCTATATTTGCCCAAATCGAAAACTTAATAAATAATTCACATGTGATTTTTTTCATTTAACAATTTCCTCATGAATTATTATCAGTTTGTTCATATGTAATTGCTAATTCTGAGGAAAAAATGAAACCTTTCTTCCTCCTCGCAATAGGATTGCTTTTCTCGATTCAAAAATGCATTTGCCAGTCTGCCGATCTTGTTTTTCTGCATGGACAGATCATTACATTACATTCAAAAGGAGACAGGGCAAATGCAGTAGCCATTGCCGGTGACAGGATCCTCGCAGTCGGCAATGAAGAAACGATTAATAAATTTATTGGTACCAAAACAAAGGTCATCGACCTCGAAGGAAGGACCATAGTACCGGGATTCAATGATGTCCATCAGCATCCTGCGCCGGTATATGATTGGGCAAAATCCTATGCAGTGCTCAGGCTGGATACTGTTTCCTCTATGAAGGGCCTGATCCGTCTTCTCCTCAAGAAAGCTGAACTGATACCCAAAGGGATGCTGATTCGGGGAGTCGGTTATAATGAATTCAGACTGGGCGGACAGCCAACAAGAGATATCTTGGATAAGGCAAGCCAGGATCATCCTATTTTGATCACCCATGCCAGCGGGCATGTTTCAGCAGCCAATTCACTGATGCTCCAATTGAATGGTATTGATAAAAATACACATGATCCCGTTGGAGGAGCTTTCGAAAGAGACCCCAACGGAGTTCCGGATGGTATAGTAAAGGAATCTGCCCGCGGACTCCTTTCATCCGGAAAAGTGCTGAAGCCTGGTCAACCGGGTTTTGAGGAAGAATTGGCAGGCTACCGGATCTATTTCAATGCTCTTTTGGCCTCAGGCATTACCAGTATTGGCGATTGCTGGACTACTCCCCAGAAAGTAAAAATATACCAGGCGCTCAGAAAAGAGAATTTCCCCCTGCGGTTCAATTTATATATTGGGGTAGATTATCTGGACCAAGTGATTTCAGGTGCCATTCATTTACCTCCATCGCCCTGGCTCAGAATTGGAGGGATCAAAATGTTCCACGGTAATTCGCTTAGCGGAAAAACCTGTTGGCTTTATGAGCCTTATGATACCGTCAATCCGGCTACCGGAAAAAGGGATTATTATGGGATCCCTCCGGAAAGGAATCAGAAGCAACTGGACAGTCTGGTTCTGAAAATCCATCGGGCCGGCCTGCAGATCGCCTGTCATTCCAATGGGGACAGGGAAATTGACATGATGATATTAGCCATAGAGAACGCACAAAAACAATACTACCGCTCAAATGCCAGGCACCGCATAGAGCACTGCAGTATCACCAATCAAAATATCCTGGAAAAGATTAAAAAGGATAGCATAATCCCTGTCTTTCACTGTTATATTAATGAGCTGGGAAATCAATTGCTTGTTTACGGGGCCGAACGTCTTTCAATGATCATGCCCACAAAATCAGCAGAAGAACTCGGAATTCCTTATGCCCTTCATTCGGATTATCCTATTTCCCGCTATGAACCAATGATCCGGATCTCAGGAGCTGTCAACCGCATGACTAAGGACGCTGTTCTAATTGGCGCAAACCAACGGATCGATGCAGAGGAGGCTATTCGCGCTTATACCGTTGGCGGCGCTTATACAAGTTTTGAAGAAAATCAGAAAGGCCGTATTATGATCGGTCAATACGCCGACCTGGTCGTTTTAGACCATGACCCTGTAACAACTAAAGCAGTGGAAATTGATAAAATAAAAGTGCTGATGACAATCGTTGGAGGCAGGATAGTATACGATACCCATGAACTTGGGAAAAAAGAATTGGCCGTTCATGGCAACCCCTTCATTTCAAAATCGGGATTTTAGGCCGGATTCGGTCTTAGATCCGTTTTACAAGCCTGGCTTTTACAGCATCGGTACCGCCTGATGCTTCAAATGTGTAAACTCCGTAAGGCAGGTCGTTGAGCCCTTCCCATTTACAGCTCAGGCCTCCTCCCTTGTGTTCCCTTTCAAATGTATTGTAAACTTGGCCACGATCGTCCTTTAGAACTGCTTTGAGCGTACAGCCCTGCATTTCCTTGATCTCGAATTCCAGCTCATTTAGAAAAATAAGCGGTTTGATTTGAAGCAACATATGGGGTTATTTAGGTTTCAGGAAATAGAAATCCAGTCACGTTTGTTTCAATGGATCCGGGACCCTTTTTGGATTGATAGGAATGGAAGGATTAGGTAAAAATTACAGAAGAACATAAAACTAACAGATTATCAGCAAATAAACAATAGTTAATGAAAATTTAATATTAAAGAACAGAAGACACCCCTAAAGCTGCAATTTTATTTAATCTACAGAAAGAAAAAGTGGCCATTGGTTTTTCGGACAGAAAATGGATTTGGACGTTTCAAATTGTACGGATTTCCAATGGCCTTGGTTTCAGAGATAGGTTTTTCAGGGTTTTGGATCATTTTTCAAAGGATAAGATAAAATACAATCAACAACTCAAAGTAAATTAATTGCGAACTACGTTCAAATAGATTGAAATAGGAATCACCTGTCGACTTTTTAGCTGACACTGTCAATGAAAAACTACAACCCATTTCATTTTTACGCATGAAATTGATTTTCAATAAGAATAAATGAGCCTCCTAAAGTTGTTCTGTAAGTATTTGTAAGCTGAGTGAATCAGTCTTGCCGATCAGAAAGACAGTATATGCCATACCTCCGAAGAAATTGACTGGATTGCTGTTATTTAAAACGGCAACGGTCGAATCGGTACCTGTTTTTTTGGCGATTACTACATAATTACCGATAGCGAGAGGCTGAAACAGATTAAAAATAGCACTGGTAACATTGTCGGCAGGGGTGCGATCTAACTGGGTATATGTGCTCCCGAAATATACATCAACAGCAGGGGCATCAGGGGTGGCACTGATGAAACGCACATAAGTGCTTGTTAGCGAAACCTGGGAATAATCATCGTTGGTCAAGAAGGCAGCCAGAGAATCCCTGGTAGGGTTATAAAGGTAGACGGTATAGAACTGACCACTGTCATAAGAAGTGGCCGTCAATTGCACTTCCGGGCTATCAGCAACTGTTTGGAATTGTATGGTATAGGTCCCAGGAGTAAAGGAGACATAAGTTGGCTGGTAACTATCCGGGTTCATCGTACTGGTAACGGCAGAAGAATTCATGAAAATGACAGAAGGTTCCGAATAAGGGGCCAGATTCAAGAAAGAAAAATAGACCAATGCCTGGGAAGGATTTGTAGACATGCTCCCTCCGGAAGCTGTTTTATTGCAGGATTCCGCCAAAAAAATAACACAGGATAGCAGGCTTAAAATAAAAATTATCTTCTTCATTATCCTCCGGAATTTATGGACAAAGATATCCCACCTGATGAGATAACAAAATCCTCCGATTTATACTTAGAATTTGTTTCCGGGGTTGCCAGGGCCCATACGCCGTTTATAAGAAAAGAAAACAGCTTTAACCAAAATTGCATTACATTTAATTACATCCTAAACTAAAACGCTGCTATATGAAAAATGATTCAGCAAGGCCACAGCCTGGGCCGCAAGATTTGAATGAACAATCCCAGTCACTCCCCCGCAGAAAATTTATCAGTATGGTTGGCGCTTCTGCGGCCGCTTTTACCATTTTGCCCAGGCATGTATTGGGACGAGGTTATATTGCACCCAGTGATCAAGTCAACCTGGCATATATCGGGTTGGGCACCCAGGGCATACGTGAATTACTGCCCTTGATTCAAAACACCGGGTTCAGGGTTATAGCTGTATGTGATCCCAACCAGCATGCGGTCGGATACCGGGATTGGGACAAACTCTCTTTAAAAATGAATATCCGCCAAACCATCAAAAACATGGATTGGGAATCGGGTGGGGACAATTTGATACCTGGAGGTCGAGATAACGGAAAATCCATTGTGGATCAATTCTATGCCAACGTTCACCCCGAATTAAATTATAAGGGTTGCAATGCCTACGAAGACTTTCGTGTGCTATTCGACAAGGAAAAAGATATTGATGCAGTCAAAATCATGACCCCTGACCATTTGCATGGATTGATTTCAATGGCTGCGATCCGGAGAAGCAAACATGTAATTGTCCATAAGCCCCTATCCAATCGCCTGATTGAAGGGAAAAAAGTAATCCAGGCTGCGCGGGACAACCAAAAGGTCATTACCCACCTGGTCCCCTGGGATTCCAATGGCTCCATGGAAACTGTTATGGCCTGGATAGGGTCCGGTGCAATCGGAACGCTGAAAGAAATTCATAATTGGACCCAACGACCAGTCTGGCCCCAATACTCTAGTCTGCCGACGGATAACCCCGCCATACCGGATGGATTGAACTGGGATCTTTGGATCGGACCGGAAACCATGAGAAACTATAATTCCAATTACACCAATATGGTTTTTCGTGGATGGTACGATTTCGGAGGAGGCTCGATGGCGGATATGGGTCATTACAGTCTCTGGACTGTTTTCAAAGCCTTGCAACTTACCAGCCCCCATACCATCATCCCCAATCTGAGCCATGTATGTGCAATGAATGAGCCCCTGCCCTACCGGATCCAAAACAATTTCTCCTTTCCGATGGCAAGCCATGTCTGCTTCAAATACCCTGCCAACGGAAATCGTCCTGCGGTTGATCTTTGGTGGTATGATGGCGGCATGCGGCCTGCAATCCCCGAGGAATTGCTCAGTGATAATAAACAGCTTGCAGAAGAAGGAATGCTATTCGTGGGTGATCAAGGAAAAATACTCGCCGGTTTCAATGTGCAGGATCCTAAGATCATTTCCGGTACAAAAATGGACTCGCCTGTCCAGATGGCCTCAGTTAAACGTAGCCAGGTTGAACAAACCTCAACCGCCTTGCCCCTTTTCATTGATGCCATCAAGAACAGTAAACAATATCCCGGAAATATCATTGAAGCAGAATTCCTGACCGAAGCAGTCAACCTTTACGCAGCCTCTCTGAGATCGGGGAAATTGTTGAAATACGATGCCGGGAACCGACGCATTACAAATGTCGATGACGCGAACAGATGGCTGGACCGCGAATACCGTTCCGGCTGGGACATTGCTTCAATTTAAAAGTGGAAAAATGTCCATTCAATTCAGGCAATCTGTTTATTTGATTCTGGCGCTGTTCCTTGATTCGGTGAATGCTCCGGCCTTTGCGCAAATAAAGCCGGCAGAACTCTTAACCAACCGCATTGACAGCATCCTCCAGTCGGAAGTAGATGCGGACCGGATTCCGGGAGCAGTGATTCAGATAGAAAAAGACGGTAAAATAATCTATACCAAGGCTTATGGCTATGCCGGGAAATACGAATATCCTCATAAACTGTTGACGAATCCGGAAGCTATGACCGCCAACCACCTGTTCGACATTGCTTCCCTCACAAAGGTCATTGGCACGACCACATCAATTATGCTCCTCGTGGACCGGGGTTTGCTGAATGTGGACGAACCGGTAGGCAAATTCATTCCCGCATTTAACAGCCCTGAAAAAAAATCAATTACCATCCGGCAATTGCTGACCCATGCCTCCGGCCTCTATGAATGGTATCCGCTCTATTACCATTGTTCCAATAAGGAAGAGGTATATAAGCTGATTGGCGACCTTCCGCTGAAATATCCCTTAGGTTTTCAACGCAAATACAGTGATCTCGGCTTTACCATCCTGGGAGAGGTCATCGAAAAGCTATCCGGTCTATCACTGGAAGAATTTGAAATGAAAAATATTTTCGTTCCTCTAGGAATGAAAAGCACCTGCTATAATCCCCTGAAAAAAGGGTTTACTAAAATTGCAGCTACCTCCCATGGCAATCCCTATGAATACCGGATGGTCCATGATACCAGTCTACATATGCGCCCACCTGGCCTGGATCCGGATTCCTGGAATGGTTGGAGGAAATATACCCTGTGCGGAGAGGTAAATGACGGCAATGCCTGGTATGCGGGCGGTGGAGTATGCGGAGCGGCCGGCCTTTTTTCCACAGTTTCGGATCTGCAGATCCTGGTCAACATGCTGATGAACAGGGGTCGTATCGGTGATAGACAATTCATCAGACCGGAAACCATTGAAAACTTTCTCACACAAGACCAATTTAACAATGGGCTCGGTTGGATGATGGATCCCCTCAATTCATTCATGAAAAACGCTCCTCAGGGGAGTTTCGGTCATACGGGATTCACGGGAACGAGTATCACGGCAATCCCCGCAGATCATTTAACATTAATCCTGCTCATCAATCGCCAGAATACAGGCCTTCTTCCTTCCGGCGAATACTACAATGTGGGGCCGGTAAGGCAGAAAGTATTTGAAGCCGTGATGAGATATTATCAATAAAATGAAAACCTGATTGAAAGCTTTTAGTTATATTTATTAGACTCATGCCTCCGGTCTCCTATTTATTTCGATTGGCAAAAACGCTCTGCGTGGGATCCATTGGATTGATGATGCTCATTATCGTAATCGGCAATACCACGGATTATTTTTCCAATTACCAGTTTGTAGAACACGTCCTGAAAATGGATAGCATTTTCCCGGATAGCCAATTGCACTACCGAAGCCTTAACAGCCCAATCTTATCCAATACAACTTATATTGCGATCATTATTACAGAAGCGCTGGCAAGCTTCTGTTGTATCAGAGGCTTCCTGTTCCTGTTTAAAAACCTGAAATCCGATGCTGTCTCATTTCATGCTTCAAAAAATTGGGCAGTGGCTGGGCTCATCCTGGGTATCCTGCTTTGGTTTCTCGGATTTGAAGTAATAGGCGGGGAATGGTTTGCAATGTGGCAAAGCGCCAGGTACAATGGCCTGGCGGCAGCCGAAAGAGTATTGATATTTCTGATGCTGACCCTTATCCTGCTTCAAATAAGAGATGAATGAATCTTAAAATCAGTCTACATATGAGAAAAATCAATTCGCTTCTTTTATTCCTACTGTGCTGGATCTTTCTGTCCGCTTCGGGCCATTCCCAAAGCTCATCCAAATTCAGCTCTAATCGCTATGTCGAAAATGGAGACACCCTTTTCTATCGCATGCTCTATCCCGATGCGGATACTTTCCGCAGGTATCCCCTGGTCATTTTCCTTCATGGGGCCGGAGAAAGGGGCCATGACAATGAAGCCCAACTGAAATGGGGCGTATCGAATTTCGCTACCGACCAAAACATGCTCCTTCATCCGGCGATTGTGGTTGCGCCCCAATGCCCGGAAAAAAGCTCTTGGTCCAATTTCTTACGGACTGATATGAATCTCCAGCCAGATCCATCCAAACCAATGCAAATGCTGATCGACCTGATACATAGCCTGGTCAAAACGATGCCAATTGACAGCAACCGCATCTATATTACGGGTCTGTCCATGGGAGGTTACGGCACCTATGACGCGATCGAACGTTATCCAAACCTCTTTGCAGCCGCCATTCCGGTTTGCGGAGCGGGAGATACCTCAAGGGCAAAAAGCATTGCCCGAATCCCTCTGTGGATCGTTCACGGCGAAGATGACCCGGCCGTAAATCCCCGATATTCAATAGATATGCTGGAGGCCCTGAGAAGAGCAGGCGCGCGCCCTGGTCTGACGCTCTATCCAGGCGTGGGTCATTTTAGCTGGCTGGGGGCTTATAGCGATCCGCAGCTATTGGAATGGCTTTTCGAGCAGCACAAATAAACTATGTCATAACTACTGAATTAGAGACGCTTATCTCACCGAAGCTTTGTATTTTTAGATGTTTATGCTCCTTTTCTTAACCCCTCAAGGGAAATCATGATATTTGATCTCATAGTTGCCATATTCATTGTGCAATACCTGCGCCGCACACTGCAAACAGCTATTGAATTGCCCCGATGGGACAACATTTTAAGGTATATCCTGTTTGGATCGATCGGATTGCTGGTGGTCGATGTGGCTTTCTCGAATCTGCGTGAAATAGTTAACTGGCTCTCTCATATACTTCTTCTCTATCTCATTTATATTCTTTACGCTGTAAAAGATCTGAGAGCTGCCAGGCAGGTTTTGATCGCGATTGCGCCCTATTTTCTACTTTCCCTGGTCAGAGATTTTTTCCAGCTATTCGATTTGAGACAATTGGAGAACTGGAAGGATATACTTGATACCCTCACAGGATGCGCACTGGTTTATATGCTTATCATGGGGTTCATCATCAACCGCCAGAGAAAGGCCTTGCATAGGGAAAGAATGAGAACACTCCGGGAAGAAGCCCAGAAAAATCAGGCGCTTTCCCTTAAAGATCAATTAGAAATACAGGTGGCTGAAAGAACAAAGGAACTCACCCGACAAAAAGAGGAATTGCAACAGGCCCTTTCCGATCTGAAAGCCACTCAAAGCCAATTGATCCAATCGGAGAAAATGGCCTCACTAGGGGAGTTGACGGCAGGAATTGCACACGAGATCCAGAACCCACTCAATTTTGTCAATAATTTTTCAGACCTCAACCAGGATTTGTTGGATGAATTAAAGACGGAACTGAAAACAGGAAATGTCGAAGAAGCGGTGGCCATCGCAGATAATATCCGCTCTAATGAAGAAAAGATCAATCACCATGGAAAAAGGGCCGATGGCATCGTCAAAGGCATGCTCCAGCATTCCAGGACCAGCACAGGCCAAAAGGAACCAACTGATCTCAATGCCCTCGCGGATGAGTACCTGCGTCTGGCCTTTCATGGCTGGCGGGCCAAGGACAAATCATTCAACGTAACCCTGGACAGCGATTTCGATCCGGCTGTCGGTAAGATTCAGATCGTACCCCAGGAAATTGGGCGGGTAATACTTAACCTGCTCACCAATGCTTTCTATGCGGTCAATGAAAGGAAAAAATCGAATGAAGAGGGCTATCAGCCAATCGTCCGCTTCAGAACAAAAAGACAGGGAAACCGGGTCCAGATCAGCATTGGCGACAATGGGCTGGGTATACCAGCTTCCATCGTGGAGAAGGTATTTCAGCCTTTTTTCACGACCAAACCGGCGGGAGAAGGTACCGGGCTGGGTCTGAGCCTGTGTTATGATATGATAACCAAGGGCAATGGAGGCGAACTCAAATTAGAAACAAAGGAAGGAGAAGGAACGACTTTTACAATTAATTTACCGGCATAAAACTCAAAAAAAATGAAAATATTAGTAGTTGATGACGAAAGGGATATTCAGGCGCTTTTCCAGCAAAAATTCAGAAAAGAGATCCGCGATCATGAGATGGAATTTGCATTTGCTTTTTCAGGGGAAGAAGCGCTGGAATTCATGAAGCTCAATGCCCATGAAGCCGTATTGATCCTTTCCGATATAAATATGCCCGGAATGAGCGGTTTGGAATTGCTCAAAAGAATCAAGGAAAAGTATGAAACGCCCCCACCAGTTGTTATGATGATCACTGCCTATGGCGACGATGAGAATTATAACCAGGCTATGAAACTAGGGGCCGATGATTTTTTGACCAAGCCTGTTGATTTCTCTGCATTAAAGGAAAAACTTAAACCTAAAATTGCATGACAAAAATTTTGGTGGCCGATGACGAAGCAGATCTGGAAGTACTGATCAGGCAAAAATTCCGGCAAAAGATCCGGGAACAGAAATACGAATTCCTGTTTGCGGCCAACGGCAAAGAAGCCATGAGTAAACTGGAACAAAATCCAGGGGTAGACATTGTACTGAGCGATATCAATATGCCGGAAATGGATGGGCTCACCCTGCTTTCCAGGATGAGTGAGCTATATCCCCTCATAAAAGCCGTTATTGTGTCTGCTTATGGAGATATGGATAATATACGGACGGCCATGAACCGGGGCGCTTTCGATTTTGTAACCAAGCCGGTAAATTTTGAGGATTTAGAGCTCACGATGGAAAAAACCATCAAACATGTCGATCAATTGAGAGCAACATTAAGGGCAATAAAGGAAAATAATATCCTCAAAATGTATGTTGATGAAAATGTGCTCAACTTCATGGGTGGCAGGGAATACGAGAGCAGCCTCATGTCCAACGAAATCATAGAAGCTACGGTCGCTTTTATGGATATATGCAGTTTCACGTCCATCAGCGAGAAAGAAAAACCGGACACTGTCGTGCGCCTGTTAAATAGCTATTTCGACGTAATGGTCAAGGAAATCATCGCACAAAACGGGTTGGTTGATAAATTCATGGGAGACTGTATCATGGCTGTATTCAATGGGCCTTTCCAACTAGACCGTGCCATCGACTCGGCTCTTGCCATCAGAAATAAGATTGATGCCTTGCCGGCTGTTGGCATTGACCTGCAATTCCTGCCAAAAGTTGCAATTGGGATACACAGCGGAGAAATGATTAGCGGCAATATCGGTTCGGCCACCTTGCGCAGATTGGATTATACGGTGATCGGAGACAGCGTAAATATAGCTCAACGCCTGCAGAAAGCTGCAGGAACGGGACAGATCGTCATTGCAGAGTCAGGCTATCTGAAAGTTAAAGACAGTTTCAATTGCTCGAAAATAGGTTTAGCCGAATTGAAGAACAAGGCCGAACCTGTGATGATTTATCAGGTATTGAGCTAGTACATTATGGCAAAATGGCCTGGCGGCCATTTTGTTATTAGAAATCAGTTCTGCTGCGAGCTCCATTCCTCATTCGTGGACTGCCAAGATCAAATTAAAAATTTTACAGTCTGTCAGTCAGGGAGCAATTGCCACTCCGACAAAGGAATCAGCCATTCCATAATAGAGGAAATAACGGCCATGGAAATAAACCAGTCCTTCGGAAAATATAGTTCCTGCTTGATACTGACCGGTCAATTCATGAGGCAGTGTCGGCTTCAAAATACAGGTATCTGTACGTTCCAGCAGCCTCGAAGGATCTGCCGCGTCAAAAAGCATCGCGCCCACTGAATAGGTGCCCTTTGGAAGATAAGGACAGGAAGTCTTTTCATTTTCCGCATTCTTCCCATTATAAAGCAATATGACGCCTTTCGAAGTCATAAGAGCAGGAGGGCCACATTCGGTCAATTCACTGTCGAAGCGTCCGGGACGGGTTTCTGCAATTCTTTTCAAATTTCCGTCCGGATCAGTCAATGGATACCAATCTTTCAGATTTATAGACCAGGCCAGGTTGACGAATTGCTCCCCCCAATACATCCAGTATTTGCCATTAATTTTTAAAGCAATGCACCGGCCTCTCTCAAGGCTGGTAATAATGGATCCGGATTTACTCCAGATATCTCTGAATCTGCCTTCATTCGCTTTTGCAAATGCAGGCCCCAGTTTTTGCCAATGAATCAGGTCATTTGAAAAGGCGATCGAAAGGCGGGCTGTCCTTCCATTCCATGAAGTATAGGTCATTACGAAACGCCCATCAGAAGTCTGCACTATTCTAGGGTCCTCACAACCTCCCGGATAATCATATTGCATCCAGGAATCTCCGCCCGGATAAAGCACGGGTTTTTGAAATTTCTTGAAATGAATGCCATCACTGCTTTCCGCCAATCCGATCCTGGAGCTGCGGCCTCCGATGGCGGCTGCAGGTTTATCTTCACAGCGATAAAGCAAATACACTCTTCCGTCTTTAACGATGGCAGCGGGGTTAAAAACATCAGCAGCCTGCCATCTCACCCATTTCTTACTGACCGGATCCAGGAATTGAAAAGAAGAATCAGCCCTCAGAATAGGGTTTTCAGCGGGTTTTTTAAATTTTGAGATACCTATTACCGTTAGAAATTCCTGGGAAAATGCAAAGGCTGGAAAAAGAACAGGAAAACAAATGAAAAAATATTTCATATGGATTGAAAAATAGAAAGTTAGGAAAGAAATCCGACTTGCAATTCCAAAAGCAATTTCCAAACGAAACGTTAAATGAAATGCCCTTATTCAAAAGGGTTTTCCCCTTTGGCACGGTTTTAGAATACCCTATATCACAGGTCTGTTTCAATTCCTTTTGGTCGATAGACGCAGCTTATGCTATTTTATTAATTATTCCACTTAAAATATACGATCATGAACACAACAGATCCAAACGAAAATTTTCCTGAAAATTATCGAGAACAACCTCCGATGGATTCGGAGAAAAAACGAGACTCAAGAGGCATTATCATTGGCGTGCTTGCAATAGGGCTCGCTGCCAGCATACTCTATGCGACTGTTTCAGGAAGTCACCAGGAACAGGTCCGGCAAACTGATCAAACCCAGATATCAAAGATCAGTGACGAAAAAAGCCAGGTTCAGAATAATTTTGACCAGGCCCTGGTCAGATTGGATTCCCTCACAGGATACAATAACCGGATACAGGCCTCCCTGACGGACAGGCAAAAGGACATTACCAAATTGAAAACCCAGATCAGGGGCATTCTTAAAAAGGAGCATATAACCGCTCAGGAAAAGCAGAAAGCGGATTCATTAATTTCCGATCTGAATAATAAAATAAGCGGCATGGAGCAGGATATTGCCCGCCTTACTCAGCAAAATCAAGGATTGACCCAGGACAATGTTCAATTAAATCAGGATAAAACGAAGCTTACTTCTGACCTTCAGACGACCACACAGGAAAAAGATCAACTCTCTCAAAAAGCTGATATCGCTTCTACCCTTTTTGCCAATAATATACAAGTTATGGCCGTGCAGGACAAAAAAAATGGGGAAGAGAAAATAACGGACAAGGCAAAAAAAGCGGACAAACTGAAGATCAGTTTCGATGTAAGCAATAGGATTGCAGCTACAGGAGAAACCTTTGTGTATGTTTCTGTAAAAGATCCCTCAGGCCATTTGATCACTGACAGTACTATGGGTTCCGGCAGCTTTACCTCCCGTGATTCTGTAGGTGGAGATATCCAGTACAGTTCGAAGATGCCGGTTGAATTCGAAACCGGAAAGATCAAAACTGTAAATTTTTCAATGAAAGGCTCCAATGGATTCCAGAAAGGTACTTACCAAATATGCATCTATCATAATGGATACAAGATTGGAGAAGCCAGTAAGGAGTTGAAGAAGGGAGGTTTGTTCTCCTAACTGAAATCACAGGATAGATGAAAAGGTTGTGCATCATGCACAGCCTTTTTTGCTTTATTTTTAGGGGATCAACATTCCTTCATGCTACACCGATTTAATTACCCCACCGCAATAACAGGAACGTTTCTTTTTTTATCGGTTCTATGCAAGGGCCAGGACAGGGCAGTCGGCAATTATGACGAATCGCTTCGTGAACGGGTCCACTTCTCTCCGCTGAAACACTGGATGAATGATCCAAATGGGATGGTCTATTACAGAGGAGTCTATCATCTCTATTTCCAATACTATCCCGGCGCAGAAGTATGGGGGCCCATGCATTGGGGACATGCAACCAGCAATGACCTGGTGCACTGGAAAGAACAACCAATAGCCATCTACCCCGATAGTCTTGGATATATTTTTTCAGGAAGCGCCGTCCTGGATATGGAAAACAGCTCTGGCTTCGGAACCAAACAAGAGCCTTCATTGGTTGCCATTTTCACACAGCATGATCCTCAGGAGGAAAAATCCGGAAGAAATGATTTTCAAAACCAAAGTATTGCCTACAGTAATGATGGAGGAAGCACATGGACAAAATATGCCAGCAACCCCGTCATAAAAAACCCTGGCATCCGGGATTTCAGGGACCCGAAACTGACCTGGTATGCTCCGGCCAAAAAATGGATTGCAACCCTGGCCATCGGGGATCATATCGGCTTCTATTCATCAAAAGACCTGAAAACATGGACCCTTGAATCTGAATTCGGAAAGAATGCAGGTTGCCATGCTGGGGTTTGGGAATGCCCCGACCTTTTCCAACTAAGATTTCAAGGCAACGGATATTGGGTCGTCACAGTAAGTGTAAATCCTGGCGGACCCAATAAAGGTTCGGCCACTCAATATTTTATTGGTCAGTTCGACGGGCATCGTTTTGAAGCTTTAAGCGATTCCACAAAATGGATTGACTATGGCCCCGATTCTTATGCTGGGGTCTCCTGGTCCAATACCGGAAACCGAAAAATTTACCTTGCCTGGATGTCCAATTGGCTATATGCAGACAAAATCCCATCACAGGGTTGGAGAAATTCGATGACGATTCCAAGGGAACTTCATTTGGAAAAAATAGGTACCCGGCTCTTTTTAGGCTCCTTGCCGGTAGCCGAACTCAACAATTTGAACAAAGGCCCGGTAGACTTATTGAAACAGGACGCAACCGGCCCTAATATCCATAAATCCATTCAATCTCCTTTTCTGCTCAAACTCAAATCAAAATCCGATGAAGACTTTTGCCTAAAGATCAAAAATGAAGAACAGGAGTGGCTGCTTATCGGATACGATCACCATAGCAACCGGTTTTATATTGACCGCTCTCAAAGCGGAGCTACCCATTTTCAACCGGATTTCATCGGCCGAAGTTACGCCCCCAGGATCAGTACAGATTCCACCTTATCCCTTCAAATCCTGATCGACAGGGCATCTGTGGAAATATTTGCTGATGGCGGCCTGACCGTTCTTTCCACTGTTTTTTTCCCGACTGTTCCCTTTGGTCAGATGGATCTATCCCTCGGGCACGGAAAGTCATGGACGCAAATCGATTACCAGCCTTTAGAAAGCATCTGGAAAGCTAATGACTGAACGGCCCATACCTATGCCGATTTTCGGATAAACTATCCCGATAGGGGCCGAACGGATAGTCAATGGGTTTTTTGGAAAGATTGGGCCAGTCATGGCTATAGTCAAAATGAGGCCTAGGTTGGGAACAGATATAGGCCGCAACATCCCATGCCTCTTCATCGCTCAATAGAGGTGCTCGATAATTAGCACCGAATGGCATATTGTATTTGACAAAACCGGCCAGGTTGATTAACCGCAATAAGCCGGCACCGTCATTAAAACTATGCCCTCCCCAAAGCGCCGGGTACAAAAATTCATTGCCTAAGGTATTCAACGCGCCTTCCCCCTGCTGCTGATGGCAGCTTTGACAACGGAGGGTATAGACCTTTCTGCCAAGGATAGTATCTGCAGCCCGATCCAGGAATGCCAGTTTACCGAGGCCGGAACCGAAAGCCTTAATCCCCCTGGGCACATTCGACCCGATAAATTGAATATAAGAAGCAATGGCCTTCATTTCCCGGCTCATTGTGTCGATGGGCCGTCCATTAAGGCTTCGCTCAAAACAATCATTGATGCGCTTATAAACATTTTCAATCTGGCCGCTTCTATCTCTGAACTTTGGATAAAGAGAAGCCACAGAACCAAAATTATTGCCAAAAACAACCGTCCCAGCCTGCAAATGACAGTTCTGACAATTCATGCCATTGCTGCTCTTGTTGATGGAGCCTGTGGGTCCAAAATAGTGGCCCGTATGTGCAACCAATTCACGTCCGTAGGCTACCATATGTTTCAGGGAAGGATTCCTTATTGAATTTGTATCGGCTGGGATCCAGAAACCATCCTGATTTTTTTCAGTCTGCTGGTTACCGCAACCTCCGGTTATCAATATTGATCCGGCCAGAAAAAGAGTCAAATACAGCCCGGCGAGCGTTTTATTTTTTTGAAGCATCTTATTGATGAATCTGGCTAAAATACGTCAGCAGGCAATTTCAACCAATTATTTCCCCGGAATTCCTTTGATGAAAAGGCTGACGGAAATCATGAAAAGATTTAATTTATAGCAGTACAGGAATCTCAGAAAGAAAAAAAGAATTCTTTGATTAATACAGCAATTGCCATGCTCAAAACGAACCATCCGAAGGCCTTTCTTAATTTATCTCCGCTCAGTTTACGCCCTATCAACCCTCCGATAAAAATGCCTGTAACAGCAAGAGCGGTAATACCCAGGAGCAAGTTCCATTGTATCCGGAAATGCCCGATATCACCGCAAAAGCCAACCAGCGAATTAAGGGCAATGATCAGTAAAGAAGTCCCAACTGCCTCTTTCATGGTCATCTTCAGAACAAGGACCAGGGCTGGAATGATCAGGAATCCTCCGCCGGCGCCCAAAAGCCCGGTTGCAGATCCTACGATCACCCCATACAATAAGAGGATTGATATTTGATTTGTTTTGCCGAGTGGTTTCGAGACCACTTCCTCGCTAATGTCACTGATCATGGCCCATGCAGAAAGCAACATCAGCAAGGCAAAAAGAATCATTGTTGCCGTCGAATGGGTGATGATCCGGCTGCCTATCTGAAATAAATTAGCGGGGATCAGCGGGATCAGGAATTTTCTGATGAGCAAAACGGTAGTGATGGAAGAAACTCCAAATAAGAGCGCTGTTCGCACATTTACAAGACCTTTTCTGTAATTATTGAAAGCTCCTGCCAGGGAACTAATGCCAACAATGAAAAGCGAATAGGAAGTTGCCGGTACCGGATCCAAACCGATCGCATAAACCAGGATGGGAACGGTCAAAATTGAACCACCGCCGCCAATGAGCCCTAGAGATAGGCCAACAAGAGCGGAAAGAAATAAACCAAGTATCTCCATGCTGATATTAAAAGTTAGGCGGCCTAAACGGCCCCAAAAATAAGGATAGTGGCTTTAGTCGCATTCCTAATTATTCCGGCCCATCGGCTGTCCTTATCGCGGAGCCCTCATTTATATATAAATTTGTTCAATGAAGGTTTATATGGTGAGTGGCCTGGGAGCGGATCACAGGGCATTCAGGAATATCCGGTTACCTGAAGGGTTTGAAGCAGCACCCATTCTTTGGATCCAGCCATTGAAACAGGAACGCCTATCTGATTATGCATCGCGTCTGTCTGTTCAAATCGATGACTCAAAACCTTTTATATTGATGGGCCTTTCCTTGGGCGGCATGATCGTATCAGAAATGGCGAAAACTCTAAATCCTAAAGCAATCATCCTAATTTCCAGCATACCCGTTTCAAGGGAACTACCCCCCTATTTTCGTCTGTTGGGCAAACTGGGTATTCATGCGATCCTGCCAATCGGCCTGATCAAAACCGGAGCCCGTATCAAATATTTCTTCACTATCCGAAACAGGGGCATCTACCGCAATATCAACCGGATGTTGAATGAACAGGATTCGGTATTCATGAAATGGGCAATGGACGCCATCCTGAAATGGGAAAATGAGAAAATCCATACTCCGATACTTCATATTCATGGTAGCCGCGATCTAACCCTGCCGATGCGCTATACCCATCCCACAGAGGTCATCCCTAAAGCCGGGCACCTGCTGATCTTAAAAGAGCCTGAGCGCATCAATGAAATAATCGGTAATTGGTTAAATTCACATATTCGATAAAAGAAATTTATTCCATGACAACTCCCGCTCAAATTGCCAAAGGCCTGCGGACTTTTCAAAAGGGCAGCAACTGGACTGATTCCTCTTTGAATGAACATTTAAAAGATTTGAGCTGGGAAGATGCAACCAGACAGGTCTATGATCTAAACTGCATTGCCTTACTGGTCCACCATATGAACTATTATCTCAATGCAGTCTTTCATGTCTTAAAGGGCAATCCTCTCCAGTCCAAACACGAGGAAAGCCTACAATACCCACCGATCCAATCTCAGCAGGATTGGGAAAATCTGGTACAAAAGAATTTTCAGGACGCTGAAGATTTCGCAACACTTATCGAACAATTGACTGAAGAACAGCTTTGGAAGGAATTCCCTGATGGCCGATCCGGGAATTATTATTACCATATCCAGGGTTCAATCGAACATTGTTATTATCATCTTGGGCAAATCGTAGTGATCAAAAAAATCCTAAGACAAATTCCTGCCAAATAAAAGAGGCCATCTCCTTGGAGACAGCCTCTTCCTTAGGGACGATACGACAAATAAAAGTTTAATTATTGGATTACCAGTTTCGCATTGACCTGCTGGTGGGAACTATTGTCAGTCAGATGAACGATATAGAGTCCTTGTTTAATACCGCCCAGGTTCAGACTCAATTGGTTGCTCCCGTTTAAGCTCACTTGTTTTTGTTGCACACAATAGCCCGAACTATTCATGATTGAAACTGAATAAGTGCCGGTCAGCATTTGATCAAATTCAACAACTGCCAAACTCTTAGCAGGATTGGGATATAGATTGCATCCCGCAATACCCAGGGCACTCAGGTCCACCCACCGGACTGGGGAATAGGAGGTGTTGCCCGTCGAATCCGTGAATTTTATCTGAAAATAGATCTTATTGTTCTCGTTCGATGACAGGTTATAAACATATTTGAAGGAAGCCGTATCACCATCAACCCCTGAAGCAGAACCGCAATGCCCGATAGGCTGGAACTGATATCCGTTTTGGCTGAACAGGATTTGAGAACTGTCATTTTTATAAGCCGTATCGCAGGTCCAATTCAGGTTGACACAACCACTCCCCTTTGTAGCAGTGAAACCATGGCAATGGGGATCATTGTTACCGGAAGAGCAATAATAATAGGTCAGCCGGAATTTACCCCAGTAATTGGTCACGATCTGTGAATTATAATTTAAACCGCCCGTTAAAGCAACCAGGCCACCGCCTAATGTATAATCAAAAGCAACGTTGCCGCTGCCCTGGTATCCAGCCGTATCCGTTACATAGACGGAATCCGGGACATTTAAAAACAAGCTGTCCGGACCAAATGTTACCTGCTGACCGGCCGAAAGAGTTTCTGGGCCCAGGTTCTTTGAAAATGTTTGGGTAAGTGAAACGCCAGGTGCGCTGAAACTATTGGCTACAGTCAACAGGAAGCTGTAATCAGAAGCCGAAGAACCGGTATTCTGTATTACAGTAGTGGAAGCTCCGGATATGGTATCCCTGAATTCAATGCAACCGAGGGTGCCCAGGCTGGGATTGAACTTGGGAAAACTGATGGTGGAAGTTGCCGCATTCGTTGAACTTATTGTTTGCAAATAAGTCACACTATTAGGGCTGATATTTCCTGAACAGGAGCACTGGCCATAACTGGCCGCCGCAGGAAGAAAAAAAGAAAATGAGCAGAAAACTGAGAGGCGGAGGTAAATGTTTTTCATGGGAAGTGAATTTGGATTATTGGATGGGACTAAATTATTCAGTAAAAACAGCAATCACAACGTAATCACCCCTGATTTATGCGCCTAGTAAAAACCACATCAAAAAGATCCTTATTTGTAAGCCAGATGACCCTCCGGGTCTTTCTGGAAATCATCCTTGCAGTCCTTGGAACAAAAACCATAAACCTTACCCTTATAATGAACAGTATCTTCAATGCCCGCAGTCAGTGGCATGCCGCAGGAAAGATCGTTCTTATTATCCAGCATGTTAATAGTATATTTCGGTTTGGCCGGCTGCTGGGCAGCAGCCGGTGTTGCGCCTGCCGGTCCGGAAGATTGCTGATTCTGACAGGAAAGGAACAAGATAGACAAACAGGTGGGGATAAGGATTTTCATAATCCGGCAAATTTTGTTCAAAATTCTGAAAAAAAGCTCATTTAAGTCAAGGGAACTTTAGTTTGTTTGGGCGAGGGACCAATTGGCATTCGCAAATTTCCATCCAGATGGAGTCAGCCTTGTTACAGCAGTGAAGTAACCAGTTGATGTCATTGGTTTTCCCGCTGAATCGATCAGTTTTTCATTGAATCCAGCCGACATCGTAGCCAATTCATTGGTCAGGGAATCAACCCGAATAACATCCCAGGAAAGTTGAATGCTCCGAATATTATGAACTAAAACCTGATTAATGAAATTCCTGGCAGAATCGTAATTGGGGAAAATCAAATGGCCGCCGGAGACCATAAAAAAATCGGTCCGATCGTCAAAAAAATCAAGCCAGGAGGAAACCCCCTTTGACGTTATAGATTTTGAAACGGAATCCGCCATCCTTAGCACTTCCTCCTTTACATGATTCACAGGATGATTTTCTCCGCGGTTTTGGCAGGCCATTAATCCAATGAGGACAATCGGGAAATTTCTAAAGATAATATGCATATTATTGAATAATTAGCCCATATTTTGTCAATAACCCGTGAAGCCCTGTCATGTTAAATTTAGCATTTTTTACTTTATTTAGTTCCAGATCTATCCGATAATTAAAAGAGTTGCTGAAATCTGCACCAGAAAGATCTGCATTGACAAAAACCGCATCTTCCAAATCGCAGTTTTCAAATAAAACTGATTCCATATCTGCTTGCGAAAAATCAGTGTATTTAAGAACAGAATTTTTAAAAACAGTCTTCTTCATTTTAACCTGGCAAAAGCTGGAATCATTCAATAAACAATCCTCAAATGAAAAGGAAAGTCCAAAAGGGTGACAGTCTTCCCAATGAACCCCAAACATTTTGCAATTCCTGAAAGCGGCATCCCGGAATACTGTCTGCCTGAATTTGGCGAGGCTCAAATCTGAACCTTCAAAAACACAGTCTATAAAATGAAAGTCTGAAAAATCCTTCCCTTTCAGATCACAGTTCCTGAAAATGCAACATTCGTATTCACCCCTTGACAGAGGCCCGGATCCCTTTCCGGCTCGTTCAAAAACCTCATCGTGCAGGTATACTTCTTCCATTTTCATGGGTTTCCTTGTTATTTTGGATTGATCCGGACCAGCAATTCATCCAACTGATTAAAACGTTTTTCCCAGATTTGCCGGAAGGGCTCGATCCAATCTGCAATCTCTTTCATTCTTAAAACATTCACCCTATAAAAGATCTCCCTTCCCTTTTGCTTCGATTGCACCAGGCTGCATTCGGATAAAATCTGAATATGTTTGGAAACTGCCTGTCTGCTGCTGTTGAAATGATCCGCAATCGCATGGGGTGTCATGGCTTGCAACGCGATCAGGCAGAGAATAGCCCTGCGAGTGGGGTCTGCAATGGCCTGGAATGGATCTCTCCGGGTTTTCATTAACATAAAGATATGCGCAATTACCTGATTGCAGAGCAATCCGATAAACTATTATTGCCAAGAAAGAATAATTCTAAAATATATATTTTAGTCTACTAATTTGGTAGATTTATAAAATCATACTATTTTTGTTCATTATGAAGTTCGAAAAACAAGAATTTTACCTATTAGCCCACCGATGTTGCCGTTGACTAACCAGTTCAACCCGGACTCCAATTGAATCAATAATCTATTCAATCTTTCTTCTCACAAAATGACCATACTCGAATTCATATCCTTACCGAATGATCAGCAGGATAAGAATCTGAACTGTTATGGAAGTTTTATAGGAGAAAGGAGACAGGGCCTCGACAGATTTTTTCTTTATGCGCTTGGGCATTTTTATGTCGAATTGAAACTTATTTATTCCGAAAAGGGAGAGAGCATTCTCATCTTAAACCTGGTGTTTCATGAAACCAAATGGCTGGAACCTTACATGGAAAAGATTGACATCTCCTCCCTGATTGCGGAATTTTAAAGCTGAACGAATCACCATGAAAAAAAATATATTGTATAGGTTTACCATCCTGATTTGTTCCCTCCTGCTAATGAGCGGAAGAGTTCCTCAAATCAACCAGGAAATGCAGATCAGCGGCCTGGTATTGAGTGCCGAAGCATCCTCTCCTCTGGAAGGAGCTACCATTCGTATTCAGGGAACCCAAAAAATCACAGGTACCATGCCGGACGGAGCATTCAGTCTGGTAGCCCAACCGGATGACACCCTTTGTGTCAACAAGGAAGGCTATCGTTCAATCAAAGTCAGGATAACAAGAGAAACCTATTATGAAATCAGCCTGCAAGCCGACCAAAACAAATAATCATGCCAAAAATATATTATATCAAAGCTCAGCATAACAGTTCAAGCCCTTACAATACATCATCTTCACTGCTCGCCTTTCAATCAGCAGAACGCCTCCAGATCATACTTCAGCCCCTTGAATATTTTGCAGGATCCTATGGTTTGAAACCTTTTAAAATCCTGCTTTATCCCTTCCTCACAGAAGAAAGAAAAGGCTGGATATATAAAATTGGTTTTCCCGTTCGAAAAAATATATCACAGGCAGCAATTGATGACCATATAAGGGAAATTCTTCAACACAAAAATTACACAGCCAGATGCCTGTTGAACTATAGAAAAGCAATAAAAGACTCGATAGAAGAAGGAAACAATACCGGGAAAAGCTGGTCCGAAAAACTTCCAATAAATGGCCTCGATATCCTGCTCCAATCAGCTAAACAGCAAGGCGCTAAAACAAGCCATGAATTCATTGATTCAACTGCTTCATCAGAATATTTTCCATTGGAATCAGAAGAAGGCTATCAGATCAGGTTCATTGTCGAAATCGATCTGGGTCCAATTGAAAAACCATTTTTTAAAGCAGCCAGCCGATTATCGGTTTCGATGACAAATATTAAGAAACAACTTCGGGAAAATTACCTGAAAAGAGAAATTGAGTAGACTAATCCATCCTAATCTATAGCCAGGCCGAGTTGAAGTTGAGGTCTGGCAATGCAATTGGTTCACCGTCCGTTTCCACAGACGGTGTTTTTTTTAGCCTATTTCAAAATACTGTTACTGAGGAACAACTCATCCTGATTCATGGTATCGGTATTCAACAGCTTTCCCTCCAATATGCTTTGACCTGCACTTGCAGGATTATTGCCTCTGCCGAGGGGCCAACTGTTTTCCGTTTGAAATATTTGGATCCCGCATAAGGCTGCTGCATTCAATCCGAAATCCGTGCAATTGCTTTCATTGAGGTCATAGTGCTTGTTTTCATATTTATCGAGGAGCCGGATAATTTTGTCGAATCTCCTTCTCGATATAAACTTCCCTATGACCTCATCCCAGTCATGCGATCCGTCATCCTTGAAGACTGAAGGTGCTCCTGGGTGCAAAGGTGTGGCCGAGATATTCGAGTTTTTATCCGGGTAAAATCCAAAAGAACGGGAATCAACGCTTTGATCGCTGTTGTATTTGATTAAAGTAATAAAAGTATGTCCGACATTATCCAACCCATTGAAAGCATTGCGCTTGCCCGGGACAGGCTGTTTCACATGGAGGATGATTGCATATGCAAAAGCGCGCTTATTGTTGGAAAAAGTTCCGACGAGATCAGAAATGGTAGTTGGCCGGGATTCCACCTTTTCATCATCCTGTTCCGGTTGCTTAATGCTATCTATAAGCGCTAAGGAACCTTCATCAAGCTTAATGCTGCCGTCATCAGGTTCGAGGGCCTTCGCATAAAAAGCCATAGCCTGTGGATATAATTTTAGACTGGCGGATTCCTTAGCCAGGAATCTGTACAATCGGCGGGCCAGTTTTTTGTCTCTGAACTTCTTTTTTATTCTAAGAAATCTAATCAGCCTGTGTATGGATTTTTTTCCGGCATATTCTTTTGATCCTTCCGGCGCCAGTAGGTCAAGCTCCAGTTTTATTTCATTTTCGTCAACATTAAGGTCGGCCCAAAAAGGAATACTGTCCTTGATGAAAAAAGGGGTTTGAGAACCCGAATCAAAATAATTAAAACCAACCGGGCCGCCATGTGTTGCAGGACATATAATCAACAATATGCCGGAGAAGGTAAATATGCCAAAAATCTTTCTGTTTAAATTGCCATTCATGGTTCAGATTAAGATCCACACTAATTGCAATTTAATGCAAATTTTATTGTCTACATTATTTATAGACTAATAATTATTTTTATCTCTTTAAGGGAAATGGTCTCACGGCGTTCTATTGCACCTGAATTCCGGAAAACCTTAAGGAACGATTGCTGCTCAGCCTTAGTAAAACAGCGATCATCGTATCAATATCATTACAATTATTATAAAGGGCCAAAGAAGGCCTCACAGATGATTCTACGCCAAATCTCCTGAGTATGGGCTGCGCACAATGATGGCCGGAACGAACCGCCACCCCAAATTGATTCAATGCAGATCCGATTTCCTCAGTACGATAACCTTCCATTACAAAAGAAAGCACCCCGGCTTTTTCCGCAGCCGTGCCAATCAAACGAATTCCCGGCACTTGCTTCAATTGCCTCGTCGCATAAACCAAAAGCTGATGTTCATATGCGCTGATCATATCAATCCCGATCCGGGATACATAATCGATCGCAGCACCAAGTCCCACAGCATCAGCAATATTGCCCGTGCCAGCCTCCCAACGTGCAGGCGCTTTTTGATAAATCGTCTTTTCAAAACGAACGTCCGCTATCATATTTCCCCCACCCTGCCACGGTTGGGTTGCATTTAGAATTTCCTCCTTCCCATATAAGACGCCAATTCCCGTAGGCCCGAAAACCTTATGGCCTGAAAACACATACCAGTCACAATCGAGGTCCTTGACATCTACACGCATATGGGAAACCGACTGGGCTCCGTCGACCAGCGCTTTCGCGCCTGCGGCATGGGCCATTTCAACCATTTTCCTTGCGGGCGTAATTGTCCCGAGTGCATTGGAGACATGGGTAAATGACACTATCCTTGTTTTGGGCCCCAGCAATTTTCCGTATTCTTCCATCAGTAACTGCCCATCATCGTCTACTGGGATAACTTTAAGGATAGCCCCATTCCTTTCAGCCAGTTGCTGCCAGGGAACAATATTGGCATGATGTTCCAGGTGACTGATTAGAATTTCGTCTCCTTCCTTTAAGTTTTGCTCGCCCCAGCTTTTAGCCACCAGATTGATAGCTTCTGTTGCACCCCGGACAAAGACGATTTCATTGATCGAAGATGCATTCAGAAAATGCTGAAGCTTTCTTCTTGCAAGTTCATAAGCATCGGTTGCCCTGGCCGCAAGTTCATGGGCTGCACGGTGAATATTCGAATTCTCATGACGATAGAAATAGCTTATCCTGTCAATGACCTGTTTGGGTTTTTGAGTGGTCGCCGCATTGTCCAGCCAAACGATCCGCCTTCCGTTTACATGCTCTTCCAATATGGGGAAATCGCGCCTTATAAGATTTACGTCAAATGGCGCCGTAGTATTACCCGGGAAACTGATGCCATTTTTGGAAATGGATTCACGCCCATGCATGAAATAAAAGGATGGCTCCTGGACAATTGATTGCAGACCTGGCAATCCGGTAGATGAAAAAGCGGGCTGAAACAATCCTGCCATCCCTTTCAATGCTTTTTCATAAGGCAATTCTGCCGTATAAGGAATATGACCTACTTGTAAAGAAGCGGGCCCAAAAGGTTTAATAGGTTGGTCTGAGGCAGTGGGCTCTTTAATATCATTTTTTGTTCCCGGCACAGAATGGGGAATTAGGCCGGTACCGGCAAAAAGAGGATCCGGCAGATTGAGAGGAGGCTCAGCCAAATCAAAATGCTCTGGATTAGCAACGGCCGTTTTGGAAGCACCGCTTCCGGCAATTGAAGAAGGTACCCTTCCATCAGAAAAATGAGGGTCCGGAAGGCTAGTAGGCGGATCGGTCAGGTTAAAGGACCTCCCATGATCGATAGCCGAAGGGCTCGCTCCTAAACCTGATGAAGCAGGGCTCGTCCTTGTAAATTGTGCCGGATCAGTCGGCAAATCACGGGGAGCATCATTGCCCGTAATCGGTCCCCCGTTATTTTGGATTGGAGAACCTGGCATAGCTTTGAAATATTCATTGGCCATTTGTTGTATCAGGTCAGGGCCCGGAATGCCTTGATATTGCTCCTGCTCCTTTCCCATTATTGATAATTATAGCTGTGATATTTCCCGATTTCCACGTCATCGATTACAGCAATGGCGTCATCCACCAGCACTGCCAGTGAGCAATACAAAGAAACCAGGTAGGAGGCTATGGCCTGATGGTTTATTCCCATAAACCGAACCGATAATCCTGGGCTTTGTTCTCCTGGAAGCCCGGGCTGATAAAGTCCCACTACTCCCTGCTTCGCCTCTCCAGTACGAACCAGTATGATTTTAGATTTTCCATTTTCAACAAGAACCTTATCCGAAGGAACAAGAGGAATGCCCCTCCAGGTTAAGAACTGTGACCCATACAAAGAAACTGTCGGAGGTGGAACACCTCTGCGCGTACATTCCCTCCCAAAAGCCGCAATCGCTGAAGGATGAGTAAGAAAAAATCCAGGCTCCTTCCAGACTTTAGTGATCAGTTCGTCCAGGTCATCTGGTGTTGGTGCGCCTGTCCTGGTCTTTATTCGCTGGGAAGGTACAATGCTGTATAAAAGGCCATATTCCTTGTTATTGATCAATTCGCTTTCCTGTCTTTCCTTGATCGTTTCAATGATCAGACGCAACTGTTCGCTGATTTGATTATAAGGTTTGCTATACAGGTCTGAGACCCTTGTGTGAACGTCCAATACAGTGTTCACCGCGCTTAGGTTATATTCGCGGGGGTTTTCAATATAATCCACGAATGTCTCAGGCAATTCCCTTTCATCCCGGGCTGAACAATCAACTTCTACATTGCTAGCATCTTTCACCTTATTCAACCGGTAAACACCCGATTCCACAGGTATCCAGTTCAACAAATGGGTCAGCCACCTTGGTGTGATGGTAATCATTTGCGGAACTGTGCGGGTAGCTATGGCAAGTTGTCTTGCCGCCACATCCCCTAATGCAGTCTGCTTTCTTGTTTCTTCATCCATATTTTATGTGTTAAAAGTTTTGATTCTTTTTATTTAAAAGCACTAATCTACTATAATTATAGACCATTAAAAAAATCTTTTTTCGATTGTTTGGGATAAATTACATCTAATTTTCAAAAAAAAACATGAAAAAATATTCTTACTTCAGAAATATTCTCATTCCAGGCATTTGTATTCTCATCCTTTTCCTATTCATAAGTTTTCGCAGCTACTCCCAATCCAGTCCGGCACACAATTCATATTTCATCGTTGAAAACTACTATAAGGCCAAATGGGGCTATGCCGATGAATTCTATCATCTCTGGAAGACCAATCATTTTCCCTTATTGAAAAAGGCAATCGAAAAAGGCGACATCATCAGTGTGACGGTTTCCAAACCCAAACTCCATAGCGGAGAAGATACACGTTGGGATATGCGCGTCCGGATCGTATTCAAAAATGCGGAAGCCGCTTTCGATCCCGACCTGACCACCCCCTACAAGGCCCTACTCTTCCCGGATCAGGAAGCCTATACTAAGGTGGAAAACCATCGTTTTGAGATCTTGATCGCTCACTGGGATGTTGAAGTAACTGATGAGCCCCTGAATTGAGATGGGCAGATCTTCTTAAATTTGGAGTTTATTGATAATCCGAGCTTTCGGATCAGTAAACTTATGTGCCTAATTTCCATTTGCATACCGGCTTATAAAAGAACAGAATTTCTGGGCAGGCTACTAAATTCCCTGGTTATTCAGGATTTTAAGGATTTCGAGGCTGTTATCACAGACGATAGTCCGGATGACAGTATTCAGCGTTTCTGCGCCGCCTATGCAGACCTTCTTCCTATCCACTATCATAAAAACCCGGGGCAACTCGGAACACCAGAAAACTGGAATGAAGCTGTCCGTCAGGCCAATGGAAAATGGATCAAGATCATGCACGATGATGATTGGTTCTCCGGACCGGCCAGCCTCACCCGATTTGCAAATGCTATAAAGCAAAACCCGGATTGCGCATTTATCTTCTCCGCCTATTCCAATTATTTTTTTGACAGATCCGAATCCCAGAAAGTCAAACTCTCATCCTGGTGGTTTTCACGGTTGGAGAAGAGCCCTCTCGTTCTCTTTTCAACCAACCTGATCGGTCCCCCCAGTGTAGTTATATTCAAAAAATCCGCCTCCTGTGAATTTGATCCCCGGCTCAAATGGCTGGTGGATATCGACTTTTATATAAGGCTTCAGGCGCATTTAAAGCCGGTCTATATCAAGGAGCATTTGGTCAATGTCGGTATAAGTGAAGAACAGGTGACCGCATCCTGTTTCCGTGAACCCAATGTGGAAATTCCAGAGAGCTTTCATCTGCTCTCCAAACTAGGCCCCTCCCCTTTCCGCAACCCCTTCTTTTACGATGGATGGTGGAGGCTGCTGCGAAACCTGAATATCCGCTCACTGGATCAAATCAGGGAGGCCGGTTACCAGGGTGAAGTGCATCCCATAATAAGCAGAATGATTAGTTGTCAAAGGGCAATTCCGAAGAGCCTGCTGAAAATCGGGCCGGTTTCCAAATCGTTGATGTTCCTGAGTTATCTTATCAATAGTTAACCCAGGAAAGCATAACATAAATATGAAAAATTCGAGCATCAGAATAGGATTGCTATTTGCCCTATTCCTCATTACAAACGAAGTACTTAGCCAGAAGAGTGATGCCTCTGAAGGATTAGCCCTGGTTGGAGCCAGGATCTATCCTTCCCCTAATGCTATTCCGATCGAAGAAGGCACTGTTTTGGTCCGGAACGGGAAAATTATAGCCGTAGGCAGTTCAGACAGGATCGTGGTACCAAAATACTATCGAATCATTCCCTGCAAAGGCATGGTAATGACTGCCGCTTTCTGGAATTGTCATGTCCATTTTATCGAGACCAAATGGAACCGCGCCGATACGATCGATGCAGAACGGTTTAATGAACAGATGGCCGACATGCTAACCAGCCATGGATTCGCACACGTATTCGACCTGGCAGAGTTTGATATCCGGCAGACCTTGCGCATCAGGAACAGGATAAAGAATGGCGATGTCTCAGGTCCTGTCATTTATACCGCAGGCGTTCCCCTCGTCCCAACAAATGGAAGCCCTTTCTATATCGCACCACTGACGCTCCAGGAAGCAACTGACGCGCAGCAGGCAGCACTGCATGTCAGGCAACAAATCGATTCAGGTGCCGACGGTACCAAACTTTGGACGGGATCGCCGACTGGAAAGGCTATCGCTTATATGCCCATTCCTATTGTCAGAGCAATCGTCCAGGAGGCCCATCGTCTGGGCAAACCTGTCTTCGCACATCCTACAGACAATAAGGGTCTTGCAATCGCCCTGGAAGCTGGTGTTGATATTCTCGCACATACTACTCCCGACGGTGACAGGGCCTGGAGTGCTGATACCATTCAGTGGATGCTCAAAGTGCATCTGTCTGTTATCCCCACGCTGAAACTCTGGAAAGCGGAGCTTATGAAGTATGGGGTGAAAGACTTGAAGGATAACCCATTTATCACTGTCGCCCGGCGGCAAGTGCATGATTTCTCAGCGGCAGGGGGGAATTTGCTTTTCGGGACCGATGTGGGCTATATTAGCGACTATTCTACAGAGGATGAATACAGCTTGCTTGCTGGTTCTGGCCTTGATTTCAGGAAGATCCTGAATATGCTGACGACCGCACCAGCTAAGCAGTTCGGTTTGAGCTCCAGCACAGGAAAAATCATTCCCGGCATGGATGCCGACATCGTTTTGTTGGATGGGGACCCCGCTAAGGATATTCTTTCTTTTGACAAGGTTTTCTTCACCTTCAGCCAGGGGAAAATTATCTACCAAAGGAAGAAATAGAAAGGCTGATGATCCTTTTTTTCGATTTTCATTTCTTAAGCTGAAAGGTAAATTGCCCCATTTGAAAGGCAATCCACAAACAAATATTTATTGAACAATATGAGTTTGCAGTTAACAATTATTTTAAGTGATTATATTTTATTGCGCCTCCCTATTCACAGCCGGTGCCGGATCCTCATTCTTTATTCCTCTGGAATTTGTTTTGATGGTACTGTTCAATCTGCCAAACTTATAATTGAAAGCCAGCCTGAGATTCCGATAATAATATTGGGAATTAAGTGTCTGTTGAAAGCCCGGAGTATTCGTTTCGGAGATGTAATTATTAAACTTTTCTAATGGGTCGTACAATGTAAGTGAGAAGACAGCCTTCTTTTTAAAAAACTCTTTGATAATATTTACGGAGGTAAATTTGTAGTCACTGGATTTACCCTGCAAAAAAATGCCGCCGCTGAAATAGCCGAAATTGAGCGCGACATTTAAGTCATGCCCAAAATTGTATCGTACAAATGCGTTTGCGTTGCCTTGGTAACCCTGGTTTTGATAAAACTGGGAATTATAGGTGCCGGTGATCCAAAGTCGGAATAACTGCCCATTTATATTTACATTCAGCCTATTTGTTATGGGATAATTCGTACTCAGGTTTATACCGGCACTTTGGGTCTTCCCGACGTTTAAATAGGTGGTTTCGGACACGGTATCACTGATGAGAGAGGTAACATTTTGAATATTGTTGTCAGAGAAAGAATAGTTCAAACTGACATTGAATGGGGCTTTTGCAGATTCGCTATACCTTAATTCAATGATATGGTTTACAACCGGTTGCAAACCAGGGTTACCGGTCGTAATAAATTCAGGATTGGATCGATCGACAAATGGATTTAACTGTTGTGCGAAGGGTCGCTGTATCCTTTCCGTAAAGCCCAGCGTAAAACTGCCGGTCGTTTGGAAATTACGCTGAATGGATACATCAGGGACCAGATTGAGATAGTTCTGATTTACGGGATAATTGCTATATATCCGGGTATTCTCTAATCTCAATCCTCCTTTAAAGATCCAGTTTGACAGGTTGAACTGATAGGAATTATAAATACTGTAGACATTTTGATGGTACTCAAACTGATTCGTCAATATGGTATCCACGATGTACTGGCTGGTTATACTGTCAAGGTTTTGATCTCCGAAGAGGCTGGAATTTGTTCGGAATATGGCTTTTGAACCGGCTTCAATAATCCAGGCCCGCACTGGCTTCACGAAATCAAGCTGAAAGGTTTGGCTTTTTGAATTAGTATTGTTTTGCTGGTCGAAGGTGCTACCCACATAATCCAATCCATTTGATGCAATGACCAGGTTATCCTGATTGCTGAAGGCGGACGTGTATTGATAGGATAAAGTGAGCAATTCATCCTTTCGGCCCGCAAAACTCAACTGATAGTTCAGGGCAATATCAAAAGCGCCTACCAAATTTTTACCTATATTGTTAAGAGGATAAGATTGTACCAAACTATCGGGAGGGCTCCATAATTGCACAGACCTGAAGCTATTTCTGGTATTAACCCGATTAAAAAAATCGACAGAAGCGGTCAATAGTTGCAGCGTGTCCAGCTCATAACTTAATGTAGTTTGTCCGTTATTGAAATTTGCGCCATTTACATTTTGGCCGGTCTGAGATAGATCGCTAGGCGGCGAAAAATTGATCAGTTGAGATCCCCCTGCGCTTGTTTTCAACGGTTGATAACCTAGCCCGAATAGGCTATTTAATCCGAACCTGCCTTCCTTCAGGCTAAACGACAGACTCCCCCTCTCACCAAAAACGCTGTTCCATCTGCCAAAAATGCTGCCGCTAAACCCATTTTCGATCTTCTCTAGCGTAATAATGTTTATTATTCCTGCAAGGCCTTCCGCATCATACTTGGAAGGTGGAACCGTGATCACCTCTATTTTCAAAATAGTGGCGGCTGGCATCGATTTTAATACATCAGCTGGGCTATTGGTCATTAACGCAGAAGGCTTGCCATTGATAAAAATCTGAAAATTGCTGCTACCCTTCAATTGAATCACATCATTCCCGTCTACTGTGACCATGGGCACTTTCCGGAGCATTTCCAGAGCATCGTTGGCTTTGCTTTCCGGGTCCGCCTGTACTTTATAAGTAACCCTGTCGATCTCTTGCTTGATGACTGCCCTGGTCCCTGTTATAACCACATCATTTAATTGTTGGGCAGATGTAACCATAACAATTTTACCGATATTTAATATTGAATCTTTAGCTCCAACAGTGGGGGGTATTTTGATGGTTTTAGAAAGGTAGCCCATATGTACTAATGTCAATTCGAAGGTCATGCCAGCGATCACCCTTAATTCAAAACTGCCGTCGTTTTTTGTGAACAAAGACTTCATAGTCTTACTTGTTCTTGGGTCCATCAAAGTCAGGGTGACAAAACTGAGAGGGCTATTACCTGCAGAATCGACTACCTGACCTTTAAGAACTATATTTTGAGCCTTAAGTTGAGCCCATACGCATTCACCCGAAAGGAGGATAAATAGTAACAATGCTCTGGCTATAGGCATCAAGATGCGAAAATTTACTTAAAGTAAATGTCCAATTCAAAAAACAAAAAGTTGCTTCTAATAGCCTCGAAAAGTAGTTGGTAACAATAAGTTCATATTCTGTTAATATTCGCTCCTAAACAAATTGCAGGTTACATTCCTTTTATGGCAGGAATAAGCCAGGCTTCGGATCCCGGAGGCTTATGCAATCCACACTGGCGCCAGTCAACCCATCGCCACTAACCTTGATGGTTATATTGCCCGGATGCAAACCTGCCTTCACGACCGCATAGGCCCGACCGTTAAAAGCCATAATTCGATTGGAGCCGAAAAAATGATCATCCGCAGGATTGCCGTTATCGGTGCCGATCAATCGGTTGTCGCCCTCCACGGTAAAAGTCAAAGCATTTTTAGCGGTTGGAACGATCCTGCCTTTCGTATCGAGAACTTCCACATGCAACAATGCCACATGTTGACCATCTGCATAAAGACAGGTGGAATCCACCGTCACTTTGATTGTGGAAGGCTCACCTGCCGTTATAATCGAGTCTTCAGCCACCTTTAACCCGTTCTTGTATCCAATTGCTTTCAATATGCCCGGTTCATAGGTTACATCCCAGAATAAATGAAGATCAGCCGTATTGGTATGCACAAATGGCCGCTCATATTTATTCCATGCCTGCGAATTGCCCTGACGGGGGAATTCTTGAGCCTTGACACCATAGGATTTACCATTGAGAAAAAGCTCTACTGTGTCACAGTTGGTATAGGCGAGAACTGGAATGACCTGCCCCTCCCTTCCCGGCCAATTCCAGTGTGGCAGAAGATGCAAAACCGGCTCACTCACCCATTGACTCTTATAGAAATAATAAGAGTCTTTGCAAACATCCGACCGGTCTATGACGCCAAAATAAGCCCCTTTATCCGGCCACATGGCCTCTCCCAGGTAGTCGACACCTGTCCACATAAAATCTCCAATAATAAAAGGCCGTACGGCAATAAATTTCCACAACTGCTCTGCCCTGATCATTCCCGATAAATAATTGGCCCTGACCTTCCTTGGATCATTGCCCAATGAATATTGAGGAAACTCATAAATGGCCTCACTTTCCGTACCGATGAACTTCCAATCAGGGTGCAGATACCTGTCTTCATCATAAAACAGCTCACGGCGTTCATGCCAGCGGTCAACATAATTGTATCCGACGATATCCTCGGCTTCCAAGAATGCCAGCTTGGTTGATCCATTGTCAGCAGAAATATCATCATTCGCTGTAGTGACGGGCCGGGTCGAATCCTCCCGATGAAATGCAGCTATCTGCCACTTCAATAACTCTACTCCTCTGTCGCTTGTTTGGTCTGGAATTTCATTTCCGGCACTCCATATTACGACTGAAGGATGATTTCTGTCCCGATGGACCTGGTCGACGAGATCCCGTTCCCACCAATCATCAAAATATAGATTATACCCATTCTTCATTTTTCCCTTCTCCCACATATCAAAGGTCTCATCCATAACCAAAAATCCCATCCGGTCACAGAGTTCCAGCAAAACCGGGTCTGGAGGATTATGGGAAGTTCGGATGGCATTGCATCCCATTGCCTTCAACAGTTTAAGCCGGTCTTCCCAGACAGCCAAAGGCACCGCGGCACCCACACACCCACCATCATTATGCAGGCAAACCCCATTCATTTTCACCCTTTCGCCATTCAATAAAAAACCATCCTGCGTACTATATTCAATGCGACGGATACCCACCGTCGTCTGGTACTCATCCACAATCCTGGTTCCTATTCGTAATACTGAATTGACAGTATACAGGCTTGGATGTGAAGGCGACCAAAGGTAGGGCGACTTGACCTCAAGTTCCTGACTCCCCATAGCTGTATCCCCGGCAGAGACGGATACCGGAAGCAAAACAGTAGCAACATCGCGCCCTGCTTCATTGCTGATCGTAGTCGTCAACTCAGCTTTTATTGTTGTATTTCCTTCATTATTGATCATTGTTCTGACCACTACTTTTGCATGACTGCTGTCCGCTTCAGGCGTTGTTACATAAGTACCCCAATTCGCAACATGTAAGGCAGATGTCGCCTCAAGCCAGACATGACGATCGATACCCGACCCTGAGTACCAGCGTGAGTTGGGTTGCATGGAATTATCGACACGCACTGCAATGAGGTTTTTTCGACTACGCAGATAGGGCGTCAGCTTATATACAAAACTGATATAGCCGTTGGGCCTTTTGCCCAGTAAATGACCGTTGATCCATACCTCACTGTTCATGTAAACTCCATCAAAACGGATGCTTATATATTTACCCTTTATAGCATCAGGAAGAATCAGGGTCTTCCGATACCATCCGATTCCCGTAGGCAAATAAGCTCCCCTGCCCCCAGCCGGCGCATACTTATTGAAAGCGCCTTCAATGCTCCAGTCATGAGGCAGATCGACAGTTCTCCAATTCCTGTCGTTAAATCCCTGCTCATCGGCATGAGTAGTATCGCCAGAATAAAATTTCCAATTTCGGTCCATATTATAGGTCAGGCGCTGGGCATCGCCGCTAAAGCCGAGGGCCAGCATCAGGCAAACGAGAAATGATATCACTTTCATACCGCAAAGCAAGCTCAAAAAGGGGAAATACCGAAAATTCGGTTTGGCTTATACCAAGATTAAAGTCTACTAATTTTGTATATTAATTTTATTGGAATATTTTCGTTTTATATCTACCAAAAACCAAACAACTGACATGAATAAATATAAGACTGAAACAACAGGCACAAACCAAAGCTCCGGGTGGCAGGAATTCTGGTCGAAGGAGGACTGGTGGGCGGTATGGCTTGGACTGGGCATAATTATTCTGGCATATATCTTTTATCTTTCCGGTTCCAGCATATCCTGGATTGCTGTGGCCCCCGCCAAATGGTCAACCCTATCACAACTTGCCGCTCAATTTTCGGTGAACGGCATTCGTTATCTTGCCTTGCTCGGTGCCTTCCTGGCTCTCTTTACTATCGTGATTAAATTCATCGGGCAAAAGCCCAGGGCATTTATTCCATCTTTTATTTTTGTCTTTATACTATCGACAATAATCTATATCGCAGGCAACTGGGATCAAGCCAGCCGTTATAACCTGGAACCGCCGCTAGTAGCTCTCATCTTAGGACTAGTTATCTCAAATCTGATTGGATTGCCCCGCTGGCTCGATGCCGGTTTCCGGGTAGAATTTTATATCAAATTGGGTATTGTCCTGCTGGGGGCAACTTTGCCCTTCACGTTAATCATTTGGGCCGGCCCGGTAGCTATTCTACAAGCATCAATTGTTTCAATTGTCACCTTTTTAGTCATCTTCTTTACCTCCCGAAAACTGGGGCTTGACCAGCGTCTGGCGGCGGTATTGGGAGCAGGAGGCGCGGTCTGTGGTGTTTCCGCGTCGATTGCAGTTGCCGGCGCCGTGAGGGCCAAAAAAGAGCATCCGCCCATCGCCATAAGCCTCGTCGTATTTTGGGCGATAATTCTCATTTTCGCATTGCCATTGATTTCACGCACGCTTCACCTGCCAACGGGAGTCGGTGGCGCCTGGATTGGAACTTCGGAATTTGCTGATGCAGCGGGCCTCGCCGCTGCTCAATCCTATGGTGGATTGGCCGGAGGTCATTTGGGCATTACAGGAACAGCAGACCAGGCACTCGCATCATATACCCTGATCAAGGTCATTGGGCGAGACATTTGGATAGGTATATGGGCCTTTGTATTGGCACTCATTGCAATCACCGTATGGGAACGAAATGAAACAAACTCAAGAGTCCAGATCGGCCAGATATGGTGGCGCTTCCCCAAATTCGTAATCGGTTTCCTCGTTGCCTCAATACTTACTACCTTGATAGTCCATGGAAATACGCTGGCCGATTACAATAAATTGGTAAAACCAGCTCTTATTGCACCCATCATCTCCTTGCGGACATGGGCATTCACCTTTAGTTTCTTTAGTATCGGACTAACGACGCGGTTTCGTGAATTAACCGTTGCAGGTATTAAGCCCTTTGTCGCATTCACAGCAGGGGTAATTGTAAACGTAATTTTGGGATATATTTTGTCAGTAATAGTATTCGGCCATTACTGGTCTTCCCTTGTAACTCACTGACGCATGAAACTGCTTGATTTCATTCAACTAAGGAATTCCGGGCCGATCTGTCAAGATTGCGCCTACTTCCAGAACGATCCGGCCCTCGTTGAAGAGGCTTATGCCGGGCTTAGGACTATGAGTTCAGGGTATGCATCGGTGCGCGACCGGGACGGTTTCTGCATTTACAATCAACTATATCTTTCAGCGAGGGATAGCTGTGCCTGTTTTACACTCAGTGAACAAGTACTACAAAGTTCTATTATTCAGGATTCGCCTAACGGATCAGAATCACAGTCCCACTCTTAGAAACAATTCTTCCAGTATAGGTGGTTCCCTGCACCATCCAGACATAAGCACCGGAATCCTGCATTTTGCCGTTTACCCTTCCGTTCCATCCTTCCCCTATTCGGTCTGTTGAATATACAAGTTGGCCCCATCGATTAAACACTCTGAAAAAGCTGAGGCTGGATATTCCAATAGGTATTGGCCTGAAAATATTGTCAACTGGGCCGGCAGGAGTGAATGCATTGGGAACAAAAATATCAGGAAGCGTTTTGTAGACAAGCACTTTAATCGAATCCTGTCCAAAACATCCAACAGAATCATAGGCCCGGATTTTATAGACAATTGAATCTGTTCCCCCTCCCAACAAAGCCACAGGGTTGGAGATGGCCGTGTTATTCAGGCCTGTGGCCGGGGACCAGTTAAAAGTATCCCCTGTAGAGTCTGATGATTCTGCCTGAAGATGAAGGGGCTCAGCGACCACAATTGAAGTATCATTCACAATAGAAACAATAGGAGGCGCCTGGATGATCACAACCCGGATCGCCGAATCCGAACATCCATTCGAACCGCTGAAAACACTCGAAAGGGTATCCTTACCTGCTCCTGCCTTGGTTGGGTTAAATAATCCTGTTTGTGTAATGGCATTCCCATAAAAAGAAAAATCTCCGGAAACTCCGCTCAATTCTAAAGCTTCGGAGATCATGAAGGACGAATCGTATGTGCAAAGAGTGGGAATAGTGTCGAAGACCACATGCGGAGCAGGTAGAACGGTAATCGTCTGATCCAATTCATTGCCGCAGGAAATCCCTGAACTGGAAATCATTTTAATGCTATAAGAGGCATTCGTTGTCGAAACCGGATCGGGATACAGGTGATTGTAAAATTTTCCAGGGTATGGAAAAGAATCCGTAAAGGAAACTCCGGAACTATCTCCCCAAATTATTTCAATCCAGGTAATGGAACCAAAATTGACCGAGCTCTCATTTTGAATAATCACGGGCTGATTGCTGCACAAACGAGACCCATCAACCACGGAAAATCCGGCCAGCGGAACAGCTCCGTTAACCGTAAATATTTTAGATAAACTATCTGTGCAACCCTGGCTATTGGTCACTGTAAGGGACATAGGGTAATTGGCAGCAGCACTATAACGATGAGTGGGGTCCTGACTTGTGGAATTATCAGGATTGCCTGGGCCGGCATTGGGATCAGCGAAATTCCAGTTATAGGAAAAGGGAAGAGTGGAAATATCGCCCGTGTAACTACTGTCCTTAAAATGGCCGATGGCATCTGTAAGGCAGATTTCAGGCATATTGAAATTCACTTTAGGATTCGGAAATACCCTTATTGTTACGCTATCTACGGAGGAGCAACCGGGATTACTTGTAAATCCTGTTCTTACATAATAGGTCTGGAAAATGGAGCCGGAGGAATCATTGGACAGGTGCAACAGGGGATTAGCAACACTGGAATCACTCAAGCCAGTGGAAGGGTTCCACGAGTAGTTATATCCTATAGTAACGGGGCCTCCAAGCTGGATATAATCATAAGGACAAAAACCGGCAGAAGCTCCCGCGACCGAAGGAGGCATCTGGGTATAAATAATAACGTTCTTGATGGATTCGTTATCGTTATATCCTCCCGTGCTGGCCGTGAATCCCAGGTATCCGGTAAAATTAAACTGCTGAAACCCGCTCAGGTAAATAGTATCGTTAACATAAACTGTGATGGTACCGCTGTCATAGGTGATTTTTGCATGGTTATAAAGGGGTGACCGGATATAGGAAATTCTGCCATCAGAATTGTCACGAGTCGGTTCATTCAGACATTCCCCAACTATCACATTGTTGGGATCGGAATCATTATTATAACCCTCACCCCAACGGATCTCAATTTTGGGCATATCCTGGTGTACTGTTGATGGATTGTAAGGGATACAATTATTATATGTATCAAAACACACTTTGAGGCCATTAGCGCTATTGGGAATCCCCAATCCTCCGCCGTTTACAAATCCGGCAGGAGGCACATCCAGGAAACAAAAAGCCAGACCATCTGCACCGGTTCCATCATATAACCTAAAATCAAATTCAGCCACCCATTTGCTGCAAACGGAGAGGTTAATGGGCTGGTTATAAAAAATCGCACCACTGGTTGAGTTAACTGCCTGGCAAATAATAATCTCAGAATCGGCTGATCCGGTAATATTTCCAATATAAGCAGCCCCCTGAAGGTTCCAGCCGGTTGTATTAACCGGAGTACCACTCAATTGGGCAAAGACATAATTCTGACTACAGGCAGTTATTGACAGCCCAATGTAAACTATGGATAAAAGAAAAGGAAGGCATATTCGCCGCAGCAAAAAATGACAGTTTGGTTAAGGTAAAAATAGACAAATATGGGTTTTATACAAGTCCGGGCAGGTTTATAGATCAATCTGTTTTTTTTAGTTGCTCAATCCTGGGCAAAACCTATCATTTGAGGAATTCATTGGCAAAATGAATAGACTTATTCTCACTCTCGTATTATATTAGCTATTCCTCAGCCTAATCCGGCACATGTATCGCCTGAAATCCCAGCAGAATTTCGTTCTGTCAATCCTCTATATTTCAGAAATACCCCTCCTGATCATCTTTGATCCTCTTGAAAAGCTAAAGAGAAAATTGAGTCATAATCAAGTTCAGCTATCCAACTAAGCAATATCCCCCCAATATGCGGCACAAACCTTGAGTAATTTTATAAGTTAGTTATTTACCATATAGTTAAAAGTATGAACCTCGGTATTTCGATACCGGAGATTATCGCTATACAAATTATTAAGGTCAGAGTCAAAATCAATAACAATACAAACTGTAAACAATGGCAAAAGAAACAATAAGCACCGCAGATCTCATCAAAGCATTTACGGCTGCATTTACCTCTGACGATATTGAAGGATGGAAAAAGCTTCTATCACCTGACGGCGAATGGAAAATAATGGCAACAGGGGAAACATTCAAAGGAATTGATAAAATGCTGGAACTGGCTAATCGCTCAGTTGCGGCGAGAAAACATGATGGCGAATTGGGCATCAAACCTACAAACGTCTTCGCAAATGGAGAAGGAACGAAACTCTGTTGGGAATATATTCATTCAGGAATAGTTACCGATAAGTGGCCATCGACTTCAGCTCAGAAGCCGGCTCCGGGCACAAAGTTTGAACTGCCGATCGTGCTCATTTGCGAGGTATTTGAGGGAAAGTTAGTTAAGGTCAGAGAGTATTTTGATTTGCTTACACTTACGGATGCAGGTTCCCCTCATCACCTTTATTCATAGATTTGTTAAGAGGCCTACAGAAATTAACCGGCTTCGATGTTCTCCTTTTGCTTCCGTCTCTGATTAATTCTTTCAACGTAATCGATAGTTATGCTCTATCGTATGGTTTTACTATTAATCTATAAGCACCCAACTCAAATGCCATTTTTAAATCTTTTTGTTGAGATTTTCCAATATTTTAGTAGGACAACAGCGCTAAGTATCTATGTTTAAAAGAGCATTTTTATTCATTTTAATAGCGTCACTTAATGGGTTTGTATGTTCTCAGGATTCGCTATTAAGGAAGACCCAATTCGATTCAATTGTAAACGAATTCGGAAGGGGAATTCAAAGATATATTCAGGCTGACACCCTTGGCGAAAGCATTTCAATTGCAATAGTCCATAAAAACAAAATCGTATGGTCCAAAGCTTTCGGCTATTTGGACGTTGAAAAGAAGACTCTGACAGACACTTTGACGATTTACCTCATAGGGTCGATTTCAAAATCCTTTACTGCATTTCTCCTCATGCGTTTGGTTGAAAAAGGGTTGCTGAAGCTGCAAGATCCTGTATAACAGTATTTGCCGGAGATCAAGAGGTTAAAGGGGTATAGTGTCCGCAGGAAGATCACTTTTTTCGAGCTGGCCACACATACTTCCGGGTTGGAAGAAGAGCCTGAATTACCGAATGCCGCATCAGGGCCTATCGAAAATTGGGAGAAAAAAGTATTGGAAGCTATACCAGCTACTTCAATTAAAAAAAGACCAGGCAAAAGCTTCAGCTATTCGAACATTGGGTATGCCATCCTGGGCCTTGCACTCGAACGCGCAGCAAGCAAACCCTTTATCACCCTTATAGAAGAGAATATATTCATTCCTTTGGGTATGACCAATAGTTATTACATAGTCCCAAAAGAAAAAATAGCGCAACTGGCTGTAGGGATCAGCCGACTAAATTCCGGGAAGATTGATCTGGAAACACCTAAAATAGAACATCTTGGGCGGGGGTATAAAATACCCAATGGAGGAATATACTCTACGCCAGATGACCTATCAAAATTCATTATAGCCAATTTGGGCTATGATTCACTGCTTTCGGCTGACAATATTGAGTTCATGCAATCAGGGAAAGTATGGACAACCCCCTTTTTAGGCAGACATGCTTTAGGAGGCATATCACTGTTCTTTAAGAAATCTGAAAAAAAGGAAATTCGCTATATGACTCATACTAAGTAAGGCCTGGGGTTTGAAATTCATGCATACAAGAACATTAGAATCGCCGAACACAGCGGCCGAGTAGCTGGGTATTCTGGTCAGTTAGCATTTGATAAAAATACTAAATACGGGGTAGTCTTGCTGCGTAATTATGATTTGGGAAAACCAGGTTTGATATTAACCGCCTATGAATTATTGCAAAAGCTCAGAGATTTAAATGGGATCGAATGAAAACATATATAGAGGCCAATGATGAATGGCGGCCCAGGCGACCCAAAATGCAACTAGTAAGAATGCAAACAAGGACTTCCATTCGTTCTTAATTGTTGTAATTATTTTTCGAGAATGTTTTTCAAGGTTGATAAACTAATATCCATATCTTTTGGAAACATTTTTTCTACTATGGGAATCATAATATTAATAGGATATTTCAATTTACCTGCGTTGCTGAAGTATACTTTGGTTTGATCATCGGATAAAGAATCTGTCTCCATGATTACATTAGCAATGGTTGCCATTGGTCTCACAAAACGAATTTGGGTTTCAATTCTTTTCCCTTCAATGATTTTCGTAATTTCCTTTTCTCCTTGACCGGCATTTTTATCTCCATTCCAGGAAATAATGAATCCAACTGTTCCGTCTATTCCTTTGAATTCCCAGTTCCTGTCTGGGTCAGCCATTGCCCACTTGTTGAATTTGTCCTGGTTTTTGAGCAGCTTTAAAAAGTCAAATACTTTTTGTCGAGAAGCGTTGATGATTATTTCACGTTTTACATAATGCTCCCTTTTCATGAAAAGCGCAATGATTAACAGTAGTAAAATGATGCCTGCGACGACAAGTAGAATTGTAATTATGGTATTCAATTTATTTTATGTTGAAAATTTGTCAGCCACTTGAAAGTTATTTTATTATTCAATGTCCGCTAACCCATTGATTGGCTTTAAACCTTATTCCAAAATATGCTAATTTATTGAAATAACCCCTTGAGCTTTGCTCATAGCATTTGATGTCCCTTCTTAATTTCGCACTTTAAAAAAAACAAAGTGGAGGTAAAGTAATGCATAACTAGTTATGTTGCAAGGTGAAAAATCTCCAAATTGCGCATCTAAACGATTGATTATTAAAGTCTATAAAATGATGATAGTTATTTCATTGCAAATTTAACGATTACTGTTAAATTTGCAATAATGATTCAAAGAGAATTAGAAGCAATCATCAAAGAAGCCATGCAGCAATTTCCTGCAGTTGGCATTTTGGGGCCTCGCCAGATCGGTAAAACTACGCTAGCACTTCAAATTGCGCAGGCTATTAGCCCTCAACCAATCTATTTAGACTTGGAATCGCCGACTGACCTTGATAAATTAAAGGAACCGGAATTCTATTTTGAAGAGCACAAAGATCGCCCCATTATTTTAGATGAGGTCCAAAGAAGCCCAGAAATTTTTGCTACCCTCCGTGGAGTAATTGATCGACGTAGACGTGCAGGACATGGAGTGGGTCAATTCTTAATTTTAGGTTCTGCTTCACTTGATCTACTTCAACAGTCCTCGGAAAGTTTGGCGGGAAGGATTTCATATGTCACTCTTTCTGGGCTAAAACTCACGGAAATAACTGCGAGCGGCTTTGATGACTTATGGCTTAGAGGCGGCTTCCCTAATAGTTTCCTCTCTGCAGACAACAATACCAGTTTCAATTGGAGGCAAGTATTTATCAGCACGTATCTGGAAAGGGATGTCCCACAATTTGGGTCACGTATACCAGCTTCTACTTTACGGCAGCTTTGGACAATGCTGGCCCATATTCAGGGAGGTCTCTTAAATCTTAGTCGGCTGGCAGGAGGATTAGGATCTAGTGTACCAGCAGTAGGCCGTTACATTGATCTATTGGAAGACCTTTTTTTAGTTCGTAAGCTCCTACCCTGGGCTTCAAATGTTGGAAAAAGACTTGTTCGGGCACCCAAGGTATATATTCGAGATAGCGGTCTTACTCATACTCTTCTAAAAATAAAAGACTATGACGACTTATTGGGCCATCCAGCGGTTGGGGGCAGTTGGGAAGGGTTTGTAATTGAAAACTTGTTAGCGGATCTTCCTACTTGGGCATCTCCCCATTTTTACAGGACGTCCGCCGGGGCAGAAATTGATTTATTAATTGAAGCCGGAAATAAAAAAGTGATCGCAATAGAAATTAAACGATCAATGTCACCATCGTTAAGCAAGGGGTTTTCAATCGGTTGCGAGGATATTAAAGCAACTCATCGCTACTTTGTCTATTCAGGATCGGAGCGTTTTAGAATATCTGAAAAAGTAACTGCTCTGCCTCTGAAAATGATGATCGAGGAACTAAAACAATTGTTGTAGAAATTTTATAAACTTTTTATTTATGTACCAAATGCATGCTGACATATTCGAAAAACTATCCTTATACGTTCATTTGTTTTCTTCCGAGAGATAATAAAACCGCATAAACTATTTATTAACAAAAACGGAAATAGGGATACAACCATAATCGTAAAGACCCTTAAAATTGAAGATTGGGAATTTGAATCTTGCCCCGCTGAGAATAACAAGACCAAAATAAAAGTATAGAAGCTTAATTGCCCCGATTGTAATTTGAAAGGCTTGGCTTAATTGTTTCGGAAAAATCTTGCAGGTAAGAAATAAAAAGAAAACATTTCCTTAATCCAAAGGATTATTTTATCCGGAGTGTATTTCTTCAATTGTTCTGCTACATAAAACATAGGATTAAGGCTTCTTAAACAAAATTAATTAATAATTGGAGGCGGCTCCCTGTGCCCGAGCCTGGTCAATGGCAGCCTTCCAGTTATTCAAAAGAGGAAATTGTTGGTCCACCTCTGCCGGCCGCTGCGCCATCATCTGCAAAGCAGCGGCTTCCAACGAACGGCCCATGTCATTATCCGGCGGCGTGGCTATATTCTCTCCCAATACAGCATAGGTAAACCCAATAGGATCCGAAGGGGGCGGCGGAGGCGCTGCATGCGAAGCCATAGCCGTCAACGCGGTAGAAAGACTATTGATCCCTAGCGCTGCCCGCTGGGTTACTGCATCCGAATAAGCCTGTCCTGGCGTAAAGGCCTCCGCTAGCATTTGCAAAACCGAAGTATGATCATACTGGTCATGTACTACTGTACGCGGCGCTACCCAGGGTGAAACCAGGATCGCTGGAATCCTCGGCCCCAGAGTATTGTACGGGATAGGTTCAGGTGAGCCCCCGTTGGGAGGCATGAACGGATTGGGCGGCGCCACGTTGCCGGTTCCCACCTGATCAAATGTCGGCGGTGGCACATGATCATAAAAGCCTCCATGCTCGTCATAATATACAACCATCAGCGTATTGGCCCAGACTGCGGGATTGATGGTGGCTGCCTGATAGGTCCGACGCAGGAAATCCTCTCCCCAGCCCACTGCCAGAGGGGGATGATTATCGTTGGGATGATCCGGGCCGACATGCGGAGCATCCTGGTAACTGGGCTCTACAATGATGACCTGAGGTTGCTTGTTATTTTTCAAATCCGTGGCCAGTTGCTCATAAGGATGAAACTTGCCGCTCAAAAAGATCTGATCCCATAGATCCGGGTACAACGCAAAAAAAGTAAAGCCATCATGATACACCCCCCATGTGATTTGATTATCGTCCATCCATTTGAAAATATTTCCTGTATCCGGGATAGCCTGAAGTTTGGTCTGGTAGATGGCACTCTGTCCGCAGAAAGCTACGGTACGGTTGGGCTGGGTACTGGTAGGCAGCGGACAGAACCAGTTATCACAGATGCAGAAAGTCTGCGCGAGAAAACTCGTGATCGGTACCTGCGCAGAGCTGAAAAAACACAGAGGATCACACTCTATATTAGGATCGCTCCCTGTAGCATCCGCATAAGCCTGTACAAACCCCGTCATCGCTGGTTTTCCGTTCGGTCCAGGTATCAACTGGGTGGCGACAAAATTATATTCATGTGGGAGATCGAAACTCAACTGCTCATCTACTGGCCGGTTAAAGGGATAGTACACCCCGCCTTCATAAAAATTCGCATATTGTGGCTGGTTAGGCGGCGGCCTTAGTCCATTCGCTGACGGCTGGATGGCTTCGAAGCTGAGATGCCCCAGCATATTGTCGAAAGATCTGTTCTCGAACATCATTAAGATCACAGTCTTAATATCTGAAGCTGCCATATTATTTATGTTTAATAATGAAATGAATGATTAATCCGGTGGCAATAGCTTGCTGGTGGTTTCTCTCTCCTGGGGTCAACAGTGAACGGATCGTCCAGTTACCTGTTACCGGCGTTCCTTTAAAGCTATAATCCGGCGGATTTCCTGAATGCAGGTCCCTCGTGATGCCCGCATGGGAGACTTCCATGGCCCGGCCGGTATCCGGTAACACCGATAAGATAAAAAAATTATTGCCCCAACGCCTCGCATTATTCAATCCCTCAGCTACCAAAGTATCTCCATGCAATTGGGTGGGAAAACCTACTTCATCAAACACAGAATCCGGCCTTGCGGCTACCTGGATCACCCGAGTGCTATCCTTACCATGTTTCGTGGCAATGAGCTTGAAGTACCGAACAATATCGTTGTTATTTAGATCAGGTTTCTTTCGAATGACCAGCCAATCTTTACTGGCAAGGGGCAGCGTGATAACACTGTCATTGTGTAAAGTGTACGATTGGGTCATATCATGTTGAGAGATCAAAAGGGTCAGATCCGGAAGCGGATCCGTTCCGGACTCAGGGTAGTTATAATCCCGAATCTGCAGGGCGGCGCTGCCCTTTACATGCCAGCTCAGCAGCAGGCTATCATTCGGCCCGATAGTAGGCGCTTGTCCTACTGTAAACTGATAGATTCTGGGATTGCAAGCTAGCGCCTCAAGCCATAGCAGTGAAAAAAGAATTCGATATACTGGTTTCATATTCAAGGATTGTAATCAACTTAATCCATTTAACTCGGGCCAGGTATGAAAATCAATCACCAGGCCAAATTATAAAAGACGACCGAGTACAAAATTTTTACCATTCGTAAAAAAATGGCCTGCGGGATTTCACAATTTGGGGAATAAAGCAGATTCATTAGGTTAAAACATCATGCCCCTTGGTAAATTCTAATTTCGCTTGCACCAACCAGGAACAAATCCAAACCGATCGAAATTATAAACAACTCCTGGATTCAGCAATACCCCTTTCGGGTAATATATAAGTCTACACACCTGATAACAAACTGAAAGGCAGTTGAAATGGTCTTATTATTCATCAATGCTTGATCTAATAAATGTTTATTGACCAATTAGGCATATCTCCTGGTACCTCGGAACTCTTTGAATAAACGACATTACCCTAAAGGGGTAATCCAAATCCAAAAGGGATTATTGATATTTGAATGAAGAAATACCAATCAAATAACATGCGAACCCATTTGAAGCTGGCAACTTTTATTGCCTGGATATTTGTTTATGCATTTCATAACACTGCATCCGGGCAGACTCACCTCGTACTTCCCGACCAGACTTCAAACGACTATCAACCCTTTCCCCTAAGGCAAACGCCTGTTTATTTCGAGGTCAACCTGCTCTTAAACCCTGTCTATGTCGCCCAATTCAGCAGTAGCTTTCGCCTCAACGGCAAGCCATTGCCCATTCCCAAAGCCTACCAGCCGCGATTTTATTCAACACAGCCATGGCAAAATGCATTCAGCAGCGTTGAGGAGATCGCCGACCAGGCCAATACCCTCTATGGCAGCTTCTATCTGACATTTCTTGAGAATTCTGCTATCCCTCTTCTTCACCATATCAGGTTGGTGTTGGGCGCTACGCATGAGAAATTGGAAACGGACTCGACTGCGGTGGTTAATTACGGCTATTGGAATGGAGGCACCGAAGCGACCTTAATGCTCGAAAAAAATATCGCCTACAGATTAAGCAATCGTCAATATCAATCTGCAGGAATCATATTTGGCATCAACGCACAGGTGGGATTCTTCGAATCGGTAGCTAAGGTTACAACGATTATCAATTATAAAGGTTATAATATCATGTCAACGGACACCAATCAACGGTGGCAATGGCCTTCACCTCGCAACGGCTGGGGCTGGATGGCCGGCTTGAACATGGAAGTTGGCGGGATCGTTTGTCATGATTATTTTATTTGCAGAAAGTTTACTGAGAATTGTTGCCTTGGTAAGGGTTTATTTTGGTTTTTCCGTCGCTTTGGTATTAGCCTTGCCAGCAAAATCATGATCGATGGCCTGTATTCAGCAGATGGGGTGATTTATAATGGGATGCCTGGCAATCGCTTGCGGATAGACAACTACAGCCTCTTTTTTGCCGGCCCACTCATCAATATCAAATGGGTCAGTTTAAATTAAGCCAATGAAACAATTTTGCACATTTATTCTCTTCATATTTCTGTCTTTAACCGGGCGTTCTCAACTCATCCGAAAAGATACTGCTGCTCTAAAAGCAGTCAGACTCACCCACAAAGACACGGCAGATGAGAGAAGAATCAATATGTACACAAACCGCAAATACAGTTATGGTATTTCGGAAAACTTTTATGGGTTTCACCCCAATTCTACCATCTTTCACGCAACAGATGTGGTAGTTTCTGATAGATTAAGCTACCTCGATATCGGTAACTTCACAAGCTTCGAACTCACTGGAGGTGCCAGTTTCCAGCCCTATCAGGGTTTCAGGCTGCATTTGGGATTCGACTACGAATGGCTGACCCCGACAAAAGTCCATTTCTATATTGGCGGGCAGTATGCTTTGGGGTTAAAACAACGCACGATTGCCATCAACAGACTTTCTTCGATAATCGTTGGCTATCATAATTACATCATGCCGTTTATTGGCCTCATGTATTGGCCGGGCAAAAGAGATATTGGAAGACTCAATACGAAGGATTCCATTGAGATCTCCCGGTATTACAATCCAACTTTTTGGCAACTGGTCTACCTGAAAAGCCAGATAGGCTATTCTGCCTTATTCAGTAAATTGACGGTAGATCCTACGCAATACTTTGACGAAATCACAACCTCAAATATCAGAGAAAATGTTTCCAGCGGTCTTTATCTTAGTTTTGGTATTGGTATAAATCTCCCCACTTTTGGTAGCAGCAAATTGGCTAATCGTAACCATCTGCATTACATGAACGTCTACTGACGACATTCAAAGCCAGCCATTTTCCAGGACGCGAAGCGCATTTCCTGAGGTGATCTTCTTTACACATTCGTCATTGATCCCGGCCAATAGAAGCGCTTTTATCAGTGCGTCCAGTTGGGTTGCCTCATACAGGTCCTGGGGGTCGTCCGCAAAGCCATCGAAATCTGTTCCAATGCTGACGTTACTGTAATCTTTTTCATCTGTCATGGAATTGATGTATTTGATCGTTTCCACCATATAAGGAATGCCATTTCTGAATTCTTTTGGCTGCAAACCGTTGCATCTTAAATGGGTATCGCCTCCCGCAAGCCAAAACACCTCAGGTATAACGCCGATGGTTCCCTTACACTTGCAGATACTTGTTATTTCTTCCTGGGAAACACAGTAAAAAGAGAAATTTGGATATTTGCCTTTATCATATTGATTAAACTTATCTTGGCTGCCTGTATGTGTGAACACGATCGGCCTCTGAACCGCTCTATTGGAATTCATTTCGAAGATCTGGCCCCTTATTGCAGGTGTAGAATGGGTCAAATCGATGATCATCCCATTATCGAGCATCCATTCCACAACCTTTACCCCGACAGTCGTCAATTTCAGATCTTCTTCGGAAGTATAGTACCATTTCATTCCAATGCTTTTTTTCTCATCGGGTGATATCCCTTCTACGCAATAAGCGATATCATTGGCGAACAAATGAGCCAGTGTCATCATGCAGACCCCCCTGGCCTTCAACGCCTCAAGGTTTCGTATATATTGATAGGAATCGTCCCTGCCTGAAACTTTCATCTTGCCTTTTTCAGGCTTGCGCTTTCTTCCTTTGTCCACAGAGGCAGATTGATCCCTGCCAAGCGCATGAGCCCCCTCAATGGCGTGGGCAATGGGAATTCTTTTTTGTTCGATGGCCCCAATGAATTCCTTATAACTCCTGGCAATCACAAATGGTTTGAAACATTTCTTATTATTAGCTATACTTACCTGGGTTTCCATTTGATCGATCATTTGATTGATTTGGTCGATATTGGTCCAATCCCCATGCTCAAGTTTATCAGCAAAATGTCTGAATAAACGCGCGATCCACGGATAAATCTTCTTTAATGTATCCCATTGTTCCTTCACGGCAGCTTCAGGCAAATAGTGTGCAACAACGATTCCCTGGACAAATCCCTGCCCGGGCTGATCAGGAATTGATCCCGAAATCAACTGCTTCATATCGTCCTGCAGGTCGGTGGCATTGATGCCCAAACCCGGTGTGTGACGGCGCCAAAGCTTACGCCCCCACAAATACATCTTTAAGGAAGGATGACAGTGAAGGTCGACAATCGCAAATTCGTTTGGCTCATAAAGCTGGGTATCCGGATCGGGGAATGCAGCAAGAGCTGGCGCCTGTAAATCCAAGTTGCGGCCGCTTAGCCACTTGGGGAGAACTGCGGATCCAAGCCCCGCGAACATCATCTTCCACAGAAATGTTTTTCGATCCCATTGATTCATAAAAAATAGCTTAAAATGGTTATCCCATCACTTCTGAGCCTCTGTTTTGGTGTTACGTTATTTTTTGAATTGGAAGGAATAGCTCTGCCAGTTGAAATTAGAGCAAATAAAAGAATTTTCTAATACCCCTTTCGGGTAATACCATTTCGTTAAGCTCAAGTTGTACTCCTGAAATTCGTAAATGCTTGGTATTCCCCATATAACCCTAATGGCTATATAAATACCCGGGTATTTCTTACTATCCAATACTGATTCGAAATTATGTTCAAAAGTCTCTATATACAGGAGAGGCATTTTCCTTGCTTTGAAGAGCCTGCCCACTGAGTTTACTCAGGCTGAATTAATCTTTAGTCTTATGAGTTAAATTTTCTTACTAAAAAGAAACATAAGGCAAACTATTGCCTTGATTAATTATTGTCAACCTCCAAAGACGGCACAAGGCAGGAGTTTGTCATTATTGCATGGCTATCATTTTTATAAAATCGCAGATGACCAAAAAACGATCTATTGTATTTTTTGCATCTTTCGAATGCTGCTCCTATCTAATTCTCCCTCGAAGCAAGGTTGAGGATTCAGCCCAAATTGCAACCCCGCATTGATCAACTCCTGCATTGGCTTAGGGACAAAGCCCAGTTCATCGGCATATCTTTGCGCCAGCTCAAGGGGTATGCAAATAAAACGGAGGTGGATGCTCTTTTTCGAATTTGAGTCACTGACCAGATTAGGATTGGGCCCTTCCCGCGGAGCCTTTTGTGCACAGGTATAATAGAGATTCATCAGCTCGGCATAATTCTCATTATATACTACGGTCCCCAAGTCATACACGCCGAGCAGGCGCTGTAGCCCATATATCAACCCTCCATTCGCTGCATGCCAATCCTGATTGATGGGGACCAATGAGTTATTGATGACCACATCAACCGAGTCAATATTATGTTCAATGGCATAATAAAGAGCGTTCTGGACCGGGATGACTTCTCTGACCCCTCCGTCGACGTAATCTGCTCCGCCCACCGTGTAATAGGACATAAATATGGGCTCGTTGGCAGATGCCCAGATCCAGTTGCAGAAGTCCTTGTAGCTTTCTGGCGTGTTGAAATAACCAGAGTCGCTCTTCATTTTTACCTCACCCGTCCTCATATTGGTGACCGTAACGGTCATGCGCATATCGTCGTTTTTATAATGTTCGAGCAGCAAGGCAAATTTAGCTGGCGTAAGGTACCGGTGTATCAGATCAAGCAGGGGCTTGGTCTCTCCCATCGTATTTTTGCCAAACAATACCCGAAGCAGGATCTTGAATGTTTTAAGGGTCGTGTATACGCTATCCTTCACATTGTCATAATGTACGTTGAATGGGTTGACGTTGAAGATACTGTCTTGGTTCACTCTTGAATACGCATCGGCGAGGGTATCAAACTCCTGCAGCAAAATATAGGAAGCCATCAGGCTCCCTGTGCTGGTGCCAAAAACGGCTTTATATCCACCTGATTTCTTATAGAGTGAAGTGACGACGCCGACTCCCCAGGCACCTCGAGCTCCCCCGCCGCTTATGACCAATATCTTGTTGCCTGGTTTAGTAAATGTTTGCTGGCCGCTGGAAGTGAAGGCTACTAAAATCGCGCAACTGAGAAGGAAGTGTCTCATAATTGTTGTTTTGATGAATGGAATAATGTCAGATATTCTGCGCTGCAAAAATCAGACGTTTAGCTAATGCCCAAGCCGGGGGGAACAAGGGACGACACTCACGATGCAGAGATCACCTTGTTATGGAATATTTTAAATATAGTAAGTATTTCCAATCCAATTATATTACACCACCACTCCAAAACCAATTTCCCCTCTGCGTAAAATACCATTTGCTGTTTCCCGAAACATTTTCTCCCTGAATTGTAAAACCATCATAAGCAAGCTCAATACCAGGATCAACAGTGTTGAGGGGAGCAAAACTTCGATCCGGTTTTGATCTTATATTCAATCTTGTGATTGTAGTAGCTCTACCTGATTGAATCGTTGTTTGAGGTTTGGAAGAAACTGGATTTCCAATTGGGTTGCCTGATGCCATTGAGATCAGCTTAATTAAATCGACCTTAAAACCGGGACAGGTTTTCAGTGAATAAATTTCATGATGTCCTATAATATGGTCTCTATCTAAAGAGATGTTCCATCTTTTACTGATATCAGCGACAAGTGAGCTACTTGATTGATACATTAAAGCAGTCCAATCACTTTGCTCATTGCCTTCATGCTCAATCCCGATTGTATAATAATTGGGATTAATATACATACCATTTTCTCCTGGCTTAATCAATGTCCAGCTTGGAGCATTGACTCTTCCTGCATGCCAGGCCGAATCAGTTTCTTTCACATATTGATGTATATCCCCATTAATCCCAATTCCGTAATGAGCTGAAACATTGGATTTAGTGCTGCTAAACCAGCTATCAGTTCCGCTCAATGAACCTTCCATAATGTGAATGACTATAGCAACAGGCGTATAATTGTTTCTACCAGTATAAAAGTTGGGACTGGGTATATTTGTAATATTCATAATTCTTAATTTATCCTTGAGCGGGATTATTTTTATGGTTGGCTTCATCAGGCACCAGATCATTTTGTGCTCTGGCTCCCGCTGGATTTACTGCCGGTGTTTTGTTTTCCGTTGCTTTGAGTGCAGCATAGGTGCCCGAACTAAGTCCAAGAAGTATAAGATTATTGTTTGAAAACTTTGGAATGATCAAATTAACATAAGAACAGAAAGTATCCTTAACGTCGGGATTATCTGGACACATCACCCAGTTACCGATCGCAGTATTTGCATTAAGATTATGCAACAGTTCGCCTATGAACCAAACCCCGAATACAATGTTAAATACGACAGTTTGAAAACGATGTATGCTTACTCCGTTTTTGTCTGAAAGAATGTCAAGAAAGAAATTCTGTCCATCCTGGTTCTGGCTGAGTTGTAATGCAGGGTTAGATTGGTCAGAAATGTCAATAACTGTGGCAGCTGCTGTTGTTCCGGCACTGATACCCAACAATATTAGAGTTGACGCATCAAATGTTGGTATGGCACATTTGGTTATCAGAATGGTGATAAATGCCGATAGAACAATACAAGACCACCACGAAAGCTGTACTCTAGAAAAACTAAAGGGCTTTACATTCGCTTTACTCGTATCCCGTAACATAGAATACTTTTTATCACAATACCAAATTGTTATAATAAAGATCAGAAACAGAATAAAAAACCAAATTGTGGGTTTCATAATTATTAGTTTAAGTAAATTTCTAATTGGAAAAAGCTCCTTTAACTTGTCATAAGTTGGAAATTAATAGGTAAAAACTTTGGAGGTTTTATCTACAGTCTGTTCAATAACTGGAAAGATGGATTATCGTTAAAATATTCTTTGAATTTTTAGGCTCAGTCGTATGATCTTAATTAATGAAATAATTCTCGAATTTTCCAGTGAGAATAAAAAAAGGAAACCCACCTTAAATAAATAAAAAAGGAATCAGAATTAAGCCTGGACGATGATTTTTTGTATTTTTTTGTGTTCTCTTTCTTCGGCGAATACAGAGATGAGCATCCTGTCTTTGCATGCCATCAATACAATTTCATTGATCCCTCTTTCCCTGCATTTGTAATGATGCCTGTCGCCACAGGTATCGAGCATAAACCCTTCAAAGTATCCAAAACAATCGTAGAAAACCTCTGATACCAGGCCAGTGTGCCTGATCCCGTCGTCCCAGTGCCTCTTCGGCCTGAGTGCGTTTAGTAACCTGACCCCGTGAGGGCTGCCCCAGCCGGTACAGGCATCCCATCCGGGGCCCGATTTATAAGTGCCGTTGCTGATATTGTCGTTGATATCACGGAAATAAGGAGCACCGTGCAGTTTATAGAGAGTCGGATTCAGGTAACCGACCCGATGGCCCAGGCTGGCATTGATCAACGCTATCAAACCTGCGTACAAAGGTGCGACGGCGCTGGTGCCGCCTACAGGTCCGAAGTTGAGGCCGTGGTAAATCAGGACATATCCGCTGGAAGGGTCTGCATTCCCTGCAACATCAGGGAGCCCGCGGCCATTGCCGGGTACTCCAGCCCCAAGTTGCCAGATCTGTAAAGGGAAGACGACGCTGACACCACCCCCGGTTCCTGGCCAGGTATTTTCATTAAAAAAAGAACCGGAAACATTTGAAATGGAAGTACCTCCGCATGCGGTCACCCAGGGGTCTGAAGCCGGATAATTGACATTGGGTTTTCCCCCAAAGATCTCTGATCCGTAATCACCGGATGAGGCGAAAACGGTCTTACCCAGGGCAGCGGCTTCAAGAAATGCCATATTGATCGCGAACATGGCAGCCGCTGTAAATGCATAACCTTCAAGGCCACCCCAACTGATGGATAAAACGGAAGGCCTGTGTATGGGATCATGAATGGCCGCAATTACAGCATCATGAAAACCGGCCTCTGTATTAGGGGCAAAATAAACTGCAATTTTAGCGCCCTGGGCTGTTGAACCTGCCACATCAATGTCGAGGATCACTTCTATGTCTGCGCCTCCACCCGGCGTATTCGCAGCGCCGTCTACGCCAACGGAAACGACGGAAGGAGGTATGAGTGACTGGCCTGAAAAAAAAGCGTTGACATCGCTGATATGGTAGCCTCCCCCGAATTCAAGGATGCCTATGGTCTCGTGGGATGCATCGATACCCGTCGGGAAATTATATAATTTTGCCACCTGCGCGGGGGTGAGCGCTGAAGTGCCACCGCCTCCTGTCATGGGAATTGAGGCGCTGCGCCTGACAACCTTCCTATTATCGAGGCCGAATATGCCCTCGACTATGTCGGCGATTTCATTGGGCACATATATATGACCTTCACGCCCGCGGTAGGTTTCGCTATCTGACCTGTATTCCCCGAGCGATACGCCGAACGCTTTGTTCATTTGCTCAACTGTACCGGAAACTATGACTACTTTTTTTCCCAGGTCCGTTTCTACCACTTTCAAACCACTATTCCTGGCAAATTTCACTACACTGTCCGCATCAGATTGCTGCGCTCCGTATTTTTCCTCCAATTCTTCGAGAGAAAGGTAGACTCTTTCTCCTGGATCTGTCGACTCCCAGTGAGCGGCATCGGGTAATGATGGTGCATCAGGCCTCCTTCTCAACAGTATGGTTACTGTTACTATTTCCTTGGGGTCAGCTGGCCCTACCCTACTGGCACCAGGAGCTATTTTACGTTCACTCCCTTCTATGCGACGGGAGTTAGGGGGAGGCGTCTCTTGTTTTTTTGCTTTTGCCATAAAAAAAATTATTTCTTACTTCCTAAAATGCTGATTCGACCATTGAATAAAAGTAGGCCGTTATTAAAGTCGGGCCTATACCCCTTTCGGGGTAATGCTCTTCATAAAGAGGGCTATGTTGATAAAAATCATTGAGTTATTGATCTAAATAAAACTCAATGGAAAATAGACGCGTAATGAAACTGAAAAGATATTTGTACCTTATCCTGGATACCAATTCATACTAATTATGGGAGTACTCATGCAGGCCTTCTACTGGAATTGCCCTCAGATAGACAACCAGGCTTTTAACTGGTGGAATTTTATCAGTTCTAAGATTCAGGATCTGCAGCAAGCTGGATTTACTGCACTTTGGTTACCGCCGGCGAATAAAGCAGGCTCAAACCCTTCGATGGGCTATGATGGCTACGATTATTATGACCTCGGTAACTACAACCAAAAAGGAGGACTGGAAACCTGGTTTGGATCATCAGCAGATCTCAGCAATCTCATTTCCACAGCGCATCTCGCAAATATGGAAGTCTATGCTGATCTTGTGCTGCACCAAAACAGCGGGGCAGATGCCCAGGAGCTGAATCCCATAAGCGGGCAAACCATGTGGACCAAATTCAATCCTTTGAGCGGGAAATTTCCGCGGACCTACCTGGACTTTCAGCCGTCGGTCTATGAAACGATGGAGGGCCTGGATCAGATCAATTTTGGAGGAATGCCCAACCTATGTCATCGTACTCCCGAAGTTTATACGGCACTGATCGAATACGCAGTTTGGCTGATGGACAATGTAGGATTTGATGGCTTCCGTTACGATTGCGCGGCGGGTTATGGCGCCTGGATGGTACGCGCAATCCAGGAACTCAATGGTCTTAATCAGAACAAAGCCTACCAGCCATTTGGCGTTGCCGAATGCTGGGAGAGCCTTTATACCATCCAGGAATGGATGAACGAATGTAATTCCTGGTCAGATAATCCCTGCGCGGCATTCGATTTCGACCTGCGTGTGATCCTCAAAAACATCTGCGACAGCTTCGGCTATTCACTCACCAACCTGACCAACGGCCAAACGATCCTGGCCACCAACCCTGCCTTGGCCGTGACCTTCGTCGAAAACCATGACCTTACCAATCCGGATGGCATCGCTTATAATCCCATCATCAACGATAAGATGATGGCCTATTCAATCATCCTGACTCACCAGGGTTATCCCTGTGTGTTCTGGCAGGACTATTATAATTACGATCTCGCACAGGAAGGCAATAACAGCGGTATAGCCGCCCTGGTCTATGTCCACGAACAATATGCCGGAGGCGATATGGAGATTCTTTACTGCGACGACAACCTCTATATCATGCAGCGAAAAGGATGGCAGGGACAAAAAGGTTTGGTCTATGTCCTCAACAATTTAGGAAGTTGGAATGGCGCCACAGTTCAGACCCAGTGGTCCAATACCAATTTTACGCCCCTGGCCTGGAGGGGGCACAATAATGCCGATACACCCGAGGCCAAACAGACAGACGCCATAGGTAATGGCGACTTCTGGGCACCACCGAGAGGATATGCGGTTTATGTGCCGGTGTGAATTATCGATTAAATGGAAAGAAGGCCCCTGCCTGGGATGTTGCCGCCCTCATTTTCTCATATTTTATCCCCACAACAATACTTTATTACCAAAAATCTCTATCTCAGCGCCGACCGAATCTCATCTAACGATACTCCCAACAATCTTCTCGCAATCGCTAATTCACAAGTATTTTACCGGCGAGCAAGACCAAGTAACGAAAGACATGATCGACGCCTTAAGAAGGAATCAACATAAGGCAGATTAAAAATTCCATTCATCAAAACTAAAAACGGCATCAATGCACGCAGCAAACATCATCGTTTAAAGCTTATTCTTCCTCACTCGTTTCTGTACCTGTTTCAGCTTATTCTCCTCGAATAATTTATACCGAGAAGCCATTTGCGACGTAAATTCATCAACCTCCTCCTTCTGAGCATTCCTCGACTCTTTCAGCCGGATTACTTTTTATGCTCAACTACGTCCTGATAAACCTTTAATGCATTGACCGGATTATTAGCAACTAAATGAATACCGTCACTAAGAGAACCATGATTCACTACAATATTGCGAGCATAAATTTGCAGGCTATTATATAAGCCAGCCTTGTGCACAAGGACCAGCGTCGGCCGAATCAATCTGAAACGACTATCATGGACAGATTTCGGAACTAGTCGCCCAACACCAGTGCGAAGTTTTGATTCCTCAAAACGCAATTGCGAACCAAAAAAACTCAATTTTGGATGAACCGCCAATAATTTGATCTCAACCCTATAACCCTTTTGCTTCAATTCACTAATGGTATTATTCATCCTCTCACCCGAAGAAAAAGTAGTCTCCAAAATATATTTAAGCCGGTTTCTTTCACAATAGTCTTTAAACCCAATATTCCGGGCATTGGCATAATCCGAAGTAATTTCCGGGTAAAAAGCCTCATATTTGGATAAAATAGTCTTCGCAAAAGGATGAAAATCCCTAAACAGATCTGCATTACAGATCACTACATTATCCATCAATCCCTGCCTTGCCTCCTTCTCCAACTCCGTTTTCCCGGCACCTGGTTGAGCCCCCAGAATAATTGCAACAGGGTTTTCTGTTGGACTTGGCGCACTTGCAAAAGACCCAATAATGTCCGACTGTATCTCTTCAAATTCCTTATCCGCAATCTTATATAGCACTTTTAAAGATTCCAGGTCCATAAACACTTATTCCAGGTTTGCAGCCTTCAAAATAGGTCCATATTTGTTGATCAACTCCTCCATCCGGTCCATGCTCTTAAAGTTTTGTGTATTATTGTTGATAGCCAAAACTTCATCATGCAAAGCAGTTAACTCACTTACCCGTAAAGGGTCCAGATTCGCCTTATTCAATTCCTTCCGTCGCTCTCTCGATGCATACGCAATCAACCCATTCAAAATGCCATTCGCGCTCTCCGTCAACCTATACCAATCCAGCGGATTCCTCTCCTGAACTTCACGAGTCGCTTCCAAACTCAGGTTCAATTGCCGCGCAATCGTCAGCCAGTCCTTGTACAAAATCTGCATGGCAACCGGAGCCCCCCATAATATCCTTCACTATTATTGCTTCCATAATTCCATTATTTTACAACCTAAAATTACAAAACCGGATCGGACTGATGCTAGCCGCTCTCTTACAGTAAATTGTTAAATTAACAGTACAATTTGCGTATTTTCATAATTTTTTTCACACAATTATCTTTCCTACGAAGCGAATTTGAAATGGATAATCCCTTGGTCCATTATTCTGAAAAAAGGCCAAAGTAAAAAAGGGTGATTGGCATATTGCCAAACACTGGTTGAGTCACCATCTATTTGATGTATAGACCTTCAGAATAGGCGGCTACCCAAGCAAATACCTGGCCTGATATTTTGCTCTCTTTTCACAATTTATTTTTTTAAAACAATTTAATTTTATTGTCAAATATTTTGCATGTACGGTTTTATTCCGTACATTTGGATTGAAATCGTAAACAAAAATAATCATGAAACTTTCAGAAAAATCCCGCTTCGATATCAGATTAACCCAGGATCTAAAAGACTCATTTGAGTATGCGGCAAATATCGGCGGCTACAGCACTCTGACAGAATTCGTACTATCCTCCGTTCAGCGTCAAGCCAATGAAATCATTGAAAAACATAACGCCATACTTGCCTCTGCTAAAGATCAACAAATATTCTTTGATGCCCTCATGGACGCAGACCAACCAAATAATGCACTCACAAAAGCAGCAACCAGGTATAAAAAATCTCTTACCAGCAAATGAATTATCGGACCGTTCCACTCAACCGATCCCACAAAAAAGAAAAATTTAACTGCGGCAAACCCCTGCTCGACAATTATTTACTCCGGCAGGCCAAACAGGATATCAAAAGAAAGCTCTCCGCATGCTTTATTCTTGAAGGTCCAGAAAATAAAGTTCAGGGATACTATACTCTGTCAAGCGCTTCAATAAAGAGAGACCTATTGCCCAATTCCATCCGAAATGTGATGCCCCCCTCCTATCATGATCTCCCTGCAACACTCTTGGGCAGGATGGCCGTGGACATTACTTGCCAGGGTATGAAGCTAGGAGAAGTTCTGCTGATTGATGCACTGAAACGCAGTTATGAAATTTCCACAACTGCCATCGGATCAATGGCAATAATTGTCGACCCCATCGATGAAGAAGCAACCAGGTTCTATCTTAAATATGGGTTTATTCTCTTGCCAGACAGTGGCAAAATGTTTATTCCAATGGAAACAGTCGCAATGCTATTTTAGTTTGCGATTTTGTTGAATGTCTTTTACGGCCCTGATCCAAAGTTGCCTTGAATCATTGTACCCTCAATTCGCATTGAGCTTACCTTGGCCCTCAAACTCCGGGGAATAAAACAATTTACAGCTTACGCCACTTATCCGGATCGCCCTTTGATGTCTCGCGCACTCTTTCGACATGCAATGTAGCATTCGGATTGTACATAGGTCCACAGAAGCCGCCGTGGTTTCGGAATAGCTATGAGGGCGAATTGTGTGAAAAAGTCGGGGAGCGTATAGCTGGTTATCAATCATAGGATCGAATATTTATCAACAAGACAAATTTTGGTGGGCTACAATCGCAAATTCGCCATGATGGGAAATCCGAAAACTATAGAAAGACAAGAAAACGGAAAGGGAATGAATATATTAAAGCTTTCAAGGCCTCACAGCTTTACTTTATACAAAGGCCCGGAGTGATTGCCAAAAACAAAATAAGTGGGTACGGAATCATAATGGAAATGATAATAAAATTCGGGGCTTGCGGGAACGTCATGGGTTATCAGAGCATACAGGTTGTAATTGGCTACACGGACATTGTCCTTAATGAGATCGGGGATTTCGATTTTATTGTTCCTTAAATGGATGTTTACCTTTTCTTTTTCAACTGCCGGGATGCCAAGTATGGTCGTGTCCCAGGTCCCCGACCTTGGGCGAAAATAAATGAGGTGTTTGCCGGAATCCCAATAGCATTCAGAATTTTTATCAGGCTGGTCCGATGATTTCAAAGGGTTCCCGAGAAAAACCTGAGTAACATTCAACTACTGTACAATGGCAAGGAGATGCTAGATGAAAATGCAGATTTGAATTGGTACGATTATGCATTTAGGAATTATGATCCGCAGATTGGAAGGTTTCCACAGCTTGATCCGTTAGCCGACAATTTTCCATTTTTAACGCCCTATCAGTATGCAACTAATGATCCAATAACCAATATTGATATGGATGGCTTGGAGGGTTGCCCTGCAGTTGCTGGTTTAGTTGGCTATGTAGGAAATTTGGGAAGTGCTTTCTCGGCTGGTTCAAGCATAGTTAATGGTATAGAAGCAGTTTTTCGAATTAGCAGTGTGACAAGCACAACACTAAGCGTACTTAGTTTAACAGGAAACGTAGTTGAAACAAGTTCACAAAAAGAGATTATTAATGAGTCAACGAGTTCAAGTGCAATTAATAAAGAATTTCAGACAAATGGGGTCGGAAATAATGCACCAAGACCTGAAAGTAATGGCTCTGGTCCTCCTGATTTAGAAAACGATCCCGATGCACCTTCTGATATGCAAGTGAGTCAGGATTATTTTGATTTTGTAAAATCTGCTGAGGGTCCAGGTCTTAAAATTTATTACGATAACGCCAAACCAAAAAGGAATTTGACAGGTGGGTGGGGTCATAAACTTACCCCTGATGAGCTTAAAACTTATAAAAAGGGTGACCCAGTTACGCCTGATCAAAGAAATAAATGGTTTGCCGCCGATATTGGTACTTTTGAAAATGGCATAAATAATGCTGTAAAAGGGATCAAATTAACACAATTTCAATTTGATGCGCTTGTTAACCTTGCTTATAATATAGGCCATGTTCCGAGTACAGTATTAGCATATGTGAAAAAAGGAAATTTTGTAGAAGCGTCATTGGAATTTAACAGATTAAATCGACATGCCGATAAAGGCATCGATGTTAGAAGAGCAAATGAACAAAGATTATTCGATAGTGGAAATTACAAATATAAATTTGGGATTCATACTTGGTTTTGGGATTACATTAAGAATGTAAAAAATTCTTTCCGAAGAAGTAAAAACTATGACCCTCATCTATGGAACAAATTTAAGATGGCAGAATATGGCGACTAAAGTGTATAGTCATAATTTGGAAGGTAAAATTAGTTATATGTATAGAACAATTCTTCTCATCGGCCTACTAATTCAAGCTAATATAGTATTGGCGCAGATTTCAAATGAGTACAGACAAAAAGATAGCTTTGAACTTATAAAAAAAGACCAAAAAAACATTTATGAGCAATCATCAAGTGTAGGGGATATTAATCAGCAAGATATCAGGAGGCTATCAGAACCATTATTAGCTTTAGCAGCTTATTATTGTGGTTTTGGAGGTTCGGAATGTGGTAATAATGATAGTTGTAAATTAACAATTTCACTTGGATTAGGTAAGCAAGGTTCGAGAAAACAAGTTGAATTAATACAAAAATGGCTCGGAAACGATAGCGCTGCAAAAATCTTAATTAAACAAAAGTGCTATCAACCACCGGATGGCGCTTCAATTTTTTCAAATTACATTTATTTTAATTTTAAACTACAAGGTAATATTGTAACCGTGAATTATCTACTAATAAACTATGATCACGGTAAATATTATTCCATAAGAGGACCGGACATATATAAAATTAAAAATAATCATATCGAGGTAGTAAAAAGAAATATTTGGAGTGATCTTGTTATTAAGAATTGAATCTTACTACGTGCCTACAATAATTTATTCCGATAATAAAATATTCGAATTGATGGATTATTTTGATATATATATGGTATATCTATATCACTCCCCATTTTCGAGACCAAAAAGCTAGTGAGTTAAGTTAAGATCTGCGGTCATTTTCTGTTTCATTATGCTGTCTTTTTTGTTTGTTCCTGATACCTGTCATTTGGTTTTTGCCTTGTGGTGTGATGGATTTTGTCGTTATAGTAAGTAATGTGGGCTTGAACTCCTTCATAGAGTTCAAGCCCATCTTCTGCAGGGTTCAGATAGATATAATCGTACTTGATGGATTTCCAAAACCTTTCGATCCAGATATTTGAGGTGGCCTAGTTTCCACGGACAGAGAATTCCAATAAATTTACACAGTTTATGGAAAGCAAATCTGTCAAATCAAGCCGTCGGAAGTACGATTTAGACTTCAAGAAAGAAGTGGTCAAAATGGTTGAAGCGGGACGTTCAGTTCCGGATGTTGCTCAATCATTGGGAATCGGAATCAATCTAATCTATTACTGGATGAAGCAGGCTAAGAAAAAGCCGGTAGGCGAAAGAACCAAACAGGGTTAAGATTTCGATGAGGAAAAATCGGCACTTCAAAAACGGATAAAGGAAGGATGCGGGGAACCTCCAAGTGATGTTACTGTATGGTCAAAAAGGCCATATCCTGAACCAATTGAGCCACCTGATGTATCATTACCGAAGTATACGATCCCGTTACCTTCGGAAGAAGCGCCAAGACCATCTGAGCCATTTAATATTCAACCAGGAGGACCTATTTTAAATCCATTAATTAAGCCTATTTTTAAGGCAGCTGTTGGGTCTACAATTCTTGCAGGGGCGTACTGGGTAATCTCAAATTATGCATGGGTTTTAGTTTTTGCACTTTAATTCAACTTGAAAAAAAATTATTATTAGATATGGAGTTTATGTATTGGAATAATTGTTTAATTAAAATATCCCTGGATTGTATAATGCCAGTTTATGAAATTATGGGTTTAGAATTATCAGATAAATCCAAGTTTCAAAAGCTACTAAAAAGTCAGGTTAATAGACATTTACAAAATGAAAAAAAATATCCTTGGTTATCAAAAAAGGTCTATGACCTTTTTTTATTTGAAATTAATGAAAAACTAACAGAACGTGATTACAAAAATTTTGTTTGCTTTGCTACCAGCATCTTTGAAACCAGCAATGTAGAATGTCTTTCGTGGAAATATTGGAAGGATTCATTTCAAAAATTTCTCTATCCTGAGAAATATTACTTACCAATACTTAAACATTTAAAGCTTGAAAAAAAAAGGGTACTATTGAAAGAAGCATTTGAAAATGACAGAGCTGCCAAAGATAGCTACTCTATTTATGAGCTTTATTCAATTCGAGATAAAAAGTCTTTTTCTGCTTGGGACAAGAAAATACTTGATATTGCTACTTTACCTGATGATGATTTTGATACTGACTTTTTCTTAGATATTGATTTTACTATAGATAATAATATATTCCAATTATTTTGGGAAAAATATGTGTCACCATTACATAAGGATGAATTAGAAGAGCTATACTTAATTTGTAATTCTCTACATCTAAGTACAAATACCGCGGATAAAATTTATAAATTTCGTGATGAAGATGGCAAGGAGCATAATATGAATGTACCTGGAAAGTTTTTATCTGATTTAACGAAGCCCTCTTTTATGCGTAGGTGTATTACAAATTCATGAAAAAGCAGATTCTTATAAAATGAAAAAGGCGGAAGTATTATTGAAGAATAAGATATATGATCTCCAAAAGTCAATAATGTTAATTATTCAGTTAGTTATTGTCTCACTTATTTCCTGCGACTTGCCTCCTCATCAAAATGGTGAAGATAATAACCCAGACAAATCCTATGACATCCTTATCAAACCCGCTCCCGGTTCCAAATACGAATATACAATTCAAAATAGTTCCCAAACTCAAATGGAATTGAATGATAAAAAGGTAGAAAATAAAAGCAAATCCGATATTGACGTGATCTATGCTATTGAAAAGGATAGTTCGAATAATACCGTCGTTTCGGTTAACTACAACAAGATTCATATCTATTCCAAAATTAATGACGACGAAACAGAACTGGATGCTGCGAATGCCGGAAATTCCATCAATCCTGCCGAAAAGCTATTGGGCATCCTAAAGAGTGCCAATATGAAAGCTATACTTAACGGCAACGGAGAGGTTGTAAACATGACCGGCTATAAGGAAATGGCAGACCAGGTCATTGCAAATATTCAAAGCGAAGACCCGGAAACAAGAAGTGTTATTCAAAAGCAATGGAAGGACTTCATTGAGCAGAAATTGGTGAAAAAAAACATTGAAGAGATATTTGGAATCTATCCAGATTCCGCGATGCATATCGGAGGTACATGGAATTCCATCACAAAGGAAAAGGGCGACATGAATTTCCTGGTCAAAAATCAATATACCCTGTAGTCGATCAGCGATGGCATAGCCGAGATAGAATCGCATGGCCAGATGACTGCGGACAGCACCTCCTTGAAATATATGGGCTTCGATGTAAATTCCAACCTGAGTGGTTCACAAGAAGGCAGCTATGAAGTTGATATAAAAACAGGTATGCTAAAAGGCTGCAAGATGACAGCCAATGTGGAAGGGTCCGTTCAGGTTCTTGGGCATGAAGTGCCATTTAAGGTAGATATAAAGGTCGAGATGGAAGGGAAGAAAATTTAGAGATTATATTCTTTTCGGATTACCCATACAAGCGTCTAAGTAGTGTCTAAGCTTTGGCAAATAAAGAAGAAAATTGATATTTAGGACAATCGCTTGATTTCTCATCTACCTCTTCCTCCCCTTCTTCCTTTTCACCCTATCCCGATTCTGACTCGGAGTCTCATTGAATTTTCTCTTGAACAGCAAACAAAAGTAGGCCACGTTATTAAAATTCATCAGATTGGAAATATGCGTAATCGACTCATCCGTTTCCGCAAGCAAAGAGAGCGCAAGATTAAACTTCAGTTCATAATAGTATTGCATCGGCGAATTGCCATATAAAGCCCAAAATCCCCTGTTCAGATTAAAAACATTCAACTGACAGAGCTGGCAAATATCTTCAAGGCTAAGCTCACGCACATTTTCCCTGGTCACAGATTCGTCCATCAATTTCTTCGAACTTATCACCCTCTCTCTCACTACATCGGTCATCTTAAAAGAATGATCCCAGGGACTATCTTCTGCAATTTTGGCCAGCGCCGAATGCAATATCTGAGTCGCCCATAGCGTTGGGTAGAATACTCGAATCTTTCCCCGTTGATCGTTATCCGCAGGTAAATCGGGTACAGGCCTTGTTTTGACTTTTTGTCTTTTCTGATGTGGAAAAGACTGTTTACATGGGTTTCCATTTGTCAAGTATTAAAAGTTTAAAAATAAGCGGTCCTTAAACGCAAAACAAGATGTCCATTTAATGGACCCCTTGTCTGGAAAGGGTTTCAGCGCCCAAAGGATACCCAAATCCGATTTTAATCCTGGTATCCTGAAAAGAGCTTAAAAACCTGTAATGTTTTGAAAGTTTCTGGAAGGCCTGATAAACAAAAAAGCCCGTAAATCAACGATTTACGAGCTTCTAATAAAATTTGAAAATGAACTTGGTGGAGGTGAAGGGATTCGAACCCTTGTCCAAACATATTCTCCAAAAGCTTTCTACATGCTTATCCGTTCATTGATTGTCGGGAGCAGACAGGGAAACGGCAAACCGATCTGACCCTTAGCTGGATGGTCTTAAGCCCGGGTCACAGCCTTCCCGGGCAGCATTCTGTATTTGGTTTTGAGTCGGCAGCGGAGCCTGGTAACAGAACAACCTGCTCAACGCGGCCCTAATGACTACCTAATCACTGATTAAGCGGCCATGGCATACTGAGTATTGCCATTTGAATGTTGAATATTCAGATTAACGTGCTAATTATACAACGCACGACATGCTTACACTTTCAAAGACCTACGCTGTCAAAACCAGGCACCCCCGGAAAATTGATAACTGCAAATATAACATCTTAACAACCGAATGGTTGAAGCCCTATCACACGCTCCAGTCCGAGTCCCAGTATACGCCCCAACCGTAGCGCTACCCCCACTCACTTAAACAATCTCAAAATATCGAGACCCAATGCATATACCATGACGCCAAGCAGCAGGAACATCCCCGCCATTTGTGCATATTCGATGAACTTATCCCCCGGTTTTCGGCCAGTGATCATTTCAAAGATCACGAATAGTGCATGTCCTCCGTCAAGTGCGGGAATGGGTAATATATTCAAAAGACTAAGAACAAGAGAGAAGAAGGCCGTGAGCGACCAGAAGCTCTGCCAGTCCCAAACAGGAGCAAACAGCTTTCCAAAACTGATCACACTGCCAAGCGATTCATTCGTATTGACCTTCCCACTGAAGATCAGTTTCAGTTGCAGCCAGTAAGATTGCAGGGTCTCCTTGCTTTTGGAGAGTCCGGCGGGAATAGATTCTGCAAGCGTATATTTAATCGTCTTTACCTGAAAGGAGCTGTCCTTTGGCTCAACCGGGTAGATACCCAGGAATCCCTGAGCCAGGCTTGCCGTCTTTTCTAATGTGTCCTTCCCCCTTACGACAACCATAGTGATCGTCTTTCCCCTGTTCTTTCGAATTTCATTTCTGAATCCGCTGTAGAAGGGAACGGCGATCCCATTGACAGAAAGGATCTTGTCATATTTTTGCAAGCCAGCCGAATCGGCTGCACTTTTTTTCATTACCGTATCAATACCTTCAAATGGGATATTGATGTCGATGAATGCAATGGCCTTTGCGCTGATTGCCTTTCTGGCAAAATCCTCCGGCACATCGATTCTGACCTTTTGCCCCTTCCGTTCCACATCGATGATTTTAGCGCCATGAAGGATCACATAAAGCGGAATGGTTTTAAATTTTTCAATGTATTGACTATCCACATCGAGGATCTTATCCCCGTCACGAAGACCGATACTTTGTGCAAGGGAATCCGTCGCGATCCCGTATTTAAGTGTGCCGGTAGGAACATAGGAATCTCCCCAATGCCAGGCCATCATGGTATAAATCAGGAAACCCAGGATCAGGTTGACTGCGACACCCGCCACCATTATTATTAGGCGTTGATAAGCCGGTTTGCTGCGGAACTCCCAGGGCTGGGGCGGTTGTTTGAGCTGTTCCTTGTCCATACTCTCATCGATCATTCCGGAGATCTTGACATAGCCTCCGAATGGAATCCAGCCCAGGCCATATTCAGTTTCGCCAATCTTTCGCTTAAAAAGGGAAAACCAGGGATTGAAGAAAAGATAAAATTTTTCCACCCGGCATTTGAACCATTTGGCGGTCAGGAAGTGCCCTAGTTCGTGAAGCACTACGATGATTGAAATAGATAATACGAATTGGCCGGCTTTGATGCCTACTTCTGTCCAATTAACAGCAATAAATGTCATATCCTGTAAACCGATGGTTTTAATTGATTAAAAGAAGGAGCCGGGCTCTTTCAGATCATTTAAACGAAATAACCGGATTCCTATTTGATTCATCCTCTGGAGTTATAGTTTGATCAGGGAAGCCGCAAAATTACGGGCCTCCGCATCGCTGTCAAAATATTCTTCCAGGGATGGTTGCGCAATAAAAGGGATCTTTTCCATGGTCCTTTCAATAAGGTCTGTCATGTCCAAAAAACCGATCCGGTTGCGAAGAAAAGCATAAACGGCGATTTCATTGGCGGCATTCAACACAGACGGCAAATTTCCACCTTTATTGAGCGCTTCTGTGGCCAGAGAAAGATTACGGAAAGTCTTGATATCGGGCTCCTCAAAAGTTAAAGCGTTGGGTTTCTTATAGTCATATCTGGGGAAGCGGTTAGCAATCCTATAGGGAAAAGCTAGTGCATACTGAATTGGAAGCTTCATGTCCGGCAACCCCATTTGAGCTTTGATGCTCCCATCTTCGAACTGTACAAAACTATGAAGTATACTCTGGGGATGGATAACTACCTGAATCTGGTCTGGCCTTAGATTGAATAGCCATTTGGCTTCGATCATTTCCAGCCCCTTATTCATCAGGGTTGCAGAATCGACAGAGATTTTTGCACCCATGCTCCAATTCGGATGCTGCAATGCATGATCCCTTTTGACATTGACCAGAAAATTCGGTTTTCTGCCCAGGAAAGGGCCGCCCGAAGCAGTGAGTATTACTTTTTCTATTTTGTTCCTGGTTTCACCCACCAGGCATTGAAATATCGCTGAATGTTCTGAGTCCACCGGAATGATGGGCACTTTATTTTCCACTGCCCGTTTCATAACATAGTCTCCGGCAACCACCAGGGTCTCTTTATTAGCAAGCGCTATAGCTTTTCCGCTTTCCACGGCCTGCAAGGTCGGTTTCAGCCCCGCAAACCCTACTATGGCAGCCAGCATCATATCGTAACAATCCATGGCCGCGACTTCTTCTAACGCGGTCTCTCCAACATATACTTTTGTATCCGTAGTGGCAAGGGCTTGTTTTACTTTATTGCTTTTTTTCTCATCCCCAATGACGACTATATTAGGTTTGAATTTCAAAGCCTGCATGATGAGCAGGTCTTCATTGTTTTGGGCAGTCAGAACGGCCGGATAGAAAATATCAGGATGCGAAGCGATCACGTCAAGCGCCTGTCTTCCGATAGAACCAGTAGAACCGAATATGGCAATTTTTTTTACAGGCGGTTTATTCCCCATGCATCGAATTTAAAGACTTAAAAGTAATGAAATAAGGGGTTTTGCCTGGTAAATTGCTTCAAACATATTTTTCCAGTTGATCAGCCAGGACCCGGTCATTGCTTAAGCGTGGAATCTTATTCTGACCTCCCAATTTACCGATGGACTTCATATAATCGATAAAACCGTTATGGCGGACGGATCTGATTTTTAAGGGCTGCAGGATATGGCCGCAGATCAGGTCATTGTAATAAATGTTCTTTCCACGCAGATTGGCATCCACTTTCCCGGCAAAATGCCGCATATCTTCAGGATTGTTTTCAAATTCTACGAACCACTCGTGATAGGATTTACCTTCAGCTTGCTGAATCATCGGGGCCACGGTAAACTCTCGGATCTGCAGCCCCTCTTCCTGTGCGGCCTTCATCAGACTGTATTCCACTTCCTCGCCAATCACATGTTCCCCAAAAGCGGAGATAAAATGTTTTATCCGGCCGGTTACCAATAATTTATAAGGATTGGTAGAGATGAATTTGACTGTATCGCCGATATTATAAGACCAGAGCCCGGCATTGCTGCTGACGACCATAGCATATTGCTGACCCAATTGCACCTCTCTTAGGTTCAACCTTTGCGGATTTTCCAGACCCAATTCTGCTACCTGGATGAATTCAAAGAAAATCCCGCTATCGGTGTTAAGCAGAAGCCCTTCTTCCTTTTGCGAATCCTGGAACGCAAAAAATCCTTCCGAAGCAGGAAAGGTCTCGATCGCATCAACATTCTTTCCGATCGTTTCAAAGAGCTTTGCCTTATAGGGTTCAAAGTTCACCCCGCCATGCACGATCACAGAAAAATTTGGAAAAAGATCCTTTACCGGCTTTCCCCCCACTTCAACAAGGCGATCAAAATACATCTGCATCCATGGAGGAATGCCACTGATCAGAGACATATCCTGGCGGATGGTCTCGTCCACTATCTTGTCCAGTTTGGTCTCCCAGTCATCGATGCAATTGGTTTCATAACAGGGCAATTGGTTTGTCCGTAAATAATTCGGGACATGGTGATTGACGATACCGCTCAATCGGCCTGTGGGAATTCCTCCGATCCTCTCAAGTTCGGGCGAACCCGATAGGAAGATCAGCTTGCGGTCAGCAAAATCAGTATTGCCCGTTTCTGCCATATAACAAAGAAGCGCATTTCGGGCGGTATTGATATGGTTGCTGATCGAGTCTTTCGTGATAGGAATATATTTTACTCCACTTACCGTGCCGGAGGTTTTCGCAAAATAGATAGGTAACCCCTTCCAAAGCACATTGTGCTTTCCTTCTTTTATCAGTTGAATGTATTGCTTGAATTGCTCATAATCCCTGACAGGGACCTGCTTTTTATAATCCTCGTAGGTCTTGATCGACTCAAACCCATGATCTTTACCAAAGACTGTTGCCGAGGCGGTCTTGATAAGGTCCCTGAAGATCGAATCCTGGTTAGAAAGCGCCGTAACGGCTCCCTTACGGATAGACTTAAAAATATAGGAAGCGAAAGGTTTCGCAAAGAAAGATTTGAATTTCATACAGTTTCACTCAATATGGCAAGATGGCAAATCTAAGAACCTGAATTAGTTATAAATTCTTCCGGGGATTATCTTCCTGTTAAAAAAATTCCTCAAAACACAACTGTTGATCCTCGGGCAGCGGAAAAGTAGGCTATTTCAGGCATCTTACAAAAAGCCCCCGGGCTATCATTTTTTTGGAATGATCCTTCTGATTTTCATTTAATACCCGTACATTTGCAGCCCTAATATCGAATAATATGCTAGCAGTTGTTAAAATAGGCGGACAGCAGTTTACGGTAAAGAATGACCAGACCCTTTATGTTCCTCATGTAGAAGGCAAACAAGGTGATAAAGTCGAATTCTCCGATGTTCTCCTCGTCAATAACGATGGAAATCTAAGTGCAGGTATTGAGGCAAAAGCCACCATAAAAGCGGAAATTCTTGGCCAGGTCAAAGGAGACAAGGTCATCGCTTTTAAAATGAAAAAAAGAAAAGGATTCCGTAAGAAACACGGGCATCGCACTCACTACACTAAAATTAAAATCGAAAGCATCGCATAAAAGCTGACTTTCTAAAAACAAATCGCAAATCATGGCACATAAAAAAGGCGAAGGCAGCGTGAAAAATGGTCGTGACTCCCAGAGCAAAAGACTGGGCGTAAAAATTTACGGAGGCCAGGCAGCTCTGTCAGGTAATATAATATTGCGCCAGCGCGGCACAGAATACCATGCAGGGAAAAATGTAGGAGTAGGAAAAGACTTCACATTGTTTGCACTCTCTGACGGAGTCGTTGAATTTAAGAGGGGAAAAAGGGACAGAACATTGGTTAGCGTGAAACCTTTGGAAGTTACAGCTTAAAAAAAATTCCTAATATTTCAAAATTTTTTTTGGTTGTTCCAAAGAAGTTTCTACTTTTACTAGCGTAAATTGATTTACTAACCAATTAAATTCAAAAAAAATGGCAACAGCAAAGAAAGCTGCTAAGAAAAAAGCTGTAAAAAAAGCTGCTCCTAAGAAGAAAGCCGCTAAGAAAGCTGCAAAAAAGAAATAAGTTATTTCTTTCCTTTAAGCAGAAAATATCAAAGTCCCGGGCTAAAGCCTGGGACTTTTCTTTTATTCCAATTCCTTCCTTAACCTTCTACAGAACTCTGCCAGCCACTATTTCAGTAAATTGCCGCCAAACCCATAAGAAATGGCCATTGACAATTACGATATCGCAGAACAGTTCTCTCTTTTGTCCAAACTCATGGATATCCATGGTGAAAACTCATTTAAGGTCAAATCTTATTCCATAGCCGCCTTCACCATCGAGAAATTGCCCAAACAACTGACCGAAATGCAAGCTGCCGAAATTTTTTCAGTAAAGGGCATCGGAGACGCCATTGGCAAAAAAATCCTGACTATCGTAGAGACGGGTGAACTCCCCCTGCTCAATGAATTCATTCAAAAGACACCGCCAGGTGTGATCGAAATGCTCCGGATAAAAGGACTAGGGCCAAAAAAGATCGCAACCATCTGGAAAGAAATGGAAATAGAGAGCATTGGCGAATTACTTTATGCCTGCCAGGAAAACCGTCTTCTGCTTTATAAAGGTTTCGGGGAAAAAACCCAAAAAGCAGTTCACGACACTATTGAGTTTTTTCTCAAGAACCAGGGCAGTTGGCTCTATTCGGAAGCAGAGGCCATTGCACAGGCTTTAACCCAAAAATTATCTCTGGCAATTCCTGATGAAAAATGGGCCATTACAGGAGACTTTCGCAGACAACTGGAAATTGTGGAAAAACTGGAATGGGTGACAACTGCTAAGGCTTCGGATCTGAAAGAACTGTGGATAGAGGAAGATTTTAGCATAGAGGAGGATGGCATCGAACGGATTGCCTTTAAGAGCCCGGAAAAGCTGAGGCTGGTATTTTATCCGACTAACCTTGAAAATTTTTATTCCGTTTTGTTTGAAAGATCTGCGAGCCCGGAATTCATGGAATCGTGGAAGAAAAAAACAGGATGGGATCATCAATTAGAATACCTAACGGAAGAATCAATATTTGAACAATTTAAAATCAATTTCATCCCGGCCTTCGAAAGGGAAACTGCAGTGATCATCGAAAAAGCTGCAGCCGCTCCCCTGGCCCAGACCATACAAATTTCTGATATCCTCTCCATTATACATAGTCACAGCAGGTGGAGCGATGGCTCACAAACACTGGAAGAAATGGCAGATGCATGTATCGAACAAGGTTTTGAATACCTTGTCATCAGTGACCACAGCAAGAGCGCTTTCTATGCTAATGGCCTCAATGAAGAGCGAATTGGGGAACAACATCGCCAAATAGATGAACTCAATGAACGCTTAAGGCCATTTCGGATATTTAAGAGCATCGAATGTGATATTCTCAGTGACGGACAATTGGATTATTCAAATAAGATATTGGCCACTTTTGACCTGGTTATCGCCTCCATCCATTCCAATCTCAAAATGACGGAAGAAAAAGCAATGAACCGTCTTCTGAAGGCAATCGAGAACCCATATACCCGCATTCTCGGGCATATGACGGGCAGGCTATTGCTCAGTCGTCCGGGATACCCGGTCAATTACGAAAAGATCATCGATGCCTGTGCAGCCAACCAGGTAGTCATCGAACTAAACGCCCATCCCCGAAGACTTGATATGGACTGGCGTTGGATTGGAAAGGCTTTGGAAAAAGGGGTACTCATTTCCATAGATCCTGATGCCCATTCCATCGAAGGTTTTAAAGATATCCGATATGGTGTGCTTTCGGCCCAGAAAGCAGGTTTGACTAAATTTCAGAACCTCAGCAGTTTTAACCTCGATGAATTTGAACGGTTCCTAAAAAGTAAAAATTAACCCGTTTGGCTGGCTAAGGGAAGTTCGACAAAGAAGGTTGTTCCAACTTTCTCCTCGGTTTCAAACCAGATTCGTCCTTTGGCTTGTTCGACTATGGTCTTGCTCATCGCGAGGCCTAGACCGGTGCCAGAAGATTTGGTGGTGAAATTCGGCATGAAGATCTTCGAACGGGTCTGAATAGGAATCCCATCCCCATTATCGGAGACTTTTACGATTATATGACCGTCACGCAATTCTTCACTCAGACTGATCACCTTCTTATCCCGGTTTTCACAGGCTTCTACTGCATTTTGCAGCAGGTTGGTGAAAAGCCTGTTCAATTGGGTCTTGTCCGCTTGCAGAAGTATTTTTTCATGAACAGGTACCCATTTGAAAAGTAAATTCTCCGTGGTCTCATAGAGCGACGATAATGAATAGAGCATTTCGTGAAGCTCAAAAAACTCCAGTTTGGGATTGCCGATATTGGCAAACTGGGAGAAATCTGCGGCGATTTTGGCCAGATGGTCTATCTGTTCCACGAGAGTCTTTGCCACCCCGGCTGTGAGTTCCTTCACATTGGTAGAATCATTATCAATGGCTTTTTGCAAATATTGTATGCTCAATTTCATCGGAGTTAGTGGGTTTTTTATTTCATGAGCCACCTGCCTTGCCATTTCCCTCCAGGCACCCTCTCTTTCGCTTTTCCCAAGGGCAATCGCACTCTCTTCAAGCTTCTTTACCATCTTGTTGTACTCCTTAACCAGTCCTCCAATTTCATCGTCCCGCTTCCATTCAATCTCTTCATTGGTCTTTCCGAGATTCACTGCCTGCATCTTCGCCGAGATCAGGGCAAATGAAGAAGTGATGCGATTGGTCAGGAACAGGGCGATGGTACCGGCGATCAGGAAGATGAAAGCGTTGAGATTGATGATGGCGACAATGAAATTGGAAATCTCCTGTTTAAGCTCATCCTGCGTCGTGAAAGATGGGATATTCAGGTAGGCATAGGCCTCCCCCTTTTCATTCCGGATCGGGCAATACATGCTTTGGTAGGAAAGATGGGCCATCTGTTCCCGGTTATAAAACTCCACCGCGTTTTGCTGATGCAGATGGAAATAGGAAAGAGGATCCATTTTTTTGCTCAGAATCCCTTTGTCGTACACAAAGGGATTGGATGAAGCCATAAGGTCTCCGTCCAAATTATAAAAATTGATGGCCGTACTATGAATTTCCGAAAGGTTGTTCACGATATTTTCCAGGTTCTCTGAAGAAACGAATTCATATTTCTGCAAACTGTCATTATAGCGCGGGGCTACATAATTGTCCTGGAGTTCCTTAACAGTCACCCGTATTGCCGTGCTGAGTTTGTTCTGATTTTCCCTCTCATAACGGCTGATAAAAAAGAAAATCGTTGCTGAACCGATAACCAGGAAGGAAAACAGACTGATAAAAATGATCGTAGTGTGAATCTGAGAACGGATATTGGCTTGTAAGAAAGGGCGTATCCTGTGCAACTGCAGTCTTGTGCTGATCAGCAGCCCGATCAGGCGGACGAGTGCCAGTAAAATGATGAAGGCGCTGAAAATATAGGCAAACAAGGTAATAGCTTCCAGGAAGCCATTGTCCTTTTTTGCGATCACTACGAATCGATCCTCTGAAACCCGGTGCCATAACTCGTCATAGGATCCATTGGTCCTTCTTTCGAAATCGATTCTGGGGATTTGCTCGGGGCTCAGGAAAGTGGGAAAGGGATAGCTATTCCCGTAATCTACAAGCTCGTCATTGCTGTAAATGGCATAGGAATAAACCGGAGAATATTCCGGGAAAAACTCTCGTTTGGTCTGAAACAATTCCGGGCTCAGCACATCGCCTTTATCGTTTTTCAGATCGGAGAGAATAAACAGGTAGCCAACATTATGGTCCTGCCGGTCGCGAACAGCTTTTTTAAAGATATAAGTGTATTTGTCAAAGGATTTCTCATAGTAACGAAGGCCGTCTGTACTTGTTGGTTTTCCCTGAATCCCGAAAATCGTATTCAAAGTATCATAGGAAACCGGCTGGGAATTGAAAAGGGGCCTGTAAAGCGAATCGAAAGTGAAAACCCTCATGTCATATTTCATCCTGTAAGTACCGTAGCTGCTGTTTATCATGCTGTCCTTCAGGTAGTGGTTGGAAAATCCTGTCTGGAATCGGCTGAAATTGGCGCTCAGAAATTCTTTGTCAAAATAAGCCAGGGTAATACTCATCAGATGCTCGCTGGACGGGTCGTCCTGTTCGGCCAGCCTTTCTGCAGTACGTTTGCGTTGCTCGAGCTCTATTTTCTTATTCTCAACGAAAATGATGGATGATATGGAGCCTGAAAATACCAGGAGCCAGAACAGCACTTCGGAAATATTGAGCCGGAAATTCAGGCTGGAAAAGATCTTGCGTTGCATGAGCCAGACATAGACAATCAGCCAGATCAGGATTAGCACATCCACCGAAACGAGTTCATGGTTTTTTACCACAAAGGTTAATAGGATCAAACCCAGGGAAGCCAGAACTATATACAACACGACGCCCCCCATGTTCACCAGCGAGGAAATCAGGTTGACAAATATCTGTGTGATAAAAAAATAGCTCAGCGCCACGGTAGCCAGGATGATAAATCCGATAAAGCTGTACATGGTCAGGCTGAAGAAATTCGTCACACTGAATGAAATGCGGGCGTCAGCCACCAGGCTTAAGACTGTATTTGAAAACACAAAGGTTACCAACAGAAGGATTAAAAGGGCCGCTGTCACGATCGCCCATCTTTTAAAAGGGTTTTTGACTGGAGGAAAGCTAAATCCTCCAATTTCCTGCTTGATGAACAATATGATCCAGCACATCAGCAAGGAATTGATCAAAAGATCCCCCAGCGAATTCAAAACAAAACTGGAACTGTAAATCGTGGGATCAAATAATTCAAACTGCCTCAGATTGAAAAAGCCGGGAAACAGGTAAACAAAGGATCTGAAAAGCATGACAACCGTTACGAGCAAGACCACTCCTGAAAGGGAGCCGTACCTTTCGGAAACGCTATGTCCAAGATTGTGGATAATGATCAGCAGCAATATGATTCCTGCCAGGATCAGCACCCGGGAAATCCAGTTTCCGTCATATCCTGTCCCGATCATTTTCTTTTCCAAATAAAACAGGTTCTGTCCAAAAGAGCTCTGAACCGCAAGGCCAGGAGGATGATCACTGATTCTAAACCGGCTCTCTACAAGAGGGAAATTTTCAAATTCAGGCTTGAATCCTGAAACCGAAATATAAAACTGCTTATGAATGGGGATCAAACCTGCCACAATCAGGTCATTCTGGCCGGTCTGAATGCTTCGTTTGACCAGTTCATATTGTCCGTTTTGAAAGGCGGTGAAATAGTTGCCGTCTGGAATTATTAGTTGGCTATCCGGAAGGATCAACTCCTGAGAATTCCAAAAAACCAGGTCCGGCTTTCCATCCCCTTTCTTTTTATAAATGAGCAGGGTATATTTTTTTGCAATCAGGGATTGAATGGTCTCTTCGGAGTACTGATCCAAACAAAGCCTATCAAGCAATTTCTGATTCTTGCAGGTCTTGATAAAATCCTTCTCCCTTTCTTGTAAAAAAGACTCAATGGAATGCTGCCAGTATCGGTCAGAAACACTGCTCTTCAATAAAAAACCAGTTAAATACCCTGCAATCAGGCTAACTGCTGCAACCAGGATCAGATACCGGTTCTTCTTAAAAAAATTTAGAATGAATGATTTCAATCCCGAGGTTTTTGCTTTTTGATGGAGTCCCAGAGTGCGTTCATTTCATCCAGGCTCAGTTCGGTCAGTTGCTTCCCTCCCTCCTGCGCCTTTTTTTCCATCTCGGTAAACCGGCTAATGAATTTCCGGTTAGTGAGTTCCAGGGCGTTTTCCGCATCTACATGCAAAAATCGTGCATAATTGATAAGTGAAAAGATAAGATCGCCGAATTCCCCCTCGATTTCCGCTTGTTTGCCAGCCCCGACCGCTTCTTTCAATTCCTGAACTTCTTCCTCCACCTTTTCCCAAACCTGTTCCAGGTTCTCCCATTCAAATTTGACCTGGGCCGATTTTTCCTGCAGCCGGATTGCTTTCACCATCGCGGGCAGGGATTTGGGCACTCCCCCCAAAACAGATTTTTTCCCTTCTTTGATCTTGAGCTTCTCCCAGTTTCTCTTCACTTCCTCATCATCTGCTACCTGCAGGTCGCCGTAGATATGGGGATGACGCCTGATCAGTTTTACGCAAATCTTATCAATGACTTCGTCAATGGTGAATTTACCTTTCTCCGTGCCGATTTTGGCGTAAAAGACAATATGCAGCAGCAAATCTCCTAATTCTTCCTCGATGCCTTCCCAATTCTCCTCAGTGATAGCATCTGCGAGTTCATAAAGCTCTTCGATGGTCAGGGTCCGAAGAGTATGAATAGTTTGCTTTTTGTCCCAGGGGCATTTCTCCCGAAGTTCATCCATGATCCCCACTAGTCTCTCAAATGATATTAAGGCTTTGTTCATATAGTGATGGCTGAAATGAGTACATAAATAAATAAGAGTGACAAATCGATGATCAGGGCGCTGATCAGGACAATTAGGAATTTTAAAATGGTTTTGCCCCTGCGCTGACCATAAAAAACGCACATGGCCCTGTACAGGTAATAAAAGATAAAAAGCCACACTGCGAGATCTAGTATTCCGGGGAGCCAATTGATCCAGGCAGGCATTCCAAGCCGCTTTAACATATTAAACAGAATGGAAATTAACATTAGAATAAAAGTGGCGCAATAAAGATGGATGGCAAAAATTCCATGACTCGTATAATAAACCTGTTTCCCTCTTGCATACAGCAGTTTCAGCATCAGGGCAAAAAATGGAAGAGAAATAAAAAGGATCTGCGGAAAGAAATGAAAAAGCCTTTCCCGGAAATGTTCAAAGAAACCTTCCCTATCCCTGCCATATTCCAGTTCAACAGCGATGATTTTTCTCCTTATCCATCTTTTAAACCATCCATCTTTCAAGTCTGCTGGCAGTTTTGCCTGCACAGAATCATAAGCGAGAACCGAAGCATAATTCTTCCCTTCTATTTCCGCTACATCATTCCCCCCTTTTTTCGCGGAGTCCCCGGATTTTTGTTCCTGAAGAATTTTGTCCATCACGACATTTAATTTCTCTCCTTTGGGAAGGCTGTCGAGATCAGCATCAAGGTTCATCAACAATTCCAGTTCCCCGGGAGTGAATTTTCTGGTACTGGTATCACCATAATACTTGATAATAGCTGATTTTTGAGCCTCAAAATCCTTTATGCGCCGATAGAATGAAGATGTATCTCCTGAACCTTTTTTTCTCGCCAAACCAATGCTATCGCCGATCTTTTTTTCCGATCCCGCCAGATCGGTTATTCCAAATTTTTCAGACCCCATTTCATCCTTAATTGTCAAAATCTTGCCGGAAGGGATGATAGTAAAGAAGATCAGGAAAAAAAAAGCGGAAGTAAAAACATACATCCTGATCGGATTGAGATAACTGGCTCTTCGACCCCTGATATACTCCAAAGAAAGAAAACCAGGGCGGCGAAGCAGGTATTTCACGGTGCTAAAGAATTTCCCGTCAAAATGCGTGATATCCTCAAAAAAATGATTGACGAGATGCCATACGGATTCTTTAGGCTCCAGATTCTCCTGTCCGCAAACATGGCAGTAGCGACCATACAGGGACACGCCGCAATTCAAGCAGGTTTTTTCCTTTCTTTCTTCAAGATGGGACAATTCCGAAATTTTCCCTAAAATAAGCAGCTTTCCTGAATTTCAGGTTGACTCTTTTTCATACTAAATTGCGGTCATAAAACCTGCCATGAAACAGTTGACAGTATCCCTGATAGTTATTCTTTCCACCCTTAATGGAATTGGCCAGTATTATTTCCAGGACCTTATTGCCACCAGGCAGGCCAGCCAAAAATGGAAATCCTATAGGGACCAAAGAGTACATTCTGTGAAAATTTCCAGCTTTGAAGACGACAACCAACCCACTGCGGGTTTCGATTGCAGGCAGGAAATCAGCACAGACTATGATAGGATAAGCACCTATACCAAGACCGATTTCAGCCGGGAGACCTTCCTCGTCTCTGAATATCAGGCGGGCCATCTGATCAGAACCACAGATACCAGTAAAAACTACCAAAGCAATACGACCTATGCATACGATTCAACCGGAAATCCGGTCCGGATTGTCAATTCTTCAGAGGAAACAAGCGGAGGATTCAAAAACGAAGAGGTCCATATCTGGTATTATGGTTCGGATCAAAAACCTGTCCGGATGATAAAGATTAGAAATGGCACGGATAGCAGCTTTGTCCATTTTGTGATAGATGAAAAAGGGAATATCGCAGAAGAGCGTGCTTTCCATAATCGAATTGAATTGCCCGCCATATTTTACTATTATGATGAGGAAAACCGTCTGACGGATATAGTACGTTACAATGAAAAGGCGCAGAGACTATTGCCCGATTATATGTTCTCCTACGCAAATGGCCGGCTCATATCCATGTTATATGTTCCGGAAGGCAGTGATGACTATCAGAAATGGATCTATACCTACGACGATCGGGGACTCCGTTCCTCGGAAACCTGCTATAACAAGAGAAAAGAGGTCCTGGGCCGCATTCAATATCAATACCAGTTGGGCAATTAACCACTTTATTTTGCGAGAGCTGCCTTATAAACGGTCACGGTATGATAAGCATCTCCAGGATTCAATAAAGAGGATGGAAATCCCGGCTCATTTGGAGAATCGGGAAAATGCTGGGTTTCCAGGCAAAGGGCCGCATGCTGACCGATAGGCTTTCCTTCGCTGGTTTTAATTCTTCCATCCAAAAAATTACCGGAATAAAATTGAAGCCCTGGTTCAGTGGTATAGACTTCAAGGAAACGCCCGCTCACCGAATCCGAAAGTCGTGCAACCAGTTGCAGCAAACTGTCCTTCCTGTTTAACACAAAATTGTGGTCATATCCTCCGGGCACCTCGCCGATCCTGGCTCCGATTTGTTCAGGCTTTGTAAAATCGAAAGGAGTGTCCTTCACCGGGTCGATTTTTCCGGTAGGAATTAATGTCGAATCAACAGGGGTATAATAGTTTGCATCGATCCAGAGCCGTTCGCCCAATATGTTCCGGGAAGGATCCCCGCTCAAATTGAAATAACTGTGATTGGTCAGGTTGACCGGAGTGGTTTGGTCCGAATGCGCCGAATATTCGATCCGAAATTCATTTTCCTCAGTGAGAGTAAAAGTAACGCTTACCAGCAGGTTTCCCGGATATCCTTCCTCGCCATCCTTACTGCCATAGTTCAAAGTCAGAGAGGGCAGACTGTCGTTGATAGGACTAGGGTCCCATACCACTTTATCAAAACCCCTCAGGCCTCCATGCAATGAATTTGGCCCGTTGTTTTTTGCCAGATGATAGGTCCGTTCGCCGATCTTGAATTCCCCTTTTGCAATCCGGTTACCATAACGCCCAATCGTGGCCCCGAAATAAGGCGGTTTTGACAGGTAGCCGGATAAGCTGTCAAATCCAAGAACAATGCTGCTTTTAAGCCCCTGTTTATCCTGGGTCAGCCATCTCGTAATTGTGCTTCCGTAATTGGAAATGGAGACTTCGGACCCGGAACTATTTTTCAAAGTGAAAAGGTAAATGATTTTCCCACCCACTGACCCCCAATTGGATCTTATGATCCCTCTTGATAGGGGTGTCTTATAATCCCTGCAGGAAACAAAACTCAATAAGGCAAAAGCGAACAGGAAGGCGAATAACCTGCCGACTCCAAACAATCGATTCTTCATGCTAAAGCTCTATTTTATTTCAAGCAATATAAGGGATTTTGCAGGTATGCTCATGCTGATCTGGTTGCCTTCTAAATGGCAGTCGCCGAAGGGCCTTGGTATTACCTGATCAGGTTTGTCAAAACTGTTGATATCCGTAAATCTGGCCGAACTAAGTATTTGCCCCTTGATGCTTTTATAGTTTTTTCCTGTGATATTGAAGGAAACAGGGATTGCATGGCCGGGATCGAGATTCACCACCGTGATATGCACGACTCCTGAACTATCTCTGGAAGCAGAAGCGTTGATTGCCGGAATCTTATCGTTTCCAAATGAATAATCCGGGCTGCTGAATTGAATGGGCAGCCATTCGGCATCCTGGTGTGATTGGTAAAGATCAAACACATAATAAGTTGGAGTAAGTAGCATTTTTTCCTTATCAGTCAGGATCAGGGCCTGAAGAACATTCACAGTCTGGGCCAGGTTCGCCATCTTCACCCTTTGACAATGGTTGTTGAAAATATTCAAGGTACTGGCCGCGATCAGCGCATCTCTCAGGCTATTTTGCTGATACAAAAATTCAGGCCTCGTGCCTGGCTCAACATTCGTCCAGATACCCCATTCATCGACTACCAGGGCTTTCTTTTTTCCCGGATCATAGACGTCCATGATGGCCGAATGATGATTAATTAATTCTTCCAAATGCAGGCAATTTTTCAGGGCTTTGAAATATTCGGTCTCTCCAAAATGAGTCGCCGAGCTCTTATGATCCCAGGACCCTGCAACCGTGTAATAATGCATTGAAATTCCCCAGGCATTCCAAAGGCCGGTATTCTTCATCAATACATCAGTCCAATTATAGTCATCCGCATTTGCCCCGCTCGCAATCAATTTCAATGGGCTGCCGGGATACTCCTTGGCGAATTCTGAAAATCGCTTATACTCATTGGAATAATGTTCCGGTGTCATGCTTCCTCCGCAACCCCAGCTCTCATTGCCCACGCCCCAGAAAGAAACATGCCAGGGTTTCTCATGCCCGTTTATGCGCCTGAGATCAGTCAAAGCGCTGTTTCCATTATAGTTCAGGTATTCCAGCCAGGCCTCCATTTCCTGGGGGCTGCCTGTTCCCACATTTGAAGCGATATAGGGTTCGCAATGAAGCAAATCACAAAGTTCTAAAAATTCGTGGGTCCCGAAACTATTTTCATCCTCAACCATGCCCCAGGTGGTATTGACAGTCCTGGTCCGGGAAGCGCGTGGTCCGATGCCGTCCCTCCAATGATATTGGTCGGCAAAACAGCCTCCGGGCCAGCGAAGAACGGGAATATGGATCCTTCGTAATGCTTCAACGACATCCACGCGGATTCTGTCCTGTTTTCGTACAGGAAGCGCTGAGTCCACCCAGAATCCGTCATAAATACAGCGGCCCAGGTCTTCCGAAAAATGACCATAAATGAAGCGGCTGATCCTGCTGTGGTTGGGATCATCGGAGACTTGAAGGACCACATTGGATTGCGCAAAAGCCTTCTGAGCCAACAACAATAACAGTGATCCGCACAGGAGTTCCCGAATTTTCATACGATCTCATTTCAAAACAGGCAGGATCACCCTTGAAGCTGCCGTTCCATTATGGTAGATATGGATATCGCTTTTGATATAATCCTTCAGGTCGCAATGATAGATATCGACGAATTGCTGGGGATTTCTGTCCACAAGCGGAAACCAACTGCTTTGCACCTGGACCATGATCCGGTGACCTTTCTTGAAGCAATGGGCGATCGGGGGCAACTCGAATCTAACTTCTTCCGTCTTTCCAGGCACGAAGGCTGAAGGGTTTTCGTAACTATTGCGGTACCTGCCTCTGAATATTTCTGCACGAACCAGCATCTCGTATCCTCCCATTGGATATTTTTTTTGCGGATCCATTTCCGAGTAGATATCCACCTCATTGAAACCAAGCCTTTCCGGAAAAACATCGATGATCTTCACTACAAAATCCGCATCGCTTGTAGAGATGCTTGTCATCAGATCGGCCACCACGCTGCCCGTCACCGTTAGGTCCTCAACGAGGGTATCCGTCCTGAAAGTCAGCACATCCGGCCTTCTCTCTGCAAAGCGCTGGTCGTCGGTCATATAGGATCTGGTCCTGTTGAAATGCACTTCATCAACATAGGGAACAGGATGGGCAGGATCACTGCTGTATTCATCAGACCCTCCGTCCGCTGCAGGGGCTGACCAGTTCAGTTTACCACCTGGTTGGAAATAAAGACTCTGGTCCTGTTTGCCGGCGGGGGGCCATTCAGAAAAATTCCGCCATTCATTGGCCCCGGTGATGAAAATCGTCGCCTCTGCCAAATTCGAGATATCACCCTTTCTTTTCAGGAAATAATTGAAAAAGGGAACTTCTATATTCTCCTGGTACCATTTGGAAGTGTTGATTCCAAAGGAAACATTCCCCAGGTGGGTGCCGTCATTGCTGGCCCATTGACCATGGTACCATGGGCCTTCTACGATCTTATTGAAAACCTTCCCGGGATTATTCTGCTCCGCCGCCTTATAAGCATTCCATGCGCCCCAACAATCTTCAGCGTCAAAGAGTCCACCCACCCAGAGCATGGCAGGTTGTAAACGTTTGGTCGCATTGCGCGCATCACGTGCCTTCCACCAGGCATCGTAATTCGGATGTTGAAACAGTTCCTGCCAGAAAGTGACGGTATCCGGCATCCTCTTACTGAGGTCTTTAAGGGCGCCAGCTTCCAGGTAATATTTATAATTGTCATGTGTGTAATAATCCAATTCGTCATGAAAGACTTTTGTAGGCTTATGATGTTGTTCTCCGAAAATCTGGTAAAAAGAAAAAGCATCCATCTGGAAGAATGCACCATTGTGATGAAAATCATCCCCTATGAACCAATTCGTTACGGGAGCCTGGGGACTTACCGCTTTCAAGGCCGGATGATTACTGGCTGCTGCCATAGTCGAATAAAAGCCAGGATAGGAAATTCCTGATACGCCAACATTTCCGTTGTTGTTTGGAATATTTTTCACCAGCCAGTCGATGGCATCATAGGTGTCGCTCGCTTCATCGGTCTGCTTTCCCTTTTTATTCTCGATAAATGGCCGCACATCTTCGAATTCCCCTTCGCTCATAAAACGGCCACGCACATCTTGCATCACGATAATATAACCGTCTTTAAGATAGTCCGATGAAAGGCCTCCGATCATCCAAAAGGGCATTTTATCTTCCCCATAGGGCCTGCAGGAATAGGGAGTCCGGTGCATCAGGATCGGATGCTTTTCGGAATTGTTTTTTGGGATCACGATGGAAGTGAATAGGCGCACTCCGTCCCGCATAGTGATATAGAGCTCTTTTTTTTCATAGTTATTGACGAACCAGGCTGAATCGATGGTCTGGGCCTGGACAGATAGGGAAATGCATAAGGTCAAAATAAAAATGGATCTCATGAGAGTAAATTTTGATCCTTAAAAATAAGATGAATCTCACGAATTGACCCGATTCATTCAATTATATTTGTTATAGACGTTGCTGAATTCAAACCAACGCTAAGACCACCAATAAACATGCATAATCTCTTAAACCAGTCTTCTGAACCGGCCCCTGCAGACGAGGATGAAAAAAGGTTGGCCGCACTGGGCTATAAACAGGAATTGAAACGGACATGGTCCGGCTTTTCCAATTTCGCCATCTCATTTTCCGCCATATCCATTCTCAGCGGTTGCTTTACCACTTTCGGACAGGCCTGGAACAATGGTGGCCCTGTCGCTATTGCTGTTGGCTGGCCCCTGATCTCCTCACTCATCCTGATCATCGGCCTCTCGCTTTCCGAACTGGCTTCCGCCTTTCCCACTTCAGGAGGCATCTATTGGTGGGCCTCAAAGCTTGGGGGGGCCAAAGCAGGATTCTATACCGGCTGGCTCAACCTGATCGGCCTCTTAGCGATCACGGCTTCTGTTTCCTATGGAGCGGCAAGCTTTTTGAATTCAACCCTTGTCGAGTGTTTTTCCAAATACCATGACTATTTTTTCCATGGGAACGACCTGCTCCAGACCTTTTGCTGGTTCCTCCTAATCACGGTTGGGATCACCTTATTAAATTGTTTCAATAGCCAGGTACAGTCATTTTTCAGCAATATATCTGTCTGGTGGCATGTAGGGGGTGCAGCCATCATCGTCCTGCTATTAATCCTGATTCCAGACAGCCATCAATCCTGGAAATGGGTCTTCAGCAGCCGCATCAACAATTCCGGCTTTCGAAATGGACTCAGTTATTGGTTCTATATCCTGCCACTGGGATTCCTGCTCACCCAATACACGATCACCGGTTTTGATGCTTCAGCGCATCTATCGGAAGAAACCCATGGCGCCCATTTAACGGCCGCGAAAGGGATCTGGAAATCAATTTTCTATTCGGCAATTGGAGGTTATATATTATTGCTTGCTTTTTTATTTGCGGCAACAAAGCCCGATCAGGTCAGTTCCTTCGATCCTAGGGTAAATCCCTATGGGAGCGGCTCTGTTATTACGATTTTGCATAATGCCCTGACCCCCTATTTTTTCAGGATGACCCTGCTCCTCTCCACGGGGGGACAACTGTTCTGTTGCGCAGCCTGTCTAACCTCCTGTTCCCGGATGATGTATGCATTTTCCCGGGACGGAGCCATACCCGGGCATAACTATTGGTCCAAAGTCAATAAAGAAAAGGTTCCGATCCGTGCAGTATTGGCCTGTTCTGTCATCGGAATTTTGATGACCCTGCCCGCTCTTTGGAAGAGCCCCCGTGGAACACCAACGGCATTCTATGCGGTCGTATCCATTGGAACGATCGGGCTCTATTTATCGCTGATAATTCCAATCTGGTATCGCTGGAAAATGGCTGACGGCTTTCCCGCCGGCGAATGGAACCTGGGAAAGCACTATCGCTGGATGAATATTGTGGCCGTTATCGAAACCCTCATAACCTGTTTTTATTTCCTCATGCCCATCGAACCGGCAGCCGTCCCATGGAAAAAAGAATTCTCCTGGGTTGCCGTGAATTATGCTCCGATTCTGGTTGGAGGCACTCTCCTCTTTTTATGGGTTTGGTGGCATCTCTCGGTTAAGAAATGGTTCACGGGCCCACATAGAACTGTTGAATAATGAAATCCAGGATAGAGGGGATCCTCAATGAATATGCCTTCTTTTGATAATTCCTCCTGAGGTCTCTCTTATCGTACTGGCAAAAACAAAGGCATTGGGATCCACATCTTCCACGACATTTTTCAGTTTGCGCAATTCCAGCCTTGTAATGACCGTGAAAATTATATCGCAATCCGAATGCACATCGAAATTGCCCGGAAGATAGCCCCGCTCACCTTTATAAACAGTGATTCCCCTGCCCAACTCATTAACCAGCCTGTCCTTTATATATTCACTTTTCCCGGAAATGATCGTAACCCCTGTATAAGCCTCGATCCCTTCCACTACATAATCGACGGTCTTGGAGGCTGTAAAATAAGTGAGCATGGAATAAAGGGCGGTCGGGATCCCGAAGTGAAAGGCCGCTATGCTGAAGATGATAATATTCAGGGCTAGAATGATCTCACTAATGGTAAAACTGGTTTTCCTCCAGGTGTATAAGGCCAAAACCTCAATGCCGTCCACCGCACAGCCTGCCCTCATGGTAAATCCGATACCCAGACCGAGGAAAAAGCCGCCGAAAATGGAGACCAGCAATTTATCGGATGTGATCAGTGGATAATGAATATAATGGAGGCAGACTCCAAGCATCAGGATGCAAAACAGGGTCTTGATCGCAAAGCGCAGGTTGATCGCATAGACACTCATTACGATCAATGGCATATTGCAGATCAGAATGACAATCGCCAGGTTGAAATGATATATTTCATGAATCAGTAGCGAGATCCCAGTTATGCCTCCATCGAAAAAATCATTCGGGACCAGGAAACTCTGTAAAGAAAAAGCGGCTGTAACAACCCCGACAAGAGTCATTAAAATATCCGATATGCTAAAATCCTTATGACTCAGTGAAGTCTTTTTATTTGTCATCTTGAGAAGCTCGGTCAAATTCTGTTTTTGCTTTGCAGATAAGGTCCTGTCGGCTGTCTCAGTAAAATAATGATGCGACTCTAAAAATTCGACCTGCTGTTTGATCCAATCATTCTTATTCTTAAGCAGACCCACATATTGGAGTTCATGATATAAATGATCGGCAACCGGAATATAATTGTCTGTGCCAAGATAAGAGAGATCTGCATCGCAAAGGATCCTCTCCAACAGACTGGAAGGTTGCTGAGGCATGCGGGTCGACAAGATAAGTGAACAAATCTGATCAATATCCCCTTTTTCGTAACCGAAAAGGGGCAGAATCCTTTTTGCAATATGACAGGAAACTTCCTCATGACCCTCATAGGTCTCCAGAAAGCCGGAATCATGAAAAAGCGCAGCAGTCAAAAGCAGATCCATTTCATGCTCGCTGACCTTTTCCTGGTGAGCCAGTTGTTGCACATAATGGTAAACCCTCTTGGTATGCTGTACATTATGATACCTTAGGTTGGCAGGCAACTCGGTCTCCAGTTTGTGTATTAAGAACGAACGAACGGACTGAAGTTGCATAGAGATGATAATTATATCCTTTAGAGGTAAAAATACTGTAATTTAAACGAGAAACCTTCACCCAAAATCCTCTGTTTTTTATTCACACTTGTTTTATGCAGGATTTTAATTGGCTTTAAAATATATAGAGTCCTACCCTCTTCTTAGAATACGATCGCCTTCGATTCTTCAAATCACTCTAAAACCTTCAAAAATGAATAAAGTCACTGCGGATGCCTTTTGGGAGGAGATCAAATTTACCAGTGCGTTGGGAAAGGGAACCACATTTGAAGTCTAACTGCCTTTAATACAAGTTCCGGCTTAAAAATTAATATTCCTTAAGCCAGCCCTGACCCTTCAGATAAGCCTTAAGCTGCGGATCATCCACAGCAAGTGGCGGCAGCCAGAGCCCTATCCTCTGTCTTTCCCAATACCTGCCTCCTCCGGAATCCGGCCTGGCATACCAATACTTATACAATACAGCTCTGATATAACGTGGAGGCCCATTCGTAAAAGGGTCGGAGGCAAAAAGCCTGGTTGCTGCAGGATCATTATGAAGCAGTTTCCAGACAAGGTGCAGGGTCCAGGGATAATCACCTGGCGAATCCATGGCAGCAAACCACATCTGCCAGTCAAAATGGAGCTGATAAGGAGCTATCTGGACGGGGCGTCTGTTTAATTCTACAGGCAGCCCCTTATAAATATACTGTTCCCAATTCGAATGATCGGTGCTATCCGGATCGGCGGTCCCTTCAAAAACCACATTATACCTCTCTTTACCCACACTTCCGAAAGCTCCATAGGTATTCACCAGATCTAATGGATCAAAAGAAGTATTCATGATCTGCCTGGTGGAAAGCATATTTGCAACTGGTTCTATGCTCAACAAACCGATCAGGCAGGCCACTACCCAGGAAGTAACGATCATGGGGCGGTTAAATGAATCACCGTTCTCTGCCAAAATCCTTTCCATTTCAATAGCCTCTTTGCATGCCCTTTGAGCTTTCGAGACGACCCATCCTGGAAGGATCCTGGCCCAAATTCCATCGTCAAAACATGCAAGAGCCGGAATGATCGTCAGCCAGTTCAAAAAGGAAAGATTTCCGCTCAATATCAGGTTAACCTGAAATAGCACAATGATCAATCCTGCTATATGACGGGCCAGCCTTGGCCAGAATACAAAAAATGGAGCCACTAATTCGGCTATCCAATTGAACCAAACGCCGGCTTGCAGGCAGGCCCTCGGCAGGAAATGAAACCACCTGCTCAGGGGTCCCGGTATGGGTTGGGTTTCAAAATGATAATAGAGCGCAGTGCCCTGCATCCAAATATCGTCTCCCCTCAATTTTATCAGGCCCGCTCCCATCATGATCCGGAAGACCAACCAGCGAAACAGAAAAATTATAACCAGCGGCGGCGGTCTTTTCGGAAAGGGGCGCATATCAATAAGGGGACAAAGAAAGATGGCAAGAAATCCCGTTTCCGTCAACTGGATCTCCCAACCAAAGCTATACCAGTCCTGGCCGATATGCACGAAGGACATATACAAAAACCAAAGCCCCCCCATAAGGACTGCATTGCCATAACCCGCCATTACAACAATGGAAAGAATCAGTCCAATCCAGGCAGCAATCAGCAGGGTTTGATCTGAATATCCGAGCCAAAAAATCGAAGGCAATTTGAAAAAACCGGCCGTTGACCCGATCGACTGGTTGATCTGTTTTATAAAAAGGTTTGCCGGCAATAAACCGTCCGAACCGATAAGGGGAAGAACCTGGTTGATCGCCACCAGAAAAGCGATGGCATAAACAAAGCCAAGCAATCGAAGGATCATAAACCGGGTGAGCCAATAGGTCGGGGGCCTGTCATTTTTCCAGAACATTTTTATTCCATTTAGGTTCTGACTGCTCAATACATTCGTTGGTCCTTTTCCAAAAATCTCAGCAAATCCACGGCAACTGTTCACCGGGCAACATCTGCAAAATCCTCCTGCCTCCGATTCTATCCATAAAAAAGCCTTTAGAAAAAAATCGTAAACTTTAATTTCCCAAAAAAAGGAACGCCCGGCGTATAACTCACTTCATCAACCGGCGCGGTCTCATATTTCAATCTGGATATATATTCATACTGAGACTCATTCCATGTGACATTGAACAAATTCTCTATCGACATCCCTATCTCATAATTTTTCCGCGTATAATTCATATTCAGGTCCGTCACCCAATAACCCAGAGCTGCCAGCGAATAGGTTGAATTCGCTGCACGGTTATGGAGATATCGATAGCTGATTCCGCCATTCCAACCTCCCGGGAATTTCACCTGCAAACCGCCGGTGCTCGTAAAAGTCGGCGCCAATGGAAGGTAGCGATGGCCGGTTATGCTATCTATAAAGCGGGGGTCGGCAATGTTCATATTAACCCAGGCGTAAAGCCAATCGGTTAGCTGGTATCTCAAAGATAGATCAACGCCCATCCTACGCGTCTTTCCGCTGGGTTGAACCGGTCCTCCCGGCTGATTGATAAGATCCTGTCCGAAGGTGAATTCCTGCTGCAAATAGAGATACCATATTGCCGTATTCACAAAAAGTTTAGAAAAAGGTTTCCAGTTCAGGCCCAGGTCGGCCCCATAACAGGCAGGTAAGATCTCAAAGCCCTGGTTGGCGATAACAACCCGGGCATCATTAGAGTGAAATCCCTTACCCGATTTCAAGTAAAGCTGAAAGGAGGGCCCAAAAGTATATTCAACATTTAATTTTGGACAGATGATGGCCTTTCCGGCATATGGGTCCAGTCCCGAATAAATTTTCGTGGCAAAACTGTCAATGGCAAGGCTATTATAATAAAAGTGCAGGTAATCATAACGAACCCCCGCATTGATCAGCCAGGGTCCGCTCTGAATAGTCTCCTCCGCATAGCCATAGAGGTTGGATTCCCTGACCATACCATACTGTAGTTGGCCTAGAATAGCGCCTCGTTCAGTATGATCCAATTCCAGGGGATTGATAAAGTCCGTCCTGATTCCCATTCCTGCTTCCGTATGAAACCGGGCATGATCCGTTACCTGGGTCTTCGTAATGGTCGAACGGTAGCCAGCCATATTGCGAATATCGTGTTGCCTAAATTCGTCTCCTGATATGGGAAAATAATAATAGAAGGTAAAATTCGTGATCAGGCTGAACTCATAGTGAGAATAAAAAGCCATATTTTCCCAGGTGACATCCTTTCCCAGGTTGGTATTCAATTGGAGAATGGCATTGGTCCGGCTGGTAAAACCGCCCTGGGCGCTGTCCAGCACGCCGAATCGACTGCTGATATAACCTTCCGACAAGGCGCGGTTGGGGATCTCTCCCGAAGCCCTCCACTGTGAGCTCAATGTAGATAAACTCAAACTGAGTTTTGTTTTCAAGCTGATTGGAGAGATGAACTTACCGAATAAATTAAAGCGAGTAAAATGCTCTGGCATTTCAAAGGGCCCTCCATTGGAATAAAGCGCTTCGCCAGCAACATAAAATGAACGCCCCAGGTCCCTGTCCAGGTCTCCTAATAAATTCAAAGCGCCCACGATCCGACCAGTAGTAAACTGACCGCCCTCAACCTTCACAAAATTGCGATCCAGCATATCCATTGTATGATAAGCAACGAAGCCCGCCGTATTGAGATCGCCTTTGCTGGTATAATAAGGTCCCTTCCCCCAGTCAAAGCCGGAAAGAATTTCAGGGATCAGGAAATGCAAATCCGCATATCCCTGGCCGTGAGCATGAGAAACCATATTGACCGGCATGCCATCCACGGAAATATTCACATCCGTGCCATGATCGCAGTCAAAGCCCCTTAAGAAAATCTGTTCTGCCTTACCTCCGCCCTGGTGCTGGGCAATAAAGAGGCCTGGAACTAAACGTAATAGGTCCTGGGCCGAACGCGCCGGGCGCATGTTCAGATCCAAGGCACCAAGTAAATGGGTGGAATATAGCGGACTGGCACTCGATTGAATGGTCACCGAACGCAAATCCGTATTTCCCGGCAACAACCTTACAAGACCGGGCCGACCCTTGCCCAATACAATCGTGGCTGGCTGATACCCAATATGCGTAACCGTTACAGACACAGTATCGCCGAACTTTGTCCATACTAAAAACTGCCCTGAAGCATCACTCATGATAAATTCTCCGGTCCGGTTGACCCGGATAGCTGCAAATCCCAACGGGACCCTGGACTGAGCGTCCACTACAAACCCATGAACTACCTGTTGCGAAAAAGCAGTCAATTCCTGAAAGATCAGTATGAAAACCAATAGCCACTTTCGACTCATCATACCAATTATTCGGTTTGTGCAAAATGATAGTAAGCTGCACAAGCGCCCTCTAGAACCTCACGGCTTCACTGCCCAGGCCAAGCCATCCGGTCCCCCTAATTCAATATGTGTAGCCAGTTCCAGTTTCTTCAAATCGATCACAGCAACATAATTATCGGGGGTGCATCCTATAAAAGCCCGGCTCCCATCAGGATCCATAAGGATGCCTGCGCCACCATGGCCTGTATTGATTTTCTTTACCAATTGGTGAGTAACCGCATCGATCACCAGGACGTTGCCATTACCCAAACTGGAAACCAGCACCAGTTTTCCATCTGGAGTGAATTTCAGCCTATTCGCCCCAGGTGCTTTCACATCCAGTGTGGTGATCAGTTTCTTTGAACCCAGGTCGACTAGGGAAATGACCCCATCCTGTCCAGAGGCAGTCCATAAATCATGTCCATCGGGAGAAACATCAAATCCTTCTGAGCCTCTGGAAACCGGTACCAAGGTCATGACCCAGTCATGGCGAGGACCAAAATTAGGTGGGGGCCCCTGCCTTTGTTGCCCGTTCGGCTGTCCTCCTGGCGGAGGCCCTCCCGGTCCTGGACCAAAAGTAAGCAGGGTATCTACGAAAATGCTCACAGATCCGGAGCTTACATTCGTTGTATATATCCTTTTTTGGTCTGAAGTCACATAAACCATATGGGTGCGGTCCTGACCCGTGCCGATACACCAATCCAGCTTTCCGGAAGCCGGGTCATAGCGGCCAACCGTTTTTGTGCCTTCAGCAGAGAAATAGAGTTTCCCACCTGAAAAATCCAGCCCATGCGGTCCCATCAGTGGCCTGGTATCAATATCTGCCAAACGCTTTCCAGCCACCAGGTCAATTACATCGATCTCATGTGACTGTCCTCCGCCAAGTATAGATACATAGGCGATTTTCCCATCATAAGAAGCAATCACCTCATGAGGATCGTTGCCCACAGGTACGCGGGTGAGAATCTTGAGTGTTGAAGGATCAATAATCGCCAGAACATGATCCTCCTTGGACAATGCCAGCAAAACATGTTGCTGGGCAAACATGCCCTTACACAAAAAAGTCATGCAGACCACCAACAGGCCCTTCAAAATAGTTTGAATATTTCTCATACAAATGGAATTTTGAAATTAGCAGCTATAAATATAATCCTTCCGCCATTCCCGTTCCTCAGTTGTTCATCTTAAACGCTGCCTCTTTTCCGAGCCAGGCAATAATAACCTGAGAATCCTTGTCTGAACCATGCCCTGCATCCCAATATAGCCTGATAATCACCTGCTTTTCCTGGTTCTCCCGGCTGGTAGCCATATTTGCGATCATGGTATAAGAACCCTTTGGTCTATTAATTATTAGTATGTTCTTGAATAGGGTTAACGCACACGGTTACCCTCTGATAGGGACTATCAGGAACCAAAAAAGCGCTAAGGGGCCCGAAAGCATTTACCCCGATTATAGTATTTTTCAATCCTGATGTGATATTTTATCCAGTATTGCGTATAATTAATAAAACTACGGCCCGGGAAATAATCATAATCACTCAAAAATGGTTGACCTTGAACAACAGGATGACTTTCTATCAGTAATTGAAGCGAATAAGGGCCTCATTTACAAAGTTACAAATACATTTTGTAAAGACCTCGAAGACAAAAAGGATCTTTTCCAGGAAATCTCTATGAAAATTTGGAAGTCCTTCGAAAGCTATAGTAAGGAATTTAAACACTCGACCTGGGTCTACAGGATAGCCTTGAATACTGCCATCTCATTTTACCGTAAAGAGAAATCAAGAAAGAGCAGGAATGCCCCGCTTTCCGAAGGGGTTTTCAATTTAGCTGATTTTCAGGATAACTTACAAATTGAACGGGGCGCTTATTTATTATCAGGATTTATTTCAGAACTGAAGGAGTTGGACAGAGCATTGATATTGCTCTATCTGGAAGAAAAAAGTCACAGGGAAATTGCAGAAATCATTGGCATCTCCGAATCAAATGTATCAACCAAAATAAGTAGAATAAAATCCATTCTGAAACAGAAATTTTCACAAACCCAAATATAAAATATTATGGAAGAAACGAATTTTGTCCTTTTATGGAAGGACCAATATGAAAAAATTGATCAATCATTGGCTATTAATAAAATGCTCCTAAAGGAAGTGATCAGCAAAAAGGCCGGGTCAGCAATCCGATCCTTAATCCGATTCAAGACAAGAGGGGTCATAGCAGCTATTATTTATCTAATTTTATTGGGTATGGCTCTCTATTATGCGATTTCGTACTATTCTACCGCTGCAAATTATTTTATCATTTCCATTGGCGCTATTTTCCTGATCAATGTGAAAGCTCTATATGATTATGTCAGGCATCTTATTTGGGCAAATAACATTGACTTCAATGGAAGCATCACAGAAGTGCAGGAAAAGTTAACGAGGTTGCAATTATCCATCCTGCAACATAGCCGTATAATGGTATTGCAGCTTCCCTTTTGGACAATTTTTTATTTAAGTGACAAATGGTTTCCGAATGTTGTAAGTTGGAATTTTATCATCTTTCAGGCATTATTTACTGCTTCCTTTAGTTGGCTCGCTTATTGGCTTTACAAAAATCAGACGATGGAAAATGCAAATAAGAAATGGGTTAAAACTTTAATTGAAGGTTCGGGAGGAAAATCTGTTCAGAAAGCCATTGATTTTGCCAGGGAAATTGAAAACTTTAAACAACTTTAGTGAAGGCATATGAATGTTTCTCTTCAAGGGGCAATTCCAATACCATCTCCAAAAGATCCTGAATTAGATATTTGCGAGAGTTGATCATTTTTCCAATAAACAGCGCAATTATTATAAGTCCCGGCTATATAAATATTATCACCCGAAACAGCAATTGCTCCTGTCGTCATATTGGCGCTCTTATGCAGAGAATCATTTGGGTCTTGAAGAATGTTGTTTTTCCAATATATCAGATAGCTGGAATCGATATAGCTAAGCCCCGCTACTTTTATGATCAGACCGGTTCCAGCAATGCAGACATCGTTTCCATTCAAAGCAATGCTACTGGCCCTGGTATTTATAGTACTATCGGACAGATATTGTGGTGCACCATTTAACCAACAGGTGGCAGTTGAAGCTCCTGATTTTTGTTCCCATCCCACGATATAAATATTTGTTCCATTTGCCGCTATACCGGTGGCAGAGGAATAAACTGCGTTGGAATCGGAAAGAAAGTATTCAGTGCCATTGACCCAGTAAACTGCCTGTACTGAGTTTTGGGTATTGCTCCATCCTGCGACATATACGTCGGAACCTTGAACCGTTATCGCTGTTGCAGAGGATCCATATCCTCCCTGATCAGGCAAGGTGGTCGCCTGGCCATTTAACCAATAAGTGGCGTGATACAAACTATTAGATAACGCTATTCCTGCTACATATATATCACTCCCCTGGACGGCAATTGCATTTGCAGCAGTCACGGATCCTCCTGGCCCAAGTGCCATCCCTGCGCCATTTTCCCAGACCATCGCAACTTCATCGCCATTTGCAGTCTCATAATAACCGGCTGTGTAAATATCCGATCCTGAGATCGCCATGCCTTGGCCAACTGAATAGATGGAGCTGGGGGTATTGTTTGTCAGTTCTGACGAAGCTCCATTTCCCCAAACTGTAGCGATAGTAGTGGTTGATTGCATTGTCCCTCCGGACACATATACAGCGCCAGATTTAACTGTTTCAGTACCGGGATGCTTCTTGCAGCCAAAAAAAGTGAAAACGAAGGCAAAAATAATTCCCAGGTAAATGTTTAGTTTACTAAACATAGGAGAAGGCATTTAATTAAATGTACAATATATTATGCTCTCTAAAATAAAAAGCAATATCCAAACTGGCAATATATTGCAAAATTTTTTTATCGGAGTCATTCAAGCAAAAGAATGCTAACTCCCTAAACAATTTCAAAAACCTTTAAGGAATTAAAATAATTTCCTGCCGACCTGACTCTTATTCAGGAATAAAGGCTGCCCAGTCATCAGAAAACCGAGGCCGAAATAAATTCCACTCAGGAATCTGAAAAGGTTATCCTGGACTGGCTGTGTTGGAAAACTCTCTTGCAAAAATGAGTCGGCCTCTTTAACCAGGAGGTTTAGACCTCCTAACGAACATATCAATGAAACCAAACCCGGTAAGGTCCTTACATCCTCAGATCAACTGATGCTCCATAGCATATTTGGTAATCTGCGCATTGCTGTTCATTTTCATCTTCGCCATGATCCTTGAACGATAAGTACTGATCGTGGAAGCGCTTATAGATAATATGCCTGAGATCTCTGCAATCGCGTTGCCTGCAGCGAGGAGTTTGAAAACACTCAATTCCCTTTTCGATAATAAACTATGCACTATACCAGAGCCACCATACTGTGATATTTCCTCCAGCATTATGGTTTTGGGAAAATGCTTTTTACCGTTCAAAATCATACGGACCGCATGGATGAGTTCAGCTTCTGTTGTGGTTTTGGACAGGTAACCGGAAGCGCCGCTTTGAAAAGCATCTGTATAATAACGCTCTTCTGCATGGACACTGAGCATCAGTACAGGAAGATTCGGCCGGAATTTGCGTATCTCGAGCAATGCATCCAATCCGTTCATCAACGGCATCGCTATATCCATAATGATGAGATCCCATTTGGCGGCCCTAGCCCGGGAGAGCAGGTCTAAACCATTTTCTGCTTCTTCAATATGGGAAAAGGGGTATTCCTCGAGCATGACTTGTCTCAGGCCATGTCTGACCAATTCATGATCATCTGCTATAAGGATTTTTAGCATGAATAAATAATATTAGGGTACGATTAATTCTATCACAAAATTAATCAAGGGGAATTCCGGTAAAATAAACGTAGCAATGATATCCTTGTAAAGAATACACTACAAATCAGAAGTAGCCAAAACACTACAAACAACCAGGTTTCGACTAATCGGTACAAAGGCACAAAGCCGCATCAAAATCACTGATTCTGCTATTGCAAGGCTTCTTGCCCTGACTTTTCTTTACGGTGTGATCCAAATCTTTTGAAATCCTAAAGCGTTCCAATGAAATCCAAATCAGATTTCTCCATTTTCCTGGTAGATGATGACCCTTTCTTTCTCAATATCTGCGAAAAGTACCTGAACAATTTAGGTTTTTCAAGAGTCAGCAAATTCGAATCCAGCACTGTTTTCCTCAACAGCCTCCACCAGGAACCTGACCTCATATTGCTGGATTACAATATGGACTCGCTGAATGGTATCGAAACGCTTCAAAAGATCAAGTGCTTCAATCCCAATGCCTTGGTCATCTTTATTTCCGGAGATGAGAATATCGATATTGCCATTAACGCACTTAAGTATGGCGCTTTTGACTTCCTGATCAAAAAAAATATCTCGGAAGAAAAACTGAAATCCTTGATTGACAAGGGAATTGAAGTGAGAGACCTGATCTCCAAAAAGTCCGGTAAGAACATAATCAGGCAGCTCCTCCCCTTTGTATTTATACTGTCGATGCCAATCCCGATTCATCAAATCTCCCTTTAAAAATCCCTGCCGATATGTTCAAAAAGGCCCCGCGTCTATTTGAACAGGAGAAAACTGCGACCAGCGCTTCTTCAGATAGCCTGGTCCAATGCAGTCGGATTATCCATTGCGATTCTGGTCATGGTCTTTCACATAATTACACTTGTTTTGAGGGTCAACCAGGGAATGGAAAAATGGCTCAAAGTGATCAAGAAATTGAAAAGGGTGTAATCGCTTAATTTCTATCGATAGAGTCCCAATCTGCTTCATAAAGGTTGGCCTCTCCACTGCGTCTTTCACTGTAGATCTGCAGCAGGGTAAAAAGGGCAGCTTTCATTTTGCGCTCATGCCTGGCTTTGTAGATTCGTTTCAGTTCTTTAAAAACAGTCTTCATCAGGTCTGCGAAATCAACGCCTTCGTCATAAATATGTTCAGAATTCTCCTCGATCACCAGGGCCAACGTCATGAGTAGGCCTGCCGCTTCCAAAAAACCTTTTTCTGCCAAATGCGAACGGCAATGCATGAGAACGGCATCCCCCATCAGGCAAATGCTGCTTTCATCACGAACGGAAATTCGGCCATGGCCTCTTTCCAGGGCTTCTTCACAGGAAGCACGGAGTAAGGTCTCCAGGACCCCAGGCTCCATTTGCAATAATTTGCAGGCTGTGATAAAAAGATTGAATAAATCCCGATTGATCAATTGAAGCAGTCCCGAGCGCATTCGCTCATCCGCTGATTCCAACACACGAAGGCGCAACTCTTTTTCAATCTCCAACTCCAGGAACCTAAGCCTCCAGGTCATGACAACACCAGATTGTTTTAATTTTTCTTTTGATTTCTCAAGGGGCATGGGTGAAATGTGAATGGGTGTAAGAAAAGGGGATAGTTTAATAGATAAGTACCACAAAGGGGGAATTACCCTATGAGTAGAGAATTCAGGCATGCCCTATGACCCTAACCCTAACAGAACGAAACTCATCTAAACCAAAACCATGAGCCAAAACAAGAAGAAAACCTGCTGAAATCTTTAAAGTGCAATCAAACCGGCCCAGGCTGGTTTTTTTTATTCCACCTTCACCTCCCTCCCTTCGAGACTTATATGCAGTTTTTCCGATTTGAGCGCGGACAATGCTGAGAAAAAGGAGATATTTCGGTCCAGGGTCAGGAGATATTGCCGATCAGGTATCCCGCTTGGGTATCTGATTTCCACATCATAATAGCGGGCAAATTGTCTGAGGATCTCTGCGATACCATTATGGTTGAAATAGAAAATCCCTTTTTTCCAGGCCACTACCTCGGCCGTGTCCGCGCCTGTCACAATATGGGGTTGCTCATTGAGGAAAATGGCCTGATCCCCCGGCTTCAAATGGAAGTTTTTTTTCCTCTCATCATGAATGTCCAGGGAGCCATTAAGTGCCGTCACTCTAAGGTCCGGCTCATCTACATAACTATTGACATTGAATCCTGCATCCGACGTTACAATTTGTTCTTGTCCGGCATTCAACTCAAATTGCATGGTCTTCGCTAGTTTGATTTCAAAATAAGCCTCCCCTTGAATTTCTGTTTTATAAGAAGTGGTTGTTGGCCTCGGAATAAGTTTAAGGTTGGATCCCGAATTGAGCCAGATCTTATTGCTATCTCCGAAATTTATTTGGAGAGCCCGGCTCCCTCTTGGATTAGAAATATTGATATCTGCATTTTTCGGGAATTCAAATGAAATGATCCCGTCCCCTATTTTCTCGATCGGAAAACCCGGGATCATGCCATTAGCGACACTGTCAAGAGCAATCTTCCGGCCGCTATTTATAAACAAAAAAGTATGATTTCCCTTTGGAGCAGGCAGGTCCTGCCCGATTAGATCCACGGGAATTGGTCCGGCAGGTTTTTCAGGGGATTTACAATAGGCTGCAAAAAAAAATAGGATCAGGAGCTGCGCCCTCCGGGCGCTGATTCTCTTTGCAGAAAATAGAGCTAAACCTGGATTCATGGACGCAAATTTAGTCCTGCCAGGGCAAAGAAAAATAATTAAAGAAAGAGGTCAGGCAATCTTCCTGTCTCCAGCGCTTACTTTATTGATGATATAATCCCTTACTGAACGCTGGGAAGATTTCATGAAAAAGACGACCGTGGGCTCTGCGATATTCAGCACACGGGCTATATCGTGTTTTGGAAGCCCCAATACATTGCGTAGATGATAGACCTGTCGCTCTCTTTTAGTGAGTTTTTGCTGAGCCTCGTTGAGTAATTGGCGGCAACGCTCTGGGATCAAAATATCGCCGATATCGGTCTGTCCCCCTTCGGGTCCGTCAGAACGCCGATAAGAAGCCAGGAAATTTCTGCGATTCGCCAACTTTACGACGTAGTCAAATACGAGTCTCTTAGTCATGATAAAGAGCCAGGACTCAATTTCCCGGATACCTTCTATCTTTTTTCGATGGATCCATACGCGGATAAAAACCTCCTGCACGATCTCCTCGGCATGATAGACCGAATGAGTCATACGGAAAACATGGGAATACACGAATTCCCGGTATTGCTTGTAAATATTATTGAATGAGTCTTTAAGAAGCTCAGACTCTTCGATGCCATTGAAAAGGCTTTCCTTTTGGAAGCTTTTTTGTTCATAAATATCATCATCACTTACGACAGCGACTTCTAAGGCAGGATCAGTACTCAAGTCTGGGCATACAGGGGTCTTCCCTGCTCTATAATTCTTCTTCATGCATGGCAAATTGATAGATAGATAATTGGAACCCGGTAAAACTAGTGCTGGGAATTGAGCAATACTGGTCAGGAGGAAATCCTAGGCAACTGGTTAAACCAGCAGCTTACAGACAACCTCTTGTCATAAAAAATTTTAAATGCGTAGTCCGGTCTCATTCGAATGTGATTGGGCTCTGCCCTATATAAAGACGCATCAAAACAAAAAAAGTACTATTTCCTATCAAAGAATATTTTTAGAATTATCCATTTGATAAATCTCAGGGCAAATCATATTAAATAATTACTATGTAGGTAGCTGAATTTTAAGGATGTTTAGGACTGACTAATGATGCGTTTTCTGATTTGGTCCCTTCCTGCATTGGTCCTTATTGCCTTTCCCCTCATCGCCCAAACACTGCATATCTATCACTCCATCTGCCCTGTAGAATAATTGAGTAGCGTCATTAACAAATTCTTTCTCTATGTCACAGGCCAGGTAAATTTCTCCCTCACCGGAAGCACAAATATCCAGTCTCAGCAACTCTGTCCTGATCCTTTTTTCCAATAAGATTCTTGAAAGATTGTATAGAGCCAATACCGGCCGGTCAACCCAGAATTGAAATTGGCATAGTTTCTTCGAAACCGCGGGCCTTAGTAACCCATAATAAGCTCTTTCCATAAAATGATGAATTTTAAGACGGAAACAGGGTGTACAGAAATGTATCCTGAAATACATCCTGCTGACTGTGGTCTGCCCCTCGCTTCATATGCGCACAGGCAGCGCCACAGAATAAGAAAAAAAATAAAAGATATGATAACCTCACTCTAAAGACGAGCCTTGAAATAAAATAGGCTAAATCTAATATGTACTTTTTACAAAATACAGTAAATCTACGTGGCTTTCCGGCCAAAACCCTTAACCACTCAGGCTTTTGAGTAGTTTTCACCGGGATTTTTCCCGGGATTATTATTCTCCATTTTATTAATTTGGTTGATAAATAAAATGCTCCCCGAAAAGTTTACCATATCCTACTTGGGCATGGAACTGGAAGTCCAGACCCTCAATCTGAATGAAAAGGTTCTGTTCCGCATTATCTTTGGTAAAAAGATCCCGCCGCTGGTCATCACCCGTGCATTGCACAGGGAAGGACACAAATTCTGGACCTCAGTTCCGGAAGGGCGGCAGGATCTCGCGGAAAAAATAGGCCCTTTGATCGAGTCCTATTACCGGGAGAATTACAAATAATCTACCACCATGTGTTATTACAACGGCCAGCTCGTTACGAGGGCGGAGTATATCCGTCTGAAACAGATTGAAAAATTACTTTCCAGCTATGATTTCCTGAAAACGCCCCTGCAAATAGGCTTCGATTATGGAAAAAATGCCATCCTTAAGCGCATCGAAGGCGCAGAAGATTTTGATATCGTTCCGATGGAATGGGGTTTTATTCCCCAATACCTGAAGACCCGTGAAGAAGTGGATAAGATGCGTCATGGATATAAGGATGCTTCTGGTCGATTCCATCCACCCATCACCACCCTCAATGCAAAGCGTGAGGAATTACTTCTTCCAGGGAAGATCTTTCGCGACGCAGCCCTGAAAAGAAGGTGTTTGACATTAAGCAGTGGATTCTATGAATGGCGGCATGTGTATCCGCGAAATAAAAAGACGGGCGAACTCCTCAAAACAGCCATAAAATATCCCCACCGGATCCACTTGCCGGGCCGGGAATATTTTTTCATGGCCTCCATCTGGCAGCCCTGGACGGACAGACAGACCGGAGAATATGTCGAGAGCTTTGCCATTGTCACTGCCGCCGCCAATAAACTCATGGAACAGGTGCACAATTCCAAAAAGCGCATGCCATGTATCCTCCCTGAAGATCTGGCCTACGAATGGTTGTTCGGAGATCTAAGCGAGCAACGGATCAGGGAGATCGCCACCTATCAATACCCTTACAAGGAAATGAAAGCCTATCCTGTCAGAAAGGATTTTCAAACCTACCTGGATCCGACTGAACCATACATATACGAAGATCTGCCGGAACTGGCTCTGAGTTGAATGCAACCGGTCTATCTCACTTCGATCAAGCCTCCGGAGGGGCCGGTGCTCTCTCTTCCCGAACGTCCTCCGATCAGCCCCCTGGCCCTGATCAACAGATCCTCGCCGTAACGTTTTTTAATGCTGTTCACAGCCTGATAAAGGCTGATCATTTCCTCTGTGTCTTCATAGAGGCTGATCTGGTAATTGCCCGGAACCAGATTGGTATAGCGGACCCCGATCAGCCGGATCAGCATCCGGCGCTTGTAGAGAGATTGAAAAAGTTCCCAGGCTTTTTTCAATAGCACATGATCGGCATTGGTAAAGGGAATCGAAGCCTGCTTTGTAAAGGTCTCAAAATTCGAGTAGCGGAGTTTGACCGTGATACAGCCCGTCAGCCGGTTTTGCTCCCTGAGCTGAAAGGCGATCTTTTCCGTCATCCGCACGATCTGGCTGTGGAGGAATTCCATATCGATCGTATCCAGCTGAAATGTTTCCTCCGTGGAAATCGATTTTTGCTCACGGTAAGGAATAACCGGGCTCTCGTCAATTCCATGTGCCTTTCTCCAAAGATCGCTGCCCCCCTTCCCCATCAGGTTATGCATCAGTTCCGGGGGGATCTCGCTCAATATCTTCACAGTCTCCACGCCCATTTTCAGGAGCAGCAGGGCCGTCGCTTTGCCGATCCCCGGAATTTTTATAATGCTCAAAGGAGAGAGAAAGGATTTTTCTTCCCCAAAAGGGATTTCGATCTGCCCGTTGGGTTTGACCTCATTGGTCGCCACCTTACTGATCAGCTTATTGCTGGCCAGTCCATAGCTGATGGGAAGGCCGCTATGCCGGGCGATCTTCGATTTCAACTCCTGCGTGAACAGGCTGCAACCAAAAAACTTATCCATGCCCGTGAGGTCGATATAGAACTCATCGATGGAGGATTTTTCATAAAGCGGGACATTTTCCTTTATCACTTCGGTGACGATGCCCGAGAACTTGCCATAAGCCTCATAATCGCCCCTGATGCTGATTAGCTCGGGGCAGAGCCTGCGCGCAATTTTCAGGGGCATGGCCGAATGGATCCCGAATTTGCGGGCCTCGTAACTAGCCGCTGCCACCACGCCACGGTCACCTGTGCCGCCGACAATAATGGGTTTCCCCTTCAGCCTGGGATTTTTCAATTGCTCCACTGAGACAAAAAAAGCGTCCAGGTCAAAATGGGCGATATGGCGCTCAGGGTTTAAAAACATAGCTAAAAACAGAGTTAAAGATTTGCGTACTTTCTCTCCTTATAACCCACTTTCCTGAACGAAGAAACATCGAGGCTATAATAACCATATTCCTCCACTAACTTACCGGTAACGCGGTAAAACCCATGCCCCGCAAAGGGATGGCGCTTGCAGACTTCCGGGAACAGGACCGCATTGATCCAGTCCAGTGAGCGGTCCAGAAAGGTCATGAAAGACATTTCGCCCCGATTGGTGGGCACCACTTTTCTTTCCACATAATAGCCCAGCATCGTTACCTCGTCTCCTACCGCTATGGATTTTTTGACCTCCTGCATGACAGGATACCGGGCCGGGTCTTCGTCCACGATGGGAAAGGGATTGTCGATCAGAAAGCCCAGCATCTCCAGTTCATCATACCAGTCGTCCAGGGGATGATCGGACAATGCCGGCAACTCAAATTCAACCGGTTTTTCATTGAACATGGACTCCGAAGCCGGCACATGGCTCTTCATCTTCTTCAGAAAAAAATTGGCCTGCCAGAGAAGCTGCTTTTTGCTCTTGCCTGTAAAACGAAGCGCCCCGATCTGGATCAGGATATTGAGCTGCTCGGGCGTGATGGCCGTTCTTTCGATCAGATCTGGCAGGTGCAGATAGCTCCCATGTCTTTTTCTTTCCTCCACGATGCGCTGGGCCATCTCCCCCTGGAGCTCCTTTACATGCTGAAAACCGATATGCACATCCCTGCCGCATATATTCGTATACACATCGCTGGTATTGATACAGGGTAGGTGCAGGCTGGCGCCTGCTTTTTTGAGTTCATAGAAATAGACAAAGGGACTGGATTTGTAAAAGCCCCCGAAATTATTGATCACGCCTACCATGAACTCCATGGGATAATAGGTCTTCAGATAGAGATCCTGGAAACTCTCCACCGCAAAGGAGGCCGAATGGGCCTTGGAAAAACTATAACCGGCGAAGCTTGATATTTGCCTCCAGACCTCTTGCGTGACGCCTTGCTCATAGCCGCGTTCATCGCAATTCGCAAAAAACTTTTCTCTAATGCGCTTCATTTCCTCATCTCCGCGGAACTTCCCGCTCATGGCCCTCCTCAGGATATCGGCCTTCCCTATATCCAATCCCGCAAAATGGTGCGCCACTTTAATCACATCTTCCTGGTAGACCATGACCCCGAAAGTCTCCTTCATCAACTCCCCCATCATTGGGTGGACGGCTTTGAATTTATCCCGGTTGTGAAAGCGTAAAATATATTCCTTCATCATGCCGCTGCTCGCCACGCCGGGACGGATAATGGAACTGGCGGCCACCAGCGTGATATAATCCTCACAGCGCAATTTGGCCAGCAATTGGCGCATAGCGGGCGACTCGATATAAAAACATCCAAGGGTATCCCGTTTTTAATCAGGTCCTTTACGCGCAGATCCTTTTTGAAGCGCTCCACATCGTCGATGCGGACCTCGACCTGCTTGTTCTCCTTTACCAGCCTGATCGCTTCCCGGATATGGCCCAGTCCCCGCTGGCTCAGGATATCAATTTTATTCAACCCCACATCCTCAGCTATAAACATATCGATCTGCGCCGTCGCAAAATTCTTAGGCGGCATGAAAGTCGCCGTGTAACTATAGATCGGTTCTTCGCTAATAAGCATGCCTCCGGGATGAATGCTTAAATAGTTAGGGAAATTGTCAATCAGTTTTCCATAGCGCAGGATCTTCTGGTGAATGGAATCTTCTTCCTCTTCGATCCGCTTCTGAAAATTCCCTCCCCTCCCCTGCCCATAATAATAGCCCTTTTCGCCAAGCGCATCGATCTCGGCCTTGGGCAGTCCATAAACTTTTCCGAATTCCCGGACGATCGCATTGTACTGAAAAGTGGAATACATGCCAAGCAGGGCCACATGACCCGAGCCATAACGCTTAAACACATAATCGATCGCCTCATCCCGGTCCAGCCAGGAAAAATCAATATCGAAATCAGGAGGGGAAGTCCGGTTGGGATTTAAAAAACGTTCGAAATAAAGATCCAGCTCGATCGGATCGACATCGGTAATATTCAGGCAATAAGCCACTATCGAATTGGCCCCGCTTCCTCGTCCTACATAGTAAAAGCCCCGGCTGCGGGCATAGCGGATCAGGTCCCAGGCAATCAGGAAATAGCTGTTGAACCCGAGTTTTTCGATGATCTGAAGTTCCTTCTCCAGGCGCTGGGCCGCGACTTCATCATCCGGCCTGTATCTTCTCTGAAGCCCGTCATAAGCCAGTTTCCGGAGCAACAGCACATCGTCTTTTTTATTCGCGCTATAGGATTTCTTATTCTTATCCGTGCCGAACTGCATCGAAATCTCACAGGCATCGATGAGGCGGTAGGTATTGGTCACGATAAAAGGAAAGTCCTTAAACTTATTGAGCAGGCGAATTGGAGCAACAAAATGTTCATAGACCGATCCGCAGGCCTCCTGAGAAAGTTTGCTAAACAGTACATTCTTGTCAATGCAACGAAGCAAACAATGGATCTCATAACGCGCCCTGTCCTGGAAACTCGCCGAATGCAGGATCACCAGCCGCGAAGGCTCCGATTGCCGGTCCAGTCCAAACAGCTTATTGATCTGGTACGGCCTCACCCCGATATATTCGTTGTCCCTGAGTCTGCCCAGCATTTTTTTCCCCCAGGGATAGACCACAAAACCATCCCCGGAATCGTAGAAAAATCCCCCCTCGTACTCGTCCTGTGAGGCTGGAAACCCCTTCCCCTCCCTTAAATGCACGGACAGGAACCAGTTGATCCATTGCAGGCCCTTGTTATTGGCTGCCAGTAAGATATAAAGCAGATCATCCCCATTGCGGATCTCCACTCCGACGATCGGTTTGATATGGTATTCCTGGCAGGCTTTTACAAAATCCCATACATCACAGGTATTATTGATATTGGTCAGGGCCAGAGCGGTAATCCCCTGTTCGGAAGCGGCTTGAACCAATTCTTTGGCAGAATAAGTCCCATACCGAAAACTGAAGAAAGTTTTGCAGTTCAAATACATGGTTTGCGATTCTGGGAGCTAAAGTAATCAAATACTAATTTATTTAGCTATTAATTACTAAATAAGTTACCAGAATACGCAACGAATGGCTAATTTCTTCAAAACCCAGGAGGATGGCATTCTCGTCGGAGGCCGTCCGGCCCGACTGGCATTATAATTCCCAACCTCTAAAAGCTGCAGGAATGGATTATTTGAGTAATCATCAGCCGATCTGGAAATGGCATTGGAGCTCACTCCTTCCTGGTTAAAGATCAAACTGGGATTTGGTATCGCTTCATCGGTTGCAAGTAAAAAAAAGTTATCCGTTCCGCTGGGCGGACCCACCCTGTACTGAACATCGATGGGAAAAGAATTCACGAGTTGCGTTCCATTCATGACAGGAAAACTATTCATGCTGTTTTGGCCGGAGGCAATGGGAAAATAAAGGAACATGGCGCCCGACTGATCTAACGCAAATACATAAACGAATTTTTCCGCCAGACCCGCCGCATGCTGGTAAAAATCGCTATCCGCGACTATCCTGAAACTGATACTGTCGCCAATCCGGTAATAAGCATTCACCCTCTCCTTGCGATCTTCATTATAGATCTCAATATGGAATGGGAAACTGTTTTTACTGCCTTCCGGGGTCTTTATAACGGAAAGCCAGGCCCTGATTTTTGATAGTCGAATGGCATCCCTGTTCAGGCTATCAACAACGGATCTTTTCTTGTCAAGACCCGATTCGTAAGCGTCCGTCACCAGCGGCATCGGCTCCAGGCTATCCTCCACATTTACCTCTGTCTTTCTAAATCCATAAGCAGGCAGCTCATGCAAGCCCAATTTTCCAAAAAGGCAATAATTCGCCTGGGATATATCCCTGACGAAATTTATATTATGATTCGCGCTCAATTTCTCCTGGACGGCCTGGGCGCTATCATTGGATATCGGAATCTCGAAATAAACACTGGAGTCCTTCTTGCACAAGGCAAGCAAGGAAGCCAGATCCACATTCTTGATTTCCTTCGGGTAGGCCGTATCCACTTTCGAATAGCACCTGCCCTTGTCAAAAAAAATAGTCAGGTAAGGGTTACCGCTCCTCAGGCTCTCAAGCCAATGGATTTTAGCCGATTTCTTCAATTCTGCCGCAATCCTCGTGATCCTTGCCACTTCCTGATCGGAAAAACCAGCGTTGCCCAAATAGAGGCTTATAAGCGGAAGATCCTCCGAGGCCCAGTTGGTCACCCGAAACAAATTGCCGGGTTTGATTTCACCTGGGCTTCCCTTCAAAACGGTTGCAATGCATTTGTTAATGCCTGTTACAGTGACGACACTCAGCTTAAAAGCAGTATCGTCGATCCTGGAAAGTTCATTCCCCCTATTCAGGCCCAGAGCCCAGCCCCCTTCCAAAACCATTCTATTGCCGATAACTGAAGAAACGGCAACCGTGGAATAATCGGGGATCTTATTTTTCTTTTGCCCAAACAGGGTTTCGAACTGGCGGCCAGAACTCCCGGAAATAACCGGTTCCTGGCTCAACCCATAATTCTTCAAAAGGGCTCTTGCGGAAAGAAAAATATTAAGCGCCGACTCATTACCTGGTTCCTGTTGTATGGCTTCCGAAAGCGCCCGGGTAAATGCTCCGTGGCTAATATAAATACCACTATCGTCCTGGAATTTCAGTTCCGCGGCAAACTTGTCAGATTGAGTGGCAGAAATCATCAGAAAACTCTTACCAGGCCGATCCTGGGGAGATGGCTCATCGCTTGAATCCCTCACATCCCAGTTGGACTCAGGCATAAACCTCAATTTTCCGGGCAAGATATTGGGCCCTCGCGAGAGCGCACCGCTATGACAACAATCAAATATGACCGTCAGGTTAATATTCCTGTCCAGGAAAAGATTGAACTGTCTTTTCAATTCCTTATCCCTGATATCCTGAACTCCTTCCTTCCAGGCATCGGCAGGCACAATCGTCTCATCCTTTTTATACAATTTGGATTTGGACAAACTGTTGCGAACCTCGCTTCCATGGCCCGCATAGAAAATTAAGGCAAGGTCACCTGGTTTGCATTTTTTCAGCAGTCTGTCCATCGCTTCCAATATTCCGGCACGTGTAGCTTTCCCATTGACCAGGGTATCGATATTGGATTTGCTGAATTGAAACCTTGAATTAACAATACTGTACATGGTTTTCAGATCATTCAGGCAGCCTTCCAGATTGGGGTAATCCGGCCTGGCTGCATTGACTGCCGTCTGGTAATTTACCGGAGGTGCATAATCATTGATCCCGATCAACAGCGCATATTGATTCTGGGAATAACCGTATTCAAAAACCAACAGGTTCAAAACAATTAAGGTCAAAACCCGGACTATCATTAAGGTTGTTTTGTCGATGACTTTGCGGGTTCACTTGTTTTTGATGCGGGAGCCGCCGTAGGAGTGATTGCATTTCCATATTTTTTCTGGAGAGTTGAAGAACCAACCTGAACAGTAGGATCCTCGCTCCATATTATCAATTTATCGATGAACTTCATCTTTGAAGTCTCTTTGACTGAAACATGGACTGAAAACAAACCCATGCCCCAGCAAGGTTGTACCAAACCCTCCTTGTTGATATAATAGCCTGCAGATCTTGGCACCATAAAACATGAACCAGTCAGGCTGGGCTTGGTTTTATCCAAATTATCGTAGTATTCCTCAGCTTTTTCGCCTTTATTTAGCAATGGCGCATTCCTTAAAGAATAAATGAATTTACCGAGCGGCTTATCGGCATTGAGATCCCCATTATCGGAACGATATGTAGAAGAAATGTCAATTTCAATATCAACACTTAAATTTTTTACATCTTTAGGGGCTTTTACCCTGGACCCGGAAATATAAATAGTATCCAGCCTCAATCTGAAGATGCCATTATTCATGATTTCCAACCATCGTCCATTAGTGGTATCAATGATGAATTTCGCATAGAGAACGGTATCTTCTTTGCCATTTTTATTCTTTGCCATTCGTAATATCTTGATGCCTTTGAATTTCAATCCGACAGGATCAAAAGCATTGTTTGTCGAAACCTGGTCATAAAAATAATGGTCCAGCTTAGAGAAATCATATTGTGATATATATCTGTTCTTGCGATCATTGATCAGGGCTTGAATTCCCTGTACACCCTGACTGATGAGATATCCGGTAACGAGGGGCAGAAAAACGGCCCTGCTGCTTCTTTCATTAAGAGAGGGCGCTTCCTGCGATGGAATGCTTTTGATGGAGATCAAGTCCTTTGCACTGTCAACGTACAATTCCAGACGCTCGTTTGATTTTTTCGGAGCCTTCGCCACTTGGGCGCTGGAAATCTTAAATGTCAACTGAAAAATGAAGCAGAAAATGCAAATCAGGACAGGCTTATTCATTAGCAGTGTTTTTGGTTCTATTAAAATAGGCAATTTTATCTACGAAAAGCCGAAAATCAAATATTTAAACAGGAAAAAGCGGTAAATTAAGCCATTAATCATTTATGCGAATTCTGTTTATCGGATGTTTAATCCTGTTGACGATAATCGCCACGGCCCAGGATACCAGGGGGATCATTCAACCTAAAGCCCAAACGGATACGGCTATCGTAACCGGAACGAGCTATGCGGTGATTATTGGTGTATCGGAATATAAGTACTTACATCCCCTGAAATATGCAGACCGGGATGCCTATCTCATTATGGATTTCCTGCAGTCAAAGTCAGGAGGCAGCCTGAAAGATGAAAATATCCTATTGCTGGTCAACGATCAGGCAAGAACCGATGCCGCATTCAGGATAGAAGACTGGCTAAGAAGGAAGAAGTTTCAAAAAGGGGACAGGGTATATTTCTATTTTGCGGGCCATGGCGATGCCATCAGCCCTAAACGCTATTTTTTCCTACTCAATGACTGCAATCCCCAAAACGATAAGAACAATTACCTCACCGGTGGAACTTTGCGTATGTACGATGTAAAAGCAAGTATTGAGGACGATCTTCTAAGTAAGAATGTGGACGTCGTATTGATTTGGGATGCCTGCAGGGCCGATGAGCTCTATGGAGGAAAGGTGGGTTTGAACAATGTTCAAAACGGAATAGCAGAAAAAACTGAAGGAGAAATGATCATGCTCAGTGCCAGTGCAGGCGAGCTGGCCTGGGAGGATGTAAGTTATGCAAATGGACATGGATTGTTTACCTATTATCTGATCGATGGATTAAGCGGAGCTGCGGATCAAAAACCTTATGGAAACAATGACGGGATTGTAACCTTTAAGGAACTGGAAAAATGGATGAATGTCATGGTAAGCAGCGATGCCCTGGATAAATTTAAGGCCGAGCAAAATCCAAGGTTCATCTATGGCCATGACAATATTATTTTATCCAGGCCGGATAGCTCTTATAAAGAGCATTGGGCTTTATTAAAGGAAAAAAGCATTGACATGGTCGCCATGAAAAGCAGCGCCTCAAGGAAGGCCGCGATAATGGGTGACAGCGCTCAGACCGATTATTATAATCGCCTGATGGAAGTGATCAAAAAAGACAGCATCGAAGGAGAGGGAGGCGCCGAGCATTTATTGGCCGAAATGCAAAAAAAATACCCGGACAGCGCTTTGACCCAGGAGGCAGAGTTCAATCTCGCCATGGAATATATAAACCTGGCACAGGAGAAAATCGGTCTTTATTTAAGCGCGAAAGATGATCCTGTAACCGTTAGAATGCTTGAAGGCAGTAAAAATGAAAATTCGAGCAGCCGCATATTCACCGAAAAAGTGGTCAAGACCATCGGCAGAAAATATTCAGTCCAGGCATCCTATGTTCAGAAAGCCATCGATTATTTGAAAAAAAGAGGCGGCCAGGATTCTTCTAATTTGAGGCAATTGGAAGGTATGAAAGATTTCTTTATGGGAAGAAGTTATGTGACCGGAGAAGGAGTCGTCAATGAGCTCAGGGAAGCTAAATATTATGCCCTTGAAGCTTTGAAATACAATCATGAAGCCGCCTATAATTATCATTTATTGGGGTTGCTGTACTATGAAGACAGACAGGTCGACTCTGCAAAATGGATGGAAAGAAGGGCAATAAGCATGGCTCCCAACTGGTCCTATCCTTGCAATTACCTCGGCAATATCTTCTATGATGACCGGAATTATGATTCAGCCAAATGGTATTACTGGAAAACGATCGGCCTGAGTTCCAATCAGGAATACGCTTACTATAATCTTGGAAATGTATATGATGAAGAAAGGACGTACGATTCGGCAATTTGGTATTACAAAGAAGCCCTGAATAAAAACCCCAAATACGAATATGCGCAAAACGGATTAGGAATAGTCTACGATGACGAAGGTTTATTTGATTCGGCAAAAATTCATTACTGCCAGGCCATCCGACTGAACCCCAGATATGTTTATGCTTACTTCAATTCAGGCGTTGTCAATGACGAGCAGAAAAACTACGATTCCGCAATCTGGTATTACCGGAAAGCCATAAAATTAAGCCCCGCATATGTCAATGCCTATTATAATTTAGGCATCGCCTTTAATGAGGAGAAAAATTATGATTCGGCCAAATCGAATTATCATAAAGCCATAAAATTGAATCCCAATTACGAATATGCATACAATGGATTGGGGTTTGTCTTCGAAAATGAAAAACGATTCGATTCGGCAAAATACTATTTTAAAGAGGCTTTGAAATTAAAGCCCAAAGACGGGTATGCTTACAATGGACTGGGAATCGTCAATTACGATGAAGAAAACCTGGATTCTGCAATTTTATACTACCGCCTTGCACTATCCCTGAACAATAAGATGGATATCGCTTACAATAATTTAGGGTTGGTATTTGCTGAGATGCAACATTACGACTCAGCGATTTGGTATTACAAGAAAGCGTTAAAGTTGAATAAGAAATATGGAACGGCAACATACAACCTCGCAAATGCATACTACGAAAAAAAGGTCTATGATTCTGCGAAATATTATTATAACGCAGACCTTCTGCTTGATCCAAAATATGAAAGTTCATATATTGGTTTGAGCAATATTTATTATGCTGAAAAGAATTATGATTCATCGAAGTGGTCCCTCAATAGGGTATTGGATCTAAATAAAAAATCTGAAGGCGCATATAATGGCCTGGGGAATATTTTTTATGACCAGTTCAAATTTGATTCTGCTAAATGGTATTATAGAAGGGCATTAAGCATTAATCCAAAATATGAACCTTCCTATAAAAATTTAGGCAATATTTTTAAGGATTTAAAATTGTATGATTCAGCCAGGTGGTATTATTACAAAGTGATAGCGCTGGATCCAAAATATGAAAGCGCCTACGTCAGCCTTGGAGTAATTTGTTCTGTTGAAGGCAAAGACGATTCGGCGATCCGCTTTTATAGGAAAGCCGTCCAATTGAACCCCTATCTCGAACATGTTTATTTTGATATCGGTGATGTATTTGAAAACAATAAACAATACGATTCAGCCAAATGGTATTTTAAAAAGGCAATAAGGGTAAATCCAAACTATGAATTAGCCTATAACAGGCTGGGAACACTTTACGAGAACCTTAAAGATAATGATTCGGCAACCTGGTATTTCCGGGAATCGATCAGATTAAACCCAAACTATGAAAGCGGGTACAATAGCCTGGGATACCTTTATTCCAATGAAGGGAAGATTGATTCTGCAAAATGGTATTACAGGAAGGCTATCGAAGTGAATCCCAAATACGAGTATGCATATTATAGCATTGGAAATATATTTGAGATGGAGAAAAACCAGGATTCGGCAGCCTGGTATTTTCGGGAAACCGCCAAATTGAATCCCGACTATGAATATGCATACTTAAGTTTAGGCGATCTGTTCAGAGGATCACAGAACTATGATTCCGCAAGGTGGTATTACCAAAAAGCAGGAGCATTGAATCCGAAAAATGAAAGCGCCTTTAATAACATAGGATTTGTTTTTTACCTTGAAGGAAAATACGATTCGGCTGGCCGGTATTTCCTGAAGGCAATAAAACTGAATTCCAATTTTGAACCTGCATATTATAATCTGGGTAATGTTTTTTCAGATGAAAAGAAATATGATTCGGCAAAGGCTAATTTCTATAAGGCAATCCAAATAAACCAAAACTATATTTATGCCTATAGAGATTTGGGCAATGTTTACAGGATTTTGAAAAACTATGATTCAGCTAAGTGGTATATCAGAAAAGCTTTAGAATTGAATCCAAAATATGATTACGGATACAACAGTTTGGGATTTGTTTATTATAGCGCCGGCAACAATGATTCGGCACGCTGGTATTTCCACAAAGCCATCAAATTGAACCCCAATTTTGAATCTGCCTACTATAATCTGGGAAATATCCTCTCGGATGAAAGGAAATATGATTCGGCGGACTGGTATTATAGTGAAGCATTAAGGCTCTACCCAACCTATGTTGAAGCCGACTATAAATTGGCTGAAAATTATGCTTCTAAATTTAACTATGATTCCGCAAAATGGTATTATAAGCAAACGATTCGTTTAAACCCAGAATATGCAAATGCATTTTACAACCTGGGCGCACTCTACTATACTACGGCCGACTATGATTCAGCGATGCGGTATTACGAAGAGTCTTTGAAAATCTATCCCGACCAGGAGAACACTTACAATGACATGGGTAGTATCTATTATATTAGAAAGAATTACGACTCTGCAAAATGGTACTACAACCATACTATAAGATTGAATCCAAATTTTGAATACGCTTATCATAATTTAGGAGAAATATTCTCCGATCAAAAAAAATATGATTCGGCTATTTACTTTTACAAAAAAGCCGCCCTTGTCAATCCTAAATACGGAAATGCCTACTATGGCGCAGGTGAGGTGTATTTCAAGGAAGCCAATAATGATTCCGCTATCTGGTATTACCGGAGAGCAACAGAGCTGATTCCCAACTTTGCAAATGGATATTCAAGCATTGGATATATATATGTGCAGGAAAAGAAAGACGATTCAGCAAAATACTATTATATCAAAGTTCTGAGCATAACCCCAAATGATTATATTTCTTATTACAACCTGGCCTGTATATTTTCTTTGGAAAAGCAAAAAGACACAGCCTTGTTCTACTATAAAAGGTCCCTGGAAAAGGGCTATTCTGATTTTGAACACATAAAACAAGACTCCGACCTGAATAATATTCGTCAATTACCGGAATTTATTTCCATTACGGAAGAATACCGGAAGAAATATTCGAGGGGAAAATAAGACAATAAAAAAAACCGGTATTCGGTCCGGGCTCTAAGAATATTTTCGACTATAAATTCGAATGTAAGTAATCCTTCAAGTGTGTAATCGTCTCCTCATGGGTGCGGATGGTTTCCCTAACCAGATCATTTATCGAAACAATACCAATCAGTTGGGCATTGTCAAAAACCGGCAGATACCTGATATTCCGGTCAGACATCAGTTCCATGCAAAAATCAACAGTATCATAAGGGTTTACCCTGGGCAGATCATCCGACATTATCTCTGAAACCGGAGTATCGGTAGAAGATTTGCCCTTTAAAATGACCTTACGGGAATAATCCCTTTCGGTCACAATGCCCAGGTATTCCCCTTCTCTGGTAACCATAACCGAACCGATATTTTTTTCGGCCATGATCTTCAGGGCTTCCAGGACCGTAGTTTCCGGAGAAACCGTCACAGAACCCATTTTGGATCCTTTATGAGTGAGAATGTCTGAGACTTTTTTCATTTTTTCAATTTTTTGTAAGCAATCGTTTCCGCCTAATTTACAAAACTTCCCAATCATTGTCAACTATAATTATTTGGAATATTATCCCCCGAACATTTATTTTGCACCCGGAGGGATGTCAGAGCGGTTTAATGAGGCGGTCTTGAAAACCGTTGACTGTCAAAGGTCCGGGGGTTCGAATCCCTCTCCCTCCGCAAAGCCAACAGCCAATTTCCCGCAGAATGCGGGGATTTTTGTTTGGAACAGACGGCTGAGCTTGCTCGGCCAGGATGTGAAAAACAAAAATTCAAGTGAGCGAAGCGAACGGAAATTGGTTGTGGTTTGCCGCCCTACCCCGATAACCGAGCGGTGCGGAAGCACCGCGAAGGTAATCCCTCTCCCTCCGCTTTCTTCAGTAATCTTATTGACCCATCTGAGCTGTCTTACTTTTAGCTGGCAAGCACTCGCTTGTTATATGCTCGGAGGTTTCGGAGCATAAAATCAGATGTAAATCTAAGAACCAAAGCCCTGAAGCAAATTTTGAAGCTGTGGATCAGCAGTTGTCTGCCACCAATGATAACACTGATTATTAGATTCAAGAGCAAACACTTCTAGCCGAGAGTCTTGATTAACGCCAACAACTAATGTGGAAATCGTCCCAAAATTGCCATCAGAATTATTATCAATGATGAACTGTCCTAAGGGAGATGGCAGATTTGCTCGTTCATTCCAGTAAAGGGGAATGACTTCCAAAACTTTCCCATCATTAGTTATAAGAAAGACACATTGGATCTGTTGATTCAGAGGCTGAAAGCCCCCATTTTTACCACCGGCGCTATTTTCTATGAAAATCGGCAACGCTCCAACGTCAAAAACTCCATATTGAAAAGGCCCATTATTTAGGTCTGTGAAGTTGGACCATGTCCCATAATTATCAAAAGGATTTTGAATCGCAGTAATTAAGTTTCCAGTAAATCGGGTTATACCAAATATCGCAACGCCAGGGATTAATGTAGCTCCCACACGGAAATCTTGGAGCGTTGCATTTCCAGGCCCCGGTCCTGCACAGGCAACCACCCATTCGGACCAGGTCAAATTCTGGAATAGGCTATAATAGAATGTCTCGGGATTGCCCAATGCCATGCCCACCATTGCGAGACCAACATTTGCCACATTGGGAGTGGATGCTCCAAAATTCGTTAGCCTTATGATATTGACTGACGGATTTGCTGGCCCTGCTTGCGGACCAACCCACCCTTCAATAAGGCCACCTGTAAGGCTCATAATAATGGAATAATCGTAAAATACTCCTTGGTCTGTTGAATAAACAACAACCGGGATGTTGGAGCTTACCCCCGCTGAGATGCTCCAGATTTGCCCGGGTGGTGACACCATAGCATTCCACTGGCCCCATCCACCAACGGCACCAATGGCATCCTGCGAGATCCGATAAGGTGCGCCCGCCGAACTGATAGCGAAAATTTCAAGTGCGCCGTTACGCAATACAACGGCTGGAGATTGAAGGGGCCCATAAAGTGATGGAATTGCCGCAAAACTCACCAACTCACCATCGACCAGCGGAAGAGAGGCCGGCAGAGGGACCCAAGTTTGCCAAGAGCCTCCCGGCTGCAACTGCCATGCGTGCCAAATATTGCCGTCGTTTTGGTTGACAGCGAAAACCTCAAGGCGTCCATCCCCATTCGTAATTACAGCTAAAGTGCCTGGGACGAATTGGACTCCTACAGGAGGCGGAAGTGGTGAGCCCGCAAATGGGGGGGCTGTAAAGTCTATGATTTTTTGTGCGAGGAAAGTGGGGTGCTCATCGTGGATCGAATGCCCCGTCTGCTGTACAGTAAAGCAATAACCTGGAGAACCTAGATTCGACGCAAGTGCTTTGACATTATCCAAAAAATGGGCATCAACGAAATTGTCCTCTTCTCCCACCAGAAGAAGGAGCGGATTGACGAAGCTACCCGAGAGGACAGAGAAATCAAAACTAATCAGCTCTTCACAAATCCGCCAATGCCACTGTCGGAAAGTTTCGTTGTATATCTCGCACCGATCAAGTATGTCTTGATTGATTGCGTTTGGCTTTCCGGGCCAATTATCCCAATACCACATCGTTGCTTGGGGTGGTTCAGTCTGAAAAGCACTAAAGATGTTCGCTACCAAGAATGCCACAAAAAGAAGGCCGAACAAACTGCCAGCGGCTACCAGGGCCGGATAGACTAGAGCGACCGCTGCAAAAACTGTAGTCCATTGGATTATGACTCCAAAAAATGTGTCGTTGACGAAAACGTTCTGAAAAAACTGAAATCGGGAATCGTTATTCTGTGCACCTCCGCTTAATTCTGGAGCACTCATGCTCATAGAACTGTTAGGATTGCTGGACGAGAGAACAGGATTTGTAAACATGGACAAAGGCAAGGAAGGAATAGAAAGGGTGCTGTGGTCCTCCACCGATGCTGGCGACCAGGCAACGACTCTCTTGAGCCATGCAGGCTGACTCGCAAGAAGACGTAACGCCATATGCCCACCTAGGCTTCCTCCAACCACCGCTACAATCGGATTGCTGAATGCCAATGTGGACAAAAGTTGTTCGACGAAAGTAGTTATCGCGCTCTGTGTGAAATCGAGCAGCGGGAATGCTGTAAGCGTCTCCCCTAAGTTGACTCCAAGAAATTGAGTGGTGTCCGAAGGTACTCCTGCAACTGATGTGTGTGGGACCATTGTAGAATATCCATTTGACGGCAGATCAAGGGAAATGACGGTAAAAGATCGATTCACGCTTGACCCAATAGAAAGAAGCGGGGGAATCAGATTCCCTGCCTCTTCTGCCCTTGACCCTTCACCATGTATAAAAAGTATAACCTCATCGCCCGGAGGGATGAAAGGGACCGTCGTTGTGTTTGGAATATTGTTCGAAGCAAGAAGATATCGAATATTCAACGAAATCGCTTGGCCGAGGCTATTGTTTACGGAGATGGTTAAATGGAACTGCGGGAATGGAGACATCTGTACATTCACTGGATTATCCGGGGAGTCGTCTTCACCCGAAACAGCAACCCATGGTACTGTATTTCCCTTGTCTTGTTGGGGCGTATAGCGTGAATTTGGCGAACGAATGAGTTGCAAAGCTGTATTGAAATCATTGGTGATTTGGGTGCTATAAGTAGCGGCAGTTGAAGCGTCTACGCCCTGGTCCTCAAGAAAAGATTGCATATCGGAGTTCCCGTTCCAAGCAGCAAATGCAGCAGAACCCGTAACCGCGAGTTGAGTCATTGCGGTTAAAACAATTTGCGGGGTTTGAGAATATGGCGGCAATTGGTAATTGGATGCATAATTTAAGGCTACAGTTTGCAGGATTGTATTAGCATTTTTCTCCTGAGCGGCGCTTCTTAACAGAGCAATAACCCGGTTATAGTCACCCACCGAAGGAGGGTTCGAATTAAGCCCGAAAAAAGTGGTGTCAGTCAATTGTTGGGGTGGGTTAACGTAACCAGCGGAAATAGTAGTTTGCACTGGAATAGGTTCTATACCCGGAGAAACTGATGTGACTTGCATAATGATTCTCTCCTTTGTTCAGTTTATTTAAAATAATAGGATTTTATAAAATATGGATAAAGCGTTTTAATACTACATATACAAGGGTGAGGAATTTGATTCATCATCCTATCATAAAAACTTCGCGCCAATTTAAGGATATAACAATGCGGAAACAATACCCCTATAGGGTTATTGTCAGATTGGAAAGATTAATATAAAATTTGCTTCTCAATAACCATTCTCCGCAATAATGCCGACCATACCAAATTAAACTTTACCAACATGCCACTTACACAAAACTGTGATTTGTTCGGGTCTATTACTGAAGATGCGATTAACAATGTCGTACTCGATCTTCAAAAGCAAAGACCCTCCTTATTCAATTATGGAACGCTGTCCTTCGTGCGTAATCCTAAGCTCCTATGCAACCAATCCATATTAAACATGCTGGATCCTGATGTGTTCAATTTCAACAATCCGGTAGTGAGTCAGCTTCCCTTATTGGGTCTGCCAGGATACGCTGGACCATTCGGACTGGAATATTGCCTACAATTAAGCGAGCTCAAGATAGATTTTGCACCATCCAATACCATTACATTGCCTCCGGGACTGAATCCTCCGCTGGCTCCCCAACATTTTGCTTTACAGGCAAGACTATGTGCTGGATTGGGCTGTCCTCCGATGGAGGTCTTAGCGAAAAACGGTACCGTTGTAGGCTCTGGCGTTTTTTCAGGTAAAGACAACAGCGGACTGAGCAGTCCAACCAATCCATTGCAATTCATAAATCCTATTTGCTTTTGCCTTGACCTTTTTGTAGTGCTGCATGTACAGCAAACGACGTCAGGGGGAAATACGGTGATCGCCCTTATACTTGACAATCTGGAGATTCCAGAGATAAGGCCTGTGGGATTGGAAAAGAGTATTGAATGTTATATACGCAGCACACTCATGCTTGGGATCCTGCCTCCAATACAAATAGCTTTCAGCTCTTTGATATTAAATATTCAGGGGATTTTGAGCATCGGGCCTACCCCAATATCTGCCAATGTTCCATTCAATCCCTCTATCGAGGACAATCAACTGGAAGTCTTTATTTCACTGAATTAAAAATATTATTATGTCAAACGTAACTATAGCAGCAAATGTAAAGGCGCTGAATGAGGTTTTCGCGGATCTTGCCACAAAGATCAATTCCCTGCCCCCAATATCCAAAGGCGGCAGCATCGGCCCATTTTCAGCCAATTTCGAATTGGGGTTCCTTGTGTCCAATATAGCAAATGTGATTTCCCTGAGTCCGGGAGGTATAAATATCAATAATCTTGAAATTACTTACAAGCCACTTTCACTAACCATCAGCATCGCATTGCCAACCATTCAGATTGGAGGCGGTTGCATTATTCCGAACCCATTTGGTGGATGCATCCTAAGCATTCCTACCATGACGATCATTCCCCCAAACACATCCATCGATGCCTCTATCGATCTTGGTGGAATCTTTGCAAGCAGTATATCAGGAGAGTTCTCGATAACTCCGACCAAGCAGGTGTTGCAAGCGAAAGGATCGTTGACCCCTCATGAAGCACATGCCACCCCGGACACATCGAATGATATTCTGAACAATTTCGAGAGTATCATCAGCTCCAATCTGCCATTTCTGCCCTCCTCGGTGGTGACCGCCATCGCAAATATTTTCGTACCCTTTGTCAAGGATGATCTGGCGGATAAATGGCTATTCCACCTGGATGATATCTGGGTAAACCTCAATTTGATCGATATAGGAGATACAGTCGTCAATATCCTTGACCTGATCACTCAGGCCATACTTTCCTTCCTGGACATCCCGTCTTTTGTTGCTGGCCTTGTTGAAGATTTACTGCAACCGATCTTTAAACTGATCGGCGAGGCACTTGATATCGGAAACGATATAGTGAACTGGCTATCGAATTTATTCCAGACCAGCTTCGGCCTTATCAATATACTGACGACCTATCTTTCCAATGTAATATTCGCCATGTGGCCTGTATTCAAATTTGAAGACCCATTTCCAATATTGCCGGCCAGTGGCACCCTCATCCCGATTCTCGTACCTATTGAAAAAGTCGCCATTGCAATCAGCGCGCCACAGGAAGTGGTGATATCGGCAAATATCTTATCATGATTAAATCAGCATTTATGAACAGCACATTAAACAGAAATTTCTTACGTCATAAGAACACCAAGCAGGACGGGTTCAATAACCTATGCACCATCATCCACCAACTTGGGGAAGCTGCCCAATACCAGGGAGAAGTATATCTGAAAAAGCAATTCCTAGGCTCATTCACCTTAATAGTGACCAAAGATGCTTCCAATACCGAAATACATATTGACGTATCTGTCTTCGATCCTATCTCCCAGCTCAATCTTTCGGGAGCCGTTATTGTGAACCCCACCTATCAATTACAGGAAAAGGGCTATCTCGTTCTATATGCCAGTGGCCAACAGAATGGATTCCATGTGATCCTGAAGCAGGCAGACACTACAGGCTTAGTGGAAGTTTTCGATACAAGAAACCTCAACAAAGGAGATATGGTGGTACTGACCCCGGTGTATCCAGGGTCTTATATCGTAAAGAATGAGGAAGGTGGATCTTTATTGGGGTTAACAGTGAAACAGCATGAAAAAGGAAAATCTCCTCATCCGCTTACTTTTAACCCGGTGAATGTGACTCTCGCAGAAAGCGGTTTTGAGCCCAAGAATGCATCTGTATCACAATTGCAGCCCTTACTAATCAACATTCAGGCAGCGGCATGCATTAGCCTAAAGGAAACTACGTAGTAAAAAAGAAATCAAAATAGCACTGAAAAATACACAGTCTTTAAGCAGGGCTAATAGATCTAGGAATTGTTGTAGGAAAATCAGTCTGGCCAATCATTAATCTTTAGGATTAGGCATTATTAGCCCAAATGGTTTTTAATACTGGATATGGGTGTGGGATCTGATTCATGAATTTTTGAATTGCGTCATTAAAAATCCACTTCCTTGCGTTGCGCTTATTGAACCTGTACACATATTCATCCAGATATGCGTGCAGGTGCTGGGCTGAACATTTGTGATGTGTGCCCCGCAGCCAGT
>PMSV01000006.1 GCA_003168265.1 Chitinophagaceae bacterium
TGTAATGGCGGCTTAATTGATTGCAGTCGCGGGGTCGGTTAGAGGTTTACCTATTGCTTTCGGAAATTGATGTACTGAAGAAAATTATTAATTCAGTAGGAGCAGTACACAATGACGCATATGACAAGGCCACTGAAAGTTATCTTGATTCGAAGAGAGACTTTATTTCATAATTACTTCTGAAAATGAATTCTCAAAGTTTGCTGGTCTGAACTAATTAACGGTGATGTACATCCGAAAATAATTTCACTGAATAAACTACAATCGACTTGAAAAATTTTGCGAAAGTTGGTGAAATGTGCTACAATCCGCAAAACAATTCTAAACTATTTATTAAGCAAAAGCACTGTGTGAAGCTGTGAAAAATACTAAGATTTTTTCTTCTTTTTTGGAAGCTCGATGCCTTTCAGCATTTGTTTTGCTTTGCTGACTTTGTCTGGGAACAAGACCTGCCCCGTAAATTTATCCAGTGATTTGTTGATCCGGATAGTTGATGATGGATTGCTTTGATTGTTCTTGATGCTCATGATGTAAAATTATTTATTTTTTCTTTTAATTAAAAATCCTTCATAGTCGATGCCGACATTAAATTTTAGAATTAGGTAGAATAAGCGCATAGGGCTGATAATATTGAATAAGGCCTGGGCTCACTATTCATGAGTCTTTGCATTATGTCATTGAATATCCATTTCCTCATATTTCGTTTGTTAAACCTGTATTTATATTCATCCAGATACGCATGAAGATGAGTGGAAGAACATTTATGATGAATGCCTCGCAGCCAGTTCTTAAACAACATGATCTGTTTGTGGATCTCCGGGAATGCTTCCCCCTTATTGGATACTTTGGTAGCTATCGGAAATTTCTCCTTCAGTGCTTCATAGGCAGCATGCTTATCTGTTTGAATATAAGTATCTGGTGCTATCAGGTCTGTCAGAGCGACTTCTAAGGTATCTGCCTTGAAATTTTCAATCACCTCGAAATTAATATTGCCTGTTTTGTCGCCTCCCAGGGCCTCAATAGCTACAACCACTGCTGCTTTATCTTTAAGGCTACGACCTTTATTTTCACTGCCTGCACGATAACCTCCTATTATTGTCTCGTCGACCTCAACCGAGCCTTGCAGAAGGGATTTATCTTTCATAACTGATTGAATCTTACGCTTAAATAACCAGGCTGTTTTCTGTTGCACATAAACCTCGGTACCTAATTCTACGGTTGACATGCCCTTCTTTTTGGTAGTTACCCGAAAGATGATGTGAAAAGCCTTTAAAACAGGCATTTTCATTCCATGAAAAACGGTATTGGCCGTTACACTTTCATCGTATAAGCATTTCTTGCACCTCCTATAGTACCAGGTTCTGCCTTTCATATGTTCCGTGTTGCCACATCGCGAACATTGATAGCCTTTCCCCCATTTTAAATCGATAAGGTAATTATAACAACTCTCATTGTCGACAAACATCTTACTGAATTCAATCGCGCTAATTCCCTGAAACATAGCTAATATATTTAGCTCTAAGATACTAACTATATTAGTTTTAAACAAACCCTATCTTCGCATTGCGAACGTTCTGCCTAATTCTATTAAATTTTGTCAATCTATTATTCCTATATCCGTATACCTCAAAATCTGTACTTATTTTTATTAAGTTGTTAGTGATCCCAATTCTGTATAACCTGGTTCTTGTTTTTGTGTTGCCCGCGGCAAAAATCCATGCTGCGGGATATATATCAGTAAATATGTAAACAGAAAAAGCCACAGTTGCCAACACCTTTTTGCTATCATCATTATTTGTGATGACTTTATCATCTATATCACCGCTGATAATGTTCTTGTCCCCAAAACCAAGGTTATAAATATTGGAATGAAGCTTTGTGTATTGGATAAGTTTTGTGATTTTACCTTGTGGGCCTTCGCTGATAAATTCAAAGACCATTAGATTTTGCGCCGCATCCAATTCGTATCGTTCAAGGTTCATTCGAAATGTTTTGAGATTAGAAACTTGTATGATGATCTATTGATTAGCTATCAAAGAAGGTTTTCTGTCAATGAATTTATTTTTTAGCGCCTTCATATCATCGCTCACTTTTCTGTCGAGCACTCTCGCATATTGCTGTGTCGTGCGCAGGTTTGTATGCCCTAGCATTTTCCCGACAGTCTCGATTGGAACTCCATTACTTAATGTAACAGTAGTAGCAAACGTGTGCCGTGCACAATGGAATGTCAGCTCCTTTTTAAATCCGCATTGATCCGTGATTTCTTTGAGATAACTGTTCAATCTTTGATTGGAAAGTTGTGGCAGCAATTTATTGTTCGCTACGACTGCAGGATGATTTTCATATATGTGTAGAATATCTTTTGCTTGCGGCAGCAACGGTATGCGTGAATCATTATCCGTTTTTGTTCTCTTCGTGAAAATCCAAAGTTCGCCGTCAATGCCGATGCTGAGATCGTTTTTCGTGAGCTTCATCACATCGCTGTACGAGAGGCCGGTGTAGCAACTGAACAGAAAAATATTTTTTACCTGTTCTAACCTTTGGATCAAAAATTTTTTTGAGGAAAGCAATTCAAGCTCGTCTTTGAAAAGATAATTGCGATGAGTTTGTTTGAGATGCATCTTGTAATGATAGAAAGGATCGTTTTCTATCCATTTGTTCGCCATGCACTGACGGATTATTTTTTTTAATTTCTTGAGATTGTTCATCGCTGAATTATGTTGCATGACCTGCACAGACTTGAGATAAAATTCATAGTCGGTGATGAATTGGTGATTGAGCTCTGTGAGAAAAATATCTTTGCGCTTGAATTTCCATTCGATGAAATTTTTCAAAGACTTCAGCGCTGACTTAAATTTTTTATAAGTGCCGTGTGAGTATTCAATCCCTGCTAGCGCACCGAACTGATCGTTGTGATATTGGTACACACTGATCAGCGAATGCTTCATTTCCTGTTGCTGGTTCAATAATTTTTGTTTTGCAATCTCTGGAGTGAGCGGGATATTTTTCAGCATGTATTCTTTCTGCAACTCAAATATCCTCGTGCGGATCGTATCGAGATATTGATTCAACTGCACAGCATCTCCTTTTGTGCCGCTCATTTTTCCTGCAGCCTGGTTCCATTTTGCACGCTCGCATTTTCTCTGTACGCTCCATTCTACCCGACTACCGTCTATGGTTATGCGTACATAGACCGGCAACGCCCCGGCCTTGCTTCTTTTTCCCTTTTTCAGGAAGAAAATCGTCTTGAAATTCTGGCTCATAAATTTTGCTTTAAAAGGTTATAAAATTACCTTCATAGCAGCGTTGAAAACAAGATGCTTTTCCGCTGAACATGCTGCTGGGCAAGCGTTTCAGCGAGATTGGTGCGGGCATATGAACTGTTTTGAAAAGCCCGCTCGAATCACGCACTCGGGGGATTGATTTTCCTTGCTTTTCTTTGAGGACGAGCAGAAACAAAAAGCCCCGCAAATGCTGTATTTGCAGGGCTTTTAGAGTGAGTTTGAGATGATGTGTGTTATCGAAAAGTGATCCCGCTGGGACTCGAACCCAGGACCCCAACATTAAAAGTGTTATGCTCTACCAACTGAGCTACGGAATCATTCCCTTTTTTTGGGAGTGCAAAAATACAGGAAATTAAAATCCGGGCAAATTTTTGGGCTGAATATTTCCACAGGAAAGGGTATGATTATCAACATTTTTTACGCTTAGAGTTGAACTCTATGTAATTTTACAAAAAACCTTCAATGTCTTTTTTCAATGATAAAGTGGTAGTAGTAACGGGCGGCAGCGATGGAATCGGGAGGGCGCTGATCGAAGAATTGATACCCCTGGGCGCTAAAATCGCCACCTGTGGCCGGAATTACGATAAATTATACAATCTTCAACTGAGCTATCCCACAGTTTTGTTGCATACGATGGCGATCGATGTGAGCAAGGAAAGCGACTGCAGGAGATTTATTGAATCCGTGATGGAGGAGTTCGGTCGCATCGATATCCTGATAAACAATGCGGGTATCAGCATGCGTTCCCTTTTCAGCGATGTAGATATGGATGTGATGAAGCGCGTTATGGACATTAATTTTTTCGGAGCGGTCTATTGCACCAAATTCGCCCTTCCCCATATTATCAAAACAAAAGGAACAATAGCAGGAATTTCCTCCGTTGCAGGATACCGGGGCATTCCCGGCAGAAGCGGTTATTCTGCTTCGAAATTTGCATTGCAGGGCTGGCTGGAGGCCCTGAGGACTGAGCTGAGGGAAGCGGGAGTGAATGTGATGTGGGTGAGCCCGGGCTTTACGGCATCCAATATCCGTAATGCGGCATTGAATGAAAAGGGACTGGCCCAGGGCGAGAGCCCGCTGGAGGAAGGCAAACTGATGACGGCTCAGGATTGTGCGAAACATATTGTCCGGGCTATCGAAAAAAAGAAAAGAACCCTGGTCCTGACTTCGACAGGTAAAATGACCATTTTCATGAACAAATTGTTTCCCAGCCTTTCAGACCGGTTTACCTACAATTATTTTTTTAAAGACAAAAAGCTTATTAAATAATTTATTTTTCACATCAACAGAATTAAAACTATTTTCACCCACACTCAACCTTTCAACCAATCTAATCCATTTTTAGGATGGCCATTGTCACCCTTACTTCTGATATTGGAAACCAGGACTTTTTAATTGGCGCCGTCAAAGGCCAGTTGCTTTGCATGAACAGTTCTTTTAACCTCGTTGATATCACCCATCAATTGCCTCCTTTCAATTATTCGCAGGCCGCCTATATCATCAGAAATGCCGTCCGGAATTTTCCGGAATTCAGTTTCCATATCATTCTGGCCAATCTTTTTGACAGGATTCCCGAAAAATTGCTCCTGGCTGTGGCTGGAAACCAATATATATTCTGCGCCGACAACGGCCTGCTTTCGATGATCATGGAAGAAAGTCCTGAACTGGTCATTGGCCTGCATTTAATGAAGGAGAAGGGGGAGAAAAACCTGGCATTATGCATCGCAGTTATCGGAAAAACAATCCAGGATATCCTGGATGGAAAAGATCTTCGGGAGATCGGTGAAACCGACACGAAGTACCAGGAAAAAAACCATCTCCAACCGAATCTTGGCGATGATTGGATCGAAGGACAGATTATTTTTATCGATCATTTTGAAAATGTCATTGTGAACATTACCCGTGAACAGTTTGAGAAGCAGCGGCATGGACGTAAATTCCAGATCCGTTTCAGAAGGGATGAGATGATCGAACGCATATGCGAATCCTATGCCGATGTACCGGAAGGAGAGAAGCTGGCCCTTTTCAATTCCGGAGGTTACCTGGAGATTGCTATCAACAAAGGCAATGCTGCCGGCCTCTTCGGCCTTCAGAGATATACGGAGCAGTCGCAGAATCAATACCTGCAAAGCCGACTCTTATACCAGTCGATCCGTGTGAACTTCATCTGAAAAAATCTTTAATAGCCGGGAGAAGCGACCTGGCGCTGGTCTTACTGATATATCATAGAAAATTAAAAGTTAAAACAAGGTCGGTGCCTTTAACATTCTATCCAGAACCTTATATTTGCGGCATTCTCATAAAACCAATGCTATATGAACTTTAACAGAGTAAATAACATCGTCGGTTGGTCAGTGTGCTTGTTTGCTTGTGCGGTCTATGTGATGACCATGGAGCCTACCGGCAGCTTCTGGGATTGCGGTGAATTCGTGTCCAGTTGCTTCAAACTGCAGATTCCCCATCCACCCGGAGCGCCCATGTTCGTACTAATGGGCCGGTTATTTATCATTTTGTTCGGGAATAGCGGGAAAACGGCCGCCCTCGGCGTTAACTTCATGAGTGCCATTACAAGTGGCTTTTCCATCCTCTTCCTTTTTTGGTCGATCACCCATTTTGCGCGTAAGATCATGCAAAAAGCGGGCTCTGTCCTGAATGTCCAGCAGATCTTCCTGGTCATGTCGGCCGGTGTCGTTGGAGCGATCGCCTACACTTTCTGCGATTCTTTCTGGTACAGTGCAGTAGAAGGGGAAGTTTATGCTACTTCGGCTTTTTACACCGCCCTGGTATTCTGGGCTATCCTCAAATGGGAGGACCATGCGGATGAACCGGGTTCGGACCGATGGCTGATCTTCATTTTCTATATGATGGGGCTCTCCATTGGGGTACACCTGTTGAACCTGCTGACGATCCCCGCCGTCACCATGGTCTATTATTGCCGTCGGTATAAAGTAACTACATGGGGCACGATCCTGGCATTTATAATCGGTTGTACAATCACGGGTTTTGTGCAGAAATTCCTGATCCAATACACTATCCAGGGAGCGAGCTGGTTCGATATTCATTTTGTCAATGACCTTAAACTGCCCTTCTTCGTGGGATTCGGATTCTTTTTCCTGCTGCTGATCATCTTGATCATCTTTGGTATCCGATGGGCTGTAAGAAAGAAGTATTATTTCTTAAAACTGGGTCTTTGGTGCTTTTCCTTCATGCTTCTTGGTTATTCCACCTATTTCACAACGATGATCAGGTCGAATGCCGATCCTGCTGTGGATATGTATAATGTTGATAACCCGGTCAGCCTGGAAGGCTATGTGAGCCGTGATCAATATGGCGACTGGCCAATCGTTTACGGACCGGATTTCACGGATACGCCCCCACGCGTGGAAACCGGCAATCTTTATGTAAAGGGGAAAAACGAATATGATATCGCAGGCAAGACCTATGCTCAGGATTGGAACAATACTCCATCCGCGCATTTTTTCCCCCGCATGTACAACAATACCAATGAAAGAAATGAGATCGATATGTACAAACGCTATGGCGGACTGGAAAACGATGACCAGCCGACCATGGGTTCGAATATCAAATATTTTGTGAGCTACCAGATCTGGGAGATGTACCTGCGTTATTTCCTATGGAGCTATTCCGGAAAGCAGAACGATCTGGAGGGATTTGGCAATGTAAGGGATGGCAATGCCATCACCGGCATACCTTTTATTGATAACTATTTTCTCGGCGACCAGAGCAAGATGCCGGACAGCATACACAAAAACAGCAAGTCCTATAACCGTCTTTTCGCTTTGCCGCTGATCCTTGGCCTGATCGGCCTTTTCTTCCATTATTACAGGAACCGGAATGATTTTATTATCACGATGCTGCTTTTCTTCTTTACGGGATTTGCCATAGTGATCTACCTGAATCAGTCCGGCCAGCAGCCAAGGGAAAGGGATTATGCTTTTGCCGGTTCAGAATATGCATTTGCGGTCTGGATCGGCCTGGGAGTGCTATGGGTAGCCGAGAAATTCCAGAAATTCCTGAAGGGCGGGATAGGCAATTATGCGGCTGCCGGGCTTTGCTTCCTGGCTGTTCCCGTGATAATGGGTCAGCAGGAATGGGATGACCATGACCGCAGCAAAAAGACCCTGGCAAGAGATCTTGCTAAGGATTACCTGGAAAGCTGCCCTCCCAATGCCATTCTTTTCTCATTCGGAGACAACGATACCTATCCGCTTTGGTACGCCCAGGAAGTCGAAGGAATCCGGCCGGATGTCCGCGTAATGGTCAATAGTTTGCTGGGTACCGACTGGTATATCAATACCTTACGTTATAAGATCAATCAAAGCGCAGCCTTCGATGTGATTTTTACGCCTGAGCAATTGGAAGGAAGCAGAAGGGATTATATCGTTTATAATGAGAAGATCCCTGGCTTTGACAGAAGCAAATACTATGATCTCTACGATTTGCTCAAGAATGTGGTGGGAAGCGATGATGTAAAATACTCCACCAACCAGACAGAGGACGGATCTACCATCAACTTCTTCCCGGTTAAGAAATTCAGTGTACCGGTGGATGAGGCCACGGTTCGAAATAGCGGAATCGTACATCCTACAGACAGCCTGGTGCATGAGCTGATGATCGATATGTCCAAGGATAAGAACTATCTTTTCAAGAATGACCTGGCCATGTATGCCATCATCGCTGCCAATAAATGGAAAAGGCCTATTTGCTTTACTTCCACACAAGAACTGGCTTCCCTTGGTCTTGAAAAATATGTAAGGCTCACCGGGCTTTCCTATGAACTGGTGCCTGTAATAAATGGCAATGTGGATAATGATGTTGCTTATAAAACGGTGATGGAAGATTTCGCTTATGGAAGCGCCAACAGACATGGGGTCTATTATGACGAAGAAAATCGCCGTCATCTCAACAGTATCCGGCTGGCTACTTCCCAGATTGCGATGAGCCTTGCACAGGCAGGCAAAAAGGATTCAGCCAAAAATGTGCTGGAACATTTCGACCAGAACGTGCTGGAATCGAATTTTCCTTATGGCATGACCAGCAACAGGGGTAATCAGCAGAATGGAATTTCCCTGAATTTCTTGCAGGCCTGCTATCTGGCCGGGGATCTCAGGCTCGCGGCTAAGGTTGAAGCATCACTTAAAAAGGACCTGCTTCAACAAATGCGTTACTATAAAGCCCTTGGTGATGATGCAACGATCGCCGACAGTAGCCTGGCCATGAATGCCTACCAGGCCCTAAATGGAAGAGGTGGCAATCTTAGCGACAGACAGGCGCAGTTTGCGGATGATATTCTGAGCAGTTTCCGGTTCCTGATGCAAATCGATATGATGCGAAACCAGTTTCAGGCTCAGAGACCCGCTCCCCCTTCGGAAAAAGCTCCGGTGATCATCAATCAACCGGCTCCGGCTGCTTCCGATAGTAAGCCAAAGAAATAGCGCCCATAAGATCAGATATTCTTGGGTCAGGATCCCGCCGGGGGCGGGATCGTTTTTTTCCTGCCAGTTGATTTCGAACTGTTTCAGATGTTTAATTGTTAATTCATCCAGGAGAGAAATATTCTTAACTTCATAGTACAATGATCGGATTTAATTTCACCAAATTTGATCCTACTAAAGAGGGCAAATCCAAATTTGACCAATTGCTGGATCTGTTCATGCAACTCCTGAATTATACCAATGGGGATGTGGGAGAGGCATTGCAGTGGATGAATCAATTGGATAAAGAATATAAACTGACGGACCAGGAATATGGAATGGGAGATTTTATCGAAGAGCTGAGGGAAAAGGGTTATATCGATGAGAACAAACAGAACGGGGAAATCAAGATTACGCCCAAGACCGAGCAGGGAATCCGTAAACGATCCCTTGAAGAGATTTTTGGAAAATTAAAAAAGACCAAACAGGGCAATCACAACACATTTAAGCCGGGCTTTGGAGATGAGATCAACCCGGAGACCCGTTCTTTTCAATTCGGCGACCTGCTTGAACAGATCGATTTCACGGAGTCCATCCGCAATGCACAGATCAATCACGGAGTGGAGAGCTTCAATATGCAGGAAGACGATCTCAAGATAAGGGAAACCGATTTCAGGTCACAAACCTCAACGGTCCTGATGATCGATATTTCTCATTCCATGATCCTCTATGGGGAAGACAGAATCACACCTGCTAAAAAAGTCGCCATGGCCCTCAGCGAACTTATCACGACCAAATACCCAAAAGATACCCTGGATATTGTGGTATTCGGCAATGATGCGTGGCCTGTTGAAATAAAAGACCTTCCCTACCTTCAGGTCGGGCCTTACCATACCAATACGGTTGCCGGCCTGGAAATGGCGATGGATATTTTGCGCCGCCGCCGCAACCAGAACAGGCAGATCTTCATGATCACGGACGGGAAACCGACCTGCCTGAAAATCGGAAAAAAGTATTATAAGAACAGTTTCGGTCTGGATCGAAAAATCACCAACCGTTGTTTGAACCTTGCTGCACAATGCAAAAAGCTGAAAATCCCGATTACGACTTTTATGATTGCCAGCGATCCTTATCTGCAACGTTTCGTGACCGAATTCACGGAAACCAATAACGGCAAGGCATTTTTCGCCGCCCTGGATAAATTGGGGGCTTTTATATTCCGGGATTTTGAAAGCGGCAAAAGAAAAACAGTTTATTAGCATGCTATTTGCGCCTATGGCGCATCAATTGTCCTAACGCCATTGAATATTTTAAGGAATTACCACCTGACGATTGTTTCCCATACCGGTTTTAATTTTTAAATTTCCAACAGGTTAGCGGTTAAAGAAAGACAGAAAAAATCAAACATGAACAGAGAGCAAATAAAAACATTGGGTGAGTTAAAGAAATCGGGGTATAAAAGGAAAAGCGTCAAAGAAGAAATCCGGGAGAACCTGATTCGAAAACTTGGAACAAACCAAACTACATTTTCAAAAATCATAGGATACGAGGATTCAGTTATACCGGATACGGAAAGAGCCCTCCTATCCAGGCACAATATTTTGTTTCTCGGGCTGAGAGGACAGGCCAAGACGCGTATGGCAAGGCAAATGGTGGAATTGATGGATGAGTACATACCCATAGTTGCCGGAAGCGAGGTCAATGACGACCCACTTTATCCCATTTCCAAATTTGCCAAAGACCAGATTGAAGAAAAAGGCGATGCGACGCCCATTTCCTGGTTGAACCGGAGCGAAAGATATGGAGAGAAACTGGCCACTCCCGATGTGAGCGTGGCAGACCTGATTGGAGACATCGATCCTATCAAAGCAGCCAATCTGCGACTGAATTTTGCTGACGAACGAGTCATTCATTTCGGGATCATACCCAAGAGTAACCGGGGCATCTTTGTGATCAATGAGATACCCGACCTTCAGGCCAGGATCCAGGTGGCGCTTTTTAATATTCTGGAAGAAGGTGATATTCAAATCCGCGGTTTCAAGCTGCGAATGCCACTCGACATTCTTTTCGTTTTCACTGCCAATCCGGAGGACTACACGAACAGGGGTTCGATCGTCACGCCCCTTAAGGATCGCATTGAAAGCCAGATACTGACCCATTATCCTAAAAGCATTGAACATTCGCTTGCTATAACCGAACAGGAAGCAGAGATTCTTGATGAACAAAAAAACAGGGTCAGGATCAGCGATCTGGTAAAAAGGCTGATCGAACAAGTGGCTTTTGAAGCAAGGACAAGTGAGTTCGTAGACAAGAAGAGCGGGGTTTCAGCCCGACTGACGATCGCTGCTTTTGAGAATGCAGTGAGCGCTGCGGAAAGAAGGGCGATCATCAATAAGGAAAAAGAGACCCAGGTCTGGATAAGCGATCTGGTCGGTATCATTCCTTCCATTACAGGAAAAATCGAATTGGTATATGAGGGAGAACAGGAAGGACCCTATCAGGTTGCCTTCAACCTGCTGGAAAAAGCCTTTCGTTCACAGTTTGTCAATTATTTCCCCAATCCAGAGCAACTTAAAAAAAGAAAACCTTCGGAAAAAGAAGAAAACCCTTTTCGATCCATCATCGTCTGGTTCGACAAGGGAAACCAGCTTAATTTGTTTTTCAACAGCAAGGATGATGAAAAGATTCAACAACTCTATAAGGTGGACGGATTGCATCCCCTGATTAAAAAATACTTTAAGCATTCATCAGAGAAAGAGACCGCACTGCTCATGGAATTCGTCCTGCACGGACTTTCTGCCTACTCCATGATCAGTAAGAAAATCGTGGAAGGAAGGATCGAATTTAAAGACCTGATCGGATCCATGGTGAACCTGGGACCCGGTTCTTATTCCAGCGACCAGGATTTTGAAGAAAATGATTTCAATTAAGATAGCTCTCAATAGCGGACCTGTACACCGAATCTTCCATCCGCTTCTGCCAGTTCACTTACAGCGGAATTGCTGATCCGGAGCAGGAGGCCCTCGCTTTCTTTCATATCGGGCAATTGGCCTAAAACTTTTGCATATACGCTTTTCTGTGTGGCCGGCGCGATGATCTTTACAATGGTGCCAACAGGTATGTTATTTACAAGGATATAATATTTTCCATCGTTCCATCCGCTGGTGCTTTTGAATGTCCCTGCCGTACCAGTGGCCTTGTTCCCCCCATCATTGAAATCCCCCCGGAAATATCCTCCATTGGCATGGTAAGTGGAAGTTGAACCAGACGTAGAATAGGAAGTTGGGGTTGATTTCGTCTCTGATGTTGTCATATTGTCGGAGCTAGCAATATCAGAACCATTGACTGTGCCGGATGGAACCGGTTTTGGGGTCTGGGTTATGAACTGCGACTCGGGTAATGAGGCCTTATTCGCCAGCGCAGAAAGCTGGGTTTTTACTCTCAGAAAGCCAATGATTACCGGGCTGCCTTCCTTCAATTCAATGCCCTGGATCTTATTCCATTTTTGCAGGCTGGCGACTGGTATATGGTTGTACAATGCGCTGACCTGGCTGAGTTTTTCATCCTGCCCTGAAACATGGTAAACCGGCACCAGGCTTTCATCCGCGCTTTTCCGGGCGCTTTGTGTGAAATTCACGTTCGTCAGCGGAATCTTTAATTCTTCCCCGATACTCAGGGCATGTTGTAGGTTCAGGTTGTTGAAAGGGGCCAATTCTTTAGGGCTGATATTATAAAGTCTTCCGATGCTATACCAATTCTCTTTTGCCATCACTTTATGGAGCAGGTAATTATTCCCGGAGCCGCTAATTACTTTCAACCCGCCTGTCTGCGAATAAGTGATCAAAACGGAGAGGCTCAGGATAATGATGAACGTGATTCTTTTCATGGTTTTCATTTTGGCGTTCTTTTGCAAAGATGGATAATATCCTGCAAAAAAAATCCTAAATGAGGGGTTCAACCTCCTGCCTTTCTGATCCTCCATTCCTGCGGATAATAATTATTGCTGCGATTTGACAAAACCTTTATCCACCCCAGTCCATGCTCTTTATAACGGACAAGGCGCCAGCCCGGCCTGACACCTGCTGGATGCAGGTCCTCCCTTCTCAGGTATCTTAAACCGTCTTCCAATCCCAGGTCCAGAGATGGTATGTTTTTATTTAATATTTTACTTAGGGCCAGTTCAGGAGAGGGGAGAAGCTCATTTGAGCTGAGCTTGCCCAGGCAGATACCCGCTTTTTTGAGATAGAGTGTTGAAGAAAGGGATTCTATCTGTTTAGCGGCAATTACAGGAAGGGCATAGACCATTTGCTCTTTTTTCAGAAAAGAAAGCTCAGTCTGATCATCCAGCCAGGGACGGATAACGGCATCCTCCTTTTTGGATATCCTTTCGAAGGAAAACTGCTTTTTTTTGTAGGCAATCCCAATTGACGATCCGGTTTTTCTAAAAGCAGCAAGGAAAAATCCCTCTCCGCGGACCTGGTCCGGGTAGAACCTGTAACCGAAACAGGACTTATCCGTGGATTGGGTCTCAAAGATTTTCCAGTCCGGATCAATGGGTATCCGAAGACTTTCCAGTTCAAAGGATTCAGCCATCCAGTCCAAAATTTCTTCATTTTCTTCAACGGAATAAGAACAGGTGGAATAGATCAACAGGCCCCCCGATTTCAAAGCAGGCAGGGCATCGGTAATAATTCTCTGCTGGCGCCTGCTGCAAAGTTGAACCTGGGAGGGGCTCCATTCGGAGATCAGTTCCGGTTCCCTTCGAAACAAACCGCTGCCGCTGCAGGGGGCATCGATTAGAAGCAGATCGAAAAATTCTTCCAGACTTCCAAAATCCGATGGATCGTTTTGCGTGACGACAAAGTTCATTGCGCCCCATTTGTTCAAGTTCTCTGTTAATATTGGGACCCTTGTCCGGATGACCTCATTGCTGACCATCAGGCTATCCGGAGAGAGTATCGATTGGAACAGGGTGGATTTACCTCCCGGCGCCGCACAGAGGTCCAGCGCATTTATTGGTTTGGAGATTTGACCTTGGTTTCTTAAAGCCTGTTCGATGAACATACTGCTTGCTTCCTGCACATAATAAGTGCCTGCATGAAAAAGGGGGTCAAAAGTGAAAACTGGCCGCTGTTTAAGATAATGGCCAAAAGAAGACCAGGGTACAGGTTCCAGTCCGGGAAAAGCCATTTGAATTTCCTCCGGGTCTCTCCATTTAAGCGGATTTGTACGGATGGAACTCTGATGCTCGCTGCTTTCGTGAACCTTTATGAAACTTTCTTCGAGGAAACCTCTGGCTTTTTTAAGGGATTCTATCAGTGTATCTGGAATTTGCACAGAAAAAAATTAGAATTTAAATTTGCCTTACCGGCCGATTAAAGAACCCGAATTTCCCCGATAAGGTTCTGAAGCACTTTTTTTGCATCCCCGAAAAGCATGGATGTCCTCGGCTGAAAAAATAAAGCGTTTTCGATGCCTGCATAACCCGGTTTCATACTGCGTTTATTTACGATACAGGTTTTTGCCAGTTCGACATCGAGGATGGGCATTCCGTAAATAGGGGAGGAGGGGTCTTTTTTGGCAGCCGGATTGACTACATCATTGGCGCCTAGGACAAGCACCACATCGGTTGCCGGAAATTCTTCATTGGCCTGTTCCATTTCGAGAAGCAGATCATAACTTACATCTGCTTCTGCCAGCAGGACATTCATATGGCCTGGCATGCGGCCGGCCACCGGATGGATGGCATATTTTACATCTACCCCCTTTTCAGTCAGCAATTTTTCGAGTTCATGACAAGCATACTGGGCCTGTGCTACGGCCAGTCCGTATCCCGGTACGATCAATACCTTCTGTGAATAAGCCATGACCATGGCGGCATCACTAAGGGAGATTGACTTGTATGATCCTTGTTCCATGTTCTCTGCTGAAGAAGAAGCGGATGCTCCGAAGGAGCCGATGAGCACATTTAAAAGGGAACGGTTCATTGCTTTACACATCATGATAGTAAGCAGAGTCCCTGCGGATCCGACCAGGATTCCTCCTGTCAGCATGGCCTTGTTGTTATATAGAAACCCGCCGCAGGCTGCGGCAACACCAGTAAAGGAATTCAATAATGAAATGACGACAGGCATATCAGCTCCTCCGATGGGCAGCACAAAGAGTATTCCATAGAAAAATGCAAGTCCGGCGGTAATAAAAAAATAGATATGGGCCTCGTCCAGGTCGGTTTGGTAGGTATAAATGGCCGCTGCCAGCACCAGGGCGAGGAAAAGAATATTGGTCAGGTGTTGTCCCCTGAATACAATGTCCTTCACATTTCCGCTCAGCTTACCCCAGGCAATGATGCTTCCGGCAAACGATACTGTTCCAATGATTACTCCGGTCACAATGGTAAGATAAAAACCAGGCTGTACAAGGCCTGAAAAGCTGGAAAGTCCCTCGCTGCGGTTTGCTTCGAAGAGATGTTCGAATTCCAAAAGGGATATCAGTGCCGCACAGGCACCGCCCATACCGTTGAAAAGGCTTACCATCTCCGGCATGGCGGTCATTTTCACTTTTCTGGCTGTCATTGTACCGATCAGTCCACCAATGAAAATTCCTAAAAAAATCCAACCCAGGTTATGAAGCGGGCTGCCTTCATTCTTGTAAAGAAAGATCGTTCCTATAATAGCAAGGGTCATTCCACCTGCCGCGATGAGATTCCCGCGACGGGCTGTTGCAGGATTGGAGAGCATTTTCAGACCCAGGATAAAGGTTACGGAAGCGGCGATATAGAAGACTGTAAGCAGGTCTATTCCCATTCCTTATGTTTTCTTTTTGAACATTTCAAGCATCCGGTCGGTAACTACGAACCCTCCGACCACATTGATGGTCCCGAGTATCACAGCTAAAAATCCCAGCCCAAGGGCCAGAAAATTGCCCTGATCGGCCTTCCCCATGACGATGATTGCCCCAATAATTACGACACCATGGATCGCATTGGCTCCGCTCATAAGGGGGGTATGCAGTACCGCAGGCACCCGCCCGATGACTTCTACGCCCAGAAATATCATGAGAATGACGATGTACAGGATTTGCTGATTGTCACTGACCCAATGCAGAATTTGACTCATGCCTGATGGAATTTTTCCCGGTCGTGAAGTTAATCCGGGATAATCAAAAAACCCGCATTATTCTCCACAAGAAGATAACATGAGAACCGGTAAACAGAAAAAATGATTGTAAGAGCGAGCGCTGAGCTTCTGATTTTCTGAACATCTTAAACCTATCCGGGTTTAGAAATAAATAAATTACAGGTCATCACAGCCACGAAAAAAGAAGGGTTCTGAAAAGATGAGATGCGGTTCTGAAACAGATGAGATACACTAGGCATGTATAGGCCGATCATACCCCTCCCTGCTGCCAATCCTGCCTGCCAAAACACTTTTTGCCATTTCATACCCCCAAAATAACTGGATTTTAGCCTTTTTTTCCTACATTTGCAACCCGATTTTAAAGCATCGGATCTAATTATGTCTGAAAACAATATTGTTAACTCAAACGCTGAAGAACAGGAACCGGCCCCAGAGGCCCAGGTAACAGCGGTAACAAACATTCCTGCAGCAGAACCTGCCGAACAGCCGGTCGTAGTGGCGGCTCAGGTAGAAGAAAAACTTGCGACGGCTCATGATGATTTTGACTGGAGCATCGATAAACGCAATGTCACCCACTACACAAAGGATGAGAAAGAAAAATACGATCATGTCTATGAGAACACTTTTATCACGATCACTGACAGTGAACTGATCACCGGGACTGTCGTGGCTCTTACAAAGACCGATGTAGTGGTGAATATCGGTTTCAAAAGCGACGGCCTTGTATCCCTCAATGAATTCAGGGATACGCCCAACATGAAGATCGGCGATGAGGTAGAAGTGATGGTCGTCGAAAAAGAAGACCGGGAAGGGCACCTGCATCTTAGCCGCAAACAAGCCAGGATCACCCGCGCATGGGAAAGGATCGTGGAAGTGCATCGCACAGGAGAGGTTGTCACCGGTACCGTTACGAGTAAAACCAAGGGTGGCCTTATCGTTGATGTATTCGGCATGGAAACCTTCCTGCCGGGTTCTCAGATTGATGTCAAACCCGTTACCGATTACGACCAATTCGTTAACAAGACCATGGAATTCAAGGTCGTTAAGATCAATGATACCATTAAAAATGCAGTCGTTTCTCACAAGGCCCTGATCGAAAGCGATATCGAAGCACAACGTGCAGAGATTATGAGCAAACTGGAAAAAGGCCAGGTGCTGGAGGGAACAATTAAGAATATTACCGATTTCGGAGCCTTTATGGACCTTGGCGGCCTTGACGGATTGCTGTATATTACCGATATAAGCTGGGGCCGTATTTCTCACCCAAGTGAGGTGCTGAAACTGGATCAAAAACTCCAGGTCGTTGTACTTGATTTCGACGATGGTAAGAAACGCATCAGCCTTGGTCTGAAACAACTTACCCCGCATCCCTGGGATGTGCTTCCTGAAACGATTAAAGAAGGAGCCATCGTGAAGGGGAAAGTGGTCAATATTGAAGATTACGGTGCATTCCTGGAAGTAATGCCCGGAGTGGAAGGTCTTGTGCATGTGAGCGAGATCACATGGGCCAATACGCCGATCAATGCCAAGGAATTCTTCAAGCTGGGCGATGAACACCAGTCAAAAGTTGTGACCCTGGATAAGGCCAACCGTAAAATGAGCCTTTCTATCAAACAGCTCAGTGAAGATCCCTGGAGTACCATAGAAACAAAATTCCCTCAGGGAAGCAAACATACCGGACTGGTCAAGAACATCACTCCTTACGGCGTGTTTGTGGAACTTTCTCCAGGCATCGGGGGCATGATCCATATCAGCGACCTGAGCTGGCTCAAACGTTTCAATCACCCTTCGGAATTTACAAAGGTTGGTCAGCATATCGATGTGATCATCCTGGGCATCGACAAGGACAACCGCAAACTCCAACTCGGACATAAGCAACTCGAAGAAGATCCCTGGAATGCACTGGAACAGACTTTCGCGATCGGAACCGTGCATGAAGGAACCGTTATCCGTAAAGACGATAAAGGAGCCCTGGTTCAATTGCCCTATGGTCTGGAAGGATTTGCACCTAACCGCCATTTGTTTAAGGAAGACGGCAAACAAATCGGCGCAGATGAAACCAACAGTTTTATGGTAATCGAATTCGATCGCAATGAAAAACGCATCGTTCTTTCTCATACCCGTATCTGGGAACAGGCCAAACATGATGAGAAGGAAGCAGCGCGTAAGGAATCGAGAGTCGAAGCTGACCAGGCTCGCAAAGCAGTAAAAACCATCCAGAGTAAGGTTGAAAAACCGACACTCGGTGATCTTGGCGCCCTTGCAGGCATCAAAGAAAAACTGCAGCAGGAAGAAAAAGGAAATGTGGCGCCCGGCAGTGAACCTAAACAATAGTTTTAGTGATAAGATGGTAAAAACCCGGCTCATCGCCGGGTTTTTTGTTTTCCTGACAGTATTCTTGCGGCCGCAAACCTTTTTCTAACAAAAGCCTAACTAAAAGCGCGGCTTTTTTCATTAATTTCATAGCCATGAAAAAAGCGCTGCTTCCTCTAATTTTTCATTTTTCCTTTATTTCACTTCAGGCTCAGGATAGCCGAAATATGGTAACGGGTTCCTGGTACGGTAAGGCCGATGTAGATATGGCCGGGAATTACAGCAATTACCTGACAGAACTGATCATCAAACAAAAAGGCGATGAGGTGGAAGGGATTTTCGGATATTATTTCAAAGATGTTTATCAGAGTTTTTATGTCCATGGTTCCTATGATGCAAAGAGCCGGGAGATCACAATTAAAAACATCCCTGTAATCTATTTCGGCACCAATTCAACAGTAAACAGCATAGAATGCAATACGGATTTTGTAGGCAAATTATTCGTATCGGCTTTGAAGAAAGGGATCAACGGGTATTTCTATCATGATGGAAAATATAAGTACACCTGCCCCGACCTGAGAGTGACTTATACACTGGATCTGGATGAAAAAGAGGACAGCATACTTCAGAACAGTGTGACAGGAAAGAAGATCTGGCAACCCCAACCGGAAGACTTTGTCATCACGGCTACCCATACCCAAAAAGAGGAAATCAAGCCATTTGCCTCAGGCAATCTTCCAAACAGCATTGCCGATAAGACTCCCCGATTGCAAACCATTGAGGTTACTCCGTCCAAAGACGCGCAGGATGCCAAAAAGATATCGGATGCCTATACAAAGAGGCACAATAACTACCAAAAAGACCTTGTTGTGGAATCCGATTCGATAAAAGTGAGTTTCTATGACAATGGCGATATCGATGGGGACAGTATCTCGGTATTCTTAAACAACCAATTGGTCTTGTCGCACCAGGGCCTGACTGCCAAAGCCATCAATCTTTTTGTGGAACTTGACAGCTCCCGGAGCATCAATGAGATCAGCATGTTTGCGGAGAACCTGGGTTCGATCCCGCCAAACACTGCGTTAATGGTTGTTTCTGACGGGATAAACCGATATGAAGTCTACATGAGCAGCAGCCTCACTCAAAGTTCCTCAGTTCGGCTGATCCGCAAAAAAAGAACATAGCGGATAAATGAAAATTTGAATGGTCCGCTCTTACTCAAACAAGTGCAATATCGAGCACCTGCTGCATGGTCTTCACATAATGAAATTTCAGGCCTTTGATGAAGCCGGAATCGATTTCCTGAATGTCTTTCTCATTTTGTGAACAGAGCACGATCTCTTTAAGCCCCGCCCTTTTGGCCGCAAGTATTTTTTCTTTGATCCCGCCTACAGGCAATACCTGACCGCGAAGCGTAATCTCTCCAGTCATGGCCAGAAAGGGCTTCACCCGCCTGCCAAGAATGGCCGAAGCCATTGAAGTCATCATGGTGATCCCGGCGCTGGGCCCGTCTTTGGGAACAGCTCCTTCAGGAACGTGAACATGCAATATTTTTTTTGAGAACAGATCCGGATCGATATCCAGTTTTTTTGCGTTTGATTGAAGATAGGTAAGGGCTGTCATTGCACTTTCCTTCATAACATTACCTAGATTGCCTGTCAGTTTCAATTCAGCCTTTCCATCGCTCAAACTGGTCTCAACAAAAAGAATATCCCCTCCGACATAGGTCCAGGCCAGTCCCACTGATACGCCGGGCATATTGGCTGACTTGTAGATTTCATTATTGTAACGGGGCCTGCCCAACAATTTCTCAAGATCGGCAGGAGCAATCCCTGCCTTCAGCTTATCCTTTGTTGCATATTCCTTCGCCTGATGACGCATCAGGGAGGCCAGTTGCCGGTCGAGCTCGCGGACCCCGCTTTCCCGGGTGTAGTTCTGTATGATCTTGCTCAGGACCTGGTTGCTGATGCGTAAAGCCACTTCTTTTAATCCATGTGCTTCTTTTTGTTTTGGAACGAGGTGCCTTTTTGCGATTTCGATTTTTTCCTCGACCGCATAACCGCTCAGGTCTATGATTTCCAGCCGGTCCCGGAGGGCGGGCTGTATATGGTTGATATCATTGGCAGTTGCAACGAAGAGGACCTTGCTCAGGTCATATTCAAGTTCTAAGTAATTGTCATAAAAGCTGTGGTTTTGCTCAGGATCAAGGACTTCCAGCAATGCCGAAGAAGGGTCTCCTCTAAAGTCAGTCCCTACTTTGTCAATTTCATCCAGGATCATCACAGGATTGGAGGATTTTACCTTTCTGAGCGATTGCAGGATGCGGCCCGGCATCGCGCCGATATAAGTCTTGCGATGACCACGTATCTCGCTTTCATCATGTAAACCGCCAAGACTGATCCGGACATATTTTCTCCCAATAGCATGGGCGATGCTTTTTCCCAGAGAGGTCTTGCCGATCCCGGGAGGTCCGATAAAACAAAGTATCGGACTTTTCATATCTCCTTTGAGCTTCAGAACGGCCAGGTATTCTAAAATCCTGTCCTTCACCTTATACATACCATAATGGTCATGATCCAGGACTTTTTTTGCCTTTTTAAGATCATAGGAATCTTCGGTCATTTCACCCCAGGGCAGGTCCAACATCAGGTCCAGGTGGTTATAAACAACTGAATAATCGGGAGTGGTGGGATGCATGCGATCCAACTTCTCAATTCCTTTTTTAAAGGCATCCCGAACGGATACCGGCCATTTTTTGGATTCGGCCTTTTTCTGCATTTCCTTCAATTCTCTCTCATTGGTATCGCCACCCAGTTCGTCCTTAATGCTTTTGAGCTGCTGTTGCAAAAAATAATCCCTCTGTTGTTTATCAAGTTCCGTCTTTGTCTTATTGGCCAGTTTATTTTTAAGTTCCGCAAATTGTAATTCCTTTTGCAACAATTGCATGAGCAGGTCGGCCCTGGCCTGTATCTTGTTTAATTCAAGCAAACTTTGTTTTTCCTGCAATTCTGCGTTGAGATTACTGGATACGAAATGAATCAGGAAGGCAGGGTTCTCGATATTCTTAAGGATGATCGAGGCTTCTGACGGAATATTCGGCGATAGCTGGATAATCTGGCTTGCCAGGTCTTTGATCGAGGAAATATAGGCTTGAAAATCCTGGTTTGCAGGCGCCTGATCCTCATGTAGCAGGATAACCTGGGCACGGAAATAGGGATCGTCCGCAATCATGCTCCCTACTTCGAATCTTTTCTTTCCCTGAAGGATGACGGTAGTGCCTCCATCCGGCATCTTGATCAGTTTAATGATCCTGGCTATTGTTCCCACGGAAACCAGGTCAGGCATGGCAGGATCCTCAATACTGCTGTCTTTTTGCGCCAGTACCCCGATCAATTTATCAGCCTTATAGGAATCCTGGACTGCTCTAATGCTTTTGTCCCGGCCTACTGTGATTGGCAGTACCACTCCCGGAAAAAGGACCGTATTTCGTAAAGGCAGGATCGGCAGCTCTGCAGGGATATCGCTGTCTTGAAGGGAATCATTATCGTTTTCGTTCAGAGGGATTATCGGCATGAAATCCATTTCATCTTCAGCCGCGTATAGGAAACTCTTATCTTTCATCTGAATATTTAATGTTTTCTCTGCTTGCCGGAAGGAACCTAGCTCATTCATTTGACTTATTGAGCCAAAAGCACATTCCCGGTTTCATTCTAATTATTCATGCCAAAATAACAGCAAATGAAGGAAATATCCTTTTTTTGTGCGAATCGATTGATAATCAAATATAATGCCATGGATTAAAAGCGAGCATGATCATGTAGGATATTCCTGTTCTGATGAAAAATCTTCCAAAAAATCATGAATCTTCGTCAGTGACCCTCTCTAACCAATACGATTTCCGGTCTTTCTTCCACGGTCAGATCCAGTGATCCCTGACGTATGCTGACAGGATAAACCGATCCTTTGACCGAATTAGCTTCAAAACGACATGCAAAGGCTTGGCCGTCATTTGGAAATGTGACAGGCAACAGATAATGATCCACCCTGCTGCCATTATGCGAGGGACAGTAACAAAAATATGCCAGTGAATCCGGATGAACCTTGTTCCGATAGCGGTAGACCCATACCTTACCATTTTCAGAGATAATCCTATCCGGAGCATAGTTCGCCAGGAGGCTGACAAAGCTGCTGATATAAAACCAGCCTGTCAGGGGTTCCATTTTATCCCCTTTTTGCCGGAAAATCCCGCTTGTCATATAAACTGAAGGATCTTCCGGCATACCGGCATCCCGGAGCCAGTAAAGAATATAGGCGTCAAAACCTGAAAAGGCAGTGGCATTAATGGAACGTAGGAGAAAAATACCCTGACATTCTTCCTCGGAAATTCCGGGTATAAGAGGGACACTTTGGCGCGAGCGCTGGCTCCTGTCATAACCGTTCTCGCCCAATATGCATTCTGCACCAGGTTCGATCCGCTGAGTTGCCCTGAATACCCGACTAAGTTTGGATCTCATGGAATCTTCCTCCGGGCTTATTCCATTTTTCCCATTTGTCGAATAATGATGGTATTGAATGCCTCCTTTCCAAATGAATTGCCGGTCTTTTCGAAGGGTCTCGCAAAGAAATTTATAAATGCGGATCCGGTTAGTGTCCGTTTCGATCAGGCCGCTGCTCATAAGACGGGAGCCTGAATCCGCCTGGATGATTCCGGCCTCCCCTCCCAATGCCCCTTCATGTCCGTCGTAGTCTGCGCTGCTTCGGGCAAAATATTCCAACGGATTACAGTATTTGCTGCCGATCCAAACCGCATCGTCTTCATTTCCATTCTCATAAAGCTCCATCAAGCCCAGACCCGACCTTTTTGGCTCATGCGAAAGGGATTGAAGGTTGCTGTCGACAACCTTGTGACCGAAAAAAGCGGCCATATTCCACATCATGGATGCATGCCTGCCATAGCTGAGAGGGTCTTCGGGGTCCATTCCAGGTTGGGTAACAGGCTTGAGATCCTTATAGACTTTCTGATCCATCCAACGGGATTTCCCCATTATGCTTCTCCAGACCATCCCGCTGTCTTCTTTCTTAATGGCTTCTGGGAAAAACGAGTATCTGTTTTGTGAGGCGTCGAAATACCCGTCTTTAAGCATATTGAATCTGGTTCCCGGAAATATGCTGTCCTCCGAATCATCATAATCCTGGGCAAAACTGTAGAGCCTGCTGTAATGGAAGGGCTTTAACCATTTTGGATCAACCTGGTTGAAATAATTTACGCCCAGGAATTCCTTTATCGTCATGGATGTGAAATGGTCTTCAGGGAGCCGATTCTCTTCCGGTGGCCGGATCAGTCCAAATGGTTTGCCGTAAATCACCATTTCAGTGATTGAGGTTTCGTAATTGCTGAACCGGATCATGAAATAGCGGCTACTGTCATTGATGGAAAATTTCCGCCAGCCCCATGAACCTGCAGTTTCCACCGTAGTAAAGGCTGATCTCAGTTTCCAATTCTGCATTGTCCCGGTATAGATCCAGACGCTATCCGCCTGTGAAGAACGATCGTAGAGATAGACCTCTGTGATCTGGAAAGAAGTGGTTAGATCCGCCACGATGCGGCTTCCTTTGTCAATGGGAAAATAGATTGCCGGCTGCTTTGTAGGCTGGCAATTCGTAGTAGGAATATAATTTTCAGAATTACTGGTTTCATGCCGGGGGTCTACATAGCTGTTTTCGTCAAAAAGCTTATAGGGGTCGCCTCCTCCTTCATCAGAATAGCCGGAGAGGTCGTAAACGTTTTGACTGTAAACCGTAATTTTTTGCGGTTCCGATTTTCCTGAGATGCCTTCATCCTCTTTTGAATTAGTCTCGCGGCAACCGAAAGCCAGGAAATAAAACATCAGGATCTGCAGGCTTTTTGCTTTCATGGTCTTTTCTTGTTATTCAGCAACAAATATTTTGAAGCCTCATAGAATGCAGAGGAGAGCTGATTCATATTTGTGAAAAGGGGACCTGCCAAGACCTGTTCGGGAACCGGTTCGTTGTTCCTGAGAGAAGTCATTTCCTTTTTCCCCGTTTTGAGATAATTGCGGAAAAAATAATCTCCCTTTATCAAGCCAATATATTCTTCGTCGGGATTATAGATAAAAGAAAAGGAAAGCGTCGAATCATGATTGCTGTCCAGGAGGTTCCGGCCCAATGTGCTATTGAGGTAAGGGATTCCAGCCAGTCCGGCGAGCGTCGGCATTACATCCACCTGCGAGCAGGGCTTGTCAATTCTAAGAGGGTGCACAAGTTTTGGAGAGTAGATCAAAAGAGGCACATGCTCCATAGTAAGCCGGTCTTCAGTCCAGGCATTAGGAAACATGTTTCCTGCATTGCCGGCAATGCCATGGTCCCCGACAAAAAGAAATAGGGTATTGTCAAAATATTTCTCCTGAAGGGCCGCTTCCATAAAGGTCTTAAAGACAAAATCGGTATAACGGAAAGCATTCATTTCATCATTGCTTTCAAATCCATATTGCCTGAGAGAATTTTCAGGCATTTCGATCTTGTGGAAATTTTTCAGATCTTCTTCCGGAATAGAATAGGGACGGTGATTGTCCGCAGTCTGAATGACGGCAATAAAGGGGCTGGTCGCCTGCTTCAATCGTTGGTTGGCTTCCAGGAAGAGGTTCTTATCGCTGATCCCCCAGACATCGATCTTGGGGGAAGAATAATCTTTTTGTTCATATAGGTGGAGCCCGGTGATATTATTGGTTAGAAGCCCCCTGATATTTGCCCAACTTGTGCTGCCTCCGATGAAATAATATTTGGAATAACCTTTAAAATCGTTGATGATGCTATGCTGGTCCACTGCCGAAGGATTTCTGCTTGAGGTAGTGGTCCCAATCTCCACATCCGGAATACCGGTCACAACAGCCCAAACTCCCCTGGCCGTCCCATAGGTCGGCGTAAAACAATGATCGAAGAAAATTCCATTATGACTGAGGCTGTCGAAAAACGGTGTCGTATTGAGCGGATTGCCCCACATCGAACTCTTGTAAGCGCTGAAGGATTCACAGATCACCACTACGATATTAGGAGGATTCTTCCCCTGGATTTGTTGAACCGCCGGACCCATCTCCCGGCTGAAATCTAGGCGGATCGAATCCGAAGGGTTAAGCCCATAGTAGGGAGCCAAAATAGTATAAGCATGACGGACCTTATTCTTATCATAACTGCGGCCTCTGAATTTCAGGGAACTGAAAAAAGACTGAAAGGGGTTGAGCGCCAGGCTTGCTTTGTAATCCGATCCGAGAGAAAACGCATCACTCCATCTGAGAGGAAACTGTCCCAGGTTCCCGAATATCCCAAGGCCAAGTGCAAGAAAGATCAGAATGCCCCAGAAAGTCCTTTGTTTTTTATTATAATTCCTATTGTCTTTGGCAACACGGATTTGAATCCTCATCAAAATCCAGCAGATCAGAAGACTGCTCAAAATCAGCAAGAGGAGTATAGGCAGGACTGGATAGGATTGCCAAACCATGGCCAGCGATTCATCAGCATTTCCGAGGTAATTCAGGACACTTCCATTCAGTCTTTGGGAAAGATAACTATAGTGGGCAAAATCAGCGGCATAAAATAAGGCCAGTAAAAATGAAGCAATCCAGAGTATCCAACGGAAAAAAATGCGTCCCCCTCTTTTGTGAAAGGGATCCAGTGCGGGTAAATATCCGACTAATAGAAGTACTATGCATAGAATGCCCGTTTCACGAAGATCAAACCTTATACCGAGCAGGAAGGCGGGCATGAATTCGGATAAGCGTCCCGTTCCATCCTGGAAATGCCAATAAAAGCATCCCCTCAACACACTCATAATCAATAAAAAAATAATGGCGGTCCAAAAAATCCATCTGATCAATTTAGGTATCTTTAGCCCTGGGATCATAACTTTTTCCTAATAGCCGCTAAAATTATTGCTTTTAACTTTGTAAACATGGTTTTGACTGACAGCGCAATGTTTAATAGTGGTTTTTTGCGTCTTATTCACCATATCGATTTATGGTGGTTTTACAGGATCAACGGACAATGGACCAGCCCCTTCCTCGACGGGCTGATGCCATTTCTGAGGGAGGCCGAATTCTGGCTTCCATTCTATCTTTTTTTACTGGTTTTTGCACTTGTCAATTTTTCCCGTAAGGGATATTGGTGGTGTCTTGGACTTATCCTGACTGCCATAATCAGCGATCTGGTCAGCTCCGACCTGATCAAACAAAATATTTTCCGGCTCAGGCCCTGCCAGGATCCTTCTCTGACCGGTATCGTCAGGTTGCTCGTTAGTTATTGTCCACGGAGTTCGAGTTTTACTTCCTCTCATGCGTGCAACCATTTCTCGGTTGCCATGTTTATATATCTGACAATGGGACATACCAGCAAATGGTGGACCCTGGTCTTTGTATGGGCCTTTTTGATTTCCTATGCTCAGGTATATGTAGGCGTTCATTATCCCACCGACGTAACAGCAGGAGCGCTTCTGGGCAGTTTGATCGGATGGGGCACAGGCAGGCAATTCAATAAACAATTCGGCCTTCCCGGAATCTATAATCCAAAATCATGATTCAATTGCTCATTTTAGGTCTGCTTATTTTCATGAACGGGCTATTCGTCATGGCCGAAATTGCTCTTGTATCAGCCCGAAAATCGAAACTGGAAAGCATGGCTGATAAAGGTGATGACATGGCAAGGGCGGCCCTCCTTCTGGCCGGAAACCCCGAGCTCTTTTTATCCACTGCCCAGCTTTTTATCACTTTGGTAGCTATTCTTACCGGACTATATTCGGGAGAGGAGTTCGGCCGTTATCTTCGGCCTGTTTTGGAAAGAATCGGCCCTATTCGTCCTTATGCGGCAGATATCTCAACGGCCCTGATCGTAATCGTAGTGACCTTTCTTTCCATCATCTTCGGGGAATTGCTCCCTAAAAGAACAGGATTGGCAAGGTCCGAACAGATTGCCAGGATGGTGGCCAGGCCAATGCGTTTTCTCTCCCGGGCGACCCATCCTTTTATCTGGCTGTTGAATTCGACCAGCAATATATTTTTCAAATTGGTGGACCTTAAACCCAATAAAGACGGCAATGTTACGGAAGACGAGATCAAGGCCATGATCATCGAAGGCGCAGAGCAGGGAGAGATAGAAGAGACCGAACAGGAGATAATCGAAAGGGTCTTTCACCTTGGGGACCGCAATATCACTTCCCTTATGACGCATCGCAGCGATATAGTATGGTTTGATATCAATGAGAATGAACTCATGATAAAGGAAAAGATATTTAAGGAGCCGCATTCTTTTTACCCGGTATGCGAAGGAGATATCGACAGCATAAAAGGCATTGTATCCATCAAAGACCTTTACATTACAGATGACCATATACCTTTCCGGGATATCGCCAAACCGCCCATGTTCGTACCGGAAAACAACAATGCCTATCAATTACTGGAGAAATTGAAACTGGCCAGGAATCACTGTTGCTTTATCGTGGATGAATACGGAAGCCTGCTCGGCATGCTTACCCTTACCGATATCCTGGACGCGATCATCGGGGACCTTCCCCAGCCGGGAGATCAGGATTATGAAATAAGGCTACGCGAGGACGGTTCCTGGCTGGTTGATGCGCAGATACCCTTCTACGATTTCCTGTCCCATTTTGACAAGACGGACTGGATGAACGAGGGTGATCAGGAATTCGATACCCTGGCCGGTTTCATCCTGCACCAGTTAGAACATATCCCCGAGACGGGAGAAACCCTGTCCTGGAAAAATTTTAAATTTGAAATCGTGTACATGGACGCCGCCAGGATCGATAAGGTCCTTGTCAAACAATTGCATAAAAAGGATCGGAAAGTGGAGGAAGAAGAGCAGTGACCCGATCTAAAAATCAAATTCGGCATGGGTTTCGGGGCTGCTGATCTTTGTGCTCTTACGATCTTGTCCCTGAGTTGCGTGGATTATCGCGATCTGCCCATCAAATGCTTCATAAAGCAGACTGCTGGTGATCTCCAGTTTCTTAAATGCTCCGATATTATTTGCCTGGAAATAGCTCCAGGTCGCATCTGTTTGATTTTCGCTGCCGACAAAAACCAGCGGAGCTGGCCTCCCGTCCACACTAACCTGAAAATGTTTCATTATATAATCGCTGACCAGTTTATCGTCAAGAGGCTTGTTTTTCGGGTTGGTCAGATCGATATGGCTATGTGAGTTTTTTTCGAGTGCGGATTCAAAATCATTGGTGAAGACCTTGCAACTAATCTCCAGGGTCCGGTCTTTCGCGTTGTAGTTTATTTCGGTGACAGTAACATATAAAGGATGGGCCCCTGGCTCTGAGGACAAATGCGTTTCCGGGAACAAAAACCAGAGTCCCAAAATCAACCATCTATAAAGTGATCCTGCCATTTAACAATTAAATTTTACTGCTGCAAAAGTCTGGATAAATTTGGTAGATATCATTGTTAAATGCAGGATTTTAGTCTTTACTTCAAACTTGGCACAGAACATATTCTCACCTGGGAAGCCATGGATCACATCCTTTTTATTACTGCGCTATGTCTTCGTTATTTGCTGAAAGACTGGAAAAAGGTAATTGTATTGGTAACGGCATTTACGATTGGTCACTCCATAACGCTGGCTCTAAGCGCGCTCGGCTATGTTCATGTGGCGACCAGGTGGATCGAATTTCTGATCCCCCTGACCATCCTGGCAACCGCCTTCAATAATATAATCCAGAAAGTGGCGCAAACGGAACATCCTGCCAAACTTCCCCTGATCTATTTTTTCGCTCTCTTTTTTGGTTTAATCCATGGACTGGCTTATGCAAGCACTTTCTTAAGCCTGGAAGGCAGGGAGGGACTGGTCGCTCATTTACTGGCTTTTAATCTCGGAATCGAAGCTGCCCAATTGCTGGTGGTGGCCGTTGTGCTGGGAATTTCCTATATTTTTGTCCAGCTGATGACGATCAGAAGATTTGTATGGATTAGACTGGGTTCGGTTCTTATTTTACTTGCATCGATCAAAATGGCCTTTGACAGATTTCCAATTTAAATAAACTGCACATCATGAGAAGAACATTCTTTCTGTTTATCGCCTGTTTCCCGCTCAGTCTGCTGGGACAGAATACTTCCAATCATGGGGATAAATTCGAGGCCCTTGGCAACATGCTTCCTACCCCAAACGAGTACCGCTCCGCCAGCGGCGCACCCGGACCGAAGTATTGGCAGCAGAAATGCGATTACGACATCGTTTGCAACCTGGATGAGGCAAAGCTCAACCTGACAGGCAGCGAGACGATCACTTATTCAAACAATTCTCCCGATCCGCTGACCTATCTCTGGCTTCAACTGGATGAGAATGAACACAGTTCCAAATACAACGCGAATTACCAGGAAGGCAGCAATATGGACAGCATTGAAAGCGACCGCATCCTGGATCAATTTGCCCATGCACCCAATGATTATGGAGATCATATTACAAAGATCACGGATGCGCTCGGCAAGCCGCTGCAATACATGATCAATAAAACAATGATGCGGGTTGAACTCCCTGTCGTTTTAAAACCAGGACAGAAATTCATTTTTAAGATCAATTGGTATTATCATATTACCGACCGCATGAAGGCATTTGGCCGCGGCGGTTATGAATATTTTCCCGAAGACGGGAATTATCTGTTCACCATGACCCAATGGTATCCCCGTCTCTGTGTATATAGCGATTTCCAGGGATGGCAGAATAACCAGTTCACCGGGCGTGGGGAATTCGCTTTGACCTTCGGGGATTTCAAAGTTCAGATGACCGTTCCGGCCGACCATGTGGTAGGCGCTACCGGCGAATGCCAGAACTACCAGCAGGTGCTGAGCCCGGAACAATATACCCGCTGGCAAAAGGCGCAGACATCTAAGGAACCCGTGGAGATCGTGACGCTGGCTGAGGCCCAGGCAAGGGAGAAAAACAAAAGCAACCAGACCAGGACATGGATATTCAAAGCCACAAATGTTCGTGATTTTGCCTGGGGATCTTCCCGCAAATTTGTCTGGGACGGAATGCCGGCCTATGTAGAAGGGAAAAAAGTCATGTGCATGAGCTATTATGGCAAAGAAGCCTATCCTCTTTACCGTAAATACTCTACCAAGGTCGTGGCCCATACGATCAAATCCTATTCCCATTTCACCATTCCCTTCCCTTATCCGGTGGCCCAGAGCGTGGAAGCTTCCAATGGAATGGAATATCCAATGATCTGTTTCAATTTCGGCCGCACAGAAAAAGATGGCAGCTATAGCGAAGCCACTAAATACGGAATGCTCGGCGTCGTGATCCATGAAGTGGGACATAATTTCTTCCCGATGATCGTCAACAGCGATGAGAGACAATGGACCTGGATGGATGAAGGCATCAATTCCTTTGTGGAATACCTGACCGAGGAACTATTTGATAATAAATTTCCCGTTCGCGGCAAGGGGCCGGCCTGGGCAATTGTGGACTATATGAAGCTTCCCAAAGACCAGTTGGAACCCATCATGACCAATTCCGAAAATATTGTTCGTTTCGGACCAAATGCATACACCAAACCAGCAACCGGCCTGAATATTCTGCGCGAAACCGTAATGGGACGGGACCTCTTTGATTATGCCTTTAAAGAATATGCAAAACGCTGGGCATTCAAGCATCCGACCCCTGCAGACTTCTTCCGCACCATGAATGATGCCAGTGCAGAAAACCTGGATTGGTTCTGGCGGGGTTGGTTCTTTGGCATTCAGCCTGTAGATATTTCCCTGGACAGTGTAAAACATTTTGTACCGGATTTTGCCAGGCCGCTGGCCAAAGTGGATACCACGGTCAAGAGGCATATCGACAAGCCTTTGGAAAGTAAGTTTAAGGAAGATGTTTCAAAGGAAAGGAACCGGGATGACAAGAACATCACATTCGCCGTTGATGCAGATACAGCCCTGCGTGATTTTTACTGGAAATATTCCCGCGGTCAGATTCCCTATGACACAACTCAATATGCACAGCATGTTACCCGTTATGATGTGCCGATGGATGATTCAACCCGGCAGAAATTCGCATCCAGGCAATTCTACGAACTCCAGTTCTCCAATAAGGGAGGAATGGTCATGCCCATTATCATCGAATGGACATATAAGGACGGTACTAAAGAAGTGGAAAGAATTCCGGCACAGATCTGGCGCAAGAACGAGAATCATGTGATCAAGGTCTTCATGAAGGATAAGGAAGTGGCTTCCATAAAACTCGATCCCTACCGGGAAACTGCAGATATCGATGAGAGCAATAATAGCTGGCCTGTGGTTCAGACCGAAACCAGGTTCCAGGTCTTCAAAGCCAAACAGCAGACCTTAAGAAGCATACCGCAGACAAATAATCCGATGCAGAAAGCAGAAGAGAAAAAGGCATTTTGATATGACTCAGATTTGAGTATATGATCAGGCCCCGGCTTTGCCGGGGTTTTTTTAAGGCCTTATCCCGCCTTCAGGTCTTTTTTAATAATTGACTGAACCATCAATATACTTAACCTTCTTTTTCCCGCTGTTCTTCTTTTCAAAATCTTTCACCTCCTTTGGCTTGGGGACTGCCTTGGTGGAGTCCGCCTGTGCAAGGCTTCTTTCCTGGGCCTTAGGAGGCTCCAGCTTCCCTAATGAATAGGTTTCGGTCTTTATTATCATGCCTGTCGTGAGATCATAGTATTTCCATTCCCCATGCTTCAGGCCGACGCCCTCGTTCTTAACTACAACAGTTCTGTATTGGTCCAGGTGATTCAGATCTTCCACCAAGACCGTATCATATACTTTGTCAGGATTGAGTGCTTTCCAGCTTTCTTCCCTTATCAATTCCCCTGTCGGTGCAAAATATTGGTTGATGCTGTCCTTATTGCCCCATTTATAGTGTTCCACACCGATGAGGTCCCCATCCAGGCTATAAAGCCTCCAGGGCCCTTCTCTTCGGTTGTCTTTGAATATTCCCTCCTCCTCAAAGCCTGGTTCCCCTCTCAATTCGTCATGGTGGACCACCCATTTGCCCTGTTTCTCGTCTTTTTTGTCTAAACAGTTCAAAGTATCACGCTGAGCCGAAAGCTGATAGGTTTTGCATTGGGAGTGTCCCTGCTGAGTCAGTAAGAATAAAATACCGGAAAGGAGAAAAGAATAGGGTTTCATATATATCTCTTGAACGAAAATCATTCCAATTTATGATGAATAGAAGGTTTTACCAATTCTCCAGCAGTTGAAAGGCGGCCGATTCTTTTATTTGCGCCATTTCCGAAGTTTTTTGGGTATTCTGTCTCAAAATTGTCAATGGCTAAAGACTATATCAGACAAACCCATTATCATTGCGGATTAATTGAAACTAAGTCCGGGTCGCATGATAAAGAAGCCTATTTGCCTGATTTGCCTGGTTTTCAGTGCATGGATCAGCCGGAGCCAGAATTTGACCGTGGCTCAAATCAAATCGGAAATGGCAAAATCGCCCAATTCTCCGCTTTATGTAAAACAGGTACTTAAGAAAAAGTTTAAGATCGACACCATCATTATTACCCGGACTAATTTATTTCACAGTCTTGCTGACAGTATAGGGTATAACGGGAAGATCAATGCGGTATTCGGCCCTTATACTGACAATGGGCGTAAATTCCTGGTCCAGGTCCTGGCAAAGTCTCCAAATGTTTTTTACCATGTCAGCCAGATCTTCATAGATACCACGCTATTCAGCCTTAAATTCATTGATTCACTGGGTAATGTGATCGTGGAAAAGATCAGGAGGGGACAGTCAACCTTCGAACAAATGGCCAAAACCTATTCGATGGGCGGGGAGGGCCCAACGGAGGGTGATCTGGGTTGGGTGGCCAGGGGAGTCCTTTTCCCCCAAATTGAAAAAGAAGTGGTAAAGAGAAAAAAAAATGAGGTATTCAAGGTCTGGACAACGAATGGCCTGCATATCCTGAAACGCACGGACGATCCCAAACAGGATACCGGGTTTGCACTTCTCATGCGGGTATTTCTTTAAGCGGCCAGCGGCTGGAGCAAACCCATCCGGCTTTCACAAAACTTTAATAAACAAGCCAATCATTGTAAATGTTATTTAAATGATCAACATTGTTTTTCATGTTGGTTGTTTTAAGGGTTAAGTTCCCCCATATCCATGGGGGAATTTTATTTCTTATCCTTTAGGAAAATCGTCGTATCCTTCAACAATGGAAAACCGGCATGAAATAGCTTATCCAGCACAATCCTGAATTCATTTACGGTGCATATATTGTCGGGAAGGCTGGCATAATCCTTATCGGGGAAAAATATGGCGTTCTGATTCTGGAAATAATTGAAAAGATTGGAACTGTCCGTTGTATTCCGGAAACCATGGTCTCCCATGAAAATGATGACAGCAGAGTTATTCGTGTTTTGCTGAATACTATTGATGAGGTCTTTTGCTTTCTGGTTTGTGTAAACCACATAGTCTAGATAAGCCTGGTAGAATTTCTCATCATTTTGTTCATAGACCAGCCTGAAATCCTTTTTATTTCCATTCTTATCATAGAAAAAAGGGGGATGCGGCATATAGAAATGACCGTATATGAAACGCGGCTTGTCGCTTTGCTGCGCACTTTCATTTTTGACCATGTTCACGAGTATATTGTTGTTGTTGGAATGACGGAACATGGTTTGTTCCACCAACCATTTGATCCTGAATTGCCCCGTATAAAGCAACCAGCCGATATCTTTCTGGACATAATGCCATAGCGTCCGGTCGGTGATCAGTTTCGTTTTAAGAGGCAGGAAGGTTTGTTCCACTTTTGATGGATTGCCGGCCAGTTCAAATACCGAATAGTTGACGATATCATATCCCTGGTAGGAGAGGTATTTAATGACTTCATCGTCCCTGACGAGGTTATCGCAGTTCGTATAGTCTTCCAGCGTGCAGGCTGATGGATTCTTCAGCCCGTCCAGGTAAGACATATTCAGGATCGAGGCCATGGAAAATGGAGTAAAATTGTAATTGCTGTGAGAATGGGTCATGATATCAAATCCCCTGTCCCTTAAAAAACTGTCCATATCGCTATTGTCGAAATTGTAGCGCTCTTTCAGGGAAAGACTGCTGCCATATTCATCAAAAAGCAGAAGATAGATATCAGGTTTCGTACAGGTCTTGCATTCCTGGTAATTGCTATTGCTGGCGAATTCATAAGTGGATAATTTATTTGGACTCCTGTGAGTCCATTTATACCCGGCGCTGACGAGATCCACCAGAAGATAAATTCCGAAAAGCAGGTTCAGAAAAAGAGTGGAACGGGAGAAGGGTTTTTTGACCCGCTTCAGGTAGATCAAGCCAAACAGAAGCCCCGCAAAAAACAAGGAAAAAAGCAGGCTGTACCTATGAAGAAGAATATGATGGTCTTTGAAGAAATCATGAATGGCCCCGAAAAAAAGATAAAAGCACATGATATAGGTGGAAAGCAACGCGGCCTTGATATGTTCACGATAAAAGAACAGGAAGACAAAATAGAGCAGGGCTGAAACCGCTCCATAGGACAACATAAGCAACAGGCATTCGCGGAAATGAATGAACCCGAAATTTTCGACATAGCCGTGTAGTACAAAGAAAACCGGGATCAGGAATAGATATAAGGCAACTTCCCTAAATAACCTAATCATATCAGGCCCCTCTTTTTTTCATACGGTAGAGAATTCGCTCCGTATCCGGAACGGTTTGTTTGTTTTCTATTTCGAAATAAGCGATAAAGCTTTTTTCGAAGGCCTCCGGATCATAGGGCTTGTGGTAGTCGTTCTTCTGTGCGATGAGCTGTCTGGATTTTTCGTCAGTAATGGGAACAAATTCGATGATCAGGAAATTCTTAGTTAACCCCGCCAGCATAAAGGCGACATCCTGAAGGGGAATATTCTTACTCAGGACAAGGTGATGGATCAGGGCCAGGGCCGTGACCAGTTCCGATTTGGCGCGGTCGGCAAAGGATGATCTCTCCTTATGGTTGAATCCAAGGGCAGGGGAGGGATTGGTCAGGTCGATGCAAAATGCGAGAATCGGGCGGATCCCGCCTGATTTTGCCTCCAGGTACAATCTGTTTACGCAATGGCTGTCGAAATCCACTGCAACGACAAGGGGGTTGGTCTCCGAGAGAATCTTTGAAAAATAACCGTCATTGCATCCTGCGTCCAATACCCTTCCTATGTTGATCCCGGAGATCATTTCCCTGAATAATTTCTCTTTCGCTTCCAGATAATTCTTACTTAGGATCGTTTCATCATAATAATTATTCCAGGTAGTCTGCAGGGCAGTATTGAGTTTCAGTGATTTTATCGCCCCGCGCAGGCTTTCTATAAGGTTGACCAGTTTTTGTTTGCTGAAAGAAACATTTCCTGAAGAGGCCCCTGCTTTGTTTTTGGAACTTACTGAATTTTGAAGGAACACATGAAGCCAGATGCTCATTTTAAAGCGGCTTCGGAAAGGGAGCAATTTGGCCACTGTTTTGACGGGTATTCCATCCAAATAGACAGAGAGCAGCTTTTGCACATCCATTTGCCGGTAATTTTCGAGCAAAAGTGGAAAGAAAAAGCATTCGCAAAATTGCCGGTAAGCGATCCAGGGCTCGGTCTGATCGTAGTTTTCAAAAGAAAGGGAATCGATAAAAACGGGGCTGCCATCCTGAAATTGAATATTGAAAGGGGTGGCATCTTTTAGTATCATTCCATGCTTCAATGAGATCTTCAGGACACGTAAGGTTAACAGAGCGGCATCTTTGAGTTCATCAAAGCACCATTCGTAAGGATAACTGATAAAGTTGAGCTGATCCGGAAGCAGGATCTTATAACCATCCTCTGAGACAAAGGGAAACCCTGTTGCTTCCTGATGCGGGATCAATAATTTTTTTTCGACCAGTTCCTTGTATAGACCGGACTCCATCAGCCGGTCATAATCCCCGGCATATGAATTATTGACCTGTCGGTAGAATTTGCCCCCGGATTTGAAAATGAACCCGGAAGGGTCTTTAAATGATGCCGGAAGGCGGGAAGCAGAGATCGTCTCATTCATCGTTTTCGAGGTTGTCATCATTTTTGCCTCTGAGGAAAAATGCTTTCATTCTCAACCAGAGGTTTTTAAAATAGAAAAGCCCGGCCAGGACGCCGGCAATGATCATTTGAGCCAGCCAACTGCCGCTGCCCGGATCAATGTAGAGAAAAAAAATTTTCATGGGGGGGTTAAATAATGAGAATCAAGGTATAAAATGTTTTTCATAATCAATAACCTTCCTTTAAAAGTCAATAAAAATAGTCTTTCACAACGGTTGATGAATCCCGCAGTAGTGGAAAATGCTGCCCGAAAAAATGGTCAAATACGACCCGGAAACTATTCACAGGACTGATGCTATCATAGAGCATGGAATAATCCCCGTCAGGGAAATAGGCAGCATAGAAATTCGGCAATTCCCATCGGCTGAGAGAATCGGGAAACCTGCGGAATCCATGATCCCCTTCAATGAGGATAATAGTATTTTTTTTATTATGAATCTTCAGTTCTCCGACTATTTCTCGGATGATCAGATTGGCCCATTTTACCTGTGCAATATAAGTATGGTAAAGCGGCTTTTGGGATGTAGTATAGGTGAGAAACTTCCCATTTGTATCATATAAATGAGGTGTATGGGGTACAAGTATATGGCCATATACAAAATGAGGAGGGCGGTTCTTGCTGCTGTCCACAGTAGCTTCAATCTCCCGGATGGTATGTTGAACCGATTCGAATTTTTCCTGCATCTTCTCGTCAAAGGCCACGCTGTCCTTATTGTAAAATGGCCTGGAATTGCGAAGGCTCGAAAGTATGGATGAACTAAGCGATCCCGGAAGGGTTTGGCCAGGGATCTGTCCATCTACAAGGTAATCAAAAAAATGCCCCAGCCCGTTTTCTTCAATGCTGTTGCGGAAAGGTGCGATGAACCGAATCTTGTACCCTTCTTTCTTCAGAATGCTGAAAGTCTCATTATCACTCATGGAATTATTGCCCTTCATTATATTTTCCACCACCGTGCCGTCCTTGCCTGCATTTCCCGGAATATAATTCATATTAAAAGCCGAGCTGATGGAGAAAACAGTGAAGGAATAATTGCATCGTGTGTTGGAAGGAATGTAAAATCCGTTGGAGTCGAGCCACGATGTGATCGAATTGTTGTCAAATCCCCAGCGGACCTTCAGGGCATTGTTATTTGTATATTCATCGAATACAAAAAAATAGATATCCGGTTTGCTGCTGTCCGGCATTTGGCTGGGAATATACTCCTGAAACAGGGATTTGCCGGGGTAGATCAGGTTATGGTCCTGCCTGTATTGTTTTATTTTTCCGAAACTGCTGGTGCACTCGAATAAGACTATGCAAAACATCGCCAGATTCAGAAAACTGTTGAGTTTGGGGTCAATGCTTCGGGCAAGGACAATTTTTCTTTCCACTAGAAAGATCAGGAAAAATAATATGGGTAACAGTACCCAATAACTGCTTAACCGGGTATCAAAAGTAATTTTCCGATAGGCTTCGTGGATTGGTGAAAAAAAGAGCAGAAAGCAAGCGATCGTTATCAGGATCAGGAATATTTTATTATTCGGAATTCCGGCCATTTTCAGTATCACAAAACAGGATCCGGTCAATCCGTAGATGATCAATCCGAAATAAATGATTTCCGGGAGGGGAATAAAGCGAAATAATTCATTGTAATTGTGAAGCAGGAAAAAAAGGGGCAGCAATATCAAGGCAGGCAGTGCAGAGGAATTTTTCATGCATGAAAGGTTGTTATTATTGCAAGTGATCAGGCTGGTTGGATCGGACCTGCTAATTCCTGAGAGAAAGACCCTTAAAATCCAGGGATTAAAAGTTGATAGGCCGAAGCGTTTTAGTCGTCGTTTTCCGTTATTTCATCTTTTTGGCCCTTGGAGAAAATCTTGCCGAAGAAGGACTTTACTCTAATCCAGAGATTCTTGAAATAAAATAATCCAGCCAGCACCCCGGCAATGATCATTTGAACTAGGTAGCTCCCACTGCCCGGATCAATATAAAGCAACAAACGGTTCATTACAGGTAACTTAAGTTGGTTCTTGGATTAAGATTCAGCAATGTTTCATACATCAATTCGATCGTTTGCCCGATATCTTTTTTATGCAACATTTCTACTGTTGTATGCATATAACGAAGGGGGATGGAAATTAGTATGGATGGGCAACCTTCGTTAGCGTATGCAAAAGAGTCAGTGTCAGTGCCTGTGCTGCGGGAGAGCGTTCTCCATTGAACGGGGATATGATTTCTCTTAGCTACTTCTTCTACCAGGCCCAATAGTTTATTATGGATTGCGGGAGCATAGGCCAGAGAAGGACCTTTTCCGCATGCGATCTCTCCCTCAATGATCTTATTGACCATCGGAGTGGCCGTATCATGGGTCACATCGGTAATGATCGCTACATTGGGCTTGATCCGGCGGGCAATCATTTCGGCTCCGCGAAGCCCGATTTCCTCCTGGACGGCATTGACAATATAGAGCGCATAGGGCAATTGTTTTTTCTTTTCCTTAACGAGGCGGGCAACTTCGGCGATCATGAATCCGCCGATCCGGTTGTCAAAAGCCCTTCCGATATAGTAATCATGGGACAATTCGTCAAAACCATCCTGATAGGTTACCACAGAACCGACATGGATGCCGAGTTCTTCCACTTCCTTTTTGGTTCGGGCGCCGCAATCAAGGAAAAGATTGTCTACTTTGGGCTGCGGCTCCTTGGATTCGTTATTGCTGATCCGGGTATGTATGGCAGGCCATCCGAATACCGCTTTAACTGGCCCTTTGCGGCCATGTATGAAAACCCGCTGACTTGGAGCGATCTGGGGGTCCACACCGCCATTCCTTTTCAAATAAAGAAGGCCTTCGGGATTGATATAATTTACAAACCAACTGATCTCATCTGCATGTGCTTCGATTACAACTTTGAAAGTCTTCTCCGGATTCACTACACCTACAGCCGTACCATAGGGGTCGCTGAAATGGCTGTCTACAAAAGGCTTGATGTATTCGAGCCAAAGTTTCTGACCACTGGTTTCAAAACCTACGGGAGAAGCATTGTTTATGTAATTTCTTAAGAATTGGAGGGAAACATCGCTAATAAAAGATTTCTTTTTCTTGTTTGCAATAGTTGTCTTGGCCATATAATTCTATTAAAATTCAAAAATAATTAAATAATGTCACTGCCGAGGACAACATCATCAGGCCGTCAAGCACGAAATAATACAGGTAATCGGAAAAATCCTTCCTGGCTCTTCGGTAGAGCAGGGCGGTCATCAAACCGGGTACTAGAAGTATTAAAATAAGTTTGCCGGAAAAACCGCAGAAAGCCATACAGACCGTGGAAATCAGGAATACCAGCAGGGTCAGAAAGAACAATCTATCAATGCCTTTTTCTGTCAAATAGGTGATCATGCTGCGAATCCCTTCCTTTTTATCATCCTCCCTGTCCCGGTAATCAAAAAGAATGCAAATGGAATATATTAAGCAGAACCTGCTGACTGCAAATACCAGGTCTGCCACCACGAGGCTATGATTTTCCGAAAATACCGGCAATAAGGTGGTGACGAACATCCATACCAGGGCAAGAAAAATGGTCTTGCCCACGGCGATATCCTTCAATTGCTTGAACAGGTTCTGGGGAATCTTAGGGGCCGAGTAGAGAAAGGTGATAAATGCTGCAAAGGAAAGGGCCATCCAATGTTCGATCAAACTGAAAAAAAAGAATAGCGATCCGGCAAGCCCAAGCAGGCATAACAAAAGATTCAAATCGCGGTGCCTCAGTGTCCATTCGGCACGTTTGGATACGATTACTGAAAAGGGAGTGAGCCACCAGTGAAAATTATAACTGCAAATAGTGGAAAAAAAAACAAACCAGGTAAGTGATGACGAAGGTGGATTGTGGAAAAGCAGTTGGCAGGTTTGATTTACCATCAAAACCGCACAGAAAGAAATATAAAGGCTGCTGAATAAAAAAAAATCAAAAATATTAATAAAAAAACTGCTTAGGCTCTTGGTTGGGTTCAAGAAGAAGGTGTTTAATTAAATCGTTGGACAATGATCAAACCGGTAGTAACCGTGTCACTTACATTGCCCGCATTGTCTTTTGCAACAAATTGAAAGATCAGGCTGTCCGGATAGTCCACGGGAGGAGTGCCATACTGCGGCGGGGTAATGGCCGAGATCAAAAAATCCTCATATCCAAGATCGAGCTGCATCTGGCCTTTAGGGCTACCGTCATAACCTGGAGCACTGATATAGAAACTATCACCCTGGGTAACCGTCTGAATCTGGTTGATCCTGGTCTTCCCGATGTAAATGGTATCAATGGGATGGCCTCCCTTGTCGGTAAAGTCAAAATTCACAAGAAGGTCTTCGCCAACCTGAATATTTGTTGCACTCAAGGAGGTGAGTTTGATGCTCAGGCTTCCCCCTCCGTCTTTTTTGCAGGAGATTATTGTAAAAAGGATCAATCCGGTCAACAAATTCCTGTAGTTCATCTGAAGATTTATAGTTTTCACTGTTTGCCAGATTAAACCTTGCTTATTTATTTCCGCCTTTGAGCCAAGACGCTGAAGCCCGGTTTCATGCCATTGAATTGTATATACAAACCTACGTGATTTTGACGAAAAGGTTTACTATTGCGATTGTTTTTACAATTTGTTTGCATGTTGGGATTCCCGGATAATATATTCCAGTTGGAAGAAGCGGATTTTAATGACCAGGCCCTGGAAATATTTCAGTTCCAGTACCGGAACAATTCGCTTTACCGGGATTTTACGAACGGTCTGCAAATTCGTCCGGATGCCGTGCGCTCCATTTCCCAGATCCCATTCCTGCCCATCAGTTTTTTTAAGACCCATGCTGTAAAGACAACGGATTTTGAAGCCCAGATCCTGTTTGAAAGCAGCGGAACTACACAGACAGAACAAAGCCGTCATCTGCTCAGGGATTTAAATCTATACATAGAGAGCTTTATGCGTGGTTTTGAACTTTTCTATGGGCCTGCCAGCAACTTTTGTGTCCTTGGCCTTCTGCCATCCTACCTGGAACGAAAGGGCTCTTCCCTGATCTTTATGGTGGAAGAATTGATCAACCGAAGCGGGCACGCCAGGAGCGGCTTTTATTTGAATGAATACGAACGTTTGAATGAAGTTCTGACTGAACTTGAAGCCAAAGGGCAGCCTACTCTGCTGATCGGAGTAACCTATGCCTTATTGGATTTTGCGGAGAAATTCCCGATGGAATTTAATCACACGATCGTTATGGAAACTGGCGGGATGAAGGGCAGGCGAAAGGAATTGACCCGGGAAGAGGTACATGGTCGATTGTGCAAGAGTTTCGGTTTGTCCTACATACATTCGGAATACGGGATGACGGAGCTTCTTTCCCAGGCCTATTCAAAAGGAAATGGCCGGTTTCAATGCGTTCCATGGATGCGTATTTTGGTTCGGGAGGACGACGATCCGATGGAAGTTAAGGAGGCCGGAGATGGGATCATTCAGGTCATCGACCTGGCAAATATTTACTCCTGTTCGTTTATCGCTACAGAAGACCTGGGCAGATCCGGGCTGGAAGAGGGTCATTCCTTTGAGGTCGCCGGAAGGCTGGATGCGAGCGATCTGAGGGGCTGCAATCTCTTAGTCACTTAAAGGCAAAAGCCCGGTACAGGGTATTGTGCATTTTTTTTCATGGCTTTCAATGGCCAGTTCTACCATTCGGATGGTATTGTATCCCTGCTCGGCTTTTTCACGCAAGGGGATACCTGCACGGATAGACAGAAATAGGTTCTTATAATAAAGACCGAAATTGCCATTTAAGGAGGGGAATTTTTCCCTGATTATACTCCCATTGATTTCCGTATGTATGAGTCCCCAGTTTTCTTCTGCTTCCTTTCCCCAGTCCAACTGATCTGGAATAACCCCGATTTTAAGCAGTTCTTCCTGAGGGTCCTCACCCGATTTTATAAAGGATCCTTTTAGTCCGTGAATCATATAGCGGGGGCCTGGTTCTCTTACCAGCATACCGGATTTTAGGATTGCTTTGCTATTTCCATAGTCCAGCCTTAGATCAAAATAATCGTTGATCTGTGCATGGGGCCTTTGTATCCTTAGATCGGCCGTAATGGTCTGAGGCAACCCAAAAAGCAGAAGGGCCTGGTCAATCAAATGGGAGCCCAGGTCGTAGAGAATGCCGCTGCCTGGTAAATCCTTTTCCCGCCATGCATTGGGCTTGAGCTCGGGCCGGTAACGATCGTAATGAGCCTCAAATTCCACGATTTTGCCTAGCAAATGATCGTTCAGGATACTACGGATCGTGAGAAAATCGCAAGCATAGCGGCGGTTCTGAAAGACGCTTAAGAAGCGACCTGTATTTTGGGAGATTCTGATTAGTTCTAAGGCCTGGGAAGAATGGATAGTAAAGGGCTTTTCAACAACGACATGCTTTCCGGCTTCCAGGGCCTTTTTGGCATATTCAAAATGCGTGTCATTCGGGCTGGTAACAATGACCAGTTCAAGCCCGGGAAAAGAAAGCAATTCTTCAATGTTTCTTACAATACTTACTTGCGGATAGCGGGGAAGGGAATCCTTTTGATGTCTTTCCAAAATGCAGGAAATTTTATACTCCTGCATGGAACTCAAAAAAGGCGCATGCATCACTTTGGATGTCATTCCGAAACTAGTCAGGCCCGCTGAGATAGAATTCACGGCAATTCAGATAGAAATGACTGATAGGTGTTTAATAAGAGCCGGGCAATAGATATAAGGATATTTTGCCAAAAAACTGCCACTCCAGGCTTAATTTGTAAGTCAGATGGCCCTTCGCTATTCGCTCAGGGGTTTTTCATCACCTGATAAAGACTAATGCACAGACTTATCAGGCAAGTGCGGTTTCTACGAATTTTTTCCTGGAGGTCTTGACCTGGATCTTCGGTTTTTGGAACATGAGTGCAGTCCATACATGGTCGATTGTCACTTCATCAACACTTTCATAACCGGCAGCAGTGATGCATTTCCAATTGCAGTCCCTGTTTAGCGTAGTTGCGATCTTGGAAGCCAGTTTGGGGTAAGCTACCCACAATTTTGCTTCCTGCTGCATGGCAGGCATTATCTCCCCGATTATGTTGTTAAGCTGCGTTTCGTTTACAACGAAAATCATTGCAAAATCAATCTTTCTGGACTTGAGCAGGGGAGTGATGTTTTTAGCAAAAGTTAACTTGACAAACTGTTTTTCGATGGAGGAGGGTAGGCCCTGAATCAGCAGATTTTTTTCATCTTTTAGCTGAAGCTTTTCCAATAAGTTATTTAACATCTTTTACAGTTTTTATTTAAAAGAAACTTATCCTACTTTAAGGAGCGCAAATTTACAAAAAATTAATGGTCATTTTGACATTTTCAACAAAAAGGGCCGAAATCGTTTGCTCAAGGCCACAGATCAAACGCATTTTTGTCGTTCAGGCGGGTGGGAATTATAGGAATATCAGGTTTACTGCAGGCTTTTGGTCTTACGCATCCTCCTTCTGTCGCGGTATTTCAGGATTGGAACCTTACTTTCACTGCCCCTGATCAATCTCCCGATGTTCTTTTGATGGGTAAGAACAACGAGCAGGGCCACAGAAATGGCAAAAGCCCGGTAAATGGGCTCCTTTTCATCGAAAATGAAGAGTATAAGTATAGCGAAAGCAATGCTTGCCAAAATTGAACTCAATGATACAAAACGGGTTAAGTAAAGTACCAGTATAAAAATTACAACACAGCAAACGGCAACAAGAGGTTGGATCGCAAGGATCATCCCAAATAATGTCGCAACCCCTTTACCGCCGCGGAATTCGGCCCAAACAGGAAAAATATGACCCATCACTGCAGCAAGGCCAAGACCTACCATGAAATTGGTGCGGTCGAATTCATCGTGTAAGTAATATGGAATTAGAATATAAAGACTGGTTGCAACGACACCTTTGATCACATCAACGATCATTACAAAAGACCCCCATTTCGAGCCCAAAACACGAAAAGTATTGGTCGCGCCGGCATTCCCGCTGCCATATTCCCGGATATCGATGTCAAAAAAGTACTTACTTATCCAGACAGCCGTAGGTATTGAGCCGATCAGGTAGGCCAAAATAATAAGTAGAACTTCGACCATGAATAAAAGGGGGTTGAATTGGAATACAAATATAACAAAAATTATGAAAAAAAAGGTAGATAATTATTGGCTCAAGTATCCGGCTGATCCATTCATTCTTGTAAAAAAGATTTTCTAATTTTAAATCTGTTAACACTTGTAATACGCTCAATATCAGACAGATCTTTTTTCAATAAACTACTTACTATTAAAACGCCTGCAGCTTTCAAATGTTGTAGCATAATAGTGAAAGCCCTTTCAACTAGCAGGGCAAAGCAGATATCCGAATCCGTATCCTTACTCAAATCAATATGTATTTCCAGGTGACCGGACGCGTTTTCAATGCAAAACGAAAAAGCCTGCACAAAGCAGGCTTCAGTTCTTTTTAATTATTATGGGGTCTTGGCGGAGCCTGATTTTCCCTCGGCTTGGGAGGCTCTGGTTTCGGCATCAACACTTTCCTGCTTAGCTTGAATTTTCCGGTCCGTTCATCGACGCCCACCAATTTCACTTTAACCACATCTCCTTCTTTCAGCACGCCTTCCATGTTTTCCAGACGTTTCCAGGAGATTTCGCTTATATGAAGCAGTCCTTGCTTTCCAGGCAGGAACTCAACAAAGGCCCCGAATTCCTTGATCCCTTTTACAGTACCCTCGTAAACCGTCCCTATTTCCGGAACAGCTACAATGCCTTTGATCCAGGCAACGGCCTTGTCCAAGCCTTCTTTGGCCGGGCTGAATATACTGACCTCTCCAAAACTGCCAACCTCTTCGAGGTTGATGGTAGTTCCAGTCTCGCGTTGGATTTCCTGTATGATTTTCCCTTGCGGCCCGATAACGGCTCCGATAAATTCTTTGTCAATGAAGAGCTTAACCATACGTGGTGCATGTGGTTTGACATCCTCTCTTGCAGCAGGCTGGCAGTCGTACATCGCTTCAAGAATATGCAGACGGCCTTTTCTTGCCTGCTCCAATGCTTCTCTCATTGTATCCATGCTCAAACCATCAACCTTAATATCCATCTGGACTCCGCAAATGCCATCGCGCGTTCCCGTTACTTTGAAGTCCATATCTCCTAAGTGATCTTCATCACCGAGAATATCTGTGAGGATGGCATATTTACCATCGGTTGGTCTCGTGATAAGCCCCATCGCCACTCCGCTGACATGTTTAGGAAAAGGCACGCCGGCATCCATGAGGGCCAGTGAGCCAGCGCAAACCGTAGCCATAGAAGAAGAACCATTGGACTCAAGGACATCGCTTACCACGCGAACGGTATAAGGATAATCATTTCCAGGCATCATTTTTTTCAGCGAACGCTGGGCCAGGTTTCCATGGCCGACTTCCCGGCGTCCAGGTCCGCGAAGCATTTTCACCTCGCCGGTTGAAAAAGGGGGGAAATTATAATGCAATATGAACTTGCTGTAATCGGATTTTGCCGCACTTTCCACCAGCAATTCATCAAGTGGTGTTCCCAGTGTCACAGTAGTAAGGGATTGGGTTTCGCCCCTGGTGAAAAGAGCTGAACCATGGGGTGTAGGCAGCACATCCGTCTCCATTGACAGGGCTCGGATTTCCTCCAGCTTGCGTCCGTCCAGGCGGATGCGGTCGTCGAGGATCATATTTCGTACCACTTCCCATTTCAGGTCTTCAAAATATTTTCCGGCCAATTTTTTTTGTTCAGCCGTGGCTTCCTCGCCCAAACCGGAGAGGAGTTCTTCTTTAAGTTTACCAAAAGCATCGAAACGTTCATTCTTGCTGCTGCCCTTACGGGAAATCTCGTAGACTTTGTCCTTTGCAAAGACTTTCACCTTACTATTCAATTCCTCGTTCTGTTCAGGCTTCTTATAATCTCTTTTACCGCCTGCTCCTGCAAGTACTCTGAGTTCCTGCTGCGCTTTGATCTGAAAGCGAATGGCTTCATGGGCCAGTTCCAGGGCTTTTACCAGGTCCTCTTCGCTGCATTCAGAAGATTGTCCTTCCACCATCATCAGGTTTTTTTCCGTGGCGGCAACGATGAAATCCATATCAGCTTTTTCCAACTCGGATCGGGAAGGATTCACTTTAAACTCTCCATCAGCACGGGCAATACGAGCCTCACTGATGATTTCTTTGATGGGGATATCCGATACCGCCAAAGCTGCAGATGCTGCCAGGCAGGCCAGGGCATCGGGCATCACTTCAGTATCGCTGGAAATTAATGTGATCAGCACCTGCACTTCGCAGAGATAGTCTTCCGGAAAAAGAGGCCGGAGCGCTCGGTCAACCAAACGGCTGATCAACACTTCAGAATCACTCAGCCTTCCTTCTCTTTTAAAAAAAGAACCGGGAATGCGTCCAGCCGAGGCAAATTTTTCCTGGTAGTCCACAGAAAGGGGGAAAAAATCCTGGCCTTCTCTAGGTTCCTTGTTGGCAACGACCGTTGCCAGTATGATAGAATTCCCCTGTCGGACAGTCACCGACCCATCGGCCTGCCTGGCCAATTTGCCGGTCTCTATAAAGACCTCCCGGCCACCGCCAAGATCGAATTTAACACTTTTGGGTTGTGAAAGCATATTATTGGAATTTTAGGATTGTAGAAGTCAGGAGGGGCGGATAAACAACCACAATCCGGGTTTAAAAATCATTAGTTCCTGGATACAAAAAAAGATTCCCAACACTGATGTTGGGAGAAAAAATTGTATGCTACATGCCAATTATTTTCAGAATGTTTTCGGTATTGTTTTCAGCGTGTTTTCAGTTTATTTTCTGAGGCCGAGTTTTTCAATCAGCTCGCGATATCCCTGAAGGTTTTGTTTGCTTAGATAAGTAAGAAGGCGTTTTCTTTTACCTACCAGTTGCATCAAGCCGCGATGAGTTGAAAAATCTTTTTTATTAGCCTGAAGATGTTCAGATATGCTGTTGATTCTTTCAGTAAGCAAAGCAATCTGACCTTCAATAGAGCCCGTATTGGCAGATTTTCCGCCAAACCCCGAAAAAACGTTTTGTTTTTTTTCTTTGGTCAAATAAGACATTTCGAATTTTTTAGAAACCTTTTTTATTCTGTTAATTTCGGCGGCAAAACTAACTAAAATAATCTGAAATTTGAAATTCTTTAAAAAGGACCCGAAGCTTGCCGGAGAACCCGGAATTAATTATTACCGAATTGACTAAGGCCACGCATATTTATTTTACTGTAACCAACGACCTGGTTTTCGACCAGCGTATGCGTCGCATTTGTAATTCCTTGTCGGGTGCCGGTTATTTCGTGACCCTTGTTGGAAGACAATATGGAGATTCCCCGGTTACTGAAATGGAAAAATACCGGCAAGTTCGCTTGCATTGCTATTTCCGTAAAGGGAGGGCTTTTTACGCAGAATTCAATATTCGCCTGTTTCTTTACCTTTTTTTCAGCAAGATCGATATAATATGCGCAATCGATCTCGACACTATTCTTCCTTGTTTGTTGGTTTCCAGGGCCAAAGGGATAACAAGGATTTATGATGCCCATGAACTCTTTTGTGAAATGAAGGAGATAGTGAGCCGGCCGGGAATTTACCGTTACTGGAAAACTGTTGAAAAATGGGCTGTTCCCCATTTCCACCAGGGTTATACGATAAGTGACCCAATTGCTCAGGAATTTGAAAAAAATTATGGGGTTCATTATTCGGTGATCCGCAATCTTCCCTGTAAACAGGTGGAATTGGATACCGGGACCAATGAGGGTTTTATCTTATACCAGGGTGCGGTCAATGAAGGACGCAGCTTTGAAACCCTGATACCTGCAATGATTGAAGCAGAAGCGAATCTTTTGATCTGCGGGGATGGGAATTTTACGGATCAGGCTAGGGCCCTGGTCAAAAAATACAAACTGGAAGATAAGATCATTTTTAAGGGCATGCTGAGACCGGTTGATTTGAGAATATATACCCAAAAGGCAAAAATTGGTCTTACTCTTTTTGAAAACACTGGAAAGAGCAATTATTACTCTCTTGCAAACCGTTTTTTTGATTATATACAGGCAGGGCTTCCGCAGATCTGTGTTGACTACCCGGCCTATCGAACCATCAATGAACAGTTTAATGTTGCGTTGCTTATCCCCGATCTGGAACCTCACACTATTGCCTGTGCCCTAAACAATTTGCTCCAGGATGATGTTTTATATGAGGAATTACACGAGAATTGCCTTAAAGCAAGAGATTACCTGAATTGGGAGGAGGAAGAAAAAAAACTTCTCTTTTTTTATAATCAATTAAGCAGTTAGCCTGGAAAAGCATGTACATATAGTTTCTTTCGATGTTCCCTATCCTGCTGATTACGGCGGAGTCATAGAAGTTTTTTATAAGTTGAAGGCATTGTCCGGTTTGGGAGTAAAGATCCATCTTCATTGTTTCGAATATGGAAGGGGCGAACAGCCCGAACTCGAGCGGTATTGCACGGAAGTTCATTATTATCACCGCAATGAAGGTCATAAGGGTTTCTCTCACAGGTTGCCCTATATAGTTTGTTCCAGGTCCAACCAGGAATTGACGGATAATTTACTTGCCGATCAGTATCCCATATTGTTAGAAGGCATTCACTGTACACATTTACTGCAGGATCCACGTTTTGAAAACAGGAAGATATTATTAAGGCTTCACAATGTGGAGCATGAATATTACCGTCAGCTTTTCAGGCATGAGCATTCGTTTTGGAAAAAAATATATTATTTCCACGAAAGCCGGATGCTTAAAAAATATGAAAGGAGCATTTCGGAAAAAGTCCTGATCCTTGCCATGTCACGTCAGGATGCGGAAAAATATGCAAAGGAATTTCAAATCCGCAATATCCATTACCTGCCTGCCTTTCATGCTTTCAATGGATTGCAATGCAAAACGGGTTCCGGTTGTTTTTGCCTTTACCATGGCAATCTTTCAGTAGCCGAAAATGAAGCTGCTGCAATTTGGCTTTTACAGTATGTATTCAGCGATATGGACCTTCCTTTTGTGATCGCCGGTAAAAATCCCTCCGAAAAATTACAAAGACTTGCCCACCAAAACAGGAATACCTGCATAGTTGCAGATCCCGCCATTGATGAAATGGAAGATATGGTCCGCAAGGCGCAGATCAATCTGACGCCTTCCTTTAATTGCACAGGCATTAAAATGAAACTGCTCAATGCCCTGTTCTCCGGCCGTCATTGCATTACTAACCAGCAATCAGTGGTCCAATCCGGTCTGGAAAATACCTGTCACCTGGCCGGTACTCCGGAACAATTCAAAAAAATCATCGAAAAACTTTATCATACCCCCTTCCTGGAACAGGATATTTCAGAAAGAGAAAAAATATTATCCGGTAACTATTCCAATGAAAAAAATGCCCTGCAGCTTATAGCATGGCTATGTTAGCATTGTCAAAAACCCTTCCTTTTTCGGTCTTCAACATGCGGGCGGGAAATTTCTTAATGACAATGTAATCATGTGTGGCCATAATGATGGTGGTTGAGATTTCCCGGCATATGTTGAAGAGAAGTTGCATGATTTCATCTGAGGTTTCCGGGTCCAGATTTCCCGTGGGTTCATCCGCCAGAATGAGTTTAGGGGAATTGAGCAATGCCCTGGCAATATCCACACGTTGCTGTTCGCCTCCGCTCATTTCAAATGGCATTTTAAAACCCTTCGCCTTCAATCCGACTTTTTCCAGGACTTCCGCGATTTTGGCATCCATCAGCTTATGATCTTTCCAGCCTGTAGCGCGTAAAACAAATCGAAGATTTTCCGTCACGTTCCTGTCCGTCAGCAATTGAAAATCCTGGAATACCACACCCAGATTCCTCCTGAGGAAGGGAACGGTTTTCCAGTTCATTTGCTTGAGATCGAACCCCGCCACAAAGGCGGAGCCTTCTTTCAAAATGATATCGCCATAAAGGGTTTTGAGCAGACTGGATTTACCTGTTCCCGTTTTTCCGACCAGGTAAACAAATTCCCCCTTTTCAACCGTAATGTTGACTTCCTGCAATATCAGGTTATCGCTTTGATAAATATTTACATTCTTCAGTTCGACGATAGCTTCACCCATGTATGTAATGCATTAAGCAACAAATTTATGAAATTAATCGGCCTACTGAACGATTATGAACAGACTGTTAAAAAAGGCTAATTATTTTGTTTGACGGTGGTTTGATCGACCTGTACCAACTCATTTCCCGTAAGATCCAAAACCAGGTTTTGCAACTGATGCACATATTTTATATCGAGCAAATAGCCTTTATCGGAATAGTGTAAGAAATATCTTTCATATCGCTTTAAAACAGTGATGTATTGATGCAATTCCCACCTGAGTTCATGATCGAGTGCGCCCGTGAAACGCTGCATCCAGGTTTCGGTTAGTGCGATGGGTTGAATTAACTTATACAAGCCCGGATCGGCTTTGAACCATATAAAATGCTCCAGTCTTAGAGCTACCTCAATAGACTCGGGGGCGGAAAATTCCTGTGAGAATGCCCCGTTCAAAGTCAATGGGCCTTTGATAAAATTCCCGATTCTCAATTCATGCAATGAAATCATAATAGCTAAAATTTGACGGCGGGGATTCCGGCCGCTATAGCGGAGCCAAATTTGTGGTTTACGCAAATCTAAGCTGTTTGATTGAAATACGGACTCGATTTTGGATATGTCAAATCTGATAATTCCCGGGAATTGGGATTTTCCGCTGAATGGACGATTTTGCATCCGTAAACAAGTAGCATGCAAACAAAAGAAATCGTGATTGTTGGGGGTGGCTTTGCCGGCATCAATCTTTCTCTGAGACTGGCCGATCATCCCGGTTTTTCCGTTACCTTAATAGACAGGAATAACTATAATTTTTTTCCGCCATTATTATACCAGGTGGCCACGGGTTTTCTGGAATCTTCCAATATCTGTTATCCTTTCCGGAAATTATTCCAACACAAAAAAAACCTCCATTTCAGAATCGGAGACCTTATCCGTATTCAGGATCAGGAAAAAAAATTAATTCTTACCACAGGGGAATGCAGTTATGACGAACTCGTACTGGCTACGGGCACCGAAACAAATTTTTTCGGGATGGAGAATGTAAAAAAATTCGCCATACCGATGAAGACCGTAAATGACGCATTGGGAATGCGCAACCATTTCCTTCAAAAACTCGAGGAAGCGACTTTTGAAAAGGATCCGGTCGAAAGAATGCGCCTCATGACTATCGTAGTGGCAGGAGGAGGTCCCACAGGTGTTGAAGTTTCCGGCATGTTGGCTGAACTGAAGAAAAATATCCTTTCTAAAGATTATCCTGAACTATCACCGGAAGAGGTTTCTAATAGCAATATTTATTTAGTGGATGCAGGCAATGCCTTACTTGCTCCTATGAGCGTACAATCCCAGAAACAGACCGCCGGGGCGCTTGGTAAAATGGGCGTGATAATTAAACTGAGCTTGCACGTTACGGATTATGACGGTGAGAAGGTCTCTCTGAGCAATGGGGAAAGCATCGATACCAAGTCTCTGATCTGGGCCGCCGGAGTCACCGCAGGCAGGATGGATGGAATCGGTCCCGACCATTACGGGAAAAACAACAGATTATTGGTTGATGAATTCAATCGCCTGATTGGAATGGAACATATTTATGCCATCGGGGACAATTGCCTGCTGAGTAAGGACCCTCTTTATCCAAGTGGACATCCCCAGGTGGCGCAGGTGGCCATCCAACAGGCCCGCAATCTGTCCCATAATCTTTTGGCCGGTGAAAAAGGCGAAGCACTCAAGGCTTTCCGCTATCATGACAAAGGGAGTATGGCCATAATCGGCCGCAATAAAGCTGTAGCCGATTTGCCCAATAAAATGCATTTCTCCGGTTTTATCGCATGGTTCATATGGGTTTTTGTCCACTTGGTTTCACTCATCAATTACCGCAACCGGGTTAAAACATTATATAATTGGATGATCGCTTATTTTACCAAAGACCAATCCTTAAGAATGATCATTCGGCCCGAAAAGAAAAAATAGATCTCTTGATTTACTTAAATTTATCAGATGGAATACACTCCCAACGATAATCGATACGACGGAATGGAATACCGTCGCTGCGGAAATAGCGGACTGAAGTTGTCTGCCATTTCCCTGGGCCTTTGGCACAATTTCGGAAATGTGGATCCTTTTACAAATATCAGGTATATCCTATTGACTGCATTTGATAATGGGATCACTCATTTTGATCTGGCGAATAATTATGGACAGCCAGCCGGTTCTGCAGAGGAAAATTTTGGCCGGATCATGGGAAAAGACCTTCATCCCTATCGTGACGAGCTGGTCGTTTCCACCAAGGCCGGCTATTATATGTGGCCCGGACCATATGGAGAATGGGGTTCAAAAAAATACCTGGTAGCCAGCATCGATCAGAGCCTGAAACGCATGGGGCTCGATTATGTGGATATCTTTTATCATCACCGACCGGATCCACACACGCCTTTAGAAGAAACCATGGCCACCCTGGACCTGCTTGTAAGGCAGGGAAAGGCGCTTTATGTAGGGATTTCCAACTATAGGGCAAAGGACGCAGCAGAAGCTATAAGGATACTGAATGGGATGGGAACCCCCTGCCTGATCCATCAACCCAAATATTCCATGCTGGACAGATGGGCTGAACACGAACTCCTTCCCTTACTGGGCCATGCCGGTGTCGGCTGCATACCGTTTTCCCCTCTTGCACAGGGATTGCTCACAGACAAATACCTTAATGGAATTCCGTCTGATTCGCGCGCTGGTAGAAAATTGGAGAATGGCGCCATACGCGAAGAGGCTATTACAGAAGAGGCCATCTTAAAAGCGAAACAACTTGCAGTGATTGCGAAACAAAGAGGGCAAAATCTTTCACAAATGGCCCTGGCCTGGATCCTGAAGGATCAACGGATCAGTTCGGTGCTGGTTGGAGCCAGTAAGCCTTCCCAAATCACTGATTCTATTAAATGCCTGTCCAACTATCAATTTAGCGAGGAAGAATTGGGCCGGATCGATGGCATTCTGAATGGGGATTGAAAAAATGACAACCCTGATCTTAACCTAATTACGTGAGATATGAAATGCCTGCGCCTGAGCATTTTCTTTTTATTTTGTTTTGGAACATCCGCCATCTGCCAGCAGATACCCACAGAATTGCTTAATGCTCCCTGGAAAGCCAATTGGATTCAGGTACCCGGTGAACCTCCAAAGGATTATGGGGTTTATTGTTTTCGAAAAAAAATTTTGCTGTCTGAACCCCCAGCCTCCCTCATCGTCCATGTGAGCGGGGATAACCGTTACAAACTCTTTGTGAACGGAAGTCAGGTTTCACTGGGACCGGCCAGAGGCGACCTGTATTATTGGAATTACGAGACTGTTGATATCGGCCCCTTTCTTAAACGGGGAATAAATGTGATTGCCGCCCAGGTATGGAATTGGGGAGAATACCGGCCTGAGGGACAGATTTCCAACAGAACGGGATTCCTTTTGCAGGCCGATAGGCAAAGAGATTCTGTCCTCAACTCGGATAAATCATGGAAATGTGGAAAGGACCCCGGATACAGGCCACTTACAGGTCTTGGTTATTCTGCTTATTCTGTGGCTGGGCCGGGAGAAATTCTGGACAGGAATAGGGCCTGGAACAATTGGAAGCTGGATGGTTTTGATGACAGCAACTGGAAAAATGCGAGTCAAATCGGCTGGAGTGGAGCCTGGCCAAAGGGGATCGGGGATATCAACGGATGGATGTTGGTCCCATCCACAATTCCCCAGATGGAATTGAAGACACAGCGATTTTACACGCTGCGAATCGCTTCGGGTCTGCGGCCAGAAAAAGATTTTCCGCAGAAAGCTTCAACGATCAGGATACCCTCTAATAGTTCGGTTACCTTATTATTGGACCAGTCCTACCTGACCAATGCCTATCCCGTTTTGATTTTTAATGGGGGAAAAGGTGCCGGTTTCTCACTTCAATATGCCGAATCCCTTTTTAACAGCGATCCTGCGACCCATTCATTTTCTAAAGGCAACCGCGACGAAGTGTGGGGCAAGATCATGACGGGAAGAAAGGATAGCGTGCTTTCGGACGGTTCCCAAAACCAGTCATTCACCACTCTGTCCTGGCGCACCTTTCGTTATGTTCAACTGAGCATACGCACTGGAGAGAACGCCCTGGAGTTTCAGGACATTTATAGTTTTTTCACAGGCTATCCTTTTGAATTTAAGGCCAATTTCAATACCAGTGACTCGGTCCTGAATAAGATACTTGAAACCGGCTGGAGAACGGCTCGTTCCTGTGCGATGGAAACCTATATGGATTGTCCCTATTATGAACAGTTGCAGTATATCGGTGATTCCAGAATCCAGGCCCTGGTCTCATTGTATAATAGCGGTGACGATCGTTTGGTCAGAAACGCAATCAACCAAATGGATCATTCCCGGATTCCTGAAGGAATCACCCTGAGCAGACATCCCTCTTTCTCACCTCAGGAGATACCCACTTTTTCTCTATGGTATATCGGCCTTCTCCATGATTACTGGATGTACAGGGGAGATAGTGCATTCCTCGCCGAAAAATTGCAGGGAGTCCGTAATATTCTATGGTTTTTCAGCAAATACCAGCAAAAGGACGGATCCCTGAGAAATGTTCCTTATTGGATGTTCACAGATTGGGTAGAAAACAAGCCGGGGTGGTCCGGTGGAACAGCTCCTTATGGAAAAGACGGCAGTTCTTCAATTCAGGACCTGCAACTGCTCTGGGCACTGCAACTTGCTGCTGACCTGGAAAAACAAATCGGATCAGCTTACCTGGGAGAGGAAGACCTGAAAAAAGCGGAACAACTCCGGCAAACCATCCGGACAGCTTATTGGGACCCTGAGAAAAAAATGTTTGCCGACACAAAGGATAAGGACCTCTTCTCCCAGCATGCAAATTCCCTGGCAATCCTGACTCATATGATCCAGGGTGAGGAGGCTAAATTACTTGCCTTGAAAACCCTGAAGGATAGTTCACTCGCTCCTGCATCCATTTACTTTAAATATTATCTGCACCAGGCCTGTACAATGGCCGGTTTGGGTAATGATTACCTGAAATGGCTGGACATCTGGCGCCAAAACCTTAAAATGGGTTTGACAACCTGGGCGGAAACCTCAGATATTGACGCAGCCCGCTCCGATTGCCATGCCTGGGGGGCCAGCCCGAATATCGAATTCTTCCGTATCGTTCTGGGAATTGACGCGGAGGCGCCGGGATTTAGTCGCGTGCGCATTGAACCCCATCTTGGTTACCTGGAAAATATCAGTGGTTCGATCCCCCATCCAAAGGGCGAACTCAAGGTCAATTACCATTTGGAAAATGGCAAATGGAAAATCGAAATCCTTCTTCCGGAAGGCATTACGGGGAATTTGCTTTGGAAGGGAATTTCTTATGAGCTGAAAGGAGGCAGGAATTCCTTTGAATTATGAGTTCTTACCAGATCCTGTTTGTGCTTTTGAAAAACTGATCAGGAAAGTTGTGCCTGCATACAATATGGTCTTTACGTCTATTGTTGCCCGGTGGGACTGGAGGATGGAAAGAGCGGCAGGCAATCCCAGACCCAATCCGTTCCTTTTGGATGTAAAATAGGGCTCAAATAAACGCTCCCGATTTTCTTCGCTGATACCGCTGCCATTGTCCCCGATATGCACCAGGTAGCCGGCCTGATTTTCTTCCACTTTCAATTCGAGTTGTCCATGATCATGGGCGATGGCTTCCGTTGCATTGATGATGAGATTAAGAAAAGCAATTTTCAATTTCTCCGGATCTCCATCTACGATGGCCGGAGGCCCTGGAAAGAAAACGACAGTCTTGATTTTCTTTAAAGTTATCCGGTCCCTGGCCCTGGATAATGCATCCCTTAGAATTTCCTCGAGATTGATCGGCTCCCGGTTCATTTCCGTATGTCTTGAAGATTGCAATAGTTCTGTGATGAGGTCATTGATCCGATTTGAATTTCTATAAATGATATCCATATATACCCGGGACTGAGGTCCCAGAGATTCAGCCTGCAGCTCTTCCACGGAAAGGTTGATATTGGTGAGCGGACCCCTGACTTCATGGGCCAGGATCTTCAGGAGGCGATTGGCCGTATTGAGCTTTTCCGCCTGCAAATTGGCCCTTTCCATTTTTTTGAGGTTGGTGATATCATGTAAAATGCCCTGCACATAAGGGCTTCCGTTCTGAACTTTTTCACGGCTAGCCGACAAAAGGCAGATTATTTTTTCTCCGGTTATTGTCTTCAACTCTAATATGTGGTCATCGATTTCACCATGATCTGAAAGGATTCCAGTGATCGAAAAACCAGGATCATCCCGATATAATAATTCCCGAAGGTTCAGGGTTAATAGCTGGTCATGCGAATAACCCAGCAGGTCCAAAGCGGCTTTATTGACATCCTGAAAATTAAGTTTTTCATCCGCCAGGAATACAATGTCTTTCGATTTTTCAAATATATTCCTTAATTTTTTTTCGTTCTGTTTCAGTGCCTTCATCGACCGGGAACGTTCGATCGAATAACGAATGCAACGCTCAAGTTTTTCCCCATTCAATTCGGATTTCACAAGGTAATCGATCGCGCCGGCTTCCATGGCCTCCCGGTCAATTTGCTGATTACCTTTTCCGGACAATAATATAACAGGCTCTTCGCAGTTTTTAGACATGGCTTCTTTCAAAAGGTCAAGGCCGGTTTGAATGCCGAGGCGATAATCTACAAAATAGAGGTCATATTTGGCATCGCACAAGGATTGGAGGGCTTCGTTATAAAGGAAGATCCAGTCCACTTGGAATTGATAGCCGGGAATCTTTTTTATGTATTCGCTCAGGATGAAAAAATCGTCTTCGTCATCATCAATGATCAATATCCTAATCGTATTTGTTTGGTAGTTCATAATGGTCTGTTATTTGTCCTTCCGGTTTCAGTTTTGGAATTATGCAGATAATCACAAAATAGAAAGCCACCTGTATCGATAGCAGGGACAGAAAATTTTCAGGATCTTCCGTTCAACCTATCAAGGAGCAAGGGTCAGGAATCAGCTGGGCGCATTCACTGGCTAATGATCATCCCGGGCTTCTTTTTCTCTTTGATAAGGCTGCCTATCAAAAAACGGAAGGAAAGCCGGCAGGGTCGAGCCAAGGTCAATTTGGTTTAAGACAGAAATTCGGATTGCAACACCGAATTCGGTAAAGCTCGGTAGATGCTTTATAACTATAAAAATTAATTTAAAAACTTCACATCTTTTGCGAAGGTCTTAATGATTTCAGAAACAAAAATATTATGCCAAAAATGGGCTCTCCGATAATTTAATCGCTTGTTACCCAGATATCTTGAAACCCGTTAACAAAGATTCTAGCGGTTGTGTCATTAATTTTGAATCGCAAACAATAAGGGCAATTTATCAAAAAATGAGGAGGGATTTAAAAAATAAGATTTTGATTGTAGGGGGAGGGGCTTGCGGCCTGATGGCAGCCATGGAACTGTTGGCTAAAGGTTATGAAGTTACCCTATTGGAAAGCAGGAACCGTCTTGGGGGAAGAATATGGAGCCTGGATGCCAAATCCGCCAGGTTTAAAATTGAAGCAGGCGCAGAATTCATCCATGGTGACCTTCCTCTGACTTTGTCCTTATTGAAAAATCTGGGAATTGATATTAAAAAGACAGGCGGGAAAATGGTCGTCATTCCCCAAAAGGGGGAAGAAAAATCACGTGATGGAATTAATTGGGAACTCCTTTTCAAGAAAATGGGGAAACTAAAAAAAGACATGCCCCTATCAACCTTTCTTTCTACTTATTTTCCGGATGAATCCAATAAGCAACTGCGAAATTATGCCATTGGTTTTGCCGGTGGATATGACCTTGCTGATCCCAAGAAAGCGAGTACACTGGCCTTATGGGAGGAATGGAATTCACCGGAAGGGGATCAGTTTCGGATCGAAGGCGGTTATGCTTCTCTGATTGCTGCTATGGAAGCGCATTGCCTTCGAGAAGGGTGTTCTATTCACTTGTCGGAAGCTGTTACGAATATAAGATGGAAAAAAGGGGAAGTGAAGGCAAGGACGGCCGGAGAAAGAATCCTGGAAGCAGGCAAATTGATCACGACCCTGCCTGTGGGACTTTGGCATAGGGATCCAGTTCCTGTAAGGTTCAGTCCAGGAATTCCGGAAAAAGTCCGGGCCTACAGGCAAATCGGTTATGGACCTGTAATCAAGATCATTCTGATTTTCAAAAGAAATTTCTGGAAGGAGAAATACGGAAATGCAGGATTTTTCCTGACAGGTCAGGCAATTCCTACCTGGTGGACCCAATTTCCGATTGCTCTTCCGATGCTGACCGGCTGGCTGGGAGGCCCTGCTGCAAAAAAAATAAATGATTTGAGTCAAAAAGAAATTCTGAATATCGCCCTTGCATCCTTGTCCACAGCCTTTGAACTTGACCAAAAGAAACTTAATATTTTATTAGCAGAATCCTTTATTTATGACTGGCAGCAAGATGAATTTTCTGCAGGAGGATATTCTTATTCAATGGTTGGAAGTCAAAAAGCGAAAACAGAATTGGGAAGACCTGTGGAGAGAACTCTTTATTTCGCCGGAGAAGCGCTCTATGCAGGTACCTTACAGGGTACCGTAGAAGCAGCACTTGAAAGTGGCCGGGAAGTGGCCCGAAAGATCCCTGGAACTTCACACAACTGATTTATCAGATACCCGTTACTGTGGAAAATAAATATCGAAACTGGAGCCTTTGCCGGATTCGGAACTGACTTCAATCCACCCTTGATGGTTCTCTGCTATTTTTTTTACAATGGCAAGGCCGACGCCGGTACCTTCATATTCATCCTTACCATGCAAGCGTTGGAAAACCTCAAATATCCGGTCTTTATAAATTTCCTCAAATCCGATCCCGTTATCCCTGATGCTTAAATGACAAAAAACCTTTTCAGGGTCAATGTCTTTTCTGTTGATATTATTCCCGTTCAGGCGTTCTGCCAGGATCCTGATCCTTGGAGGCTTGTCCTTTTGCTGAAATTTGAGTGAATTGCTGATTAGGTTCATGAGAAGTTGCCTGAACTGGAAGGGAATGACTCTTGCCTCACATCGTATATCCGTTTCAATGACCGCTTTTTTCTGTTCGAGAGTATCTTTTAATTCTTTCTGCGCTTCATAAACCATTTCCGAAATCGAGGAATTGATAAAATTGCCTAGTTTTGTTCCGGCCCTGGAATAAGAAAGCAGATCTTCAATCAGCATTTGCATGCGACCTGCGGCCGATTGCATGCGCCTGAAATAGTCTTTTCCTGTATCCGAGAGTGTATTTACTTCCCGTTCGAGGATCAGGGATGCAAAGGTCTGTATCTTGCGAAGCGGCTCCTGCAAATCATGGCTTGATACATAGGCAAAGGACTCAAGTTCTGAGTTCATTTTTTGAAGCTCCGTATTTTTCTCTTCAAGTTGGCGGGCATTTAGCAATAGTTGATCTTCTTGCTGCTTTTTTTCTGTCAAATCCCTGGTGACCTTGGAAAAACCAATGACCCGCATTTGCTGATCATGAATGGCTGTCAACACAACAGAGCCCCAAAACAAAGACCCGTCCTTCCTCTTTCTCCAACCTTCATGTGTTGCCTTTCCATTTTGAGCTGCCTGTGATAGTAATTTATCAGGTAAGCCTTCCTGCCTGTCATGGCTGGTATAAAAGATTGAAAACTTTTGCCCGATGATTTCTTCGGCCCGGTATCCTTTGATTTTCTCGGCGCCTTTATTCCAGTTTTCAACAATTCCTTCACGGTTAAGTGCGAAAATAGCGTAGTCTTCTATTTCGCTTATCATAAGTTCATGAAGATTATATCGATTATTCAGGGAATGAATAGCATTTTCTAACTCATGGATCTTCTGCAAGTAAGGATTTTCATTCATGCCTGACTAGATTTTGTAACTTCATTTTTTTTATTTGCTGCTGCTTATTTTTCAAACTGGATTCCGGATTACCCTTGGTCAGAATAAATATCTCATTTTCCTGGATCACAAATCATCGGTGCCGACCTGTGAGGTTAAATGCAAAACCATGGGATTTAAGAATTTGATGAGTTTTCATATCCAATGGTTCTTGGATTTTTACCGGTCGGAAAGATTGGAAACCGGTTTGGGATAGCGCAATACAGTTTTTTTTCTCCTGGTATGATCCCTGGATAGGATTCTAAGTCCATTGAAAAACATGTATTTATATATTGCAATGTTTATGCCACTTCAGATAAAGAAATATCATATAATCAAATCCAAAATAGTTTCCACCGATAAAAGAAGAAGACTGATTAAAGATAAAAAAGAAGGCCGGATAAAAATCCAGCCCGAACCGATTCAATATCCTTTTGATATCAATATTAAGACAGTATCTGTGCCAAATTAAAGCAACGGGATAACTGCTTTAAAACCAATCTCATATACCGGCATTAATTCATTTGATTTTGGGGAATTAATTACGCATGATCAATAATGTTGGAAAAATCTACTCAGGACAGACCTTTGGTAATTTACCTGAATATATTATTCAGGATAGCAGCTATTTTTTGGTTGGTTTCCCGAAGATCTTTTAACTTTTTTTCGAGTTTTTCAAGGATTACACTTCGCTCCCTTGAATTATCCGTCTTTTTTAATTCTCTCAGCAAAGCATTTAGTTTTTTGCTTTGTTCCTTATGTTCCTTACGGTATTCTTTCAGGTCATCCGCCATGCTCATGGTGAAATGAATTTGCACTCAAGTTATCTAAATTTGGCAACTAGAATCTATTTTCGTGTTACCAAAATTTGAAATTTCGGAACAATTCAAATAAAATAAACAATAAAGGGTTTAAATCCAGATACTGGTAATTTACGTATATATCCTCATTCCATAATGACTATCTCGTAGCCGACCCTTAATGCCTTTCAGAAGTTTTGTTCATAGAAATACCTTTTAACTGATGATCGGAGTTCTTTTAGCTGACCATGAGGAGACTTTTTTGGAAGGATTGGCCCTGCTTCTCAATCAGGAACCAGATATCGAAGTACTTGGTAAAGCATTAACTATTAGTAATTTATTGAGTTTGCTCCCACAGTCTAAGGCCGAAATAGTAATATTGGAATTAGATTTGCCTGGTTTGCAAGCGGATGAACTTTTGAAAAAAATAAAGGAAATCAGGCCTGGGCAGAAACTTATTTACCTCTCCTTTAGCAGAAGTATAAGACAGATTACCAAACTTCTTAAATCGGGGGCACAGGGTTTTGTGCTGAAGAGCGCTCCCCTCGAAGATTTGAAAAAAGCCATTAGTTCTGTTTCCATGGGTGGCCAATATTTCAGCCAGGCCTTGTATGTCAGGAAAGGTTTTGAGGATAAACATGTATTACCGGAATTTCTCATCGAGAAATCGACCAATGTATTATCCTGGAGGGAGAAAGAAATACTCAAATTACTTTGTGAAGAATTCAACAATTTCCAGATTGCCAAAAAACTGTATATCAGTGTTTCCACTGTTGCAACGCACCGCAAGAATATCATGGCCAAGACCGGAGTAAAAAATACCGTAGGCTTGATTAAATTCGCGATCAAAAATTCCTTGATGGATTAATAATGATCAAGGCCACCAGCTTTATCCGGTAGTCTTGAAATCTTCAATGACCGGTTTGATCTTCATCGGCGCTGGGCCCATAGCTGCCAGGAATGGGTATATCCAATAGCCGGAGAAAAACTCCAAGTTGCGCCCTGTGATGTACGGTTTGGCAAAATGCCAATCTAATCACCTCATGCCGGGGTTCCACTAAAAATATCATATTTCCGCTTCTGAACGTCCACTCAGGAAGCAGGTCTTCTTCACTGGCATTTTGCAGAGAGGATTGCCCAGCCAACAGGGATTTTTCAAAAGTCTCTATTATTTCACGTGTACTGGCCACCGGAGTGGGTTTGTAATCCATTTTCGCAAAATCCAGTTCAGTCGTATTAAGAGCCATGGAAACCCAGGATGGCAGTTCGGCAAGATGGGTGCCGAGCTGCTTCAGGGACATGCTGCGGGGATGGGGCCTCCACTCGAGGCGGTCATCCGGAATCAGGGATAACATTTTAAGGGTGGTAACCGCTTCTCTACCCATTTCTTTCTGAAACAGTGGAATTAAATTCATGATTTTTTTGTTTTATAAGCAAAGGAAATCATGCCCACTGTCAACCCTATGGCAGTGATAAGAGAACCTGGAAAAATTAATAATTGACCGGGATCTGGCTCAGGTAGCCGCCCAATTCAATATGGTTATTTTTTCTAAAAGAGGCCCCTGTCAATTTCAAGCTGAGCATATGCGGGATCTTAAAATCCCTATATCCCTGCCGCAGATGGCACCAGGCTATAAGATGCCAGTTCAATGCATAAAAGACCAGCCCAATGGATTCCACCTGTCTTTTACTGGATTCCCCTTTATTGTTCTGGTATTCGAGGTCCAGAACAGTCTTAGTTATGATCGCCTGCTGAATGGTGGGCAGGTGGTTGAATTGAATCTTCATGTCCCGGGGAAACTGTACATGCATATTCCGGTTAAGGGTATCCAACCCCTCTTTCTGCGAAGACTTAAGGACCGCTTTCACTTTACTCAGGGCAGAGGAAAAATGACTGATGGTGGATTGATCTGCGAAGAGACTGGTAATGGCCTCAATCAAAAGAAGAGAACGGGCTTCTTCATTGGTGAATGAAATCGGAGGCAGGAAATAACCATTTACAATGAAATAGCCCTTGTTTTTTTCAAAGCTTATCGGAATCCCGAGTTCACAGAGCGCCCTCACGTCCCTATAGACCGTCCGGATGCTGATCTCAAAGCGATCGGCGATTCTTTCGGCTGGAATAAATTTCCTTGACTGTATTATGGTCAATATTCCGAATAACCTGTCAATCCGATTCATCTGTATTGAGTAATTATTATAGGAAGGTTCATAAAATCAGGCAATTGTCGATAACCCGCCTCTAGGGGGATACCTATGAGTACAGCTCAGCCTTTTCGGAAATGAGTCAAGTATAAAAAGAGGCGGCATCTCCTGCCTCTTTCTTTTGAATAGGTATAGTTTTTTCTTATGTCCAGATTTGATCTTTCATAATTGATTCCCCCCGTGCGACAAGATACTCTTGCTGACTTATTTTATCATTTTTTCGCTGAAAATTCTGTCCAGGGATAGGCGATCATATTCTGGAGCCATTTGGCCTGCCAACTGTATTCCGGATGGGCCTTATAGAATTTTTCACCGATAAAATCAGCTCCGCAGGGATGACCCCTTCGTGCCCAAAAAGTCATTTTTTTTGCCAGATCAGCCGTCGTTACCTTGCCTTGTACGGCGCCAAAAGGATAATAAGGTTTAAGGTCCCATTCCGTACAGCCCTTTGAATCTTCGTCGATATGGCCGCAAACTACGCAACGGTTATTGGCATTCTTGTTTTGAAGGGCGTCGACATGGTCTTCTTCCACTTTTTCCCCGCTGGCTAGATCCAGTTTTCCTTTGAGATCAACTTCCACGAGCTGCTCCATTCTTTTCTTACGGGCATTAGGAGATGAAGTAGGGTCATTGACTTTAAAAACGGTTTCTTCTTTGATCAATTTGGGATCGCTGGGGAAATTGGAACCGATCATCGCAGTATCCTTACTCCTCCAGACCCTGTGATCTTTAAGGCCGAGTTCAAGTTTGGCAACTTCATTGCTGTTGATGTCTCCGATCAGCCAGTCATTGGCATAGCCCCCGTTATTGCCTGTAAGAAAGATCCGGATCACATCGTCAATATTGTTCGCATATTGTGAAGCTTTACGGGCCCGCATGAATTCAGGGATTCCTGTAGAGTCAAAAAGATAGAATTGTGTGATCGTGGTTTCCGTGACCAGGATACCGGTATCCGAAATAGCAAAATCATCACCGCTGTGAATAAAACCGGGCATGCAATCCATAAGGATCCGGTGTCCTTTTTGTGGAACAATATCGGCTATTACATTCCAGTGCTGGCCCACCAAATACGAGGTCCAGTTGTTATGCCCGATCACTATTTTTCCATCCCTGGTATAGCTTCCTGTGGCAATGAATGCGCTGCAATTACCGGGCGCCTTGTTCAATCCGCTGCCTGCCCTGGCTGCATTGTCAAGTGTGGGCACATAATAATAACCCAATTCTTCGAGTGCATTATATGCTGTGATATCGAGGCTGTCGTAAATCTTATGCTTGTCCTGGAGCCCTTTTGCGATCCCGCTGATCTCGTCCTTGTATTCCTGATCCAGTTTGTCCCACAAAAAATTCTTTGCCGCATTGCGATAGAACTGCCAATTCCGATGAGTTTCCTTTTCAAAAAGATAGGATACACATTGAATGGACGTATCAATTTCGTTGGCCAACAGGTAGCCGTGCTGGTAGCCGATCTCAGAAGGAGACCCTTCGAGATGCACATAAACCCAGCCGTTCTTATTTTCTCTGGAAGCTTTGGCAAGGGGGCCGGCCCCGGACTGAGTATTTTGGGTGGTCGGATTTGAACAACCGCTCCAAATGACGATCGCAGACAGGAAGCAAATAATCAATTTTCTCATTTATGTTAGTTTGAGTTCGAAAAATTTGGTCTGGGAAGTTAAGTCAAAAATCGACAGGCTGCTTTAGGAATTAAAGTAGGGAAGAAAAAAATAAGTTGCCTATCTCAGCCATTTATTTTCAAAATTGATAAAATCCGATTTGAGTTGTTCGAAGGACTTGCGGTATTCCAGGTATTGATTTTCAAGGGTCTGGTGGTGTTCTGCTTCTGCTACCTTTTCTGGCAATTGCTGACCCTGCCTGGATTCGGCCGCAAGTTGCATCTTGTCGAGGTGCATGATATGACGCAGGTCGTCGATGGCTGTCCTTGTCTGCATAAAGCGTTCACCGAATCTTTCGGACTCTGAGAGGGCAACTGGGTCCATGTCCTTTCTCATGATATCGTGCCGGTAATCCTCGAGTATGCGCAAAATGCTGATATCATGGTTCAGTTCAGCAATCCAGAGGCGGTAACGCAGATGCAATCCCATAATGGATGTTGTTGTAAGCATGCCAGGCAATTTATCGTTTTCGCCAATTTCTAAATCTACGCTATTTTTTCTACTAAATAAAAGTGTTGATTCCCGTCAAATAGTCAGCAGGTCGGGAACCTTGATTGATATAAGGGATTTTACTGCAGATTCACTTAATTTCATTTCCTCAATTTGAAAAAATGAAAAAATCTACGGTTTGCCGGATATTGGTGACTCTTGGTTGCTTGCTGGTATGGAATTCTTTCCAAATTCACGCCCAGGAAAATGCCAATTCTTCCCTTGAAGGAAGATGGGACATGACCATTCATATGAACGGTCAGGAATATCCCTCATGGCTGGAAGTGGATCATTCCGGTTTTCATACACTTGTCGGCGAGCTCGTGAGTATTTCTGGGAGCGCACGCCCCATTTCCGTTATTCATTTTCAGGAGGGCAAACTCAATTTCAGCATCCCCCCTCAATGGGAAAGCGGAACTGGAGATCTTTATTATGAAGGAAAACTGTCTGCTGACAGCCTGACCGGTACGGGTCATTACAGTGATGGAAAGGATTTTAAGTGGACAGCGCACAGAGCGCCCCAGCTTAAGAGAAAAAATGAGCCCCGTTGGGGCCAGCCCATCTCTCTTTTTAATGGCAAAAACCTGGATGGTTGGCATGCCACGGGAGCCAATCAATGGGTTGTGGAAGAAGGGATTCTGCGGAGCCCCCATTCCGGGGCCAATCTCGTTACTGACCGGACTTTTACTGACTTCAAATTGCATATTGAATTCCGCTACCCCGCAGAAAGCAATAGCGGTGTTTACCTGCGGGGCAGGTACGAAGCCCAGGTTGAGGACAGTTATGGAAAGGAGCCCGCTGTGGGCTTAATCGGCGCGATCTATGGGTTCATTGCGCCCACCGAAATGGCTGCAAAAAAAGCAGGGGAATGGCAGTCCTACGATATAACCTTAACTGGCAGAATGGTTACAGTGGCATTAAATGGAGTCACGGTAATATGCAACCGGGAAATTCCTGGTATCACCGGAGGAGCCATCGACAGTAAGGAGGAAGATCCGGGCCCCTTGTTGATCCAGGGAGATCATGGCCCCGTAGATTATCGCAACGTTTTGATCACTCCGGCGCTCTGAGTGGCTGTAACCTGTCTTAATTCAAAGAGCCACTGAAAGGGCTCGTTCAGCCCCATTTATTCTTATAAGCCAGGCTCATGATCTGGGAATTGTTGTTTACATGAAGTTTTTCGTAAATATTGGCGATATGTTTCCGCACGGTGAAAATGCTGATGAATAAGGTCTCGGCAATTTGCTTGGGACTATATCCCTTTATTGTGTATTGAAGGATTTCTTTTTCTCTTTCCGAAAGAAGGCTCTCCAATGATGAAGAAGTATTTGGTTTTGGAGAAAGAGAAACCTTACTCAGTATGTCCAGGGCTTTTCTTGCGATCGAAGGACTCATCGGCGCACCGCCCTGTTCCAGGGAATTGGTGATTGCATTGCGCAGGGAAATGGCCGTGTCGTCCTTAAGCAGGTAGCCATTGGCCCCCGCCTTGATGGCTTCAAAAATCCGCTCGTCGTCATCGAAAACAGTTAGCACAATGAGGTGCATAAGGGGATAGAGTACCCTGACAATTTGAATTAGCTGTATCCCGTTCATCTCCGGCATTTCCAAATCCACAAATAAGACCTGGGGGAGCTTTTCTGGATTTAATTCTTTAAGCTGTTCCAGGCAGCTATTCCCGTTAGGAGCAATAAAAACGATCTCCAGGTCATCAAAATGCTGAATTTTTCTTGCGAAAACATTGCGGTTAACCAGGTTATCGTCCACGAACGCGATTTTTACCGGCATAAGGATATTTTACAGTTAAAGGTCAAGCATTCCCAAACAAAAAGCAATAATCATATTTTATTATTTTATCAGGAGGGTTTGGAAGTCAAATGCACAAGTGTTCCCTGGGGGCTGCTTTCAATTTTACATTCAAATCCCGCTTCCCTGGCCCGGCTCATCATATTGGTCAACCCGTTTCCTGTATTGCGCCTCTTTTCCATTTCAAAACCCTGACCGTTATCACGGACCCTGATCCAGGCCTGCCCCAGGTCGCTGCCAATTTGTACGAGGATACGGTTTCCCTGACTGTGTTTCAGCGCATTGTTCAATGCTTCCTGGACTATCCTGAATAACTGCAATGCCTGGATAGGGGAGAGCCTGATATCCTCTTCAATTGATTCTTCGGCCTGGATGCTTATCTGAGGATAGGAAGGCTGCAATTTCTGTATATAGATCTTGATCCTATCACTAATGCCGGTAAGGTTCACTGATTCCTTGTTGAAGGCCCAGATCGTATCACGTAATGAATTGATGATTTCAGTGGCATTCCCTTTCAAATGGCGAAGGATGAGCGGATCTTTAATCAATTGGCGGTTCTCGATTTCATCCACCCCAGCACTGATGGCTGATGCATAAGCCCCTATATTGTCGTGCAGGTCTGCAGCAATGCGCTTTCTTTCCTTTTCTTCCGCATCGTGCAAGGCCAGTCGCTGATTTCTCCGGTTTCGTCGCAGGAGCAAATAGCCCCCTGAAAAAACTACCATAATGAACACGATACTGCCGCCAAACCAAAGATCCTTGTGCAGGAGTTCGAGTTTTTGATGGGCGATAAAGGCTTCTTTACTGGTCAGGTCATATTGTGCTTCAAGCCTGGCCAGTTCCACGGCCTTACTCTTCTGATAAACGGAATCCTTAATATTCATCAGGCTGTCCAGGGTCTCTCCATAAGCCTCATAGTTCTTCAATTGTTTATAACATTCCGCCAGATCGAGGTAGAACTGAAAAACAAGCGGCTCATTATATTTCCTGGAATAGGTTTCGGCCTGATGGATATAATCAATTGCTTTTTGATAATTTTTTTGCCTTGCATAAAATGTTTCTAATGCGTCGAGCCCTACTATTATGTATTGGATATTGCCAATTTGTTTTTGTATCGCAAATGCTTTTTGCAATACGAATTCTGCAGAATCCATTTTGTTTTGTTCCGTGAATTCCAATCCCTGCAGAGTGAGGCAATCCGACTCCACTTTCAGGTTTTGCCCTTCCCGGGCCCTGGCCAGAACCTGGTTTAGAAAGAAGAATGCTGAATCCGGATTATTCCTGTAGAAATACACGGCAGACAAATTGACGAAAACCTGCAGGTAAGACTTGCCGCTGCTGTCGCTTTCTAAAACCTGGTAGGCCTGGTTGAACCAATGAAGCGCCTCATTCCTGTTCAGCAATACATTATAATTCACCCCCAGGCAATTGCTGGCAATGCCCTGTGCCAGTATGTCTCCATGTTTTTCTCCCTCTTCAAGCAATCTGTAACATTCATCTATCGATTCTTTGATCTTTCGTAATTTGGTCAGGCTCACGATCCGGTACCACATCATGTCCCTGTAAACATCAAACATCCTGTTCGTATCAGGAATTTCTTTTATGCCTTTCTCGCAAAGCCTGAGTGCAGTATCCGCTCGTCCCTTCATGTTATAACTGACAGCTATATAGAATTCCGACAATAACCGCCCGTGAATATCTTTTCTTTCCAAACTGATTTGTTCCGCCTTTTTTGCAAAATATAATTCGCTGTCAGCAGGCATGGACTCGCCGTGATGGCAAATCTCAAATAAGGTGTTGAGTTGATCGGCAAGGGGATCCTTCAATTTTTGTTTCAGGCCGTCAATGATGGGAGTCTGGGCCTGAATTAATTGTATTGGAATGCCTGCCAGTAGCAAGAGGAAAATCAGTTTGAATATGGAAAGCATGAAAATTGATTTTTATGAGGATTCAAAGTTGATGAAAAACCAGGAATGCTTAAATACTGAAATTTAGTTATTGTCGCCGAATGGCTCTCTTTCTATTTTTACATGGTCAACCAACGTAAAAAAATCAAATTAAAAACATGAAAAAGTTATTGACTTCCGCAGCATTTTTCAGTTTTGTTTTCACCTTTTCCTGTTCCAAGAGCAGCAGTTCCAATAACAATAATAACAGCAATTCCGGTAACCTGTTTCCTCTTGCCTTGAATAATGTGTGGAATTACCGATTGAAATACTACGATACGACGACAGGATCCATAATTGATAGTTCCAATTTTTCGCTGACCGTGGTAGGACAGAATACCGTGAACGGCGCCACTTACTTCGAATTGCAGAATAGTGGAACTGGTAATGATTACTGGCTGACCAACCTCAACAGCACTACTATTGGCAGTATTGACAGTGTCAATTCGGTTCAATATTACACATTATTCGCGTCCGGTACAGGAGACAGCGTTTCCAGTATTAGTTCCTGGCCGGTAAGCATCAGCGGAACCTGCACAGGCATGGATTATCTCTACGCTTATTATGCAGATACCACTCTTATCAACCTGGATGGAACCGTTTATTCGAATTCCATTAAAAATGTGGTCGTTCTTACCGATTGTTCCGGAACCCCGGTACTGGCCCAGGTTTACTTTGTAAAACAGGGATTGGGTTTGGTTCGCTACGTGCAATATGTAATCAGTCCCAACAATACCTTATTGCTTCAACTGGCCTGGGTCCTCGAATCCGAAACGCTTACCCAATAGATTGCCATTATTTTTTATAACCCTTAATCCAGATTGATCCCTGTTTGATTAGCCAGGTTTTACGACCGGCCTGCCAGATATTACTTAGGCAGGCCTTATTTTTCTCCAGCCATTTCCAAAATAGTTTCCCATTCTCTTTCCGTTACTGGTTGTACGGAGAGCCTGCCGATACGTACCAGGGCCATGGAAGCAAGTTTTTTATTCTTTTTAATCGCTTCCAGCGAAACCGGGTTCTTCAATTTGCGCACAGACTTCAGTTCGATGGCCACCCAGGCTTTATCTGTGGTAGTTGGATCCTGGAAAGCCTCTTTGGTCACTTCGGCAATTCCTGCAATGGATACTCCCTCATTGCTGTGATAGAAAAAGACTTCATCTCCCTTTTTCATGGTACGGAGGTGAAGGCGGGCTGCATAGTTGCGAACCCCATCCCATGTGGTTTGCTTATCCTTCAGGAGTTGGTCGAAACTGTAGGCGCCAGGTTCTGATTTTACCAGCCAATAAGCCATAGTCTTTGTTGGTTTATTTATTCAATTAAAGTTACCATCTTTCTGAAACAGACTTGCAAAAAAATAGGATATCAAATCCAACTCTTACCCGGTTCCGTAAATGATACAGACCGGTTACATGTAATCCCATAAAACTTAGAATCAAATTTAAACAAACTTAGCAGTTATGAAATCAATCAAAACCGTGGCCATGATCCTCGCATCAGCATGTTTCATGTCCAGCTCTTACGCACAAATGGAAAAGACGGTTGAAGTCGGAGGCGCTCCGATGTATCCATCCAAAAATATTGTGGAGAATGCCGTCAATTCAAAGGATCATACTACTCTCGTCGCAGCAGTCAAAGCAGCCGGACTGGTCGAAACTCTGGAAGGCCCCGGACCTTTCACTGTATTCGCTCCAACCAATGAGGCATTTGACAAATTGCCTAAAGGAACAGTGGATAATCTGGTAAAACCGGAAAATAAGCAAATGCTTACTACCATCCTGACCTACCATGTTGTAGCAGGCAGATTGGATTCAAGAGATCTCGCCAAACTGATACAGGACGGCAATGGTACCGCAGAGCTCAAAACCGTGCAGGGTGGAAAACTTTGGGTTATGATGAAGGGAAAGAAGTTGGTGATCAAAGATGAAAAGGGGAATATGGCCTGGGTCACCATTAAGGATGTCTACCAAAGCAATGGTGTCATTCATGTGATCGATACCGTTCTTATGCCGAACAGCTAAGGCGACCGATTTCTTACTTAAAACCAGGAAAATTCCGATATTGGGGCCTTCCTGGTTTTTTTGTTAATTAGGCTACTGAAGACATCCTTTTAATTCCGCGATCCGTACCAGTTAATAAAGAAAAAATCTTACCCGGTTTACCGGTCCTAATTTTTTGCGACAGGTTGTTTTTAAGGGGTGGCCGCCTGCTTGCATTTGCAATGTGGGCGGCTTTTTTTCTACTGCGTCAATTCTTCATGAAATTCATCCGGCAAGCACATCCGCCAGATGCAGAGCTTTCAATGGCAGACCCTTATGCCGGATATATCCATCGATATGCATAAGGCAGGAAAGGTCGGTGGATATGATATATTGTGCGCCGGTGGCTGTTGCATTGTCGACTTTTTGTTCGGCCATGGCGGCCGAGATCCCATCGAATTTTACTGCAAAAGTGCCTCCGAATCCGCAACAGGTTTCCGATTCGTTCATTTCCCTCAGTTCAAGCCCTCTTACATTTTTCAAAAGGCGGCGGGGCTCTTCCTTTATGCGACATTCCCTTAAGCCGGCGCAGGAATCATGATAGGTGGCAATGCCGTTCAGAGTGGCTCCCAGGTCTTCAACCTGAAGGACCTTGACCAGGAATTCCGAGAATTCAAATAATCTTTTCTGCAGATCCTTCATTTCATTGTGCATTGAAGAATTTTCAAATAATTTATTATAGTAATTCCTCACAAAGCCAACGCAGGAGGCACTCGGTGCAATAATATATTCAGTGCCTGAGAAATCTTTGATGAATTTGGAACAAACTTCTTTGGAATCCTCCCAGAACCCTGCATTGAAGGCAGGCTGACCACAGCAGGTTTGGTTTTTATTGTAATGGACCTTACATCCTGCTTTTTGAAGTACCCTGACCATATTAAAAGCTGTCTCAGGGAAAAGCTGATCAACAAAACAGGGTATAAAAAGCTGCGTGTCCATTGCTGTAGGTTTAAATATGGATCATTTTCCATGCCGTAATGGCCGCTTCCTCACCCTTATGTCCATGTTTGCCGCCGGTTCTATCCGACGCCTGTTCGGCATTATCTACTGTCAATACCCCAAAGATCGTAGGAACTGCCAACTGGAGATTGAGTTGAACCACTCCTTCTGTGACTGCACGGCAAACATATTCGAAATGCGGGGTATCTCCCCTCAATACGCAGCCAAGCGCTATAAAAGCATGTGGCCTTTGTTTTTTCTTGTCTTTATTTTCCTGCCAATATTTCTTGATCGCAAAGGCGATCTCGAATGCTCCGGGAACATGAATGACGAAAATTTTCTTTACACCTAGCTCTGTTAGTTTTTCAACGCATCCCTTTTCCAATTCATCCACTATCTGCGCATTCCACTCAGTTCTTGCAATGACAACAAAGACATCCTTTTTTAACGGGATGCCTGGCAATTTGAATAATTTGCTGTTTCCGACTTCTGCCATTTACTTGTATTTCACTGCAGCTGTTTCTCTCAGGCACTACTTATTTCAGGCACTACTTTATCGTGCCCAGCCTTGCCAGGTATTTGTCAATATCGATCCTGCTCTGCCTGCCCCAATTGGGATATTTTTCCTTGACCTTCTGGTACATTTCGATGGCTTCCTTGTTCTTTCCCATGCTCTCGTAAAGATATCCGGCTCTGAAAAGGTATTCGGGAGAAATCAGATCGTCCTGTTCAAAATAAGTGCCAGCTTTCTTGTATTCTTCGACCGCATCTTCTTTCTTATTCAGTTCGGAATAGGCATCCCCTAGCAGGCCATAAGCTCTCGCCTGCAATTGGTCTGCCGATGTGGTAAAATCCTTCAGGTATTTGACAGCTCCATTGAAATCTCCCAGTTTTAATGCACAATTTCCTGCGTAGAATTCGGCAAGATTTCCTGCCTTGGTTCCCCCATATTTGGAAACGATTTTTGCAAAGCCGGGATTCACATTATCTCCTTTCAGGGCAAGTCGAAGAGAATCCATCCGGTAATAGTATTCCGCACGGAACATAGATTCCGACGCCTTTTTTTCATTGGGTTCGACGATAAAATTCTTATAGCCAAGGTATCCGGCAATCAGGATTACAATGGCGCTGATCGCATAACTGATTACCTTTCCGTTTTTATTCCAGAACTGCTCAACTTCAGACACAACATTTTTCTCCGCTTCCAGATGAACAGGTTTTTTAATTTCAGACATTTTTATTATTGCTTTTTTTTATTAATCTACTATGAAAGGATAATGCTGGTCGACGTAAACATCCTTAAGCACTTCGTCATCTGCGGGCCAGGGGGATTCTTCCGCAAATTTGACCGATGCGGCTACTGCATCGCCAACCCTTTTATTGATCGCATCGATTTCTTCCTGTTTGGCGAATTTTTGCGTAAGTATCGTACTGAGCACCTGCTGAATCGGGTCCCGCTGCTTATATTCATCCACCTCTTCCTTGGTCCTGTATTTCTGGGGATCTGAAATGGAATGTCCCTTGTATCGATAGGTTTTAATTTCCAGAAGGGTCGGACCCCCACCTTCACGGGCTCTTTTAACTGCCCTGGATACGCCCTCATGAACTGCTTCGGCGCTCATTCCATCAATGGAATCACCTGGCATTTCATAGGCGTCTGCCAATTTATAAATATCTACCACATTGGAAGTTCTTTCAACTGAGGTTCCCATTGCGTAGTTATTGTTTTCGCAAATGAAGACCACCGGCAATTTCCAAAGCATGGCCAGGTTGAAGACCTCGTGCAATATTCCCTGCCGGGCGGCGCCGTCCCCGAAAAAGGTGAGGGCTACCGTATCGGTTCCTTTGTATTTTTCAGCAAAAGCAAGCCCTGCACCGGTTCCAATTTGAGCTCCGACAATGCCATGGCCGCCGAAGAAATTGACACCTACCCCAAAAAAATGCATACTTCCTCCCTTGCCTTTGGCAGTTCCGGTGGCCTTACCATAGAGTTCCGCCATGCAGGCGTCAGCACTTACTCCTTTGGCCAGAGCCAGGCCATGGTCCCGGTACCCGGTAACGAATTTGTCTTCAGGGCGGGTGGCGGTCATGCATCCTGCCGCGATCGCTTCCTGACCGATATATGCATGGAAAAACCCACGAATCTTTCCATCCATCTTATATTTTTCTTCAGCGGTCAATTCGAACTGTCGTATCAATTGCATCAGTTCGTACCAGTACAGATAAGTATCTTTTGAGAATTTGGTGGCCAATTTCGCTCAAATTTAGGATGGTAAAGATAAGGTGTTGATTTTGGGTTGCAAATATACAGTGTAGAAGGGAGAATAAAAAGCCGCCCGGTTTTCCGGGCGGCACATATCTATTTAAGCCAATCAATCCGGTAACAATCCGTCAAATATGAATTTTTCAGGGATTGGAATTGGTTTTCTTGGCAGCATTGCATTGCGCATGGCCGTATTGTAGACGAAGGCAGCCAGTATGGTTGACGCCTGCTTCAGATCATCGGGCTCCAGGTGATCATAGGTGTCGAAATTGGAATGATGGGTACGGGTCTCGTAATCCAGGGGATCCTGAATAAATTGAAAACCCGGAATTCCCACTGCATCGAAGGAAAGATGGTCCGTCGACCCGGTATTATGAGGGGTAACCGTTGCAGCGCCCAGATCGTGGAAGGGTTCCAGCCATTTGGTGAATATGGGATTCACCTGTTCATTGCCCTGGTTGAAGATCCCTCTAATCTTACCTGTGCCGTTGTCCAGGTTATAATAGGCGGAAACCAGTTTTTGTTCCGGCTTTAATTTCATGTCCTGCGGGTCTCCAAAATGATTTTTGACATAATTGAAGGAACCGATCAGCCCCTGTTCCTCCCCGCCCCATAGAGCGATCCTGATCGTTCGTTTGGGTTGTATATGCAGGCTCTTAAGAATGCGGATGGCTTCCAGGGCAACAATACAGCCCGCTCCGTTATCTGTCGCTCCAGTCGCACTCTGCCAGGAATCCAGGTGGCCGCCGAGCATGACCAGTTGGGCTTTTAGGCCGTGATCCGTTCCCGGAATTTCGGCAACCACATTATAGCCATTAAGATCATCACCATAATATTTTGTCCTGATATCCAGTTCAATTTTGACCGGGGTGCCTCCGAGAAGCAGCCTTTGCAATCGCAGATAATCCTCCTTTTCCAGAATCAGTTTTGGAAGAGCCGGCTGATCTCTTTTCCCATACCCTCCGAAACCATCCACAAAAACGGCCCCGTCTCCTGCTTCATCTGACATTTCGAGGAGCGCGAGGGCCCCGGTTGAGAACAGCAGGTTGCGGATCTTCACCATCTTAATGAGTTGCGGGAGGAACATATTGATCATTTGCCGGCTGATCATGTATTGGTCTGTCATATGTTCGAGTGCGCTATCGGAATAGCGGCTTGCATCAGCCTTGAAATTGGGATCAACGACACTGTCCGAACGCAGCGCAATAACGATATGACCCTTGATCTGATCGGCGTGCTGAGTAATATAAGCGGAATCCATTTTTTCGATCAGGAAAACCGATGACTCTTTCAATCCATCCGTGCCGCCACTCCAGGGTGATGGATAGGAAATGAAATTTGCGTAATAAGGGGATTTCATAGCAGCATAGGATCTTTCAACTGACCATCCATAACCGAATTCACCCCAGGGTTCCAGTTTAACGTTCACGAGCCCCCATTGTTGAAGAAGACCCTTTATCCAGTCTGCTGCACGATGGTATCCAGGGGAATTGGTGAGCCGGGAACCTGCGATATCGGTGATCTGATGGGCGATCCATTTCACTTGCGAATGATTCATTCCTTCTTCCCTGATTTTTGCAATCATCGCCGTGTCGGTCGATTCTTCCTGCGAAAATAAAATGTCAGCCGGAAGGATCAAAACCAGAACAAGCATTAATTTCCACTTTCTCATATGCATTGTTTTTTTTTGGTAAGATGTAATTGACCGGGAAAAGTTACAGATTTTCGGAAATAGGAAGACAATTAGTTGACAGGCGGCTCGATCCGGCCTGAGCAACAAGTCTTATATTGCGCGGGAATAATCTCTTGCTTTTACTCAGGAACATATCGTTATTACAGTTTAAGAACTACAAGCAATCTGAATTTAGATTCGATCGAAGGCTTGTAGGAATCTGTGGCAGGAACGGAGTAGGGAAGACCAATCTGCTGGATGCCATTTATTATCTCTGTTTTACAAGAAGTTATTTCACAAAATCGGATGCACTTAACCAGTCGCAGGGGAGTGCCGGATTTCGCATCGAGGCCGCCTTCAGCCTGGGCAATCAGCATGAAGCGGTCCTTTGCATATTGCGGGAAAACGGTAAAAAGGAATTCCTCCGTAACGGGGAAGGCTATGAGAAATTCTCAGACTATGTGGGGAAATTCCCCTGTGTTATGGTAGCGCCTGATGATTTACATATGATCACCGGAGGCAGTGAAGAAAGAAGGAGATTTCTAGATACCCTCTTATGCCAATTAGACCCAAACTACCTGAAATGCCTGATCAAATACAACAGGACCCTCCAACAGAAAAATAGCCATCTGAGAGCCCTTGCCGAAAAACGACAGGATGACAATCAATTACTGGATGTCTATGATTCCCAACTGATGGAAAGCGGAAATTCTATTTTCCAAAAAAGAAAGGAATTTACATCAGGTCTGATCGAATCGATCAAAAAATTCTATTTTGAAATTGCGGGCAGACCGGAGGCGCTCGAACTGGACTATGAAAGCCAATTGCTGGAACGCGGATTTGATCAGCTTTTGAAGGATTCCCGCGAAAGAGATCTTATTACCCAGAGAAGCACGGCAGGCATTCAAAGGGACGAGATCGAAATAAAACTAATGGATCAGTCCTTCCGGGCAATTGCCTCACAGGGACAACGCAAAAGCCTGTTGTTCGCAATGAAAATGGCGGAGTTCGAAATCCTTAAAAAAGAGAAGGGTTTTGCCCCCATTCTTTTACTCGATGATGTTTTTGAAAAACTGGATGAAGGAAGGATGAGCAACCTGCTCAACTGGGCCTGCATACGCAATGAAGGACAGGTATTTATCACAGATACACATTGCCAGCGCATTATCCGGGAATTTCAGGAATTGGGAGTGGAAGGTCAGCAGATCCATTTATAAACTTCCAATTGAGCACCACTGCTTATCTTTAACCAATGGGAGAATATTCATTGGGAGAAGCCATGAAGCAGTTCCTGAAACAGAGCCGGATCAGGAATTCCATTCAAGCCTTCCAGATAGAAGAAGCCTGGGAAAAAATTGTAGGCAAGACGATTGCCAAATACACTGAAAAAATTGAATTGCACGGACATACGCTGATTATCTCTACTTCTGTAGCGCCCCTGAAAAATGAGCTGCTTTATCAAAAAGAAAAAATCATCGAGCGGGTCAATGAAGAGCTGGGCGAAAAAAAAGTAAAAGAAGTGATGGTGAAATGATGATCTCAACCTACCCCTTCAATCATTAGAAGGGATTTCATTCATAACCAATATCGCCTTGTCGAAATCCGCTCCAGCCCATTTATCCGCAATCGTTGGGCCTTTCAGAAGGTAGAGCGTCGGGTTTACACGGGAAGCTGTTTTGATCGCCGTAGCGTCGCATTTGAAAACCGCGATGGATGAGGGCGAGGATGAGGATGAATCTATATCTAATCCGTTTTTTTCGATAAAACTCTCTGTGTTATCCGCCTCCGCCGTGATGAAAAAAACCGGGACATGCTTGGATTTGGCAAAAGTGTAGATAGCGGCAAATTCCTTGGCCCAGGAAGGGTCGGGTTCCTTCCATTCTTTGACAAAGAGAAAAAGCTTATATCCTTTTAGTTCAAGAACCGCCTGTGTGATATCGGTACCTGAAAGGGTCATCAGGCTGAAGTCTTTTATCGCCGGCTCTGCATTTCCCTTCCGGATGAGTTTATCAAAACGTTTTACGAACTTATAGCTGCTGTCGAAATCACTGGGAAAGCGATCGGCGGTGAATTCGATCTCCCGGCCATTTTTATTATAAACAAAGGTAATCACGGTGCTATCGGGTATGGAACCGGGAGGTGGTTTCATGCCCTCAAGAATATTAGCTGATTTCCGGTAAGGCAGGCAATCGACCATGGGCAGGTGCTGCAACACGAACCATTGAAAGGCAAAAGAAAAGATGGTAGCCAGTACCAGGACCGCAATACTGATCTTCTGTGAAAGAAAGGGTTTGATCTGGTTTCTCCAGGCAAATAGAAAAAGGATCAGTATCAGCAGGATCAGGTCCTTGGTGAATGACTCTCCGGCAGTCAATGGAATGCAATCCCCAAAACAACCGCATTCGCGGACCCTCCCGGAGAGGTAGGCATAACCCGTAAGAAAAGTAAAAAACACAATAAGGAGCAACAACAACCAACTGAATATTCTCATTCTCCAACCGACCAACAAGGCAAAACCGGCCACGATCTCGAATAGGATCATGAGTACGGAAAATGCCAGGGTAAGACTATCCAGCCAATGGAAATTCCAGACATCAAAAAATTCCTGCATTTTATAGCTGAGCCCCAGAGGATCATTGGCTTTGACCAGCCCGGAAAAGATAAAGAACACCCCTACTATAAACCTGATAATATAAACCGTACGTCGCATGATGATTTGAGTTTTGATCAGGATCCGTGCATCCCTTCCTCAATCAGGATCAGGCCAAACAGGGAATAATTGATTATGTCGATAAGGTTGGAATCGATGCCTTCACTGATCAGGGTCTTTCCTTCATTGGTGAGGATCTGGCGGATGCGTAACAATTTCACCAGGATCAGGTCAACGAAGCTCTCCTGGCTCATTTCCCGCCAGGCTTCACCATAATCGTGGTTTTTATCCAACATCGTGGATCTGGCAGCCTTCATCTTCCTGTCATACCAATCGCTTGCCTGCTCCAAAGGCAGATCTTCAACCGACTCATTGCCAAAATCCAGTTGAATCAGGCCGATGACTCCATAGTTTGCCATTCCTTTGAACTCGCTTGCGATATCGTCGTCCACCCGCTGTTTTTTGATCTGCTGTATGTTTTTGATTCTTTGAGCTTTTATGAAGATCTGATCGGCGATGGAAATGGATCTAAGCACACGCCAGGAAGTTCCGTAGTCCTTAGTCTTATTGATAAAAATTTCTTTACAGGACTTGACCATGCTTTCATATTGCCGAACCGTATCCTTCATTTCCTTATTTGCTGTTATATTCAATTAATTGGTGAAATTTACTGCCAAAAGTAAACATAAGTGATTAATGTTCACGTTGAATTGTAAGGGCAAATTATTGACTCTCCACCGCCCGCTCATAATGGGAATCATAAACCTGACCCCGGATTCATTTTATTCGGGAAGCAGGCTAATGTTAAACGATGAAATATTGCGAAGGGCAGAACAAATGCTTCAGGAAGGAGCTGACATCCTGGACCTGGGCGGACAGAGCAGCAGGCCAGGTAGCATTGCCGTAGGAGAGGAGATCGAATTGGAAAGACTCCTGGAACCTATTTCCATGATTAAAAAAGAATTTCCTGATACCATCCTGTCGGTTGATACCTATCGTTCAAGGGTAGCCGCTGAGGCGGTGGAAGCCGGGGCATCAATCGTGAATGATATCAGCGGCGGCAACCTTGATCTTCGGATGTTGGAGGCCGTTGCAGGGCTTGGAGTGCCCTATATCTGCATGCATATGAAGGGGGATCCGGAAACCATGCAAAAGGAGCCTCAATATGATAATCTCATGGAGGAATTGCTTCGTTTTTTTGCAGATAAATTAAAACAATGCAGGCTGGCAGGGATCAATGATATTATTATCGATCCGGGCTTCGGTTTCGGAAAGACCCGACGTCACAATTTTGAGATCCTTGAGAAATTGTCGCTGTTCCGGATATTTGAAAGACCGGTAATGCTGGGAATTTCCAGAAAATCTACCATTTACAAAACTTTATCTATCACAGCAGAGGAAGCATTGAACGGGACCACCGTATTGAATACGATCGGGCTTATAAATGGCGCTGATATCCTGCGAGTGCACGATGTAGAACCTGCCCTGGAAGTTGTGAAGCTTGTTGGCGCTTATAGGGATCAGGCGGTTTGATCCGGGCCGTCTTCGAAGGTTTTTTGTTTTCCCCATAATACAAAGAGACTGTCCAAATAAACAGTTTGAAATTCAGGCTTGTCGAGAAGGCTGCCAATTTCTATCAGGGGTTCCCATTTCAGGTCTTCCACCGAATAGGATTCGCCGAGCCAGCTTACAGTGAGCTTTAAGACCGGATTAGCGATGTTTTTCAGCCAGTTTTCGGGGTACTTATAGTCAATGAAGCAGAGTATGCCTTTGCCGGGTTTCAGATAATGACCCACCTGTTTGATCCATTGGGCGCCGATGAGGGGATCGTACCAGCAAAGGGCGAAAAATGCGAAATCAGCATTCTGGTCGGTATGAAAGTCCCGGATATCACCCTGTATAAACCTGATATTTTTCCAGTGATGCTTTTCTGCTCTTTTACGGGCTATGGAAAGCATTTTTTCATTGGCATCAATTGCCAGAATGGAGCCCTCCGGTCCAATAATGCTTTGGATTGGTTCCAGGCTAAGGCCACTCCCGCAACAAATATCCAAAACATTATCGCCCTTTTTGAGACCCGCAAGTTTCAGTGCCCTGGTACGGTGCAGTTGGTCGCGGCCAAGTTGAAATAGGTTTACGATAAAATCATATTTCCAGTAAGAATGGTCATATACTTTATCAAACCTGCCTTCCATGAATTTTTTTTAATGTCAATTAAACTTATTTCATTTGAAGGGGTCAAAATATGGCCCGTTTTACCCCCGATATACCCAATCTGTGCTTACCCTACCTCTTTAGAACCTGCAAAAGACCACTGTTGAAAGTTAATTGATGTGGGTCAATTGTTGATTAATCAGCCTTTTATTTGCGCCTGACCGGTGGGTAAGGCGCTTTTTTTTTACCAGATCAGAGATGTACCACGAGTACCGGAATTTTCAATTCATGCCGGACGCTGTTCACCGTTTCGCCGAATACCAGGTCCTTTAGACCTGTATGACCGTGCGCCCCGATCACCAACATATCGGCATCCATTTCCCGGATTATCCGGACAATCTCCTGGGAACGGTTTTGAAAACCCAGGCTTGTTTGGGTGGAATACCCGTTCTTTTCCATCATTTCCTTATAGAAATTCAATTGTTCGCGATCCTTTCTGGTTTCTAAATCATCGCTCTCGCGACCGAGGATCCTTGCCGATGCGCTTTCCACCACATGGATCAGCAAATAACTGGTCTCCTTAATACCCTGGCCTATCGCAAAATTCAGCAGTTTATCGTCATTCTCACTAAAATCCAGGGCAACGGCGATGAAATGGAATTCAGGTTTGACAAATTGTTTGATCTCGGCCGGCCTGGCGTGCATTTGAATCACCGAGCCCCTGTACACTTTCTTAATGAAAGGGTGGAATAAAATAAAAAGAAGCAGTACTATAAGCCAGCAGGATGAAATTAGTATCAGGATCTTCCAGAAAAGATGGTCTCCATGCACAAAAAAATCGGAGCTTTCCTGGATTACCAGCTTACCGTTCAAATAGATGAGAAGGAAGGCCACAATCCAGGCCAGGGCCTTAATAACGGGGTTTATTGAAAATTTTCCCATCCTGGCGGGGTCACTGACGAAATGGATCAGCGGTATTACCGCAAAACCCAGTTGCACGCTCAGAACGACCTGGCTCAGAATAAGCAACTGATCCACCTTATTCTCCCCAAAAAACAGGATTACGAATATCGAAGGAATGATCGCAAGCAGCCGGGTAATTAGCCTTCTCAGCCAGGGATTGATCCTCAATTGCAAATAACCTTCCATAATGACCTGGCCCGCCAGAGTGCCGGTGATCGTTGAACTCTGACCTGCGGCAATCAAGGCTATTGCAAAAATTGTGGAGGAGATTTTTGTACCCAAAGCACTGGGCAATAACCGGTAGGCTTCTTTCAATTCGACCACCTGGGTGTTTCCATGTTTGAAAAAAACGGTTGCCGACAGGATCAGGATAGCCGCATTTACGAGAAAGGCCAGGTTTAATGCTATCGAACTGTCGAGGAAATTCAGCTTCAATGCGGTTCGGATATTTGCATCTCCAGGACCTATCTTACGGGTTTGTACTAATGCAGAATGGAGATAAAGATTATGAGGCATGACAGTGGCCCCGATGATGCCAATTGCGATATAAAGCGCTTCTTTTCCGGAGAGGATGGGCACAAATCCAGAGCCGACTTCCCGAAGATTGGGTTTGGCAAGAATGATTTCAGCCAGAAAGGCAAAAGCGACAATCGCGATCAATCCGATGATAAATGCTTCCATTTTGCGCATGCCAATCCGTTGCAGCAGAAGAATTAAAAAAGTATCTAAAACGGTAAGAGAAACTGCATAAATAAGGGGGAGGCCCGTTAGTAATTGTATGCCGATAGACATACCGAGCACTTCTGCGAGGTCACAGGCAGCTATTGCAATCTCAGCCAAAATATAGAGCGACCAATTGATGAGCCCGGGATAGGATTCACGGTTAGCCTGGGCCAGGTCCCGACCGCTCACGATACCTAGTCTTGCCGAAAGGTTTTGCAAAAGAATTGCCATCAGATTGCTCATGAACAATACCCAGATCAGTTGATAACCAAACTGGCTGCCTCCTGCCAGGTCCGTGGCCCAGTTTCCCGGATCCATATAACCTACACTGATCAGATAAGCCGGGCCAAAAAAAAGGAAAAGCCTCCTCCAAAATGGGACTGTACTGGTAGCATCAATGCTCCCATTGACCTCGCTCAGGGAAATGCTTGTATCCTGCCTGATCTTATTCATGGACCAGGATATTTTTTGCTACTTGTTCGCTTAAAGTGACAGGCAACTGATTCTTGATTTTGATTTCCACAGAATTATCAAAGGGTAATTTATTCCTGACTTCCAACCGGGTGCCGATCCGGATGTTTTTTTGACCCAACCATTCCAGCATTTCCTGGCTTTGGCCGGACACTCCAGATACAGTAAAAGCCCGGTTGAAGGGAAGGTTTAGCAAGCTGGTCTGCTTGAGCTGACTTAGTTTTCCATTTGCATCCGGAATCGGATCTCCATGCGGGTCCATCTGGGGAAATTCCAGGAACCGGTCGAGGCGGTCGATCAGCCTGGTACTGGTCAGGTGTTCGAGTTCTTCCGCCATCTCATGCACTTCGTCCCATCCGAAATGAAGTTTTTTCACAAGAAAATATTCCCATAGCCTGTGTTTACGAATGATCTGCAATGCCACTTTTTTCCCTTCCTGGTTTAGCCGGAATCCCAGGTAGGGTTCATAATGGAGCAGTTTTTCCTTTTTTAGTTTTTTCAGCATATCTGTTACTGAAGCCGGCCTGGCTTGCAGGGAAGCTGCAAGTGAATTGGTGCTGACCATTTTGCTTTCTCCCTGCAGGTGATATATGGCCTTCAGGTAATTCTCTTTGGAACTAGAATATTTCAACGTATCTAAATAATTATTTAGGCTAATCTAAAAAAATATTTTTGTAATCCGAATTTTTTTTATTCCGGGTTCACGCCTGAAATGTTTATTTTTGAACTGAGCAAAGGACCTTCCCTCAAGTATGAATAGGAACAGTTGGCTCTTGATTCTGGTTTTTATATTGGGCTGCCATTCAAAACGGGTATCCCTTAGAGGCAATACAAAAGTGGATGCCGATGATTTTATATCCTCATTTGAAAGCTCCAGACCCCCTTTCAAACTCACCGATAGCATTTTCAATGGGGAACAGGATGATTCGGACCTGATCGGTTACCCTGTCTTCACACAATTCATTCCTGATTCCGTGATTGCACGGCATTATTCCCATGGTCCGAAGCCGGATATTTATCCTGTGGCAGGGCTGATAGGGGATCATAAGATCAATTACCTGTTTTGCTTATCTGAAACAGAAACCAAAAAATTACTCTACCTGCTATGCCTGGACGGATCGGGTCACTTTATAAATTCCAAAATGATATACCCCTATGATCCGGATTTCCATAGCAGTGTGTCTGTCGACAGCAAATTCACATTCAACACAGATAGAGAGCGGCATGGCCCCGACGGGGAGATCTATTACAGGAAAGAAGCTTTTTTCCTGAACGATAGCGGAAAATTCAACCTGATCCTTACCGAATCGAATGAACCTAGTGCACACCCCGCAGCCGTCCCCAATCCCATCGATACCCTTCCCAAAAAACACAGGTTATCCGGGGATTATTTACTGGATAAAAGAAATATTGTTTCCATCCGCGACGGAAAAAATGCATCCTGGTTTCTGTTTTTCATTCATTTTGAAAAAGAGGGGGGGAGTTGTGTTGGCGAACTGAAAGGAGAAGCCAGATTTAATTCCGGATCCACAGGCCGCTATCACAGTAGCAAGGACCCATGCACGATCGATTTTAATTTCAATGGAAATAAGGTGGAAATAAAAGAAGTGGAAGGATGTGGAAACCACAGGGATATCAAATGCTTTTTCGAGGGAAGTTATCCCAGGAAAAAAGAAACCAAATCCAGGCAGGCTATAACCAGAAAGAAAAGGTCATGAACCTTTCAGGTGATAAGGTAGATTGGATAAGTGCCCGAAAACTGCTGACCCCTTCCCCGCTGGAATTAAGGCTTAATATTTAAGCAAAAGTTTAAACCGAAGACGATCACTGTTTAAACAATTGAATTTCATTTTTTCCGTTATATTGCGTCCCCTTTACACACTTAAACCATATGTAAGAACTAAAGATTGGGCTTATGAGTTTCAGTAAATACACCGTACCTTATACCATTGATGATCGTTATTCAAAAAGGGTTGCGTATTTCTCGATGGAATTCGCTATTCACCAACCCCTCAAAATCTACAGCGGCGGACTGGGATTTCTAGCCGGTTCGCATTTGAGAAGCGCTTATGAACTGAAGCAGAATTTGATCGGCATCGGGATTTTATGGAAATACGGATATTATGACCAGGCCCGCAACCAGGACCAGACCCTTCAGGTGACCTGGATGGAAAAACAATATTCATTTCTGGAGGATACGGGGATCAAATTCCAGATCGATATCCACGATCATCCGGTCTGGGTCAGAGCCTGGTACCTGAATCCGGAGACCTTTAAATCCGCTCCCCTTTTCTTACTGAGTACGGACCTTCCCGAAAATGATTATGTATCTCAGACTATCACCCACCGACTTTACGATGCCAATGTGGCAACCAAAGTAGCCCAGTTTATATTACTAGGTGTAGGCGGCTCCAAATTGGTTGACGAACTAAATTTCGATCCGCAACGCTACCATCTGAATGAAGCCCATGGTCTGAGCGCTGCATTTTATCTTTACAGAAAGTTTGATCAGAACATCGAAGAAGTCAAAAAAAGACTGGTATTCACGACCCATACCCCTGAGGAGGCCGGCAACGAAAAGCACGATATCTACCTATGCCATAAAATGAGCTATTTCTGCGGTCTGTCAGTTGACGAAACCAGGAAACTCACCGGCATGGAGGATGATTCCTTCAACCATTCGCTTGCCGCCTTGAGGTTCGCCCATATCGCCAACGGGGTTTCCGAACTCCATGGACATGTATCAAGGGCCATGTGGAGCAAATACAAGGGAATCTGTCCCATTATCTCCATCACCAATGCGCAGAACTGGCAATATTGGGCAGATAAGCAATTGTATAAGAAAATGGAAGAAAGCGACAATTATTGGTTTGATGACCGAAAAAAATACCTGAAGAAAAGGGCTTTCGAAATCGTAGCAGATCAGACAGGAAAGATCCTGAATCCGGACGTCTTCACAATTGTGTGGGCGAGGCGATTTGCCGGATATAAAAGAGCCGAACTGATTACCCGCGATATCAATCAATTCAACGAACTCACTGCAGACAGTAAATTCCCGGTGCAGTTTATTTGGGCCGGTAAGCCATATCCAATGGATTACCCCGCCATCAATGATTTCAACCACCTCGTTCATCTAAGTAAATCCTATAAGAATGTGGCTGTTTTGATTGGTTATGAATTGGCCCTTTCCAAAAGGCTGAAGCAGGCCGCCGATTGCTGGTTGAATAATCCTCGTGTGCCCCGTGAAGCCTCAGGAACCAGCGGCATGACCGCAGCCATGAATGGAGCGGTTAATTTTTCCACCGACGACGGCTGGATACCTGAGTTCATTAATCACGGAAACAATGGTTTCGTAGTACCAAAGGCTGATTATGCCTCGATGAGCACCGAAGACCAGGATCAGTATGACCTGGAAAAATTATACGAGATCCTGCACAAACAGATACTCCCTCTCTATTATGAGCAATTGGATACCTGGAGGCAGATCATCAAGAACGGCATGAGGGATGTGCGCTACCAATTTGATTCGGGCAGAATGGCCGATGAGTATTATACCCTTCTTTATAAATAACTCAGTCTGTTTATTTAGTGATTTCCACCAGTTCAACTTCAAATATAAGAGTAGCACCTGGAGGTATGGCCGCATTTCCCTGGTCTCCATAACCCAGATCAGAGGGAACATATAGTTTCCACTTGCTTCCAACAGGCATTAACTGAAGGGCTTCTGTCCACCCCCGGATCACCCCGTTTACCGGAAATTCAATGGGACCGCCGTGGTTGTCCGAAGCGTCGAAAACAGTGCCATCCAGAAGAGTGCCCTTATAATTGCATTTGACCTTATCGGTAGAGAGGGGTTTAGGTCCAGTGCCTTCTTTCAGAATTTCATACTGGAGCCCGCTTGGAAGGGTCACAATGCCAGGCCTGGCCTTGTTATCCGCAAGAAATGTTTCACCTACTTTTTTATTTGGTTCTGCCTTCGCTGCTTTTTGCTTCTGCACATAATTGATCAGGCAGGAATTGGCCTGCATCTCGTTCAAAAGCGGCTTACCGGATTTCAGAACATCGCTGATGGCCCTTGCAACGAGTGAGCCATTTACATTTTGTATGCCCTGTTCCTTGTAAAAAGCCGCGACACTAAGACCGATTGCATAACTGAGAGAGTCTTCAGAGGTTCTTAAAAGGGGGCCGGCTGGGGTTGCTGCCTTTTTTTGGACAGGTTTTTTTGAGGCTGTTTGTCCAATAACAAAAAGTGGTAGAAATCCCAGAATAAGCAACATATTTTTTTTCATAATGAGTTTTTAAAAAAGCGAATTTATTACAAATAATGCGAAGCATTAATTTCGTCTTTAAAACTGATCCAATTGATCTTTAGTATGAAGGAATATCAAAAAGAAGTCGACCTCCGCTGGTCGGACCTTGACCCCAACTTTCATCTCAGGCATTCTGTTTATTATGATTTTGGCGCATATTGCCGGATCTGCTACCTGGAAGAACATGGACTCTCAAGTGCCAAAATGATGGAATTGCATTTTGGGCCAATCCTTTTCAGAGAGGAGGCGGTTTTCAGAAAAGAAATAAGGCTCGGGGACAAATTATTCATCAACCTCAAGGTCCTGAAGGCCAGGAAGGATTTTTCACGTTGGAGCATTCGTCATGAGGTTCTGAAAGAAGGCGGTATCCTTTCAGCCACTCTTACCGTTGACGGGGCCTGGATAAATACTTCCCTTCGAAAATTAGCCACTCCACCCGCCCTGGTATCCGAGGTTTTTGAAACCATGCCGAAGGACCCGGAATTTCAGTGGTTATAATTGAAGCGCAACCAAAAGGGTTTAATATGCGTAAGATTCAATGGGGATTCGTTTCATTCCTGATAATTCATGTCTATTTTTACCAAATCAATTAAGATATATGAAAAAATTCGTTTTAGCGCTTATCTGCCTCGCAACCCAATCTTCTTTCATTCATGCACAGGGAGGGTTGAGCAATGGCGAGATCATTGACGGTCTGAAACAGGCATTGACATTAGGAGCCCAGAAAAGCGCAGGGAAACTTTCCGCCACAGATGGTTTTTTTAAAGACGCCGTTGTAAAAATCCTGTTTCCTCCGGAAGCTCAGAAAGTGGAGAAGACCCTTCGTTCGGCAGGTATGGGCAATATGGTGGATGATGCAATTCTGAGAATGAACAGGGCAGCGGAAGACGCTTCCAAATCCGCAGCGCCCATCTTTGTGGATGCTATTAAGAATATGAGTGTAAGCGATGCTTTGGGAGTCTTACGTGGATCGGATACCGCAGCGACTTCCTATTTAAGGAAAACCACCACGCCGCAATTAACCAGTTCATTCAAACCCGTGATCGACGCCTCACTCCAAAAAACCGATGCGACCAAGTATTGGAAGCAGGTTTTTGATACTTATAATAAACTGCCGATGGTTAAAAAAGTGAACCCCGATCTTTCGACCTATGTAACTGAGAAGGCACTAACAGGCCTGTTTTATTATGTCGCCCAGGAGGAAGCTAAGATCCGAAAGGATCCTGCAGCCCAGGTAACAGATATTCTGAAAAAGGTTTTTGGGGGGATTTAATGGTTTCATCTGGTAAAAATCCTGAAAGCAGCGCTTTCAGGATTTTTTTATTAGCGAACCTATCAGGCTGTTCAAATATTTTGGATCAACCAATTTTTGTTAGCATTACTGTGCTAAATTTGCAACCGACTGATTCATATATATCATCCATAATACGATCCAAAATAACATATTGCGTTATGAAACCTATCATGAGTAATTTACCGCACAAAGCTGTGTGTATAAGCGAGGTTCCATCTGGCAAACAGAAAAATAAAAGATTTACAGATGAAATGGTCTGAGTTATTCACTTCTTCCATAGGGAAAAAAATGGTGATGGGCCTTACCGGATTATTCCTTATCAGTTTTTTAGTTGTCCATGTCGGTGTCAATTCCTGTATCTGGGCTAACGACAACGGGGAAATGTTTAATAAAGCCGCCCATTTCATGGGCTCGACCATTGTTGTCCGGATACTTGAAGTAGGATTGTTTGCAGGATTCTTCCTTCATATCATTCAGGGCTTTATCCTCGAATTCCAGAACCGGAAAAAAAGAGGGATTGCTTATAAAGTGAATTATGGCAACAGGGGCAGCAAATGGTATTCCCGTTCTATGGGTTTGCTGGGAACCCTGATCCTGCTTTTCCTGATCATGCATATCTATCATTTCTGGACTCCCAGCCGCCTGGGTGGGATCGCAGGCATCCATGAATTGCAGCCGGTTAGCTATGAGAGCGGAAAAGAGATCCATAATTTATATGCCGAAATGCTATCGGTTTTCCAGGACAATCTGCTGATCGTGATCTTATACGTGATTGGCTGCATTTCACTGGCCTGGCATCTGATGCATGGTTTTCAGAGCGCATTCCGTTCGATCGGGTTGTACAATAACCGCTACCTGAAAATTGTCTATGCCATTGGTGTCGGATTTTCTATAATTGTGCCGCTGGCTTTTGCGATGATGCCCATATCCATGTACCTGCACTGGGTGGATTAAATAAATTCAGATCATTCATCATAGAATTCTCAAATTTTCAATCGAACATGCTCAATTCCAAAATACCTGTCGGGGACTTAGAGAAAAAATGGAACGACTATAAGGGCCATGTCAAATTGGTGAATCCAGCGAACAAGCGCAATCTTGAAATCATAATTATCGGAACAGGCCTGGCCGGTGCCTCGGCTGCCGCTGCTCTTGGTGAATTGGGTTATAAGGTGAAGGCATTTTGCTTTCAGGATTCTCCCCGCAGGGCGCACAGCATCGCCGCACAAGGGGGCATCAACGCAGCAAAAAATTACCAGAATGACGGGGACAGTGTTTTCCGTTTGTTCTACGATACCATCAAAGGGGGCGATTATAGATCCCGTGAAGGCAATGTGCACAGACTTGCAGAAGTGAGCGCCAATATCATTGATCAATGCGTGGCCCAGGGAGTGCCCTTTGCCAGAGAGTACGGTGGCTTGCTGAGTAACCGTTCTTTCGGCGGCACCCAGGTGCAGAGAACTTTTTATGCGGCAGGTCAGACGGGACAGCAATTGCTGATCGGAGCCTACCAGGCACTGGAAAGGCAGGTCGCACTCGGCAATGTCAAAATGTATTCCCGTCACGAAATGCTGGACCTCGTCATTGTCGACGGAAAAGCGAGAGGCATTATCGCGCGCAACCTCGTCACCGGGGAACTGGAGAGATATTTCGGGCATGCTGTTTTGCTTTGCAGCGGCGGATATGGAAATGTTTTCTATCTCTCCACCAATGCCATGGGCAGCAATGTGACCGCTGCCTGGAAAGCATATAAACAAGGCGCTTATTTTGGCAATCCCTGCTTTACTCAAATTCATCCGACCTGTATCCCTGTCTCCGGCGATCATCAGTCTAAATTAACCCTGATGTCGGAATCCCTTCGCAATGACGGAAGGATATGGGTCCCCAAAAAACAAAACGATAACCGGAAGGCTTCGGATATACCCGAAGAAGAAAGAGATTATTACCTGGAGAGAAGGTATCCTGCTTTTGGGAACCTTGTACCAAGAGATGTAGCATCAAGGGCAGCTAAGGAGCGATGTGATGCCGGCTTTGGGGTAGGTAGTTCCAAACAGGCAGTCTACCTTGATTATTCAGAAGCTATTGACAGGTATGGAAGAATTGAATGCGGCAAACATGGCAATGAACAACCTGGGGCGGAAGAAATCCGTAACCATGGGATCGAAGTCGTTAAAGAAAAATACGGCAATCTTTTCGACATGTATGAAAAGATCACGGGAGAAAACCCTTATGAAGTTCCTATGCGTATCTACCCGGCCGTTCATTATACCATGGGCGGCCTTTGGGTAGATTATGAACTCATGACTACCATTCCCGGCCTCTATGCCCTTGGAGAAGCCAATTTCAGTGATCATGGAGCTAACAGGCTCGGCGCTTCGGCCTTAATGCAGGGACTTGCTGATGGATACTTCGTCATCCCTTATACGATCGGGAATTATCTGGCTGACGAAATCCGGGTCAAGGAAATACCGACATCACATACCGCATTCGAAGATGCAGAAAAAGCCGTGTCTGAAAGGATTCAAAAACTGAAGAATATCAACGGCTCCCAATCCGTGGAGAGCTTCCACAAAAAACTCGGAAGGATAATGTGGGATAAATGCGGAATGGCCCGCAACGAACAGGGCTTGAAAGAGGCCATCCGGGAAATCGCCCGGTTAAAAGAGGAGTTCTGGAAAGATGTTCGTATTCCCGGAGAAATAAAAGAATTGAATACCGAACTCGACAAGGCCAATCGCGTTGCCGATTTTATCGAATTAGGCCAACTCATGTGTCAGGACGCGTTGATGAGGCGGGAAAGTTGCGGAGGTCATTTCCGGGAAGAAATGCAAACAGAGGAAGGGGAAGCCAAAAGGGATGATGAGCATTTTTCCTTTGTTGCTGCCTGGGAATATAAAGGGGATGCCCCTGCGGAATTGCACCAGGAAGGCCTGGTCTTTGAGGTCGCGAAGCCGAGTCAGAGGAGTTATAAATAATCCCCCTATTGCATAAGTCTCTCGAATTATCTAATATTACATATTGGTTTTGATAATTATCCACCCTTATTACTTATTTTAGGGTCAGGGTGTTGTAAGCACCTGTAACTGCTCATATCTGATGAAGACCGACAAACCTCTGGAATTATTCCAATTGCATCCTCTGCAATTGAAATGTCAACCATTGTTGCTATGGTTGACTATATCTATTATTTGTCCGGTCTTTGCAAATGGCCAGACCATCTCTGGAATTGTCAATAGTTATTACCAGGTTACCATGATCAATGCCGGCAGCAATACGGTTACAGTAAGCAATGCCAGCGGCCTAACAGCCAAGACCAGAGTCCTGTTGATCCAGATGAAGGGAGCTGCCATCGATGGCAGCAACAGCGCTTCTTACGGAAATATCACAGCCATCAACAATGCAGGCAATTACGAAATAAATACCATTTGCAATGTCAGCGGAAACAATATCGTTCTGCAATACCAAATTCTCAATTCCTATACTACGACCGAACCTGTTCAACTCATCACTATTCCTTCCTATCCTTCTGTCACCGTTTCAGATACGGTCACTGCAATCCCCTGGAACGATACCGTTGGGATCGGAGGGGTAGTCGCTATCGAAGCCACCGACACGATTTATTTGAATAGTGCGATCAATGTGGCCGGACAGGGTTTTGAAGGAGGCGCTCTCATCAATTATCCTACCCCTGACTATGATTGTTCTTTTGCAATTAATGTGACAGATTATTACCTGGCGACTCCGGCCAGCGGAGATATTACAGCCGGGGAGAAAGGAGAAGGTGTAGCAGATTATATTTCCGGTGAGGAGAATGCCAGGGGCAATCTGGCCAATGGAGGCGGAGGCGGCAATGTCGAAAATACCGGCGGAGGGGGAGGTGGCAATGTCGGAACCGGAGGTCTTGGGGGAGAACGAACTATGGAATCCGCTTTTGACTGCCACGGTTACTATCCGGGCCTTGGGGGGATTGGTCTTTCTGCCTTTGGCTATTCGGCCGCCAATAACCGGGTCTTTATGGGCGGAGGGGGAGGAGCAGGGCACGAAAACAATGCCGTAGGTCTTCCCGGCGGCGGCGGTGGTGGTATCGTGCTTTTAACAGCCCCGGTAATCGTTTCAGATGGAATATCAATTTTAGCCGATGGGGGAAGGCCCTATAACGCGGCCCTTACGGACCCTTACCAGGCAAGCGGCGACGGAGCTGGTGGGGGAGGTGCAGGCGGAACGGTCTTGTTGAATGTGCAGACTGTCAGCGGCAGCCTGAATGTTTCTGTGACAGGAGCTGCCGGAGGAAATTCAAGTTATCCCTATGCCCCTTCCTGCATGGGACCTGGCGGCGGCGGCGGCGGCGGCATCGTTTGGGTGGAAGGCTCAAGTTTTCCTGGCAATATAACGGCTACGGTTACCGGAGGCGTTAACGGTGTCATCAGCCCTGAAAATACCTTTGGATGTGCCGGGTCCGCCAATGACGCGACCCCTGGTACAGCAGGCACGTCCCAAAGCGGATATATCCTGCCCCAAAGTCCTACACGGATTTGCACACCCTTGCCGATTCCCGGGTTGCAATCTTTTACCGGCGCCATGAATGCAGATGGAACGGATCTTTACTGGTCAATGTATAGCCTGGACCAGGTAGCCTATTATACCTTGCAAACGTCCCAGGACAGGGTCAATTTCACCAACCTGGCCATTATTCATAACAAAGGAAATATGAACCTGAGCTATATGGATGACCGTGTATTGGATGGTACAATCTATTACAGGCTTATCCTCACCAACACAGACGGGACCAGGTTCTATTCCGATATCATTGCTCTAACCCGCACCATCAATAACAATATTCAATTTGTCTCCCTGAAACCCAACCCGGCAACTGATCAGTTGTCGGTCACATTATATGCAAAGGCAGCAGAGAGTTCACAATGGGTCGTCTGCAACAGCATGGGCCAGACAGTCTGCTCATCTACAGCGGAATTATCCGCCGGCTACAACAACATTAACCTTCCGGTTTCCGGATTAAGCAGCGGGGCCTATTTTCTCAAATTTTACGGGAGCGATTTCATCTATGTGAAAAACTTTATCAAACAATGATGAAGGTAAAGCCTGATCCTTATACTGTAAAAGGACACTGATAAAACACAGTCCGATTCCGGATTCAGAGACCGATCTGCTGAAAAAAGTATTCATGTTACATATAACCGTCAAATTATTTTCTGACATTCTATTTGCACTCTTATTTGTTTCAAAAGAAGCAAAGAGGTAGGTTTGCATTGTCTTATTATCGCAGACTCTCTCTGTGTTGCTCAATCGAGCTGTAATAAATTAAACTAAACAAAGGCCAGGTATATTATGAAAGGAGATCTCATGTCCAAACTCGTCCACATGGACGACCAATCAATGCTGCAGCTTGTTGCAGATATAAAGGAAATGCCAGCAAAGGATGCAGGAAGGGTCAAATCATCCATTAAAGTTGTAGAACTATGGAAGATCCTAAGGAGAAAAAAATCTGCGACCAGAATTTTTTCCAGTCGCAGGAATCATATTCCCTTTACATAGGAATTATCGGTTGTACGTTACCCTGACTCCTAAGGCTGCCGGTCCGGCAGCCTTTTATTTTCAAATGATCTGCATCTTCTTCATCAGGAAACTGGCATTCCTGTTTTTTGCAACGCCTTGCTGCAGCACATAATCAAAATGCAGTTCATCATTTTCAATCCGGCTTTCAAAACAATAATTGCTGACCTGGCCAGGCAATTTATCGCTCAAACCGGAAAGAACCAGGTCATGGGTAGCAAAGATGGTAAGACAATGCTTCTGCACTAATCTTTTGATAAAGGCTTCCGAACCTTGGGTCTTGTCTTCTGAATTGGTTCCTTTCAATATTTCATCGACCAAGACTAGCGCAGGCTTGCCTGATTCAAGAAAGTGGATGATCATCTGCAATTTTTTCAATTCCGCCATGAAATAAGAAGTATGTTCCTGCAGGGAATCATCCACCCTGATAGAGCTTAGAACATAAAGAGGGGTGTAGTTGAAATATTCAGCGCATACCGGCAAACCACATTGGGCCATAATGATATTACAACCAATCGTGCGTAAGAAGGTCGTTTTCCCTGACATATTGGAACCGGTAAGGATCTGCAGTCTATCCTCCCGACCAATCCTGAAATCATTCCCTACGCTCTCCTTTTCCGGGATCAGCGGATGAAATAAGTTTTTGGCTTCAATGAACAATGGGCCTTCCTGCAATTTCGGAATGGCAAAACCGGAATGGTTATAGGCAAAAGTTCCAAGGGATGACCAGGCTTCAATATCAGCCGTGCAGTCCATGTATTTTTCAAAATCCCTTCGGTTCCTTTCTTTCCATCCTTCCAGCGCCAGCGTGATCTGAATGTCATATAAAAACAGGCTATTCAACAATACATAGACCACCATGTTGAGTCGTTGATCGAACCAGCCGGATAGCCTGGAAAGTCTCTGAACATTCAGGTGCGCAAATCCAGCAGTCTCTTTAAGACTGTCAAGCAAATCGGAACTTCCACTATCCACGCCTGAGAATTCTTTCAGAATATGTACATATTGGTTCAGAATTTTTTGTTTTTGGCCAATTAGCCGGTGCTGTTTGTTGATATATTTAGCATAGATACCTGTAATCAACCAGCTCAATATGATCCCTCCGATCAATGGCAGATAATTCTCCGTGCAGAGGTAATAAAAAACCAAAAAAAGGTTCATAGCCGGGAGTGCCCAGCGAATAAACAATAAGGCCTTGTTTTGATCCAATTTTTCAGATAAGTTGATCCATTGAAGAACCTCTGAAAAATTCCCTTCAATTTCCCTGTTCCACAAGCCATGGGCCAATATTTTCTGCCTTTTGTCCACCTGTTCGCTAATGGTGCGTACGGCTTCCTGTTTTTGGCCTATCAGTTCTATCGAGATTTCTGGTTTTGCCAGCCAGGCAGCCAATCTTTTTGACCCATGGATCGTGGTAGTCCGGTTAAGTAAATGATAAAGCGAGCGGGGGCCGAATATATCCAGGTCCTGATCATACAGGGAACCTGATTTGAATTCCAGGCCATCCGGGAACTGATTCTCCGCCCCATTCAAAACCTCCAACTCATTCTCATTGATGAAGACGAGTTGATCCGTGAAGCCCCTGATGTCCTTCAGTCCATAGTAATAATTCACTAAGAGGAGAAAAATTGTAAAGGAGACAAAAATCAGGGAGATCCATAGAAACCGAGGTTCTCTAATTGATTCATAAACAGTGAAGAAAAGAAAAGCAAATGCAAGCAATCTCGCCACAGAAACCCAGATCAGTTTTATTCGGAGAGCAGTTTTTTGTTTCTGATATTTCTCCCTTTTTTGACGATAAGTTGTCGCAGGATGGTCCTTCATGGAGGCTCGGTTTAAACCCATTGATTGAGGCATCTAATAGCCCTCGGGGAAGGATCATATAAGGTGGACAGGATCGATTACTTAATGTTAAATTACGGGTTACATAATGTCCAATGCCTTGGCCAATCCGGTGCAAACAAAAGGAAGCGTCAAAATGCAAACCCCTCCGATAAACCGGTAGAGAATGAAAAAGGCGGCAACTGACAAAAGAAATAAGAACCAGTAGATGCCGGTTGATTTTTTCGTTTCTTCCATATTAAAAAATTTAAGTAAAATTAAAGCAAATCATTCAATCACAAAACTTAAGGTCTCCGTTTTCGTAATAAAAACTGAAGGCATGCAAAACCGTTAACTATTTAATCTCAAATCATATAGATATCGCCTTTTGTCTTTAATTTCGCCACTTAATGTAAAAAGAACATATTAAATCAGTCTAACCATTACCTAAAAAGGATGATCCCATATGAAAATCCAATTTTATTTACGGTTTCATACAAAATTTGGAGAATCGCTTTTTGTCACTGGCAATATAGAGGAGCTGGGGATGGGTGATGCAACAAATGCATTTCCCCTTCAATACAGCAATGAGCAGTTTTGGCAGGGTTCAATCGAACTGAATGAGACGGTAGATGAGATCAAATACGGTTACTGCTTCAAAGAAAAGGATGGAACAACTATCCATGAATGGGGCAATGACCGGTTCCTGGATTGTTCCAGAGATGGAAAAGAAGAAATACAGACTTTCGATACCTGGAACCACGCAGGGGAATTCGAGAATGCATTTTATACCTCTCCTTTCCAGAAAATATTGCTCAAACAGCATCGATCGGGATCCAAAATAAAGTCATTGAATTCCTATTCCCACATCTTTAAAGTAAAAGCTCCCTTGCTCAAACGCAATGAAACACTTTGCCTGCTGGGTAATGGAAAAACGTTAAAAAACTGGGATAAGAATGCGCCAATCCTGATGGCCCTCGAAGGGAATTGGTGGACCTGCAAACTGAACCTTCCAAAAGAATCCTTTCCCCTTGGCTATAAATATGGTATTTACAATAACGGGGAAAATGAATTTAAGCGATTTGAAGAGGGGGAGAACAGGGTATTATACGGGGACGCCCAGAAAAAAAAGCTAACGGTGGTTCATGATGGATTTGCCCACTTGCCAAATACTACCTGGCATGGTGCAGGCGTTGCGATCCCCGTCTTCAGCCTGAGAAGTAAAAACTCCTTCGGTATCGGAGAATTCATTGACCTGAAACTCTTAGTGGATTGGGCAAAAAAGACAGGATTAAAACTAATCCAGATCCTGCCCGTCAACGACACGACTGCTACCCGCACCTATCTGGACTCTTACCCCTATGCCGCAATATCCGCTTTCGCACTACATCCGATCTATATAAACCTGGAGAAATTAGCAGGTAAAAAATTAGCAGCCGTCATAAAGCCTCTTTCAAAAAAACAAAAACAACTCAATGACCTTCCTGATGTGAATTATGAGGAAGTCCTGAAATTCAAATTAGCGGCCATCCAGGAATTATTTATTCTAAGAAAGGACGATTTTTTGCGGGATCCCGATTATTTGAAATTCTTTGAAAAAAATAAGCATTGGCTGATCCCTTATGCTGCTTTCAGTTACCTGAGAGACCGGAACGGGACACCGGATTTTTCTAAATGGCCCCTTTACAGTGAATTCAATAAGGCATCCATCCACAAATATGTTTCGCCCAAATCAAGGCATTTCGATTCAATTGCCTTGCATTATTTCACGCAATTCCATCTACATCTTCAATTACACGAAGCAACAGAATATGCTCATAAAAACGGGATAATCCTAAAAGGAGATATTCCCATCGGCATCTACCGTAACAGTTGCGATGCCTGGGTGAATCCCAAACTCTATCATATGGATTCTCAGGCTGGTGCACCTCCGGATGGCTTTGCACTGAGGGGTCAGAACTGGGGCTTCCCAACCTATAATTGGGAAGAAATGTCAAAGGATGGCTTTGACTGGTGGAAGAAAAGATTCGAACAGATGTCCAATTATTTCGACGCCTTCCGGATCGATCATATCCTGGGTTTTTTTCGGATTTGGAGCATCCCGATGAGCGCCGTCGAAGGGGTAATGGGACATTTCGCGCCAGCGGTACCCGTTCATGTCAACGAATTCAGCGAAAGGGATATCCCATTCAATTACTACCGTTATACCAAGCCCTTTATCAATGATGCGGTGATCTGGGAATTCTTTCACAACGATTTCGAATATATCAAGACAGATTTCCTGGAACAAGGAAAGGACGGCCTTTACCAATTGAAAAAGGGATTTGAGACCCAACAGGAAGTGGAAGCTTATTTTTCCCAACTGGAAGATAATGAGTTCAAACAACGGATAAGATACGGATTATTCAATCTTATCTCCAACCTGGTGCTTTTCGAACAGGAAGGCTCGGAAGGCAGACAATTTCATTTCCGCATTGAAATGGATAAAACACCATCCTACCGGTACCTAGGCTGGGACAAGAATAAAATTTACGATCTCTATATAGATTATTACTACCGCAGACAGGACAATTTCTGGAGGGATGAAGCCTTGAAAAAATTGCCGGCTCTGAAGGCAGCGACCAATATGCTGGTCTGCGGTGAAGACCTTGGCATGGTTCCTACCTGTGTCCCCGATGTCATGAGCAGGCTTGGCATACTAAGCCTGGAGATACAACGCATGCCAAAGGGAGACAGCAATCGCGAATTCTTTCATCCGAACGATGCAAACTATCTTTCCGTAGTAACCCCTTCCACCCATGATATGAGTACGATCCGCGGCTGGTGGGAAGAAGACAGGGCCAGGACCCAGCGTTTTTATAATTATGAAATGGGCCAATGGGGAGAAGCTCCGTTCTTCTGCGAGCCCTGGATCAATAAGGCCATTGTCCTTCAGCATCTTTTTAGTCCGGCGATGTGGAGTATTTTTCAATTACAGGACCTTCTCGGCATGAATGAACAAATCAGGAGGCAGAACCCTCATGAAGAAAGGATCAATAATCCGGCTGATCCGAAAAATTACTGGAAATACCGTATGCATATCAGCCTCGAAGACCTGATAAAACAAAAAGACTTTAATGAGGAACTAAGGAGTTATATAGAGAGTTCCGACAGGGTTTGAAGTCGCTTGCTTTTGTTCAATTAACAAAGACTGAATTGGCAACGGCCGTAGAGCCCAGAATATATACAGTTCCGTTTTTCCAATAGCAAGCATTTTGGTTGCTGAATCCGGCAACATACACATCGCTTCCATTGACAAATATGGAATTGGCGTCTGAATTGCCCGGAGCCGTTTCCAGGATGGTAGCGACCCCATCTTTCCAGTAAATTGCTACGCTAAAACCATTGATGCTCTGGTTGCCGCATGCATAAACATCAGTTCCGGATAAATAAATGTCATGGGCCTGCGAATTTCCTCCACCGGAAGATGGAAGGCTGACCGCGTTGCCGTCCTTCCAATAGGCAGCCTGTACATAATTGCTATCGGCAATTTCACCTGTCACATAAATATCAGTTCCGGAACTGGCAACTGAAGAAGCGATGGTATTAGGAGCTGCTGAAATGCCGGTTTCCTTTCCATTCATCCAATAACAGGCGCCGCTGGAGCCATAGCCTGCCGCGAGTATATTGTTGCCTGAAACAGTGATTGAATTGGCCGAGCAGGGAATGGTCTGCACAGAATCCAGATAAGGAATAGAATCCAGATAGGATGGCGTTCCATTTGTCCAGAGCACGGCATAGGTTGAATATCCCGGGGACTGGTTGCCAGTCGCTCCCGCAACGTAAACCGTGGAACCTGATACATTGATGGCGTTCAGGTATCCCAGGCCACTCGGGTCCGGAACGGTTAGAAAATTGGCCTGTCCATTCTTCCAATAAACCGGGATATTTCCAAAGCCATTCACAAAAACCGCTCCTGCGATATATACATCGCTTCCATTCACAAAAATAGCATTAGCCGAACTGATCGAATCGCTCGTTAAGGTCACAGAGATCCCATTATTCCAAAGCATCCCCGAATAGGCGGATGTTCCGGCGATATAAACATTAGATGCAGTCTCGGGAAAGCTCGTTACTTTTTTACAGGCCGGGAGCACAATCGTTATTAAGGCCAAAAGGCCGATCAATTGGAATCTTAGTTCGGGGTATTTGTTCATCAGGGAAAATTGAATGATTCGGTTGTTTAGTTTGGGGTCCTTAGTCCTTGGGGCACCATACCGGGAAATAACCTAATCCATAAACGTCATAAAGGAGATTTTCTTATATGAAGGGCTCAAATGACATGACAGTTGGTCCATTAATTAAATAAATGACTATGAATAGATTATAGACTGTTTGCTTTAAATTTACCAGATGAAAATTCGCTATTGGCATTACAACCTAAGGTTCAGGTATCCTTTCACCATTTCCAAAGGCACAAAAACCTGCCAGCCTACCCTGATCGTAGAAATTGACCATTTGGGTCTAAAGGGCTATGGTGAAGCCCCGGCCATTAACTACTATGACATTACGGTGGAAAAAATGATCGCCGACCTTGAAAAATACCGGCCCATGATCGAAAAATTTGCCCTGACCACACCGGACCGATATTGGCATTATCTTCATCACCTGATTCCAGGGAATCCTTTTTTGGTTTGCGCCCTTGATATAGCAGCCTGGGATCTTTTTGGGAAAATGCAACGCAAACCGCTATATGAAATCTGGAAACTGGATATGGCAAAAGCTCCTGTGACTGATTATACCATCGGTATGGACAGTATTGAACGGATGATCGAAAAAATCAAAGAAAAGCCATGGCCGGTTTATAAGATTAAGTTAGGAGGGGCCCGGGACATGGAAATTATAGAAGTCCTTCGCGAAAAAACGGGAGCGGGGATCCGGGTAGATGCAAATGCCGCCTGGCAGATGGGGGATATGATGAAAATCCTTCCCTCACTCCGGGAAGCCAGGGTCGAACTCATTGAACAACCTCTGGCGAAGGATGATTGGGATGGGATGAAGGAACTTTACCGGCAATCCGAAATTCCCCTTATAGCAGACGAATCCTGTGTCTATGAAAAAGGCGTCGAAAAATGCCCCGGACATTTTCATGGGATCAATATCAAGCTCACCAAATGCGGCGGAATCACCCCAGCCTTACGGATGATTGAAAGGGCGCGACAGTTGAACCTTCAGATAATGCTTGGATGCATGAACGAAAGCAGCATCGGAAGCGCAGCAATGGCGAATCTCTCTCCCCTGGTCGATTATCTTGATATGGACGGTCCTTTGCTTCTGGCCGATGAAATCGCAACCGGGATTAGTTATGATTATGGAAAATTCACGCTGTCCGGCAAACCGGGCCTTGGTGTCGAGCCCAAAGATCAAAGCCTGAATTAGTTTGCCGTGAGCCCATTTATGTTTAGATTTGCGATCCTGCCGAAATGCAGGTTTCGGGATGTAGCGCAGCCCGGTAGCGCATCACGTTCGGGACGTGGGGGCCGCTGGTTCGAATCCAGTCATCCCGACAGACACAATCAATATAACCTCCACCTTGGTGGAGGTTTTTTGCGTTCGAGCCGGACGCGTCGAGCTTGCTCGATTACGGAAGGCGAGATAAGCAAAAAAAGCCCGTTAGGGCTTTGTTGATTGTGTATAGGCCTCCCCCCTTTGGATGGCCGAGCGCTTTAGCGCGAAGGCAATCCAGTCATCCCGACGAACTGTCCGGCTTGCCGGACAGTTTCTTTTTGTAGGTTGAAGACTAATATTTTAGATGGCAATACAAGTCAATTTCCTTCTCAGCATCATCTAACCCCATATCCTTGGCTGAATTAAAATCTTCGCAGGCTTTGCTTTTAAGTTTTACTTTAATTTCACATTTTCCTCTATAGTAAAAATATATAGCACTGTCAGAATTAAATTCGATCGCCTTGGTAAAATCGTCGATAGCTTGGTGCCAACTTTCCATATGGAAAAAAGCCAATACTCTATTAAAATAACCTATCGCATCATTTGGCTCAAGATTAATTTTTTTTGTAAAATCAATAACGGAATTATCGTAATTTTTCTATGCAAGCCTCACAATTCCTCTTTCATTGTAAAAATCCGGATCATTTGGTTTTAAAATTATTGCTTCATTTAAATCGCTTAAGGCTGAATCGTATTGATGAGAATGGCACCTAAATTTTCCTCTCTCAAAAAAGCAAGTGCTATTTTTCTGATTCATATTAACGGCTTCATCGAACCATTTTGAAGCCAATTCTTTGTTATTTAGTTTTGAGTAAATCATTGCTATATATAAATAAGCGATTTCATCTTTTGGGTTTAAGATACAAGATTTTATGAAATCATTCAATGAGTTATTAAAATCATTTAATTTATATCTTAATAAGCCTCTTTCGTAGTAGGCATCTCCGTCGTTTATATTTAGCCGTATAGATTTTGTGTAATCTTTTATAGCTTCTTTAAAATCCCCCATTCTTCTTCTGGTATTACCTCTATTATAAAAAGCTAATGAATAGTTCGGATTCAATTTTATTGCATGATTGTAATTTAAAACTGCTTCTTTGAAATTTCCTAAATCATCAAACAAATTTCCTCGTGATAAATATACATCAGGGTCTGAAGGGTCGAATTTTAAAGATTTGTTGTAATCACTCATCGCCCCATTATAATCTTTTAGCTCTTTCCTTGTTTGCCCTCTATTATAATAAGCAAGAGCATATTCAGGGTTTAGCTTAATTGCTAAATTGAAATTTACAAGTGCTCCATTGAACTCCTTTAATTTTATTAATGATTTTGCTTTAGCCACGTAGGCTCTCTCATCACCTGAATTCAGGTCTATGGATTTATCGTAATCTTTTATAGCATCTTTATAACTACCTAACGCCGCTTTTGCAAGACCCCTTTCAATGTAGCATCTATGAAATGCAGGTTTTTGTTCTATTTCTAAATTGTATTCTTTAATAGCACCTTTGTAATCTCCCGAATCGTACTTTTTCATGCCGTTATCAAGATGCGTATCGTTTTTATGTTGAGCTATTAAAAAGGGGGGAAGTAAAATCAAAACCCATATGATGCGAAAAGGCTTAATCATACACAATAAATAAGGCATTAATTGAACCTTAAAGTAATAAAATAAGAGGTAGTTTACAAAAATTGGATAACTAATATTCACAAACCCTTTTCAAATCATTAATAACGTAGTTCGAACTCAGGCTACCAAAGCCGACAGACACAATCAAAAAACCTCCACCTTGGTGGAGGTTTTTTGCGTTCGAGCCGGACGCGTCGAGCTTGCTCGATTACGGAAGGCGAGATAAGCAAAAAAGGCCCGTTAGGGCTTTGTTGATTGTGTATAGGCCTCCCTCCTTTGGATGGCCGAGCGCAGTTCATCCAGCAGAATAAACTAGTTGAAACCAATACAAGATCAGCTATCCGATCAGATGCCACGGCTTGGTTCGCTCCAGGAAAGAATTTGCGGACCTTAGCGCCCACAGAAAATAGCCAAGGATCTGTTTACTTTGAGGATACTCTAACAGGGAAAATGTTTATTTACGAAATACAGCTTTAGTTGCCGGCAATCACAAAACAGGGTTTAGGCATTTGCTGCTATATGCCAAAGGGTATCGGCACTTAGGTCAATATTATATTCCTTCCATTCTATAAAATACCCTTGATTCGAGAGCGTAGAGGAAAATACGCGTGGATCCAGGAGGGGTTTAAACGCTTCTGCACTTAAGTATGGCTTGATATCCGCAATTTTCTTGCTGCCGTCATTAAAAAGACATTCAAGTCGGAAATCACTTAGTGCCTTTATGTTAGTAATTGTTCGCATCTTATTTCAACGCTTCAATTTTAAAAACCTGCTGTCCTTCTACTGCCAGCTTCCAGTCCGCCATCAATTCGTCTTTGTGTATTTCAATCCATGCAATGACGAGCTTCAATTTGTCCTTAGGAATCGCAGATTTTTCTCTCACTGTTTCAAATAATGAAGCGCAACAGTTCCTGATTTAAAAGTCTTTGACTCAACAAGTTTTATTTGTAATTTCTCCTCCAGGCTGATGCCTTCCAACAACCGTCTCCCTTCTCCTGCGATTACCGGGTGAACGACAAAATGATATTCATCAATCAGACCAAGCTGTATAAGTTGCGAGGGAATATCTGCACCACCGGTTAGTATATAACTACCTTGTTCCTGTTTCAATTTTAGTATTTCGTCTTTAAGGTTCGTACGAACGATTTCCGTGTTTTTCCCTTCAGCTTTGTCCAGCGTTTTTGAAAAAACAATAATTTTCTTGGAGTCAAACGCCTGAGCAAATTCGATATCTGCTTTTGTCTCACCGGAAGGGTTCTTTGCGATGTCGGGCCAATAAGGAACCATCAATTGATAGGTTTTTCGCCCGTAGACGAGCAGGTCAGCATTTCGCACAAGGTCCGTATGGAATTCAAACATTTCTACTTCAGGGATCATTTTGGTATGGTCGCAACAGCCATCGATGGTAAGGTTGATTGCGTAGATTAGTTTTCTCATCTGATTGCTTTTAGTTTTAATTTCTTCAGGTCCTGGTGATGCTGATCATTTTCAGGATTTTTGAATATGTTCGTCTTTGTATATTTCTATCCAATAATTACTTATGAAACAAATGCCAGGATAATAACAATTTCTTTTTCTAGCTGATCCAGATTTAAATGTATTATATCTCACATTATCGTATCGTCAATACCGAAATAATCGTGGATAATGAAGTTCCTGAAATCTTTCACTTCTCGCCAGTCAACAGAAGGATATTTATCCCTGAAAGATTTGTCAATTCTTGCAACTGCTTCTCCAATAATTGAAAAATTCCGTTCTACGGCGTGCTTGGTTTTAAGATCACACAAGTACATATCAAAAGTTATACCTCTTGTAAAATCCTTTATGTTGCCGATGGCTTCGATAATATCCTGAAGCAATGACGGGATATCCCTTTCAGACATGAATCAGGCTTTTTTCCACGAAAGGAAGATAACGAGGCTTGATAGCCCGGCGGGAAACAAGATCAATTTTTTGATTGAATAGGTCTTCTAATTCGTGCGCTAATTTGATAAACCCGATCCCAATGCGACCATTAAAATCAACTAGTATGTCAATATCGCTTTTTTCATTATAGTCTCCGCGAGCATAGGAGCCAAATAACCCCAATTCGGAAATAGGATAACGCCCCTGCAATTCAGGCTTTTTCAGGCTTAGTAAGTCTAATATCTTCTCTTTAGTGTACATATAGCAAACTTACAAAAAAACTGTCGTCTAGGCAAATGGATAGATTCAGGTTGCACTGCGTCCTGAATTGAAAGATCCCTACCATTGGTCCCGTCAATGGCAGTTATACTGGAACGGGCCCGGCTTGTCCAGGAAATAGTTACAGGCTCGGCCCTTTCTTTTTCTTCTTTTTGCGGCGGTAAGCATCCGTAAACTCATAAGGTCAGCCACCTTCTGTTTCGATTGGTTTTAATAATTCCAGTACCAGGGAGGTAAAACCTGTCTATTTTGCGGTACCGGAATAGGGTGCGCCGATTATTGGGTGGCAAATTTAATAAGAATCGCTCTTTTCCTATCATTAGGGGAAAGCAATGGGGCAAGTTGTCTACGACGGCCTGGTAGATCTTGTACCGGTTTACCTCTGACTGGCTGAGTGACAAAGAGAACCAGGTCGAAAGAAGATATTTTGGTGGGTGAGCCGGTCCGTTTTCAAAATCAGAAAACCATATCCACGAAAGCTTTCTAAGATTTTTCGTCGTCCAGTCATCCCGACTTATTAAATGGATTTTCACTAAGAGCTGTCCAAACAGATTTAGGACAGCTTTTTTATTCTATTTAGCAAAAAGTAATGTTGGAATTTTTCTCTCATTGTTTCAAGTACTGAAGAGCAACACGCCCCGACTTAAAAACCGTCGACTCAACAAGTTTTAATTGTAATTTCTCTTCCAGATTGATACCTTCAAACAAGCGTCTCCCTTCTCCTAATATAATCGGGAGAATCACAAAATGATATTCATCTATCAGACCAAGCTCTTCAAGTTGTAAAGGAATTGTTATACCAGTGGTCAAAATACTCTTTCCTTGTTCTTGTTTCAATTTAAGTATTTCGTCTTGAAGGCCCGTACGAACAATTCTCGTTTTTTTCCCTTCAGAGCTGTCTAATGATTTTGAGAAAACAATAATTTTGTTGATGGCGTCAAATGCCTGGGCAAATTCGTAATCTGCTTTTGGTTGCCCGGAAGGGTTTTTCGCCATATCGGGCCAATAAGGAACCATCAATTGATAAGTTATACGCCCGTAAAGGAATGTGTCAACATCTTGAGTAAGCTGCGTAAAATACTCATGAGTTTCTTCATCAGTATTGAATTTGGTATGGTCGCAGTAGCCATCTATGGTCGTAGTGATAGCAAATATCAGATTTCTCATTTTATTGCGATTTATTTTAATTTTCCCTAAAATAGTAAATTTTCAAGGTTAATTTTTATTGCCTGTTTAAATACCGAATAGGAAATGTCCAGAAACCTTTTTTCGATTCTTCATGTTTCTAAGAAATGTTGGTAGCCGATAAACTCCCGTCCTCATTTGGGAGATATTTTGGACTAATTTTCTAGTTTGGATCGAATGTTCAAATCACTAAATTCTTTCAATTTGGGTCAGGAATGGGTCAGAGAAATAAGAACTCCAAGGGTAAGGTCAGCATCACTAATGTAGAACAGATGCTACGGGTCCCATGGCGATATAACGGTGAGCGGTACTCGTTAAATCTCCCCTACGCTTATACGGACTACAATCTGCCCTGGCTACCACCGTCGCCATACAGATCAAGCTGGACATGCTCAAAGGTTGCAGTCGCTGGCAGGCGAACGACCAGCATGTAGTGCTGTGTGACGATAGCATGGTGGTTTGCCCCATGTTGGGACGCGGCTGCGGGCGGTAAGGCCAAAGCGCCAAAAAAACAGGCATTTCAAATAGCTGCAACATTTTTCATTGCCGAAGGACCTATTCCAAATCTCTGCTTGAAAACGCGGCTAAAATGCGACGGACTTTCAAAGCCGCTTTCGAAGGCAGCCTCTCCCACTGTCCTGTTCCGGTTGCGCATCAGATGCAGGGCATGGTGGAGGCGTTTTTCCAAAAGCCATTTACCGGGACTGCAGCCGAAGAGCTTTTCGAAATCGCGTTTGAAGGCGGAAAGGCTTCGGTTGCTTAATTCGGCGTAAACTTCCAACCTAAGGTTGTAGCAGAAATTATCTTCCATGACCCGATTAAGAGCTATAGCCTGCGGTTCATGCATCAATGAACAAAAATAGGATAAGAGATCCTTGTTCGCGGGGTTGTCGGCGATATTCAGCACGAGCTCTTTGAACTTGAGCTCCAGCAGCGCCGGGTCAGGATCCTTGGTCTCGGCGAAATAAGAGGACATAGAGATAAAGAAGCCCTTGAGTGTCTCATTGGATTCCAGCAACATGAGCGGTTCGAAATGCTGATCGTATTGTGCCAGGAGCCTGCTTTTCATTTGTAAGGTCTGGCAGATGAACTCGTCTGGGATGAAAAACAGCATCACACAAAAACCCATATCAATGAATTGTTCCAGGATGAAACCGCCTTTCCTGACGAAAACACAGCTGTCCTTGCTAATGTCGTAAGAGCCATTAGCCGTGTGCCAGACCTTACGGCCATCGACCACATAGAAAAGGTAGTTGTACTGGGTCCACAGAGCCGAGAAACGGGTCTTCATCATCCGGGCTTCCATAGGACAACTAAAAGCCGTGATCAGCGAACCGTTGCAATCGAATTGCCTGTAGTATTGAGGGTGAAGTAACACCCGTTCAAGGAAGTTAACCATGGCACTTGAATTTACTATTTTTCCCCGGATCAATCAACTGGCCTTTTAAGTCAGAACATTGAGCCGGTGGGACATGTCCGGATACTGTAAAATGTCTATCCTTGTAAAAAAATATGAATCCAAACAAAGCATTATGGGAAAAAGGTGACTTCACAAAGATCGCTGAAAGTATGCGGGAAAGTGGGTCTAACCTAGTCGCTCAACTGGGTATATCCAAGGGAATGGAGGTGCTGGACCTCGGTTGTGGTGACGGCACAACGGCTATACCGGAGGCAAGACTTGGGGCGGAGGTCTTGGGGGTGGATATAGCCAGTAACCTGGTAGCAGCCGGAAATGCCCGGGCTCAGGCGGAAGGGCTGACCAACTGCAGATTCCAGGAAGGTGATGCCTCGGATTTGCATGAGTTGGCTGACGAAAGCTTCGACCTGGTCGTGAGCATTTTCGGGGCCATGTTCGCACCGAAGCCGATGGACGTTGCAAAGGAGATGGTCAGGGTTACCCGTCGGGGAGGAAGAATAGTTATGGGAAACTGGATCCCTGGGGACCCGACCCTTGCGTCGCAAATTCTGAAGATCAGTTCGGCTTATACCCCGCCTCCGCCGGAAGGGTTTATCAGCCCGATGTTATGGGGTGTGGAAGCCCAGGTAATTGAACGTTTCGGCCAAGCCGGCATAGATGATGCTACGATCTCGTTCTTGAAGGACAGCTTTCTTTTTAGCCTGGACTGTACGCCAGGACAGTTCGTCAATATTTTTCGGGATTACTACGGCCCAACGATAAATGCCTTCGCCGCCGCGGAAGAGGCCGGAAAGCAGGTAGCGCTTCAGCAGGAGTTGGAAGCGTTGTTCGTGCGGGAGAATAAGAGCGGTAGGAGTGACTTCATCTCGATTCGTGCGAATTTCCTACTTGTCACGGTTCATCGCACCATCTGATCTAAGCATGTCGCAGGTTTTTCTATATTCCTGAAGCTGTTTCTTATTTTAACTCCTTAATCGCCTTCTCAATATCAACCCCCTTGCCAAGCACTGGCTTAAACAGGTCACCTTCAGTCTTTATCCTGGCAAGGGCGTTTTTAATGGTGAATTGCGTCATCTTAAGCCCCTTTTTAATTTCTGACCAATCCAGAGGCATTGATACGGTCGCTGCTGGTTTAGGACGTACAGCATAGGGCGCAGCCAGCGTTGCTTTCGCCCTGTTCTGCAAAAAATCTACGTATATCTTACCCTTACGATTGTTTGTCATTCTCTCGATGCTGGTGAATGCCGGAAGTATTTGGTGTACCCGGGTGGCAATCAGCCTTGCAAATAACTGGCATTCATCATAGGAGTATTTTGCCTCTAAAGGAATATAGATATGGATGCCCGTTGATCCGGAAGTCTTTGGGTAACCGGTGATTTTCAGACTATCCAAAACCTTTTTGGCAGCCTGCGCACATTGCAAGACCTGATCAAAGCTGTTTTTCTCTGTTGGATCAAGGTCAATGACGCACCAGTCCGGGTTATCAGGCTTTTGAATTGTACTGTTCCAGGGGTTCATTTCAATGGCACCCAAATTTGCCATCCACAGGATGCTTGCTTCATCCTCAACTACAAGGAAATTTTTATCTTCTCCTTCGTTTGTGGTATAAGGAAACTGTTTCACCCAATCAGGTGCGGTTGCTGTTACGTCCTTAAAATAAAAGCTCTTACCCTCAATGCCATTTGGAAAACGGTTGAGCGATTGTGGCCTGTCCTTTAAATAGGGCAAAATATATTCCGCGACCTGATAATAATAGTTCAGCAGGTCTCGTTTGGTATAACCTTCCCCGGGCCAAAAGATTTTACTAAGGTTGCTGAATTTCAATTCATGTCCATTTACCGCTTTGACTTGTGTTTCTTCCGTAGGATTCAATAGTGTTTTACGGCCTCCGCTGGTTCCTTTTAACTTTACCCCTGTCTTTTTTACCAGATCCTTCGTATGACGGGCAACTTCTGCATGAACATCTTTTGCTGACTTGTCTTCCCGCATCCCCTGAAATGAGGGATGACGCATGACACCGTCCGATGTCAATTCAGCATAAACAACTTCGCAAACAAGTTTCGGTTTCAGCCAATAAGCTTTTGCATGGGGTGGATTAGGCCGGAATCGGGATGGCTCGTTAACATCCGGGGTAATTTTAAAGGGAGATCCTTTAACCTTCAGTGGTTTGAATTTGGCCATCATTTCTTTTTGCAGCCTGACATTGAATCCCGTACCGACCTTACCTATATAGTGGAGTTCGTTTTTGGAATACACACCCACCAGCAATGAACTGAAAAGTTTTGGCGAATCCTCATTTATGGTGTATCCGCCAATCACTGCCTCATGCCTTTTCTGTACCTTAATCTTCAGCCAATCCCTGCTTCTGTCTTTCTCTTTATAGAAACTGTCTGCACGCTTGGCTATAATCCCTTCAAGACCCATTTTGGCGGCAGCGGTTAGCATTTCAGTTGCATTATTATCAAATGTTTCGCTTTCCCGGATTATGCCGTCTGCAGGCAGGAGTCCGTGCAATAATTCCCGCCGATCTGCCAAAGGCAGGTCCTTGAGATCATAACCGTTTAACCAAAGAAGGTCAAAAACATAATAGAAAAGTTCTCCATCCGCTTCGCTTCGCCAGTTTTGAAGAGCGCCAAAATTGGAAATTCCGTTTTCTTTGAGAACAACTATTTCGCCGTCAAGCACCGCATTTAATTTTAATTCCTGCAATGCGTCATGGATAGGGTAATACTTTTCGCTAAATGGTTTGTTATTTCGGGAGATAATTTCCACATTGTCCTTTTTGCATAGGCCTATGGCACGATATCCGTCCCATTTGATTTCAAAAAGCCAGCCCTTATCTGTTACGGGAGCATCCACCAGTGTTGCCAGCATTGGACTTATCGACTTAGGAAAGGGGGCCTTCTCAGCATCGTCGTTTTTAATTTTTGAGGCAGCCTTGTTTTTTGAATTCTTTCCATATACCTTATCAGGCGCTTTTTCCATTCCGGCAATGGTTTTCCCTGATAAAACTGACTTTTCATTTTTTGTAATATCCTCTTTCTGCGCGTATTTATCCCTGTGTTTGATGAGCAACCAGGCATTATCTCCCATCCCGTTTGTGCGAACCAGTGCAAATTCTCCCTTCAGTTTTTTGCCCTTAAGGATAAATTTCAGCGAGCCCTGCTTCAGTTGTTTTCGAAATAATTTATCCGCTTCTTTTTTGGATTTTACCGGATCAATTGGTTCATAACTACCTCGATCCCAAACAATTACCATACCTGCACCATAATTGCCTTTCGGAATGATCCCTTCAAAACCACCATAATCAAATGGGTGGTCTTCGACCATCATCGCCAGCCTTTTAATAGCTGGATCCAGTGAAGGTCCTTTAGGAATAGCCCAACTTTTAAGCACGCCATCCATTTCGAGGCGAAAGTCATAATGTAAACGGCTGGCATCATGTTTTTGAATAACAAAGACCAAATTTTTCGCTTTGCTCTTGCCACCGCTTGGTTCCGGAGTCTGGTCGAAGGACCTTTTTTGTTTGTACTTTGATAGAGACATATGGTAAGTATTTCCTTATCAAATATTTAAAAATTGTGCCAGTTGAACAGATCGATTTTTAGCCAGCCGAACTCCTTCTATAATTTTGAGAAACAAATGATCATGGCGGAAGGCGGGAAGGAGGATAATCATTAAAAACCCACTATGTTCATTAATTGAAACTGCCTGCAAATATTTTCATTATGGCTGTTGCCGATCTTAAAAATAAAAACTAGAGCATACCGATAAGCCGGAATCGGTTTAGCCTTAGCTATCATCCTTTTTTCACACGATACTTCCGCAGAAAATCTTTCTTTGAATCATGATAGGATGAAACAGCACCGATCTTAAACAGGCAGAAAATATAGATCCAGGGAAGGTCGAGCTGATAGGGGAGGAACCCTGCTCTTGCACTGGCTGGATATAAATGATGGTTGTTGTGCCATTCACCGGCAAAAAGGCCGGGCCGGGTTTGGTTGATGGAAAGATTGCTGCGGTCGAAGTCAATGCCGTCGACATATTTTTCCTTTCCCTTACCGTGGCCTGTGTAATTAAATGCGCGCACGAGCACAAACCATAAGAGGGCAGCGCTGAAAAGGGCGCAGGCGAGTGAATTCCCTCCGATTAAATAAAAAACAGCATACCAGAATGACCAGTTTAACAACCAGAGCCCGATAGTATAAAAGGGGCTTGCGAGTGAACCCCAATAGAGGTATTGCTTGTAGCTGTTGATTCTTACGCCTGTATGCTGAAGGAATAGTGAAGTTTTTTTATAATCGTTTTCGCTCAGGTTTTTTGAAATGGACTGGTGGTTGACATCCGCGAGCATGCAATACCAGAGGCCAGCCCTTGCATTATAGGGGTCGCCGGGCATATCCGATTTTACATGATGGACATGGTGCGATACGACATAGATCTCTTCACAGACTGTTTTGATGACGAGATTCTGGGTGAAGAAACGCCAGAAACTATTTCGAAACTTGAAGGCCTTGTGGGTGCAATAGCGATGGTACCAAATCGTACCATGCGTAGCCATAATGATCATGCTGTAGAAAATGATGAAAGCGACAAGTTTCCAGGAGAAATAATAGAAAATAAACATATACAGAAAAGGGAGCATGCAGATGATCATTAGCCAGCCGACGAGCGAAATCCAGTTTTTCCTTGATTTGAATATATTTATTCTCCTTAATGCTTCCCTGAATAATTGTTTCGTAGTAGGAACTACCAATTCTCCCTTTTCATCTGCCCAACCATATGAAGGTCTTTCTAACAAATCGTCAATAAATGCCATGAAAAACTAAATATTACAATGTTTTTAATTACGATAAAGCCAATCATCAGAATGATGAAGCAAAAAGTAAGAGGCTAACTATGGTGCAGTTTCTGAAGCAGGATAATTAACGAATACTTATTCAAAACCGGTTCGATGACCGGAAGGTAAGATTTTTTTCTGAAAATGGCCTCCTGTGTTGAAAACTATTGGGTCCCTGCCTCATAAAACTTGGCAGTGCAGAGACAGTTTTTGAATTTCTTGCTTTCCAGAATACTGTAATTGACACAATGCTGGCAACCCTGCCAGAAATTCAAGTCCCTTGTGATTTCAGTGAAGGAGACTGGCTCAAAACCGAATTTGCTGTTAAGTTTCATCATGGCAGAACCACTGGTAATGCAAAAAATATGGGCATTTGGGAAAAGATTCCGGCTTAAATCGAATATTTGCCTTTTCAGGCTTTTTGCAATCCCCTGTTCGCGATATTTTGGCGATACTATCATTCCACTGTTGGAAACAAATCTTCCATTTTCCCAGACTTCCAAATAGCAAAACCCGGCCCAATCTCCCCGTGTTGTAGTCGCAATCACTGCATGGCCTTTTTCCATTTTTTCGCAGATGGACTCAACCGAGCGATAGGCTATTCCAATGCCACGGGCAAGGGCCGAGGCCCTCATTTCTTTTGCGATCAAAAAGGCGTATTTTGAATCCTGCTTTGCGGCCAGCCGTAGAATTACCGGTTCCGGATCTATGAGATGGCTTTCATCTGCTTTTGGGAACACTGTTTCAGCTTCCGGGATATAATAATGTCGGGCAATCTTGTTTTTCATTTGGGTAAATTAATAAATGTGTGTGATCTGATGAATGTATTGTACGAATAAGGAGGCCGGAATTATTCCCTTAAATTCCTTTCTCTGCCATTTTTCAGTGGGCATGATTCCTGAAAAGGAGTAGACGAGTATATTTTCGATGGCTGTTCTTAGCACAGGATCTCCTTTCATGTAAATGATATCTGCAATTCCAAGGGTTGTTTTGACTGAAAGCATATCCCCTATAGCAAATCTGTTCTTTAAAAACTGTGTAAGACACGCGATCGTCTTATTTATATCAAAGGTCAATCTTCCTGACTTTTCGAATACATGAGCTTCGGGAAGTTTTCTTTCTATGAAAGAGGCGGCATCGTAAGTATTCATAATGCGAATTTTACAATTAGGTCCCAATGAAATGCCAGTTCTGACCCCAGGACTGCCGAAAACCATGAAAAGCCTCAGGGACGTGCATTCCAGGTTAAATGTTAGAGAATCCTTAAAGCCCGTATTAACAATTAAAGCCTTCCATTATGAAAAAAGACATGCTATAATGTTAGGAATTTTCAAAATGGAAAATTGTCTTTCAAAATGATAGCTTATCAGAATTCGGGCAGATTTGAAAAATCGGGTGAATCCTTCCGACATCAGGTTCATTAGCCTATTGGATCTGATAGTGAGGTTTTAAAAGAGCCTGCCGGGGATTGATCCAAAAAAATCAATTCCCCATAGCATTTTGAAATGTAATTTTATTGTATTCTAAATGGAAAAAGGCTATCCGTTCATAAAATGGGAATCCTGGTATCTGATACCGCTCGTGACCGTTGCTTATTTTAGCTTCCTGTACAGGCATTACCAGCTTGATGATGCGCTTATCTATCTCCGTTATATCAGGAATTTTCATGAGGGCCTGGGCCTTGTCTATAATCCCGGCCAGCGCTTCAATGGCCTGACTTCCCCGCTTTTTACCTGGCTAATGGTGATTTTGACCTTTTTCATCAGGAACTACCAATTGGCGAATGTTCTCTTATCGGGTCTCTTTTTTTATTTTTCGATCATCCTGGGAGTAGGATTGGTCTCTAGCCAAAAACCTGTTCAACTCATTACGGCGGTGTTTATTAGCCTGACCCAGTATTTCTATACGACTTTCGGCATGGATACCTGTCTTTTCCTGCTTTTGATAATGTGTTCTTTGCATCTTTATAAAAAGGGGTCAGATTATTTTGTCCTTGCCCTGTCGCTTCTGGCCGTCACGAGAATTGAAGGGGGCTTGCTAGGTTTGGTATTACTGATTTCGTACATAATAGAAAAAGGAAGCATTCCCCCCTGGCCCTTATTGTTGGGAGCAGCTATGATTTTTTTAGCGCCATTTGTTTTTAATGAGTTATACTATGGACAACCCCTTCCCGCTACCATTGCCGCAAAATGGGGCCAGGGGAGATCGGGTTTATGGGGGAGACTTATCTTCATTAATCTATTGGCGCTTGCCCGGAATTTTTTTATTGCGCCCTGGCTGCTAATCAGCTCCATACCTTTAATCCTTTACGGGATCTTCCTTAGCCGGAGCCATCCGCTTATCAAAAAAGTGATTCTCTTTCTCCTCATACTTTTTTTGCTTTATTCGGCTTTTAACCTGCCCAACTACCATTGGTACTATGCTCCCTTTGTCTTTTTTAGTCTGATTTTTTTTTCGATCGGACTCGCCGGGATTGCATCCAGGCGATTTGAACATTCAGCCCTAAGTTTTTCTTTATTGATCATTGCCCTCGTTGCTTTACTCGTCTCCAACCGGGACAAGCTAGAGTACAGGCAAAAGGATTATGATCTGATCGCGGATTGGGTAAAGCAGTATACGGAAGGAGATTCGGATATTGCCATGGTGGAAGTGGGCACTATCGGCTGGTATTCGAACAGAAAAATTGTTGATATCCTAGGGCTTGTGACTCCCTATAATGCGGGCTTTATCGGGCAGAGAAAATTTCATCGATGGCTGACCATCTACCAACCCGATTATATCCTGGTGCATAATCAACTTTGGTCGCAGGAGGCTTCAGTCGATTTTTTGATCCGGACCAAACTCTATATAGACGATCCGGATTTCTCAATAAGAGGCTACCGCCTTTTAGAAAAGGCAAAAAATACCGATAATCAGATGATCGTCGCCCTGATCAATAAGAATTTCAGAAACGAATGATGGTGTTTTATTTTTCAACCGCTTTTTCCTTCTTCTCTTTTTTGTTAGGTTTTCCCTTTCCGGTTTCAATAAGGTGCTTTAGGCTGTTTTGGACATAATCAGTCCAGGCATTGGAGCAGGCATCGAAACATTCATAACGGGGAACCAATCCCTTGTGAGTAAAGCGGACGGTGGTCTTGCCATCCTTTTCAGAAATATCGAAAACGATCTGAGTTCCATCCCATTCCTTTTTGTCCTCCACAAAACTCAGGTAGCTTTCCAATATCAGCCAAACCACTTTTTTACCAGGCACCAGCTCGGTTATTTTATGTTTGGTGAAATGGAAATTCTTATAACGGTAGGTGAAGACTTCATTTAGTTTGTCTGTTACCCCTTCAATATCGCCAGACCACCAGCCCCTTACATCGTTGATAGCATCATAGGCTTCTTCGGGAGATTTGTCCACTAAGATTGTCGTAGTAAAATCTGAATTTTTCATTTTCATTTTTTTTTTTTAAAATTCAACACAGTAAAGTTAGTGTCCGGATCCGGGCTTTAGCAAGTGTAAAATAGACATTCTTAGGGGCCAATTTGGACATTGGTCCCTAACTTTACAAAAACCCGAATAATGAAGCATCTCACGCTATTGGTGCCGGAGGGAGAAAACAACCTCAGCAGCATTGTTGGTCCTTATAAAATTTTCAGCAGGGCCAACCAATTTATTAAGGAAAATGGCAAAACCCCGCCATTCAAAATAGAGCTGGCGGGATTATCGGAAAATGTCGAATTCTATAATGGTCTTTTCTCGGTGAAACCACAGGTCCATATTTCGGAGATCAAAAAAACAAATCTGATCATCATTCCTTCACTCAATCACAATTTCGATAAAGCCATTGAAGCAAATAAGCCCATTATCCAATGGATAGAAAAGCAATACAGAAAAGGGGCCGAAGTGGCAAGTATCTGCACCGGAGCTTTTTTGTTGGCCTCCGCCGGAATATTGGATGGAAAGGCATGCTCCCTTCATTGGTCGGCGGCCGATGCATTCGGAAAGATATTTCCTGCTGTAAGGCTTAAAACTGATCTGCTGATCACCGATGAATTTGGGATCTACACGAATGGAGGCGCCTATTCTTTTCTCAACCTGGTGCTTTACCTTATTGAAAAATATTATGACAGACAAACAGCCATTTTTTGCTCAAAGGTCTTCCAGATCGATTTGGACAGACAGAGTCAGTCCCCCTTTGTGATCTTTACGGGTCAGAAATCGCATAGCGATGAACTCGTAAAAAAAGCCCAGACCTACATTGAGAAAAATTTTCAGGAAAAAATTTCAGTAGGACAGCTTTCCAATCAATTCGCTTCGGGACGGAGGAATTTCGATCGAAGATTTATTAAGGCCACCGGAAATACCCCTCTTGAATATTCTCAAAGGGTCCGGATCGAATCAGCGAAGAAGGCACTTGAAACAAGCCGAAAAACCGCGAATGAAATCATGTATGAAGTAGGCTATTCGGATATGAAGGCATTTCGTAAGGTATTCAGAAAAATCACCGGCCTTTCCCCCCTGGAATATAAAAACAGGTACAATAAAGATGCTAAAGGGAATAAATCTACCATATAAAAGGTACCAGGATCCTGCGTTCAGCAGGATAACCGGGAAATTGGCTGTGATACCAACGGTGATTTGATATTGCTCTCGGCAGCAGGTTGGCGCAGGTCCAGATAAAAAAAGCCAGGGCAGGCAGGCTCCAGGTAAGCAATGCAAATCCACCCCATTCGATGATTTCTCCAAGAAGATTGGGAGAAGATACATAATTGAAAAGCCCGTTAACAGGCAATTTATAACCAGTTTCTCCTTTGCCTCTAAGGCTTATCAGTTTATAATCAGCACTCATATTGATGGCCATTCCGGTTAAAAATAACCCAATTCCAATGATAAAATAAGGAGATATCAGCCAACTCAATGGATAACGGTTCCAATCGGCAAACCAACTGCCCAGCAGTTCTCCATTCACCATATTGAAGACCATGGCGGCGATCATGATCACTAAAGGCATTTTCTTTCCCCTGGTCCTGATCATCAATGGATAAATCAGGCTTCTGTGAATATAATGGAGGAAGAACAGGCCGATCATAAGGCCAGCAGGGCTGGCCCAGTGAAAACTTTTAAAAGGAATCTTCCATCCAAAAGATACCATCACTGTTAATTCCATCAGGAACCATCCCCAGCGATTCGGGATCATGGGTCCCCATCGTTCATTACTGAAACGGCCATAAGGCGCTTCCCTTCGGAGCAGATACAAACCGGCGCCGATCCCGACAATGATCCAACAGAGGATGAATAGATTAAAATGATCGGGCAGGTGCATGTCGGTTAGGGGTTACCGACAAACCTACTGATTTCTGATGAGAATGGTTTTTGGGTCCAGATGTTCCGGGAAAAAGAAAAAGATTCCCAAATTGAAAACAAAATGTTCGTGATTTAGAACGTAAGTCATTGAAAACCAGTTTACAAAAATTTGGCACTATCTGTGGATTATTAGGAAGAATCCAAATTATATGAAAAAACTGGTAACCATTTTCTCCATCCTTTTAGCCTTCTTACCCGGTAAAGCTCAGTTGATCATCAGTCAATTCAATTGGAACAATCCCAGCCAGAGCCCTGGTCAGTCTGTTATTGGACCAAACGCCATTTCCATAAGCAGTAGTGTGGAGATCGCATCCGGAGGGGTGCATGGTACGGACGGCTTGAATCCCGGTTTGCCACAGCAAGGCATCAATATGGTTTTATCAGGCAATGATTTTGAACTTAGCGCCCTCGATATTTCCATCGATTTCAAAAAAGAACAAAACACGGCCAGTTTTTTTATGATGGGGATGTTCAATTTCGGATTCAGAAACAATTCCCTGTTTTTCACCCTGCCCCTGGATACTATCAATACAACCAGCTACAAGATTATCAATGAATCGGGAATATATGAACTCCCTTCAGATAACCAGTTTCACACCTATCGGTTTATTTATAACAATGCCACAGGCTCTGCCATGGTATTCGTAGACGGCAACCTGGTATATTCCTACCAGGGAACTTCTTTTGACAATATGTATTGGAACGGAGCTGGAAATGCCACAATTGGATATCAGATGGATGGTGGCGGAAAGAACATTACGGTTCTCGATAATCTCCTCATCCAGAATAATTCACAGAATACGATCTTACCTCTTGTATTGCTCTCCTTCAATGCGCAAAAATCCCAGAAACAGGCAGTACTGAACTGGTCGACAACACAGGAATTAAATGACAAGGAATTTCTGGTACAACGTTCTGCAGATGGCGTCCTCTATGAAACCATCGGTATAGTTGAAGCCCAGGACGGTTATTCAACTACCAATAACTATCAATTCACGGACCCCAGTCCTTTAAATGGAAAGAATTTTTACAGACTTTCTGTAGTTGACCACGAGGATAATCAAAGTGCTTCGCCGGTTCAATTTCTTTCTTTTACTACCGATTTTGCAAGTGGGTTTACCTGCTTTCCCAATCCAGCGATAAATACTATCAATATCAATGCGGGTCAGGGACAGAACGGAAATTTCAACTATGCTATTTATGAATTGGATGGCAAATCCGTCCTCCGTGGAACAATTAACCTTGTGGAAGGTAGCAGCAGCCAGATCAATATTGCAAATGCCCCGAAAGGATTTTTCTTCATTGAACTCTTCAATGAGGGCGGACAATCTGTTGGTACCCTGAAATTCATCAAAAGCTAGGCCCGGGCTGGATTCATTGTTTAAGTTGATGGATCAATTCCCTAAAGCGCTCCTTCAATGGATGGCTCTCAGTTCCCTTTTTTACAAATCCGTTTGCCCCAAGTCGATAACAGAGTTCAAGCATGAAAGCCTCGGAGGATGTCGAATAAATATAGGTGGGGATATTTTGCAGTTTCGGTGACTTCTTCAATTCCTTCAGACATTCCATACCATTCATTTTGGGCATATTGATGTCCATGAATATAATATCCGGTACCATTTCAGTGTCTTCGTTCAATTGTCTCAATGCCTGTACTCCATCTGAAGCAAACCGGCAACGAATATAAGGATCGGCGGCCTTCATGACCATAGAAAAAAAATCCCGATCATCCCGGTCGTCGTCGATAAGTAATGTGATCAGGTCTTCAGACATTTTGCTGTTATATGCAATTCAAATTTAGTTATTTTATTCTACCCTGATTGGTTTCCCCTATGAAGAAATGAAAATTGAAGGTTTCTGGTTAGAATCAATTTACTAATCTTTAACCTTGGTTTAATGCTCAACGGAAAGGAATCGCCGGATTTGGATTCGTTCCAGATTGATCTTAATTGCCGATGTTTTGCTATTTTTGTTTTCTTATTGAAAATATGGAACATTACACGATGAACCTCATTCTGAAAGTCTGGAGGCAAAAAAATAAGGATGCAAAGGGTTATTTTGAAACCTTCACCGTCAGTGATATCTCCTCCGAAATGTCCTTTCTTGAAATGTTCGATGTGCTCAATGAAAGACTGATCCTGGAAGGGAAGGATCCGATTGCCTTCGATCATGATTGCAGGGAAGGGATTTGCGGAATGTGCTCGATGGTTATCAATGGCAAGCCCCATGGGCCCTGGGAAGGAACAACAACCTGTCAACTGCATATGCGGGCATTCCATGACGGAGATACCATCGTGACGGAGCCATGGAGGGCAGGCTCATTCCCTGTCGTTAAGGACCTGATCGTAGACCGCAGTTCCTTCGACCGGATAATACAGGCTGGAGGTTATATTTCCGTCAATACCGGAAATGCAGTGGATGCTAATGCCATTCCGATCGAGAAGGATAAGGCGGATGCCTCTTTTGTTGCTGCGGCCTGTATTGGTTGCGGAGCCTGCGTAGCAGCTTGTAAGAACAGTTCGGCCATGCTATTTGTGTCCGCCAAGGTCTCCCACCTGGCTTTATTGCCGCAGGGTTCTCCGGAAAGGAGGTCAAGGGCCCTGTCCATGGTCACCCAAATGGATAAGGAAGGTTTTGGCGCGTGTACAGCCACAGGAGCCTGCCAGGCAGTTTGCCCTAAGGAAATTCCCATCACATATATCGCCAGACTGAATCATGAATTTCTGAACGCCGGCCTACTATCGGAAAAATGATGGCTTAAAGACTATCCAGGCTTTCCTGTAATACTTTTATTTTCGTTTCCGCATCTGCTTTCTTCTTTTTCTCCAATTCGATTATTTCCGTACGGGCATTACGGACAAAACGATCATTACCCAGCTTTTTATCTACGGATTGAAGGAATCCCTTCAGATAATGGATTTCCCTGATCAATTCCTCTTTTTGTCCCGTGCTGTCAATTGTCCTTCCGGTTTCTAAAATGAATTTATCCTTTCCGCAAACCACAGTGATGGACGATCCCGTAGGTTCGGCCTGATAGCTGATGGCTGATGCTCCTGCCTGCCTTTCCAGGATCTTTTCGAAAGGCAGGTAATCTTCCCGGCTGGATGTAAGTATATGCAACTGAATCCTGTCTTTTTGCTTCATCTGATTTTTTTTGCGGACATCCCGGATCGCCGTGATGGCCTGCTTGAGCAAGAAGCCACGGTTTGCTATCGATTCATTTGTCCTGCCTGCCGGGCTCAAAAGTTTAACGCACAGATCATCCTGCCGATCCCTTAACCGATGGTAGATCTCTTCCGAGATAAAGGGCATAAAGGGATGGAGAAGTTGCAATAGCCGTTCAAAAAATCCAACCGTCTTATGGAAGATCGCGGCATCCATGGGTTTCTCAAATTCCGGTTTCACCCATTCCAGATACCAACTGCAGAAATCATCCCATATCAGAGAATAGATTGTCTTTAAGGCTTCACTTAATTTGAAATCTTCGTATAATCCTTCCAGTTGAATGACGACTTCATTCAAACGGTTATCAAACCAATTTACTGCAAATTCGTATTTATCTTCAGGCGTTGATGCGACCCTCGACTCCCAACCCCTGACCAGTTTAAGTGCATTCCAGAGTTTATTGTTGAAATTCCTGCCCTGTTCCAGGCTGGCCTCGTCGAAGAGTAGGTCATTACCCGCAGGGGAAGAAATCATGATGCCAAAACGCACGGCATCTGCACCATATTTGTCTATCAGGTCCAGCAGATCCGGTGAATTCCCCAGGCTTTTGCTCATCTTCCTGCCTTGTTTATCACGGACCATCCCTGTAAAATAAACATGATTGAAGGGCCTGGTCTTTTCAAATTCATAACCTGCCATGATCATGCGCGCCACCCAAAAGAAAATGATATCCTGTCCCGTAACAAGAACTGAAGTAGGATAATAGTATTTGAAATCCCGGTTACCTGGCATTGTGATCCCGCGAAACACTTCTATGGGCCATAACCAGGAAGAAAACCAAGTATCAAGCACATCCTCATCCTGCAGAAGATCCCCCGAAGGGGCCCCTGACTCGGTAGCTAATTGACAGGCATCTTCCCTTGTTTCGGCAACATACAGATTTCCCTGTTTATCGTACCAGGCTGGTATCTGCAGGCCCCACCACAATTGGCGGCTGATGCACCAGTCTTCAACATTTTCCAACCAGTTCTTATAGGTATTCAGGAAGCGGTCACCCGGATGAATTTTGATATTTCCGTTCAAAACAGCTTTCAATGCGGGCCCTGCCAGTTCTTTCATTTTCAGGAACCATTGGGTGGAAATCCTGGGTTCGACCACCGCATGGGTACGTTGTGAAAAACCCAACCTGGTCTGGTAGGGTTCTTCCTTAAACAGCAAACCCAATTCTCTGAGCCTTGCTATCACGGCTTCCCTTGCTTCAAAGCGATCCATACCCACAAATACTCTGGCCGATTCATTCAGGGTTCCATCCTCGTTGAGGGTATCGATAACCGGCAGGTTGTATTTCAGTCCGATATTATAATCATTTATATCATGGGCAGGAGTGATCTTCAAAACGCCTGTTCCGAATTCCGCATCGACATAATCGTCGAAAATGACGGGAACCTCTCTGTCGACGAGGGGAACGATCACTTTTTTACCCTTCCAACTTGCATATCTTTCATCATGGGGATTAACGCAAACAGCTACATCACCCATAATGGTCTCCGGCCGCTGGGTGGCGATGATGATGTGTTCATCATTAGCTTTTTCGCCTGCTGCCCGGTATTTGATATAATATAATTTGCCGCTTACTTCACGGTATTCGACTTCTTCATCACTCAAGGCTGTACCGGCAGATGGATCCCAATTGATCATTCGGGCTCCCCGGTAGATCAGGCCTTTCTCGTAGAGTTCGATGAAGACCCTGATGACAGCTTTATGGAAATGGTCATCCATTGTGAAATTCACCCTATCCCAATCAACGCTGCATCCCAATTTCTCGATCTGATTATAAATAATGCCCCCATATTTGTCTTTCCATTCGAATGCATAATGGAGAAATTCTTCCCTGGAAAGTTCTTTCTTTTCAATCCCTTTCTTCTTTAGCATCTCCACGACCTTTGCTTCTGTTGCAATGGAAGAATGGTCGCTTCCCGGTACCCAGCAAGCGTTTTTACCCAGCATGCGGGCCCGTCGAACCAGGATATCCTGAACCGTTTCATTAAGGGTATGGCCCATATGAAGCACGCCGGTTACATTTGGAGGCGGAATGACGACAGTAAATGCTTCCCTGTCATCTGGAAGACTTTTGAAATAACCCTTTTCTTTCCAATGAGCAGACCAATTGGCTTCGATTTCCGAAGGATTATAATGTTTGCTTAATTCCATATCAATGATCGTGTGAATTGATTTTGCAGGGCTGCAAATTTATACAATGTTGGCCATTGGAGCTTTGATGAAAAGGGGAATGTGAAAAAAAAATTCCCCACAAGATGGGGAATCATCCATTTAAGGAATACAATCTTTTTACCTGGTCAGTCGTTAGGATCTACCTATTACGCAAACCAATACAGGTACGATAAGAAAAACACCAACCCGAGGAACCCAATACCAATAAGGGCCGTAACAGTAGATTCCCCTAAATGAAATTCGTTAGAATTCTTTTTCATAATACTAATTTTTGTGGTGAAACCATTATTCTTTTTGAGTTTCAAAGGGGGGATTGAATCTTAATAAGGTTTCTTCAGTTTAGGGCAGGATGTCAGTACGGTAAGCTAGGTTCGGAAAGTTAGATCTAATATATACTAAAAAAATCAACCATGCAAATTTATATCCAAATTATCAATTCTAAATTAAGTAAATATCTGATAATCAGCATTTAATTTCTAACCTAACTAACAAATCTTCTTAATCATTAGATAGGCGAAGGACCGGAAAGTTTAAAAGTATATGGCTTTTTAACGGTTCTATTACTTCTCCCGCACTAGTCGCTTTAGCCCTAATTCAATACCTTTATTCCCGGAAACAATAGCCTGATGTACGCAATCGTCGATATAGAAACCACTGGCGGCTATGCAGCTAATAACGCCATTACGGAAATAGCTATTGTGCTGCATGATGGGAAACGGGAAACGGAGCGTTTCGAATCCTTGGTCAACCCGGGTATGCCCATTCCTCGTTATGTCCAGGCACTTACAGGCATTCGCGACGAGACGGTAAAAGACGCACCGGGTTTTACAGAGATCGCATCAAAAGTGTCGGAGATGCTTCAGGGAAGGATCTTTGTCGCCCACAATGTAAATTTTGACTACTCCTTTTTAAGGCACCAGCTTCACTCTATCGGTATCGGCTGGACTGCGAAAAAACTCTGTACGGTTCGACTGGGAAGAAAAATCTTTCCCGGCCTGCCAAGTTATAGCCTGGGCAATCTGTGTCGCAGCCTAGGCATTGAAGTAAACCACAGGCACAGGGCAGGAGGCGACGCAGATGCAACAGTTCGGCTATTTGAAAAATTATTGGAATCAGATACAAAGAGTCATTTACAGGAAATGCTCAAAGGCAGGAGCAGGGAGCAGTACCTTCCCTCTCATTTGCCGGCTGAAGAACTGGAAAGACTACCCAACCAACCGGGAGTATATTATTTTCACGACAAGCAGGGGAAAGTGATCTATGTGGGAAAAGCCAGGAACCTGCTCAAAAGAGTCACAAGCCATTTTTCCAACAACAAGATCAACCGCCAAAAGCAGGAGTTCCTGCGCAATATTTATTCGATCACTTACCAGGCCTGCGGTACGGAACTTATGGCCTTTCTGTTCGAATGCATAGAAATTAAAAGGCTTTGGCCAAAGTACAACAGGAGCCTGAAAAGGTTCGAGCCGACTTTTGGACTCTATGTTTTCGAAGATCAAAACGGCTATCTGCGCCTGGCCCTTGAAAAAAAGAAAAGGCAGTTAAAGCCGGTTTACACTTTTTCGCTGATCATCGAAGGGCATAATCTGCTTCGAAAACTGATCCGCGAATACCAGCTTTGCCCCAAACTCTGCTTTATGCAAAAGGGAGAGGGTTCCTGTGAGGACTTCAATAACGGCAAATGTCTCGGGGCCTGTCAATTAGAAGAATCTCAGGAGACCTATAATCGCCGCGTTCTTGAATCAATTGCTTCCCTAAGTCAGGAACTGCCCTCCTTTACCCTGATCGATTCGGGAAGAAGCCGGGAAGAACAAAGCTGCATCCTCGTAGAAAAAGGGAGATTTTATGGAATGGGCTATTTGCCTGCAGATACGGCCATCCGTGATGAAAAGGAATTAAAAAATTACCTTACCGCCTACCCGGAAAATGATTATATGCGCGGATTGATTTTTCAACATGCTTCAAAGTGGCCGAATAAAAGATATACTTTTAGTTCATAGTTTAAAATACATATCATCTGTGAAAAATAACTTCCGGATCCTGCTATCCCTGATGTTAATCTATTGCATTAATTCCTGCCACGGCCGGTTATCCGATCAGCAGAATAATTCAGACAGTCCCTCTTTCCTTTCTTCCCATCCGCCAATACCGGAAGAAAGAGCTGTCGTACACAAAGAACCTGTAGCCGAATACAAGATCAAATCGGATAATCCCCTTAATGATTGGTATTTCTCAGTCTCACTTTTTGAGACCAATAAGACCTTTAATTACCTGATGAAAATTCAATTCGAGGAAGTAAGGGGAGAGGATACGCTTAAACTCCCTGATCTTGGATTGGAACCTAAACCGGTTATTCAGAAGGGAAAGGAAAAATATTCCTGTGTGGTTGGATTCATGGACCAGAATAATCAATTCAGGGAATACAAGCTCATCTATGTTGAAAATTCAAATCAATTGAAGGTTACGACGCTGAAACATTACGCCGTTTATTAATTTTCATCGGCCCATATTTCAACCAGCTTTAAAAACTGCTTCCTGGAAATCATGCGAGCCCCCAGGCTTTCCAGGTGGTTTGTATAAACCTGGCAATCGATAAGTTTCAAACCTTCTTTCTGTAAAACACTCACATAATGAATGAAGGCAAATTTGCTGGCATTGCCCTCGCTGCTGAACATGCTTTCGCCGAAAAACATATTTCCAAGCCTAATACCATATAGACCGCCTGCCAGCCTGTCTCCATTCCAAGCCTCCGCGCTGTGGGCAAAGCCCAATTCATGCAATTTTACGTAAGCATTTCTGACTTCCTCTGTGATCCAGGTGCTTTCCTGCCCTTTTCTGGATATCGTTTTACACTTGCCTATGACTTCGGAAAATGCCATGTTGATTGTAAACCGGAAGGGTTCCCTGCGCAGAATTTGTTTCATACTGCGGCTGATCTTCAATTCCTCAGGAAAAAGGACGAAACGGGGATCGGGGCTCCACCATAGAATATTTTCACCCTCATACCAGGGAAAGATCCCTTTTCGGTAAGCGAGAAGCAGCCTTTGGGTGGAAAGATCGCCGCCAATGGCGAGTAAACCGTCTGCTTCAGCCAGTTCTGCCGGCGGAAAAATGATTTCCTGGTTTAGTGCGAAAATGGCCATTGTGAGTAGTACAGATAGGCCGTCGGTTTATACGATCGTTGCTTATGACGATTCAGGAGTTGGTCAGCATTTCCACAGTGGCGCCAATCCCCCTCTCAGTGATCGCGTCACACATCGGTTTTAATTCGTCATAACTGCCCTGTTTCACCGCGTATTTTCCCTGTGTATGAATGAGCATTGCGCATTGTTCCGCCTGCTCCGGACTTTGTTTACAGATATCGATCAGGGCTTCGATGACCCACTCGAAGGTATTGACCTCATCGTTCCAGACTATCAGATTGCAGGGGAAATCATTGAGCGTCAAAACATCGGTTTCCTCGGCTTCCAACCATTGCGGCTTATGCGATTGTTTGGACATCCCCTCCATTTTTAGTAAGAATTAAACACCCTCTACTATTTGCAAAATTAAACATTTAAAATCGGCTTGCAATAGGCAGGTTCTTTCTTAAACTTAAATAAAAAAATAAGGAGCATACTCATCGGAAGAATCTTCATCGAAGCTGAAAACCCGGGATTGGCTTCGCCGATCAGACCTATTTTCTGTTCGATTCCGGGAATCCGGAAAATACAAATGACCTGGCCAGCTTTGGGAGCCTGTTCGGGCGTGACTATAAACATGTTGTCCGCCTGCACAATTTTGAATGATAATTACCGTTTCATTAACAGTTTTAGTATTCTAAGAAAACCAAAAATTTCGATCCTCTATGAAATCCAATATCGAGAACAGCCAAGGACATTTGGCGGAAGAATTCTGCCATAAAGAAAAACAGGTTATCCAGGAAAGTAAAATTGCCGTACTAAAGATCCAGAGTTGGCAATTTGCCTCCCGCACTCCCGGTATTCGCCATACCTATCTTCAGGAAGCGGCTAAAATGGTAAAAAAATCACTTTTCAATTTCGTGCCCAACAGTTTTGTACTCAGTGAGGAGGGGTATTATTACAAGCCTGTTGAGAATTGAATCGACACAACTGAAAGATAACCCTGTTTGAGCCTAAAGGGATTATCATGTCTTATCAAAACTGACGCATTCTTTCAATTCCTTTTCAGAATAAGCGATATTGTATTGTTTTAATACATCCATAGGAACTCCGTTCCACTGGTTAGGCACATTACCGATATATCCTACGTCCTTTACGCCAATTTCGGAAGTATAGAACCCGGTTGCGACAAGGTCCCTGATGAGGCTGAAAAAAGCAACGCCCTGTTCCATACCCGGCTTCACATGGCCCTTCTTTACGGTCCTCCCATTTTCCTTATATTCGATCTCCGGATACGCAATATCATCAACGATCCGGATCTGCTGATCATGGTTCAGGTCAACAAAGCCCTTATCGAACCTTTTTAAGGATTCCAGGTCAAGCCAACGCAGGCCCCCCCTTAATGGAGTCTGATGCTGCGGCATGTCTTTTACGATGAATTCAATGAAGTCCGGCACTTTCGCATCACTGGCGCTCCCGCTTGTATCGTCCTTTGGAATGATGATATCTCCCAAAACCGTAATGGTGGCCATTTCATGTGAAGAGAAAAAAGTTTTTGATTTCAATTCTTTTTCGTTCTCCTGCTCCTCCTTCATCCGGTTGATGGTTCCGGCAGCAGCGCCTTCGGCACCGGCTTTGTCTTCCGCTTTTTTATTGTCCGTCTGTACGCAGGCTTCGGCGAGCATGGTCGTAGCTACGCCGCCTATCAACAGGGTCTTTATCGATTTACGTCTGTCCATAAATAATTTTATTAAATATTTCTCTTTTTCATTTCATCAACAATATGTTCGCTTGTCCTCATGGATAATGCGAGAATGGTCCAGGTGATATTTTTATCGGCCTGTGAGACAAAGGGTCCCCCATCCACACAGAAAAGGTTTTTACATTCATGAGCCTGGCTGTATTCGTTGAGAGCGGAGCCCCTGGGATCACTGCCCATCCGTACCGTGCCCGCTTCATGGATGATATTGCCAGGATTATGCAAACCGTAATTGTTTTGGGGGCCGTCGTCATCGCCCCAGGTGGTCACGGCTCCCATTGCATGAAGGATCTCTGCAAAAGTCTCCTTCATATGCTTGGCCTGTTTGATTTCATACTCGCTATGCCTGGTATCAAATTTCAATACGGGGATCCCGTATTTGTCCACGACTTTCGGATCGATCTCGCAGCGATTTTCTTTTCTGGCAATGGCTTCTCCGCGGCCGGCCATTCCTACATGAGAACCGAAGAAAAAACGATAATCCTCTTTCAGGGATATGCCATATCCTCCCGGTTGCTTGTCCTTTCCCTTTATCCGGAACCTGCCATTCAATTCCTCGATGCCCCAGTTGAAGCCATAGAGGGGCATCCCGAATCCGCCACCATATTCAATATGGTAGCCTCTTGGAAAATCCAGCTTCTTGTTGTCCAGCCACCAGGGCGAATACACATGCATTCCGCCCACGCCATCTTCATTGTATCTTTTTCTGTCGAAGAGTTCAGGAATGATGCCTCCCATATCGGCGCCGGTAGAATCGTGCAGGTAGCGGCCGACCACGTCGCTGCTATTGGCCAGCCCGTTTGGATGTCGGTTGGATTTGGAATTCAGCATCAGGCGGGCGCTTTCGCAGGCGCTAGCAGCTAAAATGACCGATCGCCCGCTGACCTGGTATTCCTGCAAATCATCCTTACTGATATAGGAAACTCCGGTTGCCTGGCCTTCATTATTGGTTAGTACTTCCCTGGCCATAGCATTGGTCACTAAATCAATATTGCCTGTCCTGAGCGCTGGTATGACCAGGCAGGATGAGGCAGAAAAATCTCCATACACCTTACAACTGCGTCCGCATTGGGCACAGAAAAAACATTGACCCCTCTCTTTATTGATGGCCTTTGTAAGGATCGAAAGCCGGGATGGAATTACAGGTACGCCGACGCTTCCTGCAGCCTTCTTAATGAATAGTTCATGTAAACGGGGTTTGGGCGGAGGAAGGAATATTCCGTCAGGGTCATTATCGAGTCCCTCATTTGTGCCGAAGACACCCAGCAATTGATCGATCTTATCGTAATAGGGTTTTATATTTTCATACCCTATTGGCCAGTCATCTCCCAGCCCATCAATGCTCCTTCTTTTAAAATCCTTCTGTCCGAAGCGAAGAGAAATACGGCCCCAGTGATTTGTCCTACCCCCAAGCATACGAGCTCTCCACCATTCCCAATTGCTGCCCGGGGCCTGGGTATAGGGCTCTCCATCGATCTCCCAACCCCAATAGCATCCGTCAAAATCACCAAAGGGCCGGAATTTAGTACTGGCTCCGCGGCGGGGAGATTCCCATGGGTTCTTAAGTTGATTTGAATCTGTTTTCGGATCGAACATTGGCCCGGCTTCAAGCAGGCAGACTTTTAATCCTGCATTTGCGAGCACATAAGCGGCCATGCCTCCTCCGGCCCCCGATCCCACAATAACCGCATCATATTGTTTGGATTGTTTTTTGACCTGGATTTGATCTCCCATATGGTAAATGTGAATTAGGAATAATAAAGGATAAATATAGGAGGAAATGAAATGCGATAAATAAAATTATACCTGGTGGACGCTAATAAAAAACTTTATAAATGCTCCAGAAGCTTATTTTTTTTGTGAGGTTATTAGCCTCTCCTGCCGAGTTCGATTACCTGGCAGTCTTTAATTTCCTTCCCCTCTACGGAAAAGCGGATAAGGGTTCTTGTCTTGTGCCAGCCCTGGTTCCCTGCAGCGCCGGGGTTAACATGGAGACAATGAAGTTTAGGATCATAGATGATCTTCAGGATATGGGAATGGCCGCAGATAAAGAGGCCGGCCCGGGTCCGGATGATCTCATCGCGGATGGTCTTCGTATATTTTGGAGGGTAACCGCCGATATGGATCATTAAGACATTTAGTTCTTCGGCGGCCCAAAACATTTTTTCGGGAAAAGCCTGCCGTATATCCGGCCCGTCAATATTGCCATATACCCCTCTAAGGGGCCTGAATCCTTTTAGACGATCGGCCAGTTCGATGCTTCCGAAATCACCGGCATGCCAGATTTCATCGCAGGTCTCAAAATATTTGAAAATCTGTTCATCGAGGAATCCATGGGTATCCGATATCAGTCCAATTCTTATCATAATATTTACTAAAATCCCTGGGTCATTCCATCAAACCATCGGCGATGAGTTTTTTCATTAAGATCAAAACGCCAGGAACCTGAACTTTCAGTTTTTTGAATGCAACGAAGTCAAAATAATCAATGCACTCCGTTTCCGAAGAGGGCAGTAGGGGCCCATCCCAATCGCTTCGGAAACAATCCTGTTCCATCATGGTTTCGTTTGGCTCCTCATAGGCAGGAGCGGTGATATGGGTGTAAAAAATCAGGTCTGCTACAGATAATTTTAAGTTCAATTCCTCTCCCAGCTCCCGCAGCAGGGCCTGTTCGGGATTTTCCCCGCTATCGATTTTTCCTCCGGGAAGGTAATAGGCCTTTTTATTCCTGCTGAATGTGAGCAGCAGTTTTTTATCCTTCAATGAAACCAAGCCGGCGGTAAATACTTGAACCATTGACTAAAAATAGTCATTATGAGAATTTCCCTAATTTTGTTTTATAAAATCAAGCATGCCGTTTCACAGGAATTTCACCTATTGGATCGATAAGAGAGGATGGAAATTCTATTTTTTCATGCTCGCTCTCGAATTGAATAAGGCCGCTTTCTGATCGGATTTCGATTTTTAATCATTTCCTTAAATTATCAGATTAAATTATCAGATTAAATCATTAGATTAAATTATTAGACATGGCATTTTATCACCGATTGGGAGATATCCCGCATAAACGGCATACCCAGTTCCGCAAGCCCAACGGAGAACTCTACGCTGAGCAACTCTTTTCTACAGAAGGATTTTCCAACGATTATTCCCTGCTATATCATATTTACCCGCCTACCGCCATAATTTACACGGATGATCCCATCGACGTCTCTCCGAAGGTTGCAGAGCAAAAAATGCTGAAGCACCGAAGTTTTGAAGGATTCAGCATCCGTCCGGACGAGGATTATCTGAATAGCCGGAAGACCATCCTGGTGAATTCGGACTGTCATATTTCACTGGCAGCACCTGGTGAAAGCATGAAAGGCTATTTTTTCAAGAATGCGGATGCGGACGAAATTTTATTCGTTCATGAAGGGAAGGGAGTATTAAGAACTATGTATGGTAAACTTCCCTTTGGTTACGGAGATTATCTTGTCGTCCCCAGGGGAACCATTTACCAGGTGGAATTCGAGAGTGCGCATAATAGGCTTTTTATCGTCGAGTCCTTCAGCCCGGTTCGCTTTCCCAAAAAATACCTTAGTAAATATGGACAATTGCTGGAACATGCCCCTTTTTGTGAGCGCGATCTGCGGCCTCCCCATAGCCTGAACAGCGTTGATGAAAAGGGAGACTTCCTGATAAAAACCAGGAAAAAGGGCATACTCTACGGAATTCATTACGCTCATCATCCTTTCGATATCATCGGCTGGGACGGTTGCTGTTACCCTTTTGCATTTTCGATCCACGATTTTGAACCGATCACCGGCAGGGTTCACCAACCACCTCCGGTGCACCAGACTTTTGAAGGAAATAATTATGTCGTTTGTTCTTTTTGTCCAAGACTTTTCGATTATCATCCGCTTGCCATACCGGCTCCTTATAACCATTCCAATATCGACAGTGATGAACTGATCTATTATGTGGACGGGGATTTTATGAGCAGAAAGCATGTCACGAGGGGCATGATCACCCTGCATCCAGGAGGAATCCCTCACGGCCCCCATCCGGGCGCAGTGGAACGCAGCATTGGAGCGAAGGAGACAAAGGAACTGGCCGTGATGGTTGATACCTTCCATCCTCTCATGCTCACCGAAGAAGCGCTTGGGATCGAGAACGCAGATTATACGATGAGTTGGGCGGAATAAGAGCATTAACTCAGGCAGTCAATTCTTCATATGCAGCCTGGAGGCCACGTTCGATGCCATCGCCCTGCCATTCGGTAACGCCGGGGATTGACTTTTCCTTGAGGATATCATCTTTTGATTTTCCTGCTTTTATTTCCTTGCCTACAAAGTCGAGGAGTTTGGCCAGGTAATCCTGCATGGCCCTGAGGTCCTCCTTGTTCCCGGTGACTTTTTCGGGATCGAATGCATGCCCGAAGATGAAGACGGTATCATTGTCAAAAGTGCTAAGGGTTTTATTCAGTGATTCGATCCAGTTTTTGATGGATGCCCCGGCGGTCCTGTCGATAAAGGCCCAGCGCCTGTTGAAAACCAGGTCTCCCATATGCGCAATATTGGCGTGCTGAAAATGAATTATACTGTCTCCATTGGTATGGCCAGCGCCAAAATAATAGGTTTTAATCATTTCCTTTCCCACCGAGAAAGTCTGTGAGTCAACATAGGTGATGTCGGGATAGAGTTGCTTGTCCTCATTTTTCTGTTGTTCGGCCACCCTTTTCTGATTGGTCAGGGAATTTTCATGGGCCGCCACATTTTTTACCAGCCCCTTGAAGGCGATATTGCCGGCCGTATGGTCCATATGGTGATGCGTATTGATCAGCAAATCGAAGGGTTTATCGCTTAATTTTTTCAATTCATCAATGAGGTGCTGGGCAGGTTCAGGAAATTCCGCATCCACTACCGCAATACCCTTCTTATTGATGAGGTAGGCGATAGTTCCTCCTTTCTCGGTAAAATAACCTATATCGTTACGGATGGTCTTCATTTTCCAGGCTTGTTGCTGGAAGAAGGAGGCGAGAACTTTTTGATCTGCCAGAGATAAAGCGCCCAGGCTAAGGGCAGTATTGCGTAGGAATATCCTGCGTTGCATAGTATTGGTTTTTTTGGAAAGTTACGAAATCCTAATATTCCATTTTTTTCAATGCCGGTGCCCTGAACCAGGTAATGGCTACCACCAGCAGGGTCATGCATCCCCCGAATACCACAGAGGGTACTACACCCATCAAACGGGCAGCGACACCACTCTCAAATTGGCCGAGCTCATTGGAGGAATTTATAAAAATTGAATTGACGCTCATCACCCGCCCGCGCATATGGTCAGGCGTTTTTAGTTGCATGATGGTGCCTCTTGTAACCACGCTTACTCCATCAAGCATCCCGCTTACCATTAAAGCAAAAAAAGATAATAGGAAAAACTTCGAAAGCCCGAAAAGTATGATGCAGATCCCGAATCCACCTACGGCTAGAAAGAGTTTTTTCCCCTGCCTGTTTCTCAGGGGGAAAAAAGTAAGGGTAAGGATAATGATGATGGATCCCATATCTGACGCCCCGTTCAGAAATCCAAAGCCCCGGGGGCCGACTTTCAGGATATCCCTTGCATAAACGGGCACCATCGCTACCGCTCCACCAAAAAGTACGGCAAAAAGGTCGAGGGAAATGGCCCCCAATAACTCCTTTGTCTTATATACGAAGCGAAGCCCTTCCTTCACACTTTCCCAGGTCCTTTTTTCTCCTCTGAGCTGCAGGGCTGGTTTGGGTTTGAGGCGCAACATATTTAAGAATGCTGACCCTAACAAGGCAGCAATGACGATTAGCGTGCCGCTGTTTCCGAGCCATGCGATCAGGAAGCCTCCGATAGCATGTCCGCTGACGGAAGCAGATAACCAGGCTCCCTGGTTCCAGGTCGTAGCATTCTGCAGAATTTCTCTGGGTACGATCTGCGCGAGGATCACATTGAATACAGGTCCGGTAAAGGCCCTGATGATGCCCGTACAGAAAATGACCAGGTAAATGCAGATGGCGATCCGGTGACCTTCGAAACGGCCGGAGAAGAAAGGAAGGGATATCGTAAGCAACAGCAGTGAGGCCAGAAAATAAAGGAATAGTCCCCGCGATAGCAGTCTTCTTTTTTCGCTGAGATCGATAACATGACCGGCATATAGAGCAAAGGAAACGGCAGGAATGAATTCGGAAAGTCCCACTACGCCAATTGCGATCGGGGCATTGGTCAGGTTATAAACCCACCATCCGACAAGAGTGCTCATCATGCGAAGCCCCATGATAAACAGGAAGCGGCTCGCAACCAGGGTCCTGAATTCATGGATCCGGACTGCTGCGAGAGGATCTGGGCGGCCTTCTGTATGCTGCATTTTAGTTTGGTTTGGTTCAGGGCTTCCCGGATATTTAAGGAAGGACAAAATAGTGCTGCCCATCGTCATAATCCTTCTCCAGAGCATCCATAACTACTTGTAAATGCTTTTTATTTCCAAGGAAATCGGCATTGGAAGCGTCAATATAAATCGTCTTCACATTGTGCTGTTTGATATAATTCGTATACGCTTCCTGTATCCTGAACAGGTAACTGTCCTTTATTAATTGCTCGTAATGCCTGTTCCTTTTCCGGATATTGATCTGGAGCTTGCTTACAGGTGCGTGAAGGTATATCACGATATCAGGCTGCACCAATTGCTGATAGATAATGTCAAATAATTTCTGATAAAGGCGAAATTCCACTTCAGGCAAATTGACTTTCGCGAATAGCAGACATTTCGTAAATAGATAATCGGCAATGGTGACGCTGTGAAAAAGGTCCTTGGTATGGATCAGTTCCTTTAATTGCTTATACCTTTCCGCCATGAAAAAAAGTTCCAGTGGAAAACCAAACTGCTTAGGATTTTCATAGAATTTGGAAAGAAAGGGGTTATCACCAAATTGTTCCAGGATCAGCCTGGCATTGTACTCCTTTGATAGAAGATGGGCCAGTGTTGTCTTTCCGGCTCCGATATTTCCTTCTATAGTAATAAAATGATAATTCATGATTATTTATTTGTTTGCGGGTAACATGCAAACAAATAGCCATTGCTTCCGGCAAGGTTCGGGTAAAAGGCAAAAAAACGTGAATTCACACAAAATCAGCCGATATTTTTTTCACATCCAGCAAATCCGTGCATTCTTCAAGTAAGGCTTCGATATCCTTATTCAATATGGGATGGATAAAATGAGGTGCAATTTCGAATAATGGGCACAGAACAAATTTTCGGTTCTGGATCTGGGGATGGGGTATTTGAAGTCCCTGAATATTGATGATGTCATGGTCATAGAAAAGAATATCGATATCGATGGTTCTCGGCCCGTACTTGTCATTTCTGACCCTCCCCATCCTGAGTTCCAGATCCAGAATGGCACTCATCAGGGCTAATGCACTCAATTCCGTCTCAACGAGCAGGGCCTGGTTTAAAAAATCAGGTTGAACTGTTTTTCCCCATGCAGCCGTTTCATAAATCGATGAAACAACGCGTACATTGCCAAGTTCTGCCTCAATCAACCTAAGGGCAAATTGCAGTCTGCCCATTCTGTCTCCTACATTGCCTCCTATCAGTAAATACGCATGATTCATGTATTGAATAGTTTGGGGCAGGCAAATATCATTTATTTTTACAGCTATTGAAAAAATCTGTGTCCATGGGTAATTTTTTTAAAATGTTTTTCGCTTCGCTGCTGGCCTTTGTAGTCATCACACTCTTGCTGCTTATAGTCTTAATTGCTGTGATCGGAGGTCTCACTTCTTCCAAAAAAACCGAAACCGGCGCAAAGGCCGTGTTGGTTCTTGATCTTGGACAACTTTATCATGAACAAAAGCAGGACAATCCGCTCGCAGATCTCGGCACCGATGAACAATACGACATTCCCGGAGTGTATGATCTGGTGCGCATGATCGCTCATGCAGGCACTGATTCGTCCGTGAAGGGAATTTTCATCAAATGCGGGAGCAATGTCAATGGTTTCAGCACCAGTGAAGAGATCCGTTCCTCCCTCCTTCAATTCAAAAAAACGGGCAAATTCATTTATGCCTATGGGGATGTCATCCCGCAAAAAGCTTATTACGTAGCAAATGTGGCGGATAAGATCTATTGCAACCCTCAAGGCGGAGTGGATTGGAAAGGATTTGCCATCGAAGAGCTTTTTCTCAAAGAAGCGCTGGATAAACTGGAGATCGAGCCGCAGATCTTTTATGCCGGAAAATTCAAAAGCGCGACCGAACCGCTTAGGGAGGAAAAAATGACCGAAGCGAACAGGCTGCAAACAACGGAATTATTAAACTATCTTTTTAACAACCTGTTGAATACAACGGCCACAGAGCGAAACCTGGATAGTTCGACCCTGCGCAAATGTGCGAATGAACATTTGATCCGTTTTGCTTCGGATGCTTTAAAATACAGGCTGGTGGATGGATTGAAATACGATGATGAATTAAAGGATGAGATAAAGCAAAGGCTGAAAATCGGCAAATACGATATGCTCAATTTTGTACCGATTGCCAAATATGCGAATGCAGTCAATTTCAAAAAAACCGGAAAGGACAGGATCGCCCTGGTCTATGCTGAAGGAGATATCGTAGATGGAAAGGGAAACAACAGCCAGATCGGAGGAGTTACCTATCGTTCTTATATCAGAAAGGCCCGGCTCGACACGGATGTAAAAGCAATTGTCATCCGGATAAATTCAGGAGGAGGCAGTTCCATGGCCAGCGAGAATCTTTGGAGGGAGATCACTGTCGCCAGAAAGGACAAGCCGGTTATCATCAGCTTCGGGGATGTGGCGGCTTCCGGCGGATATTATTTATCCTGCAATGCCGATAAGATATTTACAGAGTCCAATACGATCACTGGTTCGATCGGAGTATTCAGCATCCTGCCCAATATGCAGAAATTTTTTAAGAATAAGCTGGGAATCACCTTCGATGGGGTAAAGACCGCTCCCGATGCAGATGAACTTTCGATCAGCAAACCGTTAACTGAAATGCAGAAGAGGTTTTTTCAAAATGAGGTGGATAGCATTTATTTCACGTTCAAGACCCGTGTTTCAGACGGAAGAAAACTCGATATGGCCTTTGTGGACAGTATTGGACAAGGCCGCGTATGGATGGGAGAAAATGGGTTGAAGCTGGGTCTTGTCGACAAGATAGGGGGATTGCAGGATGCAGTGGATTATGCCGCTAAATTGGTTAAAAGCTCTGATTACAGGCTGATGGAATATCCGGAGCCTAAAACCTTACTGGATATTTTGCTCGGCCAATACAAAAAATCACTAAGCATCCAGGCCGTAAAGGATGAAATCGGCGAAGACAATTTCAGGACCTTCACAACGATCAACCATTTGAAAGAAATGGTGGGCATTACTCAGACCCGTCTGCCTTTTGATTTCAGCATTAATTGATTTCAGCGTTTAGCCCAATCCCAGACGCCGAATAGGATCTCTTTCGGGATGGGATGGCCGGATTGTTTCAGGCAGAGGACGATCTGGCCCCGATGATGCGATTCATGGGAGATCAAATAGCCTGCAAAAGCCTCGGGATGGGGTTTGAATCCTTTGATGGCCCCTTTTTTCACGGCCTCGTTGAACAATTCTTCAATGGCCTGGCCGGATTGGGTCAGGGCTTCCCTTATCGATTTTTTGGTCAGGGATTCTATTGGCTTCAAGTGCTTGTAGATCTCCGGATCCGCTGCTTTAAGCCACATGAGCCGCACCTGATGCAAATGTGCGAATTGCTCTCGCACATTTCTGCCTTTTGAAGCTGACTGGTCAGTTAAATGTTCATCGGGAATATGACCTGAGCAGATATAAGTTGATACGGTTATTGATCAGGAAAGTTTCTATCCAATTTTCCATATTTGTAATTTAAGAAAAAGATCAGATTCAACGAATGCAACTCACTATTTTTGTTTCTTAAACAGACTCCTGACATGTCGAAACCCTACAATCAGGTTCAGGCCACTTTGGCCATTGGCAAGGCCACCATCAGGGCCATTTTCCGGAGCCCGCAGTCCGTTTTTTTCAGCCTGTTTTTTCCGGTGGTTTTGATTGTGATTTTTGGATCTCTGGGTGGCGGAGGGGGTATTTCGCTGGATGTGGCATTTGATGCAAAATCCGATACGACGAATGGAATTTACCAGATCATCAACCATAGCCCGGTATTCAATGTTATTCATGCTGATCAGTCCGATATTCAGGACCGTCTGAAAAAAGGGCGGATAACCGCCCTGATCGATATCCGGCAGGCTGCGGCCAAGGATGGCGCATCCCCCAGCTTTGACCTGCACCTGAAAACCACTTCTGCCAGTCAGAAAGACCTTCCGGTCCTGAATACGATTTTACGCGATGTGATCAGTACCATTAATTCAAGGCAGAACCCGTCCACAAACAGCTATGCTACAATTTCCCAGGAAGAGGTTCCGGGTCGCATCTACCGCATGATCGATTTTTATCTGCCGGGCATGCTTGGATTTTCGCTGATTGGCTCGGCCATATTCGGGGTTTCATTTCTTTTTTTCTCCCTGCGCGAGACCCTGGTGTTAAAGCGCATGTTCGCATCTCCGGTTAATAAGACTTCCATCGTATTGGGAGATGGTATCGGGCGCATTCTTTTTAATCTCTGCACAGCGACCGCGCTGATCCTTTTCGGAAAGTTCTTCTATCATTTTACGCTATCGGACGGGATCCTCACCTTTATTGAAATGATGGTGCTTTGCACCCTGGCCCTGCTTGTCTTTATGGGATTCGGCTATACGATAAGCAGTATCGCAAAGAACCAGAATGTGATTCCCATTTATGCTAATCTCTTTATGTTTCCCCAGTATTTGCTCTCAGGAACTTTTTTCCCAAAATCAGCGCTTCCTGAAAGTGTGCAATGGCTTATCAATATTCTTCCCCTTACTGCCCTCAACGATGCTCTCAGAAAGGTTTCCTTCGAAGGGGCTCACCTGATAGACTGTGGCAGACAGATCGGAATACTGGTTGTCTGGGGCATTGTTGTTTATACGGTGGCCATTAAGGTCTTTCGCTGGGAGCAATGATGAACAGATGGCCCAGGCCGCTTTGAAAAATTGATCGTTTTATGCGCCATTTAAGGCTTTTGTTTATAAGTATCCTCGTGCTTTTCTTAGTATGGCTGGGTATTTCCCTGCTCATCCCTTCCCATATACGGATTTCCAGGGCCATTGATATTTTTTCTACACGGCAAAGGGTCTATGAACAAATCAGTGATCTTAGACGTTGGGATGGTTGGAATCAGTTCACAGCGAATTCCGGGCTCTCGAATATGCGATTCTCAGGCCCTTCTTCGGGTTCAGGGGCATGGCTTCAGTCGGATCAGTTGAAGATCAGGATCAACAATTCTAACACTGACAGCGTTAGTAGCTTTTGGGAACAGAAACATGGCAAGAGCTTTTCAGGCGGATTCAATATAATGGAATTGAGGACCGGTACCATCACCGTTCAATGGTATTTCGATTTTTACCTGAAATGGGAGCCCTGGGAAAAATTTTCCTCCATCGTTTATGACAAGCAACTCGGACCCGTTATGGAAGAATCCCTAATAAAACTAAAAACGCTGACCGAATCGAATCCTTAACTGGTCTCAAAACGCTAGCTTAAGCTATGCACTTTAGTGCAAGGCTTTAGCTTCTACAAATCTAATAAATTTGTAGTATGGAGAATTTACGGAAGGGCAGTCATAGTGTGCACCAGTTACATATTCATGTGGTTTGGAGCACCAAATACCGGTACGCAGTATTGCGAGGAGATATTCAATTGAGGTGCAGAGACTTGCTTAAGCTAATATGTGATGCTATGGACGTGAGGATATTAAAGGGAGTGGTT
>PMSV01000001.1 GCA_003168265.1 Chitinophagaceae bacterium
TGGCGAGATAACTGCCACCAGTGATGATTGCCTGCAAGGCAACCGTGTGCGCCTGTCCGTTGGCATTGAAATTGCCTGCGGTTGAGGCATTGGTAAACGTGCCGCCGGTAGTGACAGGTGCGCTGCTGGTAAGTATCTGCAGCAAGCCTGCTCCTATGTGGTTAATGTTATTGAACGCACTATTTGCAACTGCCGTTCCGCCTGATCCTGTGCTAATGATTTGCGTACCAGAAGCCAGTGTAAATGTAACTGTGTTGCTCCCTGGTGTAAAGGTGCCACCGCTTTGAACCCAGTTTCCTGATACGCTAAACAGGCCGGAAGGTGCGGTTAATGTACCCGAGCTGAGGGAGTCATTGGTTGTCGCAACATTGCCTGACGAACCGGTGAATATGCCACCATTTATCTTCAATCCGCTTCCGTTGAATGTCTGAACTGCGCTTCCAGCGAGGTAGGTACCCCCTGAAACGATTGCCTGGGTGGTTACTGTGTGCGTCAATGAATTAGCACTGAATGTGCCGGCTATATTATAGAATGTGTCTGTAGTTATCAATGGATTTGAATACAAGAGCACAGTCCCTGCACTATTGACAACCAGATTGTAGAACGAACTGGCGCCCGGGTTCAGATTTTGTGTTATCGCCGTGATGGCATCAAATGTAACTTTGCCCGTTCCAGACGTAAATGTCCCGGCGTTGGTCCAGTTACCTCCAACGTAAACTTTTAATGCTGTTCCTGCTTTAAAGGTGGTGGAACTGCCAATCGATACATTGTTGTTAACGAAAAGGCTTGCTATGGTCCCAGCTCCTGTCACAGCAGTACTGGAAGTGGAGGTTGACAAGTTATAGAACGTTTCACCAAGGGAGGTTCCGTTAATTGATTGTGCCACACCGCCTGTAAATGTTACGGTGTTACTGGTACCTGGAATAAATCCTCCTGTAGCACTGTTTAGGTTATTATCCGTCCAGCTGCCGGTAACGTAAATGTTGGTTGCCGTTCCCGCTGACATCGTTGTTGAATTGGACATGGTCATCGAGCCATTTAATGTCAACGTTGATGTACTTCCCACAACGCTAAGGCCAGTGTTTGCAGCAACGGTAGTGATATTATTAAATGTCTGCCCTGTAGCTGTACCATAGATGGATTGTGTAGAAGCTCCCATGTTAAAATAAACAGTAGATGTTCCGGGTGTATAACTACCTGCACTGCTACCCGTGCTATCCACCCAATTTCCACCGATTGTGATATTATAATTTCCGGTGTTACTGAAAACAGATGTGCTTCTTATCCTAATATCATTATTGACGCCATTTGTTGTGCTGTTAGCGCCAAGCAATCCCTGCAGCAATTTTGTTCCGCCGCTATCCAGTATAATTGATCCATAAGCAGAACCAATAGTTGTTGTGCTATTTACATTCTGGCTACCTGCCCCGGCATAGTCAACAGTCATACTAGACAGCGTGTTCGTGGTAAATTTATATTGATCCACATAATCAGGTGTACCTGTTGTTCTGTTCACGTGTATGGTACCGACTCCGCTGATAGTGCCCTGAGTTGTCGTGGCATTAAGCACTACCGTAGGAGCAGGTATCAGAACTGTGTTTGGCAAAGCCATAGTCAATGAGTTACTTACCCCAATACTTCCATTAACAGATAATGGTGCAGTAATATTGGAATCCACCAGGTTGTAGAAAGTGATTACCGAACCGGCGTATTGATTTATGGCCTGTGCTGATGTTCCACTGAAGGCAACTGTCCCACTCCCGGAGAGCACTGGAGATCCCTCACTTTGATTTGGCTCATTGGGGAAATTCCAGTTACCATGTATGTTAAGTTTTCCTGCTGTACCGGCACCAGTAAATTCAATCTGATCGCCTCCATTATAACCAGATTCATCTACATCCTGGCCTACATTAACTACTCCACCAGATGCAATATCAAGGCGAGCAATGCGATATTCTGTACCAGTTACAAATGTTGCATTAAAAATTAGGCTCCCGGTAATGTTTAAAGTAGTTCCGCTACTTATATGAACTGAATCAATAGTATTAGCATTTACGTAAGCAGTGGGCCCATTAATGGTAAAATTTCCGGTCACACTCAAATTTGCATTTAAAATGAGGTTAGCATAAAAACTATTAGAATTGTTATCATATCCTGAAACTGAAAGATAACCTGCAGTAGAAGGAACATCCACCGTAACGGTAACGGGGCTGCTAGTGCTCGGAATATTTGAGATTGTAACCAACGTTGCCTGAGAAGTGGGCACCTGGGTCGCATTTATCCAAGGTGAGGCGCCAGTGTGAGAGCTTTGCCATGTAGCAAGGTTACTCCAGTTCCCTGTAACCTGAGATCTAAAATAATCAGTGGCCTGTGTTGCATCTGTGGTAGTAAAGTTTGCTACGGACGATGCAGCGCCAGAACTGCCACATGTGGAAGTGTTGGCAGTATTATTTGCAACTACCTCAAAGTAGTAGGTTGTATTTGATGACAGGCCAGTCAAATTATACGTAGTAGCACCTGTAACTGTATATGTATTAGCCCATGGAGGTCCCGCTGCCCCTGGATTTACATATAAAGTATAAGACGTAACGGTGCCATTTGGAGCTGTCCAGGATACAGTTGCCGAACTTCCTGTGATCGCAGAGGATGTTAACCCAGTAGGAGCAGCAATGCAGGTATATTCTGATGAAGATATTGATGTCGAATACACCGGCCCAAGACAACTGGTATTATTGTATGCAAATGCATACATGTAATAATTGGTGTTGGAAAGCAGCGTCGTAGACGTAAAGCTTGTTGATGTGCCTACGTAACCTGCGATATAATTGGTAAAATAAGTCGTCCCTTGATTATATATTGTGCCATTTGCGGGGGTAGGTGGCGTAGCACTAGTACTAAAAAATACCACATAACCCGTAGGTGCAGGTGAGGGTGCCCCGATAGTGGCTGAAATATTTGTGGCAGTGCTTGATATGCTACCAAGACTTGTTGGAAGCCCCGGAGTAGTACATGGAGGTTCATTTGCACCACAAGCAAAATACAACGTAGTACTTGATGCCGCTGACAGCGAAGTCGTGGATACTATGCCTGTATAACTTGAAACCGCGACAGAAGTACCGCCCCAAGAGGTATAAGCTGTGCTAACATCCCCGTTGGGGCTATAGGCAACAACATTATTATTGCCTATGCTTGCTTTTGCAATGGCAACTGTTCCCGAGCTTAACGTTACCGTAGTATTGAGTGTCCAATACTCAGTACTACTTACTGAATATAAGGTTGCATCATGACCATTTGGATAACCGCTGCCATTGAAAGCCTGAACTGTTACAACGGGTGCACTGCTTGCACCAGGACTGGTTAAAGCAAGTGGAAGATAGGTGGTTCCGGACCCCATTGGGAATGTAAATGTGCTTGATGATGTGGCGGGCAGACTCCATTTTACTGGCCCATTGATGAATGATGTAGCAGATCCCCCACCAATGCCTGTATTTGCCGTATTTGTTACGCTTACGGTACCTGAGGTGGTCGTTAATATCCCATTGGTAAGAGTCAGGGTATTTGTTACTGTAGTAGCAATAGCGGTACTTACACCCCCACCGGTGTTACTAATCGTAAGTTTATAAAAACTGGTACTTGCAGTGCCACCAATGATTTGAGCTGAAGAGCCATTTAAGGTTATGGTGCCTGTGCTCTGCGTGTAGGTACCATTATTTGTCCAGTTTTTTGCAACTGTATGAGTGTAGGTGCTACCAAGGAAAGTTGAACTTGGATTGATCAAAACGCTGCCTGCAATAGTCAATGCCCCTGACCCAGCTGCTGTAGCGCTTGTTGCTGGTGTAAGCGTTACATCTCCAATTGTTAAATTGCCATAAGTAGGGGTATTGGTAATGGTTTGGGCACCTGTAGATGCCGCAGCTTCATATTCCACTGTACTGGTTGAGCTAAACGTATAAGTATAACCCGATGGAATATTACTTCCAGTTGCAGAAGCATTCGCAATATCAAGTAATTTCAAAGTGCCGTTGAGGGTAAATAAGCCAGCAGACCCGCCGTTCTCTAGGTAATTGTAATTATCAAGCGCTTCCCCAACACCCAAAATCAATGTAGCACCTGTACTAACTACCAAATTGGAATAGGGAACAAAGTTGTTGGTATTTTCATCTGCAGTAGAATAAGGAGTGCCATAAGCCCCCAAACTAACAGTAGTTGTTGGGGTGTATGTTAAACCAACCTGTATTGTTCCTGGAGTCCATGGATTTTGATATAAATTATCTGTAATAGTCTGAACACCATTTGCATCAAATATTTCAGTGACTGTATTTGCATCGTAAGATCCAGCATATTGGCCCAAATTCAAATTGCCCCTGAATATGATAGTGCCTGTTGAGGCAGCGCTAGTTCCACCCACATATACATTTGATGTACTAATTGCTGAATTACTGTTTCCCTGATCAAAAGTAGCAGCACCGTTAAATGTAGTAGTGGCTCCTGTTGCAGTTACAAAATATACTGCGCCATTGTCACCAGCATTTTCGCTGTTTCCTATGGTCGTACCGGTAACAGTCATAGTGCCGATGTTACTGATAACGATTGTTTGGGCCCTGGAACCTGTCGTCGCAGTAGTGACTGATAGGTTTCCGCCAATATTTAGTGTACCCCCCGATGCAACGTTAAGCGTTGTAGCAACAACCTTGCTAGGGGCAGTATTTGATACAGTCACGTTTCCAGTGCTAGTCATAGTGTAGCCTGAAGGTATATTGAGTTCCCAGGTTGTGGCGTTCGCTACGGTTGCGGAAACAGTAATCGTTAACGAATTAAAATTGATAGAAGTACTGCCACTTGCCGGAGCTACTGTATATCCTTGAGTTGTACTATTGAGATTCATTACCAGATTATCCCCTGAAGCTGGAGATATTGCGGGGCTCCAGTTGGCTGCCAGGTTGAAATCTGTACTGGTGCTGCCACCCGTTGTGCCTGCTCCTACCCAATTTTTCAGTGCCCCTGTTGTGACCGTACCGCTTAAGCTACCTGAATAAAGTGGACCGCCTGTACATGTTGTGCTATTATATGAATATACCCAATACCAGTATTGGGTGGAAGCAGACACTGTGTTATCTATAAAACCGGTTGTCGTAGCTACAGAAACGATATAGCCACCAAGTGCAGTGGAACCAGCTGTATAAGTTGTACCATTCACTGGTGTTGTTGGTGGTGTAGAACTTGTGGTTCTTATAACCAGATAGCCAGTGGGCGCAGGAGTTGGAGCGGTAAATGTGCCTGTTACGGAGGTCGAAGAAGTAGCAGTTAATACCAAAGAGGTGGGCGCCGATGGAGTTGTACAGGCTGCTTCTGGCGTTACCGAATTGGACGGTGCGCTCGCTGCACTCGTGCCACCTGCATTGGTGGCAGTCACCGTAAATGTGTAAGTTGTGCCGTTCGTCAGACCCGTGACCGTTATCGGGCTTGATGCCCCAGTCGCTGTGATGCCGCTTGGGCTTGAGGTTACCGTATAGGTGATCGTTGCGGTGCCAGATGGCGGAGTGAACGTGACCGTCGCCTGTCCATTGCCTGCCGTGGCTGTGCCGATGGTCGGAGCCGCAGGTATAGTTGTAGCATTTGTCGATGCAGACGAAGTGCTATAGTATGGTGCCCCTGAGCAACCCGAGTTATACGAATAGACGAATACATAATATTTTGTGTTGCTTGTTAGGACGGTTGCGGCAGTGAATGTTGTTGAAGTGCTGGCATATTCGACGGTTCCGCCACCTAGGGCGGTCCCCACTGTATATGTCGTGCCGTTTGAAGGCCCTGCAGAAAGCGTTGCGCTTGTGCTGACCACCACCAGATAACCCGTAGGAGCAGTGGCCGGGGCTGTTATCGTCCCGGGTATTGTTGTAGTAGTCGTCTGGCCTGTGGCTACCGATGTCGGTGCCGAGGGCGTTGTGCAAGGTGCTGTAGGTGTAGCATTAGCAGTAAGTGCCGTAGAATATAATAAGCAACTACCAGTGCCGCTGAGAGACCACAAAGAGTAATAGTAGGTAGTCCCGTTTGTCAACCCTGTTTGCGTATAAAAGTTGGCACCAGCCGCTCCATTATATAAAACAGTACCTCCACCAGTGATGCTGTTTCCTGAAGCATAAGTAGTGCCTGCAACAGGTGTACCAAATGTGTTAGTTGTATTCCATGCTAACAACACATTGTTTCCTGCAGTATTTGCTGTTGATGAAAGTACATTTTGTGCATTGCCGGCTGCCGCACTGAACGATGCAGGAACAGCAGGGATTGCACTAATGGAAAAATTTGTCACGCCGGCTTGATAAGAACTGGACGTTCCATCGCTATTGTATCCATATACCCTGAAATAAACAGTTGATCCTGCAGCTAGTGCGATTGCAGTGGTATTGTTTGATGTAGCCGTTGCGCCTGTATTGTCCTTAATATTTGTTGCTATAGAAGTAAATGTGCCAGGAGTCGAAACACCGGTTGCATAGGAAAGTTGCCAATCCATATAAACAGCACCCGCTTCATAATAAGTCGTAAGATTTTCTGTATTAATTGTTATTGAACTTGAGCCCGTGTTCGTGAAAGTTAATTGAATATACTGTGATGTATTTACAGCGTCTGTCTCTGTCCATCCGTAAGCTGCATAACCATATGTAGCGTTTGGAGCAGTGGGCGACTGGGTTAGGCCAGTAGTACCCGTAATACTTGGTGAAGTGGCAGTTCCACCACATACAACAGGTGTAACACTTGAAGTAAGTGTCCAGACAGCACTTTGCCCAAAGCTTTTTTGACTAAGAGCAACTAACATCATCAATACAGCAGGAACTGTAGTTCTAAGGAAGCGTAAAATTTTTTTCATGGTAATTCTGTTGAAGATAAATCGATGTTTTCCAGGAGACTGATCAGGCAAGGCCATGACCAGGGCTTGGGTTCGGAAGTTTTTGGAGATCAAATGCTTATCAGTACTCAGTATCATTAAACTCACTTTTAAAACTTAGATCACAATTTTACTCACGGCGATGCCTATCCTAAAGGCAATTAACCTCAAAGCTTTTCAGTTCTGATATATGATAATGGATCACATGCTTTAACCTGTGAAACTAGGTTCGCGCAGGGAAGCAAGACAAGGCAATTCAGCCGTTCTTTTAAATGAGTAGATCAAGAGTCAACTTATTGCGAAGAGGTGACGATAGCGATTCCTGTGTTATGAACAGAAACGCATGAAGTTTAAAAGAGATGATCCGTACAACGAAGGAACTTAATAAGAATGGATTTTGGAGGTATAAGCAACCAGATTTACTTGGTTTCAGGATAAAAATAGTCTCAATTTATTAGATTCCCACTAATATTTTTAAGTAACTGATAAATAAGGTTTTAAAATCTTTAAAATCATATTTTTTTTAAAAGAATGTGTCGAACAGAAAAAATCATAATCTGACCGCAATCAATATTAACTTTTATTTATGGCGGTTAGACTTGAAAAATGCAAGAAGTTTAATTCGACCGGATTAAAAATTTCAGTTTGGGGGAATATATTTTGGTGGAAAACAGGAGATGAACAAAAGAGCCGCATCAGAATCGATGCGGCTCCAGGTCTTCACAAAGGGAGGTTGTGTTTTTTCAATTACTGTTTTACGAAGGTTAGGGTATTGGTTTGTCCGTTCATGAATACACCCCTTACGATGTACATTCCATTGGCCAGTGTCGAAGTATGGAGATCGATGGTATTCATTCCACCTACCACATTAATCGTTTGGCGAACCAGTTGCTTGCCATCGATGCTATAGATCACCAGTTCCACATTCTGATTTTCAGAAGCCGAGATATTCAGCCATGCTTCGCTTTGTACCGGGTTCGGTCTCACAGTCATCAGTTGTATTACATTCTGATCATTCAGGATGAGTACAAGCTGAGAATAAGTGATATTGCCATTCTGATCAATTACTTCCAGGCGGTAGTAAACCTTGCTTCCGGTTGCAGTATAGTCATTATAGTTATAAGGCAATGAACATTCGGTTGCCGTGGCTGCCTGTACGGAATCGATATCGCTGAAATTGGTTCCATCAGAAGAACGTTGCAGAACGAACGAAGCTGTTTCTGAATTACATTCAGCCTTCCAATTCAGCAAATTGTATCCATTTTCCTTTGTGCCTGTGAAATAATCCAGTACAAGGCTGAGCGGATTGTCTAAGCCATTTGTGCTTCCCAAAGTGAATGGGCTGAATATCGAAGCTCCGGCATAGGTGATGCTTCCGCTGCTTGTGCTGCCATTGGTCACATAACCTGAAGAATTTGGAGCTTCCCATGCCCCCTGATAGGTCGGTCCATTATCCGAGAAGTTGAAATGTGCAACGGACAGATCGCTCAGGTTGGTTACAAAAGTGGAAGAACAACCGGCGCTGTTATTTGGATTCCAATAGAGCGTGATATTGGTGGTTGATCCAACGAGGTTTGCATTGCTGTTCAGTGGATAGGTCGAAGAGCCTTGCTTTAGATCCAGTCTCCAGTAATCGCAACCGCTCACCTGGGTCAACTGGGGAACATCTGGCCTCAGTATCGGACCCAGACTATATGCGCTCTGATGGATATACTCTGCCGTAAAGGTCTGGTTGGCTGTGCTGCCAGCCAGAGCCGAGATTTCAATGGGCACCAGGCCAGATCCTGCCTTACCGACGGGGAATGCGAAATCAGTGTTTCCTGTCTTCTGGATCGGACCGTTCACGAATCCGCCGGTGTAATAGCTGCTGGATACGCTGGGTGTTCCAAGTGCGCTGTTGGATGTGCTGGTCATGATCAGCAGATCGCTTGCATCCGTTGTCAGGTAGCCACTGGTTAGTGTCAGCACGCCGGTCACTGTTTTATTGATGCCTGTATTTGAAGCATCAACCAACGTAGCATTGGAACTATTATTTAGGGTCAGGCCTCCGAATGTTGAACTGAGGGCCCCTCCGATAATCTGGGTCGAGCTTCCGTTTAAGCTAACCGTTCCCGAATTATTCGTGAATGTGCCGCCATTATAAGCCCAGTTGCCGGATACCGTAAAGGTGCCGGAACTGCCCGGAGCTGTCAGTGTGCCGGTGGTGATAGTTACATTGGAAGCACTGACCTGGCTATTTGTTATGCCATTGAAATTGCCACCATTGATAACCAACCCGCCATTGAATGTCTGTTGACCTGAATTCGGCAGATAGCTGCCGCCGAGCAAGGCTGCGAGTCCGGTAACGGTATGGGCATTTCCATTGGCATCGAAATTACCGGCTGCTGCCTCATTGGTGAATGTTCCATCGGTAGCAAGCCGTGCATTGATGATCTGCAGAATGCCTGCTCCCGTATGGTCGATATTGTTGAAATCGCTGCTTGGAACTGCTGTTCCACCTGAACCCGTACTGATGGTCTGGGTTCCGGTCGTTGAAGCAAAGGTTACTGTATAAGTCCCCGGAGTGAAGTCACCTCCGCTTTGAGCCCAGTTACCCGTTACCGTGAACAAACCTGATGGTGACGTCAGCAGACCGCTGGACAGGATCACATTGGTAGAGCTGACATTGCCGGTAGAACCTGTGAAGTCGCCCCCGGATACCGTGAGACCACCGTTGAAGGTCTGTGTATTCGTGCTTGCAAGATAGGTTCCTCCTGAAACAGTTGCCAGTCCCGTCACCGTATGGGTCAACGCATTCGCGTTGAAAGTAGCCGACTGATGGGTAAAGGTTCCGCTCGTAGTCAGATTATTGGTAATGAGGGTAACCGAACTGCCGGCTGTAATCAGGATATTGTAGAATGGTGCTCCGCCTGAATTCAAAGTTTGTGAACCCGTTCCGTTAAAGTTAACGGTACCACTGTTCGGTGTGAAAGTGCCGCCTGTCTTGGACCAGTTGCCCGATACCGTGAATGTGCCCGTACTGCCCGGATCTGTTAATGTACCCGTGGTCAGTGTTACATTGGCAGCGCTGACCTGGCTGTTGATCAGACCATTGAAGGTACCGCCATTGACGGTAAGTCCTCCATTGAATGTCTGCTGGCCGGTATTGGGCAGATAGCTTGCACCAAGCAAGCTGGCGAGCCCTGTAACCGTGTGGCCCTGGCCATTTGCATCGAAATTGCCGGCCGCTGCTTCATTGGTGAATGTGCCTCCTGTGGTAACCGGTGCATTGATAATCTGGGTTACACCTGCGCCTGTATGATCGATATTGTTGAAAGCGCTATTGCTTACAGCTGTCCCACCGGACCCTGTGCTGATAGTCTGTGTTCCGCTGGTTTTAGTAAAAGTGACTGTATAGGTTCCGGGTGTGAAACTGCCACCGCTCTGAGCCCAGTTACCCGTTACCGTGAACAGGCCTGATGGAGCGATTAGTGTTCCGCTGGAAAGCGCGACATTGGTTGTCGTTACATTACCCGCATTACCAGTGAAGGTACCGCCGGATACGGTCAGGCCACCATTGAAAGTATGGGTAACACCTGTACCGGAAGCCAGGTAATTGCCACCGCTCACCGTTGCCAGATTGGTTACAGTATGAGCCAGATTATTGGTCAGGGCATCGAATACACCAGAAGCATTGGTAAATGTATTGGTCGTGGTCAATGCATGGCTAGTTAACTGTAGGGTAGTAGCAGATGAACTATTGTTGTTCAAAGTATAGAAACTGCTCGTCCCCGGATTCAGGGCATTTGTAACTGAACCCGTACCATCGAATACTACTGTACTGGTTCCAGCTGTAAAGCCACCTGAGGTGGTCCAGCCAGCTCCTACAGTATAGGAATTTGCTCCTGCCGTGAAGGTAGCTCCTGTATTGATCAGCATGCTGGATTGAATATTCTGGCTACCGGCTGAAGAGGCTGTACCTGTTATGGTCAGGTTGCCATAACCTCCGGTTCCTGTCAATATACCTCCGGATCCGGATTGTGAAGTACCCGGAATCAACGGTACAATCTGCCCCGATCCATAGAATTCCTGGGTTGTCGCAGCACCCAGGCTATAGGAACTGAAGTTGAGCGGGAAATTGCTTGTCCCGATTCCGCCTGAAGTTCCGCTCATTCTGATATATCCATATCCATTCGTGCCGGTCATGCTAAAACTTCCGGTTGAACCGCTAATGGCATTAAGGGCGTATAATGAAATATCCAGATGAGTTGAGTCATAGATTGCCACACTTCCCTGAATGCCACTGATATTCGTTGTAGTGGTCTTATTCGCTATGCCGCTACCACTATAGTTCATTAAATGGAGGTTTCCATAAGTGGCGCCTGCATAAATCTGCTGAGTCGATCCGGTATTACCATAATATTCCACCGTGCTATTTGCATTGACGCTGTAGGTGAATTTGCCTGGGAAATTATTGGCAGTACCGAGTGATGAATTGGTTGTACCGGCAGTTCCTCCCAGCCTAAGCAGACTGCCCGAATTAAGGGTTAGCGTACCATAACTGGTTGAAGAGCTTCCTGGAATGATACCCTGGACCTGGAAATTGTCGATATAAACATTCCCATTCGCATTTGTTTTGGCATTTACTACAATAAGTATCCACAACTGACTGGAACCCAAAAGGCTGGTACCACCAGATATGTTAGAGAGGACGGTATAACCCCAAGTAGTAGAAGAGGGCATTCCCACATCCTGCACCTCAATCCAGGGACCGGCCCCGTTGACCTTGTAAAAAATATCGAGGTCCCCTCCGATATTGATTGCATTGTCCTGATAATATTGCAAATAGATATTGAAACTGCCGTAATTCGGGAGGTCGCTTCCGGAGAGTTTGAAAATCCAGTTCGTATTACTCGTGACCGTATCCTGCAATCCGGTGGGAGATCCGCCCGGATTCCTTGGGAAACCAGGTATGCCGAAAGAGTTTGTGGGTTTGACATATATACTGTTTCCCGCAGTTGGATTTAGGGTAAATGCATGACTTTCCGTTGCGGTGGAAATACTTGAGCTTGAATTGAACACAGCGTTAGATGCCGTCGAGGTTGTCCCTATCGTAGAGGTAACGCCCGGATCCACTCCACTATTTGTCAAGGTGGTAAAACTGGTTCCTGAATTGAAGTTGTAATTCACAATAGTCGAGTCGCTCGGGCTTATAGCAATGGTATTACCAGTACAGTTTGCCGCGTACCTGCCAAGGTCAAAGGATGTATTGTTGTTGACAGTCACATTGTTGGCAATCCCTGAAATGCTGGCAGTAATACTCTTGGTTGCTAAACCGGATCCGTTATTCGACATGGTAATATTGCCATAATTCACAGCGTTGTAAATCGTTTGATTTGGTCCATAATAAGATACGGTGCTGATCGAATTAAGCGCATATGTGATATAATTGGCAGGGAAATTATTACCCGGAGTATTCGCACCGCCAGTGGTACCAGCCAATTTGAGGATGGATCCAGCGTTCAGGGTCAGGTTCCCACCCGATACATTATTAGCCGTATAGGTTGAAAGGTCAAATGTCGAATTTGCAGCAACGGTCATGTTAGTATTGGCCTCGATATTGCTGGCAAGAATCGTATAACCGCTTCCTGTTGAAGTCGTACTGATAGTCAAATTGTCAAAATTGCTGGTTCCTGTTCCTCCAATGGTCTGAATAGCACCTGAAGAAGTTGCATCAAAATTTACATTTTCAGACCCGGGGGAGTAGATGCCCGGGCTATTCAAGGTCCAGTTGCCTGTGACATTGACCGTATGTGCTCCAGTTCCGGAAGTTCCGTCAGGGGCAAAATTACCACCTGTGATGTTGACGGTCCCGTTTATGGTCATTGTATTGGCCACTGAGCCGTTACCTACATAGAAATTCCCACCAGATAAATTGAAACTACCTGTGATGGTCATGGTTCCGGCTGTTGTATTGGCAATGGACAAGCTTCCTGAATTCGTATTGACAATATTCAGGCTGCTCGAAATCGTTGGAATTTCACCATCCATCGCCACATTAGCGGTCTGCGAAGCAGCATTCCAGGTCAGAATACCGAATGTTTGTCCGAGACCCGAAGGAACGGTCAATACAGTTCCTGTAATGGTCGCTGTTGAAGCAGCATTCCAGGTAGCTGTGGGCACAGTACCACCATCCTCAGCATGTATATAGTTGGATCCGCTGGCGAACACGATAGCCGCGCTCGTTGCTCTGGTAACAGTTCCACTATTGGTCAGGGTACCCGTATTGCTGATTGTTAAATCACTTGTCCCGGTATGGTTGATGGTAAATGTCGATCCGGCATTTGTAGTCAAGTTGCCATTCACGGTGGTATTTTCTGCCGTAATGGATTCGTTGGTATTTGAGGCAGTTCCCACTGCAATGGCATCTCCGTTGTTTATGGTGATGCTTGCTGCGCTGGCGCCCGGAGCCGAAGTTGCAGTGATCCATGTGCCGCTAACTGAATGCTCGCTCTGCCAGTTGGAGGCCGTCGACCATTCACCGTTGTTAGTGATATTTCCGGAATAGCTGCGGAAAATATCTGTGCTCAAGGTTCCATCCACCGTTGCCTGGCTTCCGGTCAGCGGGGATGTGGTCAGGTAAACCGGACCATTTGTACAAACGCCGCTGTTGTAAGAGAAGACAAAGAAATAATAGGTTGTGCCGACTGATAATCCCGTAGCAGTGAAGCTGGTGGAACTACCAACCTGTAAAACCTTACCTCCACCCAGAGATCCGCCTGCGGAATAGGTTGTTCCGTTGACCGGATTCGAACTCAGGGTTGCACTAGTGCTATACACAACCAGGTAGCCTCCATAAGGAGCAGGTGAAGCGGCCGTAAAGGATCCGGCTATCGAAGAAGAATTTACTGTTCCGAATGTCAACCCTGTTGCCTGGGCCGTGGGTGTGCTGCAGGTTGTGATGAAGGTCTGAGTCGAAGAATAAACGCTGGCATTACCACAAGTGGAAGTATTGGCGGTATTATTAGCCAGCACTTCAAATGTATAGGAAGTATTTTCGCTCAAACCACTTAGAGGATAACTGTTGCTCGTTATACCAGTAACTGTTACCCATCCACCTGCACCGGTGCCTGTCACTTCATACTGGAGGGTATAGCTCGTGATCGTTCCTGCAGGAGCCGTCCATCCAAGAGTAGCTGAATTGTTCCCGATCGAACCAGCGGTCAATGCCGTAGGAACATTGATACAGGTATAGAAGTTCGAGAACAATACAGGTGAATAAGCAGGTCCGCCGGAGCAAGTTGTATTGTTATAAGCAAATACATAGAGATAATAGTTCGTATTGCTGGCCAGGGCAGTGGAAGTGAAACTGGTTGATGTTCCCACATAGCCTGCAACATAACTGGTGAAATAAGTGGTTCCCTGCGCATAAGTCGTGCCGTTGACCGGTGAAGGCGCAGTGGCGCTCGTGCTGAAGAAGACCACATAAGCAGATGGTGCAGGACTGGGCGCCCCGATCGTACCTGAAATAGTCGTGGTCGTGCTTGACAAAGCGCTAAGGCCTGTTACGCTATTGGGGGCCGTACAGGCCGTATAGCTATTGCCTGTCAATGGAGAAGTGACATCGTAAATAGGTCCTCCATAACAAGTTGAAGTGCTTATATAAGAGAATATGAAGAAATAATATTCAGTTCCCGCTATGGCCGGGCTATAAGTAAAGGTAGTCGCATTACTGGCCTGTACGACAGTACCGCTGCCGATAGTGCTTCCTGCTGTATAAGCCGCGCCATTTGTGGGTGTTGTACCGAGAGAAGAGCTGGTGCTGACTACGACGAGGTAACCGCTGGGCGCGCCGCTCGCCGCAGTGAAAGAACCTCCAATACTGGTAGCCGTATTATTTGGGAAGGTTAAGGCGGTCGGTTGCGAAGTCGGAGTAGTGCATTCCGTATAGCCATTACCTGTAAGCGGAGAACTGGTCAGATAATCAGGGCCGCCGCTACAAGTGGTATTATTATAAGAGAAGATGAAGAAATAATACTGGGTGTTGGCTGTTAATCCTGTTGCGGTGAAAGTGGTAGTAGCTCCTACCTGCACAACCGTACCGCCTCCAAGAGCGCCACCTGCTGTATAGGTAGTGCCATTTACGGGATTCGAACTAAGGGTAGCGCTTGTGCTCCTGACAATAATATATCCTGTAGGTGCCGGAGAAGCTGCTGTGAATGAACCCGCGATCGAAGTGCTGCTGGTACTGCTCAGTATCAACACAGTTGGCTGTGTTGTCGGAGACGAACAGGCCGTATAGCTATTGCCAGTCAACGGTGAAGTGACATCATAGGCGATCGTACAATTACCCGTATTGTAACTGAATATGAAGAAATAATATTCAGTTCCCGCTGTGGCCGGGCTGTAATTAAAGGTAGTCGCATTACTGGCCTGTACGACAGTACCGCTGCCGATCGTGCTTCCGGCTGTATAAGCCGTACCATTCGTGGGAGTTGCACCAAGGGAAGCGCTGGTACTCACTACCACCACATAACCGCTGGGCGCACCGCTCGCTGCGGTGAAGGAACCTCCAATACTGGTTGCCGTATTGCTCGGGAAGCTCAGTGCTGTAGGCTGGGAAGTTGGTGTGGCGACACAGGTCTGGTAATTGCCAGTCAACGGTGAAGCAGTCAGGTAAATCGGACCACCGCTGCAAGTCGTGTTGTTATAAGAGAATACAAAGAAATTGTAAGTACTGTTTGGCGTAAGACCTGTTGCAGAAATACTCGTTGAAGTTCCTGACTGGATAATGGTGCCTCCGCCAAGAGAACCACCGGTTGTATAAGTCGTTCCATTGGCCGGGTTGGCCGATAGGGTGGAATTGAGTGTGGCGATTACGATATATCCGCTGGGTGCAGGTGAAGCTGCTGTAAAGGAACCGGTAATAGTGGTCGAGGTATTGGCTGAAAAGCTCAGGCTTGTTGCTTGTGCCGTAGGAGCCGAACAGCTAGTATATGAGCTTCCGGTCAAAGGAGTGGTCGTATAGTAAAGAGGTCCACCGTAACAGGTCGTACTATTATAGGAGAAGATGAAGAAATAATATAGTGTGTTTGCGCTAGCCGGGCTATAGATAAAGGTAGTCGCATTGCTTTCTTGTACCACGGTACCTCCACCGAGAGCGCCACCAGCCGTATAAGTCGTTCCATTCACCGGGTTAGAGCTTAGAGTCGAACTGGTGCTAACTACGACCAGATAGCCGTTTGGCGAACCTGTAGCCGCAGTGAAAGAACCACCGATGCTGGTGCTTGTATTATTTGGGAATGTGAGCGCTGTTGGCTGATGAGTCGGTGCGGCACATTCCGTATAGCCATTTGCTGTAAGGGGAGAAGTGGTGAGATAAGATATGCTGCAACTACTTCCGGAAGCATAACTGAAAATAAAGAAATAGTATTGTGTGTTGGCTGTCAGTCCTGTTGCTGTGAAAGTTGTCGAAGTTCCAACTTGAACAACAGTTCCACCTCCAAGAGAATTACCTGCCGCATAAGTAGTACCATTAACCGGGTTTGAACTAAGCGTTGAACTCGTACTGTACACAACCAGGTAACCACTGGGTGCCGGAGAAGCGGCAGTGAAAGACCCAGTGATAGAAGTTGTTGCCGTACTGCTTAAGTTTAAGATGGTGGGTTGGGCAGTTGGGGCAGTACAAGGTGCCGGGGGAGCCCAAACATAATCTAAACCAGAGGCAGGGAAAGCTGATGTACTCAATGTCATTAATGCAGCATTCGAACCTCCGGCTGTTGAAGTCGCCCAGGTTGACCCTGTACGGTCGTTGTAATCTGCATTGCTGGTTCCCCTTAAACCTATCGCAGGTTGAGGGCTTATAGTTGTATTGTACCCTGGCGTGCAGGTTCCAAAATTCACATTTATATTGTTGGTGGTCTGACTTAATACAATTTGAAAATTAAGATTGCTTTCAGATAAATTGCCGTTATTGTCATTGAAGGCGTCGGAATTGATCCATTCAATCACGAATTGCTGATTGGGGGATGAACCGATGGTTTCTGTGTAAATTATACTTGTCGGGGACGTAAACGTCACCGTTTCATTTGTCTCAGCATGTGTTGTAATTGCGGATAGGGTAATTGTCGTTGCTGTGACTGCTGTTACCGTCGTGCCGGCCGTAATACCTGTGCCAGAGATTGTTGATCCAACCTGGGGATAGGTTCCACTTACATATGTTATTGTTGTTGAACCAGAACTAAAAGTACTCCTGAAGGTCTGACCGCTTGGAAAATAGTCAGCATCAGAAGCAAGATCACAACCGATACCTGACGCGGCTCCCGCATACGCAGTGGTCGCAGAAATCGCATCATCGGATGTGCTTGATGAAGTAGCTCCGAAAGTGATATATCCGTTGGAGTTAACATAAATGGTTGCGCCGGACGCATAAGTTGTCCCATTGAATACAAAACTGAATGGCAATGTCGTAGTATAGACATTGTCATCCCATTTGGCTGTACTCAGAGCAGTCCCGGTACCCGCAATACTTGAATATGTATTGCCATTAGTTTGACTAAATGAGTAATTAGCCACCTGCGCGAAAGTCTTTTCGGCGCATAAGGTCAGAAAAGTCATCAGAACAACAGTAACTGTAGTTCTCAGGAAGCGCAAATTTTTTTTCATGGTAATTCGGTTGAAGATGAAACGATGATTTCCAGCAACCTGTTCGGGTAATGACATGACCAGGGCCTGGTTCCGGATGTTTTTGGAGATCCAATGGTTATTAGAACTTGATATCATTAAACTTTCATTTAGCATTTTATTCCAAATTTTATTCACGGCGATGCCTTTGCTAAAGGCATCAGTCCTCAAAGCTTTTCAAATCAGTTTTATGATAATGGATCAAGTGCTAGGCCTGCGAATTAATTCATGCAGGAAAGCAAGAAAAGGCAACTCAGCCCTTCTTTAGAATGAATGGATCAACAGGTGCTCGTTTCGAAGATATAAGTAGAGCAGCTTCTGAATAAAAACAAGTCTGTTTGAAATTTAAAAGAGTAAATCTATACAACAAAGGAGCTTGATAAGAATGGATTTAGGGTGGCGCAGAACGCGCTCTTTTTTATCTCCCATAAAGCTAATATAGAATATTTAGAATAGCAATAAATTGATTATTTTTTTTTCAACCCCCTTCTTTTTCAATTTATTACATAGGGCGCTTCAGCCTTATTTCAACCCTTTTTTATAGCATTTTTTCAACCTGCTTCAGCCCTGATAATTTCTATTAAATAGCAGGGCCCCGCAGCTTTCGCAGCAGGGCCCATGCATGGTTTTAGATATAAAAGTTTGGTTACTGTTTCACAAATTTGATCGTATTGGTCTGGCCATTTGCAAATATTCCTCTGACGAAATAGATGCCTTTCGGAAGAACGACCGTATTCAGGCTTATGCTGTTCGAACCGTTCATCACCTGTACGACCTGGCGTTGGTATTCACGACCATCAATACCCAAAAGAGAGATTTCCACATTCTGGCTACTGCTTGCGGAAATGATCAGATTGGCATTGCCCTGTACCGGGTTGGGTCGAACACTGATCAGTTCCAAACCGTTGGAAGCCGTAGTGATCAATTCAACTGAAGTATATACTGAATTGCCTTCGGCATCCGTGATCCTGATGCGGTAATAGACCTTATTACCCATGCTGCTATAGTCGTCATAGCTGATCGTCAGACCGCAACTATTGGAATCAGCGTCGATGGTCTGAATGCCAGTGAAGTTTTCACCGTCATAAGAACGTTCAACTTCGAAGCTGGAATAGTTTACAGTACATTCCACCTGCCATGTCAAATGGTTGTGGTTGGTTTGCTTGCTTGCATTAAAGAAGTCAATAATGATCGGCAACGGATTACCGGTGGAGCTGGTAGATCCCAAAGCGAAGGGGCTGAATGTCGTTGCACCTGCATAAGAGATCGATCCTGCCGTTGTATTGCCGCTGGTCGTATATCCCCCCAGGCCGATCACATCCCAGCCATTTGTATAATTGTAGTGGCCAATGGCGAGCGTGCTGAGATTAGAGACATAAGTATTACCGCAGGGATTGTTCTGGTTCCAGTAAAGGGTAACAGTAGCAGTACCCGATGACATTGTACTGTTCGTGCTGCTCGGATAAGCGCTGCCCAGGTCAAGATTCCAGTAGTCGCAACTGCTGATATGATTGAGGCTGGTTCCCGTTACAAAATTGGTACCCACGCTCAAAGCGCCTTCCCTGATATACTCAGCCGTGAAGGTCTGGCTCGTAGTCGGACTGACGCCGATCGGCACATAACCTGTACCGGATTTGCCTACAGGGAAAGTGAAGGAGCCAGTACCAGTGCGCTGTAAAGGACCATTTACATAGGAGGGATTACTGTAGGTCGTACTAGCGACATTTGCCGATCCCGTACTGCTGATAACTAACAGATTGCTGGCCGAAGTCGTCAATAAGCCATTGGTCAGGTAAAGCACACCGTTTACAGTTGCCCCTGCGCCAAGGGTGATATTGGCTCCAGCTTTATTAATGGTCAAGTTGCCAAGTGCAGTTGTAGAAGCGGGCAATTCGTAACCCGTCGTCTGGGTAAGCGTGTTTGGACCAAGACTGCTGTAAGAAACATTTACTGTATTGGTAAAAGTCGGTGCCGCAGAAAGCGCACCATTGTCGCGGATCAAGGTCGAACCGTTGCCGAGGCTCAGGCTGCTTCCATTAGTGAATGTACCTGTGGTCAAAAGCAATTTTCCGGGGGTATTAATTGCCGTAGCCTGGCTGAGTGTAACACCTGTGCTGTTAGCGATGGTCAGGCTATCAGTCAGTATTGCAGGAAGCCCGTTGCCCGTAACCTGTGCTGAGCTACCATTATAAGTATAGTTCGAACCTCCGTTAAAATTCCTGGTTGCCGTCTGCACATTACCTGAACTTACGGAAGCAGTGATACCGGCAATCGAACCGATCTGGATATCACCGGAGCTATTGATGGTAAAAGTGGAGTTTTGTAAAGTGGGTCCAAAACCATTGACCCTTGCTGTTCCATTGATATAGTAGGTTCCTGTAATCAGAGTAGCTCCACTAGCAACTGAGAGGGTGGCTATAGAGCCATAATAACTGGTCGAATTGTTGATGGCGAAATTAGAACCCAAAGTAACAACAGAGCCGCTGTTTATATTAAAGTTGACATTTGAAAGGTCTCCTGTTGCGGAATTGCTGATAGTCTGTGAAGCGCCTGCAAAATTGAAAGTTCCATTCGGGGCGTTTCCAAAAAGGTAACCATTCTCCGAATTCGATTCATTCAGGCTGGATGCACCGGATGCGCTGTAATTTCCTTTCAGATTGAGGACTGCTGCTCCGCTGCCATCTGCAAAATCCAGGTCACTGCTGTTTGACAGGGTGAAGTTTCCAGAAACATTGATTACCGGACTGGAATTTCCTTCGGTAAGTATCAGTGTGGAACCGCTACCGGATACCACGAAATTACCAGCCACATTCAAAGTCAGGGAACTGTTATCAGCCAGTATGAAATTATAATTCGGGCTGTTTGCGTTAAAGGTGAAATTTCCATTTACCGTCGTCAGTGCGCTGTTGATATTCACATTCGAACTCAACACGCTGCTCCAGGTAAAGTTACCGAAGGCCTGACCGAGTCCTGAAGGAGCAGTGGATGTAACTCCGCTCACTATGATAGTAGAACTGCTATTCCAGGTAGCCGTGGGAATCGTTCCACCGTTCAGTGCATGCGTATATGTTCCGCCGCTGTTCACAAGAAGGGTAGTAGTCGTTGCTCCGCTGATGGTTCCCGAATTGCTCAGGTTACCACCAGAATTGATATTAATCGTTCCTCCACTGATGGTCAGGCTCGAAGAACTAATCGAGGTGGAGATGGTAATTGCATTTTGAACCAGGATAGATGCAGCCGTACTGGTCGGAACAGCCGTAGCTGTATACCAGTTGGTCCCGTCATGCGAACCCTGCCAGGTGCTCATCGCAGACCAGTCAGCCGCTGCATTTGTCCTGAAATAATCACCGCTGCTATTGTCAGCAAAAGTGCTTACCGTAAAGCTATTGCTCAAAACAAATACCGAACCATTGGATGCAGAAGTTGCGGTAATGGTTTGATTTGAACCCGACTGAGTGACTTTGAAAGTAACAGCAGCCGTTCCGCTCGAACTCAGCGTTGAGCTGGCGGGAGTTACCGTTCCGGCCGTAGTCGTAAAGTTCACAGTTCCGCCATTCACCAGGTTGCCATAAGCGTCTTTACCTGTAATCGTGGTAGAGGCGCTAAAACTCTCGTCCGCCTGTTGCGGGCTGGAAATAGAACTCATCGTCAGCACTGCAAGAGCGCCGGGGGTAACAGTAACCTGGACCTGGTTGGAAGTGACAGAACCGCAGGCGAATGTACTGATGCACACAACGTAATAAGTACCAGCGGTTGTAAAGCCGGGAGTATAAGAGGTAGAGGTTGCTCCTGAAATCGAATTGCTATAGGGACCACCGGAAGCGGTTCCATAATACCATTGACGGGAAACTACAGCCGTTCCTTCCGTTACAGTCAATGCAGAACCACCAACTCCCGCAGCATAGCTTTGGGTAGTAGTCGGTGCAATACTGTTAGATTCCAATACAATGGTTTGATTGCTGCTTGTATTGCTTGTTTCCGAAGGTCCGCTGCTGATCACACGGATCAGGTAACCCGTTCCATAAGCCGTCCCGGCTGGGATAGTACCCGAAATCGTTCCGGAATTGGCATTGCTGCTCAGAGTTCCGATCGTAGTCGGTGAACCAAAAGAGCCGCTTGCATTTGAAAGCTGTGCAGTATAAGTGTTGCTGGTAAATACACCTACACTTGTAAAAGGAATGCTTATGCTGGCACTTGCTGAGGAAGTAACGCAGAAAGGCGAACCGCTGATCGTACCTAATGTAATGGAGGGAGTAAGAACGGTCACCTGTACCTGGTTGCTGGTAACGGTCGCACAAGGGAATGTTGACACACAAACGATATAATAAGTGCCTGCTGTGGCAAAATTCGGAATATAGGTGGTTGAAGTTGCTCCGGAAATGGAATTGCTGTAAGGGCCTCCCGATGCTGTACTATAATACCACTGTCTGGATGTCGGAGTGCTTGCCTCCGTCACCGTCAATGTCGTTCCATTGGTGGAAGTATTGATGGTCTGGGTCGTTGTAGGAGCAATGCTGTTGGAAGGAACATAAACCGTGAGCGCACTGCTACTCGAACCTGTTACCGAAGGGCTGCTGCTAATCACACGGATCAGGTAACCCGTACCCGCAGCTGTTCCCGCCGGAATGGTTGCGGAAATAGTTCCTGAGTTGGCATTGGTCGGATAAGTTCCGATACTCACAGGGGAACTAAAGGAACCAGTCGAACTCGAAAGTTGTGCTGTATAAGTATTACTGGCGAAAGTACCTGCGCTCGTGAAAGGTACACTCACTGCAGAACCCGTTGTGGAACTGGCACAGAACGGTGAACCGCTGATGTTGCCGGTCGTGATGGTGGCAGACACATTTATTTGCACTGCATTACTGGTAATTACACCGCATGCAAAGGTCGAAATGCAAACGACATAATAAGTTCCTTGTGAAGCAAAGTTCGGAGTATAAGAAGTAGAGGTTGCACCTGAAATCGAATTGTTATAAGGGCCGGAAGCCGAAGTCCCGTAAAACCACTGTCTCGAAGTCGCTGTGCTTGTTTCAGCTACTGTCAATGATGTTCCGTTCGCAGATGCATTGATATTCTGAGTCGTCGTTGGAGTAACGCTATTTGAAGCCAGGTTTACCGAGAATGTGCTACTGGCGCTGCTAGTGATCCCAGAGGGGTTGCTACTAGTGATTTCAATTTCATAGCCAGTTCCTGTTGCAGTATTTGCCGGAATTGTTACAGTAATATTTCCGGAATTAGCTGAATTGCTTAAAGTCCCAATACTAGTTGGAGAACTGAAGGAACCGGTGGAACTAGATAGATAAGCTGTATAAATGTTTCCGCTATTGAATGTACCTGTGCTAGTGAATGGCAGGCTAAAACTGGATCCAACGGAAGACGTTACACAGAAAGGCGATCCACTAATAGAACCCGGAGTGATTGTATTCGTTGATGTCGTGGTTCCATTGGCTACACAGTTTGAATAAACTCCCATTTTATTCGAGGTACTCGTTGCATAATAAAAGACCACCCTGATATACAAGGTCTGTCCCACAGCCGCCGTAATACCAGACAACCCGGTAAAACTTACCGAGCTTCCATTGTTGATACCGGTTTGCGATCCTACGGTTCCAAAGGTGCTAAAACTTGAACTTGTAGACCAGTACACAGTCGTCCGGTCATTTACATCATTGGTATAAAAATTATACGAAAACGAAGAGAGAGAAAAAGAATAGCCCGCATTGGGAGTAATCTGGAACTGCACATAAGTGTTTCCAGAGGTGGGACCGGGAGAACTGCTATTAGTACTCCAGCCTTCGCCGCCAATTCCATAAGTACCGCTGTTATAGGAATAAGTCCCGGAACCGGTGATACCTGATCCCAAACTTCCATTTGTGGATGAAAGGGTGCCTGCCGTAATATTTCCAGTTACGGAAGGCGTGACACCCGAATTAGGGTTCCAGGTTGCACTTGCTGATTGCGCATTTGTTTGTTGCACGAATGCAAACAAGCACATGACGATCAACAGTGTCGATATCTGTTTTAAAAAGGGTAATAAAGCTTTCATTTTAGGTGCTTTTATATTAAAAAATTATTCGCGTGTATGGATTTTTCTCCTCGGAGATCTGGATCTGATTTATTATGAGGTTCTGTCAGGAGGAATTGGGTAAAATCAACAAATGCCAGCTTCTAAAGCTGTTAGCAGTTAGATCGCAATAAATTAACGCAGATAATTCAGAAAGGAATGGGATTTCAGAGTTGTAAGCTGAAAATGGTAATTAAGATCTTTCTTAATAAGAGGATGTGTGGAACTAAGGGATTTATCTAAGAATGGATTTAGGCTGGATCAGTCGATAAGAGTGATCAGTAGAGATTTCTAAACTGCGTAAAAATATATCGGAGTTTTTAATATTGCAAGTCGATCAATGCAAATGGGGATAATTTTCGGCGCATTCAAATTAGAAAATAACAGGCCCGGATAAAACTCTACTGGCATTCAGGCCTTTATATTTAAATTTCGCTTGCCATTATTTTTTCATAACCGCACTATATTCCACCCTTCAAAGACATTTGCAGAACCGGTTGTAAAGCTGTTCATACTGTGGAACGATGATCTGTATATCAAATTTTCTGGCCTGCGCTCCGGCATGGGTCCGGAATTTCTTAAGCACCGCCTCATCCTTTAATATTTCTATGGCATGTTTGCTCATGCCCACAACATCTCCAACCTCGTCCAGATAACCGGTGACTCCGTTGATATTGATCTCGGGCAGACCTCCTGCATTCGTGGAAATCACCGGTACATCGGCCGCCATGGCTTCAAGGGCCGCCAGTCCGAAACTCTCATATTCGGATGGCAATAGGAAAAGATCCGATATGGCCAGTATCTCTTCCATCTGTTCCTGTTTTCCTACGAATCTGACATCATCGGTTATTTTAAGATCCCTGCAAAGAGATTCGGCCAACTGCCTTTCCGGCCCGTCTCCAACAAATAATAATTTGCTCTTCAATTCCTTATTCACTTGGGCGAATATCCCCACCACATCCTGTATTCTCTTGATTTTCCGGAAATTAGAAGCATGGACCAGCACTTTTTCCCCCTCCGGAGCAATGACTTTTCGAAAAGCATCGATAGGTTTTTTCTTGAATCTTTTAACATCCACAAAATTCGGAATCACTTCGATTTGCTTTTTGATCTCAAAGGTCTTATAAGTCTGTTCACAGAGGTCCTTGGATACAGCAGTAATGGCATCGCTCTGGTTGATGGAAAAAGCCACCACTGGCGCAAAAGTCTTATCCCTTCCAACCAGGGTAATATCAGTACCGTGCAGCGTGGTTATGACAGGAATATTTTTTCCCTGAGCCTGAAGGATCTTTTTAGCCATATAAGCCGCTGAAGCATGGGGAATCGCATAATGTACATGGAGAAGGTCCAGATTATGGTTGATGATAATATCCACCATCGTACTGGAAAGGGCGGTCTCATAAGGTGGATAATCGAAAAGCGGGTAATTGGTTACACGTACTTCATGATAGAAAATATTTGCATTGAATTCATTGAGACGGACCGGTTGTTGGTAAGTAATGAAATGAACCTGGTGGCCTTTATCGGCCAATGCCTTCCCGAGTTCAGTGGCCAGTACACCGCTTCCGCCGAAAGTCGGGTAGCAAACAATCCCAATGCGCATGTTATTAAATTTAATATGATTCGGCCGTCGAAGGTAATACTTCCTCTCCCATGATTTAACAGCCAGTTTCCTTATTTTGCAATGCCAAACTAACAATGATGTATAAGCTACTGTTCGTTTCCTCTCTCTTTTTATTTTCCGGGACACTAAAAGCCCAGACGGATGACTCAATTATTATCAGGAAGATTGCTGATGAGATCCTGATGAATGGCAACGCTTATGAAAATTTGCGTGTCCTCACCAAAGAAGTGGGGGGAAGACTTTCAGGTTCACCCGGCATGTACAAGGCCGAAGCCTGGGGCCAAAAAATTTTAAAGGATATGGGGGCGGAGAAAGTTTGGTTGCAGGAATGCAAGGTCCCCCATTGGGTGCGGGGAGGGAAGGATGAAGCCTATTATGTCGGAGCTGACGGGAAACCGGTTCAACTCGATATATTGGCCCTTGGAAATTCCGTTGGAACCGGTGCAAAAGGCATAACGGCTCCCGTCATCCTTATCAACAGCAAAGAAGAACTGGAAAAAAGAAACATTGAGGTAAAAGGGAAGATCGTTTTTTATAACTATCATTTTAACCCCCGTTTTGTCGAAACCTTCCGTTCCTATGGCGATGCGGTTGTCTACCGTGTGTTTGGAGCAAGTTGGGCAGCAAAATACGGGGCACTTGCGATGATCACCCGTTCCATGTCAGATGCTGTCGACAATAACAATCCCCATACCGGAGCTCTGGAATACATGGACTCCTTTCCGAAAATTCCTGCCGCCGCAGTAGGCCTTTGGGATGCCGACAAACTGGCCAAAGCCATTGGAGAAAACAAAGAACTGAAAGTATTTCTTCGAACCAATGCCAAAATGCTTCCCGATACGATCGGTCATAATATTATTGGAGAAATCGCCGGTTCTGAATTCCCCGACGAATACATTACAGTAGGCGGTCATCTCGATTCCTGGGACCCTGCCGAAGGGGCAAGCGATGACGGAACAGGTTGTGTACATGCCATCGAAGTCCTCCGGGCCTTAAAGGCGATCGGTTACAAGCCTCGTCATACTATTCGCTTCGTCCTATTCGCCAATGAAGAAAATGGCCTTCGGGGGGGAACCAAATATGCAGAAGAGGCAAAAGAAAAGAACGAAAAGCATCTCTTTGCCCTGGAAAGCGATGCCGGCGGCTTTACGCCCCGTGCATTCACCATCGGTCTTCCCGCAGATAAACTGGATCGGATCCGAAAGAATTGGATTCCCTTGCTGGAAACCTATGGCGTCTATAAATTTGATGAAGGCGGCGGTGGCGCCGATGTATCTCCGTTAAGCGAATTGCTGAATACTACAGTCAGTGAACTCGAACCGGATTCACAGCGTTATTTTGAATATCACCATGCCCGCAATGATGTTTTCGCCAATGTAAACAAGAGGGAACTGGAAATGGGAGCGGTCTGCATGACAGCCCTCATCTACCTGGTTGACAAATATGAATTTCAATAAAATTTTATGAAAAAATTCCTGGGCATTTCCTCCGTCATCATCGTACTGGTTCTCGCACTCATCATCTACTGGAACTACTACAACATCTATAGCACCGGAGAAAGAAAAGGACTCCTGATCAAGGTCACTTATAAAGGTAATCTTTTCAAGACAAATGAGGGGGAAATGTGGCTAAGCTGCCGCCAGCTCGTCAATCCCGAAAAATTCCTTTTTTCCATCCAGGACAAGGCACTGGCCGATTCCCTGTCAAATATCCAGGACCAATGCGTGGAATTGGAATACAAGCAATTCCGCAGCAGCATTCCCTGGAGAGGGGAAAGCACCTATGTGGTAGTCGGTTACAAGAAAGTAATACAATAATCAGTCGCTGGCCGCTAGTAACAAAAAGATCACAGGGATCTTTCCCAGGACAGGCCGGTCTTTCTTCCAATCGGAAACCCTGCGCGTCCTGACCGATTCTCCCGGTCCGGTCAGATCAACGGCAATACATAACCGGGTCTGATCCGCGCAAATTTCAAGTATCGCTCCAAGAAGCTGGTCATTGCGGTATGGAGTTTCAATAAATAGCTGCGTACAATTTTTCCGACCCGATTCCTTCTCAAGCTCCTTTATTTTCCGCATCCTTTCTCCGGCATCGATCGGCAGATAACCATGGAATTGAAACTGCTGTCCATTCATGCCGCTGGCCATCAGGGCCAGCAATATGGAACTCGGTCCCGTCAGTGGTCTTACCCGGACTCCCTCCTCCTGAGCGACCCTTACCAGGATCTGGCCGGGGTCCGCCACGCCGGGACATCCTGCTTCGCTGAGTATGCCGATGACCTTGCCCTCCTTCAGTTTGATTCTGAACTCATTTATTAATTCTTCTTCAGCCTTATGAATGGAAAACCACTCATAATCGTCGATGATCATCTCTTTCCAGAGTTTTTTAAGGAATCGCCTGGCCGTCCTTTCATTTTCCGTGAAAAAGACCTCACAGCGTTGAACAGCTTCAAGCACGGAAGCAGGAATGGTTTGAATCGCATCAGCGCTGACAATGCTGGGGATCAGGAAGACTCTAACGGGAAGGGACATCTTATTCCAGGTTCTGGTGATATAAACTGATGGTAGCTGCAACGACCGCATAGGATGGCGCCAGCACCCATCCCAAAATAGGCACGAAATGCATAAGGTAGAACATCAGTCCATTGCCGATTGCCAATCCCCTTCTTTTGCCGATAAAAGCAAAACTCTCCGAAGGAGAAAGCTGATGCCTTTCACAACTATAGTCGAGCATAGAATAACCATAATAATAACATTCCACCGACATCGAAATAACCGGCGTGATCCAACCGATCAGCGGGAAAAAAGAAAGGATCAGGATAGAGAGGGTATAAACAGTTTGCCAGAGGCTGTTTCGAAGGGCTACCCGGATCCCTCTCATCATGTCCTTTAAAAGCTGTGCCAAACTGAACTCGAATGGCTTTTCCGTGATCAGAGACTCGGTTTTTTCGCTCAGGTAGGCGAATACCGGGGAACCAATGATGAGAAAAAGATATTTGAATAGGGAAAAATAGAAAAAGACCAGCACAAGTCTGACCATGATTCCACCCATCATGAAAATAAAACTCAGAAAAGCGTTTTGTTTATGATGCAGCCAGCGGTCGATACCGATAAACGCGCTCAGGTGGGCCACGGCCTCGTCAGAGGAATACCAGAAAAAATACATTCCAACGCAAAATAGGGCTGCATAGATTATCCCTGGAATAAGGATCCATTTCCAGAGCCTGTATTTGCTGATGAACTGATGCGCTTTCAGATATGATTGGATCGATATGACGATTTCCTTAAGCATACGAAATGCAATAGAAAGCTTTAATTTTAAACATTCGAATATAATCAATATTCGACTCAGCCTAAATCTACTTTAGTGGCGACTTTAAAAAAACTGGGCAGGTCATTTTACCGAAGAAAAAACGTGGTAGAGATCGCCAGGGATCTGATTGGAAAAATCCTGGTTACCGGATTTGATGAGATTTTGACCTCCGCACGAATTGTGGAAACCGAAGCCTATGCAGGAGTGATCGACCGGGCTTCGCATGCACATGGAGGCAGGAGGACAAAAAGAACGGAGATCATGTATGCAAAGGGCGGCCATGCCTATATTTATCTCTGTTATGGTGTCCATCATTTATTCAATATCGTTACTAACGGGGAAGACGTGCCGCATGCCGTATTGGTCCGGGCGGCGGAACCACTGGAAGGGATAGAGCAGATGATGGAAAGGGCCGGACGCAAATCATCGAACAAAACGGATATCAGTTTAACCAGCGGCCCGGGCAATCTATCCAGAGCCCTAGGCATAAGCACCCACCACAGTGGAATAGACCTGCTTGGTGAGGAAATTTTCATCGCAAGCGACGGATTGCGGGTAGCCGATTCGGATATCATTTCCACTCCAAGGATCGGGGTCGAGTATGCAGGTGAAGATGCTATGCTGCGATACAGGTTCATCCTTAGAGGAAATCCTTATATAAGTGCAAAAAAAATCTTTAAAATCTAGGACAGGGTACTCCCTTGGGACCCGCTTTCTGAGCGATATAAATGAGAGAGATTTCTACCCCGCCCCGGGCTTCTGAAGCCGTCTCAAGGGAGGATATATTAATATCATAAGTCAGCCCCAGGCTGAAATTACCATAATCAAGTCCAACATAGGGAATAATGGCATCTGTCAGGTTGCTGAACCTCACCCATGATCCCAGGTAGAAATTTGTAGGGTTGTCCCTATCCTCATTTACCATGACGGACCATGCTCCTCCAAGTACGAATTCTTCAGCCCCGGCCTGGTATTGATAAAGCCCACTGAAATGGACATAGCTGGTTCCATCACCAAGGGGTTGGGCAACACCGCCATGCAGAGTATAACGGGGATGAAGTGTATAACTGTCATCGCCTAAAAAAGACTGTTTGGGACTGTTGATATGATAGATGGAGCCTCCTAAATAAAAATTATTCGCTCCTGTGGTTGAGCCATTATAGAGGGCTCCTATATTCACGTCAAAGTAGTTGATGGTAACGGTCTTGTACGCAATAGCATCCTGGCTCTGTATGGTCCATCCGCCTTGTTCATCGAGCTGATCCTCAAAATGGAGCTTGGTTCCATCCAGTATCTTACTTGCATAAGTCCCCTGGAAACCCACACCGATGGAATTGTATCCGTCCGGATCCAGCGGAATATGGTATGAAGTGGAAAGAGAAAGATAATTGCTGTTGAGTGCGCCTCCTGCTGTTTGATCGGTCATCGCCATCAAACCCACACCCCACATATTATTATCCGGAAGCTTATTGCCCAATATGGGTGCATCAACAGAGACGGTCCCTGTAACAAAAGCATTGTTGATGGTTGGCCACTGGTCCCTGTAATTGCCGGCCACACGCAGGGCGCCGTTAAACTTACCTGTAAGCGCAGGATTTAGTGTCAATGGGGAAGCGAAAAATTGTGAGAATGCCGGATCCTGAGCTTTCAAAATATTCAGGGAGCAAATTAAAGGCAATAGATAAAGCGATTTCACTTTCATAAAACAGTACGATGGTTTCAGGTCCATGAATAAGACATGATCTATATACGGGCGATTCAGCAGGTCGGTTGTTTGTAAGGATTGGTTATGAAGACAGATTGCCGACTGGTCAAATGGGACTACAAAATAGTAAAAATTATTAAGAATCAAGATGCTCCTCAAAAATTTCACATCTGGACCTTGTTCCCGTAAGCCAAATCTCCGGCATCGCCAAGGCCCGGCACGATATAACCTTTTGCCGTCAGTTCATCGTCAATGGCTCCGCACCAAATACGGCATTGTGGTTCAGTTCTTTTAACGTATTCAATTCCAACAGTACATGCGATCGCAACGACGATATGTATCATGGCCGGTTTCCCCTCTTCCCTGAGGAACTGGAGGGTCTTGACCAGAGAGGAACCAGTGGCCAGCATCGGATCGGAAATGATCACGACCCGGTTTTCCAGGTCCGGGCAGGACACATAGTCCAGACTGATCTCAAATGACCCGTCCCGGTTATGTTTTCTAAAAGCGCTGATAAAGGCATTGTCTGCCTTGTCAAAATAATTTAGAATCCCCTGATGAAGTGGAAGGCCGGCCCTTAGTATGGTAGCCAGGACAGGCTGTTCCTTCAATGTCTTTCCGGCAGAAATGCCAAGAGGGGTCTGGATTTCGATTGGTTGGAATTCAAGTGTCTTGCTGATTTCAAAGGCAGCCACTTCACCGAACCTTTCCAGGTTGCGACGGAACCTCCATCTGTCCTTTTGTATTTCCTCGCTTCTCAGCTCATTGATCCACTCGCTGAGAAGGGAATAATGCTGGCTTAAATTGACAACCATAAAACGAGATTAAAATGCGAAATTGGCCTCCTGACAAAGCTAACTCTTAAATTTTAACCTAAAATTCTTTTCATGTTGTACCGGGCGATCGGCCTCATGAGCGGGAGCTCCCTGGATGGTCTCGATCTGGCTTATGTCGAGTTTCATGAAAATGCCGGAAAATGGAATTTTGAAATTCTTCAGGCCGAATGTTATCTCTACGATGAGGACTGGAAGCAAAGCCTGAAAAATGCCGTGGATTTGAACGCCCGCGATTACTTGCTACTACATACTGCCTATGGAAACTACCTGGGTAACTCGGTACAGCGTTTCATCTCGGAACACCAGCTTCCTTACCAGGTCCAACTCATCGCATCCCATGGCCACACGTCTTTTCACATGCCGGAAAAAAAAATGACCGCTCAATTAGGAGATGCTGCGGCCATTGCGGCAATAACCGGCATCAATACAGTGAGCGAATTAAGAGCGATGGACATAGCTCTTGGGGGTCAGGGGGCACCCATCGTTCCGATGGGTGAGAATTTGCTGTTCCCTGAATATGGTTTTTTTCTGAATATTGGCGGCATCGCAAACATCTCCTGCCGCTACGAAGGGTTTTTTACAGCCTTCGATTGCTGTCCGGCAAATAGCCTGCTCAATGCCCTTGCTGAAAAAGCAGGATTGGAATTCGATGAAGGTGGAAAGCTTGCATCCCAGGGTAGGATTCAGACCAGCCTTCTCGAATCCCTGGACCGGATTGACTATTACGCTAAGCCCTACCCCAAATCACTTTCCAATGAATTAGCAACTTTAAACCTTTGGCCGCTGCTTATGGAATCGGGAGGATCAATTCAGGATTTAATCTGCACCTGTTGCGAACATATCGCTGGTCAGATAGCAGCCTCTGCCCAAGTCCTGATTCAGGATCTTGGCTTTGATACAGCACATAACTCAAAAATGCTCTGCACAGGGGGCGGCTCATTGAATGATTATCTTATTTCCAGGTTAAAGCATCATTTGGCCGGTACAGGCATTGATCCTATCGTGCCCGACAAAAAACTGGTGAAATTCAAAGAAGCCCTGGTCATGGCCCTGCTCGGCGTACTGCGCTGGAGGGAGGAAAATACGGTCCTGGCTTCAGTTACAGGAGCCAGCAGGAACAGCATCGGAGGCTGTGTTTGGATAGGATTGGAAGCCTGAGTAATTTTGTGGCCTTATAACACTGGATTCAATTAAGAAATTTTTTGAGTGATGGTGAGTCTTGAAGATTTGGTTTATTTCTGCCCTGGACCAGCAGGCTTCCAAAATTTGGCCTCTACCAGCCCAATATCTGTTTCAACCTGGAATAGCCTGTCTTGCTTACGGGAACGGAAGCTCCTGATTTGAGGAGAAGAAGAAAACCTTCTTTCTCATAGGGTTCGATCCGGGTAATCTCGGTGATATTTACGAGCCAGCTCCTATGTGTTCTCACAAAGACCTGGGGGTCCAGGTTCTGTTCGAAATGATTCATGGTTTTGTTCTTTAGAAAGACTCCTTCCTTTGTATGGATCCTCACATAATCATCCGATGCTTCCAGGTAATGAATATCTTCCATCGGTATGATCTTTATTTTCCCTGCCATTTTTACGACCACCCTTTGTTTCTGCAGCGGCGACGCGGAAACCGATTCCAGTAATGCCTGAGTATTGCTTTTCTGCCGTCCGGTATGGGATTGATTCATCCAATTTTGCATCGCTTTTGCGAAACGCTCCTTACTGAAAGGCTTTAATAAATAGTCAACAGCATGGTTCTCAAATGCCTTGATGGCATACTCGTCAAAAGCAGTTGTGAATATGATTGCTGGCGGCTCCTCGATCAATTCCAGCATCTCGAATCCATTGATTTTAGGCATTTGTATATCGAGGAAAATCAAGTCGGGCCGGTATTGTTGAATGAACTTGAGTCCCTCGAAACCATCTCCGCATTCCTGCGCAATTTCAATATCGGGATAGCTTTGCAAATATTCCTTAACGATGGACCTTGCCAGGGGTTCATCGTCTATGATTAATACTGTTTTCATGATTGAGGAATTTTGACAGTGGTAATGAAAAGGTTTTGGACGGCACTCGTTTGCAACAGATCGTTACGTGCGAAAAGCAAATAAAGCCTTCTTTGAACGGAATTCAAGCCAAAACCGGTTCCTTTTTTGGGCGAGGAAGTCTGCGGGTCAAAGGGGTTTTCAACGGTAATGTTGAGATATCCCGTTTCGGCCCTCACAGCAATTCTGATCGTAATATCATCCGTTGTATCATATAAACCGAACTTGATCGCATTTTCCACGATGGGTTGCAGTAAAAGTGGAGGCAATTTCATCGAACGGCAGAATTCATCAGATTGGATTACCGTGGATAGCCTGTGGCCGAAGCGCACTTTCTCAATTTCAAGATAAAGTTCCAGGTATTGCAATTCTTCTTCCAGGGGGACCAATTCCTTCTCCTCTTTTTTCAGGGTTCCACGCAGAAAATCTGATAACTGGTGTACCATTTTTCTGGCCTGTTCCGGATTGATCGAAACCAGGGCGCTGATAGAATTCAGGCTATTGAACAGAAAATGTGGTTGTAATTGTTGCCTCAGTTTAAATAGCTCCGCTTCTTTAGCAAGATTCTCCGCTTCCTGTTTTCTTGCATCCATTTCAGTTTGCTCTTTTTGTGTGTACCAAAGCAGACAGATACTTGCCATGCATCCCATGGTCAGAAAACCGATCGCGAAACGCAATGTCGAAGACCTGTTTACACTATCTAAATAAGATTCGTCGCGATGAAAAATTCCCCAAAGAAGGAGCCTCAAAATGATCAGCCAGAGACAGGCGAAACCAAAACTGATGACCAGCACATACCAATATTTTTCCTTTCTCGGCAGGTAATAACGCATATTATTGATGATCAGCAGGCAGCAGCCGGCTAATAATAGATTGCTTATCAGGCTATCGACACTGGCCTCCAGAATGCTCATCCCGTTTGACCTGAGAAATCCAAAATGACAAAGTCCCCAACATAGCCACCAGATGGAGAATGTCAATTGAAACTTATTATGGCTAAGATTCATCGATGATAACTGCAGGATTGAATCCCAAATTTACTGATCTAATTCAGGTGCAGGGATTTCTTCATGCTGTTTTCCAGTATATGCGCTGCTTTAAGGTTGGTTACTTTTATAAAGATATCTGCATCTTCGTCTTCGTATATCCTCGAATACATTTCCGCTCCGTCGATCAGGTCGTCCAAATGGTGCAGTTCGCTGACATTGATGAATTTCCAGTGTACCGGCTTTTGGGACGCATTCAAAAAATGATCCTGTTCGTTTTCTCCCAGCAATTGTGCTTTTTGAAAAGCATGGAATTCATCCTGGGCCCTGATCAGGCGCAGTTGTTCGTCAAATTGGGGCCGGTGACTACCATCCCCGCAGATAATCCGGTAAACCATTTTTACTAAAAACCAGTTCATAAGAAGTGCATTAGTCTGATTAATGATCGTTACCCGAATCCTAATAATTTTTTATTTCAAAACCCCCGAAAAAGCAGGTTCCCTTCAGGATCAGCATTTTCTGAGAATTGCTGTTCCCGGTTTGTCTTCTCTTATCCTCCACTCCCCCGAATACAGGTGAGATCTGGTTACTGACCTGCCAGTCAGCCGGTACAATGATCTTGCCTCCGCCGAATCCGATTGTCATATCGATAACCGCAGTTTGGGTAAGGTCAGCTTGTGTGAAATCGAGTTCCACACCTCCCATAAAACAAGTGATATCGGCGCCCTTAAAGTTCTTGGAAATGATAATTCTCTGGGCGGATCCAAAGATGGCCGAGATTTCCAAAAATTCATCTGAACTCGGATCAACATTAAATGTCTTGGAAAATCCTTTAGATTCAAATCTCTTAGCCTGGCTTATGATCTTCTCCCGATGCCAATCGGCCCACTCAGTCCCGTGCCAGTTTCTCCTCCTTTTTGGCCTAAGGACAAGAACAAGTCCGATCCCGATAATTATAGCCGGACCGATAAAATGATGCAAGTCCATACCAAGATCCATTCGGTCAACTAGAAAGACGCCCCCAATGATCATTAAAATCACCCAGCCCGGATTGCGGAATTGGTGCCGGATTCCGATATAGAGCCCGATCACGATCAGGATCATGGGCCAACTGATAAGCCAGTCGGGGAAAAATGGAAAGGACATTTCCTTTAGGAAATAGACTGCTCCGACAAAGAGCAGAAACAATCCGGCGAGTATTCTTCCGTCATTCCTTGGTTCCGGTGTTATGTCTTTTTCTTCTGTATCCATAACTTAGATTTAAGGAAATAAAATTAGGCCTTCTAACCTGGTGGAAAAACCGGATTTAGGCCGCCCATCCTTAAAAAGCGGTGAAAGCCCCGGACCAGCCGGTAAAAAATTCTCCAGCGGGAGTCATTTAGGCTTTTCATTGCAAAAATACTGTAGAGGCCAGATTGTCAATAAATTACGAATACTTTAATTATAAACCCGCTTTTGTCTTTTTTGTAGAAATTTTTTAACAGTCCATTAAACTTATTCACTTAAATACCTTCTTAAGAAAAACAAAAACTAGTTATGAAAGCAAAAATCCTATTTCGCATGTCCTTGCTTGCCGCTGCGATCGCATTCACTGTGGTAGCTTGTAAAAAAGACAACAGCAGCTCAGGCAGCAACGGGACTACCAGCGCATCCGATGTACAAACCGCATCCGATGACCAAACTATGGTTTCTAATCAAGACGACGCTATTTCTGATGATGCCACGGCTGCATTGAACTCCAATGCTTCGATTTCCGGTGGTGCAGCTTATGAAGCTTCTGCTGCAAAAAGTGGGGCCAATACGCTCGGAGCCAGCATTATTCTGAAACCTTTCTGTGGTGCTACTATTACCGTGGATACTTCCAATGGCAGTAAGGTTATTACAATCGTTTATAATGGAAATGATTGCCTGGGACGATTCTCAAAGAGTGGTACGGTAGTTATAACCTTGTCCAATAATGGTCACTGGAGGGATACGGGAGCCACTGTAAATATAAATGTTGAAGCGCTCACGATTACCCGTAAGAGGGATGGCAAAAGCATTGTTTTCAATGGCACCAAGACCATTACCAATACCAGTGGCGGGCTCCTGATTGATCTGGCTACCGTTGATTCTATCGTACATGATTTTTCAGCCAATATGAGTGTTACTTATCCAAATGGTAAGACCAAGAGCTGGACTTCTCAAAAGCATCATGTATTTACTTATAACGGTGGCCTGGTTGAAACGACTACTGGTGGTGAAACAGGTACAAGCCGATATGGAGTAAATTATACGGTAACTATTACCCAACCTAAAGTGATTGACCAAACCTGCGATTTTAACCTGGTCGCCGGTCAGGATTCCACTTCCAGGGCAGATAATATTACTGCTATTATTACTTATGGGCTGACATCTACGGGTGCTGCCCAGACTTCCTGCCCTCTGCCCAGTGGCTGGCTCTATGCAGAATTGGTTTGGACCAATGGGAATAATGGAAAACAATACACTTATATTTTTCCTTATTGATCGGAGTGATGATATAGGTTAGAATACGAGAATAATATTAAAAAAGGAGGCTGTCTCAAAAGAGATGGCCTCCTTTTTTGTCGGTTTAATCTAAAATAGTCAATATGTGATCAATAAAATTTTTAATATTTCTAAACAATATGTTTGTACATTCGCCAATTCTGGTACCTAATTTGATGACTTAATTGGGTATTTAATTATTCCTGCCCCTTTGTTATGCTCATTATTGGTGATTTACTCAAGATTTTACCTCCTGATCTTACAAGAATCTTTGTTGGTCGTTAGCCTTGATTTTAAATTAGTTACAGCTGTCATTCTATGACGCTGAAAATGGTATTTGATTTAATAACCAAGCTAACGCGTATGATAAATTTTTTACCCTCACTGCGCTTCCGGGTTTGTGCAATGATCTTTATTTTTTTGATTTCCAATAGTCAACGAAGCTTTAGCCAAGTCACCGGAGATTATGAATCACTTGCAACAGGCAATTGGAGTATCTATACGAACTGGAATATTTATAATGGGACTGCCTGGGTGGCTGCCACTGCAGCCAACGGTTATCCGGGCCAAAATAGCGCTACTTCAAATGTAACTATTTTGGCGGGTAAGACCATTACATTGGATGTCACACCTGCAGATGCAATAGCAAGCCTTCAGCTTGGGGGAACAACCACTGGCTCGGGTGCTGGTGCCATCACCTTTAGCTCAGGAACACAGCTAACAGTTAATGGTACAGTAACTCTCGGAAGTGCCGCTGCACGAACAGGGACTCTTACTATGACAAGCGGAGGGACCTTATTTGCTCAGGGCTTTGCGGTTAATGCAGTCACTGGAAATAACATATGGACACCAGGTACCGGTACGGTTGAACTCACGGCCACCAATACCCTTCCCGCATCTCTTTTGACCAGCTTTAATAATTTAATTATCAATGCGGGAACTACTACCCTGGGAGAAGCAATTTCAATAACTAGTGCATTGACAGTTGCATCAGGTTCTATTCTCAATGCATCAACATATATAGTTTCTTTTGCAAACACCGGCGAGACAGCTACCATTAACGGGACATTCGAGACCGCAGATCCAAGCGGTTTTTCGGGCACAACCAATACTGCTATCAAATCGACCAACACGCCAACCATTACACTGGCAAACACTTCGACAGTTCTGTATTCAGCGCCAACAGGTGGGCAAACAGTTACAGGGGCTTTAGCATATAATAATCTATCCTTCAGCAATGGAAGCGGCACTAATTCCGCCAATGCAAATATTGCTGTGAATGGAACATTGACGACTAGCGCCGGAGGTACTTTTGATCTTACTGCAGCATTTATTTTAAGCGGAATGCTGTCAACTGTAGCAAATAGTGGTACAATCAGCACCGAAGTGCCCACGGCGACAAGCGCTACACCGATACCTGCCGGGATAAACTGGGGAAGCGCCGGCGCCATCACTTATGGTTCAACAGCCGGAGGCCAGACTGTTGTAGCCGGGGCCTATTTTAATATCAATTTTTTAGGAAATCCCACTAAAACACTTTCCGGCAACATAACAGTTGGAGGAGCGCTGACCATCAATGCAGGAGCTGTGGATGTTTCAGCAAGCAATTATTCCATCACGATCAGTGGCAACTGGGTCAACAATTCCGCTGCAGCGGCATTTACTGCGGAGTCAGGAACAGTAACTTTTAATGGCGCCACACAGGCCATCAATGGTTCAAAGAGAACAGAATTTTACAATTTAAGTGTCACTGGAGGAACGACCACGGTTGGAGTAGATCTTAATACGATCTTAAATACTCTATCTGTTGCTTCGGCATCAACCCTTGATGCATCAACTTACACTTTGGCTTTTAACGCGACAGGCGGTGCAGCTACCATTAATGGCACTTTCAGGACTGCAAATACCGCTGGATTTTCAGGAGCTTCTGCTGCAGCCATCAGCTCTGCCAATACTCCCACTATTACGCTGGCAAATACTTCTACAGTTGAATATTCAGCTACAACTGGGGGACAAACAGTAACCGGAGCCTTGCCTTATAACAGCTTAAAATTTGATAACACGAGCGGAACCAATAGCGCCAATGCAAATATTGTTGTGAATGGAACATTAACGACTACTTCCGGAGGTGTTTTTGATCTGACCGCCGCATATACACTGAGCGGAACACTCGCAACCATATCAAATAGTGGCACGATCAGTACCGAAATGCCGACTGCTACTAGCGCAACTCCCATACCCGTAGGTTTAACCTGGGGTGGCACGATCACTTATGGTTCAACTTCGGGTTCACAAACCCTCGTAAGCGGCACCTACAATAACCTGACGCTTTCGGGCAGTGCAGGCAGTGTTTTGGGAGGAGCAGCAACAGTAAATTCCACCCTAAGCATAACCGCAGGAATCCTGACATTGGGCACTTATAATATCACTATTGCATCCTCGGGAACAGTATCAGGCAGCTTTTCAACTACTGCCTACATCATGACCAACAGCAGCGGGCAATTGAAACAAACGGTTGGTTCTTCACAGGTGACATTCCCAATCGGCGATTCCTATTATGACCCCCTGCAAATAACAAATACCGGCACTTCGGGAGTATACGGTGTAAATGCTGTGGACGGGGCGCCCCCTTCACTTTGGGACCCTACCAAAGTGGTAAATGTCACATGGGTGGTAAGCCAGGCTACATCTGGAGGCGTTCTATCCCTTGTGGCCGGTTGGCAGACAGCACAGCAAGCGGCGAACTTTGCAGCCGGAACTACTCCGGAAATCGGACTATGGAATGGAACATCCTGGTCGCAGGTCACTGCGACCCAAACGGGTAATACTTTCAATTCGTCTCCAAATACTTTTTCTTCAGTCGGCACATTTGCTGTTGGAAAGGATGACTGCTTCACAGGTTCGCCGACCACTTACTATTCAGGCACAACTGGTACGCTTGACCAACTTACCACCTGGTGGACGAATTCAAACGGAACTGGTACGCATCCCAGTGACTTTGTTGCTCAAAGCCAGACCTATCTCATTCAGACCAGCGCAAACCTGGGGGCGAACTGGACGGTGACTGGCACAGGTTCTGTTATAAATGTTGGGAATGGATCAACCTTAACACCTACATTCACGGTCGGCGGAGCCAATGTATTGACAGTAAATTCTGGGGCAGTCATTAATGTGAATGCCAGCTCGATACTTTTTTTGTCCACCACCGGCACACTGGCCAATATCACACCGGGTACGCTTAGTGCAACAAGCACGGTGAATTTTGCATCGACTGCTGCACAAACCATACCAGCGCTGAATTATGGCAATTTAACAAGCAGCAGCAGCGGATCAAGAACTCTGGCCGGTAGTGGCACTATTGGTATAGCCGGCACATTTACACCGAGCACAAACAGCTATACCATAACTGGCAGCACAATTAATTTTAACGGCACGGGTCAAACGATACCCGCATTCAATTATTATAATCTGGCCAATACGAATAACATAACACTGGCAGGAACAGGAAATATCGGGATCGAAGGATCATTTACCATAGGAGGAACTTATACCGTTTCGGGAAGCACAGTTGTATTCAATGGACAAGCCGGTGATGCCAACCAAACTGTACCATTGATCAGCAGTTCTGACCTTGGTTCCGGAGTCACAGCCGGAGGTTATTACAATCTTACGATTGCTTCTGCAGTTACAACTTACCTGCCCTATACAACAGGCAGTTCTGCATTGGGCAATACTATTCCTATATATGGAACCCTCAGCTATTCAGGGACCGGTCAGCTTGTGTTCAATAATGCAAGCACAGCCGGAAATGTGAATACTTTTTATATCGGTGCTTATTCAAGCACCCCTACTTCGGGAATTGCTAATACAGGCTCACTTGTAGGAGCAGGAACTTGTACAATTTATGTATATGGAAATTTCATAAACAACGGAACGGTTTATACAAATTCAACAGGCAATAATGCCATAATTGAATTCAGCGGAACCAGTGCCTCTCCCCAGCAATTTGTCTGTGCCAGCGGCCGCCAGGTCTGGTTTTACATTAATAACGGAGCAGTGGTAAATATGACCGGCAATGTGATTATAGGTTCTGCTTCCCAACCCTATCCGGCCTACCTTATCGTCTATTCCGGAGCGACTCTGAATATGGGACCCTATATAATTTCTTCACAGGACGCCACAAGGGCCGCAAATGCTTATTTCGTTTTAGAGAGCGGAGGGACATTGGGAATCGGTTCGCCATACGGGATCACCACTAACATATCTGCAGGAGCGGTCAATGCAGGTAACATACAGCTTTTTGCCGATTCGACTTCCACCCTTTACCGTTCATTCAGCAGTGGAGCCAATTATGTTTATAATGGTACAAGCAGCCAGGTAACCGGAGTTTTTTCCACCACTCCTACAGCGAGTACTGTAAAGAATTTGTATATTGAGAATGCTTCAGGCGTTACTCTTTCTCAAGCCACTTCAATAAGTACCGGGCTTTATATCGGAAATATCGGATCTGCCTCTGCCAATATCACACAGGTGCTTAACAGCATATTTGCTGATGGCGGCAACCAGGTCACTAGTACAGGTACCCTGAACCTTGGAACTACACCCTATGCGCCTGTTGCCACAATTACTAATGCAAGCCAGTTCATATTGGGCTCAGCGACGGCAGGAACAACTTACCCTGCATTCGGTACTAATAGTATCGGTGCGGGTACAACCGTGCAATACAATTCAGGAAACGGGATAGCGCAGACCGTATTGGCTTCACCTGCCTATTATAACCTTTCAATTGTCAATTCATCAGGAACAGGGAGTTCCACCAAGACACTAAGCGGAAACCTGACTGTCTACGGAAGTCTCAGCAATGGCGCCAACGGTACGCTTGATGCCGGCGCCAGCAACTATAACATCACTGTGGACGGAAACTGGGCAAACAGCGGAACATTCAATGCAAGAAGCGCAACAGTGACATTCAATGGGGGTGGTACCAATTCGCAAATACAAAGCGCTACCCAAACGGTGACCCCGGGTACAGGTTCAACCACCACTTTCTATACACTGGTTAATAACAGCACTTATACTGTTCAACTGGCAGGTAATGCCACTACCGGCAATACATTTACCAATGGCTCCTCCGCTTCAGTCTTTAATGCAGCAACATTTACCCATACAGTAACAGCCCTGTCAACTATAAATGGCGGCAATTACCAGGCAGGCACAGGCCTGCAGACATTCACGGGAGGCCTGACTGTGGCAGGCGGAACCTTCACAGGCCAGACCGGGCCGGTTACCGTAGGCAGCAGCACCCTGGCTGGCGCGGTCACTCTTAGCAGTGGTACGCTGATCGCCCCTTCCGGAACTTTTAGCGTTTACGGCAACTGGGCACAGACAAGTGGAACCACTTTCACGTCTGGAACAGGTGGCAATACCGTGACCTTTACGATGCCGTCTTCCCTCAGCCCGGGCACACAAACCATTAATTCAGGCGGTGGCTCCAACAGTTCATTCAACAATATCAACCATGCAGGTTCGGGTATACTCCAGATAACAACCAATGCTCTTGTTACGAACGGCACATTTACCAATAATACTGGTTCAGGTAATTTTGATGCCAACGGGCAGTCTCATACGGTCACGGGACTGGCAACTGTCCTCGCATCTTCCTACCTGCCCAAAACAGCACAGCAAACCTTTAATGGAGGGCTGACCATCAATGGCAGCACGGCTACCTTTAATGGCCTTGTTAACAGCCTGGTCAGTGCCACTAATGTCACGATCACCAGCGGGACCCTTACTGCCCCCGGCAGCAGCGGCACCTTCACCGTTTCCGGTAATTTTTCCAATTCCGGCGTATTTACCAATAGCAGCGGTACGGTCACTTTCAACGGAACTGCCTCCGGAAATACTATTTCCGGCAGCCTGACCACTACCAATGAATTCTATAACCTCACTGTCAACGGTTCGGCCGGAGGATGGATATTTAGTAACAGTGCCGACATCAAGAACAATGTGCTGTTGACAACAGGTTCACTGACAGGGCCAACTGCAGGCAACCTCAATGTAGGCCTCAACTGGACCAATAATGGAGGCTCTTTCACACCCTCTACAAGCACTGTCACTTTCTATGGTGCTGTGGCGCAGGCCATTAAGGGTTCTGCCGCTGCACAAACCTTTTATAATGTCACCACCGCCAATTCAGGAACCGCGCTTAGTGTTGCAGGAAGCACTGCCACTCTAAACCTTAATGGCAGCATGACCATCGGCCTCAGTACTACACTGGCCGCCGGAACAGCAACAGCCATCAATGTGGGAGCTAACTGGACTGATAACACTGCCACCAGTGCAGGCGGGTTTACACCGGCATCATCAAAAGTCACTTTTGACGGGGGCATTGCAGCCAACATAAACGGCAGCGCTACCGGCCAGACCTTCTTTAACATGGCCACCTCAACTAATAATACTGCCCTCAGCGTGGCAGGAAGCACAGCCACGGTTACACTTAAAGGTGGCATGACCATTGGCAGCGCTACTACCATCGCTGCTGGGACAGCTTCAACGATCAATGTTGCGGCCAACTGGACTGATAATACTTCGACAGGGTCGGGTGGATTTACCCCGGGTTCGGGAACTGTTTATTTTAACGGGGCAACAACACAATCCGTAAATGGCAGCTCTTCTGCCCAAACCTTCAACAATTTCACTTTGTCTAATTCGGCCACTTCGGTAAGTGCAGCTGGCAGTACGACGAAGTTGACACTTAACGGCACGATGACCATCAATAGCAATACCACCATGGCAGCCGGAACAGCTGCCAATATCTATGTGGCTGCCAATTGGTCCAACCTGGGTACATATAATGCGGGAACAGGTACCGTCACATTCAATGCCCCATCTTCGTCAACAACGCAGAACCTCAATGCCGGCAGCAGCACTTTCTACAACCTTGTTAACAATACAGCAGGTACCCTCCTGCTCTACCTCAATTCATTGGTGACCAGCAACAACTTCACCAACATTACCGGTACTTTCAATGCCAATTCCCTTGGCCATGCAGTTGGCAGTGCGAGCACTAATATTGGCTCTGCAACAATCAGTGGTGGAACCTATACCGCAAGTTCACAGCTTCAAAGTTTTAACGGAGGGCTCACCATCTCAGGCGGAACTTTTGACGGAACCAATGGCGGTTCAGGCACCGCAGGAAGCCAGGTAGCAGCCTATACTGTGCTTATTAGTAGCGGGACAATTACAGCGCCAAGCGCTGTGGGTTCCTTCAATGTTACCGGTAACTGGACATATAACGGCGGAACATTCACGGCCAATGGAGGTACCGTCAATTTCAACAATACAAGCGGAAGCACCGCTCAGACCATTGGTGGTACGCAATCCACCATATTCAATGGACTCATGATCAATAATTCAGCTGGGGTTACATTCATTGATGGAAACTTGAAGAGCAAATCAGTTAATGGTGCACTAACGCTAACCGCCGGTTTACTTACAACAGATGCCCATGACTTGCTTATCCTCGGCGGGAGTGCGACCACTAATCTGGATGCTCCGCCGAATGTTACCACTACTTATTACAGTACCGTTACTTCATATATCAACGGACCGGTTCAAAGGACATTGTTATCTTCTGCGCCAAATACTTCAGTATTATTCTTCCCGGTTGGACAATCAGCGATCGGCTATGTTCCTTTAAGTATTTCACAAACTACTCCCGCCAGCACGCAAACCTATACAGGCCAATACATTCATACTTATGCCTATAGCCTTGGTCCGGTATCACCGGCAAGTTTACCTCAAATAAATCATGTAAGCGGATGTGACTACTGGAGGCTTGACCTGGGAACTACTTATCCTGCCACCAGCAATAGCTCCTTACCGACTGGAACTACAGCTAATATCACAATGTACTGGAACCCGAACAACAGCAAGGAGTGCCAGACCAGTACAACCACTACTTACGTAACCAATCTTCCGACACTTGCAATTGCCCATTTGAATTTTGTTAGCGGCCAATCCTATTCAGGATTGTGGGCAGCATTGGGTAATACTTACACTTTCGGGGATTATTCCTCACCAACACAGCTCACCAGCAATAGCATTGAATATGTGGGTGTTTCCACTTTCAGTCCGTTCGCTTTGGCAACCTCCAACGGAGCGAACAACCCACTTCCCATCTTGCTTGATTATTTAACAGCTATCAAGGAAGCCGGTTACAACAAAATCACCTGGAAAGCTGAATGTAATTCATCTTCATCAGACTTTGTGCTGGAACGTTCTTACAACGGCATTGAATTCAGCAGCATTGATTCAGTGCATGTGACAGATACGTCCGACTGTATACAGCCATTTATTTATAACGATTATACCGCAACGGGTACCAGGGATTACTACCGTGTAAGAATCGTTGATGTTGCTGGCAATATCACTTATTCTGATATCGTAATGATCCTTAATGAAGGCAATGCATTGCAAATGATCAGTATCAGACCAAACCCTGCAACGACTGAAGCATGGCTCACTATATCGGCATCGCAAAACAATAAGGTTGAACTTTCGATACTTGATATCACAGGAAGGGAATTGGAGCGGAAGACTATAGAAGTAATGGCAGGTTCGAACAGCATTGACTTGCAAATAGGGAATTTTGCTAAGGGCATGTATATTGTGAAAGCAGTTTACAACAATGGAGAATCAAGCAGTTTACCGTTCATTAAACAATAACATTATCATAATTAATCAATTTTCGAAATCTAAAATAAGAAAGGCTGTCTCAAATTCAAAAGAGGCAGCTTTTTTTTATGGTCCGTGGTATATTATTGAAAAGACGACTTAGACAGGATACGCAATCGTTAGATTGCACACTGTTTTTGTGGTAGAAACTGTATTGGACACCTTAACCCTAAAAGCACTTTTATACATAAACATGACAGGGCTTTTATTGACATCAACTGACAGGGTGTTGCCTCAGGTCAGACTCCTAATAATTTGTTTTCTTGCATTGAAAAGCCGAAGCCAAATCGCTCCAATATCCTAATCCTTGTAAGATAGCATAGCTACTTCTTTGTAGCTGTTTCGCCATACAGTTTTCTGCCAAACTATCTGAATTGTCGATGTCTATCAGAAATAAACAGGGGAGTATTCCTTTTCTGAAACCGAACTTGGGTGCATAGGAAGGTTGATGTCCAGGATTATAAGGTCCTACCTTATTTCTTCGGCCATTTTCCTTAAGGTCAATCCCTACTTCGCAAGGTCCAACTAATAATTTTTTACAGAAAAATCAATGCTAACGGACCGGCTATCTTCTTTTCATCTTCCACCATGAGTAATTTCATGAATTTCACAAAAACTTTCTCTATGATTCTTAAATATCATTTAACAGTTTCCCCTTCCTTGATTTCGTCATTGGCATTGGCAATGACCTGATCATCGGGATGCAGATCGCCGATGACTTCAATATGGTCTTTGTTCTCGTTTCCTGTGATTACATCTACCTTCTGTGTCTTTCCCTGCCTTTCGACCAATACATATTTTCTTTCCGTCGAAGTTACAACAGCGGTTTTAGGCACCGAGAAGGAATTGGACAAACCTTTCGAATCAAAAAGCAGGTCTGCATACATACCGGGACTAAGAGTTCCGTCCCTGTTATATACATCCAGTTCCACTCTTTCCGAACGATACTGTTGGCTGATATTCATCGATACCCGGGCGATCTTCCCCTTTCTTTCCATCCCCAGGTAGGCGGCCAGGGAAAACTGAACGCTGTCGTTTTCTTTCAATCCGGCAGCCATCTTTTCAGGTATGTCTACCTGCAAACGCAGGTGGTCCACCTCTTTTAATTCGAGCATGGGCAATGCATCCCGGGATTCTGCACTGACAAGCGCTCCAGGATGGACGTTTCGTTGGGTTATGACTCCGTTAAAAGGAGCGGTAACTACTAGATAGTCCATCATGGTTTGCTGCATCTCCCAGTTGGCTTTTTCAGCATTTGAAAGGGCACTGTCTGCTTCGGCCTTGGATTTAGCCGTTGCCAGGTCTTGTGGGGAAATTGCTCCAGGAGTCAGGGATGCTTCTTTGAGCCGTTCATAGTTCGCGTGGTCAATGGCATAATCAGATCTTGAACGGGCATATCTTTCTTTTGCCTGTACGACCGCCTGCTGCAGTTCCGGCGCTTCCAGGGTCATTAGCAACTGGCCTTTCTGCACATGGGACCCAATATCGACCGATACTAGTTTTACATAGCCGTTGACCTTAGGAAATATCCTCACCTCCTCGTAGGCAGCCAATTGGGCCGGCAACTTGAACTGCTGGATGATTCCGCCTTTTTGAAGAGGAACCCATTGAAATTTTGGCCCTGATACGGAGGCCTTAGTCTCAGGATCGTTGTGATTTCTACAGGAAGAAATAAGGAATAGAAATAAGCCGATGGTTACTAAATATCTCATTTTTAATTTTTTAAAATCCAGCAATTTATTTGCCTTCGTCTTCCGGCAACAGGGATGCAGTACGGAAGGATCTGTTTTGTTGTATCCAACCATAGACCAGGGGCAGCATGAACAGGGCTGCCATGGTAGAAAACAGGAGTCCTCCAATGACAGCCCTTCCGAGCGGTGCCGACTGGTCACTTGATTCGGATAACCCGCTGGCCATCGGGATCATTCCCACGACCATGGCAGAAGTGGTCATCAGAATGGGACGCATCCTGATGCCTGCACTCGTGATGGCTGCCTTGAAAGGATCCCGGTATTGGAATCGCAGGTGCTCGGCATTGGTGACGATGAGCAACGCATTGGCCACGGAGACTCCTACAGACATAATCATGCCCATATAGGATTGCAGGTTTAGGGTTGCTCCCGTAATCAGGAGCATGGTCATGGAGCCAAGTAAAACCGCCGGCACCGTACTAAGAATACTTACAGCCAGAGGGAATGATTGAAAATTGGCCGCCAGTAAAAGAAGAATGACAACGATTGCTGCAATGAGACCTGTCTGAAGCGAATTCAGGGTCTCCTTCAAAAGAGAAGAGGTTCCAAGCAATTCAGCTATCAGGCCCGGTGGAGGAGCGCCCAATTTGTCAATCGCTTTCTGCACGGCTTCTGTTGCAGAACCCAGATCCTTTTTATAGATATTCGCATTGATGGTCACGTAACGACGGGGACCGCTCCGGTCAAATTCTCCTGGCATGGTATCGACCTGAATACTGGCCACATCTGAAAGAACCGGCCTCTCCTGTCCTTTCACAAGTGAAACGGAATTGAGTTGCTCCATGGAATTCATAATGTATTCGGGTACTTCCACCTGAGTCTGGTAGGTATAAGAAGTATTGTCGTCAAGCCAGAGATTCTTGTCGGTGAAGCGGCTGCTGGAAGTGACATCGGCGATGCTTTTGGATACATTGTCCAGGCTTAGTCCCCACAATGCCAATCTCTTCCTGTCCACATGTATGTCGACAACGGGATAGCGAAGTGGCTGGGCAATCTGAATCTGTCTCAAAAAAGAAATCTTTCGCATTTGGTCCATTAATTTTGCCGCATAGTTTTCGATGTCCTCCATATTTTTCCCCGCCACCCTGACTTCAATAGGAGTCGCTGCGCCCTGGGACATGATTTTTTCCGTGAGTTCAATGGGTTCATAGGATATTTTAAGATTGGGAAATATTGCTTGAATATTTTTTGATAGTTCTTCTTTCAGATCTTCTATGTTGACCTTATAAGAGTCTTGTAGATTTACCTGTATGACGGCTTCATGGGTCCCGCTATTAAATATATAAAGATTGCTGGTTCCGAAACTGGTAGGCACCAATCCGACATAGGCGGAACTGATGTTCACATGACCGTGAACGGTGGAATCAATGATCTTCAAAACCCTTTTTGTGGCATCCTCGGTGATTTCCAGCCTTGTTCCTTCTGGCTCGCGCAGCCTGATCTGCAACTGCCCTACATTGCTCTTGGGCAGAAGGTCCTTTCCGATGAAAAAGAAACAGAGGGCTGTCCCGGTCAAAGCCAAGAAAAGGTAGAGGGAAATGACGGTTTTGCGCCTGGGCATCCATTTTTGCAAACGGCTGATCAACTGGTCGCGCATCCTGAGGAATAGGCTTTTTTTTCGCAGACCATTCTTCAATTGCTCATAATCTGCTTCCACTTTTAATCCAGACTTTTCAAGGACTTCCCTCCTCTCGGCTTCTGCCTGGTCCTGGTCGTATAAATGATGGCTATCTATATGTCCTGCACTAAACATTTCTTCCTTTAGCAACCAGTTGGAAATAACAGGAACCAGGGTTTGGGCAGAGGTATACGAAACGATCATCGCAAAAGCGATCGAGAGTGAAAGAGGAAGAAACATGGCTTTAGGCACGCCGGTCATGACAAAGGAGGGGGCGAAAACGGCCAGAATACATAATAGTATCAGCAGTTTCGGGAAAGCAATCTCATTGCAGGCATCCAGTACGGCCTGCCTTTTGCCCTTCCCCATTTCAAGGTGCTGATGAATATTTTCAATAGTAACGGTTGCCTCATCGACCAATATACCGATAGCAAGGGCAAGCCCGCTCAGGGTCATTATATTGATGGTCTGGCCGAATAAATTAAGAAAAAATACCGCTCCGAGAACAGAAACCGGGATAGTAATAATTACGACCATGCTGCTTCGCCAGTCCCTGAGAAAAAGCAATACTGTGAGCCCGGTAAGAACGGCGCCCAGTATCCCTTCTGTCATCAGGCTTTTGGCCGCGTTGATCACAAAAACAGACTGGTCGAACTCATAACGGACCTCCACATCCGGGGGGAGCAGGTTTTTCATTTCAGGGATCCTTGCACGCAGATCCTTCACCACGTCCATGGTGGAAGCGTCAGGTGTCTTGACAATGGGCGTATAGACAGATCTTTTCCCATTGACCAGGGCATAGTCTACTGTGATATCGGCCCCGTCTTCAACTTTAGCCACATCACGTACAAAGAGTACAGTTGAACCATTGCTCTTGATGGGAATGTCTGCGAAATGCTTCACCTTTTCTTCCAGAGAGTTAAGGGCAGTGATATACATGGTGCTGTCGACCCTTAGGTTCCCGGAAGGGGTCATCAAATTGTTGCGGGTGATTGCATCGACCACTTCATCAGGAGAAATGTTGAAGGACCGAAGTTTTTCGGGGTCGATATTGATCACGACGGAACGGGCATTGGATCCAAAGGGTGGAGGAGCGGTCAGCCCGGGCACAGTAGCGAAAAGAGGGCGAATCCGCGTGATCGCAAGGTCGAAGATTTCAGCGAGTGTTTTGGTCTTGCTGCTGAATACCAATTCTCCTACAGGCAGCGATGAGGCATCAAAACGGATGACCTGTGGAGGAAGTGCCCCGGGTGGGAAGAAGGCCATGGCCCGGTTCACCTGCAGCGCCACCTGGGCTGAGGCCTCAGCCATATCGGTGTTATCATAGAAGGTAAGCTTGATCAAGGTAAGACCCTGGATATTCTTGCTTGAGATGGTTTTTATACCATTTACATAGAGGAACTGGTCCTGCATGCGGGTTGCGAAAAAACCTTCCATTTGTTTAGGGGACATGCCACCGTATTGTTCTATGACATAGATCACGGGAAGGTTGAGCTTGGGAAAGATATCAATGGGAATGGTTCGCAGGGCCTCAATGGAAAACAATAAAAGGCCCATAAATAAAACAAGGATCGTGATCGGCCTTTTAAGAGCTGCGCGTATCATGAATTATTTTTTTATCGATTGAATAAAAGTGTTCAGGCCACCGTTGGCCGCCGACTTATCCAGGTTGGCCAACAACCAGTCACTAATTGTCTGAACATAATCAGACTGGGCCCGGTAAAGAACGAAGGAGGCATTGGTCAGGTCGATCAGGTTGATGATCCCCGCCCTGTATTGGGCTATTTTCTGGTTATAGGTTTCTTCCGAGGACCTGATCTGAATCGGGATTTCAAGCAGGTTATCGAGAGCTGTCCGTATCGCTTCCTCAGCCTTGTTATTGATATTTTGCATGGACAGTTCCTGCTGCTGAAGATCATAGTTGCTGGCCAGGGTCTGGTAATGGCTTATTTCCAGCTTGTCTTTGCGATGCACTATATTGAAAAGATCATAGACGAAAGTGGCTCCAATCAGGTAGTTAAACCGCTGGTATCCAAGACCCTCACCAAGGGATTGGAAGTCTCCGTTATAATCGATACTGGAACCTCTGGCCCAACTAGTGGCAGATATGAAAATCTTGGGCAAATAGGATTTTCCCACCAGTGTTTCTGTTTGTTTGTAGAATTGTTCCTCCTTCTGAAAATAATCCAGAACCGGATTGGAGTTACCTGCTGCATATCCGGGCATCTGCCTGATCCTTAAGCTATCCCGGTTTGAATCAGTCGTTTCGATCATCAAGGAATTTTTTTCGATACCAGTTAGGTAGGAAAGTTGTTGCAGGAGCTGCTGGATCTGACCGTCTACCTGGTTATGAGTTATCCGACTTTTAGACAATTCCGCCAATGCGAGAGAAGAATCCGCCCCCGCTTTAATACCGCTATTGGTAAGGGATTTGATAACTCTGTATATCGATTCATAACGGCTCACATTTTCCTTTTCGATCGAAAGCTGGAACTGATTTTTGAGAATCTCAAAATACAATTTGCCAACCTGCCATTGTAAGAGGTATTTCTGCTTTTCCAAGTCGGCCTGGGCAAAATCTGAATAGGCTCTTGCCTTGTCGACCATTGCCTTCCTGAGTCCGAAATCAAGCAACTCGTATTGACTTTGAAAGATCGCGATATTACCTAGTGCGGACTGGTATTCATTAGTGGGCCTGCTGCTGCTGGAAGTGGAAGGAATTATCCCATAAGTTAAATAGGAACCTGGCAGGGAATTATCGGTCCCCAGGGTAAGCTCATCAGAAAGAAGGGCCGAAGGAAGAAAGGAATGCCTTGCATCCTTTATTCCTGATCTGGCCGCATCGGCCAGGGCTTGTTTTTGCAAAAGAAGGGGCATGTGGTGCAGGGCCGAATCCGATAATTCTGCTAGGGAATAAACATTTTGCTGTGCCCTGGCAGGAAATGAATATAACCCTGTAAAAAAATATACAAGGAAGGCTGCATATTTATAAACAACCATGAGAAATATTTTAATAAATGAAAGAGGCAGGTGTTAGCAGGTTAGTCTGACAAGTAGACCAATAATCTGAACTATCAACAGGTAGGTGGCCCCCTTAGGATCATGCTTCCCATATTTGCAGCGGGGATCTGCGGGGTATGTGATAAACTGAATTTGCCCTCTAACCGGTAAAATGGCCTGATTTCATCCCAGCCGCATGTAATAACAGGCATGTATTCAGGATGGAACCTTTTATTGAGGTAGGAGAGCCCCGATATCTTTTTTGGAGTGAGTTCCAGGTGGCCCGATTTCTCAGAGTCGGATAGAGGATTCAAAATCCTACCCTGATAAACATGTTCGAGGGACTGGAGCGAGTGGGAAGATGTGTACCTCAGGAAAAGCTGTACGCTGAAAAAAGCCAGGTATTCTGTAAGCAGGAACATTTTAAAAAATAACCTGAGATATGCTTTTTTCTGAGCGATCATTGTGAACAAAGTTATACATAAAGACATTCCATTTGTATAGGAATAAGAATATTCGTCGAAAGTTTAACTAATTAGACTATTGTGAAGTGATATACCTGTATGTACTGAATGCTTTGCAGCTTCATCAAATTCTCTGAAAGGATTATGACAACGTCTATTTTACCAAAGAAAAAAATGTAAACTTAACAGTTTTTGCAAATCAATATGCATTAGTAGTGTGGCAATGTGGCAACCCTGATTTTCAATAGAAAAAATAAAAGAATAAACTTAATTTAAAATCGGACGCACTAATTCTAACATATTTTCAGCGTAATCGGTAAAATCTGAGCTATAAATCCTGCCATTATTGCAATAAACATATTTATTAAGAGTTATTATATCGAAATCCAATATTACCTGTCCAATCCAATGAAACCAAAGCCGAACAGGATTCTAAAAATACTGATTTGCATAATTGCGTTTGAATTTGCTTCAAGCTCCAAAACGCTGGCACAATGTTCAGGCGGTCTGCAATCTGAAAATTACTATATTAATCTTAACGGAACAGGCAATAATACCTGGGGCTTTTTTTTCCCTCAATTCGATCCATCCATAGGAACACTTGTGGCTGTAGATATCAGGTATATTGTTTCCGTGAACATCAATTACCAGATTCAGAACACCGGAGCAGGGCTTGCCAGTTACAATGTAAAAGCCAATCGCTTTGATAGCTTAACGGTGACCAGTCCCGGGCCTGATGTTATACTTACAAATACGGATCTTCAAAATGTGGGCAGTTACTCCCTGCAACCAGGTGCAGATACCGTGGGTGCAGGTACCAATGCATCTCCGCAATTCTTCCACCTGTTAGCCGGCTATGTTTTGAATGATTCCATTACCTCTTCAGTTGTAGGTTTTCTTGGAACAGGTCACCTCACCTTATACAATAACCCTTCAACAAGCTTGAGCGTAACCGGTGGTAGTTATAGTTTAACCAATTCTTTCATCGATACAATGAAGGTCAGCCTCACTTATTATTATTGCAATCCAGATATCCTGCCAATTAACATTACGGATTTTTCTGTCAGCAAAGAAGCCGGGCCTTTTGCAAAAATCCAATGGGAAATGCAGAATGAAATCGAAGGAAGGAAATACATCATCCAGCAAAGCAGGGATGGGATCAATTTTGACAATACAGGGTTAGTATATTCAATCCCTTCAGATAACATGCAGGCTGATTATATTTACCATGATCATATAGCGCCGGGATTTTCAGGAGAGTTGTATTTCAGACTAAAAGAAATCAATCCAAATGGCTATTCGCAATATTCAGAAGTAAAGACACTTGATATCAGCAATTTTGCCGGCATGTATTTATATCCCAACCCTGCCAATAATTTTATAAATATTAATTTCGGCGAGGGTTCGACATCCGGCTGGGATGTAGCGATCATTGCTGCTGATGGCAGTACCGTGCAAAGAGGCTTCTACCCTAATACGCCAAATGCCTTAATAAGATTCAGCAAACCCATGCCAAAAGGAATTTATTTTGTCCGGTTATTTAATCTTGATCAACAAAAATTTAATACGCTGGAATTTTGTGTTCAGTAGCTGCGATATGGCCTGGTTCTGTAGCGTCTGAACTGCAGAAAAACAAAACATAATCCCATTTCCTCCATTTTGGATTGCATAAGGAACGGTCTTGCCATTTAATATCTTAGAGATGCTTTGTTCTAAAGCCTTACTAAAAAGCGAGTTTGTATTCTAAAATATACCAATTCTTGGTATATTTACATAAAAATTTGATATGGCACGCAATACTTCTATGTTACTTGGACAACACTTTGAATCATTTATTTCTTCCGAGGTTGACTCCGGCCGTTATTCATCTGCGAGTGAAGTGGTGAGAACCGCGCTAAGATTGTTAGAAACCGAGGAAGCTAGAAGAAAATCACTCTCCGATGCGCTCATAGTAGGTGAAAAAAGCGGTTTTGTTAAGGACTTTGACGAGAAGGAATATCTGAAAAAGTTGCATAAAAAAGTTAAATGAGTGCCTTACCCCGAATAATAAGTAAAGAAGCCTTATCCGATCTGGAGGAGATTTGGTTATACACGGTTGAGAAATGGTCTCTTGATGAGGCTGATAGGTATTATAAGATGATTTTTGAAGAAATCAATTTCATTTGCAGAAAACCATATTTCGGCAATAAGATGGACCATATCCGCGATGGATATTTAGCATCAAAAGTCAAATCTCACCTGATCTTTTATAAAATAGAAAATGAAACTATTAAAATTATCAGAATTCTTCATGAGCGTATGGATATTGAAAACAGATTGAATGGTTGAGATGAAAAAAGTTATAGGTCCAATAGGAATCGAACTTGCATCAAAGTTTAGAAAACTTCATAAATGTAAATTTATAATAGCCTGAAATCATCTCCGTCAAATAACCCCATGTCGCTTAACTTAAGGTGTGGAATGACGAGCAGGGCCATAAAGGAAAGGGTCATAAAAGGAGCGGAAAGGGTCGTGCCCATTTGCTTGGCCATGGCATCCAAAGCGCTGTATTGGCTGGCAATTTCATATCCATCCAGCGGACTCATTAGTCCGGCACAGGGGAGAGGCAATACCCTCTCCTCATCTTCACTTACACAACAGAGCCCGCCCTTGTTTTCAATGACCAGGTTCACCGCTCGGGAAATGCTATACTCATCCACGCCCACGGCGACGATATTATGGCTGTCATGTGCGACACTCGAAGCGATAGCTCCTTTTTTCAGGTTGAAGTTCTTGATAAATGATTTGGCTATAGGAGCATCGTGGTATCGGTTCACGACGACAATCTTCAATAGGTCATGTTCCAGGTTGCTTTGCAAATAGCCCTTTCCATCACTCAGCAAAGCGATCGGCTGCAACAGCTTATTGGTGACGAGCTGGCCGTCCAGCGCTTCGATCACCCAGGCCTGTTCAATATTTTCTTCCTCTCCCCATTTCATCAATGGGTACAAAAAATCTTCAATGTGCTTCGGTCCGCACTGGAATTCATTGATCACACTATGGGACGTATGGAGGATCCTGGTTTGACCATTTTCAGCCAGGAGTTTCCCATTTATATAGGTTTGGATCACTTCAAAATCATTCAGGTCCTTAACCACGATGAAATCGGCAGGATCCCCCGGTCTTAGCATCCCCACATCCAGACCATAATGAAGGACGGGATTGATACAGGCAGCCCGCAGGATATTAAATATCGCGAATCCTTTTTCCACAGCTCTTGCGCAAAGCCTGTTAATATGCCCTGCCACCAGGCTGTCCGGGTGTTTGTCATCGCTGCATAACATGGTCATATCAGGATGCGTTTCGATGAGGGAAACAAGCGCTTCGAAATTTTTTGCTGCGCTCCCTTCCCGTATGAGGATCTTCATGCCTGCATTCAATTTATCCAGAGCCTCTTCTAATGTAAAACATTCATGGTCTGTGCTGATCCCTGCATGGATATAAAAGCCAGCTTTTTCACCCCTTAGTCCCGGAGCATGGCCATCTACCGGTTTATTAAATTCCAGGGCCAGCCTGATCTTTTCCATAACTTCCGGATCATTATTCAGTACACCTGGATAATTCATCATCTCGCTCAGGTATTTGATCTCAGGTAATTGAAGCAATTGCCCGACCTGCTCTGCATCCAAATGAGCGCCCACCGTTTCAAATAAAGTTGCCGGAACGCAACTAGGCGCACCGAAATAAAATTTAAAGGGAACAGTCTTTCCGTTTTCGATCATATACTTCACTCCTTCGAGTCCGCATACATTGGCGATCTCATGAGGATCGCAAACAATAGCCACTGTGCCATGGGTCACCGCCAGGCGGGCGAATTCGGAAGGAAGCAAAAGGGAGCTCTCAACATGCACATGAGCATCAATGAAACCGGGTAGGATATAATGATCAGTTTCTTCTGCCTGGGAATCTAATGCCTTTATGGATAGGATCCTTCCGGCTGACACATGAATTTCGGCATGATAAATTTTTTGTCCGAAGCAGTCTGCCACCTTACCTTTAAGACGGAAATCACTCATGTTGCTATTTGAGCGGAAAGTAATCAATTTTAACCACGGGTTGTTAAATTCCTTCCATGAACGGCTACCCGGGATCTGAAAGAGGAACTAAATTTGCTAAGGATTGTATAGTCAATAAACTCTCATCAATTATTAAAAAAAAGAAAATGAAAATCTTAAAATCGGCTTTACTGGCTCTAATGACCTTGGCCTTATTGCCCACAGCCAAGTCGCAAACAGTCGATGACATCATCAACAAGAATATTGATGCCATCGGCGGAAAAGACATAGTAAGCAAGATCAAATCCATTCATATAGAAGGGAATGTAAATGCAATGGGAAATGATTTCCCTTTCACAGCCACTATTTTAAACGGAAAGGGCTTCAAATCCGTCACCAGCGTGAATGGTTCCGACATCATTCAATGTGTGACAGATACGAATGCCTGGATGGTTAATCCAATGCAGGGCCAGAGCAGCCCGCAATCCATACCGGCGGAACAGTCAAAAGCTATGAAAAGTTCGCTCTATGTGGGAGGGCCTCTTTTTAACTACAAAGACAAAGGTTTTAATGCCGAACTCACAGGAAGGGAAGATGTTAAGGGAGTCAGCACTTATAAAGTGCATTTGTCCGATAAGAACGGGACCGATGTTCTTTATTATTTAGATCCCAATACCTATTTGGTTATTAAGGCTGTCGCCAAGGCAAATATTAACGGCATGGATATGACCACTACCTCCACTTTTTCTGATTACAAGAAGACGGATATCGGTTATACCATGGCGTTTACTACCAATACCAGTTCCCAGTTCGAATTCACGCTGAGCTATACCAAAGTGGAATTCAATAAGGATGTAGACCCATCCATTTTTGCAATGCCAAAGAATTGATTACCAATATTTTCTATTAAATAATAAATGCGCGGGCCAACCCCCGCGTTTTTCTTTTACAGGGTTTCGCCTTTTCAAAAAAGGTGTTTTCCACGTATTTTAAAGCAGAGCGGTCGTTTACATTTGACCCATTAAAATTATTCGCCGTTAAACCTTTCCTTATCGACCTGCTGTAATTTTTAAAATATTAGGCAGGCAATTAGAAAACCCATTGCGGTTTTCATGCAAGCGCCCCCATATCCTGGGGGCGCTTTTTGAATTTCTCTATAGTCGATCCAAAAGCTCCACAACTTTTTCCCTTTTCAGTATCAGATAGCCAAGTCGGTCATTGCTGATCCCTTCCTTCATTTGATAGCTGAATTCCAACTGATCATTATGAACATTGGTTTCAAAATACCTGAAAACAATATTGGGGAATACCCTTAATTCTTCCCCGATTTCATAGAGATGGGTGGAGAGAATGAAAAGTGAATTTTTAATCTTTATCAGACCACGGATGACGGTAGCCGAGCATTTCATAGCATCCTGTACATTTGTTCCTTTGAATAGTTCGTCTATGAGTACCAGCCATTTATCCGGATTATCGATCTTCAGGATCGTGTTCTTGATACGCTGTACCTCGTTATAGAAATAGCTTTCTCCTTTTGCGATATTGTCTACCACATTGATATTGCTGATGATTCCTTCGAAAAGGCTCAGTTCCATGTTTTTTGCAGGAACTCCCATGCCCAGATGGGCAAGATAAACGGCAATACCTATCGCCTTGATGAATGTGCTCTTCCCTGCCATATTCGCCCCGGTCAGGAAAATGAAACTATGTTCCGGACCGAGACCGATATCATAACTGACTGCCGACTCGACAAGGGGATGGTAGAGCTTTTCCGATTCCAAAAATGGCCGGTCACCTTCCCGGAAATAAGGCATCGCTAGATCATAATGCCTGGTTGACATGGCCATGGAATACCAGGCGTCGAAACGTCCATAGATTTCAATGAGCTCCAGGGCATATTGTTTGAAATGCCTTTGCAAATGCCCTCCGTAATGGCAAATTTCGTTGACTGAGAATTGAGCTTCCGGGTTCTTTTGGATCAGGGATTGTATGATGGGATGAGTCAATAGAAAAGCGCTTCGCCGAAGAAGGGAATTCAAAAGGGGGGGGCTATCATTTTTTTCTCCTAATTTCTGCAATTGATGCATGCCCCGGCAGAAATCAGCGAAATGTTTTACGGAAAATTTGATGATGCCATAATCGGCCGCATGAAAATACTTGTATCCGTAGGCATTGAAAAACTGAGCCGGAAAAGGAACCGCATCCAATGGGGTGTCATAGAATTTCTCTATGACCATGATCGTACCGTTTGTTATGGACTGTGGCCAGGATTTTTCATTGCCAAGGATAAGGCCGATAATATGCTGGGTCTCGCGGATTTGATTCAGGTTGCCGAAAGGATGGAGGAAATAATTATGCAGCCACTGCCTGCCTCCCGTGGTCTGGGTAAAGTTCAGCTTATGGAATACGGAAGCATCCTCTTCAGAATGAAAAATGGACAGGTCTTCGAAGGTGGTTTTGTCAATATCCATAGAATCATGATTGGGGTTTTAGCGGTCAAACTGCAGTCTCTGACCATGCTGAGATTCATCGAACAGTCCATTTCCATAAACCAGGTTCCCGTTTACAAAGGTTTTTTTCACGCTTGAAGGAAATTTGAATCCTTCAAATGGGCTCCAGCCGCATTTATATAGAATATTTTCCTTAGCCACGGTCCAGGGTGCATTCAGATCAACCAGCGCCAGGTCCGCATAATATCCCTCCCTTATGAATCCGCGCTCCTTTATCCGGAAGCATATAGCTACGGCATGGCTCATTTTCTTAGCGACCGTTTCCAGGCCGATCCTGCCTTCTTTCACATAATGCAACATCAGCGGCAGAGAATGTTGTACAAGGGGCAACCCCGCATGGGCCTTCTCATAGGGTCCCGTCTTTTCTTCCAGCGTATGAGGGGCATGGTCTGTGGCGATTAGGTCCAGTTTCCCGCTGATCAGGGCCTTCCAAAGCGCCTCCCGGTTATGCGGGGCCTTGATGGCAGGATTGCATTTGATGAGGTTTCCCAATCGGGCATAATCATCCGAGCTAAAATGCAAGTGATGAACGCAAACCTCTGCGGTGATCCGCTTCTCCGGTAGCGGTAGCATATCTGTAAAGAGCTGCATTTCTTTTTCGGTAGTGAGGTGCAGAATATGCAGGCGGCTCCCATGCTTTTTAGCGAGTTGCACGGCCTTAAATGAAGATTGGAAACAGGCTTCATCATCCCTTATGAGTGGATGGTCGGCTGCTGTAAATTCCCGGTTCTCCGATCTCAACCTTTGAAGGTTTTGGCTGATCACCCTTTCTTCTTCGCAATGGGTGGCGATCAGGACCTCGCACTCACGAAATACCCGGTCCAGGGCCAATGGATTGTTAACAAGAAGGTTTCCGGTGGATGATCCCATAAAGATCTTTATGCCGCATACCTCCTTTTTCTTCTCATTTGTCCTTAGCACCTCATCGGCATTGTTATTGGACGTGCCCATGAAAAATGAATAATTGGCCAGGGCGGATCTGGATGCGATCTCATATTTTTCCTCTAATAATTCCTGGGTCAGGGCAGGTGGAATGGTATTTGGCATTTCCATGAAAGAAGTAACACCACCTGCAACGGCTGCCCTTGACTCGGTATGGATATTGGCTTTATGTGTCAGTCCGGGTTCCCTGAAATGGACCTGGTCATCAATGGCGCCGGGCAATAAATGCAATCCTTCCCCGTTGATTTCGGTTGTAAGTGCCTGAGTTTGTATATTCGCAGCTATTTTATCGATCCGCCCTTTTTTAATGAGAACATCACCTGATGAGATTGTTCCTTCATTTACGATCAAAATGTTTTTGATCAGGTAAATTTGCATAAATGAAAATTGAAACTAATTAAAACGTTATCATAAAACGCTAACATGTTGCAATTTAGAGAAACCCTTCTTAGACTTTTTATAATATTATTTTTTCCCCTTGCCGTTTTCTCCCAATCCACATTTCTGCCGCAGGATAGCAAATACGCCCATTTTCTTGAACGGATGGAAATCCTGCTTCAGACCAATCCGGATCTGAATGTATCGACCGTCAAACCCCTCAGCCGGAAACTGGCGGTTCAAAATTCGGAAATCAGTGATTCCCTTCACCATTTTTACCCATTTGATTATTTCTACCATCTTTCTCCTGTTGACCAGTATTATTTGCATGACCTGTTGATGAACAATATCGAATGGGTAAAAAGCGATACCAATAGCTTTAAAAGCAAACATCCCCTGTTTGACTTAATCTACACGAATAAGGCCAATTTCTTTGAAGCCCGGGATAAAGACTTTTTCCTGGTCGTCGATCCTGTGGTTCAATTGACCGAATCCTACCAGACCAATAACAGCGAACGTGTTTTTCTGAATGAAAAGGGCCTTACCCTGCGAGGCATGATTGGAGACAAGATCGGTTTCTCCTCTTTTCTAACGGATAACCAGGAGCGGGGTCCGGACTATTTTCAACAGCGCGTTACGGCCAGCGGCTACCCCGCTGTTCCAGGAGCTGGTTATTGGCAAACCTTTAAACAAACGGGGTTCGATTATTTCGACAACCGGGCCTCAATTTATTTTAATGCCCTGAAATATTTTGATTTCCAGTTTGGCTATGACAAGAATTTCATCGGCGACGGATACCGCAGCCTGTTTTTAAGCGATTACTCCGCCCCTTACTTATTTCTGAAATGGAATACCCGGATCTGGAAACTGGATTACCAGAATATTTACATGGAACTGATCAGCCAGCACCAGTTGGGGAATTACGAATACCCTAAAAAATACGCTGTCATTCATGACCTGAGCCTCAACCTGACTCAATGGCTCAATGTGGGCCTTTATGAAAATATCGTTTTCAGCAGGGCCAATCATTTCGATTTTTCCTACCTGAACCCTGTTATCTTCCTCGTTTCCGCCCAGCAGCAAACCGGGAGCCCGGATAAATCAATGGTCGGCCTTGATTTTAAGGCCAATGCCGGACATGTCGTTCAGTTCTATGGCCAGTTGCTGATAGATGAATTTATCCTGGGTCAGATCGAACATTATTCCCTTGGCAACTGGGCGAATAAGCAGGGACTGCAGCTTGGAGTCAAATATATCGATGCCTTTGACATCAAGAATCTGGACTTTCAATTTGAGGCAAACCTGGTTCGTCCTTTTTGTTATTCGTCCCACGATACAGTGTCCAATTTTTCCAATTACAACCAGCCACTGGCCCATCCGCTTGGAGCCAATTTCGATGAGTTCATCGTGATCGGGCGCTACCAGCCCAAACCCAAATGGAATATAGAAGGCAAATTCATCTTCTACAGGCAGGGCATCGACTCTACGGCTAACGACAACTATGGGAGCAATATCCTCAAGGATTATGATACCCGCTCAGCCGGGGATTATGGTTATAAGATCGGATCGGGACTGCTTACCAATTGCGTAAACACATCGATATTGGTGAGTTATGAAATCAAGGAAAATCTCTTCATCGACGCCTCGGCGCTTTACAGGGACTACGTAATTCATGATGCCATCCACACCGTCAATGCTTCAGCCACCTATACCCTTGGCATCCGGATGAATATGTGGAGAAGGCAATATGATTACTAGCGCAAATTATTCTTAAGCGAGAATTCTTTAAGTGACGACGGGACGGTAGCCGAAGATTTCCCAATAGCGGGATCTGCGATATTCTTCCTTTCCACCGCTCCTCAGATTTTCTGGATAGATGCTCCTGATGCCATAAACGATAAGTTCCGGCTTTTTGTTCTTCCACAAAATAGGCCAACGATGATACCCGATTGTCCCCTCTCAATCACTTAATGGGCGGCCCAAAAGAGGCAATCAGCTTACATGCTCTCGGTGGGGGAACCAATGATCCTAAAATCCATGTCTGGAATTTTGATAGTCCGGATCCCTGATGCCTTCCCAAATATCCTGAAGCGGGGATTCTTGATAGAGTGTATCCCGCTCGGGAAAAACTAATACGGAAATGAATCGATAATATTTTGATGCTTAAGTGACCCTTCTTTGTTCAGTAAAATCAATTTCCAGAATCTCCTGGATCTTTTCTTTCAGCAAAACCTTATCTCTGGTTTTCGTGAAGAAGGCGCGTGCACCTAGATTAGCGCATTTTTTCTTATCCTCCAGATCATCGGAGCTCGTGAATATGACGACGGGAATATTTCGGAAATTTGCTTCGGCGGGCAGGTGCTCCAAAAAAGCAGCTCCATCCATGACCTGCATATGCAGATCCAGGAAAATAATGGAAGGAAAATTTTCTTCCCCGCTCAGTAGGGTCAGGGCTTCCAGCCCATTTGTGGCAACTATGCATTGCAAAGCAGGATTCAGTTTCTCTATTATTGAAAGAAACATTCGGCGGTCTGCCGGGTTATCATCGACCAACAGGATCTTTTTGTGATTCATTTTCTTGGTATAATGTGTTTTCTGCGTCCGCCCGTCCGCACCGTACGGAACCGACTGTAATTTCGTCCTTTTTTTTCAAACCAGATCCTGTCGGCCTGAAATATTGAGGCTACCCAAGTTTCTTTCGGGGATTTCTTTCAGGGGTCTCCTTCTGCGCCTCCCTTTCACAGGTTTTTTTCCCAATGCAGTTTTCCCTAATTTCGGGGTTCAGTAAACAAATAGATTATTCAAACATATAATTCAATATGGCGGAAGTTATCCTGATGCCCAGACTGAGTGATACCATGACGGAGGGAGTGATTGCATCCTGGCACAAGAAAGTGGGAGATCCGGTGAAGAAAGGTGATCTGCTCGCGGAAGTGGAAACGGACAAAGCCACCATGGAACTGGAAAGCTATAAGGACGGCACCCTGCTCCATTTAGGAGGTGAAAAAGGCAGCAAATTGCAGGTCAATGATCTGCTGGCTATCATCGGCAAGCCCGGAGAAGATATTTCCTCCCTTGTCTCCGGTAACCGGGCTCCGGCAGCCCCAGCCCCAAAAACAACTCAGGAAGCTCCTACTGCAAAAAGCGAACCCACTCCCGCTCCTTCTGCGATTAGTATCGACCTCTCAAAAATGGAAGAAGTGATTCTGATGCCCAGATTGAGTGATACCATGACCGAAGGCGTTATTGCAGAATGGCATAAAAAGGTAGGCGACACCGTTAAAAAGGGAGATATACTTGCCGACATCGAAACGGACAAAGCGACCATGGAACTCGAAAGCTATAAAGAAGGCAAACTGCTTCTTTTAGGGGCTCAAAAAGGCGAGAAGATCCAGGTCAATTCCTTACTAGCCGTCATTGGAGACGAAAAGAAAACAGATATCAATGCCATATTGGCTGCGGTGAAAAATAGGGGAGGAGGGACCTCCGCACCTGCCGCCACAGCCCAGGCCCCGGCACAAACTCCCTCCGCCGAACCGTCAAACGAGGCTGCCCCCCCTTCCTCCCTGAACGGAGACGGAAGGGTCAAAGCTTCCCCTCTTGCAAGAAAACTTGCCGCGGAAAAAGGCATAGATATTTCCAGGGTTACTGGAAGTGGGGACGGAGGAAGGATCGTAAAAAGTGATATCGACCAATTTAATCCTTCGGCTCAGCAGGCTCCGGCTTCTGGCCAACAACCAATTGCAACAACGGCACCGAATGCTTCCGGCCAGGTCAGCTTTGAAGAAGTACCCGTTTCCCAGATGCGAAAAATCATTGCCAAAAGACTGGCGGAAAGCAAATTCAGCGCCCCCCATTTCTACCTGACTATGAGCATCGACATGGACCAGGCGGTTGCAAGCAGAATCAGAATTAATGAAGGGGCAACCGTAAAAGTCTCGTTTAACGATATTATCCTCAAAGCTGTTGCAGTTGCGTTAAAAAAGCATCCTGAAGTAAACAGCAGTTGGCTCGGAGAAAAGATCCGGATAAACCATCATGTCAATATCGGAGTAGCCGTTGCCGTTGAAGACGGGTTGTTGGTCCCTGTGGTCCGTTTCGCGGATACCAAGAGCCTTACCCAGATCTCAGCCGAGGTAAAGGATTTTGCGCAGAGAGCAAAAAATAAAAAACTTCAACCGGCAGACTGGGAAGGAAGCACTTTCACCATATCCAATCTGGGAATGTTCGGCATTGAAGAGTTCACGGCCATCATCAACCCTCCTGACGCATGCATTCTCGCAATCGGCGGAGTCAGCCAGGTGCCTGTCGTTAAAAACGGGGCTGTTGTCCCAGGGAATGTAATGAAAGTCACTCTTAGCTGCGACCACCGCGTTGTCGACGGAGCTACCGGGTCAGCCTTCCTGCAAACTTTGAAAGGCTTGCTGGAAGAGCCATTGCGCATGTTGCTTTAATCATGAAGGAAAGCCGGCGCCCTGCGGGCTAAATTCCATCTGTCTAAATTCCGGGTGTTTAAACGAATGACAAATCAGAGAAAAGGGCCGGATAATTTTTATACGCCATGATCATTCAATTTTGCGGGTTGTCAGGTAGTGGAAAGACTACGATTGCCTATGGGGTAAAAAATTTGCTTGAAGGTCATCAGGGCACCAGGGTGGAAGTCATTGACGGCGACGAATACAGAAAATCTATTTGTGCGGATCTGGGCTTTTCAAAACAGGATCGCGTGGCCAATATCCGAAGGTTGGCCTTTGTGGCCAGCCGTTTTTCCGGTCATGGAATCCTCCCCATCATTTGTGCGATCAATCCCTACGAGGAAATAAGAAAAGAAGTGGCCGGACAATATGTTCAGGTTAAGACCGTCTGGATCAATTGTTCACTGGAAGAATTGACAAGGAGAGATACCAAGGGGCTTTACAGAAGGGCCCGACTCCCTATCAATCATCCGGAAAAGATTGCCAACCTTACCGGGGTCAACGATCCTTTTGAGGAGCCGGTACTGCCCGACCTTATTCTGCAAACCGACAGGGAAAGCCCCGAACAATCCATTGGAAAGCTGATAGAATTCATAGGTTTACAAGGCTCCTTATTCAAAAAACAATGACCATCCAATCTCAAACCCTCAATGACTGACCAGGGGCCAAATAGTTTATCTTCTGCCGCAGTCCCGGTTTCAAGACTCCTGAGACAATCGCTGGGGACCTTTATCGTGCATGGCTCGATGGTCCTGCTGACGGCGCTCACGCATGTGCTGATCGTAAAATGGTCGGGTCCCGAGGTTTATGGAGCATATGTCTATATACTGTCAATAATCGCATTGGCAGCCTCTTTTTGCATCATGGGCTTCGATACCCTAATGTTGAAAAAGACCGCTGAATATCACCAACGCGGCGAAATGGACCTTTTAAAGGGTCTGATTTTCTATGTCTATGCTGCCTGCTTTTTGATTTCCCTGACAGCAACACTTCTGATCTGGTATTGGGACAGTCGCTGGCGCTTCATGAATGGGGTGCAGGAGCAAATTTTCCGTTTAGCCATTGTCATTTTACCAGGCCTCGTTTTGCTGATCGTTCAGCAATCTTCACTGGCTGGTTTGGGCAAGACAACGATGGGTCAAATTCCGGAGAAGATCATCAGGCCACTTATCCTGGTCCTGCCGACAGCCTTTATATTTTTTAGCTCGGGTAGGGGGCCGGCTCTTCGGCAACTCATCCTGATCCAGATCATCGCAGTTTGGGTCGCCTGTCTCTTGGGCCTGCTGATGAATTATTTTGTGCTCAGGCCCCGGTTAAAATCCCTTCGCCCTGGTTTCAAATCCCGGTCATGGACCGGAACCGTGGTTTCCCTATCCATTCTTACCATTCTCTATGCATTGGATTCCAGGGTTTCTCTGATATTTTTAGGAAATTTGCACGGAAATTCCCAGGTAGCTGTATTCAATATTGCGGTCAAATTGACCGACCTGGTGGGGACTCCACTCTTATTGATGAATATGCTGATTGGACCGCGGATTGCGGGCAATTGGGCTCAGGGCAAATTGGATGATATCAGAAAAACGCTGAAACAGGGGACAAGGCTATCCTTCTTGCTTGGATTGATTCCCGCCCTGGTACTCCTGATATTTTTTCGGCCCATACTCGCTTATTTTGGCCCTGAATTTTTGGAAGGAAAGGCGGCGCTTTGGATCATGGTCGGTTCTCAAATCTTCAATTTATTTTGCGGTTCGGTAGGAACCCTGCTATTGATGACCAACCACGAGCGCGAAGTCATTAAGAGTCATTTACTGAGCTCCGGCCTCAATCTGCTTTTATGTTTTTTGCTCATTCCCGCTTATGGCGCAATAGGAGCCGCCTGGGCTGCCGCGGCAAGCCTGGTAGCCTGGAATGGTTTTTTGCTGTTGACAGTAAGAAACAAATTAAAAATTAATCCTACGATCTTTGCCTAACTGACCCGGACTAAAACAAATGCGAAAACCTGATTTTTTTATAGTGGGTGCTCCGAAATGCGGGACGACGGCCCTGAATGATTACCTGGCCGGTCATCCGGAAATTTTCATGGCCCAAAAAGAGATCCACTATTTCGGATCCGACCTGGGCCTCACTCAGGCTCCAATGACAGAATCAGAATATGTCGAATATTTTAGTGAAGGCAAGGAAAAAAAGCTATGGGGAGAATCCTCGGTCTGGTACCTTTATTCCAAAAATGCGGCCCGTGAGATAAAAAGCTTCGCTCCTGATGCAAGGATCATCATCATGCTCAGGGAACCGGCCTCCATGCTTTATTCATTACACGCCCAGCATCTCTTCGATGGAAACGAGGATAGGAGGGATTTCAAAAAAGCCATTTCCCTGGATTCCGAAAGGAAAAGAGGTAAATCCCTTCCTCGTAGCAGGGACTTCAAACAGCTTCCTTCCTATCTCGAAACAGCCAGATACACAGAACAGGTAAAAAGATTTCTTGATTCATTCGGCAGAGAGCGGGTAAGGATACTGCTCTTTGAAGAGCTGAAAACGAATCCTGAGAAAACATTTTCGGAACTACTGGAATTTTTGAATGTTTCTCCCTGGCGTCCTGAACGATTCGATCTTATCAATTCAAGAAAAAAATACAGATCTTATTCCTTCCACCGCCTGTTCAAAACTCCGGGGCCCCTGTTCCGGTCCATGATCAGACTAGCCATCCCGTTCAGGAAATTCCGTTCCGCACTGTCCGACCGGATTTATGACTGGAATCTATCAGAAGGAAGCGGAAAAAAAATGGACGAAGAAACCAAAAATTTTCTTCGATCCGAATTCAGAGAGGAAAACCTTTCACTGAGCCAATTGATTCAAAAAGACCTAAAGGCCTGGATAGATGATTAATTGATTAACTTCTCCTATGCTGAAAAGATCAACCTTGCAATTGCTGCGTTTCCATTTTTCCTTCTTCCTCATGCCGGTATTTTGGTTTGCATTGAGCCAGCTTGTTGACAAGAACTGGCCCAGGGTCCTACTGGTATTTGGGATCCTGCACCTGCTTGTTTACCCCGCCAGCAATGGCTATAACAGCTATATGGACTGCGATGAAGAAAGCATTGGCGGATTGCGCAGGCCTATGCAACCAACCCTTGAGCTTTTCCACATAACAGTGATAATGGATATCCTTTCCCTGATCCTTTCCATTTTGGTCAGCCCTTATTTCACTGTCGGGATTGCCGCCTATATCCTTGCATCAAGAGCCTATAGCTACCGCGGCATCCGTCTGAAAAAATATCCCATTCCCGGATACCTCACCGTGGTGATTTTCCAGGGCGCAGTGACTTTTTTCCTGGTCTATCATGGATGTCATTCCGGCCTAAGCCTGGATGTTCCGGTAGAAGGAATGGTTGCCAGTTCCCTGCTCATTGGCGGATTTTATCCGCTCACTCAGATCTATCAACACGATGCAGATCGGCGGGATGATGTCAGGACACTCAGTGCATTATTGGGTTATCGGGGCACTCTTATTTTCTCTGCCTTGATTTATTTTCTTTCCCTGCTCCTGCTCATCCATTTTTTTCTGATCTCCCTGGAAATCCATGAAATTATTGCATTGCTGCTATGCATGAGCCCCATTCCTGTTTATTTCTTCTGGTGGGCTGCCCTGGTATGGAAGAATTCCAATGCGGCGGATTTTAAGCATACTATGCGAATGAACCTCATTGCCTCCCTATGCACAAATATTGGCTTCATAGTTGTGTTGATAATGAATGAATCTTTTTGAAACCGGAGACTAATTAAGTTCGTTTATACTATAAAAGGCAGATATTGAGTAAGATCCTTTCCATTGGGCAGGCGGTTCCAGCACACAAACACCAGCAACAGGATATCATGCATTTCATGCAGCAGGTGTATGCCGGATCGGAAGAAGATAATAGAAAATTGAGATTCCTCTATCATCATAGCGGCATTGAAACCCGGCATTCAGTTGTACCGGATTACAGCAAGTCAATCCTAGAATGGAAATTCTATCCTCATTCTGAAAACCTGGAACCCTTCCCCTCGCTCGAAATGCGGATGAACTGGTACCAGAAATTTGCGGCGCCCCTTTCCGTGGATGCGATAAGGGAATGCCTGGGAACACAGTTTAGCCCCGGACAAATCACGCATTTGATCACGGTGAGCTGTACAGGCATGAGCGCACCCGGACTGGACCTGCAGGTATTGGAACTCATGGACCTTCCCAAAGACATTTTCAGGACTTCGGTGAATTTCATGGGTTGTTATGCGGCCATCCATGCACTCAAGATTGCCGATGCCATCTGTCGTTCCGATCGGCAGGCAAAGGTCGTCCTGGTTGCCACAGAACTATGCACCCTTCATTTTCAGAAAGATGCGACGGCCGATCAGATTGTTTCGAGCATGCTATTTAGTGATGGTTCCGCAGCAGCCCTTATTGTCGGGGATGAGCATCCGGGATCAGGCCTTCAACTCAGAAATTTTTACTCCGAAGTCATGCCTAGGGGTAAAAAGGACATGGCATGGGAATTGTCTTCCACAGGTTTTCTGATGACCCTCAGCAGCTATGTGCCCAATCTGATCGAAGAAGATTTCAGGGCACTGACGGAAAAAGCATTAACAAAAGCCGGTCTCAAACAAGGAAATATCGGTAGCTGGTGCATTCATCCGGGAGGGAAAAAGATACTGGATGCCATTTCCAAATGCCTCAACCTGGGAATCGATGATCTCAAAGAAAGTTACGAGGTGCTCAGGCAGCATGGCAATATGAGTTCCGCTACCATACTTTTCGTGCTGAAAAAAATCGTCGAAAAAAAGCGCATGACCGCACCCGTTTTCGGAGCGGCTTTTGGGCCCGGCCTTACTATGGAAACCTTTGTAGTCGCCCCTGTCTAACCCAGCCTCAATTGATTAACGCCAAACCATCCTGATGAATTTTGCGATTCGTTCAAACCAAAAGGAAATCATTGACCGGGAAGACCTGTCCTTCGAATCGGTCCGGAAAAACATGAAGGAGTTGGATTTCATCAATCGTTGGCTAGGCGGGCATCGGATCAGCCTTGATGGTTTTCGGGAGCTCTCTCGGATGCTCCCCTTGGCTAAGAATAAACTGAAGGTTTGTGAAATCGGCTGCGGGGGAGGGGATAACCTGAGAATGCTGAAACAATGGTGCCAAAGAGAAGGCCTTGAGCTGTCTCTGACCGGGATCGACATCAATCCCCATTGCATAGCTTACGCAAGGAGCCTGCCCGAAAATGCAGGTATCGAATTCATTGAGAACGATTATAAAACTCTTCAGTTCGATGAAAAACCGGATATCCTCTTTTCTTCACTTTTTTGTCATCATTTTACGGATACGGAATTAATTTACATGATTCACTGGATGAAGGCAAATGCGGCTAGCGGATTTTTCATCAATGATCTGCATCGTCACCCGATCGCCTATCATTCGATCAAATGGCTCACAACAATTTTCTCGGGGTCGGAACTTGTAAAAAACGATGCCCCGCTTTCGGTCAGACGGGGCTTTCTTAAAAAAGAATGGGAAGCATTGCTGCATGCAGGGGAAATTTCCGGGTATAGAATACAATGGAAATGGGCCTTCCGCTGGTTGGTCATTGCTAAAAACATAGGGATCGAAGATGCTGGATGAAACACCATATGACGTGGCCCTGGTCGGGGGCGGCCTGGGAGGCCTGGCCCTGTCGATACAACTGTCCCGTGCGGGTTTCAATGTCGCCTTATTTGAAAAGGAAAAATATCCATTTCACAAGGTTTGCGGGGAATACCTGAGTTTTGAAAACTGGAATTTCCTCGAAGAACTCGGATTGCCAATAAGTGATTTGATTGGTGATTGGGACCTGCCCGTTATTCGCAAACTCATTGTTTCTTCTCCCGGCGGACGAAAGTTCGAAACCGACCTGCCCCTGGGCGGATTTGGGATCAGCCGTTTCAAACTGGATTCGGCCCTGGCTGAAATTGCAATAAGCGCCGGCGTTAGGCTCTTCGAAGAAAATAAGGTCAGTGACCTTCAATATGAAAATAATCTCTTCAAGATCCAAACCGCAAATTTTGATTGTCTCGCCAGGCAGGCTTGCGGAAGCTTTGGAAAAAAAAGCAACCTCGATGTGAAATGGAAACGTGAGTTTATCATGAAGAAAGGCAAAAAGCTCAATCATTATGTTGCCATCAAATACCATGTTAAAGTTGATTATCCCGCCCAATGCATCGGGCTCCACAACTTTGAAAACGGTTATTGCGGGATATCCGCCATTGAAGATGGGGAACACTGTCTCTGTTATATGACTACAGCCGAAAACCTGACAGCCTGCGGCAATTCCGTCTCCGAACTCGAAAAGAGGATACTCTGCAGGAATCCATTTCTGAAGGAGATCTTCTCCTCGGCTACCAGTGTTTTTGAAAAACCGCTGGCGATCTCCCAGATCAGTTTCGAGAAAAAATCTGTTTTTGAGAATCACAGCCTTCTTGTCGGAGACGCAGCAGGCGTGATACCTCCGCTCTCGGGCAATGGCATGAGCATGGCCCTGCATGGAAGTAAGATCGCATTTCGACATATAAAATCCTTTCTGGAAGGAAAGACGGACAGAACGGAAATGGAAAATGCTTATGAAAAAGATTGGCAAATGAATTTTGGAAGAAGAATGGCCGCAGGCCGGATATTACAGAAATTCTTCGGCAGTCCGCTGTTATCGGATCTGCTGATTCTTTCAATAAAACCATTTCCGAAATTTGTTTCATATTTGATACGCCAAACACACGGCGCACCTTATTGAAATGAATATTAAATACCAACTTTTATTAATGCTGCTGGCCTTTGGAAGCCTTGGAACGCGGCTGGATGCCCAGGACTATCATGCGGTGGAAGGATCCTCCATGGCAGGCAGCCTGGGCATCGGAAATAACCCTGCTTCCATCGTAAACACTCCCTATCCCTGGGACCTGGACCTGATTTCTCTGCAACTGCAATATGGAACCAATTTTATCAGCATATTCAATGAATCCTTTCTCCCACCCTATGGAAAAGGTCTCCTTGAAGGATCAAATGCATCCGGAAAAAGGTTTGGGGATATGGACTTCAACCTCAACCTTTTAAACGGAAGAATCGCCCTCAATCGCCTGCAGGCAGTTGGCTTTGGGCTCAACCTGAGGGCTTCCGGTCATGCCCAGGCCAGCCCCTATAACTATGTCGATACCATCATGAATCCTACCGGATTTTTTAATTCAAATCAAGGCAATACCAATTACAACGGTTATTTTACCGGAACATCCTGGGTCGAGGCATTTCTCACCTATAGCCAAACCATTTTTGAAGACAATGCCGGTCGTTTAAATGCGGGTTTCACGGTCAAAGCGACCAGGGGACTTGCAGCCGGAGTAGCTGAATTAAACAATGCGGAAGTATTGCAGGGAAGCAATGGAACGACGAACAATTATACAGTGACCAATGGCTCTGCGCATTATGGTTATTCCTACAATTTTGACGATTGGCAGAACAACAAGTCATCCTATGGAAACCTTCGCAATTTTCTCATCACCGATACAAGGGGTGGATTTAATTTTGACATTGGAGCAGAATGGCTGATCAAACCTCGAGGCATATCCATAGACAACTATCGGGATGATTATTTTGATTACGAATGGAAGATCGGCCTTTCCTTTCTTGACCTGGGGCATAATCAGTTTATCTACGGGTCCCAAAGCCATTATTTTACCTCAACGGCAGCCAATGTGACCGATAGCGTGCTCGATCAAAAATTCAATGATCTGCATAACTTCAATCAATACAACGATAGCCTGTCTACAATCGTCAATGGATTTAATTCTATTAGCCAGGGGAAATTCCGGATTTTAAATCCTGCAAGGGCTGTACTCAATATAGACAGGCCACTCGGATATGATTTTTACCTGAACCTTAATTTGTCCATCAATCTGGGCCAGATACTGAGCGGGCATGATGCCTATGACCAGGAATTGAACCTCCTCACTGTTACGCCAAGGTGGGAAACCAATTGGTGGGGTGTATATATGCCCTTTCAATACAATGTGGAGCATCAGTTCCTTGTCGGCGGAGCCTTGAAGGCAGGTCCGCTCCTTATTGGATTTCACAATTGGGCCAATATATTCTCAAGGAACAAGATGCAGAACGGTGGAGGATATCTTGCCCTCGTGATCAAACCATTTTCCAAAATAACGCCTAAAAAAAGCGATAAACGGCTTGAATGTCCGCATATCTGATCAGACAGGCAACCGACAATAATTGATTATGAACAATCCCGTCAGAAAAACCCTGGTAATTGGTGGCTCTGAAAACCCCCGGCGCTACAGTTATCTAGCCATAAAGAAATTGAGGGAGCATGGAAATGATGTCGTCTCGATTGGAGGAAGAAATGGGCAAGTGGATGACGTCGGGATCATGACAGAAAAAAGACCCTTTCAGGAAATTGATACGGTGACCTTTTACCTGAATCCCACACTACAGAAATCCTATTACGATTATATACTCTCGCTTCATCCCAGAAGAATCATCTTCAATCCGGGCGCCGAAAACCCTGAATTCTATCGGCTTGCAGAATCAGCAGGGATCGAGCCGATTGAGGCCTGCACCCTGGTGCTCTTAAGCACTGGCCAATACTAGAACTTACAATTTCACAATACGCTTCTCCGTTATTAACAGGTTGATTATTCATTATGTCTGTAGTTCGTTTTTAATCGCACCCTTAATTTTTTCCTTTCTTATGAAAGAATTAATACAACGTTAACGCCTGTGTTTTTTTGCCATTCGTCACTTTTTCGGTAAATTTCCGAAAACCCAGAGTATGATTTGGCGAAAATTTAATGGCGACCCGGTTGATTTGCCCATCCGTGAGGCTGTGGAACAAGCAATCAAAAGAGAATCGGCAAAAGGATTTCATTTGAAAGTCTGCATCGGCACCGACTCGCAGGTGAAGGGAGCCGAAACGGAATTTGCAACAGTCATCGTTTTTCTTCGCGAAGGCCATGGAGGTTTCATGTTCATCCACAATGAAAAGACCAGGACCCAGTATAGTATCAAAGAACGCATGCTGGTAGAAGTGGCCAAGAGCATTGAGATCGCCTATGAGCTCTGCAACCTGTTCAACCGTTATGATGTGGATATGGAAGTTCATGCAGACATCAATACTAATCCGCATTTCAAGAGCAACGATGCGCTGCGGGAAGCCATGGGCTATATCCTCGGAATGGGCTTCGCCTTCAAGGCAAAACCTGAAGCATTTGCCAGCAGTAGCTGTGCGAACAAGGTCGTGAACTGATCACCGGACCCATGCGGGTGCAGGCGGTAAAAAATGGACTGGCCGGTATCCAATCCCTCATTTTCAAATCTCATCCAATTTCCTTTCAGAATGCAACAATTTGAACCATTCGATTGTCCTAAAACAAACAGAGACCCTGCATCATAGTATGAAACTTTTAGCCCTTTTTTCACTGCTGATCCTCATCCCTTTATATGGATGCCGCAAGGACACGGTCTATCTGAATGACCCTGCTTCCCCTAACAATATAGAAGGAACCTGGCACTATATCGGGTATATGCAAACTGTGCAATCTTCCATTTCCGGGAATGATTTCATCGCCGCTTCACCTGATCTGGAAGGGCCATACCTGCAATTGCACCATTCCGCACTGCTTCTTTCTTATACCAGCCAGGGCCCGATGAAATGTATGCAATATGAATTTGAAAAGGACATTTCCCCTGCCACTTCATCTATGACTGGACTCAAAGGCTGGCTCCGTTTTTCCGATACCAGCAACCTTCTTCCCGTTGGCTCGGGCAAACAATTTGATCTTTCATTACGCCAGGACACACTCATGCTCTATCCCTCCCATTGTGCAGGCTGCCTGGCTACGGTCTACATGCCCTCCCTCAAACTCTTTGTTTGCGGAGCAGAGGAGATTCAGTGAGTCTGAGGCTGATTGTACTCATGGTTCATTTGCCCGATATATTCGAGGATTTTCTCCCGACCGGTCTTGCGGACCGTGCTGCTTAGGAAATAGGCAGGTAGAAATTGCCAGCTTTCTCTCATCTTTCCGAAAAAATCTTTTACATTCCGGCTCTGTTCCAATTGAGAAGTCTTATCCGTCTTGGTAAAGACGATGCTGAAAGGCAGACCCCATTTCCCTAACTGGTTGACGAACTGGAGATCTATTTTCTGGGGGCTGTGCCGGCTATCGATCAAAATAAAAATATGCACCAGGTTGGCCCTTTTACGCAGATAATCTTCGATCATTTTTTCCCATTCCCTTCTCTTGAACTGGGAGGCTTTTGCAAAACCATAACCTGGCAGGTCGACCAGCCACCAATCCTTATTGATCAGGAAATGATTGATGAGTTGCGTCTTGCCCGGTGTCCCGGAAATTTTAGCCAGCTTGTGATTATCACTGATCATATTGATCAGGGAGGATTTGCCCACATTGCTCCTGCCGATGAATGCATATTCAGGAAGCTCCGTCTTAGGGCATTGGAGATAATCAGGGCTGCTGATAATGTATTCGGTGGATTTGATGATCATGAGATTTTCCAATGCCCTGCAATATAACCCAATCCAGGCTGAACTGCACTCTCGCGTCCTGCGAATAAAGAACCCGCCTCTCAAAAGGATTACAATCCTTATAATAGCGGGTTCAATTAGGCGTCATTCTGTTCCAACCTACCGGCGGCAAGCAATGTGAAGGCCAATTGGAGGACCAGAATGACAAGACCTTAAAAAAATTCCCGTTGAATACTCAACAGGAATTATTAATTGTTTTATTTCTTGTTTGACTTTCACCTCAATAAAGTTAGCAATATTTAAAGACCCGGCTAATTTATTTCGTTAAAAGTAACATAACAATTTTCTCAAAGCGCGATTTTCTTTTCAACCATCATCTTGCGAAGGTTGATCAGGCCATAACGCATGCGGCCTAGCGCTGTGTTGATGCTACAGTTGGTAAGAGAAGCAATTTCCTTAAAGCTCATATCAGCATAATGACGAAGGATGATCACTTCTTTCTGATCTTCCGGAAGCTGGTCCAGCATTTGCTTTACTTTGTCATGGCTCTGGCGTTTCATCATCTTGGTGTCGGCTCCTTCTTCTGTGAAATTCAGCACTTCGAAAATATCCCGGTCATCGCTGGTCTTGATGGCGGGAGTGCGTTTCACTTTACGGAAATGGTCTACACAAAGATTATGTGCAATGCGCATGGCCCAGGGGAGGAATTTGCCTTCCTCGGTGTAACGTCCTCCACGAATAGTGTCGATTACTTTGATCAGGACATCCTGGAATATATCCTCAGCCAGGAACTTGTCCTTGACCAGAAACAAAATGGATGTAAAGAGTTTGTCCTTGTGGCGGATGACTAGTGCTTCCAGGGCATGAAGGTTCCCTTCACGGAATAGGCGAATTAATTCGTGGTCTGTCTTTTGGTGTAAAGATTTCATAAAACTTCTACGGTTTTGAAGGTGATAGGATTCTTGTTTGGATTTTAAAATTAAAAAAAGAGAAAAGATGGTTTGGTTTTTCTAAAGTAGAAGTGATAGATCGATAGGCAATGAGGGTTTAGTTAGTTAATAGTGTACAAATTTCAGTTAAAGATATACAAATTTTGGAAAAAACAACATTTTGGGAATTTTTTTTTTAAAATATTTTTTTGAAGCATTTTGGGATAAAACAAGTTTTCCCCCACTCTCTCACCTAAAAAAAACTTCATATCCTAACTATTTGGCAAATACATTTGTTTCTTAATCTATGACGGCAAAAACCTCAGCAATTAAAAAATCAGCTCCCTCCGCAAAAGCAAAAGCCAATAACAATATCCTAATTAAGGGGGCCAGGGTCCACAATCTGAAAAACGTTACTGTCGAAATCCCCAGGGACAAACTCATAGTTGTGACAGGTGTATCCGGGTCCGGCAAGTCCTCATTGACCATTGACACTCTCTTTGCGGAAGGTCAACGAAGATATGCTGAAAGCCTCAGTGCCTATGCCCGCCAATTTATGGCAAGGATGAACAAACCAGATGTCGATTATATAAAAGGACTTTGTCCGGCAATTGCTATTGAACAAAAAGTGATCACCCGTACTCCCCGATCCACTGTGGGCAGCATGACGGAAATCTATGACTATCTCCGCCTCCTTTTTGCCCGTATCGGCAAGACCATTTCTCCCGTATCCGGCAGGGAAGTTAAAAAGGACGATGTCCAGGATGTTTTAAACAGGATAAGTGAGCTCAGGACAGGAGATCGGGTCCTGATCTTGATTCCTTTCCGGCAGCACCGCAACCGGGAACCCAAAGAGGAACTGAATATCCTGCTCCAGAAAGGCTTTGTACGTTTATATATAAATAAGAAAGTCGAGCGGATCGAAGAATTATTGGAGCAGGAAAAGCCACATATCAAACAAGGAGACGCCTATTTATTAGTAGACCGTCTCGTCGTAAAGGATTTTGACGAAGACGACCTTCATCGCATGGCCGATTCCCTTGGAACCGCCTTTTATGAAGGGGAGGGGGAAATGATGATGGAAGTAAACGGTGAAACCCCCATCAATTTTTCAAACAAATTCGAATTCGACGGAATCCGCTTCGAAGAACCCGTCCCCAATCTTTTCTCCTTTAACAATCCATTTGGTGCTTGCCCAACCTGTGAAGGATTCAGTCAGGTACTTGGCATCGATGAAGACCTGGTCATTCCGGACAAGCGCCTTAGCGTATATGAAGGGGCTGTAGCACCCTGGAAGGGCGAAAAACTGGTATGGTGGAAAGAACAGTTCATCAAAGCTGCCAAAAAATTCGATTTCCCCATCCACAAACCTATCATGGACCTCAATAAGGCCCAATACGATCTGCTTTGGAAGGGCAATGAACATGTAGCAGGCATAAATGGATTTTTTGATGAGGTGGAGCGAAATCTCTACAAAGTCCAGTACAGGGTCCTGCTCTCCCGCTACCGGGGGAGGACCAATTGCCCTGACTGTCAAGGCTATCGCTTAAGAAAGGAAGCCCTATATGTCAGAATAGGAGGCAAACATATCGGAGAACTCTGTGAACTGCCCGTTACCGATCTCCAACAATGGTTTAATGAACTCAAGCTCGGAGATTTCGACCGTCAGGTGGCCAAAAGGATACTGATCGAAATTCATCACCGGATAAAGACATTGATGGACGTTGGCCTCGGCTATCTTAGCCTAAACCGGCTCGCTAATTCCCTGAGCGGGGGGGAGAGCCAGCGCATCCAGTTGACCCGTTCCCTCGGCAGCAATCTCACCAATTCACTATATATACTGGATGAGCCATCGATAGGGCTTCATGCCCGGGACACCCAGCGTCTTATTCGCGTTCTTAAAGAACTTCGGGACCTTGGCAATACCGTTGTGGTGGTGGAACACGATGAAATGATGATGCGGGAATCCGATCATATCATCGATATGGGCCCCCTGGCCAGCCATCTCGGAGGTGAAGTGGTCGCCATAGGCAATTTCGAGGAACTCATTGCTTCTAAAGATAGCCTTACCGGCAAATACCTTAAAGGTGAATTGAAGGTCGAAGCCCCCAAATCCATGCGCAAATGGAATCGTTCCATCACGATCGAAGGAGCCAGGCAGCACAATCTGAAAAACCTCACAGTGGAATTTCCACTCAACTTGCTTTGCGTCATCAGCGGCGTTAGCGGTAGTGGGAAAACCACACTTGTAAAACATATCCTGCACCCGGGCCTGCAAAAACTCAAAGGAGAATTCAGCGGCGATAAGGTAGGCTTGCATCAGGCGATCCATGGCGATACGGATTATATCACCCATATCGAAATGGTCGATCAGAATCCAATTGGCAAATCATCCCGCAGCAATCCGATCACCTATATCAAAGCTTATGATGAGATCAGGGATCTTTATTCCCGTCTGCCTTTAAGCAAGACCAGGGGCTTTCTACCCAAGCATTTTTCCTTCAACGTGGATGGAGGCCGTTGCGATACATGTAAAGGAGAAGGGGAACAGATCGTTGAAATGCAATTTCTTGCAGACGTACACCTGACCTGTGAGGTTTGCCAGGGGAAAAAATTTAAAGAAGAAGTGCTAGAAGTGACTTACCATGGAAAAAGTATTCATGATGTGCTGGAGTTGAGCGTGGATGAGTCGCTTGAATTCTTCAAAGAGGAAAAGGATATTCAAACTAAGATTAAACCCCTTTCCGATGTGGGATTGGGTTATGTCAAACTTGGGCAATCCTCTAACACCCTTTCGGGAGGCGAAGCCCAGCGAGTCAAATTGGCCTCCTTTCTCGGTAAAGGCCGATCCCAGGGGCATATCCTCTTTATATTTGATGAGCCGACCACCGGCTTGCATTTTCACGACATCAACAAATTACTTGCTTCTTTCAATGCCCTGATCGAACAGGGCCATTCCATCCTCGTGATCGAACACAATACCGATGTGATCCGCTGTGCCGATTGGGTAATCGACCTGGGGCCGGAAGCAGGGGATGGTGGGGGAAATCTTGTTTACGCAGGTCCCCCGACAGGACTTAAGAAGATAAAGCAATCCTATACTGGTAAATTCTTATAATTGTTTATCGCAACCTGTCCATGCTTTTGACCAATTTCTCATCCCTAAAAATGCCGCGTGCTGCCAGCAAAAACAAAACCGGGATCGCAAGGCTCAACAATGCCGTTATGCTGTAAGTGCCATCGATAAATTGGGTTGTCTGGCGATAATAAAGGAAGATATTCAACAGGGAAAGAATGAAAGCCAGCAGTGACAAGCGAAATTGGATCTTTCTTTTTTTATAGAGGAAGAGGATAAACAATGCACCAATAAATAAAATAGCAGTTAAAGCAAGGATCAAAAAACTACCTGAAGCGATCAGGCTTGTGTATAGGGCAGGCTTGCCTTGTTCCGCCTTGGTTCCGCTGTAAAAGGGAAACTTGAATGTGAGAACCGCGCAGGCTGCAGCAGCGAATAACCATAAACTTTGAATCCTTTGTATCATATATAATTTATTTTGATCCTTATCCCAATTCAGGATAAAGCGGGAACTGCTCCATGAATTCATTGATGCCCAGCTTCACTTTTTGAATCAGGCCAGCATCGTCAGCATGCATAATGACCTGGTCGACGGAATCCACAATGAATTCCATATGTTCCTCCTTCATATTGCGGGTGGTTACGGCTGGGGTGCCGAGCCTTATGCCCGATGTAACGAAAGCGCTCTTATCATCAAAAGGAACCATGTTCTTATTCAGGGTGATATCGGCCTGTTCAAGGGCTTGTTCGGCCTTTTTCCCGCTGATATTCTTATTGCGCAGATCGATCAGCATCAGGTGATTGTCCGTGCCCTGGCTGATCAGTTGATATCCTCTGGCCACAAAGGCCTTTGCCATCGCCTGGGCATTTTTGATTATTTGATCGGCATAGATTGTAAATTCCTCGCTCAGGATCTCGCTGAAAGAAACCGCCTTGGCCGCTATGACATGCTCCAGCGGGCCTCCCTGTGTTCCGGGAAATACCGCCATATCGATCAGGTTGCTCATCGGGCGTATATTGCCCTTGACATCCTTCAGCCCGAATGGATTATCGAAATCCTTTCCCATTACAATAATGCCTCCGCGGGGTCCTCGCAGGGTCTTATGGGTCGTAGAAGTCACAAAATGACAGTCTTCAAAAGGAGAGTTCAGTAATTGCTTTGCGATCAGCCCCGCCGGATGAGCTATATCGCACATCACAAATGCTCCAACAGAATCGGCAATGGCACGGATTCTTTTATAATCCCAGTCTCTGCTATAAGCCGAAGCCCCGCATATGATCAGTTTCGGTTTTTCCCGATGTGCAACTTCCTCCATCATCTCATAGTCCAAAATGCCGGTCTCCTTTTTTACCCCATAAAAAACAGGATGGTACAGTTTGCCCGAAAAATTGACGGGAGAACCATGGGTCAGGTGTCCGCCCATACTCAGGTCCAGCCCCAGGATCTTGTCTCCTGGTTGTAAAAGGGAAAGCATCAGGGCCGCATTGGCCTGTGCCCCGCTATGAGGCTGTACATTCGCATATTCAATAGGAAAGACCTGTTTCAGGCGGTCGATGGCCAATTGTTCGGTCTGATCAACTATTTCACAACCCGCATAATACCTTCTGCCGGGATAACCTTCGGCATATTTATTCGTCATCACGCTTCCCATCGCCTGCATCACCTGCAGGGAAGTAAAGTTTTCTGAGGCGATTAATTCAATGCCATGGCGCTGGCGTTCCAACTCCTTTCTGATCAGGTCAAAAACCAAATTGTCTTTTTGCATGCCGCAAAAATAAGTGAACTCCCTTAAAATTGGCAATGGCAATGGTTGGCAATATTTTTCACACCTGATCAACCCTGTTTCTTCAAACCGGCACTCAGAAACACTTTAACGGAAAATCCGTGGCTCCCCGAAGCATAAAATTCACTACATTCACTCGCTTTTTGATCATATTGAATACGAAGCGAATGGGAAGAGTGTTAAATATCAAAACATGAAAGCGATTATTCCGGTTGCCGGTGCCGGCACGAAATTAAGGCCTCATACGTACACCCAGCCCAAAGCATTGATACCCCTGGCGGGGAAGACCATTCTGAGCATCATCGTGGACCAGCTTGCCGATGCAGGGATTCAGGAATTCATTTTTATCGTCGGTTACCTGGGCGAGAAGATCCAGGATTATGTGAGGGAAAAATACCCTCATCTTAAATCCCATTTTGTCATACAGAACGAACGGCAGGGTATCGGCCATGCCATCCTGCTCACGAAGGAAATCGTAGGCGATGACGAGATCTTCATTGTTCTGGGAGATACAATTTGCGAATACGAAGTGCCTTCAGTGCTGGCCTTGCAGGGTTCGGTACTTGGAGTTAAAAGAGTGGACGACCCCCGCAATTTCGGGGTCGCTGAGATCGAAGACGACGGAACGATCAGTCGCGTAGTGGAAAAGCCCCAGATTCCCAAGTCCAATATGGCCCTTGTAGGGATTTACAGAATACGGGAATCCTCCTTCCTTTTTTCCTGTCTATCAAGCAATATCAATAACCAGTTAACAAGTTATGGGGAATACAGTCTCACAGATGCCATTGAATGCATGCTCGATAATGGTGTCAAATTCCAACCCTTTAAAGTGCAGAATTGGTTCGATTGCGGCAAGAAAGAGACCCTGCTGGAATCGAATGCCAAGCTTTTAAAGAAATTCGGAAGTAATATCTCCGAAGACCATCAATTTGAAAATGTCATCATCGTCGAGCCTGTAAGCATTGCTCCCGGATGTGAGATTCGCAATTCCATCATCGGACCCAATGTGGCCATCGGTGAAAAAACTAAGGTTCGGTATTCCATCGTGACCGACTCGATCATTGGTTCATTTGCCAATCTTGACGATATCGTGCTTACCCATTCCCTTATCGGGAGTGACACGGAGGTTAAAGGAGAAAGCCGTAGCCTCAATATCGGTGACAATACTGAAATCGATCTCGGCGAAAGTTGACCCGCTCCTTTTGAGCTCACTTAATCAGCAATATTATAAAATTCAAATTTAGGAGTTCCAATTACCCCTCCATCAGTCATTAATTTCTTAAGCGCAGGATCCTTCATTCTGGCTTTTGCTTTTGCCATGTCTTTAATGTCAAATACAAGATGGACTAAATTAGAATCTGCAATTCCCCGAGACAAAGCTACATCCACCAAACCATTAGAGGCCCTGGTCGAGCTGCCCTCGCCATCAAAAACTTTTAACCAGGCTGCAAAGTCTTTGACTTTATGTGTTACAAGTACCAATTGCTTTTCATTTGAATCCGGTTTGAACCTGATTACATGGAAATAATTCATAGTCGGTTTTGATATTACTCCATTTTTCTCCATAACATCTTTTAATCTCGGATCAGCAGCGAAAGCCTTTGCTTTTTCCATATCCGATACCTTCAAGGCGACTAATACATTGTTTGGATTGTCAATAGATCTGCAAACAGCAAGCTCACCCAGGCCGTTGGCTTTTCTTGCCGTTGAATCTGAATTAAAACCTGGCCTCCATTTGTCATAATCTTTTACTCTGTGGGTTATTTCAACCACATCAAAAGGTGCAGCAAGTTTTGGCGCTTCAGGTACAGCCGCAACTGTATCCGCCTTAAGTGAAGTACTGTCCGTCGAAGAAGATGAATTGGTTTTTTCTTCTCCATTATTGCAAGCGGCAAATGAAAGCATCATTAATAATGCAATCCCAGTAGATTTCATGTAATATATGATTTAGAGTTTGTGCCTACTCTGGTCGGTTTTCGGCTTCCCCGGTTTTATAGATATTTTTTTCTAGGTTCTTTCTTATTGGTCTGGCATTTCAATTTCGGCTCGTCACAAAGTATTTTTTGTATTTGCCCTTTCAATACCTTCGGACGATATAAGAACAATTCTAAGGAATGTACTAATCTAAGCTTTTTCTGAATAAACTTATGTACATCATTCATTCTTAAATTCGATTTCGGGACGAAATATCCTGAAAATTGTACGAAACATGCATTTTATTTATCGAAGGATTTTATACCAGCTTTTTTGCTAACTCGAACCGGATGCCCTGCCTTTAAAGGGATCCTTTTATCCGGCACCTGCTTATAAAGAGCACTCCTAAGCGTTGCTCTCAATATCCCTAACTTAGTTCTCTGAAAAGCAATTGACCATGGCTGTTTTTTCAAACCGCATCACCAGTTTATTCGGAATCAATTATCCTATTGTACAGGCTGGCATGATCTGGGCCAGTGGCTGGAAACTGGCCAGCGCAGTAAGCAATGCGGGTGGCTTGGGCCTGATAGGCAGCGGAAGCATGAATCCGGATGTCTTAAGAGAACATATCCGCCGATGTAAAGCAGCCACTTCGAATCCTTTTGGTGTTAACCTGCCCTTGTTATATTCTGGAATTGACAAACAAATAGAAGTAATCCTGGAAGAGGAGGTGCCCGTTATTTTTTCATCTGCGGGTAACCCTTCTACATGGACCGGCGTCTTAAAAGAAAAGGGCATTCGGGTGGTTCATGTGATCAGCAGCAGCCGCTTTGCCAGAAAAGCAGAAGAAGCAGGATGCGATGCTGTAGTTGCCGAAGGTTTTGAAGCGGGAGGCCACAATGGGAGAGAAGAAACCACTAGTATGGTATTAGTGCCTGCTGTTTGCAATAACGTGACGATACCCGTAATCGCAGCAGGTGGAATTGCCAGCGGGAGGCAGATGTTGGCAGCCATGGTCCTTGGAGCCGAAGGGGTGCAGATGGGTACAAGATTTGTAGCCAGTGAAGAAGCCTCCTCCCATCCCCTTTTTAAACAAAAACTAATAGAATCGAAGGAAGGAGATACTTTGTTGACTATGAAACAGTTAACCCCTGTGCGGTTACTGAAAAATGATTTTTTTGAAAGGGTACAACAAGCCGAGCAAAGGGGGGCAAGTGCAGACGAAATGCGTGAAATTTTGGGTAAGGGCAGGTCCCGCCTGGGTATGTTCGAAGGTAATATGGTAGAAGGGGAATTGGAAATTGGACAGGTCTGTGCCAATATTGATATGATCCTTCCGGCTGCGGCGATAATAGAGGAGGTCTGGAAGGAATTCAATGAATTGCTTGCAAAACCGATCCGTCATTAAATTTGATTCAAGAACCTGACATTAACTATAACCGCATATGAGTCCCTTAAAAAAAGCAATCTGGCTATTCTCCCTGATCCTTCTTGCTCAGTTGGTCCTTGGAAATAACCGCAATCCTGCAGATATAAAATTGCATGGTTATGTAACGGATGCCCTCACCAAAAAGCCTGTGAGCGGAGTGTTGATCTCTGTTACTGCAACAGGGGGTACCGGAAAAATGGAAACGACCACAGATGCAAACGGATATTTTTGTTTTTTCCAATTACCCGCAGCCATGGTGAATCTTCAGTTTGACAAGAAAGGCTACCAGCCTCATAAGCGTACAGGCGTGGCTATAAGAGACAAGAATCCTGTCAAACTGAATATTGAATTTATTCCGGAAAGCCGGGTAGAAGACGATCTCGATGAAACGGAATACCCTATTCTGAAAATATTTGAATACGATTAAATTGAATCTTATTGCTTGCTCCAAAAGAAACGGAACTGTGAACAGCCCCGTTTTTCTACTACACATGAGGAGACCTGTTTTATTCAAACAAACCAACTCATTATTTTATATAAGTTTCGAACTCTTTTTTAATAACATAGACAAGACAAATGCCCCTTTGTTGCACGCCTGAAATGGCGACTGTCAATTATTTTCGAAAAGCCCATTTGATCATTTCCTTCCAGCTTGCTTTTTTCCCATACATCAAAATACCTGTGCGATAGATCTTCGCGGTTAGCCAGGTAAAGAACAGAAAACCCAGTATCAGCAGTACCATCGAAAGAATGATCTGCCATGCCGGCGGGCTGTAAGCGATACGGCCCATCATTACGATAGGGGAGGTAAGAGGGAAAAGGCTGCCGAAAATAGCCAACCCGTTATTTGGATCGTTTACGGCCTTGGTCATGATAACAAAGCCCAAAATCACTGGCATGATGATGGGTAAGGTAAGCTGCTGGGCTTCCTGCTGGTCCTCGCTTACCGCACTGCCGATAGCGGCAAAAAGGGAAGCATAAAGCAGGTATCCGCCAAGGAAATAAAAGAAGAATGAGAATATAATGAGTCCGATGGGAAGGCCTCCGATGCCGGCCAGCACTTCATGCAGCATATTGGCCTGTTGACCGCTCTGTGCCGCCACCTGGTGTACCAGTGAGGGGAATATAAGGGGCAGGAGTAACTGCAGGACAAACATCAGCAGAATCCAAATGATAAATTGTGTAAGTCCCACCGCACCGATGCCAATGATCTTTCCCATCATCAATTGAAAGGGCTTGACTGAACTGACAATCACTTCTGCGATCCGGTTTACTTTTTCTTCCATTACACCGCGCATGACCATAGTACCGTAGATCAGCAGTATCATATAGATCAGGATGCCTGCTACAAAGGAGATGGCATAAGCAACGCCGGCAATGGATTTCTTGACTCCATTTTGGGAATCCACCGGATTTTCCACGGAAACGTCAGAACTGATTGCCTTATACTGGGAAGGATCGATATGAGCCGCGATCATTCGCTTTTTCTCAATGGCCCGGTTGATCACGGATTCAATCTTGATTTTTTCTGAAAGGCTGAGCGCCGCATGAGAATGAACAAGTATCCCTCCGGGACTGTCGATATTCAAGGGTGGTATAAACAGGACGGAGGAAAATCCGTTTTTTTCATATTTGTCAATATAAGAATCAAGGTCCTGCCGGTCGATAAAAGAATAATTCCAATTATCATCCTTTGATTTTTCAACACTGTCGCCGAATAGTCCATCCTTATCAATAATGGCCACATTGCGGGAGGTCGTGCTGCCGCTGAGGGAAATGGCGATGATGGCAGCGTAAAAGCCTATGATGACCAATGGTACAAGGATCGTGGTAAGTAAGAATGACCTCTTTCTCACACGGGTCAGGTATTCGCGCTGCATGACAAGCCATATCTTATTCATATGAATTTGGTTATGCGTTGGTGTTTTGGAATTGGCGGGAAAGTGGAGTGCCTTCCACCAGTTTGATGAAGATATCGTTCAGGGAAGGGAGCAGTTCCTGGAAGGATCGGATGTTTAGCTTTTTTTCGATAAAAAATTGGAGGACATCATTGGTGCTGAAACCAGTTTTGATCCTGATGAAGAGATCCATATTTTTTTTGCCGATCAGGTCGAAGGTTTCGCTGGCTATTGCCTCTTCATCCTGCTCCAGCCCGACCTGGTAAAGATTTTCTTTGAACTGTTGCCTTATCTCGCTTACACTTCCATCCAGTATCTTCATCCCCTTATTGACTAAGATGATATGGTTACAGATCTCCTCCACCTGTTCCATGCGGTGGGTGCTGAAAATGATCGTGGAGCCCTTGCGGGACAATGCAAAGATCTCATCCTTGATCAGGTTACTGTTTACGGGGTCCAGTCCGCTGAAGGGCTCATCCAGGATGATCAGTTTTGGTTCATGCAATACGGTCGTGACGAACTGAAGTTTTTGCCCCATGCCTTTACTCAGGTCTTCCACCTTCTTATTCCACCAGCTCTGCATCTCGAATTTTATAAACCATTGCTTGACCTTTTCCATGGCGTCCTTTCTTGAAAGACCCTTCAATTGAGCCAGGTAAACGGCCTGCTCCCCGATTTTCATTTTCTTATACAAACCCCTTTCTTCCGGCATATATCCAATCTGCCCCACGTCCTTTGTCGGATCAAATTTCTTTCCTTCCAGGCTGATGGTTCCTTCATCTGCGTAGAATATTCCGGTAATCATCCGAATCAGAGTTGTTTTTCCGGCCCCATTAGGGCCTAAAAGCCCAAAAATGGATCCCTTATTAATGCCGAAACTGATATCGTCTACGGCTTTTTGTGTAGCAAAATATTTCTTAAGATGATTGACTTCAAGGAATTGCATGGTTTATGGAATTTACCGCACCTAAAGATTAAGAAAAATTGTTAAGTGCCCATGAAAAACTGATAAACATTTTTGAACAATCTTTTAAAAGGCGAAAAACTACTTTTAAAGGCTATGGCCCATCTGTTTTATATATTTGCAGGTTCAATGGAAAAGCCCACAGCAAATATCCGGGAACTGAGCCGGACGGAAATTGAAGAATACACAAAGCAGCTCGGGGAACCCAAATTCCGAGCTCGCCAGTTATGGGAATGGATATGGTCCAAACAGGCCGCTGATTTTGAATCCATGACCAGTCTGAGCAAGGAATTTCGTCAAAAATTAGCAACAGATTTTTCCCTGCCTGCCTTGACCGTGGATGCCACCCAATATAGTTCAGACGGCACTGTTAAGAGCCGTTTCAGGACCATCGACGGTCACTTGGTGGAAGGCGTTCTTATACCCACCGAAGAACGGCGTACAGCCTGCGTTTCCTCCCAGATAGGCTGTTCCCTGAATTGCCGCTTCTGCGCCACGGGATATATGGGCCGCAAAAGAAACCTGAATTTCGATGAAATTTTCGATGAAGTAGCCCTGATCAACCGTCAATCGGAGCAGATTTTCGAAAAAAAGCTCAGCAATATCGTCTTTATGGGCATGGGGGAACCCTTGCTCAACTACAAGAACGTCCTGCAGGCCATTGAGCGGATCAGTTCACCTGATGGTCTCGGCATGAGCCCTCGCCGCATTACTGTATCCACTGCCGGCGTTGCCAAAATGATCCGGCAATTAGGGGACGATCAGGTGAAATTCAAGCTGGCCCTATCCCTCCATGCCGCAAGTGACCTCAAAAGGCATGAAATCATGCCCATCAATGACAGCAATAACATCAAATCCCTGGTAGAAGCCCTGAATTATTTCTACAAGCAGACAGGCAATGAAATCACCTTGGAATACATCCTTTTCAAGGATTTCAACGATTCAATTAAGGATGCAGATGAGTTAATCAAAATCTTCAGACAGGTACCAGCCGACCTCGTCAATATCATCGAGTACAATCCGATCGATGCAGCCCGTTTCTCCAAACCAGACGAAAAGACAGTGGAAAATTTCATGCAATGGCTTGGTAAACATCGAGTTAATGCCAGATTGCGGCGCAGCAGGGGAAGGGATATCGATGCGGCTTGCGGTCAACTCGCCAATAAAGGATAGTCGCCCATCCATCCATCCTTTCCATCCATTTCGGTCAATAGTAGGATTTCATAGGCAGTCAATTCTTCCTGACATTAAACTCAAATTTAAATTTGGGGTCTTAATAACTCGACAAACAAAAAAAAATGAAACAAATCGTTTCGCTGATCGCCGCCCTTATGATTGGTTTGGCCCTCAACGCTCAAAATTCAGGAACGAATTCAGATACCACCCATCATCATGCCTTTCACCAGTGGGGAAATCAAAATAATCACAACGGAAATGATAGCCTGCATCGCCATTATCAGCGCTTTGGTCATGGTGACCAGAGTTATGCACGCAACAACTGGCAAGGTCACCGCAGAAATCAAATGCATGGAAATCGATTCCATCGAGGAAACCATGGAGGCGGAATGTATGATCGGGGATGGGCTCATTTTACTCCGGAACAAAGAAAGCAGGCCCAGGCTATCAATGTTGATTATCGCAAACAGCAAAAAGCCCTATACAATAACAACAGCATGACGCTGGGAGAATACAAGTCCAAATTGGCTGCCCTTCAAAAAGATAAGAAGGACAAAATTATGGCCTTGCTTACCCCTGAGCAAAAGAACCAAATGGCCCAATGGAAGAAAAAAAGAGAAGAAAATGCACAGGTTCATGGAGCCGCCCGCCTTGAAAGGATGCGTATTGAATTGAATCTGACCGATGCCCAGGCATCTACCATAAAATCCCAGCAACAGGTTTTAAGAAAGCAAATGAAGGACATCATGGAAAATGATAACCTGTTCAGGGACCAGAAAAGGGACGAAATGAAATCACTTATCGCCAAAAACAAGGAAAACCTGAAAACTGTATTGACCCCGCAACAGTATGAACAATTTGAAAACATGAATAGGCGGCCTTCTATGGATAAATGATATCGGGGTTGTGTGAAACGCAAGGGCGGACCTCTATAGGGGCCGCCTTTTTTTTAGTACATTTGCGATTACTGTTGGAAAATAGCAATTTTTATGAAGAGGAAAACGGATAATTTCAGCAAGTTTTTCAACAAGAAAAACAACAGCGCAATCAAAGAGCAGATAAAGCAGGAAAAAAAAGCGGAAAAAAAAGCGCGCCGCGAAGGGATCGAAAGGCATTTTGAAGAAAAAAGAAACCGGAAAGCCAGTCTGTCTGAAACCCCACCCAGGAAAAAAGGAGAATCTCCCGTTCCGGCTTTGGACAAATCCAGGCCATCCTCCAAAACAGCCAAACCTACGGCTCAACCTGCAAATGCAGAGATCTTCCCATTGAATAAATACATTTCTTACTGCGGTGTATGCTCCCGCAGGGATGCCGCAGACCTCATCCGAGCCGGTAAATTGCAGGTCAATGGTGATAAAATATTGGAACCCGGCACAAAAGTCACTGCCGCCGATGATATCCGCCTCGATGGTAAAAAGGTCCATATCGTCCGAAACCTTGTTTATATTCTATTGAACAAACCAAAAGACTATATCACCACCAACGAAGACCCGCAGGGCCGTAAAACCGTTCTTCAGCTCATCCGGAATGCCACAAGCGAACGCGTTTATCCGGTGGGCAGGCTTGACCGCAATACTTCCGGAGTCCTGCTGCTTACCAATGATGGGGAATTGGCCCAGAAACTGGCACACCCCAAACATGAGATCAAAAAGGTTTACCATGTTGTCCTGGATAAGGAATTGAACATTAACGACCTCGAATCCATCGCAAAGGGCATCACTCTCGAAGATGGTCCGGCCAAAGTGGATGAGATTGCCTATGCCGATCCCAAGGACAAGACCCAGGTCGGACTCGAAATACATAGCGGCCGCAACCGCATCGTAAGAAGGATTTTTGAGCAATTGGGTTATGATGTCCGGGGTCTGGACCGGGTCATGTATGCAGGTCTCACCAAAAAAAATGTCCAAAGAGGGAAATGGAGATTCTTATCGGATAAAGAAGTGCGTATCCTCAAATACCTGAATTCCTCCATCAAATAATAGCTCTTGATAAAGAATAAGCCCGAAATCCTATTCGAGAACGAATCTTTTGTAGTTGTCAACAAACCCCCGGGCCTGCTTAGTATTCCCGGAAGGGACGCCTCGGAAATTTCGGTCAAAACACTGCTATCCCGGCAATATGGTCAAATATTTACCGTGCACAGGATCGACAGGGATACCAGCGGGCTGATCCTTTTTGCCCGCAACGAAGATTCCCATCGTTATCTGAACGGACTCTTCGAAGAGAGGGAGGTAGGAAAAGATTACCTGGGGATCGTCAGCGGAACCCTAAGCGAAAAAAAAGGAGTCATAGATGGCCCGATTGCAGAAAACCAGCACCAGGCGGGAACCATGCTGATTCATAAGCGAGGCAAACCTTCGATAACCGAATACGAGGTCCAGGAAGAATTCGGACTCTATTCCCTGATCCGGTTCCGGATCCTGACCGGTCGCACTCATCAGATCCGTGTCCACATGCAATGGCAAAGCCATCCCATTGTTTGCGACGAGATCTACGGCGACCCCTCACCAATTCTTCTCTCCTCTTTCAAAAGGAATTTTAAATTATCCAGGGCGGAAGAATCTGAAAAGCCAATTCTGAATCGTCTTGGCCTCCACGCACATTTATTGCAATTCACCGATGACAGGAATATTGCCCGCGAATTTGAAGCACCGTTGCCCAGGGACTTCCAGGCCTTCCTTAGCCAATTGCGAAAATGGAAGAACCTATGAAAATTCGCACATTTTGTGGATAACCGAATGCCCCGATCCTAATCACATTTTCTAATTTGTTGAGAAGTATTACATTTGGACCGAAGTGCTTATGATAGTTTGGACCGAAACCCTTTATTTCAGATTTTGATTTTAATTGCTTATTTCAGAATCGACCCTCATATCAGTTTATTGGTCCAAAACCCTGGCTGTATTCCCTCGTGAAACCATCTAAACAAATCCTTTGTCCGACTTAAAGCCGAATTCTCTTTAAAACTAAAGGATGGTTTCCTATCTACTACTAAGAAACAACAAACAATCGGGCCCTTTTTCCTTCGAAGAAATAGCCGGCTTAGGCATTATGTCCAATGATCTGATTTGGGTTGAAGGCAAGAGCAGCGCCTGGCGTTTTCCAGAAGAAATTGACGAATTAAAGAAGCTTCTACAACCATCAACAACGCAAACAAGAACTGCAATTTCCCGAAATAAAGAGCCACGCCCATCCGATTATTCCGGCTTGAACCCTTTGGGTGGTCCTGTGCCTGAGGACCAACCTGGAAAAAAGCAAGAGAGCCCAGACCCGGGTATCTCCAGCCGCAGCATCGAATTACGTAAAATAAATTTTTTAAGAAAGGAAACTGAGCGAAAGGCCTCCCGTCCAGCCGAAAACGAATCTGTTGGCCTAAAGATCGATGTCATCATAGCCGATGACCATGGACTTTTCAGGGAAGGAGTAAAAACCGCCCTTTCCCGGAAAACGGATATCTCCATCGTTGGCGAAGCCGAAAACGGACAGCAACTCCTCAACCTCTTAAAGCACAGCAGGCCCGATGTGGTCCTGCTGGATATACAAATGCCTGTCATGGACGGCATTTCCGCCTTACAATCCATTCGGAAATACTATCCCGAATTGAAAGTGATCATTCTCTCCATGCATGAAGGCCATTCCATGGTCTCCGCCTTGATGGAAAGCGGGGCCAATGGATACCTGACCAAGACGGCTGAACCTGAGACCATTTACCAGGCAGTGAAGACCTGCTATGAGAAAAATTATTTTTTCAATGAGCTTACCAACCTCTCCATGCTGGAAGGGCTCAGGTCTAAAAAGAAGATTCCCGAAAAAATCAAAGAAATCCCATTCAATGGCGGTGACCTCATGGAAAAATGGACCCTGGCAAAAAGCAAGCCCGACAGGAGTTCCGGCAAGGGCTCCGCAAAGAGGGTTTTGATCACGGCTCTTTCCCTTATACTGCTCGGAGCCGCGGCCATTGCCGGGATCAGCCTGATTGTCCGAACAGATTTCAGCTTTCTGGCCCCTCCCAAAAATTCAGCCTCACTGAATCAGCCAGCCTCCATTCATATTACTCCGTCCGGGCAAGCTTCTCTTGTCGTTTCGGACAGCAATACAACACACTTACAGAAAGCTTCTGCTGCCCAATCCACTGAATCAGTAGCCGATCCGCAGGAAGCAGTTTCTAGAAAACCGAGCCTGAATCTAAAAAAAATAAATAAAAAAGATCGGGATGGCTCTCATGCAACCTTAATGCCAGCTTTGCTCAAAACGGATACTACGCAGATAGCCCACAATCCTCCCCCCGCAAAAGAAACGGAGGTAGACCCGGCCCTGAACAATGCAGTCGAAAGGGCCCGGATCTACCAGCAGGTTGCGGCCAGTGTAAACGATTATCACAAGGGCGCATTTGGCGGTCTCTCGGATATTGAAATCACAGTAAACAATCATTCCGGCCACCCTTTGGACGAAGTGGTCGTAGAGTTGAAATACATCCTTTCCAATTCGAAAATATATAAAACCGAGACTTTGCACTTTCAAAACCTGTCCGCCGGATCCACCAGTGTTCAGCCAGCCCCCAAAAGTTCCCGGGGAACACAACTCCAATACCATATCATATCAATCAGGTCAAAGGATCTGGGGCTCTGAGGAGATCAAACCTGTGTTGAACATTTATTGGTAGTGGGTCAGTTTGAATTTGGATGGTATAAAAATAAAAGAGGTCTATAAGATAGACCTCTTTTACAGGAGACAAGAATACGTATTCTAAATGTATTCCTCATCTCTAATCAATTCTCTTGTTGTCAAGTACATACAGTTTTCGCTTTATTATAGGTATTAATGTTTAAAAATAATAATAAAACCCTGCTTAGGCAAAATTATTCCGTTATAATTCCATTTCCATACTTTAGTTGCCCCATTTATCTCAACAGGGTTCTCGTCAAACTTATTAATTGTTCCAGTCTGGTAGAACTCAATATCCATGCCATTACCTGTAACGACTGTAACTTTGACATTCTTTTGGATACATATGGCGTAAGCACGCTTATCTATATTGTTTGTCTTTGAAAGAACTATTCTCTTTTTAACCAGGAATTTATACTCACTTTGCCCTTTTAAATCAATTTTAACGTCTTTATATAAGTTTTTATTATCATATCTTTCAGTAAAGTTGTTACTATTCAATTCAATTTTTTTTTCATTTATAATGACTTCTATTTCAAAAGATGTTTCGTCATTAATTCCAGAAGGAGGCTTTGGTATTATAGCTTGTGTTTTATATGCAATTGGGATGTCTTTTTTTGAAGGCTTTAGCGTGAATCTTACAGTCTCATGTTGTTCCCAAAAATCGTTATTCAAAGAGATTATATTATATGAAAAATCATAATTTTCTCCATAATATTCATGATTTATATTGAAATAATTAAGGACTGCCGCACCATCTGTTATACTATATCCTAATGAAATATTAGGGTCTTACACTTCATCGTAGCAGATCCTCCATATTCCGGTCATTATCGATCTTACCTTTGGCTTCGAGCATCCGCATATCCTTTGCATCCTGAAGGAATTCGGAAGCAAATATGAATTTATTCAGCTTCTCATTTTTGTTGAAAATGATCTCCTTGTTATTGCCCTCCCATTCCTTCAGGCCCTGGTACATATAAATGATATGATCCCCGATCTCCATCACGCTGTTCATGTCATGGGTGTTGACCACCGTAGTGATATTATATTCCAATGTGATTTCCTTGATCAGTTTATCGATCAGCAGGGAGGTCTGAGGGTCCAGCCCAGAATTGGGTTCATCGCAGAAAAGATATTTGGGATTGAGTACGATGGCGCGGGCGATACCCACCCTCTTCTTCATGCCACCGCTAAGCTCTGCAGGAAATTTATCATTAACGTCTTTCAAGTTGACTCTTTGCAATACCTCATTCACCCGGCTCAGTTTTTGTTCAGGTGTATTCTCAGTAAACATGTCCAGCGGAAACGTGATATTCTGTTCCACGGTCATGCTGTCGAAGAGCGCCGAGCCCTGGAAAAGCATGCCGATCTGTTGACGCAGCATCTTTCTTTCCTCTTCATTCATAGCGGTAAAACTCTGACCACTATATTCAATATCGCCGCTGTCCGGTTCAAAAAGCCCAACGAGGCATTTCATGAGCACGGTCTTGCCGCTTCCGCTGGTCCCGATGATCAAATTGCATTTACCCGCCTCCAGGCGGGCGCTAACCCCATTGATGACCATCCTGTCTCCAAAGCCCTTTTTAAGATCCTTTATTTCAATCATGTTCTTTTTTGTTTGACAGCTCCTTTCAATAAGAGCGCAGCCAGTAAATAATCCGCAAATAGGATTATGACGCAGCTCATGTGCTTGCACGCCCAATCTCCAATGCACCACCACTTACAATAACACCGCTGCCAGTATATAATCCGCGAATAGGATCATG
>PMSV01000008.1 GCA_003168265.1 Chitinophagaceae bacterium
TATATGTTAAAGATGTAGTTAAGATCTGTTACTGGCTGATGCAGAACCAGCCTTCTTCAGCGATCTATAACCTGGGAACGGGAAAAGCAAGGACCTTTGATGACCTCGTATCCGCCACCTTCCATGCCATGGACCTTGAACCCAGAATCGAATACATCGATATGCCGGAAGATATCCGCGAGAAATACCAGTATTTTACTCAGTCCACCATGCTCAAACTACGGAGAGTGGGGTATATGAATGAGTTCTATTCCCTTGAAAAAGGGGTGGAAGATTATGTCCGTCAATACCTGGGGCCAGGTAAATATTATTGAACAATTCGGAAAATAAAGTCAATACCATTTCATGAACAACAAGATTGCCATAATCGGAGGAGGTAACCTCGGTACGGCCATTGCCGAGGGCCTGATCCAAAGCGGATTTGTACAGCCAAAACATATCCTGATCACGAAAAGGAATATCGCTACGCTCCATCATCTGGAAAGAAAGGGCGTTCTGGTGAGCGACAAGAACGATGAAGCGCTGCATTACGCAGACCTCATTATTCTTGCTGTGAAGCCTTTTCAGGTGGATGATGTTCTTGCTGCGATCAAACATGGATTTGAAGAAAGGCATGTATTGATTTCAGTGATTACAGGAACAAGCATCAACCATCTCAATTCTGCAGTGGGAAAAAAGATTTCCATCGTGCGGGCGATGCCGAATACGGCCATCTCCATCCAACAAAGCATGACCTGCATTTCATCCAGGAATATTTCTGAAGAGAGGCTGCAATACGTGCATGAATTATTTGGTCAGCTGGGAAAAACAGTCACCATCGACGAGAAACTAATGGACGCCGCGACCGTGCTGGGGGCCTGTGGGACCGCTTTTGCGATGAGGTATATCCGGGCAAATATCCAGGGGGGGATCGAGATTGGATTTGATGCGAATACGGCCAACCTGATCGCGGCCCAGACTATCAAGGGGGCCGCTGAATTGCTCCTTCAGCGGGGAACTCATCCTGAACAGGAGATCGATAAAGTGACCACGCCAAAGGGTTGCACGATCGCCGGGCTTAATGAAATGGAGCACAGAGGATTCAGTTCCTCCCTGATCAAGGGATTGGTCGCGAGTTATGATAAGATCGTGAAGGAATGATCAATAAACCAGTCTTTAATGCCAAAAGAAAAAAAATTGCGTACTGACACAATAAAAAATTCCCATATACCCCAAATTACCAGAATACTAAAGGGTTTGGAACTGCGTTTTTTCTACACATAATCTTTTAATAACTCTTAAGTGAGATCTAAGATGGAACTTTTAAAATCCAAGGAACCTATGAGAAGAGCTTTGAGCGGTATCGTCCTGGCTCTGGAAATCGCGGCGATCATGCTAATGCATGCTTACAAAATCAACCATCCGGCCAAAACGGAATTCAGGCCGGCGGAATTTGCCCAACAACAGATCCCTCATAGCTTTACTTCCCCTCATTTGGCGAATTAGACTAAAATCTATTTCAACCTTTCTTTAAGAAAGGCCAGGGTCTGGCCGTATGCGCTTTCACGAGCTATCTTGTCATAGGATGGGTTGCTGGGATTGGCAAATGCATGATCAGCTTCATAGCGCTTCACGATCAATTTTTTTCCTGCCTTTTTCATGTTGGCTTCGAATTCATCGACCAATTTTGGATTGATCCACTGGTCTTTGTTGGCGAATATCCCAAGCACATCTGCGTGGAGAATCTTTAATTTATCAAGGTCCTTCTCAGGCATCCCATAATACATGACGCAACCATCTGCCTGATCGCCTGCGAGCAGGCTGGCCTGCAGACTCCATCCACCCCCAAAGCACCATCCAATGCTGAAAATACGGGCTGAAGGCCCGACATAAGCAATAGCTCCTTTCAGAATTGCTATTATCCGGTCAGAAGTGGCCTGGGACATTAGTTTGGAAGCATCCTCACGATTGGCCGCAACCTTCCCGTCATAAAGATCAATTGCAATGATATTAGCATTTCCAAGATCGGCCCATAGCCTGGCAGATTCCTTTTTTATATAGTCATTGAGCCCCCACCACTCGTGAATCACAAATACATAATTATTTGAAGGTTTTCCGGACCTGATCTCAAAACCATAGGCATCTCGGCCATCGGCCGCTTTGAATACGATGGATTTACCCAATTGGCTTTTATAAATATAAGGTCGGAGATTGGGGTGGCTCATAACAAAACTTCTGTCGGAAGCAAATTGGGCGAAGGATTCCGTAGAACTGGCAGGACAACAGGCAATCGTTTGAGCCTGAAGCTGAGATTGGAACAGGCATATTATTAATAAAGCGTTTAATCCTCTCATGGGAATTGTTTTATCACGGAAAACAGCCCGGAATACAGAAAGTTTAATTGAGCCTTATCGGCTGTTTGAAAATTTCACGATCTAAGCAGTTTTATCCACATTTTATTAGCCTTATCACAGTCTACCCGAATTTAACTATTTTTGCATGACCTCCTGGAAATCTTTCATTCTAATCATCATTTCCCCAGGTCACATAAAGCATTGCCTCTGATCGTTTTCAGAAATCATTGAACGGAAAACAGACCAAATGACTGTTCAATGAGGGTATTGTTTTTATAAGCACGAGTTTTTAGCGGAAGGTTAAGAAAGAATCCGAAAAGAATTGGAAAATTGCTTTTATGGCCAAATACATTTTTGTTACAGGAGGTGTAACTTCTTCATTGGGAAAAGGCATTATTGCCGCTTCTCTTGCAAAACTCTTACAAGCGAGGGGCTTAAGAGTAACCATTCAGAAATTCGATCCTTATATCAATGTGGATCCCGGAACGCTCAATCCCTATGAGCACGGAGAATGTTATGTAACGGAAGATGGCGCCGAGACGGACCTGGACCTGGGTCATTATGAACGGTTCCTAAGCATCTACACAACACAGGCCAACAATGTGACTACAGGAAGAATATACCAGACTGTCATCAACAAAGAACGCGAAGGAGCCTACCTGGGCAAAACCGTACAAGTCATACCTCATATTACAGATGAGATCAAAAGAAGGATGCTGCTGCTCGGGAAGAACAACGATTACGATGTGATCATCACCGAGATCGGAGGAACCGTAGGCGATATTGAATCTCTGCCATTTGTGGAAGCAGTCCGCCAGTTGCAGTGGGAAATGCCTGATGAAGACTGTGTGGTTATTCACCTAACCCTGATACCTTATCTCAGGGCCGCAAAAGAATTAAAGACCAAGCCCACGCAACATAGTGTGAAAATGCTCAGCCAGGAGGGTGTGAAACCGGATGTGATTGTCTGCCGCACAGAAGAACCTCTTACCCAGGATATTCGTCGCAAAATAGCCCTTTTCTGTAATGTGAAGACTGAGGCCGTGATCGAAGCCGCAGACGCCCCGACGATCTATGAAGTACCCCTGACCATGATGCGGGAAAAGCTGGACCTGATTTGCCTGAAAAAGATGAATATCACCAACTATCCTGAGCCGGAACTCGGCAAATGGAAGGAATTTCTGGACAAGCTCAAATACCCCAGGAGCAAAGTCACAATTGGATTGATCGGAAAATACATCGAACTGCAGGATGCCTATAAATCCATTCTGGAAGCATTTATTCATGCCGGCGCGATGAATGATAGCAAGGTCCAGGTGGTCAATATTCATAGTGAATTCATTACGGAGGAGAATGTCTCTGAAAAACTGATGAATCTTGATGGGTTGTTAGTGGCTCCTGGTTTCGGGCACAGAGGGGTGGAAGGAAAGATCATCGCGGTAAAATATGCCCGCCAGAACAACCTGCCATTTTTCGGGATCTGCCTGGGCATGCAAATGGCAGCCATTGAATTTGCACGCAATGTCCTGGGATTGAAGGATGCCCACTCTACAGAAATGAGCCCGGATACCTCTAACCCCGTCATCGATCTCATGGAGCAACAAAAGAAAGTAACCGCAAAGGGCGGAACCATGAGACTGGGAGCCTATCTCTGTACCATCCAGGAAGGAACCCTGGCTTATGAGATTTACCAATCCAGCCTGATCTCTGAAAGGCACAGGCATCGCTGGGAGTTCAATAATGAATACCTGTCCCGCTTTGAAACAGCAGGTATGATCGCCAGCGGGAAGAACAACGAAAGCGGCCTGGTTGAGATCATTGAACTGAAAAATCATCCATTTTTCATTGGCGTTCAATATCATCCGGAGCTAAAAAGCACAGTTGAAAAACCTCAGCCCATCTTCGTGCATTTTATCGGAGCCGCAAAAGAGTATGCAGAAATCCGCAATGCTTCGAGGACTCCTGCACTTCAAAGTGAAATGATGAGCTAACGGCTGATGACATTATCATTCCGGATCGGGCTCCCTGCATCCATTCTTAACCCGAAACTCTCGGAGCAACCCCCTATATTTGCACCTCTTTCACACCTTTTTAAATATTCTTTCAAATGGGAATGGACCGTAATACTGTGATTGGCTTTGTGCTTATGGGGATCTTGCTTTTTTTATACCTTTTTATTTCAACCAGGAACAGTCAGGAATTTGAAAAGCAGAAAAAGCATTACGATGATTCACTGGCAATTGTCAAAGCGAGGCAGGAATCCATCGTCCGTTCGCAGGACACTTCATCAGCCAAAACTGCCAGCGCTGTTATTGATACTGCGAAAGGATTCAACAAGGCGGTACTTGGTCATGAATCGACAGTTACGATGGAAAATGACCTGATCCGTATTGTTTTCAGTAATAAGGGTGGACAGCCCAAACAAGTGGAATTGAAAAAATTCCGCTCTTATGACAGCAGCGAAGTCAAACTATTAGATCCGGCTTCTGATAATCATTTTTCCTATTCCTTAAATCTGGATAACAATTCGGCCCAATCGACAGATCTATTCTTTGTGGCTGGAAAGCCACAGCAGAACGCCGATGGGAGCCAGTCACTCGATTTTACCTTGCCTGCTCCGGAAGGGCAGTCGATTGTGCATCATTTTACCGTTCATCCCGGAAGTTATATGGTGAACTGGGAAATACAGATTCAAAATCCAGGAAAATTATTTACAGGAAATAACCTGAATCTTACCTGGCATGATGAACCCATGCGGGCCCAGCAAGCCGTTTCCTATGAAAAAAGGCAGGCAAATATCTCCTATTATACGCAAGACGACCACTTCGATTATATTTCCCGCAAAACGGAAGCTGCCTTCGACAAACCCCTCAGGTGGATAGCCGTTTCGCAACAATTTTTTAATACTACCCTGGTGAATAACGATGGCTTCAGTAGCGGTGGTGTGAAGTGGGCAAGAGAGGTCTCCGATTCCTCCAATATCATTGCCCGGGTCGATGCCAGTTTTCAGGCCAAACTGAACGGGGGAAGTTCTGTCAGCCTCCCTCTTCAGATCTACTATGGTCCCAATGACTACAATATTCTCAAAAAACAATCCCCGCCTGACCTGGATAAAATCCTGGATCTGGGTCGGGGCTTCTATTCCTTTGTACGACCGATCAATGTATTTCTCGTGATGCCGGTCTTTGATTTTTTCAAAAGATTCTTTGCCAGTTTCGGCATCGTGATCATGTTGCTCACGATCGTTATCCGTGTTGTGACATCTCCCCTGGTTTACAGCAGCTACCTGAGCGGTGCCAAAATGAAGGCATTGCGCCCCGAAATCGAAGCCATGAAGGCCCGTGTCGGAAATGATCAGCAAAAGGTGAGCATGGAGCAAATGAAACTGTTCAGGGAGGCAGGCGTCAATCCACTAGGAGGCTGTATTCCGGCCCTGTTGCAAATACCCATATTTTTTGCCCTATATAGTTTTTTCAATTCTTCCATTGAACTCAGGAACCAAAGTTTTTTATGGGCCAAAGACCTCTCCGCTTATGATGCCGTGTTTCGCTTTCATTTCAGCATCCCGCTTTATGGAGACCATGTAAGCCTTTTCGGATTACTGGCATCGGCGACCAATTTCATTATTTCTCTATATGGCATGAGCATGACGACTCCGGACCAGAACAATCCGGCCATGAAATACATGCCCTATATCATGCCGATCATGTTCCTGTTCTTTTTCAATAACCTGCCTGCGGCATTGACCTGGTATTATACGGTTTCCAATATGATCACACTGATACTTCAATTCGTAATTCAGAATTATATCATCGACCACAATAAGATCCTGGTAAATATCCAGGCTAATCGAAGCAAGCCGAAGACCAAATCCAAATGGGCTGAGAAATTCGAGCAAATCCAGGAATCACAGAAAAAGGTTCAGCAGTTGAAAGACCGCAAAAAATAACAACAGTGCCTTCTATCAGGGCCGGCCTATTTCCATCGCTTAAAGCGAATGGTTATATTTACGAAAATTCTTCTGCATGAAATGGTCCAAGCCTGAATGGGGGATATGGTTAACCTGCCTGTTTTTTTGCGCCTTTTCGATCCAGGCCCAAAAAAAGGTCTCCGAGATCAGCATCACCTACGAATACAAGGATTCCGCTGGTCATGAAACAGCCATCAATACAATCTATATCAAAGGAAATATGGTGAGATCGGAAACCTCGAATTCCGCCTATTCCTCAGTCACTATTTACAATGCAGAAACCGGTACAGCAGTCATTTTCAAGGAACTCAGCGGACAAAAAATTCTCATACGACTTTCTGCCGCCAATTGGCTGGATATGAATAAATTATATCAGAGCCTTCAATTTATGAACGGGTCTGAAACAAAAAATATCGCAGGCTATAAATGCCAGGAGGCCGTTGCAAAGACCAGCAGCGGACTGGAGATAATAGTTTTTTATACAGCAGATATTATTCCTGATAACCGTGAGTACAATACCAAGTTTAAGAACCTGGCTGGCCTTCCCCTCGAGTATACTCTATCAAATGGCAATTATCGCATTGAATACAAGGTCACTAAGATCAACATGAACCCGGTGCCGGCTTCTCTGTTCGATATTCCGAAGAGCGGTTACAGGGAAATGACCTATGAAGAGGGGAAAAAGACTAGCCACTAAGACGATTAAGTAAAATTATTTGTGCATTTTGATCTTCAGGTTGAATAGCTGAAGATTTGTAGAATTGCTGCCGGTACCATCCGTTCCAATCCGATAATTATAAGGCATTATGTAGATGGAATTGCCTTTTTCGTAAGTGATCATCGTATTGATCGAAATAGAAGCTTTTTCCTTTTGCGTGCTGAAAATATGGCTTCCCATATAGAGCGTCCCGTTTTTCAGTGTGAATGCGCTGGAAATGCTGATTGGTGCAAATTCAGGATGAGCCGTAGTATTCTTTTTCTTGTCTCCGCCGCCCTTACTGGCGAAGGCTAAAGCGAAGAAAACCAATAGAATGGAGCAAAAAATGGCTTTCAGTATAGTTTTCGGTTTAAACAGTTTATTTTCCCTTTTGTTTTTTATGTTTGCAGTCATCCTCATTTACTCAACAAATATAATAAAAAAAATTTGGAATCTTTTAACCTTAAAGGGTCTATTTTAATCTTTCTTTAACGCCAAGGTCTTCAAAAAGTTACAAATTAACCTAATTCTCTTTGTTCACATTTCCCTGGCTTTTGTTAATAATACTATTTCATTTTGCTTTTGGTTGCCTATACCTTCAAATTTGTCAGTAAAGAATATTGCTTTAATTTACAATTCTTACCGTCATGAAAGAGAATCCCTATCAATACGACCATGAGGATTTGCAGGAACTATTAAAGCAATATCAGAATCTTCGAAGCGGTTTCAGCCACGCTTTTCTGGATGAAGACTCATTTGAACGAATCATCAACCATTTCGATGAACAGGAGGATTTACCCCAGGCACTGGAAGCAACCGAACTTGGAATCGAACAGTTTCCGTATTCTTCCGCCCTGCTGATCAAAAAAGCTGATCTGCTGATTGCTCTCAGGCGCTACCAGGAGGCATTGAATATCCTGGACAGGGCCGAACTCTTCGACGGCTCTGACACAAATCTATATATACTTAAGACCGATGCCTTTCTGGCGATGGATCAGCAGGAGAAGGCAGTTGTGGTCCTGCAGGAAGCCTTGCAACATTTTGAAGGGCAGGAACGCATTGAGCTGCTTTTTGAACTGGCGGACGTCTATGACGATTACGAAGAATTCGACAAAATTTTCGATTGCCTCAAATGGATACTGGAGGAAGAGCCCAATAACGAGGAAGCCCTCTATAAGATCTGTTTCTGGACCGATTTCACGGGACGCAATGAGGAAAGTATCCGCATACACCAGAAAATTATCGATGATTTCCCCTATAATGAACTTGCCTGGTTCAACCTTGCGGCAGCCTACCAAGGCCTCAAACTCTATGAAAAAGCCATCGATGCATATGAGTATGCCATCGCCATCGATGAGAAATTCGATTATGCCTATCGAAACATGGGAGATGCCTATATCCGCCTCCGTAAATTCCGGGATGCCATAGAAGCCTTGGAAAAGGTTGTGGAATTGAGCAGACCGGAGGATGTGATCTATGAAGCCATTGCGCATTGCTTTGACAAATTGGGTAATTACGGTCAAGCACGTGTGTATTACCGTAAGGCCTCGCATCTAAATACGGAGGACAGCAAACTTTATTATAAGATCGCCTGCACCTACCTCAATGAAGAGAACTGGAACAGTGCGATAAAATACCTGGATACTGCTCTAAGGATTCATCCTAACCAGGCAGAGTACAATTTAGCGATGGGGGAATGCAGGATGCAGTTAAAGGAATTTCGTGAAGCCATCCGCTATTTTTCAACCGTAGTCCGTATACGTCCGCGTAATATTTCCAGTTGGGAGGCCCTGATCCGTTGTCTTTACCATGCCAAATTCTATACTGAAGCCCAGGAACAAACCCAGGTGGCCCTTCGCGTTACCGGAGGAAAACCGATCTTTGTTTTTTATCTGAGCGTCATCTGTTTTGCCATGGGAAAATCCAAACAAGGCTTACTTCACCTCGAAAAAGCCATGAGCCTTTCTCCCAAACTGCTGAAGAAAATGGTTGTCCTCAGTCCAGCTATTCTCCAGAACCAATCTGTCGTGGATTTGGTTGCCCGTTATAAAAAGAACAAAATGCTTTGATCGAAACGGAGTTTATTTAGTCTACTATTATTGTGGGATATTTTTCGTATTGCTTAGTTCCTTAAATTTGCGCATCCTTTCAAATAAGCCAGCATTATGAATTTCAAATTGACGCAGATGCCCGAACGTTTTGTTAAACCGAGGGTCAGTGGCATTACCATGGTGATGGATAAGGGTTTGAGTGTGGAAGAGACCAGGAATTTTCTCAGCATATCGCATCCTCATATCGATATCGTCAAATTGGGTTTCGGTACTTCTTTCGTCACCCCTGTGTTGAAGGAAAAGCTGGATGTTTACCGGTCCTACAATATCCCGATTTATTTTGGAGGAACGCTTTTTGAAGCCTTTCTGATCCGCAATCTTTTCGATGAGTACCTGGCCGTCTGTAAAGAATACGGGATCTCCTATATGGAAGTGAGCGATGGCTCCATTACAATTCCTCATTCTGAAAAATGCGGCTATATCGAGAAGATGACCCATCACGGTACAGTTCTTAGCGAAGTGGGAAGCAAAGATGCCGAGCACATTATCCCGCCCTATAAATGGATTGAATTAATGCGAGCGGAGCTCTCTGCCGGAGCTACCTATGTGATTGCCGAAGCAAGGGAAGCAGGCAATGTAGGCATTTACCGCGGAAGCGGCGAAGTGCGCGAAGGCCTGGTGCAGGAAATTCTTACCCAAATACCGCAGGAAAAAATTCTCTGGGAAGCTCCCCAAAAGTCCCAGCAACTTTATTTTATTGAATTAATCGGCTGTAATGTCAACCTTGGAAATATTGCCCCGACGGAAGTGATTCCTTTGGAAGCGATGAGGGTCGGCTTGAGAGGCGACACCTTCCACCTCTTCCTGGATAAAAAAATGGCAAAATGAGGCTATTTGGATTGATAGGATATCCATTAAGCCATTCCTTCTCCCAAAAATATTTTACGGAAAAGTTTAGCAGGGAAAATCTCGGTGATTGCAGCTATCTGAATTTTTCGATCCAGGGCATTGAAGAATTAAAAGGAATTCTTAAATCAAATCCTAATCTGGAAGGAATCAATGTCACCATCCCGCATAAGGAAAATATAATCCGCTTCCTGGATTGGAAAAACCCGGTAGTAGAACAAATTCAGGCATGCAATTGCATTCGCATCAGGGAAGGGCGCCTTTTCGGATACAACACCGATGTGCTTGGCTTTGAAAATTCTCTAATGAAAAAATTAAATCCCCGGCACGACAGGGCTCTGATACTTGGAACGGGCGGAGCGGCCAAGGCAGTAGCCTATGTTCTAAATAAATTGGGAATCCCTTTTCAATTGGTCTCCCGAAGAAAAAATCTAACGGCTTCTCTGATGACCTATGGCGAACTGACTACGGAAAAAATAAGGGAATACCCTCTGATCATCAATACTACCCCCATCGGCATGTATCCCAATATCGACCAATGCCCTGATCTGCCCTATGAAGCAATAGGTAAAGGTCACTATCTTTTCGACCTGATCTACAATCCCGGTAAAACTCAGTTTCTCCAAAAAGGAGAAAGGGGAGGAGCTATCGTTGAAAACGGAGAAGAAATGCTGGTCCTACAAGCGGAGGAAAGCTGGAAAATCTGGAATTAGTCCAGCTAAATCTGCGATATATCAGTTAATCTCTCTTTTATTCCATCTGGTATGGAGACGATCTTCTTCAAATCATAATTATAACAGATCATCCCGGTTTTGGCCAATGCTACCTGCAAGAAGCCCTTATCCGTCTTCTTTTTCAAGTTATAATAAATGTCAAGGGCCGCCCTCGTAAAGTCGCCGGCTCCTACGCTCACCTCCACAGTATCTCCATAAAATATTTCCAGCTTGAATTGGATCGAAACATCGCTCATGATCAGGCCAACGCCGCCGAAATCCATCTCCTTGTACCCATTGGCATTAAGGTATTTGACCCGGGCTTCGTGAATAAGGGATAGCAACGCATCGTTGCCCACATGTCCGCCATAGTTTAGATCCGTAATCCTAATCGGTATTTCTGTCCTGAAGGGAAGGTGGTCAGGTAATTCTATTTTGGTTCTGGTCATTATTTATAATTGCTTTGGATGAAACGGATCATCTGGTCGACAGCTTTTTTACGATGGCTGTATTTGTTCTTTTCTTCCAGGCCCATACCCCCAAAACTCAGTTCGCTGCCCTCCGGCCGGAAGACCGGATCATAGCCGAATCCGCGGTTTCCCCTTCGCTCCTTTAATATCTCACCCTTGCAAATTCCCTCGAAGAAATATTCCTTCTTATCCAGGATCAGGGAAATCACGGTACGGAACCTGGCATTCCGGTTTTTTTCTCCCTCCATATTCTGCAAAAGCAAATCGATATTTTTTTCAAATGAATTGCCCTCTCCGGCATAACGGGCGCTGTACGCACCAGGCGCACCTCCCAGCGCATCCACTTCTAGTCCGGTATCCTCACTGAAACAATCCAGACCGGTCATGCGATGAATAGTTCCCGATTTTTCAGAAGCGTTTTCCTGAAGCGAATCATGGGGTTCGGGGATCTCCTGCTCAATCCCTGCCTCTTTTAAACTGATCACTCTGAGCAGATCTCCGATCCCTGCCTGTATTTCCTCCACTTTATGGGCATTGTGCGTTGCAAATAGAAGTTGATGCAAGACCATTGACTTTTTAAGGAATTGTCAGTAATTGCTTTAAGGACATCCAGAGTTTGGTTTTAAGTAATTTTCCCTCCCTGCTATCCTGGTCCATTTCACCAAGCGCGGGCCCGGAGAGGTACTCACAGCCATCATATTCCTGGATCTTGAATTGAGGAAAATCCAGCGGCAGGCCAATTGAAAGCGGGCTTAACCCGAACAAAAGCATACGGGAAGGCTTCAGTTCCTTCTTAATTTGATCGATCCGGGAGGCTTTTTCTCCTACCAGATTAACCAGCGCTATATCCCCAAGATTCAGTTTGCAGGCTTCCAGCAGCTTGGTCAGGAATGCCAAATGCCTGTCATTCAAGAAAACTGAATCGGTATCGGACACTGCGATGCTGAAACCCTTCCTGTTATTTCCAAGGAATTTCAGAGAAGTCCGAACCTCCGGCATCGAAGCGGGACCTCCATCCACCAGGTTTTCTTTGAACCAGGTGGAAACCATTACACCGTTCAATCTGATATCGTCCAAACTCATGATTGCAAAAGAAACAAATATTCCTTAGGTCGAAAAGAATATTCACGAACTTCATAAAACCGTTGCCAATCTTGAAATATGAAAAAGTACTGCGGACAGTTATTGCTTTGGTTTGTCTTTACTTAATTCAAGATTGTAATTCCTCTGTTCATTTAAAAAAGGTCTGGACCGGAAGCAAATCAAAGGACTTGCTCAGTAGATTCGGGAAGCCATCTGCTGTCACTAGGGACGGTAAAGGAGGGAAAGTTTATATCTATGCGATTACGGATACTGTGGAGACAGCATATGAAACAGGAGTTCAACAAGGTGAGGTAATGACTTTTACCCAAAAAAATGGCTATACAACGCGCGCATCCGGTTTTTCTAGATTGATCATGCCGGCAATATTTATTATTGCAAATGGTATAAGAATTTTTTTTCCACATAAAAACTAACACCCGTTAGTTTTTATGTTTGTAACTCGCCGGATTATTTGTTTCTTTGTAGTGAAATTAGTTTTTATGATAGAAACCATGGGCATACAGGTGACCCGTGCCGGGGTCAGCAAACTGCACGATGTGAATTTTGAAAATCTTCCATTCGGGCGGTATTTTACGGACCATATGCTGGAGGCGGATTTCGAAAATGGGGAATGGAAGTCTGCGGAGATCAAACCCTACCAGCCACTGCTGCTCGAGCCTTCAACGGCTGCGCTGCATTACGGACAATCAATTTTTGAAGGTATTAAAGCCTATAAAGATCAAAATGGTCAGGCCCAAATCTTCCGCCCTTACGACAATCTGAAACGATTTAATATTTCCGCACAGCGCATGGAGATGCCCGCGGTGCCCGATGAATTGTTTATAGAAGGAATGAAGCAACTGATCGCACTCGATCATAACTGGATCCCTGCGAAACCCGACTATTCCCTATATATACGCCCTCTCCTTTTTGCAACCGATGCCTTGATCGGTGTTAAACCTTCTGAATCTTTCAAATTCCTTATTCTGCTTTGTCCGACCGGGCCTTATTATTCGGCTCCGATGAGGATTTATGTAGAAGAAAAATATAGCCGGGCTGCTCCCGGAGGTGTTGGCTTTGCGAAAAATGCCGGTAACTATGCAGGCGCCATGTATCCGACGGTCCTGGCAAAAAAACAGGGATATGATCAGGTGCTTTGGACAGATGCTTTTGAACATAAGTGGTTGCAGGAAGTGGGAACCATGAATGTATTCTTTGTTTTTGGGAATCTGGCTGTTACCCCTTCTTTGGAAGAAGAAACCATTTTGGCAGGTGTGACCCGGGATAGTGTAGTTAGCCTTCTTCAGGAAATGGGATTGGCTGTAGAAGAAAGAAAAATCCATATTGACGAAGTGACCCATGCTTACAGAGAGGGTAAACTGACTGAAGTGTTCGGTACGGGTACTGCTGCCACGATTTCGCCTATCAAAGAACTCCGCTATAAGGATTTCGATATGCATTTCGATGTGGCCTCCTGGAAGATTGCTCCGGGAATAAAAAGGCGTTTGACCGACATCCGGGAAGGCCGGGTCGCCGATACACATGGCTGGATGCTGAAGATTTGAGGAGACGGACTAATTTGGCGGATGGTTTCAGGATAATAACCTTAAAATAATTTAACACATAATCGACCCATAATCTTACCCATAATCTGACCCATAATCTGACCAAATCCGGGTTAAATTGGGCCTTTAATCCGACCGATCCTTCTCTTCTCGGCTATTCGCTTGATTTACTGCTTCTAAGCATGCATTTCAAATTATCCACAAGTGCATTTGTTTTGGGCTGATCCTTCAATAAAAATTTGGATAATCACGGTTCAAATTTTACCTTTGCCGTCCCAAAATAAAAATCAGGTTAGAATGCCTACCATACAGCAATTAGTTAGAAAAGGAAGAGAAATCATAAAGGCGAAGAGCAAATCAAGGGCTTTGGATGCCTGCCCGCAGCGCAGAGGTGTTTGTACCCGCGTGTATACAACCACTCCGAAAAAGCCCAATTCCGCTCTCCGTAAGGTTGCTAAGGTTCGTCTGACTAATAAAATTGAGGTAATCGCCTATATCCCGGGTGAAGGCCATAATCTCCAGGAACACTCAATCGTGCTGATCCGCGGAGGTCGTGTAAAAGATCTGCCTGGGGTCAGATATCATATCGTGCGTGGCAGTCTCGATACTGCAGGCGTGAAGGACCGCAAGAAGAGCCGTTCAAAGTATGGTACGAAGAAAGACAAGGGCGGACCTAAACCAGCAGCAAAAAAATAATCAAATCGTAATTCGAAATAGCAATGAGGAAATCCCAAGCAAAAAAATTACCGCTTTCCCCCGATGCAAAATACAATGATGTATTGGTGACCCGTTTTGTGAATAACCTGATGTGGGAAGGGAAAAAGAACACTGCATATACTATTTTCTACAACGCCATCGAAAAGGTTTCCAAACAAACCAATGAGGATGGTTATGATATCTGGAAAAGAGCGTTGACAAATATTACACCTGCCGTGGAAGTAAGAAGCCGCCGTATCGGGGGCGCAACTTTTCAGATTCCTTCCGAAGTCCGGGCCGACAGGAAAATTTCATTGAGTATCAAATGGCTGATACGGTATAGCAGGGAACGTAATGGCCGGAGCATGGCTGATAAACTGGCGGGTGAAATCGTTGCTGCCAGCAAAGGAGAGGGGGGAGCTTTCAAAAAGAAAGAAGACACTCACCGTATGGCTGAGGCGAACAAGGCCTTTTCTCATTTCAAAATTTAATACTCCCATCTTTTTTTTTGACGATATGGCCCCGCATTCGCGGGGTTTTTTCTTCAATAATTATTTGCTTATTTTTAGTACTTTTGCACACCGAAAATTTAAAGAACTAACTTATAATATAACAAAATGGCAGACTTAAGATTTCAAAGAAACTTTGGTATTGCGGCGCATATTGATGCTGGCAAAACCACTACGACTGAACGTATCCTTTACTATACGGGTGTAAATCATAAAATTGGAGAAGTTCATGACGGGGCTGCCACTATGGACTGGATGGCTCAGGAGCAGGAAAGAGGGATCACTATCACCTCGGCCGCAACTACCTGTTTCTGGAATTTTCCGACAACACAGGGTCTGAAGAATGCTGATACAAGACAATATAAGTTCAACATCATTGACACTCCTGGTCACGTCGATTTTACAGTGGAAGTGGAGCGCTCCTTACGCGTACTGGACGGCCTTCTCGCCTTGTTTTGCGCTGTTTCCGGCGTTGAACCACAGTCCGAAACGGTTTGGCGTCAGGCCAACCGCTACAAAGTTCCGCGTATCGGATTTGTAAACAAAATGGATCGTGCGGGAGCGGATTTTCTGAATGTGGTCAAACAGGTGAAGGAAATGCTTGGCGCCAAAGCAGTTCCCTTACAATTACCCATTGGCGCCGAAGACCATTTCAAGGGCGTCGTGGACCTTATCCAAATGAAGGGAATTATCTGGGATGAGGATACAAAGGGTATGACTTACAAGGAAGTGCCCATCCCTGACGACATGAAGGATGACGTTACAGAGTGGAGGCAACACCTCATCGAAGCCGTTGCCGAATATGATGACAAGTTGCTGGAAAAATTTTTTGATGATCCGAAAAGCATCAGCGAAGATGAAATCCATGCAGCGATACGAAAAGCCACGATCGATCTTTCCATCATTCCCATGATGTGCGGTTCATCCTTTAAGAACAAAGGTGTACAGACTGCACTGGATGCCATTGTGCGTTATTTGCCGAGCCCCCTTGAACTAGAAGCTATCAAAGGCACTGATCCTAATACCGGAGAAGAGATTTCACGCAAGCCTGATGCAAAAGAACCTTTTGCCGCTCTTGCTTTCAAGATCATGACGGATCCTTTCGTGGGCAGGCTGGCGTTTTTCCGGGCATATAGCGGCCATTTGAATGCAGGCTCCTATGTTCTGAATACCCGTACAGGCAAGAACGAACGTATTTCGCGCATTATGCAGATGCATGCCAATAAGCAAAACCCGGTCGACTCAATTGAAGCCGGCGATATCGGCGCTGCTGTTGGTTTTAAAGACATTAAAACAGGGGATACACTTTGCAACGAAGATCATCCGATCGTGTTGGAAAGCATGACCTTCCCTGAGCCTGTGATCTCAATAGCTGTGGAACCAAAGACACAGGCTGACGTGGACAAAATGGGTATGGCGATTGCCAAACTGGTTGAAGAGGATCCTACCCTGAAAGTGAAGACCGATGAAGAGACAGGCCAAACCATTCTGAGCGGGATGGGAGAATTGCACCTGGAAATCATTGTGGACAGGATGAAGCGTGAATTTAAAGTAGAGATCAACCAGGGTGCTCCCCAGGTCGCTTATAAGGAAGCTTTTCAGGCCACTATTGAACACCGTGAAGTATTGAAAAAGCAGACTGGTGGTCGCGGTAAATTTGCCGATATCATATTTGAACTCGGGCCTGCCGATGTGGAATTCCTCAAGGAAGACAAGGGGCAATACCAGTTTATCAATGATATTTTCGGAGGTTCTATCCCCCGCGAATTTGTGCCTGCGATCCAGAAAGGATTTGAGAGTGCAATGACTACCGGCGTTTTGGCCAGCTATCCGGTGGAAAATATGAAGATCCGGGTGTTTGACGGCAGCTTCCATGCAGTTGACTCTGATTCTATGTCTTTTGAGCTTTGCGCCAAACAAGGCTTCCGTGAAGCTGCCCGCAAAGCAAAGCCGGTTTTGCTTGAACCTATTATGAAGGTGGAAGTGATCACCCCTGACCAGTACATGGGGGATGTGACAGGCGACCTCAACCGCCGCAGAGGCATTCTTGAGGGAATGGACAACCGCAACAATGCGCAGGTGATCCGTGCCAAAGTGCCGCTTAGCGAAATGTTCGGTTATGTTACCCAGCTTCGTTCACTTTCTTCCGGACGTGCCACTTCGACCATGGAGTTTTCGCATTATGCTCCGGCTCCCACCAATATCGCCGAGGAAGTGATCGCGAAAGTGAGAGGCAAGGTGAACGCCTGATCGGCCTGATAAATAAATTCACCCCCCATTCGTTTGAAGATGGGGGCTTTTTTTGCCCTCCTACCTCCTGTTTGGCATAAAACTTTACATTATCACCCAATCAACACAGATTTAGCATATCTGAGTTAAACTTTTTTATAATTTTAGGTCAATAATTTTAAATCATTCATTATGAAAAATTTTTTAAGCAGAACAGCTTTGTTGTCTCTGATCGTTCTGGCTGTTTCCTTTACTGCATCCTCGCAGGTGTATGTTACTGTAAGGCCTCCCATACCTCATTATGTGAGACCTGTGGCGCCCTCCCCGTCCCATATATGGATCGATGAAGAATGGGAAGAACGTGGCGGACAGTATGCATTTGTTGGCGGACATTGGGCCCTCCCCCCTCATCCGGGCTGGTTTTGGGCTCCCGGCCACTGGCGTCATACGCCTCGTGGAGAACAATGGTTTCGCGGCCATTGGAGAAGAAGATAAAAACTTGAATGGTATATCCCGGCCCGGAGGGCCGGGATACTTTTTTGTATTCCTCATTAGCCCGAAAGCCTTAATTTCCACCAAAATTCTGCCATGCATCACTGCAAACTAAAACCTATATGCGGCACCCTGCTGCTATTTTTTTTCCTTAACACAATCCAGGCTCAATACAGTAACCGGCTCGAATGGAGCTCAGATGGGAACTCTTATTATAGTGTAAAATCGGGTTCGATCATTTCCATATCCGCCAGGGATCAGCATGATTCCATCATCATACCTAAAGAGAAATTGATTGCTCCAGGCAGCGATACGGCGATAGCTATCCGTCGTTTCCAATTTTCTTCAGACGAGCAAAAAGTTCTCATTTATAACAATACCAAAAAAGTTTGGAGATATGATACCAGGGGCGACTATTGGGTCTATGACCGGCAATCAGGTGGCCTGGCCCGTTTGGGTAAAAGCCTGCCAGTATCTTCCCTGATGTTTGCCAAATTCTCTCCTGACCAGAAAAAAGTCGCCTATGTAAGCGGAAATAATCTTTACGAGGAGGATTTGGCCACTGGGCAGATTCATCAACTAACATTTGATGGAACCCGTAAATTGATCAACGGAACTTTTGATTGGGCCTACGAAGAAGAATTTGACTGCAGGGATGGCTTCCGATGGAGCCCGGACAGCAAAAAAATAGCTTTTTGGCAGGTCGATGCTTCCGGCACAAGGGATTATCTTATGCTTAACACGACGGATTCTGTCTATTCCAAAGCCATGCCTGTCGAATATCCGGTTGCCGGGCAAAAACCTTCCCCAATTAGGATTGGAGTCGTTGATATCAGCGATGTAAAGATTCGTTGGATGAATATACCCTATGACTGGGTTTGGGGTTCATATGTGCCGAGGATGGAATGGGCCGCAGAAAATGAGGACCTGATCATGCAGTTCCTTAACCGCAAACAAAATCAGAGCGATCTGATGATCTGCCATGTGGCTGATGGGTACACACAAGCTATTTACACTGAAAAAGACAGTGCCTGGATCGACCAGGAAGGCCGCTACTACCCCGGCTATCGCATGGGGGGCTGGGATTGGCTTGCGGGAGGCAAGGAATTTCTCTGGGCCAGTGAAAAGGATGGCTGGCTGCATCTTTACAGGATCAGCCGGGACGGCAAAACGGAGACCCTGGTCACCCATGGCAATTTTGATGTAATGGATATCAAACTCATTGATGAGAAGTCGGGTTATGTCTATTTTATGGCCTCTCCGGATAATGCGACCCAGAAATACCTGTATAGGAGCCGCCTCAACGGAAAAGATGTCGCAGAAAGGGTTTCTCCCCTGAATCAGCAGGGCACCCATGACTATACCATTTCTCCCAATGGGAAATTTGCCTTTCACAGGTTTTCGAACTACTATACCCCCCAGACCGATGAATGGGTAGCATTACCCAGCCACGATGCGCTCGATGGGCATAAGGTCTATAATGCTTTGCAGGCAGCGGATTCTACTAAATCCAATGTGAGCTTTTTTAAGGTCAGGACAGTTGAAGGGGTGGAGATGGACGGATGGATGGCCAAACCCAGCAATTTCGATCCCTCCCGAAAATACCCGGTTGTCTTCTATGTTTATACTGAACCCGCCGGACAGAATGTGAAAGATAATTATGGTATTGCCGGCAACAGAGAGTATATCGGCAACATGGCTGACGACGGTTATATCTATATTTCCATAGACAACCGCGGTACTCCCGTTCCCAAGGGCAGGTTATGGAGAAAATGCATTTACCGTAAGATAGGGATCATCAATATCGAGGACCAGGCCGCTGCCGCAGTCGAAATCCTGAAATGGCCTTTCATTGATAGTTCCAGGGTAGCGGTCTGGGGTTGGAGCGGGGGCGGTTCGGCCACCCTCAACCTGTTGTTCAGGCATCCTGAGATCTACAAAACAGGAATTGCCATCGCGGCAGTAGGCAATCAGTTGACCTATGATAATATCTACCAGGAAAGGTATATGGGATTGCCCCAGGAAAATAGGGAGGATTTCGTAAAAGGATCTCCAATTACGTATGCTAAAAATTTGAAAGGCAATCTTTTATATATTCATGGTACAGGGGATGACAATGTGCATTACAATAATGCCGAAATGCTCATTAATGAACTGGTTAAGTACAACCGTCAGTTCCAGCTCATGTCCTATCCCAATCGCACCCATTCGATTTCGGAAGGACCTGGAACCTCACTTCATTTAAAAACCCTTTATACCAATTATCTGAAGGAGCATTGTCCTCCGGGCCCACGATGAAGCGTAAAAGAGATGGAAAATGGGAATGATTTTTCTAAAAAAGGTTTGAAATCTTTGTCCGTTTAACAACTGGACCATACCTTTGCACTCCCATTCTAAAAATGGGTTTTGGTTATGTCTCAACGTATCAGGATCAAATTACAATCATACGATCACAATTTGGTGGACAAGTCTGCCGAAAAGATCGTAAAAACCGTGCGCAGCACGGGTGCCGTAGTGACCGGGCCGATTCCTCTTCCTACCAAGAAGAAGATTTTTACGGTCCTTCGTTCACCCCATGTCAATAAAAAGGCAAGGGAACAATTCCAGTTGCATACGCACAAACGATTACTGGACATCTATACCTCCTCTTCCAGGACGGTGGATGCTCTTTCCAAACTAGACTTGCCCAGCGGGGTCGACGTTGAGATCAAGGCCTGACGATTTGAAGTGAATTGATTCGGGTTTTGTCCGGTCTGTTCCCTCAAAAAATTCTTAAAGTTCTTTACATATCCATCTGCAAAATTCTGGCTCCCAAAGGCACGATCAGGACAAAGCAGCGCTGGATGATAAATATTAAATAAAACATGGCCCGGCCGACAATTAGCAGGTAAGTCATGTTAACACATATGAACAAGCCGTTCCGGGTTTGTTTACTGCTGGTACTTCCGATTTTCGGGTTTAAGGAATTCTTCCAAAACCCTGAGAAGCAAAAGAAAAGGTCAGCAGCAAACGGGGGATTGAAACCTTTCATTTCTATCAGATAGAAACCAAGGATTGTCCTTATACCTACGGCGTAAAAAATTAATAATGAAAGGTATTATCGGCAAGAAAATTGGGATGACAAGTGTCTTCAGTCCTGATGGCAAGCAAACCCCCTGCACAATCATTGAAGCAGGTCCCTGTGTGGTCACACAGGTCAAAACTCAGGACCAGGATGGTTATAGCGCAGTCCAACTCGCTTTCGGAGATAAAAAAGAAAAGCACACTAACTCCGCAGAAAAGAATCACTTCGCAAAGTCCGGCAGCAGCCCAAAACGTTTTATAAGAGAATTCCGCGATTTTTCCATAGCTAAGAACCTCGGTGAATCCATCACTGTTGAAATTTTTTCCGAAGGGGAAAAAGTGAATGTCGTTGGAACCACTAAAGGGAAAGGATTTCAGGGCGTCGTCAAACGTCATGGATTTAGCGGTGTTGGCCAACAGAGTCACGGCCAGCATGACCGTCAAAGAGCGCCGGGTTCCCTGGGTAACTCCTCTGATGCTTCCCGTGTAATGAAAGGGATGCGTATGGCAGGTCGCATGGGATGTGACCGCGTTAAGGTAAAGAGCCTTGAAGTCGTTAAAATTTTTCCTGAAAAGAATTATATCCTGATCAGCGGCTCTGTTCCGGGCCACAATGGTTCAATAATTTATATTCAGAAATAATAACCTAATAATAAACCTAATAATAAACCTAATTATAAACCGACCTGGTTTCAAATAGAAGAAAATGCAAGCAGAAGTATTAGATATAAAAGGAAAAAAGACCGGCAGGACGGTGGATCTGCCAGAAGATATTTTTGGTATTGAGCCGAATGAGCATGTGGTTTATCTTGCTGTAAAGCAGTTCCTGGCAGCTCAGAGACAGGGAACGCACAAGGTAAAAACCCGGCTTGAAGTGAAGGGTTCATCCAAGAAGCTCCACAAGCAGAAAGGCACGGGCGGATCGCGTAAGGGAAATATCCGTAACCCGCTTTATAAAGGCGGTGGTACGATTTTCGGGCCCAAACCCCGCAGTTATGATTTCAAACTTAACCGTAAGGTAAAAGATCTGGCAAAGATGTCATCCCTGGCATTTAAGGCAAAGAACAATGCCATCCTGGTATTGGAAGACATCAAGTTGGACAAGCCCAAAACAAAGGAATTCAGCGGTATCCTGAAGAACCTTTCAGTGGATGGGAAAAAGACCCTCTTCGTTTTCCCTGAATTCAATGACAATGTATACCTGAGCCTCCGTAACCTGGAAAAAGTCAACAGCGCCCTGCTATCTGATATCAATACCTATGATATCGTGAATGCCGATGTACTGGTGATTTCCGAAAGCGCAGCAAAAGTTTTTGGGGAGAGTCAGGGGAGTGAAGAGTAAAGCGTGAAAAAATAAACAAACAAGAGAACATCAAACAGCATATAAAATGAAACTGTCAGAAGTGTTAATCAGGCCGATACTTACAGAAAAGGCTAATGCGCAGCAGGAGAAACTGAGAAGATATGCTTTTAAAGTGAATAAGAAGGCAAATAAGCTGGAGATCAAAAAGGCCGTAGAAGGGTTTTATGGAGTGACAATCCTTGATGTAAATACGGTGGTTGTTCCGGCCAAACACAAATCCCGTTTCACAAAATCCGGAGTGGTCGAAGGCAGGAAACCTTCCTACAAGAAGGCTCTTGTTACACTGGCGGAAGGAGAAAGCATCGATCTGTATTCGAATATCTGATTCGGATAAATTATAAGAATGGCAATCAACCGCCGCGAAGGTTGAAAAGTTTAAAAATAAAAATTCCCTGAAGGGAAACAGACATGGCACTGAAAAAATATAAACCGATTACAGCAGGGACCCGTTGGAGGATCGGTAATGCTTTTGTGGAGGTAACAAAAGACAGTCCTGAAAAATCGTTGGTGGAAAAAGTAAGGTCCACAGGCGGAAGGAATACGCAGGGCAGAAGGTCCATGCGATATATCGGTGGCGGTCATAAAAAAATGTATCGTGTGATCGATTTCAAAAGGGATAAGAAGAATATTCCCGCAACGGTTTCCTCAATCGAATATGATCCGAACCGCAGCGCATTTATCGCCCTGTTGAATTATGCCGATGGTGAAAAAAGATATATTATCGCTCCCCAGGGACTGCAGGTAGGCGGCAAGATCCTGTCCGGTGACGATGTGGCTCCTGAATTGGGCAATGCATTGCAGATGAAATTCATGCCCCTGGGTACCAATGTTCATAATATTGAAATGCAGCCTGGCCAGGGAGGTAAACTGGTTCGCAGCGCAGGTACTTCGGCTCAGTTGACAAATAAGGAAGAAAAATACGCCGTGTTGAAAATGCCTTCCGGAGAATTGAGAAAAGTACTGATCAATTGTTTTGCCACAGTTGGTGTGGTTTCTAACAGTGACCACAATCTCCAGAGTATGGGTAAGGCCGGACGCAATCGCTGGAGAGGGATCCGTCCCCGCACCCGCGGCGTAGCCATGAACCCGGTCGATCACCCGATGGGAGGTGGAGAAGGAAAGGCATCCGGAGGACAACCTCGTTCCAGGAATGGCCAATATTCAAAAGGGCTGAAGACCAGGACTAAAGGAAAAGGCAGCGACAAGTTCATCATTCAGCGTAAAAATGGTAAGAAGCTGACTCAGTAATAAAGTCTAAAACAAAGTCAAACTAAAAAGTCAAACTGATATATGGCTCGTTCAATAAAAAAAGGTCCTTACGTTGATTTCAACCTCGAAAAAAAGGTTTTGGATATCAATGAAGGAAAGGCGAAAAAAGGGGTAATCAAAACCTGGAGCCGTCGTTCCACCATCACACCGGATTTCGTAGGACATACCCTGGCCGTGCACAACGGGAATAAATTCATCCCGGTCTATGTAACTGAATTCATGGTTGGCCACAAGCTGGGTGAATTTGCCCCGACAAGGCAGTTCAGAGGACATTCAAGCAAGAAGATCGCTTAGTGGGCAGGCCTGATCCAAGCAGCAGATTCCGGTCTGTTAAATTAGAAGGGCCCGCAGAAAGTCGAAACGCTAAGGAATAATTTAATCCAGTCCGTCAAAGCTGCCAGGATATAAAACAGGCAGCAGCAGACTGCAAAAGAATAAAAATGGAAGCAATAGCTAAATTGAGAAATTATCCCACCTCTCCCCGCAAGATGCGGTTATTGGCTGATGAGATCCGTGGGTTGAATGTTGAAAATGCCCTGGCCCTTCTGGAGCATCATCCTCAGCATTCCTCCACGCCTCTGCACAAATTGCTTTGGAGCGCGGTGAAGAACTGGGAACAGAAAAATGAAGGGCAGAGCGCCGCTGATGCCAGCCTGTTGGTGAAGACGATATTTGTTGATGGAGGCCGTGTATTAAAACGGATGCGTCCCGCCCCCCAGGGCCGTGGGTACCGCGTTCGTAAACGCAGCAATCATGTGACGATCATAGTAGATTCAAAAGCTGTTGCAGAGATCAAATAATTACAAAATACTTTAAAGCTTTATATGGGTCAAAAAACAAATCCTATCGGTGCAAGACTCGGGATCATCCGTGGTTGGGAATCCAACTGGTTTGGCAGCAAAAAAGACTATGCTTCCAAGCTGATCGAAGACCACAAGATCAGGACCTATCTCAATGCACGTATTAATAAGGGGGGGATTTCAAAAATCGTCATCGAACGTACACTGAATAAATTGATTGTAACCATTCATACTTCCAAACCCGGTATCATCATCGGAAAGGGTGGTGGAGAAGTTGACCGTATCAAAGAAGAACTGAAAAAGTTGACCGGGAAAGACGATGTACAGATCAATATCCTGGAAATCCGTCGCCCGGAATTAGATGCCAATATCGTAGCAGATACGATTGCCCGCCAGATCGAAAACCGTATCAATTACAAGAGGGCCATTAAAATGGCGATTGCTTCCTCGCTGCGCATGGGAGCCGAAGGAATCAAAGTAAAGGTCAGCGGAAGGCTGGGTGGAAATGAAATCGCTCGTTCTGAAGAAATAAAACAGGGCCGGACACCACTGCATACCCTGCGCATGGATATTGATTATGCAAACGTCTATGCTCAAACCGTGTATGGAAAGATCGGTGTGAAAGTCTGGATATGCAAAGGTGAGGTGCTGGCCAAAAGAGACCTCAATCCGAATTTCGTCGGAGGCAAGGAAGGCGGCAGCCCGGGCGGAGACAGAAGAGATGACCGCAGGAGGGATGATCATCATCGTGGCGAAAGAAGGGATGACCGCAGGGGCGGTGAACATCGCGGAGAAAGAAGGGATGACCGTAGAGGCGGAGGTGACAGAAGAGGTCCGGATAAAAGGAGAAATTAATTTAAGAGTTCAAAAGCAGCAACTCCGGCGTAAGAGTGGATTCCAGTCCGCTGCCCGGGCGCTACAAACTAAGATAACATGTTACAACCGAAAAGATCAAAACACAGGAAGGCCCAGAAAGGAAGGATTCGCGAAGTGGCCAAGAGAGGCAGTTCCATTGCCTTCGGTTCATATGGTCTCAAAGCGCTGGAAGGGATTTGGCTCACTAACCGTCAGTTGGAAGCTGCAAGGCAGGCGCTGACCCGTCATATGAAACGTGAAGGGAATGTATGGATCAGAATCTTCCCGGATAAGCCGATCACCAAAAAGCCGCTTGAAGTGAGGATGGGTAAAGGAAAGGGAAACCCGGAATATTGGGCGGCTGTAGTTGAGCCGGGCAGGATCCTGTTTGAAGCGGATGGGGTTTCGGAAGAAGTTGCGAAGGAAGCATTGCTACTGGCCGCACAAAAATTACCCATTAAGACAAAATTTGTGGCCCGCCGTGATGCTGTGGCTTTCGTGGCCGTGAAATAATAAAATCAAAAGTGATATAACATGTCTAAGAAAATTGATTTTGTAAGAAGCCTGAAGGATCTCAGTGAAGTGGATCTGAATGCGCGCATCCAGGAAGATGAATTGCGTCTTAAAAAGCTCGAGTTCGCGCATGCGATCTCTCCGCTGGAAAACCCAATGAGCGTGCGCGCCCTTCGTAAGGATATTGCCCGGCTGAAAACAGAATTGAATAAAAAGAAATCAAAAGCTTAAATAAAATGGCTGAAAGAAATTTGCGGAAAACAAGAATCGGGGTGGTTCAAAGCAATAAGATGGAAAAGACCATCACAGTTGCTGTGGAAAGAAAGGTTAAGCATCCCATTTATGGAAAGTTCGTGAAGAAAACGACCAAATTCCATGCTCACGATGAGAAGAATGAATGCACTGTAGGAGATGTCGTAAGGATCATGGAAAGTCGCCCTCTGAGTAAGACCAAGCGCTGGAGGCTCGTGGAAGTAGTGGAAAAGGCGAAATAAATCATTTTTGTATAGCCCCCGGCAGCCTTTAAAAATGGGACTGGGATTTAAAAACAATTACAATGATTCAGCAGGAATCCAGATTAAATGTAGCAGATAACAGCGGAGCCAAAGAAGTTCTTTGCATCCGCGTGCTGGGAAATAGCGGACAGGACTATGCCAGGATCGGAGATAAGATCGTCGTGACTGTAAAAGACGCGTTGCCTGCAGGCGGTATTAAGAAAGGAACGGTTACCAAGGCCGTGATCGTCAGAACGAAAAACAAGTTGCGTCGCAAAGACGGTTCTTATATTCGTTTCGATGACAATGCAGTGGTATTGCTGAACCAGGCTGAGGAACCCAGGGGTACCCGTATTTTCGGACCCGTGGCAAGGGAATTGCGCGACAAGGGTTATATGAAAATCATTTCCCTGGCGCCGGAAGTACTGTAAAAGTGATCAGGGCCAGTACAAATAATTAGATGAATTCCTGCGAGGCAGGTATAAAGCATATCAAAATGAGCAACAGATTCAAACCGAAATTCAACATTAAAAAAGGGGATAATGTGGTAATTATCGCAGGCGACGACAAGGATCCCAAAAAGCCTCGTAAGGTACTGGAAGTTTTTCCGGATAAGGGCCGGGTGCTTGTAGAAGGGGTCAATATTGTCACCAAGCATACCAAACCTTCTGCACAAAATACGAAGGGGGGTATCGTGAAGATCGAAGCTTCAATCCATATCTCCAATGTCATGTTGTGGGATGCCGGAGCCGGCCAGGGCGCAAGAGTGAAACGCAGCCGCGAAAACGGTAAACTTGTTCGCATATCAAAAAAATCAGAGGGGGTCATTAAATAATGAGCACAACTAATTACAAACCGAGACTGGCGGGCAAATACAAAACCGAAGTGGTGCCTGCCCTGATGAAAAAATTTGGGTATTCCAGCATCATGCAAACCCCCCGATTGGAGAAGATTTGCCTGAACAGGGGTGTTAATGGCGCTGTCAGCGATAAAAAACTGGTCGATGTAGCCGTTGAAGAACTTTCCCAGATCACCGGCCAGAAAGCCGTTTCCACCATCTCCAAAAAGGATATCTCGAATTTCAAATTGAGAAAAGCTATCCCTATCGGAGCTAGAGTGACATTGCGCGGAGTGAAAATGTACGAGTTTCTCGACAGGCTGGTTTCCACAGCTTTACCGCGTGTGCGTGATTTTCGCGGAGTAAATGAAAAATCCTTCGATGGTCGCGGAAACTACACTTTAGGCGTTACCGAGCAGATCATTTTTCCGGAAGTGGATATCGATAAAGTGACGAAAATAACCGGCATGGACATCACTTTTGTGACGACGGCAAGGACCAATGAAGAAGCTTTTGAATTGCTGAAGGAATTGGGTATGCCCTTCCGCAATGCGGTTAAGAAAGAACAGTAATTAATTTAAAAAAACAATGAACACATGGCTAAAGAGTCAGTAAAAGCCAGACAGAGAAAGAGGGAGAGGATGGTTGCCAAATTCGCAGAGAAACGTGCGGCACTCAAAGCTGCCGGCAATTATGCGGAACTGGACAAGCTTCCGAAAAATGCCTCTCCTGTACGCCTGAAAAACCGTTGTCAGTTGACCGGCAGGCCCAGGGGATACATGAGGTATTTCGGTGTCTCCCGCCTGGTATTCCGGGAAATGGCCCTACAGGGCAAAATTCCAGGCGTGAGGAAAGCTAGCTGGTAACCCCGGCCCGGACCCGTTGCAGATTTAACTACATGGGTTTTGGCTGAAGGAACAAAATTCAAAATCATTAATAGTATTAAAAAATGGTTACAGATCCGATTGCAGATTTTTTGACGAGAGTGCGTAATGCGCAAATGGCTAATCACCGCATTGTAGAGATTCCAGCTTCTAACCTCAAAAAGCGTATCACGGAAATCCTCTATGAAAAAGGATATATTCTGAAATACAAGTTCGAGGATGATAATAAACAGGGCGTCATTAAGATCGCTTTGAAATATGATCCGACGTCAAAGGAGCCGGCAATTAAATCCCTGGAAAGAGTCAGCCGCCCCGGACTGCGTCAATATGCAAGTCCGGCCGAATTCACCCGGGTGAAGAACGGACTCGGAGTGGCTATTATTTCAACTTCCAAAGGAGTGATGACAGATAAGGAAGCCAAGGTCCAGAACGTTGGAGGGGAAGTACTCTGTTATATCTATTGATCAGTTGTATTGTTTCAGGAAACGTCTGGCACCTTAAGTAATCCTATACTTTACTGACCGGCCGGAACTTCAAAAAAATAAAAAAAATAACTATGTCTCGTATAGGAAAAAAGCCGATTCAAGTGCCTGCAGGAGTGACCATACAGATCTCCAGCAGCGACAATACGGTCTCTGTGAAGGGACCCAAGGGCGAACTAAAACAAACCCTGGACAGAGATATCAAGGCGGAACTAAAAGATGGTCGGCTGGAACTTTCCAGGCCGACAGACCAGATCCGGCACAGGGCTCTTCACGGCCTCTATCGTTCCTTGATCTCCAATATGGTGAAGGGGGTGACCGAAGGATATAAAAGGCAGCTGGAATTGATAGGTGTAGGTTTTAAAGCTTCCAACCAGGGCAATTTGCTTGATCTTTCTTTGGGATTCTCACACAATATCATCTTCGAAATTCCTAAAGAACTGAAATTGGTTACTGCACAGGAAAAAGGGGAAAATCCGAAGATTTCCCTTGAAGGAATCGATAAGCAGTTGATCGGGCAGGTAGCTGCCAAGATCCGTGGATTGAGAAAACCCGAACCATATAAGGGCAAGGGCGTAAGATATGTTGGCGAGGTTGTTCGCAAGAAAGCAGGTAAGGCTGCCGGTAAATAATCCGGTCCGCTGAATGTCAGGCATTGAATTTTCAATTACCGGCCTGAAATGTTCATGAAAATTACCATGGCATGCCGGTGTTAAAATACAGAACATGGACAAAAAAATGGTCAAGAAGCAGAAAATAAGACACCGCATCCGTAAAAAAGTGGCGGGTTCGGCTGGAAAGCCCAGACTATCGGTCTTCAGGAGCAATAGCGATATTTACGTGCAACTCATCGACGACATTGATGGCAAAACCCTGGCGGCTGCTTCTTCAAGAGATAAGGACATCACTGCACAGAAAGGGAATAAGACAGACAAGAGCAAACTGGTGGGGGCCGCGATTGCCCGTAAAGCGACTGAGTTGGGCTTCAAGGCCTGCACATTCGACCGTGGAGGAAATCTCTACCATGGACGCGTAAAGGCAGTTGCAGACGGAGCCCGCGAAGGTGGACTGAATTTCTAAACAATAAATGAAAATTTTCAAAGAATACAATGGCAAAAGTTAATATAAGCAAAGTAAAGGCCGGCGACCTGGAACTTAAGGAAAAAGTAGTGGCCATCAACCGCGTGGTAAAGACCACCAAGGGAGGCCGCGCATTCAGCTTCTCTGCATTGGTCGTTGTCGGAAATGAAGGAGGCGTTGTTGGTCATGGACTGGGGAAAGCAAAAGAAGTACAGGAAGCCATCACCAAAGGCATTGAAGATGCAAAGAAAAACCTGATCAGAGTGCCCATCCTGCATGGCACCATTCCGCATGATCAACTGGCCAAAGAAGGCGCCGCCAAAGTATTGATCAAACCGGCTGCCCATGGTACCGGTGTGATCGCCGGAGGAAGCATGCGCGCTGTACTCGAGAGCGCCGGTGTGACGGATGTTCTTGCCAAGTCCCTGGGATCTGCCAATCCGCATAATGTGGTGAAAGCGACTTTCAAGGCCCTGGCCATGTTGCGCGAGCCGATCACTGTGGCAAAAACCCGCCATCTTTCCCTGAAAAAAGTATTTCACGGATAATCGGATCCTTGCTGTCAGAAAGCAGGTCCATTAAAATGACTTCAATGAAAAGGATAAAAATTACCCAGGTTAGGAGTGCGATCGATCGGCCTGAAAGGCAGAAGTTGACTCTGCAGGCTCTGGGATTGAAAAAAATGAACGCAAGTAAGGAAGTAGAAGCCACACCCCAGATACTGGGTATGGTACGCATCGTGGATCACCTGGTTAAGGTGGAGGAATTGAACAAATGATCCATCGGGCCGAAGCGGATATCCATTCGGCTAATGCAACCGAATTATTTTAAGCGAGGGGCGATTCCCCGTTGAGTATAAATCAAACAAAATGAAATTACATAGCATCAGGCCAGCAAAAGGCGCGACGCACAAGGAAAAGCGTTTGGGAAGAGGCGAAGCATCCGGTAAGGGCGGAACTTCTACAAAGGGAAATAAGGGGCATCAGAGCCGTTCCGGCTTTAAAAACAGAAGAGCTCATGAAGGAGGGCAGATGCCTATCCAGAGAAGGCTTCCCAAAAGAGGCTTTAAGAATCCGCATCGTATTTCTTACGACGTTTTCAATCTTGGCCAGATCGACCACCTGGTTGAAAAATATGAGCTGAAGGAATTCACTCCTGAAAATCTCTATATTAATGGGTTGATCAGTCAGACCGCGCTGGTTAAGGTCCTCGGCAACGGTGAAATGAAGACTAAAATCGCTTTCAAGGTGAATGCCGTGAGCGAGAAGGCCAAATCCATTATCGAAGGGCTGGGCGGAACGGTAGAAATTCTTAAGTAATTTTGAGTACCTTGCAAGGCGCATGACCCTGCGTCTTTTTTGTTTCTGATTGCAAATAAAAAATTACAACATTCGTGAAGAAGCTGATTCAAACCTTAAAAAACATCTGGGGTATCCAGGAATTGAGGGGCAAGATCCTGACCACTCTGGTCCTGATCCTTGTTTTCAGGGTATGTACCTATATTACCCTTCCGGGTATCGATCCGCATAAGCTCACCAGTCTTTCCGGTGCCAAATCCGGAGCTCTGGGATTGATCGACGCTTTTTCCGGCGGGGCATTCCTGCAGGCTTCTATCGTTGCACTTGGCATCATGCCTTATATATCTGCTTCCATCTTCATGCAATTGATGACTATCCTGGTCCCCCAAATGCAAAAGGTCCAAAAAGAAGGGGAAAGCGGACGTAAAAAAATCAACCAGTGGACCCGTTACCTGACCGTGATAGTCACTTTTGTTCAGGCCTACGCCTATGTCACCTACCTGAAGACCATGGCAAAGGAAGCGGTCATTGACTCATATTCCGCTTATTTATGGATCACTACGCCGATAGTGCTGACCGCAGGTACACTCTTTGTCATGTGGCTGGGTGAAAAGATTACCGATAAAGGACTGGGCAATGGTACCTCTCTTATCATCATGATCGGCATCCTGGCACGTTTCCCAAATGCCTTCCGTTCTGAATTGATTGGAAAACTGGCCATCGGCAGCGGCGGTATCCTGATTTTCATTATTGAAATTGCGATCCTGATCGCAATCATCATGGGATTGATCGTTTTGATCCAGGGCGTGAGAAAGGTCCCCGTTAATTATGCCAAACAGATCGTGGGGAATAAACAATTCGGAGGGGCCCGTCAGTTTCTTCCACTGAAGGTAAATAGCGCCGGTGTAATGCCCATCATTTTCGCACAGGCCATTATGTTCCTTCCCACCCTTGTTTCCTATACAAGCTTTGAGAATAAGGAAGGTTTTGTCAGGGTCTTTTCGGACCCGAAGGACTATCTGCATATGTTGATCTATGCGGTCATCGTTATCTTCTTCACCTTCCTTTATACTGCCCTTATATTCAATCCAAAACAGATTGCCGAGGACCTGAAAAGGAGCAATGGCTTTATTCCTGGTGTGAAACCGGGTCAGCCGACTGCCGATTTTATCGGCTCCATAATGGATAAGATTACTTTACCTGGAGCATTCCTGCTTGCCATTATCGGGATACTTCCCGGCTTTGCACAGCGTTTGAACGTGACCCAGTCCTTTGCTTCCTTTTTCGGAGGCACTTCCCTGCTGATAATGGTTGGGGTCATTCTGGATACCCTTCAGCAGATAGAAACCCAATTGCTGATGCGGCAATATGATGGTTTGATGAAGAGCGGAAGGATTCAGGGAAGGCAGTCTTCCACTGTTTCAGGAGCTATTATATAATTTTTATTACAATATACGTAAACCTGTCCAGTGAACCCGGGACAGGTTTATTTGTAATATATGCCGCGGGGCAGGACTCATCCGGGTAAATCCCGATTCAAAGACTGATGATTTACTATAAAACCGAAGCTGAGATAGAATTGATGCGCCAAAGCGCACTCTTAGTGAGCAGAACCCTGACCGAAGTTGCAAAAATGCTGAAGCCAGGCATCCGTTCTCTTTCTCTGGATAAGTTTATCGGATCCTTTATTCGGGACCATAAGGCAATCCCTTCATTTTTGAATTATCGTGGCTATCCCTTTAATTCCTGCATCTCCGTCAATGATGTAGTTGTGCATGGCTTCCCCAATGAAGAAGAATTGAAGGAAGGAGATATCATATCCATTGACATAGGTGTAATTAAGAATGGCTTTCATGGAGACCATGCTTATACATTCGCGATCGGTGAGATCAGTCAGCCCATCGTACAACTCATCCGGGTCACCAAGGAAGCATTGTATCTCGGAATTGCAAAGGCTGTAGCCGGTAACCGTGTCGGGGATATCGCCTATGCGATCCAGGAGCATACGGAAAAGAAATATGGCTATGGGGTGGTGAGGGAACTCGTCGGGCACGGATTGGGAAAGGATCTTCATGAAGACCCGCAGGTGCCAAATTATGGAAGAAGGGGGAGCGGAGCCAAGTTGAAAGAGGGTTTGGTCCTGGCTATCGAGCCCATGATCAACCTGGGCGTCAAAGAGGTTTATACCGAGGACGATGGCTGGACGGTTCGCACCAAGGACCACAAGACTTCCGTTCATTTTGAACATGATGTCTGTGTCAGAAAAAACAAGGCCGATATACTTTCGGATTATGGCCCGATCGAAGCTGCTGAAAAGGCTAACCCTGATTTATTTTCGGATTACCAGACTGCTGATGTCATTGTACAGAGATAGAATCCCTGCAATCAAATATGTCCAAGATTTTAATTGTGGCCGGAGGAGGAGCAGCCGGATTCTTTTGTGCTGTCAACGCGGGTCGCATCCATCCCGGACTGAAAGTGATCTTGCTGGAAAAATCCTCCAAATTATTAAGTAAAGTGAAGGTCTCCGGCGGAGGCAGGTGTAATCTCACCCATGCCTGCTTTGACCGGAAAGAGCTTGTGAATAATTATCCCCGAGGCAGGCAATTCGTTAAAAAAGCATTCTACAAGTTTTTCACAGAGGATACCATCCTTTGGTTTACGGAGCGTGGCGTAAGCCTGAAAACCGAGGCCGATGGAAGAATGTTTCCGGATACGGACTCCTCACAAACAGTGATTGATTGTCTGTTAAGGGAAGCCAAACGGTACGGAGTAGAGATACACTTGAGAAAGGAAATGAGCCATATCGAAAAAGTGGATGATCAATTTCATTTGATGAGTACAGATGGTGAGCGCTATAGTTCAGATTATTTATGTATCGCAACCGGCGGATTTTCCAAATTGCAGAACCTGGACTGGCTCAAGAAGCTAGGACATTCTGTTGAAGAGCCCGTTCCCTCTTTGTTCACCTTTAATTTACCGGATAACCTGATTACCCGGCTCATGGGTATTACCCTTGGGAAAGCAAGGGTAAGGATCAGGGAAACCAGCCTCTCAGAATCAGGGCCCCTGCTCATTACGCATTGGGGTTTCAGCGGCCCGGTTGTACTCAGGCTTTCAGCCTGGGGCGCGCGTGAACTGGCGGAGCTTAATTACCAATTTTCAATTGCCGTAGACTGGGTTACTGAAATAGAAGAGCAGCGACTTAGGGATCATCTCATTGAATCCAGGCATTCGCGGACGGGACAAAAAATTACCGTCAGAAATGAGTTTGACCTGCCGGGAAGGCTATGGGAATATTTAGTTGAAATGGCCGGCATCTCCCGGGATTTGCATTGGCAGGATTTGTCCAATAAGCTCTTGAATGTATTGGTTCAGCATTTGAAGGGAAGCATCTTCGAAGTCAAGGGGAAAACAACTTTTAAAGAAGAATTCGTAACGGCCGGGGGTATCCGATTATCTGAGATCGATCCCCAGACCATGCAGAGCAGGATCTGCCCGGGGCTCTTTTTTGCTGGTGAAGTGATGGATGTGGACGGAATTACAGGAGGCTTTAACTTTCAGCATGCCTGGACCAGTGGGTATATTGCGGCAAGTGCGATTGCTGGTAAATAACCAACCAAACCGGAAGTTGTTCAAATATTCGGCTCCGGTTTAACCCCTTTGGTTCCCTGGCATATCGGGAAGCCCCTTTCCTGTATTTAATAATTGGACCAGGCTTTGTTTTATGAAAAAATCCCAACCTTTCTCGCAGCGATCAAAGCATTCGATTCCCGGTACGAGTCCTCTGTGGGTCATCCGGATTTCGACCTGATCGATCACCTGGCGGATCTCAAATTCAACCATTGTCCCCTTCCATTCTTTTTTATCCATCAACCAAGGCAGGTTGCAATCTGTAACCAACCAGCTAAATTTTTTAAAAAGAACCATTTCTTCGATCAGGAAATCAACATGGGTATCATCGAAACGGACGGTGAAGCGGTCTGATTTTTTAGCAGCGCTTCCCAGGAAGTTGCCGGTCCACCAGCGATCCACCCGACTGATTTTTTCAAAAGCTTTTTCAGGACTGGAGTTTGCAATTATGGTTGCTGAATATTCTTGTGTTTGAAAGATGCTGTCAGGCATTGTAATTGTCAATTTGATTTTTTTGAGTTTGATTTCTTTTGATCCATAAGCCGCCTGAGTTTGAGTAGTTTCTCCTTCCAGAATTGATTATAATGATCCATCCAGGAGTTCAACGCTTTGAATCCGTCCTCCTGAAGGCTGCAATGTCTTTCTCTGCCAATATCACTAATCGAGATAAAGCCAGCTAATCGGAGCATTTTGATATGCTTTGATACTGCAGGCCGGCTCATATTAAAGTGAGCTGCGAGGCTATGGACTGGCATGGAATTTTGAGAGAGCAACAGGAGGATCTGCCTCCTGCTGGAATCTGCGATAGCCTGGAAGGGATCAATTCCTTTTGGTTGTTTGTTCGGGAGCATGGATGAGATCGAGAATTTTTTGAATGTTCTTGAGCCAGCCGATGTTCATAGCATTGTAGATATTTATATTCTCCATCATACCGCTATGTTCAAGCAATAATTCTGTTCCCTGTTCCTTCGGGATTAATGTAAAACTCACGACGGAATCTAAATTGAAACTGCCGTCTCCGGGGCCCCCTTTCCAGGAATAGATCAACTTGCGGCAGGGATCAATTTCGAGGACCTGACAAAAAATATGGCCGTCGAATTCGAATTGGGGCATGGGCCTGGTGGTAAATTGAAATTCTCTTCCGACTTCCGGTTGAAAATCATTGGGCATGAGCCATTGGGCTATGAGTTCGGAACGGGTAAGCCATTCCCAGACTTCTTCTGGGGGATGGGGATAATAGAGTTGATGCTGAATTGTTCTTTTCATTTGTGTAACTTTTTAGTTACCTAAAGATATGTGTAACTTTTTGGTTACACAAATTTTTTATTACCTCAGGTACTTATCATACCAGGCCAGGTATCTTTCGAAGCGATCTCTCTGATAGCTGGGAAGGCTGATTTCATGAAATTGTCCTGGATAGATGATCTGGCAGGTAGGAATCCCGGGGGTCCTGAGCGATTGGGACACCTGTTCGCTTCCGGCTGTCGGCACATTAAAGTCCTGTCCGCGCTGAAGAATAAAGTTGAAGTTTTTATCCTGTCGGCTTTGAGTAGGGGCCAGGATATCTTAAGATAGGTCTGGATGTTTTTCCAGGGGGCGGCCCGCATAGATCGTTTGGAATCTGTTTGGAAGAAAGAACAAAAGCTGATAAATAAAAAAACCTGTTAGCCGGAAAATTTCCTCACAATGAATTGGTTGGGTTATAAATGTATCGACTTTTTCATAGGTTCTAAATAATTTTAACAAATAAAAACACATTCGTACGAAATATTTCCTACCTTTAGCTTATGAAAGAGGATAAGAATGAAAAGAAGGCCGGGTTAGAGCCCACCAAATCGGAACTGGAAATTTTGCAAGTTCTGTGGAAGAACGGCCCTTCGACGGTCCGATTTGTGAATGACACCCTGAACGAAGAAAAAAGGGTTGTGCAATACACTTCCACATTGAAGCTTATGCAGATCATGGCCGAGAAAAGAATATTGAAAAGGGATGAGAGCAATATGAAGCATGTTTATTTTCCGGCCGTGGAAGAAGAAAAGACAAAGAATTTTTTACTCGATCGTTTTGTCGATTCTCTTTTCGATGGTTCCCCAAGCAGCCTGATGATGCAGTTGCTCGGCAACCGGAAAACTTCCCGTAAAGAAATGGAGGCTATCCGGGAACTTTTGAAAAAATTTGAAAAATAATTCTTCATAAAAAATGCTGGGTATGCATTCACTTAATGAAAACCTTATCCGGGCTATTTGCTGGACTCTCATAAATTCGTTCTGGCAGGGACTGTTGCTTGCCTTCTTCGCAGCATTAATGTTTTTTTTGACACGTAGGACGGATTCCCTGAAGCGATATATGTTTTTAATGGCATTTTTCCTGCTTTTCCTTGCAGGAACGGGCTTTAGCTTTTATCATTCCTATTTCCAGGGAACGGAGATCAGTCAGCATGTTAATTCATCGAATGCCTTTGTTGGAGCTTCAAAAGAACCCTTCGCAGGCAATGGTTTGGAACTTAGTATAGTGAACAAAGACTTTGCGGAGGATTTCATTGAATTCATGAACAGCAATGCGCTATTGGTAGTTCAGATATGGTCATGGATCATTGCCCTTCTTTGGCTGCGTATGATTACTCATGCATTGTATGCAAGGAGCCTGAGAAGAAGGGGAATCCTGGATGCTCCTCCTGAATGGATGGAAACCCTGAATCAAATGTGCATTCAGCTTGGAATAAGCAAGAAGGTCCTTCTGATGGAATCTAAAAGAGTGAGCATGCCGTTAATGGTCGGCTATTTCAAGCCCGTCATTTTATTTCCGGTCAGCCTGATTTCCCAACTGCCTCCCTGTCAGATAGAAGCGGTCCTGCTACATGAACTTGCCCATATACTCAGAAAGGATTATCTCGTGAACCAATTGCAGCAGGTGGCGGAGATGATCTTTTTCTTTAACCCTGGCCTGCTATGGGTTTCATCGCTAATGAGAGATGAAAGGGAGCATTGCTGCGATGAACTGGCGATCAGGCAGACTGGTAACAGGAAGGAATATGTGCATGCATTGATCAGTTTCCAGGAATACAGGATATCGGCTTATCCTGCACAGGCGCTTTATTTCCCGGGTAGAAAATTCCAGCTTTTAAGCAGGGTGCAAAGAATACTCACAAATCAAAATAAAACACTTAATCATATGGAAAAAGTCACACTCAGCCTGGCAATCTTGTTTGCCGTATTCATGGGATTCGCTTTTAACCGGACTGATGCGAAGCAGCAGGACGGCCATAAGAAAAATCAAAACCTCCCCATAGTGGCTTTCATGAAAGACACCGTTCCGGATGAAAAGGAACAGGATAGTGTCATTCGTTTAATAAAGACAAATATCGATGGCAAGAAATACCGGATTCGGGAAGTGAACGGGGAAGTGACTGAAATCTATATAAATGGGGAAAAGGTCCCCAATGAGAAATTTGGCGAATACAAGGAAATCCTGGAAAGCCAAAAGAGGGAACTGATGGAAAAGGAAATGAAAGTAAGGGAGGATGAGCTTGAAATCAGGGCCGATCAGACGAAACTCCTCGCTGAAGATAAATTGAAAATGCTGAAGGATACGGAGGAAATGAAAATAAAGAAGCTGGAAATGAATGAAGATCAACAGAAGAAAATGGAAAAAAAAGCGCTGGCGGAAAATCAGAATTTGATGCAAGATAAGATCCTGGAACAGGAATTACTGGCTAAGAAATTTGCGGAAGATGCTGCCAAAAGCAATTTGATGAGTTCTTCTGAAATGCTAAAGGATGAAATGGCGGCCTTGCAAAGGGCAGAGGCAGAACTTAAGCAGGAGTCTGTCCAATTGAATTCAGGATTATCGGGCAAGAACCTGGAAGAATTGAAAAAATCGGAAGCGGAAATAGATGAAAAGAGGGAGATGATGAATAAAAAAATGGAGGAAATAGAAATGCGGTTGGCTGAAAGACAAGTGAAAGATGCAGGAAAATTGAATAACCCGGAAGAATCAAGAGATAATGATTTTGTGAGCTGGCCGCTGAGTTTTGTGATCGACGATCTTTTATCTCAGGGAATTATTCAATCAAGGGAAAACATTGATTTGATCCTGAACAAGAAGATGCTGAAAGTAAATGGGATCGTTCAACCGGAAGCCTTGCACCAGGAATATGTAAAAAAATACCTGAAGAACCTTAAGAATCATGTGATCTATTCAAGACATGGACTTTCCATCAGCAGTGATATCCGTAATGGTAATTAAAAAACCGCGGGCATGGCTCAGGGGCTTAGAATTAGGGAAAGGATTGACTAAGTTTCAGATTTTGATATTGATAGCGAACATAAAATTGGTACCAGCCATAGGAAAGAGGAAATTCTCCGTCACTTCCTGACCACCCAAAATATAACTATAGGTATAACCATTGGGCTCATATTTTTCGTTGAAGACATTGTTTAACTGAAAGATAAGGTTGGCTTCTTTGATCTGAGGGAACTTGAGCCTGTACATGAGCCGCAGGTTTTCTAGGAAATAACCGGGCAGGGAACGGTAGGCGATTTGTGCATTATCCAAATATTCCATACTGACATATTTACTGATCAGGCTGATGGAACTATTCTTATAAGGAAGAATATTTAGGGTTGCTCCTCCGACAACACTTGGCGAGAAAGCAATATCAGTGAGTTTGTATGAATGGCTGACCTGGCCGCCGGTATCATAATTGTCAATGTATTCTGTATAGTTTTTCACTTTATTGCGGCTGATGGTGAGATTTCCTTCTGCATTGAACCAGTCGGTTAGCTTAATATTTCCCTGGAGCTCGATTCCGAGCCGGTAGCTGTTCGGAATATTGATTCGGGTGTATTCACCGACATAATTGATCTGTCCATTAAGCACTAGTTGATTATGGTATAGCATATAGTACCCGGTCGCGCTCCAGGAGGAGCGCGAATCCTTACGGCCGAAGTTTAATTCGAAATCATTTAATGCTTCCGGACTGGGTTTGTCAATGGGACTCGTCTCGAAATCATTCCGGTCGGGCTCATGGTTGGCAAGCGAATAGGAGAAATAATTGTTCCAACCGTCGGCGGTATAACTGATGCCAACCTTAGGATTAAAGAAATTATAGGTTGTATTTACAAACAAAGCAGTGTCGTCATCGAATCCATCAATATGGTAAACAATTTTCCTCCATTGCATGTCCGCAAAAAGGGTCCATTTTTCGTTTATGGCCTGCTGCCATTTAGCGTAGATATTGAAATCCGTCTTATAGGCGGGTTCGTAGTACCAACGGTAATCCGGCGGCACAGCACCATTGGCGGCCCAGGTGATATATCCATAATGCCACCCGATATACTTGTCCCATCCTCCGCCGAAAGTTAGCTGGGTGCCCTTTTCTTTGTATTGGAGAGAAAAAATTGTCCCGTAGAAATAGTTATTCAACCAAAGCTGACGGATCAGGTCGGTACTCTGGAAAGTATCGGTTCCTATAACCGGATTGGGAAGACTGTAAACCGAGTATTTCGCATTGGCAGAATCTCCCTGGTCATGGTATTCTTCATAATACCCGTAGCCCCTGGTATAGAAGCCGGCGATATTCATTGAGAAGCGTTTATCGAATTCATGGTTGAAGAAGAGCTGGTAATGATTTTGCCAGTAATTGTCTGTTTGGTTGGGATAGGTAAAATAATTGTAGGTCCGGTTATTGGAATTGAACAAATTGAGCGAGTCGGATTTATTGAAATAGAGCGAACCGATATTGTCGTCATAGTGTTTTTGGAGAGAGGCCTGGTTGCCATAGAGTTTTGCCTCGGGTATGCCGTTCCAGGCCTGGTAGGTGACCTCCTTCCCCTGAATGACATTTAAACGGATCTGGGTTTTTTTGGAATAATAAGCAGCGGACAGATAGAGGGATTTCAGGTTGCTGGTAGCTCTGTCGATATAGCCATCGCTTGTGATCTCAGATACCCTGGCATCTATGGTGAAATGACCGTTGATCAGGCCGGAGCCGACTTTCACCGTATTTTTCCATGTGTAAAAGGAACCAAAACTATTGTTTATCTCCGCATAGGGTTTTTCATTGAACTCATTGGTAGAGAAGTTGATAGTGGCCCCAAATGCTCCCGCGCCATTGGAACTGGTACCTACTCCCCGCTGTATCTGGATGCTGTTGACGGAGGAGGCGAAATCGGGCAGGTCGACAAAATAAAGGGACTGTTCTTCTGCGTCATTATAAGGGATCCCATTGAGAGTCATGTTGATACGGGAATCGTCTGTGCCTCGGATATAGATCGCGGTGTATCCGACCCCGTTTCCTGCATCCGAATTAATGACCACAGAAGGCGTCTGGTCCAGGATGAAGGGAAGGTCCTGTCCCAGGTTATTTTCTTCAATATAATCTTTTGATAAATTGGTCTGGGTAAAAGGGGCTTTTTCTCCCGCGCGCAGTGCCCGGACTTCCACAGGTTGCAGATAAAGTTTAACGGGGCTAAGGCGAATTTCGAGGCTGATTCCGTTAAACTCTACAAGTGTATCCAGGCTTCGGTATCCTACGCTGGAAATGCGCAGGTGGTAATTGCCAGGAGCGGTTTTTCTGAATTCAAATTGCCCCGCCTCATTAGTGGTTACCCCCCGGCTCATTGTGCCGGATTGAAATGAACTGGTTTTATTTTGTTGTGATTCGGTCAGGAGGATAGAAGCCCCTGGAATGGGCATTTCGCTAAGCGCGTCCATGATTTTTCCGTGCAGGGTATTTTGGGAATTAACATTCAAAATCAATGTGCTGCAAAGGAGGCAGATAAACAGTTTCTTCATTTTTAATTTTTTTAACTTAATTCTTAAAAATGGGAATGTCTGCGGTCCTAAGAAAGTAGTTATCTAAAAATAGAATAGAATCACCTTCCCTGCGCAGGCATTACCCTGTTCAGGTTCTACGGGTATCATCTCAGCCTTTGATCTGTTCAATTAACCAGTCAAAAGCACCCCGAGGAATCTGATTTCAAGTGTAAAATTAGGGAAAAATAAAATTGTTGTAACTTTTGGATACAGCGATTCGTCTATTTAGTGGAGTTGGGCACGACCCATGCAACATTTTTGCCTGGGCACCGACTTTAGTAAAACTGCAATTATGAAGAAATTAATCATTTTTTCCCTGGCTCTGCTTGGCTTTCTTTCTTCCTACTCCCAAGACAATGAGTATATCCATGATGCAAATGCGCAAAAGCGGGAAGCTTCGGGCTTTCATGCGATACATGTTTCTGGTGGAATCGATCTTTATCTCAGCCAGGGACCGGAAGCTGTCGCTGTGAGTGCGTCACATAAAGAGGACAGGGACAGGATCAAAACAGTGATAGTGAATGGGGTACTCATGATTTATATGGAGTATGAATATGGGTTTAATTTAAGCTGGCATGAACGGAAGCTGAAGGCTTATGTTTCTGTTGAAAACCTGGATGCGCTTGAGGCTTCCGGCGGCTCAGATGTTTATACCCGCGCAATCTTGAAAACCGGTAAACTGGACCTTCATCTTTCCGGCGGGAGCGACTTTAAGGGAGAACTGAATGGCAATGAGTTGTACCTGCATCAAAGCGGAGGCAGTGAGGTGCATATCGGAGGCTCTGTGGCCAATTTGCATATTGAGGCCAGTGGCGGAAGCGATTTTCACGGATATGAATTGCATACCGACATTTGCGATATCGATGCGAGCGGTGGAAGCGATATGCAGGTTTCAGTAAATAAGGAGCTAAATGTATCAGCCAGCGGAGGTTGTGATATTTACTATAAGGGAAATGCCGTGCTGCACCAAACGAGCACAAGCGGTTCCTCCAGTATTTCAAAAAAAGGCTGATCGATCCTAATTCAATTATATGAAAAAAACTATTCTGCTCATTTGCACTTGCTTATGTGTCTACCTGCTTTCGGCACAGGAAAAAATTGTCAATGATTCCAGGGCGCAACTGAGGGATGTGGGATCTTTTCACGGAATTCATGTGGCTACAGGCATCCAGCTTTACCTGACCCAGGGCATTGAGGAAAAGGTTGCCGTCAGCGCGGATACGAAGGAAAGCAGGGATCGCATCATCTCGGAAGTGGAAGACGGAGTCCTGCATATTTATTTTGATTACAAGAAGGATTTGTTCTCCTCAGACCAGAAAAATCGCAATCTGAGAGCCTATGTTTCCTGTAAAATGATCGATCAACTGGAAGCCAGTTCCGGAGCTCAGGTGGAGCTGGAAGGAACGGTTCATTCGACAGACATGAAAATGGTCTTTTCAAGCGGGGCAGCATGCAAAGGGGCGATCAGTGTGAAGCAGGTTCAGATCAGTCAGAGCAGCGGGGCGCAAACTGTGTTTTCAGGAGAAGCGGAAAATATAATAGCCAGAGCCAGCAGTGGCAGCCAGATCGATGCGACAGAACTGGTCGCTGCAGAAGGGGATGCCCATGCAAGCAGCGGAGGCCGGATCAGTCTTCGTATATCCAAGAGCCTGGTGGCGTCGGCTCATAGCGGCGGAGATATTTCTTATGCCAGCGATGATGCACAGCATCCTTCTATTACCATCAATACTTCGAGTGGAGGGCAGGTATCAAGGAAGTAGTGAATAGAATATATATTATGAAGAAGATTCTCTTATCCATTGCCGTCATTCTGTTTGCAAGATGGGCTCAGGCCCAGGAAGTGATTCAGGATCCCAATGCCGAACCCAGAAGGCTGTCGGAAGGTTTTCACGCTATCCAGGTTTCCAATGCCATTGATCTCTACCTGAGTCAGGGGAATGTGGAATCGGTTGCCGTCAGTGCCTCGGATAAAAAAATCATTCCCCGTATTACGACTGTGGTCAGAAATGGGGTACTCATCATACGTTTTGTCAACACAGGTTCCATAATTTGGAATATGGGAAACAAGAAACTTAAAGCCTATGTTTCATTCAAGCGGATCGACAAGCTATCCGCTTCCGGAGCCAGCGATATCGACATTCAGGGATCCATCAATTCTGAAAAGCTGGATATTGACCTTAGTGGAGCGAGCGATCTGAAAGGGACTCTTGATGTTGGTGAGCTTAGGATGGACCAGTCAGGCGCCTCCGATGCCAGCATCAATGGAAAAGCTAATATGATCAATTTGATTCTAAGCGGAGCAAGTGAAATCAAAGGCTATGACCTTGTGGTTGATAATTGCACCATAAATGCTTCGGGCGCCTCAGATGCCCACCTGACGGTCAACAAGGAAATAAATGTCCATGCTTCGGGTGCAAGCGATGTTTATTACAAGGGGGATGCCGTGATAAGGGACAACCATAGCAGCGGTTCAAGCACTGTGTCGAGAAAGGGTTGAGGTGGACAGAACTACTGATTATAAATGAAAAAGACTGTCCGGGTGGACAGCCTTTTTTTAACTTTTTCTTCTAATTTTTACTTTTAACTTTTTCTTTTAATTTTTTCAACTGATAGATTCTGTTGCGAAGGGAGGGTTCGAACCTCCGACCTTCGGGTTATGAGCCCGACGAGCTACCGCTGCTCTACTTCGCGATATGGGCTGCAAATCTACGGTGCAATCTTATAACAGCCAAACATTTTCTTCTACCTTTACGGGCTTATGAAAGCAGGTTTTGTTGGGATATTCGGCAAACCAAATGCGGGGAAGAGCACCCTGCTCAACGCCTTGATGGGAGAAACCCTGGCTGCCGTTTCACACAAAGTGCAGACGACCAGGCACAGGATCAAGGGAATATTGAATGGTAAAGACTCCCAGATTGTCTTTTCTGACACACCGGGGATCATCGAGCCCAAATATAGATTGCATGAGCGCATGATGATGGCCGTGAAGTCGGCCCTGGAAGACGCCGATCTTGCCCTTTTGATCCTCGACATCAGGGACGACTGGGGACAAAACGATGAATTGTTCAAGGCGCTCGATCTCAGAGTCCCGGCCCTTGTGGTCCTGAATAAGACAGATAAGGTTGAATCGGAAAAACTGGATGGGGCCAAAGAATTCTTCAAGTCCCAACCTTATTGCCGGGGACTGATCGAGATCTCAGCCTTAAAAGGAAAAAACCTGGACAGGCTGGTGGAATTGATCCTCGGTTTTCTGCCCGAAGGGGTTCCTTTTTACGATGGTGAGGAAATAAGCGATCTTTCCACCCGGTTTTTTGTTTCAGAAATCATCCGGGCCAGGATTTATGATTTCTATGCGGAGGAAATACCTTATCATTCCACTGTCCTGATCAGGGAATTTAAAGAAAAAGAGAGCCTTACCAAGATTGCCGCCGATATTGTTGTGCAGCGCGAGACACAAAAGGGCATCATATTGGGTGAGGGAGGGAGAAGCATAAAAAAGCTCGGCACAGAATCCCGTAAAGAAATAGAAAAGTTCCTGGGAGTAAAGGTTTTCCTGGAACTTTTCGTGAAACTAAGGCCCCATTGGAGGGAAGACGATTTGTATTTGAAGGAGTACGGGTATTAAAAATAAATTAGAATTATGAGTTTTACAGTGGCGATAGTGGGAAGACCCAATGTGGGCAAAAGCACTTTTTTTAACCGTTTATTGGAACAGCGCAAAGCGATCGTTGATGATATTAGCGGGGTGACAAGGGACCGGCAGTACGGCATAGCGGACTGGAATGGAAAAACCTTTAATGTGGTCGATACGGGCGGTTTTGTTCCGCAAAGCGAGGACATATTTGAAAGAGAGATCAAAAAACAGGTGCTGATTGCCGTAGAAGAGGCGAACGCGATCATCTTTCTGGTCGATGTTTCAACCGGCATCACGGACCTCGACGAAGCCATGGCCGACCTGCTGAGAAGGTCCTCAAAGCCCGTCTTTCTTACCATCAACAAAGTAGACAATAGCGAACGATTATTGGAAGCGAGCGAATTCTATAGCCTTGGGTTCGACCATATCTTTTTCATATCCGCCATGTCAGGAAGCGGGACCGGTGAATTACTGGATGCCCTGACGGAACTGATTACAGAGAAGACCGATTTTGACACGGAAGAGATTAAGCTCCCCAAATTCGCGATCATCGGACAACCCAATACCGGAAAATCCTCCCTGCTCAATGCCCTGACCGGCCAGGAGCGCAGCATCGTCAGTGAAATCGCGGGGACTACCCGCGACACGATCCATACCCATTATAAATTATTCCATAAGAATTTCATCCTGATCGATACCGCGGGTATTCGCCGAAAGGCAAAAGTGCATGAGGACCTTGAATTCTATTCCGTGATCCGGGCGATCAATGCCATGGATGAGGCCGATATTTGCCTGCTATTGCTGGATGCGGAAAAAGGCATTACTGCCCAGGACCTGAATATTTTTTCGCTGGCTGTAAAAAAAGGGAAGGGCATTGTCGTTTTGGTCAATAAATGGGACCTGATCAAGAAAGAAACCAATACCTTAAAGGAATACGAGAAGGAATTAAAGCAAAGGCTCGCCCCTTTTACCGATGTGCCCCTCTTGTTCATTTCAGCAACAGAAAAGCTTCGCATTTTCAAAGTCATTGAAACGGCGCTTGAGGTTTATGAGAACCGCCAGCGGAGGATTACCACCTCTCAATTGAATGAAGTCATGCTAAAAGCGATTGAATCCCATCATGCACCTGTGGTAAGGGGTAATTCGATTAAAATCAAATATGTATCCCAGCTTCCGACGGCCGTCCCTTCTTTTGCATTTTTCTGCAATTTCCCCGATGATATAAAACAGCCCTATAAGAATTACCTGGAAAACCAGTTGAGGGAAAACTTTAAGTTCACCGGTGTTCCGGTTCGTTTGTTTTTCAGAAAGAAATAGGAACGGAAGACCGGTTTAAGGCCAGTTTTTAATGAGCTTTTGCCACCTGCTCCTGTATTCTCCGAGAGATTGCTTTTCCTGCCTGATAAAGCCATTGTCCTCCAATTTGCCGACTACCTGGTTCATTTCCGCGTCGTTTTCATAAACCATCTTACGGAATGGATTGTCATAATCCCTTTTTCTTGAGGACTCGATGTTTTTCACCATCCACTCCCTTGTTAAAATGCTGTCTTTAAACAATTTCAGGAGGGTGTCCTTACCCGCTTTCTGTATATGAAACCCATGCACTTTTAAGAGGGCGGCCAATGCATGATGCAGTTTATCGGTCTTGTAGTTTTCTCCCTGTTTTTGGTAAAACTGGTGAACCTGTTGCCAGCTCCTTATCCTTCCTTTCCGGATAGCATCCATGAATTTTTTCAACTCATCTTCCCGGATCAATTGACCTCCCACATTGATCCATGCCAGGAGCTTTGGTCTCGCTGGCAACTTCTTGATCAATTCGAAGGGAGAAGTCGATTTCTCCGATTCGAACCATAGCAAAAGCTGGTCGGCAGCATGGTAGGCGATGAGCTCCCTGAAAATATGATAGGACCTTCCCGAGCGGATCAATCTTACTTTTCTTTTACTGTTCTCCAGCAAACCGGGTGGGAGCTCAATTTCATCAATCGATTTTTCCGATTCATTGAATAGCTGGTCCTTTCCGGCATATTTTTCGATCAATCCAATGGCCTGGATCATATCCTGTATGCTGTCCGGAGCCAGAAAATCATATTCAATGAGCTGGGGCTTTTCGTTTCTCCTGTCCCGATCAACATATTTCCAGGAATTGCGTGCCAAAGCATACATATTGTACATGAACCAATAGCCAGGCATGACGACCAGTTCATCCTTGTACACATGGTTGCTCACCAGGGCGAAGGGAAGCGTTATGTTCAATTCAGCGGGGTAATCTCCTTTGGAGATGATATTGAAGGAGGCGAATTTGGAATTGTGTTTCAGGCTAACACAGAGGCCGGGCCAGAAACCCCGTCCGGCAATCAGTTCTCCATCGGCTCCCCTGGAATTATGATTCGATCCGATAGTGGCTCCTGCCGCCATATTGCTCTGCCCCATGACCAGAGCGGCACATAGAAAGGAATTATTGTGGTGCTGCTCATGGGCCGGATAGATCAGGGCATTGAGCACTTCACAGCAGGAGATGGTGGAATTGTTCCCCAGGTAGGAATTGATGAGACGTGCCCCGTATTTTAACTGTGAATGAGAGGCCATTATAAAACGTACTGCCTTCACTCCATAAAAAACGCGGCATCCCTGGTCGACGATCCCATTGACCAGCTCACAACCTTCTCCGATCTGGGTCTTGCTGTCGGCTGTAGAATTGATGGTGAGGTTTTTTAGTTTGTTTGCTCCCTTGAGATAGGCATCGCTGCCGATCAGAACATCTTTTATGATTGCGCAATTCTTGATAACGGTGCGGTCCCCGATTTTTCCATAGTATCCGCGGTTATTGTCGAACTGGGCTTCTGTGAACTGTTTGAATTTTTGCTGCATTACTTCATCATCCCTGAAACTGCTCCATAGATAAGCGTCTCCGGGCAGCATCCCGTTAAAGGGCATAACACTGCGGCCTCCGTTTTCATTTCTGAGTTCCAGCCATATTCTTCTTGATTCGGGCTCGCCCTGTTTCAATACCCCGTTACCGAATTTGGCATTGTCCGTTGTAGCCAGTTCATTTACATTAACGATGATCACGTCATTTCCAATGATATAATGGGTAAGATAATTGACATTGTCAATCGCCACATTGTTTCCCAGGTCAGAACTTATGATCGTGCTATTATAAAGCCCGACCGGACAGCGGAGATTATGGAATTCCAGGTAATAGGGCTCCAGTTTGCCAATGCGCACCAGTCCAAAAAACTTGCAATTCACCACTAGTTCGGGTGCAAATGCATCCGAAACCAGGATATGATTCCAGTTATCGGAACTATTGCGGTTACGTACAAGGGTCTCAATCTCGAAAGCGGTCAGGTTGCGGTAATGGATACCATTTTTATTCTGCCGGTTACGAAGGTAATACTCGTCCTTGCCCTTAGGCAGGTATTTGGGGTCGATGAAATGATAACCCAGGGATAGGATCCGGCTTTTATTGATAAGATTCACATTAGGGAAATTAAGAGGGAAAGTTAAGTAAAAATTGAGAGTCGGTCATCCCGGCTGAATGTGAATGAATGGCCCCTGGTCATTTTGACCTAAATTGCGGCTCCAAATTGGATAACATGAACGAATCGATGCGCCCCGAGCTCTTTAATCAACTGGTCCGTTCCCGCCGAAGCGTCTATCCCAATCAGTTTGTAAAAGGAAGGCAAATTCCCGATGAAATTATTCTCCAGTTATTGGAAAATGCAAACTGGGCGCCGACGCATAAACGCACGGAACCCTGGCGTTTTGTTGTTTTTACAGGAGGAGGTTTGAATAAGTTTGCTGCCTTTCAGTCGCAGGCATATAAGGAGTCCGCCGGAATTTCCTTTAAACAGGACAGGTTCGAAAAGCTGCTCAACAATCCATTATGCGCTTCACATGTGGTTTCCATCGGATTGAAAAGGAGTCTCGAAGTGGCCATTCCCGAGATCGAGGAGATTGAAGCCGTTGCCTGTGCTGTGGAAAATATTTACCTCTCTGCAACGGCATATGGAATCGGCGGTTATTGGACAACAGGGGGTGTAACCTATGATGAAAATGCCAGGACTTTTTTTGGTCTCAGTGAACAGGATAAGCTGCTCGGATTTTTCTACCTGGGATATATAGCCATTCCAAGCGCTCCTTCCAAAAGGGGGCCCGTCGAAGAGAAAATCTCCTGGTACCGTTGATGTTGGTTTTTGTCCTAACTTTATTTGCTGAATTAAACCTCCATCCTCCTGATACCCTCCATAATTTCATCATTAAAAAATAATAAAATGAGAAAAATCAGAATTATCCCGGTATTGTTGATCGCCGGACTTGCTTCCTGCGGCGGCGGGGGTGAAAAAAGCGCTTCCGACAGCACCGGAACAACGGGCATGGATACCACCCAAAAAGCTAAGGACTCTACCCAAATGATCGTCGCACTTCCGGATATACCAACTGGCGCTAGGGTCTTTTTCAAAAACCTGAAGGACGGACAAACGGTAAGCTCTCCATTTAAGGTGGAATTTGGCGTGGAGGGTATCGCTCTGGACACGGCAGGAACCGTCAAACCCGGTTCCGGTCATCATCATCTTTTGATCGACGCGGGTGATTCCACCCCGGCTGGTCAGGTGGTTGCCAAGGATTCGACCCATTTGCATTTTGGCAAGGCACAGAAGGAGACGGAATTGAAACTGGCTCCCGGGGTGCATGAACTTACCTTACAGTATGCGGATGGCATTCACCGTTCTTATGGCGCGAAACTGGCCGCCTCAGTGAAGGTGACAGTGAAGTAGATCATATCCAAGCCGTAAATATCAGCCTCCGGAATTATATAATTCCGGGGGTTTTTTATTCTTAATTCAATAAGCGCTGGCCTCGTTCAGTAAGTTTATCGCTTCACTATCCAGTTTCAGTTCAGTGGCCTGGATCAATTCTTTCAATTGTTCCACTTTTGTTGCACTTGAAATAGGGGCCGTTATGCCTGGTCGGGCAAGTAGCCAGGCCAGGGCAACGGCTGATTGACTCACCTGGTATTTTTCCGCCACTTCGTCCAGGGCCTTCAGGATCTTGAACCCCTTTTCATTGAAATAATGTTGCTTTACTCCTTCCCCTCTTTTGCTTTTGGCAAGATCGGCTTCGCTGCGGTATTTGCCGGAAAGGAATCCGCTGGCAAGAGAATAATAAGTGATAACCCCGATATTTTCCCTGAGGCAAATAGGTTCGACCTCGGTTTCGTATTTCTTCCGGTTGTAAAGATTATATCCGGGTTGGAAGGACTGATAGGCCGGGAAATTTTTTTTACGGCTGACTTGCATGGATTGATTTAGCCGATCAGCACTGAGGTTGGACGCACCGATCCATCGAACCTTTCCCTCTCTTACAAGTTGTGCATAGGCTTCCAGGGTTTCATCGATTGCTGTACGGTCATCGTCCCAATGCGTTTGGTAGAGATCAATATAGTCGGTTTGTAAACGCAGCAGGGAATCTTCAGCGGCTTTGAGAATGTATTTTTTTGTGAGGTCCTTATGGCCCTTACCCATATCGGATCCCACTTTTGTAGCCACTATGACGGATTCCCTGTTACCCCTTTGCTTTATCCACTTGCCGATTATGGTTTCCGATTCGCCTCCCGTATTTCCTGGAGCCCACCTGGAATACACATCTGCCGTATCAATGAAACTGAAACCTGCCGAAGCAAAAGCATCCAGTATTTTAAAAGAATCCGCTTCCTCAATGGTCCATCCAAACACATTGCCACCCAGGGCGAGGGGAGCGAACTCAAGATCCGAATGCCCTAATTTTCTTTTTTCCATATTTAAGAAAAACAGTTTTAACTCGATAATTGTTGAAGGATCAGGCGCCTTTTGGCCCGAAAACTTTTGATATCCACATCGTATTTATCAAATTCATAGACCACCTCCCTGCAGATTTCTTTTGCGAACTCAGGCCTCCGTTCTTTTAACATGCAGAGCAATTCATAATCGTTGATGCCATCTCTCATGGCTTCCAGCCTGATCGAAGAGAGTATCTTTCCATTGCCGGGGTAAGTGATAAATGCATCGCCTCCGGGCATTATATTTCCCGCTTCCGGGATGATGCCGCTGGTCTCATCATAACAATCCTCGCTCCAGAAGTTCCAACCCCAATGCAAATAGCCGGTTGCTCCGAAACGGAAATTAATCCAGTGAAGGATACGGGCCTTGATGAGGGGGATTTCGATAAACCGATTGGCATAATTTCCCTGCGGGGCGAGGCAGGTATAAAACCAGACCTCATTTCCGGCTAGCTGCCTTTCCTGGTAAAAATGATAATTGCTATCATAACAATCCAGTTGCGGAACCCACACATCCACTTCATTATTTACCTGGTGTGAATGAACGGCGTCGATGATCCTGATTTGAGGATCGATAGATTTGATGAATTCAGCGATACTGGCATAGGACTTTTCATTGCCCGATTCAGGTTCATCGCAAATATGCTGCAGATATATCCGGTCCCAACCTTTTTGTCGAAGGTGTTCCATCAGGGCGGGGATGAACTGACGGTAGAAATTCCTGGTGATTTCATCATCTAAGGAAAGGACGCGTAATCTCATTGTATCGTTACGCCAAAAAGGCGTATAGAGCCCGAACTGGGCATACCAATTGCCCATTCTTCCACCGAGATGACTGCCTTCAATTCTTTCCAAGGTTCCGCTGTCAATGAATAACTGGATAAAATGATCCAGTTTGTCAAAATCGAAATGGTATTTTTCTCCTTCCATACGAATCTGTGTCAGCGAGAATATCGGTGTCATGATGACATTCTGATCGTAATCCTTCATTTTTTTTGCAGCGACGCCCAGCCAATGCCAGTAATTGCCTTCGAATTCCACTGAGTCCTTTCCCCCGCTGAGTTGTTTGAGCTGGTTTTTTCCCAACCCGAACCAATTTGTTACCCAAAGCCTTGTTTTTTCGATTGTGACGGGGTAGATATGCACCATCAATTTTCTGCTGAGTGAAAAAGATTGTCCTTCGACGACCCCTTTAATTTGAAGTAGACCTGTATATTCATCCGGATCCTGGTTCTTAGGAATGTTGACGGTAACCCATATTGGCTGAGTGGTAAAATTGGGGATATCCATATAAGCTGAATCCAAAATTGGATCCGGATAAAAACCTGAAACAGGGTCCAGTTTGTCTTTTGGCGGATAGGGCAGGGGCCTGCCGACCCGGGTATAGCCGATGAATCCGATAAAACTGTTTTTTGAAAACAAATCCCCCTTTCCGGAGACCTGACTGATCGCGGCTGTAACATGGTGCAGTGTCCGGCTACTGCGTATTGCAAATTGAAAGCTGGCATGTTCTCCTCTTGCAACGTCTGCCAGGGCTTCGGTTTTTTCAAAATAAGCTGTTTCTTTAAAAACCTTTACTAATGGATCTACTGCAGCAATCTGAATCATATCACTTAATTGCTCATTGGAGAATTTTTTCTGCTGTGCCTGTTCTGCCTGAGAAAGGAGTAAGCCGAGGATCAAAAAAAAGGAATTGAGTCTTTTCATTATTCAGGGTTCTTTTGGGGATAATTGCGTGGCCATGGCCTCAACCTCTCCGGCATCGGCCAGCCAGTAGGAAAGTTCTTCAAGCATGGCATCATTTAAGAATTCCATTCTGCTTTTATGGAGCACCCTGGCTGAACTATGGAATTCTTCTGCTCCTGTGATTTCGATTATGCCGGATAAATTGGAGGACCTGATCCCCGAGCCGGGCATGACGACGATCCGGTCTTCTGCCTGCCTGACAAGCTCCTTTAATAATTGGGCCCCTTCAGGCGCAGTTGGCTTTTGACCAGAACTGAGCAGGCGCGTGCAGCCGGTTGTTATGATATCTTCCATAGCTTCAAAAGGATTGGCGCACCAATCGAAGGCCCGGTGGAAGGTCACCTCCATGGGATATGCAATTTCCACAAGCCGGGAAACCCGGCTTTTATCAATACTGCCATCTGGGTTTAAGAGGCCGATCACTACCCCATCGCATCCTGCTTTTTTGCAATACATGATATCAGATTTCATGATCTGATATTCTTCTTCACTGTAAAGAAAATCGCCTTCTCTTGGCCGGATGATCGGGAACAGGTCCAGTCGCAGATGATTTCGGGCAATTTCAACCGTTGATAGGCTGGGGGTGGTCCCGCCTTCGGCGGGTGAATTGCATAACTCTATACGGCTGGCCCCCATTTGTTGTGCAATGAGAGCAGATTGAATATTAAAGCAACATATTTCCAACTTCATTTTAAACGAAATAACCTAGGAGAAATAACTTTTTGAAGCTACGAGTTTTTCGTCGTTTTGATCATGAAGGGCATAACTGAATCCTTTCTGAATGGCATAGGCTCCATGTTCTCCTTCCTTGCTTAATGCCAAAAACGCCACTTGTATTTGTTTTGCTCCTTCGCCTTTGATCCTTGCGATGCGTTCGACGGCTTTACGACAGGCTTCTTCCGGCGCCAGGCCCTGCCGCATATATTCTATCACACTATGCGCGCCGCATACCCGGATAACATCTTCCCCCTGGCCGGTTGCCGTAACGGCTCCGACCTCATTATCAACGAAGAGTCCTGCTCCGATTATCGGGGAATCCCCGACCCTTCCGCGCATCTTGAATCCCATACCGCTTGTGGTGCAGGATCCGCTGAGATTTCCGCGGGCGTCCAGGGCAACCATTCCGATCGTATCATGGTTGAAGTGGCCGCTCAAATCAAAAATATTATCATGGGGGCCATGACTCTTTGAATTTTCAATATTGACGATTGGCCTGTACTTGTGTTCCTTCTGCCATTCGTTGTAGTTTTTTTCTGCATCGGGGCTCAGTTTTTGTTCTTCCAATGGAAAACCCTCTGCAACGGCGAATTGCTGGGCTCCGGCCCCCACGAGCATGACATGCGGAGTCTTTTCCATCACCCTTCTCGCTACTGAAATGGGATGTTTGATCCTTTCGAGGAAGGCCACGCTGCCGCAATTGAAATGCTCATCCATTATAGATGCATCAAGAGTGACAAAACCATCGCGGTCAGGATTGGCGCCCAGTCCTACGCAACAGTTTTGGGAGGACTCTGTGACCATTACCCCTGCTTCGACGGCATCAAGGGCCCTTCCTCCATTACCCAGTATTTTCCAGGCCCCTTTATTTGCTTCTATCCCTGCATCCCAGGTTGAGACAACGAGGGGCTGGTTTTGCCAAACTGTTTTGGGACTAAGAGACTTCCATTTAAGGGGGAAGGAGATTCCTGCTAAACCCAGCAGGGAGGATTGCAAAAAGGACTTTCTGTCTAACATGGTATTAGGTTGAATCGTTGCCGAATTTAGGAAATTTGATGGAGCTTCACTGATGCCCGGACCGGTATCCCCTTAAAAAATCTTCGATTGCCATCTTTTTTTTGCCTTCTAACTGAATTTCCGTAAGATATATATATCCGTTAATACAGGCGATGCGGAAAAAATTCTTATTATCGGTCTCGAATTGCCCTGGCGCGGATTTTACAAGTTCTTCTTTTGCCTGGCAGCGGTAAATCTTCCAGATTTTTCCTTCTATCTTAGTGAAGGAACCAGGATAAGGTGAAAGGCCTCGTACCAGGTTATGCACTTCGGATACGGTCAGGTTCCAGTTTATTCTACAGGCTTCAGTATAGATTCGAGGAGCGGTTTTTTCCTGATTTCCCGACTCCGGTTGAGCTATTTCAGTAATGGTTCCCGAAGCCAGGCCTTCGATGGTTTTAACCAGCAATGCGGCGCCGATCTCTCTCATCCGGTCATGCAATTCCCCCGCCGTTTCTTCCGGCCCAATGGATATTTTTTCCTGCATCAGGATACGGCCCGTGTCAATCTCATGTTGAAGTTTGAATGTAGTAAGGCCCGTTTGATCTTCTCCGTTGATGATTGCCCAGTTAATAGGTGCCGCACCTCGGTAATCAGGCAGCAGAGAGGCATGCAGGTTGATCGTGCCCATGGGAGGCATATTCCAGACAGCTTCCGGCAGCATCCGAAAGGCAACGACAACCTGGAGATCGGCACCCAGCGCGCGCAGTTCAGAAAGGAATTCCGGGTTTTTCAATTTTTCCGGCTGAAGAATTCGAAGCCCGACTTCCAAAGCATATTTTTTTACCACATTCTGATTCATTTGCATACCCCTGCCTCCTGGCTTATCCGGAGCGGTGATGACAGCAATGACCTCAAAGCCTTTGTTAAGAATTGCTTTCAGGGAGGCCGCGGCAAATTCCGGGGTGCCCATAAAAATGATCTTAAGAGTTCTATTTGCCATATTCATTATTCGAAATCTTCATAGAGCAGGTATTTTTTTCTTATTTTTTTGAATTCCTTTAATCCGGGTTCCCAGCTTTTTCGGATTTCTTGTTCTGTCTTTCCTTCCTTGATCTGTTGAATGAGCTGGTCGTTACCGGCCAGCAAATTGAAATATTTATTGGAAAGGAAAAATTTCTCTTTGTCCGGATAAAGGCGGTAGGCCTCAAGCAACCATTTCAGGTGGATCCGGTCACCTGATCCATTCCCAATATTTTCCTGGCTGAGATCAAATCCATAACAGGTTTCACCCAGAAGGGGTGGATTTTTTGCTCCCTCTACGCTTCTGGGAGTAAAACTATAGAGGTCTTTGGGAAATTCCGGGCTCCCGAATTGCTGGAAGGGTTTGTCCGTACCCCTGCCCAGACTGATGACAGTCCCTTCGAAAAAACAAAGTGAAGGATAGAGATAAACAGCCTGCATATCGGGCAGGTTGGGAGAGGGCCGGACCGGTAAAGCATAGCGGCTCTTATGGGTATATCCCATGCAGGGGATGACGATCAATAAAGGTTGGTCTTTCTGGTATTGCTCAAATGCCCGGTTGGCATCCTGACTGAGCCAATGTTCGCCAGCGATCATGAGCGCATATTCTCCGATAGTCATCCCATAAACCACTGGTACAGGCTGCATCCCGACAAAGGAGCGAAATGCTGAGTCCAGAACAGGACCATCGACGTAAAAGCCATTGGGATTTGGTCTGTCAAGGATGATCAGGATTTTGTGGTTTTCAAAACAGGCTTCCATCAGTTTTTGAAGGGAAGAAATATAAGTGTAAAACCGGGTTCCTACATCCTGGATATCGAAAAGAACGTATTGAATATCGGCAAGATCTTCCTGTGTGGGCTTCTGTTTTTTGCCATAGAGTGAAATAACGGATATTCCCGTCTTCGGATCGGTATAATTGCCGACCTGCTCCCCTGCATCGGCCTTTCCTCTTAAGCCATGTTCCGGAGTAAATATTTTTTTCAAGTTCAACCCGAGTTTTTTCAGGCTATCGGCCAGGTGGCTGCCGCTTATTACTGAAGTCTGGTTGGCGAATAAGGCCACGCATAGTCCATTAATTTCCGGAAGCCATTTATCTAATTGCTGAGCTCCGGTTAATATTTGAGGAGACTTGTCCTGGCCTCGGACGGTAAGAACCATAAGAAGAAGAATAAGCGGGAAGATTGATTTCATTTTAATTTTTACTAACGTGTATATGTATTCGTAAATTTAAGCCGACCCCTTTCTTTTATCAAAATTCAACAATTATTTTTATTCGGTGAAGGTTGATAATTGGGTTATTTTTGCCTGATGTCCGCGGGTAGGTGAAAGGGCATGCCATAGGACAGTTTCTTAATGGAAAAATAAATTTTTATGCAACAGGTAAAAAACGGGGACACGATCAAGGTTCATTATTCTGGAAAATTAAAAGACGGGACGACCTTTGATTCCTCCGAAGGCAGGGAACCCTTCGAATTCGAAGTGGGTGCAGGCCATGTGATAAGGGGTTTTGACAACGGAGTGTTGGGCATGGAGGTGGGGCAGAAAAAGACCGTTGATATACCAGTAGAACAGGCTTACGGGCCTGAAGATCCGCAAATGTTAATGGAATTTCCTCTGGACCGCTTGCCTAAGGAACTTAATCCGGAAGCAGGCATGGAACTCATGATGCGTGACCAGGAAGGAAACAGCATACCTGCAATAGTAGCTGAAGTGAAGGAAAATAGCATTCTTCTGGATGCCAACCACCCCCTTGCAGGTGAAGACCTTATCTTTGAACTGGAGCTGCTTGAGATTGTCAAGAGCAAGAGTCTCATCATCATGCCATAAAATATAGGATCTAGCTTGGAGAGGAATCGTTTAGCGTAGTGGCTTTTGCCGCGTAGCGCTTTTCATAGAAAAGCATCAGGGTACAGACGGCAATGAATAACAGCGCCATGGTGAGAATCGATCCCTCCAATCCAAAGCCGCCTCCTGTAATTGATGCATCGCCACTTGTATGAATCAGTAGGAGGGAGGGTATTTCCTGTCCGCTGATCCGGAAACCTGCTATGGGACCTTCGAAAAAATTCCAGCTAAAATGAAGGGCGATCGCAAACCATAGATTTTTTGTATAGGTATAACCCAAACCTAATAAGATTCCGGCTATAAGCAGGCTTAAAAAGGGGAGAGTACCCTGGTCAGGGTTATTGAAATGCAATAGGGCAAACACAAGGGCGGATATGACCAGGGCAACCCACCTGTTGAAAGAATTCAACAGGTTGTTGAGAATATAGCCCCGGATCAGGATCTCTTCAGCAAGGGCAATCAGGATCAGACTCCCGGCTTCCATGATCAAACCCTGGATATTCCAATCCACTCCGTCCCATTCGAGATGACCGCTGAGATATAATCCCAGGTTGACCAGGCCGATCAAGGCGGGGGCAAGAAAAAGCCCGGCCAGAATCGAATTGCCCTGACCATCCAGAAGCAGGCCCAGACTTATCAGGTTCCTGCGGTCGACGAATTTTCTGAAAACAATTACGGCTCCTAGAACGGATACCAGTTCGCCGATGGATAAAAGCCATAAATAATTCGGGGAACCCAATGCCTTAAATGATTCCTGAAAGTAATCAGCGGTAAATTCTACCGGTTGACCTGTACTAATCAGCAGACTAAACAGGAAAAAGATGATCAGGGTGAACATTAAGAAAAATGGGATGAATAAAATTACACGCAACCAACCCTGGGGAAGCAATGGTTTTTTTTCTTCGTAATTATGCATTGTGACTATATTCGTTAGCCTAAATTAATCAAATATTTATGTTGACAGGATATTCATATAGCGTCGCTGAACGTTTCCTGCGTTATGTCCGGATCGATACCCAAAGTGATCCCAATTCCACCAATTTCCCTTCAACCGAAAAACAGAGGAACCTGTCCCGTTTGCTCGTTGAAGAGCTCAAGGCAATGGGCATCCCCAATGCCTCCCTGGATGAGCACGGTTATGTATATGCGGAAGTCCCTTCCAATACGGAGAAAAAAGTACCGGCCATCTGTTTTTGCGCACATGTCGATACCTCTCCGGATTGCAGCGGTGAGCATGTCAACCCGCTAATCCACCATCAATTTGACGGAAATGATATCTGTCTTCCTGACGACCCTGCCCAGGTCATTTCGGTGAAAGACCACCCCTATCTCAGGGAAAAAATAGGGGACGATATCATTACGGCTTCGGGAACCACGCTGCTGGGAGCGGATGATAAAGCGGGAGTGGCAGTGATCATGGGTATGGCGCAATATTTTATTTCTAATCCGGATATCAAACACGGGAGTTTGAAGCTTCTTTTTACTCCGGACGAAGAGATTGGCAGAGGAGTAGATAAATTGGATCTGGCAAAACTTGGCGCAGACTTCGGATATACTTTGGATGGCGGCGAATTGGGCTCACTGGAAGATGAGACCTTTTCCGCTGATGGAATGGTATTCACCTTCAATGGCGTGAGCGCTCATCCCGGTTATGCCAGAGGCAAGTTGGTCAATGCCATCAAAGTGGCTGCTTTTTTCATTAATTCCCTGCCAAAAGACGAATTGGCACCCGAGGCAACGGAGGACCGCTTTGGTTTCGTACATCCAGTGGAAATAAGCGGAACCGCTGAGAAAGCCTTTGTTAAATTTATTATCCGGGATTTTTTCACTGGTAAACTGGCGGCCTATGAGGATTATCTGAATGATAAAGCAGGAGATGCCGTAAAAAGGTTTCCGGGTTCTTCTTTTATTTCCAAAGTGAACGAGCAATATAGGAATATGAAGGAAGTGCTTGATCAGCATCCTCAGATTATTGAATATGCCTTGGAAGCTATTCGCAGAGCAGGCCTGAATCCGAAAAAATCGAGCGCGCGCGGAGGGACCGATGGCTCCCGTTTATCCCATATGGGTCTCCCTTGCCCGAATATATTTACCGGCGAAATGGCATTTCATGGCAAGCATGAATATGTTAGTGTGCAGGATATGCAAAAAAGCGTTGCAACGATCATCGAACTATCCAGGATCTGGGAAGAAAAGAGTTAACAAATATTGTTCATTAAAAAGCCAGGGAAATGCGTTTTTGGTGGATATTTCTGCTGTATGCAGTTCCGGCATCGGCTCAAAACCGGGAACTAATTCCCAACGGCGGCTTTGAGGATGAAAATATTTGCACTGAATATTCCAGGAACTGCGCACCCGCAGCGTGGATCGCAAGTTCACTTAGAGCAAACTATTATTTTTATGATTCCCTCTGGTCCCATGAGGGCACTCATTTTGTCGGGTTAATTGCAGGCAGCATCGTGAGACCGGGCATGAGGAATTTTATCCGCACACAGTTGAGATGCCGGCTGAAAGAAGGGAAAGAATACCTGCTGGAATTTTATGTCCGGGCAAATAACCCGATCCTGGACAGTATTGCCATTTATTTCTCTTACGATGATTTTCTCTTTAACAGAAGACCCTTTAGTGACATACATCCCCAATTATGGGCGAAGAACGGAATGGATTCCAATAAACATGATCCGGCAAAATGGCAAAGGGTCCGGTTAAACTACCTGGCGACCGGAGATGAGCAATTCATCTGTATCGGTAATTTCAGGAGAACCGATCAACCCGGGATCAGGCATACAGAATTTGAACATTATTACTATTTTTTTGTGGATGATGTCTCTCTTATTCCGGAGGATCCACATGAATTGTTGTGTTCGGAATGGAAGCAAAATGAACAGGATATCTATGCAGTTCATGAACGGCATCAGATGCTGGAAAGTAAGATCTTTTATTACCGTCATGACCCACCGACTCCTCCGAGGATGGATCAAACCATCAATCAAACGATCGACAGCTTCACTGTTCCCGATCTGTTTTTTTCGAGTGGAAGTTTTCAACTGGACAGAAAGGCGGGAGCTTTACTTGACAGTTTTTGTCTCCGGGCCGCGCCATTGCAAATAGATTCTCTGATCGTGGAAGGCCATACCGACAGTGTAGGAAAATTGCAGAATAATATGGTATTGTCCTCCAACCGGGCCAGGACGGTTGCCGACTTTTTGGAGAGGAAGATCTCGATCGGACCGGATAAGACGATCATTCGTTATTATGCAAGCGCAAGGCCAATCGCTTCAAACGGAACAGAAGAAGGGAGGAGAAAGAACAGGCGGGTAGAGATCTATCTCTATTCTCATCATTGATTCTTTCCCAGTATATGGGCGATGATCTTCACTGCATGATCCCGGGAATTCTCGATAAACCACAAGTGAGTGTTCATACCGCCACAGACCACACCGGCCAGGTAAATATTTTTTTGATTTGTTTCCATTGTCTCCTTGTTATAGTTGGGAGCGAGTATTTCATCAGGGGAAAGTTCGACGCCGGCTTGTCTTAAGAATGCAAAATCCGGTTTGTATCCAGTCATAGCAATGACATAATCATTATCGATCGTTACGATTCCTTCGGAAGTGTCGATATCGACTTGTTTTTCCCGGATTTCAAGGACCCTGGAACTAAAATAGGCCTTGATGCTATTTTCCCTGATCCGGTTTTCGACATCGGGTTTCACCCAGTACTTCACCCGCTTACCGATTTGTTCTTCGCGTATGACCATCGTAACCTGCGCTCCCTTGCGCCAGGTTTCCAGTGCTGCATCTACTGCAGAATTCTGCGCCCCGACCACCAGCACTCTCTGTAAGGCATAGAAATGGGGCTCTTTATAATAGTGAGTTACTTTCGGCAGGTTTTCACCTGGTACATCCATCAAAACGGGGATATCATAAAAGCCTGTTGCAATGATGATCCGATGGCTAATATAATTGCCGGCAGGAGTTTGAATTTCATAATGTTCTTTTTTTTGCACAATGGTCGTCACTCTTTCCTGCAACTTTATTTTCAGGTGATTGGATACTGCTATGCGCCGATAATATTCAAGCGCTTCCGGGCGAGTGGGTTTGACATTATTGCTGACGAAGGGCACTCCCCCGATCTCAATTCTTTCCGAAGTGGAGAAAAAAGTCATGTTGGAAGGATAATTGTACAAGGAATTGACCAGGCATCCTTTTTCCAGGATGATGTAATTCATTCCTGCACGCTTTGCTTCTAGTCCACAGGCCAGGCCGATCGGGCCTCCCCCGATGATGACGATATCGTAAACGCTATTCATATTAAATTGCCAGGAGAATCCCCAGAATCGAAGATTCTGGGCCAACTGACCGGCAAAAATCTCTGGTAAAAATAGCCTAAAGCTGTCTGTCCTGAAAATTTCAGTACATTCGCGCGCAAATCTGCATTATGGACAGTCTTGTGAATTATTGGTGGGTACTCATCCTGGTTTTTTTTGTTTTCAGTTCATGGGTAACCGTTAACCAGGGATATATTTATGTGATCACTTTATTTGGAAAATACAGAAGGATACTTCCACCAGGATTGAATTTCAAGATACCCTGGCTCGAGCAGGTTTCAAAAAGGATCAGCATACAGAACCGTTCGGTTGAATTGGAATTCCAGGCTGTGACGGCCGATCAGGCCAATGTTTATTTCAAGAGCATGTTGCTTTATGCCGTTCAGAATGCGGATGAAGAGACCATCAAGAGGGTTGCCTTCAAGTTCATCAGCGACAAGGACCTCATGCAGGCCCTGACCCGCACCATCGAAGGGAGTATCCGGTCCTTTGTTGCAACTAAAAAGCAAGCGGAAATCCTGGGCCTCAGAAAGGAGATCGTAGAATTCGTAAAGGACCAGATTGACCATTCACTTGAAGAATGGGGATACCACTTAATGGACCTTCAGATAAATGACATCACATTTGACCAGGCCATCATTGACTCCATGAGCAAGGTGGTTGCGAGTAATAATCTCAAGGCGGCCGCTGAAAATGAAGGGCAGGCCCTGCTAATTACCAAAACAAAGGCGGCCGAGGCCGAAGGAAATGCAATAAAGATTTCCGCTGAAGCCGAAAGAGAAGCGGCAAGATTGCGTGGACAGGGTGTGGCCCTTTTCCGGGAAGAAGTGGCTAAGGGCATGAGCGAGGCTGCTGAACAGATGAAGAAGGCCAACCTGGATACGAATGTGATCCTTTTCAGCATGTGGACTGAAGCACTGAAGAATTTTGCAGAAGTCGGAAAAGGCAATGTAATCTTCCTTGACGGCAGTGCCCAGGGCATGGATGCTACGATGAAACAGATCCAGGCGCTGATGCTTAAACAGAGCTAGGCCCGGTTGAAGGGATTGCAAGTGACTGCAGAAAGCAATATGGCGGATGCCGATACCCGTGATCTTAGGCTTTAACCAATCCACTAACCATTCCATTCCAGGCTCTTCCCTTGGCGCATGTATCAGGATGACCAGGGCGGTCTTTCCACCGAGTGCACGTTGGTCCCGATGCGTACGGATGAATAACTTTATTGCAACATATGATTGATTTTCGTTCAGATACAGTGACCAAACCCAGCCCCGGCATGTTGGAAGCCATGATGAATGCTCCTGTCGGGGACGACGTATTCGGGGAAGATCCCAGCATCAACCGCCTGGAATCTATGGCCGCAAACCTATTTGGAATGGAAGAGGCCCTCTATTGCCCAAGCGGTACGATGAGTAACCAGGTGGCCATCCGCTGCCATACCCAGCCCGGAGATGAAGTCGTCTGCGCTTCCAATGCCCATGTCTATATCTATGAGGGGGGAGGCATAGCAGCCAATTCGGGTTCTCAGGTCAGGCCTATTGAGGGGGATTTCGGTAGGATTCGCGCCGAACAGGTAGAGGCAGCCGTTAATCCTGATGATGTTCATAAAGCCCGCAGCTCCCTGGTTTGCCTGGAGAATACTTCCAACCGCGGCGGTGGTAGTTGTTATGATTTTTCAGAGATACTCCGTATTCGGGAGGTTTGCAATAAAAATAAATTGCAGTTGCACCTGGATGGGGCCCGTTTATTCAATGCCCTTGTGGCAAGAAAGGAGCAAGCTGCCGAACACGGGAAAGTTTTTGACAGTATTTCTATATGCCTGAACAAGGGACTTGGTTGCCCTATAGGAAGTGTTTTATTGGGCAGGAAGGAATTTATCCGAAAGGCCAGAAGAATTCGAAAGGTCTTTGGGGGAGGAATGAGGCAGGCAGGCTTCATGGCGGCAGCCGGCATCTATGCACTGGAACACAATATTGAAAGATTATCTATCGATCACGGTCATGCAGAGGCATTGGCTTCGGTCCTGGGTGAAACGGGATTTGTGAACAGGCTTTTTCCGGTGGAAACTAATATACTTATTGCGCAGACCCGGCCGGACATGCCGGCAGCCAGTGTTGCCGGACTTTTACTGAAAAAGGATATACAGGTCATTGCCATTTCTTCTGATCAGATTCGGTTCGTTACCCATTTGGGTATAACGGAATCGATGATGGATAAAACCCTGGATTCGATAAGAGGGCTTTGACTTGGTATTCTGCTTAATTTTGGTTTACAATTATCAAACTTATGTTCCCCAAGACTTCCCCTTTAGAAACAAAGGCCTGGTTTAATCTTAAAGATCATTTTGAACAGGAAATGAAGAGCACGCGCATGCGCAGCCTGTTTCAGCAGAATGGGGAGAGATTCTCAAAATTCTCACTGCATTTCGGGGACCTGCTTTTCGATTATTCTAAAAACATCATTACTGAGAAAACAATGGGCATGCTGATTCAACTGGCCCGCGAATCCGGACTTGCAGAAGCTATTGAAGCCATGTTCAATGGCGAAAAAATCAATCAGACGGAGGATAGGTCCGTGCTCCATACAGCCCTTCGTAATTTCTCCGGCCAACCTGTCTATTCCGATGGAAAAGATGTAATGGGAGAGGTGTTTGCTGTATTGAATCATATGAAGGAATTCTGTCGCCAGATCCATGAAGGCCATTGGACAGGTTATACCGGAAAAAGAATAAAATACATTATCAATATCGGCATCGGAGGAAGTGACCTTGGGCCGGTAATGGTCACGGAGGCCCTGAAACATTATTGGATCGATGGCATGGAGCCCTATTTTGTATCCAATGTCGATGGCACTCATATCACCGAAACATTGAAACTGGTAAACCCGGAGGAGACCCTCTTCCTGATCGCTTCCAAGACTTTTACAACCCAGGAAACCATGACCAATGCTTTTACAGCAAGAAAATGGTTTCTGGATACTGCAATGGATGAACAGCATATCGGAAAACATTTTGTCGCTTTGTCCACTAATGAGAAGGAAGTCGTCAAATTTGGTATTGATAAGGAAAACATGTTTGGCTTTTGGGATTGGGTGGGAGGGAGGTATTCCTTTTGGAGCGCCATCGGCCTTTCCATTGCACTAAGCATCGGTTACGACCGTTTTGAAGAATTGCTGAAAGGGGGACATGAATCTGATCTGCATTTCCGGCAAAACCCTTTTGAAAAGAATATTCCTGTCGTCATGGCCCTGGTGGGTCTTTGGTATAGGAATTTTTATGGTTCCCAAACCGAAGCCATACTTCCTTATGACCAATACATGCACCGGTTTGCTGCCTATTTCCAGCAGGGCAATATGGAAAGTAACGGGAAAAGCGTGGACCGAAAAGGATACCCGGTGACCTATGCTACGGGTCCTGTTGTCTGGGGAGAGCCGGGTACCAATGGCCAGCATGCGTTTTATCAACTGATACACCAGGGAACCACCCTGATCCCCTGCGATTTTATTGCACCTGCAATTTCTCATAATCCTGTCGGGGATCATCATGTAAAGCTGCTTTCCAATTTTTTTGCACAAACCGAGGCATTAATGAACGGAAAGACTAGAAACGACTTACTGTCAGAGAATGTCCCGCAGGAACTCATCCCTTATAAATCTTTCACGGGCAATCGCCCCACCAATTCCTTCCTGCTAAAAGAGATTACTCCATTTTCCCTGGGTAAACTGATTGCTCTGTATGAGCATAAGATCTTTGTCCAGGGAGTGATCTGGAATATCTACAGCTTCGATCAGTGGGGTGTGGAACTGGGCAAACAACTTGCCGGAAAAATCCTTCCTGAACTGGAGCACGGAGACTGGGTTAACTCCCATGATGGTTCTACCAATGGATTGATCAATGCGTTCAAATCAATGAGAGAGCAATAGTGGATGCATTTTGGCAGCCTTTTTTAACATTTGTCTAAGAATGTGAATATATTGGTCAGACGTTATTATACAGGCCTGTATAATTTCGCGTAGCATTCTAAAACCTCTGAATCAAATATGTTGAGCATTAAAGCATTGGGGTATCAAAATAAAACCCTTTCTATATCGTTTTTAGCACAGTTATTGCGACTCTTTAATATTAATAATCCGATACCAATGCCTATTAAAACCTTAGCTCCCAGGTATTTATACCTGTTTCTCCTAGTTCCCGCATTTTTATTCTGGATGGGATTTTCCTCCTGTAACAGTGTACAATCCCAGCAGCAAAGGAGGATTCAAATTAGCGCCGACAGCATTATAAAGAGCGATTCGATTGCAATGGCAGTTGGCATGCCTCTCGATACTGCACTTTACAATGAAAGAATGGCCAAATTGGCCAATGGAGATTCTTCCGGAAGATGGCCTGTAAGATCAGCATATCCCGAGTCGGGTGCGATCCTGCCTTTTAAACGTATTGTCGCTTATTATGGGAATCTTTACTCCAAAAGAATGGGCGTCTTGGGAGAATACCCGGAAAAAGAAATGCTCGGAAAGCTGACGGAAGAGGTAAAGAAATGGCAGGCAGCCGATACGACCATGGAGGTGCAGCCGGCTTTGCATTATATCGCAGTTACGGCACAGGGCTATCCCGGAAAGGACAACAAATACAGACTGAGGATGCCTTTTAAACAGATTGATTCTGTTTTGAAAATGGCTGCTAAGATCAATGCCATCGTTTTTCTTGACGTTCAGGTGGCTTTAAGTAATGTGCAAACAGAAATTCCTTTGCTTGAACCTTATTTGAAAATGCCCAATGTCCATTTGGGAATCGATCCCGAATTTTCCATGAAGACGGGCAAGAAACCTGGTACAGTGATCGGAACAATGGATGCAAGTGATGTGAATTTTGTTTCGGAATATCTCGCGAAACTGGTAAAGACAAATGATCTTCCCCCAAAGATCCTTGTGGTACATCGCTTTACCCAGGCCATGCTGACCAACTATAAGAATATCAAACTGCGTCCCGAAGTGCAGATGGTCATGGACATGGACGGATGGGGCGCTCAATCGAGGAAATACACTACTTACAGGGAATTCATATCCAAGCAGCCGGTCGAATTCACCGGATTCAAATTATTCTATAAAAACGATTTCAGGGAGAAGGGAAGCCGCATCCTGACTCCCCAGGAGGTATTGAAACTCAAACCCCAACCGGTTTATATCCAGTATCAGTAAGCGATTAATTGGGCTTTGTCAGTGGCGGGCTCACCTGTCACCGGCTCAGCAGGAACATGCGCGTGACCACAAAGGCAACGATGCAAAATACCAGGATCACGATGATGGCAATATAGATCCAGGGATATTCAGTTATTTTTCTCCGTTCACGTTCCAGCTTCTTTTTTTGTAGCTGATCGTGCAGATTTTTTTTAAGCTGTTCCACCAGCACCTGCAGGTCTTTTTTGTCTTTGACTCCCTGCAAGCCCTGCACGGCATCCTGGAGGATTTCACTTGAGCCGATCCTTTCCTCGAATTCGGAGCGCTCAGCTTCAGAAAGCTTATCCAGAATATAGTCGATCAATTTTTGATCGTCGTGTTCTCCCCTTTCCCGGGTCAATATGTCAAGAAGGTCATTTTTCATTTTTGTGCATTAAATTCAATTTCCTGTCCATAAGAATACGAAGATTTCTTTTTCCGTTCTGAATATGGCTTTTCACCTGCATTATCGTGAATCCCGTCTTTTCAACTATCTCCTGGTAGGATTTGTTCTCCAGGTAGAATAAGGTTACACAAAGTTCCTGTTCAGGGCTTAATTCGGGCAAAGAAGCATTCATAGCTTCCAGTAAGATCTCTTTTTCCACAAGGACATTCTGCCTGTATTCTTCTTCCGGGATCCGTCTTTCGTCGATTTCCAGGGTCCTGTTACCGTTTTGTCTCAGCTTCATGAGACAATAGTTGCGCGCAACCATGTAGATCCAGGATTTAAAATAAGCTACCCTGTATTTCTTTAATTCGGTGATTACCTTAACAAAAACCTGTTGAACCGCATCCCTGGCTTCTTCTTCATTCTTCAGGTATTTCATGCAAACACCGAAAAGGAGAAGGGTATACCTTTCCAAAAGAGCGCCCATATAACGGTTTTCGTGGTTCTCATAATACCGTTCCAGCAACTCATGATCGGTGATATGGCTGTAATCTTCCACCGCTTGTGATAAAGTTTTAATTTCTATTAGATGCAGAAAACCCGGATTTTCACATGCAAGTGAAGGCTGGCTTGATCATTTATCAAAAAATAACATTTTCCCTGCAACAACCACCAATAGTAATGCAAATATTTTCTTGACTGTGGAATCGGCGAGGCTTAGGGAAATCTTACTTCCCAGGAATCCTCCGATCAGAAATCCCAAAAAGAGGAGCAGGACAATTTTCAGATCGATATAGCCCTTTTTATAATAGTTTATGACAGCGAAAATGCCTGCAGGAAGAAGGAGGATCCCAAGTGAAGTACCCTGGGCCTGGTGCTGGTCGAAACCTAGAATATAAACCAAGGCTGGTACAATGATGATTCCACCGCCGATACCAACAAGACCGCTGAGAATGCCGGCTACAAGGCCGATTATCAATATGAGGACAAGTGTTTGACCTGACATAATAAATCATCTTTAATATAACTGCAAGCCGGGCCTATTTATTCCCGAAATTCGTTTTGTATAATTCAATTGCATCTTCGATGACTTTAAGCGCCGTTGTCTTATCACCGAATTCTTCCACTACCACCGTCTTGTTCTCCAGTTTCTTGTATTCTTCGAAGAAATGCCTCAGCTCTTCAAAAAAATGCTTGGGAAGTTCTTCGATATTGTTGTAATGATTAACACTGGGATCCTTAGCAGCCACGGCGATGATCTTATCATCCGCATCCCCGCTGTCCACCATTTGCATGACGCCCATGACTTTTGCCTCCATCAGGCAAAGAGCCTGAACGGGCAATGAGGTAATGACCAGGATATCCAGAGGATCCTTGTCATCTCCATAGGTTTGAGGAATAAAGCCATAATTGACGGGGTAATAAAAAGAAGAATAAATCACACGGTCAAGTTTCAACAGGCCGCTATCCTTGTCGATTTCGTATTTGCATCGGGAGCCTTGGGGAATTTCGATAATGGCATTAACGATTCTGGGGGCGTTCCTTCCGTGGGAGACGCCATGCCAGGGGTGAGAAACAGTCATCATGAGATGGAGTTTTAATACAAACCTAAAATAATTCGATTACTAATCAAAGAATGCAAGTTTCCCCGATTCAATCAGGATTCTGTTGCTAGTGAATTGTTATGATTTCCGGCTTTTTGGCCGATAGGTCAGGACATTCACCTTTTCGGTCGTAATCAGGCCGCCTCTTCCGCATTCCTCAAATAATTGCTCAACCTTCGGCAGAAAGGCATCGATTTTGGATTCCTGATCCACTATTTCCAATACAATGGGCAAATCCTCCGAAATATCGATCAATTTGGCAGCGTGGATGGTCGAACTGGCCCCATAACTCAGGATACCTCTGAGCACAGTGGCCCCGGCAAGTCCCTGCTTTCTTGCTTCCAGGACAATGGCTTCATAGAGCGGGGTATGGCCGATCTTGTCGATTTCTCCGATAAAGATTCTCAATAATTTGGACTGGCCTTCGAGTTCCATAATCATAACCATTTTAATAATACGATGCCGCAGAATGTGGCCATAATTCCCAAAATAATGCTTCCTGCTACATAAAGACCGGCGTATAGAAAATCTGCTGCTCTGAGTAATGTTACATTTTCGTAGGCAAATGAAGAAAAAGTGGTAAATCCTCCGCAAATGCCCGTTGTCAGAAAAATTCGCCATTCAGGTCCAATCAGGTTTCCCTTCTCCGATAGTGCATAAAATACCCCAATCAGAAAACAGCCCAAAATATTCACAGTAAATGTGCCAAAGGGAAATGGATGAGGGTAATGCTGCTGAAAATATTTCTGGCAGAGGTAGCGGGCAATAGAACCAATGCTGCCTCCCAAACCCACGATGAGCAGATTTTTCAACATTAACGAATATTATACATGAGTTCTTTGAGATCGGCCACCCATTCCCCATTCACTTTTACGATTTTGATGGTTGTCGTGTCCTTCTTAAAGGTATTATAGTACTTGTAAGAGGTGACCGAATCATTCAGGGTATGAATATCTATAGGCCTGATTTCTGCATCCCTGTATTTTAGCTTCTCTTCAGAAGAAAGGCTGTCGTAAGTGCTTTTCCATTTTTGCAGCAGAAGCCGGTTCGTGGAATCTCCAAGTAAATAGAACCTGGCCTTTTCATAATTTCCATCCAGGGAGGCCCTTATGAATTCTCTTCCTGCATCCTGTGCATCCTCGGCCCTTGTGAATGAGGGTTCACTGTGGCATCCCGCCAGAGCAATAGCCAATAAAACCCCAACTGTTCTTTTCATAATAGGCAAATATAATAATAAAAAAAGCCTGCTGGGAATTCAACAGGCGGGTTAGTAGTTTGATGCCAAAGGGAATAGATTACTTTTCTAGTGTTCCGGATTCAGTATTTTTATCTCTTTCATAAGCTCTGATGATGGCTTTGACGAGGCGGTGACGGACGACATCTTCTTCATCGAGTTCAATATGGGAAATGCCATCAATATTTTTCAAAATATAAAGCGCTTTTGCCAGACCGCTTTTCTGATTCTTAGGAAGGTCGATCTGGGTCAGATCCCCTGTGATAATTGCCTTTGCATTGGCCCCGATCCGGGTCAGGAACATTTTCAATTGAAGGTCCGTCGCATTTTGGGCCTCGTCCAGAATAATAAAGGCATTGTCCAGCGTGCGGCCCCGCATATAGGCAAGGGGGGCGATCTCGATCGTACGGGTACTCATATAATATCCCAATTTATCAGCGGGGATCATGTCGTCCAATGCATCGTATAACGGTCTCAGGTAGGGATCGATTTTCTCTTTCAGGTCCCCCGGAAGGAATCCCAGGTTTTCACCGGCTTCCACGGCCGGCCGGGTTAGGATAATTTTTTTTACCTGTTTGTTTTTTAAGGCACGAACGGCCAGCGCGACAGCAGTATAGGTCTTACCGGTTCCGGCAGGTCCTATTGCAAAGAGGATATCATTTTTTTCCGTGGAGCCCACCATGCGCTTTTGGTTAGCAGTCCTTGCCCGAACGGTCTTCCCATTGGGTCCGAATACCAGGATATCGTTGGGATGCTTGTCGATGAAATGATCGACGGTTTCCGCATCATCTCCACCCAGGATCTGTTCGAAATAATTTTCGCTAACATGCCCGTTTCTTTCCAGGAATTGAACAAGCAGGTCAATCTTTTCTTTAGCCGATTCGATCTGCTCCGGAGCACCGCTCAATTTGATCTGCGTACCGCGGGAGAGTATTTTGAGAAGGGGAAATTTTTTCTTTAGTATGTCCAGTTTTCCATTGTTAACACCGAAAAATTCAATAGGGTTAACGCTTTCAAGGTTGATTATTGTTTCTGTCAATTCAATCTTTTTTAGGTTCGAAAAAAGAGCCTGTCAATTGTTAGGGTTATTTTCAAATTTAATGATTCAACTCTGTTATTAAGCCCTTTTATTTATCAACAGATGTGAATATGTAATAATTACACTTCTGAAGCAGAATGGTTCAAAAAAAATGGCATTCAGAAATGAATGCCACCTTAACTTCATGACGGGCGAAAAATGGGATTAAAATTGATTAATTTTCCCGGAGTAGGGTATAGCGACTATTTCTCAGACCCGGGAACCAGAACCTGGTTTAAAGATGTGGAAAACTATTCGTCCGAGTATATTTTTCTAGTTGTCAGATGTAACTTCGCATTTACATTGATTAGCTTAATTGCGGCGGAAAGCGCCTATTCAGTTTCTGTGAGTTTGGCGATTCTTCCACCGGCGCCGGCCAGAAAAACGATCTTCCCTTTCTTGGCTTTTCTACAGACATGGAATCCTTCGGGGCTAATGGATTTCCAATTCATTCCCCCGTCCAGGCTGAGATCGGCACCGCTTATTCCGCAACAAATGATCCTGTCTTTGGTGATGAATTCGACACAACTCTTGTATCCATGGGGAGCTGTCTGAGGAAGGATCCAGGTTTTTCCTGCATCGTGAGTAAGAACGCAGTTTTTCAGGGAACTGCTGTTATTGGCAAAATCGCCGCCTACAATGATGAGGTTCATCCCCCCTTCTAATTTTTTATTATCCCATACAGCGATTGAATTGGCTCCCGTCGTAGTGGTACCCTGTATGATGGGCAGGTCGATCTGTTTGTCCCTTATGAAAAGCCTGGATCTTGTTCCTCCGCTAACAAAACAGGCTTCCCTTCGGTTCAGCGGACGGATATTCGTGCCGCTGGCTGCAAAGCAGGCTTCGCCAGGATCTGCTGATGGCAATTCGATTTTTGGAATTCGATGCCAGCTATCTCCCCCGTCAAATGAGCGGATTATATAAAATTTTCCATCCAGCGGATCGCCAATCGCAATTCCACTGTCCTTGTTCCAAAATTCCATCGCATCTAAGAACATGCCTTTGGCAGAATCACTAAAGACCGTTTTCCAGGTATTGCCTCCGTCTGTGGTTTTAAGCAGGATTGCAGGGTCGCCCACTGCCATAATGATGGCGGTTTTGGCGCTGAAGGCCTGGATGTCCCGGAAATCCCTTTTCTCATAATTCTTAACCTGCATCCATTGCCAGGTCTTGCCCCCATCTTTTGAGCGAACTACCATGCCTTGGTTTCCGCTGGCCCAGACAATCTGATCGTTGACAGCGCTGAGTCCGCGAAGGGAAATCTTATCGTGGCTGGTCAGTATTTCTATTTTCTGAGCTGAATCGAAAAGGAAGAGGGAAAGCAGGCAGATAAGGAATAAATTTTTTTTCATGATTTAACAGGTTTAACCTGGTAAGGGATTTTATCACCCTTTGATGCAGCGATAATATTTTCCGCTGCCAGCCTCGCCATAGCTCCCCTGGTCTCTTCGGTAGCGGATCCGATATGAGGTAAAACAGCGACGTTGGGCATATTCAGCAAAGGATTTGAAGCCAGCATGGGTTCAGGATTGGTAACATCCAGGCCGGCCCCCCAGATCAGGTTTTCCTGCAAGGCAAGGATCAGGTCTGCTTCGTTATGGATTGCTCCGCGGGCAGTGTTGATGAAAATGGCGTTCTTTTTCATGAGGGAAAAAACAGAATAATCGAAGCGAGACCTGGTTTCAGGCGTAAGGGCTGTATGGACAGAAAGAACATCGCTGCTTTTCAGCAATTCTTCAAAAGAGACCAATTTGGCACCAAGTTCCCGCTCCGCCTGGGAATGCGGACGTCGGTTGTGGTAAATAATGGGCATTGAAAAAGCAGCAGCCGATTTTTTGGCCATTTCAAATCCGATCTTGCCCAGCCCAAAAATGCCCAGGGTTTTTCCCTCCAGTTCGATTCCCAGGTTATCTGTTGGTTCATAGAATCCCCATTCAGCACTAAGTATTCTTTTGTGCATGAAAATGGCTTTTCGGGAGACTGCCAGCATTAGCAGGAAAGCTATGTCGGCGGTGGCCTTGCTCAAGACGCCGGGAGTATTACCGACAGGAATTTCCAGCCGCGCAGCGGCTGCCACATCGATATTATCATAACCGACGGCCATTTGAGCGATCACTTTTAAATGGCGGCAGGATTTTAAGAAGAGCTCATCGATCAGGTCCTGTCCAACGCTGATCAACCCATCATAATCCTGGCAAAAGCGGATCAATTCATCCTGGCTGATGTCTCTTTTTTCAACCCACTCGGTAAATTCTATGCCTGACTGCCGGAGCATTTCTGTTCCGGTAGCTGAGATCTTTCGAGTGATAAAAACCTTCATGCTGCAAATATTAGGACAACACTTTTTCCGAGATCTTACCCGACTCTTTATTTTTAAGTATGACTTTCTTAGCCCCAAAATGAGTCATTTCCTCTTTGATAAGAAAGTTCTCCGAATCATATTCTGCAAGATGGCTGTCTTTTGTGACTCCCGTCCTTCCTCTCCAGATATCCAGTTTTACTGGTTCCCAGAGTTTGGATTTGGCTGATCGATAGGAGGCATCTAATATGCAATTCACAACGTAACCATCATAAAAAGTCTCTTTCGGAGAAACGCCGCGCTCCATTGCATTGAACATATCCGTGAACATATGATTATAACCCAAATCATTTATTTCATCGCCGACAGGAAAGAGCCAGCCTGTATTGCTTTCCGCTTTTTCTGCTATATAATCTGCACCTTTTCCAGTAGTGAACATTTCAAAACCCGTTCTCAGAAAATTATTCAGCCAGATCGTTCCCTCGCTGCCCATCACCTCGTCCCGGAGGTCCATGCCACCCCGGAAAGTCCAACTCACTTCAAACTGACCAATGGCCCCGTTTTCATATTTGACCAGCCCGATCGCATGGTCTTCGGCTTCGATGGGTTTGACCTGCGTATCCGCCCAGCACATGACTTCGATCGGTCTGATGTCCTTGCCAATAAAACTCCTGGCGATTTCTACACAATGACAACCCAGATCTAATATGCAGCCTCCGCCGGCCTTTTCAATGTCCCAAAACCACTCGCTATGCGGACCGGGATGGGTCTCGCGGGATTTTGCCCAGAGTATCCGTCCCAGGGCGCCATTTCTCACGCTTTCATGGGCCTTAATGAATTTCGGTGTATAGACAAGGTCCTCGAGATAACCGTTAAAAATGCCCGCTTCCTCAACGGCCAGAAGCATGCGTTTTGCTTCCTCACTGTTGCGGCCCAGGGGCTTGGTGGTGATCACTGATTTTTTATGTTTGCAGCAAAGCAATACGGCCGCTTCGTGCAGATTATTCGGAAGGGCGATGCAAACCACATCCGCTTCCGGATGGGAGATGGCCTCCTCCATATTTGTGGTCCAATGATCACAGTGATAATCACTGGCAAATTTTTTAGCGCTTTCTTCCCGGCGGGCATAGATGCTGGTGATATGGTCCCGGCTTCTTTGTCCGAGTAGCGAATCAGCATAGAATCTCCCGATGAATCCGGAGCCGAGCATGGCTATTCTTTTCGACATCTGTGTGGGTATTAATTAATGAAATAATCATTTCATGCAGTCTGGATTTCCTTTTTCTCACGGAAAAATAAAATAAAATAGATGAATACTGCTACAGCTATTCCGGCCGGTACGAACCATACGCTGGTCCAGTTGTGTAAGCCATCCTGCTTTTTGTACTCATCGACCACCTGTCCGGAAATCCAGGTGCCGATGAACATTCCCACTCCATAAGTGGCAAAGGTGAAAAGACCCTGGGCCGAATTCTTGATCCTTTCTCCTGCTTTCTTTTCCGTGTACATATAGCCCGTCACGAAAAAGAAATCGTAACAAACACCGTGCAGAACGATCCCGGCATACAGCATCCATTGGTTTGTACCAGCATTACCATAGGCAAAACAGATATATCTCAGGATCCAGGCCGTCATTCCAAGCAGCAACATATTTTTTACCCCGATATTGGTAAATAGAAAAGGAATGGCAAGAATGAAAATGCCTTCGGATACCTGTCCCAGGATCATTTTACTAGCCACATTCTTTAAGCCAATCTCATTCAGAAAGGGATTGGCGAATCCATAATAAAATGAAAGCGGAATACACACTAAAATGGCCGCAATGAAAAAGATGAGATAGGGCCGGTTTCGAAATAAGACAAAAGCATCTTTTCCAAGGGCCTTGCCAGCAGAAGCCTGATCGGTTTGTGCTTTTGGAGGGGTATTCGGCAGGATAAAACTATAGAGCCCGAGAATGGTTGAAACAGCGGCGGCGAGGTAAAAAGTAAAGTTGGTCTTTTCCCATCCCAGGTTGCCGATCACCAGGCCTGCCAGGATCCAGCCGATCGTTCCGAAGACCCTGATCCAGGGGAATTGCCTGCCCGGCTCGTTCATCTGATGAAAGGCCACACTATTTGAGAGGGCAATTGTTGGCATGTACAAAAGGGAATAGGCCAGGATGACCCAGATAAAGGGCCCGCTGTCTTCCATTCGGGTCGCCAGGAAAAGAAGCAGCGCTCCGATCAGGTGCATGAACCCCATGATCCTTTGGGCCGAAAAATAACGATCGGCAACAAGTCCAACGAAAATAGGAGAGATCATTGTAGCAACAGCCAGCGCACTAAATGCTTTTCCGATATCGGCATCCACATGGGCTCCATGAAAATGGGCTCCCATATAAGTGCCCATGGTTACATACCAGGAACCCCAGATAAAATATTCCAGTAGCATCATTATGGAAAGCCTGATTCCGGTATTTGTCTTCATATTAATAGTAGTTGGATTTATAATTCGATCATCAATTTGTTTTTACATTTTTTTCCCAATCTGTTTCCTGAAGCGCCGGATCGTTTTCTTTCTTTAAAAAATCAGCTCCGGCAAAGGCCCCTTTATTTTCCGAGAGCATCAGCATTTCATCGGCAACGACCTCTACAGGTTTTCTCCAACCCAGGGAATCGTCGTTATGAGCAGGGTTGGACAAGGAATTATAGCAGGAGATCAGCGACCACCTGGGTTTGTCGGAAAGGTTGGCTTCGGAACGATGCAGAGTATTGGGATGAAAGAACAATGTGTCCCCGGGCTGCAGCCTGACATATACGAGTTCCATAGTTTTCAAAGCAAGGTCGACCATTTCCATATCGGCCCCCACTTGTTCACCTGAAAATCCGTGATTGACCCTTCCCAACTTATGTGAACCTCTTATGACCTGAAGACAACCATTCTCCGGATTTGCCTCTGTCAAAGCTACCATTACACTGGTCAACTGATCGGGGAAAAGGAATTGGTTTTTATACCAATACCCATAATCCTGGTGCCATTCCCAGGCGCCTCCCACCCTCGGCTCTTTTTGCATCAGCTTGGTATGAAAATGACAAACAGGGGAATCGCTGTCGAGCAGCAGGGCCGCCGAGCCCACCATTCGTTTGCTCCTGATCAATAAACTGTAAATATCATCTCCAGGCGTGAACCAGAGCGTGAGTTTTGTTTTCTTACCCGATTGGTCATTCAGGTCGAGAGCATTTTCCCTGATGATGGAGTCTCCGCTCGCGATGCGGTACAATTTGCCTATCTCTTCCGGACTAAAGAATCCTGGCAGGATGACGAATCCATCCCGGTGGTAATCGCGAACTTCGATTTCATTTAGCAAGCGCGACATATGATAGTTTTTAATTCGAATATTATTTGGAGTGTTTAATTGGCTCAAAAATTACAAAGAATTCGGGTAAAACGAGAATCTGTCAGAACATGAATATAAATTGATTGTTTATAGGCATGACCGGTATCCGGGTTTATCAAATACCTCAAACTTCAATTATATTGCAGCGCTTATGAGGACATATGAGGATACGTATCGCCATAAGGGGATGCGAAAACAATTGATCGATTCTATCGCTCAAAAAGGGATTACCGATGAACGGGTGCTGGATGCTATGCTTCATCTTCCGAGGCATTATTTTATGGATTCCGCATTCGATAAGATCGCTTATGAAGACCGGGCCTTCCCTATCGGTGAAGACCAAACCATCAGCCAGCCTTATACAGTTGCCTATCAGACCCAACTGCTCGAATTAAAACCATTTGAAAAAGTCCTCGAAATAGGAACCGGGAGCGCCTACCAGGCCAGCGTGCTGGCTGAAATGGGGGCGCAGGTTTTTACGATCGAGAGACAGAGAAAACTCTTTGAGCAAAACAAAAACTTTCAATATGTCAGAAAATTCCCTGGCATCAAATTTTTTTATGGGGATGGTTATGAAGGACTTCCCACCTTTGCGCCTTTCGATAAGATCATTGTGACCGCAGCCGCGCCACTGATTCCGCCTAAACTGCTGGAGCAATTGAAAACGCAAGGAAAGATGGTCATTCCGATAGGGGATGGGAAAGTGCAACGAATGTTCAGAATCACCAAAAAGGAAGGAGGGATCCTGCAGGAAGAGGAATTTGATAATTTCTCTTTTGTACCCATGTTGGAAGGAAGAAATAACTAAAAAACCTGCTACTTAGATAAATTCAATGGCCTGTTTAATCACCGCTTCATCCCGATAAATTCTCCGGTGACCGAGGCCTTCTGTTAAAATAATTTCCACATTGGGCAGACTGTCTTCTATCACCGGTTTAACATCCCGGATCGGAGTGATCCGGTCCAGCCTGTCATGAAACCACCTGATATTTGCTTTGATCTCATGAAGTGTCCTGCGCACGGAAAAAAAATCAGGGGGATGACCAATTTTTTCAATCATCAATCGCTCGAATATTTCTTTTGTCTCTTCATCCAGGCCCAATAATTGGCTGAACTGATCTGCGGCTGTTCTTGCCTCCGTTGCAGGAGCAATCAGCACGAGCCGGGTATCAGGGCTGGTGGGAACGGATTCCAGATAATGGCAAATGGCGAGTCCGCCTAATGAATGAGCGAGATAGGAATTCATGGGTCCATATTGTTCACAGAAAACCCTGATCGCTTCCACATAAAGAGGGAGATTGATTTGCTTTCCTCCTGAATTTCCATGAGCTGGAGCATCCAGTCCATATACCTCATGACCTTTTTTCAAAAAGCCCTGGATAAAGTCAGAAAACTTTAAAGCGTTCGATTCGAAGCCATGCAGGATCAGCACCTTTCTGGGAAGCTCAGCCTCCGCGTTTAGAGAGATGGCTTTCCGGTTAATCCACCGATAACCCTGTAGCCGATGCCCTTTCAATGAAAGCAGGAGCTTCTCAGCCTTATGAAAGAGCGGCCCATCCGCAATTTTGGGTTTTTGCATGGGAGTGCTAAACAGACGGAGCGCTTGTTTAGCAGCTTTCTCTTTTGATACCAGGGCCGTCATGCGGATGAAGGCTCTCAAATATCCCATTCCGAGTTTTTGCTTTAACTTCATAATGAGGCAAATTTAATCAATGCGAGTTGTACTTATAGGTGCCGGAAATACGGCCACAGTGCTTGGATCCAATATATTGCATGCAGGTCATGAAGTGGTGCAGGTACTAGGCCGATCAGAAGATCATGCCTCCAGACTGGCAGAAGCTCTGAATGCTTCATTTATTCTGTCCTGGGATCAATTGACAAGGGAAGCGGATATCTATATCCTGGCCATTCCTGACGACCATCTATATGATCTTGACGACAAAATGAATTTGGATGATAAATTGGTCGTTCATGTGGCAGGTTCGGTACCAATGGAAGTGATTGGCAGAATCAGCACTCGCTACGGGGTGCTTTATCCTCTGCAAAGCCTCAGAAAAGAAGTCCCAAATATTCAGAATATCCCCCTTCTCATAGATGGTAGTACACCCTTAGTGCTGGAGGAAATCTCCAGGTTTGCCCGGACCCTTTCAGATACGGTGGAAATGGCATCGGACGATAAAAGGATGAAACTGCACCTGGCAGCCGTCATTGTAAGCAATTTTTCCAATCATTTATTTGTACTGGCCCAGGAGTATTGCGAAAGGGAAAAACTGAGTTTTAGCCTGCTGCTTCCCCTGATTTTTGAAACTGCTTTTCGGCTGCAGTTTGCTCCGGCCTCCGCCATGCAGACGGGCCCGGCTATTCGTCATGACCAAAAGACAATAGAAAAGCATTTGCATTTGCTGGAGTCCGAGCCTTCAATACGGAAGATTTACGAGGTCTTCACCCGAAGCATTCAGGCATTGCTATAATTTGGGTATATTTCCTGTCTAAAAATCGGGAAAGTATATGAGCGGTAAGAACCTGTTACACTACTTTAAATCCATTAAGACTTTTGTATTTGATGTGGACGGAGTTTTAACAGACGGCACGATATTGTTACTCGATGATGGACAACAGGCAAGAAAAATGAATATTAAGGATGGCTATGCACTGCAATTGGCGGTGAGAAGAGGTTACCGGGTTCTGATCCTTTCCGGTGCAGATTCTCCGGCAGTAAGGGCCAGGCTTGAAAAACTGGGGATAAGGGATTTGCTTACAAAAGTGGAAAATAAGAGACAGGCCCTGGCTGATTATATGGACAGACATGGATTGGAACCATCGGCTGTATTGTTCATGGGAGATGATATGCCGGATTATGAATCGATTGGTTTTGCCGGATTGGGCTGTGCTCCCTGCGATGCTGCTGACGAAATAAAACATGTGGCGCGGTATATTTCCCCATTCAAGGGGGGTGAAGGTTGCGTCCGCGATGTGATTGAAAAAGTATTGAGACTGAACGATCATTGGACTTCGGATCCTTCCATATCTTCCATATAGAGAACCCCTTTCAAATTGTTTATATTGCAGAAGAATCATTCCATGTCTTTATGCTGATAGTTGGCGCATTTTTCAGGCTCATTCGCTGGCCCAATCTTTTTTTTATAGCGCTTGCCCAGTCACTGTTTTATTATGCAATCCTATTGCCGGGTTTTCAAACTGTAGGACTGAAGAACACCCTTTCGCCGAATATGTTCTTTTTTTTGGTACTCTCCTGTCTTTTCATCGCGGCCGCCGGTTATATTATCAATGATTATTTTGACCTTAATATTGACCGGGTCAATAAGCCTGGTAAAATGGTGGTGGAAAAGATCATTAAAAGACGCTGGGCAATTATCTGGCATGGATTACTTTCCGGTCTGGGAATACTAATTGGCATATATATCAGTTTTTCAATTCACAATCCTATTATCTGGATTTCTCATTGTGCGGCAGTCGCCCTCCTCTTATTTTACAGTACGACTTTTAAGAGAAAGCTTCTGATTGGTAATATCATCGTTTCCTTTCTTTCAAGCTGGGTGCTGCTTGTGCTTTATCTCTGTGAATTCCGCCTGCACACTTTCGTGCATCCCATCTATCATCAGGTACTTTCCAGAATTTTCAAATTCGCGATTCTTTATGCCGGCTTTGCCTTTATTCTCTCCCTGGTCCGAGAGGTGGTTAAAGATATTGAGGATATGGAGGGCGATGCCAGTTACAAGTGCAGGACCATGCCCATCGTTTGGGGAGTAGATGTTTCAAAGGTCTTTGCAGGGACCTGGCTGGTTGTACTGATCTTATCCATGGCCATACTCCAGTTTTATGTGCTTCAGTACAAATGGTGGTGGGTAGTAGTTTATTCGGTCCTCTTCGTTATCCTACCACTGCTCTATATCCTGCGAAATCTTTATAGGGCAAGGGCACAGGAAGATTTTCATGAGCTTAGCGGGGATATCAAATTGGTGATGTTCACAGGCATTCTTTCTATGGCCCTGTTTTTAATTTTTTAGAAAATGGAAAAAATTATATTGGCCTCCCAGTCTCCAAGGCGCAGACAATTGCTTGAATGGGCAGAAGTGGATTTTGAGGTCATTGTCAGTAAAGCGGATGAGTCATTTCCTTCCTCTCTTCGTCCTCAGGAAGCGGCTATTCATATCGCATCTGAAAAGTGCAGGGCAGTCCGGGATATAACGCGTCGGAACCGACTGATTCTCGCTGCAGATACTCTGGTTATACTGGATGATGAAATTATTGGAAAACCCCTGAACCGGGAAGATGCTATCGGCATTTTGAGCAGGTTATCGGGTAAGAAACATCTGGTCATTACCGGGGTGATCCTTGAAAAGGCAGAAAAAACTATGGCTTTCGCCGATTTAACCGAGGTCTGGTTTCATGAACTGGCCAGGGAGCAAATAAGTTTTTACGTGGATAAATATCAGCCCTATGATAAAGCCGGAGCTTATGCCATCCAGGAATGGATTGGAGTGGTCGGTATTAAAAAGATATCCGGCGATTTTTATAATGTGATGGGCCTACCTGTAAGTCGCGTAGTCAGGGAATTGGCTGGATTTTTTCCTAAAAAGTAAAAGCAGGCGGAATTGGTTGTAGAAACACCTTCTATGAAGGTGAGAAAATTTTCAAATTTTCTATTAGCTGACCAATTCCTCCCAATGAAAAACCACTTTTACTTCAATAGCCGGATTTATACTATAAATGACCGGACAGGTATGTGCGGCTCTTTCCAGCACCGTTTTTTGTTTCTCATCCAGAGAAAGGGATGTGGGGAAATGAAAGGTCAGATTTATCCCGCCGATCCTCCTGGGGTCGGCTTTCATGATCTTTTCGATTTCTATTTTCATGCCTTTAAGGTCAACCTTCATATCCCGGGCCTTTATGCCCATAATTGTCATCATGCAACTCCCGAGAGCTGTTGCTACAAGATCGCTAGGGGAAAACCGTTCTGCTTTTCCCTGATTATCAAGTGGTGCGTCCGTTTCAATAACGGAACCCGAAAATAAATGGGTGGCAACCGTTCTGAGGCCCCCATCGTAAATAACAATAGATGTCATTATTTTTTTTACCTAAATTTACGCCGGATAAATTAATTCGTTATTGTGAATAAACTTTTGTTGATTTTTTTCACCAGTATGGCCTTTGACTGTTTGTTTGCATCAGACTTAATGGCCCAGGATTCCACCTATAATTCCAGTAATAACAACCGCAATGCTAAAAAAGACCGGATCAACAGGATGTTGAAAATGGAGGAAGATGGGGATCTTATTTTCAATAAGCACAATATTTTTGGCATTAAATTATCCACAGACGGCTATGGGGTATTTTTTGAAAAGGGAAAGTATATTAGCAACAGCAAGACGCGCATACTTCAGTTTGAATTGAATGAGATCAGAAGCCCCAAAGAGAAAAGGATTCCTTCTGACGACATTTTTTTTGGCAGTTCCGTCATCGCGTATAAGCTCAACAATTTTTTTCAATTAAAGGCATCTATCGGCGAAGAACGTCTGATCGGAGGGAAGGGCAATAAAAACGGCGTAGCCGTGACCTGGCTTTATACCGCAGGTGTAGGGCTGGGTATCCTGAAACCCTATTACGTGAATTCCACGATCTCCAGTGATCCGTCAGGAAATACCCATCAATACACTTTCGCACAGATATTGGCGGATACCGTCAATACCTATGGGATCGAGGGAGCTGCAGGTATATTGGTAGGTTGGGGTCATATTTCCCTCAAGCCCGGTTTAAATGCAAAGACCGGAATGCGGTTTGACTATGCCCGGTTCAATACATCTATAACTGCCATCGAAACCGGAATAAAAGCAGAATACTATTTCGGAGATATCCCCATGGTCTACAATGTGCCTTCCAAGGCTCTCTATTTCGGAGGCTATGTTACCATTATGTTTGGAGGTAGAAAATAACCTTTAATTTTGGTGAGTTTTTAAATGAGGGGCTCGCCTGTTTCCATACATGCCAAGGCTGAATCCGGATTTAAATAAGTGAAAAATGATTGATTTACCAATAATTGGTGAAAACCAGGAAAATCCAGTCTACACAAAAAAGCCGAACTGGCTCAGGGTTAAATTGCCGATTGGTGAAAATTATAAACATGTGCGTGAATTGGTTGATCAGCATAAACTGCATACCATCTGTGAAAGCGGCAACTGCCCAAATATGGGAGAATGCTGGGGGGAAGGAACTGCCACCTTTATGATACTAGGCAATATTTGCACCCGGAGCTGCGGTTTTTGTGCCGTTGCCACCGGCCGTCCGGATCCGGTAGACTGGGATGAGCCACAACGGGTTGCTGAAGCCATACACCTGATGAAGGTCAAACATGCCGTGATCACTTCAGTGGATAGGGATGAATTGAAAGATGGTGGAAGTATCATCTGGCAAAATACTATCCAGGCGATTAAGGTGCTTAACCCTAAAACCACTCTTGAGACCCTGATTCCCGATTTCAAGGCGGAACACGAAAATATTCAAAGGATCATGGAGGTGGCTCCGGAGGTGGTTTCCCACAATATAGAAACGGTGGAAAGGATGACCCGCCAGGTCCGGATCCAGGCAAAATACTGGCGTAGCATGGAAACCCTGAAGATTTTGAAAAAGGGCGTCATGAGAACCAAGAGTGGGATCATGCTTGGACTCGGGGAAAAAAGGGAAGAAGTGATCCAGACACTGAATGATCTAAGAAACAGCGGGGTGGATGTGGTTACCATCGGCCAATACCTTCAACCCACTCAAAAACACCTTCCCGTAGTTCGATTTGTCCATCCTGATGAATTCAGGGAACTGAGGCAGATCGGTTATGAACTGGGTTTTGATTATGTGGAAAGCGGCCCGCTCGTGCGTTCTTCCTACCATAGTGATAAACATGTGGTCCCTGGATACGGAAGGCAGCAGTGGTTGAATGAACAGGCATATAACTGATTTCCCTCGGGTTTCCACTCAGGAACCCAACCTGAATATGAAAAAACTCCTTCTATTTTTATTTTTTCCTATACCTGTTTTTGCACAATTGCGCTGGCAAAAAATGGATTCTGTCTATGGGCCATTGCCCTCTTCCATACATATTTACCGTTCTGCTGAGAAACTTGACGGGCGCCCGTTCATAGCCTATTACCTAAGCGCCAGGCTTAAAGATAAGGGACTGCTGTTCACTACACAGATTGCAAAAAACACCCGCTATACTCCTTCACAGTTTTTTCAGTATGAATCCAATCCCATTGTGCTTGTCAATGGAGGATTTTTTTCTTATCAGGGCAATCAGAACATCAGCCTTGTTGTCAGAAATGGGAAGATCCTGGGTTATAATGTCAAATCACTTGCCGGAAACGGTCCTGATTCTTCCCTGTATTATTATCCTACCAGGGGTGCCCTCGGGATCTCACGAAAGGGAAAGGCCGATGTGGCATGGGTCTTCAATGATTCCTCGAATCACTGGGCCTATGCTTTTGAATGGAATCCGGTAATTGCCAAAGGGGAAGACGAGAATCCATCGATCTATGATCTCAATGACATCAATTGGAAATGGTGGAAAGTCCGTACTGCCATTGGCGGCGGCCCAGTTCTAATCCATGATGGCAGGATCTTCATAACGGACCGGGAAGAGGAAATTTCATTTGGAAAAGACAGCATTCGACCGGCTACGGCAATCGGTTATACTTCCGATGATCGCCTGATCATTTTGGTAGTTCAAGGCCGTTCCCCTGGAATTGCGCAAGGTGTCAGTTTGACCGAAGAGGCCCTTATCTTAAAGGAACTGGGTTGCTATGAAGCCCTGAATCTGGATGGAGGGGGCAGCAGTTGTATGCTGGTCAATGGAATGGAAACCATAAAACCTGCCGACCCGGATGGAGAGAGGCCGATAACCAGCGTATTCCTCATCAAATCCAAGCCTGGGCGGTTGTAAGGTAATTCTACGATTTCTTTATGGTACTATTCCGATTGGCTGATTGATCGATTTCTATTAGTTTTAATAATATTTATTTCCACTCTGAAAATCACTCCCTTACTCCTGCTGATGAATTCAGAATTTGAATGACGTTAAAAATGGCTGAACAATCGGCAGATTTCGCAAACAGTCAAATCTGTGGCGCCGAAAACAGCAAACCCTTGTATATGGTATTTATCTGGAATAAAAAAGGTGCGAATAGCGGTAAAAATACCGCGTTTTACCCCATGCCTGAGACCTGTCCGGTTGATTAGCTTTATGAAAGCAAGCTTGCTGAACGAAACCTCCAAAATTAAGCTTTATCGTACCCGCCACCCAAATCTGAAAAGACCAACTTATGACCAACATCGCCATTATCCAGGACAATGCAAGTTTTGCCCTTGGCCTTGCGGAGCATTTTTCGCGCACCAACGGGTTCAGGATTACTCTCATTTGTGATAGCGCAGAAACCGCCCTCAAATCTCTTCGGGCTTTTCCTGTTGACGTCGCCATCATCGACATTGGGCTTAAAGGTGATAGCGGTATCTGGCTGATGGAGCAGATTCAGGCTGAAAATATTCAGACCAAATGCCTCGTCTTATCTAATCACCATGATGACGAACATGTTTTCGATGCGTTCAATGCAGGAGCTTCCGGATACCTGTTGAAAACGGCAAGTCTAATAAATCTGATCGAGGCCTTGCACGATCTGCTTAAAGGCGGTATTCCGATGTCACCTTCCGTTTCATATAAGCTGGTACAATATTTCAGACAGTTGCATCGGAAGTCTAAAAAGACAGACCCTTCTCTTAGTACGAGGGAGGTCCAGATCATGTACCAGATTTCCAGGGGCCTGCTCTATAAGGAAATAGCTGCTACCCTTGGGATTGAAAGGGAAACCGTAAAAAAACACCTGAGCCGTATTTATTCCAAACTACATGTCCAGAACAAGATAGAGGCGATCAATAAATTCTATGGCAATTAGCAGATCGGGTCATTTATTCGAAAGTTTGATTTCTGCCCTGACCGATTAATCTTCAAACTGACATTTAATTTCAAAAAGCCATGATCGCGTATTTCTCCTCATTATTACCCTTTTCGAGTGAATTCCGCTCATGAAAATGGGTGTTTTCCCCCTTCTTCAATTTTGAAGCTGATTTTAATTTTGGGAGGTTAATCGATTCTAAAACCATTAATTCTTTTAAGTTGATCTCTGTAGCCATTGTGGATAAGGATTTCCAATTTGTCAGATCTCTTTCCCGATATTTTCAAAATCGCAGTCAGTTCATCGTAACAGGCAACTACTATAACGTGATGGATGCTTTACATGGACTTAGAGAAATACCTGTGCAGATCGTATTGATCGATATTGATATGCATGTTGAGGATTGCCTGGGGCTTATGCGAGCATTGCAGACTTTTGAAGTTGAGTCTAAGTGCATGGTATTGACTAATCTTCAGGATGAGCGGATTGCTTTTAAAGCCTTTAGTGCCGGCGCATCGGGTTATCTTCTTAAGGAAAGCACCAGTGAGTGCATCAATGAAGCGATGGAAGAATTGTTAAATGGAGGATCTCCAGTCTCGCCGCTTGTTTCCAAAAAATTGATGCATTCCCTGGATTTCAGATTGGAGGAAGACAGAGAAAGGATTGCAAATAACCATAAGTCCACTCGTTTTGCAATACAGGAAGGTTTAAAGGGTTTTTGGAAAAACATCAGGGGACTGCCCGGCATATTCTAAAATTTCTCAGTTTTTATCAGCAAAATATTGAAGCACGACTGCATTCTTGCTCAGGTCCTTTACTGACTGAAGTTTCAATTTTATCCGCCCATTCACATAATTGGAAAATAACCTTGCACCATGACCTGCGATGACAGGCTGTATAACGAAATAAAATTCATCGGCAGGATCCATCTCCAGTAGCTGGGAAATAAAACCTGGCCCACCAAAGACGATCAGGTCCTTTCCAAATTTGTTTTTTTCATCCTGGATCCACTCTGCAGTCAGTTCTTTTTTAAAGCTGGTATTCTGCCATGCCGGTTCACTCTTAATTTTTGAAAAGACAATTTTTTCCATACCGCTGATACGGTCTGCAAAACCTACCATTCCTTTTGTTCCGCTCCGATGTTTTGCCAGCAAGGGCCAGTATTATTCGAAAAGTTCGAATGTTATTCTTCCTAAAAGAACTGTATCGATATTGTTCATGAATTCGTTGACAAATTCAATTCAGTCTTCACCCATTTCAGCCACATCGTTGCTGCAAAAACCGTCCGGAGAAATAGCCAGGTAAATGATCAGTTTACGCATGGTCGACTTTTTTATTGGCAATTCTCTTAAAAGCAAAAAGCTGGCGCAGAAGATCTGCGCCAGCCTGAATTAGATGGCTGTCAAAAAACATTTGGGTTCGCCAAGGTTTATTTCCGGAAATAGATGTCCACCTGGCCATCGCTAGAACTGTTGCTGACCACAACTGCTTTTTGGGCAGCTCCGCTGCTTGCCTGTGCTGTCGTCCAACTGATACTGGGATGGGTAGAACCTTCCAGAATATCAATACCTGTCATCGCAAGGTCCACATTGGGTGGATATTCCGTACTTGTATTGGTCACACCATAGGATTCAAGGGTTTCGGCAGCCCAAAAAGCCTGGGGAACACCGGTCGCATTTAATGTCGTCGTCGGGTAACCGGTGAAGGATGAATTATAATTATAACTGCTGCCTGAGGCTGAGGTTTCAGTCATAACGCCTGTCAGTGCGGTTCCGGTGCTTACTTCAACCAGTGAACCAAAAAAAGCCTGGCTGCTGGAAACATACCAGTTGGTGATCGCCCAGTACTTGCCGCCGCCTGCAGCTGAGGGGCCCCATTGCAATACAGGTTGAATGATATAGGAACTGGCAGTTGTTCCATCCTGCATGCCATTGAAAAGGAAAATGGTCTGGCTTCCTTTTTTACTAGGCACAGAAGGAACGGTCCAATCGGTAGTGAAGGAGGTGATGGGACTGGTTGTAGTTGGATTAGACCAATAGGTGTAGGCGATCCAACCTTCAACTTCGGGAAGCCTGTTGTCTGTGCGGGTTCCGGCAAGAGGAGAAGAATTAGAATGGGTTTCACCTATTCTGACTTCTCCAAAATCTTCAGCCATTCGGCCTGATTTCAGTTCCACTTTCTGTAACCTGCCATCCTGAACCCTTATTCCAAAGCCAGGTTCAATAAAATGGACATTGGATTTGGCCATATAGCCGGCCGGAGTGAGCACCATGTCTCCATTGGTAACGGATGTAGGAGAGGAGCTGTTCGGACTGCTATTGTTTTTTGAGCATCCTGTGACAAGAATAAAGGCCGTAAAGGCCAGGGCCATCAGTTGTGTGAGTTTTCCTGTTCTCATATATGTGGGTTTTAGTTTTGACTGAATGACTAACGATAAGATTTGAGAATACAGATCTTTGTATGGAATGGAGGTGATTAGTAAATATAGTCCCTTTTCTCATTCCAGAAAAAAATATCGCCTTGATGCGAATAGCTTTTTGAAAAATCATTCTACCGGTATTTTTCAATAGTTCCCCGTTGGAATAAATATCGTTTGGTCAATCAACCTTTTTCACTTTTTTTCCGTCTTTAGAAAGTCAATGAATATCAAGGCTTTTCTGCTGCAGGGTTTGCTAATCATTATGATTTTTCCGCATGCGGTAAAAGGACAGGCCGTGCGGCGAAGTTCGGTTCCCCGCGCTTCGGTAAAAGGAAAGATCCTGGATAGCGCCAATAGCCAGGTCATGACTGATGCAACCATAACGGTCCATCCAATGTCAGGGGACAGCTCATCTGCCGTTTTTGCTATCGCGGACACCAAGGGGGCTTTCCAGATTAAGGGCCTTTCCGCAGGTCGTTATAAAATGATGATCAGTTTTGAAGGGTACCGTCATATTGAGATGATATTTCTCCTCAATGGGAAAGACCTGGACCTTGGAACTTTTAAAATGCGACATACGATTGACGCACTTCCTGAGGTATTCATCGAGAAACCACCCATGCGAATCAAAAAAGATACGGTTGAATACAATGCTAGTTCCTATACTGTCAAGCCTAATGCTGTGGTAGAAGACCAATTGAAAAAATTACCCGGAGTTCAGGTGGATGCTTCCGGCAATATCACGGCCCAGGGTGAACAGGTCACCAGGGTACTGGTCAACGGAAAACGTTTTTTCACGGATGACCCCAAACTTGCGACTCGCAATCTGCCTCCGGAAATGATTGAAACTTATCAGATTTTCGATGACGTGGACGATCAGAGTAAGTTCTCGGGTTTTGATGATGGCAACAGGATAAAGACCCTAAACATTATTACCAGAAAAGACAGAAGACAAGGGTACTTTGGGAGGGCTGTGGCAGGAGCCGGGACAGATCAAACCTATGATGAGTCCTACAATTTTCACCGATTTGAAAACGACCGTCAGATCTCCCTGCTCGGCCAGGCCAATGACATCAATAAACAAAATTTTACAGCCCAGGATATTTTGGGTTCTTCCGGAAGCAGGAGAGGGAGCGGGGGAGGACCCTCAGTGGCAACAAACCAAATGTCACCCGGGATAACTACAGTTTGGGCCTCGGGGATCAATTACCGCGACAATTGGGGACATGGGCTGGAAGGTTACGGAAGTTATTTTTATAATTGGACCCATGCTTCCACGGCAACTCAATCGCTCACTGAAAAATTCTTTGCCGATAGCTCCAATATGATCAATAGCAACAATTCAGGCATTGCCAGGACCGGAGCCCACCGCGTCGCATTCAATATCGAATCCCATGCGGACAGTGCTGATATGGTGGTATTCAGGCCAAATATTGTGTTCCAGACAAGTCAGCCGCAATCTGTTTCCCAATCAGGCGAGTTGGATCAGGACGGAGACTCGATCAGCAATTCAAATGGAAACAATAACAGTAAGACCCATGGCTTCAATGTGAACGGCTCCAACCTGACCTACCGCCACCGCTTCGGACAGACCCACCGTACACTAACATTCGATATCACGGGAACTGTCAATATCAATGAAGGGGATGGTTACAATAACGCAAACAATGAATTCTATAAACTGGATTCAATGCAATTATTAAAACAGTATTATCAGGATTCATTGTATTCAGTTTCCCTAAGCCCGACAATTTCTTATACCGAACCTCTAAGCGCTCATACTGCACTTCAATTAAGCTATAATCATAGCTATAATCGTTCTTATACAGTGGGAAATACCTATGATTTTTCTACGGCTATCGGCGAATATTCAGAATTTGACAGCCTCTTCAGCAATACCTACCGTTTCCTGTCCAATTCAGACAGGCTGACCTTAAGCTGGAGGGGTCAGGAGGGCAAACTCAGCCTCAACCTCGGTACGGGAGTACAATTGCTGAGGTTCAATAGTCTGAATACGACAAAGGATATCGATGTAGATCACGATTACCTCAATTTTACTCCAACCGTCAGTATCCGCTATTCATTTACCAGTCGCCAGCGGTTACAGATCTATTATATGGGTCGCACAGGAACTCCTACCGCATCGCAATTGCAGCCGCTGACCACGACCACCGATAATATCAATTACACTTTAGGCAACCCTGATCTTAAACCGCAATTCACCCATAGTATCCGAATGCTCTTCTCCTCCTATGAACCTTCCAGCCAGCGGGTGATCTTTGCTACTGTCAATGCAAGCGCCATCGTGGATGATATACAAAACACGATCACTCCCAATCTCAAAGGTGGAGAAACTACTTCCTTTGTAAACCTCAACGGCACCTATACAGCGGCAGGATATTTCAATTATGGATTTGCTTTGCGCAGGCCCAAATCCAATCTAAACCTTATTGCCAATATCAATTATGCCCAGAGTCAAAACCTGCTGGACACTTCCCTTATCAGGGAAGAATATGCCCATGATTATACACATACGACGGGACTTTCCGGTACCGTCTCCTGGACCTCCAATATCAAAAAGAATTTCGACATGAACCTGAGTGCGGCCTCCAACTATACGATTGCCCGCAATAGCCTCAGGCCTTCGCAAAATCTGGATTATTTTTCAGAAGTCATCGATGGAGAATTCACCGCCTATACCAATAGCGGCTGGTTGATCGCTTCGGCATTTACCTATACCTATACGGATAACCAGACGCCCGGCTACAATGCAAGCGTACCACTCTGGAGCCCTTCTATTGCCAAGGAATTATTCAAAAAGAAAAACGGAGAGATTCGCTTATCTCTCTTCGATGCGCTCAACAAAAATACCTCAGTGTCCAAGTCTGTCACACTAAACCAGGTAACGGATACCCGTACCGAAGTATTGAGTCGTTACCTGATGATGAGTTTTATATACAACCTCAATAATTTTTCGGGGAATGGTCAGAAAAGAATGCCCGGAGTTTTCCCCAGGGGTATGCGTGGCGGAGGGGGTGGTTTTCGGAATAACCAGTGATGTTTCCAATTTTTATTATTCCTTTCTTCTAAGTAAATCCAGGCAGCTTCCTTTCATTTTATCCCAACTTTGGCGCAGGGCCAATATGAGTTTTTCCTGATCAGTACGCTGGAAGGCCGCCGGTCTCTTAAAAAAAATATTCGAGGTGAACCATTGCACAAAATAGATGTTATAACATCGAAGCTACTAATTTTTTAAAATTATGTTTTTTAAACAATTGAATATGAGTTTATTAGAATCTTTGAATTGGCGATATGCCACCAAGAGAATGAATGGAAAAAAAATCCCTCAGGAAAAATTGGAGGCCATCCTTGAGGCGGCCCGCCTGGCTCCGACTTCCAGCGGTTTACAGCCTTTTAAAATTCTTGTGATCAGCAACCCTGAAATGCTAAAGAAAATACAGGTCATTGCTCATAATCAGCAACAGATCTCGGAAGCCTCTCATCTTCTTGTTTTTGCTGCCTATGACAATATCACGGAAAAAAATATTGAAGAAGTCTTCTTCCAGGTAACAAGGGAAAGAGGACTTGCTGAGGATTCCCTGGACGAATATGCCAACAGGCTGAAAACTGTTTTTGCAAGCCGCAGTCTGCAGGAACGTTTTGAATCCGCCGCACGTCAGGCCTATATTGCTTTTGGAATTGCCATTGCGGCGGCAGCAGAGCAAAAGGTAGATGCAACTCCAATGGAAGGTTTCAATGCCGAACAATTGGACCAGTTGCTTGGACTTAGAGAAAAAGGGCTTCGCAGTTTGACCCTGCTTCCGCTTGGGTACAGGGACACGGAAAAAGACTGGTTGGCAAATATGAAAAAAGTAAGAAAACCTAAAGACCAGATTTTTATTGAATACAATTGATCATTTGAATTTTGATATGAGTGGGTCCCGACTGATTTGATCAGTGGCCTTTTTTTCAGGAGTTTCCCATCATTGTGACCAGGTTTGCGGAATCCAGGGCCTGTTTATGATTGTATTCGAAAGTCATTCTCTTGATATTGATGATATCAATAATGGTTCCGATACCGCAGAATCCACCGGTAAATAAATACAGAAGGCCCAGGGCAGTATCCCCGATCACAAAACGCTGGATGCCCGCAACTCCGAAAAATCCGATGATCGTAAGAATCAGCAGATTCTGCTGATCCTTTCTTTTTCCCTGGTAGAATATTATGAATTGCTGCTGCTGGTTTTCAGTCATATCCTTCAGCAGGGATTGCAGGACCATCAATTCATCGGGTTGCAATCCCGGAAGCATCATGAGCAATTGTTGTTGGTTCATATCGGCCAATTTGGTTTTTATCAGCAATTAAAGGTTTGAGCGTTTGGAAGATCAAGACGATTGTCGCCGGAATCCCGAAGGGATGCTCCCGGAAGGATTTCAGAAACTGAAAATGCATTGCATCGTGAATCGCATGGCCGATCCCGCAACCGGGACAATGCGTAAAGCCCATCCACTTGAAAAGGCAGAAAGATGGTCCGCCAACCGCATCATTTAAAAAATAGAGGAGAACCAGGCTGATACCCCAAAAAACGCTTTCAAGGTAAGAGCCCTGTTTTTTTCCAAGTGATCCCATGTATATTTAAAGTTATGGATTGTATTCTAATTTCTAGTATTTTTTTACGCCTTCATCCATTGTTCCAGGCTGAGTACTTCCGCCTGCCTGGGAAAGATCTTCCTCAGTAATACCCGGTGAACTTCTTCATCCATATCTGCACAGCAATCTGAAATTACACTGATCTGGAAATCCTTATCAGCAGCTTCCCTCAATGTGGACAATACCACCCCGGAAGTAGCTATCCCGCATAGAATCAGATGGCGTATATCTTTTGCCCGAAGGACAACTTCAAGATCGCTTCCCGTGAATGCACTGACCCTTCTTTTAACGACCCTGATTTCGTCCTCCTTTGGTGCCAATGAAGGATCCACTTTCAGAAATTCTGTTGCGTCCGAGCTGGCAAAGCGGGCCCTCCCTGCCGAAAAACCTTTGTTGAAATCGCTGACTTCCGGAGCGCCTTTTCGAAAACCTACGGTCACATAGATCACAGGAATATTCAAAACCCGCGCATGGGCGATCGCCTGGGCTGTCTTGTTTTTTAGATCCGAAGAATCGGGAAGAATGCCAAGGATTGATGTCTGCATGTCCATCACAAGGATGGCGCTTTTTGGATTGCTCATGTTTTATTTATTATTTTTTCGACAATCTTACTGCCATTAATAAACTTACCAATACATATAGTAGTGAATTATCTAATGACTGTTTCGGTTTCTTCTAATCCACGGGTCAGTGCTTCGGCGGTCATATCGGGCTGCTTTTGTACTGAAAGCTGTTCTTCCCTATGATCATTAATCAGGGTTTTCGAAAATACAAGCGCAATCAGAATGGCAATACAACCTTGAATGAGGATGGTGTCAGGAGCCCCGATCTTCTGGGATATCGTCCCTACCATTAATCCTCCCAGGGGCAGCATGCCAAACATGGCCATGGCAACATAACTTATCATTCTCCCCCTCATATTGTGAGCGGAACGGACTTGCACAATCGTGATGAAGATAGTGGATAAGGACATGGTACCAAATCCGGCCAGCACGGCAAATGGCATGGCATTCGGAAAATGGGTTAAATGGGAAAAGCCGATAAGGGCAATTCCGAGCAGGGAGGTATTTATCAGCAAAACCTTTCTCAGGTTGATCCCCGGTTTAATCGAGGCCAGAAAAATCGTACCTGCGATGGCTCCCATGCCGATAAAACTATAGATATATCCGAAAGTGAGCGCATTGCCTTTAAATATAGTTTTAGCGAATACCGGCAGGAGCGTATCATAGGGCATGACCAAAAAACAAAGTAATCCCAGCATTAGTATGAGCATGCTGATGGAGGGAGTATTCTTCAAATACCGGAAACCATCCCGGAATTCTAAAATCGCTTTCTTTTTTTCAGGAGGCTTTACATGGATGGGCAATTTGAGTAGGGTCAAAGAACCGAGGACTGCCAGGAAGCTTAAAGCATTGAGCAGAAAACAGACACCGGAACCGAATTTTTGCAGAATGATCCCGGAGAAAGCCGGTCCAATTAGCCTCGCTATATTGACCATGGATGAATTGAGCGCCATGGCATTGGGTAATTCGGATTTGTCTTTTATCAATTCATGCACGAGGGGTTGACGGGCAGGCACATCAAAAGCATTGATCGTGCCCAGGATCACATTTAGTGCAAAAATCTCCCAAAGCCGGGAATGACCGCTTAAGACAAGGATGGCCAAGACCAGGGCCTGCAAGAGCGAGGCCGATTGGGTGATCAGCAGGATCCTGTAGCGCTGATAACGGTCTGCTATGATTCCTCCGTAAAGGGAGAACAGAAAGGAAGGGAACTGGGCGGTGAATACACTCAGACCCAGCATGAAAGGAGAATGGGTCAATGAATAAATGACCCAACTGATCGCTGTTCTTTGCATCCAGGTCCCGATCTGTGAAATTGACTGCCCGGTAAAAAAGAGGGCATAATTCCTGTTGCGGAAAGCCCTGAAAGTATCTATTTTATTGATCCTCATATAATCGTCCCAACAGGCCCAGGGCTTGATAAAGGCTTTCTTTTTCTTCTCTGTTATATATATTACTGATGCGCATGGCCAGCCAATCCTCTTTTTCTTTTCTCCTTTGCTCAAGCCGGAGCAGGCCCTTTTTTGATAGGGATACGATGGTCTTTCTTTTGTCCGTTGCGGATTCCTTTCGGTTTATATAATCCATTTCTTCCAGCCGGTGCAGGACCTGGGACATGAACTGGGAGGAGATCTTCAACTGGGCGCAAAGTTCGGATGGGAGGGCCCGCTCCTGTGAAAGAAGAATCCTGACCACATTCTCTTCTGCAACAGATAGTTGCGCCGGGCCGCCGAATTGCTTTCGCAGGTTACGCCTGAGCCTGGCTAATGCATCGCGCAATTGATGAGCCAGTTTCAGGTCTTTTTCTGAAGGCATGCTGGAAAGAATTAATTTGTTAAGATTATTTGTAAAGTAATTTTGCAAAGTTACTTTGATATTTTCAGAAAAAAAAATAAATGACGGGATTGAGAAAATAGAAAACCCGGAGAATTCCGGGTTTTCTACTCAATTATTCAGAAACGGGGTACGATCTGATTCCATATTTTATCCTATCGATGCATGTACTATCTTTTAATAAGTTTGTTATTGTATACAGATCCGTTGGCCCCCAGCACATGGAAAATATAGGTCCCGCTGGGAAAGTTGCTAACGTTGATGCTATTGGCTCCCATATTGAGTATGCCTGAATAAACCATTTTTCCGAAATCGTCATAGATAACAGCATGTGCACCGGCTGCTCCTGAATTATTTTGAACATATACCACATCATGGGCCGGGTTGGGCCAGAGTGCAATTTGATTGTTCTCTGAACCGGCAACCTGAATGATGGAAACAGAAGAATACCTGCTGTTTCCGCTCATATCGATTTCTTCAATGCGATAGTAATTGGCTCCGACTACTGGATTGGGATCTGAGCTGGTATAATTGTTGCTTTCTTCGTTGAAACCCGTATAGGTCAGGGTTTTCCAGGTATTACCATCCACGCTTTTTTCAACATTGAATCCTTTAACCTGTGATGCATTGCCGATTGTCCAGTTGATTGAAACCTGCTGGTCCTGGTATGCTGTTGTAAAAGAAGTCCAGGACAGGGGCAACACTTCTACAGGAAAACTACAGGACGTCAGATCGGATATGGTATTTCCGTTCGAAACATTGATCGTGCCAATTGTAGTGAGGGTCCCGGTCGAAAGATCTGCCATTTTATACAGAATATTGTTGGCATCACTCAGGTACATGTCCCCTGACAGATTAAAAGCTATTCCTTTGAAGTCCTCGCCATCGGGCGTGGCTGTAGTGAAATCGACTTCCTGAGTAAGGGTAATCGAAGACTTACTTGTGGTGGGCAGCGGAGCAGGAAGTTTGAAAAGACCATAATTGCTGGTGCTTGATGTAACGATCCAGAGATTTCCAATGCCATCAATGGCCATATCGCCGGAAATCTGCGTTACCATCAGCGTACTGATATTGTTTCCTTTATTGTCAACCAATTTGGAGGTAATTGTAGTCCATGTATTCAATAAAATATTATAATAATAAAGATGACCGGTCTCGTCATCGCAATAGTATCCCAGACCATCGGCAGTAACAGCACCCTGTACGATTCCTGTTCCCAGGCTCACGGGGCTGTTGGCCAGCGTTGCATATACTGTTAACATCGGATCATAGCTTACAAATGTCTGGCTCCCTGAACTGGGGTCCACGAGAAAATAATAAAATTTCCCGTTCGCTGAACTATACCCCAGCGCATTGCTCACGTTTGCAGAAGCGCCTGAATAAGGAGTGGTATTGATCTGAGAACCAATCTGCGCATCGCTGGTATTCACCTGGTATAAGGCGCCATTCCAGTCTATTGCAAAAAGGTTATTGGGATTGCTACAAATTTGCGCTTGGGTCAGGTCATTGTTCACTAAAAGAACCAGACCAAGTGCCAGGGCTTTTAGGTGGGTAGATTTTTGCTTCATATTCGATAGGGTTGATTTGAGTAAAATAATTGATAACCTCTTAAGCCCCAAAACATGCCAATAGTTAATGAATTGATTATTAGTTAGATGCGAGGCCTCTGGGAAATGAAAAATTCCGAAATCGGGAATGATTTCATTTATTGGAGAAATCAGCTTTTTATGATCTGGTCAACAGGACAGAAGCCCGGGTAGTCCTTAAATTTGCGTAAATCTTCGTATGGAATTCGGAATCAGCAGCTTTGCGGAATTGACCCCCGATCAGCAAACCCATCAAACCATCAGTCCGCAACAGCGCATGAAGGACCTGATTGAGGAAATCGAACTGGCAGACCAGGCAGGGCTCAAGGTGTTTGCTCTGGGTGAACACCACCGGCCGGACTTCATCTCTTCGGCACCGGCCGTTATCCTCGGCGCCGCAGCAGCCAGGACGAAGAATATCAAATTAAGCAGCGCCGTAACCGTCCTGAGTTCAGACGATCCTGTGCGGGTCTTTCAGAATTTCGCCACGATTGACCTGATTTCTTCCGGAAGGGCTGAGATCATGGCGGGCCGGGGTTCCTTTATTGAATCCTTTCCTCTTTTCGGTTATGATCTGGAAGATTACGATTCCTTATTCGAGGAGAAACTGAATTTGCTTCTGCGAATCAATGAAACGGAAAAGGTTTCCTGGAAAGGAAGGCATCGGCCTGACATTCCGGGATTAGGAATTTATCCAAGGCCATATCATGAAAAGCTCCCGATCTGGATCGCTGTAGGTGGAACTCCGGCTTCAGTTATCCGGGCCGCTACCCTGGGCCTTCCCCTCTCTCTGGCTATAATCGGTGGAAAACCGGATCAATTTATACCCTTGGTCGATCTTTACAGGAGGACAGCCGAGAAGGCGGGACATGGAATATTGCCCCTGGCAATTCACTCTCATGGGTACCTGGCCGATGAATCCAGGCAGGCGGCCGATGAATTTTATCCCTCCTATGCTTATGTCATGAATAAGATAGGCAAAGAAAGAGGCTGGTCCGGCATGACAAAGACCCAATACGAAGCCCTGCTTGCTCCTCAGGGCGCCTTGCTGACCGGCAGTCCCCGGCAGGTAATAGACAAGATCCTATTTGAACATTCTTTATTTAAAAACAGCCGTTTCCTACTTCACATCAGCGTTGGCACCCTGCCTCATAACCAGGTCATGAAATCTGTCGAACTTTATGCAGGCAAGGTAGTTCCCGAAGTTCGCAAGGCTATTGGATAAATTCCGTATTAAGGTTTTGGGCTAAAATTTCCTCCAGATCCGCACATTAAAAGGAATAAATTTGTCTGCAACCAAAACTGAAAACATATGGAAAAGGCGATCTGCTCTTTATTAATTATTTTTCTATCCTCCATAATTTATGGACAGCAATCCATACCTTATGGCAATAACCCGGCTGCCGGAAAATATTATGAGGTCAGGGGAATCAAACTCTATGTTGAAACCTATGGCAGCGGGAAGCCGCTTTTGCTGATTCATGGCAATGGCGGCAGCATCTCGGCATTCAGGGACAATATTCCCTATTTCGAGAAAAAATATAAGGTAATTGCCGTGGATAGCCGGGCACAAGGAAAGTCTACTGACCCTGGTGACTCCTTAAGCTTCGAAATGATGGCCGATGATTTTGCAGCGCTGCTTAAAAAAATGGGAATTGACTCGGCTTATGTGATCGGATGGAGCGATGGGGGGATCAATGCCCTGGTACTTGCCATGAGGCATCCGGAAATGGTGATAAAACTGGCATCAACAGGAGCCAATCTCACACCGGATTCCCTGGGTATTGTGCCTTGGCTCTGGAAGGAAATGCAAAAGCAGTATACGCAGGATAAGGACAAGCCTAGGACGACTGTAAAGGAAAAAAATGACTGGAAGATATTCATGCTCGACTATAATCAGCCCAATATTCCTTTTTCAGGATTGCGGGCAATCCGTTGTCCATCATTGATCATTTGCGGAGATCATGACCTAATCCCGATCGAACACACTACAAAAATCTTTCAGGCCATACCAAGGGCTTATTTGTGGGTAGTGCCGGACTCAGGCCATCCGACCCTGATCCAGCATCGCGACCAGTTCAATGAGACCGTGGAGGAATTTTTCAATAAACCCTTTTCATTGCCCAAATGAATCTATTTTTTGAATAGCTCTTTCCAGGCCGCTTCATATTTATCGCCGGAAATCCAAAGAGGCTGCAAAGGATCATCCGCTATGTATTTGGCCGAAAGTATAAACGCATAGATATACCTGAGTGCATAATTGAGGTCGAAATTTCCTACCTCATCGCTTAACTGATGATAGCGCTTATTGATTTCATCATCAAAGGTCTTGATACCTAAACTGAATGTGGGCGAAGGAATCCCCTTATCTGCCAGATTCACGTTGTCGCTGCGGTCAAACAGGTTTTGTTCAGGGGCCGGGTCGGGGGTAGCAGTCAGACGGAATGCGGCAGATGCTTTCTTGATATGATCATCCGTCGAAGTCCTTCCCAGGCCGATTACCGTTACGATGCTGGTGTCATTATAATTGGCATTGTCGATATTGAGATTGTAGACCAAATGATTCAACGCTATAACGGGGTGAAGGCTGAAATACCTGCTTCCGATCTCGCCAATCTCTTCTCCGGTATAGGCGATAAAAAGAATGGATCTTTTAGCCGGATGGGCAGAAAAATACCTGGCTGCAGCGATCACGGCTGTGACTCCGACTGCATTGTCCCTGGCTCCATTATAAATGCTATCCAGTTTGCCTTCTTCCAATTTGGGTTGCTTTGCCACACCCAGGTGGTCATAGTGGGCAGATAGCACAATGAACTGATCCTTCAATTTGGGATCGGTTCCTTCCACCCAGCCGACGACATTCTCAGCGGGGATTTTTTTCACCTGGCCTTCATTGATTTCGATTTGGCCATTCATTGTTTGGTTCTGAGGCAGGTTGGCCGGATTTTCATTTAAAAGGAAAACGGGTAGGGATAGGCCCTCATCGATCTTAGGCCGGTCATTCTGAAAGTATTGGACGATCCGTCCCCAGTCAATACCCATTGGACGGAATAATTCTATCAGGGCTAAACCGCCTTTGTCCTGAATTGACTTTGATTTTTCGCGCATGTCCTTTAAGGACTCACGCCATTTGGAGCTATCTGTATATCCCATTTTGCTGATTACGATCTTTCCCCTGATATCGAGTTTTTCAAGTTCTTCCCTGGTACCGAATCCGGCATAAACGAGAGGAGCGCTGGACTGGAGGTTTTGGCCCTCCACCTGAATGAATTGATCAATATTCTTATAAACCTTATCCTGGATGGAAATCGTTCCTGATTTGCCATGACTATTCATAGTTATGGCAAATGATTGGAAATAGTCCGGGGCCTCCTTGAATTCTTTCAGGCCCAGACTGCGGTATTCTTCTGCGATATACCTGGCAGCAATGTGGATCTCCGGCCTTGCCGTTGCTCTTCCCATGAGTTCATCTGAGGCCAGAAAGCGAAGGGGGGCGATCGCAATGGAAAAAGGGTTTTCGGATTTAATCTGCTCGACAGGGTTTTGTTGGGCGATAGCTGCAATTATCGCAAGGCTTGCACAAAACAGAGAGCAGGTTTTTTTTAATACGGTTCGAAAAGCTGACATATCATTTAATTTGATTCTGAATAATCAGGGTTTTACCCGCACATATTTTTCAATGATTTCCCGGTCGATGCCCGCTCCCTCCACTTTTTCCATGCCTTTTTGGATCAGAGTATCTCCCTGGATGCTGACGGTAAAGGAAAAGGTTTTCCCTTCCCAGTTCCGGTCATTATAATAATCAAGATGTTCCTTATAATTATTTCCGGAGAGCGTATAGGCGCCTCCGCCTGCATCAAAATGAAGGGGGGAATCCTTTGGGGTATTCACATTGTGTTTGAGAAATGCAAAATGCGTTGCGTTGATGATCTTGATCATTTGCTGGTGGTCCGTATAGTCTGTAAAGACGCTGTCTCCCCTGGTGACCGTAATGCCCAGTACCAATTGCCAGGTGCCCAATATATTTATCTGGGGGTTCCTATTTTGAAGTTTGCAGGAATCAATAAATATTACACAAATCAAGAGGAGTTGATATGTTTCCCTCATGCAGTGAATTTTTAATAAAGATAAAAGGATGAATGGGTATGACGGGAAATATTTTTATATTGGGGTGAATGAAACTTCTAAGCGCCCTGTATGTCATTTTGATCGCAGCCTTTTCAGATAAGGCAGTTGCCCAGACAAACATGATCGAATTGCTGAAAAGGTCTGTTGAGTCTGCCGAAACCCCCGTTCAGAAGATGGACGCCGTTATGGCTCTATGTGATCAAGACCATTCCCTGAATATTGATACGCTTTTTCATTATGCCGATATGGCCCGCCTGTTGGCGGGTAATCTCCATGACGATAAAAAGGCTGTCCTGGCAAGAACATTTATGGAAAAATGGCTCGGACGGAGAACACTTTATGACAGCGCCATGCACATGTGCGATAAGGACATGAAAAGACTCGACTATCGAAAGGACGGCGATGTGTATGCCAGGGTGATGATGGAGAAATTGTATGATCTGGTGCGTACCAGCCGGCATAAAGAGGCTTTAGATCAATCCTATCATTTCCTCGAACAGGCTGAAACCCTGCAGGACACTTCAAGCCAGATCTATTGTAAGTTTATTATCGGCAGTGTATACAGAAACCTGCAACAAACCGATATTGCACTTGACTGGTTTTTGAAGGGGAACCAAACTGCGCCCGGAGAAAGCTGGGAGGAAACCAAGAACCGATTCCGCTTGTTCTTTTTGATCGGACAAATGTATAATTGGAGGGCAAACGATGCAGCTCTTTCTTCCACTCATATTCAGGATTCACTTCTCAGCGAAGAATTTACCCATCGGGCCATACGAGATAGCAGGCGATTCGAAGACCTGACGATACTGGCCAACTCACTGGGCCTGGAGGATGCCAATAATAACAGCAAGAAAGAAATAGTCTTTAGCAATATCCAGGAGACCCAAAAGATATTTCTGGAATTGAACGATACCCTGAGTCTTCAGAACATTATGTTTCAGTTCTGTGATTATTACAATATGGTCAATCAGCCTCAAAAATCCGTAGCGCTTTGTTTGAAAAATGCACCGTTGTTCAGGACGGCGAATTCGGGCCAGATGCTCGATTATTTTGACAAATTGGGAGAGTCCTATATGAAAATGGGAAATTACAGGGACTTTTCCCAAACCCTGGTTCGAGAGATGCAATATAAGGACTCCATTTACAATATCAATTCCGAACATGATCTCGCGGATCTGAATGCGAAATACGAGGATCAGAAAAAAGAGAATATCATCATTCAACAAAAACTTGACATTACCTCCAAACAGAATACCCTGCTGATTATCTCCCTTGTTGCAGGCTTGCTTTTAATTTTCATGGTCTTTCTTTACCGCTTTTACAGCAGACGTCAAAAATTACAGCGGCAGCAGGAGGCGGCTGCAGTGGCTTCCGCGGAGGAGGCGGAGAGAAAAAGGATTTCCGCCGATCTGCATGATAATATCGGCGCCTATGCTGCCGCAGCAGCCTCCACCATCGCTACCATACTTCCGGAGGATGCTGAGAGCCGCAGCAACCTGGGGCAACTGAAAAATAACGTGCAGGACATGATCACCCAGTTGAACGATTCGATCTGGGCCCTGAACAGAAAGGAAGTGCAGCTTACGGCCATAAGTGACAGGTTCAAGGTTTTTATTCAAAAGCTGGAATTGGCTTATCCTTCGGTAGAAATCACATTACAGGAACAAATTGAAGAGGACCTCTTACTCAGTCCTACACAGGCCCTCCATCTATTCCGGATCATGCAGGAGGGCCTCAACAATGCACTGAGACATAGCCAATGCATGGCTATACAGGTCGATATTCTGAGCGATAGAGAATCGATGCATATTTCCATCACAGACAATGGGATTGGAATGGGAGGTTCTGTTTCTCGGGGGAATGGAATTAATAACTTGAAAATGAGGGCTCAGGAATCCGGATGGCAGGTAGATTGGTTGCCTGGAGAGGTTGGAGGTACCCGGCTTTTGGTCACTAATATGTCTAAAAATTCTACTACAAATTGAGCATAGGAATTTGATCCGGTTAGCTTCAATTTTGCTATTATGCTAGAAAAAGAGTCCATTAAGATAGCTTTGGCCGAAGACAATGTCATCAGCCGGAAAAGCTTTCTGGACAGGGCCAGGCTGATCCCGGAATGGAAGATCATATTTGTCGCTTCAAATGGAAAAGATTGTATGGAAAAACTGGAACAGCTTACAGAGGAGCAAATGCCCGATCTGATCTTTATGGATATTGAAATGCCCGGGATCAACGGAATATCCACCATCTCCATGGCCAAGGCGCTCTATCCTCAACTATTCTTTATTGCTTTTACTGTATTTGACGATGATGAAAAGATTTTTGAGGCCATCAAGGCCGGAGCAAGCGGTTACCTGCTGAAGCACGAGGATTATTCGGTCCTGAAGGAAGCTGTTCTCAATGTAATAGAAAATGGAGGCGCCCCGATGAGCCCGGCCATTGCCCGTAAAGCATTGCAGATGTTGAGCCGCATGCCCGAACTCAATAAGACCGTTACCGAACAAATGCCCGATCATTTGACAGCCAGGGAAAAAGAGATCCTGCAATACACGGTCAATGGTTGGGATGCCAAAAGGATTGCTGCAAAATTGTTCATAAGTACTCTGACTGTTCGCAAACATATCGCCAACACTTATCAAAAACTACATGTCCAGTCCCGGGCAGAAGTCATGAATATGGCCCATAAGAACAATTGGTTGAAATAAACTGCCAGCTATGGGTCAAACAGGCACTACAATCGAATGCATTAAATTTGCGGACGATTGTAAACCGACAGCAATGAATCCAATCAACAGAAAGGTTCTTACTCTTGACGAATTCACCATACAGCAGCTTCGTAATTTTCCACAGGCGACCGGTGAACTCAGTAATTTACTCCGCGATATCGGCCTGGCTGCAAAAAGGGTCAATGTAGAGGTTAATAAGGCCGGCCTGGTGGATATCCTTGGAGATGCGGGCAGCGTCAATGTCCAGGGAGAGGATGTAAAAAAACTGGACGTATTCGCCAATAATCAGTTCATGGGAGTGTTGCGTCATGGCATCAGTTGCGCGGGTATTGCCAGTGAAGAACTGGATGATATTGCGATATTCGACGATGAGATAAGCAACCAATCCAAATACATATGTCTTTTTGACCCCCTGGATGGCAGCGGAAATATAGATGTGAATATTTCGATCGGAACGATCTTTTCTGTGTACAGAAGGATAGGCACTAAGGGAGAACCCTGTTCCAGGGAAGATTTTCTGCAGCCAGGGATCCGGCAGATCGCCGCCGGTTACATCATCTATGGTTCCTCCACTATGATGGTCTATGCCACCCGCAGGGGAGCGAACGGTTTTACCCTTGATCCTTCCATTGGCGAGTTTACGCTTAGTCATCCTGATATCAAATGTCCTTCTGACGGGAAGATCTATTCAGTAAACCATGGTAATTTTTTCCAATATGGAGATGGCGAAAAAAAATATATTGATACCTGCCAGAAAAAGAACAAAAGAAATGGTGGCCCATATACCCAACGCTATATCGGAAGTATGGTAGCCGACTTGCATCGTAACCTGATCAAGGGAGGCATCTTTATGTATCCCGGGACGACCGAAAAGCCAAGGGGAAAACTCCGCTTATTGTATGAATGCAATCCCTTTGCCTTCATACTGGAAGTTTGCGGGGGAAGAGCTACCGACGGGAAAGAGAGGATACTTGATATAATACCACAGGAACTCCATGAACGCACACCTTTTTTTGCCGGCAGCACGCTGATGATGGACGAACTCGAGCAATGCATGAAAGATCATTAAGATTATTAAGCTTCCATCTTACGGAAGGTATAGACCCCCAGTCCCATCAGCAGAGCCATAGTCAGGAACATGACCGTAAAATCCGTAACCAGGCCAAAATGGCTCTGATTGATCAGGGTCGCTCGCATGGCATCGACAGCATAGGAAAGCGGATTAATGGAGGCAATGACCTTCATGACACCTGGTATATTGTCCAGGGGAAACATTGAGCCGGAAAGAAAGAAAAGTGGGACGACCAGGAAATTGGTCACCGCCATAAAACCGGGCATATCATTTACCAGGGCTCCTACTGCGGAGCTGAAACCGACCATTGAAAGAGAAAGAACGATCATGCAAAGCAGAGTTCCTCCAAAAGCGACCCAATTGTAGGGGTGAAAGCCGAATGCAAGGGCGATCAGGAATAGAACGATTCCCTGTATTACTCCAATGGTTGCCCCCCCCAGCGCCCCCCCAAACATGATGGTGGTCCTGCTCACCGGCGCGACCAGGGTCTCTTTCAAGAAACCAAATTGTTTGTCGAAAATGATATTCGCACCCCAGAATATTGAAGTGAATAAAATGGTCTGTGCTATGACGCCGGGTACGATGAACTGGATATAGCTTCCTCTTCCCGCTTTTTGGAATATCGAATTAAACCCATATCCGAGTGCGAGAAAATAAACCAGGGGCTGAATGACACTCAGCATCATACGCAATCCTGACCTTCTGTATTTTTTTATCTGCCTGAGCCAAAGAATATAAAGCGCTTCCATCGTCGTTGGTTTAGTTTCTATTGTTCATTACTCTCCTGATCCTTTCTCTCTTGCTATCCGAACTACTGAGTGTTTCGTCCCTGACCCCGGTGCCTGTCAATTCCAGGTAAGCTTTTTCCAGGTTCTCCGTTCCGGTCTGTTGTCTCAATTCCTCGGCTGTACCCCTGGCGACGATCTTTCCGTGGTCAATGATTGCGATCCGATGCGCGATGGCTTCCGCTTCAGCCAGATAATGGGTAGTGAAAAAAATCGTCATGCCCTCTTCCTTGTTCAATTTTCCGATATAATTCCAGAGAAGATTGCGGGTTTGGGCATCCAATCCCAGGGTGGGTTCATCGAGGAAAAGGATTTGTGGATGATGAAGCAGCCCCCTGGCTATTTCCAACCTTCTTTTCATCCCTCCTGAAAAGGTTTTGACCATTGAATCCTTGCGGTCCCATAATTCCACCAGTTTAAGCAATTCCTCAGATCGCTCACGGGCCCGGGTCCGGTCAAGATGGTAGAGCATGGCATGAAGTTCCAGGTTTTCATAAGCTGTCAGGTCCCCATCAAGGCTCGGGTCCTGGAACACGATCCCGAAAATTCTGCGTGCCTTGTTCTGTTCATGAACTACATCCACTCCATTCAGAAGCAATCGACCTGTGGTAGGATGGAGGAGGGTTGTCAGCATCTTGATCGTGGTGCTCTTGCCTGCTCCGTTGGGTCCCAGGAAGCCGAAAATCTCCCCTTTTTGAACATTAAAGCTAATGCCGTCTACAGCAGTCACTTCCTTGTATTTTTTACTGACTTCCTGAACTGATATGATTTCTTCCATATTGAAATTATTAGGGACCAGACGAATGTATTGCCAATTTATTTTGAAAGGATAATAATTTACAAATATTTAAAAACACGATACAAGAAAAATTAGAAAAGGAAAGCTTTCTCCCGGACCCGGCCGTAATGAATTCTTTACTAAATTGCCTTAATATGGCAAATACGATCATTTCAGTCAAAGACCTGGTAAAAAAATACGGTGATTTTGAAGCAGTGAAAGGAATCAGTTTTGAAGTCAGAGAGGGGGAAATTTTCGGACTGCTAGGCCCTAATGGAGCAGGGAAATCAACGACCCTGGAGATCATCGAAACACTCCGCCAGAAAACAAGCGGAAAGGTAATCGTCAATGGGATCGACCTGGATCAGCATCCGGAATCCATTAAGAAGATCATTGGAGTTCAATTGCAGACTTCAGGTTATTATCCAGGCCTGCGGCTTTCTGAATTGATTGAACTTTTTGGGGGCTTATATAACCAGCCGGTCGAACCCCTGAAGTTATTGGATCTCGTCAACCTGCGAGACAAAGCAAGGTCAAAATTCAAGGAACTAAGCGGCGGACAAAAGCAGCGTTTTTCCATAGCCACTACCCTGATCAATAAACCCAATATCATTTTCCTGGACGAACCAACCACCGGCCTTGATCCCCAGGCAAGACGCAATCTTTGGGACCTTGTAACGGATATCCGCTCCAAAGGAACGACTGTCATCATCACAACTCATTATATGGACGAAGCCGAAGTGCTTTGTGACCGGGTCGCCATCATTGATTCAGGAAAGATCATTGCCATGGATACTCCGGATGCATTGATCGACCAACTTGTATCCACTGGGTTTGAAAGGCCTAAGGAAGTCAAACAAGCGAACCTGGAAGATGTATTCATCCATATGACGGGGCATGCGCTAAGAGAGGAAGCATAAACTGACCAATCTCAATTCAATAAATATTGTTATGGACGAGCGTTATCCTATCGGAAAATACGAACCCCAGCCTTTTAGCAATGACCGGAAGAATCAATGGTTGCAGGATCTTCGCATCCTGCCTGACCAGCTTGAACAAAGTATTCTGAACATGGATGAAAAGCAATTGGATATTCCCTATCGCGAAGGAGGCTGGACTATTCGTCAATTGATTCACCATGTGGCGGACAGTCATATCAATGCTTATATCCGGTTTAAGCTCGCGCTGACGGAAGATAATCCTACGATCAAACCTTATGACCAGGAAGCCTGGGTGGCGCTGGATGATGTCCAGTCGGTGCCGATCAATATTTCACTAACCTTACTGCACGCACTGCATACGAGATGGTATGCTGCTCTTCGGAACCTGCCGGATGATTCCTGGCAGCGGACTGTCTTTCATCCGGAGCAGAAAAAAAATATTTCTCTTTGGTATTTACTGGGTAGCTATGCCTGGCATGGCAAGCATCATGTGGCTCACGTAAACCGGTTGAGAGAATCCAGGGGTTGGTAATTCTTGTAGAAGGAAAATGAATTATTGGAATGAAAGATTTAAGATGGAAGACCCTGTCTTCCGAATACCTGTTTAAAGACAACTGGTTCACTATCAGAAAGGATAAGTGCGAGGCCGCAAACGGAAAGATCATTGATCCTTATTACGTTTATGAATTCCCTGACTGGGTTACGGCTGTTGCCCTGACTCAGGACGGGAAGTTCGTAATGGAGCGGCAATATCGCCATGCACTTGGTGAAGTCAATTATGAAATTCCCGGCGGATGCGTCGATGATACGGATAAAAGCCTGGAGGAAGCGATAGCCCGTGAACTCAGGGAAGAAACGGGGTATGTTTTTTCACAGTATGAATACCTGGGAAAGACCTCGGCCAACCCATCTACCAATGACAATTGGATGCATATGTACCTGGCTACCGGCGGGAAATTGGTTTCAAGTCAGAAATTGGATCACAATGAAGAAATTGAAATTTATTTGTTCAGCATCGAAGAAATGAAGAAATTGCTGAAAGAAAATCAGCTTATCCAGGCCATGCATGTTACGGCACTCTTCTATGCCCTGGATAAACTGGGAGAGTTAAAGTTCTAATCCCGCCCCTTGAATTATCCTTCTGGTGATTGCTGCACTATTACCTGTTAAAGCATTCACCTTGAAAAAATTCCTCCCTTTCCTCAACGGGAAATACTCGACAGCCCCCGGACTGGCAGCATCCCGGAAAGATGATCCTTCCGATCCGGTATTTCTCATTGACCGAAATTATCCGTCATATATTTTTAATAAGGATTGTTGCAGAAAGGAGAACCTGAACAAATATTATTGCGAAGACCGGCCTTCTGGGACTGTGATGAGAACCCTTAACAGGTGGATAACGGGCCAATTACTTCAGGAATATCCTGACCTATTTTCATTTAATAAAGAAGATGGGAATTATATTTTCTATAACCACCAGCTCAATGAACTTTTGAGATGGAAGGAGGACTGGATTCTTATCGAAGGCAATAAATACAGGTCTTTGTTTGATGGTCTTTGTTCCCAGGTCCAGGAAGATATGGCTGTTTGCGAGCTTAACGGAGGCAATGACAGGATCACGGCGATCCACTTGTGCGCCCCCAATCACTGGGCGGCTTCGGAAAAGATTGGTCTTTCATTTGACCGTGTTCACGGCCCCGTGCCAGGCATGCATTCCACTCTGCAGCACTTTCCAAAAATGTTGAAGGCGATAGTTCAAAAGGAAAGATTTATTCGATACGCATGGGGTATATCAAGTGATGACCGGTTAAATCACCATCCCGTCCCTCCACTTGGGAAGGATGCATTGCAATGGGCAGGGAGAAAGCTTGGCCCGGGTTTCGAGACCTTTGTTCGGGTGGAAAGACAAAATCTGATCGGTTTTGCTTCACTGGATTTCTTTCTTTTCAGCATCCGGACTTTCTTTTACCCAATTGGAAGCCTGAATAAGATGGAGAGAATTGCATTGCTTAACGCCGTTCAATCCATGACACCCGACTCGTTAGAATATAAGGGACTTAGCGGTAGCCTGGACTTTCTCATAAATTTATTAGCGGATAATACCCCGGTTATATAGAAGTTAATCCTTGCTGATGGAGGGCTGGCCTGGAGCGGGGACCAGCTTGTTTCTTAATAAATGAAGGCATTTCATAATCAAAATACTGCTGCATTGGTTTAAAGACAGGCGCCCACTCCTTTCACCGGCAAGGGCTTGCCCATAAAATCTTCTTTTCCGCGTTCGATCCCATAAGTCTTATAAAGGTCCGATCCAGATCTTTTTAGAAAGGAAGAATCCGGCAATAAATAGGCCTTCATCCAAATCAGGCTATCTGCATTTCTGATCTGGGCTTTCCCGGGATCCTGAAAATGAGGATCCAGATTACTACCCTGGACCACCCCATTCTCCGACTCCTGTCCGGATTTATTCATCCAATCACGGAAATTAAATACTCCCTCAGAGGAAAATCCTTTTTGGAGACTATGCCAATCGTTTCCAATAAAAAGATCCCTTCCTTTATCGCCCCGGATCAAACTATCCCAGGCTACAAAAATATTGTTGAAAAAACGGAACCTTCTGTTTTTACTCATTACCGAAAAACTCAGGTCAGCTTCATGAGCATTATAAATACTATTATTATAAAAATCGCAATTGTAGAATTGTAGTTCATCTCCTGAACCATTCCAGATAAAAACCCCCGCACGGCCTTCCGATACCAGACCGTCATTCTCACTGATATTGAATCGATAGATATTATCATGCCAGGGGCTGGCTCCCGCATATTGGAAAAGACAATAACCCGCTCCCTGGTTGCCATAGGAAAAACAATACTGAATAACTGAATGGGTAACTCCACCGTCCAGATCGAATCCCCCTCCGTCCGCGGCACCTTTTGAAGTTTTATTAAGGAAGGAAAGACAGTGCTCGATCAATATGCTATCGGCCTCATAGGCCCAGATACCGACCGGTCCATTGCCTGTACGAGGCATATCCCATCCATTTTCCGAAGCCATGCAATGGTCAATATGTACATTGGTGCAATGTCCGACTATGATCCCGTTGCCGCTATGGTTATCCAGTTCGGTGGGATCTCCCGGATTATTGACAGCCCGACAATGAATAATATCGATATCGCGACTGCTCTTCTTATTTTGATCATCTCCATCTACAGTAATGCCAGCCGAACCATTATCGTGCGCATAGATATCAATGCAGGTCATATTCCTGGAAGCATATATGAAGAGGCCGGATTTTTGGAAACCTGAAATGTCCAGATTACTGACTGTTACATGGTTCGTGACTTTTAATAAAACGCCATCTCGTTTATTGCCTGTCTTCCTTCCGGAGCCCCTTAAATGCAGTCCGGAGATCTCGATATAGGAACAATTGTCGATAGTGAGGCCAATGCCCTTTCCAGCATCGATCAAGGCCCATCCCCTCCGATAGGAACCTATGACAACGGGGAAATCCTTTTGACCGCTTTTCTTTGAGTCCAGAATCAGGCTTCCACTGAAGGAATCCCCGGCCCTGAAAAAAACCGAATCTCCAGGATGCAAAACGAGCCGGTTGAATTTGGCGATTGATCGAAGAGGATGAACCAGGCTGCCCTCATTTTGGTCATTACCCGACTCACTGAAATAATAATTTCGGTTTCTGAACCGATGCCCGGGAGCGAATGAAAATAATAATCCTGTCAGCAGGCAAATGGCAGTTCTTTTTTTCATCAGCAGAAGAATGAGTTTCCAATAGGCGAATCAGCCCATTCAAATATAGCTCGCTTATTGCAAAAAAAAGTTCAAACCTGGAAGGAAAAAACCACCCGGCACCAGCCGGGTGGCCTAATGCATTCTATTATGGCTGTTCGTTGATCACACGGATTTCATTGTTATATTCATCAGCAACATAGACATTCCCCTTGTTATCCGGAAGCACAGCGATCGGATGATAAAAAGTGGCAGCACCAACAGGGCCATTGGCATTTCCCTGTGCGCCAGTCCCCGCATAGGTACTGACCATTCCGCTCGAATTAATGAGTCTGATGCAATTGTTGAATAAGTCAGCTACATAAAGATTCCCCTGGTTATCGAAATGACAGGCAATCGGATAATAAAAAGAAGCGCCGGATGACGGCCCGTTCACCAAACCCTGTGCTCCTGAACCGGCAAAAGTGCTGACCATCCCTGTGGAAACGGTAATAAGGCGGACGACGTTATTGCCAATATCCGGAATATAAATATTGCCATTTGCATCCATAGCCATACCGTAGACTGAAGCGAAAGTAGCAGTAGCCACAGGGCCATTGGTCATGCCGCTGACCCCAGCAACTCCCGCATAAGTACTGACCATGCCGGTGGAAAGCGTGATTTTACGTATCACCAGGTTTATTCCATCTGCCACATAAATATTCCCGCTGGCGTCTATAAGCATTTCTTCAGGATGGCTAAATTCAGCGGTTGCCAAGGTACCATCCAGGTAGCCCTGAACTCCGGATCCGGCCAGGGTTGTCACAGTGCCTGATGGACTGATTTCCCTGATCACGTTGTTTTCTTCGTCGGCGACCAGCATGTCTCCCTGGCCGTCAAATACGATATGAGCCGTGCCGTTGAATTCGGCTGACAGGGCCTGTCCGTTAACCAGACCAACGGCTCCATTTCCGGCAAAAGTGCTAACGGCATTGGTGCTCAAATTGATAGAACGTATCAGGCTATTGCCCCAGTCTCCAACATATAGCAGACCATTGCTTCCGAGGGCAATGTCGGAAGGCGAGGTAAAGCTCGCAGAAGTTCCTGTGCCATTGGAAGCTCCGGCAGCACCGCTGCCAGCCAGTGTAGTCACGCTTAGCACTTTTGGTGTTGAGGGGCTGCTTTTCTTACAGCCATAGGAGAACAGGATCAAAAAACAAAAACAAAGAATGATAGAACGTAATGCTGTCATATTTGATGATTATAAGATGATAAGAATTGTCCTGATAACGGTAATAAAATTATCCTTTCAGCGGACGGATGTCAATAACCCAAATGGACTATTTATCCTGATCTAAATACATTATATTTAATCACAGTTGTCTGACTAAGTTATAAGAAATAATGGGTATAAAAAAGGGTAATTCCGGGAACTAACCTATATGGTTGATTTTGGGTTACTACACACAAAATAGAACCACGAGTAAAGTTAAAAAATTCTCCGGACAGCCGGTATTATTTTTCGACTATTCAGTGAGATTATTCAGTGAGATTATTCAGTGAGATTATTCAGTGAGATTATACAGTGAGATAATACAAGAGGTGGGCCGTAGCCGGCTGCAGGTTCCAGGAAAAAAGGCGGAATAACAGCTTCTATCAAAATAATTTTTAAATTCATTTGAATGCTGCCAATTAAGAGTGCAAAATGTGAATATAATAACTGAACGCAACCAAAATAATAGTGCGATTTATGTGACTCTTAAAGAATTAGGAAACGGCGTTCAATATATTAGGCTATTGTGGCTAACTCTTCAATGGGAGCCGTCAGTTCCATTGATTTCTTCCCTTTTCTTGATGCGCCATCCCTTAATAAGCAACCAGAACATAAATATCAATTCGCCAAAATAGGTGATTGTAATAAAATTCAAATTAGCCTTGGGATATAAAAATGGCTGCAGGGTACTAGTCAAATAACCTAAACCGGCAATGATCAGGCAGATCCCTATGATCCTGGGAATATAGCCGGATCTGAAAACGAGATAACCGACCATAATCAGGTGAAAGGCAAAAAAGAAAAATCCAAAAGACCATTCATCCCGAAAAGCAAATAATGATTGCATGACCAGGCTATGCAGATATTCGGGAGAATAGACGGCCAAATGATCCGCCGGATGTATCAAATGCAAGACCGTAACCAGATGAACGGTTGCTACCAGGCTGATCACTGCATACACCAGTTGGAACCAGGCTGTCAGCAGAGAGAGGTTTTCATTGACAGGTTTTAATAATCCATAAAGCGCCCATGCGACAACGATGTCGCAAATAAAATTAAACAGGTAGCTCAGGATGCCGGAAATAAAGAGCGTCTCGTGATCTGCTATATTTTTAAATGTTATAGCAGCATTTCCCGGATCTACCAACTTGCCATATACCATAAATTCGGCATAAGGAGAGGTTGACATAAGCAGTATACCGATCCCTGCAATAAGCCCAAATGCATTCAGCGATATTTTGCTCCTAGAGTCCATGCTGGATAAATTTCACAAAGGCATGGCTTCAAGATAGGTTATTTCCAAAGACCTTTAGTAAAATATAAGCTCGTTTTGGCTATGAACGAAGACCATTCTTGCACAACATGTCTCTTTATTCTGCTCTTAATCCATCATTTCAGAAAGCATACAACAAGGAACTTGTGCAAAAGCGGGCAAAAATCTGAACTCCCCATGCGGGAGTGTTTATCAGATTAGGATAAAAAAACCACTCTGGCATTGGTAACCTTCGGTAACCTGCATGCCGCCGCCCGACGGAGCATAAGTGGTACTTAATTTGATAATCTTACTGAAACAGAATCAATATGAAAAAAGCAGTCATTTTTTTTAATGTGCTTGTTTTTGGCAATTTAAGCGGAGCGAAGGCTCAATTTAATAAAGGAACGCTGATGCTGGGCACGACGATTGGGTCGACTGCCTATTCTTCTGCGAACAGCGACTACGATTATGTCAATGGCGAGGTGCGCAATACAGGGACGAAAACCTACAGCTTCAGCATAGGGCCTCAACTGGGCATTTTTGTGGCAAGAAACGTGGTAGTCGGAACGTCCGTCGCCTTTTCGACGACGACCACTAATACCAACACCACAATAACCAATGCTTCCAGTACCACGGGGACAAAATCTTCCACTACTAATTATACGATTGGCCTTGGCCCTTTTGTTCGCTATTATTTTGCCAATGCATTTGCAAAGAACCTTTTTTACCTGCAGGTCAATGGCAACGTGGCTTCGGGAAGTGGGAGCAGTTCGGGAAGCGGGTTTACAACGACGAACACCGATCAGACAAGCGGTTCGGTCACCGGCATCTTCAACTGGAATGCCGGCGGGAGCATCGGGCTGGAACATTTCTTTGACAAACACGTGGGAATGGACGTATCACTGGGTTATTTGTATTCTTACGCCAGGAGTGGCAATAAAAATACGACGGTCACTACAACTGACGCTTCGGAGACCGTCACTACCAGTACCAGTAATTACAACCTGACCACGGGTACCAACGGCATTACCTTCGCTGTGGGTTTCCATTGGTTCCTTTGGCAGGAACCGGGTAATGGGCATTGAGCCTGACCAGGGTTAGCAGGATGGCCGATATCAGAATAGTCATCCCTTGATGGGAAGATAGTGGAATTTTTTCTACAGATTTACTCATCCATCCTGCATGTGGATGCTCATTCAAACTAGGATAAAAAAATCAGGCTATTGGCGCATTTGATGATATACGATCACGGGAATGCATTACTGGATTTTTGTTTTCTGTTCATTCTCTATTTACGCTTGCATATTCGAACAGCGCCTGCATTGAAAGCACCTGTTAAAAAATATGATACGCTGATAAACAGTACATTATAAACAGCTACCTGAATTTTCTCTGTAGTTTAGAAGCACAACAGCCTTGATGGGCCCATACGGAATACGCTATCCGGAGATTTTTTAACTTCACTCATAGTTCTATTTTGTTTGTCGTAAACCAAAATTAGCCATATAGGGTAGTTCCGGGGACTGCCCTTTTTTTATACCCTCTCTTTCTTATAACTTAGTCGGAGAAGAGTAATTTAAAAATCTACCACGATGCTTGGCCAAATGATGCAATTTCCTCTGCTCGTTCCGAAATTACTTGAGCATGGAGCCAGGGTTTTTCCCCGACAGGAAATAATCAGTTACCTGCCCGATCAGACGATTCACCGCTATACCTATGCGGATTTATACAAAAGAAGCAAAATGCTCAGCCATGCACTCAGCGAGAAGCTGGGTATCGCCAGGGGGGACATGGTCGGAACTTTTGCATGGAACCATTATCAACACCTGGAACTTTATTTCGGCATCCCGGGAGCAGGGGCAATATGTCATACCATCAATGTCCGGCTTTCTACTTCACAAACCGAATTCATCATCAACAATGCGGAAGACCGCTGCTTATTCGTGGATGCCAGTCTCGTGCATCTGATAGAACCTATTGCCGCCGCACTACCCAGTGTTAAACATTATATCCTGCTCAATGCGCCTGCCGGTTTTCAATGCAGGTTGCCTGGGTTTATCCATTATGAGGACTTGATTTCAGGCTCACCGGAAGATGGGGAATGGGGCTGCACTGATGAAAACGAAGCATGCGCAATGTGCTATACAAGCGGTACGACCGGCCTGCCCAAGGGTGTTTTGTATTCGCATCGCTCCACTTGTCTGCATGCGATCATGGTCGGGCTTCCCAATTATGGTTCCTTGTGTTTAGCTGACAGATTACTCGTGATCGTGCCGCAGTTCCATGTAATGGCCTGGGGGATACCCTATGCGGGCATACTTTCCGGTTCGGCCCTGATCATGCCTTCCTGTTTATTGCAGCCTGAAGCCATTGTCCGGATGATCCAGGAACAAAATGTGAATAAAGCCAGTGGAGTCCCCACCATCTGGCAGGGGGTTTACGCTTATTTGAAAAAAAATGAAATCAGGAATCTTTCTTTAAAGGAATTTCTTATAGGAGGCGCTACTGCTCCTCCCAACCTGATCGATCATTTCCAAAAGGACTTCGGAATAGAAGTCATTCATGCCTGGGGGATGACCGAGACCTCACCTGTAGGCACAATTTCCAAACTGCATACCCACCATCAAAGCCTGTCCGATCTGGAAAAGCTGAAACTCAGGTCCATGCAAGGGCAAACACTACCCTTTACCGAGATCCGGATCATGACGGAACAGGGAGAGATCGCGCCCTGGGATGGAAAGACTGTAGGGGAAATCCAGATCCGCGGAGCATGGATCATCGGATCCTATTTCAAGACCACTGTAGAAGATAGTTTTACAAAGGATGGATGGTTTAGAACAGGGGACGTCGGGTATTTGAATGAAGAAGGTTTTTTACTGATCACCGATCGGGCAAAGGATCTGATCAAGAGTGGCGGGGAATGGATTTCAAGTGTAGCCTTAGAGGTTACCTTAATGTCGCATCCTCTGATCAGGGAGGCTGCTGTGATCGCCATCCCCGACGAGATTTGGACCGAAAGGCCGCTCGCGGCTATCATATGGAAAGATAAAGAGCAAACTGCAGAAGCGGATGAGATAAGAGGATTCTTATCCGGTTCATTTGCAAAATACCAGTTGCCTGATCAATTCATCTTCCTTCGGGAAATACCAAAGACCAGCGTTGGCAAATTCGATAAAAAGCGTATGCGCCAGTTATATGCCGAAGGCAATCTCAAATAAGGATAGAGATTGTTCAAGAGCTTGCACCTTACTCTCTCTAAAGGGATTTTCATCATTATTCCTGCCATTTCTCCCATTTGTGTAAAACCGCCCAACTCTATGTTAATATTGCCATTTCTTTGCAACATAGGACCCGTTTTATCGTTATTTTTGGTTAGGAATGTTTAAAGTTTTAAAAAATATGATCATCAAAAAAAGAAACCTGCCTGTTCTAGTACTTATCCTGGCAGGAGGTGTGTTTTTGGCCTTCAGAAGCCTTGGTTTTGGGGGTAATCCGAATTCCAAATACGAAAAGATAGTGCACAATGTGGGGGAGATGCTTGAGCAAATACATTATAGCCCCAAAATCATCGACGACAAATTCTCCGAGGAGGTTTTTAAAAAATACCTTTCCGATGTGGATGTTGAAAAAAATATCCTGTTACAAAAAGACATTGATGCATTATCCAAATACCGGACTAGGATCGATGATGAAATCCTGGGAAAAGATGGCCTGGATTTTGTTCCCGCCGTTTCTGTCATATTCAAGAAAAGAATGCTGGAAGCCGAGCAGATCTATAAAGAAATCCTTTCTTCCCCTTTTGATTTCACGGTTAACGAATCAGCCAATTTCGATTATGACAAGATCAATTTCCCCAGGAATGAGTCGGATAGGAAGGAGGTTTGGAGAAAGCGCCTCAAATACCTGACGCTGGAAAGATATGCCGATATGCTTGAAGTCAGAGAGACCAATAAAGGCAGTAAGGATTTTGTAGTAAAGACCGATGCCGAATTGGAAAAGGATGCAAGGGCCAAGGCCATGAATTCCATGGATCGATTTTTTGACCGTCTCAAACTGAAGGCAAATGATGACGATGATCGCTTCAATATCTTTGTACAGGACATCGTGCAATCGATGGACCCTCATACCGATTATTTTCCTCCCGTTGATAAACGTTATTTTGACGAACAGATGAGCGGACATTTTTTTGGAATCGGCGCTTCCCTTTTAAGGGATGAAGACGGCAATATTAAAATCGCCAGCCTGATCTCAGGCAGCCCCGCTTCCAAATCCGGACAGATAGAAGTGGGAGATGTGATCCTGAAAGTTGGTCAGGGCACTCTTGAGCCCATGGATTTGAGAGGGTACTTTGTAGAAGATGCTGTAAAAGTGATCCGTGGAACCAAGGGGACAGAAGTCAGGTTGACGCTTAAAAAGAAGGATGGTTCCGTAAAAGTGATTTCCCTGATAAGGGATGAGATCGTTCAGGACGAATTGACTTTTGCAAAGAGTGCAATCGTCAATACAGAAAAAGGGAAGATTGGATATATATATCTGCCTGAATTCTATGCCGATTTCGACAATCCAAAAGGCAACCGTTGTTCCATAGATGTGGCTCATGAGGTAATGAAACTGAAAGACGAGAAAGTGGATGGCATCGTCATCGACCTTAGAAATAACGGAGGTGGGTCTCTCTACGATGTGGTGCAGATGGTCGGTCTTTTCATTCCACAGGGACCCGTGGTTCAGGTAAAGGACCGGGATGGCAAAGCCCAGGTATTGAACGATCATGACAAATCCGTATTATACGATGGACCACTGGAAGTGATGGTCAATGAATACAGCGCTTCTGCATCAGAAATTTTTGCAGCGGCAATCCAGGATTATAAGAGAGGTGTGATCATCGGAAGCTCTTCTACCTATGGGAAGGGAACCGTTCAGCGCAATATCGCTTTGGATAAGAGCATGGGTTTCATGGAAGGCAATAGTGAACTGGGATCCGTTAAGTTGACCCTTCAGAAATTCTATCGCATCAATGGTGGTTCTACCCAATTAAAGGGGGTTGCCTCAGATATCGTGTTACCGGATATTTTGGAATATTCCAAAAATGTCAGGGAGAAAGACAATCCCGACGCATTGCCCTGGGACGAAATTCAAAAAGCGGATTACAGTCCCTGGAAATATGCTTATGATATCAATACCATCAGTAACGAAAGCCGGGACAGGACCAATAAGAACCTTGCTTTTAGTGTAATAAAGGACGATGCGCAATGGCTGGAAAAGCAAAATGAAAAGGAATATCCGCTAAGCCTGGAAAAATACAGCGAGGAGCAAAAGCAGATCAAAACCAAATGGAAGGAAATTGAATCCAACAGTAAGTTGCAAAAGGAAATTGATGTGGTCGGTCTTCCCGAGGATGCTGGAAAATATACCGGGGATCCGGAAAAAGAAAAACGTTATGGGCAATGGCTTAAAGGCCTTCGAACTGATGTTTACCTGGATGAAGCAGTTAAAGTAGAAGATGACATGGTGACTCAGAAGAATGTGGTTTACAGGCAGTAATTAAATATATTTCTTAGGTCGGCCCCCGAATATTTCGGGGGCCTTTATGTTTCCTGTCCATCTTTACAATTCCATTAACAAATATTGGAATTGAATCTGCGTTACCCATATATCCCCCTGACTAGATCGTAGAAGGCCTTTCATTAATTTAATTAACATGAAAAAATTTCTGCTCGTAATTTTCACCATGCCTGTTTATTTGCAGTTTGCGCAGGCCCAATGGCATCTGGATCTGTTCGGCGGGATTGCAAATTATTCAGGCGACCTTCAAAGCAAATCCTTTACGACCCAACAATCCAACGGCGGAGCGGGGGTCGCCTTGAGATATGATCTAAATGGACATTTTTCTCTTCTATCGGGTTTGAACTATGGAAAATTGGGGGCTTCGGACCAGTTCAGTCAGGAAGCCGACCTGAGAGCCAGGAATCTGAGTTTTGAGACGAATATTTTCGAATGGAATCTTATGGCTGAATACGATTTATTTGATATTTCCGAAAAGAGATTTACGCCATATGCTTTCGCAGGATTTGCTATTTTTCATTTCAATCCCTATGCCTATGATACGTCGGGACAAAAGGTTTACCTGCGGCCCCTAAGCACGGAAGGCGAGGGGTTGCCCCAATATCCGGACAGGAAACCTTATTCGCTCATTCAACCCGCTATTCCCTTTGGAGGAGGCATTAAATTCAGAGTAACTTCCAATGTGACTATTGCCTATGAAGTCTCTTTCAGAAAACTTTTCACGGACTATCTGGATGATGTCAGCACGACCTATGTAGACAAGAATATCTTACTTCAGGAAAGAGGACCCCTTGCTGTGGAAATGGCCTACCGGGGCAATGAAATAAAGGGAGGGGATCCTGATTATCCGGCGGCCGGGTCCATTCGGGGAGATCCAAAACATAAGGACTGGTATTATTTTTCCGGAATCAAAGTGAGCGTTGGCCTTGGGAAAATTCGAAACACGCTTAACCGGAAAGGAGTGATAGACTGTCCTAAAAAAGTAACCTGACGAGCAGGAAATCTGATCTATTTTTGTCATTCAAATTTAAGGAATGGCATACCGGAATCAAATGGATTTCATCAAAGCACTCGAAGCAGCAGGAGAGTTATATCGCATTTCCGCCTACGTGGATCCGAAACTGGAAATGGCGGAGATCACAGACAGGATCAGCAAGTCAGTTAATGGGGGACAGGCGCTACTGTTCGAGAATACGGGATATGATTTTCCGGTGATCATGAATGCCTATGGAAGCGAGAAGCGGATGTGCATGGCTTTGGGGGTGAAAGAACTGGACCAGGTGGCTTCTGATATTGAAGGGATATTTAAATTACTGGCTTCCCCAAAAGAAAATCTGATCGATAAGTTAAAACTATTACCCCGGTTGAGCCAGTTTGCGAGTTGGATGCCCAGGTCAGTCAAAGGCAGGGGGGATTGCCAGCAGGTAATCATGGAAAGACCGGATATCACAAAACTTCCCATAATCACTTGCTGGCCCAAGGACGGAGGCCCCTTTGTAACCCTTCCCATCATCCATACAAAGGACCCTTTAACAAAGATCAGGAATGTGGGAATGTACCGGATGCAGGTATTCGGACCTGAGCTTACAGGCATGCACTGGCATCGCCATAAAGTGAGCGCCAGGCATTTTAACGAGTATAAAAAATTAGGCATTAAAATGCCTGTTGCAGTGGCCCTGGGAGGCGACCCGGTTTACGCCTATTCCGCTACCGCTCCACTGCCGGAAAACGTAGATGAATATATGCTTGCAGGTTTTTTACGCAAAAGAAAAGTGGAATTGGTCCGTTGTCTCAGCCAGCCAGATATTGAAGTACCTGGGGATGCGGATTTTGTCATTGAAGGCTATGTTGATCCTGATGAAGAATTGATCTGGGAAGGGCCATTCGGAGACCATACAGGCTACTACTCCCTCCCTGACTGGTATCCGCGCTTCCACATCACCTGTATTACGCACCGCCGTGATGCTGTTTACCCGGCTACCATTGTGGGTGTTCCTCCCCAGGAGGATGCCTGGCTGGGGAAGGCAACCGAAAGGATCTTCCTCGCTCCCATCAAAATGACCCTGTTGCCGGAAATCATCGATATGGATATGCCTGTGGAAGGAGTTTTTCATAACCTGGTCATTGCCAAGATCAAAAAGGAATTTCCCGGACATGCGCAAAAAGTGATGAATGCCATGTGGGGAGCCGGCCAGATGATGTTCAATAAAATCCTGGTTGTTGTGGACGAGAATGCGGACCTGAAAGATTATGGAAAACTGGCCCAATATGTTTTCAGGAATCTTACTCCTGGAAGGGATATCTATTTTTCTCAAGGACCGATGGATGTGCTTGACCATAGTTGCAGCAAATTGGGATTTGGCGGCAAAATGTGCATCGATGGCACGCAAAAATGGGAAGAGGAGCGTGATGGCGAAGAACCTGTAAAGAACCAAGCTTCAGTCGAAACGGGCGCTATGCTGAAAGATCGATTCTCCGAAATCAAAGCTGTCAATGATCAATTATTGAGTCTTGGAATCAACTGTCTTATAGTTTCCGTAAAAAAAGATCGCCCCACTCAGATCAGGGATCTGCATGTCAAAATCACGGAGATCCTGGGCCCTTATATGAAGATGATATTGTATGTAGAGCATACGATCGATCCCAATGACCTCCCAATCGCATTATGGAGGTTTTGCAATAACCTGGATCCAAGGAGGGACCATATAATAGCCAATACTATCATGGGATTTGATGGAACGATGAAGACCAAGGATCTGGATAATTTCCAAAGAGAATGGCCGAATGTGATCGTTGCGGACGACCAAACGATTAGAAGTATAGATCAAAAGTGGGAAAACCTCGGAATCGGCCCTTTTTTAGCTTCCCCCTCCTTGAAATTAAAAGAACAGGTGTATGGGGAGGAAGCCTCTGTGCACTAATTACCGTATTATCAAAGGGTGGATTATCTTTGACCGCTTATTATAACTGCTATTTAATCAATTATTATTAATTATTATTTACAATCGTATGAATCGAATCTATGCTGCTGTTATCCTTTTGTCAGTCATCATTGCCGGTGGCTGTAAGAAAACCCCAAGTACGCCTACACAGGGCACCCTTCCTTCCGGCTATTATTTTGTAAAGGCCATGGCCGTTATTTCCTATGATTCTCTTGGCGACCGCATCGATTCCGTGGTGACGAGTTATATTTATGATTCCAAGGGGCGGAGCACGAATATACAGGTGGCTGAATACGATATTAGCGTCAATCCGAACGGTAACTTGCTTTATACCTACAATACCGTTTATACCTATAACACAAATACTGTCCAGGTTTCCGAACCCGGAACATCGACCGAGACTTATTATATTGACGCAACGACCGGCCTTGCCGACAGTTCCGTCACAGTAACCAGCGGTACAGCTACAACAGTAGTTTACTACTATAATTACAATAGCAATGGCTACCGGATCAGCGACTATTCTTATACGAATAACAGTGGTCAGTATAGCAAAAGTTTTGTAGACAGTTTCACGATTTCAAATGGCAATATTGTCCAGCAGGTTACCCGTAATTATAATGATGTTTACGGGGGAACCAATGATACCATCACCTCTACTTTTCCAGTCCCGCCACTAGCTACTCCCAATGAGCCGGTCATTAGCGAGTACCTGACTTCTTTTGGGGTGACGGGGAAACAAAGTTCAGGACTGCTGAATTCAGTTTATTCCAATTACAATGGAATCGTCGTTTCGCTCAATTATGGCTACACATTTGATTCCGATAACCGGGTAGTCACCCTGGTTGAAGCGAGTCAGAATGCAGGACTGCTTTATGCGACGGTCCATTATTATTTTGAATAGCAAAAACCTATGCAGAAAATAAACGAGGCCGTCTTCTAAAAAGACGGCCTCGTACTTCATAAAATTAAATTTCTGCTCTACCTAATTACTGCTTACATTCAAAAGCAGGTGATTCCATTGTTCGATAGGCAGTGAAGAAGAAGCGATGGTAATCGGCAGAATATAGTTCTGAACGCTGTCCATATTTGCAAAATTAAAGGTCACATTGGTGCTATCCAGTCTCTGACCGGACGGAACTGTCAGGCTCATGGTGGTAATTGTGTAACAATTGGAAGGCATCAACGTGAAAATTCCGCCATTGGCTGCATTAAAGGAATTGAAATAGGCCGTATCCAGTGCCAATGTAGCTGTAACAGAGGTACTCAATGGGCTGGGTGAAGCCACATTCACATAGACCGGAACAAATGGAGAACCCGAACTGAGTTCAGCGGGCACGGGTTCTTGCAATCCTCCAATTGTATAAGTCCATGTAGTGCTACTGGGATTGTAAACATATTGTACTACACCGTTACCCTGATAACCTATGACCACGCTGGGTGCAGCTAGTGGGATATCGATAGAAGCCGAAACACCGGCGAAATCGATATATTCCGGCCCGTTTTTCAGACAGGAACTAAGTCCGAATAAAGCGATCAGGAGAAGAATGCCTGTTGTATATTTCTTGATGACTTTCATTTTAATGTTTTTTCGTTTTTAATCTGAATCGATAAAATTTAATCAACTTGAGATTTTACGGCATCCAGAAAATCTTAGTGTTAAATGGATCTACGGAAGCTCCTCCGGCAGCGGCCCAGGAAACATTATTACTGTTTATTTCTTCCAGGGGGTAATAATACCTGAAAGGCATATGAGACTCAGGTGCTGATGTGCTTGCTGGAACGATCGGATAACCGGTATTGCTAGCTGAATTGAAAGTTCTTCTCCAGTCGGTGTAAACTTCGGAAACAGTGGTACCATTCAAAGCAGCCCATTTCTGTTCTAGGATCGTATGAACCAGGCTGTCGGTACTTGCAGTGGTTGGAAAAGCTACCCAGGGCAGGTTTTGGTTATAGTAAGTTTGTGCGGCCGTTGTAGCGGCTGCGCTGCTACCCCCCACATTCAAATATAAATAAGATGCAGTTATCCCGTTCTGATAAAGGGTTTGTGCCGCTGTCGCACCACCTGGCAACCATCCATAGAGAGTGGCTTCCGCCTGCAGAAAATTACTTTCGGCAGCAAGCATAATAACAGCTCCCTGACTTGCAGCTTGTATGAGACCGGAACCGATACCTGATCCAATTGCTGTATCTGTTCCGGGCAGAGTTATTGACCCCTGGCTTCCCAGATTGTCTCCGGAATAACCGGTAGTGCTGGATTCAGTGAAAACTATCGGATAAGGTGGGTTGAAATAATTCGGATTGGTGGGAGTGACATTATTTGCTGCATAGAAATATCCCACTCTGGGATCATTTGTATTATAATAAAAATTTATTGCTGTCTGGTTAGCCTTTATATAGGTGTATTCCCCATTGATGGATCCACTTGGGCTCAGTCCGAATCCGCCATACATAGGATTGGGCTGGGAACTTGAATAACCCGGGTTAACCAAAGCGTCTGTAGTGAGATATCCATAGGAAGAAGTTGCAGCAGCTTCTGTTTGGAGATAGCTCTGCTTGGTGGTCACAGCAGACTCATGGATCAATAGCCTCAGTTTTACTGAGTTGGCGAACTGCAACCAGTTGGTCATATTGCCTGCGAACAATACATCATCATTTCCCGGCGTAACCACGGCTGCGTTGCTCAGGTTTGCATTAATGCTTGTCATGGCTGCATCCAGTCTTGCTACCAGGGTGTCATAGATCCCGCTTGCATCATCGTATTTCGGGAAGAAATTCGCGTTCGCCTGCAGGGCCTGGCTGAAAGGGATATCGTTATATAAGTCAACGAGGTTGGCGTAACAAATCGCTTCCACTACATTAGCGATCGCATTATAGTTTGCATAGTTTGTCTCGCCTGCAGTAGTGGTCACGATATAGTTCAGGTTGGTCAGGATTCCATAGTAATTATCCCAAAGCTCAGGGGCCGTATTACTCATGATATAATCCTGAACAGGGGAATTAAAGGAATAACCAGCGGAATAGTTCCAGTATCCTAACCAAGCGGCCTGGTCTTCATAACTCGTATTCACTCCGTAACTATTGGAGGCAATTGCCAGATTGGTCAGGGTTGGCGGAAGGATAAGGTTCGGAGGATTCACAACACCTGTACTCGGTGTGTTCGGGTTATTCTGAAGACTCTCTATGAAAGACTTCTTGCAACTACCCATGATCAGGACCGCCAGAAGAAAAGTTATTATATGTAATTTTTTCATGTAATTCAATTTTTGATTGATTAGAATCATTGCCATGCTGCTTAGAATGTGAAGGACAGAGTTCCTGTGTACTGTCTTGTCGGTGGCAGCTCATAGAATGTATTGTTACCAAGACCGTTCGAATTATCATAGTTGAATTCAGGATCTGTAAACCTGTTCTCTTTAGGCCTGAACATCAGGAAATTGTTAACTAGTAAAGTGATTTTGGCTCCTTTGAAGAATTTCATCTGGGAAGCCACTGCTTTTGTGAAGTCATAAGTCAGACGAACAGTGCGCACCTTCCAGGCGGCGGCATTTTCAACATAGGGAGTTTGAATAGCCGTATTTGACATGAAATAGGCCCAGAAATTGATATTTCCATCCTCTACATAGGTGCTTGTATTCGGAACCAATTTCCCGTTCTGCATTACTTCGGAGTTCGGGAAAATGAAATTCTGTCTTCCGTTGGCGGCAGTGTTTCCGGCTACACCAGTGAAGTCCAGGGATTTTTCTGCTGAATTATAGAATACATAACCCCCTCTGTAGTCTGCAATTATCTGAAGGGTGAACTCCTTATAGGTTAGAGTCGAGGTGAGACCCAAAATGTATTTGGGAGTGGTTCGGCCAACGGCAATCAACCCCTGAGCTACACTAGGCATACCGTCAACCGGATCGACGATGACCTTGTGTGTCGCTGAATCCCTGACGAAGTCCTGCACATAAAGTTGGGGGAATACCATGCCTACAATGGCTTCATTGTTATTGCCGATATAGGTCTGCGTTGTGGCATTTGCTCCGCTCCCATATAAATGATCAACGGTTGTGGTATTGATCGCCAGGTTGGCCTTCATATTCCAGAACCAGTCTTTTGTTTTAACCACATCGTATTTGACGTCGAATTCCCAACCTTTAGAAGTAGTCTGTGCTGCGTTAAGGCTCGCAGACTGGAAACCTGTAGAGGAAGTGAGTCCTACCGTGAACAACTGATTGTAGTTGACATCATGATAGTAATTCACATCACCTGTCAGGCGATTGTTCAGCGTACCGAATTCAAATCCTCCTTCAAACTCATTCGTAGCTTCAGGCACATTGCCGGGATTGTTGAAGTTTGTACTAAGAGACAGGGCGGACAGACCTCCATAAGGATAGGGAGAAGGGACACCGAAAGTATTCACTGTTGAATAGGGAGACAGCGTGATTTGGCCTGTATGGCTATAAGCAGCCCTTAACTTGGCATAATTTATAAAGCTGCTGTTCTTCAATGCCGAGAAATTATCTGAAAATACCCAACTGATATCGCCTCCGTACACATTATAAGCATTGTTGCCAATAGCCAGCAAGGAGGATTCGTCCCTTCTGAAGTTACCATGAAGGAATATGAATTCGTTGTAATCAAGGGAAAGGTCGGCGAAATATCCGATCAGCCTTGCATCAGAAACTCCCTGGGCATTTCCACTGCCGGCCGGATTGGTGGAAGTAATCGGATTGCCGGTTCCTACCAGGCCGAATTTGTTTGAAATATTGAATATTCCGGGCGCAAGTAATCCGCTTGTTTGACCCTGGGGGCCCGAACCATTGATATCATCGCCAACAGCATTACCAACAGATTGGATCTGGGTATTGGAATACCTGTCCCATATCGTATTACCCAATATCAGGGTAGAACCAATATTGCCGAATTTTTTCGTAAAAGTCAATAAGACATCCTGCTGGATACGACGCTGGAGATAGGTCTTGTTTTCGACTGCGCCGGCTATATTGCCATTTAAAGGAGTACCGTAAATCGGGGGGCCATAGTTTGCTTCAGCAAAGGAGGTGAAAGTAGCCTGATTCCTGTAAGCATCCAATACATTATTAGCTAGCAGGGCGCTTAGCCTATATGTGGCTGAAAACCATTCCACGGGTTTGAGGTTCAATGCCAATGCACCCTGGAGGTTATCATAGTGGTTAATTATGCGGGAATTGTCAACCTGCCACCAGGGATTAATATAATAGGCATTGGGATAGTTATTAAGGTTGCCGAAAGAATTCGGGTTCTGCCAATCTTTTAACTGGGAGATAGGGAAATTCGCCTGGGTATTCAAAAGGGTCCAGTAAATGGGCCAACTGGCTGTTATATCATTTCCCACCACGTTGGTGTATTTATAACTGTAAGTCATGTTATAGTCATAGGAGAAGACACCATAGGTTCTTCTGCCGCCGATCGTAACACTGGCCCTGTTGGCCACATCTTTGGGAGTAATCCCGTTAACATCTACGAATTGAAGGCCGACAAAATTTGAATTCTTTACATCGCCGTTTGATAAAGAAACATCTGTTTGGGAAGTTACCCCTGTTGTAAAGAATTGGTTCAATACGGATTTGCTCTGCGGTTCAAACGGCACTTTCAGAACCTGGCCCGCTGCATTTGGAATTCCAACAAATGCATCGGCGGGATTGCCATTGAATGGCTCCCCATAGGACTGATTTTCGAAAGGGACGTATAATGTTTGGTCTGTGTAGGGGTTCAGAGCATAAAATTGATAAGGAGTGCCGGTTAGATAGAGTCCTGCTTCCCCACCATAACCAGAATAGGTGTTTTGGAGATTAGGCACATAGGAGAGATGTTCTGCCGTCACTGTTTGCTGCAAGTTGATGGTTGACTTGCCGTTCTTGCTACCTTTCTTGGTGGTGATGATGATCACCCCGTTGGTAGCTTCAGAACCGTAGAGGGCCGCAGCACTGGCGCTCTTTAATACGGACATGTTTTCAACATCTTCCGGATTGATGGTGGCGATATAATCGCTTTGGACTTCCATTCCATCCACGATATATAAAGGCTGGTTGCTGGAAGAAATATGTCTTTCACCACGGAGAAGAACCACAATCGAGGGGTCAACCCCATTATTGGTAATACTGATTTGCGCGCCCGATACCTGGCCGATCAAACCCGTTTCCAGGTTGACGGGTTTGGTTTCGTTGAGTACGTCCGCGCTGATCGTCGCGGCACTATAACCCAGGGCCTTGGCCTCCTTGCGGATACCCTGAGAGGTGACCACCACTTCTGTCAGGTTACTGACCTGACGACTCACTGTTACAGTAAAACCTGTCTGGCTGTTAATGGGATAATCTTTTTCAGAGATCCCTGTTCCGGAGATCACAAGGGTAGCTGTCGGACTAGCTTTGATGGAAAAGTTTCCATCCGCATCAGCGCTGGTACCACCCTTAACACCCTTAACCCTGATGGTAGCAAAAGGAACCGGTTGGCCGGCACCATCAACAACACGCCCTGTGATTAACTTGGACTGTGCAAATGAAGTTGTAGTGGAAACAACTGCTACTAGTAGCAGTAATAGAAGTTTTCTCATGTGCGTTAGTATTTAGTAATAAAAATCAAAAACTCTTAAAAACTTATTAGCCTTGGTCTATATGCTTTTTAGGAAAACAGTATTGCCCTTAAGAATCATAAGGCAATAATGAGCCTAAAATCGCTGCCGAAAATAAGGCCTGAAAGTGTTAACGAAATGTTAATTCGTTAACAAATCGTTAGCATTCTTGGTTGCTGAGAATGTATCTCGAATATAAAAAATGTGTAAAGTTGTATTATGAAAAGAGTTTGGCTACTAACATCAGCTTTATTTTTTTGTAGCTTTGTTTTTTCTCAAATTATTGATAACCAGCACGCTAATACCCTACTTTGGCGAATTTCAGGGCATGGCCTGAAAAAACCCTCCTATATATTTGGAACCATGCATATTCTTTGCGCCGAAGACGCTTTTTTGAGCAAATCCTTTAAAAAAGATCTGGACAGTGTGGATCAGGTTTTTTTTGAAATTGATATGGGGGATATGTCAGCAATGATGGGAGCTTTCAGGTTTATGACAATGAAGGACAATATGAAATTGTCCAATCTTTTAGACTCTGTTGATTACCAAAAGGTTAAGGAATATTTTAATAAACATGGCTCAATAGTTCCCTTCAGTATACTTGAGAAATTTAAACCAATGCTTTTAAGCGGATTGATGGAAGATCAGGAGATGCCATGTTCGACCACTGATGGCATGGAATGGGTCATTCTAAAAGAAGCAAAGGGAAAAGGGAAGACCACCGGTGGTTTGGAAACAGCAGAATTTCAGGCTTCGCTATTTGACAGTATCCCTTATAAAGACCAGGCGGAGGAACTTATAAAAGAAATTGACAGCAGTGCTTACTATCGGCGACAATCGGATACGCTTGTCAAAGCCTATCGGGACCAGGATCTTGAAAAAATTGAAAAACTGACTATTGAAGAAAACGGACAGGATGCGCATTTCCTTGAATTATTGCTTTACAGAAGAAACCAAAAATGGGTGAACTCACTGCAAATTCTTATGGAAAAGCAATCCCTAATGATCGCTGTAGGGGCCGGGCATCTGCCTGGAGAAAATGGTCTGCTGAATTTGCTGAGAAAAATAGGTTATATCGTATCGCCAGTCTTTGATTCGGGAAACATCTTGTAAAAAGGCCGGGGTTCTATCTCCGTCCCCTGATCAATTAATAAGTTTCTAATTGGCTGAAAAAGAATTTACTTTCAATATCTGCATTTTCATCGCTGTCGCTTCCATGAATGGAATTTTCGCCTACCGAAGTAGCAAACAATTTCCTTATCGTGCCGGGATCCGCCTTGGCAGGATCGGTAGCACCGATCAATTGGCGAAATTCAGCAACCGCGTTGTTTTTTTCCAGGACTGCAGCTACGATCGGACCACTGCTCATGAACTCAACCAATTCACCATAAAATGGCCTTTGCTTGTGCACGGCATAAAATTCCCCTGCTTTTTCTGTAGAAAGCTTTGTCATTTTCATGGCCCGGATGCGAAATCCCGCTTTAACGATCAAATCCAGAATGGAACCTGTATGACCTTTTCCAAAAGCGTCAGGTTTGATCATCGTAAAAGTCTTATTGCTCATTGATAAATTTTGGCGGCGAAGTTAGACAATTGCATGAAATAGTGAAAGGCTGCGATCAATCTAATTTCGAACAGACCGAACACCCAACTTGTTTTTGGCAATTGGCCATTATTATGCACCTTTGCAGCCATTTTAAAATGAAAAAACTAGGCGAAATACGTTCTTTATTTGATAGGTCCTTGCGTGTCGTGATTACCATGCATCAGAAACCGGACGCAGACGCCATGGGCTCCTCCCTTGGTCTTTCATTATTCCTGAAAAACTTTAATCATTCTGTGACCGTCATTTCCCCGACCAATTGGGCGGATTGGCTGAAATGGATGCCGGGTTGCCAGGATGTCATTGATTTTGAATACAACACTGAAAAAGCAATAGCGGCGCTAAATGAAGCAGAAATGGTGTTTTGCCTTGATTACAATACTTTCTCCAGAACAAGGAAAATGGAAGATAGGCTCAAGGCCCTTACCTGCACACGCATATTGATAGATCACCATCGCGAACCGGCCGTGAATTATTTCGAATATGGTTGCAGTAATAGTTTCAAAAGCTCAACCTGCGAAATGGTTTATGATTTCATCCGTGATTCTGATTTCAGTGAAATGATCGACAGGCCGATTGCAGAATGTCTTTATGCCGGCGTAATGTCGGACACCGGTTCATTCCGGTTTAATTCTGCCACTTCGGAAGTTCACAAGATGGTGGCTTTTTTAAAAACCACAGGGTTTAACCATAGCCTGGTCCACGAATGGCTTTTTGATAATTTCCTGGAAAATCGCCTGCGGTTTATGGGCCATGTTTTCACCAACCGGCTTGAAGTATACTACGAAAGCAATACAGCCCTGATTGCCGTTCCCTGGAGAGATTTAGTGAAATACGATATCAAGACGGGTGATACCGAAGGGCTCGTGAACTATCCCTTATCCATCCGCGGAATCAAATTGGCAGCCCTGATCATCGACCGCGATGAGGAAATCAGGTGTTCTTTTCGAAGTAAGGGAGATTTTGATGTCAATCGCTTCGCCAGAATACATTTTGAAGGCGGAGGACATTTTAATGCAGCCGGAGGTAGAAGCAAATCCACTCTTGAACAAACGGTTCAGCAATTCATCACAGCAATGAAAGAAAATCAGTCACTATTACAATAATTATAAAATGAAAAAACTTTCATCGTATTTATTCATCCCCCTGATAATGGTTCTTGTCGCTTCCTGTTCGCAAGGGTATCATAAAACCAAGAGCGGTTTGTTATATAAGATCATTTCAGATGGCAAAGGGCAGGCTGTAAAAAAAGGGGACTTTCTCAAATTTGATTTCGTTCAAAAAGTGCATGACTCAGTGCTTCGGACAACCTATGGAAGTGTGCCGGCATATTCTGTCGTCGACAGTGTCAAACCAACATATGATCCGACGGAAATCTTTATCAATCTTCATAAGGGAGACAGTGCAGTGGTTGTGATCATGGTAGATACCCTGGTTAGAAAATTCGGCGGCCAACTTCCTCCTTTTCTAAAGAAACATGATAAGATATTCCTTTCCTTAAAGGTCAGCGATGTATTCACAAGCAAAGATGCAGTGGACAAGGATCGTGAGGCTGAAAGGCAGAAGGAAGTCGCCAAAGATGATAAGGCCGTTTCGGATTTTCTTGCAACAAATAAGATCAATGCATCTAAGACTGCAAAAGGAACCTATGTAGTCGTGCAGAATCAAGGCGATGGCCCTGCTGCAGACAGTGGCAAACAGGTTTGTCTTTTTTATACTGGCAAGTCCATGTTTACAGGAAAAGTATTTGAATCAAATATAACCGGTCCCCGTAAAGACACATTGAAATTCGTAGTTGGAAGAAAAGGCATGATCCCCGGAATGGATGATGGCATCCGTTTATTTAAGAAGGGAGGAAAAGGGATCCTGTATATTCCCGGTGTGCTGGCCTACGATGCACAAAATGGGCCTACAGGAAAACCATATGAAGACCTGATTTTCGAAATAAATGTCGTGGATGTAACGGAGGCCCCCAAGGAAGTGGCCCGCAATCCTGCACAAACGCTTTCACCACAGCAATTGCAGGCGCTTAAGGACCGGATGCAGAAGAACCCGAATGGCAAATGATTCAAAAGCGGCTCCGGCCGCTTTTTTATGTTCTTACGGTAATTTTCTTTCTTGTACTGATATTGGCGATGATCAATCCGGTGATCACCAACAACGCGCTTACGATATGTAGCGCCGTGATTTTTTCACCCAGGAACCAGACAGCTTCTGCTGCACTAAACAAGGGAATCAGGTTGCCGAATAAAGCTGTAGTGGCGGTACCCAGTTTTGCAATGGCCCGGTTCCAAAAAATATAGCTCAATACGGAGTTGCCCAGACCCAGATAGACAATGACACAGATCAGGTTCCAACTCCAGGAAATTGGCGGTTGCTCTCTCCATTCTATAAGAAAGAAAGGGAAAAGCAGGAGGGAGCCTGCCACGAATAAAACTGTAAGAAAGACAATGGGATTCAGATCCCGGGGTTTTCTGCGAACAAGCACATTGTAGATAGCAAAGAAGAATGCGCCTAGCAAAATCCACATGTCTCCCAGTTCAAAATGCAGTTGTAATACCCTTCTGAAATCCCCCTGCCCCAACAATAAAAAAATACCGGAAATGCATAATATGATGCCTATCGCCCTGATTATGTTCACCGATTCTTTCAGAAATATCCTTGCCAGTATAACCGCCATAATGGGGGAGGAGGTGGTGCCTATTAGGGCAATCTTAATGGCAGGGGTGTATTTGCCGGATATATAGATGCAGGTATTGAATAGACTAATGCCCGTTAATGCCGCCCAGAAAAGATAGGCCGCATTCTTCCTGATGATCTTTCTTTGAGCAACCACCTGTTTAAGTCCGAAAGGAAGCATGATCAGGCTCGCCAGGGACCATCTGAAAAAAGCAAGACTTACCGGACCGATCTTGTCATGAACAGCCCTTGCGATCACAAAATTGCCCGACCATATCAAAGTGGCAAGAACGGCAAGGCCCACGGATGCATATGGGATTATTTCTTTTTTAGAGTGATTCATATATCGGTAGCAAGTCTCAATGCGCAAAATCCAACTCAAAATCCCCCTTGACCCTCTCCTTCGGAGGATTGAAATAACCGAATTTAAGAGAAGGGAATTCGTCCTTGATGAGGTCCATGAGTTGCCTCATTCCAAGAAATTGACCTGTTTCACTGATTCCGATCCGACCCAAATACCAATCCGGGTCAATATTGAAATTCCGCCATTGGATCATATTCAGTCCTGTTTCTTTGATCAGGGTCCTCATCGCTTCATATTCGTCGATGCTATCGGACATGCCCGGGAAAACAAAATAATTGATGGAAGTCCAGCCGCCAAATTTTTTGACGACGCGCAGGCTCTCGACAATGTCTTCATATACATAATTATTCGGGCGATAATAGGATTCATATATAGGTTTTCTGGCCGAGTTCATGCTCACACGGACACTGTCAAGCCCGGCTTCACAAAGCGTTTTGATTGCAGCAGGATTTGACCCGTTCGTGTTGATGTTGATGCTGCCTTTTTTGGTATGATTTCGGATCTGCCGGATCGCTTCCCCTATGGTTTCCCACATAAGCAAAGGTTCTCCTTCACAGCCCTGCCCGAAACTGACGATCGGGTAGGGGGCTGTTTCCAGATGCGGGACCGTGAATTCGACGATTTCCTCCGCCATTGGCTTAAAGACCAATCGGTCCTGTGTGGAGGGAATTGATTCTTCCTGCGGTTGAAAAGAAATGCAGCCGATGCAATTGGCATTGCAGGCTGGGGAAGAGGGAATGGGGCATTCCCAACGGCCCAAGGACAGATTCCTGGCAGCGGGGCAATTATAGGTAAGACAACAATTCTCCATTAAATGCCTTACCAGTCGATTATTGGGGTAGGCATTCAGCAACTGTTTTGCACCTTCTCCAATTTTCTTCTTGTCATAACCCGAGCATTCCTGCCTTATATCCTTTTCAATCCGGATAGCCGGAACATAGAATCGCTTATCCTGCCAGCCTACGGCTGTATAACAAAAAAGAGGAAGGGTATGTGCATCAGGTTCGGTTTCATAAGCGGAAAGGAACAATCCGGTATGGGCAGGGGGGATAAAAGCGGCTACAGCAAAACCCTTTCGGCAAATCTCCATTTGTCCCGTTTTAGCGTTGATGCCGATCCCAAACCTTCCCGGAAGTTCGTACAAAGAGCCTCCTTCCGGTAATGCTATCCAATCCTCAACCGGCACAAGCAGAGCATCCCAACCGCTTCTTCCTGTAGCATAAAGGTCACGGTCTTCAAAAATATTTCCCTTCCCATCAGAATAAAGCAGAAAGGGGGAATGTTTTAATTGCATAAGTCAAGGAGTGGGGGAGTTAATAGTAGTCAATCCAGTTGCGACAATGTTCAGCCTTTCCCTGCAATAAGAATTGAATTCATCTTCATCCGCATCCGGGTCATCATCGTCGATCGTTTCCTTCTGGAATAAGCGATTATTCCTGAAGTCTATCGTCAGCAACCCATCCTTGAGCAGGATATTATTAAAATCGGTCCAAACAAACCTTCTTCGGAAAAGTGAATTGATCACGACCTCCTTCCCGGAAAATCCTACTTCCAGAGGGTGTTTGGCCTGGTATTCCAGAAAGGCAAGCAGAAACAAACAGATGGAGATCCAGGAAAGAAAAGGCATCCCGATCCACAATATGCCGGCCAGGAAAAGCAAATACCTGTAACGGACCTGACGGTGCCTCATAGATGCAACAATATTATAGGCAATACCAGAGGCGAGGACCAAAGCGCCCAGGCTAAAAATATAATTGAATTGGCGGGCCTCAAATTGTTGAAAGACAAAAGCGACAATGGAAAACAGACAAATGAACAGGCTGATAAAATCGATCTGCCGGTCACTACTCTTTCTTAGGATTACCACATAGTCATACTTCATGTGGCAAATTTAGTGGTTAGCGGGTGAATCATTGTGAATTGGAAAACTGTGTAAGTCAAGACTGTTTTTAATTTTTGACAGGTTCCATAATAAAAGGCATACTAGTATGGTTTGGACAGATAGTTAAATATCAAGTTTTGTCTATTGATAATCTAGACTAATTAAGCGTGCGTAAAATTTAGCTATTGGTATTGTTTTTATTTATGCAAGAGAATAATTGCTACCCTGTCATCAGTTTTTTGGACCTGTCGGCTGACTTGTTACAACTACATTTATTCAGAATATTTTCAAGAATGAAAATCCCCCGGGAGATATTTTGAGGGAGATATACTCCATTTATTTCCCGGGGGCGGACAGGTTCAATGGTTCTATAATAAGCTTAGTAGAAAAACTGTTCGGAAACGATCTTTCCATTCTCCACCTTGTATAAACCGATTTCTTCCATCTTGGTTCGCTGCCCTCCCTTTGGCGTGTAATCCATGGTCATAAAACTGGAAAAATAAGAGCCAGCCACTTCCGGCTTATCCGTAGTACCGCCATGCATGGCTTCAACTAGCTCGTTCCATTTTTTAGCTTTCTCATGAATGGCTGCCAGCCCAACAGCTCTTGTCCAGTCGGATCCGGGAGGTTCATCACTCGTCGCCTTTTCGCTGAAAAGTTCACTGTAAATCTTGTTAAAGTCGCCTTCCTGCATGTAGGCGTAAAATTTTTCGGCTACCTGATTAGTTGTCATTTTCGTTAGTTTTTATGAAAATTGGTATAAAGAAAGGCAAATTAAGGAAAAAAAATTAATACTAAAAAGATTAGCATTAAATACCGCTCAGAATTCATTGGCAGCTTTCACTAATTTGGTGATATCATGAAATTCCTTTACTATGTCTGGGATCAGCCTCAGCACGGGCTTATCCTCTTCGAAAAATTTACGCAACTGGCCTTTATATCCATTGATCAGCGAACCTCCCTGGGTAATAGCAATCACTTCGTGAGCATCATTTTCCAGTACATAAACTTCCTCCATGCCTCCCATTCCTCCCTTCCCGGGATCATGGGCGTTGGATGTATAATAGTAATATTCATTGACTCTTTTGCCCATTTCCATTGGCCATACGAATACAGCATGATTTTCATCATCCACAACCTTGGATATATAAATATATTTTTTTGATCGATAGATAAATCCATATCCCTTGATCTGGCCTGGCTTGAATTTTACCTTTCTGTTCGCACTATCCAGGATTGTCACTGAAAAGAACAGTTCTATTTCATTGAATGTTCCCAGGTTGATCGGCATTCGTATACTGCAGGCCGTTGTATCACCCGAATTGGATATATAAAAACCATCTGCATACTTATCTTTCGCCTCGCTCACTTTAAAAAAGCAAAGAATAATTGGCAAAAGATTGAAAAATTTCTTCATAAAATCTGCATATATTTTACAATCTAACTGAAAAACTCAAAACTAACAGTTATCGCATCAAACTCGCACTAAATCATCTCTCTAACGAAGCCTTAACCAGCCGAATCAAAATGTTCGTTCTAACTTTGAGTTTAGGAAATACATTATAAATGGGAAGGCCCTTACAAAAAAACCTTCTATTGAATTCATGCGGACACTTAATCCGGAAATTTGAAGAATGAGAATGGCTATTATCGATAAAGGTTATCTAGAGTTTTTACTACAATCATTAAGGACTGGATTGTCTCCTTTGGAATGGTATCAGAGCTATAAGTGAATTCCTTTTTGTCAGCATCCCAAACGAGCTTGATAATATCGTTTGGAAATTGTTTTTCAACTTCCTTGAATGTATTTTCAACAGCTTTCCTTATAGCTGAAACATAGAGTGATTCTTCAGGAGATGCTGACTGCCTGACTCGATTTCTCTTACCATCTATTATAATATCCAATATTATCATAGAGATAATATTTGTTGGATGCTTGAAATTACGACTCAATGGAGGGGAATCTTGTAGATTTTAAACTACAAGAAACAAAAGTGATGGAGACTGATTCCAACCGGGTATTGAACATTATCCTTTAGGCCTTAATGGATGAAGGCGGCATCTTTGTAATTACAAGCATGCTTATCAGATAAATTACGATAGCGATCCACAATACTGACTGAAAGCCGGTCATCATGCTTAATATAATGGTCATTACAGATCCAGCTACTGTAAAAAATCCATTTATGCCCCAGGCCCAGGGAATTAAAGAAGGCGCTTGCCTGGCGATGATGTCAATACCTGTTGGGAAAGCCATGCCCATTAAAATACCTAAAGGCATGATCAGTAGAATTGCCAGTATGACCCGGGCAGGCATGGCTAAAGCAATGGCCACCCTGAGTAATGAAGGAAGAAATAAACTGGCGGCCAATAATAAAGCAGATAAAGCCAGGATGGAAATCCGCAATGTCCGCATTGGATTCAGCCTGTACTTTCCTGAAATGAAAGCGCCAGCGCCTGTAAATAATAAGAGCGCTGAAAGTACAATAGCAAAAGTGTATACCGGTTCGCCCAATAACAGGTTGAATAACTGGATCATCACAATTTCAATGATAATAAACCCGATTCCCAATCCTGAAAAATAAAAGAGGAAAGGAAATATATTTCTCACCTGCAACCCAGTTGAAGAAAATCGCCAGAGTGGTAAAAGGATTGCCAGGGCTGAGATAATCAATACCTGGACCAGTAAAATAATCAGGCTCACTTCCGCAACGGGCCTATCTTCCAAGGCCATCCTGCCCATTTTTTGCTGCGAAAAAATATCTTTAAATGATTGCAGGTTCAAAGCAGACCATCTTGTATGGTGGTTAAAAAATGGCCGGTTATCGGTAGCAGGTGCAATTTCAAATGGATAGTTTTCATACAGGCCCTTCAGGTTTTCAGCTCTTAATTCCGAATCATAAATATTCTTAACAGGGCTGAATGGGTCATATAAAACGGCAGGCGGCGGATCTTTTACCAGATTGATAAATGTATTCATCTCAGCCACCCTTTGACGGGTCAATGCATTTTTGCTCATTACAAAAACGGAAAAAAAAGATTTCCTGCCGGCATTGTCATTAGAATCAAAATCAGGATAGTTGTACGCAAAAAAATGCATGGCCGCGTCGGTAACTCCCTTTTCCGCCAACACTTCTCTGCCCGTTGAAAATAATCTGGGCAACTGAAACTCCGGGCGCGTAAAATAAATGATGCCGCTGTCCTTAAGATGGTCAAAATAATCTGCAAAGGCTTCTTTCGTAAGCACATAATTTTCTGAAAGACTCAGTGCGCCGGAGGCTATCGCAGCATTACTGATTGTATGTACAGATACGATAGCATCATATTTATTCTTTGTGGATCGAACAAAATTTCTTCCTTCACCTGTAACCAGCTCAACCTGCGGCTGATGAAAGAGATCGCTCCAATAGGGGTTATGAAGAACCACATCATTGATAATCGGGTTGATCTCCACCGCCGTTACTTTATGCACGCCATGATGTAAGGCATCAAGCACCTGGGTGCCGCAGCCGCTCCCGATGATAAGCAGGTCCGGATTTTTTCTATCAAGGTAGGCCAGGCAGGAACCGTACAATGAATCTGCCGGAAATTTTTCCAAGACAGTCTTAACATCCGGCCTCATATCAAAATCAAGGCCTGTAGCTGCCGTTCCCTGGTCGATGGAAAATGTCGGCGAGATCTTTGATGAATCGATTTCACTTCTGTCAATGTATAAATCAATTCTTGAAAAAGTATTCCACTTTGTAAAATCCGGCTTCTTTTTGCTTGCAGACCGCCTTTTGTTCGAGGTAATGTGTAACGGAATGAATTGATCCGCATTCAATGAAATGAACAGGGTTGTTACTAACAAAAAAAACGCAATCAATGTCAGGGGTCTAAAATTTATGCCAAAAAACAGGATGGCAGCGAATGCAGCGAATGGAGCAGCGAAAAGAACTGAGCCACCACCTCCAAAATAAGACATGGTAAAAATAATAGCGAGGCATCCAAATGCTGCGCCTGCCAGGTCAAAGGCGTAGAGCCTGTGTATATTAGATGGAAAACGGGTAAATAACAAAGACAGAGCCAAACCTGCAAAAAAAAATGGAATGGAAACAATAATGTAGGTCAGCGGCATATACAGAATCTGCATTTTATCCGCATATAAACTAAATGGATCAAAAGGAATTTTTTGCAACAACCAAAAACAGACAATTACTGAAGATGCAAGACAAACACTGATCCATCCAAGGGTTTTGTCGAGTGGGAAATCCTCACGTAATTTTTTCCATAAGGAAAGTAAAACCCCGGAAACGCCAAACCCAAGAAGCGCCGTTGAGATAATCAGGAAACCAAAATGATACCAGAGCGTTACCGAAAAAACCCTGGTAAGCGAAAGCTCAAATAGCAGTGTTGAAAAAGAAATGAAAAAGATTCCAAGGTAATATTTTGAATTTTGTTTCATTTACTCTATCAGTCAGGATTTGACCTGGTCCTTAAGGTTAACTTTAATTTACAGAACTTAGTCGTTCCACAGGAAGTTAATTGTAGAACCACAACACAGGGTAGCTATTTTATTATTTATGCTGTATTTCTTCAATTCCAATCCAGTTTTCTGGTACGCCATTGTTAAGGTATTGGTGGGCATTTCCCAAAAATAATTTAGTAGTAATATCGTCCGGATGAATTTCTAAAACCTGATGAAACTTACTGGTGGCTTCAGAAAAGGATTTATTTACATAATCTGACATCGCCTGATTGAAAAGCGATAAGCTAGATAGTTTTTTTTGGATATTGTTTTCATCATTGCCATCGAAACACTCGTAAATGGCAATGGGTTTTGTCTTACCCTTTAAGCGCACCATCCCGAGATGGCGAAAATGAAAGAATGCGTAATCAGTCATGTTATTCAGGCTATCATTGCTTAAAAGGACATCGCCTTTGTAATACTTTGTGAGAGTCTCCAATCTTGATGCAATGTTTACGGTATCGGAAATTGTAGTTGCATCCAATCTTTGGTTGTCGCCTGTAATTCCCATTATCAACGGCCCCGTATGTAATCCAATCCCGATTCTTATCGGAGGTTTTTTCTTCAGCACACGGCTCACATTGAATTCCCTCACTGCCCTTTGCATTTTTATTGCTGCGTTGAGTGCATCTGACGCATTCCCCGGGAAAATGGCCATAACCGCATCGCCAAGATATTGATTGATGAAACCATTATGCTGCCGGATAATCGGTCCCATTTTCTCATTGAAGGAAGAGACGAAACTAAAATTTTCTTCAGGCGTCATTTTCTCCGATAAAGTGGTATAATCCCTGATATCGGCAAATAGAACTGTCACGATTTTTTCCACCTGGTCACCAAGCTGTATATCCGTGATCACTTTTCTACCCAGTGATTTAATAAATTCATGGGGCACGAACTTGTTCGTAATCTCATAAATCCGCCGCATCGCTTCTTCTTTTTCTTTTGCTTCCCGTATGTTTCTTTCATATAATATAGCACTTTCAATGGCTGAAGAAGATTGCAGCGCAAGGGTGATCAGAAATTTTAAATCTACGGCAGAATACTCAACATCATCGGTGCTAGCCAAAACAATCGCTCCCATCACACGGTGTTTCACTTTTAATGCAGCGTAGATCAGTGATTGCACTTCCGGCATAATCAACCCTGCTTCTTTCAATGCAGAAACATCACCTAAAATTTCTGATTGGCCACTATGCGAAAGATGCAGCAGCAGATCAACATTGGCCTTCATTTTGTCTTTGGAAAAGAACTTCCCCGATGAAGCAAGTACTTCTAACTGGTCGCTTTTCTCATCCCACAGAATAATTAATCCATTATCAGATTTTATTAAACGCATTGCTTCATCAAGTGTGATTTCCGCAATGGAATTTTGCCCGATAGTTTGTGCAAGTTTGTCAGAAAAATCAAAAATCATATTCACTTCCTGGTAAAGCATCAACACTTCATTGCCGATTTTCTTTCTTTCTGTTTCTTTTTGTATCAGTAAATGAATGAGCGAAGAAATGACATGAACTTTTTCATCACCTTTCACCCATCCGATAATTTCTTCATCAAAGGTGATGGGTTCTGTGTGTAAGATGGTGCCGGGAGTCCTGCCTAATAAAATGTTTTGGGTATCATCTTCAATAGAAAGATCAGCTTTTAGCTGCTCAATCAATAAAGTTAGCAGAGCATTGGCTTCCCTATTCTTTACAACTATATTTTTGAGATGCATCCTGGGCATGATTTGATAAAGAAAATAACAGTTGTGTCAGGCAAACTTTGAGTATTCAGAGGAAAAGTTCGGCAAAAAATAAAACTAAGATAAGCCAAGTACAGTCCTGGCTTTAGTAAGAATGGCTTCAGGGTCGAAAGGCTTCGTCATGTACACATCTGCGCCAACTTCCGCTCCCTTCTGTCGGTCCAGTTCCTGACCTTTTGCAGTAAGCAATATAATATATACTTCATTTAAAAAAAGCTCTTTCTTCACTTTTCTGCAAACTTCCATCCCATTCATTTTGGGCATCATCACGTCTAAAAAAACAAGCTGCGGTTTTTCTGTAATGATGATCTCCAATGCCTTTTCGCCATTGTCTGCTGTTAAAAATTCAACGTTTTCATCTTCGAGCTCTTCCAGGGTTTGTTCAATCAGCATACGTATGTGCGCTTCATCGTCTACTATCAGGATTTTTTGTTCCATTTTTCTTATTAATCAGTTACTGATAAATTAAAAACAAGACGTTTTCCAAGCCTTTTTCAAATCGCAAAGTCTTCACAATTTCCTGATTGGCACTAAGTATGGAATTCAGGATAATAATGTCAGGTTGATTGGCTATCGCTTTTTCAACAAGTTCTTTCCCGTCTGATTCAACAACCTGATAGCCCTTTGCCTGCAGTACTTCCATTAAGGTGCGGACGGTAACACTATCTTCATCAACCACCATTACTTTTTTTCTTGATTTTCCTTGTTCGAGCAAGTGGCCTATTTCAGTAAATAAAAGACTCGTATCAATAGGCTTGGTTAGATATCGGTCCACGCCAATCCGGTATCCTCTAGCTTTGTCCTGAACGATGGAAAGAATGATTATGGGAATATCCATCGTTTGCGGATCGTTCTTAAGGATGGCAGCTACATCAAAGCCATTCATTTCGGGCATCATCACATCAAGTAAGATCAGGTCGGGACGAACCTTCCTGATTTTAGCCAGCGCTTCTTTCCCATTGGCAGCTTCTTCAATATTATACCCCGCTTCTGTAAGCTCTTGCCTGAGCAAAGAGCGGATACCCTCTTCGTCGTCTACGACCAATATATTGGCATGATTACCATTGAGAGAAGGTTGAGATTGTTCTACGCGTTTTTTCAACTGGCGGAGCAAGTCATCAAAGGCCAATGGCTTTTTTGTTGAATCTGATTTCACAAATGGCAGGGAAAAAAAGAAAGTGCTTCCCTTTCCCAGTTCGCTTTCGAGCCAAATATGGCCGCCATGATGCTCCACAATTTCTTTACAAATAGGCAAACCCAGGCCGGTTCCTTTTGGTTTGTCAGTGAGTGTATCGCCAACCTGTTTAAATTGTTCGAATACCGCATCATAGTCTCCAGGGGCAATTCCAATACCCGTATCAGTTATTCCTACAACAACCGTATCGTCCTTTTTAAATGCACGGCAGGTGACAGCTCCTGTTTCCGTAAATTTCACGGCATTTGATAAAAGATTCACTACCACCTGTATCAGTTTATCGCGGTCACCGGTAATTTCAGGAAGGCCATCTTCGATTTGCCTTTCCAGTTTAAGGTTTTTCTGATCAAATAAAGCTGTAGTTGCGGCTATAGCTCTTTCCACAATTTCAGGCAAGGGCGCAGGTTCCATATTCCATTCCATTTTACCGGCCTCGATTTTTGCTAGATCAAGCACATCATTGATGAGATGTGTAAGACGTTCGCCTTCTGCCACCACAACATTTAAATTTTCTGAAATCTGCTGAACTGTTTTATTTGTTTTGGGATCTGTGGTATCCGTAAGCGGGAAGACTTTTTCTTCCAATCTTTTTTTAATGATTTTTGCAAAGCCGAGTATGGAAGTTAGCGGGGTTCTAAGTTCATGGCTGACTGTGCTCAGAAAAGCGCTTTTCGCTGCATTGGCCTGCTCAGCTATTTTGCGGGCAGCTTCAGCCTCCATTTTTGCCTGTTTCACTTCTTCAAATAACCCGGCTTTTTTCAAGGCAACACCCACATTAGCAGCGATGGTAGTAAGCAGCCGCTGGTCTTTTTCATTAAACCGGTTTTCCATTTCCGTACTTTGCACACTCATGACACCGATAATTTCATCACCAACCGGAATGGGAACGCCTAAATAAGATGCCGAAGGAACACCAATTCTATTGACGCCAAGTTCTGAGGTTTTTTCACTGACGTCTTTATTGATCAGTAAGGATTGGCCTGTAAGAATAATCTTTGAAGTAAGGCCTTCGCCCAAATCCATGGGTGGCATATTATCGCCATGTTGATAAGGGAAGTTGATGACTTTCTTTTTTGCATCAAGTAATGCCAGATACACAATATTTGCTTTAAAAAGTTTGAGCAACTGGTCGCCAACAAGTGTAATCAGATCGCCCATGTTTAATTGGGCAGCTAGCGCCTGGCTTATCTGGTTTACCGTTAATAGCTCCTCTGCCTGTTGCTTTACTTCCTGAGTTCTTTCTTCAACTTTGATTTCGAGTTCTTTTTGTTTGACATGCAATTGATAAGTTCTGTACCGAACGAAAGCGTAGAAAATTGCTATTACGCAAAAGACGTATAATGCGTAAGCCCACCATGTTTGCCACCAGGGAGGCGTGATCGTAAAACTAAAACTGGCAGGTTTAGTCCAAGGTCCGCTCGAAATCTTGCTGCGAACCTTAAAAGTATAATTGCCAGGGGGAAGATTCAGATAATTGTCGCTATAACTTTTGTTTGCAAAATTGCTCCAATGTTTATCAATTCCCTCCAGAATATATGAATATAAAGTAGTATCCGCAGAGCCCAAATTGGCTTGTGCAAATTGAAACTGAATATAATTCTGGTCGTAAGGGATGAGAAGGTTGGCAGGCAAATTATAAGGGCCTGTAATGCTATCCCAATGAAAGATTGTTTTTTGTTCAAAACCAGTATTGGCTGGGGTTTGACCTTTAACATAAAATGTATCTGCACTCCAAAGAGTGTCATGTTCGCCTATTAAAAGAGGATTCGAAAAATTATGAGACTGATTCATCATATTCAGCCCGGTAATATAAGTTGATGGGCTGTCATGATCTTCTTTCAGTTCATTGACTATTGTAATTCCGAGGTCTCCCCAAAGGTATCGCCCATTTTTGGTGATAGCGTTGACGTCCCATAAGGTCTGGCTAATGTAAAGTCCATCCGACTTGGCCAATGTGGAGACCATCCATTTTCCCTGCTGTGAATTTGAATTTACATCATCTGCAGGGGCCGGCGGGATGATAAGATTTACTTTATGATAGGTCCCTGCAACAACATAATTTTTATATTCAACCAAAGAATTCACATAATCGTTGGATAAACCTTGTGAAGTGCTGATGGATGTGATCAGGCCTCTTTTGGTATCTGCTATGTAAATGCCTTTATCCGTAGCGATCCACATCCTGCCATATTTATCGGGCATCAGGGTGCGATAACAGGTGTCTTTTAACCCAGGCTCTTTATCTAAATATTGGATTGTCCAATTTTCAGGATCGATCACATCTACACCTCCGGTGTAAGTGGCTATCCATATCTTCCCCCGAGTATCGCTTTTTATGTTCAAAAGATTCTCATCGCTAAGACCATCTTTTTTAGTGGCAAGCCTAATGCTCTTTTTCGAAGAGTCAATTATTTCAATACCCCCCGAAGGGCCGGTGATCCAGATATTATTTCTTGCATCCCTTAAAATAGAATAAACCGTGTCGCTTATAAGCCCTTCTTTTCTCCCTGTATGTTCAATGGTTTTATGTGTCTGATCAATAATATCCAGTCCCCCGTTACTTGTGACCCATATATTACCGTCTACCTGATTAAAAGACTGAATAGTATTATTGTCAAAGCCCTGCTCTTTGTTCAATTGCCTTAATGTCTCCTTTTCTTCATTTAAAATAAAAATCCCTTCACTGTTTGTGCCAGCCCATATATTGCCAGCGGCATCTTCAAAAAGGGTTGAAATATTTTTTTTACCCAGAGGGTAAACCATTTGCCCACCCTGATCTATGATATATAACCCCGTCTGGGCTGTTCCTACCCAAACTCTTTGCTTATTATCAAACAGCAGATCAAGGTTATAATCATGAGGAATCCCTTCATTCTCAGCAAAGTATTTCATCATTCCTTTTACCGGATCAAGAAGAGCCAATCGCTGATCTGCTGATATCCAGATTCGGTCGCTGTTGTCAATTAACAAACGGTAATAGATTCTATTTTGCAGACCCTGCAATACGCCATAATTGGTAATAATGCCATGTTCTATATCCACTAAATCCACGCCTCCGTTCCTGGCTCCAACCCAAATCCTGCCTTTTTGATCTCCTGTGATCGCTCTTATGGTGTCACTCTGCAGTCCGTTAATCTTTCTTAGATAGCTTATTTTTCCTTTTTCTAAATTGATGATATCGATACCATCATTTGTATTTATCCAGATATTTTTTTTGTTGTCCTGGTATATACCTAAAGTATTCTTACCGGAAATGCCTAAGTTGTTGCCAAGTTGTTTATAGGTTTGCTTCTGCGGGTTAATGATTTCAACGCTCTTGCTGGCCGTCTCAGAAACCCAGATGCTCCCTTTATTATCCAATATCATTTTTGGAAGCAGCGGAAAGGGAGCCAATATCGTAGCCGAAAAGCTCATCAACCCCTCTTGTATGTCTATCATTCCAATACCTGTCTCATTGATAAACCAAATCCTGCCTTGATTATCTTCAACCAAACCTTTGCACCTGAGAGAAGGATAGGTTTGCAGGTATTCACCATCAAACCTGCAAAGACCCTTACTAGTGCCGATCCAGATAAGGCCGCTTTTTTCCTGAAAAAAAGAGAAGATCACTTTACCCCGAACACCTAGCGATTGAGTCAAATCAAAAATAGAAAGAGTGGTTCCGTTCTTTGATGTAAGTGCGGGCACTTTTGTAACATTTGGAGGAAGCAAGAAGGAGACTTTGAACTGCAAAGATTTGGACGCTGACTTATCCGGATTGAAAGCCATATCCGGCAAAGCATTAAAATCAAAATGAACTTCCTGGGGTAGCGCAGCAAATGGTTTGAGACCTGAAGTATTATAAGGAGTTGTAGGAAGCGCTTCAATATCTAATTTTTTTATCACAGATTTTACGCCACCTGTTTTAACAGTAACCCAGTTTAATTTTTTTGGTGCAGATAATTGTAACGGCTGACTCACTGGCTGCGCATACCCGCTATCGCTTATCGGGAATGGGATATTGGTATTATTGTTATTGCAGGATGCTAAAATAATCAAGGCTGAAATCGCTAGAAAAAGCAAAGGGCAATTAGGGGTAATTTTGCGCATGGCTATAAATTTATAATTTTTTTTGAATGCAATGAAATAATAAAAATCTCTAATCATCGGATGATCAAAAAAAAGAGAAGTGCCGAAATGTTCGTCAATACTGAGTTTTATGGAATAAAAAAATTCTCCGATTAGAGGTTGTTGTGCCCAGGACTAATTACCTCCGCGCCTCCGGCGCTCCGGTGATCCAATGATGTCCTGCGAGGGGGGCTTACACATAGGCCCTTGGCCAGGAAGCGGTCAACCGTCTCTTTGTTTGTTCGCTCCCGCGAATAAATTCGCATGGCTACCAAAAAAAATGCCCTCCGGCTATCGCCGGAAGGCCTTGTGCCCAGGACTGGATTACCTCCGCGCCTCCGGCGCTCCGGTGATCCAATAATGTCCTGCGAGGGGGCTTACACATAGGCCCTCGCGCCTTCGGCACTCTTGGTTTTTGCATTCTTCCGCTCTGGCGAGTCAACTCGCCCGTTCCAGAATGCAAAAACCCCCGACATTAGTCGGGGGCCTTCGTGTGCCCAGGACTGGATTCGAACCAGCACATGGTTTCCCACGCTGCGACCTGAACACAGTGCGTCTACCAATTTCGCCACCTGGGCATCAGGGGGTGCAAATATAGGTCAGTTATGTTTTTTGCCCCAAACTTTTTCCGGTTTTCCAGCCAATGAGCAGGATACCTGATATGATAAGAGCGGTTCCTGTGATTTGGGCATAAGTAATTTTTTCATGGAGAACGAGCCACGCCTGCAGGATGGTGGAAACTGGACCTATGCTCGATATGATGGCGACATTACTCGCGCCGATTTTTTTCATGCCCAAAGAGATAAGGAAGGTGGGGATCACCGTTGCGATCAGGGCGAGTGATACTCCATAGAGCCAGTATTTGGATGCTGATTCGTTTCCATTGCCATTCCCGGATAGGAGAAAATGGATGAAGACTCCAGCCGTGGAAAATAGCATGGCATAGGCGGTGAACCTGGTAACTCCAACCTGATGGACCAGCCTTCCGCTTCCGGCAATATAAATTGCGTAGGTGATGGAACAAAGAAATATCAGGGAACTTCCCAGAAAAAAATTCGGATTTGCAGAATCGAGATGCAATTCCCCGGCATAGGCGATGACAAGCCCGGCATAGGTGAGCAGGAGGGCCCATTTTTGAAAGGGACTGATTTTTTGGTGGAAGAAAAATGAGTTGATTAGCAGGACAAAACTGGGATAAAGAAAAAGAATCAGCCTTTCCAGTCCGGCGGATACCCATTGGAGCCCTAAGAAATCAAATAGGCTGCTGAGATAATAACCAAAAATTCCCAGGAAGATGATATACAGCCACTGTCTTGAGTTGATCCTTATTGTATTTTCTCTGCGGCTGCCCAGCCAGGCTGCTACAAGATAAAAAGGGAGTGAAAATAGCATGCGGAGCACAAGAAGAGTGAGGGCATCGATCTTTGTGCTGTGAAAGGCTAGTTTGACGATTATCGCTTTTGTGGAAAATAGAACGGCGCCCAATAAGGTAATGCTAAAGCCGGCAAATGACAGTTGGTAGTGGGTGTGCTTATTCAATTCCTTATTAAATCATTATTCCATTATGCACTCACATTGAATTCCCGAAGTGCCTCATTAAGGCTCGTCTTGAGATCGGTACTTGGTTTGCGCTGCCCTATAATGAGGGCGCAGGAAACACCATATTCCCCGGCTTCAAATTTTTTCATATAGCTGCCCGGAATTACTACGCTTCTGGCCGGAACCCTTCCTTTGAATTCAACCGGCGCAGGCCCGCTGACATCGATGATTTTTGTGGATTGGGTCAGTACGACATTTGCACCCAGGACGGCTTCCTTTTCGACGATCACGCCTTCTACGACGATGCACCGGGAACCGACGAAACAACCATCTTCAATAATGACGGGAGAGGCTTGTAAGGGTTCCAGGACGCCACCAATTCCAACTCCTCCGCTGAGATGAACTCCTTTACCGATTTGGGCGCAACTTCCGACCGTGGCCCAGGTATCGACCATAGTGCCTTCATCCACATAGGCGCCAATATTGACATAACTTGGCATGAGTACGACATTTCTTGCGAGATAAGCTCCATAACGGGCGACTGCATGAGGTACTGCCCTGACTCCCAGCTCTTTATAGTTTTTTTTCAAAAGCATTTTATCGTAAAATTCAAAGGGATTAAGATCCCAGGTCTGCATGGGTTGGATAGAAAAATATTGAATTATGGCTTGTTTCACCCACTCATTTACTTTCCATAGTCCGTTTTCAGGATTAGCCACCCTGAGTCTTCCCTTGTCCAGTTCTTCTATTACTGAATGAACGGTCTCAGAATAAGTTTTCTGCTTCAGCAATTCTCTATTTGTCCAGCTTTGGCTGATCTGGTCTTTAAGTTCCATCAATTTTTTTACAAACATAGCGGTTGGACAGCAATCATTTTAGAAAATCGAAATGCAAAAAAGAGACTTGGCAGGAGTTTTTTATTATATGAATTTTGGCTAAATTTTAAACATATCGATTGATTTGCCGTCAAAAACAATTAGTTAACCGAATTTATTCGGTAATTGCCTCCTAGGAACTTAAACTTAAAGCCGGGTGAGAAATAAATTTACGCTGCGGAGGGTGGGAATCTATATTGCTTTTTTTGGGATTACCTTTTCTCAGGCTTTTGGCCAAAATAGCCCGAGGCAACAAAAAATTGATACACTCAATCAATCCATGGATTCACTTAGCCTTGAATCCATCGAAGATTCTATTTTCGCACTCGCTCCCAGGAAATCCCATTTTTCAGCCGATATCAGCTACCTGAGCAATAATGTTTATATGGGCAGATTTGATTCTGTAGCTACGCCCTATATCACAGCTTTGCTGGCTTTTTACGACAAATCCGGCTTATTTGCGAATGCTTCGGCCTCCTATCTAGCCCTATCCGGCTATAATCGAATCGATCTTGTTACTGTCGAAGCCGGTTATCTGTACGTGCATAAGAATTTTGACGCAGAGGTATCTGCGGCCAAATATTGGTTCAGCAAATACAGTTTTAATGTCAGGTCCTCCATAAGAGAGGGCTTTACAATTTTGACTGGCTATGACCTGGGTTTTATCAAACCAACTATTTCACCTACGGTCACTATTGCAGATAAAGCGGATTTTGCATTGGCAGTCGGGATTGAACATAGCTTTTACCTTTTCAATGATGCGGTTGATATTACACCAACAGCAAACCTGAATGGCAGTACCGAGAACTTTTACAATTCCTACTATAAAAAACATAAATTCTCACTGAGGAGGAAAGGAGAGGTTGTTAAGGTCAACGGTCATCTGGAAGGAGAGGTTCTGAATGCTTCCCAGTTTAAGATTCTGGATTATGAGTTTACTATGCCGATCAATTATGTTGTGAAAAAATTCACATTTAATTTTTCTCCTGTATTTGCAATACCGGTCAACCCGGCTCTAACACAGTTAACTGCTATCAGACCTGGTTTCCCGGACAAAGTAAAGATCTCCAATGAAGTGATCACGAATTCTTTTTTCTGGCAGGCCGGAATTACCTATAAGTTCTAACCTCTTTTAAAAACCGAAAGAAAATAATTTGGTTTACCTGCGGTTTCGAAATTTTCGGGATAGCTGCTGCCTGAAAGATCATAACAGATGGTAAGTTTGCCTCTTTTCAATTTGTAGACTGCCGTGAAATGTTTTCCGAAATTGACTCCTTCCTTTCCATAGATATCCAATTTATTTCCTTGGTATTTGACAGTGCCCTTATCCAGGCCTTCGGCATATACAATATAGCTGCTGTCTGTAAGAACGAGTTTTTGGTTTTGAAAAGCTTCTTTGGGAAAGGCTTTTCCGTTCAATTCCTGACTGATGGGTATCCAGGTTCCATTGAGTGAGGATTGCTGGCTGCGAGCCTGGGTAATTATCATTGTAGAAAATAACAGGCAGGCAAGATGGAGGGCGGTTTTTTTCATAATACGCACTTTTTTTATGAATTTAAGTAAAAAACGTTAAATTCTGGTTTATTGGGGATTGCCATTATTTTTGCCGGAATCAACAGCGATAAGTTGGAATTTGAAGAAGATATCAAGGGCGCCATTGAGACTCTACGAAGCGGTGGTACTATTCTTTATCCTACAGATACTATCTGGGGGATTGGCTGCGATGCAACGGATCCTGAGGCCGTCAGAAAGCTTTATGAATTAAAGAAAAGGACCGAATCCAAAAGCCTGATCGTGCTGGTCGCTGATTTTAAGGATATTCTGAAATATGTCAGTCATCCGGATCCGGCAATTTTTGATTTCCTGGATAAACTACAAAATCCTACAACTGTCATTTATGAAGGCGCTGTCGGTTTGGCTTCGAACCTGGTGGCCGAAGATGGCAGTGTAGGAATGCGTGTTGTCAGAGACCAGTTTTGCAGGCATTTGATCAAGAGGTTCCGCAAGCCTATCGTCTCCAGTTCCGCCAATCTTTCCGGCGCTCCTTCTCCTGGAAATTTTAAAGAAATTTCTCAGGAAGTTAAAATGGGCGTGGATTATGTGGTGAGTTACCGCCAGGAGGAACGGGCACAGCACCTGGCTTCGACAGTAGTAAAATTGAACCGGGATGGAACTGTAACGACCATACGAAAATGAATTTATTGAAAAAACTACTCATCATACAAACTGCTTTCATCGGGGATGTGGTGCTTGCTACTTCTTTAATTGAGAAGATTTCCAGTTATTATCCGGATGTTCAGATTGATTTTCTTCTGAGGAAAGGAAATGAGGCCTTACTCGTAAATAATCCTCATATAAATGAAGTCCTGATCTGGGATAAGATGAGCAATAAGAGAAAAAATCTTTTTAATCTATTGAAGAAAATCAGGTCTGAGCGATACGATAAGGTGATTAATGTTCAGAGGTTTGCGGCTACTGGTCTGTTAACAGCCTTTTCGGGCGCTGATGAGACGATCGGCTTTGACAAGAACCCATTTTCATTTCTCTTTTCAAGGAAGATCTCCCATAGACTGGAAAAGGGCAGACATGAGATCGACAGAAACCAGGAATTGATCCGGGTGTTTACGGATGAAAATCCGGCCATGCCAAGGCTATACCCTTCAGAAAAAGATTTCGAGAAGGTTTCGGGATTCAAGGACAAACCCTATATCACCATTTCTCCGGCTTCGGTCTGGTTCACAAAGCAATATCCTGCAGAAAAATGGATCAGCATTATCGGCAAATTGGAACCGGATTTGCTTGTGTATCTATGTGGGGGCGCTTCGGATAAATCCCTTTGCGGCCAAATTCTACAGGAATCCAGGCGACCATTATTGACTAATCTCAGCGGGGAACTGAGTTATTTGGAGTCCGCAGCCCTGATGAGGGATGCCCGCATGAATTTTGTTAATGATTCAGCTCCTATGCATTTTGCTTCCGCCATAAATGCTCCCGTTGCAGCGATTTATTGCTCTACTGTTCCGGCATTTGGGTTCGGCCCTTTATCGGAAAAAAAATTCCTGATTGAAACCCGGGAAACCCTGGATTGCAGACCTTGCGGCCTGCATGGCTACAAAGCCTGCCCGAAAGGGCATTTTAAATGTGCTTATGGAATTGAAGATGATCAATTGGCAATGGCGCTTAAATAGCAAAAAACCCTTTCTTATATTTACGGGGCTATGATGATTCCATGTACAGAAAGAGAGTTATTCGTTTTCAACAAGATTAGCAGGACGGCCCGGGAGATGGGCGTCAAAACATACCTGATAGGGGGCTTTGTAAGAGATAAGCTGATCGGCCGCGATACCAAGGATGCCGATATCGTATGCGTAGGAGATGGGATCGAATTGGCACAGCGCGTGGCTTCGGCATTTCAGCCACCCCCACCCGTTGCTTTCTTCAAAAATTTTGGGACGGCGCAAATAAAATTGGAAGGATGGGAAATTGAATTTGTAGGGGCCAGGAAAGAAAGCTACCATCCGGATTCCAGAAAACCGGAGGTGTTTGCGGGAAGCCTGCAGGACGATCAGCTAAGGAGGGATTTTACCATCAATGCTATGGCCATCAGCCTCAATGAGGCTGATTATGGAAACCTGATCGATCCGTTTGAAGGAATTAAGGACCTGGAAAAGAAAATCATCAAGACCCCTCTTGACCCCGCCAAAACCTTCAGCGATGATCCCTTACGCATGATGCGCGCCGCCCGTTTCTCCTCACAACTGGGTTTTGGGCTGGATGAGGAAACGGCACGTTCGATGCAGGAAGAATCTCCCCGGATAAAGATCGTTTCACAAGAGAGAGTCACGGAGGAATTAAATAAGATCCTGATGAGCTCCCGGCCATCAGTCGGATTTGACCTGCTTTATCGCACTCATATACTTGAAATTATTTTTCCGGCTATGGTCGAACTGGCAGGAGCTGAATATATAGATGGGAAAGGGCATAAAGATAACTTTTATCACACGCTACAGGTGGTAGATAATATTTCCCGTTCCACAGATAATCTCTGGCTCAGATGGGCGGCTGTGCTGCATGATATTGGAAAACCTGCGACGAAGCGATTCGAACAGGGCCACGGATGGACCTTTCATGGCCATGAGGTTGCAGGAGCCAGAATGGTTCCACGGATTTTCGGTTCGCTTAAGCTACCAATGAATGAAAAGATGCGTTTTGTTCAGAAGCTGGTCGAACTCCATCTGCGGCCTATCAGCCTGACAAAGGAGAATATAACGGATTCGGCTATTCGCAGGTTGCTTTTCGATGCCGGGGATGATATAGACTATCTGATGACACTTTGTGAGGCGGACATCACTTCCAAAAATCAGCAGAAAGTGAAGCGCTACCTCGAAAATTTCGAGATGGTAAGAGGCCGCCTTAAAGAAGTGGAGGAGAATGACCGAATCCGAAACTGGCAACCTCCCATAACAGGGGAAATGATCATGGAAACTTTTGGACTTCCACCCGGAAGAAAGGTAGGGGACCTCAAGAATGCCATAAGGGAAGCGATCCTTGATGGAGTAATTGAAAATAAATTTGAGGCTGCATGGGAATTCATGCTCCAAAAAGCCATGGAGTCGGATTTGCAACCCCTTAACCGATGAATTGAAGTTGCATATGTTAGTTATTTGGTAAATTTGTTTTTTGCGGATGGCTTGAGGGAAACAGAAAAAATTGCTAGAAATTGCTTTTGTTTTCCAGCTTAAATACCTTTGAAATATGGCCGTATTAAAATTCAGGGTTTATTACGAAGAAGACGATAGCGTTTACAGGGATGTTACGACCAGGCATACTCAGTCCTTTCTGGACCTGAATAATATTATTCTCAAAGCATTTGAATTTGACAGTAAGCATCAATCCACCTTTTTCAGAAGCAACGATCATTGGCAAAGGGGCAGGGAGATCACCAGGGAGAAATACAATAAAAACTATAGGGTGGAACCTCTGCTGATGGCACCTACAATGATTGGAACTGAAATCAGGGATCCTAATCAGAAATTTATTTTTGTTTATGATTTTGTGAAGAATTGGACCTTCCTGGTGGAATTGATCAATGTGACCCGGGAGGAGGATTTCTCCAAGCATTATCCAGTGGTGGTAAGAGTGGAAGGGATCGGACCTTCACAGTATGGTACTAAAGGTCTTGTAGGTGATAAATTATCTGAAGTGGAAGAAAAATATGACCTGGTAACCAATGCAGATGGTTTTGTGGAGGAAGGCGAAACAGATGATAAGGAATTGGAAGAAACTGATGAAGAGGGTTCCACAGAAGGGGAGGTAGGAGAAGCTGAATTTTAAGTAAGATTTCTGAAAGAGATTTGTTAGGTTCTTTACAAGCTTTAACAAATTGAAAAATAAGACTGCTATTGTCATAGTGGGCCCTACAGCAGTGGGCAAAACTGCAGCCGCCATTCGGCTGGCCGTCCGTCTTGACGCTGAAATCATTTCCGCCGATTCGAGGCAATGTTATCGTGAGCTGAATATCGGAGTGGCCAAGCCGGATTCCACCGAACTCGCTATGCTTCCCCATCATTTTATCAATTCCCATTCAGTTAAAGAAGACTTGAACGCCGCATTTTATGAAAGATTCTCTGTCCAAAAAGCCCGGGAATTGTTTCAGCATCGTGATCGGGTAGTTGTAGTTGGAGGTACAGGGCTTTATATAAAGGCATTTTGCGAAGGATTGGATGATATGCCACCTGCAGACCCGCTCATTCGGAAGCAAATCCAGGATATATACAGGCAGAAAGGCCTTACCTGGCTGCAAGAACAAATCCGGGTGCAGGATCCGGCCTTCTACCGCGAAATGGAGATCCAAAACCCTCAGCGTTTGATCAGGGCCCTTGAATTTGTTCAGTCTACAGGCGTCTCCATTCTCCGCTATCGGTCGGCCAAAAGGAAAGAAAGGGATTTCCGGATAATTAAGGTAGGCCTCCACCTGGACCGTGAAAAACTTTACGATCGGATCAATAGACGGGTAGGCCGCATGATGGAAAAGGGGCTGGAAGATGAGGTGAAAAACCTGGTGGCCTTTAAAGACCTCAATGCGCTTAAAACAGTGGGTTATAAAGAACTATTCAATTATCTGGAAGGCAAATCCAGCCTGGGACAGGCCGTAGAATCAATCCAAACAAATACCCGGCACTATGCAAAAAGGCAAATGACCTGGTTTCGAAGGGATGCCGAAATTCATTGGGCAGAGCCTGAAGATGATCAGGCGATTCAAAAAATAACCGAATCTTAATATCCCACTTGCCTGATACATCTCAATTTTGCAGATCATTTTTTCAGTTTGTCCAAGATAATGAATCCTTCGTCAAAAGATTTTGGTGAGCATTTTCTATGGGGAGTGGCTATCGCTGCTGCCCAGAACGAAGGAGCATATAACAAAGACGGAAGGGGACCATCGATCTGGGATCTTTTTTCCAAAAGACCGGGTAAAATAAAGGATGGCCAGAACTCTCTTCACAGTTGCGATTTTTATCATCGCTACAAGGACGACTTGCTTTTGGTCAAAGGCCTTGGATTTCGGGTCTTCCGATTTTCGATTTCCTGGTCGCGAATCCTTCCTGAAGGAACGGGAAAAATAAATAAGGAAGGCCTGCTTTTTTATCATCGGCTCATCGATGAATGTTTGAATCTGAATCTGATTCCCTTTGTCACCTTATATCATTGGGACCTGCCTGCTTCCCTTCAGAAAGAAGGGGGCTGGGCCAGTCACATTATGCTCAAATGGTTTAGCCGTTATGTGACGCTATGTGCAGAAGAATTTGGGGACAAGGTGAAAAACTGGATCGTCCTCAATGAGCCCTTTGGATTTACATCCCTTGGTTACATGCTGGGCCGTCATGCGCCAGGCATGTCAGGCCTTCGGAATTTTTTGCCTGCCGTTCACCATGCCGCCCTGGCACAGGCGGAAGGCGGAAGAATATTGAGGAGATTGGTTCCGGGAGCCTATATCGGAACGACTTTTTCCTGCTCGGAGACCTTACCCTATACAGATAGAAAGGAAGATGTCGAAGCAGCCCAAAGGGCTGATATTCTGTTAAACCGTTTATTTATCGAGCCTGCACTGGGAATGGGTTACCCCCGTGAAGAATTCAAATTCCTCGATAAACTGGAACTTTATAATAAAGCCTGGAAATATACTGAGCGAATGACATTCGAATTTGACTTCATCGGACTTCAGAATTATTTTCCACTTGTCATACGCTACAATCCTCTTATTCCAATTGTCTTTGCCTCTGAAGTGAAAGCTGCCACTCGAAAAGTGCCACGCACCAGCATGGGTTGGGAGATCAACCCGGGTAGCTTCTACCGGATACTGAAGAGGTTCAGTTCAATGATAGGAGTGAAGAATATCATCGTGACGGAGAACGGAGCGGCTTTCAGGGATGAACTAAAAAATGGAAGCGTGGATGACGCGGAAAGGATCGACTATTTTTCAAGTTATATCCACGCAATGGGAAAGGCCATGCAAGATGGCGTTCCCGTGAAAGGATATTTTGCCTGGACACTTACAGATAATTTTGAATGGTCTGAGGGATATAAGGCCAGGTTTGGATTGGTGCATGTGGATTTCAAGACCCAGCTTAGGACTGTAAAGAATTCCGGATACTGGTTCAGGGACTTTCTTAATGACTATGACAAGCAGTTAAAACCCGTCAGCTTGGAAAATATCATTGAATAGCATTCTCTGTGGTAATATAGATCACCCCGTTGCTAAAACGATAGAGTATCCTCATACGTGGATGGCTAACGGCCTGATCCTGGCTAAATAGCTCAATATTGACCGTGTCATCAAACCAGATCAGGTAACATTTATCGTTATTATAGTACTTCGTTTTTTCTCGTTCTGAAATCTCATGGGGCAACATGGTACAGGGCAGTCCGGTATAGAAATAAACGGCATCATCCGAATTGGAATAAAGCGTATAACCTTTTTGAAAGCCGTTAAAATGATTCCTCAGGAAATTGACGATTTCCGAGTCTGTATTCCATGGATCTTCTGTGTAGCCTGGTACTCCGGCATCCTTGATCCCATCATAATTTTCAAAATCATTTTGCAGTTGCTTGATTTGGAAGCAGCCGAAAATCAATAGGGTAAAAAGTGTGACCCAGAATTTTTTTTCTTTTGATACCGTATCCCGGTATAATATGATCATTGAACTACCTCCCCAGACCATCGGGATAAAGGCCGGGGAGACCAACCTGCTGCTAAATGTTTCATAACGCGACATAGTAGCAGAAAGAATCATGAATAGCCCATATACAGCAAAAAAACAAGTTGAAATATTTTCATAGGATTCATAATGCATATGGGAATGCCGACGGCGTATAAAGACTACTATAAAGATGATCAGCAGGATCACCGCTATTACAAAAGACAACCAAAGGCTATTTTCAGGAAGCGGGAGCCAGGTGCAGAGTATGGCTCCGAAATTGCCAATATTGTCAGATAAGGAGCTCAGGCTTTTTTCGCGATTGCCTGTCAGAGTGGAAGAATACAGATGATTTCTGATCAGATTGGCCCCCAGCATCGAGGAACTGATCAATCCGAACAGGAGAATATTCAGGATTTTTTTTTTGAAAGAAGAATGGAAAGAAAAAAAAATCATAAGAACTCCTGTTGCTATCAGCGTAATACCTGCATAGCGGGTCAAACAGGCCATACCTGTGATCAGGGAAAGAAACAATAGACGGGAAATTCCTGGGTTTTTCAGGTAGCGGCTCAAACTCAGAATGAAAAAAAGAAAGAGCAGCATGAAGAGGGTCTCAGACCACATCATGGAATAGATCTCCAGCATACAGGGACTTAGCATCAGGCCGAAAAGGGCGATTTGTAGGTACCAACGGGAGTGATTAACGAATCCTTCGATCATTCGTCCGCTGATATAGATGAGCATGGCAAAAAGGGAGGCATTGAGCAATGGCACAAAAACGAGCGGATCCAGTCGGGTGATAATCATCCAGAAATTGAGGAAACCCGGGTAGAGCAGGGGAAATATGACCAGTGCATTTCCATCAAAATCCTTATAAGAGCCATACTGAAAGGCATTTCGGGCCGTGCTTAAATAAACTACCGAATCCGGTGAAATGCCGATACCGCTATGTCTTGTGAATGCAAAAATGATGAGAAAACCTGCAATAGCTGCGACGAGGGTATCCACATGTTTCAACCGCAGCAGCCTTAGAATTAGATTCATGCAGGTTTTGCTTATTTCTAAGCGAATATAAAAAAAGAGACGGCCTCAATGCACATCTCTTTCACAAATTTTTTTGGTTCTAAGCAACTCGTCTAATGCCTGCCACCGCTAAATCCGCCACTACTGCGAAATCCTCCCGACGAGCCAAACGAGCTGCCGCCATATCTCGTGCTGGGGGAATAGCCACCTCTGTTATAGGGGCTATTGAACTGATTACCGGCTTTTCCACCCTTGTTAAAAGGACTTTGCTTGGAATTGGTATTGGCAAAGGCCGTATTGCGATAGGCAGATGGATTGATCGGGTTAGTAGAGGTGTAAGTGTTATACATAGACGTTTTGCCACCTATGAAAGCTGTGTTGTAACCGGAGAAATAAGGATTGTAATAATTGTTCCATCCGTAATACATGCTCATGTAACCATAGGGATAAAAGGGGCTATAAAATCCCAATCCCATGTAATAGGGGTTGTATAAGCCATAGTAACCGAATCCGAGTCCGAAACCATAACCGGCATAAGGCATATAGGCATAGGGGGAATAATAAGGGCTGGCATAAGGGCTATAGTAAGCATCGTAGCCATAATCATCAAACGTTGAAAACCGGTTCGGGTCCTGAACCTTCATCATCAGGTATTGATCATTTGCATTGGCATCATAGTATTCCCCTTGCTTATTGGATGAATAATAAGAATCACTGCCTGAACCACTAGCCTGTTTTGATGAGGAACAACCGCTCAATATAACTGAGACGGTAACGGCAGTAATAATGATTGATGCGGATAATTTTTTCATGCTCTTGTCATTTAAATATTATTGTCAGGACCCTACATTTGCACTTTTATTGCGTAAAGTTACAATATTTGGGTATTGAATACCAGAAAATTTGTTATTGAGATTTTAACAGTAGCTTTTCCGGGCATTAATGAATTTTAATCATGAGCAAAGAAATCACTTCCAGGCAACAGGATTATTCCCAATGGTATAACGATTTGGTTATCAAAGGGAATTTAGCAGACTATTCGGCTGTCAGGGGCTGTATGGTCATTAAACCTTATGGTTTTTCACTTTGGGAGAAGATGCAGGCACAACTAGATCGAATGTTTAAAGATACCGGCCATGAGAATGCCTATTTCCCACTCTTCGTGCCTAAAAGTCTTTTTGAGGCTGAGGAGAAAAATGCAGAGGGATTTGCAAAGGAATGCGCCGTCGTGACTCATTATCGCCTTATATCGGATCCGTCCGCCAAAGGACGGTTAATGGTCGATCCTGAGGCCAAATTGGAAGAGGAATTGATTATTCGACCGACCAGCGAAGCAATCATCTGGAATACTTACAAGAACTGGATTCAGTCCTACCGGGACCTTCCCCTCCTTATTAACCAATGGGCCAATGTCGTACGCTGGGAGATGAGAACCCGCCTCTTTCTGAGGACGGCGGAATTTTTATGGCAGGAGGGCCATACTGCCCATGCAACCGGGGAAGAAGCGGTTAAAGAAGCGGAACTGATGTTGGATATTTATGCGGAGTTCGCTGAAAAATACATGGCCTTGCCTGTAATCAGGGGAGTGAAGACCGAATCCGAGAGATTTGCCGGAGCCATTGATACTTATTGCATCGAGGCCCTGATGCAGGACGGGAAGGCCCTGCAAGCTGGAACCTCTCATTTTCTGGGTCAGAACTTTGCCAGGGCATTCGATGTTAAATTCTCCGATAAGGATAATAAGTTGGACTATGTTTGGGCCACGAGTTGGGGAGTCAGCACCAGGTTGGTCGGCGCCCTGGTCATGGCGCATAGCGATGACGACGGACTTATAATGCCTCCAAAGATTGCCCCCATCCAGGTGGTGATTGTGCCGATTTATAAGGGAAATGATAAGAAAGACCTGCTCGACGGGAAGGGCCAGGAACTGGCTTCCCAATTGAAGTCCCGGGGAATAAGCGTAAAATTCGATCAAAACGATAATGCGCGGCCTGGTTGGAAATTTGCAGAATATGAATTGAAGGGCGTGCCATTGCGAATTGCAATGGGATTGAGAGATATCGAAAGCGGGACTGTAGAAGTGGTCAGAAGGGATACCAGGGAGAAAATGGTAATGTCCCTTGAAGGGCTTACGGAAAAAATCATTACCCTTCTTGACAATATCCAGGAGAATATTTACCAGAAAGCGCTGACCTATCGGGATTCGCGCATTACAAAGGCCGACAACTGGGCCGAATTTGTTCGATTGCTGGACGAAAAGGGAGGATTTATTTCCGCGCATTGGGATGGAACCCCTGAAACGGAACAAACCATCCAGGAAAAAACAAAAGCAACGATCCGTTGTATCCCCCTGAATAACCCTCTTGAGGAAGGAAATTGCATATTTAGCGGAAAGCCCAGCCAGCAAAGGGTGCTTTTTGCCAGGGCCTACTAATCTGTTTTCCGATCGATTGACGATTCTTCAAATTATTCTTATAGATTTGAAGATGCTTGCTATGAGTGGTATGTCTCATTTTCAAAATCCTTCAAAAAATACATACACTATATGGATCAATCGATTATTGCCATTAAGGACAATTCCGCCAATCCTGCTCCCCTGGGACTTTTCGGATTCGGAATGACAACGGTATTGCTCAATCTTCATAATGCAGGTTTTTATGAGATGAATTCCATGATCCTTGCGATGGGCCTGTGTTATGGCGGCCTTGCGCAGATCGTCGCCGGTATTATGGAATCCAAAAAGAATAACAGCTTCGGGATGACCGCCTTCATTTCTTATGGTTTTTTCTGGCTTTCTCTTGTTGTCCTCATCGTGATGCCAAAATTGGGCTGGGTAGCAGCAGCCTCCTCCAAGGGAATGATTGCCTACCTGCTCATGTGGGGGTTATTCACCTTTCTGCTTTTTATTGGAACTCTACGGATCAGCAGGGCACTGCAATTCGTATTTGCCACACTGACCATTCTTTTCATTCTGCTCGCTGCCGGGGATGCAACTGGCAATGAAACACTCAAAATATTTACAGGCTATGAGGGCATTTTATGCGGGCTTTCAGCTATTTATACCGGGGCTGCTGCCTTGTTGAATGAGGTCCTTGGAAAGACCGTCCTGCCCATTGGCCTGGTGAAAAAATAAAGCGGTTTCCGGGTAGTTCCAGTTATTTGTGCAGGATTCGATGAAAATGCGATCTTATTGTATAAACAATTTCCTATCTCCCCTGTTTATTTATTTTACTTTGGAAACATTCAAAAGGGAAATCATGAAATGGCTACTCCTCCTCTCCGCTTTCTTCTATCAAACCATTTATGGTCAATATAGCCTGGAATTAAATTTGCAAAAAGACAATATTTATCACCTGAAAATAAATTCCTCTAACCAGTTCAGCGGGGAAATGGAAGGCCATTCCGTGAAGGGAAGCTATACTATCAGGGGTTCAATGCATTTTAAAGTGGTTGAAGCAAGCGCAGCAGGTTATCAACTTGATGTCGCCTATGACAGTATAGATATTCAAATGAAGGGTCCTATGGGAAAATTTGAGTTCAATTCAGCCGACATTGATCAGGCAGGGAGTGGGTATGGCAATATTTCCGAAAAACAGGTACGCATCACGCTGCTTAAGAACGGCGCCATAAGTAAAATAGAAAATAAGGATACCAGCGGATTCATGGTCAGGATCAAGGGCAATCCGATGTTCGCAATGCTGAAACAAATGATGATGATGGGAGGATTCAAACAATCCATGGGCTCAAAGGCTATGAAAGACGCCATGAAAGAAAATATCGAAAAAATTACAGCACTCTATCCGGACCATAAGGTAAAAATCAACGAATCATGGGTAAATGAAATTCGCCCCGATTCCGCCCATACCAACTGGATCAAGACCACCTACCAGCTCATCAGCTACCAGGATGGGATTGCCAGGATCAAGGGTCATACTGAGACCGGCGCGAGCAGTAGTGATAAACAACCCAAATCCATGTTCGGCACCGTGATAGGTATGTCCGGCTTCAATATCACCGGTCAGAGTGAATCCCTGATAGAGATAAACACAAATACCGGCTGGATCAGGGAAGCTTCTGTAAAAAATGATTTTAAGGGAAATTTGAAAATGTCGGGCAAACAATCCCCGAACCAACCAGAGAGTCATCTCCTTCAACTAAATGGAGATACCAATATCAGCGGTTTCTAGCCTATCGTTTTCGGAGCCATGATCTACCTTCGAATAAATGAAGTATTTTCTTTGCCTCTTCATTAATCTAGCTGGAATTACTGCTATAGGTCAGCCCTCCTATAAGGCCATAGTGGCGGATAGCCTGTCTCATAAACCACTCCCTTTTGCCACAGTAAGAGCGGAGAGGCAAAATACGCAGCTTGCCGGCGTGGATGGAAGCTTCCGCATCCTTATGCGTGAAACCGGCATCCGGTTAAAGATTTCCTATGTCGGATATGTTTCCAGAGATCTATTCATTGAAGCAAGACCAGGCAGCCCGGATACTATTTTTCTGATGCCGGCGCCATCCAACCTGAATGAAATCACCGTAATTCCCGATAACGAAAAGATCCGGCGAATCATCAACGAAACGATTCGAAACAAAGCCCTGCATGATCCGGATAAATATGATCGTTACCAATGCTATATCTACTATAAGTTCAAGGCCGACCTGATCTTAAATAAATTAATGGATACTGTCGGGTCATCGACAGCAAGCAACTCCCAAATTCCTGATATGAAAAAAGGCATTCAAAAAATGTCCCGGGGAGATACTGGCAGGTTACGGAATTTCATGATGGCCAATCATCTTGTTCTTGCAGAAACCTATAGCCGCAGGAATTATAGAAGGCCCCATCAGACACAGGATGATATTATTGCCTCCCGATTTTCCGGCCTTAAAAAGACCTATTTCACTTCCCTTGTCACGGATGTTATGCCCTTTCATGTATATAGGGATTATATCAGTCTCAACGGAACGGATTACATCAATCCTATTGCCCGGGGCTGGCAGGATCGTTATCGGTTCCGGCTGGAAGATGAATTATATAGCGGGGAGGACACAATCTACATCCTCAGCTTTCGGCCCAAAAAAAACGCAGCCTTCCATTCGCTAAGAGGCATTGTTTATATCAACAGTGATGGCTATGCGATTTCTAATTTTATATCCAGCACCGGCGATTCTGCAGATGATCGCGAGATCCGGATCGAACAGAAATATACCAGGACCGGCGGCCGTTGGTTTCCGGAGGAATTGAATTACGATGTGCTTTTAAAAAAATACCCCAGTCCAATGGCTGGCATGCACCTGAATGGTCATTCGATCATCAACCTGGTAAGATTTGACAGTGTAAGGGTGGATTTTAAAAGAGCCCATCCCGTTGCCCTCAGCGATTCCGTAGATCTGTACACGGAAGAACAATGGCAAAAATTCAGGCCGGATGGCCTGACCCAAAAAGAAAGCAATACCTATCGCTCGATGGACAGCCTTTCGCTGAAAGTGGGGATGGAAAACAAAGTGAACGCCTTTGGCAAACTGGCACTTGGCAAATTCGGAATAGGTCCGCTCGATCTTGACATCACGCGACTCGCGAATTATAACGAATATGAAGGCACGCGCATCGGGGCTGGCCTGTCGACCAATGATCGGGTATCCCGCTATTTTTCTTTGGGGGCATGGGCCGGGTATGGTATAGGCGACCATCGTTGGAAATATGGAGCATCCGCTACACTATATCCTTTTGCAGAAAAGGATGACTGGCTCGGGATCTCCTACCAGAACAATTACAGAAGCGAAGGAGATGTTCAGATCAATCCCGAAATCGACAAGGAAACTTTCCGGAACTGGATACTCACGAGTGTGGACCAGATCAGCCAATACAATTTAACCTTTCATACCCAGCGTGGTTACTGGCAAATCGAAGCCGAGGGTAGCTCGGGGCAATTGCAGTCCCTTTATCAAAATGGGTTTCAGATCGCGGGGAAAAATATTGAGTTTTTTCAGTTCAAAGAGGCCGGCCTGAATTTCCGCTATGCCTATGGTGAAAAAAGGATACCACTATTCGGTTACTACGAACCCTTTGGAACCAGTTATCCTACGATCTATCTCAGGCTGACAGGGGGAGATGTGAATTCAGGTTCCTATTCAACAGATTATTACAAGGTCCTGGCTGCACTGGCTTATGCAAAGCATACAGGCAACTGGGGCTATGATCATTTTCAGCTTGAAGGAGGGCTTCTCCAAACCCTGCATGGCCAGCCCCTTCCTCCCTCATTTCTTTTGGCCGGCAAAGGATTTCGCAATGATTATTTCAATTATTATGCATGGGGTGGATTCATTACCATGCGACCTTATGATTATTTCAGCGATCGTTACATCAGTCTGTTTTATTGCCATGATTTTGACCACTACCTCTGGAATTGGAAATTCAGCAAACCATTTATAAGCATTGCACATAACCTGATTTATGGATCCCTGTCACAGGTTAGTTCACAAGCTAGTCCCACAGCGAAAGCCCCTGTCAATGGTTTTTATGAAACAGGGATCCTATTGAACCAACTAGTAAGTATAAATTATCTGCATCTCGCAAATATCAATTTGAATGCCGGAGTCTTTTACCATTGGAGCAGGGCATTGGTCTGGAATCAGAATTTGATTTGGGCGGCCGGCTCGACCATCAGTTTTTGAAAAGCTATCCCGTGAGAATCATGTATTTTTAACGAACAATCGAATAGCTCAATGAAAAAATATATCATCATAAGTCTCTTGCTGTTATCAGGCTGCGTTCAGAAAAAATCTGCTGTTCCGGTTGTCGGATTTGTGGATGCCTTCCAGGACAATACCATTGCACAGGCGAAGGACGGATTCATCGACGCATTGAAGAAAAATGGATTTGATGAGAAGACAGGCAATATCAAAATACTTTACCGAAATGCACAGGGAAATATCCCTACGCTGACCCAAATAGTCAATTATTTTATTTCAGAGCCGGTTGATCTCATTGCCGCCAATGCCTCCCTATCTGCTATAACGGCCATTCAGAAAACCCGGACTGTGCCGGTGTTCATGATGGTCGCACCTACGCCTACCCTGATGAAGGTCCTGGATCAAAATGGTAATCCTCCATCTAATCTCCTTGGAGTAGGGGAGAACCTGGACTATATCGACACTTCTTTCCTGCTGATTCCCCGCATTCTCAATCCAACCGGAAATTCGGAAAAAACAATCAGCGTCGGCATGCTGTTCAATCAATCCGAACCGCAATCCGTAGAAGCCATTGACCGGATCCGGCAGCTCTCAGGCAAAAACCATATTAATCTGGTTGCGCTTCCAGTTAACAGTTCGGCCGATGTGCAACTCGTTACTGCCGCACTGCTAAACAAAAATATCAATGCATTTTTTGCCAATCCGGATAATACGGTTTTTGCATCCTTTGAATCGATCGAAAAACAGTGTAAACAGGGGAAGGTGCCCATCTTCACAAGTGAAGCCGGGCTGGTTTCCCGCGGTGCTTTGGTCGCCTACGGCGCTGATATTTATCAGTGGGGATTTCAGGCCGGAGAACAGGCTGCCGCATGGCTCCTCTCAACCGATAAGAAGGGATTTCAGTGGGAAATGGTCAGGTTGCGCAAGAAAGTGTACAATCCTTCGGTTGCCCAAATTTATGGGTTAAGCATACCCAAGGATTTTGAACCCGTCAAATAATAATGGAATTCTATTTGCAGGCTCTCCAATTGTCCCTTTGTCTGGGGCCCCTTTGCATGGGAATCTTTATTTCCATGAAAATTTTCAATATTCCCGACATTACAACCGATGGAAGTTTCACTTTAGGCGCTTCTGTAACGGCTGTCCTCCTGAGCAGGCATCTATCCCTCCCCCTTGTCCTGGTTTCCTGCATGGGAATGGGCGCTGCTGCAGGTGCCCTTACCGGTTTCATCCATACGCGATTAAAGATCGATGCCTTGCTGGCCGGTATACTTGTGATGACGGCGCTCTATTCCGTGAACCTCGTCATCCTGGGACGATCGAACCTGCCTCTTATAGGTACTGCATCCCTTTTCGGCATTCTGACTTTTTTCTCCAATGAATTATATAATGACTTGCTGGTCGCCTTCCTGTTGATCCTGGCTCTTTTCTTAATAATTTCCTATATGCTGCGCACGGATTTCGGGATTGCGATGCGCGCAACAGGCAATAGCGAATCTATGACGCGTTCTCTGGGGATTAATAATAACCGGATGAAGATCATTGGCCTGGCAATAGCCAATTCCCTGACAGCACTGAGTGGTTTTTTGGTTGCCCAATTCCAGGGCTTCGCAGATATCAATATGGGAATTGGTATAGTAATCGTGGGTCTAGGATCGGTGCTGATTGCCCAGGCCCTGAAAACCTGGTGGAAGACCAAATCCATTGGAGGTCAATTAGCGCTTGTCCTTGCAGGTAGCCTGCTTTTTCAATTGGTGTTGGCCCTCACCCTTTCTTTGGGGGTGGATCCTAATTTTTTGAAGCTGGTAACTGCTTTATTCGTTCTGTTCATCGTAGCAATTCCTAATATCAGCACTTCATTGAAGAGAAAATGATCAGGCTCCAAAACATATCGAAGGTATTTAATCATGGCGAAATCAATGAGGTTAAGGCCCTCCAAAACATAGATCTCCTTATTGAAAGGGGGAGCTATCTAGTAGTGGTCGGTTCCAACGGCTCCGGGAAAACGACCCTCCTTAACTTGATTTCCGGCGCCGAAAGGCCCACTTCGGGCAGGATTTTTATTAATGGGACTGATGTAAGTTCGGAACCGGAATACAGAAGAAGCAAATGGGTTACCCGCGTATTTCAGAATCCCTTTACTGGGACGGCTTCAGATCTGACCATTTTGGATAATTTCCGACTGGCCGCTCTAAGGACAAAATCCAAAAAACTCATCATCGGAGTGAATGCCGCATTTAAGAAAAAAGTGAAGGACTGTATCGCAGAATTGGGCATGGGCCTCGAAGACAAGATCAATCTCCCCATGGGATCCTTATCGGGTGGACAGCGTCAGGCACTGACCTTGCTGATGAGCGTCATGGACGATTCAGGGATATTGTTGTTAGATGAACCCACAGCCGCCCTTGATCCCCGTTCTGCCCGCCTGATACTGGATCTTTCCGATCGACTCATAAAACAATACGGACTTACGGCAATGTGCATCACCCATAATCTTAAAGATGCCCAGGAATTCGGTAACCGGCTGATCCAATTCCAGGGTGGAAAGATCATCAAGGACCTGGACCAGGAAAAAAAATCAAAACTAACTGTATTGGAATTAGTGAACTGGTTTGAATAGAACTTTATGGCGGCTCAATCAAATCAAAATATTTCCGAAAAGCATATGCCGGAACTGGATGGCGTCCGTGGTCTTGCAATTTTATTAGTAGCGAGCGGCCATTATTTTTACCGGTACCCCCCATTTCATTTCGGTTGGGTGGGGCTGAATCTTTTCTTCATGCTATCGGGATACCTCATTACTAAACGTCTTTTTTTCCATTATCAATCCAACCCCACCGGCTATTACCGCAATTTTTATTTGCGAAGGGTGCTACGCATATTCCCCCTGTATTATGGATGCCTGTTCCTGTTTTTCATAATGCTCCCGATTTTTTATACTCATTATGAACAATATTTTTCAGAACTGTCTAAGATTCAGGCCTGGTATTGGCTCTATCTGAGCAATTGGAGAATCATATTCTATGGTTTGCCAGTCAGTGCGGTTCTCTTTCATTTTTGGTCGCTGGCGGTGGAGGAACAATTCTACCTTTTCTGGCCGATGCTTTTCCGCTTTACGGTTTTCAAGGCCAGCCAAATCCTTATACTTCTTGGAATCATTTGCATTTCCATCGGATTTCGAATTGTCACCGGGTCACATGATGCAGCTTATTACAATACCCTGGTCACTTGTGAACCACTTCTGACAGGTGCCATCTTATGCATTCTGCAAACCCGTTCCCTTCCTGCATTCAATAGCCGCTATTTCTACCTGTTGCTTCCAATAAGTATCGGGCTCTTTGCGATCATTCTCCTTCATAATCCGGATCTCCATATCAGTAACCGGTGGCTATTGCGCTATGGATATTCAGCGATCGATCTGTTCTGGCTATGGCTTTTTTGGGCGGTACTTCAATCAAATGGATTCAAACTATTAAAGCGATCGCTGAGCCTGTCCTGGCTTCGTTGGCTTGGGAAATACTCCTATGGCATTTATGTATTTCATTGGCTTCTTCTTCAGATGCTTTTCCCCCAGATCGAAAAGTTCTATTTGCAACAGGGACTTTCTCAGGACGGGTCATACTGGCTTACCCGTCTGACAGGGATTTTTCTACTGCTCTTTCTGAGTTATTTTAGTTTTCATTATTATGAGCAGCCAATACTTAAATGGAAGAGGAAATTTCAATGATGGGTCATTCTTGCAACATATTTTCCAATCAGGTCAAATTCCAGGTTCACGCTTGATCCAGCCTGGATTTCCCTGATATTGGTATTTTCGTAAGTATAGGGTATAATGGCAACGCTGAAATTTTTTTTCTTCACGTCAAATACCGTCAGGCTGATCCCATTCAGGCTGATTGAACCTTTTTCGATGACCAGGTTGCTGAAGCGGCCAGGAAACTCAAAACGGAATTCCCAACTTCCCGGAATCTCCTTTCTTTTTGTACAAATAGCAGTAGTATCAACGTGACCTTGCACAATATGACCGTCCAGGCGTGCATTCATTTGCATGCAACGTTCGAGGTTGACGAGTCGCCCGGGAGCCCAGTCGGATAAATTTGTTTTTCGCAGAGTTTCCTCAATGGCCGTGACCTGGTGCAAACCTGGAAAAAGATCTTCAACTGTAAGGCAAACTCCGCTATGCGAGAGGCTTTGGTCTACCTTTAATTCCCCGGACAGGGCGGATTCGATCCAAAAGGTCCTGTTAGTCCCCTGCCTGCTTATTTTGTTCACTATCCCTGTAGATTCAATGATTCCTGTAAACATGGGTCAAAATTCGGGAAATTATTAACCGTATTTTATTGATTCGGAAATTAGCGCTATATTTGCAACCCATAAAATCATTTAAAGAGGTAGAAAATGCTAATTATTGATTCCAAAGACTGTGAAAATATTGACAAAGCCCTGAAGAAGTATAAGAAGAAATTCGAAAAGGCCAAGGTCCTGCTGCAACTCAGGTCCCGCCAGTCTTATACCAAGAAATCAGTTAAAAGGAGGGGGGAAGTTCTTCGTGCGATTTACAAGCAGAAGATCACGACGGGACAGATCGAGATTTAAGCTATCTTATGTTGAAAATATTACCAGGCCATCCTTCGGATGGTTTTTTTATTTCAATGACCTACCTTTAAGTAAACAATGCACTTACCTTGGAATCACTGATCCTGCATTTTACAGAGTACCTGCAATTTGAAAAGAGGTATTCCGACTATACGGTTCGTAGCTACCGGGATGATCTTCAAGCTTTTAACACTTTCCTATTTGGACAATACGGGAATCTCCCAATTGGAGAAATCTCCCCCGGCTTTGTCAGGAGCTGGCTGGCCAGCCAGAAAAATGCAGGTATCAGTTCCCGCTCCATCAATCGCAGAATTTCGGTTCTGAAATCCTTTTTTAAATATTTAATGAAGACAGGTCAGGCAGAGACCAGTCCGATGGGAAGCATTAACAGTCCGAAAATGAGTAAGAGGCTGCCCGTCTATGTAGAAAAAAAAGATATACTCCGGCTGCTTTCCCGGATTGAATTCCCGGATGACTGGCAGGGCAGGACAGATAGGCTGTTGATCGCTATATTTTATAATACCGGCATGCGCCTAAGCGAACTAGTCTACCTTAAGGAAGGTCAGATAGACTTTTCTAATAGCAATATCAAGGTCCTTGGCAAAGGGAATAAGGAAAGATTGATCCCAATGAGCGATTCCTTATCAGATGCAATCAGAAAATATATGCAGGAGAAGGAGGATAGGATTACCGGGGATAAAACCGTCTGCTTGCTCACTAATGGGAAGGGGGAAAGATTGTATCCCAAATCCGTATATCTCAGCGTAAAAAAATATTTAAGCATAGTTACGACACTTGAAAAGAAAAGCCCCCATGTCCTGCGTCACAGCTTCGCCACTCATCTTACGGATGGAGGAGCAGAATTGAATTCGGTAAAGGAACTCCTGGGTCATTCCAGCCTGGCCGCAACCCAGGTCTATACCCATAACAGTATAGAAAAATTGAAGGATGTCTATCGGAAAGCCCATCCGAAAGCCTGAAGATTTAGGCTTTTTTTATTTGGAAAAGCAGGGTGGTTTCATTAATTTCAACCTGCGCTAAATAGTAAGAATATCACCCGCTGCCATAGAAAATAATAAGCTCTTTTTTTTATTGTTTCACTTTAAAACGAGATCGATATGAATGTAATAATTCAGGCAGTTCATTTTGATGCGGATGTCAAGCTAACGGAATATGTAACCAAAAAGATCAAAAAGCTTGACACATTTCACGGCCAAATCATCAAAGTGGAAGTTTTCCTAAAGCTTGACAATGTAATCCACACCATTAAAGACAAAATCGCAGAAGTCAATGTACATGTCCCCAAATATCAATTCTTCTCAAAATGCTGTTCGAAATCATTTGAAGAATCTTTCGATGACGCATTCGAATCAGTGATCAACCAGATCAAAAGGAAAAAAGATAAATTAGCGGCATAAACTTAAAACAGGCTCCGGGTACCGGGGCCTTTTCTTTTTTGGGTTTTTCCCATTAAAAATCAATTGAAAAAGACGACCAAAATTTTTGGATTGCAGAAATTCGCTTACTTTTGCCTTCCCAAAAAAATAGCTGGTTGTCTTTTTTGGTAAAGTTCTTTTTATCAATACTTAATTATTAATGAGTTCAGGGCTTGCATGCTATGCGAGGCTTAGTCAGCAACTTAACGCGGTAAAATAAACAATCGCCAGTGTAGCTCAGTTGGCCAGAGCAGCTGATTTGTAATCAGCTGGTCGGGGGTTCGAATCCCTCCACTGGCTCAGAATTCTCAGTTGCATGGGCAAGTAGCCAAGTGGCCAACGGCAACAGACTGTAAATCTGTCCTCTTCGGAGTTCGGTGGTTCGAATCCATCCTTGCCCACAGTTCTTTTTTTAATGCGGATAATGAATGATTGCGGCAAAAAGATAGCAATATCGATGGCAATTAACCGAGCAATTGCAAGTCTGCAAATCATTCAACATCCATTACTTGCGGAAGTAGCTCAGTTGGTAGAGCGACAGCCTTCCAAGCTGTAGGTCGCGGGTTCGAACCTCGTCTTCCGCTCATAAGGTGGGTAAGTGCCGACAGCCGACCCTCAGGAGTGCCTAGCCCCAACCGGGAAATGCCGTTGTAGCTCAGTGGTAGAGCACTTCCTTGGTAAGGAAGAGGTCGTGAGTTCAATTCTCATCAACGGCTCAAAATTTCGAGCCGTTAAACCGGCATCGGTTTGTTCAGGCGAGGGCTGGGCCCCAATAAATTAGGTAAGTAGTTAAAGATCATATCTTTAGCTTTAAATTTAAAACACAATTTAAAACAGATAACAATGTCAAAAGAGACCTTCAAGAGGGACAAACCCCACGTTAACGTTGGTACCATTGGCCATATCGACCACGGGAAAACGACTTTGACTGCCGCGATTACGACCATATTATCTAAAAAAGGTTTGGCAGAAGCAAAAAAATACGATGAAATTGATGCGGCTCCGGAGGAAAAGGAGAGAGGGATTACAATCAATACGGCACACGTGGAATATCAGACAGCAAATCGCCACTACGCGCACGTGGATTGCCCTGGTCACGCTGACTATGTAAAAAATATGATCACAGGTGCCGCACAGATGGATGGCGCTATCCTCGTTGTTGCCGCTACGGATGGACCGATGCCTCAGACAAAAGAACATATTCTTCTGGCCCGCCAGGTAGGTGTTCCCCGTATGGTGGTATTCATGAATAAAGTGGATCTCGTGGATGATCCTGAACTTCTTGAACTGGTAGAAATGGAAATTCGCGAATTGCTGACTTTCTACGGTTTCGACGGGGATAATACACCAATCATAAAGGGTTCTGCCACAGGAGCGCTTGCCGGGGATGAAAAATGGGTCAAGGCTATTGATGAATTGATGGCTGCAGTTGATAGCTATATTCCGCTGCCTCCTCGTCCAGTCGATCAGCCCTTCCTGATGTCAGTTGAAGATGTATTCTCCATCACGGGCCGTGGTACAGTTGCTACGGGACGTATTGAAAGAGGCCGCATTAAAGTGGGTGAAGCCATTGAAATCGTTGGTCTGCAGGATGCTCCTTTGAACTCTACGGTTACGGGAGTTGAGATGTTCCGCAAACTGCTGGATCAGGGTGAAGCTGGTGATAACGCCGGTCTTTTACTCCGTGGTATTGAAAAGACCCAGGTCCGCCGTGGAATGGTTCTTTGCAAGCCAGGAAGCATTACTCCGCATACCGAATTCAAAGGGGAAGTTTATGTATTGAGCAAAGAGGAAGGGGGACGTCATACTCCTTTCTTTAATAAATACAGGCCGCAGTTCTATTTCCGTACAACTGATGTTACGGGAGAAGTAACGCTGCCCGCAGGAACGGAAATGGTGATGCCTGGTGATAATACGACTCTTTCTGTAAAACTGATCCAACCAATCGCAATGGAAAAAGGTTTGAAATTCGCTATTCGCGAAGGTGGAAGAACAGTTGGTGCAGGCCAGGTTACGGATATAATCAAATAAGCCCGTTTCCCTATCAAAAAGGGAAGCATGCTATAAGCTTATTATATTTGCAAAGTATCCGGCTGGTCCCGGGTACTTTGTTTCGTTATGAGGTTTTACAAAATCCGGCAGGATTTTGTTAGAAACGGGCATAGTTCAATGGTAGAATGGAGGTCTCCAAAACCTTAGATCAGGGTTCGAATCCTTGTGCCCGTGCTACGAATTGTGATATTTGTTTTATGTCAGGGAATATTCCTTCTGATCATAATACAAACAGAATTATTCGGATCAAATTGGAATAAATGAACAAAATAACAACTCACCTTCGGGAATCTTACAAGGAATTGACCGAAAAAGTGTCCTGGCCCTCTTGGGCACAATTGCAGCAATCGACATGGATTGTGCTGGTAGCTACCATTTTGATAACTGTAGTAGTAGGAATCATGGATATTGCAGCCAGTGCCGTTTTAAAAATGGTCTATTCATTCTTTTAATCATGGAAATAGCAAATCAAATCCAATCTGAAACTAAATGGTATGTTCTGCGTGTCGTTAGCGGCAAAGAACGTAAAGTAAAAGAATACCTGGACAAGGAAATTACCCGTGGTGGCTGGGGAGATGTTGTAAAGCAGGTTTTTCTTCCGGTTGAAAAAGTTTATAAGGTGCAGAATGGGAAAAAAGTGATGCGCGAAAGAAACTATTATCCGGGATATGTGATGATTGAAGTAACCGAAGGAAAGCTTAGCGATGACCTCAGAGAAGCAGTAAAGAATACTACCAATGTGATTCATTTCCTGGGTAAGGAAAATCCGATCGCTCTGAGAAAGGCTGAGGTAAATAAGATGCTTGGAAAGATGGATGAAATGGCTGAATCCGGTGGCATGAGCATGAGTGAGCCCTTCATTATCGGAGAAACCATCAAAATCATTGAAGGCCCCTTTAACGATTTTAACGGCATCATCGAAGAAGTAAATGATGAAAAGAAAAAATTGAAAGTGACGGTGAAGATATTTGGTCGATCCACTCCGGTCGAGCTGAACTACATGCAAGTCGAAAAGATTTCATGAGTCGATGCTAGTTTTTTCAGAAAAAATTATTCCGGATACAATAAAAAAACCTTCCCTTTCGGGAAGGCAATTTATATGTAGTATTATGACTAGTTCTATAATGATTACTCACCTGTACCTGTCTCTGTCAAAGGCGTTGAAGGCAATTCCGGAGTGGGTGCAGGAACCGGAACAGGCGCGGATGCCGTTGGCGTTGCCGGAGCAGGTTTTTTCTTAGGTGCAGCCTTTTTCGCAGGTGCAGCTTTTTTAGCCGGAGCAGGTTTTTTCTTAGGCGCAGCCTTTTTCTTAGGTGCAACTTTTTTCTTAGGTGCAACTTTTTTGGCAGGAGCCTTCTTAGCTGCTTTTTTAACTGCTTTTTTGACAGTTTTCTTGGGGGCTGCTTTTTTCTTAGCAGCCTTTTTCTTGGCGGCTTTCTTCGGTGCGGCTTTCTTTGCCGACTTCTTTACAGCTTTTTTTGGGGCTTTTTTCTTTGACTTTGCCATAATGTTAATGTGAGTTTTTTGTTGTTATTAGATTAATACGGAGATTGATGCAAAAGTTAGAGAGAAAAATTCAAATAGAAAAAAAAGCCATAAAAAAATTAACTCTTTTCAGGAATTATCCTTCTGAAAAAAGCAATTTACGAAAACGTCGGTTTGGGTCTAACTGGACCTTTAAGTGACTGTCAAGGGGGCAGTAGTAAACTCTCCTGAAAAAATATTTGTCTAATTAGGATTTTGTCTTAGTTTTGCAGCCCCAAACAAGTTCTTTTGATAATCGTATTTGGGAGTTCCGCTCTGATTGAATGATCCATTGAATGATCCATTGAATGATTCGGAACGTTAAAACCAAAAAAATATATCATGGCAAAAGAGATCACAGGCTATGTCAAATTGCAGGTAAAAGGCGGTCAAGCCAATCCTGCTCCTCCGATCGGACCAGCACTTGGTTCAAAAGGTATTAATATCATGGAGTTCTGCAAGCAATTCAATGCAAGGACCCAGGATAAGGTTGGAAAAGTACTTCCCGTCATCATTACAGTTTATAATGATAAGTCTTTTGATTTTATCATTAAAACGCCCCCGGCGGCGGTACAGTTGATGGAAGCAACCAAAATTCAAAGCGGCTCCAAAGAGCCAAATCGTAACAAAGTAGGAAAAGTTAACTGGGCACAGGTGGAAGCCATTGCCAAGGAAAAAATGCCTGATTTGAACTGCTTCACAGTAGAAAGTGCCATGCGGATGATAGCAGGAACAGCAAGAAGCATGGGCATTACGGTAGAGGGAAAGGCTCCCTGGAACAATTAATTTCTCCCAACTAAAAAATTTGCGAGATGGCCATTACTAAAAAAAGAAAAGCAGCAGTTGCTAAAGTTGATAAAAACAAAGTCTATTCACTCAATGAGGCTTCTTCCCTGGTTAAGCAGGTGAATACCACCAAATTCGATGCATCGGTGGATTTACATGTCCGCCTTGGAGTCGACCCCAAAAAAGCAGACCAATCAATTCGTGGGACGGTCAGCCTGCCACACGGGACGGGTAAAACCAAAAAGGTTCTGGTGTTGTGCACTCCCGATAAGGAAGCTGACGCGAAAGCGGCCGGTGCAGACTATGTAGGCCTGGATGAATTCATTCAGAAGATCGAAGGCGGATGGGTGGACGTAGATGTAATCATTGCTACTCCTTCTGTAATGCCAAAAATAGGTAAGCTGGGTAAGGTGCTTGGACCCCGTAACCTGATGCCCAATCCGAAAACCGGAACGGTGACCAATGATGTTGCGGCTGCCGTTAATGAAGTAAAAGGCGGCAAGATTGCCTTTAAGGTGGACAAAGCGGGAATAATCCATGCCTCTATCGGCAGGGTAAGCTTTGCTCCTGAAAAGATACTGGACAATAGCCATGAATTGCTTAATGCCATTATCAAAGCCAAACCGGCAACTGCGAAAGGAACTTACCTGAAAAGCATATTTATGGCAAGTTCTATGAGCCCGGGAATCGCCGTCGATACCAAAGGCTTTGTGCACTAAACCCAAAAATCGAATAGTCAAAACAATAATAAAATGACGAAGGATCAAAAAAACGAAGTGATTGACGTATTAAAGGAAAAGTTTTCCCAATACAATAACTTTTACGTTGCCAATACGGAATCGCTGACGGTTGAGCAGGTGGGTAAACTCCGCCGGATTTGTTTCAACAAAAAAGTTGAAATGAAAGTGGCAAAGAACACCCTGATCAGAAAAGCGCTCGATAGCATCGATAGTAAAAGATTTTGTGATGTTTACGATTCACTCCATGGGGTAACCGCCCTGTTGTTTTCAGAGAATGCTAAGGAACCAGCCTTGATAATCAGCTCGTTCCGCAAGGATGGCAATTTTGAAAAACCGGTTCTGAAAGCTGCATTCATCGATGGGGATGTATTTGCCGGGGATGATCAGCTAAAGGCCCTTACAACGCTGAAAAGCAAACAGGACCTGGTCGGAGAAATCATCGGCTTGCTTCAGTCACCGATCAAAAATGTACTCAGCGGCCTGAATGCAGGAAGCAAACTGGCTGGAATTGTGAAAGCGCTTGAGGACAGAGCAGCATCTAACTAATTGATTTATAAATTATTGCACTTGTATCATTTTCACAGGGCAACTATTCAGAGTAAAATGACCCAGGCCTGGGGGTTAACAAAGGCAGATTTTTTTAAACCCTCCGCCGGAGTGTAAAACCGTGAAGGCGGAAAAAATTTAAACTTTAAGTTATGGCAGATTTAAAAGCAGTTGCTGAACAGTTGGTTGGACTGACTGTAAAAGAAGTAAACGAACTGGCAAAAATCCTGAAAGAAGAATACGGTATCGAACCTGCAGCCGCAGCTATAGCCGTTGCAGCAGGCCCCGCCAGTGGCGCAGCCCCGGTGGTTGAAGAAAAAACCTCTTTCAATGTAATCCTTAAAGCAGCCGGAGCCAATAAACTGAATGTTGTTAAGGTCGTAAAAGACTTAACTGGTCTCGGTCTGAAAGAAGCCAAGGATCTGGTTGACGGAGCTCCAAAGCCTGTTAAGGAAGGCGTGAGCAAGGCTGATGCTGAAGCCCTGGTAGCCAAGCTGAAGGAAATCGGTGCAGAGGTGGAAATCCAGTAAAAAAGGATTTTCTAAAAATAGGAATTTTAACCCCGGCCTGTCCGGGGTTAATGTTTTTGGGCAATCAATATTATTCACTAACTTTGCAGTCCTTTTTATGTTCCTAAGAGCAATAATCACCTGACGGTTTTGTTTGGCAAATTCGAGAACTGATAATAGTTCCCAGTTCTTGTATTGCTCCTGACGGTAGTTGAAGTTTGATCAATTTAAAACCGGTTTTAAATTATATGTCCTCCACTAAAGTGCAAAACAGGGTCAATTTCGGTAAGATCAAGCATCTGGCCGAGACACCTGACCTGCTCGAAGTCCAGATTCAATCATTTAAAGAGTTTTTCCAGTTGGAAACCACGCCGGATAAGCGTAACAACGAAGGCTTGTTCAGGGTGTTCAAGGAAAATTTTCCGATTACGGATACCCGGAATATTTTCATGCTGGAGTTCCTTGATTATTTTATCGATCCGCCGCGTTATACGATCGAGGAATGCATGGAACGCGGGCTTACCTATGCCGTGCCCCTGAAAGCAAAACTGAGGTTAAGCTGTAATGATGAAGAGCATGTAGATTTCCAGACCATCGTTCAGGATGTGTTTCTGGGAAATATCCCCTACATGACCCCCCGCGGAACCTTTGTTATCAATGGTGCGGAAAGGGTAGTCGTATCCCAATTGCATCGTTCACCTGGCGTATTTTTCGGACAATCCATCCATCCGAACGGAACCAAAATCTATTCCGCCCGTGTGATTCCTTTCAAAGGAGCATGGATGGAATTTGCAACCGACATCAACAATGTGATGTACGCCTATATAGATCGTAAGAAGAAATTCCCTGTAACCACCCTTTTACGTTCCATCGGTTATGAAACCGATAAGGATATTTTGGAATTGTTCGGAATGGCTGATGAAGTGCCAGTTGACAAGAAAGGTTTACAGAAATACATAGGAAGAAAACTAGCTGCCCGGGTATTGAGAACCTGGGTGGAAGATTTCGTGGATGAGGATACCGGTGAAGTGGTATCTATAGAGCGCAATGAAGTGGTGCTGGAACGCGACACGATCCTGGATGCTGACGCAATCGGGATGGTGGTAGATATGGAAGTGAAGAGCCTCTTTATCCAGAAAGAGAATGTGGGCGGAGATTACGCAATCATTTACAATACTCTGAATAAGGATACTTCCAACAGCGAACTGGAAGCGGTACAGCATATCTATCGCCAACTCCGTGGAGCAGATGCGCCGGATGATGAAACCGCTCGCGGGATCATCGACAAATTGTTCTTTAGCGATAAGCGATATGATCTTGGGGAGGTTGGTCGCTACAAGATCAACCGAAAGCTGGGATTGAATCAGCCTCTTGATCAGAAAACCCTGACCAAGGAAGACATGATCGAGATTGTCAAGTACCTTGTCCGGCTAACCAATGCCAAGGCCGAAATCGATGATATCGATCACTTAAGCAATCGTCGTGTGCGTACTGTGGGCGAACAACTCTATGCTCAATTCGGTGTGGGGCTGGCCCGTATGGCAAGAACCATCCGCGAACGTATGAACGTTCGCGATAACGAAGTATTCACACCGGTCGATCTGATAAATGCAAGAACACTTTCTTCTGTGATCAATTCTTTCTTCGGGACCTCGCAGCTTTCCCAGTTCCTGGATCAGACCAACCCGCTAAGTGAAATCACACACAAGCGCCGTATCTCCGCACTAGGGCCCGGCGGATTAAGCCGGGAGAGAGCCGGATTTGAAGTACGCGACGTTCACTATTCGCACTATGGCCGTCTTTGTACTATTGAGACACCGGAAGGACCGAATATCGGATTGATTTCTACGCTTTGTGTACATGCCAAGATCAACGAAATGGGTTTCATCGAAACCCCCTACCATAAAGTGCATGAAGGGAAAGTGGATTTGAAAAAACTCACCTACCTGAGTGCCGAAGAAGAAGATATCGCCAAGATTGCCCAGGCGAACGCTCCGCTGGATGATAAAGGAAATTTTGTAGAAGAGAAGATTACCTCCCGGCAGACTGGAGATTTTCCGATCCTCGACAAAAACGAAGTGGAGTTTATGGATGTTGCTCCCAACCAGATCGTTGGATTGAGCGCATCCCTGATTCCTTTCCTGGAACATGATGATGCTAACCGTGCATTGATGGGATCCAACATGCAACGTCAGGCTGTGCCCCTTATCCGCCCCGAAATGCCAATCGTAGGTACTGGCCTGGAAGCTAAAGCTGCCCGTGATGCCAGAATACAGATTCATTCCGAAGGAGAAGGAGCCGTGGAATATGTGGATGCCAACGAGATTCATGTACGTTACGAAAGAAACGAAACTCAGAAACTGGTCAGCTTTGAAGATGACCTGAAAATTTACAAACTCACCAAGTTCATAAAAACAAACCAGGAGACCTGTATCAACCTGAAGCCCGCTGTCAAAAAAGGACAGCGTGTGAAAGAAGGCGATTTTCTGACCGAAGGATATGCCGTGCAGGCAGGAGAAATGGCGCTTGGAAGAAACCTTAAAGTGGCATTCATGCCCTGGAAAGGTTACAATTTCGAAGATGCCATCGTGATTAGTGAAAGAGTCGTAAGGGAAGATCTTTTCACTTCCGTACATATTTCCGAATATGAACTCGAAGTGAGAGATACCAAACTTGGAGAAGAAGAACTGACTCCGGATATCCCCAATGTATCAGAAGAAGCTACCAAGGATCTGGATGAGAACGGTATCATCCGCGTTGGTGCGCAGATAAAGGAAGGTGATATCCTGATCGGCAAGATCACTCCAAAAGGAGAGAGCGACCCTACGCCCGAAGAAAAGCTATTGCGCGCTATTTTCGGCGACAAGGCTGGTGATGCAAAGGATGCTTCATTGAAAGCTCCGAGCGGAACTGAAGGCGTGGTAATCGGCAAAAAACTTTTCCAGCGTGCTAAGAAGGATAAGAATACCAAAGTGCGTGAAAAAACAGCTTTGGATAAGATCGAAAAGGTCCATGAGAAGAATGTTACTGACCTGATGGAAGTCCTGCTCAGTAAATTGCAGGTATTGCTGAGAGATCATACTTCATCAGGGGTGAACAATAATTTCGGTGAAGTGCAGATCGGAAAGGGGGCGAAGTTCACCGCCAAGAATCTTTCCGGCATCGATTATCTCAATGTCAATCCGCTTGGATGGACAGGCGATCCCAAGACGGACGAATTGATCAATGTGCTTTTGCATAATTACAATATCAAGTACAACGAAGAGCTGGGAAGGTATAAGCGCGAGAAATTCAATATCTCCATTGGAGATGAATTGCCTGCCGGAGTATTGAAACTGGCAAAGGTCTACCTGGCTGTTAAGCGTAAGCTGAAAGTGGGAGACAAAATGGCCGGTCGCCACGGAAACAAGGGTATTGTGGCTAAGATCGTTCGCGCTGAAGATATGCCCTTCCTGAAGGACGGCACTCCCGTCGATGTCGTGTTGAACCCCCTCGGCGTGCCTTCACGTATGAACCTTGGACAGATATATGAAACGGTTCTGGGCTGGGCAGGAGAAAAACTGGGATTGAAATTTGCAACTCCTATTTTTGATGGAGCTTCGGTTGAAGAAATTGCTGAACATATCGAGCGTGCCGGTTTACCGAGTTTTGGTCATACCTTTCTCTATGATGGAGAAACCGGTGACCGCTTTGACCAAAAGGCGACCGTTGGGATCATCTATATCATCAAGCTGCATCATATGGTGGATGATAAGATGCATGCCAGAAGTATCGGGCCTTATAGCCTGATCACCCAGCAGCCACTAGGAGGCAAGGCGCAGTTTGGCGGCCAGCGTTTCGGTGAAATGGAAGTTTGGGCACTTGAAGCTTACGGCGCTGCGAACATCCTTCAGGAATTGCTCACACTGAAATCGGATGATATCATCGGACGCGCCAAGACTTATGAGGCGATCGTAAAAGGGGATAATATTCCCAGGCCAGGTATTCCCGAATCTTTCAACGTGCTGGTGCATGAACTGAGAGGATTGGGTCTGGATCTCAAATTCGATTGAGGATAATTCATATGGATTTAGAATACTTAAGGCCGCTTCTAAAAATGCGGCCTTTTTTTATATTTAAATTGTTTCCAGCAGAAAATCTCTCAGTGCAGAATAGTCGGCTTCTATCCGGATGCTGTTTTTTTTCTTCAATAATAGATCATAAACCGGTTGCGGAACAGGCACTTTCCAATTGATAATGGATTCCACTGTTTCCGGAAATTTGACAGGATGCGCGGTTTCAAGGAAAATGCCTTTGGCGAATGGCTGACCTGCTTCGGAGGATATCTCGCCCAAATATTCTTTCAGAGCCTGAAAGGCTACGGCTCCATGGGGGTCTAGTAAATAGTTGTTTTCATTAAAGACTTCAAAGATAGTTTGCATGGTCTGTTCATCCGTGATACTATAGCCGCTCAGCGCTTCTTTCAGGGCAGGATAGTAGTGATTAAAGAGCTCCAATATCCGCACAAAATTGGAGGGGTCGCCTACATCCATGGCATTGGAAATGGTAGGGACGGCCTGTTTCGGGCGATAGTTCCCATTGATCAGATAGTCCGTCACAGTATTGTTCGCATTGCAGGCGGCGATAAAATGGTTGGCGGGCAGGCCGGATTGATAGCTTAAAAGCCCGGCGCAAATATTGCCGAAATTCCCGCTGGGTACGCAGAACACAGGCGGATTTTTCTTGTCCGGCCATGCCTTCCAGGCAAACCAGTAATAGAATTGCTGGGGCAGCCACCTGGCTATATTGATGGAATTGGCTGAAGTGATGAACATGATCTTATTTAGGGACTCATCCGCAAAAGCTTTCTTTACCATTTCCTGGCAATCGTCAAAATTGCCATTCACTTCAAGGGCCTTGATATTTTGGCCAAGGGTTGTCAACTGCAGTTCCTGGACATTGCTCACTTTACCGGAAGGATAGAGGATCACTACCTTCACTCCCTCCACACCCAGGAATCCGCTGGCTACTGCTCCTCCTGTATCACCTGAAGTGGCCACCAGCACAGTAAGTTCCTGATCCTTATTTTGGATAAAATGACCGAGGCAGCGGCTCATAAATCGGGCGCCCACGTCCTTAAAGGCCATGGTTGGGCCATGGAACAGTTCCAAAGAATACATGTCTTCAGTTACCTGAACAAGCGGAAAATCAAATTGAAGGGTCTCAGATACGATCTGCCGAAGTTTTTCTTCTGGTATTTCTGTTCCGATATAGGGCTGAATAACCATGAAAGCAATCTCTTCCTTGCTGTATTCTTCAATATTTTCAATGAAGTCCCGCGGCTGAAGGGGGATGGATTCGGGAAAATACAAACCCTTATCCGGGGCCTGCCCTCTTATAGCAGCTTCCCTGAAGTCCACGGCCGGAGACTGACGATTCAAACTTAGGTATTGCATTCTGCTGCTTGTTTAAGGAAAATGGTCATCATTCTGAACGCTTATCCCATTTGGGTTGATCGTTGTGATATAAGTATGATGGGGTATATCCAATTTGAAATACAGATCCTGCATGATCTTTTCGACCTGCGAAGCAGTTTGCAGGTCACGGCTCATCATGAATATCGAAGGACCGGAGCCGGAAATTCCTCCCCCCAGGGCCCCTGCCTGCTTGCACAATTCCTTCACTTCATCAAATCCGGGAATCAGCATGCTTCGGACTGGTTCGATGATTACATCTTCCAGTGACCTGCCGATGAGTTCATAATCTCCTTTCATGAGACCGGCTACAAGTCCCGCAATATTTCCCCACTGACGAATGGCATCTTTAAGTAAGACTTCTTTTCTCAATATCTGTCTGGCGTCGGAGGTCCGGACTTCGATCTGGGGATGGACCAGGGTGATGATCAGGGGAGGGGCTGAAATACTTACAATATCTAGCGGAAAAATAGACCTGATCAGGGTGATGCCTCCGAAAATGCAGGGAGCTATATTGTCAGCATGCTTCACGCCGGATGCCACTTTTTCTCCGAACATGGCAAGACGTACAAGATCATTTTTGGAATAGATATTGCCCATCAGGCAATTTGCCGCGAATACGGCCCCTGCCGCACTAGCCGCGCTGGATCCGATACCGCTTCCCGGTTTGATCTGTTTATTGATGGTAACTTCGAACCCAATGGTAAGATTAGTTTCGGAGAGGATCTCGAGCAAAGGTGCACCGGCCGTGTTCTGGGTAGGCTCTGTGGGAAGGGGGTAACCGTCTTCGCTGCGGATAATCACCTTTCTTTCGTCCAGCAATTTCACCTTCATGAGGTCATATGGCTTGTCCAGGCAGAGTCCAAGCACATCGAAACCGCAGACTAGGTTTGCAATTGTAGCCGGGGCTTGTATGTTAATTTCTTTCATTGGTTTAAACTCTGGCTGCCCGGATAATATCTGCGAAAACTCCAGATGCGGTTACTTCGGCACCCGCACCTGCCCCCTTGATTACAAGAGGTTGTTCAGGATACCTCTCAGTGTAGAGCAGCACAGCATTGTCTTTTCCGTAAAGATGATAAAAATCGGATTGGGGCCCGATATGCTGCAACCCTACTGAAGCCTTTCCATTCTCAAAATTCGCTACAAATTTCAGCTTCCTTCCTGAATTGAACGCCTCCTCATATAATTTTTTGAAATGTGCTTCTTCTTTTTCCATGGCTTCATAAAATTCCTCCACAGGGCCTTTCAGACAGGAATCCGGCAAAAAGGATTGGTTGACAACCCCTGACATTTCGATTCTTTCTCCGGCCTCCCTGGCCAATATCATGATTTTTCGCATAACATCCGTTCCACTTAAATCCAGCCTGGGATCGGGTTCGGTATATCCTTCAAGTTGGGCCTGCCTGACGACTTTTGAAAAGGATTCTTTTCCGTCATACTGGTTAAATACGAAATTAAGCGTTCCGCTTAGTACGGCCTGTATCCTGTTAATTTTGTCGCCGCTGCGCAAAAGATCGTTGAGTGTGCCGATGACTGGTAATCCGGCTCCCACATTGGTTTCAAAAAGAAAAAGCGAATTGAACTCCGTTGCCAGGTTTTTGAGCTTTTTATAATACTCATAGGATGAGGAGGCAGCCACTTTATTGCAGGCTACCACCGATATGCTTTTTTCAAGCAACTGATCATAACAGGAAGCTACCTGTTCACTTGCTGTAATATCGGCCAGCAGGCTGTTTCGGAGATTCTTGGAACGGATGGTCTCAATGAAGCGGGGCAGGTCCATCGGGTCTCCTTTTTCACTTATATCTTCTTTCCAGTCATCCAGATTAATTCCCTCATCCTTAAATAACATTTTCCGGCTATTGGCGAGTCCGACTACATTGACTTGAAGGCGGAGATGCTCTTCAAGATAAGCGGACTGCTTTTTCAATTGGGCAAGAAAACGGCTTCCTACATTACCAACCCCCGTCACGAAAAGATTCAATTGTTTATAGGTCGTTTCGAAAAATTCTTCGTGCAAAGTGTTGATGGCTTTTTTCACATCGGCTCCGGAAATCACCGTAGAGATATTTCTCTCAGAAGAACCCTGGGCAATCGCCCTGATATTGATTCCGTTTCTTCCAAGTGCACCAAACATTTTTCCGCTCACTCCTGAATGATTTTTCATATTGTCACCCACCAGGGCGATGATGGCCAGACCTTCTTCCGTGAGAAGCGGTTCTAATTTTCCCGATCTGATCTCAAAGTCGAATGCTGCATCCACAGATTGTTTTGCTCTTTGCAAATTGCCTTCATCGATGGCCACGCAGATAGAGTGTTCGGACGAGCCCTGGGTGATAAGGATGACATTTATTTTTTCAGAAGCCAGCGCCTCGAATAATCTTTTGGAAAAACCAGGAATGCCAACCATGCCGCTGCCTTCCAGACTGAGCAGGGCGATTTTTCCGATGCTTGATATGCCACGGATATTGCTGCCATTCTTACCGGCTTGCCGCTCGATGAGGGTTCCCCTGTCCTTTGGCGCAAATGTGTTTTTTACCCAAACCGGGATGCCCATATTCATCAGCGGTTGGATGGTAGGCGGGTAAATGACTTTGGCTCCAAAATGGGATAATTCCATGGCCTCCTGATAGGAGATCTGTGCAATCACTTTGGCATTCGGGACTACCCTTGGATCGGCCGTCATCATCCCTGAAACATCTGTCCAGATTTCCACAGCTTTTACCTGCAAGGCTGCACCTACAATGGCCGCGGTATAATCTGAGCCGCCCCTGCCCAGGGTCGTCGTAACTCCCTGCGCATTGCTTGCTATGAATCCGGGGAGAATGATCAGGGAGCTGTGCGTTGTGCGGATAAATTCCTTTATATTCCGGTTTGTCTGTTCGAAATCCACTGCCGCAAAACCAAAATGCGAGTCGGTTAAGATCAATTCTCTTGAGTCTTTCCATATATTGGCCGCACCTAGTACTTTTAACCTTTCGGAAAGGATATGGGAGGAAATGAGCTCCCCATAACTCACCATCCTGTCTTTTGTCCTCTCCGATAATTCCTGTAACAGAAATACCCCATTGCACAGATCCTCGATCTCATTGCATCTTTTTTTAACCATGCTGAGGATCCTGCTTTGCTGTGTGATCGGGATCAGTGTCCGCACTGCATCCAGGTGCCTTTGTTCGAGAACCTGCATTTCTTCCTTATAGGATTCGTCTCCTTCTGCTGCCAGTTTCCCGCAGCGAAGAAGCAAATCGGTGATTCCACCCAATGCCGATACGATCACAATTGTTTCTCCATTGTGCGTCGATTCAAGGATGATGGATATCGATTTATTTATATTCTCTGCATTGGCTACGGAACTTCCCCCGAATTTTAATACCTGCATAATGATTTAAATTTGATGGTTAAATGCCTGAGGCCATTGGGTAATATGCTAATTTAATCCGCCTTAGCGGATCGTAATGGTGGTAGTCAAAATAAAAATTCCGGCATTAAATGCAGGAGAGAGGAGGAGTAGGTATTTTTTAAAGGGCTTCATTTTCTATGCTGCGGTAAAGATAGGGAATCGAATAGGGAAATTGAAAAACTTGGTCAGTTTTATATGAAAAATGAACTATTTTCAATCTTTCTTTCGACGATTGCTCTATTATTTTGTGTTTTGTTGAATACTATTAAATATGGTTTATGAGCTATCAGTCCTTACAGGGTTTGCAGAATTTCCGCTACCAGGTCGGCATTAAATTTCAACTATACAACAGCCTGTTTACATCCCTCCCCTTTCACCGAATTGAGCGAACAGGGATATTGTTATCCTTATTGCTTACCTATTGTGAGGATGCCTATAAGAAAAAAGAAAGCCCTGAAAAGATCATCAATGATTTTTTTGAAAAGCATACGAATAATACCGATGAAAGGGAGAGGGCAGATATCCTTTTCCGTTTCGTTCAATACGTAGAGCGGCAGATCGTATTATTCGATGCGGTAGAAGACGCCGCATTCAAAGATGTAAATGACATGAACGGACCCGGAACCTTGAAGCAGCTGGCATCACAAGTGATCGATTCGGGCAGGGAGCAGGAGCTGACAGAAAAGCTGAAGGACTATTCCGTTTACATCGTATTGACCGCCCATCCTACCCAGTTCTATCCCGGATCGGTGCTGGGAATCATCAATGACCTGTCCAGGGCCGTGATGGAGAACAATGCCAATCAGATCAACACTTTTATGCAGCAATTGGGGAAGACTCCTTTTTTGAAAAAACAGAAGCCTACTCCTTTTGATGAGGCCATCAGCCTGATCTGGTACCTGGAGAACGTATTTTACCAGGCCGCCGGAAGGATCATCTCCTTCCTGAAGGACCAGTTCCGCGATTGTGTCGATGAAAGCAACCCTATCATAAAGATGGGTTTCTGGCCTGGAGGAGATCGGGACGGAAATCCATTTGTCAATTCGTCCACCACCCGTAAAGTGGCGGAAGCGCTGAGGGGCTCGATTATCAAATGTTATTACCTTGATGTCCGAAGGCTGAAAAGAAGGCTGACATTTAAAGGAGTTGACATTATTATCTCATCGCTTGAGGCCAAATTATACGATAACCTTTTTACTGCCGAACAGAAAAATGATTTGAAGAAAGAGGAGATCATCGAACCATTGAAAAAGATAAGGGAGATCCTGGTTTACGAACACAATAATCTATTTCTGAACCTTGTGGACAACCTGATCAGTAAGGTGGAAATTTTTGGATTGCATTTTGCGTCCCTGGATATCCGCCAGGATAGTTCCGTCCATGCAAAAGCTCTCCAGGCACTGGCTGAGACGGATGATATTCTTCCTAAAAATTATGAGTCCCTGGACGAGCAGGAAAAGATCCGTCTGCTTTCCGGCATCCGGGGAAAGATCAATATCGATTCCTATAAGGATCCCGTCATCAGGGATACATTTGAGTCCATTGCTTCAGTTCGCGAAATTCAGAACTTCAACAGTGAGTTCGGCTGTAATCGCTATATCATCAGCCATACTTTCAGTGCATTGAATGTTTTTGAAGTGTATGCGCTTTTTTTGCTGAATGGCTGGAATATGGAAGAATTGAGAGTCGATATTGTTCCTCTTTTTGAAACGGTGGAGGATCTCCGTCATGCCGTTATCGTGATGCGGACCCTTTACAATAATAAGACCTACCATGATCACCTGAAGCTTCGCGGCTTGAAACAAACGATCATGCTAGGTTTTAGCGATGGCACCAAGGATGGAGGTTATATGATGGCCAATTGGAGCATCTATAAGGCTAAAGAAGAATTGACCTGGATTTCCAGGGAATATGGCATCAAGGTGGTCTTCTTCGATGGCAGGGGCGGCCCTCCGGCGAGGGGAGGCGGAAAGACCCATAAGTTTTATGCATCGATGGGCAGGAATATTGAAAACAAAGAGATTCAATTGACCATACAGGGCCAGACCGTAAGTTCGAATTTCGGGACCATCGACTCGGCCCAATACAATATCGAGCAATTGATCCACGCAGGTATTTCCAATGAACTTTTTTCATCAAATGAAATCACCTTACGCAAAGACGAGGAAGAATTATTACAGGATCTGGCGGATGAAAGTTATCGTGCCTATATGGATCTGAGGAATCATCCTGATTTTTTGAGATACCTCGATGACCTAAGCCCTTTGCGTTTTTACAGCGAAACCAATATTGCGAGCCGGCCTTCGAAAAGGAACAGCAGTTCAAGGCTTGATTTTAATGATCTGCGCGCCATACCCTATGTGGGAGCCTGGAGCCAGCTAAAACAGAATGTGACGGGTTATTATGGAGTTGGGACGGCGCTTCAGTTCATGGAAAAAAGAAATAAATGGAAGGAACTCGGGGATCTTTATGAGCATTCCTTATTTTTTAAGACACTGATGGACAATTGTGAAATGGCCATGAAAAAATGCTTTTTCCCCCTTACTGAGCATTTTTCAAAACACCCAATCTATGGAGAAATCTGGAACAAGATTCATGACGAATTCGAATTGACTAAGAAATATCTTTTCAAGTTGGGCGGAACCCGCGAGCTGATGGAAGGTTATCCGGTAGAACAGATGTCGATCCAAATGCGGGAAAGAATTGTTCTGCCCTTAAGCACCCTTCAACAATACTCCATAACACGCTTCCGGGAATTAGAAAAAAACGATCCGCGCAGCCCGATGAAGGATGTCTACGAAAAGCTGATTATCCGGAGCTCATTTGGGATCATCAATGCGGCCAGGAATTCTGCCTGAGGATCGAATAATGCTTCAAATAAAGCGAGCCATGTCCCCCGACATGGCTCACTGAAGATATATGGAAGGGTAGGTTAAACCGATAGCTATCTGGAAAGCGGTGTTTCCGCATTTTTGTCCATGCGGATACCGGAATATCCATCGAGCCCTGTTTCGTGAAGGTCCAGTCCATAAAGCTCCACTTCGGCAGGAACACGGTTCCCGACAAGTTTGTCCAGCAATTTGAACATGATCCAGCCAGCAAGCGCAAACCAGATGATATTTACCAATCCACCGATGGCTTCTGCAACAAACTGGCCACCATCACCATAGAACAAGCCCCTGACATTTCCCTTTACTCCGTTGAGGCCATCTCCATAAGTTCCGTCTGCAAAAAGCCCCAGGGCCAGAACCCCCCAGAGTCCATTTGCTCCATGTACGGCAACGGCTCCAACGGGGTCGTCTATCTTCAATTTTCTTTCAACAAAGAAAGTGACTTCCACAACCAGCACACCTGCCAGGAGCCCAATGATGAGACCACCTGCCGGGGAAACAAATGCACAGGGAGCCGTAATGGCTACGAGTCCTGCCAGCAAACCGTTGACCATCATACTGACATCGGGTTTGTTGCCACGCACGAACCAGATCCATAATGTGGCGGCTACAGCCCCACCGCAGGATGCTATGAGGGTATTGAAAGCGACGACTGCGAGACGAAGATCCGTCCCCGCCAGTGTAGATCCGGAATTGAATCCGAACCAGCCGAAGGCAAGAACAAGGGATCCCAATACTGCCATCGGGATATTATGTCCGGGTATGGCATTGACTGTTCCATTCCTATTGTATTTGCCAATCCTGGGGCCGAGCATCTTTGCTCCCAAAAAGGCCAGTACTCCGCCTGACAGATGCACTACTGATGAACCGGCAAAGTCCAGATGTCCATGACCGAGCCCGAAATTTACGCCTAGTTGGGACAACCAACCTCCACCCCAAACCCAGTTCCCGTAGATGGGATAGATGAAACCGCCAATTAACACTCCGGAAATGGCGAAGGAGGCGAATTTCCATCTTTCGGCCATTGCGCCCGTTGGAATCGTTGCTGTGGCATCCATAAATACCACCTGGAAGACAAAGAAACCCAATACACCTACATCATAAATCCCGTTCATAAAAAAACCCTTTGCTCCCAATAGACCAAAACTATGTCCGAATAACCGGACGCTGACTTCATGGTTCAGACCATCGAATCCTCCAAGGGTCCCCAGTGCTCCCAGGCCTCCGAACATGATTGCAAAACCGGAGATGAAAAAGCCGAGGGCACCCGCCGGATATACAAATAGGTTCATGGCCATGGTATGGGCCACGTTCTTGGCCCTTGTAAGGCCGGTTTCTACCAGGGCGAAGCCCGCCTGCATGAAGAATACAAGGAAGCCCCCGATCAGGAGCCAAACAAAGTTGATTGAAATCTTATTGTGCCCGTCTGCATTGGCAAAGGTGCTGACAGCTGTAGCCAGTTTATTTACGGAAGCGTTGACTGCAGCAACTGTAGTGTCTTTGGATCTGGTTAAAGAATCGAGGACCTTGGCTGTAGTGGTATCAATATCTGCTAACGAACCTGTATTGCCTCCATTGGGGTCCGGTGTACGAGAGATCTGGGCAGCCAGATCCATGAAACAAATGGTCAGGATTAAGGAAAAGAATATCGTAAGAAGTTTGCGTGTCATAAGTTTATTTTTGGTTAAATATTGTCTCCCGGTCCTGCGGTGGATGCCTCTCCTCTTGCGCCATTGCTGATCCTGACCGATTCTTCGATATTGTATGTGAAAATCATACCATCACCCACTTCACCGGTATGGGCGGCTTTTTCTATGCAGTCGATGGCTTTTTTTACATTGATATCTTTTAATACAATAGAAATAAACAGCCTTGGTATGTACTGGGTATCGTAGATTGTCCCACGATAGGTATGGTATTCCTGCGTATGCTCGTTACCGATACCGGAAGCCTCCCAATAAGAGAAAAAATCGATACCGATTTTTTTTAATTCTGATTTGACATCTTCAAATTTTGAAGTGCGGATGATCGCTTCTATTTTTTTCATAATTATTTTTTTTGAACTTCAGTGCGGGAATGAGTGGATATGGAAGTTAACACAATCCGCAAAAAAGGATAATTCTTCTTCCATGCGGAGTGAACCCCCAAACCATTTCTGAAAGCTCTCATGCAGGATATGGATCATAATCGAATTGCATGGCACATAAACTAGAGTCTTGGTTAAATGCATGTTGATATTGTTTGGGTGTATGAATCTCTTTTTGCGGATAATATCATTCCGGGAATTCAGGAGGGCTTTTAAAATAAAGATATTTGGAAGGGGGATCTTTAGTTTTGTCTTTGGCAGAAAGTTTATCAACACTGGTTTCCTGCTTCTAAAATGAGTGCTGTTTCTCAAATAAATTATAATTCCTGATGGTTATATTAAATAATCAGCATTCTAAAATGTCATTGGCGTAATTCACAAGAGAGCTAATCATATTAAATATTTATTGCTATAATAAAAATATGATAAATTTGGATATTAGTTTTGATCAATAAAAAATATTAAAATGAATAAATTGCTTTGTAGCTTATTCATAATAAGATGATTTCATTGATAAAATAATAAAGCCACTACTGAGGAACGGGTTGGATATTTTAATATTATAATTATTTATAATTGAATAATATTTCTGTCCTTAGCTTCCAGAAGCGAATAGGAGACCAGCCATTCGTCAACTTTTTTGGCGCATTCTCTGCCTTCACTTATCGCCCAAACTACCAGGGATTGACCGCGCCTCATATCTCCGGCTGAAAAAATTTTGGATATATTAGTCTGGAATTCTTTTTCCGAAGCCCTGACATTTCCCCGGTTATCCAGTTCGATCTCTAATTGATTTATTACCCCTTCGTGTTGAGGATGAACGAAACCCATGGCAAGAAGCGCGAGTTCGCAGGGTATTTCTGTTTCCGAACCGGGAATTTCGGTGAATTGGGGGGGCCTTCCGTCCTCTGAATTCTTCCATTCCAGGCTTGCGGTTCTCAGGGCCTTCAAATTTCCATTTTGATCGCCGATGAATTCTTTAGTTGCAATAGTCCATTGCCTTTCGCATCCTTCTTCATGGGAGGAAGATGATTTTAGCAACATCGGATAGGTAGGCCAGGGCATTTGGTCCGTCCGCGAAGCGGGTGGCTTGGGTAATACTTCAAATTGCGTAACAGATTTTGCGCCCTGCCGGATGGATGTGCCTACGCAATCACTGCCGGTATCACCTCCTCCAATTATGACTATGTTTTTTCCTGTGGCCAAAATATCCTCTGCACCGGGCTCCCTGCCCGAAACTCTTTTATTCTGTTGTTTAAGAAAATCCATTGCAAATTCCACTCCTTTCAATCCCCTTCCCGGAATATTCAGGTCCCTTGGAATAGTGGATCCTCCTGCGAGCACAATGGCATGGAATTCCCGGAGCAGGTCATTGATGCCGATATTCACGCCGACATTTGCCTGGCATTTAAATTGAATGCCTTCCTCTTCCATGATCCTGATCCGGCGATCGACCACCCATTTTTCCAACTTGAAATCCGGGATGCCATATCGCAACAGGCCTCCTGGCTCATCGTCTCTTTCGAATATGGTTACCAGGTGACCCGCATAATTCAATTGTGCCGCAGTGGCGAGCCCGGCAGGGCCGGAGCCAACTACTGCGACCTTTTTCCCGGTTCTGACATTTGGTTTTTGAGGTTTTACAAAATTGTTTTCAAATGCGATCTCAATAATATGCTTTTCGATCTCTTCGATTGTAACTGGGGGCTGGTTGATTCCCAAAACGCAACTGCTTTCACAAGGCGCAGGACAGATGCGACCGGTGAATTCGGGAAAATTATTGGTTGAGGAAAGGATTTCATATGCTTCCTGGTACTGTCCCCGGAAAACTGCATCGTTGAATTCCGGAATTACATTGCCGAGCGGGCATCCGTGATGACAAAAAGGGATGCCGCAATTCATGCAGCGTGCTGACTGCTGATTCAATTTCCCGGCAGGATAGGGTTGAATAAATTCCTTATAATCCTTTCTCCTCTCGTTTACGGGACGCCTATATGGTAATTCTCTTGTGAATTCTAAAAAACCCGTTGGTTTTCCCATGCTTATTTTTTTTATCTTTTGATTATGTCCGTCGGACCTACTCCGACTTTTTTTTGCAGCAACACTTTTTTGTACTCCTTTGGAAATACCTTCAGGAAATTCCTGATCTGGTTATCAAAATCATCCAGAACGAATTTAGCTACCGTACTTTGGGTATATTCCTGATGCTTTTGGATCATTTTTTTCAGCTCATCATATTCTTCCATATCCACAGCTTCCAGGTCAACCATTTCCTGATTGCAATAAGTGGAAAATTTGCCTTTTACATCGTAAACATAGGCGATGCCCCCACTCATGCCTGCAGCAAAATTTCTGCCTGTATCACCCAGGATGACCACCTGCCCGCCGGTCATGTATTCGCAACCATGGTCGCCTACCCCTTCCACAACTGCCTTGGCCCCTGAATTACGGACGCAAAATCTTTCCCCGGCCTTGCCACGGATATATGCTTCACCGCTGGTTGCACCATAAAAAGCCACATTCCCGATAATGATATTTTCTTCCGGCACAAATCCGGCCCGATGGGATGGATAAACAATGAGTTTTGCACCTGAAAGCCCCTTGCCGAAATAGTCATTAGCATCCCCTTCGAGTTCGAGAGTAACTCCCCGGGTATTGAATGCAGCGAAGCTTTGTCCTGCAGTTCCTTCCAGTTTAAAATGAATGCTGTCCTCGGGAAGCCCCCTGGATCCGAATTTTTTTGAAATCTCGTTGGAAAGTAAAGTGCCGATGGTCCGGTCAGTGTTTTTTACAGCGAAGGAAGCTGAAACTTTATGTTGATATTCAAGAGCGGGCCCTGCGGCCTGAAGTAATTTCCAGTCAAGCACTTCGGCCAAAGCGTGGTCCTGATCTTCCTGATGGTAGAGACCGGTGTACATGGAATTGGGCTCTTTGAAAAGAATGGGCGTCAGATCCAGTTTGCTATATTTCCAATGATGAATATCTTCCCTGACAGCAAGGCAATTAACCTGCCCAACCATTTCATCTACTGTACGGAATCCGAGTTCGGCCATGATCTCACGCAGCTCTTCAGTCAGGAACCTGAATAAATTGATAACATATTCTGCCCTTCCTGAAAAACGCTGCCTGAGCTCGGGATCCTGGGTGGCGACCCCGACCGGACAGGTATTGAGGTGGCATTTGCGCATCATGATACAACCTTCTGTAACGAGTGCTGCCGAAGCGACTCCCCATTCTTCGGCTCCGAGCAGGGTCGCAATAGCAATGTCCCGCCCAGTCTTGAGTTGGCCGTCAGTTTGCAGGACGACCCTGCTTCGCAATTTATTCTTAACAAGGGTCTGGTGTGATTCAGCCAGCCCTAATTCCCAGGGCAAACCGGCATGTTTGATGGAACTGATGGGCGAAGCGCCAGTTCCTCCGTCAAAACCGGAAATGAGGATCACATCGGATTTGGCCTTTGCTACTCCGGCGGCAATCGTTCCCACTCCTGCCTTTGAGACAAGCTTCACGCTGATCCTGGCCTGGCGGTTTGCATTTTTTAGATCAAAGATTAACTGTGCAAGGTCTTCGATGGAATAAATATCGTGGTGGGGAGGGGGTGAAATGAGTCCGACACCCGGAGTGGCATGACGCACCTTCCCGATCCAATCGTCGACCTTATGACCTGGCAACTGACCTCCTTCGCCCGGCTTGGCTCCCTGTGCCATTTTTATTTGGAGTTCGTCAGCCATGGTGAGATAGTGGCTGGTTACACCGAATCTTGCTGAAGCCACTTGTTTGATGGCCGAACGCATTGAGCTGCCATCGGGCAATTTTTCATATCGCAGTTCATCTTCCCCACCTTCGCCGGTATTGCTTTTTCCTCCCAAACGATTCATGGCGATTGCCAGTGTGGAATGGGCTTCATGGGATATGGAGCCAAAGCTCATTGCGCCGGTAGCAAAACGGCGATAAATATTTTCAGGAGGTTCAACTTCTTCAATAGGAACCGGGTTGCGTTGATGCTTGAAAGCAAACAGGCTTCTTAATGTCACTGCTTTTTCGGATTGATCGTTTACCAGCCTGGAATATTTCTTGAATGCCTGGTAATCATCCATCCTTGTGGAATATTGAAGCAAATGAATGGTCTGAGGATTGAAGAGATGAAATTCTCCTTTTCTTTTCCATTGGTAAATGCCTCCTGAAGTCAATCTGTCCACAGGAATATCCTTTCGGCTGAAGGCAAAATAATGCTTCGCGAGGGTCTCCCTGGCTATTTCATCCAAGCCCATTCCTTCAATGCGGGAGGTAGCCCCGGTAAAATATTTGTCGACGACGCTGCGATTGAGCCCGATTATTTCAAAGATCTGTGCGCCCTGATAGGACTGAAGAGTGGAAATGCCCATTTTCGAAAAGACCTTCAGCAGACCGTCATTTACGGCATTGATATAATTTTTCTTCAATAGTTCCGGGTCCTGTTCGGTACCGAGTTTTCCGTTGAGTTTCAAGTCCCGGATCGTGGATAATGCCAGATAGGGATTGATGGCTGTGGCACCGAAGCCGATCAGGCAGGCAAAATGGTGGACTTCCCAGACATCACCGGCTTCCACAATGATACCGACCTGTCCCCTGTATCCTCTTCGGATCAGGTGATGGTGTACGGCTGCAGTGGCAAGCAGGGATGGTATGGGTGCGTGGTCGCTGTCGATGGCGCGGTCGGTGAGGATAAGCACTTCGAATCCGTCTTCAACTGCATCAACTGCATAACGGCAAAGCCTATCCAATCCTTTTTGGAGAGAACCTTTTTGACCGTCGGCCCTGAAATAGGTCTGAAGCGTCTTGGCCTGAAAAATGCCGGTATCGATGCTGCGTATTTTTTCCAGTTCATGGTTGTTGAGAACCGGATGCTTTAATGCGATGCTATGGCAGGCCATGGAATCCTCCACAAGAAGGTTGCCATTGTTTCCGGCGAAAGTGGATAAAGACATGACCAGCCTTTCCCGGATAGGATCGATCGGCGGATTGGTAACCTGTGCAAAGAGTTGCTTGAAATAACTGCTCAGGTGCTGGGGCTGTTCGCTGAGGACAGCAAGCGGCACATCGCTTCCCATAGATCCGATCGGTTCCTTGCCATCCAGGGCCATCGGTGCGATGATCGTTTCAAGGTCTTCCGTCGAATAGCCAAATGCTTTCTGGTATTTGAAGATCTGTTCCTGTTCCAGGTGGGTGAACATGACACGTGGCTCGGGCAACTCTTCCAGGCGTATCTTGAATTTATTCAACCATTCCGCATAGGGTTTTTGGGAACAGATATGTTGTTTCAACTCTTCGTCGCTGATGATCCTGCCTTGTTCCAGATCCACAATGAACATCTTGCCCGGCTGCAGCCTTCCTTTTTCCTTGATCAAGGCGGGGTCCACTGGCAATACCCCGGTTTCCGAAGCCATGATTACACGGTCATCCAGGGTCACACAGTAACGCGATGGCCGAAGTCCGTTTCTATCCAGCGTTGCTCCAATGATCTTTCCATCGGTAAAGGAGATGGAGGCAGGACCGTCCCATGGTTCCATGAAGGAGGCATGAAATTCATAGAAAGCTTTTTTAACCGGATCCATCTGGTCATTGCCATCCCATGCTTCAGGGATGAGCATCATCATGACATGCGGAAGGCTTCTTCCGCAAAGGACCAATAACTCGATCATATTATCCAGGCAGGCTGAGTCGGATTGTCCATCTGTTATGATGGGAAGTAGCATGTCCATTTCTTCATCTGTGAAATAGGGAGAGGTGAAACCCTTTTCACTTGTGCGTAACCAGTTGAGGTTTCCCTGAAGGGTGTTGATCTCTCCATTGTGGGCGATATAACGGAATGGCTGAGCCAGCTTCCAGGAAGGAAAAGTATTGGTTGCAAAACGGGAATGGATCAGGCCGAAGGAAGATACGACCCGCTTATTGCTCAGGTCGGGAAAATAGTTGCGGACCTGGGCGCTCGTCAATTGGCCCTTATAAACAACAGTCTTATAGGAAAGGGAGGCAAAATAGAATCCGATTTCATCCCTTTTGACCGTGCCGTTGACCAGGTGGCTGGAATAATTCCTGAGCACGAATAGCTTTCTCTCGAAATCCTCCGGATTGTTTATATGGTCGGGCCTTGCGATGAATACCTGCTCGATCTCCGGTTCAACGGAAAGTGCCGTGGGTCCGATCCCGTCTGCATTTACAGGTACTTTTCTGAAACCTAGCACTTCAAGCCCCAGTTTTTCCGCCGAGCGATTGAAAATATCCCGGCATTCTTCTTTAAGCCGGATATCTCTTGGGAAGAAGATCATACCGACTCCGTATTTGCCATAGGAAGGCAGGTGTATGCCCAATTTCACACACTCGTCGAAAAAGAATTCATGCGGGGTTTGGATCATGATTCCTGCTCCATCTCCTGTATTGTTTTCACAACCGCAGGCTCCCCGGTGTTCCATGTTTTCGAGAATGGTCAATGCATCTGAAACGATCTGGTGGGATTTGATGCTTTTGATGTTTGCCACGAAACCTATGCCGCAAGCATCATGCTCATATGCAGACTCGTATAGTCCTTTTCCTGCCATTGATGGTTTGTTTTGAAAAATTTCTAATATAAACGGAATATTTTAATGAAAAATCAAAAAAATGATCGAGCATGCTAATAAAAATACGTAAAAAAAGCGAAAAAACCGATAATTAATTGGATTCCTTGTTGAGAAATTGGGGAAAACCATCAAACTGCATAGCCGAACATATCGTCGTCTTTTTTGAGCTCGGTATAATGGATATTAACTCTCCTTAGGTTAGACATCAGGGCATCATAATCCCTTCTTGATTTGAGTTCAATTCCTACCAAAGCAGGCCCGGTTTCCTTATTGTGTTTTTGAATGTATTCGAAACGTGTGATGTCATCAGTTGGCCCCAAAACATGGTTGACGAATTCTTTCAGTGCGCCGGGGCGCTGGGCAAAACGGATAAGAAAATAATGTTTAAGGCCTTCATATTGGAGGGACCTTTCTTTTATTTCCTGCATCCTGTCTATATCATTGTTGCTGCCGCTGACAATGCAGACCACTGTTTTGCTTTTTATTTCTTTCGCAAAGTCGTCGAGGCCGGCGATGCTCAGAGCGCCGGCAGGTTCGACAACTATGGCGTCTTCATTGTAAAGTTTCAATATGGTGGAACAAACCTTTCCTTCAGGTACGAGATGCAGGTCGTCCAATACTTCTTTGCAAATAGGGTAGGTGAGGTCTCCCGTCCTTTTTACAGAGGCCCCATCGACGAAGCTTTCAATATTGTCGAGCGTTACGGGTTTGCCTGCTTTGAATGCCGCCAGCAGGGAGGGCGCTCCTTCAGGTTCCAACCCGATGATCCGGGTGTTGGGAGAATAAGTTTTAAAATAGGATCCGGTGCCGGAAGCGAGGCCCCCGCCGCCGACAGGAACAAATAGGTAATCGATATGGGGATTCTGCTCGAGGATTTCAACTGCAACAGTTGCCTGCCCTTCAATGATACGGTAATCATCAAAAGGCGGTATATAGGTCATGCCCCTTTCATCGGTGAATTTTTTTGCAGCAACTGCACAATCGTCATAAGTGTCGCCGACCATCCTGACTTCCACCTGGTCTTCACCAAACATTTTAGTCTGGTTCACTTTCTGATTGGGTGTGATCACCGGCATGAATACGGTGCCCCGAATTCCTAATTTGCGGCAGGAATAGGCGAACCCTTGTGCATGATTGCCTGCACTTGCGCATACGACACCTTTTTGCAACTGGGCTTCCGGAAGGCTGCTGATCATATTATAAGCGCCACGCAGCTTATAAGACCTTACAACCTGGAGATCCTCTCTTTTCAGATAGACCTGTGCCTGGAACTTTGCAGAGAGGCTCCTGTTTAATTGGAGGGGAGTCCGGTTGACGATCTTAGCCACCCGGTTGACTGCAGACTGATAATCCAACTGGTGGATCGATTTTTCTATGGTGCTCATTTCAGAATAGATTCAAAAACAAACAAGGACATCCAGGCCCTCAAATGTTTAGGTTAATTGTATCATTTCTGGTTTTCAGGTCTCAGGCTCCTGACAGTTTTGCCTGCCTGCCACATTTCGCTTTCACGCAATTCAGTTAATTCCGCTTCCAGTTTTTCCCTATAGTCCGCCCGGGAATTGGAGTCGATGGAACGCTGCGACTCCTTTCCTGCTGCCACACTTTCATATAGATCGTTGAAAACAGGCAGGGTAGCATCGCGGAATTTCTTCCACCAATCCAGGGCTCCCCGCTGTGCCGTTGTGCTGCAGTTGGCATACATCCAGTCCATACCGTTTTCCGCTACCAGAGGCATCAGGGATTGGGTCAATTCCTCTACTGTTTCATTGAAGGCTTCCGAAGCTGTATGTCCTTTTTTTCTTAAAACTTCGTACTGCGCTGCAAAAATTCCCTGTATGGCACCCATCAGCGTGCCTCTTTCTCCTGTCAGATCGCTGTAGACTTCTTTTTTGAAATCGGTTTCAAATAAATAACCGCTGCCTACGCTGATCCCTAAGGAAACAACTCTCTCCTTCGCTTTGCCGGTGGCGTCCTGGAATATTGCATAACTGCTATTAAGGCCCCGGCCTTGCAGGAACATCCGGCGCAGAGAAGTGCCGCTTCCTTTTGGGGCAACAAGAAAAACATCAACATCGGCAGGAGGAATGATGCCGGTCTGTTCATTAAAAGTGATCCCGAAACCATGTGAAAAATACAAAGCCTTTCCTGCCGTGAGGTGCTTTTTGACTGTTGGCCAGATTGCGATCTGTGCTGCATCGCTAAGCAGGTAGCAGATAATCGTTCCGCGTTTGAGCGCTCCTTCAATTTCAAACAGGGTTTTACCAGGAACAAATCCGTCACGGACTGCCTTATCCCAGGTTTTGGAATCCTTCCTTTGACCCACTATTACATTTATTCCGTTGTCCTTCAGATTCAGTGCCTGTCCCGGACCCTGAACTCCATAACCGATGACAGCGATGGTTTCTTTTTTCAATACTTCCTGAGCCTTGCTGAGAGGAAATTCTTCGCGTGTGATCACGTTTTCATCCACTCCTCCGAAATTAAGTTTTGCCATTTTGGTTTTTGATTTACGATTTAAGTTGACGAATTTTAGTTTGGTATATGTTTACATGGTAAACACCTCGTCCTGCTTGCCCAGGTATTCATTTTCTATCACATTCGTTCCGGGTTCGACGGATTCGAATTCTTTCAATTTTTCATGGAAACCCTTACTGTCTTTAATGATGGCTACACGCGCACTTCTGACGAACTCGATCAGGCCATAAGGCTCAAGTGCACGGATCAGGCCCTCGATCTCTTCCAGGTGGCCCGAAGTCTCGAAGACGGTATAATCTCTCCTGATGGCTACAGCACGGGCGCCATATTCCCTGAGCAACCTTTCGACCTTGACTTTATCCGCTATGATCTCGGTGGGAACCTTGTATAAGGCCAATTCCTGCCATACCAGTTCGTCGTTGGTATTGAAATAAGCTTTTAGAACCTCAACCTGTTTTTCTATCTGCCTGCATAATTTCCTGACCACTTCTTCGGTCTCATTGATCACGATCGTGAACCGATGGACACTTTCGATCTCAGAGGGAGAAGTGTTCAGGCTCTCAATATTGATCTTTCTCCTGGAAAATATGATGGCAATACGATTCAGAAGGCCGATCTGGTTTTCTGTATATACGGTTATGGTGAATTCCTGCTTTTGCATGTGGATCATTTTTATTTTAACCTTATTTCTGCCACGCTGCAACCCTGTGGCACCATGGGGAATACATTGTTTTCTTTTCCAACTTTAACTTCCAGCAGATAGGGACCCTGATGATCGAGCATACCAGACAGAGCGTTTCGTAGTTCGTCCCTTTTGGACACGGATCTACCTTCGATATAATAACCTTTTGCTACTGCCACAAAATCTGGGCTGGTTATGTCCACAAATGAATATCTCCTGTCATGGAACAATTCCTGCCACTGGCGAACCATGCCGAGAAACTCGTTGTTTAGGATCACGATTTTGACATTGACCTTACTCTGCATAATGGTTCCCAATTCCTGAATGGTCATCTGAAAACCTCCGTCACCAATGATGGCAATGACCGTGCGCGCGGGTGCGCCGAATTTCGCTCCAATGGCGGCAGGCAATGCGAAGCCCATAGTTCCGAGTCCGCCGCTGGTGATATTGCTGTTTGAATGTTTAAATTGCGCATAGCGGCAGGCTACCATTTGGTGTTGACCCACATCGCTGACGATGATGGCTTCCCCCTTTGTCAATTCATTGATTTGATGAATCACTTCTCCCATCGACAAGACATCAGTTGATGGTTTCATTTCAGGTTCGATGCATTGCTTTTCTTCCTCTCTCTGAAAATCCCTGAATCGTTGCAACCATTCCGGGTGGGTTTTTTTCTGAACTAATTCTGTGAGTAAAGGAAGGGTTTCTTTACAATCACCCCAGACGGGAATCATAGCTTTCACATTTTTATCGATTTCCGATGGATCAATGTCCAGGTGGATGACTTTAGCCTGTTTGGCATACTTGTCCAACCTTCCTGTTACCCGGTCATCAAAGCGCATCCCTACGGCAATCAGCACATCACAATCGTTCGTGAGCACATTGGGTCCATAATTTCCGTGCATTCCCAACATGCCGACCGCAAGAGGATGGTCAGTAGGGATAGCGCTCATCCCAAGGATAGTCCAGGCAGCCGGTATGCCGGATTTCTCAATGAATTCACGGAATTCCTTTTCGGCTTTTCCCAAAATGATGCCTTGTCCAAAAATTATGAATGGCTTTTTCGCTTCATTGATCAGGGCTGCCGCCTGTTCTATATATTTTCTTCTTACATAGGGTTTGGGCCGATAACTCCGGATATGGGTACAGGGAGTATAACCGGTGAAATCGAATTTTTGCAATTGTGCATTCTTAGTTATGTCGATCAATACCGGACCCGGCCTGCCGGTTCGAGCGATATAAAAGGCCTTTGCCAGTATAGCGGGAATTTCAGAAGCATCGGTTACCTGGTAATTCCACTTAGTCACCGGAGTCGTGATGTTGACAACATCCGTTTCCTGGAATGCATCGGTTCCCAATAAATGTGCGAAAACCTGGCCTGTTATGCATACCACAGGCGTGCTGTCGATCATCGCGTCTGCCAGACCGGTCACGAGGTTAGTTGCGCCTGGTCCGCTTGTGGCAAAAACCACTCCTGTTTTGCCGCTGGTCCTCGCAAAACCCTGGGCAGCATGAACTGCTCCCTGCTCATGACGTACCAGAATATGATGCAATCTCTCCTGGTAATCGTAGAGCGCATCATAAATGGGCATGATGGCGCCTCCCGGATAACCGAAAATGGTATTTACTTTTTCGCATAGGAGTGCCTTCATTACCGCCTCGCCTCCGCTGATATTTTCAACCTGTTGGATGACAGACTTTGCTTTTTCGGCTGCCAGTTCGATTGTGCTCATAATACTTAAGATTAATTGAGATTAGCAATCAGGATCATATTTCATCAGTCACGCAGCCTTCTGCTGCATTCTTGACGTATTTGGCGTATTTAAAAAGAATACCGTTCGTCGCTTTTAAGGCAGGTTTTGTCCAGGCCGCCCTCCTTTTTTCAATTTCTGCTTCGGAAACTTTCAGGTTCATCGTCCTTTTAGCGGCATCGATCTCTATGATGTCATCGTCATGCACGAGTGCGATCAGTCCTCCTTCATAGGCTTCCGGAGTTATATGACCTACCACGAAGCCATGTGTTCCTCCGCTAAATCTTCCATCGGTAATCAGAGCAACTGTTTTGCCCAAACCTGCGCCGATGAGGGCTCCTGTCGGCTTCAGCATTTCAGGCATGCCTGGTGCACCCTTTGGTCCGATATGCCGGATCACGACAACATCACCTGCATGAACTCTCTTGCTTTGTATCCCTTTTAAGAAATCATGTTCTCCATCGAATACCCTTGCCGTTCCTTCGAAACGAGTTCCTTCCTTTCCTGTGATCTTGGCTACGCTGCCCCCCGTGGCAAGATTCCCGTAGAGGATTTGCAGATGACCAGTTGCTTTGACCGGGTTTTCTATGGGGCGAACAACGTCCTGGGTTGAGAAATCGAGGTCGGGGGCTTGTTGAAGGTTTTCTGCAACAGTAAGGCCGGTTACCGTCAGGCAATGCCCATGGAGAAGACCCTTACTGAGCAGGTATTTCATCACGGCGGGTACTCCACCATATTGATGAAGGTCTTCCATGAGATATTTTCCACTGGGTTTGAAGTCGGCCAGCACGGGACTCCGGTCGCTGATTCTTTGAAAATCATCCTGGGTGAGTTTTAGACAGACACTCTTGGCCATGGCGATCAGGTGAAGGACCGAGTTCGTGCTTCCGCCCAGCGCCATGACTACCGTTATCGCATTTTCAAATGCCTCCGGGGTCATAATATCCTTCGGCTTTATATCCAGTTCAAGTAATTTTTTTATAGCCTTTCCCATTGCTGCGCATTCCTTTTGCTTTTCCTCACTGAGGGCAGGATTGGAGGATGAATAGGGAAGGCTCATGCCCAGGGCTTCGATAGCGCTTGCCATGGTATTGGCCGTGTACATGCCCCCACATGCTCCTGCACCCGGACATGCATGCCTTACAATGGCTTTGAAATCGCCCTCATCGAGTTTGCCGGCAATCTTTTGCCCCAATGCCTCAAATGTGGAGACGATATTCAGTTCCTGTCCATTGTAGTGACCGGGAGCAATGGTCCCTCCATACATCATGATGGAGGGCCTGTTCAGGCGACCCATGGCCATTATGCATCCCGGCATGTTTTTGTCACATCCGGGAATGGCGACCAGCGCATCGTAGTATTGGGCTCCTGCATTGGTTTCAATGCTATCGGCTATGATATCGCGGCTCACAAGGCTATAACGCATCCCGTCGGTTCCCATGCTGATTCCGTCGCTGACGCCGATCGTGTAAAATCTAAGTCCCACCAGATTTTCAGCCTGCACGCTTTTTCTCACTTCTGTGGCCAGATCGTTCAGGTGCATGTTGCAGGGATTTCCATCCCATCCCATGCTGGCAATCCCGACCTGGGCCTTTTTGAAATCCTCATCAGTGAATCCGATCGCATAGAGCATGGCCTGGGATCCGGGCTGGTTTTCGTCCTGAGTCAGAATCTTTGAATACTTGTTTAACTCTCCCATTCTTTGTTTTTTTTATGTAAGCTTTCAGCCGTTTCAGAAGGCCAGCGCCGGTTTGAATTCCTTTTCAGTTATGCGTGCCTTATAGGCTTCCTGAATGATCTTACCTACCGTAGTATTCCAATCCTTCCTGAATGGGATTCCATCAAGGCTTGCCCACCCGATCACTTCCGCTGCCGTTCCGCAAAAAAATGCAGTTTCGGCCTCATACAATTCTGCGGTCTTAAAAAATTTTTCTTCCACGGGTATTTCCAATTCCCGGCAGATTTCCAAAACCGTTGCACGGGTTATGCCGGGAAGGATATTGCCCAGCGGAGGAGTATATAATTTTCCATTCTTTTCAAAAAACATATTGGCGCCGGGAGCTTCAGCTACAAACCCATTCACGTCATTGAGCAGGGCTTCATCATAGCCTTTGGCCTTAGCATCCTGACTTGCCATGATACTGTTGACATAATGCCCGGCTGCTTTTGCCTCCATTTTGAATGCCCTGGGATTGGGCCGTTCAAAAGAGGAGGTCATCACTTTCAGCAATTGATCTCCGAGAAAATTCCCCATTTCCCAGACTTGTATGGTCAGAAAGGATTCGGTATTTCGGGTAAAACCCATGTTGGCCGGGGAATATACAAGGGGCCTGATATATGCATTCTGCAGTTTATTTTGCTTAAGCAACTCATAGGACACGGAAATCAATTCTTCTGCCTCATAAGGATAGGGGATATTCAGGGCCTCAGAAGATTTTTTTAGTCTTTGGAAATGTTCCTCCGCTTTGAATATCCTGGTTCGGTCATTGGCAGTACGGTAGGAGCGGATACCTTCAAACACAGCGTAACCATAATGGATGGACTGACTGTATAAGTCCACTTTGGCTTCATTTGCCTTTACATAGCTCCCATTCAGATAAAGAATGGTCTGGTCGTTATAGTAGGATGTCATTTTGTTATGGATTGTATATAAAAAAGAACAACCCGCCTTTTCTGAAGGCGGGTTGTTTATATCTTGATAGTTTTTTAAGTATTAACAGCCACCTCCATGCGGAACGGTAATAATAAAGACCACCACAATAATTATTATGTGAATGATATTATGTATTTTTTTTCCGTATATCCTCTTTTCCTGCATGAATGATGTGTTCAATGCGAATATACGAACCACCGTTATAAAAACAAAGAACTATTTGCAAAAAACCTCACTCAGGCGACCTTTAGCCTGAAGAAATCTTCCAATTTATATGATAGTTGATTTCCTCAATTCGATATTTTCCTTGTTCACATCGACAGTGATCTTATTGGAAACAAAATCACTGATTAATTCTCCGATGGTAGAAGTGAAATAAAAATTTACCGGGTCGATATCTTTCGTTACGAATCCATTTTGAAGGGTCCAGTTGGCTGCATTCCTGATCAGCCCCGCTTCCCTGTGTAAACTGAAATGATCAAGCATCATCGCTGCCGAAAGAATCGAACCAAGAGGGTTGGCAATGTCTTTTCCTGCAGCCTGGGGATAAGAACCATGAATGGGTTCGAATAAGGCCGAACCGCTCCCGATAGATGCTGAAGGAAGCAGGCCAAGGGACCCGCTGATCACACTCGCTTCGTCGCTGATGATGTCCCCGAACATATTCTCCGTAAGGATCACGTCGAATTGTTTCGGATTGAGTATGATTTGCATGGCCGCATTGTCCACGAACAAGAAGTCTAGCGCCACATCCGGATAAGCGGTGGAGATTTCCTTAACCACTTTTCTCCATAGCCTGGAAGTCTCCAGTACATTGGCTTTGTCCACAAGGGTGAGTTTTTTCCTTCTCTTTTGGGCTTGTTTGAAGGCCAGGTGTGAGATCCTTTCAATTTCTTCCCTGCTGTAAATGCAGTCATCCTGTGCAATTGTTCCTTCAGGGTTGGTGGATTTGTTTCCGAAATAAATTCCTCCTGTCAACTCCCTGTAGATCACGAAATCGACGTCTTCGAGATTCTTGGTCTTCAAAGGGGACAAATGGTGCAATGAGGGATAGGCAATTATCGGGCGGATATTGGCAAATAGCTGCAAAGACTTTCTGAGTTTAAGCAAACCCTGCTCGGGCCTGATTTTCGCAGTCGGATCGTTGTCATATTTGGGATGGCCGATGGCGCCGAAAAGAATGGCATCGGAATTTAGTGCTGCTTCAATGGTCTCATCCGGCAAGGGAGAACCGGTCTTGTCAATGGCATCAGCGCCCATCAGACAATAGCGGTAGTTGAATTCATGATTAAATTGATCGGCGATCGCATTCAGAACCTTGAGCGCCTGACGGGTTACTTCCGGGCCGATTCCGTCGCCTTCGATTACTACGATATTTCTGTTCATAGAGGTGAATGATGTTTAGTTTCTGGAGGTTTCAAATTTCTCTATTTCTTTCCTGATGCTTAACAAATAATCGATATCGTCATAGCCGTTCAAAAGGCAGCTCTTTTTATAAGGGTTGATCTCGAAACTTTCCTGAAGGCCGTCGCCGACTATTGTTATCGTTTGTGCCGGCAGATCCACAGCTATCTCCGTTAAAGGATCGTCTTCAATTACTTTGAAGAGTGCCTGTAAAAAATTTTCGCTTACCGTTACCGGAAGTAAGAAATTGTTTAATGCATTGCTTTTGAAAATATCCGCAAAAAAACTGCTGACCACTACATCGAAACCGAAGTCCTTTATTGCCCAGGCCGCATGTTCCCTGCTGGAGCCGCAACCAAAATTTTTTCCTGCTATCAGTATCCGCCCCTTGTAGATCGGATTGTTGAGCAGGAAGCCTGGTTTGGTCGTACCGTCACTATTAAATCTCCAGTCCCTGAATAGGTTTTTACCGAATCCATCCCGGGTCGTCGCTTTCAGAAAGCGGGCGGGAATGATCTGATCTGTGTCTATATTTTCCATGTTGAGTGGAACTGCAGTGGATTGAACCGTGTTTATCTGTTGACCCATTCTTATCTTTTATAATACATGATCAGGGTTGCCTTCTCAACCAAATTCGAGTATAGGTTAAATCCTACATACGCAGGAGTTGCATTCTTATCCAGCCCCAGTTTATCGACTTTCAGTGCATAGATCGTTATGCGGTATTCATGGAACCCATGACCGGGAGGAGGGCAGGGCCCACCATAGCCGGGTTGGCCAAAATCGGTATTGCTTTGAACGGCGCCTGCGGGCAGGAGGTTCTTGACGATATTGCCGGCTCCCGTTTTTAGTTCGCTGGTAGTTGCCGGAATATCAAATACGACCCAATGCCAGAATCCGCTTCCTGTTGGCGCATCGGGATCGTACATGGTAATTGCATAGCTTTTTGTACCAGCCGGCGAGTTCTCCCAATAGAGTTCCGGCGAAAGATTTTCTCCCGAACAACCGAAACCATTGTAAACCTGTTTGTCGGTGGCCTGCCCGCCGATATCCTTGCTCTTTAAGGTAAAGGTCTGGGAATGGGAAAAATTAAATGCCAGCACCAGGGCGATCAGAAAGGGAATCATTTTCATATTATTTTTTTTAAATGAATTCACGGATATCGGAAACTTCTCCCGTGATCGCAGCCGCTGCAGCGGTCAGCGGGCTGGCCAGCATTGTTCGGGCATTGGGGCCCTGTCTTCCTTCGAAATTCCTGTTGGAAGTAGAGATGCAGTATTTACCTGCAGGGATCTTATCCTCATTCATTCCCAGACAGGCACTGCATCCAGGTTGGCGAAGCTGAAATCCGGCCTGTTCGAAGATGTGGTGAATGCCTTCCCGGATGGCTTCCTTTTCGACCTGTTTGCTACCCGGAACCACCCAGACTTCCACATGGTCGGCTTTTTTCTTTCCCTTTACAAATTCAGCTACCATGCGCAAATCTTCTATACGGCTATTGGTACAGCTTCCGATGAATACATAATCTACTTTTTTACCTTTTATCCTGGAACCCGGTTCAAGGCCCATGTATTGAACGGATTTTTCAAAAGAATTTTTTTCTTTTTCCCCGATTTCAGAAAGGGCCGGAATATGCCCGGTAACGCCGATGCCCATCCCTGGATTGGTCCCATAGGTGATCATTGGCTCTATTTCCGACGCATCGGTATGGATCTCTTTATCGAACACTGCATCCTCATCCGTATGAAGCTCCTTCCAGCAGGCAAGCTTATATTCCCAATCCTGGCCATTCGGAGAAAATACCCTTCCTCTCAGATATTCGAAAGTGATTTCATCCGGAGCGATCATTCCGCCACGGGCTCCCATTTCAATGCTCATGTTGCAAATGGTCATCCTGGCTTCCATAGACAGTTTTCGAATGGCAGAACCGGCGTATTCGACAAAATAGCCTGTAGCTCCGCTTGAAGAGATCTTGGAAATGATATAAAGAATAATGTCCTTTGACACAACGCCGGTATGCAGGTCTCCGTCAATATTTATCCGCATGAGCTTTGGCTTGCTTTGCAATAAGCATTGGGTGGCCATTACCATTTCGACTTCGCTGGTGCCGATACCGAATGCGATTGCTCCGAATGCTCCATGAGTGGAAGTGTGACTGTCCCCGCAAACAATGGTCATTCCGGGTTGAGTGATTCCCAGTTCCGGTCCGATCACGTGAACGATACCCTGGTAAGGATGCCCCAGCCCATAGAGTTCAATACCAAAATCGGCGCAATTTTTTTTTAAGGTTTCCACCTGTAGCCTGGAAAGCTCTTCTTTTATGGGAAGTTCCTGGTGTAAGGTCGGAACATTGTGGTCAGCGGTGGCGACAATCTGGCCTGGCCTTAAAACCCCGATATTTCTTTTCTTCAAACCTGCAAAAGCCTGCGGACTAGTGACTTCATGAATAAAATGCTTGTCGATATAAAGGACCGAAGGTCCGTCCTTGATTGATTGAATAACATGCCTGTCCCAGATCTTATCGAAAATTGTTCTACTCATATGATCGTTTGCATTTTCAGAAATCAGCAATTACTTCCTCTGGTTTGTAATTTTTTGCCAATTCCCGAAGATCCTCTTCTATGATTTCTTTTTTGTTGTCGGCTACTTTTAGGAACCGATCGTATAACACATCAATATCATTTCGATTGAACTCATATCCTAACTTTTGAAGCCTGAATGCCAAAGCGCTTCTTCCACTACGTGCGGTAAGAACGATTTTAGATCCGTCCGCCCCTACTTCTTCGGGCCGGATGATCTCATAGGTCGTTGAATCTTTCAGGAAACCGTCCTGGTGAATGCCTGAGGAATGTGAAAAAGCATTGGCGCCGACGATGGCCTTATTCGGTTGAACGGGCATTCGCATGGTTTCCGAAACCAGCCTGCTCATTGGATTAAGCATTTCCGTTTTGACCCCCGTATAGAACCCCAGGTGTTTGTGTTGTTTTAGGACCATCACACATTCTTCCATCGAGGTATTTCCCGCTCTTTCTCCCAGTCCGTTTATCGTGCACTCGATTTGCCTGGCTCCTGCAATGACTCCTGCAATTGAATTGGCCGTTGCTAACCCAAGGTCATTGTGACAATGGCAGGAAATGACGGCTTTGTCGATATTGGGCACATGGTTGGCCAGCCACGCAATTTTTTCACCATATTGATAAGGCAGGCAATAACCTGTCGTATCCGGTATATTCACCACGGTGGCTCCTGCGGCGATGACCGCCTCTATTACACGGGCGAGGTAATCATTGTCCGTTCTCCCTGCGTCTTCGGCATAGAATTCCACATCGTCCACGAAGTTCCTTGCCCATTTGACGGCCTGCACTGCCCGGGCCAGGATATCTTCCCGGTTGGAATTGAATTTGCTCCTGATATGGGGATCGGAGGTCCCGATCCCCGTATGAATACGGGGATGTTTTGCTTTCTTGAGGGCCCGGGCAGCAGCTTCGATGTCTTTTTGCACGGCTCTTGAGAGGCCGCAAACGGTCGCATTTTTAATAATCCTGGATATTTCTTCCACCGAGTGGAAGTCTCCCGGACTGGAGATGGGGAAACCAGCTTCTATGATATCAACTCCCATTTCTTCGAGTCTGACGGCCAGCTCCGTTTTTTCTTTTGTATTTAATTTGCAGCCAGGTACCTGCTCTCCGTCACGGAGTGTAGTGTCGAATATGAAAACTTTTTGATCTGCCATAATCATATGTTTTTTCCGTTCGTTTGTTTTTCTTTTGATTGAAAAACAACTTTTTCGAAGTTATCTTTGTTTAAAATGGCAGCGAAATCAAATTGAATTCTGTTTTACAGGACGCAAGCCGTTAAAATTTGGTGAAAACCCTTTGTGGGAGAGGATTTTAAAGAGCTTTTATTACAATGCCCAACCGTTCTTCAGATACCTTGTTCCAGCTTGTCAAATCTCTCAAAAAGTCGGAAAAGCGCAATTTTAAGCTTTATACCACCCGAAATTCATCTACTGAGGATTTGAAAATCATCCAGTTGTTCGATGCCATGGACAATATGGAGGTCTATGATGAAGCTCAATTGCTGAAGAAGACCAAGACCATCGCAAAGCAGCAACTGTCCAATATCAAGGGGCATTTGTACCGGGAAATCCTTTCCAGCCTGAGGTTGATTTCCAATGACGAAAACATCGATATCCAGTTACATGAGCAACTGGACTTTGCAAGGATATTGTATAACAAAGGGCTTTATCTGCAGAGCCTGAAGACCCTGGATAAGATTAAGGAATCCGCTAAGGCGAATAACCAGGTCACGGTGCTGCTCCAGGTTTTGTTTTTTGAAAAAAAGATCGAGGCGCTGCATATCACCCGAAGCATGCAGGACCGTGCCGAACAATTAACAGCGGAGGTCGACGATACGAACAGGCGGCTTCAACTGATCGGGAATTTATCCAACCTATCTCTTCAGTTATATAGCTGGTATATCAAGAACGGTCATGCAAGAAACAAGGCGGATGAAGATGCCGTTCAGAAATTCTTCGAAGAAAGGATTCCGTTGAATACTGAACATTGCAGCGGTTTTTACGAGAAGCTCTACCTCTATCAGAGTTATGTTTGGTATGCCTTTATCAGGCAGGATTTTCTGCTCTATTACCGTTACTCCCAAAAATGGGTGGACCTCTTTGAAAAAGAGCCCTTCATGATCGAAATTGAAACTGCCCATTATATCAAAGGGATGCATAACCTGCTCGGCGCCCATTTCGATCTTCAGAATTACAAAAAGTTCATCGAAACCCTGGAAGAGTTCGAAAAATTTTCCCGGTCGGAGACCGTCCTGCATAATGACAATAACCTGATCCAGACTTTTATCTACCTTAATATTTCACGCATCAATAAGCGTTTTATCGAAGGAACCTTTACGGAAGGAAAGAGCCTGGTCCCCTCTATTGTCGAAAAATTGAATGAATACCAGTTATTTATCGACCGGCACCGGGTTCTGGTTTTCTATTACAAATTCGCCTCCCTTTATTTCGGTAGCGGTGATTACGAGACTGCAATCGACTATCTGAACAAGATCATTAACTGGAAGGTTAGTTTAAGAACGGACCTTCAATGCTACTCAAGGCTTCTCCACCTCATTGCCCATTATGAATTGGAAAATTATCAGTTACTGGAATACCTGATCAAATCTGTCTACCGGTTTATGGCAAAAATGGAGAACCTTGGCATAGTAGAGGAGGAAATATTCAATTTTCTGCGCCATTCCTTTCATCTTAGTCCAGGCGAGCTAAAGCCTGAATTTGAATGTTTGCTTGAAAAGCTGAAAAAACTCGAAAAAAACCCCTTTGCTACCCGCGCATTCTCCTATTTGGATATCATTTCCTGGCTCGAAAGCAAGATCCAGGGGGTTCCGGTCCAGGATGTGATTCGGGAAAAATTTTTAAAAAGGGCTTAAATCAAATGATTTTGTAATGAGTGTACGCGATTGGAAGCCAGGAATAAGGTTTATGGTTCGATTTATGGTTATTAATTGATTTATGCGTAGTTTTGCCGTCCTTAATTTAGGGAAGTTGTCAATTTTACATGATATTTTACAGCTAAAACATTGATGGTCAATAAAAATTTAACGAAGGGAAATCTTCGATTGAAGGTTATTTTTATTGTACCAGGCTGAAGTAATTAAAAATTATAAAACAATATCGAAATATGGCTATCAAGAAAGAAAACCGTCCAAGAGCCTCTTTTTCAAAAATCACTATCGGTCTCGCTTCACCAGATTCCATTCTGGAGAGATCCTATGGAGAGGTCTTGAAGCCGGAAACCATCAATTACAGGACCTATAAACCTGAAAGAGACGGACTTTTTTGTGAGCGGATTTTCGGACCGGTTAAAGATTACGAATGCGCATGCGGAAAATATAAAAGGATCCGGTATAAGGGGATCGTATGCGACCGCTGCGGAGTGGAAGTGACAGAGAAAAAGGTTCGCAGGGAGCGCATGGGGCATATCAAACTGGTTGTTCCTGTTGTCCATATCTGGTATTTCAAGAGCCTTCCGAATAAGATCGGTTATCTGCTTGGCATGAGCTCAAAGAAACTGGAGACAATTGTTTATTACGAAAGATATGTTGTCATTCAGTCGGGCGTGCGCGTTGACAAGGGACAGAATTTCGGTGACCTTCTGACTGAAGAAGAATACCTCGAAATATTGGATACCCTTCCAAAAGACAATCAATACCTGCCGGACGACGATCCGAATAAATTCATCGCCAAAATGGGGGCCGAAGCCGTCCATGGAATGCTGGAAAGAATCGATCTGGATCAATTGTCCTTCGACCTTCGTGCTGCCGCCGCCAGCGAGACCTCCCAACAGAGAAAGGCGGATGCTTTAAAAAGGCTTAGCGTTGTAGAGAGTTTCCGTGATGCCAATACCCGGATCACCAATCGGCCCGAATGGATGGTGATGCAATATATCCCGGTCATTCCTCCTGAACTCCGTCCACTGGTTCCTCTGGACGGAGGTCGTTTTGCGTCTTCCGATCTGAACGATCTTTACCGCCGCGTTATCATTCGCAATAATCGTTTAAAGAGGTTGTTGGAGATCAAAGCCCCTGAAGTAATCCTGAGAAATGAAAAGCGCATGCTTCAGGAAGCCATCGACAGTTTATTTGATAATTCCAGGAAGTCCAATGCCGTCAAGGCAGAGGGAGGCCGTGCATTGAAATCCCTGAGCGATGTATTAAAGGGAAAACAAGGCCGTTTCCGCCAGAACCTTCTTGGTAAACGTGTGGATTATTCAGGCCGTTCCGTTATCGTGGTTGGCCCCGAACTGAAATTGCATGAATGCGGCCTGCCGAAAGATATGGCTGCGGAATTGTTCAAACCCTTTATCATTCGCAAATTGATCGAAAGAGGGATCGTTAAAACGGTGAAGAGCGCAAGGAAGCTGGTTGACAAGAAAGAAGCCATCGTTTGGGATATCCTGGAAAATATTCTGAAAGGACACCCCGTTCTCCTGAACCGCGCTCCTACATTGCACCGTCTTTCCATACAGGCATTCCAGCCAAAACTCATTGAAGGAAAAGCAATCCAGTTGCATCCCCTGGTGACCACGGCTTTCAACGCCGATTTCGATGGTGACCAAATGGCCGTACACGTTCCGTTGAGCGCTGCCGCCATCCTGGAAGCCCAACTGCTCATGCTTTCCTCCCATAATATTCTCAACCCGCAGAACGGGACGCCTATTGCACTTCCCTCACAGGACATGGTACTGGGTCTGTATTACATCACAAAGGGCAAAAAGACATCTGAGAAGGAACCTGTACGGGGCGAAGGAAAGATCTTTTATAGCACGGACGAAGTGATCATCGCTTATAATGAAGGGATCATCGACCTGCATGCCTTTGTAAAAGTTAAGGTAAATGTTCGCACTTCGAGGGGGGATCTGGAAAGAAAGCTTATTGAAACGACGGTCGGCCGCGTACTTTTCAACCAGTTTGTTCCTATTGAAGTAGGTTATGTAAATGCACTGCTAACTAAAAAATCACTACGCGAAATCATCGGCGATATTATCAAATGGACAAATGTGCCGAAGACGGCCAAATTCCTGGATGATATCAAGCAACTCGGATTCAGAATGGCATTTCGCGGAGGATTATCCTTTAATATCAATGACCTGATCATTCCCGATACTAAGGAAGAATTGCTTGGCAATGCCAAGGTGGAAGTGGATGAGGTTTGGGACAACTATAATACGGGCCTGATCACTAACAACGAAAGGTATAATCAGATCGTGGATATCTGGAGCCGTGTGGATACGCGTATCACGGAAACACTGATCCGCGAACTCAGTACGGATAAGCAGGGGTTCAATTCGGTATATATGATGCTGGATTCGGGAGCCCGCGGTTCCAAACAGCAGATCAAACAGCTTGCCGGAATCAGAGGATTGATGGCCAAACCCAGAAAATCAGGTTCCACAGGCAGTGAGATCATCGAAAACCCCATTCTCTCGAATTTCAAAGGAGGATTGAATGTGTTGGATTATTTTATCTCCACGCACGGTGCCCGGAAAGGGCTTGCTGATACCGCGCTTAAAACGGCGGATGCAGGTTATCTGACACGACGTCTGGTGGATGTGGCACAGGATATGGTGATCACGGAAGAGGATTGCGGTACGCTGAGAGGTATTGCCACTTCAGCCTTGAAAGACAATGAGGATATTGTAGAACCGCTCTACGACAGGATTCTCGGAAGAGTTTCCCTCCATGATGTTTATGATCCGGTAACGGAAAAATTGCTGGTGCTTGCCGGGGAGGAAATAACAGAAGAGATTGCTCACAGGATAGAAGATTCCGGAATCGAAATCATCGAGATCCGTTCGGTACTCACTTGTGAAAGTAAAAGAGGGGTTTGTGTCAGATGCTATGGCAAGAATCTGGCTACAGGATATACTGCACAAAGAGGAGATGCGGTTGGTATAATTGCGGCTCAGTCCATTGGTGAACCGGGTACCCAGCTTACTTTGAGAACCTTCCACGTTGGTGGTGTGGCCGGATCCGCTTCGGTGGAATCCACCATGCTGGCCAAATTCGACGGAACGGTGCAGTTCGATGGATTAAGAACGGTTACGGTCGAGAACAATGAAGGAAATAAAGTGCAGATAGTTATCGGTCGTACAGGAGAACTTCGTATCATGGATGTGAAGAACGACCGTCTCCTGATCACCAACAACGTTCCTTATGGAGCCACCCTGAACGTTAAAGACGGTCAGAAGGTCACCAAGGGAGATATAATCTGCACCTGGGATCCTTTCAACAATGTCGTGATCTCTGAAATAACGGGGGTCATCAAATTTGAGAATGTGTTGGAAGGCATAACCTATAGGGAAGAAGCGGACGAACAAACCGGCCACCGCGAAAAAGTGGTGATCGAAACAAAGGATAAGACAAAGATCCCTTCCATCAACGTAGAAGGAAATAAAGAAACTAAATCCTATAATCTTCCGGTCGGATCACATATCGTTATGGAAGAAGGTGATGATGTAAGGGCAGGACAGGTAATCGTAAAGATCCCCCGCGTGTTGGGCAAACTCCGTGATATCACAGGAGGTCTTCCCCGCGTAACAGAATTGTTTGAAGCACGTAATCCTGGTAACCCTGCCATCGTTTCTGAGATCGATGGAGTGGTTTCCTTCGGTAATATCAAACGTGGTAATAGAGAAATCATCGTGGAAGCAAAAGACGGGGTTGTGAAAAAATACCTTGTGCCGCTTACCAGGCAGATACTCGCCCAGGACGGAGACTTTATCAAGGCAGGCGCGCAGCTTTCCGACGGTCAGGTCGCTCCGGCAGATATTCTATCTATCAAAGGACCTTTTGCGGTACAGGAATATGTAGTGAATGAAATACAGGAAGTGTATCGTCTGCAGGGTGTGAAGATCAATGACAAACATATTGAAGTAATCGTTCGGCAGATGATGAGAAAACTCACTATCGTTGAACCGGGAGATACCCGCTTTCTTGAAGAAGATACTGTGGACAAATTTGAATTCCTCGATGAAAATGACTGGATCTTCGATAAGAAAGTAGTTACGGATCCCGGAGAGTCTACCAAACTGAGGGCCGGTCAGATCGTGAGCTTGAGGGAAGTCAGAGAGGAGAATTCCATTCTGCGCAGGAGCGACAAAAAACTGGCTGAATTCAGGGATGCCCATCCGGCCACTTCCGCTCCACTCTTGCTTGGAATCACAAAAGCTTCCCTGGGAACCCAAAGCTGGATCTCGGCAGCCTCCTTCCAGGAAACTACCAAAGTCCTTTCCTCGGCAGCTATACAAGGCAAGACCGACGACATGCTTGGGTTGAAGGAAAATGTGATCACGGGTCATCCGATACCCGCAGGTACCGGGCTTCGTGAATTTGAGAACATGATCGTAGGCAGCAAGGAAGAATACGAATTGTTGCAAACGACCAGGGAAGCCATGCAGTTCGATGAAGAGGAATAAGAGAATCGGAATAATGGATTTTCATGTAAAATTTAAACAGGGAGCCCACTCCCTGTTTTTTTCTTTTCCAGGTGTGGAGCATTTTTTGATTTAACAATTCTCTTATCCTTAAAGAATTTAAATTGCAAAAAAGTTTGATGAGACCGGGCATGAGCAATCTGGCTCAAACAGGGAAATGAATAGGCAGGATTCATTCAGGCAAACAGAAACAACTATAAATATTCAAATGAAATATATTTCTACAATTCTAAGCGCACTCAGCCTGACACTGATCGCCATATTGTTTTATCTATTTTATAATCATACCGAGCAGATAAAAGTTATTTCCCGGAAGGCCGATCAACAAACCGCTTCCACATTCAGGATTGCCTATTTTGAAATGGATTCCCTGGAAGCGCACTATGAATATTTCAAAGACGCGGAGAATCAGGTTAAATCAAAGGAAGTGGCCATGAATAATGAGCTGGCCGGGATGGAAAGAGGCTATCAGAAAAAGATCTCGGAATGGCAGCAAAAGGGATCAAGCATGACCCAGGCGGAAAATCAGCAGGCCCAACAGGAATATGCCGGTATGCAACAAAAGTTCCAGGAGCGGAAGCAGGAATTGGAACAGGATCTGGCAAAAAACAATACGGTAGTGATGACGGATATAAAAAGGAGGATTGAAGGCTTTCTGAAGGATTATAACAAACAAAGGAATTTCGCTTTTATTTTCTCTTATGATCCAACGACTTTTATTTACTACAAAGACAGCCTCCTCAATATCACCAACGACGTTATAATGGGCCTGAATGTGGGGTATAAGAAAAAATGACACCCCCGTCACAGATCCTGATGCAGAGTTTTCTTTGCCCCGATTTACTTATCTTCCCTGGTAAAAAAAATCATGGCCTCTACCGCACCTGGCTTCAAACCCGCACTAGGCTTACTGGACGCAACCATGGTTGTGGCCGGCTCAATGATCGGCTCCGGCATATTCATTGTGAGCGCTGATATTACCCGCCATGTAGGTAGCGCAGGATGGCTGATCATGGTCTGGGTGATCACAGGTGTCATGACTGTCATTGCAGCCGTTAGCTACGGTGAATTAAGCGCCATGTATCCTAAAGCGGGTGGACAATACGTGTACCTGAAGGAAGCATTTAACCCCCTGGTCGGATTCCTCTACGGATGGAGTTTTTTTGCAGTGATCCAGACTGCCACGATTGCTGCGGTTGGTGTGGCTTTCGCCCGTTTCACGGCTTATTTTATTCCTGCCTTTAGCGAGAAAAATATTGTTTTCATTTGGCATCCGGGCTTTGATTTTAAAATATCTGCGGCCCAGCTCATTTCCATTTCAGTCATCATCTTACTCACCTATATTAACACCAGGGGCGTTAAGACGGGAAAGACCATACAGACCCTGTTTACCTCGACCAAATTACTGGCCCTTTTTGGGCTGATCGTTTTTGGTTTCCTGGTTGCCAAAGAAAGCTTCTGGTCTGAGAATTGGAAGAATGGATTTCAGGGGGCACAGGATCTTGGAGCAAAAGATGCGGCGGGAGCGCTTGGCGCCACAGGCTGGGTATCGATCAGCGGGGTTGCCCTGCTGGGTGCGATTGCAGCTTCCATGACAGGTTCCATCTTTAGCAGTGATGCCTGGAACAATGTGACTTTTATTGCCGGAGAAATCAAGAACCCGAAGCGTAATGTGGGTTTGAGCCTCTTTCTGGGCACCCTGGTCGTTTCCGTGATATATATAACGACCAATCTCATGTATGTGCGGGTTTTGCCTTTGCAGCATGTAGCTTTTCCACAGGAGGACAGGCTGGCCGTCGCCGCTGCCCATACTATCTTCGGAGCTGCCGGCCGATCGATTATTGCGGTCCTGATCATGGTCTCCACATTTGGTTGTATCAATGGGCTGGTCTTGGCCGGGGCCAGGGTTTATTATACAATGGCCCAGGATGGTCTCTTTTTCAGGCCTGCAGCTAACTTAAACCGCAATTCCGTTCCCCAGTGGTCGTTATGGTCCCAATGTGTGGTGGCGGCTCTTTTATGCCTCAGTGGCAGTTATGGACAATTGCTTGATATGATCTCCTTTGTAGCGGTAGGCTTCTATGTTTTGACCATCATAGGAATTTTTATCCTGAGAAAAAAAAGGCCGGAGCTCGAAAGACCTTACAAGGCCTTCGGTTATCCTCTTTTGCCACTTCTCTATATACTGATGGGGTCGGCTTTCTGCATTTTGCTTATCAAGTTTAAGCCTGTCTATACCTGGCCCGGACTGATCATAACCATTATCGGCATTCCGATCTATTATATTGCGGTTGGTACGCGCAAGCCCAAAGAAAACGGTTAAGGCAGAAATTTCCAGGAAGTGCTAAAATCTCTGTTTAGCGGCTGATTAGTCAGGATCGACCGGATCATTTCCACCGGCATGCTGTTCAGGTGCATTATGGAATCATGGAATTGTTTATAACTCATCTTTCCGCTATCAACCATTTCTTTTTTCAGTGCATAGAATTGTTTTCCACCGATGAGATAAGCGAGCTGATAGAGCGGTGAATACCTTCCTTCAAAAGATCTCCTGACCTCGCCTTCTGCATTAGCTCTTTCATGATTGACGCTGTCCACCAGGAAGTCGATGCATTGTTGGGGTGTCCATTTTCCCAATTGATAGTTCAGGGAGAAAATGATCCTGGCGCATCGGTGCATGTGCCAGAAAAGCATGCCGATGCGATCTTCCGGAGATTTTGCGAAATGAAGGTCCCAAAGCAATAATTCCCAATATAAGCTCCATCCCTCGACCCAGAAGGGAGTCTCGAAATTCCGATACATTCGGTAACGGGCATTCATAAAATATTCCAGGTTATGCCCTGCGATCAATTCGTGATGGACCGTGGCTCTTGAAAAATGGGGATTGTTTCCGCGCATGCTCATTAATCGGGCATCTTCATCCATGCTGTTAGTAGGATAGGAGATAATAATTTCCTCCCCGCCCAGAAAAAAGGGATTGATGAGTTGCCTTTCGGGGGTCATCATACGCATGCCCCAGGTTTCTTCCGCTAATGGAGGTATGGTGATCAGGTCATTTTTTTTCAGAAATTCAACGGATTCATTGTAAAGGCCGAGTATCATTTCGGGTTGTTTTCCCGCAGGCACATAGCTGTTCTTCACTTTTTCTTCCGCATTTTTCCAATTGTCTCCGAATCCCATTTCCGCGGAGGCTTTTAGCATTTCTGCTTCACACCATGCAAATTCCTTATTGGCAAAATCAATCAGTTCTTCCGGAGAATAAGGGATCATTTCATATTTGAGCTGGCGCAACAGCTCTTCCCGGCCAACAGGTTGTCCGACAATCCCACTCTTGTCCGGTCTTGCCATGCTATCCCTTTTTTGGCGAAATGCTTCAGCATAATTGCCCAGCAGGCTATCAAGGGGTTTAAAGGCATTTGGCACCCACCAGCTAAACAGGGGGTCATAACCGTTATAGAATTGAAAAACGGATTCAAGGCAGGCGCGGACTAAACGGATATTGTCCGTTGCATCGAAACTATTATCAACCTGAATCGTTTTGTTTTCGCTCAGACTTTTTTTGAGCGAATCAATTTGTTTGCAGAATTGATTCCATTGCCTGGAGATGATTTCACCGTCAGGCGCTTTTCCTCTTCTGCGCAATTTCTCCAATGTAAATAGCTCATCGCCAAATGGGATCCAGGATTTGATTTTCTCATAGGCAGCGGCTTTTTTCCTGGCAAGCTCTATTTTGGCATTTAAATTTCTTTTAAAAAGGATATAGTCCACTTTACATTCCTGGGGCAACTTATCAAAATCAATACCCCTTAGTTTCTCAAGATATTCTTTGTCGAGTTTGACCAGCCTTTCCCTCATTTCCGGTGTGGAAAAGCCATTATAGTCGTTATTGTAGGATTGTATGGAATTGGGGGAATAGAATCTTTCCAATGCATCCTGGTCCGCCTGGAACTGTTGCATCAGAGAAGGCATTTCACTGCAGGGCACATAATCAGAAAGAGATTGGGCGCCGGCTTCGGAAAATATGCTTAGGAGGGCCAGCCAGATTGTAATTCGCATGGTAGTTGTTTATTTTTTTGAGGCTATGATAGGTGATCAGGACTAAATAACCTGGAACCCATGAGCATAGGGGTCTTCGTCATCGATAAGGATATGGTTAAACCCTGTCACGATTGCCCAACCTTCAATGCTTGGAATGATGGCGGGTCTGCCTGCCACAGTCGTTTCCTCTTCGATCCTCCCGATAAACCGGGAGCCAATGATGCTTTCGTGAATGAACAGGTCTCCTTTTCTTAGTTGGCCTTTCGCATGCCATTGCGCCATCCTGGCGGAGGTTCCGGTTCCACAGGGTGAACGGTCAATGGCCTTGTCCCCATAGAATACGGCATTGCGGGCAGTCGCATTCTGATCAATGGCTTTTCCTGTCCAAAGCATATGACTCAGGCCCTTTATGTTTTCATTCTCGGGGTGTATGAATTCGTATTTTTCGTTGAGTCGCTGACGACAGACCCTGCCCCAGCTTATCAACTGATCGGCTTTGAAGTTTTCCAGTCCGGGGAAATTTTTTTGCGGATCTACAATGGCGTAAAAATTTCCTCCATATGCGACATCCACGCTGATTATTCCGAGATCGGGGCACTCTACTTCCAATCCCCCGGCAGCCAGAAAGGATTTCACATTTGTCAGTCTGACCGATTTGATCTTTTTTCCTTCCTGCTGATAGCTCACTAATATCAGGCCGGCAGGTGTTTCCAGTCGAAGCAATCCCGGTGTTCCGGGCACAATCAATCCTTGTTCCAGGGCAATCGTCACGGTCCCGATCGTTCCATGACCGCACATCGGCAGACAGCCGCTGGTTTCAATGAAGAGAATGCCCATATCGTTTTTTTCGTCCTGAGGCGGATAGAGGATACTCCCGCTCATCATATCGTGTCCCCTTGGCTCAAACATCAAACCCTTTCGGATCCAGTCGAATTCCCGAAGGAAATGAAGACGTTTTTCCATCATATCTTTTCCCTTCAGCAAGGGGCCTCCACCCGCCACTAATCTGACGGGATTGCCACAGGTATGGGCATCTATGCAAAAAAAAGAGTGGGTAGCCATCTGTTTATTCAAGATTGGTTTTCCATGGCCTGTAATGCAATATTTTTTAAGTGGAGATATTCAGGCAACGCCGGCCTATTTGCCAGCGCGGTTTCAATTATCCGGACTACCCGATTCCTTTCTTCCCCTTCTAATAGTAAACGGGGAGCCCTCACGTATTCTGAACCTATTCCGGTTGCCTGGGCTGCCAGTTTGATATATTGGACCAGTTTGGGATGAATGTCAAGTTCAAGTAAGGGGAGGAACCAGCGGTAAATATCCAGAGCTTCCTTCAATTTCCCCGCTTTTGTCAATCTAAATATGGCGACCGTTTCTCTTGGGAAGGCGTCTACCAGGCCTGCCACCCAACCATCGGCACCCGCTGCCAGACTCTCGAATGCCAGGGGGTCTACCCCCGTCAGGATCTTGAAACGATTGCCGAAGCGGTTGAACATACGGGTCACATTAGAAATATCACGGGTTGATTCCTTCACAGCCTGGATATTGGGAAATGCAGCCAGTTCCGCGAACATATCCAGTGTAACCAGGATCTTATAATCAACGGGATTGTTGTAAATCATGATCGGAAGGCTGCTACTGGTGGCGACGGCTTTGAAATATTCGACTGTTTCCCGGGCATCGGCGCTGTAGCGCATCGGAGGAAGAAGCATCAGCCCATCTGCACCGTTCTGCCCGGCTTCTTCGGCTGCTTGTATTGCCGACCTGGTGGACTGCTCGGCAATATTGACGATCACGGGGAGATGGGATCCGCAAATCTTTTTAGCATAGAGGGCCAATTGATTTTTTTCACTGTTCTGCAATGTGCTTGCTTCACCTAAAGAGCCGCCGATCACAATGCCGTCAACGCCGGCCTCGATCTGGGCCTTCATGTTGAGGGCAAATAAATCTAAATCTATTTCTTCGTTATGTTTGAATGGAGTGAGGAGGGCAGGATATACGCCGATCCAGCTTAGGTTTGCCATGCTTTGGAAATTTGGCAAATTTAATCAGTTCCTGATTCATTTTAATCCTCTTAAATTTGATTAGGTTCTGTCAACAACTAAATACGATGAATAGATCTTTCTTCCTGGCTATATGCATGCTGTTTTGTGCATTAGTTTCAGCTCAGAGTCCTTCCTCAGGATTGGCTGAATTCAAGCCGGTAAAATTCTCAGCGGTCAGTATTAATGACAGTTTCTGGAAACCCAAGATCGGTAAGGTGGAATCGGTAACCATCCCGGTATGTATCGACCAAACCGAGGTCAAAACGCCCAGGATCAGGAATTTTGAGATCGCAGCCCATTTGAAGAAAGGAAAATTCGAAGGGATCTTTTATGACGATTCGGATGTCTATAAAGCGCTTGAGGCCATCAGCTATGTGTTGGCCAATCGCCGGGACAGCGTACTTGAAAAAAAGGCGGACGAGTGGATCGACATCATCTCAAAGGCCCAATTGCCGGATGGTTATCTCAATACCTATTTTACACTAAATGGCCTGGATAAACGCTGGACGGATATGAGCATGCATGAGGATTATAATGGAGGCCATTTGATAGAAGCGGCCGTTGCCTATTATGATGCCACAGGGAAAAGAAAATTATTGGATGTTGCCATCCGCTTCGCCAATCATTTTGATTCCTTGTTCGGACCGGGGAAAAAGCATTGGGTCACCGGCCACCAGGAATTGGAATTGGCCCTTGTTAAGTTATACCAGGTCACAAATGATCGAAAATACCTGAACCTTGCCGACTGGCTACTGAGCGAGAGGGGGCATGGTTATGGAGTCGGATATACTTGGACCGACTGGAAGGACACAGCCTATACCCAGGACCTCGTGCCGGTGAAGCAGCAGCAAAAGATAACGGGCCATGCGGTAAGGGCGATGTATATGTATACGGGTGCCGCGGACGTGGCCGCCGAAACAGGCGATACCGGCTATATGCATGCCATGAAGTCGGTATGGGAGGATGTGGTCTACCGGAATATGTACCTGACCGGAGGAATTGGTTCTTCCGGGAACAATGAAGGATTTTCAAATGATTTTGACCTGCCCAATGCGGAAGCTTATTGCGAGACCTGTGCCTCGGTAGGCATGGTCTTTTGGAATCACCGGATGAATTTGCTTACCGGGGAAAGCAAGTATGTTGATGTTCTGGAAAGGACTCTGTACAATGGAGCGCTGGACGGGATTTCTCTTAAAGGGGACCGGTTCTTTTATGGCAACCCGCTTGCCAGTTCCGGTAAGAACCAGAGAAAGGCATGGTTCGGCACGGCCTGCTGCCCAGCCAATATCGCGAGGCTTATCGCGTCCCTTGGAAATTATATCTATGCCCAAAACGACCAGGGCATCTGGATCAATCTTTTTGTGGGAAGCAGCAGCAGCATCCCAGTGGGAAAGACCAAAGTTCCGATAAGCTTACTGACGGATTATCCCTGGGATGGCCAGGTAAAGATCAGTATTTCCCCCGAAAGAAAAACCAGGTTTGCGCTTCATGTCAGAATACCGGGCTGGGTTCAGGGAGAGGCTGTCCCGGGCGGCCTATACAGGTTTACGGATACTTCAGGCGTCGCTTATTCCATTCAATTAAACGGGCATGAAATAGCATGCAAAATGGAAAAGGGCTATGCCATTATTGAAAGGCAATGGCAGAAAGGCGACCTGGTGAAAATCAGGTTTCCCATGGAGGTCAGGCAGGTGATCAGCCGTAGCGAGCTTAAGGCAGACGAGGGCAGGGTGGCTTTGCAGCGCGGACCACTGGTCTATTGCGTAGAAGGCGCAGACAACGGCAATAGTGCCTGGAATTTCATTTTACCAGTTAATCAACCGATTGCTACTGAAAAAATGAATGTGGAAGGAGAGAGCATTATCGCTTTGACTGCGGAAGTGCCGGAGTTGGCTGTGGATCCTTCGGGCAAGTCCGTTCAAACGGTCAATAAGCAAATGATCGCTATTCCTTATTATACTTGGTGTAACCGGGGGCGCAATGAAATGCAGGTATGGCTCCCAGTTAGTTTTAAGAATGTGAGGGTAAATGAATGATCGATAAAAAAGCATGAGCAAAAAATTTATTATTTATTTTTTTCTCCTGACCGGACTTATCCGGCCCTGTCTCGCGCAGTCGGATGCGGTGATCAGGACTCCCGTGATTGACATGAAGGCAATTGCATTTGATCTTAATGAAATCAGGTTGCTGAAAAGTCCTTTCAAGCATGCAATGGAAATGGATGCGGCTTATCTGCTGACCATCGATCCTGACCGGCTGCTATTCCGTTTTTATGAATATGCCGGACTTCCTGAAAAGGGCGTCGTATATGGAGGATGGGAGAGCGAGGGGCTTTCCGGACATACTACGGGGCACTATCTTTCTGCCTGTTCTATGATGTTTGCGAGCACAGGGGACAAAAGATTTTTGGAAAGAGTCAATTATATCGTGACTCAATTAGAAAAATGCCAGAAGGCTAAAAAGACCGGCTATGTGGGCGCCATTCCCGGCCAGGATTCGATTTTCGAAAAACTGTCAAGGGGTGAAATCAAAACCGGAGGTTTTGACCTAAACGGCGGCTGGTCCCCCTGGTACACAGTTCACAAGCTGATGGCGGGACTGATTGATGCTTATATCTATTGCCAAAATAAGACCGCACTCCGTGTAGCGGTCGGAATGGCAGAATGGACTGGTCATATTTTGAAAAACCTCGATAACAGCCAATTGCAAAAAATGCTGTCCTGTGAATTCGGCGGGATGAGCGAAGTCCTTGCTAATATCTACGCCTGTACGGGAAATCAAAAATGGCTCAGCCTCTCAGGCAAATTCTACCATAGGGCCATTCTGGATCCATTGGAGGGTGGCAAGGATTCCTTGTCTGGTAAGCATTCCAATACGCAGATCCCGAAAATTATCGGCTGCGCCCGACGTTATGAATTGATCGGCGATGTGGCTGAGAAAAAAATTGCCGAAAATTTTTGGGAGATCATGGTCAGTCACCACAGTTACGCAATCGGCGGAAACAGTGACCATGAGTACCTGGATGATCCGGATAAATTAAGCGACTACCTAAGCGAAAGCACTTGTGAAACCTGCAACACCTACAACATGCTTAAGCTCACCCGGCATCTTTTTTGCTGGCACCCTGACAGCCGGCTGGGCGATTATTATGAACGCGCATTGTATAACCATATTCTTTCCTCTCAAAACCCCCAAAATGGGATGATGTGCTATTTTGTTCCCCTGAGCATGGGGGCCAGAAAAGAATTCAGCGATTCCTTCAATACTTTCAGTTGTTGCGTAGGCAGCGGCATGGAGAACCATTCCAAATATGGAGAAGGCATCTATTACCAGGGCAGTGACGGAAGCCTCTATGTCAACCTTTTCATCCCTTCTGAATTAAATTGGAAAAAAAGGAATATCCTTATCCGGCAACTTAATGATTTTTCTGCCAGTGATACGGCCCGATTCGAAATGGAAACGTCCAAACCCCTTTCTTTTATCTTCCGTATCCGCAAGCCAGCTTGGGCTGATTCCGGGATAAGCCTTACTGTTAATGGGAAAATCCGTCCTGTGAATATTGATGCTAACGGCTTTATCGTGGTGACCGGCAATTGGAAGAACCATGACAGGATCGAGCTTGTTTTGCCGATGCATATCCATTTGGAGCCGACTCCGGATAATGCAGGAAGGGTTGCGTTACTCTATGGCCCCTTTGTGCTGGCAGGAAACCTGGGCAATAAGGCACTGGACGAAACTTATGATATACCTGTATTTATCACAGACAACCGTCCCGCTTCGGAGTGGATCAAACCTGTTTCGGGAGCCGCTTCATTGGTCTTTCAAACCATTGGAACGGGCAGACCCGCTGATGTGACTTTTACTCCGTTTTATGAGAACTATAATGATTTTTACAGCATTTACTGGGATATTTTCACCAAAGAAGGCTGGCAAAAAAGGGAGCTTGATTATCTTGAAGAAAAACACCGCCAGAAGGATATTGAGGACAGGACCGTCGACCTGATCAGGATCGGCGAAATGCAACCTGAAAAGGATCACAGGCTTGAGAGCCAGAACTCATATACCGGCGAGGAGCAAGGTAGGAAATCAAGAGTAGCTCATTCGGGAGGTTATTTCTCCTTTGATATGAATGTGGATAGCGCCGGAGAAAATGTCTTACTGGTCACCTATTGGGGCGGTGAAAACCACCGCACCCATGAAGTTCTGATTGACGGCATGGTCATTGCGACCCAATCCATCAATCACGATCGCCCTAACCGCTTTTTTGATGCAGAATACCCTATCCCCCGAAAACTCAGCGATGGAAAAAAACAGATTCGGATTAGTTTCCAAACACCGGAAGGCAGGACGGGTGGGGATGTTTTCGGGTGCAGGATCCTGAGAAAAGAGGCCGGAAAATAATAGTATAACCCGATTAATTATATTGCAGCCGAATATTAACTCATGAATTTCGATAAATTATTTCAGCAATTCAGAAAAGTGAAGGTGGCCGTGGTCGGGGACGTGATGCTAGATACTTATTGGTGGGGCCATGTGGAGAGAATTTCGCCAGAGGCACCGGTTCCGGTGGTGAGTTTTGACAAGAGGGAGCACAGGATCGGCGGGGCGGCCAATGTAGCCCTCAACGCCGCTTCTTTGGGCGCAAGGGTCAGCATGTTCTCGGTCATGGGAAATGACGATGATGCATTATTACTGAGGGCTCTGATCTCTAAATTCGATATCGATGCGGAAGGCCTGTTGAGAAGCGATTTGAGGATTACAACCAATAAGACCCGCGTTATCAGCCGCAATCAGCAAATGATGAGACTGGACGCCGAAACTACAAAGGATCTTCAGGAAACAGATGAAAAAAGGCTGATCGCCGCGGTCAGTAAATATATTGAGAAGCAGAAGCCACAGGTGTTGATTTTTGAAGATTACAATAAGGGCGTGCTGACGGAAAGGGTCATATCTGAAATCACGTCAATTTGTATTTCGAACCAGGTTTTGATTTCGGCGGACCCGAAACGAAAAAATTTTTTTACCTATCGGCAGGCTGATATTTTCAAGCCGAATTTAAAGGAAGTGAAAGAGGGATTGAACATGATCGTAGAGGAAGCCCATATGCCTGTTCTGAAAAATATACATAAACAACTTGCCTCCAGACTTCACCACCGCATTTCCCTGATCACCCTTTCCGAAAAAGGCATATTCTACCAGGAGGGTAAGCAGGCCAAGATCATTCCATCCCATCTGCGTCATATTTCCGATGTGTCCGGGGCAGGGGATACGGTAATAGCGATCGCTTCTATTGTATATGCTGTGACCAGGAACCTTCACCTGATGGCAGAATTAGCTAATATCGGGGGGGGATTGGTCTGTGAGGAAGTGGGAACAATGGCTATCAACCGGGAAAGGCTCTTAAGCGAGTGCAAATTATTGCTGGAATAAGAATATCTGACTTCAATTGGTTCAATTTCCGTTCTTTTTATCCTTACCCCCAAATATCCTGCTCAGAAATCCTCTTTTCTTCTCAGGCTTATGATCTGCGGCTGCACTTGCTACCGGCTTGTTGGAATGCTTGTCGTCTTTTTTTGGTTCATTTCCCTGATTCGCTTCTTTCAGAATTTTTTCTTCATCAGGAGAAAGCCTGGAATCAATGGGCACTTTCTGGGTAGTTGTATCCATGTACTCGCTTGCATCCCCGTTTCCTACATCCACGCCTTCTGCTCCAGGAGGAGGAGTGTGGTCGATGATATTGTTATAATCGAAGGATTCTTTCAGATTTTCCGGCTGTACGAATTTGATTTCCCGATCCAGGCCTAGTGTTTTGTCGGCTAAAGCTTTTTGGAAAAAATATTCCCAGATAGGTAAGGCTGCCCGGCCGCCCTGACCAAGGCCGCCATCCAGGCGGATGAATCGGTCATCGCAACCAATCCAGACACCCGCCAGCAATTGCGGTGTGTATCCGAAAAACCAGGCATCGGAATTGTCATTGGTGGTCCCTGTCTTGGCTCCCATCTCGGCAATGCCCAACCTGTTTCGAAGGCCGATTGCGGTTCCGATATCGGCAGCGCCCTGCATCATTCGGCACATGGTATAGGCAGTACCCTGGCTGATAACTTCTTTTCTATCCGAATCAAAACGTTCAAGAAGATTGCCGTTCTTGTCTTCGATCCGGGAAAGATAATAGGGCTTGGAACTGAAGCCGCCGGCAGCGAACATGCTATATCCCCACATCATCTCGAATAGAGATATTTCGCAGGTTCCCAGTGCGATGGAGGGATAGGGTTCTATTTTTGTCGGTATATTGATTTGCCTGATAAAATCAGCAAAACGCTGAGGGCCGACTTGCTTGATGATATAGGCAGAAGCGCAGTTCAGCGAATAAGCCAGGGCACTTGCCATGGAGACCATGGCTCCATTGCCTTTACACAGGCCTTTGGCTGGGACCATGCCTGAGCCGGGGAAATACTGGGCTGTATTTTCAACCTGTGTTTCTGGCGTAAATCCCGCATCCTCAATGGCCACGCTATAAAGAAAGGGCTTGATAGAGGACCCTACCTGCCGCTTGGTATTGATATTGACATGGTCGTATTTGAAGGTCTTGAAGTCAATCCCTCCCACCCAGGCTTTTACTGCGCCTGTAATCGGGTCCATAGCCATGAAGGCGGTCTCCAGCATTTGCCGGTTGTACCTGATAGAATCCATCGGGCTCATCACCGTATCTTTTTCCCTCTTGTTGTTCCAGGCGAACACTTTCATCTGGACAGGTTGGTTAAAGGCTTTCAAAATATCGGCATCGCTGAATCCATCATCCTTCATATTTTGCCAACGATCAGTTTTTCGCATATATCCTTCAAGCACATTTTTATGGTCTACCCATACTGTTCCTTTTCTGACACTATTTTGCCCGCTCAGGACTTTTTGGAGCACAGGCATATGTTTAGCAACCGCTTCTTCGGCGTAGGTCTGCATTCTCGGATTGATGGTAGTGAATATCCTCAAGCCGTCTTCATAAAGATTATAGGACTCTCCCGTTGTGGGATTCTTGTGATCCTTACACCATTTTTTCAGCTCGTCCCGGATCACATCTCTGAAATATGGGGCGAGCCCATTGTTATCGTTTATTTTTTTAAAGTGGCTGAGATCGATCGGTTTGGATTTGTAAGAATTCGCCTCATCCTCCGAGATGAAATTATTTTTCGCCATCCTGCTGATCACCGTATTTCGCCTTTCGATCGAAAGGCGTGGATTTCTTCTGGGATTATAGAGGGTGGGGGCGTTCACCATACCGACAAGCAGGGCCGCTTCATCAACAGTCAGGAGATCAGGTTCTTTTTGGAAAAATGTTTTAGAAGCGTTGCGTATGCCGAAAACATTCTCGCTAAAAGGCACGGTATTAAGGTAAAGAGCAAGTATTTCTTCCTTCGTGAAATTCCTTTCCAGTTTTACGGCGATGATCCATTCTTTCAATTTTTCTATTCCCCTCCGCCAGATGTTTTTTGAACCCTGTTCGAGCATGTTCTTGGCCAATTGTTGAGTAATGGTACTCCCGCCGCCATCATGACCGAACTTCATGATTGCCCGGATAACAGCCCATCCGTCAATACCTGAATGTTCGTAAAAGCGCTCATCCTCCGTAGCCACCAGGGCATTGATCACATTCTTTGAAATATCCTTGTATTCAACATTGCTTCTATTACCCCTGTCGGTAAAATATTTCCCCATGCTGGTGCCATCATCGGCATAAACTTCAGAGGCGAGAATGATGGAAGGATTCTCAAGCTGTTTGAGGGAGGGAAGCTTGCCGAACAGATCGAAATTGATCATCAAAATGAACAAAATAAGCAGAACCAATCCTGAAAAAAAGACTGTCCAGAAAATCCGAATAGTTTTTGACATAAATATCGATTAGCGTGAATCCCTTCTTGGCTTAGATAGCAAAAACCCTACCCGAAAATAGCGAAAGGATTTGCTTATTAAAAGAGGCGCCGATTAAAGTTTTAATAATTTTCTACTGGAATTTTCCAGGATAGGATGCGTTCAGGAACTTTTTATAACCCATAATGTCCTTATTTGCCTTAAGCAATTCCATATTATCGTAACTGATGATCAGAATGGAATACTTACCCTGTGGAAGCCAGGGTATGATATCCATAGGAGCCATTTTCCTGGCTTTCTCAATATAGCTCATCGCCGTATCCGAATTGCCGAACCCTGATATGGCCACTATTTTCATGGTATCATTCAGCGATATGATTTGTATGTCCAGAGTGAGGTTATAATAGTTTTCCTGATTGTAGCGGTTGAATGCATTTTTGGCCTCGTTTACATATACAGGGTCGACCTTGTTCAACAATAGACTGACTGTCTGGCCTTTCGCCGGTGCATAGGCAAAAGGAGATTTGAGATTGGCTAGTTGCTGGCTGATCAGGCGGGCGGAATCGATTTTCTGCTGATTGGCGATTGCAACGTGAGAAGTATCTGTTTTGACCAATCGTTTATTACGGAGCGAATCGGGAAGAGGAACATAGGTAATGGTCGGTCTTGTGGTTGCAGGCTTATCCTCTGTGTAGACGATGGAGTCGTCTTTAGCCCTTTCGACCTGCAATTTGGTCAGATAGTCTTCAATTTGCCTGCGGCGGCTAAGCACATCCAGGAAGGTCTGGGCTTTTGCGGCCATGGGGGTCTTTGGATATTTTCTGATCAGGTTGCTGAATTCCACTTTCGCAAGACTGTCTGCCTGTGCTCTGACAAAATAGACTCCTTCGATAAAGAGCAACTGAGGGGTCCAGAATTTTTCCCCATAAGCGCTATCCGCCTGTTTTTTGTTTGCCATGGCTTCCTCGAATCTGCCCTCGATAAAAGCGTTGTAAATATTTTCATATCGTCTCGTAGCTTCTACCCTGGGCGCTTCCTCTGCTTTTTTGTAGGCATCAGGATAGGCTGCCTTATTTGTCAGTTTGCCATTGGGATAGAGCTGCTCCATCAATTTCAGGATGCGTTGCGCATTCTGCTCATCTCCCAACTTCTTGTAGCAATAGAACATATTGAATAGCGTCTGTTCCTGAAGACGTGTTTGCGGAAACCTTTTTAGCAGTGAATCATAAAAGCCGATGGCTGTAAGATATTCCGATAAGCCGTCCTGAAAGGAACTGCCAATTTCAAATTGGGCATGTTCCACCGAATCATTGGATTTTTTGAGTTTTTCTGCTGTAAGGGGCAGACCCTTCAATAGCGCATCTAGTGTCATCGACTTTGCACTGGCAGCAGCTTGTTGCTCAGCGGCGGAATCCGCAGATTTGTTATTCGCGTTGGACCCGAAGATCCCTGCTTTGGAAGATACCTGCCAGAAATCGGAATTCTGGCGATTGCCCCATCTGGATCTGAAATCTGTGTATCCTCTCGATTTAAGGGCAGAATTATAGAAATACCAATCTGTATTACCACCCGATGAGCCGAAGATATCCGCCGGTGCGTTGTTATTATTGAAAGATACTCCTCCACTGTAATTCTCTTCTTCCGAAAGGCCCTGTTGCCTTCTCATTTGTTTCAAAATCTTCATCAGGTAGGCATCCCTTTCCGCTTTAGGCATGGCGGCCAGGCGCTGAAGGCTGTCCTGCCTGTCAATGATATCCATTTCCAAAATAATATGATCCAGAGTTTTCCGCTTTTCAACAAAAGTGAGGGGGTCTTCCACAGCCGAATGATCGGAAGCATCCACACTGTCATAATAATTTCTTGCTTTTCGGAAGATCTTGTCACTGTAATACAAATTGCCCAATTGAAGAAAGGCCTTGCTTCTTTGTTGATTCTCCGGGATCGCGTATTTGACGCATTTCAGCAGCATGGCAATAGCGCCGGTTTTGTTTTTTCTTTCCAGTTCTATCTGTGCCGCAGCATAGTAGATAATATCCCTGTAATTTTCAAACCTGGCTTTTTTGACCATGCTCATCAAGGCATCGATGTTTTGCTGGATCATCTTGTCATCCACTACCTTATTCTGCCTGATGTAGTAAAGACGGGCATAAACTTCCATTACGGGATCGAAAGTGTGTTCGTAAGTCTTTTTATAATATTCCTGGGCTTTCTCTCTGTTCTTAGTTTCCTCGTACAATTGAGCGACCAGGTATTCCCATCTGTATTTCTCAGTCAGGTCGGTTTCATAAGGGAGCATATTGATCAGGTGCCTCGCTGTACTATCGTAGATATGCTGGGAGTAAAATGAAAGAGCCTCCACTTCTTCCAGGTCAGGATAGAGTCTTTTTGGAAACTGCGGATCCTGTTTCATCAGTTCCATGAGTCCGGAGGCCTCCGCATAAAGCCCTCTCGCTATATAGGTCTTAATCTGCCAGATAAAGGATTCATTTCTGCTGGGAGGGAGAGAAAAAGTCTTTTTCACGATATTCGATTTCTCCTTTGTCGCAACGATCAGAGAATTGCCCGTTTTTTCAGAACTCACATTGCTGCCGATTGGTATGTCATATCCTCCTTCTTCTTTTGGTGAGAATGCATAGTTGACGAACTGAAATGTTATATATGCCGAGTCCAGTTGTTTCCTGTAATAATAAGCCTTACCCATTAGCATATAGAGGTTATCGACCCAATCATTTCTCAGATCATGGTTCAGAATACCCCCTGTAACTTTCATGATGATGGAGTCCAGGTTTTTTTTATCTTTTGAAGTCACTTCAAGAGAGTAGTCGTAAAAGCTCAGCAGCTTTGTATAATCGTCTTTGTTCTGCGCCCTGGCCCTGGCTACGATTTCATTCAGCTTAAGGTTGGCGTTGTAATAATAATTGAAATGGGAAACCGTATTTTGTATGAAGTGACGGAGTGTCTTGAATTTGGTTTCATCGGTCTTTTCCGCACCCAGTTTGGAGTTCTCATATTTTGCCGGTTTCTTTATATCCATGGATGAATAATCCGGCTGCCCGAATGTATTCAGGAAAGCACAAAGGATGGGAATAAAAAATAAAGTTTTGATTTGGGTCACATTAACCGTGCATTTGCATTGCAAACTAATGACTTAATAACTGATTTTCAAGAACTTTATTGCCTGGGAAGGGGCTAGGTTTTAGTGTAATTACAGTAACTTTAACAGGTAAATCCTCATATGGCCAAATTTGATGTTAATTCTTCCCTCAAAAGGCTTAGGAACCGCTACCGCCTGGTAATCATGAACGATGACAGTTACGAAGAAGTGGTGACTTTTAAATTATCCCGTTTAAGTGTCTATGTGTTTTTGAGCACGGTTTTTGTTCTCTTAACCGGACTCACAGTGGCTTTGATCGTTTTTACTCCCCTTAAGCTCTATATACCGGGTTATGGGGATGTTAGTAATACCAAGGAGCTCCGTGAACTAAAAGTGCGCACTGATTCGTTAGAGCAATCAGTAAAATACAAAGATCTGTATTTGCAGAATATAAAGAATATTCTGGAGGGCAATAAACCAGTGGCGATCGATACAGCAGCATTGAAAATTCCAAAGCCCGAAAAGATAGATGACTAAATTGATGACTTAAATCTGATACCAATGTTTAACGCAAAATCCAAATCCGATTCGTTTGGCGAAACCAGCGGACCGAACGGTAGCACCAGCCTGATTGGTGCAGGCACCTCACTGAAAGGCGATATCACGAGCAATGGAGATATCCGGATCGACGGGATCCTGGATGGTAATATCCACTGTTCCTCCAAAGTGGTCATCGGGGCCAATGGAGTAGTAAATGGGGATATCAACGGCCAACAGGCAGATATCATGGGAAAGGTCACCGGTTGTATTAAGGTAAAGGAACTCCTTCAGCTTAAAGCTGGCAGTTTAGTGAATGGCAACCTGTCTGCGTCCAAATTGCAGATAGAGCCTTCTGCTAATTTCAATGGAGAATGCCATATGGCCCAAAATGTGACCAGCATGCCTGCCAAGATCGAAAAAGATCTGAAGCTGGCAGCCTCTTAGTTCCGAAATTTCAGCCTACCAATGACATGGCCGTCAGGCCATTAGGTATTTCTTTTTCAAAATTTTCCTTATCAGGGGTTATTGCGGATATCCTGAATGGCTTTCACTAATCCGGCAGTCAATTCCCTGATCTGTCCATAGCCTTTAGATTGCAAAATCTCTGCAGTGATTAATTTACTACCCATTCCCAAAGCGATTGCCCCTGCCGCAAACCATTCCCTCAAATTACTTACGGTAAGTTCTACTCCGCCTGTTACAATGAAACCGGTCCCAGGGAACAGGGGCCGCACGGCCTTTATAAAAGGCGGTTTCAGCAATTCTCCGGGAAAGAGTTTTACTAGATTGCAACCCGCCGAATCTGCAAGGTGGATCTCGGTCGGGGTCATGCAACCAGGGATCCATAGAACCTTTTCCATATAAGCGACATCGGCTACTCCGCTGTCAAATACAGGGCTGATCAATATTTCGGCCCCGGCTTCAATAAAGCGATGTGCCTGTTCCGGAGTCTTTATAGTTCCTGCACAGAGGTGAATATTTATTTTCCCCTTTTCTTTCCAGGATACCAGTTTTTTGAAATTTTCAAGTGCATTTTCCCCCCTGTTGGTGAATTCAATATATTTCATTCCGCCTTCTGCAAGGGCCCTTACTACATTAATGCAGATTTCCTCTTCGGGGTGATAGAACATCGGTAAGATACCCTGTTCATTCAAACCGTTAATTTGTTCGACCTCTTTTTGATGTTCATTGGATTGCATAGTCATTTCCAATCAATCGATTTTAAGGAATTTCTGAATTTCTTCAAGGGATTTTCCTTTGGTTTCGGGAAGAAATTTCCAAACAAAGATCAGATGCAGGACCATCATTGCTGCAAAACCATAAAATGCATAGATCACACCTGTATGGATTCCCCCGGATTGAATTTCTGCTATGGATGGAAAGATCCAGGAAATGGTGGCTGCCATGAACCAATGGGTAAAACTGCCAAGTGCGCCTCCCTTGGACCTGACTGAATTAGGAAAGATTTCGGAAATGAATACCCATATTACGGCGCCCTGAGAAAAAGCAAAGAAGGCTATAAAGCCGATCAGATAAAAGACCAGGAGACCGCTTCCTGAGCCAACGTTCAAAGACTGCCCTGTAAGAAATAAGAAAAGGATCATGCCGACGGAACCGATCAGCAGCAGCTTTTTTCTGCCAAAGCGATCGATAAGAGACATAGCAAGAAGGGTGAAGACCAGGTTGGCAGCGCCGAGATAAACAGGCTGGAGATAGGCATGGGCTTTGTCGGCACCGGCCAATTCAAATATCCGTGGTGCGAAATAAAAGATGGCATTGATCCCGGAAAGCTGGTTGAACATGGCGAGCAAAACGGCGAATAAAATGGGCTTTCTGTATTTGAAAGAAAATAAATTTTCACTGGAACCATGAGAGGAAAGAGCATGCTCTTCTTTGATGAGCCTGATCGCATCAGTTTCACCTGTACGGGCAAAGACTTTTTCGGCTTCCGAGTCCCGGTTATTCAAAACCAGCCAGCGCGGGCTTTCCGGTATAGTCCTCAGCAAGATGGCAAATAACCCTGCCGGGATTACCATTACCCCAAGCATCCATCTCCAGGAATTTTCCCCGAAATCCTTGAAAAAGAAATTGGTGACCAGCGCAATAAAAATGCCCATTACAATATTCAACTGGAATGACCCTGCCAGCCTCCCTCTTTGCCTGGCAGGCGCCACTTCTGAAATATACATCGGACCCACGACTGATGATGCGCCGACTGCAATTCCTCCGACAAAACGAAAGCTGACAAAGAGTATCCAGACAGATGAAAGGGTGCATCCAATGGCAGAAATAAGGTAGAGTATGGAAATGGCCATCAGGGTCTTTTTTCTCCCAAAACGTTGCGCCGGAACCCCCGCCACAATGGAACCCAATACCGTGCCGATGAGACTGGAAGCAACAGTGAATCCATGCCAGAAAGAGCTGAGTTGCCAAAGGCTCTCGATGGTTTTTTCGGCCCCTGAAATAACGGCAGTCTCAAAACCGAAAAGAAAGCCGCCGAGAGCTGCGATCAGAGCGATCCTGGTGGGGTAGGAAAGCATATCGTGTAATTTTTGGTTTTATAGATCGCCCCTATAGCGGATCTGAAAATTGATGTTTTATCTAGGCTGACCTGATCCGATAACTGGCTAAAGATAATGTTTACCCATTTTCTGAACTCGTTTTTTGAAAACAAAATGAATAATAATTGCAGGAGCGTGCTATTTATTTGAATCCTAAAAAATGGCCTAACTCCTTTTAGCATCTTCAATCTATCGAAAATTCAGCTTATTTTCACCACCGGGTACCGAAGCTTTCCCATATGAAATTTTTATTGGTTTTTTTAGCATGCAGCGCAGTGTTCATCCAGTTATCCAAGAGGCAAGAACATAAATTGGTTAATTCGGGTCAATTGCTGAAACAAGGAAGCGAGTTCTATGACTGCGGGAAATATCCGGAGGCAATACAGTTTTATGACTGCGCCAACCCTAAAATCTTAAAAAGAATCTGGTTTCTTCCGGGGTGTCAATTACGGACTAGTAAAATATTATGATGCAACCCGCAAATTGATCAGGCGCATGGCTTATTACTTTGGCAAAATAATTTCAGTAAGAAATGAGAATTAGGGGCAGTCAACTATTTTTTTTCCTTTACAGTTTCACATTTTCATTCAGTACGGTCGGACAAAAGCTGGAAGAGTTGCAAAAAAGATTTCCAGGCGATCAGGCGGTGATGTTGAATAAGAGTCTGACCTATTCCATATCCGTCAGGGATGGAGAACCTCATGTAGAGAGTAGTGAGATTCAACAGATCGAATATTTATCCGGCGATGCGTCTTCGCTAATGAGTGAATACGGCTTTTATCAAAGTGATTTTCACCGGTTGGTGGCCTATGAAGCATATACAAGAACTCCTGCCGACAAGAAGTTGAAAGTAAGCGATTTCAAGACTGCCGATGATAAGGAGAGCTTTGTATTTTACGATGATGTAAAAGAAACGACTTTTAATTTTCCTGCCGTGGAACCAGGGGCTGTAGGGAACCTGAATGTTTCCTGGATCGACAAAGAACCCCATCTTCTTTCCCCTTTTTATTTCACGGGTTATCTTCCTGCACTAAACTGCGAACTGAGGATTGAAGTGTCCGGGGATATTTCAATAAAATATGTTTTGGAAGGCCTGGATACGAGCCGGATCAATGTACAGTTGGAAAATAAACGTCGAGGCAGGATCTATACTTTTCTTTACAAGAACTGCCCCGAAGAACCCAGATACGCTGATGCCCCGAATTTTTCCTGGTATGCTCCCCATGTAATTTTCTATATTGATCATTATCTTAACGGGGAAGGAAACCAGCAGGCCTATCTTTCCAGCACAGATGATTTGTACAAGCTGAACTATGGATTTATCCGAAATATTAACCGTGATTTGGGGTCCGAACTGAAACATACCGTGGATTCCCTGATAAAGGGGGTTTCCGAACCCAGGGAAAAGGCCATGAAGATCTATTCCTGGGTCCAGCAGCAAATAAAATATGTTGCATTTGAGCAGGGAATGGAAGGGTTTATACCCAGGGATGCGAACCTGGTTTGCAGCCGCAGATTCGGCGATTGCAAGGATATGAGCAGCATCCTCACCATGATGCTCAATGCGGCCGGAGTGCCAGCTTATTTTACATGGATCGGGACAAGGGATCTTCCTTATCGGTTTACTGACCTGCCGCTTCCTCTTGTCAGTAATCATATGATCTGCACCATCCGTCTGGGGGATTCCTTCCTGTTTCTTGATGGAACGGATCCGACCTGTGTGTTTGGTTACCCTTCTTACGGAATACAGGGAAAGCAGGCTATGGTTGCGCTCGATTCCGCTAATTATAAGATATTGACCGTCCCGGTCATTGAAAAAGATAAAAACATTTCTGCAGATACAACCTGGTTGGAACTGGATGGAAATTCAATCCATGGGCGGATTAAAAAAGAATTGAAGGGATATTATGCCATGCAGTTTTACGGCAGGCTGATGTATGAAAATGGCAAAACATCCAACGAGGATCTGAAAGATGAATTCAGCAGGGGTTCGAATAAATTTAAACTTGACACTTTCGCTTTTTATAAGAAACCCACCAATGAAGACATCGTCATGACTGCGGGATTCACACTCGACGACTATGCTAAGAAATTGGGCGATGAGATCTATTTGAATCTAAACCTGTTTAAGTTCTTTGAACACCAGGAGATCGATTATCCAAAAAGGAAGATCCCGATTGAATATCATTTTAAATCGAGAAGCATTTTCGTAGTGATGTTAAAACTGCCTCAGGGCTATAGGATAAGTTACCTGCCTAAGAGCAAAACCTATCACAATGCGGTATGGGGATTCGATCTGGACTATGAGCAAAAAGGAGACTGGGTAATCCTGAAGCAGCAGTTCGGGCATGACCAATTGTTGCTCAATGCCGACCAGTTTCAACTATGGAATCAGGTACTTGAAAACCTTTATCCCATGTATAAAGAAACATTAAGCCTGTCGAAAAACTGATTTATGAAAAAAAAATTGATTCCGTTCCTTGGTCTTCTGACATGGATCAATATTATCCGGAGCCAAACGGTGAAAATAGAAAAAGAGGAATGGGATTCCAAACCTGCAATCCATGCCCTGGATCCCGGTTATACCAGGGAATCTGCTGTCATCATTTTCGAGAAGAGCAGGTATGAATACGTTGATCGCCCCAAGGACGAAGTGGATGAGTATTATACCTTTCACCGGATCATTCATCTCAATGATGACCAGGGGATAGAGGTCTTCAATAAAATATACCTGGGAGTGGGAGCCGAGACCGATTTGATCGACGTCCGTGCCAGGACGATACTTCCCAGCGGGAAAGTGGTCGAAATGATTCAGGACAATATCAAGGACCTTAAAGAAGAAGACGGAAATATCTATAAGATTTTCGCCATGGAAGGCCTTGAAAAGGGTTGTGAAATCGAATACCTCTATTCCTATAAAAAGCCGTCTTCCTATTTCGGAAGAGAGATCATACAGAGCCGGTATCCGGTCCTGGAATCCAATTTGGAATTGATCGGACCGGATAGACTTCAATTCGAAATGAAGTCCTATAACCTGGATCGGCAGGCTTCAGATACAACCATCAATTCAAAAAAGGCTCTTGTGTTCAATGTGAAGAATATCCCTGAATTGGAGGAGGAGAAATATGCATCTTATGAGGCCAACCTGGAAAGGGTTGAATTCAAATTATCTTATAATAATTCGGCTAGCAAGGAGCAAAGGCTTTTTACATGGAATGACCTGGCCAAAAGGATCTATTCCATGTACACGGTTTTTTCGGACAAGGAAACCAGGAAGGTGAAAGACCTGCTCGAAGCCAGGGGCTGGAATTCTATCAAGGATGAAACGGGGAAAATAACGGCTGTTGAGAATTATATAAAAAAGAATATCGCATTCAGGGAGGAACTCGAAGGCGATGATGGTTCTGTGCTGGATAAGGTGATCCAGAATAAAGTGGCCGGCGTCATCGGCATCACAAGGCTTTATATCTCTGTCTTTCAGCAATTGAATGTGAATATTCAGATCGTGCTGACCGGTAACAGAGACAAATTCGTAATTGACAGAGACTTTGAGAATTGGAGTAATTGCGATTACCCGGTTATCTATTTTACGGCGGAAAATAAATGCATAGCACCAACCCGTCCCGATTTCCGTTATCCTCTGGTCCTACCTGCCTGGGGCGCCACGAATGGACTTTTTTGTAAAGATGTCTCAATTGGCGGCAATAAGTCCGCCCTGGCCGAGGTCAGGGAATTGGAACTGGAAGATTATCACAAGTCCTACCGCAAGATCGAATCCCACATAAAATTCAATAGCGGACTCGATTCCCTGAAAATTGATGCCAACCAGCTTTATGGAGGATATACGGCATCTACCTACCGCGAGATATTCAATTTCGCCAATGCCGATGAGATCAAATCAGTGACTAAGGACCTGGCAAAAGCAGTTTCCGGATCGGAGCATATTTTGTTTTCTGAGGTCAAAAACAAGGGATTTGAGGACGGTAATGCGGATCTGCCCTTTATTTTTCATTCTGTAACCGAATCGGGAGAATTGCTTGAAAACGCTGGCAATAAGATCCTGATTAAGATCGGCCTGGCGATCGGACCCCAGGTCGAAATGTATCAGGAAAAGGCTCGCAGGCAACCAATTTCCATGGAATATCCGCATTTCGAAGAACGCGATCTCGAACTCGAAATACCAGAGGGGTATATTGTCAAAAATCCGGGAGACCTTAAAATTTCTCAGACCTATCTGGAGGGAAATGAAACGACCATGGGTTTTGTATCTTCCTATATATTGAAGGGAGACTTGCTGAAGATCCATATCATGGAGGAATATCACCGGGCAGCTTACCCATTGACCCAGTTTGACGAATTTAAAAAAATCATCAATGCTTCTTCCGACTTTAATAAAGTGGTTTTGGTGCTTGAAAAAAAATAAGGGCGTCTGAATATTATGACAACCCTTATCGGGGAGCGGCAAAAGAGGTTCGAACTCTCGACCCTCAGCTTGGGAAGCTGATGCTCTACCAACTGAGCTACTGCCGCAAAATTCAACTATAGAGTAATGTTGTAAAGGCTATCTTCAGATTTTGAAAATATCAATAATCGGCAAAAAAACACGATGAGTTAACAAAAACGTAAACAAAATCCGTGCTGGGGTACTTTAACAACATTACAAACGTTTAAAGAACTATACTAAGGCAGAACAAATACAACTGTCGAACGAATGCAAATATAACCAGATTTCGGCTTTTCCAAAGAATTGGGAATCAAACAAGGCCAATGCAAGCTTAAGATGGTGTATATCTTACCTATGATGATTCGTTAAAGAATCACGCTTAATTACCCTGCAGGAACAGGTAATCATAAAGGGCATGAATAAATTCACAGCACTCAGGTCTGAAACAGGCGAATAGGAAAGCCCTGATTGAAAATAGATAAACGAAAGCAAATCAGGCAGGAGAAATCAGTCCTATGGAAAGACCTTGCAACTTCGCCGGATAATTAATAAAAAGGTTAAACCGAAAGATTTAATGTATCTTTAGCGAAGCGACGGCATATAAAAATAGTTAGAAGCCGTACCCAATCCAATCCAATGAAAAACAAATTAGCACTGTTTATCGTAACAGCCGTTACGCTATTATCATCCCCAATTTTAAGTTTCGCTCAAGCGCCCCTCTTAGGAACCGTAGCAAATTTTGTCCTGTATACAATTACCGGGGCAGTGGGCAATACAGGTGTCTCAAGCATTGTAGGTAATGTAGGAACCAATAATGGCGCCATCACCGGTTTTGTGTCACCTTCTACTCTTGTTGGCAGTATAGATTCCGGTAATGCAGTAACCGTTCAATGCAAAACAGATTTGTTGGCTGCTTATACCCAATTGTACAACACCGCTCCGACTTCCACAACTCACACGCCTTCTTTTGGAACGGGTGAAACCCTTTTTGCGGGAGTTTATTCAATAGCGGCAGCAGGATCTGTGGCTGGAAACCTGACATTGGATGCACAGGGAAATTCCAATGCAATATTTATTTTTAAGTTTGGAGGAGCATTTACGACGGGGGCTGCTTCTACAATCATTTTGCTTAACGGGGCAAAGGCATGCAATGTGTTCTGGGAAGCGCAGGGCGCTATATCCATGGCCGCAGTTACAACCATGAAAGGAACTCTTATTGCTAACAATGGAGCGATTTCAATGGGTGCCGGCGGCATGCTCGATGGAAGAATGTTCTCTACTACCGGGGCTGTTTCAGTTTATAGTGTGACTATACCCGTATCCAGTTGTTTTATCCTTCCTGTTGAGCTCGTGTCGTTCACAGGAGTTTGCGAAAACCAAAATGCAGTGCTGAATTGGAGCACTGCTTTAGGAACAAATGATGACTATTTTATTGTCGAACGGAGCATTGATGGTATAAACTGGCAGGTAGCAGGAAAAGTTGCGGCAATCATCAGTTCAGCTTCTCTGAATGCTTATTCTTTTACAGATAATTTGCCGGGTAAAATGATTTCCTACTACAGACTAATGCAAATGGATTTTAGCGGGAATTATTCGTATGGGAACATCATATACATTGAAAATTGCAGTGCTGTCTCAAATGAAAATTTAGTTCTTTTCCCAAACCCATCTAAGGGTAAATTCAGCTTGTATTTTGCTGGCGACAAGGATAAGGTTAATTCAATTGATATATTCAACTCCTCCGGTCAAAAAATATATAGATCAATTGGCTTTCAACCAATGTTTGATCTCACCAATAATATTCCAGGGATGTATTTTGTGCGGGTTAATCTGAATTCAAATACAATTGAACAAAAAATTATGCTGATGGATTGACGAACAGTTCTTCAAATTTGGTATTAGAACCGGGCTCCGTGAAAAATATGACATTTTTGGCTTACTGTTGAATGGCTAACCGAATTGTTTAAACTGAAGATAGCTATCGGAAACATATGACAGCAAACGCAGAATAACAATTGAAACCCTATTCCTTCTTCACAGGGTATGATGATTTCAATTGTAAATCCTTTTCCCGGTGCAGTGACTCATTGGCTTGAAACTGTATTTTTTGGGAAAGCCAGCTTTGGTGAAAAGGGATCAGCCAATTCTTTTCCAGCTCATCCCGTGTTTGTACCGTGTTATTGAAATAAAGTGTATTCTCATCTATAGATCCATTTTCGGCTGCATTGGCCAACTGAGACGCGGGAAGCATTTCCACCTTTTCCTTTATGATAAAGGCCAGTAATAGCCGGTCGAATAAACTTACCTGAAACTGGTTTTCAATTTGTTTGATCAGTCTGACCGAGCTATCCGTGCTGCATCCACTGACTTGAATGGAGCGCTCATCTGCCATTAGTACAATGAATTGTCCAAAAAAAAGATTGGCATAGCCTTTTACTGGAGCGCCATGAGAATTCCAGCTTTCCACAAAATCGTTTAACCGGGTTTTAACTTCCAATGCTTCCTTAAGACTGAATGAGCGGTTAGATTGGTAGATCCAAACCCTGGAATTCCCGGAGAAATCTGCGGGTAAGAACTGCCGGAATGCGTAATTCATGGGGACAAAGTTAGCAAACTGCCGGCTTTTTCAATTGATGATTAACGATTCAGCAACGCAGATCCCGGTTACAAAGAAGCGGCTATCAGCTCCGCTATATCCAAAACCCTGATTTCCTCCTCTTTTTCTCTGTTTTTAATTCCATCGGTCAACATGGTGTTGCAGAAAGGGCAGGCCGAAGCTATTAATGCAGTTCCCGTTGAAATGGCTTCATCTGTTCTTTCCAGGTTAACACGGGTATTGCCCTTTTCTTCTTCCTTAAACATTTGGGAACCCCCTGCCCCGCAGCAGAAACCCTTGGATCTGCAGCGTTTCATTTCAACCAATTCAGCATCCAGCGCTTCAAGGACCTTTCGGGGAGCTTCATAGACCTGGTTTGCCCTGCCCAGGTAACAACTGTCATGATAGGTGATCCGTTTCCCTTTGAAGCAGCCGCCTTCCTTGATTTTTATCCTGCCTTCGTCGAGCAGGTTTTGGAGAAATTCAGTGTGATGGAGCACTTCGTATTTGCCACCCAATTCGGGGTATTCATTGCGAAGGGTATTGAAGCAATGGGGGCAAGCCGTGACGATCTTACTGATTTCATAATTGTTTAGCAATTGAATGTTTTGGTAGGCCATCATTTGAAATAAGAATTCATTGCCAGCCCTTCTAGCCGGATCACCCGTGCACATTTCTTCCTTACCCAGAATGGCATAGCGGACTCCTGCTTTTTCCAGTATATCTGCAAAGGCCCTGGTGATCTTTTGTGCCCTTTGATCGAAACTCCCAGCACATCCGACCCAAAAAAGCACTTCCGGTTTCTCACCACTTGCATGCATTTCCGCCATCGTAGAAACATTCATATGCGATTGATTTGAGGCCAAATCTAAAGCATTTTCTCCTGTTGATCCAAAGCCGGAAAAACAGCATGATTAGTTTATCGGAGTTGATTTCCATTTCTTAATTTTATGGAAAATTACCTCATGGGGATTGAAGAAAAATTGCTGCTGATCCGCAATTATGATTTGTGGAGAAACCTGAGCGAAGAGGAATACCACTCGCTTCATGTTGAGGACAATTTTAAGGAGGTTCCGAAGGGGGAATATATCTATTTTGAAGCTTATCACCACAATAAGATCTATTTCGCGAAGAAGGGATATATAAGGATCGGATTTATTGACGAAATAGGGAATCAAAAGATCAAGGAGATCATCAAACCGGGAGATTTTTTTGGGCAGTTCACGCTTGAAAAAGACAATCTTCACGGAGAATTTGCCCAGGCCTACAGGGAAAATATCAGTCTTTGCTCCTTCGCAATCGAAGATTTTGAGAACCTTCTGAGAAAAAGACCGGATATGGCGCTCAAATACAGTAAATGGGTGGGATTCAAACTGAGAAAAATTGAAAACCGGTTGCAAAACCTGCTCAACAAGGATGTACGTAAACGCCTGGAGATTTTTTTCAGCCAATTGATCGAAAAAAATCCCGTATCGGGCAAAGAGGGAAGGATCTGTGTTTCGAATTACCTGACGCATGAGGACATTGCCTCTTTGATCGGTTCCAGCCGCCAAACAGTCACCACCCTGATCAATGAGATGGAAAAGGAGAATGTTATTTCCTATAGCAGGCGCACTATATGTTTTCCGGATGTTAAAGAACTCCAAAAAAGAACAACTGTCGTTTAAGCGACACTCGGAAGAAATAGGAAGGGCTATTTTTGATCCATGGTCAGAATTAATAATCAGAAGCAATGAGGGTCATTTTAATTTTCCTATTAATGCTTAATGCGGCATCCACCATCGCCCAGGATGCAGGCCTTCGTCAAAAGCATTTCAATCTCAAGGATGGAGTTGCAATCCAGGGATATGATCCGGTCGCCTATTTTCTTCAAAATAGGGCCATTAAAGGAAGCAGGGAATTTGCTTTCGTCTGCAATGGGGTTGCCTATTATTTCACTAGTGAGGCCGATCTGGCGGAATTCAGGAAAAACCCTGAAATTTATGAACCCCAATACGGAGGATGGTGCGCATATGCCATGGGCAAAGATGGAACCAAGGTGGAAGTGGATCCGGAGACATTTAAGATAGTCAATGGAAAACTGTTTCTGTTCTATAATCAGTTTTTCACGAATACCCTGAAGAGTTGGAATAAGGACGAGGTCGAATTGCACCATCATGCAGACTTGAACTGGACTAAAATATTTCATTAAATTACTGTTATGAAAATTGGGAATTTGATCATTTGGGTATTGCGTATCGTTGCAGCACTGATCCTGATTCAGACCCTATATTTTAAGTTCAGTGCCCACCCCCAATCAGTGGAACTTTTTACCGAGATCGGAATGGAGCCCTGGGGCAGGATCGGAACAGGTGTGCTGGAACTGATTGCTTCCCTTTTGATTCTTTATCCCCGGACAACGGGCTATGGATCGGTTTTGGGAATGGGTCTTATGGCCGGAGCTATATATTTCCACCTGACAAGGATCGGTATCTATTTTGATGGAGACCCGCTCCTGTTCATTTATGCGGTCACAGTTTTTGTATGCTGCTCCTTCCTGGCCTTCTTTTTCAGGTCCCAGTTGCTCGCATTGCTCATAAAAAAGAATGTCAGAAATGATCCCGGCCATTCATAATATTCATGTATGGCTTAAACCGGAGGATAAGTAGATTTGCGAATTATTGGGATAATATGAAAGAATTCTTTTTTTTGGTTTTGCCTCTTTTACTTGTTAATTCCCTGAACGCTCAGGACTATAATTTGGATGCTGCAGGCTCGATTCTCAAGTTTAAGATAAAAAATTTCGGCTTTACGGTGGATGGAAGTTTTAAGGGATTGAAAGGATCCATTGAATTCGATCCGGCAAGGACGTCAGAGGCGAAATTCGATGTTAGTGTGGATGCTGCCACTGTTTTTACAGATAACAGCATGCGAGATGATCACTTGCGGGAGGAGGCTTATTTTGATGTGAAGAACCATCCCTTAATCAGTTTTGTCTCCACAAGAGTAATTGCAAACGGGAAAGGCGGATCCTTCATGTTATTTGGGAAATTGAATCTTAAGGGAAAAGAGAAGGAGATTTCCTTTCCGTTCACCGCTACGCCTGTGGAGGGGGGATTCCGGTTCAAGGGTGAATTTAAAATAAACAGGAGGGATTTTGATGTTGGCGGTTACAGTACCCTTTCCGACGAAGTGACGATCGAATTGAATGTGGTAGGGAAGAAATAATAATTTGACCAACCAAATATTTATATGCAACTGCAACAAGCTATCGGTCGCGTTTTTGCACAGCTATCCGCTGCCTTGGATCAACTTTCGGCCGCGGAGTACACACAATCCTGCAACTCGCTGCTTGGCAATACCATCGGGCAGCATGTCCGTCATATTATTGAATTGTTTCAATGCCTGGAAAGAGGCTATGAGGGAGGTAAGGTCAATTATGAGCTGAGGAAAAGAGATCCCCTGATCGAAAATGATAAGGAGCTGGCGATACAACTGCTCCTGGAAATTTATCAGCAATTGCATAAGGACAATATAGATCTTCAGCTCGAAGCAAATTATGAGGAAACTGAAAGCCCGGAGAAAATGACAATGCCTACCAACTATTACCGTGAAATGGCCTATAACCTGGAACATACAATCCATCATATGGCGCTGATCCGGACAGGGATCAATGATGTGAGCAGGATTTCTGTTCCTGAAAATTTCGGAGTGGCGATTTCAACGATGAAGTATAGAAAACAATGTGCACCGTAACTTATATTCCGGTTAACGGAAAAATAATAATCACTTCCAACAGGGATGAAAAGCAATGGCGTTCTCCTGCGCTTGAACCGGCTTGCTACAATTTTCCATCTGGAAAAATACTCTTTCCCAGGGATTCACAAGCCGGTGGTACCTGGATCAGCCTGCATGAATCGGGTCATGCGGTCATTTTTTTGAATGGCGGCCTCGCCAGGCACGAACCCCGCCCTCCCTATAAAAAAAGCAGGGGTATAATCCTGCTCCAATTAGCGGATTCAGCCAACCCCGCCCGGATCTTCAGTGAAATCGCATTGGATGGAATCGAACCTTTCACAGCAATAATTTATCAGAGAGAATCTCTTTATGAATGTGTATGGAACGGGTCGGGAAAACATATTCACCAGAAAGATGAAAGCTCTCCGCATATCTGGTCCTCAGTGACGCTCTATGATGGAGAGGCGATCGGCCGAAGAAAAAAATGGTTCGAAGATTGGATAACGCTAAACCCTGCACTGACTCAGGACCAGGTGATTGAATTTCACCGGACCGCAGGCGACGGCGATCCTTATAATGATCTGGTGATGAAAAGGGAAGGTTTGGTTTTCACCGTCAGCATAAGTTCAATACAATTGGAGGAGGATAAAGGGTCGATGAAATATATTGACATGAATAATCACTCCCAATCCATCCGGGAAATTGACATTGCCAAAGCACCTGGCATTTTAGGGTCATGAAACCGAGTTTAAGCATTTTGTCGCCCACTGAGTTATGAATAATCGAAGTTCCATCTACCAAATAGAAAAAATATTAATATTCAGATGAAATGGTTAATGAAGTTTTCCTTCCACCCTCTTTTTATCAAATTGTTTCATTGGGAGTATTGGAGTTTCAATGTTATTTATATCCCTATTTATCCAGCCTGGATTTGGTTATGTCTGAGAGCAAGATCCTTTTTTTTCTTCGCCGCCTCCAATCCCGGCATTAAGAACGGTGGATTCCTTGGCGAATCAAAAAAGGAAATTGCCGGGATCATTCCGGAAGAACTGCATCCCAGGACAGCGTTTTTTCCTACACATACAGATCCGGAACATGTCCTGAAGGAAATCAGGCGACTGGGATTCCATTTTCCCCTGATCGGTAAACCCGATATCGGAGGCAGGGGACGTGGCGTGCACCAGCTTCAAAATGAAGAAGAAGTCACCCAATATGTGCAAATGGCCGACCTGGATTTTCATATTCAGGAATTCGTGAAATATGAAAAAGAAGCTGGGATTTTTTATTATCGTTTTCCCGGGCAACAAAAGGGAAATTTATCCGGAATTGTAAGAAAGGAATTTCTGCAGGTCTGCGGCAATGGCAGGGATTCGGTGGAATCGCTATTAGTTCAAAACAAGAGAGCGGTTTTGCAGTTACAGTCTCTTCGCAAAAAATACGGCGAGGAATTATCAACAGTATTGCCTGCCGGAGCAATAAAAGTGCTGGTTCCTTATGGAAATCATGCCAGAGGTGCCCTCTTTATAGATGATTCCCGATTGATCGATGAAGAGCTGACGGAAACCATCGACAGCATCTGCCAAAAACTGGATGGTTTTTATTTCGGAAGGCTCGATATAAGGTTCCAGAGCTGGGAGGATTTGAAAAAAGGCAGAAATTTTATAATCATTGAGGTGAACGGTGCTGGTTCGGAGCCAACCCATATCTATGACCCGGGGCATTCCCTATTTTTTGCATGGAAGGAGATCATCAGGCATTGGAGCCTTCTTTGGAGAATCAGCCGGATCAATCACCAGCTTGGTTATCCATATCTTACCTTTAAGGCAGGCTGGCAGATGTTCGCTGAAGACATAAGAGATTCGGAAAAATTAAAAAAAATGGCATAGGGCGATTTGGGCAGCTTTAAGTTTAATGCGTTGAATTGTCTAAATTTATTGCATGAAAAAAATGTTCATCACCCTGCTTGTTTTCCCCCTCTGCATAAACGCCCAATTTGCAAAATTCGACTCTACCATGAAAATGGGCAAGGTGGGGTACAGGGTGATCTGTATGAATAAAAATCTTGGGAAGAATATGCTAACGATCAAGCCGGAAGGCTTTGAAAAAGATGCCAGGGAATTGTCCTTCCAGATACCCGGCCGTGTAAAAGGGGCCGAGATAGACGACCTTAACGGAGACGGATACCCGGACGCAGTCATTTATGTTTATTCCGGCAGGAATTCGGAATTTGGAACCGCTTATTGTTTTGCCTCCCAGGAAAATAAGATGTATATCCCCATGATATTGCCTGATATTCTCCTGGATGGAAAATTCAAAGAGGGTTACAAGGGTTACGATGAGTTCCAATTGCTCGAAGGAAAGCTGATGAGGACCTTCCCCTTATATAAACCCGACGATGCAGCCGATAAACCGAGCGGAGGCAAAAGAGTGATAATGTACAATTTGATAGGGGATGCTAATACCCGTTTTGAGTTTAAAGTGCTGCGATCCTATATAATAAATTGAATCGCAATTTCATTCATGTATGGACATCAGGGTATATTGCCGTTAAATGCAATCCGCTTGATTAAGATCGTCCAGGCAAGAAATGCAGGATGGACTTGAAATTAAATTCTATCTGACAAAGTAGAATGCCCGAACTTCTAATACACGGTAGCCAGGAATTCATATCTGTTTCCATTGCTAAACAGAAAATTCTGTGAAAAGCCGGTAACGTCGGTTGAGACCTTGCTAAAGATTGTAGAACCATTTTGGTTGATAATCAATTTGATGCTATAAGACTTGATAAAGGTTGTGTCTAACTGAATGATTGCGGAGAGACTATCTCCGTCCCGAAGTATCGAATTGGGAAACACGGTAGAATCCTGCAGGGGCAGAATGATGGGAGTGATCAGGCCTTCCCCTGAAGTGCCGCATAATTCATAGGAGGAGCGATAATTAACAATGCCAAGCGATGCAATATTGGCATTATCTGTCTGTATATCGAGCGAACCGCTGGCAATGAGAGTAGTGGTAGGAGAGGAAGCGATGGTTGGTGCGGGTTCAAAACTGCTGTTCTTAACACAAGACGTAAGCAATACAATGCCTACTAAAATTTTTTTCATCAAATTTAGTTTTAAAAGGTCAATCAATAATTAAGAGACCACTATCAATGTTCTAAATAGCGCTCTCTACGATCAACAAAAAAATGATTCGGTACTGCAGTATTGCATCAGGACGGATAGCATATCAAACTTAAATATCTTACACTCATGTGTACGGTAAGAAAATTTCAAAGGTTGCCGGAATCAGTTGGCTGAGTAAGTTCGCAGGAACAAGCGGATGGGAATTATCTTCAAACTAAAATTCTACACGAAGTTACCCATTTTCATAATACCGAGCCTTTTTATTTGAATGATTTTGAACGAAGAGTGTTCGGAGCCAGTAGCAGTTTCAGATCACCCGGAAACAGGATCCAGGGGCAATGAGGGTTTTCAACATTGTCAGGGTCGTTAGTAAAGAATGCTTAGATATTCATCTAGTTCTTCGACTACCTAATAATTGGTGCAGCGGAGTGACCCGGCAAGGACTTAAATGATATTGTTTTGCAATGCATAGCGGGTCAAATCGGCATTGCTTTTCATATTCATTTTATCCAATATCCTTGCCCTATAGGTGCTGATTGTTGTCGGGCTCAGTGAAAGCATATTAGCAATTTCAAGGATCGGTTTGCCTGAAGCAAGCAATTTCATGACGTCGAATTCCCTATCGGTAAGCAATTCATGCGGGGCTTTGTCCGAATCGGAGCTGAGATCACTGGCGAGTTTTTCAGCGATGGAGGGTGTGATATATTTTCGGCCAATCAAAACTTTTTGAATGGCTTTTACCAACTCTGCAGGAGCGGTATCCTTATTGATATATCCAGATGCTCCTGCCTTTAGCACACGCGTTGCATACTGGTCTTCCGGATAATTGCTCAGAACAAGCACGGGCAGTTTGGGAGAATTCTGTTTGATCTCTCTAAGCGCCTCCAATCCACTTCGGCCGGGCATGGATAGATCTGTGATAACTACATCCCATTCCGCTTTCAGGGTTTTTTTGAAAAGGGAATCTGCATCAGCCACCTCTTCGATATATGCTGAAGGGTATTCATCAAGCAATATTTCTCTTAAGCCCTTTCTTAGAATCGCATGATCATCTGCTATTAGGATTCTCATAATCAAGATTTATTTTATTAGGGTTGAAATTCCGAAAATCCTTTTCAAACTTCTGAGAGAAAATACAAAATTCGTTCCTCCATATATCAAGATTGATTGTGATATAAGCCCCTGATTCAACCAGATTTGTAATTTGGAAAAAAGTGAAAAGATTTAAACCGTTGGTCCATGGGGTAATATTGTCTAACCTAAAATACATGGAAGCAACTTTAGGGGTTTCATTGAATGAGGTAAACGGTTAAAACATTAAAGCCATCGTTCATACTAATATTATAAAAAAACACTACTTTATATTATGGAGTTTAATTGCTACACAATAAGCCATATCAAACTTATAAAGCTCTGGTGCTTTATTTAGCTATTCCCTGCTGTGATTGTTTGACTTGTGTTAGTATGAGAGCTCAACAAATTGCCCGATTGATTCAAAGTTAAACATTCTCAAAGTGAAGAAAAAAATTTTTTGCCGCAAGTGAATTCACCGGATAAAAGTTCAACGAAATGTCTAAGGAATATTCGGGGGTAAGATGTGGCAGCCCTTAAGACGGCGGAATGGTCGGACCATGGCCCTTTCAGGATGGAACCCGGCCCCAGTAATGGTTCTGATCATTTCTGAGTATTAGAGAAACCCCGGCTCAAATAAATATAGGATAGTAGTTTTAACAATAAGTGTTAGAATTTCTACTAGCCCATGTAGTATGACTACTAGCTTGATCTTGAATTTAATCGACAAACAATCGGTAAAAGAATCTATTGTAAACGAAAAGGGATTGCGTTCTTTACAGGTAATTTCCAATAATTTAAGACTTATCAAATGTTTGTAGTCGAAACCCTACAAAGCTTAAAGAATAGGCTACTTCCAATTGGAAGGCCCAGCTATTTCCAAATAAAAAAAAGTTTTATTATTTTACCTACAATCCATTAAAACCCATTCCTTCATGAGACCCTTTTTAACCCATCTGATCCGCCTATTCAATTGGCAGGCCTATTTCCCGGACATTTTTAATGTTCCAGCATACAGATCAGGCAGCCTGATTCTCACACCTATCTATATCTGTTCCTGATATGAGCGATTATCATATTTACATAGTGGAAGACGATCCATGGTATGGCGAAGTCCTGCAATACCATCTTCAATTGAATCCGGATTATAAAATAACCAGGTTTCAAAATGCAAAGAGTGTGCTCAGTCATATGCATCCCGCTCCTGACCTGATCACTATCGATTTTTCCCTGCCGGACATGAGCGGGGATCAGTTATACCAAAAAATAAGGGAACAGAACCCGGAAATTCCAGTCATCGTTATAAGTTCCCAGAAGGATATCAAGGTGGCTGTCAACCTGCTTAAAATGGGAGTCAAGGATTACCTGGTGAAGGACGATTCATCTAAAGAATTGCTCTGGAACAGCATCATGCGGATAAGGGAAAATCAGAAACTGAAAAAAGAAGTGGAGGTGCTTAGGGAGGAGCTGGGTCAGAAATATTCCTTCAGCAGGACGATCATCGGTCAAAGCGAATCGTTGAAAAAAGTATTTTCCATGATGGAGAAAGCCATCAATACGAAGATCAATGTGTCCATCCTTGGAGAGACCGGCACGGGGAAGGAAGTAGTAGCCAAAGCCATCCACTATAACAGCGATCGCAGGAAGAAAAAATTTGTAGCTGTCAACGTCGCTGCCATCCCGTCCGGGCTCATTGAAAGCGAATTATTCGGTCATGAAAAGGGTGCATTTACCGGATCAGTGGGAAGGAAACTGGGATGTTTCGAAGAAGCGGATGGAGGAACACTTTTTCTTGATGAGATAGCCGAAATGGATTTGAATGTGCAGACCAAGTTGCTTAGAGTCTTACAGGAACGCGAACTAACAAGGGTGGGGGGCAATGAAGTAATCAAACTGGATGTCCGTTTGATCGTAGCCACTCATAAAAACCTTACCGAAGTGGTCAACAATGGCCTTTTCAGACAGGATCTCTTCTATCGGATAATGGGTATCCCTGTCGAACTTCCCCCATTAAGGGAAAGGGGCAACGATATTCTCATTCTGGCTCGTCATTTTGTCGACGATATGAGTAAGGACAACAATTTGGGAGAAATCAGCCTGACGCAGGAGGCCATGGACAAATTAATGCAATATAATTTTCCTGGTAATGTGAGGGAATTGAAAGCCACTATGGAATTGGCAACCATCATGAGCAATGGGGGGGAAATCGGCGCGGAAGATATCCAATTCAATTCTCCGAAAAAAGAAGACATTTTTTTTGGGGAGAAAAAGACCCTGAAGGCACATAATTGCGATATTATACGTTATTATCTGAAAATATATGATGGCAATATCGCAGAAACGGCAAGTCAACTGGATATCGGTGTCAGCACCATTTACAAAATGCTTAAGTTAAAAGAAATAGTCCTCTAAATCATGAAAACCACCCTTTTCCATTATTCCAGGCCGAACTGGGTTGAAATCTCGTCTTCCGGAAAACCGGATTCTCAAAAAGCGCAGTTAATACTCTGTTTTGGAGGCAAATCCGAACTAATGGACAGCCTGATATACCCATCGCTTAAAACAAAGTTTCCGCAAGCTGAAATCGTGCTATGCAGCACGGCCGGTCAAATTTCCGGGGGGTTGGTAAATGACCAGGGGGCAACGGCGGTCTGCCTTGAATTCGAACAGACCCTGGTCCGGCCGGCAAGCGTGAATATCAATAATTATAAGGATAGCTATCAGGCCGGCTTGGCACTAGGCAGTTCCCTTCCCCCGGAAGACTTGATTTACATGATGATACTCTCGGACGGGAGCCTGGTCAATGGCAGCGAACTCGTTAAAGGACTGAATGAATCAACCGGAAGTAAAATACCGGTTACAGGAGGGTTGGCCGGTGATGGTACGGAATTCAAATCCACATTGGTAGGTTTGAACGGGCAGGCTTCCGAAGGGATGATCGTAGCCATCGGGTTTTATGGATCTCAACTTCAGATCCACCATGGCTCGCAGGGAGGCTGGGAGACTTTCGGACTGGAAAAAAAGATTACAAGGTCTATCGGCAACATACTTTATGAAATTGAGGGTCAGAATGCGCTCGATCTATATAAAAAATATCTCGGCCCTGAAGCAGCAGAACTGCCTAAATCGGCTTTGTTCTTTCCTCTTTCCATAACGATACCCGGAAGCAATCAGGCCGTAGTCAGGACCATTCTTTCCATAGATGAACAAAACAAGAGCATGATTTTCGCAGGGGATGTGCCCGAAGGCTCCTCTGTCCGGTTTATGAAAGCCAATTTTAACCGGTTAACTGATGCTGCAGCAAGCGCAGCAAGGCAAACCACTATCAATAAGCAAGGGCCACCGGTTTTTGCTTTGCTGATCAGTTGCGTGGGCAGGAAGATCGTTCTTGGACCCAGAGTGGAAGAGGAAGTGGATGCCGTCGCCGAAGCTTATGGAAAAAATACCATCCTGGCCGGTTTCTATTCCTACGGAGAGATTTCGCCCTTCAATGAAGGAGGCGATTGTCAGCTTCATAATCAAACAATGACGATCACTTCATTTTATGAATTACCATAAATTACTTGCAAAGCAGATTGGCAAGCACCTGCCTGCTTCCTATCGGGAGGACCCGGAAATAAGAAAGTTTCTTGAGGTGATCAGCGATTCCTATGGAGCATTCGACAAAGACAATGAAGTAGCTGCAAGGGCTTTTGTCATTGCCGAAGAAGAATACCTGGAGGTAAACAAGAAATTGAACCATGAAATGAGCGTAAGGGAGCAGTCCGTTGAGAAATTAAAGGAAGCCATTGAAAAGATAACCGGAGAGGTTAAAATGGGTGGCTCCAATGATTTACTGATGATCACGAGATACCTGAATCAACAGATCAATAAGCGCAAGAATGCAGAGTTGGTCTTTAATTCCCTTATCGCAAATCTACCCAGCGGCATATTATTAGAGGATGAAAATGGATCGGTCGTATATGTTAATCAGCAGTTTTGCGAACTTTTCCGTTGCCCTTCCACAGCAGATACGATGCAGGACATGGATCGAAAGACCAGCAGGGAACTCAGGAAGTCACAGTTTATGCATCCGGAAGAGTTCAAGAACAGTATTGAGAAGAGAGTTGAGGAGAAAAAACTCTTTACCGGAGAGATCCTGGGTCTGGCTGATGGCCGGATATTTGAAAGAGATTATATACCCATTTGGATGGACGGGAAATATAAGGGCAGTTTGTGGAGCTATTCGGATATCACCGAGAAAAAAAAGACTGAGGAAGAATACAAGAGAATATCACTTGTTGCCAGCGCCAATGAAAGCGGTGTGCTTTTCACTTCTTTTGATGGCAGGATAACCTGGGCCAATGAAGGTTTTTGTAAGCTAACAGGTTTTGCCATGGAAGAAGTTATTGGCAAAACGCCCATTGAGCTATGCAGAGGACCCCTGACGGATAAATCGGCCCTGGATAAGGTACTAAATGCATTTTATAATGGCCTTCCCTTCAGTATTGAAATTGTCTATTACCGAAAAGACGGCTCCTGGTTCTGCGGACGGTCCACTACTCAGCCCGTCAAGGATGAGCGGGGAAATGTCATTCAGTTCTTTGGGATCATCGATGATGTTACGGAGGAGCGGGATTCTGAGAATCGATTCCGCATGGCCCTTGACAAGATCGGAGACAATGTATGGGAACATAATTTTTTGACCGGAGAAACGAAATTCTCTGACACGGAAAACCATTTGCTTGGGTATTCAAAATCAGAATTCAATAGTAACTCTGACCTATGGTGGAATAATATCCATCCCGATGACAGGCATTTGCTGGAAGAAAATGACCGGAAATACAAACTGGGCTTACTGGATCACCACGGGCTTGAATACCGCATGATCCATAAATCCGGCGAGATCCGGTGGGTACTCGACAAGGGAGTTGTCATAGAATGGACTGCTGATAAGCAACCATTTCGGATCATCGGCACCCATACGGATATCAGTTTTATCAAAAAAACAGAGATGGCCCTCCGGGAGAACGAAGAAAGATTCCGTTCACTGGAGGAAAACATACCCGGGATTTTATACAAATACGAATTCGATAATAACGGACAGGAGCGATTTACTTATATCAGTCCCGAACCCGAAAAAAAGATCGGAATCACTGCTGAAGAACTGCAAAATTTTTACGATATCATACACCCGGATGATAAGGAAAGGGAATTGGAAGTATCCCGGATAGCCAGGGGGAAAAACAGACCCTACCATTTTGTAGGAAGGTTCCAGGCTCCAGGCAAGCCGGCAGTCTGGCTCAGTCTCAGCTCCTCCTATTCTCATATGGACGAAAAAGGTAGCATCGTTTATACCGGGATCATTCTAAATATCACAAGGGAAAAGGAAACAGAGTTGATCTCTCAATTGAAAGAAAAAAAATACCGAAATATTATCGCAAACATGAACCTCGGCCTGCTCGAAGTGGACACCCAGGAAATAATTCAGTTCGTCAACAGCAGTTTCTGCGATATGAGCGGCTACAAAATGGAGGAATTGGTCGGCAAGAGTGCAGCGAAACTCTTTATCAGGAGCGAGGATAATCAGTTGCTGGAAATGAAAAACGAGAACAGGCGTAAAGGCATTTCCGATGCCTACGAAATTTGCATAAAAAGCAGGAAAGGGGAAAACAGGTGGTGGCTGATCAGCGGGGCCCCCAGGTATAATGACCGGGGTGAATTGATCGGATCCATCGGGATCCACCTGGATATTACCCAGCAGAAAAAACTGGAATACGAATTGGTGGAAGCACGTGTACAGGCCGAATCTTCAGCAAAGGCGAAACAGATATTCCTGGCTAATATGAGCCATGAGATCCGCACTCCAATGAACGCAATTATCGGAATGGCCAATCAGTTGAAGAAGACGACTCTCGATAAGGATCAGCAGTTTTATCTGAAAATCATCAATTCGGCTGCCGACAACCTACTCATCATCATAAATGATATCCTGGACCTGTCGAAACTGGAAGCCGGGAAATTGAATATCGAACAGATCGGATTCAAACCCAGGGAACTCTTGAACCAGTCCCTATTGGTCATGATGCATAAGGCAGAAGAAAAGGGGCTTAGCCTGACCAATTCCCATTTTGACGAAGGGGTCTTCCCCATTTTGATCGGAGATCCTTACAGGCTCAACCAGGTATTGCTAAACCTCTTCTCCAATGCCATCAAATTCACTGAAAAAGGCGTTGTGGATATTACATGCCGTCTTGCCGGAGGGGGCGAGCAGGAACAGATCGTGGAATTCATTGTGAAGGACAGCGGGATCGGCATGGAGGAATCCTTTCTTAAGAATCTTTTCCAGAAGTTCAGACAGGAGGACGAGTCGGTGACCCGGCGATTTGGAGGCACAGGACTCGGTCTGAGCATTTGTAAGGAATTGATAGAATTCATGGGAGGAAGCATCCGGGTAGAAAGCAAAAAAAATGTTGGTACTACCGTATTTTTCAGCCTTCCTTTAGGGAAGGGTAAGGAAAGCGATTTAAAGGTGGAGGTATCGGGATCAGTCGATGCACGTGCACTGATGGGCAAAAAAATATTGATCACGGACGATAATGAGATGAACCGCCTTCTGGCCAATACCATCCTGAAACAATATGGCGCCATCCTTGACGAAGCGCAAAATGGTGTCGAAGCGATAGAAAAGATCAGGAAAAATAGCTATGATGTGGTCCTGATGGATGTACAGATGCCGGTCATGGATGGTATACAGGCCACCCGGATCATCAGGGAAACCATTTCCAGCAAGCTTCCTGTAATTGCATTGACCGCCCTGGCCCTGAAGGGAGATGAAAGCAAATTCCTGGAAGCCGGCATGAGCGGTTATCTTTCAAAGCCTTTCGATGAAAACCAGATCCTTCATGTCATAACCAATTGTCTGGGACAGCCCCAGGGTCCGGTACAAATAAGTGGAGCAGCCTTGCAAAATGGTTCCCTATATGATCTGGCCAAGCTGAATGAAATAGCAAGAGGGGATACCGCTTTTGTGGAGAAGATGGCCAGGATCTTCATCTCCCAGGCTCCCCAGTCCGTCCTGGAAATTACAGAGGCCTATAATCTAAAAGACCTGGAAAAAATGGGTAAGGTCGCTCATCGTTTCAAAACCTCGCTAATGAATATGGGGGTCGGATCTTTAAAGGAGGATATTAACCGAATCGAAGATATGGGCCAGACCAATCAGGACGGAGAGTCCCTGGGTTCCATGATAACCCATGTAGGGCAGATTGTCCGGCAAGTGGTAGAAGAATTAAGTGTTCAGTTTAAGGAATAATTAAATTCGAACAATGTACATATGCCGCCCGCAGTCCTAAGCTGCGGGCTTTTTATTTCTACCTGAAAGAAATTTTTCTATATGGTAGAAATATCAGAAGATTGAGAATCTGTATCATATTCAATATCAAGTAGATATAGACTGGCACCGCATTGGTAATGACAAGCCATAACCTACAAATTAAGAATATGAAACAGATTTACACTTTGATTTTGATGACGCTGACCCTAAGCTTTGTTTCAGTGATCCATGCTCAAAAGACTTATACCATTTCTTCGAATACTTCCTGGACCGCTGGATCCTATCCTTCTTATTGCAGTTCCTGCACATTCAATATTTCCTCTGGAAAGACCCTTACATTGAATAGCAGCAGCCCAACCTGTGCGAACTGTGTGTTTACCGGAGGCAATATTGCGATTACACAAGCTTTTATATGTCAGACCTGCAGTTTTAGTTCGGACAGCATTACGATGAGCAGCGAGACCATGACCCTGGAATCTTCGACAAGCACATTTTCCAAAACTGTATTTAATGTAGCAGGGAACGGCGCTGTTATCGGAGATGCGGCTGTGACATTGACCAATTCGCTTTTTATTTTTAACGGAACATCTTACTTCCTGAACAATGGAGGTGCACTTAATATGACTGGCAGCATCATGGATTTCTATGGAAGTTCTTATTTTCTTGCAAACGCAGGCCCTGTGAACCTCATATCCACCAGCAGCCTGGTAGCAGGAAACGGCAACAAATCCAATACATCCTATATTGAAATGAACGGACCCCAATTGAATATCTATGATAATTCCTTTATTGGACTGGCCAACCTGAACAACTATTATTTCAATTGGACCTCTTATTATTCTGAATCGAATAACAAAACCTATTCAACCAGTGTCAATACCATGAACTGCGGAAGAACGGGACAGAATGCCTGCGCAACGCCGAAGGTCTATGGCCCCGCTTCCCTGAATTCTATGGGCATCCTCTCGAATAATGTTTTGCCGGTCGTGCTCTCTGAGTTTTCAGCAACATTGAACGGAAATGAGGTCCTGCTTCAATGGCAGACTCAGCAGGAGATCAATTCTGATTATTTTACGGTGGAACGTTCTGAAGATGGGATCAATTGGAGCCCGATTGCTACGGTCAAAGCCATGGGCACGACCACAGAGGTTACCAATTATAGTTTTACCGACGAAGATCCCCTGCATCCGGCAAGTTATTATCGTCTCCAGATGACCGATGAAGACGGAAGCGCACTGAACTCCGGAGTTGTAAATATTCAATTCCAGAATACTGAAAACAATATTTCGGTTTATCCGAACCCGATACAGCAGTCATCCTTCACAGTGAAAACCGGTTCTGAAGAAGTGGCAAGGATTCAGTTATACGGCAGCGACGGGCGCTTATTCAATAGCTATGCTGTACAAGGGCAGACCCAATACCAGCTTCAGTTGCCGGCCTCGATTCCACACAATAGTTATCTGATCATTAAAATATCATTGACTTCGACCGTGAAAACACTGGTTGTCTTAAACAAATAGTTTTTGGGGTTATAGTAAAGGCGGAGCTTTTTAAGGCTCTGCCTTCTTTTTTTTCAACCGTATTTGACTATTTTTAGAAAAAAAAGATGATTCTAATGGAACAAACCATGCGTTGGTTTGGGCCGGATGATCCGGTGAACCTGATGCATTTAAAGCAGGCCGGATGCACGGGGGTGGTGACTGCATTGCATCAAATCCCTGTTGGCATGGTCTGGAGTCTTGAAGAAATTGAAAAACGAAAGGTCATGATCGGGGAAGTGGGGCTGGACTGGTCGGTGGTGGAGAGCCTGCCCGTGCATGAGGATATTAAAAAGCAAAAGGGAAATTTTGATATTTACATTGAAAATTATAAAGAGAGCCTGATAAACCTGGCAAAGGCCGGATTGAAAGTGATAACCTATAACTTCATGCCGGTATTGGACTGGATGAGGACAGATATCGATTATGCTCTTCCGGACGGCAGCAGGGCCCTTCGTTTTGAAAAGGCGGCATTGATTGCAATGGACTCATTTCTTTTAAAGAGGCCAGGGGCGGAAAAACAATATAGTGAAACTGAACTCGAATCCGCAAAAGAAAGACTAAGCCGGATGACGGAAAAAGAAAAGGGAATTCTTTACAAGACGGTTTTACTCGGATTGCCAGGAAGTGAGGAAAGATTCACGGAAAAGCAACTGATGGAAGCGATTCAGGACTATGAGCATATTGATGCAGACAGTCTTAGAAGCCATTTATTCTATTTCCTGGAAAGAGTCATACCTGTTGCCGAAGAATCGGGACTGCAAATGGCGATACATCCCGACGACCCCCCCTTTCCTGTAATGGGGCTTCCCCGTATACTGTGTACGGAGGAGGATGCAAAAGCAGTTATTGAATCCTTTCCTTCCGAAGCCAACGGCCTTTGTTTTTGCACGGGGTCATATGGGGTACTCTCTTCGAATGATCTGCCTGGCATGGTGAGACGCCTGGGCAAAAAAATATTTTTTATTCATCTTCGTAGTACCTTAAGGGATGACCAGGGCAATTTCTATGAAGCGGACCATCTCGGCGGAGATGTGGATATGTACGAGGTGGTGAAGGAAATTCTTGGGGTCATCCGGGAGAGAGGAAGGACAATTCCTATGAGGCCGGACCACGGGCATCAAATGCTGGATGATCTTGATAAAAAAGTACAACCAGGATATAGTGCGATAGGAAGGCTGCGGGGACTGGCTGAATTGAGGGGATTGCAATTGGGACTTGCGGGGGAAAGCTATTAAAAACCAAATCATATGTCTTTTAGAGTAATCATTACGGGCGCTACAGGCATGGTAGGGGAGGGGGTTTTACTTGAATGTCTGGACAGCCCCCTTGTAACTGAGGTGCTGATCATTAACAGAAAACCCTTTCAACCTGAGCATCCCAAATTAAAGGAATGCATCGTCCCTGATTTCATGAAGCTGGAAGATTACAGTACCAGTTTATCGGGTTACGATGCCTGCTTTTTCTGCGCCGGTATCAGTTCAGTGGGCATGTCTGAAGCAGAGTACACAAGAATCACCTACACGATTACCCTTTATTTTGCAAAGGTCCTGTCGGGTGTAAACCGGCAGATGGTCTTCAATTATGTTTCGGGCAGTCTTACGGACAGTTCGGAAAAGGGCAGGATCATGTGGGCCAGGGTAAAAGGGAAAACGGAAAATGATCTCATGAAACTTCCATTTCGTGCGGTTTATTGTTTTCGCCCTGGCTTCATGAAAGCCTCTCCCGGGCAAAAGAATATCAAATCCTACTACCGGTGGATCGCTGGTTTATATCCTGTTTTACGATTATTACTTCCCAATATGGTGAGTACGATGAAGGAAGTGGGACGGGCGATGATCCATACAGCGATCGATGGTTACCCGAAACAAATCCTGGAAGTCAGGGATATCAACGCAATTGGAAAATTATAGCCCGGTTCCGCCTTTTCCTGCGCTTGGGGCCGAATCCATTGCTTAGGCCTTTATTTTCATATATATTTAGGAATTGGGTAATTAATTGTTAACGCATTAAATCAATCGCCTATTTTTATATATTGCTATAGCAAAAGCTAACCAAAATGCACTACCTACACGATGTATTCATCTATTCGTGGGTTATAAGCCTATTTATTGCCATTTTTTTTGAGATCAGAGCTACCTATTTTTCCGGAATTATTGAATCGCACTACAAGATTGAATTGCCTGGCAGATTTTTTTGGATTAAAAGAGCCAGAACAATTGCAAGACTTAGGGAAACCACCGATTCGAAAGAACTGAGGCGGGTGAGTTCCAAATACCTGGATTCAAAAGCCTGGATCGTCACTTTTTTTGCGATGGCCGTCTTATTGCTACTACTAAGGATTTTTCTATCCACAGTGGATCATACCGTCCATATTTAGCGGATCTTGAGCGCGCCCAGAGCCCCTGATCAGGAAAGGTTACCCAGGCTATAGAGTATTCGCTGGTAGGTTTCTTCCCCGCTCAGGATCTGAGGTACGAATTCCTTTCCAATCACTTTTTCGAACAGTTCTATATATCGTTTGCTGATCACCGTTACCCAATCTTCATTCATTTCCGGTACAGTTTGCCCCTCCTTTCCCATAAAGCCGTTTTGAATGAGCCATTCCCGGACGAATTCTTTACTCAATTGCTTTTGCTTTTCCCCTTTTTCCTGTCTTTCCCCGAAACCTTCTGCATAAAAATACCTGGACGAATCGGGGGTATGGATCTCATCCATCAGCAGGACTTTCTCTCCTAATTTCCCGAATTCATACTTGGTATCTACCAGGATCAATCCCTGTCTTTCGGCTATCTGTTTTCCTCTTTCAAAGAGGGATAAGGTATATTTTTCGAGCATTTCATAATCTTTTTCTGATACGATCCCTCTTTTAATTATTTCTTCCCTGGTGATATCCTCGTCATGACCGGCTTCTGCCTTTGTGGAGGGAGTTATAATGGGCGAGGGAAAATAATCATTTTCCTTCATGCCCGAAGGAAGCGCAACACCACAGAGTTGCCTTTTCCCGCTGTTGTAAGTGCGCCATGCGTGACCTGTCAGGTTCCCGCGAATAACCATTTCAACACGCAGAGGAATGCATTTTTTACCAAGAGCAACATTCGGTGCAGGGATATCAAGCAGCCAATTTGGACAGATATCAGTTGTAGCGTGTAGCATAAATGCTGCGATCTGATTTAAGACCTGTCCTTTATAGGGTATGGGCCTGGGCAAAATAACATCGAATGCGGAAATCCTATCCGTAGCGATCATGACCAGCCATTTGTCGGATATAGTATACACATCGCGCACTTTACCGCGATAAAATTGAGTTTGATTCGGAAATTGAAGAGTTTTCATCTGCTCATCTTTAGTTTTTTCTGTTGCCAGATGGAACCTCGCTTATTCATTACCCTGATATGGGAAATTTCTTTATGCTTGGTTTCATATAAAATGAATTGCTCTGAATTCATAATCCCGGCGAGCACTCGAAATTACATGTGAGCGATGAATTTGCAGGTGATCATAATTCACGAAATATCAACAAACTATTATGTTCATGTGAAAATAAAATTTCTGTTTCCTAGTTAGAATCATTATTTTACTTTCTGAAACAACAACGAAAATTTGCTTTATGAGAAAATACACACATGTGCTATTTATCAGTGCAGCTATGGCACTGCCTCTTGCCCTTTTAGCCCAAACAATCACCATCCGCGGAAATGTCAGGAATTCATCTACCAGGGAATCCGTGCCTGCCGTTTCGGTCATATTAAAGGGGACCAAAAACGGAACTTTTACCGATGATAAAGGTAATTTCAGATTAACCACCAACAAACAACCCCCCTTTGTCCTGGTCATCAGTTCCATAGGATATGAATCGCAGGAAATTAGCTATTCGGGTGGCAATGAGCCTCTAAAGATCGAATTCAAATCCACCTCTTCCCTGGGTACGGAAATAGTTGTTTCTGCCAGCCGAATTCCTGAAAGGATTTTGGAGTCTCCGGTATCAGTTGACCGGATAGGAGCGGCCGATATTCGCAATTCGGCAAACCCCAATTATTATGATGCCTTGGGTTCACTCAATGGCGTCGATGTAACCAATTCCAGCCTCACTTTCACAACTATTACGACCCGCGGTTTTAACGGGAGCGGAAACCCGCGTTTCAATCAGTTCGTAGATGGAATGGACAACCAGGCTCCGGGCCTTAACTTTTCAGTCGCAGCCATTGTAGGTCTGACCGATCTGGATGTGGACAATATGGAATTGCTTTCGGGTGCATCTTCTGCTCTTTATGGTTCTGGTGGAATGAATGGAACCCTTCTCATGACCAGTAAAGACCCGTTTAAATACCAGGGAGTCAGCTTCGAAATCAAACAGGGTGTGATGCACCTTGGCGGTGGCAACGGCAAAGCCGACCCCATTTCCGCATCGCCCTACTATGATTGGTCCCTGCGTTGGGCCCAGAAAATAGGCGATAAATTTGCTTTCAAAATAAGCGGTGAATATACCCAGGCAAAAGACTGGGTGGCCAATGACAGCAGCGATTATACCGGTGCAGGCACCGGATCTGGTAACCATGTCATCCCAGGAGGAACCAGGGCCAACGATCCCAATTACAACGGAGTAAATGTATATGGAGACGAAACCAGTGAAAACCTTCTGAATATCACTAATGAGATCCTGGCCTATGCCACCCAACAATATGTTGCCGGTTATGAAGCCCAAAGCGGTGGGGCTCCGCCTAGTCAGTCTCAGATCAACAGTTATTTGTCAACCAACCCGCAAACCTCTCCTTTTTATAATGGCAAGGCAGCCGGAATCATTCCCAACCAGAACGTCTCCCGAACAGGCTATCCTGAATACCAGATCATTGACAATACGACCATCAGTTTCAAGGTTTTGGGAGGAGTTTATTATAAACTGACCCCCAATACCCAAATTTCTTTGACCGGTAATTGGGGTACTGGAAATACCGTTTATACAGGTGCAGACCGTTATTCCCTGAAGGATTTCAGGATGGGTCAATACAAATTAGAGATCAGGAACGACAATTGGTTTTTTCGTGCATATACCACACAGGAAAGGGCGGGAAAATCCTTTGATGCAACAGTTACGACCCGGCTTTTCGATGAGGCCTGGGGCCCCAGCAGCACATGGTACCCTGAATTCATAGGCGCCTATTTGCAGGCCGTTTCAGCAGGGGCGCCTTCAGCGACAGCTTTCAATATAGCCAGGGCTTATGCCGACAAAAACCGTCCCATTGCCGGTTCGGCCCAGTTCACCCATCTCTTCGATTCAGTGGCTTCCCTGCCCATCCCACAGGGAGGATTGCTACTGGACAAAAGCAATCTCTATCAAACGGAAGGCCAGTATAATTTCACGGATCTCGTGAAAGTGATGGAAGTCCTGGTCGGCGCTACATGGAGGCAGTACGTGCTTAATTCAGACGGCACCCTTTTCTCCGACAGCGCGGGTCCCCGCCATACCAACGAATACGGTGCGTATGTTCAGATCGCGAAGAAATTTTTCAATTCCCTCAAGATCACGGCTTCCGGAAGATTTGACAAGAACCAGAATTTCGAAGGGAAATTCACGCCCCGCGTTTCGGCGGTCTGGACCTTTGCCGAAGGCCAGAATATCCGGGCTTCCTATCAGAATGCCTATCGCTTTCCATCTAACCAGAACCAGTGGATCAACCTGAATACTGGAGCCGGAATTCTGATCGGAGGGCTGCCAGAGCTTAGGGACCTCTATCATTTCGGTCCCAATAACAATACCAAACCTGTTTATACCGAAAACAGCGTACAGGCCTATGGAACATCGGTAGCCATGGGATCGCCCAATCCAGCTTTATTGCAACAACAGCAATTCGGAACCTTTAAGCCGGAATCGGCCAATTCCTATGAATTGGGCTATAAGGGACTTTTCAACAAGAGGATACTGATCGATCTCTATGGTTACTATGCAGAGTACCAGAATTTTCTTGGCAGGGTGAATGTCCTTCAGCCGATATCCGGAAATCCAACGACTGATTTCCTCGATGGCAATTACCAGGCCTATTCTGTATCCGTGAACAGCCCTTATAAGATTGGCACCTACGGTTGGGGGTTGAAAGTGGACTACCTGATGGAACATAATTTTGTGATCGGGTTTAATCTATCGTCAGATATGATCCATAATTCGGATACCACTTTTGCGACTTATTGGAATACTCCAAAATACCGGGCCAATGTCTCTTTTGCCAATACCGGTTTCGGGTATCAGAAGCGCTATGGATACAAGATCTCCTGGAGATGGCAGGACAGTTATTTTACACAGGCTGATTTCATGCAAGGACCCGTGAACGCATTCAGCACCATCGATGCACAGGTAAACTATAAATTTCTCGATATACATTCCATGCTGAAACTCGGAGCGACCAATCTGCTGAATCATTATTATTATTCACAGTTCGGTGATCCGGCGATCGGAGGGTTGTACTATATCAGCTTTGCATATAATGTATTCTGAATCTGATTTGATTTTTCTATGGTGGATATTTTTCAGACATTGAAACGGAAATGCATGACATCCCCGTCCCTGACGACATATTCTTTGCCCTCGATACGAAGCCTGCCGTTCTCGCGGCAGGCTGCTTCAGAACCATATTGAATGAAATCATTGTAGCTGATGACCTCGGCCTTGATAAAGCCCTTTTCAAAATCAGTATGTATGACGGCAGCAGCCTGAGGGGCCTTCCAGCCTTCATGAATGGTCCAGGCCCTGACTTCCTGAACTCCCGCAGTGAAATAGGTCTGCAGATTGAGTAGTTTATACGCGGAGCGAATGAGCTTATTCAAGGCAGGTTCCTTCATTTTATATTCTTCCATAAACATTTGCCTGTCTTCCTGGTTTTCCATCTCCCCGATCTGGGCTTCAATGGAATTGTTCATTACGATCACCGCTGCGTCTTCTCCTGAAACAGCCTGGATCAGGGCTTCAGAGAATTTATTTCCGGTATGCATGCTGCCCTCATCCACATTTGCAACATAAAGAACCGGCTTTTCGGTTAGCAGGAAAAGATCGCCTACAGCGTTTTTTTCTTCCTTTCCCAATTTGAGGGAGCGTATATTCATACCCTTCTCTAAGTGCTCCCTGCATTTTTTCAACACTTCAAATTCCGTCTTCGCTTTGAGATCCCCTGATTTTGCGAGTTTCTCCGTCCTGGCGTATTTTTTGTCGATACTTTCCAGGTCCTTCAATTGTAATTCAGTATCGATGATCTCCTTATCGGAAACCGGGTGTATGGGCCCCTCCTCTCTTAGAATATTCTCATCCTCAAAACAGCGGATCACATGCACGATTGCATCCACTTCCCGGATATTGGCAAGAAATTTATTTCCGAGCCCTTCCCCTTTACTGGCCCCTCTGACCAGGCCTGCAATATCAACTATTTCTATCTGAGTCGGTACGACCCTTTGAGGGATGACAAGTTCTGCCAATTTATCGAGCCGCTCGTCAGGTACATTCACGAGGCCCACGTTGGGCTCTATGGTGCAAAAACGATAATTGCTGGCCTGCGCCTTTGCGCTGTTACTGACCGCATTGAATAGAGTTGATTTTCCCACATTAGGCAGACCTACAATCCCTGCTTGCAATGACATAGATATCTGTTTTTTTTGAGCAGCAAATCTAAGGAAAACAAATGCTGTTTTTAGAATTCGATATAGTAGTTTTAGGGCATGGCAATGAATATCATCTGGATTGCTTTTTTTCTGATCGCCTTCGTGGTGGCCATTATCAAGCTGGTCGCATTCGGGGATACGACCATATTTAAGAGCATGATGGACGGGGTATTCGATGCGGCCGGAACCGGTGTGCAGATCTCAATTGGACTGATCGGAGTCATGTCGCTGTTCCTGGGATTTATGAATATCGGCGAAAGGGCAGGAGCGGTCAGATTCCTCTCCAGGATCGTGGGCCCTTTCTTTAATAAATTATTTCCGGAAGTGCCAAAAAACCATCCTGCGATCGGGCATATGATGATGAATTTCTCGGCAAACCTTCTGAACCTGGATAATGCCGCTACTCCTTTTGGACTCAAGACCATGCAAAGTTTGCAGGAATTGAATCCGGACAAGGAAACGGCTTCCAATGCCCAGATCATGTTCATGGTCCTGCATGCTTCGGGTCTGACTCTGATCCCGATCAGCGTCATCGCTCAGCGGGCCATTATGAAATCAACGGACCCCGCTCTCATTTTTATACCTTGCATGATCGCAACTTTTGCTGCCACAGTCACGGGACTTGCAATAGTTGCAATCCGACAAAGGATCAATTTATTCAATCCGGTGGTTATGGCATGGATTGGCGCAATCAGTCTGCTGATTGGATTGCTGATCTATTACTTCAGGACCCATCCGGACAGGATCGATATTTTTTCAAAAGTGGTGAGCAATGGGCTCATCCTGCTCTTGTTCATTTCATTTATTATTGGCGGATTGATCAGGAAGATCAATGTATATGAATCATTCATTGATGGGGCTAAACAGGGTTTTGATGTGGCTATTAAGATCATCCCCTTCCTGATTGGGATCCTGGTTGCCATCAGCGTACTCAGAAACTGCGGTGTATTCGATTATATCATTCAGGGGTTTACCTGGTTTTTCGGGCATCTCGGCATCAATACGGATTTCGTCAGGGCCCTTCCCACTGCCCTGATGAGGCCTCTTAGTGGCAGCGCCTCCCGGGCCATGATGATCGACACGATGAAGCAATATGGACCCGACTCCTTCCCCGCCCTTGTTTCCGGTGTGATGCAGGGATCATCCGATACTACTTTTTATATTGTTGCACTCTATTTCGGATCGGTGGGCATCAAAAAAACACGCTATGCCGTGCCGGCAGCGCTTCTCGCCGACCTGGCGGGAGTAACGACGGCTATCGTCATTTCCTATCTGTTTTTCCACAGGGGATGAGCAAATTCATTTGAAAATAAATCTTACAGTGATAGCGAAAGCGTCCGGCACAAAATTGATTGCAGGCAGGATATCGAGTTCGGGTTTCCAGTCAAGGGAAAGATTGATGGGAGCTTTCTGAAATTTATAATCGAGTCCAACGACCCCTGTAGGGCCCACATAAGGATCTCCGTTTTCGAAACCCAGGTAAGCTCCGCCTCCATAGAACCATGTGAAATCCGGTACGGCCCCAATGATCTGGTGGACTTCAAATAATCCCCCGATACCGAAGCGCGTTGGGCCAAAAGACAGTAATCCCTCAACGGCATCCTGCCCGTTTATAAAATATTTCACGCTGATCGAATTGCTGAGTGTCGGGGTCGCCGTACTTAGCCTAATGCCCATGGCGAATTTATAATCTTGGGAAAGAGCGATTTTTGAGATACCCATAGCGGTCAACAGCAGAAGGGTGCATACGGTCTTATTCATCAGATTATTTTTAGTTTTATCTGTTGGCGAGAAGGAACCTTAGGTGAACACTGCCCGTTTAAGCAGAATTGCTCATGGCCGGTTTCATAAATGCTTTTAATCTGTTGGAACGAAAATAAGTATAAAACCTTGAGTGGGTTATGTTAGAAATTTCTTAATGTTTAGGAAAGTGGGCTGTTGGTAACCTCATTGACCGAAGAGCTCATATTTTGTTTTGGGACGTTTGTCATCCAGCCATTTGAAGTTCTTCAATCGCATTTCATCGATATTGACTTTTTTAATGGGATACATAGTGCCTTCGGCCTCATTGCGAAGAATGACCTTATTCAGTTCTTTATTGACAAAGAGCATATCGATTATATCCGCCTTGGATTGATTGACTCCGAAAAATGCCTTATTATCATCCTGCGCATAATAAATGCTTTCCGCATTGCCTTTCGCTCGCATATGGTCGATCACTCCTTCTCTAAAATATCCATTGATTGTTTTTCCCTTGATCTGGTTGAAAAGGCCGTTGCCCAGTTTATTCACAGCCAGCCCGTTTTCAAATACGTAGAGCCTGTCTGATTTTTTGTTTTTTGTAAATAAATAGATTGTATCACCAGTGATCTGATTGCCATTGGCCCACACAATAGGATCGGTGAAAAGCCTGAATACCGAATCTTTTCCGGAATAGAACATGCTGTCTGAAATGGCTTGCAGGGAATCGGAAAATATGCGTACATGGTGGTAGGCTTGCAGGAACCTGTCGGCACTGTCATTTGGGGAAACAGTCACAGTATAAATTCTTTTGGAGGTATCATTGTCCAGGCTGTCTTTTGTTTGCGGAGGCCTATGTGTGGCAGTATCAATTCCTGTTCCGGAATGATTGATGGGAAGATCGCCCTTCAGGGAATCCCTGGTAACTGTTGGGGATTTCAATGAATCAGACCCGGATGATTTGTTACCAGCAGCGTTCAACGAAGGGGGTGATTTTGAGGTGCTATCCTTCGGATTGGCATTGAGTTGTTTTTGGTCAGGATTGGCAGGCTTCTGATCCGTCTGGGAATTTGTCTTCTGTGCTTGTTTCCTGCCCCTTCCATGCCTGTGAGCCCCTTCCTCCAATATGGTTTTCTGTTCTGCGATCACTCCTTTTAGAAAAACAGAGTCCGGAATATCGATATGCGCCCTCATTGCACTATCCTGTATTCTCAGGTTTTCCTTCATAATGGCTTCATTAACGAGTGCGATCGAATCGGTGATCCGGATCCTGATCCCGAGCAGGCTGTCATTAAGCAGACTGTCCTGGATCCGTCTTTTTTCAGTCTTTACGCTATCATAATAACGGGCAATGGAATCAGCCCGGATCAGGTCGGAAAGCCTCCCTGAAAAAAGAGTATCTGCTGCAACATAGATTGAATCGTCTTCCTGTTTGAGGATCATCAACGGCTTCCCTGTAGCCAGAAAGGTCTTTGACTTCTTATCTGCAATCATATGTGTAGATAATACAGATACGCCCTGCGTTGAATCGACAAAAACCGCATTTCCATCTGCCACACTGATGCCTGTGCTATCATCGAATTTTACGAAATCGCCCGTGATATTTTGTGAACCCTGTTTTATACGGGGCCTTCTTCCGAACTGCGCCCGGTGATTCTTCATGTCGTAATTTCCTTCCTTTGTATCAATGGTACTTCCGCTGCTATCCCGGATATGAGTTCTGGTAATGAATGTTGCATATTCGGATTGGGTGTTATACAGCATGGAATCCGTGTTCAGGTCATAGGCGGGATCCTTCAATACTACATCATTTTTGAAATAAATATCTTTTGTATCCGCATAATAAACCCCTTCCTTAGAAGTCAGGACACTACCCTTATTGAATAATTTACCTCCATTGTTATAAGTGCCAATTTTTTGAGAGAGATCATAGTTCAGATCATCCGTATAAAGGATGGCCTTCCCATCCGTCATTTTTACATTCTTTTGAAAATACACATATTTTTTTGCCTCATAATATTTCATGTAATCGGAAAAGATATTGGTAGTGTCCGAATCATTCATGTGTACATGGCCAAAGGCTTCAATGATGCTGTCCTTTTCATTACGAACCACGCTGTCCGCATAATATAAGGTGCTTCCCTTTTGAAGGAGCACGTTTCCGGACAGATACAGGAATTTAACTGAATCCTTTGTCTTTTCCCCCAATTTGTCGGTATGGCGGATATTCAGGGGCACCAGGGTATCTTTCTTTGGTCCGCTATTTTCCGGGTTGACGGTTTGCTGGGCATTGGATAGATGACTGCAGAAAAATAAATTTATAAGAAACAGGAGCCTCTTCATCTTTTTGCTGGCTGTCAGGGTTTTGAAGTGGAATCGCCAAGAGGGCTCATAAGCGGGCCTGATTTATCCTTTTTCCCGAATACGCTGATATTCACATAACGCTTTGGGTGCATTCTCAGGTCATCCATCAATGTGTTCAGGCTTTTTGAAGTGCTTTCCAGGCTGAAGTATAATTTCTTATCATTAAGGAAAAGCCCCAGCGTGCCTGAACTGTTGTTCATTTTGTCGACGGCCTTATTCAATTCTGCCATGGTCGAATGGATGGATTCCACGGTTTCTTCGATTTTCGAATTGGATAATCGGGCGCTTGTTTTATTGAGATTCGATAGAGTTTCAGTTATATTATCATTGTTTTTTGCAAGGTTCCTTGTGAATGAGTCCACATTTTTCAGGGATCTTGCAAGTATCCCGGTTTGGGTATTCAGGATAACCTGGAGGGATGCGGTAGATGCTGCCAGGTTGGCCAGAATGGAGCTGAAATTGTTTTTTGTCCTTGGATCGAAAAGGCTTCCAACCACATGTATCAGGGAGTCCAGTGAATATAGTGTGCCATTCAACTGTCCGACAATTGGATTCAAATTGCTTTCGACCTGGGCCAATAATCCCGGCCTATCCCGGGTCAAAAGGGTATCCCCACTGGAGATATAATCCGTTCCCGTTCCCTTCTGTATAACGATCACCGGTGAATTGATCACGCTGGTTTGGATTTCGGCAACCGAATTCTTGGGAATATGAATGTCTTTCTTAAGGTTAATTTCCACCACAATCCCATGCAAATCCTTGTCGGTTTCCGTGATCCCCGATACATTGCCGATCAGCAGTCCGTTGATCTTAACGGCATTGGACACTTCCACGCCTTCCACAGCATTAAAAACGGCGTATATTTTTTTGCTATGTTCAAATACCTTTTTCCCTTTGAGGAAATTGAAACCTAGAATTAGCAGGGTAATGGAAATGGCTGTGAGGGAACCAATTTTAGTTTCATTAGAAATTTTCATTCACAGGCTGTTTAGTTGGAAAAGAGACAAATGAAAAATAAAATTCACGATAATAATTCAAACAGGCAACAAATGTAACAAAATTGTGAAGGCCGGCTTAGAAGGGCAAGTTAAAATACCCTATAGCCGGGAATAACCTGCTGCATGTTATTTTTTTAAACTATCGCTTGTTTGTGCTGAGGAGGGCGCTTTGACGCCATCGAGGTATTGAATATACCTGCCAAGGGCATCAATGATGTTTTGGACGACCTCGTCCTGGCCTTTTTCGCTGTTCAGGTATTCTTCCTCCTCTTTATTGCTGAGGTATCCCGTTTCGATCAGGACACTAGGCATGCCTGTGGCTTCCAGGACCTGGATCCCTTTATCACGCTGCTTTACTCCCCATACCTTCCTGCCGGCTTTTTCGAATTCATCCTCCACCATGGTAGCAAATACTGCGCTTTTCTTGAAATATCGCTGTTCATAGATCTGGGCCATCATCTTTGCTTCAGGAGACTGGGTGTCCCAGTCCACCCGGTTCGCACTATCCGTACTGTCCGTAAATTCTTCCCCTCCGGTTTCTTCGTCCTTCCTGGTAATGGCATTGATTTTATCGGTCTCTTTCTGTGCCTTCCAGATATAGGTCGTAGCGCCGATTGTCGTATTTTTCACCCAATAGGACTCATAGATCGGGGCATTCACCCATTTCTTGTGTTTTTTGCTTCCCTTGCCCACATATTCCAGTTTCTTTTTATGGCCGATTACCCTTTTGGCATAATATCCTCCTGGAGCAGGGGGCATGGCATCGCAATGTATGCTGATAAACAGATTTCCCCTGGACTGATTGGCAATATTGGCCCTGTCATGCAGATCCTCTTTAAGTGTCGTGGCACCTTCCACTGAATTCTCAGTGGTTCGGGTATAAACAACCTTTATGTTCGGGAAGGTTTTATTTATCGCTTCTCCCAGTCTCAGGCCGATTTCCAGCGTGACATCCTCCTCTTTTGAGAATAGTCCTTTGGTACCGGTAAAAAACTTGTTATGGCCAGGGTCTATCACAACAGTATGGATGGGCTGCGCTAAATAGTGCCTCAATGTAATTGCACTATAAGGCTCAAAAGAACTTAGCGTTCCTATAACAATTAGTAGCGCAGCCAATTTTTTCATCTTATTGTCTCTCGAATTTTGATGGTTAGTAATCTTCACAAATTCTTATGGTCTTATGGTCTAAATTTGTAAAATTGCAAAGAATTCAATTCCTGCTTCCAATTTGACTGCAGGTCCAAACAACATAAAACTGAATGAATCTGAAACCCTGTTTCTGCACAATCAAATATGAATAACGGACGCAAAATTAATTCAAATTATTTTCCGCCGTTGGTTTTGACTGCGTTATTATTCATATTAACGCATTTCGTTAAGGCAAATTATTTCGGGCATTTGAGATTTGGCAAAACCTTAACCTCGAATAAAGCCAATTTCCGTGGCAATATCCAAAAAAATTTTCGGAGTAATATTCAGAAAGAACTTAGCCAGAACCTCAGCCAGAACTATAATCAGAACCTTAACCAAGACACTTCCCGACCCGATCTGAAAAAGGATATGGCCAGAAAAGGCAGCGATACCAGCCTTCCAATGCCGCTCATAACTCCCATGGATTCGGTAACCAGGAGTCATCTTAAGGACAGCCTGAGTAATAATATAAGCTTCAAAAACCCGATCCTCAAGGACGCCTACCTCAAAGACAGCAGCTATTACGACAGTTCGAACCTGCAATGGGATACCCTGGGGATCAAGCTCTCTAAGGACACCCTCGAAGCACCGATAAATTATGGCGCTTCAGATTCCATCGTAATGGAGATCCCGAGCAAGAAGATCATACTTTTCAATAAATCCACCGTAAAACAAAAAGACCTCAACCTCGAAGCCTACAGGATCGAATACGATCAGAAAAACGATGTATTGGTGGCGACCTATTCAACAGATACAGGCGGGAATATGGTCGGACGGCCCAAAATGGTTCAGACCGACAATACCATCGAATCGGATACCATGGTCTATAATATCAAGTCGCAAAAGGGTATTACCAGGAACAGTTATACCCAATCCGGCGAAATGTATTTCTATGGAGAGCGGTTTAAGAAATTTGCTCCTGAACAGTTCTATGCCTATCACGGACGGTTCACAACCTGTAACCTTGATACCCCGCATTTCGCCTTCCGTGCAGCTAAAATGAAAGTTATCAAGGGGAAATTTGCCATTACGGGCCCTGCACATCCCGAATTCGAAGGGATACCCATACCCATTTATATTCCTTTCGGTTTTTTTCCTCTTGTTGAGGGAAGACATTCCGGGATACTTCCTCCTGAATTTACGGCAAGCGATCAATTCGGACTGGGCCTGACCCAGATGGGATATTACAAGGTGATCAACAACAATTTTGATGTGACTTTCCGGGCAGACGTCTATTCCTATGGGGGCTGGGCACTTTACCTGGACCCGGAATACTATGTCCGTTATCACTATAAAGGGCGCCTCGACATATCGATCCAGGACAGCCGGATACTGAATCCAACAGGAGTCGGCAACGAGGAGTTCTCGGATACCCGGCTCTTCAAAATTTCCTGGAGCCATACGGTAGATTCAAAAGCCAGGCCTGGTACGACATTCAGCGCCAGCGTAAACGTCCAATCAGAAAAATACAACCAGTTACAGATTAATAACCCGATCGCCAATTATCAAAATCAGGTCGGGTCGAGCATCGCCTATTCCAAAACCTGGGACAATGGAAAAGTAAACCTGACCCTGAGCGGAAATCATAGCCAGAACAGCAACAATGGAACGATCTCCATCACCCTTCCCAATATGGGTTTTACGGTCACTACTCTTTATCCCTTTCAAAAACAGGAATCGATCGGAGCTCCGAAATGGTACGAAAAGCTGGGGATCGGCCTGACCACATCTTTGTCCAATCAGGCCACTTTATACGATTCCCTATTCAGTATAAAAAAGCTGATCGATACCTTTCAATGGGGGGTGCATCATAGCATTCCCATCACCCTGGCCCTCCCCCAAATGGGGCCTTTTCAGCTCGCCCCAGGCATGAGCTTCCAGGAGAACTGGTATCAAACCAAGTCCATAGTCGCCTGGCAACCTGCACCGGATGGAGGTTATATGGATACGACCACGCAAAAAGGATTTTTCACTGAAAACAGCGCTTCTTTCAGCCTTGGGGTCAGCACGGCTATATTCGGCACATTCAATAAATTCGGGGAAAACAGCTCAATTCTGGGCATCAGGCATACAATCAGGCCCACTATCAGCATCAGCTATTCTCCGAACCTGGCGGGAAAGGATTATTATTGGGCACAAAATGACAGTTCCGGGCTAAGAGAAAGGCTGAATTATTTTCAGGGCAATGCGGCAGCGCCATTTCCGGAGGGCAAATTCGGAGGGATGTCCTTTGGTTTCGACAATACACTTGAGATGAAGGTCCGGTCCAAGACCGATACCTCCGATTCCGGGGTGAAAAAAATTAAATTGCTGGATGGGTTCGGCTTTACGGGCAGCTATAACTACCTGGCTGATTCCAACCGGTTGTCACCGATCAGTTTTTATCTGCGCAGCACTCTGTTCGGAAAGATCAATATTACTGCCAGCAGTACCCTGGACCCCTACGTTAAAGACTCTCTCGGTAATGACATAAAGAATTTTTATGCCTGGGAACAAAAGGGGGGTTTTTCATTGGGTCATCTGACCCAGGGCACGCTCTCTTTGTCTACCAGTTTCAAAAGTGCGCCTAAGGACCCAAAGGCCGAAGACGAGAAAAAACAGGAACAATCTCAGGAAATACCGCTCACGCCTGACGAGCAACAGTCCCAAATGAACTATATCGCCACTCATGCGGCGGAATTCGCCGATTTCAATGTGGATTGGTCCTTTACAATGGCATTTTCTCTGAACTATACCCATAGCATTAAAGCGGATTTCTCAGGTTACCAAACCATCATCAACTCGGGCCTGAACCTCAATGGAGACTTCAACCTGACACCAAAATGGAAACTGGGTATGGGGACTTATTATGATGTTAAAAATCTTAAAGTGAATTCCCTGACCATGTCCATTGCCAGGGATATGCATTGCTGGCAGTTAGCCATCAACGTTATTCCCATCGGCATAACCCGGTCTTTTAATATCACCCTTAGCCCCAAGGCCGCTATTTTGAGAGATCTTCGCGTGAACCGTTCCCGGTTTTTCTATACGGAGTGATTACGATGCTCCAGGTAATAGGACTTCATGATTTCAAACACTCTTTGTTTAAGGCTTTGAAGGTTGTCTGAAGGTAGGGGGGCTACCGGTTCCAGAAAATGCATGTATAGTTTTTGCGGGTAAAGACAGAAGGTTTTATCCGCAGGCATGGCTTTACGGGTATTGAAGATAAGGGCGGGAATAATCTTTTTGCCTGTATCAATAGATAGTCGGAAAGCGCCGTCGTGGAATGGTTTCAAAGGTTCATCCGTGACATTGCGTGTACCTTCAGGATAAATGCACATATGCAGGCCCATATCCAACACTGCTTTCATCTTGCCATAACTTTCTTTTCTGCTCGCGTCACTTTTCCTGTCTACAAGAACGCTGCCCGTACTATAGATCATGCCGAAAAGGGGTATCCTGGATAATTCGATCTTCGCGATCGTCTTATTTCCGCCCGGAATAAAGGGATAGGAAACCGGAACGTCCATAAAAGCATTGTGATTGCAAACAACGATATAGGTCTCTTTATTGATGAAATTTTCCCTTCCCCTCACTTGTAAGGGGCAGCCTACCAGTCCAAGGAATACATTCATCCAGCCCCTGGCAAGTAGTATGAAACGTCGGGTCTTAAGGGGCTCTTTGCGGAAATAAGAAAAAGCGAGAAAGGGTATCAGGAAAAATAACATAGTGACAAAAAAGGCGATAAGCCCCCATCCTGCCCAGATCCTTGCAAATATTTCCCTGAAAATTTTCATCTGGGTATTATATATTTTGTATTTTCTGTTTTTCAGATGGAACCTCACATATTGATTGACCTATTTGCAGTATAATGTGCATGCCTGGTTTCTTATGCTTAGTTGTCAAATAATGGCAAGCGGTCGTGATCAGATTCTCCAGTCGATCGGCTGAACACCGTTTTGGACAAGATAATCATTTGACTTTGAAAAATGCCGGCATCCAAAAAAACCTCTCTCTGCCGAAAGGGGAGAAGGATGGACAGTTTTTAGAATCAGGTGCTTCCGGCCATTAATGAGGGCCTGTTTGTCCTGGGCAAACTTACCCCAGAGAAGAAAAACAATATGCTCCTTCAATTCAGAAACTTGATGTATGACAGAGTTCGTAAACTCCGCCCATCCTATTTTGGCATGGCTCATGGGCTCGTTGGCGCGAACAGTCAGGGATGCATTCAGCAATAAAACGCCTTGCTCTGCCCAACAGCTCAGATTGCCATGTGTTGGGATACCGATCCCTAAGTCCGCCTTCAGTTCTTTAAAAATATTCACAAGGGAAGGAGGGGGAGGAATGCCCGGGGGAACGGAAAAACTCAGGCCATGGGCCTGACCGGGACCATGATATGGATCCTGTCCGATCAGCACGACCTTAACGATTGAAAAAGGCGTACTGTTGAAAGCATTGAAGATAAGAGGGCCAGGTGGATAGATCGTCTTTCCGGAATTTTTTTCCTCTTTGAGAAATTTGGCTATCTGCGAAAAATAGGGCTTGGAGAATTCATCCTTCAATACTTCCTTCCAGCTCTGTTCGATTTTTACTTCCATTGCAGTATGAAATAGAGGGAAAGCCGACAAATTAATGAAAGTTTGGGACACACCCGGAAGACAGATCAAACTTCCTCCTTAACAGCGGTCTTATGGTATTCATCAATGAGTTTGCGCTGCAATTCAAAGGGAACCGGCACATATTCGAAGAATTCCATCCGGAACTTAGCCCTGCCTTGTGTAATTGACCGAAGTGATGAAGAATAGTCACTCATTTCTGATAGCGGAACTTTCGCTGTGATCTTAGTAAAATGCCCTTCGGTATCCATCCCTTCCATGATTGCCCGCCTGGTTTGCAGTTCACTGATGATATGCCCGGTAAGATCATCCGGGCCTAGAACGGTCACGGTATAAACGGGTTCCAGTATCTGTGGGTCAGCTTGCTGGAAGGCTTGCTTAAAGGCCATAAGGCCTGCTATTTTAAAGGATATGTCATTAGAGTCCACCGGATGCATTTTCCCGTCATAGACGGACACACGGACATCCCTTACATAGGAACCGGTGAGAGGGCCTTCATGCATTTTCTCCATGACCCCCTTCAAAATGGAGGGAAGAAAACGCTGGTCGATGGCACCTCCGACTATGCAGTTCAGAAAAACCAGTTTGCCGCCCCAATCGAGCTGATGCTCATCCCGGCCGCGCACCGACATGCCTTTTGGATCAGCCATGCCATCATGCCAGGGCTCGACCTGCATGTACACTTCGGCGAACTGTCCTGCACCGCCCGACTGCTTTTTATGTCGATAATTTGATTGAATGGATTTTCTTATTGTTTCCCGGTATGGGATGCGCGTCTTTGAGAACTTAACGGCCAGGTTCCTGGAAATATGTTCAATCTTCCATTTGATAACAGCCAGGTGCAGTTCTCCCAGACAATGGATGATGATCTGTTTCAATTCCTGTGAAACCTCCACCTGTACGGTTGGATCCTCTTCCTGGACCTGATGTAATGCAAGTGAGAGTTTTTCCTCATCGCCTTTTTGAGCAGGCTCGATCGCAACGCTCATTGTAGAGGCCGGAAATTCAATTGGCGGAAGTTCATAGTTTTTTCCTCTGGCATGAAGAGTATTGTTTACATGGGTGTGCTTGAGTTTTATTGTAGCTCCGAGGTCCCCGGCCGTCAATTCATTGACGGCGGTTCTTTTAGCTCCTTCGACGATAAAAAGCTGGTTCAGCTTTTCTGTGACACCGTTGGATTCGTTGACCAGTTCTATTCCGGACTTGATTGTTCCGGAATAGACTTTAAAAAAGGACATGTCCCCGATATGGGATTCGGAAATCGTCTTGTAAATAAAAATGCATGCAGGTCCATTGGCATCGCAGGGAAGGAGTTCGCCGGAACTGGTCTTTTGGGGGGGCATTTCATTGGCGCTTGGACAAACATTGTCAATGAAACCCATCAGGCGGCCTGCACCCATATTTTTTTTTGCTGAAATGCAAAACAATGGAAACAGGTCATGATTGATCATAGCTTTCTTAAGTCCGGCTTTCATTTCGTCTTCGTCGAGCTCTCCCATATCGAAGTATTTTTCCATCAGGGTTTCATCATTCTCGGCGATGGCCTCGATCAATTCTTTATGAAGCCGTTCCGCTTTTTCCTGTTCATTATCAGGAATGGGCAGCTTTTCAGGTTTGCCTCCCGAGACGGGGAATTTATACATCGTCATCCGCAACACATCGATGATGGAATCGAATTCCATGCCCTGGTTCAAGGGATATTGCACTACAGTGATATTGCGCCCGAAATGGTCCTTAGCCTGGGTGACGGCCCGGTCGAAGTCCGCTTTGTCGAGATCGAGTTTGTTTACGGCGAAGATCATCGGGGTCCTGAATTGCTCGGTGTATTCCCAGATGATATCCGTTCCCACTTCGACGCCAAAACTGGCATTCAGAAGCATAATACCGGTATCGGCTACACGTAATGAGGATACTACCTCCCCTGCGAAATCGTCATAACCCGGCGTGTCCAGTACATTGATCTTGTATCCGCGCCAGTCAGCATGCAGCAATTTTGAATAGATCGAATTGCCACGCTGTTGTTCCAGCTCATAAAAGTCAGAAGTCGTGTTTTTCTCTTCTACGCTTCCCCGTCGAGTCAGCAGGCCAGCTTCAAAAAGCATGGATTCGGCAAGGGTAGTCTTGCCTGATCCTGCATGACCGAGAAGAACGATGTTTTTAACATGTGAGGTATCGAAATTTGGCATGACAAGCAAAATTTGAGAAGGAAGGTAAGCAAGTCTGCCATTAATTTGAAATGATTTTTGTCAGAGAGGGAACATGATTACCTATGTTTGGTAAGAGGCAAACTATTTTATAATTTTGCGCCCTTGTGCTGTTCCGGTCCGGTAGCTCAGTTGGATAGAGCAACTGCCTTCTAAGCAGTAGGCCATTGGTTCGAATCCAATCCGGATCACTGGTTTGGGCAAATCGATTTTTTTTTTCGGTTTGTCCATTTTTATTTTCGATGAAACCCACACCAATATTGTATATTATCGAGTCAAGAAGGGATTGTTCCATTAACAATACACAATATATAAACCCAAATATCCATTCTCAAACATTTATAAACCTGATTAAAAAATCAAAATATGTTTAGTTTAATCGGTATAGTTGGTCATCTTTCCAACGCAATTTTAGCCTTTGGCACAGGGTTCAGAAATATTCTGTACCTCAGGACATCTTTAATTATCGCCTCAGTGCTCGAAATAATTTATAACCTTTTTGTTTCGGCCACGCCTTTCTGGACTCCTATTATGTGGAGTTTTTTAATTATTGCCATCAATATTTTCCAGGTAATTTATTTCCTCTATCAAAAGCGGTTTCTTAATTTATCCGTTGATGAAAGGAAAGTATTCAATATGATAGGCAGCAAAATGGGCATACTGAATTTTAAAAAACTTATGAAAGCCGGCAACTGGGACACTTACCCCAAACATAAACAGATAATAACCGAAAACGAGGCTACCGAAAGACTGTTTCTCCTGGTGGATGGTGAAGCTGAAGTTAAGATAAAGCATAAACATATAACAACCATAAAAAAAGGCAATTTCATCGGGGAAATGAGTTTCCTGAGCGGCGATTTACCTTCCGCTCATGTTTCCACCCTCACCCCATCAAAGATGCTCAGTTGGGAAAAAGGAAAATTAAGGTTGCTGATAGACAAAAATGATGATTTAAGACATGAGATCCACTCAATCTTCAGCAATGATCTCATTTTAAAACTTATTAACCAGAACAAAAAAGGTATTATCTAATGATGTTCACTAGGTTAGGATCCCAGCAAAAGTAGGATCCTTCTTAATTTTCGTATGTAAATAGTTAAGGCTTATCTCCCTGTTTGTTTTTATTAATAATGTCATATGGGATCTTTGTGTCTGCATAAACTTGCCACAACTTAATCTTATTGTCTCTCACTAAGACTTTCCAGGCTGCAGGAAGCCGCCAGAAATTTTCATTCTTGTCTGTTTTGATTCCTTTAAATGTGCCGCTGGCAAATCCAAATGCAGCAACAATATCACCATCAGAAAAGACAGATATTATCTCGACCTTATAATCCGGGAACCATTGAAAATAGACTGTCCAGCCCACTTTCATTTTGTCCTTGCCGGATACTTCGTTGCCTTGAGCATCGACGAACATATGATCGTCTGTCATCATCGGATAAAGGTTAGCAACATTGTGCTCGTTGATTGCATTGACAAACTCATAAAAGGCTTTTATTTCCATATTGCTCTTGTTGTGAGAATTTGTTTGTCCGGAGGCCGCAAGTCCCAAGAAAATATCCTAGAAATTCTGCAATTCCCAATAATTTTCCATTCTAAGATGGATAATATTTTATTTTCCTAATAAGTCTTCCCAGAAAATAATAAAAAGGTGATATTTTACTTTTGTATAACATCTTTTTTAAAAGCAAATCATTTTCAACAATTTGATAAATGGTCTTTATAAAATAATTATCGTTTTTTTCTTTTTTTATTCTATTAATCCAATTTTCTTGTTTATTTTTTTGATCATTTAATAAAAAAGTAAGAATAACAGCTTTCGCTCTTCGTCGGGCTTTTCCTGCTAACCAGTTGTTTTTAGAAGATAAATATTGAGAAATGTTCATAAACATTAACGGCCAGCAATCCATAGTAACTGATTGTGAAAGAACTGCATCCTGATTAGGGTGTCTGCGCCAATAGTTTAACGTTTGGGAACTTGCATAAAGCTTTAAATGATGTGCATTAGTATAAATCCATAACCAATCATTTCCACTATGTGGTTTTGAAACAAAAGGATATTGAATAGCTTTATCTCTTTTGATTACGGATAAAACAGGAAAGCAGGGACCATTATTTATTGCATCAGTATATAACTCTAATGCAGAAATCAAACCACTCCGAAAACTACGATGCACAACACTATCATTAATCGAATTACTAAATGTAACGAAGTTGCCAAAAAAAATATCTAAATCTAAATGCTCAGAATATGCTTCTAAAAAAAGCTTATATATATCAGAATTAATTAGATCGTCGCTGCATAAAATAGAAATATAATCTCCTTTTGCCAATTCGATTCCTTTATTCCAATTACCAAATAACCCCAGGTTAATATGGTTTTTAAAGTATCTGATACGATTATCATTGTATGATTTACATATAATTTCAAAATCGTTTGTATCTGAATTATCATCAACAATTAGAATCTCTGTACATTCTTTCACAGATAATGCAGAATCCAAAGATTCTTTAAACCCATAGACACGATTATATACAGGTATTGATATTGTATATGTTGGCTGAGATAACTTGAAGTCATCATTCATTTAAGATGAGGTAAAGTCGTTAACCAAAATTGAGTCTTTATGGATTAGTTCTTATTTTTAAATTTATAAAACTATTGCAGCATAATATAAAACTACTTAAGCACCAAAAGGCTACCAGGTGACGTGCTGCAGCATTCTAACCCTGTAAAGCACATGGCTGATTGCAATGTCGCATTGATAAGATGATTGTGAATGTAGGAAGGAGGGTAAACACCTGTAAATGCAGGATTGAATTAGGTTGGACAAATAAATTGCAATAGACACTATTTAACCATACTCTATTTATTGGTAAAGCAACATTTGATCTTACACTGATTTAATCGGCAAAGGGGATGTGTTTCCCAAATACCCGATAAAACTGAACATAGAGTGCCCGCAATCGAACAGGTCTCCATCACCGCCAAAAGCCAACCAGTTGATTATCATCGTCTAACTAAAGCGGCATTTTTTTGGCAGCACTACCGATCATATCCCAAAATTAAACCTATGTTCCAGAACTACATTCTTCTCGCCTGGCGCCACCTTGTTAAGAACCGGGTCTACACCGCCATCAATATCGCAGGCCTCTCCATCGGCATGGCTATTGCCATTGTCATCGGGCTGTGGATTGGCGACGAGTTTTCCTTTGATCACAATGCTCCCAACCACCGGCGGCTCGCCAACATTATGCTCAATGTCCATGTTCACAAGGCCACGACCAAGGACCAATTTTATACCGGCAATACGCTTCAGATACCCCTGGGGCCAGCCCTGGCGACCCAATACAAGGACCTTTTTACCCGCGTTGCGCTCATTGACAATAGCAATGGCAGTAGCGCCCTTTTCAATTTTGACGACATTAACGTCAGCGGCATAGTTGCCGCCGCACAGTGGGAGCTTCCGGGAATGTTTGGGTTCCGAATGGTCACAGGCAGCGCTGATGCCACGAAAGACCCAAGTACGACTATCATCGCGCAGTCGCTTGCAACTGCCCTTTTCGGGAAGGAGAATCCGCTTGGGAAAAAAGTAAAGGTTAACAGTGGCCTCGTGTTGCAGATCGGCGGCGTATATAGCGATCTTCCGCGGAACAGCAGCTTCTATGGCCTCCAGGCGATAATTCCCTGGGATAACGCTGCCAACGCTTACCGCCGGGACAATACCGACTGGGGAGACCATAACAGCCAGCTCTATGCGGAATTGGCGCCCGGTATCAGAGCCGCACAGGCAACCGCCCGAATAAAGAATTTGCCCACGCCCTTCAACAAAGTATATGACGAAGAAGCCTTTGTCTATCCTATGGACAAAGCCTATCTCTATAATGGATTCGAATTCAATAAGCCCTCCGGCGGCCGTATCCTTATGGTTTGGCTGTTTGGCATCATCGGCCTCTTTGTACTGTTTCTGGCATGTATCAATTTCATGAACCTGAGCACTGCCCGCAGCGAAAAAAGGGCAAAAGAAGTCGGCATCCGCAAAACCTTCGGATCGTTGAGGGGCCAGCTTATAACGCAATTTCTCAGCGAATCGGCGCTCATCGCTCTTATCGCCCTCGTTTTCGCCCTTATCCTCGTCACGGCCAGCCTTCCCTTTTTCAATGGGCTGGCGGCAAAGGAAATGTCTGTTCCGTGGGTAAGCCCCGTCTTTTGGCTGGCCATCCTCGGTTTTACGCTGTTCACGGGCCTGCTCGCCGGCTCTTATCCCGCGTTCTATCTTTCGGCCTTCCGTCCTGTCCGCGTGCTGAAAGGCGTCTTCCCGACAGGAAGAACACGCTCTTTTCCGAGACAAGTCCTGGTCGTTCTCCAATTCACAGTCTCGCTGACGCTGATCATCGGGACCGCCATCGTCTACCGCCAGATCTTGTATACCAAGGACCGTCCCGTCGGCTATCACCGGGAGGGGCTTTTCACGGTCGATATGCACACCACGGATATCAACCAGCACTATGAAGCGCTTCGCGCCGAGCTGATCCAGAAAGGCCTCGCCGCCGATGTCGCGGCTTCGAATATGATGCCAACTGCCCTCAACAACAACAACGGCCTCGACTGGTCCGGCAAACGTCCCGACCAGAACATCATCGGATTTTGGAATGTCAACATTACGCCTGATTATGGCCGGACTATCGGCTGGACTATCACGAGGGGTCGCGACATGTCCCGTGATTTTGTCACGGACAGCAACGCCGCCATATTAAACGAAAAGGCCGTCAAGGCCATAGGCTTCAAGGATCCCGTTGGCCAGGTGGTGAAGCTTTTTGACAAGCCCTACAACATCGTCGGCGTTTCGGCCGACATGGTCAACAACTCGCCCTATGATACCGTGCAGCCGGCTGTCTTCGTCGGCGGTGGTTACACCGGCGAGATCATTGTCAAAATAAAGCCCGGTCTAAATCCGCATACGGCACTCGCGCGCATGACGCCGGTCTTTAAGAAATACGACCCTTCCAGCCCCTTTATCTATAAATTCGTCGACGTGGCCTATGAGACGAAATTCGAAGCCGAAGAGCGTATAGGCAACCTCGCCGCGGTCTTCACCGGTCTGGCCATCTTTGTCTCCTGTCTCGGGCTTTTCGGTCTCGCCGCTTTCGTCGCCGAACAGCGCACAAAAGAGATCGGGGTGCGCAAGGTCCTCGGTGCAAGCATTGTCAACCTCTGGGGTCTGCTCTCAAAAGAATTCCTGAAGCTTACAGGCATCTCGATCCTGATCGCGGTACCACTGGCGTACAATGGCATGAACCAATGGCTGAAGGGTTATCTCTATCATGCCCCCCTGTCCTGGTGGATCTTTGCGCTGGCGGGTACGGGAATCATCGTCCTCACCCTGCTGACGGTGAGCTATCAGTCCCTAAAAGCCGCACTCATTAACCCTGTAAAAAGTTTGCGATCAGAATGATGCTGACTTTAGGTTTGTAAGATTAGTTGTTAACTAATATTTTCTATTTGTTGGCTCAAGTTGTGACCATTTGAAATAAAGAGTTGCTACAGCTGCAGATCGCTGGATTTGATCGAAATGATCTGGTATTCAACTTTCATGCCTTTTGGACTATCTGGTGCATTTAATGACTTTGAGGAAAGTGGCCCGATAACATAATAATTCAGCAACTCTGTTTTATATAGTGTTTGATCAGGTAATAAATATTTGACTTCCACGGTTACCTTGTCTATTTTGTAAATGGTCTGATTATAAATAGTCAATTTAATATTCGATAATCCGCCATCAGGGGATAGCTGGAAATTGTTTAACAAACCTGTTACCAGGTGAATTATGTTTTTTCTGACTCTTTCTTTTTTTCGGTTTAATATATTATTATTTGCCGAATAGATGTTGCTGGTATCGCTTTTTACGGAAGGAATTTCTATTGAGTGATCATTTGGGTTTTCATTCTTTAATTGCCGGTTGTTTTTTTCTTGCGAAATACTGTCAGGAAAAGCTCCTGTTTTGTCGGTTTTATTCTGCTGCAAACTGTCTTCTTCACCAATCACAACTTCATTTTTTTTCTTAAGTGAATCAGTCGTTTTGCCTTGAGCCGAATCGGTAAAGGATAAAGAATCAGCACTGGCCGCATTTTCATTTTTATTGTTATTTTGAAGTGATATACTCTTAGCCGGATCGACATTTGATGGCCTTAAGTAGTACTTACCAGCGAAAATGCCAGCCGCGACCAGGATTAAAGCAAATATGCCAATTAGCAACCCTTTCTTTAATTTCTTTTTGTTCCCTCGGTCCACATTTAACTGAAACTCAGGTATGCTCACAACATGATTGACATTTTCCAGGACAGGGGATAGTTCAATTACAGAAGAATTCTCGATGTGCTTAATATTAGTTTTTTCACGGATCCTTTCAAGCATCGACATGTTGGTAAGTTCATTGAAATAATAAGACTTGTAATAACATGTTTTTATTGCTTCGTATATTATTTCTGAATTATCTGTTTTGGTTAAATAAGCATTGGCACCGGTTTCCATCAAATTAGTCACCATTGAAGGATCATTGTACATTGAAAGCATGATCACTTTTAGGTCTCCGTAGCGGTTACGGATTGAGGCTAAGGCAGATCTTCCGTCCATAATCGGCATTTGAATATCCAGTAATATAACATCCGGAAGATTATGCTTCAGTAAATGAAGTAACTGAAGGCCGTTCTCGGCTTCGCCAACAATACTTATGTCAGCTTTCATCGACAAGGTCATTTTAAGCCCTTCACGGAAAAGTGTATGATCGTCGGCTATAATTACCTTGATAACATGCGGTTCGGGCTTTGTACTGTCTTTTGCTTTCTGTTTATCGAAATCTCCTTCCCCAATATCCGGCGGATTGGCAGAATTGATTGCGAATTGATTTGCCTTCCGGAATTCACTAAATCTTTGATTAAATGTGTTGGTATTTTTAACATCAGATGGGGGTTCATTTATTTGGTATTCATCAGTTTTCGACTGCTCAGGATTATTTTGAATTTTATTCCGGTTATTTTCCGAGTCATTATATGAACGGTGTCTGGTAGGCAGGTTTGGGTTTGCAATCTTATTTGAATTTTCCGGGAAGGACCAGAACAGCGACATTAGCTCTTCAATTTCGTTTGGGAAACGCCAATTTATGCTGATACCATTTACCCAAATCAAATCTGTAGGTTTGATGCCTAATCCTCTTAAATCGTCAAAGGAATAAGGGCCCAATATCATTTTATCACGCAATAACAAATACTTTGACATTTCTTTCAATTACGCTTTCAACTAACCACAATTCAATAAATAGACATTGAATGAACTGGCGTTCATAATTAATAATGTTGTAAAAATAGGTTAGAAAGTAATGGGATAATTATTTTGAAATTAGACCAAGTTACAGATTTCCGGGAAAGGTTGAAGATGGATTTTGCGATGAGTGAAATAGACTATCAGAAGGAAAATTCTAAAAGATCATTTAACCTTTCTCATTAATAGAATGCGTGTGTAAAACACTAGAAAAAGAAAAGATATAAACATGCCTGTAAATGCACCAAAAGCACCCCATACGATATCGAACAGATCAAAAACACGGTGCGGAAGAAAGAGTTGGCCCGTTTCAGCAATGGATACTGTTGCAACAAGACCTAACCATGCCCACAACCATCTGCGCCAGGATCTTTTTTTTTGTTCTAATACTATTCCGGTAAGTATGCCCAGAAAAAAAAATGGCACCGCTGTTCTCATTCTATCATGTTCATTTGTCCAACGTCCTAGCCATCCTGGCATGAACCATTGTTGGCTTAGGTCCGGGGAGGGGAGCCAGCTCAGGTAAAATACAATTCCGACACCAATGGCCAGTAACACATAATAAATTAGCAGGCGCATAATTGCATTTGAGATTTCTTAAAACCATCGAATATGAGGATTAAGTTGCCGATTGGTCACGCAAAGAAACAATTTTCCAGTAGATCAGCCTAATAGATATCGTAGGGAATCCATGTAATATGAAATCCCGCGGTTGTCAATATTTTTTAAATCTTTCTAGTAAAAAACCGGATGCTGAACTTTTTATCAGGGTTAGAAACCAACGGAGTTTCTTACGGTCAGGACTCCGAAGGAATTCAAAAAATGCCTTTCTGGCTACTTTTAAATCCCTGAATGGCTGATGCGTTGAATAGTAATATCTTTTCGCGTCTCTCAACATTTTTATACCGGATTCATTTGATAGGTTCAGATTATCCCATTTTTTTCGGAATGAGCCATGAGAATCCTGGACTCGCTTAAAGTTATTCATGCCTTGCGCAGGATGTGTTCTCTTATAATATAGCTTATCCGGAAGAAAATGTACTTTTCCATTAATTGCCATCTGACAAAACATGTCAGTATCTTCATGTGGCCAGAAACTTGTTTCCCACCCTGTAGTTTTTGCATATACCGCTCTGCTGTACATGGCAAATGGACCTTGACCCGTCGCACAAAAAAATGTAACAAATGGGGTGTCGAATTCTTCATCCTTTAATTTCCTGGGGAAAATAAATCCAGGAACCCACCTGCTGGATTTTTTGGATTTCAAGGCCTTTCCTCGCTCATCTATCATGAAATACTGGCATGCCACAAGGCCCACCTCCGGCGTTTCTTCCAGATAGGTGCTTAAGCGTATCAATGTGTCCGGATGAAGCAGATCATCGTGATCCAGGAAAAATAAATATTTGGATTCACTGTTGGCCAAGGAATAACCATAGTTGCGAGTGTCTGATGTGCCCCCGTTAGTTTTCTTATAGGAGGAGATTCTATGGTCAATAAGATTATATTTTGAAATTATTTCCCAGGTTTTGTCGCTGCTACCATCATCAACCAAAATGAGTTCCCAATCTTTCAACTTTTGGTTGATAACGCTCTCAATAGTGGCATTGATAAAGGCCTCAGAATTATGACATGGAACGATGACGGATATTTTGATCATTATGTGTTTAGTTGGTTATTTATTTTATCCTTATGCGTAATTTAAGATCAAAACAGAATTCAGGCCTGTTGTTTAAATATGATTTTTTGCATTTTATTTATCGTTTGCATATTGAATAAACGATTCTCAAATTCAGCCATAACCGAGTTATGAGATAAATTATTCAATGCATATTCTCTTGCTTTTTGCCGATAGGGGTTTAAATCATTTTCAAGGGCTTTATTCAGTGATTCAATCAAAGATCCTGGGCATTCGGGTTCAACCAAAATGCCTATTTTATTTTTTTCTAAAAGATCATGCAGATAAGTGCCCTGAACTGCTGAAACAATTGCGCAACCACCTGCGGCTAGGATGCTTGAAAGTTTAGAGGGCATAACTAAATCTGCCGCCGATTTTTTTTGTAATACAAGATGGATATCGGCTGTCGCTAGCAAGGCTGGCAATTTTAAATAAGGCGCAAGGGGAAAGAATTTAATATTTTGAAGATGCTTTTTTCTGGCAATGTCTTCCAGGCTTGATTTGAATGCGCCCTCACCTACAATCATGAAAAGAATGTCCTTTTTTGCTTTAAAATGATCAGCTATTTCAACAATTATTTCAAGACCCTGTTTTTCTCCGAGATTCCCTGAATACAAAATGACTCTTACATGATTGTCTATCCCAAGTTCCGATCTTAAGGATTGTTCTATTGTGAGTGGCCTGATAAATGCTGTATCTACTGAATTTGGGAATAAGAAGATCCTTTCTTCCGGAATGTTCTTTATTCTGATGCGGTCCTTCATGCCCGGGCTAATTGTTGAAACATTATGACTGTTTAGTAATATGAATCTTTCAAAATCAAACATCAGATTAAGTATGGTTTTATTCTTGATCAGGATAAGGCTTTTTGCTGCATCCACCTGGAGATCCTGAACATGTGTCAATAGTTTTGACCCTTTTAGTTTTGTATATAACAAGGGCATAAAGCTTAGGTGGAAAGGAGGTGAAATACTTATTACAAGATCATATTTTTTGTGAAAGAATGTTTTGAACCAAATTGGAAATATGCTTGCAAGAAATGAAAACTCATGTATTATGCGTTTTAAGGGTGTTACTTTTTTCGGTACATACAGGGGGCATCGAATTACCTTAACTCCATTCAACATTTCCACGCTCCAGAATTTACCTGAGTACCCTTCGTGAATTTTCCATTCCGGGTAATAAGGTTTGCCGGTAATTACGTGAACTGTATGGCCTCTGCCTGAGAGCCATTCTGCCATTTCTCCTGTATACTTTCCTATACCTGTTAGTTCCGGCGAATAGTTGATTCCGTAAATGATGATTTTCATTGCTTTTCAAATCAGATGAAGAAATTTGCCTTTCGTTATGTACATTATAATGACATCTGTATATAGAAGGATAAAATGTCATTGGGCTTTAAGAAAAATGAATTGAAATGAGATGCGGTTCTTGAAACCAGGTTATTAATTAAACTTCAGCCAGTGTTTTATCTGCTTTTTGAACTCGCTGCCGTTCTGATTCTTTACCTGAAATCGCCCTATGGTTGTTGAGTTAGTTTTTTTGGTCGTAAGTGACTCTTCACAAGTAAATGCTGTCCGGAAGTTTTCTTCCTTTATAACTGCCAATGAGTTAATATCGTAATTGCCATAAGGATACGATATTAAATCTATTTTCTTCCCTGACCAGTCTTCAAGCCAATTTCTGCACTCAACGATCTCATACTGTTGAATCTGTTTTGAATGAGCAGGTAATAGCTGATGATTGAGGGTATGGGTGCCCATTGTAAACAAGGGGGAACTAAACATTTCTTTAAGCTCCTTTTTATTCATTGGGAGATCTTCTTCCTTTGCCGGTTTTGTGTAGGATGCCCATTTCTTTAGCTCTCCGATACTTTGCTCGATCTGGTTTTGTAGCAGCGGCTGAATCAGTTCCCAGAGCTGAAAATACAATTCGCAGCGCTGCGAGGGAAAGGGATCGAGATAGTTCCAGTATCTGTGTTTCTGGCGGATTTCATGAGTAAGAATTATGTCGCCTAGTTTAAACGTGTACGGCCTATGACCGATATTTATGGAAAGGTCAGCAGGTAATTCTTCAGAATGAAGTATAATATTTTCAAGCTCGTCCCACCAGAACTGCCTGTTTTTAGCTATATATGATGCTGATATAAAAAAGGTCGCAGGGCAATCGTATTTTTCTAATAACGGTCTGGCATGTCTGTAATTATCCCGGTAACCATCATCGAAAGTGATGCAAACGCCATCTGATTTGATCTTCCCGCTGCGCATTTGTTGGTTGAGTTCATTGATTGAAATGACTTTGAAGCTTTCTTTTAATACCTGGAGCTGCTCTTCGAAGTTATTTGGGCTAACTGCAAGTTGCCATGGATCAGTTTCCAACTCGGAAACTCTATGGTACATCAGGACAATTACCTGGTGATTAATTGCTTTATTTATTTTTTTAACTATTCGGGAAATCATAAATAACATTATTCCGGAAAAAAATATTCATTCATGTTGATTGGCGCTCATTTAACAGCGACAGAAGTAATAATAACCTGGAAATTCGGGTCAGGAAAATCCATTTGCTCCTTTGTGAGTTCAGGAAGACCCATACCGAATAAAAATGCAGAGGCTGTCAGTACATTTCCAAAAACTTCATTCTTTACTTTCTCAGGTGAAAATGATTCAAGGAGGAGCTTTGAAACAGAATTTTCGGTAAAGGACCAATGCCATGACTTGCTCCATTGATCCTGCGATATCTGCGTAATTCCCGGAACCGTCATTAGTAATACTCCACCCGGTTTCAAAATTCTAAAGCATGTTTTCAGTGCGTCCTTGGCATTGTAAATGAACTGAAGGGTTTGAGTGAGAACTATGCAGTCAAAACTATTATCAGGGAGTTGAGGGGCATTGCTTAGATCAGCTATGATGGTCGCATTTGGGTTTGATTCATCTATATGCAGGATATCGCTTTGAGAGACTTTTACTCCGCCAAAGCGCATAGTATAATCGTTGTCGGCTACTTCCAGGACCCTCCCCCTGATCCGTGACTCATTATTTTGAAGGAAGTTCTCTATGTAATACCGGTCAATCGGACCGCCACGGTCATATCCAAATTCCTCACTGAATGGCTTTGTCCGATTAAGGTCTCCAAGGTTTATTTTACCCATTTCGCGCAAATCAGATCTTCTGATGATTTTAACAATGAATCCGGGTATTACTTTTTTCAGGCTCCTTCGAATTGTGAGAGAATAATGTTCCTTCTTGAATTTAAGATATAATGTTGGATTGTATTTTTTCAGCGAATTAATATAGTTTTTATTTATTTCAGCACCTCCATGGAGCTGGTTTCTTAATTCATGATACATTTCTCCTGTATAGAATAATTTCCAGGATGCTATTCCTGAATTAAATGCCGTTATTTCCGCATTCCCGTTTAAGGAGCTTTTTTGATTTTCGAGGACTTTCAATACGGTATCAAGCATGAATAAGTAATTTCGGGTGAGATTTGATTCGTGTTTTCGATAATAGGCGACAAGGACAGTGTGTTGAATTACCGGATAATGTCTTGCAATTCTCAGGTAGAGATCATAGTCTTCACAAACCTTTAATGAAGTATCATATCTGTAAGATTCCAAGACCTTTTTCCGGAACATTACGGTCGCAATCATTTTAATATAATTCCCTTCAAGCAAATGAATAAAGTTATTATCAGTCACCTCTTTCTCAACAAGGATGACCTGGGCACCTTCTTGAAAATAAATTGAGTGTGCTCCGGATACAAATGCTAATGCGGGGTTCTTTAATAAATAGTCCAGGTTGGTTTCAAGAGCAGTGAAATTTAGCCAATCGTCTGAATCCAGGAATACAATGTAATCCCCCCTGCTGTGATCTATTCCCCTATTTCGGGCAGCAGAAAGGCCCTGTCTCGTCTGAAAAATGTATTCTACTTCAGTAAAGCCGGTGGCAACTGATTTGGTTTCATCTTCAGAACCATCATCAACTACAATAATCTCATAATGTTTATGGGTTTGTCCAAGTACACTTTTAATTGCTTTGCCTAAAAAATGGCCCTGATTAAAACAGGGAATGATGACCGATACGAGATTTTGCATATATTAAAATATGGTCTGGTTTAGGAATTAAAATAATTTGGAAACCTTTTGTTTGATTTTTTGAAGTTGCCTCCTTAATGAGAAATTCTTTAGTTTCTTTGGAACTGTCGTTCCTATAAAGTGAATGGCCGGATAGCGGTAGGGAAAGATCGCCTTGTCGAAAAGCTTAATGATATCCTCGGTTGCTCCATCATTGGAACTTAGGTAAATTTCCATCCATCTTAAAAAAAAGCCCCTTTGTTTTTCATAAAGGCCATGTGTAACTGAATAATTTACCAGCGATGTTTTTCTCTGCCGGTATTTATTATTACAATCGGATGAAATGTAAATTCTTTCATGCAGATACAACTTAATATGAAATGCCTGGTCTTCGTACATTCCCCTGAAGGGTAATTCAAAGCACCCATATTGAAGGACTGCCCTTTTCTCCACAATCAGGCTGCAGATACAGGGTGAGGTGCCGGTGCTTAAAGGATATAAGCGTCTTAATAATTCAGGATGTGAATAAACAGCGTTTTGAGGAACACCTACTTCCAGTTTGTAATCTTTTTTTGTTGGATCTTCCCAGCTATGCCAATACAAAGTTGCTTCACAAACCATGGCTACCTGTTTCTCCTTCCAGCAATTAATGATATTTTCCAGAAATATAGGCATCCAAACATCATCTCCGTCGAGGAAAGCAAGCAGATTGCCGGAAGAATAACTTATTCCTGTATTTCTGCTAAAACTCAAACCATGGTTTTTATGCCCTTGATGATCCTTGTATATTATCTTTCCTGGAAATTCAGTACTGTATTTATTTGCTATTTGACTGCTATTGTCAGTTGATCCGTCATCTATAAGAAGCAACTCCCAATTTTGCCAGGTTTGTTGCAATACACTTTGTATTGCTTCTTCCAAAAAGGGCTCCAAATTCAAGAAACAGGTTATGACAGATACTTTTGGATTCAGTTCCGAGCCCATTAAGCAGGATTTAGTTCAAATACATTATTCATTAATTCTATTATTCCATCTATGAACCTGTTTTAGGAATTGTCTTTTTCAGTTTGAGGGGAAAATTGGGCCGAACTTGCCCCCACCATTTGTCATACCAATAAACGTTTTCACGAAAATCTGCCACTTCGAATTGTAAACATTCTTCAAAATAAAAGAGCTCCTTCGAATGGCCCTCGACAAAATACAGGGAAAAATAATAGGCTCCGTCATTGAGGAAATTCCCGGGAATCATACATTCCGCCTCGATCATACCCTCATTGCAGGTTGAGGATTTTGACGGGATATCGAAGACACAATCTCCTGCCAGGGTGAAAAGAAGCAGATCAACAGATAAATTGACATTTTTCCCTGCATTATAAAATTTAAATCTGACGGTCAAAGGCGTCCTGATATCTATGGGGTTCATTTGGTCAGTTAAATGAGGGATCAATTCCACTGACAATACTTTTATATAATCTGTACCGGGCGCTTCCTCCAATGTATGGAATTCCTGCTTCCAAATTTTTTTTTGTTCTCCTCCCATATATTTACCGACAACTGACCTCGTGTCTCCAATCTCATTGATCATTCCTTTTTTAAGCCAGATGGATTTGGTACACAAGTTATTTATCGCCTGCATATTGTGACTGACAAATATGACAGTGCGCCCCAGTTTGGAAGATGCATCGTTCATTTTGCCAAGGCATTTTTTTTGAAATTCAGCGTCCCCCACAGCAAGCACTTCATCTACTATCAGGATATCAGGTTGCATGTGTGCGGCCACAGCAAAAGCAAGTCTAACATACATACCTGAAGAATATCGTTTAACCGGTGTGTCCAGAAAGAGTTCTATTCCGGAAAAATCAACGATTTCATCGAATTTCTCAGAGATCTCCCGTTTATTCATTCCCAATATATTCCCGCTTATGAAAATATTCTCCCTTCCGGTCAACTCATTATGAAAACCGGTTCCCACTTCAAGGAGACTGCTGACCCTGCCTCTGCCCCTGACAATTCCTTCGGTGGGCTTGACGATTCTGGATAAAATTTTCAAAAGTGTTGATTTGCCGGCGCCATTTTGCCCGATAATTCCCCATGCTTCGCCTTCCCTGATCTCAAAGTTGATATTTTTTAAGGCCCAGAGATAATTCTTTTCATTCTCAGTTGATTGAAAATAGGGGTCTTCTTTTTTCAGAACAGTGTTCCTCCACCAGTGCATCATCTCTCTCCTTAAAGACCCGGTTCCAATAGCCCCTAGGCCGTATAGTTTCGAAATATTCTCCACCTGTATTATAATTTCTGACATAAGGATCAGGCTAAATCAATGAGTTTATCACTCCATTTATTAAAAACGACGATTCCTGCCAATAATAATATGATCATGAATCCGGTACAATAAAAAATTTGTAAACTATTAAAGCTGCCTTTTCCGAAAAAGGCAAAACGAAACATCTCAAATGGAATTGATAAGGGGTTGAAATTAACCAGCAATCTGACTTTTGGAGGAACCATCCCTACTGAGTAAAAGATCGGACAGATAAACATAAATAGCCTAATGAACAATTGAAGCAAATTGAAAAGATCCTTGTACTTAATGGTTATTATACTGAAGATTAAGCCTGCACCAAAACCTGTCCCGGAAATAATAATGATTACCGGCAGGGAGATCAACAGACGGATAAAATTGAATTCTATATGTCTAAACAGATAAAAATATCCTGCAATAATTATCAGTAGTAAGAATTGAATGCCAAACTTCAAAAAACTCAAGGCTAAAATGGATAGTGGCGCAATTAATCTTGGGAAATATACCTTTTCAAAAATTGTTATACTTTGAGTATATGCATAGGAAGTGTTGGAAAAAATATCTGCAAAGAGATTCCAAAGGGTAATGCCTGTAAGATAGTATAATAGTGCAGGTACGCCGTCAGTGGATATGCCAATGACTTCATGGAATACAAAGACATAAGTTATCACTGTCAAAATGGGTTGAAATACGACCCAAAACGGGCCTAATAAGGTTTGCTGATAAGAGCTCAGGAAATCTTTTCGTACCAAACGGAACAAAAGGTCTTTATAGTTAAATAATTCCTTCAGGTTTACACCCAACCAGGAAGTGCCGCCGTTTATTTCCCATTCCCACCAGTTCTGTTTATCAGGCATATTATTAATATTTATCTTTTGAAAAGGATTTGGGAAGGCCTTTTTTTATTGATTGCATCTTTTTTATGAATTTCTTGTATCCCAGAATATACATCATGTAAAAACGAAGTGCCCAAAATGAGGTTTCCAGGTCCTTACTCATCTTCCATGCCCCCTTTGTTTGTATAAGGGCTGCATTTTTATTTACAGATAACAGGCTATTGGCGGTTCTGACGCAATAAGTCGCATAGTATGCAGATGCAAACCTTTTATATCTGGCTCTTTTTTCTTCCGGCAGATAGGTTTGAATGATATTGATGACTTTTTTGATGTCCGGTATATTTTGTCCTGTCAGAAAATAGTTATGACTAATACCAGTCCCATGCCCTAATCTGTATGCGGCCAGATAATTAGGTGAATAGGCGACCTGGAATTTTGATGCAATCCTTGCCCACATTTCCCAGTCTTCTCCGAAATGCACCGCGTAGAAACTACCTAATTCCTCATAAACTTTTCTTTTGACAACCATGGCCGGCGGTTGCAATTCCTGGCGCTTCCCTATAAGGGATAAAAAATCAGAAATGATCCCGGGTTTTGAAAGTAAGGGTCTGTTGATAAGATCGACTTTCTGACTTTTGTAATCTATAAATATGAAATTAGTAAATGCCGCACCCGCTTCGGGATGAAGGGCAAACAAATCAGAGATCTCTTTGTAAAACCCGGGCTCAACCCGATCGTCCCCATGCAATATGTGTATATAATGGCCTCTTGCATGATTTATACAAGTTTCAAAGTTTCTCAGGCTGCCCTGGTTAACACACTGTTTGTTAAATTCCACTCTGCCTTGCCCAATTTTATTTACGAGTCCTTCAACATCGCCATCCGTGCTGCAATCATCAACAATCTGGATTTGCATGATTTCCTTTCCCAGGTCCTGGCTCAATACACTTTTCAAAGTTTCTTCCACATATCCAAAGCAATTATAAGTTGGGATCATTATTGACCAAAGAGGCCGCACTATCCCTTCCGGAAGAGATTCAATAGTTGGAGGTATTTGTGGCGTTCGTTGGGTCATCAGAGCCGAACTAATTTATACGTTTATTCTTTTTTGAAAAATCGCAGTTCTGAAAAATCAACGGATCGGGTGTAATTATCTGCACTTTGGTTCGTATAGAAATAAAGCCTGAGCGTTTTCGGCCTGGACCAGTCTGCCCCAGGGTCAGCAGTGATGACAGTTTTCAACGTCTTATATTGTGCGTAATGAATAGAGATGTATCCGTCGGCTGCGCTGACTTCAATAGGCTGAAATTTTTTTTTCGTTACCTCCAGGTCATTCCCACGTGTATGGTAGATCAATTGCCCGTTTCCAATCACATTTGTACCGGAAATTGCGTCCCTCTGAATGAAAAACCGGGCGATGGTTTTTCCATTAATATCAAGAATTTCCAGATAACTGCCGCCCATGCTGGGATTGCTCGGTTCATTCGGGGTATTGTAGTCAAAAAGTACGAGGCCGCGCATTTTCCATGAGGATAACTTATGATCATTTCCAAGTTCCCTGGTGACTGAAGCCGTTGAAGATGGATTTGTCCACTTGAGGGCACAGATTATAAATAAATCCGGATCCTTTAATACATCATAGGTTTTTTCTCCGGTGGTTGCCCGGAAATAGTTGCCAGGCCCATCCTCATAATCCTGCTTAGGATTTCTGGACCAACCCGCGCTTCCATCAACCAAATTGATTCCCCTCGTTAATCCTTCGAGGAGGTCAGTTTGGCCGGAATCAATCAATCGATCAGGTAAGGGATACAAAGCGTTTTGAATCCGGATCGTGTTCAATCCTTTAATATGCCATCTGTGTACTGCAGCATGACAGGTTTCATCTCCATGGTATAAATAGGTTTCTCCGTTATACCTTACTATACTTCCTGTAAATGCATTTCCGGCTCCTTCTGCAAAAGCCTCTTCGCCGGGGTGATCAGGCGTCAGGGTTCCAAATTGGCCAACCATTAATCCATTATTGTATACATGATTCCATATATTGGTCTGACTTTGTTTCCAGTTTTCACCATGGTAACTCCAAAAAATATCCTGCCCGCTCACAAGAGCCAGACCCCCTGGATATTTTACCCCATTTCCGCTGTCAAACCATCCATCCCGGGGAAATGGACCTGTGTATTTTACGGATGTGCTTTGTGCGGTTCTCCACAGCCATTGATCGGTACCCTTGGTTATGGCGCCCAGATGATACTGTTGCCCATGCCCGTTAACTGCTTTACTGTAATCAAAAAATACAATTTGATTTGAACTGGTAAATGGCTCAGCCCTCCAACCTTCCCAGCAAATCGGATCATACATTGATATCGGCGGAGTTTCAACAAGCTCCTCTGAAGTATCAGTCCAGACAGGGTTGTTTTCCTGATCAAATCCGGTAAGGGAATATTTACTTAATGTTTGAGATAATCCGATAATAGGAGGGGAGCCTACAATTTTGGAACCATCCCGGGACAGAATGGCAGACCTTGGAAATGAAATATTCGTATACCTGGCGGAGCCTCCCTTGACTAATTCAATGATAGTGTATTTATTACCTGTCCTCAGCCTGGCATAGGTTCGTCCATTTTTTAAGGTTACGATATATCTCATTTTTTCGGAAAAATCATACTCTTTCCCAATATTAGCTCCCCAGTTCCTGACCAATATCCAGGAACCATTGCTCCTGCCCAAAGGTTTGGAATAGTCAATCTTAAACTCCATGAAATCTGCGAATAGCCTGGTCGGGTCATTCGGATCGACAAATACATTATATAAAGCTTGCTGATACATTACCATGTCGATGTAAATCCGATCTCTGGAATAATGCATTACCCTTCTGTTTTGCTGGTCGCCAACGTAAAAACTGCCATCAGGCAGATAGGATAAAAAAGTGGGGTATTCCTTCCGGATGTCCTTCCAATAGAATTTGTCATTTTCGACTTTAGAATTTTTGATATAACTAACTGAAGCTCCTAATGACCATAGAGATTTTGCAGTTTCGTTGGAAAAGGCTCTGACTGTTTCTTTATCCAGGTCCGCGATGATAATAACCTTATTGTCCGGAGAAATGGCAATTGCCCCTGCTTCAGAAATGGGTATTATCAAGCCTGAGGATGTTAATGCCCCATCTGTTCCAACAAAATATTTTTCAACTACGGACCCATGAACAAGCCAAATATTATTCTGATGATCGGACTGTATAATGGAAGGAGATTGAGTTATAATTGTTTTGATTAATTCTCCTGTGGTTTTGTTTATTACCTGCAACTGATTTAGACCCTTTCTGGTAACAAAGAAATATTTTCCCGAAGCCTGAACTGCCATTCCAGTGATTTGTGAAGGCACAGATCTGGGCGTATTCATGTAGGCGATAGTACTCTCATAAGTGCTGCCCCATTCCATTTTGGCTGCAACTCCCGCTGCAAATTTTGCCGGCTCATCGTCTGAGGTTCTCGTGGCAAAAACGAATGTTTCGTTGTTTGTATCGAATGGATCACCCCCTCCCCAATACACTAGGTTTCCATCTGTGCATACAAATGTGGAAACCTGATTGGTTTGCTTCAGCGGACCGATCCAGGTCTTCGAATTCGGATCATTTAGGCTGGTCTTGAAATTGGCAGGCCAGCCTTCATCATAACCCGCCGCCCAATAAATGGTCCCATTCGCGACTGCCATTCCGAATAATGGATCAAAAAACCTCAGTTTTGTATTTCCGGTACCTGCATCGGATGTATTGCCTATGACTGCCCCTTCCCATTCGTATTGTACATTATTTGAAAGTATCTTGACCTGGTAATTATCCTTTGGCGCGGGAGTTCCGTCGTCCAGCAGACCATCCCATTTTTCAATATGCTCCCCTCCACTATAATCAACCAGACTCCACAAGGTTCTTACCAGCGTGCCGTCTTGTTTGAAAACTCCTGCACTTGTCCTGGCCTTACCTGATAATGTGAATGAGAATGACCCCGAAGTCCGCTGGCATGTAGATAGAGCCGGGAATGCCAGGCATAAAATACAGCTTATCGTATTTAAAATGATCCGGTATGCGTTTAAAACTCTAAACATTTATTTTAGTGGAATGATTTTTCCGGGTTTTGCGATCCTTAAGTTCGCTCTTTGTATTTTTCCTGTTCGGTAATGAAACAATGGATCTGGTTAAAGTAGGACATTTTGAGGATCGCAAAAGCCAATCCACGCCTTCCATCTAAAAACCCTCTTAATAGAAAAAAACTGCCAAAAAAGAAGGACGGCCCAATCCAGACCGAACCCATTAACCGGTATTTCAGGCGTTGTTTCAAAGTCCATTTTGAACGGGTTTCTTTATCATTTCCTGATACAAGCCACCTTTTGGCTTCCCATATCGCATATTCGTTGTGCTTTCTAACATAATTCGATAACCCTGTGAAATCCCGGTGATCAATTTTATTTTTGAAATGACCAATGCTTCCATTAAGTACCGGGTGTTCATGTATTTCCATATCTAAATTACTCCACCTCTGTTCTTCAATCCGCTCATACTCACCTGAACCCACTTTGAACAATGAAAGCTTATACAATGGGTATCCCCCTTTTAGCTTTTTCCCCATGAACCAGATACTGTATTTCAGCCAATAACCGGCTTTATCGTCTGTAGAAAGTTTGACAATTAATTCATTTTTGAATTCGTATGTAAGGTATTCGTCTGCATCAAGGAATAATATCCATTTTGTGGTGGGGGTGTGATTTTGAAGGAACCAATTTCTTTTTTTTGGGAACCGGCCATTCCATTCAAATTGGAGTATGTCTGCTCCAAATTCTAAAGCGATCTGATTTGTTTTATCAGTGCTGCCCGAATCAATTACGATAATTTTTCTTGCCAGATCCTTACCTATAGAATTCAAACATCCGGGAAGGTTTGTTTCTTCATTGAGAACGGGAATGGCAATAGTCAAATCCAAAGGCATTGTCAATTATTATTTGTGCTTCTAAACGGAAATATTCTTATTAAAATTTGGCCTTGGCTTGATTGGTTCGCAAGGATGTCCGCCACAAACCGTCCATGGAGGCATATTTTTAGCGACAACTGCCCTTGCACCAATCACACATCCTTCACCAATAATAACTCCGGGATGAATAAAGGCTTCGGCCGCGATCCAAACATGATCTTCTATGATTATAGGTTTGGTAATCAAAGGAAACCCTGGCTTTGAGTAATCATGCGTTCCCGCTATTAAATGTGCGCGCTGGGAAATAACCACTCTATAACCAATTTTTATTTTGCCCTGCGAATAAAGTATTACATCATCGCCAATACCGCTTTCGCCTTTGATTTCAAGATTCCATGGCGCCCATATTTTTACCTTGGGGTAAACATGAACGCCATGCCCAATTTTAGCTCCGAACAATTTCAACAAAAAGGAGCGATACCTGTACATCGGTGTTGGTGTAAAGCGAAATAATAAAACATAAACTAAATTCCAGAGAACCCTCGTAATCCGGTTTCGAAATGAGAATGAAGGGCCAGTGAAAGTATCATCGTTATGCATAGGCATTGATTGAGAAAACGCAAATTAAAGATGAATGAATTTCACTGGCTTTAAGCTGGTTTGGGTATATTTCTCAAATAAAGAAAATTCGTCAATTATTTACAATTGCATTTTTGAATCTTATTGCAGCAGCAAGGACTCCAAAATTATTTTCATAGACATTTCTTGCATTCTTTGCCATTTTCAATTTTTCTTCCATGTTTAAATTTACCCAGGATTTGATCAATTCTATTGTTCCTTCAAGTGTATCATCTTTTATCACGCCTCCGCCACCTTCAATAATTTCTTTCCAAATATTGATCTTGTCAGATATAAGAACAGGTTTTTCGCAAGCAAGAGCCTCGACTACCGAAATTCCGAAATTTTCCTGATGACTGGGTAAAACAAAGGCCTCCGATCCGTACAAAGCCGCCCATTTGCCTTCACCTGTCAGCATCCCTGGAAAGAAAACGGAATCTTTTATTTTAGGATCTCTTGAAATTAGTTTCATTAGATAATTGCCATAGTCGGTATCCATTCCAGGTCCTGCAATCACTAATTTCGGCAATTCGATTTGGCTTCTATTCTCATTGATTTCTAATAATTCCGAGTAAGCTTTGATTAACAGATCAACGCCTTTTTTTGGATGAACCCTTCCCAGGAAAAGTAAATAAGGGGAATCATTTAAACCAGGGCATTTTTCAGATAATGACCATTTCATCGTTTCCGTAAAAACTGGCGGTTCCTCAACTCCATACCCGACATTAATTTCCTTTCTTGGTTTATAGTAGGAAAAACTGTGTTTGGCTAGTTCCATCTCGGTTTGGCAGGCAAAAAGCAATGCATTTACCCTCCTTATATTATATCCTTCAATCAGGTACCAGTATATCCAGTTCCTGATGGCTTTTATTCTTCTGGTCCGGTCGTTTTGGAAATATGGATCCAACATGCCATGAAGCATAATAAAGGCTTTGGGAAAGGTTCCGGATTCATTTTGAAATATTATTTTCCTCTTTTTAAACTTCTTTAAAGCTTTAATTGCTGCATAAACATGGTGGAGCCAGATGCCATTGATAATAACCACATCAAACCTTTCAATATTTTTGTTTAACCAAGGAATTAATTTCGGACTGTACTGCCATTTGGTTTTACTCGGGCCGAGAGCGTGTATCGGAAATTTATCTTTACCAAGATAGGTTGATTTTGGATCATCAAGACAGACCACTTCTCTTTCAATGTTCATTTGTTTTAAAACATTATTGAGATTCCTTATGCCCTGGCAGGGGCCTCCGGTGACAGGATCCATACTTCCGATTACATGAAGAATTTTCACAAGTCTATTTAAGGATTGGCAATTTTCTTATAAATGGCTTCTATCTTTTCAACAGCCTCATCGATTTCAAATCTGACTGTATTTCTGAAACCATTTTGAACAACTAGTGCTTTTTCGGCTCTAGAAAGACTGAGTACCCTTCTGATTGTTTTTACCCCTTCATTTGTCCAACTTTCAATTTCGGATAGTTCAGCACTATAAGATTTTCTGGGAATATAAAATGCCGCAGATCCACCCACTTCTGTCATTGGAGCCTCTTCGGTTGTAATTACAGGACAGCCAGCGGCCATTGCTTCAGCTATCGGCCAACCGAATCCTTCTGCTAAGGAAGGAAACAATAATAAACTGGCAGCTTTATAAGCCAGGCACAGAAGGTTATCATCCGCTTTATCAAGAAAATGGATCTGTTCTTTGACCGGTGAATTTTCTTTCGCTTTCTGCAGATTGGCGGATGGTTCCGCACCGATCATCAATAGCGGTAATTTTAAATGTTCCTGTTTCCGGAAAGCATTATATAATTGGATTACACCCAATCGGTTTTTGTACCATTGGTTGCCGCCTACATGCAACAGGAATCCTTGCGAGAGGTCCAGGCTGGTTTTTTGCCCCAGTATGGCTCTGGCATTTCCGGACAGTTCTGAGTTCTTGAAGCTTTGATCCAGCCCGTTGTACACAACTTCGGAAATTGCCGGAATTCTGCCAAGAAATTTATGAAGATCATCCCTGGTCTTATTTGATACGGAAATAAAATTTTGCCCTTTACGGTAACCATTTCGGATATAAGCCTGGTATAGACGACCTGTGAATCCCGTTGGACTTTCCGGATATTCGCCTTTTGCAGATCCCTGAGCAAGAAAATCGTGGCAATGGATTATATGCGGTCGTTTTCTGGCTAAATGTATCCATGGGCCCAGAGCGTGATCAGTGAAAACAAATAGAGTTTCCTGAGGGAGATGCTTCATGCGTTTAACTGCCTTTGCCTGAAAAATGATAAATTGATCAATGTATCCAAACCATTTTCTTATACTTTTTGGGAACCATGCTTTAGAAAATACAGGCAACGGTTTCCAAATTTCAACTTCATGTCCCCTTTCATTCATGCTGTTCGAGAGCATTTCTACATAACGTTTCATGCTTCGGGATTGAAAGAAATCGGGATGAGAAAAAAAAATAAGTTTCAAATTTTCGTTTCTGAAAGATTTAAAATAATTGCAGTGAATTAGTGAAAATCAAAAGAGGGCATTATTATTATTGAGGGAAGCAATGATCAGGCCACCGATCAGGGTGGAAAAGCCAAGATTGGTAGGTTGAGCCCATTGGCCTTCCGGAATTGTCAGAATGCCAAAGCTTAGCAACATCCAGGGTAATATATAACCTGTGTTTAACCTTCTGATGGAAACAAGCGCCATTTTTCCTACAAGGGAAAGACGTATTAAGATGACGCTGATTCCTAATAGGGGTCCCAATTCTCCTATTAGTCTTCCCCATTCTTCTTCGGATATTAAAAATTTGTTCTTACCCGTTAATAACATAGCTCCTGCATTGGTACCCATGCCTGAGCCGTACCCAAAAAAAGGCACTCTGGAACTGCCAATCAGTGCACCTGTCATCCCGCCTACATATCTTCCCCCGATTACACCTGAGATGCCTCCTTCGGTCTTGTTAGCAAAACTGAAACGTGCAGAAAAGGCTTCAGTGGATGTTTTGAAGAATCTTGTTTTACTTAATATCCCCAAACTTAATAAACCAACCAGCCCTATAATCAATGCTCTTCCAATGAACAATGGGTTTTTCAAAATTGTAATTGCAGCAAAAAAAACGGTTACTAATATTGAAAAGAACAAGGTACGGCTTATTGATAATGGAATTGAAGCGATAATGGCTATAGTACTGCCAATTAAAATTAGCTTATTGATCTTTCCGGGAATGAGCCAGAAGTAAAGGACGAAGCTTGAGACAAAAGAAAAGAATAGTGCAACGCCATTTGTAAATGAAAAAGTTCCGGGAGGCCGGAAATAACCAAGTGCTCCCGTAAATCCAGCGCCGTTTTCATCACCTCCTACACCTCTGTTAACCCAAGCTGATTGAGGACTGTAAAATTGTCTGGCGATTAATATAGCCATTGGGATCGAAATCATGACTATTGCCTTACCCATTTTTTCCACATCCTCCCTGTCAAAAACATTGCCAATGATAAATATAAGCGGGAAATGGATCAATAAGATGCGAGCACCGAACAAGGCGACTAAGAGGTTTCCGTGACCAATAAAAATAGCAGTGAAAAAACTTGCAAATGCGATGAGTAGCATTAAATTCAGAAAAATATTGGAGGGGATCAAGCCTTTTTTTAAAGCTATAAAAATTAACCATAATCCCAACGGATCCCTGATAATAAGCAACGGAGTTGCAAGTCCGGGTAATACCCATTTCCTTAAGGCTCCTTCGAAGATCAAAAGAAAAAAATAAAGCCAGATCCCCAACTTCATATTTTGATTAGGATTAGTTGAATCCTGCTTTGTATCTTGTATATATTGATTCATGCCTTCCTTTTATCTTGATTTTGAAAGTTACACGATAATTCCTTTTATTGCCTTAGTAATGCCATTTCCATACGCATCCCAGGAATATTTTTCAGCATGGTTTTGAGCCTTTTGCCCCATGGAATCAATGGCAGAACGATTTTCAAGGAACCACAATAATCTATCGGCGATTGCTTCAGGGCTACGTATAGGAATCAGAAAACCCGTTTCTCCTTCAATGACCATATCTGAGCAACCCGTGTTTTCAGTGATTATAACCGGTAAACCCTGACTCATCGCTTCCTGTATAACGAGGGCCCTCCCTTCTACTATGGAAGGCAGGCAAAACACATCGCATGAGCTCATTAAGGCCAATACCTCGTCATTAGGCCGACCTGCTTCAAAAGTGAATTCCGGCAACTCCTTTCGATAGAACTCCATCGGGGCTGACAAAGAACCCATCACCACTAATTCTACTGATGATTTGGGTAATAATCGAATTGCAGTAAAAAGGTCGCCGAGGCCCTTTCTTTGGCTCATCGAACCTGCAAAAAGAACCCTTAGGGCCCGGTCAGGGGTTTTAGTTTTCTCCTGGGAAGATCTTTTTGAAGATTGAATCATAGGTGAACCGAATGGAGCTACATGTATAATTTTATCCTTAGTCCAATCCGGCAGGGAATGCGAAACAAAATGACTAGGGGTAACTATCATATCTGCCATTTCCAATTCTTCGGTCTTTCGTTTTAATTTTTCCCCTGAGTCATTAATTCCTCCCCCAAGCGTACAGGCCCAATAGGGCAGCCGTTCTGCTTCTTCTTTCAATAATTTCCGTCCTGTTTCCCAGAATGCGATAGGTAAGTCATATATACATTTCAAACCCAGGCGCTTTGCACTGGTGAATGTATGAAATGCGCCATCCTCATAAGCATATACTGCGGAATGTCCTTTTGAAACAAACTTTTTGGTTAAACGGCTTGCCGTGACAAGGTCTAATTTCCTGTACACTGAATAAATGCTAGCGAAACTCTTTTCATGATGAACAAGACTTCCGAGGCCTATTTTTGGCATTATCATCCTTGCTATTTCAGGCCAGGGATGTGTAATGATTTTATCTTTTGGTAATTCAAATGAACGCCTCAAAAATTCATTTCGGATTTTAGCGCTTAAAATTTTCAAATACAGAGAATCATGACTAGCGGCAATTGTAGTGTTGAACTCTTCGAGCATGTCCTGGCGAAATAGGCTTGAAATGACTGCTCTGACATTCTTATTGCCTGTTGGATGTGAGACTATCAAATGCATATAAATCTATCGGGACAGCTCTTTGTATAAGAAAGCAAAAATTTGACAAATGTTTTGCTTCTTCCTTTAAATTAATTTTTTCTAAGTGACTCAAGGAATAAGTCAGAAACTTCAGCAACTGAGACTATATGAATATCCCTTTTCTGTGATTTCAAAAAAGATTCTATAGCTCCTTTATGGAATTTGAACATCCCATCCGGCAGCGCATCAGTTAGTATCCGTCTTCTGGGGCTCCATTGATTGGAAATACAAATGATTGGCAAACCATGTTCTCTCATTGCAGCAACTGATCCGCTTTTTAAAACCATTGGTTCGGCTGTAGTTGTAATACCGGCTGATGCATTCTGCAATAGCCTGGAGATTTCTTCCGCAGACAAATTTCCGATAATTTTTAGTTCAATATTATTTGTTTCGCATAATTTGGTCCATTTGCTTGTTTGTGGACCCGCATGCCCTATAATTTGCAAGCATATTTTAGTGTTATTGTTCTTTTGATATTCGCCCAATTCTTCTATAAATAGTTCTGTTTGAGCATTAGGATGCAGATAACCAAATGAAACTATAATCAGTGCATTTTCTCTCTTTTTTGAAAATGAATCAGGTTCTTCGAATATCACCTTAGGTATATTCGAAAATAATGGCAGGATTTCCGGCCTGACATTTGTCAAATTATTTAATTGGAACTGAAACAAAAGGTTCTGTGTATGGATTACCTGAGGGCTTATTTTTTTTAAGAAAGACCGGACTATGCCTTTCTGCAACCAGCCCCAGAGAATAAATTTATTCGATGCGTTCTGATGCATGCCAACCCATAATTCGTGAAACATAATATGCCATCGTGAATTTTTTGCTAAACCGGCAAGATGATTCGATAAACCAAAGGGTAGCCCCTTTGGTTGAAATGAGAATATGACGAATTGCAAGCTGACCCAGTCAGGTTGGAAAGTTTCAATCCATTCTTTTGCTTTTGTAAATCGTCTTTTGGCTGGCCAATTTGCCGGAAGCCGCAATATCGGAAGAATTTTATCGACTCCCGTTGATTTTGAACATTCAATTTGATGATTAATATGTTGGTCACGGAGTGCCACTATTCCAATTTTATGATCTCTTAAGATCAATTCTGCAGCAAGTCGATGAGTATAATCCCCAACTCCATCCTTTCCTGGTTCTAGTGAACCACAAAGAAACACTATTTTCAAAATGAATAATTAATCGGGTTTAAATATTTTCAACTGCATTAATAAAGCCCTGCTCTACCTGTTTCCAGGACATGTTATCATTGTAATGAGTGAAGCTGTCATTACACAGTTTGAGATATTTATCCGTTGAAGGCAGATTGTTTATGATAAATGAAGTTGCTTTTTCAACGAATTGGTCAACCGGGAACGAGCCTCCGTTTTTGCCATTTTGAACTGCTGAAGAAATCCCTCCCACATCGGTAGTAATAACAGGAAGTGCAAATGAATTTGCTTCGCAAAAAACTACTCCGAAACATTCTGCACGCGATGGAAGAATCAGGAAAGTTGACTCTTTGATCAGGCTGGTCAAATAACTTTCTCCGTTCTTTGTGCTCTTGTCAATAAGCCCAATAGGTATCAGATCTGGATTGTTAACATGGCGTTTTGGTATATTGGATCCGACTACTAGCAATTGAGTTTTGAATCCCAACTGATTTAGATTATTAAATACTTTAACCGCATCATCTCCGCCTTTTCTTTCCCAATCCAATCCTATGAATAAAAGCTTAATGCAATTCTTGACTTTGTTCCGTAGAATTGTTTCTATTTCTTTAATTGTTGGAAATATTGATAAATTGGAAGCCAACGGGATCTTACTGATCTTCGATCTTCCTGTATTGTAATATCCTGTAGCAGTGTCAATTGCCCAATCTGACGACAATATTGTAACAATGGAATTATTTAATGCCTGTTTTTGGAAATCATGTCCACCTTTGATACAATAACTGCAGATATTTGTAACATATGAATAATTATCTAGCAGATTTTGAAACGTGGCGTCGCTCCACCAAATGATTTTATTATGCTTGTTTTTTAAGAGCGGGACCAGGAAAAATTGAAAAGTAATGATCAGATCAAATTCTTCTTCTATTAGTTTGGAAAATTGAGATTTATATTTTTCCAACAATCTTTTGTCACACCAGGTAAGGTATTTTTTCTTCCTGATCCTATTGAAATAAAGACCGGATAAATAACTTATAAAATCTCTTCTAATTTGGGGGGCCTTGATACAGGATATATTATCTTTTGAATATAAATTCTCCAGCATGACTGAAATATGATAAGGAATCCCGGACCACATTTTTATGTCCTTTGAATCATAGGTATTTATGATAGCTATCTTCAATGTTTTCAATTATGGTTGACTTCTGATGAGATTTCTTTTGCAGGTTATTGTTTTATTTCCTTGAATAAAAGCGGCTGATAAAGGAGGAAATCAAAATGCTGATTTGTTTTAGTGACACTTTAATCGGATGATAGCTCTTGATCAATAAATTGACATTTGACCAATACCCCTTGTCGGCAAGAGAGGGAGGCTTCCCATTCAATGCCGATAATAAATAGTGATTCTTCCAGGGTTTAGGGGATCCTGCAGCATGAGACATGGTCCAGCCACCATGGATAAAGTCCATCCCTTCGGGACCAATCTCACTTAATGGAGACTCGCAGCACATTGCGGCAATATTAAAGGCATCCTGATCCTGCCTGTAAAAGATATAAGTTCGGTCATAATCATGGTTCCACTGATCGTGTGTTAATTTGAAATGCTTTATTCCTGTTTCAAAAATCTCTTTCCATGTATGAAGAAATTCGATATATCTGATGTGTACACCGCAAAAGCCTCCGCTTAGATAGGAACTCAACTGATGGGTTGTTCTTCTATTGGTTAAATTTATGACCTTTTCCCATTCTTTCCTGAGGGGGTGCGAAACCGGCATATCATTAGAATTAATTTCATGAACCAATGCAACCCCGTATGACATCCAGTCAGAATAAAATTCCCATTTGCATTTTACTACTATATCCGGATCAAAATAAGCTATTGCCACAGCATCTTTTGCGGGTCCATCCCAAAGCTTAAGCATGAAATCGGGTTTGTAATTGGTTAAATGAAAGCTGCTCTCAATTGGAAGGAAATGGATTTGAATTCCCTCTAGAGTATCTATTGATTTTACTCCGGGCCAGGGAAAAGACGGATTTTCTTTTGCTGCAAGAGCCCATTTCGGCAAGCCCCCCTTATATCCTGCATAAATATTTCCTTTAAAACCATTTTTGTGAAGCGAATTGATCAAAGCGGCAACTCCGTAATGATAATGGCTTTCGAAAAGAGTGCAGACTGCAAGACTCATTGAAGATCACTTGTTTTTAGAATTCGAATTAAACCGTAGGAGAAATAAGCAATAACTTCAGTGCTCATAACAAGAATATTGAATTTGAATAATCCGGTAAGTGTAGAAATATCTATCATTAAGATGCCAATTAAGATCACAAGTAAATCTAGTGGTATAAAGATCATAGGATGAATTGTCCAGCCTCTGCTGGAATTAAGAGAGAAAAGAGTTCCTGCAATCAAACCTATATAACTTCCGGAAAAACTCAATATAAGCTCATTCTTTAAATTTAAATAATTCGGACCGAGTATCCAAAGAGCCTGCCGGGAAATTGTGTAAATAAGAAAAATCAGCAACACTCCAAAAATCATTAAACCTATCTGAATTTGAAGGAATCGCTTAAGTAGTAATTGGGGATGAATGGGCAGTCGTGCAAATCGCGGAATTATTAAAGTGCTGAATATACTGCTAAAAATGGTTAGTACCATAGCCACGCGGCCTAATGCTCCAACCTGTGCAACAGATGCAGTCGAACCAAAAATTGAAATGAGCCAGATTGTTATTTGACCGGATATGCAATAATAAATAGATCCGGGCAGGGTCCTTTTGACCAGTCCTAATATTTTGGTTTGCACAGACGGGTCAGGCTTTTGTAAATGGTCTGTAAAATTGTGCGTTATTTTTTTCAGTTTTATATTTCCGTAGATCCTGGGTATGCCTGCAGCAATTAAGGCTATAAAGGTGAAAGGGAAAATGAAAAGAAATAATCCGCTTAGTATCAAACGAGCGACACTGACAGCCAACTGATTTTTTTGCAATATTATAATGTCCTGGTGAAGTTTTGGGACAATTTCTAAAACGGAATCTGACAATGCTGCAAAAAAAGCAGGTACTAATGATAGGATTATTAAAGTTATTGTTAACCAGCCGGCACCATGAGTTGATAACAAATATATCAATATTGGTATGGCTATAAGGAGGCTGCCTATTGCAAACTTTCTTCTAAGGTCTAGCCCGGTTGCAAGCACGGAGCCTAATTTTTCTTTGTCCAGCCAAACCTTACCTCCCTGAGACATGACTCCGGCAGAAATGCCGCCATCTGCAAGGACCGACATAGTTCCTAACATGGTGTTTGCAAGTGTGTACCAGGCATATTCGTTCACTGGCAACAAACGAATGACTAAAATCCCACAAATAAACCCCAAACCCTGAACCAGTAGTTGAGCTAAGCCGGTGATGGATAACAGTTTTCCCCAATGAAATACTTTTGAATACCTTGGGCTGGAATGCATGAGCTCAACCAACGGTTTCATAGGATTCTTCTCATTTATCTCTGATTATTCCTGTACTAAAATCCCGGTTGAATCAGCGCTTTTATAATCTGACTGGTAATAAAATCCATAGTTATCCTTTTTTTTGATATCATTAACTATAAGGGCCACATTGCTCAGAGAATTATTGCTTACCGTTTCACTGATAAAGTCGAGTTGCTTTTTTGAAGTCTTCTGGCTTCTTACTATATAAAGCACCATGTCGCTATATTCACCGAGAATAAATGAGTCGCTGACCATACTCGCCGGAGGTGAATCAAGTATAATAAAGTCGTAATCTTCTCTTAAAGCTTCGAATAAACGATTAAGATTTCCTGTTGATAACAAGTCACCGGGGTTTGATGGAATTGGCCCGGATGGAAATATATGAAGGCTTGGAATTCTGTCGACGATATAGCTTATCTCTGAAATATTATTTACTTTTCCCGCCAGATACAAAGTGATTCCCCGGGAATTATCTAAATTCAGTTTTTTTGCAATTGTCGGGCGGCGTATGTCAAAATCAAGAAATGCAATTTTTTTACCTGTCATGGCGCATACTGCGGCCAGGTTAAAACTAATAAAAGATTTTCCTTCTTCATTGACCGACGAGGTTACTAAAATGATTTTTTTATCCTTACTGCGTAAAGCTGAGTAGATAAAGGTTCGAAGCGCCCTGAATTGCTCTCCAATGGCAGTGTTGCCCAATGCGGACAATACCTGGTTCTCTTTTTTTGAAAGATGATTGATATGGCCAATAATCGATAACGAGGTCCTACCGGTTATTTCCTCCTTTGAACTCACTTTGTCATTGAACAGGCTTGAAATATATATCCAGGCAAGAGAAAGGAAGAGACCAAGTAAACCTGCATAGGCGATAATACTTAAAGGGTTGGGTTCAACAGACCCTGTCGCGGCTGCACTGTCCACCTGCTTATAATTCGATACTCTTTCTGCCGATGCAAATATTGCAGACTCTTCTCTTTTCTGCAAAAGATAGGTATAGAGGTTTTCAGTAATGTTTTGCTTTCTTTTTATTTCCTGCAACATTCTTTCATCGTGAGGAATGGTTGAAAGATAGTTTTTAGTTTGACTATGTAGCTGTTCAAAATCCTTTTTCTGCATTTGCAGATTCTTGCTGATATTGCCCAGGCTTTCCAGGATGCTGCTTTTTAGATTCCCAAGCTGCATGTTCATATCCTGCATGACCGTACTGTTAGGGGTTACAAGTGGGGATTCCCTTTCTTTTTTCAGTTGCAGCTCATTATATTGCGTGATGAGGGAAGCCAGTGTGCCGTCATTCAATCCAAGTGATGAAGGCACCAGCCTGTTTCCGCTTGACGGCGTATTGAAATAATTAAGGATCATGTCAACGATATTCTGTTGAATCGTCAGGTCACTTATTGTTTTCGTAACCGTACCTGATAATTCAAGGGATTGTTTAGACTGATCGCTTACATCTATAAGTTGGTTGTTTCCGCGATAACTCTCCAGGTTACTTTCAATTCCCTGAAGATCCTTTGAGATACCTGCAAGACGTTCATCTATGAATTGAATTGTGATCTGTGAAAGCTTTTGCTTATCTTCCATATCAGATCTGTTGAATTCGTAAAACAATGCATTAAGCAGATCCACCCCTTTATCCGGATTTTCAGATTTTATCTGCAACTGAATCACGCTTGTCTTGGTGTCATAGGCTTTCACCACTAGTTCATCTGAGTATTTTGAAGCAACTTGTTCTACCGGCTGCCAGACCGCGATATAATTTGCTCCCTCCTCTTCTGCCCCGGGTCTCTGTGACAATTCAAATAACTGGCCCTTGAAAGCAAATGGTTTGTTCCAGCGAAATTGATTTGTTCTTTCACTTTTGTCATTCCCATCTGAATATATGCCCCCATTGCTATCGAAGCTTTTGATTTTGATTACATAGGTACTGCTGCTGTCCGTAATTTGTTTTGCTGTAAATAGGAAAGGCGAATATTTATAAACATCTGTATTTTTCAGGAGGCCTGCCTTGTAATAGTTTATATTCAATCCGATATTTGCTACAGCCCTTTCCATCAAACTCGATGAGCTGACAAGAAGTATTTCATTATCAAGATTGATTTCTTTTTTCCCGCCACTGACAGATGATTCGATCAGGTCCGGTGATACTGATTTCCCCTCATCTTCTTTTACTATAAATGATGTGGCTGACAAGTATTTTGAAGGAGTCACCTGTATGTAAAGAACACCTGCGCCTACAAAGACCAGTACACTTATCAATACCAGGGGCCATTTCGAGAGGTACCCGGAAAGTCTCTCCTTCATCGTGGTTGTGGCATGTTCTTCCCGGAAAAAACCATTGTTTTGACGTGCCATAAATTGTTATCCTTTAAAGATCAGGTAAAGTAATGTGGCTATGCTTATTCCGGCAGAAACTATCCCAAAGGCCAAGCCGGTCTTTCTCTGTTTCTCCTCCGGATTCAAACTTAGATTTTTTATTCTATAATTATTTGGGCTCACATAAACAATATCATTGGGCTCCATAATGTAGACGGGTGAATCAAAAACAGCCTTATCTTTAAGATCGATCTTATAATAGATCTTCTTGCCATCTTCTTCCCGGATTACCATAATGTCTTCTCGTTTTGCATAATCAGTGAGATCGCCGGCAGATGAAAGGGCATCTATTATTGTTACCCTGTTCACATAAAATTTGTGAACGCCCGGACTGCGAACCTCGCCTAACACATCCACATTGAACTCAAGAAAATGTACAATAATCGATGGGCTCTTAACATAAGCTGAAACCTTTTGTGTCAAGGTTTGCTGCAATTGATCAATGGTAAGACCTGCTACTTTAAGCGGCCCCAGAACCGGATAATCTATATTGCCTGAACCATTGACCTGGTAACCAGGTTGATATAAAGCTTGGCCACCATATGCCATTGATGAGGTTCCGGTTCCTGATTGATTCATCATGCCTCCGCTTACCGGTGGAATGTTGAAAATGGAAGCCTGCTCCTGATTAGATGTCTTGCTGTAAACCTGTATACTAAGTATATCGTTGGGTTGAATTATGGTTTCCTTTTGTTGTACTGCAACTGTATCTGAGCCATTTCTGAAATAAAGATAATCTGCCGCTTTAATTTTTTTTGAAGAGCTGCAGGAAATAATCGTAACTGCTAACGAAAGAGCAAAAAAACACGACCGAATCAAATTCATTGTTCTATTTTGAAATTTGTCATATTTAATTTATTACATTATTTTAAAGAAAGTCAAAATTCATATTTTGAGTCTTTAAAGGTTGTTAATAGGGTAAGAAATAAAATCCGGACATCCAAAAGCATACTCCAGTTTTCCATATACCATAAATCATGTTCTACCCGTTTAGCCATTTGGGACAATTCTCTGGTTTCTCCACGAAGACCATTCACCTGTGCCCATCCTGTTATCCCAGGCTTAAGGAAATGCCTGACCATATATTGATTCAGGATCTTGGAATATTCTTCGGTGTGTTTGATCATATGTGGACGCGGGCCTACGATACTCATGTCTCCAACAAAAACATTAAGAAATTGGGGAAACTCGTCAAGATTCGTCCTTCTGAGTATTTTACCTAACCTGGTCAGTCGTTCATCATTTTTGGTAGCCTGTCTGCTATGCTCTTCTGCATTTTTATACATGCTCCTAAATTTATAGCAGGGAAATACCTTGTTGTTTTTGCCATTTCGCAATTGAACAAAAAAGACAGATTCTCCGGAATCCAGCCAGATCAGCAGCGCAACCAGTGGAATAAGCCAGGATAAAATAAACACAATTGCAAAAGAACTGATAAAAATATCAAAAAATCTCTTTTTGACTTTATTCATGATTTCATTCAGGGGCTCATTCCTTAATGATAGTACCGGAATATCATTATAATAATCAACGTGCACGGGCCGGTCGACAAAATAGCTAAAGTCAGCAATGAGTTTGAATCTGATACATTCCTGGTCGGCTTGTCGCATTAAATTATAGATGCCAGGAGTTTGTTCAGGAGGAATAGTGGAAAATATTTCATTCACTTCATATTCCCTCGATGTCACCATTGCATCTTGCAATTCACAAAGAATTGGATAATGTGTCAACTCCGACACTTTATATTCTTCCTCACAATAACCAACAATCTGCGTATTCATTCCTTTTGTTTCCAGATAAGATTCAAGCTTTTTAGCTATCCTGTTATAACCGATAATAAGCACTTTGTTTACCTGGAAACTTGAGTTACGGTAAAAATGCTTTAGTGCCAGATAAATAAACCTGTTTGCTATCAGCATTAATCCGAAAGAAGAAATCGTCACAAAAATAAATATGCGTGATAAAACAAGAGCGCGGGTGAAGAAAAGATACAGCGTAAGCAACCCAACCCAATAAATGTAGGACCTCATTGTACGCCTTGAAAATATTTCAAATTCGGCGATGTTCATTTCACTATATGTATTTCCCACTAAGAAAACCAGCACCCAGGCAATATTCAAAGAAGCCCAGTATTGAAGGTATTCTTTAATAAATAAATTGGCAACTTGTTTTTTAAGAAAAATAGCGGAGAGAATTATGAGAATATTCAGCGTGAAAAAGTCCAGGCCTCCAAGAATAAATTGAAAGAATTTGATTAATTGGCGGTTCATCTTAGAAAGGTCTTAATGAAATATTTTTCACTTTTTTGTGGAATGGCCGATTCAGGTAAATGCCGTTCAATATCGTAGTATTAAGGATTGTCGCTGATAGCAAGCAGCGAGTTCACAGTTATGTATTACCTTAACGCATATTTAATTCGCTGATCAAAATAATTTGAAAACTCCTTATTCACATTGGGTTCAAATTCAGAAACCCTGATATTTGAATGCATTATATATCCAATTGTTGGAAGATGGACTTTTAACGAATTATTCTCTGAGGAATTTAACTGATCAGATTGATTCATATGGGATCTTTCAACTATAGAGGCAACATTATTTGAACGGATTTGCATTCTTTCTACATGTATATTCTTAAATTCTCCGAGGAAACTCCTGATGGAAGCTATTTCTACATCTGGTATTATTACGGGATATTTAAGCCAATAAGCAAAATTTATGAGACCACTAATGGAACTTACCGGAATTATTTTGTAATTATCTGAATGCACAAAAACGTATGAAGCGAATAAAGGAGTTTCTATATTTTTTTTCCCCGCTTTAGATCCTTCGTTGACCTTATTAAACGGACAATAATTTTCAATGTGTTTTTTGGTTAGTGAATCTGATACCCTTTTCTCCCAGTATGGTTTTGTATATAGGGCATACCATCTTTTAGAAATTTCCATAGTTTTCAATAAAGGTGAACAAATGAACACAGCTTCGCTTATTCAGTCACACAATTTCAAAAATCAAAGTGATGATCGGGTGGTTCTTAATCTTAGTAAGGTTTTTTAGAAGAATGGTTTTAATTTTAAATGGCAGGCTTTATACTCTAAAAATACAATTTTACCATTTTAATAGGTCACTCTATGGTGGTCTTTCAATTCACAAAATATCAACATTTGCATGGCTTCGCCAAGGTCGATAACATCTCTTTTCTGATCCGGTTTCTAAACCTTGTCCACTCAATATATTGATTCATCAGGTTATCAGTTTACAGAACTGAACCAGATATAATCTGATGCAAAAGAATAACCTTTAAAGGATGTCGCTGAAAATAAAAACTCCTCTTGCTATATCTCAATTCCACAAATGAATGAGTAATTGTGATCAATTCAATTTTTTGTTTGGATAAAGAACTTTCAAATAATGCAATGATCAAAACCTGGACACCTTCCTGGAATTATTGTCATAATCTCCCATGAAAGCAGATTGGTTATTTATGACGAACACATTTTGAATAGCAATTTCTGCAACCATCTGGTACCTTAAGGATGGCAATGCTACCCTTACCGATTTGTTTTTGATGTATATTACATTTCCCTCCTCGTTCATAAAAGCGCCACTTAATATTCTCACTTTATCATCCACATTTAACACAACCTTCTCAAGCTTTACATTTTCATAATCATTTAAGAATTTTTTAATTAAATCGATCTCTTCGTTTCTGATGATCAAAGGTATTTTCAACCAATAAACAAAATTAATGATACCATCAACTGTTCGAATCTCTGAAAGAAACCTCTCTTCGATATAAATAAAGACATATGATGTAAATAAAGGCTCGTAAATAATTTTCTTCCGATCGTGCCATTGTCTTTGAACCCGGTTCAGAGGGCAGTAGTTTTCAATTCCCTTTTTGGATAATTGCTGTGCTATTTTCTTCTCCCTTCGTGGCTTTGTATAGACAGCATACCATTTTTTGTTCATGTATCATGGGTTTAAATTAAATCTTCCTATCTATTCGGTCAATAACTATTCTGACAATCAGCTAGAATGTCCCGGAATTCCAGGAATTTTACCTTTTAGGTGAGAATAAAATTTGAATAGAACATTAACCAATAGAGGAATACCAATATTTTCCAATCTAAATTCGATTATTTGTAACGATTCAAAACTCCTCTATTGATGCAGGATCAATAGAACGCTGTTAGAAATCTTCATTTTCAGATTTCTTTAAATATTGAATCAGTTCGTGGCAGGCTTATCAATCGCTTTGCAATGTAGAAGATGAAACCAAGCATGAGCATTTTCACACAGGGTCATTAATACGCAAGGCTCCGTCTGGCAAACAGGTAAGATTCTAAATATTCAGATGAAACTACTATCGAATTATTTTATATAACATTATTAATCCGATAATTGGGATAAATAATAATTACTTGGTAAGTTTAAAATTAAAACATTCACTATTGAAATTCTTACATTTTTTTGGAAAAAGTTTACATAATTCTGAGTTTTTAAATGAGGTTATTTTTTTTAGTTGTCCGACTTAAACCCCTGCGGGACCCTTCATTTATGGAACCACGGTTGTTTTGGAACGGGTGGTATGTGCGCTGAAATAACCGAGGGCATTGTTACTGAGAGTGGTGGTTGGATTGGCAGGAGATGCGGTCGTATTGAATGCCCCACCCGAATTAGAGATATCCAGTTGACGAAAATAATTGAAGATCCCTTCTTCAATGCAATACATTTTTACCTGTATTTGATCGCCCGGGTTCAAATAAGTGCTGTCCATACGCAATGCATAGCTGGTATATTTTCCGTTGGAGAGGCGGTCGCTATAGACAAAAATATCCTGAGTAAACAGGCTATCGTTGATATAAAGAAGGAATTGGTAATAATTGGAGACAGAGGCGGGGTCCTGAAAATTGGCATAGGCCGTGATATTCGATTGCCCTTGCCGGTCATTGGTGACCTGGAAGCTTATCGAATCGAGGGCAACAGGCTGGGGCATGGTAGAAACGCCCGAATAGCTTGTATCACCGATCTCCACAATGAGGTTATAGGAATTTCCGGGAACACCTTGTAGCTTTTGCGTATTATAGACTCCGGGAGCGGATTCGAGAAGGGTGTCTGTGAAACCGGTATTGTCCGTGATCTGGACAGATGCATCGGTAATAGGGGAGAAATTATTTTCCTGGTAAAAACCTTCGGAGCGATTGAGGGTTACGGTGTAGGGCCCGGTCGTATCTGTGACTTCTCCCTGAATGACGACCTGGGAAGCCGAATTCTTAAGATTAAGCTTTACAATCTTTTGACAGGAGGCAGCAAGGAGGACGATTCCGGTAATTATATATTTTTTCATCCTCATCAGAATTTGAAATTATAGGTTATGGATGGAACCCAGCGGAAGAGGGACCATTGGATGGCCTGGGTTTGGGAAGGGTTGGAAGGGTTCTGTTGGAAACTAATGCTGTATGGATTTTCACGGCCATAGGCATTGTAGAGCGAGAAATTCCAGTTGCTGTCAAATTTTTTGGTCTTTTTTCCTTGCAACGTCGCGCTGAGGTCGAGGCGGTTATAGGGAGGCATGCGATAGCTATTGCGTTCGGAATAGACGAAGACGACTTCTCCATTTACCTGGTATTTACCGGTGGGCCAGGTAACGGCATTTCCGGTATAATAGACAAAATCAGCCGAAAGGGTCCATTTTTTATTCAGCTTGTAAATGCCCACGAGTGCCAGGTTATGGGTCCTGTCCTGGTTTGCAGGGTACCAACTGTCGTTGTTCACACCCGCGAATTGCCTCTCTGTTCTGGACAGGGTATAACTGAGCCAACCCGTGAGTTTCCCGAATTTTTTCTTTAGAAAGAGTTCGATGCCATAAGACCTGCCTTTCCCGAATATTAGTTGTGATTCCACATATTCATTGGCGATGAGCTGGGCTCCATTCTTATAGTCGATTTGATTCTGCATATCCCGGTAATATACTTCAGTGGAGAATTCATAGTGGTTGTCCTGAAAATTCCTGAAATACCCTGTGGATACCTGATCGGCGATCTCGGGTTTGACATTATTGCTGCTTGGTATCCAGACATCAGTGGGATTGGAAGAAGTAGAATTGGAAAGCAGATGAAGGTTTTGAGTAGTCCGGGTATAAGCGAATTTGAGCGAACTGATTTGATCCAGTTTATAACTTAGTGAGAAACGGGGCTCAAGATTGAAATAATTTTTAACCACCTGTCCTGAATTGTAATGGGCAGTGTCCACTGCATTCCCTGCCGAATCATAGGTATAATAATCTCCGGGCCCCAATACGGTGAACATTTCACCGCGAAGGCCATAGTTGATATTGATACGATCCGACAGAGAGAGGTCGTGGGAAATATAGGGGGCAGTTTCCAGCGCATGCCTGTTCTCTACTGTGATAGAATTGAAACTGGAACTGGCCGAAGCGGAGATAACCCCGGGAGAGGTCGTGTGGTCGTTAAGATCGATACCGAAACTGATCTTATTCTGTGCATTGATATAGTATTCCAGGTCCTCCTTGAGGTGGAGATCCTTGATAAAGGAACTGATTTCGATCGAATTACTGGTCGTATTGATATTGATATTGTAGTAGTATTTACTAAATATGAGGGAGCTGTTGGAAAAGAGACGGTTATTGAAAAGGTGATTCCATCTTAAGGTCGCGGATTGATTTCCATAATCCGTTCCAAACTGGTTTCCCAGGCCAAGTTCATCCCTGCCAAGGTAGCCTGAGAGGTAGATCCTGTCTTTTTCACCTAATTTGTAATTGGCTTTTGCATTGAGGTCGTAAAAATAAATACTGCTGTTGCGGGTATTGCTGTCACGTGATAGTTTCAGGAAGAGGTCGGCATAGGTTCGCCTGGCACTTACTATGAAGGAACCTTTGTCATCATCACCCAGAGGACCTTCCACTGTCAGCCTCGAGGATATCAGCCCGATCCCTCCGTTTGCGGAGTAGTCCTTTGTATTCCCATCGTTCATTTTCACATCCAACACGGAAGCCAGTCTGCCGCCAAATTCCGCAGGAATAGCTCCTTTGTAAAGGGTAACATCCTTGATCGCATCCGAATTGAAGGTGGAGAAGAACCCAAGCAGGTGGGAAGGATTATAAACCGTAGCCTCATCGAGGAGAATGAGATTTTGGTCTACTGTCCCGCCCCTGACATAAAATCCGCTGTTTCCGTCTCCGGCAGATTGGACTCCGGGAAGGAGTTGGATGGTTTTTAATATATCTTTTTCCCCAAATATCACTGGCACATCCTTGATTTCATTTACCGACAATTTCTGGACTCCCATCAGCGGTTTGCTGACATTGCTGTTGTTTCGGTCAGCCGTGACCACAATTGCCTGCATTTGAGCAATAGCCGGATTGAGCTGGATATCAATTTTCTGTTCTTTCCTGAGAGTTAAGCGAACAGTATCTGAGGTATAGCCGCTGAAACTGAATACCAACCTGTATTCTCCAGGTGGGATAGTGAGGGAATAAAAACCATAGGAATTGGTGACGGTGGTAAAGCGCTGGTTTTCCAGTATTCCTATGCTGGCTCCGATCATGGTTTCCCCGGAACTTTTGTCACGGATCGTCCCGCTGACGGTCAATCTGGTTTGTGCTGAAAGCGATACAGAAAAAAGGGTAAGTAAAAAAACTGCTGTAATTCCTCGCTTCATGTTAGTCGGTTGATCTGATTTCAGAAACTTGTAGTTGGCATCCTATACGGAAAAATCCAACTTATTGTTGCTTATTCCGGTCGGGTAAGACCTCCAAAAATAGCTGAGTTTTTTTTAATATTTTCTGATGGGTATTTTTTTGAGAATTATTAACAAGAATTGGGCATATAAAAAAAAGAGCGACCGATTGGCCGCTCTTTACTATAGTCCTTCATAGGTTGCTATTGCTTAATGAATTTCCCGATCATGACAGTCTGATTGTTAATGGTAGCCTTCAACGAATAAGTGCCGTTTATGAGGCTCGAGGTATTGATTTGCTGACTGAACAGGGCATCCGGCTTGCTGAAATGTTTCACCATGGCCAGATTCCCGCTTATATCATAAATATAAACAAGCAGGTTGCCTATAGTCTGGCTAGTGATCTGTACGGTAATGTTTGAAGATGTAGGGTTGGGATAGAGCGTCATTGCTTGTGTGCCACTGGTCCTCCCATTATCTACAACGGATACGGATACCGTGTCTGAAGCGCTCAACCCTTCACTGTTCGTTACCGTCAGCTTGAATATATATGTGCCGGCTGTCAGTGAATTGGCTTTCGATACAGAATCATCAGGCTGACTCAGACTAGCCGTATTGGGTCCGCTTACCTGTTCCCAGGAATAGCCGGTTAAAGAGCCTCGCTTTGTATAGGAATGGCTGCCGTTCAGTTCCATGCTGTTTGCAGGCATGGCGATAGTAGTATCATTTCCCGCTATGGCCACCGGCGGCATGTTAACGACAGGTGCGGGGTTGACGGTGATGGTCACCTGTGCACTGGCGGAAAGGCCCAGACTATCGATGACGGTTAATTTGAACACATAGGTCCCGGAGGAATCAAGACCTGTCACATCCGTGCTGACTGCATTTGCATTTGAGATCTGAGCAGTAAGAGGACCGGATAACTGATCCCATGCATAGGATTTGATATTGCCGTTTGTTGATGTTGATTGAGAGCCGTTCAGGGTAACCGAATCGGTCGGCAGGGTGATGGTCTGATTGGAGCCTGCATTGGCAACCGGCACCTGAGCTGGGGCGGCAGTCACGTTCACTTTCACCTTTGCGGTGGAAGTCGCAGCGCTGTTGTCGGTAACAGTAAGCTGGAACACGTATTGGCCGGCCACCATTCCGGAGACATCAGTACTTTCTGAAGACGCATCTTCGATCGTCGCTGTGGATGGCCCTGATACCTGTATCCAGTTATAGGAAATAATGGTTCCATCTGCATCAGTTGAGCCGGATCCGCTTAAGGTCGTTGAATCATCTGGCAGGTTGATGGTTACTGAAGATCCTGCATTGGCGACCGGCGGTATATGAGGAGCCGGGTTCACCGTAATGGCAAGCGAATCGGATGCTTTGAGACCATTATTGTCCGTAATGGTGAGTTGGATGATATAAATACCCTGAACCAGATTAGTGATGTTTGTACTCACCGAAGAAGGATTCTCAATCGTTGCTGCCTGGGGTCCCGAAACCTGCGACCAGAGATAACTTACAATCGATCCCCCTGGTGCAATGGATGCGCTTCCGTCAACGGATGCTGAATCGAGCGGCAGGGTAATGGTCTGGCTGGCTCCTGCGTTTGCGATCGGATTGACATTGGAAGCGCTATTAACTGTTATGTCAACCTGGTCTGAATTGGTTTGGCCTGCATTATTGGTTACAGTCAATTTGAAAACATATTTTCCTGCAACCAATTGGGATACTTCCGTGATAGAGCTTGTTGGACTATTGATCGTCGCGCTGGACGGTCCGGAGACCTCAGTCCATGCATAATTCACTATCGTGCCGTTCTGATCGGAGGATTTTGTTCCGTTCAGGCTGGCAGAATCGAGTGGCAGGGTGATGGTTATGGAGGACCCTGCATACGCTTTAGGAGGTTGAATGGGCTCTGGGTTAACGGTAATGTTCATTTCATCGGAGGAACTTGCTCCGTCATTATCTGTTACCGTCAATTTAATGATATAAGTGCCTGCTACGAGATTCGTGATCGTAGTCGTAACACTTGAAGGATTCACGATCGTAACCTGAGACGGACCGGAGACTTCAGTCCACAGGAATGATACAATGGTACCGTCCGCATCCCTCGAAGCCGATCCATCTACTACTACATTGTTGGTAGGCAGAGTGATGGTTTGATCTGCGCCTGCATTGGCTACCGGGGGCGAATGGGGGACTGAGTTGACAGTTATGGTAACCGAAGCATCACCTGATTGTCCCGAATTATTAGTGGCCTTCAACTGGAAGGTATAAGTTCCTTCAATCAAACCGGTTGCGCTCGTGGAAGGAGTGCCAGGGGTGGTTAGAGTAGCCGTATTGGGGCCCGAAATCTCAGTCCACTGATAGGATATGACAGCCCCGATGGAATCCGTCGCAGAGCCAATCAGGCTCGTGGAATTAACCGGCAGGGTAATTGTCTGGTTTGAACCCGCATTTACGACAGGAGCTACCGGTGCCGGATTGACGTTAACCATTACTGTTGCAGTACCTGACAGTCCGGTATTATTGGTGACGTTCAACTGGAAAATATAAGTGCCCGGTACCAGCCCTGAAATCGATGTGCTGGCTGAGGAAGCATTTGAGATGGTGGCCATATTAGGTCCGGAAAGTTCTGACCAGGAATAGGCGGTGATCGTTCCAACGGCATCTGTCGCCGATCCGCTTAGTGCGCCGGTATTGGTCGGTAAAGTTATGGTTTGATCGGAACCGGCATTGACGATGGGTGCAACTGGTTCAAGGTTGACTGTAATTGTAACTGAGGAAGTTCCTGATTGTCCTGCATCATTGGTGGCTTTCAACTGGAAAACATAGGTTCCGGCTTCCAGGCCGCTTACTAAGGTGCTGGCTGAGGAACCATTTGAGATGGTTGCCTTATTGGGTCCTGAGGACTCAGTCCAGGAATAGCTGCTAATGGTTCCATTGGCGTCCGTAGCCGATCCAGTCAGATTGACTGAACTGGCAGGCAGGGTGATGCTTTGGCTGGAACCAGCATTGACGACTGGAGCGACATTAGCTGCGTTGACCGTTATATTTACTGTGGCAGTACCTGATTGTCCTGCATTATTGGTGACTTTAAGCTGAAAGACATAGGTTCCTGCAATCAA
>PMSV01000012.1 GCA_003168265.1 Chitinophagaceae bacterium
GAAACATAGCTAATATATTTAGTTCAAAGATACTAATGTATTTAGTTCATCCAATTCCCTATCTTTGTTTTGAGTTCATTCTGCCTAATCCTATTTATTTATAATCTCCTTATATCTTGAGAAAAAAATCAACCAAACCAAATAATCAGTAAGGAGGCTCTCTGCGTGCTTTATCCTTGAAGGTCCAGAAAATAAAGTTCAGGGATATTATACTCTGTCAAGTTCTTCAATAAAGAGAGACCTATTGCCCGATTCCATCCGAAATGTGATGCCCCCCTTCTATCATGATCTCCTTGCAACACTCTTGGGCAGGCTGGCCGTGGACATTACTTGCAAGGGTATGAAGCTAGGAGAAGTTCTGGTGATTGATACCCTGAAACGCAGTTATGAAATTTCTACAACCGCCATCGGATCAACGGCAATAATTGTCGACCCCATCGATGAAGAAGCAACAGGTTCTATCTTAAGTATGGGTTTATTCTCTTGCCAGACAGTGGCAAAATGTTTATTCCTTTGAAAACAGTCGCAACGCTAGGTCCTCTGTCACGAAGCGCCTTCCACTGATTTCCTAAGCTTTGATTAGGTTGAGATAATGGGTTTTGTGCTAACTTACTAAAAAATCAAGAATATGGACTCGAACAGACTTTCAAAGGCCATGCAAACAGCCCTGAATTCGCAGATGAACAAGGAGAACCTTCAGGCGCAGATCTATTTATCTTATGGATGCTGGGCGGATAGTGAGGGCTATGAAGGCATTTCGAACTTCCTTTTCCGACATTCCAAGGAAGAGCGGGATCATATGATGAAGTTTCTGGAGTATATTCTGAAACGGGGCGGTAAGGTAGCAGTTTCGGAGATCCCGGCGCCGTCGGCGAATCCGACGAGTGTAAATGACTGTTTTGAGAAGGTTTTTAAGCAGGAGGTCGACAATACGAAGTCGATCTATAGCCTGGTGAAGCAGTGTATGGAGGAGGAGGACTGGGCGACCTGGAATTTTATGCAATGGTTTGTCATGGAGCAAACCGAAGAGGAAAATCTCGCCATCGAGCTTTTGGATATGATCCGGGTGGCTGGCGGAAAGGATGCTTCGCATAGCGCTCTGTTCTCCCTGGATAAGCGGATGGGGGAAAGGGGGGGTGATGCCAGGCTTGCGCAGGAGGTGACGACGGATAGGCCTTAGTGTAAGCTCCGTTATTTCCAGCCTTTTTAAAGAAAACATATATTATGACAATCTCACAGGACTAACTAAGATAGAATTTGCCGCATATAAATTAGATGGAAAATCAGAAATGGATCTTGGCGACATTGCCCTCTTGACGACAATTCGATTTGACAAAACGAAAAGACAGTAACAAGAAACCATCATAGACAAGCACGTATTTTGACTGAGCCAATTCGCCAAAATTTATGTCCTGAGTTATCAGGATCCGCGCTTCCTGATTAGATATCTGCAAGACTGTTATAATTCTGGGGTCAAATCGAGCAATGTTTGCTCTAAGGCCTGCTTATTAGCACCATGCTGGTTTGTTTGATACCTTCCGCCGTCGCGATCTCGACCAGATATGGCCCTGGCGGATAATCACCTATGGGCATATGCACAATGGCAGGCTGGGAGCTCTTCACTTTTATCGTTTGCAATAATTTTCCCGACTCGTTGAATAAACTAATGTACAAATCTGAATATAGGTTACTTATAGAGACATTTAAAATACTGCTTGCAGGATTGGGATAAATGCGGATATTTTTAGCTGGCGGAATACTCACGCTTTTTATCTCAGAGTATGTAATGCTTCCATCCATGTTCGCTATTTTAAGGCGATAATAATTGATGCCGCTTGCCGGGCCTGCATCAATATAAGAGTAAGCGGTTTGTTGAGGTGCATTGCCTTTGGCCTGCACCGTGCCAATAGTCTGCCAGCCCGATCGATCAGTGCTTCTCAGGATATCAAAATAGGCGGAACCTATTTCCGGAGCAGCATCCCATGACAGAAATACGGCATTGTCGTTATTCAGCATAGCATTGAAATCGATAAGGACCAGGGAAAGTGGGGTGCCATTCATGCGTACGCTGAAGGGGGAAAAACTGCTGAACGAGGAGGTCGCTGTTTCGGAGGATACGCTGCCGCTTCCGGAAGCAATTTGCCAGCTCCCGCCAGTATAATGTGAGACCCCGATATCCAGCCCATAAGTCTGGAACACCGAACCTTCAAGGGCAGTCCCGGAAGCTGCCCAATTTAAAGCAATTGTAGCGCTCCCTGAGCCCGAAGTACGGCTAATATCCCATATGGCATTAACGATCTTGCTCAGCGCACTGCCACTGATAGGGGTGCCATTCGCAGCCCCGTTGGTAGTTGCCCCCTGAAAGACAAACACCGAAAAATTTTCGCCGGTGGTTGCACCGGGATTGACCGTGACCGGCATATAATAGGACGACGTCCCTATAGGGAAAAGGTCGGCAGTATTGGTCGCGAGGCTGTTGATGTTCAGCTCACCAGTGGTAGTGGCCCCGTTGCCGGTTATGATGTAATCGCTTGCCGATGCCCCTGTGATAGCAGGAGCCCCCGCATTAATCGTCAGGGAATAATTGGTAGCATCCAAATTGCCACTGGTAAGACTAAGCTGGTTAGTTATTGATGTTGCGACACCGAGCACCGTGTTCGCTCCGCTCGTGCTGATGGTGAGTTTATTGAAGGTGGTGGTCTGTGTGCCTCCGATCGTTTGCGCAGCACTGCCATTAAGTATAACAGTAGTGTTTGTAAAGGTGAATGTGCCGCCGTTATTGGTCCAATTTCCGCCGACATTGATGGACGTAGTGCCGGTAGGGGCCAGGAAAGAGCCGGTCGATAGCATTAGAGTCCCCGTCACATTTAGGGGGCTTGCTGCGATCGTTTTTGTTCCGGCGCCAGAAACAGTCAGGTTATAATAAGTAGGGGTGACAGAAATGGTCTGTGCCGAGCCTGAGACATAGGAAACTGTGCCTGTGCCTGCAGTAAACACGGCAACTGTCCCTGTCCAGGTACCGCTTATATCCAGGGTACTTGACCCACCATTCAAAGTCCCTTTTGTCATTGCCAGGTTGGTCACGGCATGGGTCAAACCTAAGCCAAGATTGAGTGTGCCGCCATTGCCATTCATCGTCAGTGGTCCGGAAGTTATATTGCCGGTCAGCGTTGATGTTCCTGCGGTCTTTGTGAATGATATAGTACCGGTCGTGCTGAAACCGGCAATACTGTTTGCAGAAACCGTTCCGCTGATGGTGACGTTATCAGTGCCAAAGGCTAATGTGCCACCACCCGTATTGGTCAAATTCCCCTGGATAGTCAGGTTCCCGTCAGTGCCTGCTGTGCCTGAGCCGGAAAAGCTAAGGTTCTGATAGGTAATCGCTGAGTATATGGTGGGGTTTGTATTGGTATAGAGGATAGTATTGCCTGCCGATGGGCTGCCGATCGTGGTAACAGTGTAATCCCCGGCCCAGGTAGCCGCGTCCACAATCAGCGTGCCTGCTCCCAGAGTCAGTTTATTTATGGTTATAGCGAAGCCATTGGGATTGAAAGTGCCTGATTGGATAGAAAGCCCCTGGTTGCTGAATGCCATGCTGCTCTCCATGATCACCTGGCCTCCGGAATTGTTTATGGTGATAAGCCCCGAGCCACCGATGCCTGTAGTGATGACCCCTTGCAAAGTCTGGTTCCCTGTCCCGTCAAAGGTCACATTTTCGCCGGTATTGCTGGAAGTGCCGCTGAAAGTCCAATTGCCCGTCAGCGAGATGTTTCGGTTACCGATGGAGGTATATCCCAGGGTACCGTTCCCGGCTACTGAACCAAAGGAAGTGATACCATCGCCGGCAACTGTAAGAAAGTTCCCTCCTGTAAGGGTAAGCGTGCCGAGGATATTTATTGCCCCGCAAGACTGATTTGTCCCGGTACTGATTACAGCGCCAGCAACGATCACAACAGAATCTGAGGTGCCTGGGACAACGCCGCCAACCCAGGTAGATGGAGTGGCCCAGCTCGTGGCGACTACCTTTGAGACAATAATAGCGGCCTTTGCAGGCAATCCCGGTAAGGATGCCGCAAGCCCTATCAGAAATACCCTTAGAAAGGATTTTGGCTTTTTCACGCTATTGGATTCATTAAAAGACAGCACCTATAACTAAATGCTAACAATTAAACGAAATATTTGCACCTTTAATATGCGATTCCCAGACGAAGGGGTAACTTTCTGAACAATTTTAAGATAAAAACGTAAGCAACTCTATCTATAAAAAAAATAATTGTAGGAAAGTCATCTAGCACGTTTTCAACATCAAGAAATATTTCATAGGAACGTTGGCAAAAAACAATTAGATTAAAGGACGATCCTTCATAATTATTTCTTTTCAAATGAATTAAATTTTCAAATAGTGCAACGTAATTATCGTTTCCACTGTCGAAGCTATTACGCTTACCATTTTGAACAATTTCAATAAAGATCTACTTCGGACAAACCTAAAATTTTAATCTCTTGAAAAAAATTCACCTTACCATAGTAACCTTCTTTTCAAGTGCATTTGCCTTGTGCCAACATACTGAATGAGCCTTATCCCTCAACTCAGGTCTTTTTTCATTTGCCGGGCCTGCAACTACCATTAACAGTTTCATCAATTATTCCAGCAAGCCTCCTGCATCCTATACCAATAATCCTTGTGGGAGCCGAATGGCCCCCTGTTATGGGCTTTCAGGCAATTGGAAAAAGGTATCAAAAAGAAACCTGATTTTTGGTTTAGATCTCGGTTACTAAGTACTTCGAAGCAAGGTCTCAATCAATGCAGTCGATGGCACCAACGGAGATCTTGCATTTAGTTTACCAGCCAACGGAAAGACCTACCTGAACACCGGTTTTATCAATTTAGCTCCCTATATTGGCTACCGGCTCCATCCAGGCAAATTGGATCTGGATCTTACAGCAGGAACTGACCTTGCCATGTGCCTAAATAGTAGCGAGAAAGGAGAAGCGATTGCCTCCAATGGCACAAAATACACAACCACACGAAACCGGAAAACGATAATCCTGGATTTCAGACCTCATATACAGCTAACGGCCTATTATCATAAAATAGGAATTTATGTCGGGTATTCCTTTGGCCTTGTTAATTATACATCGGTTAATATAGGTGGAGAAAGTGGGTGCTATGCGCGGTTGTTAAGATTCGGGGCAGTATATCGAATTTAATACTGTCTAAATCGGAATGGAGCACCATCGCTAACCTGTTCAATAAGCCCTCCCTGCCTTTTTTTTACCCATTTAGGCGCAAATTAAAATAAATTTGCCGAATGAATATTTTAAAAAAGATCGCAGGAAAAACAAACTCGAAATTCATTTACCTGAATAAATCCTTCAAAAACAAACCATTTAAATTGCTTGACGTAGGCGTGGGCAATCATTCCCCTTCCAAAACAACTTCTCTTTTTCCCAAATGCGAGTATTATGGAGTGGACATTGACAAAAATTATAATAATAGCGACAATGACTTTAAAGTCATGAAAGAATTCTATGAAATGGATCTAACGGAATTGAAATTCCAATCGATTCCGGATGAATACTATGATGGAATTTGGATGGTACACGTCATTGAACACCTGCACAACGGTGACGAAGTAATCGAAAACCTTATCCCAAAATTAAAATCGGGTGGTTATATGTATGTGGAATACCCTGGTTTTAAAAGCACAAAATTGCCCTCGATGAACGAATCATTGAATTTCAATGATGATAAAACCCATGTCAGGGTTTTTTCTGTAAAAGAATTGACCCAACTCTTTAATAATAACGGATGCAGAGTTTTAAAAGGGGGTACGAGGCGAAATATCTATTTCCTGTTCGCAACCCCCTTCAGGGTTATTTATCATTGGATAAGAGGAAAAAAATTAGTTGGTAATATTTTTTGGGATATGCTGGGTTTTGCGGAGTATGTATATATAAGGAAGGAGGAGGAATCCATTCTGTATAAATCCTGAAGTTTACATTAATAAATCATTAACTATTATACTTATTTTTTGATTTTTCATATGCTTATACGAATATTTGGCCATTCCGCACACTTAAAAGGAGATGATAGAAATCATCTCCAGTGAAAAAACACAATCACTAAATTTTTTATTTCAGGGGTCCGAAAAATGGCTGAAAAAATTCCGAGGCCCGAACTTATCATACTACCTCGTAAAATCAAAATAATTTACCATCGCAAAACAGAAAACTCCAAAGGGACAGGTACTCAACTCAAATCCACCCTGGGAAGTAAATTCATAGTAGAAACCGGTAGAATCCTTTACTCCCGCAGAATCCGAAATAAAGTAAATCCAGTCCCTGCTTTGTATCGTTGTCAGCACATAGCCCAGGGTATCTGGAGAAAGGAGTTCCTGCCCGGATAAATCATATCCGAAAACCGTAACCTGATGACTGTTTATAAAATTCAGGGAAGTCCTGCCTGCTGTAGGCACGTACTCCGTATAGATTCCGGAAAATGAGGGCTGGGAGGAGCTTTTGCGGCAATTAATCCCCGAAATCGCGCAATATAATAGCAATAAGCCAAAAAAATGGCGAATCCAAAATCTTTCCATCTGTTTTTTATATTTTGACCAAAAGAATACTCCAGACGTTGCATCATTGAAAAAAAATTATGCCAGTAGAACCATTCCATTTAAGTGCAAAAACTATCCACAAAAAATCATAATATTACCTCTATTCCAATGATAAATTGAAGCGCTGCACTTCACTATTTTTACCAAAAAATACTACATGGGTCTCGTATATGCTGATATAACATTAATCAATCTGGAAGATGAAATTCAGGCCAAAAGGCAAATGATAGGATTAGATGATATCGAAAAATAGAAGTCTCAATGCTCATTGATAGCGGGGCATATATGATGGCATTCAATGAAACCATTCAATCACTGCTTGAGCTCCCTTTTATCGAGAATAGAAAGGTCCGGGTTACAGATGAAAGGGTAGTTGAATACCTGGTAGTGGGCCCGATCGCTGTCCGTTTTACAAACCGAAAAGCTCTTTGCGATGGCTTTGTATTGCCTGGCGATACTGAGCCATTGCTTGGAGCAATACCAATGGAAGAGATGGACGTTCTGGTTCATCCCCAGCGCAGGCAACTCGTCGTTAATCCAGAACACCCGGATTATGCTGCTTTGAAAATGAAACAAACAAGTCCAATTGTATTGTAAAGCGAAAAGCCCTTAATGTTTCCCTATTTTTCACAACCGTAGCCACCCTCCACCCTTTTCCCCCTATCCCCATGCCCTCATCAAAAATTTTAACCAATTCCTACCCATGATCCCTTCTATATCTTCCTGCCCATATCCCCTTCTTTCCAAAATTCCCGCGATCTTCACCAGGTCCGCGATAGTCGCGAGATCATAGGGAGATTGTTCCCGGCCAAATGCCCCATCGAGGTCCGAACCGATCCCGGCATGAAGGGAGCTACCAGCAATCTGGCAAATATGGTCGATATGATCGACAACCTTTCCCAGATCACAATTCATGAGCAGGGGGTCCGATACACCCCGCTCCCAACGCGGGACCAGCATCCAGGCATCTAGTGCGGCGCCGATCACGGCTCCCCGCAATACCAATGCCTTGATCATCTCATCGCTGAACTGACGGTTATGATCTACAAGAGCCCGGCAATTATTATGGCTTGCCCAGACAGGCCCGGAATAAATACCCAGGGCTTGCCAGAATGCATCATCGCAAAGATGGGTCGCATCGAGAATGATCCCCAGTTCATCCATTTTTTTAAGAAGCTCAATGCCACGTGCACCCAATCTGCCACTCGAATCCGTCCCATTCGCGTAGCGCCCGGGCCCATAATGCGCAGGGCCAAGAGCCCTGAGTCCATAACCATAAGCCTTTTCCAGGTAGGTAATATCCACAATCGAATCAGCTCCCTCCAAACTAAGTATATATCCGATATGCTTATTAATCTTTAAACCCGCACCCACGCCTTCCCCCTCCCACTTTGCCAAATGCCTTTCCAATCCAACCAGGTCCCGGATCTGCACCAGCTCACCTATTCTTTCCATCTCCCGGTACCAGGCCAGTTGAGCCTGGGTCTGTGCCCAGGCCTGCTCAGGCGAGTGCCAGCCCAGAAGGCGGTTATCCCTGTCCGTGAATCGTGCGATCTGGGTCGCCACTACCAGGCCAATTCCCCCCTTTCTCAATTCCGGGAAACAAACCGTGCCGCGGCTCCGGTCAGGCTTATCCTGCATGCCCGCTTCCCATTCCCGAAGGACTTCAATAGGCAGACGCAGGTCCCGGTTCCATTCCATGGCATTCATGCTCAAGTCGAGGTGCGCATCAAATAGGAACATTTATATGCTAATTTTTCTGTCTCGTCCAATCGTCCTCCATTCTCCATCCGCTAACTGATCATTCACGGTGATCGCTCTTTCATAAAGCGCCACTGTTGGACAGATATGGATGGGAAGTCCGTATAAAATGTCCCCGACTTTGTACTGATGACCGACCCCCGCCTCCACGACCAAATGCTCCTCACTCTGACTCAAAGCCTTCAGTTCCGGTGCATTCAGAAAATATACCCTTCGGCCTATCTCATTTTCCGCAGCCACAGATTTATGTCCCAGATCTATACAAAGTTTATTATCTGCAGGAAGAGAAATCACGCGCGACAAAACGAGTGCCGCGGGTAAAAAATTCTGCTCGGGGCATAGATCCTTATAACCCTTGTCCCAATAGACAAAAGTTCCCGGACTACATTGAATTCCTTCCCGAAGACAATGAATTGAAAAACTCGGCGAACCACCCGCCACAATCACAGGTTCTCCCCAGCCGTTGTTAATTATTTCTTTTTTCAAATTGTCCACTTTTTCAAAGCAGGCATCGCAGACCCGCTTGCGGGCCTCCCAGTCAGCCTCTCTGATATGCCCGTCATAAGCATGCAATCCTACAGGGCGGATTCCCGGCAGGTCCAGGCAGAATTTCCAAAGCTCTGCTGCCCGCTCCGGTGGAATGCCCGTGCGATCCTGTCCCACATTTATGTCCAGCCATACCGTCCCTACACGTCCCGCTTTCTGGAATTCTTCGGAAATCTCCCGGGCAGCGTCAAGATTATCCGTCAGACAGGAATAAGCCGTTTCAGGAAATTTTATAAGGACCTCGATAAAACGCTTGAGTTTTGGGCCCACCGGCTGATAAGCGAGCAGGACATCCTCTGCATTGCACATTCCCAAAAGCTCTGCCTCCGCGATAGTAGCGCATTTAAACTTTGTGATCCCCTCATCCATCATAAGCACGACTGCTTCTATGCATTTATTCGTTTTTACATGCGGCCTAAGGCGTTGTGGGCCGCCTGCCATCCTCAAGGCTTCGTGAATATTCGCTTTCACCCGCTGGGGGTAAATGAGGAGGGCAGGTGAATCGACCTGGTCCGCATTTCGGATCTCATACCAGTTTTGCATAGATCTTAATTTATATCAACTCAAACAATGCTTCGATCTCAACCGAAATATTATGAGGTAGCGATCCCATTCCAACGGCGCTTCGCACTCCGACCCCGTTTTCCTCTCCCCAGATTTTTGCAAAGAGCTCACTGCAACCATTGATCACAAAGGGATGCTTTTCGAAATCCGTCGTTGCATTGACCATACCCAATACTTTTATTACCCGCTTGATCTTATCCAGGGAACCCAAATTTTCTTTCAGGGTAGCCAGGATCGTTAATCCCACCTGCTCGGCTGCATGTTTACCCTGTTCGGCATCCAGCTCAGCGCCGACCTTGCCCGTGATCAAAGAACCATCGGTCTGGTAAGGTCCCTGTCCTGAAATATAACAATGCTTTCCATCAATAAGTACGGGCTTGTAAACACCCTTGGGGCTTGGTGCCTGAGGCAATTCGAGTCCCAGGTTCTGAAGATTCTGTTCAGCAGTCATTGTCAATTGTTTTATATTATTGAATTCAGTAAAAGCACCCCGAAAAGCCCCATAAGTGAAACAATTGTTTCCATCAGGGACCAGGACAAAAAGGTTTCCTTCACGGTGATATTAAAATATTCCTTAAACATCCAAAAGCCCGCATCGTTCACATGAGAAAAAATAACGCTGCCTGCCCCCACGGAAATAACCATCAGGTTGGGATTGACATGTCCCGCTACTATCACCGGAGCCATCATGCCTGCCGCTGTCAATCCCGCCACTGTAGCTGAACCCACAGCAATACGGATGATCGCTGCTATCATCCAGCCCATTACAAGTGGATTCAGGGAAAGCCTCCCAAGGCTCTCCGCCAGTTGAGCGCTGATACCGCTATCCAGGAAGACCTGTTTTAAGGCCCCCGCTCCTGCGATAACGAGAACGATCATTGAAATATCCTTTACCGCATCGCTGTAATGCTCCATGATCTCCCTCATCCTGCGGCCCCTGCGCAGTCCCAGTATATAGGTCGCCACTGTCAGCGATACGATCATTACGACGACCGGGCTTCCGAAAAATGAAATCCATTCAATTATGCGCGGCCTTCCTTTTAGAACTAAAGATAACAGGGTTCCCGTCATGAGTAACAATACAGGCAACAAGGAGCAAAAAAAACTACTAGCTTTCCCCGACATCTTATCCGGCGGGATCTGTTTAGGTAAAAAAGTCTGTAAGGGATGAGAGGGGATCTTCTTCAAAGTCCTTGAAAAAACCGGACCCGCAACAATGATCGTCGGAACCGCCAGGATGATCCCATAAAGAAGGGTCAACCCCATATCGGCATGGAATTCTGATACTAGCGCCACCGGCGCCGGATGCGGAGGCAAAAAACCATGAGTAACCGAAATAGCCGCCATCATCGGAATTCCAATATAGACCGCAGGCAGTTTATATTGATATACCACTGAAAAAACCAAGGGGATCATCAAAACAAAACTCACGTCAAAAAAGAGAGGCAATCCGACAACAAAGCCTGTGAGCACTATTGCCCATTGAATATATCGAACACCAAAAAGATCTTGTAAGGAAGCTGCAATCACCTGCGCGGCCCCGCTCTCAGCCACCAGTTTACCCAACATGGCCCCAACGCAGATCACAATCACCAGTGAACCCATCATGTCTCCGATCCCGTGTTGGACCGAACCCACGATCTTGCCCGCCGGCATGCCGAGTAGCCAGCCCGCGAGTAGGGATACCACCAGAAAGGCTAAAAAGGAATTGATCTTGCCCCAGGTAATCAGAAGGACCAGTAAAATAAGGCAAACAAGAACAGATAGCATGGTCAGATATAATCAGTGAGAGCCGAATTTAAGGAAATTTAAAGAGCCTCTGAAATCACAACGTACTGATCATTTCAACATCCTCTTCTTCCACTTCTTCCAGGCTGGCCCTTTGCACAATAACCCTTCTGCCCAGATTAAATACAGCGGTCGCAGCCAGCGCGCAGGCTGCCATAATCCCGGTCATCGGAAGAGCGGTATGGTTTTGAAGCAGACTTACCAGGGCTGAAGTGCAGGCCCCGATGCTCATCTGGATCGCTCCCATCAGCGCAGAAGCGGTGCCCGCATTGTGCCCGAAAGCCGCCAGCGAAAGTGCCGAAGAATTCGGGAAGGTAAAGCCCTGGCAGCATAGAAAAATAAATATCAGGAAAATCGTACTGAAGAGTTCCAGCAATCCAAATAAGGTTCCTGTCAGCAACAGCAGCCCCGTCAGGCTCTGGCAGATCACGGCCACCCTTATGATCTGCTCACTTTCATAAAAACTAAGCAGCAAACTATTGATCTGGCTCGATCCGATAAGTCCCATGGCTATCAGGGCGAAGATCCAGCCATACTGCCTTTCGCTTACCTTATAGAGTTCCATAAACACATAAGGCGATCCACCGATATAGGCATACGTGCCCGAAGCCGCGATCGCGCCCGTCAAGGCATAGGTATAAAACTGCGGATGCCTCAGAATAGAATAGAAGTTCTTAAATATGAAAGACGGCTTTAAGGAATAATCCGGATCCGGTTCTTTGCTCTCCGGTAGCCAAAGATATATTCCCAGTAAGATAAAAGCCACGATCAGGATCAGCACGACAAAAACAAATCTCCAGCCCATCCATGCCGTAACATAGCCGCCAAGGGTCGGAGCAATGATCGGAGAGACTGCCACTACAAGCATCAGTAGCGAAAAGATCTTTGCATTGTCCCTCACTTCAAATAGATCCCTCACCATCGCCCTCGATGCCACAAGTCCCACACAACCTCCCAAAGCCTGCAGCAACCTTAGCCAGATCAGCGCATCTACCGAACGAGCCCATGCACAACCCGCCGAAGCGATCAGGTAGGCGCAAAGGCCGATATAAAGCGGCCTTTTTCTCCCAAACCTTTCAAGCAAAGGCCCATACAACATTTGTCCTGCCGAAATCCCGATAAAAAATGTTGACAAAGAGAGAGTGACATGAGCTACGGTAGTCCCCAGCCCGGAAGCGATCGAAGGAAAGGCAGGAAGGTACATGTCAATAGAAAAGGGGCCTATAGCAGACAGGAGTCCAAGAATAAAGATCAGTTGGAAGCGCTTTTTAACCTCAGGAGTTTTCTGCATAGCAATGTAAAGATAATGTGCTAATGCCTGAGCATTCTTCTCATATCCCCGTTCAAGGCAAATCGGTAGGCATAAACCAGCTTATATATACCCGTATCATAAAAATAGCGGTAATCCGAAACTGCTCCCCGGCTTGAAACCTGGCCCCCGAGCCAGGAAAGGCTCAGGCTCCACCTGGTCGAATTATATCCTGTAGCCAGTCTGAAAACATAATCCCACCAAACTCCAAATTTGATCCCCTTATCATTCCCCAATTCCCAATTATACCCCATATTCAGTCCAAAATTCAGGGAGCCCATCAGGAAATAATGCTTGTCCACTACCAGGCTGTAAACATAACCTGCACTCGGCCCAAACTGAAGAGAATGCAATTTATGGATCATCCTTTCATAGTAGGAAGAATCCCCTTGTGCGGGAACAAAAGAACTATCTGCCTGGGTAGCGATATAATAGGCTTCGGCTCCTAAAATGAATGAACCCGCCGATTTTTTTTGCCATTCATTCTGAGAGAGTGCAGCCCCATATGAAAAATGCTTATTATTGAGAACACGGTAAACTCCTAGTCCCAGCAATTGGTTTCCGAGATCTGGTCTTAGGTCAAAAATCTGTCCAAGGGGAGCGCCTAGTCCTTCAGGCCGCAGGTAATAGCCTTTGCTGAAACTCCCGATTGCATCGATCGTCCATTTCCGTTTATAGACCCTCAATTGAAAATCATCAAAACTAGTCGCTCCTTTGCGGGATTCATTCTGAAAAAAACCAAGTCCGTGCGAATAACTTCCGGTGATGGAACCTATAGTCAGTCCAATCCCAAGACTCGGTGTAGTATTGGCATGATAGCTCATTTGGCTTAATCCATTAGGAGGATCCATCCTTAAAATCGAATATTTTCTGGAAATATAAATCCTCCCGATGACGGTTCCCTTATATGATCTATAATAAGAACTATCATGGTCAGGTCCCAGGCCCTGGGCCTGGGTAACTTTCTGGCAGTAAATTAAAAGGATCAGAAAAAATAAGGCCCGTTGCATAAATGAAGATAAACAATTCAGGCAAAAATCGAATCCTAATGAGGCAGCTTCTTGATGGTACGTATTTTTTCGATGATGAGCTGGAGTTTGTCCTCTGTTACGTCACTCTTGACCATGTAATCGAAAGCCCCGTTTTCCATTGCGATGATCGGAACATGGATTTCTTCCTGACCGGATATGAATACAACGAAAGTGTCGGGATGCATTCTTTTTATTTCCGCCAGTACATCAAAGCCATTGAGTGGCTTCATATAATGATCCAATAAAACAAGGTCAGGGTGTAGGGCCATATTGTTCAGGCAATCTTCCCCATTGTCATAAAGATAAATATCCCTTATCCCGATATTCTTAAGATGGTAATGAAAAAGCTGAAGACAAAAAGGATCGTCATCAACTAAGAAGGTTACGAAGGGGCTTTCCTGGTTCATCTCTATTGGATTTTGGGTTGGATTTTACCGGTGCAAATTGTATGCTTCAAACCATATAACGAAAAACTATCCTGCTTAGTGTGGTCCTCACCCTACTCTATCTAGTTGATTTTTATCCACATGTCGGCTGGTGATGAAATAACTTTAAAGCGAAGGCGTTCAGAATTCATATTACCCATTATCATGTGCCTAATCAAATTATCCGGCCTGTCTTTATTATTGAACCTATGCTTTTGCAGCATTTTTTCCCAAAATTACAATCCCCGGATCCAGCCGGGGACTGCATTTCAATATGAATTCTGGGATAAGCTGGCTGGAAAATTGGTTGTGGATGGCTCTTTCATCTCACTGGACAATGGAGGGCTTAGTTTCTATGATACCCTCCGCCTTAAAGAAAAATCACAGGTGTACCGCACGATCATTTCCAAAAAAGGCATGGAAAAGGGGGATTGCATGAAGCCGCCTAAGGAAGATCCCCGTTCGGTTCAGCATGGGGTCTATACATTCATCTTATCCGACAATGAGACTGACCATTGCTTTTCCCGCTCCTTCCTCAAAAACATTAAAATAGACAAAACCGATGTTTATGGGGGTATAACCTATTTTATGGAAGAAGGCCCGGCTGTAAAGGACTTTGAATTGAACGGAGTAAAATGGAATGCTATCCATATCATTTCTGCCAACAAACAGAAACGTTTTACGATCCTCAACAACGAAGAATATCCTCTTATCCTGCAATCTTCCAGCGAGGACGTGAATTCCTTATTGACCAGGTTCAGCGATCCACCCCCGCCTGAACCAAAAAAACAATAGGCGCATCTGATCATTATTTGCCCGAATTCCGCTTAATTCGCTGAAAAATGATCTGCTATGCCCAAAAAACTAACTGCCCATTCAGAATACGGCAAGTTGAATACGCTCTTTATAAAACATGTTAGAGAAGGATTTATCAACGAAGAAAAAACGGCCTCTGAGTGGAAAAAACTGAACTTTCTTTCCAGACCCAATTGGAAAGCAGCAAACGCACAGTATGGCCAATTCGAAGACGTTCTCAAAAGCCATGCGGCGCACCTTCGCTTTTTCCCCTTGCAGAAATCCCTTACTATGGATTCCATTTATTGCCGTGACGCTTCCATTGCCACCAATGAGGGAATGATCATCTGCCGTATGGGTAAAGAAGCCCGCAGAGGGGAACCCTTTGCGGAAATGAAAGCGTTTCAAAGGACAGGAATCCCCATTTTAGGCAAAATCCAGTCCCCTGGAACAGTAGAAGGTGGGGATGTCGCCTGGCTCGATGAAAAAACGCTGGCCGTTGGCCATACCTACCGAACAAATGAATCCGGGATCTCCCAGCTAAAAAATCTTTTGAATCCAATAAATGTGGACCTCCTAATAGCCGAAATGCCTCATTATAAAGGCCCCTCCAATGTATTCCACCTTATGTCCGTATTCAGTCCGGTGGATAAAAACCTCGCCGTGGTCTATTCACCCCTCATGCCGATCTCTTTTCGGGAGTCCTTACTAAATAAAAAATATAAACTTATTGAAGTGCCTGATCCAGAATTTGAATCCATGGGATGCAATGTACTGGCCTTGGCTCCCAGACTCTGCCTGATGGTAGATGGCAATCCAAAAACAAAAAAATCTCTGGAAAAGGCAGGTTGCCGCGTAATCAGTTACAGGGGAGAAGAAATCAGTGTCAAAGGAGGAGGAGGTCCCACCTGTCTTACCCGTCCTACCTGGAGAGAAATCGGGTAAGGAAAAAGTCCTATTCCAATGCCTTCATTGCCCGCCCGAGTTCAAATTCCTGATTGATGGTCTTGGCCGTCTTCATATAAACCGAACGTACTGAATCCGTCTTCGGAAGTACAGGAGCCATGGTCACAAGCAAATTGCATTTGTCCTCATCGGAGGAAAGCGTAGCCGCAGCTTCGATGATCTCAATCCATTGTTCGTTCGAACGCATATTCTTAGCCGTGAGATCCCTGATCAATTCTCCTCGGTCATAATCCGAATTGGTGTGTACTACTGCACTGATCAGTCTCCCGAAATCGGCATCTGCCGGAAGCCCTGCATCAACCAATTCTTTAATCAGGTTAACCCTGTCATAGTCGTTGTTAATATGTACAGAAATATCCAATAATTTATTAAAATGCGCAGCGCTCTGTTTCTGAGCCCCGATCAAAGCCCTGATCAAATTGGCCTTTTCATAGTCCGAGCCCATTTCTCCGATTGATTCGAGTAATTTGTCAAAATCCAATTCTGAAAGGGCGCCACCCGGCATGTTGATGCAATCCCTTATTATCCGCGACTTCTCATAATCGGATCCCATACCATGCACAACGTCACACACTTCTGCTATAGGATCCATCATTGAGTTAGAATTGTGAAGCAGGGACAGCATTGCATTGGCTTTATCGTAATCCGAGCCCATCTGCTGCAGGGATTCAAACCAGTTCCGTATAACCATGGTATCTCGCAAGTAATTTTCCGGAAATTGCTGTAACAACCGGCCCCGGTCATTATCCGAACCCATATCGCTTCCGATCTTACGCGCAATATTGCGTTGAATATTCACCGGCAGGCTATCCTGGGAAAGAAGGAATTTGAAATACATGGCTTTAACGTAATCCATTTTGAGCAGGCCCTCCTGTTCCATTAGGGCTGGGGCTCCTCCTTTTTTATAGATTCGCTCCATTCTTTCTTTGGCATCGAACCCTATCTCGATCAATTCCTTCACAGCATCGGCCTCTACTTTTTTACCTTCTTCATCATTGGGATTTAGTTTTCTTCCACCTTGAGTTATCTCAATTTGCAAATGGCCCGAAGGGTCGTTCTTCGCATCCAATTCCTCTCCATTTCGGATGAATTTCAGGTACCCATCGGATGAAATGCTTTGGACCTCAGTCTCATCCTCATTGAAATGAATCTGTCCTTCATAACGAACACTAAGGTTGTCATTGTCATTATTGATAATGATGGAACTGCCATGCTCAAAACGGCAGGAAGAGAAGAGCAGCCAAACCCCCGCAAGCAGGTTTATATAAGGACGAATGCTCATAGAAAATTGATTTAGGCAGGATTTTTCTTTTCACTGCGCTGGATGAAAAAATAATATGCCAGAAAACTCAAAGAAATACAGACGGCCATAATGGCCACAGAATGGATGCCCAGGGGAAGATTGAAATTGACGATCCCAAGTCCAATCCCGGAACAAGCGCAGATCAGGAACCATTTGATCGCGGAGGATTTCCTGTCCGTACGGGCTGGTTCCAGGTACTGGCTCACAGCAGTTTCCGAAATGCCCCGCTCGATCATCCGGCGCTTAATCCGGCTGTCCAGCGCCATCCTGATGATGGCAAGAAAAAAAGAAGTAAAAAGATAAATCCCGATCAGGGTTCCGGTTACGTGAACGAATTCCTCATTGAATTCACGATCATAAAAAGGTTGCAATCCGCTTTGTGCACTTGCCCCAAAACAAGTTAGCAGGGCGCCGCAAATAAGAAAAAGTTTTTTCATGTTGAATGATTATAAAGAATAAGACCGCCAACCTGACACAGGGTTGCAGAATTAGTAAAAATTCAGCTCAGAAACTTTTTTGCGGTAACGGCCGTAAATCTCAAAAGCCTGGATCAGAACAATAATACAGGCAGCAATCAATGTGATATATAATGTGATTTTAGAAAAGCCGGTAACAGAGTTAGAGTCCTGGAAATATTTCGCCGCATAAGCCTTTATCAATGTCCATTTCCACCATAGGCCCGCAATTAAGCCCGCTGCAATGGTCGCGGCTACCAAATAAAAAACCGGCACTCTATTTCTCATCACTTCCCTCTCAATAGCCTCTCCGGCTAACTCAGCCGGATCAAAATCAAAAACCGGCCGCTCCTGTTCTTTGAGTCCCGAAAACAACAATTTATATTCACTCGCAATCTGCCTGCAATGCGCACAATTCCCCATATGCGCCTGCGCGGCCTGCGCACAGGTCCAGGGTTCCAGCACATACTGCTGAATCGCTTCCTCAGTCAAATGCATTTCGTTCATAATTCCTGTTTCTGGTATTTTTTTAGCAATTGCTCTTTCAACTGTTTTCGGGCCCGGAAAAGATAACTCTTCACTGTGCCTACCGGAACGCCCGTAATCCCCGAGATCTCCTCATAACTCAGCTCTTCCTCATGAAAGAGCCCGATCAGCGTCCGGAATAAAGGTGAAAGCTCCTTCAACTCCCCGGCCAGGATCTTAGCCAGTTCCCTTTGTCGCAACCTCCCCTCTATCGCACCGGCTACTGCTGGAATAAATGACATCTCCCCCTCCTCCTGGCCCAGCCCCGTACCCGAATGGCCCAGGTCATCCAGCATCACCAATTTCTTCTTCTCAAGCCAGTTCAGACAGGTATTATAGGCAATCTGTGCAATCCAGGTCGATAGCTTCGACCTGAAACCAAAGCCCCCCAGGTTCCGGAAAACCTTCAGGTAAATATCCTGCACTATGTCCTTCCGATCCTCCGAAAGGCTTACCATCCGGCAGACGATCTGCCCCACCAGCGCTTGAGTATTATGCACGATAACCGAAAAAGCCTCATTCCTCCCGCGAAGGACCGCGTGTACTAATTCTCTATCAGTAAGGTTATTTTCAGTTGGTTGGTTCAATAAAAGATGAGACCGCTCCCCTCGCAAAAAGTTGCAGAGAAAAGAATAAAGACTGCCCTTCCCCGAATAAACAGAAAGTTCTTCCATTTGTATATCAAACTAAGAGACAAGTTTTTATTTTAGTCGGAATAGTTTTTTTCACAAAGCCAGCGATTTAAGGGATCATATCCTTAAACCCAATATAACGAATTGATATTCACTTTGTCAATAAACCCGCATCAATGACAAATTCCGAACCGGTTATAAATCTTGCTTGTTCAGAACAAAGATATACTACCGCACAGGCAACATCCTCCGGCTCTATCCATGGAACAGGCAGCAAATTACCTGCACTGCGCTCTGCTATTTCCCTCGTAGTTGTTCCCTCCAAAGCAGCAAGCCCGTCATTCATTGGCGTATTCACTCCCGTAGGATGAATGGAAACTACCCGAATATTATAAGGAGCCAATTCAATAGCCCAGGATTTTGTGAGGCCAGTCAACCCCCATTTAGAAGCGGCATAATGACTAAGCCTCTTCATTCCACGCAAACCCGCAATGGAAGAATTGTTGATGATGACTCCCGATTCCTGGCGGATAAAATGGGGAATGATCTTCCTTCCAACGAGCCATGGCCCCTTCAGATTAATATCGATCATGGCATCCCAGGCCTCCTCCGATAGCTCATGCGAGAAGCCATATGCACAAATGCCGGCATTGTTAAAAAGAATATCGATTCTGCCAAAACCGGCGATGGCTTCCTCAACAGCAATAGAAATATCTGCTTCATTACGAACATCCCCTTTGAAATAAAGACAATTTGACCCGAGTAATTCAATTTCCTTCTTCAATGATAGCAACTCATCCTCCGAACCAAATGAATAAGCAGGATATTGCAATTGTCTCGAGACATCAAATGCAACAATATTTACCCCTTCTCTTGCAAGCGCAATGGCCGTAGCCCTTCCCTGTCCATGCGCGGCTCCGGTGATAAAAGCGGCTTTCCCTGCTAAACTCATAATTTATTAGATTTATTCACCGGCAGATAATCCTTCAAATAATCATCAATATCGGTTTCAATTACATTATTAAAAATATTAGTTGCAATCATTTGTCCTGCAAAAGCAATCAAAAGAACCAATTCCTCGTCGCTGTAAGATTCTTTCAATTTTTCGACCTGATCATCAGTAATGATACCTTTATTCCCTGCAATGGCAATTCCAAAAGACAATAGGTCTTGTTCCTTTTCATTCACTTTAAAATCTTCTGGTTTTTCGCCATTATCAATGATTATCTTCCTGAAAAAAGTCGAGCACAAGGGGCAATCGGCCGCAAAAGAAATTGAATATGCAAAAAGATAAGCAAGCCTTTCACCTGTTATTTTCTTGACAGCTTCATACAAGGGGTACCATTGCATATAGGCATGAAACGCGGGCGGCGCCAATGCAAGCGTTGCTTTCATATTGGTGATCTGTGCATTAAACCTTCTTTTATGATCATCAAAAGCCGCGCTGATTCCATCATCAGCCTTGTCTATAACAAGAGGATTGATTCTTGGCATAACATTTCAAGGAAGTTACTCAAACTAAGTTATCGCAAAAAAAAGCAACGGCGATATTAATCTATACCGCCGCACTTACCCTGTTCATCTGTAGTAGAAAAAAAATATCGCGTTATCCCCTATGCCGCCGGTTCCTCAACCTGCTTGCTCCTGACTTTAAAAAGTGGCGAGTAGAGTACCCGGTTCACCCAAATGAGGTAAGTATTTAGTACCAGAAGTAAAAAACTGATGCCGAGGGCCGAAGGAAGAGGCTCTAAGAAAATATGGAACAGCAAAATATTTAGCGTGACAGGAAATATCAGGATCAGCAATATGGGGGCGAAAATGTTCAGGATGAGCAAGAGCCCGAAGATCGACTCAATTATTTTAAGGACCACAAAAAAATAACCCGAAGCAAACAATGCTCCAAGAAATTTACCGGCTCCACTTTCTGGGTCAGGTGGTGGAGTCGGAATAAAATGGAGAAAGAAATTAAGCCCAAAAACAAAATATACAAGGCCTAACAGGATTCTTGCAGCATGACCGATTCTGGCATTGAATTGATTAATAGCCATAAAAAAAATTATAATGATGGAAAAATGGAGTTTGGACTCATACACCTAATTTCTGCAGCCAGTGTAATTCCCCATTAGGAATGTCCCGCTAATGATTTTCATTTCATCAAAACTGATTTCTGCGGCACCTGTTAACTGGCCGTATTCGGGATCAGGGGCCCCGCCATAGCCCACAAAAGGTCCTTCTCCGGAAATAGCAGGCTTCCTTCTCAGCGATGTATAAATCATTTGTGCATGAGCTATCATATATCGAAGGTTAGTATAGATTTTATAACTGTTCAGAGAAATAAGAATGAAAAAATTGTCGCCTCAGCAACATCGATCATACAATCGCAAGATCCTATGGTTCATCTCAAGTAACATGCAGCAATATTATATCAAATCATTTAGTCTACCAAATTAATAGATATTAATATTAGGAACTCCTCTTTCCCCTACCAGCCAATACCATAATCCACTCCATAATTACTGCTACCTCCCATAAAAGTCCCGTGCTTGTTGTCAAAATAGATCGCGTTGATCGGCCCGCTCGTCCGGTCTCTCACAGTCAGCATATAACCCATTTTGATCAGATCCCTTCTCACGTATTCTGGTGTCTCGCTGTTGATCAGGATATGACCCGGATGGGGTTTACGGTCATTGATCTGTTCTCCGCCCAGCGAAAGCCAGAGTTGGTCAGTATTGACATTCTGTGCTTCAGTCGCCTCCTGAACGCTCATGCCGAACTCAACCACATTAAGGAAAAACTGCAGCAGATTCTGATCCTGTGTATCGCCCCCCTGCACTGCGAAAGCTAAAAATGGTTTTCCATCCTTCATCGCCATAGAAGGAGTCAATGTCACCCTTGGTTTTTTATGCGGTGCCACCACATTAAAGGGATTCAGAACGGAATCCAGCACAAAACTCTGCATCCTTTGGCTCATCCCCACTCCTGTATGCCCTGCAATGCAGGCCGGAACCCAGCCGCCACTCGGTGTAACGGAAACCACCCAGCCTTCTTTATCTGCAGCCTCGATCGAAGTAGTTCCCAGCCAGAGCCGCTGCATATAGGCGCTGTCGATCATCGCCGTAGAAGCGCCTTTTCCTCTTTTCTCCAAAAGGTTTTGGTAGGGATTGGTCTTCCCCTCATATGGATAGGGATCTCCTGGACCAATATCTGCATTGTTCCTGTCAGATAGGATCAGTTTAGCCCGCTCCTTTCCATATTCTTTGTTCAACAGTCCCTTGATCGGTATGCCTGAAGAGAAATAGGGATCTCCGTAATAAAAATCCCGATCGGCAAAAGCAAGGCTCATGCTTTGGTAAACCGTATTGATATAACGGGTGCTATTATAGCCCATCGATTTCAGATCGAAATTCTCAAGAATATTCAGAGCCTGTAACATAGACGGACCCTGTGACCATTGCTGCAATTTGTAAACCTCTATACCCCTGTAATTCACATGAAGAGGTTCCTCTTCGACCGGCTTCCATTGGGCCAGGTCCTCCATGGTAATCAATCCGCCTTGTTCCTGGCAGCCGCGTACAAATTCCTTTGCAATATCGCCCTTATAAAACCGGTCATAAGCAGCATAGATTGCTTCTTTGCGGTTCATTTTTTTCTTCAGGGCCCCCTGTTCTGCATCCACCATTTTTTGCAAGGTCTCCAACAAATCCTTCTGGACGAACACCTCGCCTGGTTCCGGCGCTTCCCGAGACGCTCCCTGATGCGTCAGAAATACAGCCTTGCTATATGGCCAGTCATTAATTCTCTTCTTATTTGCTTCGATCACGTTGCTTAGAGGGCCATCTGCCGCATAGCCTGCCGCCAATTGCATGGCCGGGGCCAATACCTGTTTTAGGCTCATGGTCCCATATTCAGCCAGCATAAAACAAAGTCCTCCGGGCGTACCAGGCGTTACAGCAGCCAGGGGTCCATATTCCGGCGGGAATCGCATGCCTTTGGATTTGAAGAATTCAGGGGTCGCGCCTGTCGGCGCGTATCCAAGAGCGTCAATAGAAATAACTTTACCGTTATGGGGGTTATAAATGATGGCCTGGGTTTCTCCGCCCCAACTTAAAGTAGTCCACATGGTACAGACCGCAGCAAGCATCGCACAAGCCGCATCCACTGCGTTGCCCCCTTGTTGAAAGATCTGAGCCCCCGCCTCTGCTCCATAGGTTTTGCCTGTAATTGCCATCCAGTTTTTACCATATAATTGTGGCTTCTGGGTCTGTTGTGCATTCATCTGCCAATAGCCTAAAAAAAAGCTTATTAAAAGAATTAAATATCTCATTTGCGTAGGTTTGTCCTTTAAAGGTAAAGCATGGGGCCTCAAATAAAATCTCCATTAATTGTTTATATTGCTCCTGAGAAAAAACCAATATTATGCCACACATAGATTTACCGGAAGGATACCCGGGCATCCGAAGCCTTTTCATGTATAGCCCCTTAACAGCCAAACCTCTCAATGATCTCGTTCAAACCCTGCTTCACGATCCCGCCTATTCAACTCTCACGCCTGGCGAGCGCGAACTCATAGCGACCTATACATCCAGTCTAAATGAATGTAAATATTGCGCAACCACCCATGGAGCGATTGCAAAATATCAGCTCGGTGGAAATGCTCAAATCGTAAATGAAGTAATAGCTAACCCCGATACGGCCAGCATAAGTGATAAACTAAAAGCTTTATTGCATATAGCTGCCAAGGTCCGGCAAAGCGGCAAAAAAGTCACCGAACAAGATATCCAGACTGCCCGCGACCAGGGAGCCACTGATAAAGAAATCCACGATGTCGTCCTGATTGCCGCCGCCTTCTCCATGTTCAATCGGTATGTCGACGGGCTCGCAGCCTGGGCTCCCGATGACCCTGCTATTTACGATGCCATCGGCAAACAACGGGCAACTGAGGGTTATCATACCAAACCCTTCCAGGTAACGCAGCCTCAAACAAATCAAAATAATTGAGCATGCCCTATATACCCTTAAAAGAAAACCTTCCCGGCATTACCGGATTACTGGACTATCGCCTGGATACGGCCCTGCCCATTCGTGAACTCACACAAATCCTGCTTCGTGGAGAATCAACCCTCACTGAGGGCGAAAGAGAACTAATCGCTGCCGTGGTCTCCAATGCCAATGAATGTGCCTTCTGCACTGCCGCCCATACTGCCATCGCTGACCTCTATATCGGAGATCCCGAAATCTCGGCTAAAGCCAAAGAAGATCCGCAAACAGCACCCTTGAGTGAAAAGATGAAAGCTTTATTGCAGATTGCACGAGCCGTTCAGAAAAACGGCAAATTCGTCACAGAACAAATGGTCAAACTCGCCCGTGACGATGGCGCTACCGATCGGGAACTTCATGACACTGTTCTGATCGCCGCCCTCTTCAGCCTGTACAATCGCTATGTCGACGGTCTCGCCTCAGTCACACCCACGGATCCCGCCTTCTACAAGCGGCTTGGACAGATCCTCCTGAACAAAGGTTATCTCCCTTCGAAGGATCGCTATGCTTCACTTTAAAATTCTCTCCAAAACCTTCACCTCTCCGCTTTCATAACCGACCACCAATTTTGAAGCGATTCCTACAAAAAGTCCATTATCCGCAACGCCGGTGATCGCATTGATCTTATCCTCAAGAGTGGCCGGATCGGCAATCTCCCCGAATGAACAATCAATTATATAATTCCCGTTATCAGTCAGGAAAACCTCCCTCTCGCTATCGCTGTTCTTTCTCAGGAGCGGTTCACATCCCATTGCTCCCAGGTTTTCAAAAACCTTCTCCCAGCCAAAGGGGATAACTTCCACTGGCAAGGGAAATTTTCCCAGGCAGTTGACCAGTTTATGACCATCCACAACCACAACCATTTGCCTGGAATTGGTCGCCACGATTTTTTCCCGCAGCAAAGCGCCGCCACCGCCCTTGATGAGATTAAGCTTCCCGTCCGCTTCATCTGCTCCATCGATGGTCAGGTCGATCTGATCGATTTCCCCAAAAGAAACAAGCGGTATTCCAAGGGCCGCCGCCTGATCAGCAGAACGTTTCGAAGTCGCGATGGCCCGGATCTTCAAATCTGAATTCCGAATCATCTCTCCGATACGCTCGATCGCCCAATAGGCGGTAGTGCCCGTTCCCAGGCCTAGGATCATGCCGCTTTGGACAAATTCAACTGCCTTCTCAGCAGCGAGTTTCTTTGGATTCATATTCATCTTTTAATTGCCGGTTCTTGGGACAAAAGGCTTCCTGGGGATTTTTTCATCCCGCTCGGCAGCCTGGTAAATAAAGCAGGCAATGATGGTAGCGGCCTGCATAAGATCTCCTGCTTGTAAATGGTCATAAGAATCCATATTGCTATGATGGGTTCTTGTATCATATTCGATCGGGTCCTGAATGAATTGAAAACCTGCCAATCCGATTGCATCGAAAGAGAGATGATCCGTTCCACCAGTATTCTGTAAGGTCAAAGTATTTGCCCCCAGGTCCGCAAAAGGCTTGAACCATTGATCAAATATGGGTTTGGCCTCCTTATTTCCCTGGAGGTAAATGCCCCTGATCTTTCCGCTCCCATTGTCCAGGTTAAAATAAACGGATAGCTTATCGCCCGCATCATTATATTTATGCGTCGTCGTATCTGTAAAATGGTTTTTCACATAATTCCTCGAACCAAATAAACCAGTTTCTTCTCCGCCCCAGAGTGCGATCCTAATTGTGCGTCTCGGTTTAAATCCGAGGGTCTTTAGAATACGAATGGCCTCCATCATTGTTGCGCATCCTGCCGCATTATCCGTTGCCCCGGTAGCACCCTGCCAGGAGTCCAGGTGTCCTCCCACCATGACCAGTTGCTCCTTTAATTTTTTATCCGTACCTGGTATCTCGGCGATCACATTATATCCCTTTACATCTTGGGAAGAGAATTTGGTCTTAAGGTCCAGGTCAAGTTTCACTGCGACATTGTGCTGAATAAGTCTTTGAATGGTCATGTAGTCTTCATAGGAAACCATGATATCCGGGAAATTCTCCGGGGAGCCGGGAGCGAACAGTCCTCCGCCTTGTACAAATACCGTTCCTTCTGCGCTCCGCGGACTTGTGCTAAGAATGGCCAGCGCGCCATCTTTCTTTGCGAGCTCTTTAAGTTGGCTGGCGAGCTGTATTTGTGCCCTCATTCCTCCTCCTCTTGGGCCCCTTGGCCTTTCCTTGACGGTATCCGGATCAAAGCCCGCCATTTTATTCAACTGTTCATCAGTCAGCCTGGCTGCGTCAGCCTTATAACTTGGAATTAACGTATCTGTTCTCTGTGCTAATATGATCCTTCCGGATGTGCGGCCGGTATAGGAGGCAATTGTAAGGGAGTCCCTGGTATCCACTAAAATGACTTCTGCATTTTGAAGGCCATTGGTTCCCGAGATCCAGGTCTTTGGAAATGCGATGATAGGTTTATAATAAGGTGCGGTCAGGGCCAAATAGAATTTCTGCAATTCCCATCCAATCCCCCAGTCTCCCCAGGGCTCTAATTGTGCATTTTGCATACCCCAGGATGTTAGCGTCGTTTTCGCCCAGTTTGCCGCCCGGAAAAACCCGGGGGATCCTTCAAGCCTCGGACCACTTCCATCGGTCAGGTGAAAAGCAATTTCCATGACCTGCGAATGATTCAGTCCTTCATTTCGGATTTTTGAGAACATCGCTGTATCCAGCTTTTCTTGCTGGGCCAGCGAGGATAATGCCAAAAATAACAATGGCAGGAAAGATAATCTTCTCATATGCTTCAGTTTTGATATTCAGTGAAGATAATTCATTTGGAGTTTTTGACTCATTGCTCTGGATAAGAGGCGATATGGAATGATTACAGGGGAATTATTCCTTCTAGCCGATAGAATTCCGGATATTCTACGTATATCCATAATAGTTAGTGCGTTACTTGCCAGTCATTCCAGCCAGAAAAATTTTCCCTTTTTCACTCCAAAATGATATTTTTATTGCTCCATGCGCCAGGCCCGTTCTAAATCCCGCAAAAAGCTTCAGGTGCTGCAACTGGCAGCCGTAATCTTTTTCACGGTTTCCGGCGGCCCCTACGGTATCGAATCTCTTTTTTCCCATGCCGGCTCCCATGCGGCCATCCTCCTTTTACTGATAACGCCCATGCTTTGGGATATTCCGACGATCCTGACTGTTCTTGAACTGAACAGTATGATGCCTGTCAACGGAGGCTACTATCAATGGGTGAAAAGGGCCCTTGGCATTCGCTGGGCCTTTTATGAAGGTTTTTGGACCTGGTTATACACTTTTGTTGACCTGGCAGTTTATCCGGTTTTATTCGTGGAATACCTCTCCTTTTTCAATCCGCAGTTCCAGGTTTATAAGGTCCCTGTCTGTCTGTTCATCATCTGGTCCAGCGCCTTGCTCAACATTATGGGCATCGTACCTGTCGGAAAAATTTCCATGATCCTCACCGGCCTGGTCCTGGCCCCCTTCGTGTTGATCTGGACCTACAGTTTTTCCCATTCCCATGGTGCACCGATCGCTCCTACCCTGTCCTTAAAAGGCATAGGCCTGCCTGCGATTGGCATGGGAGTGATAACCGTGATGTGGAATTTCTTCGGCTGGGACAATTCCACCACCTATGCAGGGGAAGTGGACAAACCGGTGCGATCCTATATTATCTCCTTTGTCATCGCCTTTCTAACGGTCATTGGAGTCTATCTGATCACCTCTTTAGCCGTGCTCCATTCAGGTATCGATTTTAAGGCCTTAGAGGAGAAAGGTTTCCCTGCGCTGGGCATTCAGCTAGGTCATCCCTGGCTGGCACGTTTATTAGCGATTGGAGGAATGGCAAGCATGGTCGGACTGTTCTCGGCGGTTTTGCTATCCGTTTCCCGTGTCCCTAAAGTGATGGCTGACGATGGTCTCATGCCTGAGAAATTAAATGCCCTTCATTCCCGTTTTCATACTCCCTATGTCTCCATCATTTTTTCCGCCCTCATCATCAGTCTCATGATCCTTCGCAATTTCGATGATCTCATCATCATGGATGTGACGCTCTATGGAGCAGGGCTATTCCTTGAATTTATAAGTCTTATCGTGCTCCGCATCAAGTACCCTAAAGAAAACCGCCCATTCAAAATCCCCCTGAAAACAGGAGGCCTGATCCTGATGTACATTTTATCTTTTGGGATTTATGCCCTTGGCCTGGCTGGCGCCTTTCTGGAATCGGAAAAGACCAAGATCCCCGCCATTGCCGCTGTACTCGCTCTCTTCAGTGCCGAACTAGTCTGGCAGATCATAGTGAGATGGAAACTGAAGCCGCCAGAGATTAAAGTGAAAAACAATCCCCGCATTAGATTGAAGCGATGATTCCCATGAGATTCTCCGCCTCCTCGATAGTATTGAAATAATGCGGGGAAACACGGACAGCGCCCTCCACCCCTTTATTTTCGAAATCTATCCGGGCATTTTCCAATTTACTGACGGAAAAGACCACATTCTGCGCCGTGAGCGCTTCCTGCAGCACGGATAGCGGCATTCCTTCTTTATGGAAGGTGACTATATTACTCTTTGCACTACCCCGGTCTAAGAGCTCAATTCCCGGTAACGATCCCAAACCCTTCCTCAATGCGTCTATAAGGGTCCTGTTATATTCAACGATCTGGCCCATTCCCAATTCATTTGCATAACGTATGGCTTCCTTCAATCCGACCATGGCTGAATAAGGATTCTCCCATAGCTCAAACCGTCTGGCATCCTTCTCATGCACATACTCGTTAGCAGACTTCCAGGTAGCACCCCGCATATCTATAAACAGGGGCTCTAATCCTTCTTCCAGGATGCGATCGCTGACAAATAAGAATCCGGTACCGCGTGGGCCCCTCAGAAATTTTCTGCCAGTCGCACTCAGAAAATCACATCCGATCTTTTCCACATCAAGTTCCATTTGTCCTAAAGACTGGCAGCCATCCACCAGATAAAAAGTTGAGAATTGCCTGCATAACCTCCCGACCGCCTCCACATCCTGCACCAGCCCGGAATTCGTTGGAATATGGGTGACCGCCACGAGTTTGGGATGATGCACTTTCAACAAGGCCTCCATTTGCTCAAGGTCAAGATCCCCACTGGAAAGGTTGGGGACTCTTAAAACACAGAGTCCAAATCTTTTTTGCAGGGAAAGAAAATTGATCTGGTTTGAAATATAATCATCATTGGTCGTAAGAATAGAATCGCCCGAATTAAATGGAATCGCCGACAAGGCCCTCGCAAAAGCATCTGTCGCATTGTAGGCAAAGGCAATATTCCTGGCATTGGTTTGAAGCAAGCGAGCCGTCTCCAGGTAGAAATCCCACAAATCGGCCGCCCTCCTAACTTCCATTTCATAGCCGCCATAAATCTCTTCCTCCTTCAAAAAATTGATCATGCTATCCACCACAACCTTTGGAGGGAGGGATGATCCCGCACTGTTAAAAAACAAACGGCCCTCACAGCCAGGGGTATCCTTCCTGATCGTCTTTACATTCATGTTAGCAGCTATTTTTTAGAAAGATTCTGCCCCGGCCTGAGTCTATGCCTGGATTTGTTGAAGATCATCATTCCTTTGTCCTTCCCCTTTCTCAATTTTTTCTGCTCATCCACAGGCAGGTTATAGACCTGCTGGCACTCAACACTGCAACATCCATCATAGGTCTTCGCGCATTCTTCACATTGGATAAAGAGCAAGTGACAGCCTTCATTCCTGCAATTTGCATGTGTATCAGCCGGCTTGCCGCATTGATGACAGACAGCAATGATATCAGTACTAATCCGCTCACCCAGCCGCTCGTCAAAAACAAAATTCTTCCCGATGAATTTGCAGGGCAGTTTTTTCTCCCTGACCTGGCTTGCATAATGAATGATCCCACCTTCCAGGTGGTACACATTCTTAAAGCCCCGGTGAAGCAGGTAGGCGCTGGCCTTTTCACATCGAATGCCCCCCGTACAATACATAATGATATCCTTATCCTTCTTATTGGCAAGCATTTTGGCGCTCATAGGCAGTTGTTCCCTGAAAGTGTCCGAAGGAATTTCAATCGCCCTTTCAAAATGCCCTACTTCATACTCATAATGGTTTCGCATATCTACAACAATGGTATCAGGGTTTTCTGTAAGCCTGTTGAACTCCTCCGCATTCAGGTATTTGCCCTTATTGGACATATCAAAAGCCGGATCACCGATCCCATCGGCTACGATCTTCTCCTTCACTTTGATCCTCAGCACCCAAAAAGATTTGCCGTCATCCTGAACTGCGATATTCAGCCTGAGCTGATCCAGCGCTTCCAAGCCAAACAATTCTTCCTTAAAAGCTTCCAGATTGGGGGTCGGAACACTGATCTGTGCGTTGATGCCTTCATGAGCCACATAGATCCTCCCAAAAACCTTCAGTGCATAAAGTTTTCTATATAATTCATCCCGGAAAAGCTGGGGGTCTCCGATAGGGAAATAATGATAAAAGGATATGGTGTTGCGGGGCTCTGTTTCCCTGAATAAAGCTTCTTTGAGTTCCTTTTGCGAAACCCGGTTATGCAATACTGCCATTGATTAGAAATTTTAAGGACACTTGTCTGGTGAACAAAATTTCGAAGTGCAAATTTAATTGAAAGATCATAAAATAATCGAAGATTAAATGCTTTGCCATTCGCAAATTAAACAATCAACTTCAACTCCTTTTTCATCCCTTTTCAACTCAATTCATTACATTTTTCCAAATCAACGCAGTCCGCTAACTTCCCATAAAAAATTATGCGTACGCCTTTGCAAAAAGGAGAGAAAACTCTCCTGGTCACCCACAAAAGCTGGATCGCTCTGATCGGCCCGACACTACTTTCCCTGACGATGTTAGTTATAGGGCTGGCCTTCCCCCATGTATTCCATTACACCTGGGTTCTCGCACTACTGGGCCCAATTATATTTCTGTTCAACTATGCTGACTGGAAAGTGAATATCTGGGTCGTGACCAGTTTCCGGGTAATTGATGAAATGGGTCTTATGCGTCATTTTGCCAAAGAAAGCCCTCTGGACAAGATCAACAATGTCTCCTATGACCAGAGCATTTGGGGGAGGATCTTGAATTTCGGTCATGTAAAGATCCAGACCGCCGCCCAGATTGGTGCCACAGATTATTTTCATGTCAATCACCCCAAGCGATTAAAAGATACCATTACCCAGGCCCAGGCAGACCTCCAGGGTTATAAACTCAAAAAACAGGCCGAGGAACTGGCAGATGCCATTCGTTTAGCAGGGCAAAGCAATAATTCAAACAGCATCGCTGCAGAGATCCAGCGACTCTTTGAATTAAAACAAAAGGGAGCAATTTCGGAACAGGAATACCAGGTAGCAAAGAATAAACTGATCAATCTCTAACAATGCGAAAAATCCTTTTTATTCCCATTCTTCTCATTTGCCTTCCGTTCGCGGCAGATGCCCAAACCCCCAAATTCCGCGTTATCGCCTTTTACACCGCAAAAAACGACCTGGCCCATATCAGCTTTGTACACGAAGCCAACCGCTGGTTCCCCCAGGCAGCCGCCCACTACGGCTTTTCCTATGATTCCACGCATGACTGGAAAAATATGAACCCGGCATTTATCTCCCAATACCAGGTCGTTTTATTCCTGGATAGCCGCCCTGATGATTCTGCACAGCGGGCAGCATTCGAAAAATATATGAAAGCCGGAGGAGGCTGGATAGGTTTTCATTTTGCGGCATTCGCACTTACGCCATCAGATTATCCCCAAAACTGGGACTGGTACCACGATGAATTCATCGGAGCGGGGCAATACAAAAGCAATACCTGGCATCCTACTTCCGCCATTCTACGCGTTGAAGACAGCAGTCATCCTATAACCCGAGGCCTTCCCCGACTCTTTAAATCTGCTCCAAATGAATGGTATCGTTGGGAAAAAGACCTGACCAAAAACAAAGACATCCATATCCTTCTGTCCATTGATTCCAGTTCCTTTCCTCTCGGAAACGGACCCAAACCTTCAGAGATCTGGCATAGCGGCTATTACCCCGTGGCCTGGACAAATATCCATTATCGCATGGTCTATTTCAATATAGGTCACAACGACATCGATTATGACCACCATACCAATAAAGAACTGTCCTTTCAATTCGATAACCTATACATGAGAAAACTTGTACTCAACGCCCTTTTCTGGGCCGCGGGTCAGAAGACAAAAGATTAACATGACAAACAAGGAACTCTTCAATAGCTTTCACAATACACTGAAGACCTGGAACCAAATCTTCGCCGGGTATTCCTGGACACAACTCACCGCAAAACCAGGCCCGGAGGAATGGTCAACCGGCGAAGTTTGCATGCATCTCAGCAATGAAGCAATCAGATTCAATATCCCACAGATCAGCATCTGTCTTGCAGAGGCTTCAAATCATGATAAACCTAAAAGCGCTGAAGGTGAAAAATTGTTTGCAGCCAATTCCTTCCCGGACAAAAAAATAAAATTCCCCACTGCTGGAAAGCCGCCCATGCCCGAAAGTCTGGAAGAAATTAAGGAGCGCTTCCAGGAAATTAAAGGGCAATGTTCCAACCTCGAACCGCAAATTAATTCGGACCTGCTTCAGGGAAAGACCCGGCATCCTGGCCTCGGATGGCTCAATGCCAGTGAATGGTATCAATTCATGGATATGCATTTCAGGCATCATTTCCGGCAGGAATCCCGGATAAAAGCCTATCTTCTTTCAAAAGATATCCACTAAAAGCTGACTGCAGGCTTCCATTCTTTAAATTTGGCAATGGCTTTATCATACTGCTCCCTCAATTCAGGCAGCAACGGCAATTGCTATTATGTAGGTAATGAAACCGAAGCCCTGCTGATAGACGCCGGGATCTCCTGTCGCGAAACAGAAAGGAGAATGAAAAAACTCGGGCTCAATACCCGGCAACTAAAAGCCATCTTCGTTACCCATGAGCATTCAGACCACATTAGCGGTGTGCCCGGACTTTCAAAAAAATTCCATCTTCCGGTTTACATCACAGCAGCTACTTTCCGGGAAAGTCATATTCCCATTGAAGATAATCTATTGAAACCCTTCGAGCCAGAGCAAACTATCCGCATTGGTTCCTTGGAAGTGACTGCCTTTCCCAAATTTCATGATGCAGTTGAACCCCATAGTTTCATAATCGCAGAACAGGAACTCCATGTCGGCGTATTCACCGATATCGGGCATGCCTGTAAGAATGTTATACGATACTTCAGAAAATGCCAGGCCGTTTTTCTCGAATCGAATTATTGCGTTGAAATGCTTGCTCAAAGCAGGTACCCGGCTTCTCTGAAAGAAAGGATCAGCAGCGACCATGGACACCTTTCCAATGATCAGGCTCTTGAACTATTCCTCCGGCATAAGGGAAAACAGATGCAGCATCTCATACTCTCCCATTTATCGCAGAATAACAATACCATGAAAAAGGTGGAGGATCTATTCCTGAACCATGCAGGAAATGTGCAAATTACTATTGCCTCCCGCCACAGGGAAACAGAACTCTTTCATATCAGGGTCGCTGCTGACCAGGGAAGGTCCCGATCCAGAAGCAGGGCCGAACAGCTTTCTTTATTTCAATAGATCTGCTCGTCAAAAGGAAGTTCTTCTTTCACAGCCAAATCCCGTTTAACAAGGAAAGGATTCTGCCAGGCTGCAATTGCGGCAGCCAGTTCCATCAGGATAAGAAGGGAAAGCGCCCGGGAAAGATTCGCCCGCTCACTAATAAATCCGATCACTGAAGGACCTGTTAGAAAACCAATCAGTCCTCCTGTTGTCACCATTGCATAACCTTCCACCGTGCTCACCCCGGGAATATTTGCCGAAGCGCTGAAGAGAACGGGCACAATGCAGCAGCAGCCAAATCCGATCATCATATAGCCGAAAATGGCCAACCCTATAAATGGAGATAGCACAACAGTCAAAAAACCAGAGGCGGCCAGCAAGCAACCCGCGATCACGATCTTCTTACTTCCGATCCGGGCGATCAGGTGATCCCCGTTCAGTCTTCCAACGGTCATGGCTACTGAAAAACCGGCATAGCCCAGGCTGAGCAGGACGTGAGGGGCATTCAACCGTTCTTTAAAATAAAGCGCACTCCAATCCGCTACACAACCTTCTGCCATAAAACTCACCATGCAGATAAAGGAAATGCCCAGGATCGTAAGGGAAGGGAATTTAAAATTTGAACGGGAATGAATAATATGATCATTGGATAGCAAATGCTTTCGGTTTGAAAAGATTATCACTACGATTACCGCAGCGACGACTAAGATCTGAACACCGGAAGCAATATGAAAAGCGAAAAGCGCAGCAGCCAGGCCGGCACTCACGGCACCGCCTAGGCTATACATGCCATGGCAGGTACTCATCATAAATCGGTTATATTTCTTTTCCAGAATATTCACTGTAGCATTCGAAGAAACACCGTTCAGGAAGCTAAATAGCCCATAGCTGTAAAGACAGGCCCAAAACATCGGCCGGTTGGCCGAATTGATCTGGAGGACCATGATAAGGCAGATCGCGATATAGCCCGCCATCATCCAACGTCCTAAAGTCACCTTACTGAAGACTCTTGTTGAAAGAAGCATCCCGGTTATCGCCCCTAGAGGAGAAAGCAAAAGGGAAAGACCCAGACTGCCATCATTGAAGCCCAGCCGGTACTTGATCCCCGGGATCGAAGCCACCCAGGTACCGAAAAGCAGGCTTGAAACTGAAAATAAAAAGCCAACGGCCAGCGCCGGCTTCAGCTTCAAAAAAGATAAAAGGTTTCTGATCATCTAACCTGTAAAAATACAATTTTGGCGGTTGAAGCCGCTCTACAGTTAATGATTCCTTATAATTTAAGTCGCTCTATTTCGTTTACTCAAATAATTATCATCGTAACTTAATCGCCAAAATTGATAGCTATGAGTTCGCGTAAAATTCAGATCAGCTTTTTCACTGTCTTGTTCCTTGCCATGGCCTGCCACAATAACGACCGGCAAAACCCTGCTCAGACCGCCGATTCCACCGCTGCAGCCAAATCCGGTCATGGCACCGGCTCCGACTCCAACTCGTTCAGGTCATCCGCCTCTGATTCCGCAGGCAATGCATCGCATAGCGGCAACTCCGCACCCGCCGCAGCCGGCAGTGAAACTGCCTCAAACAAGGGATCGTCAAAATCGGCGGGCAAAGCCGCCTCTCATGGGTCTAAAAAATCGGCAGCCGGCCCCGACAGCTCCAAAACGAACGGATCCCAGTCAGCTATTCCGACCCTTTCTCCCGCCAATGCTGGCAGCCAACCCTCAAATGCCATCGATCTCAGCAAGCCCTTTGCGCCTAAATATGGTCTCATTCCCTGGGATGCCAATCAAAACAATATTACCGATTTCAAAAATGCATTCCCCGATAAGCAGACCCTTGTCAGAGTGAACTTCGACAATGATCCGGATGACCAGATGCAAAAAGAAAAGGCCACCATCATCGATGCCCTGAAAAAAGCGGGTTATAAAAATGTGAGCGACCAATCCAAAACATTTCACCCCGTCCGGACTCCAAATGATATCCACTACGAATTGCAAAGAGATGGATCGGTCGTCATCTGGCTACCCCCTCTGAACCAATAAATTAAATATTTCCCTTTTTCAATTCCCTGACCGCATAATCACAGGCACGGGCCGTAAGCGCCATATAGGTAAGAGAAGGATTCACACAATTGGAAGAAGTCATGCAAGACCCATCTGTGATAAAAACGTTTTTCACCTCATGCATTTGGTTGAATGCATTCAGAACGGAACTCCCTGGATCCCGGCCCATTCTCGCGGTGCCCATTTCATGATTCGCATTGCCGGGAAAAGAAATAGGGTTGCTCACCCGGATATTCCTCAGTCCCGCAGCTTCGAGCATTTCACGGGCATGGATACCCATATCCTCATGCATTTTATGTTCATTCTCCTTAAACTCACAATCAACCTGGATCAATGGCTGGCCCCAGCGATTCTTTTTATCCTTACTAAGCGCAACCCGGTTCTCCTTATAGGGTAGGCATTCCCCGAAAGCATAGAGGCTGATTTCCCAGGGCCCTGGTTCACAATGAACATCCTTTAAGGAGGCGCCAATCCCGGAATCGCCTCCATCAAAATGCCTTGCTGCGCTCGCTCCAAAATGGTATCCCCTCAAAAAATTCGCCTCCTGCCGATATAGATTCCGGAAACGCGGGATATATGCCGGAACAGGCCTTCGTCCATAGTAATACCAGTCTTTCAAGCCCTCCAGTTCACCCGAAGCCGAAAGCCCCTTATGATGGTCCATCAGGTTCCGGCCTACCTGGTCGCTTCCATTCCCGAGACCATTCGGGAAAGCCCGGCAAGCCGAATTAAGTAAAATAAAAGCTGAAGCCACTGTGGATGCATTGATAAATAGAAGGCTCGAATAAAACTCATAGGTCTTTAGAGTCTCTAAATCCAGGACCTCCACCCCCCTCGCAAGCTTTTTTTCTTCATCATAGATGATCCGGTTGACCAGGGTATCTGGCCGCAGGGTCAGTCTGCCAGTTGCAAAAGCTGCAGGCATCGTGGAAGAGTTGGTGCTGAAATAAGCTCCGTATGGACAACCCCTGTGACAGAGATCCCTTGCCTGGCATTGACCCCTTCCTGCTACAGGCCTGGTCAGGTTGGCCGTCCGGCCAATGATTAGCTTATGGTCGGGATACTTGGACTCAATGACCCCTTTAAAAAAATTTTCCCCCGAATTCAGTTCGAAAGGAGGTTGAAATAAACCGTCCGGCAAATGAGCGATGCCCTCCCTGCTTCCGCTAACTCCAATAAAGGATTCTACATAGTCATACCAGGGAGCGATGTCTTTATATCGGATCGGCCAGTCAACACCATGTCCATCCTTCAGGTTGGCTTCAAAATCCAGGTCGCTCCATCGGTAACAGGCCCTGGACCAAAGCAGGGAACGGCCGCCGACCACATTGCCCCTGATCCAGTCGAATCTTTTGGATTCCATATAAGGATTTTCCAGGTCCTTGATATAAAAATGTTTATTGTCCTCCCGGAAGGACCAATGTCTCGACTGAATGGGATGCGTCTCACGATCCTCCTTACTAAGTTTCAACCGGTGCTGGAAATCCCAGGGATCTTTAGTGGCTGTCGGATAATCAGGATGCCGGACGGTTTCCCCCCTTTCCAACATCAATACTCTCAATCCCTTTTCGCAGAGTTCCTTTGCCGCCCAGCCACCCGTTATGCCCGAACCAATGACAATGGCATCAAAGCTATTTTCCTTTTTTGATCGGTTATTGACAAAGACTGTATCTCCCCCCATGACAAGAATTGGATTATTTGAAATGTTTTTTCATAGCCTTTACATAATCCGCAAAAGCCAGTTCCGGAGCAGCTAATTCAGGATGCCAGAGCTTTTCCCATTCAAAACTAAAAAAACCGCTGTATTCCTTTTTGACCAATAAATCGATCGCCTCAAAAATCGGAGTATTCCCTTGCCCGAGAAATGTATAGTTGATCTGGCTGCCATTGACTATGGCATCCTTGATATGCGTATGAAAAATATATTTAGACAACCGATTAAAAACCGAAGCAACAGGTTCCTTTGTGACGGACCACATATTCACCACATCCCAAACCAGTCCGGTCGACGGGTGATCGGCTCGGTTCATCACTTCTTCTATATCCTCGCTATGAATTAATTCCCCATGCGTCTCCATAAGGACTTTTACCCCGCTGCCTTTTGCAAATTCGCCTAACTCATGTAAACCTGAAGCCATCAAATCGATGGTCTCCTGCTTCTGCTGCTCTTTGAGAAGATTATTCGGAAAGACGCGTATATAGGGGCAATTCAGTTTTGCCGCCAATTCAATAAAGGACCTTCCCTCATTCAGGTTCTTTCTTCGCTCTTCTCCCTCGCGGAAATGAAGGGCAGCCGAAGAACCCAGGTCCACAAAACGAAGATTCTGATCCTGCATTTTTTTCAGGCTCTCCGAAATATGTTCCGGGCTATTGAATGCCGGACAAGCAGGAAGATTCAGTTCCCTCCTGATTCCCCTCAACTCAATACCCTTGTAGCCCTGACTGGAAGCAAATTGCAGGACCTGATCAAAATTCCAATCGGGGCAACCCAGTGTTGAAAAGGAAAGCAGTGGATCATATTTTTTAAAAGAAGACAGAACCGGTAAAACCATCGATGTAGCTATCAAAGCCGAAGATTGCAGGAACTTCCGGCGTTCTAGTTTCTTCATTAAAATAGATTGTGTGGTAAATTTAATTGTTTAAATAGTTTCTGAGTAAACAAAAAAACGGGAAAAACACGGTTGTCAGGGCAGATCAATAGTTGCTAAATTGTGGGATGCGGTTCTACAAATCGAATCCCCTTTATCTGAAATTCCATTCAAGCCAATTTATGGAATCCCTGGGAACACCTGTCTTCACCACAATCTATGTACTCGAAAAGAATTCTCTAATTACCTGTATAACCCATGAAATTGATGGGGACTGGCAATTCATGGGACCGGAACCCCTTAAGGATTTTATGGAAACCGCTCTGTTGGTGCCCCTGGAGAAAATAATCCTGTGCGACCCCAGTGTACAGGAAGTGGCCGAATTGCCCAGGGGATGCTGTGCGACCCGCACCGCCCCCTTTCAGAAATGGATCATTTCCCGCATCCGGTATAGCCTGGAAAAGTAAATAGAAAGCCCCCTCAAAGTCTCAGATGCCCATCTTCATCGAATTCCCAAAAGGGATTAAAAGCAACTTCTATAAGGTAGTAGCGGTCCGGATCCTTAAAATATCCGCCATACCCTCCCCAGAAAGCATTTTGGGCTGGTTTTACAATTTGAGCCCCCAGAGAGGCAACTTTCTCCATCACCCAATCCACTTCCTCTTTCGAACCTGTATTGTAGGAAAAGGTCAGGCCCGCAAAAGAACTGGGCTCAAAGTCCAAACCAATATCCTTGGCCAGTTCATTTTTAGGATAGAGCGCCAGCGTGATTCCGCCAAGCGGAAAAAGAACCAAATCACCAGAACCCATGGGAGACCGCTGCCAGCCTAGTCCCTTTTCATAAAAATCCAGGGACCTGCCCAGGTCCTCCACCCCAAAAGTGATCAGATGCAGCCTTTGATTCATATTTCAAAACTTATAAGCGCTTTAATCGCTCCTGCTTTCGGATCCAATAAGCCCCCAAAATCCCTTCCTGCATGTTCAAATGTCAAACGGTGAGTTATATATTTTCCCGGCACTAAAAAGCCCTTCACCATGCAATCCACTACCTGTTCAAAGTCCTGCCTATTCGCATTTCGACTGCTCATCAGGGTAGTTTCCCTCTTATGAAATTCCGGATGGCTAAACCGAATAAATCCGCGTTGCAAACCCACCAACACATAGGTTCCCGCGTATGAAATATATTGAAACCCTGCTTCAATTGCATTTAGATTGCCGCTTGCATCAAAGACTACTTCAGGCATATCCCCGCCAGTCCATTCCTTCAGCCGGTCCGCCAAATCAGAAGAACCGGCATTCATCACGCGGTTGCCATCCAATATTTTCCTGCAAAAATCCAATCTGCCATTATTAACGTCACACACAGCCGCTTCTGCTCCTGCCATGCGGGCCATTTCCATAGTGGCGAGTCCGATCGGGCCCGCCCCGATCACCATGACCTTTTGTCCCTCTTTTAACTTTGCCCGTTTCACGGCATGTGCTCCAATAGAAAATGGCTCAACCAGGGCCAATTCATCGGCTCCCAATCCGCGTCCATGTACCAGGTACTCGTCGGGAACAAGGAAATAATCCGAACAGGCCCCATCGATATGCACACCGCAAACCTTAAGGGTAGCACAGCAATTCGTTCTGCCTTGCCGGCAGGCAATACAACGCCCGCAAAAGAAATAAGGAAGAAAAACCACCTCCTCCCCTTGCTGAAAGCCAACCGCTTCCGTTCTCAATATACGAGCGGCTATTTCATGACCCAGTATGCGGGGATATTCAAAATAAGGCTGAACGCCTTCAAAAGCATGGAGATCTGTGCCACATACACCCATCCTCAGGATCTGAAGGAGCGTATGGCCGGGAGCCCATATCGGGTCCTCTTTCGACCTGTATTCAAAATGACCAGGCTCGGTACAAACCAAGGTTCTCATATAGAGTATTAAAATAACCTATTTCTCAAATATTCCTTTCCATTGGTAGCTGAAAAATCGGGTTTCGTCTCAACATTTCCGGCTCTCAACATCTCAGTAACTATTTTTACAGCATGAAAATGCCCTGGTATTCTAATAAAACGATTGTACTTGCCTTCCATGTGGCAATCTGGGCGCTTTTCTTCACCCTGCCTTATCTGCTCCGTCCGAGCTATGAAAACGGACACCAGGCGCAGCACAGCCAGAACGATACAAACTCGTTGATCAAATATTTTTGCTTCAACCTCTTTTGGGTCTGCTATTTCTATTTCAATAGCTACTGGCTGATCCCCAAACTCGTCTACCCGAAAAAATACTGGAATTATGGCTTAATCCAACTTATCATTTTCGTGGCCGCCATAGTCTGTGATTGGGTCTTGTTCAATATTTTCCTCGGCAAATTCAGATCCTATGAATTCAGGCCGGCCATTCTTTTCGTGCTCTTTCCTTATCTTTTCTTCGTAGCCACCAGCACTTCGTTTCGCATGATCAGGGACAAGATCCTCTATGACCGTTTAATAAAGGAAAGGGAGAATGAAAACCTCAAGACCGAACTCTCCTTCCTGCGTTCTCAGGTAAGCCCTCATTTCATGTTCAATGTACTCAATAATATGGTGGCCCTGGCTAGGAAAAAATCAGAGCTGCTCGAACCTTCCCTGATTAAACTATCCTCCCTGATGCGTTATATGCTGTATGAAGCTGATGAGGAAAAAGTGCCCCTCGAAAAAGAAACTGAATACCTGCAATCCTATATTGACCTTCAGCAGCAACGCTTTGGAAAGAATGTGGAATTGGTCTTCACTTGTGAAAATCCGGATAAGAATTACGTTATCGAACCCATGCTCCTTATCCCTTTCGTGGAAAATGCTTTCAAACACGGAACGGGTATGATCGAACAGGCAAAAATCCAAATTGAACTAAAGGCAAAAAACAACCTGCTTCAGTTCTCGGTCAGGAATCGATACAATCCGGATTCAATAGAAATCAGGGATAAAATCTCTGGAATCGGCCTTACCAATGTAAAAAGAAGGTTAAATTTATTATATGGCGACCAGCATTCCCTCTTAGTCACAAGGGAAGAAGGCTGGTTCATGATTTCATTACAATTAAATTTCCATTAATGCTCACTTGCATGGCAGTAGACGACGAGCCGCTCGCGCTCGAACTTCTGGAGGACAATATCAGAAAACTGCCATTCCTAAAACTGGAAGCATCCTGCTGCAATGCCATTGAAGCCATGAAGCTTTTGCAAGCAAGTCCAATCGCAATTGACCTTATCTTTCTCGATATCCAAATGCCCGGGCTCACTGGCCTGCAGTTCATTCAGAGCCTGCAGAACAAGCCCATGATCATCCTGGTCACAGCCTATGAAAAATTTGCCCTGGAAGGCTTCAACCTGGATGTGGTCGATTACCTGGTCAAACCAGTATCTCTGGACCGGTTCGTCAAAGCCTGCAACAAAGCCTGGGAGCTGTTCCAATTGAAAAAATCGGTTGTTCACGCGGTGGGAGCCTCCACAGGAACGGGGTCTTCTCAGGAATTTATGTTCGTCAATGTAGACTATAGCCTCCTAAAGGTCAATTTTTCAGACATAACCTATATCGAAGGGCTGAAGGATTATATTAAGATCCACCTGAAAACCGCTCCCGGCAAACCAATTATTACAAGGATGAGCATGAAGTCACTCGAAGAACAGTTGCCCGTACAAAAATTCATCCGGATCCATAAGTCCTATTTCATTTCCGTCGATCAGATCACGGCCATTAAGAAAAGCTCGGTCTTCGTTGGAGCGATGGAATTGCCTGTAGGAGAAAGCTATAAAGAGGCTGTTACGCAGATCACCGGCAGGAACGCTTAAATGAGAAGTATTATTATCAAAAAAAACAAACCAAATACAGCGATATGAACAAGACCAAAACGATTGCCAGGAACTTCATCATCTTCATCTGCCTGGTCGCCATGGGTGGGTTTTCTATGGCTCAAAAAAACAGTGCATCCCTGCCACAACTAGGCAAGAACTCCATAAAAGAAATCATTGCAGCCATGACGCTCGAAGAGAAAGTAAAACTCGTCACAGGCAATGGATTTCATATGCCGGGCAACAAGCCGCAGGGGCCAGAGATCGGTCAGACCCAGGATAAAGTGCCTGGAGCAGCGGGAACCACTTATGCCATTCCCCGCCTTGGCATTCCTTCCCTGGTCTTATCAGATGGCCCTGCCGGCGTACGCATAGACTCAGTCAGGGGTGATGACCATTCCGCCACCTATTACGCTACTGCGTGGCCCGTAGCCTCCCTTATCGCTTCCTCATGGGACACGGCCATTGCCCGGAAAATCGGGACCGCCTTTGGAACCGAAATAAAGGAATACGGAGTGGATATTATCCTGGGCCCCGCTATGAATATTCACCGCAACCCGCTTGGAGGCCGCAACTTTGAATATTTTTCAGAAGACCCCCTTCTGTCCGGAATGATCTGTGCCGCGCTTGTAAAAGGCATCCAGAGCAATGGTGTCGGAACCTCTATCAAACATTTTGTCGCTAATAACCAGGAGACTGACCGCAATACCGTCAATACTATCGTCAGCGAAAGAGCTTTGCGCGAAATCTATTTGAGAGGATTTGAGATCGCTGCAAAAAAATCCAGTCCCTGGACGGTGATGAGTTCCTATAATTATGTCAACGGAACCTATACATCTGAAAGCCATGATCTCTTAACGACCATTCTTAGAAAAGAATGGGGATATAAAGGTTTCGTGATGACCGATTGGTTTGGAGGTAAGGATCCCGTCGGCCAGATGAAAGCAGGCAATAACCTGCTCATGCCCGGAACGCCTGATCAAAGCAAGGCGATCCTCGAAGCCGTTCAGAATGGTACCCTCTCTGAAAAAGTGCTCGATGAAAATATTGAAGGCATACTGAATATCATACTCAAATCGCCCAGCTTTAAAAAATACGCTTTCAGCAATAAACCCGATCTGAAAAAAGACGCCCTCATATCACGCAATACTGCAGCCGAATGCATGGTCCTTCTCAAAAACGATGGAGAGACCCTTCCATTGGCCAATACCGCCCAGACCATTGCGCTCTATGGCAATTCCGCCTATTCCCTGATTGCAGGCGGCACGGGCAGCGGAGACGTCAATAAAGCCTATAAGGTCTCCATTGCAAATGGGTTGTCTAACACCGGTTATAATGTCGAGGGCATGCTCAAGTCCAATTATATAAATTATATAACGATTCAAAAAGCTGGCCAGCCTAAGAAAAGCTTTTTCGAAGAATTCAGGAATCCCACTCCTCCTATTGCCGAGTATCCTCTTAGCGCCGATGCTATCAACAAAGAAGCAACCCAGGCTGATTTGGCCCTGCTCGTGATCGGCCGAAATGCAGGTGAAGGAAAGGATCGAAAAGTGGACGATGACTATTACCTGAGCGCCGCCGAAAAAAGCCTGATCCAAAGAGTTTCCGATGCCTTTCATTCGCAGCACAAAAAACTCATCGTCGTACTCAATATCGGAGGCGTAATCGATGTAGCACAGTGGAGAGACCAGGTCGACGCGATCCTGCTCGCCTGGCAACCAGGCCTTGAAGGGGGCAATGCCATTGCAGAAATCCTGAGCGGAAAAGTGAATCCTTCAGGGAAGCTGGCAACTACCTTCCCTCTTCATTATAACGACGCTGCTTCCTCCAAAAATTTCCCCGGTAAGGAATTTCCGGAAAAAGCTACTACGGGAAATTTCGGGATGAAACAAATTCCCGCAGAAGTCACTTATGAAGAAGGGATTTATATAGGTTATCGTTATTTCAATAGCTTCCATGTTCAACCCGCATATGAATTCGGTTACGGTCTCTCTTATGCCCAATTCGAATATAGTGCACTCAAGCTTAGTTCCTCCGGCTTCAGCAAAGAACTAACGGCTACGGTTACTGTAAGAAATGCCGGAAAGGTTCCCGGAAAAGAAGTCGTTGAGCTTTATCTCAATGCTCCTGCCAGGGAACTCGATAAACCCTCAATGGAGTTGAAAGGATTTGCAAAGACTAAATTGTTGTCTCCCGGTGAATCTCAGGCCATCAGCTTTACGATCAGCCCCGAAGACCTCGCCAGTTTCGATACGAAAAAAAGCGCCTGGGTCGCCGAGGCCGGAACCTATACTGTAATGGTTGGAGCTTCGAGCCTCAATATAAAGGATAAGCAAAGCTTCAACCTGCCTGCTGAAATCGTTACTGAAAAAGTCAGTCATTCCCTGTTGCCGCAAGTAGAAATCAAGGAATTAAAGCAACAGTAATAAAGTCTTTTACAAGGGGGAGACATGGCCCTGGCCCAGGGCTCGGGCCATGTCTTTAAAAGTTCCTGACATGAAAATAATCTCTTAACTTCATTTGGTAGCTTATATCAACACGTATTGCCATGAGAAAAATTCTTCCAGCCCTGCTCCCGCTTGGAGCCTTAGTCCTGCTTTCCGCCCTTTATCAAAAAAATGTCCAACCCTCCTACCGCGATCTCAATAAGAACGGCAAGATGGATATTTATGAAGACCCCAAACAACCCATCGAAGCCCGGGTCAATGATTTGCTTTCCCAAATGACCCTGGAAGAAAAAGCCGGGATGCTATTCATCAATGGGGCCAGAGTAAATGATGATGGAACCATAGAAGATAAACCTGCCAAAGGGATGTTTTCATTTGCCCCCAATGCGCTCAATCTTATTCGACAATACAAGATGTGCCATTTCAATCTTTGGGCTATACCCTCTCCCGCAGTCCTTGCCAAATGGTACAACCTCATGCAGAAATATGCGCAGGATTCCACAAGATTAGGTATTCCGATAACCATCGCTTCAGATCCCCGCAATCATTTTACAAGCAATGTATTTGCCATGAGCGCAGCCACATTCTCGCAATGGTGCGAACCATTGGGCCTCGCGGCGATAGGTGATGAAAAACTCACTCATGAATTTGCCGATGATGCCCGGCAGGAATATGTAGCGGTAGGCATTCGTGAATCTCTTCACCCCCAGGTCGATCTGGCCACTGAACCCCGCTGGCCGCGTATCAGCGGAACTTTTGGAGAAGATGCCGCACTCTCAGCCAAAATGACTACAGCCTATATTCTCGGGTACCAGGGAGAAAAACTGGGGCCGCAGAGTGTGGCCTGCATGACCAAGCATTTTCCGGGCGGTGGACCCCAGAAAGAAGGGCTGGATCCTCATTTTCCTTTCCAGAAAGGACAGGTCTATCCAGGCAATAATTTCAACTACCACCTGATACCTTTCGAAGCGGCCTTTAAAGCTCACACAGCAGCCATCATGCCCTATTATGGTGTCCCCATGAACGAACCATACGAACACGTCGGTTTCTCCTATAACAAACAGATCATTACCGGCCTGCTCAGGAATAAATACCATTTCGACGGGGTGGTCTGCACGGATTGGGGCCTTGTCACAGATGCACAGATCATGGGAACTGTTTGGCCTGCACGAGCATGGGGCGTTGAAAAACTTTCACGGCCTGAAAGAGTGCAAAAAATCATTGAATCTGGTGTGGATCAATTCGGCGGGGAAAATTGTCCCGAACTAGTTGTCGAGCTCGTCAAAAGCGGTAAAATCAAAGAATCCAGGATCGACGAATCTGTCAAAAGGTTACTCCGCCAAAAATTCGAACTCGGCCTTTTTGAAAATCCCTTTATAGATGAAGAAAAGGCAGTCTCCGTAGTTGGCAATCCGGAATTTGTCAAAGCGGCGGAAGCCTCTCAGCGCCGAGCCATGACCCTTCTGAAAAACGAAAATAAGGTCCTGCCCCTAAAACCCAATCAACTAAAAATCTATATTAGAAATATCGACCCCAAGGTCGCTGCCCGCTACGGCACAGTAGTGGACAAACCCGAAGAAGCTGATATTGCCATCCTTCGCCTCAAGACTCCATTTTACCCGATGGAGTCTCCTATACTCATGGCACGCATGTTTCATCACGGAGACCTCGACTTTAAAGGTGCTCAAAAAGACAGTATATTGGACTTGCTCAAAGCCGTTCCTACCATCGTAGACATCTACCTGGACCGTCCCGCTGTCATACCTGAAATAAGCGGAGCCGCAAAAGGACTGCTCGCAGACTTCGGTGCAAGTGATGAAGCTGTGCTCGATGTGGTCTTCGGAAAAGCCAAACCGGGAGGGCATCTTCCGATAGAAATGCCTTCCTCCATGCAGGCCGTTCGTGACCAGAAAGAAGATCTTCCCTATGACTCCAAAGACCCCCTTTACAAATTCGGATTTGGGTTAAGTTATTAAAACTACCAAAATGATCAATAGAAGAAAATTCATCGGCGCTTCGGCCCTATCCGCAATCGGATCAACATTGATTTCAAAGGGCCGGGCAATGTCCGTCCTCTACCGCAGCTTGCTCAAAGAAAACCATGCCGTCGGCCTGCAATTATTCACCTTCTTCAATGTTATCGACGATGATGTAAATGGCACTCTCAAAAAGATTGCCGATATCGGCTATAAGGAAATCGAATCCGCATTCAGTAAAAGGGGAGGCCTCTATGGGTTCAAGCCAAAAGATTTTGCCAGCCTCATCAATGGACTGGGCATGAGCTGGAAATCACACCATGTCCTTGGCGCTCCTTTCAAACTCCGTCCTGGCGCCAAAATGCCCACGGATGCCAATGGCAATCCCATTAAGATTCCGGCCTTACCGAATCTCAGGGACAATATGCAGGAGCTGGTTGACCAGGCTTCCGAAGGCGGGATTCCCTACCTCGTATGCGCCAATACGCCTACGGACACCCTCGATGAAATCAAGGCTTCCATTGAGACCTTGAATAAAACCGACGAAGCCTGCCACAAAGCCGGGATCACTTTCTGCTATCACAATCACGATATGGAATTTCATGAAGTAGAAGGGAAGATCCCATATGACCTCATTCTAACCGAAACAAAATTGAAAATGGAACTCGATCTGGCCTGGGCCGTCAAGGGAGGAAAAGATCCGGTGGAACTCTTCAAACAAAATCCCGGAAGGTTCCCATTATGGCACGTAAAAGATCTCGATGCAGAACGCAAGACCATCCTGCCCATTGGCTCAGGAACCATCGATTACAAAAGAATATTTACAGCGTCTTCCACGGCCGGCATGCAGCATTTCTTTGTCGAACACGACATGCCTAAAGACGCCTTCGCAAGCATCAAAGCCAGTTATGATTATATCACTGGGACATTGAAAGCATAAGCAAAGAGCAGGCACCCACGCCGGCTCCTTTCTTTAACACACGCAACCGGGACTCCTATTTATTGCTGCATTCCCTGGGCGGCCCATCCATTCCGCTCATATTCATATTCTTTCTATTGAACAGGGACACATCCATCTTCACGAATCGGTAAGTAAAATTCCGGCGGATCATCTGCGGATTGCGCAGGCGGCTGAACTCCTGGTAGAAATATTCGCTATAGGAAACCTGGTCATTGATACGCGACCTGAAAATATCGCTGAAGTTAAGGCTCATGCTCGCCTTGTCATTTTTCAATAAGGAGAGCAGGGCTCAAATGAGACAAACACAGAAAATCCCGCAATTAAAAGAAGGGACTGCTCCCGCGGGAGCCATATCAGGAATTATTTCCTGTCAACGATCTGTTTGATCTTCTTTAGGTCCAGCAGGTCCGCCGGACTCAGTTGCTCGTTGTTCTCGCATTTCGAAAGAAGAAAAAGCGCTCGTTTATGCTGTGGGAATTTTGCAAGAATTTCCCGGATTAGCCCTTCGGCCTCCGGGTCCTTCTCATAAAGCGGTTTAATAGAAGGTTTCTCCGATTTATACCTGGTAGGCATTTTTTTAATGATCGCTTCCACGCCGGCCAATTTGCCAGGAGCCAGTCCCTGGACGATGGAAGCCTTCCCATAAAGCCCCTGTAATTGCTTTTTACTCAGGCTACCCCTTTGCTGGTACTGTTTGTAGAGGCTGATAATAAAGGAAGAGACAGGGTAAGCAAGAATGCATTCTTCCAGCACCTCATTGATGATATCAATTCTTTTTTTGGGGTCGTTCATGATGGGTTTTAAATTCCGGTATCGAATTTTATTCGGCACCCCGATGGCTTTATCTTCCGGCAAATGTTAATATGGGTAGTACTACAACCTCATAATGGCACTTAGCCTTTTGGATCTCAGCTATTTATTTTACTATTTCCGAAGGTAGCAACTTCTCATCTATCTTCCCGTCGATCACCGACAGGTAATAGCTGTTGTTGTTTCCATTTAATGAAACCGATTTGATGTATTTTTCATCCTCAAATAAAACTCCGGCCTGGTCATCGCAAGCATAACCGGGTTTGAGATAACCCTTTAAAATAGCTTCCTGGTAGAGCGGTTTGCGGGTAGGCTCACTATGATAATGAGGGCAATGGCTCAACGGAATGAACCCAAGACATTCGACGAGGCTAAGCTTTTTGGGTCTGGAATCTGTGTAACCACCGGTAAACCAGCAAAGGGAGCCGGCACTCCCACCGGCTAGCACTATTCCCCTTTCATAGGCCTTTCTCAATACCGTATCAATTCCCTGTGCCTTCCAGATAGCCATCATGTTCAGCGTGCTGCCACCACCGACAATAATGGCATCCATTGCAAGCAAGCTCTCTTCAAAAGTCTTTTGTTCAGGTGAAGAATTGAGAAATACGCGTTGCACATAAGGTTTCATAGGCAAATTAGTACAGATATCATACCAGTGATTAATGCCATAAGGATTGTCGGCACTGGCTGTGGGCAGGAAGCAGATCTTGGGGTTGGCTTTTTTTGTCAACGCTATTACATATCTGATGAAAGTGGTATCAAAATTCCCTCCCGTAATAAAAATAGTTCTGGTCACCTGGGCATGGATAGATGCACAAAAAGCAAGCGACAGTGATGCCATCAATAATATTCTTTTCATGTCAATATATTTCTATTCCGAAGATAGCTCCTATTTCAAAACCATGCTCTTGCCATTCCCCGATATTTTAAGATCCAGCTTCAACATAAACGGCATTGGCAGATCCGGCAAAGGAACAGTTGTTTCAAACCTCGTGTTAGATTCCACTACATTATAAACAAAAGGGCCCTTAAGGCTTCTCTCATTAATGGGGATACCCGCTTCAAGGAATCGTATTTGGTTACACTTAAAAGTATTAAAAGGACAAAATTCTATGTTCACAGGTTGAACCAGCGCCTTAAGCTGTTTCAACTGATAATTGATAAGAAGCGTTGTTGATAAATTGGATGCAATGCATAATGATGCCCATGCTATGTTCAATCCTAAAGAAAAATAAAGAATGACTCTTAAGAGTCGCGCCCACCCAAACGAAATGAACTCTCCCATCAATAAAATAATTATCGGGAGAATCCATAATTGAGGAACATACCGCCCCCACCAGGATTCAGGAATAACCAATATGCTTAAAAGAAGAATAAATAGTACGGCCAGGAAAAGCGGGAACGAAGGGACTCGCCTGAAATACAGCACTGTAAGAACAAACAGCGCTACCGCAACAATCAGCACTCCGCTAAAAAAAGGGCCAAAAGCCGAAAGCTCCTGTTCCGGATCCTTAGCTCTTAAGATATCCTCCTTATTAAATGTGAATGGGATTTTAGGAACATCCCAGATTGAACTTTTGTCGGTTTTATTCCAGTTCCAGCCCTGGTGAGCGGAAATTGAGAAGAAGAGTTTTTCAAAGCGGTTGAGTGGTTTGAAAAGAGGTGGAGTCAAATTATTGCGGATATTATCGTGGCTTGGAACCAACCCATAAAACACATCCTGTTTCTCAATAAAATTCGTAATATAGGGATTGTAACCGCAACAGCAAATACCTATTGCACCTGAAACGACGCCTGTCAACAATACTTTTTTGAAGGACCCTCTCTTTTTATAAACAAGCATGATGATCAAGAATGCTGTACAAAAGATGCATGTAAATAAAACGTTAGTGAACTTGATATTTACAGCTATCGTTATGATCGATCCCAGCAGTAAGAGATAATAGCAGTTGATTTCATGCAACAAAATCAAGTTGACCATCAGCAGGCAGATCAGGGAGCAAGCAACTGCGCCATCTACACAAAAAGTGTTCATCTGCATCAGGGAAACCGGATTAAAAGTAATCAAGCAGGATAGTATCCATTTTTTTGCAATGCCGATTCGGTCTGTTTTATAAAAAATTGAAAGAGATAAAAAGAAAGTAGATGCAAGCAGTATCAGATTTACCGCCTTTGCTGTTTCAATACGCCCTGTCAGTTTATAAATTGCGGCTTCAATAAATTCTGTTCCTTTGCTGAAATTGTTGATCGCGATGAACTTCAGGTTTAAGTGAACATCTTCGGGTTTGACTAAATTGGAAAGAATAGGTCTGTCCGTCCCAGAACACCATCCAACAGAAGAATTTCCTGTTTCTTCATCCGGTGGCACCTGTAATTTTTGATATGCGGGATTATGCCCCCGCTCCAAGTTAAATACTGTTTCCTGGTGGTACCATTGGCCGTCAAAGGACACATCATAAAAATAACCGGAAAACAAGATGAAACCGAATAACAAAACAAGAATGAATGCGCTGCTCTTCAAAAAAAAGCGTTTTCCGCGGCCAGCCATAAAAAAAACTGCTGCATAGTAATTGACAGTAAATGCCAATGCGCATGAAAAAGGGAATTGCCAATTGGAAATCGTTAAATGAAACAGGAAGCTTAGCCCGCAAATCAATAGGCTAAAAGCAAGGATATTTATTAAGCACAAGGCAATCAAAAAATATCTATTCGATTCACCGCCGCTTGCTGAATTGCGGTTATATACCATAAACTTTTAGGGGTTAACTATATTTCCTTCAATATTCTATAAATATAACCTTTCGATTTGTTAATGGTTTGTAATCGACGGTCTTAATGCCTTTATTAATACGACATGATTAAGGCAGCCTTTTAGGCCTGCTTCCGGATGATGACCTATCTTTAAAGTAAAACTTCATTTCAACATACCGGTAAGTAAATCCGGATACTATATAAATAACAAAGTATTCCAAAATAAACAAATAGTTATAAGCTGGCAATGGCATTTTCAACAATCTCATGAACAGGATATCGAATAGGGTGATAAAAGGCACATGTATCATATAAATCGAGTAGGAATAAGCGCCCATGCGTCTAAGAAAAAGAGGCTTTTTCAATAAAGCCGACAATGCGCCTTTTTCGAACGAGAAAATAAAAATGCAGAGAAAAAATAAAATTTCATATGCCAGTCCGAATCTTTTCAGAACACCCCCCAAACTAACCATCCATAGCATTAATAATATTAAAACAGTCTCTGCAAGGGTAAAAAAGAAAGGCCTTATTTTCAGGAAATAAAGATATGAATGATCAAAAATTGTGAAACAGAATGCCCCTATGAAAAAACCACTGATCCCCCTCAAGAAACCATAGTCGTAAGTGTACATCATCGAAAATCCCCCGGTCGCATAGGATAAAATAGTTAGAGCCAGAATTGCTGTCACTAAATAAAACCACATTCTGTATTTCAATAGACTCCTGTGCGTAATATAAAGCATGATGGCTCCGAATAAAAGATAGGCGATCATTTCAGCGCTGATCGACCAGCTTGCCTGATTCCAACCCGGATTGGTTGCTCCATTGCTTGCGTAAGGCATTTTTACGCTGTTCAGTAAAAACAGATTAGATATAAAAGTTAAGATATTATTATTAGGGTCATTTGGCAGCTTCTCCGGAAAATGTCCTGCAATCAAGTGCTTCAATAATACGATACCTGCAAAAACGAATAGCATAAGCAGGTGCAGGGGATATAGCCTGGAAAACCTTTTTTTATAAAACAGGAATAATTCCCGGGAAATCGAAATGGACTGGTAATTGTAAGAAATGACAAACCCGCTAAGTACAAAAAAGAAATCAACAAACAAATCGGAATTAGCAATAAATCCGTTGTTCAGAATTGGCGGCCCAGCGTAAAAATGCAAATGGAAACAAAATATCAGGCTGGCAAATACACCCCTGAAAACATCAAGAACCATAAACCTATGTTTCATAGTGATCAGGGGTTATTTATAAAAAGCGTCAGAAACCGTATCCGACTAAGTTATAAGAAAGAAAGGGCATAAAAAAAGGGCAGTTTCTGAGAACTACCCTATATCGAACATCAGTTTTATCTTCTCAGGTTTCAAATCCCACACCCGGTTCTATTCGAGGAAGAATAGGAGTTGAACAATCCGGCTGCTTTACGATATCAATGCCTCTGTTTAATGTGCACCAAGATTGAATCCCTGAACCCTCCAATGTGTGCCCTCCTGATTGGTATTTGATACCAGGTTAATTCCAAAGTCTTCCGAATTGCCCATCAGGTAAACATGTTGTGGGTTTTTTACTTTGCCTGCACACACATATCCAACCGTGCCGGCAGGCAAGGTTACTTCTTTCCAATGGGTGCCATCCTCATTAGTATTAGATACCAGTTTGACAGTTCCATTTTCTATATTGCCGGCTAAATACAAATTTGGCTTCCCCAGGCACATCAAAGCGAATTCTCCGTTACCCAAATGAACTATTTGCCATCCGGCGCTGGGGTAATGATCCGGTGTGCCATCATGAGAAAGGGCTGGAGAAGAAAGCTTAACGGATCCATTGGCCGGATTACCGTCAAGAAATAGCCAGGTCCCCTTTGGGCCCTTGACTGAATTGCACCGGTTTTCTCCTTGTCCAAAAGAAATATTTGACAGAGCTAAAAGCATAATTGATAACAGTAATGATGTCTTTTTCATTTTTAGTGTATTTAGTTCAATAAAATTAAAATATTGTTCTTATGTAAAAAAACCGTCGGAAATTCTTCAATCCTTATTCTCCAAATTAAACAGACTGTCCACAAACTCATGCTTGTTAAAAACCAGCAGATCCTCCATCTTCTCACCCACTCCTATGAATTGAACCGGGATCTTAAATTGCTTTGCAATCGCCAGCACCATACCGCCCTTGGCCGTACCGTCCAGTTTGGTCACGGCAATTGCTGAAACCTGGGTCGTAGCTAAGAACTGCCTGGCCTGCTCCAGAGCATTCTGACCCGTCGACCCGTCCAATACCAGCAATACCTCATGTGGCGCATCCGGCATAATCTTCTTAATCACGCGGTTGATCTTGCCGAGTTCATCCATTAAAAAAGCCTTATTATGCAAACGTCCGGCCGTATCAATGATCGCAATATCCACCCCCTTGGCAATAGCGCTTTGCACCGTATCAAATGCCACTGCACCGGGATCGGCGCCCATACCCTGTTTCACGATCGGCACCCCTGTGCGCTCGCTCCAGATCGTCAATTGGTCAACTGCAGCCGCCCTGTAAGTATCGGCAGCGCCGAGTATCACAGATTTGCCCGCTTTCTTAAAATTATAAGCCAGCTTCCCAATCGTAGTCGTCTTCCCAACTCCATTAACACCTACAACAAGGATCACGAAAGGTTTTTTCCCATCGGGCACATTAAAATCCTGGTAAGAATGGGAATCGCTGTCCACCAGGATCGATTCCATCTCATACTGCAATATTTTATTCAGCTCCGAAACATTCAGGTACTTGTCCTTAGCCACCCTTTTTTCAATCCGATTGATGATCTCCACAGTTGTATCTATTCCCACATCTGCACTGACCAGGGCATCTTCCAATTCATCAAGAACCTCGCTATCCACCGTGCTCTTGCCTGCAATGGCCTTGGTGATCCGGGACAGAAAACCTTGTTTGGTCTTCTGCAGGCCCTCATCAAGGCTCTCTTTCTCCTTTTTCCCGAATAGTTTATCAAAAATTCCCATCGTCTTTTAATTTCAATTTCCAAAAACTTTTTCAGGATTGGTGCAAAATAACAAAAGCTGTCCTTGGAGACAGCTTCTATATTTTGATCTAACCCATAATTATTTCTGAGCCAGAAAGTCCTTGATCTTGTCCTTATGGACAATTGACTCCTTAAAGGTATAGGCACCGGACTTGGAGCTGCGAACGGCCCTGATCACTTTAGTCCAGTTCTTGGCTTCTGCTGCGACCTTTGCGTCTTTGCTTTTAATAGCTGTTTTTGCTGCCTTTGCCATATAATAATTTATTTAAATTATTTAATTTCTTTATGAACCGTCATCTTCTTTAAGATGGGGTTAAACTTCTTGAGTTCCAGACGCTCTGGGGTGTTTTTCTTGTTTTTTGTAGTGATATACCGGCTTGTTCCCGCTTTGCCACTGTTTTTATGCTCGGTGCACTCCATGATCACCTGCACCCTATTGCCCTTTTTTGCCATTTTATTAAATTAAATACTTGATTATCAATTATATTTTCACGCCTTCCGACCTCAACTTCTTAATTACACTATAGAGTCCATTCTTGTTAATCGTCCTGCGGCCTTCAGAAGATAGTTTCAGGGTCACCCATTTGTCCTCCTCGGCAAGGAAAAACCTTTTTGTCTGCAAATTGGGCAAAAACCGCCTCTTGGTCTTGATATTGGAGTGGGATACTTTATTCCCACTAACCGGAACCTTCCCCGTAACCTGACATACTCTTGCCATAACTGCTAAAATTTAGGACGGCAAAGGTCGCAAAATCCTGCTAATTATCAAAAAGAATCATAAGAAATCTAAATAAATGGCCTGATATCTTCCTCTCATGCCAAATCACCGCCAAAATCCGAATTCTGCCTTTCTCCAACTTCAACAAGTCTTTCCAACCTTAAAACCATGCCCTTTCCCGTCTCAATAAACCAATGCCCGTCCCACTCGAAAACCCTCCGGATCCTGTCTTCTGAAGCCAACATCATCCCCGACTCCGACTGGTAAATTATTCGGCAGCTCACCATTTGCAGAGCCAAATCTTCCAATTCCTCCAAAAATTCATTCTTATTCATTCCGCGCAAAATTGAGCTTTCGCCTCTCCTTGTGTTGTTAACAATTAATAATTAATTAATTTTCCGCATTAGTTCACGATCTACTTTGCGCGCAAAAGTAAAGCAGATGCAAATGATTACCACGGAAATGAAAAGAGGAACGATCATAAGGGATATCAGTTGGCTCTCTTTTAACGGGCGGGTATTGCAGGAAGCAGCCGATCTAAGTGTTCCCCTCAAGGAAAGGATCAAATTCTTAGGCATATTCTCCAATAACCTCGATGAATTCTTTCGGGTGCGGGTCGCCACCCTTAACCGGATGATAGAGCTTTCCGGCAAGTCCAAAAAAAATATAAACATGCACCTTGAGCATTCGCCGGAGAAGATCCTAAGCGAAATCCAGTCCATTGTGCTGGAGCAACAGGACGTATTCAACCGGATCTGGGAAAATATACTTATCGAATTGGAAAAAGAGAAGATTTTTCTGGTAAATGAAAAACAATTGAGCAAGGACCAGCAGAAATTCGTGCAAACCCATTTCGAGGAAGATGTTCGCTCAAATATCATTCCTCTGATGATTGAGAGTATCACAGGTTTTCCTTACTTGAGGGACAAATCCATCTATCTCGGAGTCGTGCTTTCCCGCAAGGACACCAGCATGAAAAGAAAATACGCACTTATCGAAGTGCCTAGTCGTTTGCTTGGCCGTTTCGTCAAACTCCCCTCTTCCCAGCCAGGAGAAAACTATATTATTTTGCTGGAAGATGTAATCCGTCACAACCTGAAGAGCATCTTCTCTTATTTCGGTTATGATCGTTATGAATCCTGGGTTTTCAAGCTCACCCGGGACGCTGAAATTGACCTGGATAATGATGTCGCTACCAGCCTGATCCAGAAATTGGAAAAAGCAGTTCGCAACCGCCGTAAAGGAAAGCCGGTCCGATTTGTTTATGATAAGGAAATGGATCCCGGGCTATTTCAATACCTTGTCAAACGTCTCAACCTCAAAAAAGGGAACCTGATGCCAGGGGGCCGGATTCATAATTTCAGGCATTTCATGGACTTTCCTGATGTATTCACAAAAAAAGGCCAGCGTAAAAAACCCTTTGATCATCCTGCTCTCGTCAGGGCCCCCAGAGTAACCGATATCGTGTTGGAAAAAGACGTCATGCTGCATTTTCCCTATCATTCTTTCAATCCACTGATCGACATGCTCAGGGAAGCAGCCATTGATCCCAATGTAACAGCAATAAAAATTACTTGTTACAGGATGGCTACCAATTCCAAGATCATCAACGCCCTAATCAATGCGGTGCGTAATGGTAAACAGGTTACGGTAATGCTGGAGCTCAGGGCGCGTTTTGAAGAAGAAGCCAATCTTGAGTGGAAGGTCAGGCTGGAAGATGAAGGTGTGAAAGTTCTGATCGGCATTCCCAATTTGAAAATCCACGGCAAACTCTGCATGATTAAGAAGCGGATCAACAACCATACGATTCATTATGGCTTTGTCAGCACGGGCAACCTCAATGAAAAAACTGCTACCATCTATGGCGATCATTGCCTGCTCACATCCGACCGGAATATCATGGCCGATGTGAACCGCATCTTCAATTTCATCGAAAACCGGAAAGAAACTATGCTCAAGGGCTGCAAGACCCTGATCCCCTGTCCGACTCTGCTAAGAAAAGAATTGCTTCGTATGATCGATAACGAAATCAGGATTGCAAAGAGCGGGAGGCATGCGGCTATGATCCTGAAGATGAACTCCCTTTCTGACGAAATGTTGATCTATAAGCTCACCGAGGCTGCCAGGTCAGGTGTTGAAATAAAACTCATCGTGCGCGGGATCTTTTGCATGTTTACGGAAAACAAAAAATTCATCAAACCGGTCACCGCTATCAGCATCATCGATGAATATCTGGAACATGCCAGGGTATTCATTTTCCATAATGGAGGAAAAGAGAAAACATTTATTTCTTCCGCAGACTGGATGATTAGAAACCTGGATCATCGGATCGAAGCCACCTGCCCCATACGTGAAGAAGAAATCAAAAAAGAGCTCAAAGAAATCCTGGAAATTCAGTTATCGGACAATGTCAAAGCCCGTTACCTGGACAATGAATTAATCAATACCTATAAAAGGGATAAAAAATTAAAAAAGATCCGTTCTCAAATCGAAATCTATAATTACCTTTTTCATAAGACATTGAAGCATCCTGAAGTGATCAGACTGGAACTGGCCGAAACACTCGAAAAATCCTTTGCCTCCCTGTAAAAAAACACCAATACCATGAGACTTGCTGCGATCGATATCGGAAGCAATGCAGCCCGCCTGCTGATCTCTGAAGTGAATAGTCAGGGTGTCAGGGTCGAATTCAATAAACTCAATCTGGTCAGGGTGCCTTTGCGTCTTGGCTTCGATGTATTTGAGCAAAAAAGAATTTCGGACGAAAAAACCTCAATGATCATCAGTACAATAAAAGCCTATAAGCACCTTGTGGAAGCCTATGATGTTGATTATCTCAAAGCAGCAGCCACTTCTGCCATGCGCGATGCTGTCAATGCAGATGAAATACTTGACCTGGTCAAAAAAGAAACCGGGATCCATATCGAGATCATCAGCGGAGGGGACGAAGCCTCTCTCATCTACGAGAACCATATCGCTGAAAACATGGACAAGGAACACGCCTACCTCTATATTGATGTAGGCGGAGGAAGCACTGAACTCACTCTTTTTGCCCAGACCAAACTCATATTCAAAGAATCCTTCAACATCGGAACCATCCGGATGCTTAAAGATCAGGTATCCGACGAGAGATGGGATCAGATGAAAGAATTTATCAAGAAGGAAACCCGGCCCTTTGCGGATCAGATCGTTGCCATCGGCTCCGGCGGCAATATCAATAAGGTCTTTTCCATGTCCAAGAAAAAAGACGGCAAACCCCTCCCCCTCGAATTGCTTAAAGACTATTACAAGGAACTCAGCAGTTTCCCCCTTCAGGAAAGAATTAAGATCTATAAGATGCGGGAAGACCGCGCGGATGTTATCGTGCCTGCCATCCTCATTTACATCAATGTAATGCGCTGGTCCAATGCCCTGGAAATTTTTGTTCCCAAGATCGGTCTGGCAGACGGCCTTATCCAGCATCTTTATCTGGAAGTTGCCAATGGAAATGACTCAGGTGTCAGCCCCTATGCGGATTTTCGAAAGGCTTGATCCTTGTTTGCCAATTAATTATTTATTCGTAGCTTCTCACTTATTCATCTTGCCAAAACCAACTAAAGCCAATTGATATGAGACGTCGCGACTTTTTTAAGAACTCAACCCTGACCACTTTAGGCCTGGGCATATCTTTGCATTCATTTTCTCATTCTTCTTTTTATGATCCTTCAGGCTTGCCGCAGAAAACGCCTGACAATAATAATGGACTCATCAACCTGAGCTCCAATGAAAATCCTCATGAGATTCCTCCCCTTGCCAAACAGGCGATCATTGATGCCATTCCTTTCTCAAACCGTTATTCCTTCAATCTTCCCCAATTCAAAGAAGCCCGCAAGACGATTGCCCAATACTATGGGGTCGGGCCTGAAAATATCCTTCTTACTTCAGGTTCCGCAATTGTGCTGGATTATACCGTGCGTTATTTTTATAAACCAGGCGCGAATCTCGTAACAGCCGAACCTACTTTTTTCGTCCTGCCAAGAACGGCAGCGGACCTCGGCTATTCCCTGAAAAAAATACCTGTTGACCAGAATCGCCAGATAGATCTCGCAGGAATGCTCAACTCCATCGATTCCAATACCCAACTCATTTACCTGGTCAACCCGAATAATCCTACCGGAGTAGCTCTAAAACCTGGTCCCATCAAAGACTTCCTTCGGGAAGCCGCTAAAAAATCAGTTACTCTCATCGACGAAGCCTACCTGGACTTTCTTTCCGCTCCGGACAATGAATCCATGATCCCCCTGGCCGCGGCCGATCCCAATATCATGGTCACGCGGACATTTTCAAAGATCCACGGTATGGCTGGCCTGCGAATTGGCTTTGTCATTTCCCACGCTGACCGCATCAGGCAACTGGAAAAAAATTATTTTGGCGAAAGCCAGGTCGCGATCAGTGACCTCTCCCTGGCGGCCGCCCTCGCCAGCCTGAAAGATGAAGATCACCGGGCCTCCGTAAAAAAGAAGATCATCGCCGCCCGTGAATATACCATCCAGTCCTTGAAAAATCTTAATATCGACGCTATCCCTTCCGTCACGAATTTTATTTTATTTCCACTGGGGAAATACGAAGGCAATTTTGCAGAATTCATGTTAACGAAGGGCATCTACCTGCGCTCAAATACCTATCTCGGAGAAAAATTCTGTCGGGTCAGTGTAGGCACTATGGAAGAAATGCAGCAATTCATAAAGGTCATGAAAGAGAACTGGAAAAGCGCTTAGGTACGGTCTCAAAACTTTCCCTATATTAGCAGTCTCATCCGGAAGGCAGGTTGTGTTTTATTCTAACGCAGAGCCATCAACTCCCCTCCTTAAAAAACACTCCATGTCAGTAACCAAAGAGATCAAAAAGATCACCACCCATACTTTACAACGGATGAAAGAAAAAGGGGAAAAGATTTCCATGATCACAGCCTACGATTTTTCATTCGCCAAAATCTTTGATGAGGCCGGAATTGATGTCATCCTGGTCGGAGACTCTGCTTCAAATGTTATGGCAGGCCATGAGACCACCCTCCCTATAACGCTTGACCAGATGATCTACCATGCTTCTTCCGTCATACGCGGCACAAGCCGGAGCCTGGTAGTCGTCGACCTCCCCTTCGGCTCCTATCAGTCAAATTCAAAGGAAGCGCTGGTATCCACATTCCGGATCATGAAGGAAACGGGGGCCCATGCCATCAAACTAGAAGGAGGAGAAGAAGTGCAGGAATCAGTAAAACGAATCATTGCCGCCGGTGTGCCTGTAATGGGGCATCTGGGCCTCACTCCCCAGTCAATATACAAATTCGGCACCTATAATGTCCGGGCAAAAGAACAGGCGGAAGCGGAAAAGCTTAGAAACGACGCGAAGTTGTTGCAGGAAGCGGGCTGTTTTGGTCTTGTACTCGAAAAGATTCCTGCCACCCTGGCAAAAGAAGTTTCCGAAAGTCTGCAGATCCCAACAATTGGTATCGGAGCTGGAAAATTTTGTGATGGTCAGGTGCTGGTCATGCACGATATGCTCGGTATCAACACGGAATTCAAACCCAGATTCCTGCGACAATACCTTAACCTCCATGCAGAAATTACCGGAGCAGTAAAGAAGTATATCGGAGACGTCAAATCAAATGATTTCCCAAGCGAGTCAGAACAGTATTAGTGGCGGATATCCGCATCCAGGATATCGTATAGATACAGAGATTTGTTTTTATCCTTCAGTCTTTTATACATGCTTCGGCAATCTATCGCATCTGAGAACTGACCAACAACCTCCAGCTTATCGTAGAAATAATCCTGCATATGTCTTTTCTCCTTTTCTATAACCCGGTTTGCAAATAAAATATCTGAAGCAAAATTCTTCTTGGTCGTTCTCTCCGCGAAAAGTGCAAAATTTCTCTGGCGACGGCGATTAACCTGAAGAACCAGGATCTGGCAACTGCAGATCTTAGACCCTTTTTTGATACTATGCGAAGCCGTGTCCGGCCCGTTAAAAACTATATATGCCATATGCCTAAAACCCGAAGCAGGGAGTGGTCGATAAAAAGTCATGTGTATCCCCGCTTCCGCAATAAATGCATTGCAGAAAAGTAATAGGAAGAACAGTAAAAGGTATTTGCGTAAAAAAAATACCATATTCTACGATTAGTGAAAAAATGCGGGGTATCAATCAGCGTGGTATTTGTACAGGATTATTTTATGTGCTTTCAAAGGGACAAGAGCTCATAAATTTAGGCGAGTACAATCAGATGAGCTGATGTGGAATACAAAAAAATAAAAAATTATCCATATTTCATAATCTTTCAAAAAATCTTTAATATAACAAAAATAAATATGTGACTATTAAACTTAAAAAACGTCTAAATCTTGTCCATTTACATCCTTTATACATTTTATTATTATATTGCAGATTTAACCAAAACTAGCAACACATGAGAAGACTGATCTTCGTGGCCATTTTTTTTCTTGTATCCGGCCTGGGTTATTCACAAAACCTCATTATGGGAAAAGTGATCGATTCCAAGACTGGGACACCTATCTCCGGCGCTTCGGTAAGGATCAAATCTGCCAAAAGAGGGACCACTACCAACAATGAAGGGGTATTTAAGATAACTGCAAACCCCGGTGACCTGCTTGAAGTCAGTTTTGTGGGATTCCTAAGCCAGTCATTCAAAGCAGAAGGAACGGATATCGCTATCAAACTTGAAGCGAATGTAACCGAACTCTCCGAGGTTGCCGTCATAGGAAGCCGTGGAGCGCCCCGTGTAAGAACAGAAAGCCCTGTACCTGTAGACATTATAAAAGTAAATACGGTCGGTGAGACCACAGCTAAACCAGATCTTATGTCGCAGTTGAATATGGCTGTACCTTCTTTCAACTATAATAAACAAAGCGGAGCCGATGGCTCGGATGCCATTGACTTTGCCAGCCTACGGGGACTGGGTTATGATCAGACCCTGGTCCTGGTAAATGGGAAAAGGTATCATTTAGCAGCCTTCGTTAATGAATTCGGAACCCGCGGAAGAGGCAATTCCGGCACCGATCTCAATTCCATCCCCGAAGCCGCCATCGACCGCATAGAGATCCTGAGAGACGGCGCTTCTGCACAATACGGCTCTGATGCCATCGCTGGAGTCATCAATATCATTCTGAGAAAAGACATCAATAAACTGACTTTTGACGCAGGATATAGCGGTTACTATGACCATACCTATAATACCCTGAACAATGTCGACCCCACGCAATACTATACAGGATCCCAGTTCGACGGGCAAACTTTCAAGGCCAATCTGGATTATGGTATCGCGCTTGGTAAATCCGGCGGCTTTATTAATATAGGGGCCAGTTTCCTTACGGAAGGAAAGACTTTCCGCGCCCTTCCCGATACCAACTGGTCCACCAATCCCAATTCCAAACTCGTTGCCCCATATATCGCACCCTATAGAAGAGCTTTCGGAGATGGATCTATTACTACCGGCGGAGCCATGTACAATCTGGAACTGCCTATTGCAGGAACCCATACCACATTCTACTCCTTCGGCGGTTATAACCACAAGCATTCCAATGTATATGCATGGACCAGGAATTTCGCATCCAATCCTCAGAAATTTCCGACTGATGCCAATGGCAATCTCATTTACGTACCGGGGATCATGAAAGTATTCGATCCGACCAAGGGAACCCTGGATACGGCCAATGTCTTCTATGATCCTCAGGAAGATGTCTACATTACCGATGTTACTTTCGCTGCAGGGATTCGTGGAACGATGAGCAACGGATGGGACTGGGACCTCAGCAATTCTCTGGGATACAACGATTTCCATTTTTACGGCAACGAGACCTTCAACGCCACACTGCCCGAAGACGAGCAGGCCACCAAGAATCGTTTCAATGACGGGGGATTCAATTTCCTCCAGAATACAGCCAATCTCGATCTTAACAAGCTATTCCCCAATGTAGCGCAGGGTCTGACCCTTTCGTTCGGAGCCGAATTCCGCTACGAAAGATACCAGATCTATGCGGGAGAGCCTGATTCCTATGGCTACAATGTTCCCGCGAAATACTATCCCATCGTAGGAGATTCGGTGGATGTTGCTTCCGGATCTGAAGGATTTCCCGGATTCCGGCCTACAGATGCAGTCATCGCACATCGAACCAATATCGGATTCTACGTTGATGCCGCCCTCGACGTGACCAAAGAATGGCTGCTTGATGCTGCTATTCGCTTAGAAGACTATTCCGACTTTGGTTTTGTTAATACCTACAAACTGGCCACCCGCTATAAGGTTACCAGCGATTTCAATCTGCGCGGTTCAGTGAGTACGGGTTTCCGCGCTCCTTCCCTTCAGCAGATCAATTTCAGCAATATCAACACCAATATTGTCAACAACGAACTCCAATATGTCTGGCTCGCACCCAATACGAGTGCCGTAGCCAGGGCAGCCGGCATCCCTCCTTTAAAACAGGAAGAATCCATTAACGGAAGCCTGGGCTTTGCCTGGAAATTGGCCAGGAATTTCACTATCACGGTCGACGGTTACCTGGTTTACCTGAAAAACCGGGTGATCTTCTCAGGTCAATTCTCAGCAGCCCTTCCACAACTGGCTCCCTATATGCCGACCAATATATCTCCCCCTGTCAACTCTGTTCAATTTTTCGCCAATGCGGTCAATACTACCAATACCGGCTTAGATGTCGTATTGGATTACAGTAAAAAGATCGGAAGGAATAACCTGAAAATCCTTTTCGCAGGCAACCTCCAAAATATATCGATCAACAAGATCAATGTGCCTGGGCCACTGAACGATAACTATTTCGATCAGCAAACCTTCTTTAGCACCCGTGAACAGGCCTTCCTCAAGGCCTCAGCTCCAAGGGCCAAGGCCTCACTCAATATAGAATATGATGTGAAAAAACTCGGCTTTGGTACCCATATCACCTATTTTGGCGAACTAAGCACTCAGGGATACGGATATGCAAGTGTCCCGGGAGCTGACCCCAATGGACCTGGCGGAGTCAATGTTTCGGCAGCCGGACTCGGTTATGATCCTTATGTGGAAAAAGACGACGGCAGCGGCGTGGTCCCCGAAGATTTCGTATTCCATGGAAAAGTCACCACCGACCTTTATATCCAGTACAAAATGACAAAAAACATTTCCTGGGTTATTGGAGTAGATAACCTGTTCAACGTGCATCCGGATATCTCGGCGACAGTAGGAGCTAAAAATGCCTCCTGGGGTGATAGCGAGTCCGGAGGTCCTTTCGATGCCGTTCAGATGGGCTATAACGGAACCAGACTATTCGCCAAGTTTGCCTACCATTTCTAGAAATCGGATTTTTTTTATATTCATATGGCCACGCCTTCGGCGTGGTTTTTTATTTACCGGTTATAAAACGGCGTTCGTCTATTGAAAGGCTAAAACAGGGTGCTATTCCATGTTTTTATATATTTTAATAGAAAGAAACTATAGTTTTGATTTGGTAGTATGCGAGTATTGAAATTCAATAAAATTTTCCTGCAGGTCATAGTGCACGTCGCAGCATGGCTATGTTTTCTGATGCTGCCCTTCGTGCTCTTTTCAAGGCCCCGGGACGGAGCATTCCTTCCCGAGCAGGTATTTTCCTCTTATTTTGTCATTACCAACCTGCTCTATATCAGTTTTTATTATATCAATTCCTATGTGCTCATCCCAAAATTACTGGCGAAGCAAAAAGTCCTGGCATTCACTCTCATCATTATTGGTCTCCTGATTCTCTTCGGAATGTTCCCACGGATCTACAGGCATTTCAGCGAAGACCTCCACCTCATAGCCCCCAATCCATGGCTATCAAACAGGCCCCGGCACTGGGCGCCATCCCTTCTTTCCGGCGGTTCCATCGCGATCTTTCTGCTCGTCTTTGTCATAAGTACAGGAGTTAAAGTCGTCACCCAATGGTTCATGTCGGAACAAAAGGCAAAGGAAACAGAGAATGAAAAACTTAACACAGAATTATCCTTCTTAAAGTTGCAGATCAACCCGCACTTTCTGTTCAACACCCTGAACAATATATATTCTCTCGCCGAAAGCGGCTCCGATAAGACCGGGCGTGCCGTCATGAAGTTATCCAGCATAATGCGATATATCCTAACCGAATCCAAAAACGACCTGGTTCCTCTCGAAAAAGAAATTCAGTTCACTGAGGATTATATCGATATGCAGAAGCTTCGGCTGACCAATAAATCCCAGGTAGATTTTGCCCCGAGCGGAGATCCTGCCGGCAAACAAATCGCGCCCCTGATCTTTCTGCCCTTCGTCGAAAATGCCTTTAAATACGGAGTAAGCACACGCGAATCTTCCACGATTTGCATTCAGTTAAAAATCGAAAAAGACGCGATCCATTTTAGTGTAAAAAACCAAAAACTGCAAAACGGTCTTTTAAAGCCCGCAGAAACCACCGGAACCGGCATCAGCAATATCAAAAGGCGGCTGGAACTGCTCTATAAGCACCGCTACAAACTCCTGCTCAATGAGGATAAGGAATCCTTTTCCGTCCAATTAAATCTGCAACTCTGTAATTCACTCAACAATGAAAGGAAAAAGATGTTATCATAAAAATCAACTGTTCACGTAAATCCACAAAACTGATGTTATCCTGTATTGTGATCGATGACGAGCCCCTGGCAGTAGAACTGCTTAGAAAGCATATTGCCAAAATTTATTTCCTGGACCTCAAAGGAACATTTACCGATCCCTTCGAAGCCCGTAAAATGCTGGAGCAGGAAAGCGTTGATATCGTCTTTTTGGACATCCAGATGCCCGACATCAATGGAATCGAATTTTCTAAGATCATTAACAAAAAAAATACTGCTGTCATTTTCACCACGGCCTTCAGTGAATATGCAGTGGAAGGATTCAATGTCGATGCCATAGATTACCTTCTCAAACCTATTGAATATGACCGCTTTCTAAAATCGGTTTACAAGGCAAAAGAATATATCGATTATATCAACAACCAGGAATTGCAGGACGGCTACATATTCGTCAAGAGCGATTACCAGATGACAAAGATCAACCTAAAAGACATCATCTATATTGAAGGTCTGGATGATTATATAAAGATCTACCTCCCCCAAAAATCCATCCTCACCCTTATGACGTTGAAAACCATCTCCCAAAAATTACCTCCCAAAGAGTTTTTAAGGATACACCGTTCCTATATAGTTCCAATAAGCAAAATTGAGAACATTAGCAAAAGCAAAGTGAAAATCGCCGAAAAAGAGATCCCCATCGGCATCAGCTATAGCGACAGTTTTTTTTCAGTAATGGACAAAAAAATGAACTGAAAAATCATTTTTCTTGCGCTGGCTATCCTTATCATTTCTCCGGTATATTTTCAGGATTCACCTAATTAACCGGGAAACAGATTTCCAGGGCGCAACCTTACTATTCCACTTTGCGTAATCTCTTTTAGGATGCTTTTTTCATAAGTAGGTTTTAAGTTTAAGGGCAATTATTTCTTAATTGCTAAATTGCTTGCGATTTAAACAATCGTAAGCAATTTTTTTTATGGAATTCCTATCTCAGTTAAAGATATCTCCACATAATCAGGGCGCATCGACCGGAACAAAATGGTTGTCGTCGCAGGGGAGTAAAATTGATTCCTATTCACCCGTGGACGGCAAGCTAATAGCTTCCGTGGAATCAGCAGATAAACAGAGTTACGAACAAATAATCGTGCTGGCCCGGCAGGCCTTCACCCAATGGCGGCTCTGGCCCGCTCCAAAGAGAGGAGAAATCGTCCGCCAGGTTGGTCAGGCCCTTAGAGTCAAAAAACATGCCCTCGGACAGCTCGTCTCTTATGAAATGGGGAAAAGTCTACAGGAAGGTCTGGGAGAGGTTCAGGAAATGATCGACATATGCGATTTTGCCGTCGGGCTCTCACGCCAATTACATGGCCTTACTATGCATAGTGAAAGGCCGGGTCACCGGATGTACGAACAATGGCATCCAGTCGGCATCGTTTCCATTATTTCTGCTTTCAATTTCCCGGTTGCCGTTTGGAGTTGGAATAGCATGATCGGATGGGTCTGCGGCAATGTCTGCATCTGGAAACCTTCAGAAAAGACGCCGCTTTGCGCTGTCGCCTGTCAGCAGATCATCACCGAAGTTTTTTCCCAAAACCAGGTTCCTGAAGGTGTTTGCGGACTGGCTGTGGGCTATCGTGAGATCGGAGAATGGATGGCTCAGGACCCACGGATCGCCCTGGTATCAGCCACCGGTTCCACACGCATGGGAAAAGCTGTTGGCGCTGCTGTCGGAGCCCGTCTCGGACGCTCCTTACTCGAACTTGGAGGCAATAACGCAATCATCATATCCGAACAGGCCGACCTGAACATTGCACTCATGGGGGCCATATTCGGTGCCGTCGGAACGGCAGGCCAGCGCTGCACGTCTACACGCCGCCTCATCATCCAGGAAAATGTCTACGATGACGTCAAAAACAAACTCATCGCAGCCTATAAGCAATTGAGGATTGGTAATCCCCTTGACGAGAAGAACCATGTCGGCCCTCTTATCGACAAGGAAGCGGTTGGATCCTACCTCCAATCGACGGAGGCCTGCAAAAAAGAAGGCGGGAAATTCGTCGTTGAACCGGGAATACTCGAAGGAGACGGATATGAAAGCGGCTGTTATGTCAAACCCTGTATTGCAGAAGCCGAACCCCACTTCCGGATTGTGCAGCACGAAACCTTTGCGCCCGTCCTTTACCTGTTGAAATACAAGACCCTGGATGAAGCCATCTCCATACAAAACGGCGTACCTCAGGGACTCTCTTCCTCCATTATGACGCTCAATCTGCGCGAAGCAGAGCAATTCCTCTCTAATGCAGGCAGCGACTGCGGTATTGCCAACGTCAATATCGGCACATCAGGTGCAGAAATCGGAGGAGCATTCGGCGGAGAAAAAGAAACCGGCGGAGGCCGCGAAAGCGGCAGTGATGCCTGGAAATCCTATATGCGCAGGCAAACCAATACCATCAATTATTCCTCTCAGCTACCGTTGGCTCAGGGAATCCGCTTCGACCTTTGATCGGGGGCTTTAAAAGTTTGCCTCGAACGACAGAATCACTCTAAAATAATAGTGATTTATACGCGTTATTAGTGTTTTAGAAGCTCATCCATGCTTTGAAAAGCCCGATGCTTATGATAAAAAGAATACCCTTATTACTCCTTTTGACCTTTTTCCTGCTAGAAACCCATGCACAAATCCGGCTGGGGGCATTCATAGGCATTCAATCCACCAATGTAATAGAGACCAATAATATCCCCGACTGGCAAACAACTACCAAGCCCTATTATTCCGCTCAGACAGGCTTTATGCTCGGACTTATTGGAGATATGCAGCTTGGTAATTCTAATTTTTCCTTTCAGCCCGGAATGTACTATACCGCCAAGGGCCGAAAATTCAGTAAGAATTACGACACTTCCAATATGCAAGGAGATTCCATCTACACCGTATACCAGAATACGTCTCTCAAGCTGGATTATATTGAAATTCCGTTAAATTTTGCCTATCATTTCTATTTTAAGAAAGATCACCGCAACGCCTTTTTTCTAAGTGCGGGACCCTATTTTGCTTTCATGTACAGTTCCAGCATGAGCAATCAGAGTCTTACTGTGCAGAATGGTTCCTTGTACACTTACGACAACGAAACCGATGACTTGCCTATTGGCAAAGCCGTGAACAGCTATAAGACCTTTGATATTGGCGTAAACGGAAGAGCAGGTTTCGAATTCGGGAATGTTGTACTCTGTGCCTATGGCAGTCGCGGCCTCACAAATTTCTACAATGCGCCCTATCAGGGAACCTTCCACCATCAGGTCTTCGGCGCTTCCCTTGGAATATGGTTGTTCAATTCCAAACCTTCTTCACCCATTGTCAAATCAAAACCTAAACCAAGGGACAGTGACCACGATGGAGTGCCGGATGATATTGACCTCTGCCCCCATACACCCGGTCTGGCCAAATACCATGGCTGCCCCATTCCGGATACAGATGGAGATGGCATAGACGACGAACATGATTCCTGCAAGACCGTTCCCGGACTGGCCCGTTACCATGGCTGCCCGATCCCGGATACAGATGGAGATGGCATTAACGATGAAGAAGACAAATGCCCCACCATTCCGGGGGTAAAAGAAAACAACGGATGTCCAATCATCAATAAAGAAGTAAGGGAAAAACTCAAATACGTTTCCCACAATATCCTCTTTGCCACCGCCAGCGATCAGCTTACTCCAGGTTCCTTTATCGCCCTGGACGAGCTCGCCGACACGCTCAAAAACCATGTCGAATTGAAGCTCGAGATCAATGGCTATACCGACACCGTGGGAACGCCCGAACGCAACATTTTACTTTCACAAAAACGTTCCGAATCGGTGAAAGCCTACCTTGTTACAAAAGGCATACCGGCTGAAAGAATCATAGCAATCGGACATGGACAGGAAAATCCAATCGCTGACAATACGACGGAAAGCGGAAAAGCCGCCAATAGGAGGGTCGAATTAAAACTCATCTCATCGCAAAAATGACAACACGTTAAAACGGCTGCCACAGGCCGTTTTAACATTATTATAAGCGGATTTTCTGAGCCAAATTCTTCCTCAATTGTTAAATAACCCGTAGTTTTACCGATTCCCCCGGAGCGGTTCCGGGAGCCAAAAAATTTTTATAAAAAAATATCAGAAGATGATTTTTCGCAGACGATTGTTTTGCCTCGTGCTTGCCTTTACCCTTTTATTTTTGACGCATAAGGACTTTGCGCAAGGTGGCGGCACTTCAGTTAAAACCGAATTACCCAAGGGCTGGCACCTTATGGACAAGGACCAGGACGGGTTTGAAGGAATCAGCCTCAACAAGGCCTATGAATTCATTAAACTCAAAAACCTTAAGAGCAGACAGGTCATTGTCGGTGTCATAGACTCTGGCATCGACACCCTACATGAAGATCTTAAAAATATTCTCTGGACCAATTCCAAAGAAATACCCGGCAACGGACTCGACGATGACCATAACGGATATGTGGATGACGTGCACGGCTGGAACTTCATTGGTGGAAAGAATGGTGCCGATGTAAATGACGATTCCGGAGAAGAAGCCCGCGTATATTATAAATTCAAGGAACGCTTTGAATCGAAGGACTTCGATTCCACCAAACTCACGACAGATGATGCAGACAATTATCATATGTGGGTAAAAGCCAAAAAATTGGTGATGGGTGACGACTCCCCTCAGAACACTGCCGACCTGCTCATCCTCAAACGCTTCCTTTCTACTTCCATCAAGAGCGACAGTATCCTGCAAAAAGCCATGAACAAGCAGGAATATACCGGCAACGATCTCGAAGCCTTTGAAGCCACAGATGTGGATGTCAAAAAAGCAAAAGCCATATTGCTCTACATGTTCAAGGCAGATAAGATCATGGATATGACCAATAAGGAATTCATAAGCGATTTTTCAGAAAGCATCGACCGCGAAGAAAAAAAGGCCGAAGTAAAGGAGAAAGCGCCTGAGGAATACCGCCGCGAGATCGTAAAAGACAATGAAAACGATATCAATGACCGCTATTACGGCAACAATGATATCATGGCCGGCGACCCCATGCACGGCACACATGTATCCGGCATCATCGGCGCTGAAAGAGGCAACGGAGTCGGCATCGATGGAATCGCAGACAATGTCCGCATAATGATGGTACGCGCTGTGCCTAACGGAGACGAACACGACAAAGACATTGCACTCTCTATCCGCTATGCAGTTAACAATGGCGCCCGGGTCATCAACATGAGCTTTGGCAAACATCTCTCTCCTAATAAAAAATGGGTAGACGAATCGGTTCGCTATGCCCAAAGCAAGGGCGTTCTCCTCGTCGAAGCCGCGGGCAATGACAATGAAAATCTCGATAGTGCGGACAATTTTCCAAGCCCCGATTTCAAGGACAGCAAGGGCATCGCAGGCAATTGGATTACTGTAGGAGCCAGCAGTGATCCCCTGGCTGAAGAAGGATTCAAAAGCTATACTGCCTCCTTCTCCAATTATGGAAAAACCAAAGTCGATATATTCGCCCCGGGCACCCGGATCTATTCCACCCTGCCCGGCGGCAACAAATACGGTAACCTTCAGGGAACCAGCATGGCCGCCCCTGTTGTAACCGGTGTCGCGGCCCTGATAATGGAATACTTTCCAAAACTCACTGTCCAGGAAGTGAAATATTGTATTCTCAAATCAGCCACGCAGCCCCCCGGAAAGGTTAAAAAGCCCGGGACGGAGGATGAAATGGTCAATCTCTCCGACATAAGCGTATCAGGAGGTATTGTCAATGCCTATGGAGCTGTCAAACTAGCTTATGATCTCAGTTTCAATTCCAAGGCCATGGAAGAATATGAAGCAGACAAGAAAGCAAAACTCAATTAAACAATTAACAAATAAATAGATTAAAACCCTGCAAACACCGGGTTTTTTTTATTTTTACAATAAAACGATATGCCAGAAAACAAACCAGAAAGCAAACCTAAAAACAACCCTAAAAGCGACCCTAAAAGCAAAACTAATAACAACCCTAAAAGCAATTCTAAAAGCAATCCTAAAAGCAATCTTAAAAGCAATCCTGAAAACAAACCAAAAAGCAACCCTAAAAGCAAAACTAAAAGCAAAACTAAAAGCAAATCCGAAAGCAAACCTATAATATCCCGATCCCGGATCATCGCTGCCGAATATTATCAAAAATATGTTCAGGCCACGAACGAGGCCACAGCCATCCAGGCCATTAAAAAAAGCAGCGCCCAGTTAGAAAAGACAATTTCAAAAATCTCACGCAAAAAATCCAGCTATGCCTATGCAGCAGGCAAATGGACCCTTCACGAATTGCTCCGCCACGTGATTGATACCGAAAGAGTCTTCGCTTACAGGGCGTTGAGTTTCTCGCGGAAAGATCAAACACCCCTCCCCTCCTTCGATCAGGATCATTGGGCCGAAAATGCCAATGCTGGACAACTAGGTTGGGACGAACTCAAAAAAGAATTCAAGGCTGTTCGCAAATCCACCGAATTCCTATTTGCTTCATTCAACGAAGAGCAATTGCTCCAGGTTGGCTCTGCCAGTGGCAACCCCATCAATGTTCTCGGACTCGGATTCGTCATTGCCGGCCACAGAGTTCACCACCAAAAGATCATCAAGGAAAAATACCTCGCGAAGAAATAAATATAACAGACCCTCAAACCTCTTCTGGCATCAAGGTCATGGAAGGGTCCACGGCCAGCCAAAGCAGGGCACCGATCAGCAGCACAATTCCCAGCACCCAAAGCGATGCATTGAAATTCTTCGCCGAATCAGCAATCTGCCCGAAGAGTATAACTATCAAAAAAGCAGCCATTTGCCCGCAAAAATTCATAACACCGGAAAGGGTCCCGGCCCTGCTCCCGGCAATGTCCACACAGACCGAAAAAGAAGGAATGCCATGCATCGCCTGAAGGAAGACCCCGCAGGCGAGAAGGCAGATGATCACCAGGTGATTATCCGTAAGTGTCTGGGTCAAAATGGAAACTCCAAGTAATCCAAGCACAAACATCCCAAAATAACTCCGGCCCCAGCGAAGGCCCTTTTTCCTGCTCAACGCATCGCTCAAAAAACCACCCAGCAAACTGCCTGCAATCGCCAATGAGAACACCAGCGTAAAAGTCAATTGCATATCCTTTTCAGAAAAATGTTTTGCTTCCTGCAAGTAAACCGGCATCCAGGCGATGAAAAAATAATTTGACCATTGAGAAGCGGAAAAACAGAGAAAAAGAGAAACCAGGCTCCGGCTTTTAAATAGTTTTCTCCAGGGCATGTGCTGCCCCTTGCTCAACCATCTTCTGTTCGATTCTATCAAAACGCGCTCATCTATTGAAATTCCCTGCATCTCCGAAGGGTTATTGCGAAACCACCAAACGCAAATCACCACCCATGCCAGGCCAAATAGTGCGTTCACAAAAAATGGAAGCCTCCAGCCATAAGACTCAGCCAGCCGCACAACGATCAGCGGTGCTATTGCAGAACCCATATATTGACCTGCAATCCCAATTGAAAGTCCCTTAGATGTATCCTTCTTCGGAAACCAGCGTGAAACCGCCGCAGCCATATTTGGAACAGATCCAGCCTCCCCTGCCCCAAACAAAAAACGAAGGACGATCAGGGAAACCAATCCCACACTCAAACCCGTGAGCGCCGTAAACAAAGACCACCAGAGCACAATGCGGATCAACATCGCCCGCTGCCCGATCCTGTCGCCCCAAATTCCCGCAGGAATCTCGAAAAGAGCATAGGACAAGGAAAACGCCCCCAGAGCCCAGCCGAATTGTCCATTGGTCAGATGAAAATCTGACTTGATCCTCACCCCAACCAGTGAAATACAAATCCTGTCCATATAAGTAATGATCATCAGCAGGCAGAGAAAAATCGCGACCCGGTATCGATAAGGGAAATAAAATGAAGGAGCGAAACGCATGCAGTCATTCTGTTAAGTCATCGCGAACTAAACAAATCCGATCCAACCTGTCCAAATTCACCAACAGTGCCTAAATTTAGGTAAATCTAAAACCATGGACAGGAGAAAGTTCTTACGAAACAGCAGTCTGGCAGGAGCCATCCTCAGCACCAGTATTCCGAGCGGACTGCAAAACTTCAAAGACGAATTCGACCTCAATGAAGTTACCATCGATGAACTTCAGCAAAAAATGAAAGAAGGAAAACTGAATGCCGCAGGCATCACCCAAAAATACCTGCAGCGAATCAAAACCGTCGATCAGCAAGGTCCTTCTCTCCATGCCGTTATAGAGATCAATCCTGACGCACTCTCCATCGCAGCCAGCCTCGACCGGGAGCGAAAACAAGGAAAGATCCGCGGACCACTTCATGGCATACCATTCCTCATCAAAGACAATATCAGCACGGCTGACAAAATGATGACCACCGCTGGCTCACTTGCCCTCCTCGGCAATATCATGCTGGAGGAAGCCTTCATAATCAAAAAACTCAGAGAAGCAGGAGCCGTCATAATGGGAAAGACCAATCTCAGCGAATGGGCCAATTTCCGTTCCTCCCGCTCGACAAGCGGTTGGAGCAGCCGCGGAGGACAGACCCGATGCCCATACGTACTAGACCGCAATCCCTCCGGCTCCAGTTCCGGATCCGGGGCCGCCACTGCAGCCAATCTCTGCGCCATCAGCATCGGAACAGAAACCGATGGATCCATCGTCTCACCATCCTCAGTCAATGGCCTGGTCGGCATCAAGCCTACAGTTGGCCTCTGGAGCAGGACGGGCATTATTCCGATTTCCGCGACACAGGATACGGCCGGCCCCATTGCCAGGACCGTCCGCGATGCTGCCATTTTACTCGGCCCGCTTGCAGGACCCGATTCAACTGACCCGGTCACCCTTCATCCCACTACCCAACTCCCGGTCGATTATGCTCAGTTCCTCGACCCACATGGCATCCAGGGCAAAACCATCGGCATCGAAAGCGCACATCTCAAAGGACATGAAGGAGTCGTAGCCCTTTATAATGCCGCGATAGAAATCCTTAAAAAAAGCGGCGCAACAGTTGTGGAAATAGACCTCCTGAAAAAACTGAATGAAATCGGAAGCATCAACCAAAGCGAATTCCTCGTACTCCAATATGAATTCAAAGACGGGCTTAACAAATACCTCGCTGGCTCCCAGTCAAAGGTCAGGACCCTTGCCGAAATCATAGCCTTCAATAAGAGTCATGAAGCCGCTGTGATGCCCTATTTCAAACAGGAAACCCTCATAGATAGCGATGCGAAAGGGGGCCTCCAAAGCGAAGAATACAAGGATACCCTTGCAAAAACCCTTCTTTCCCGCACGATCATAGAGAATCTCATGCTTGAGCACCATCTCGATGCCATCTCGGGAGTTACCAACGGACCCGCATGTTGCATCGACCTTGTAGCCGGAGACTACGATACCGGCTTCAGCTTTTCCACCCCTGCAGCCATCGCAGGATTCCCACATATCACTGTCCCCATGGGACAGATAAATGAACTTCCCATCGGTCTCTCCTTCATGGGCAGGCCCTATACCGAACCGCAGTTGCTGTCCATCGCATACGCTTATGAACAGGCTACTCATTTACGCAGGCCCCCTGCGTTCATGCAAAGAATTCCCACATAATATTCGTAGCAATGGAATATTTTTTTTCAAAAAACTCAATATAGGCAAAGAACACTATGAAATTGTGTATAAACTTAAAAAAACCGATAACATCAATCAACCAGTAAAATGACACATATAATTAGTTTGAAGTTGAAATCAACCGCACAATTCCTACTTCTGTTGCTTTTTTTCACGTGTACATCGAAAGCCCAAAAAAACCCGGATGACCAAGCAGAAAAAGTACACCTTGTTGAGATTAGTCTTTGCCCCCAGGTGCATATTATCGGAGATTCTGTATGGACCATTGAAAAGAGGATGAGACACTATGGAGTTCCGGGAGTCAGTATTGCTGTGATCCAACACTATAAAATAATCTGGAGCAAGACTTGGGGCATTATGGACAAGGAAAGCAGGGAACCTGTCAATACAAATACTCTTTTTCAGGCTGGTTCTATCAGTAAGCCGGTTGCTGCCTATGCTGTTTTGCATGAAGTACAGGAAGGAAACCTCAACCTCGATGAAGATGTAAACAATTACATGCATAGCTGGAAAATTCCCGGAAATGCATTCACGAATGAAAAAAAGGTTACCCTCAGAGAATTATTAAGTCACACGGGAGGAATAACAGTCCATGGGTTTGCTGGTTACCCTGTTGGCGCTCCCGTACCCACTCTACTACAAGTATTGAATGGAGAATCCCCTGCAAACAGCCCTCCCATTCGGGTAGACGAATTACCAGGAAAAGAATGGCGCTATTCCGGAGGCGGATATGAGATCATGCAACAGATGCTGACAGATAAGCTCGGTAAATCATTTCCTCAAATCATGCAGGAAAAGGTTCTTGGCCCGCTTGGCATGAACAACAGCACCTATCTTCAACCCCTCCCACAGGAGAAATTGAAACTGGCGGCAACCGGATACCTCCCGGCAGGCAATGAAGTCACCGGCAAACGTCATACATATCCTGAAATGGCGGCTGCCGGATTGTGGACCACTGCAGAAGATCTTGCAAGATTCGCTATCGAGATACAACTATCTCTCAAAAACCAAAGTAATAAAGTCCTTTCGCAAGAAGCGGTAGCCCAAATGCTTAAGCCTGTAATCAATGACAATATGGGCCTTGGTCTGTTTTTACAGAACTATGACAATGAGATCTATTTCCAGCATGGTGGATGGGATGAAGGGTTTTCCAGTTCGCTGGTTGCAGACAAAGAAAAAGGATATGGTGTAGTCGTATTAACCAATGCAAACCAACCTGATTTTATTGATGAACTGATCCGTGCTGTGGCATTGGTGTATAAATGGGATAATTATTTGCCAACCTATGATTCCCAGCCAACAACCAAGTCCATGTTGGCAAAAGCTATTGGAAGATATAAGAATGGCTCAGATGATATTCTGACCATCTACCAGGATAGAAATAAACTATTCTATAAAAGCCTGTATTCAGAACCAATGGAACTATTTGCTATTTCAGACAGCACATTCATCAGAAGAGAACGGAGGAGCAGGATACAGATCAAAAGGAACCCCAATGACGGCAGTGAAAATCTCGTCTATCTGAAATCTTTGGCAGATACCGGAGCCTTCGAGAACCACCCACGTCTTGATGTGAATGTCAAAGTGCCCTATGAATGGTTTTTGGAAGGAAACTACGCAAGAGCATTAAAAGAATACCGGCAACTTCTGGAAAAGAATAAGCAGGATCGGGACGTCTCCGAAGAAGTGCTGATCAATAACGGTTATGGATTGATCAATGACAATAATATTCCCTCTTCGAAAGAAATGTTTAAAATCGTATTGAGCCTTTATCCCGCCAGTTCCAATGCATACTATGGTTATGGTCAGGCCTACCTGAAAAACAACGAGAAAGGACTGGCCATTACTAATTTCAAAAAGTCGCTTGAATTAGATCCTAAAAATGTGGATTCACGAAACATGTTGAATGAATTGGAAAAGAAAGTCAACTGAAAATTAAATTGGCGCTCTGTTTTAGCCGAGATTATTAGTAAAAGGAAACTTCTTGAACCTTTTTTAAATTTGAATAGTCATCCGTAATTTGATAAATATCAAACCCGGAGTTTAAAAGATTGAAAATGGCAACATAGCGTTGGGAATGGATTGTGATATGATTTTTCCCGTCTGCGATTTACATAAGGGAAATATTACTTATTAATTGCAATTTATTTAATCCATCAATAATCAATCCCCCAATCCCCATCTTTGCACCATGAGAGCCATAGAAATCAGGGCACAAGGCAAATCCAAAGGACTTAAAAGAATCCAGGCTTCTTTTCGTAAAAACAAGATCCACTATTTCCAGGAGGCCCTTGGACTGGGCATCTTCATGATCTCCGCCTGCCTGTTTTATGCGCTTCTTTACAGCCCTGACTCACCATTCAACCAAAAAATACCCGACATGCAAACAAAAAATCTTATCATGTCTTTTTGCATGGGCTCTACTGCCTTCTTCATCTTCTATTCCCCATTCACCGCTCCTTCAGGCTCACATATCAATCCTGCCGTAACCCTAAGCTTTCTGAGGCTTGGCAAAATGGACCCCTGGGACAGCCTTTTTTATATAATCTTTCAGATCCTAGGAGGCCTCATTGCCGTCATTCTAATGGCTCAAATTCTCGGTCCTATGTTAACAGCCGCGCCAGTCCATTACGCAGTCACTATACCTGGCAAATACGGAAAAGCCGCTGCTGCAGCAACCGAATTCCTGACTGCCTTGCTCATGATGAGCCTGGTTCTGTTCAGTTCCGCAAATGAAAAATGGAAAAAATATACCCGGATCCTATCAGCCATGCTTGTCGGCAGCTATGTCCTGATCGCAGGACCCATTTCCGGCTTCGGAATGAATCCGGCCCGCACAATCGCCAGCGCCATCCCTGCAAATATTTATACAGCGATCTGGATCTACCTCAGCATGCCATTGACGGGCATGCTCAGCGCTGCAGAAATCTACAAAGCAACTCTCAAAAGAGTTCCACGATCCTGAAAACCTTATCGTGGAAATGGAACTCCTCTCCTGCCTTTTTCAATAGAAGCGTCCTCGCAAGCGGAGCATGAGGAGAAAGAAAGACAATCTGTTCCCCCTCAAAAATATGTTTACCCAACCCTGCTGCAATAAAAAAATTCAAATCCCCGCAACGCACAAAACCTCCCGGTTCCACATCTTTATAGATCCTTCCCGCATCCACAGTCTGAAGATCGGCCAACTCCTTCATATTCTCCGCCAACTGCCTCGAATACATATCCTGTTCAAGTTGCCCCATGGCCCTGGCTGTCTCATACTTATCGCCCACCGTACTCTTCTCTTCCAGGTTCGTGATCTCGCGCGCATTCTCTACTGAAAGGCGGGCCATCTCCTTTCTTTGCTCTATAAGGGAAGCGCAAAAATGCTTAAGCCTAATCTTATATTCGACCTTATCATGATCTTCCATATCTAAAAAATTAAACTGCTTGAAAGAACGGCAAACTCATTTATCCAGCATTCTGCGATGGTAATTCAACTGGCCAAGATAATAATTCAGATGCCCATAAAGATGAAGCAGAAAATAACCCGTTGACATTTCCTTTCCAAAAACATCTACCGGATATCGTTGGTTCAGCATCTCTTCAGGCATTTTTGACAATGTCAGGGACACGGCTTCCAAAGTTTCATCCAGGCATTTAAGCAGGGTGACTACCGGAATCCCCCTGTCGGTAAATTCCCTCTCCCTTTCCCTGGAATAGGGAATATTGCCCAAATGAAACCCAACAAAATGCTTCAGGTTACCGATCACATGAAGACAAAGATTCCCTCCGCTGTTAGAAATTCCCGTTTCAGTTTTCCAGAGATTAGGCTCTTTGTTATAGGAACTGATCTCACTGCTCATTTTACGAAGGTCCTTTTCGAATAAGGCGGAAAGCTCCTCTATTTTCATTTCAGTTATTTGTTAAAAGAAAGGCGAGCAAGAACCGACGCCTCAGTCAAGCTCCCCGGCCATCCGCTTCAACTCTGCCAGCGTCCTCCAATTCCGGGTGGTAGCCTGAATCTTCAGTTTATTTTCAAAATAATTATTCGTCAATTTGGTGCTTCCATATCCATTCGGGCAGAAAAGGTAAATATCCTTACCCAAAAAGAAAAATTCATCGGTACCAAAATCGCCGGAAATTTTCTCTTTCTGGGCCGATTCCGGTAATTTCTTCAGAAAAGTCACATGCAAAAAAGAAGGATCTAGTTTTCTCTCTTTCAAAAAAGGATTGTGTTCCAGGGTAAATTCCAATTCTTCCAGGCTCTTCACGAGGACGGGCACCTCAAAACCTGTCGCCTCGTGAATCGCTCCGGAAATCCTATTTTCCAGGGAAGAGGCCGAAGAACGAGCCCCCTGAAAAACAACGTTTCCGCTTTGTATATAAGTCCGCACCTTTTTCAGGCCCATCCCTTCATAGATTCCTCTCAGAGCCTCCATATTAATAAGCTTGCTCCCGCTAACATTAATCCCCCTCAATATTGAAATAAAAGTAGGCAATTCAGGCATTATTATAAACCTTATAAATAGGCTCACGCAGGACAATACCCCGATCGCTGCAAATAAATTCCAACACCTCTGCAATCTGTTCCGGCCTTACCCAAAGGGCCGGATCCGCATCAGGCATAGCAGACCTGTTACCAGGCGTATCTATCGTACTGGGAACTACCATTGAGGCCACTACATTGGTCAACTTCGAATCCTCATTGATAAAATCAGCCAGCTTAAACAAAAGAGACTTCGAAAGCGCATATGCCACCAGGCCCTTTCCCTGATCCGGATTAAGTGCCGGCCGGGCTCCGATAAAAACCAGTCTGCCATAACCACGGGATTTCATATGCTTGAGCAAGGGCCTTGTCAAAAAATAAGCTGTATCAAAATTAATGCTCAATTGACGGTGTATATCCGTGCCGTCTGTATCCTCCACCGAACCAGCCGCAAATCCACCAGCGATCATCAGAGCTCCTTCAATCGATCCCTTCAAAGCAATCACGGACCCCACAAAACGGCTAACCGCCGCCTCGTCCAGTAAATCCAGCGCCGCAAAAGAAAATACCGGGAAAGCCTTCGCAAATCCCAGCTTATCGTCATGCTGATCCAGTGCCACTACTCCATATCCCCTCTCCAAAAAAAGTTTCACCACCGCCGCACCCAGATTGCCGTTCGCGCCGCTTATAAGGATGGTTTTCATAAAAAAATATCATTTTAGCTCTAAGATAATCCCGAAAATACGATTGCTGTGACCAATCTCCTAAAAATCTCCTCCTGCCTGCCAGCCAATTAAACTGTTAACGAACATTTAATAAGCCTCAATTGTCATATAGCTTGCAAAACAAGCCTCAGTTCATGATTAATTTGCAGTTGAAATGAACCTTAAAAAAATAAAAATGACTGGATTTCTAACCGCAGTAACAACTGCAATGATAGCTTTCGTCTCCCTGACAGGCTCCTGCGATCAAAACAATACACAAACCATCAATATGAACGAAACAAAGATCCCGGCCGGACTCCAGACAGATACCGCCACATTTGCCACGGGCTGCTTCTGGTGCACTGAAGCCATTTTCCAGCGACTCAAAGGTGTGTACAAGACAACATCCGGATATTCTGGGGGAACAGTCCCCAATCCCAGTTATGAAGACGTATGCACAGGCAATACCGGCCATGCCGAATGTCTCCAGATCGTATATGATCCAAAGGTCATCAGCTATGATGAGTTGCTTGAGGTCTTTTGGGAATGTCACGATCCTACCTCATTAAACCGCCAGGGTAATGATGCAGGGACTCAATACCGGAGCGCTATCTTCTATCACAACGAAGAACAAAAGGCCAGAGCCGAACACTATAAAGCCGAGCTCGATAAGAGTAAGGCCTATGACAAACCCATCGTGACGGAAATTAAAGCCTACACCAAATTCTACCCTGCGGAAAATTATCATCAGAACTATTTCAACACACATGGGTCCCAGCCCTATTGCAGCTTTGTCATCCGCCCTAAAGTAGATAAATTCGAAAAGGTTTTTAAGAATAAATTAAAACCCCAGTAATAGGCCCAAATTAATAATCGTTTCGAATATTCGAAGGACCTCCCCTGTTCAGGGCAGGTCCTTTAATTTTTCCGTCCCCTTTGCAGAATTAATTATCTTCATATCGGATAACCTGATTCGAATCTCATTATAGCAAGGACCTAAACCCGCATGCAGCATAAAGTAAGTTACATCAGCAATCTTACGCCCCTTCGTGGCCTGGCCGCCTTGCTTGTCGCTGTCTTTCATTTCGAAATGGCAATCGCCCGTTTCATTCCCGCAAGTCGCACGATGTTCTTCGAGAAAAGCTATTTGATGGTAGACTTGTTTTTTATTATGAGTGGTTTTATCCTGCTTCATGTCTACCGTGAGAATTTTAAGGATGGAGTGGGTCGGGCCGGATACCGGCCCTTTATGGTAGCCCGCTTCGCGCGGATATATCCCTTACATTTTTTTTCGCTCAGCCTGTTAATTTTATTTGTTCTATTTCTGCCCCCCGGAGACAACCAGGCTAAGCTTATTGAAGCTCCTGCAGCCATTCCCACAGGTTATTTGTTGATTCATTCATTTTACATAAACTCCATTTTTACCTGGAATATTCCTTCCTGGAGCATTAGTCCGGAATGGTGGAGTTATATGATATTTCCCTGGCTCGCCTATTTTATCTGTCAGAAAAAGACCCGGGCCATTATAATTTACCTGTTTTTTATCATTACAGCCTACTACAGCATTATGTACCTGCTTCCCCGAAAGAATCCCCTCTATCCCGGTGCAGTTGTGCCACACAATATCAATGCGACCTATGACTACGGGTTCCTTCGGGGTCTTTCCGGTTTTATGATCGGTATGATCATCAATAGTCTTTACCAATCCCAAGGCTGGAAAAAAGCCTTCAGCAGCGACCTGATCGCCATGCTGCTCCTGCTATGCGCCACAGCCGCTCTGCACTATGCCCTCAATGATCTCATCGCCATCCTTTTTTTTGCAATGATGGTTCTTTCCTTTGCGTCCAACCAAAGCCTGATACATCGTATTTGTCAAAACCGCGTGCTTCAATTTTTTGGAAATATATCCTATTCCATCTACCTCATGCAAATCTTCTTCCAGACACCATTCTCCCACGGCTACCGTCTGCCCGGCACCACCGGCCTCGGTCGCGGTAAGCTCAATATCGAATTCTGGCCGGGCCTGCTCTATTGCGGCATTTATTTATTGCTACTAATAGGGCTCGCCACGCTCACTTACAATACAATCGAAAAACCCTTTAGAAAATTAATTAACCAAAATTGGGGATGAACGGGTTTGCCTCATCAACAACCTTTCCTATCTTTTCGACTTAAATAAAGTCACGCACATGAGACAGCTCCCGGTCATATTACTTTTTCTTACCACCCTATCTACTCAGTCAGCCCGATCCCAGACAGGAAAAGAACCCTTCACGCATGCAGACACCCTCCGCGGCTCAGTTACGCCTGAAAGAGCCTGGTGGGATGTGCTTCGTTATGATATAAGTGTAAAACCCGATTATATTGATAAATCCATCGAAGCCTCCAATCGCATCAGTTTCCGAACTCTTGAAAGAGGCAATACAATGCAGATAGATCTGCAGGATCCCCTGGAAGTCACCAGGATCCTTTGGAATGGGGCTCCGCTGACCTATAGCAGGGAAGGGAATGTCTACCATGTCAAATTCCCTGTCTTGTTAGAAGCACGCAGGACAGAAGCCATTGATATCAGCTATCACGGCAAACCCCGCATTGCAGTCAGACCCCCCTGGGATGGAGGATGGATCTTCACTAAAGACAAATTGGGAAGACCCTGGATAAGCGTCGCCTGCCAGGGCCTTGGAGCCAGTGTCTGGTATCCATGTAAGGATTATCAGGGAGACGAACCGGATAATGGTGCTTCACTGGCAATCACTGTGCCGGACACCCTTGTCGCGGTCGGCAATGGAAGATTAAAAGACAAAAAGAATAATGGAGACGGCACCGCCACTTATACCTGGGTCGTAGTGAACCCGATAAATAATTACGATATCATCCCGTATATTGGAAAATATTCAGGCTGGCATGAAGTTTACCAGGGAGAAAAGGGGAAGCTTGACTGCGATTTCTGGGTTCTTGACTATGATCTGGAAAAGGCAAAACTGCAATTCAGACAAGCCGATAGTATGCTACATTGCTTCGAATATTGGTTCGGACCTTATCCATTCTACGAAGACGGCTATAAACTCGTAGAAGCCCCCCATTTAGGAATGGAACACCAGAGCGCCGTAGCCTATGGCAACCACTTTCAGAATGGTTACCTCGGATCCGACCTTTCCAAGACAGGCTGGGGCCTTAAATGGGACTTTATTATCGTACACGAAAGCGGCCATGAATGGTTCGGCAACAATATCACAACCAAGGATCTTGCGGACATGTGGGTACACGAAGGGATTACCAACTATTCAGAAACCATTTATACAGGTTGCCATGACGGAGTTCAGGCCGGCAACGAATACTGCATCGGCACCCGTACAAGAATCCGCAATGACCGGCCCATTATCGCCCATTATGGCGTAAATGAAGAAGGTTCCGGCGACATGTACTACAAGGGAGGCAACATGATACATACCATCAGGCAGATAATAGCAGACGACTCGGTCTTCCGCGACATACTTCGCGGCCTGAACCATGACTTCTACCACCAAACCGTGACTTCCGCCCAGATAGAAGACTACATCAGTCAGCATGCGCATCAGGACTTCTCAAAAATTTTTGACCAGTATCTTCGGACCTCAAAGGTCCCCACCCTTGAATATAAATCCTCGGACGGCAACTGGCAGTACCGATGGGCAAATTGCGTATCGGGATTCAATATGCCCGTCAAACTCACAAACGGTTCATGGCTTAGGCCCACTGAAGGCTGGCAAAGCACGAAAGCAAGCGGAACTGAGCTCACTATTGACCCCAACTTCTATATTTATGTGAAAAAGTCAGAATGAGTTCAATTCAGCTCACACTATAGGACGCCAATAATATGGTTGGCTCTTTTCCATCTCGATCCAAATCTCCAATGCCTAAAATTGCGCATCTTTGCATCCTTTATAATCTCCAGGTCAAATGAGCACCATCAGAAGGCAGAGCATTCGTTCATCAGTCATCATATACACTGGTTTCGCGCTCGGCCTTCTGAACACCTACCTATTCACCCGGCAGGGAGGATTCACCCAATCCCAATACGGACTTGTCGGGATATTCGTATCGATTGCAACACTCATGTTTTCTTTTGCCAATTTGGGCATGCAGGCCTATATCTATAAATTCTTCCCCTATTACGAAGACAACCTGCCCCGGAAACACAATGACTTGCTCACCTGGGCCCTCATAGGCGGATTGATTGGTTTTATATTAGTGGCTATTGCAGGAATAGCCTTCAAAGACCTTATCATACGCAAATTCGGAGCTCACTCCAAAGAACTCATCACCTATTATGGATGGACATTCCCATTGGGATTTGGCCTCACGATTTATATGCTGCTTGAAACCTATGCCTGGCAGATCAAAAAATCCGTCCTCAGCAACTTTTTAAGGGAAGTATTATTCAGGGGACTCACCACCATTTTGATACTGGCAACCCTGACAGGAATTTTTAAAAGCTTCAATCCCTTTATCAAATTTTTCTCCCTCAACTACCTGGTCATATCCATTTTCCTCCTAAGCTACCTGCTTTGGAAAAAAGAATTCCATATCAGGTTTGAAGTAAGCAGGGTAACAAGGAAATTTCGAAAAAAGATCCTGACATTAGCCAGTTTTGTCTGGGGAGGCGGATTCCTGCACAACCTTGCTGCAGTTTTTGGACAGTTCGTAATTGCCTCTGTAGCCCAAAATGGTCTCGCCGATGCCGGCGTGTTCATCCTGGCCCAATACATGACAAGCGTCATGCAGGCGCCGCAACGAAGCATTATAGCCGCCTCTACGGCGCCTCTTTCAAAGGCATGGAAAGACAAGGATTTCCAAAAAATTAACCTGATCTATTACCGCTCCTCCATCAACCAGCTCGTGTTCTCCATGGGCATATTCGCCCTGATCTATCTAAACTTCAGGGACGGCATTCACAGCTTCCATGTGCAGGAAAATTTTTTAAACGCCCAACGAGTCTTCTTATTCCTTGGACTCAGTTGCATTATCGATATGGGTACAGGGGTGAATACGCAAATCATTGCCACATCCACTTATTGGAGGTTCGATTTTATTACGGGCATCATATTGCTCGCACTGTCCCTTCCGCTTAGTTATATCCTTACAAAGCAATTGGGTATTATCGGGCCGGCGTTATCGAACCTTTTCTCCTTTACCATCTACAACGCAATACGCTGGGGGTTCCTCTGGAAAAAATTCAACATGCAGCCCTTCGACCGCAAATCTGTTATCGCCATTCTAAACGCTCTGGCAGCCTTCTTCATTAGTTATTATCTTTTCCGGAACCATAGCGGTATACTCTGGATACTGCTCAGAAGCATCACTTTCATTGTGGTTTACCTCACGGCGACGGTCTATTTAAGCATCAGCCCCGACACAATAAACATATGGAATACCATCAGGAAAAGGATTGGAATATAGTCTATGTGGGAAAACCCGGTCTATAACCCCATTCCTCAATCGTCCTCTTCATAATTATAGGTTCCCTCGCTGTCTTTTTGAACGTTTTGCCATTCCTTCACCTTATCATCATCCAACAATTCAAGGATCTCAAATATATCGTCAGATTTCTTCTTCCATTCCAATAAGGTGGAGTCAGAAAATTTCGATAAGTATAGGCAATAATCGGTCTCAAAATTGACTTTCACCAATTCAATGGGGCTCTCCTCCTTTTCCTGGATCAAATAATAACAATCCCTTTCCAATAACGCATACGAATACATACAGCACAATTTTAAAAGATGAATTGATCTGAACTAACGGGTAGTAAGCGAAAATTAATGGGGTCAAATTTGCTTTACCAGGAGCTCGCCAGGAAGGCATCTAACTGTAAAGCGGTGTAAAAATAAGGATTTTTAAGGTCGGTAACCGATTCAAAAAAGGACTTGGAGAAGATTTAAATTAAATTAATAATTACATTGAAAATCATCAACTTACACGTATGAAATTTAAGTGTTTAGGGACATAAAGAGCTTCAATCCCGACTTTTCCTCAAAAAAAAGGGCGCAGGCAAAATAAATCTGACCTGCGCCGGGGTTGATAGGGGTTCAAAAAATTAAGCCGTTATAAAGGCATGCAATAAGAAATATTAATACCAAAAGCGCCATTCTTATCATGAGCATAATCAGTATTGTTTTTGGCCCTGATATTGGTCAAACCAAAATCATAGGAAAGGCTTAGACAGGCCTTGTTCCATAAACGAAATCCTCCGATCACCTGAATGCCGAAATCGAATTTGTTTGCTCCATTTCCGCCAAATGAATTATTCGTAGTCGAGGAATTCCCATCATTGTACTTGTCCTTTCCGCCAACCCCCTCTCCGAAATAGGGACCAAATCCGGCAAAGGCCTTCCCCAGGTCCGACACTTGCAATTCGTATATAGCATCAATGGGAAGTTCGATATAATTGAGTCCGATGGTTTCCGTAACAGGGCTTACATCGTATTTAGCCCCTTTTTCAATGAACTCAAGGCCAGCCATTGCAGCCAGATCACCAGGCCCCAGGTCGAGAATGGGCTTGGTGGCAAATGCACCAACATTAAAACCCACTTTGGTTGAATAAGCAGATGGGTAATAACCCGGAGGTGCGCCAGGTATGGTCTCGTGCATCTTGGTCAGTTCGAGAGACCCCTGAAAAGAAAGCAATAAGGCCTGATCGTCACTTGATTTCGAGCTAAATGAATTTTGTAATTGTCCTGCTGCATCCTTTTGAGCCTTAAGCCCGGGAAAAAATCCAAGAAACAGAGCCAGAAAAAACAAATAAGGCAAATGATTTTTTCTGTCTGAAGAAATAGATAAAAATGGTTCTTTCATATTCTATTCTTTGTAAGTTAAAAAATAATTGCTAGAACCTGTAAGCAAAGGCCAAACCGAATGCACGAACACCATAATAGGGGCCTGATACTTTAGCCTCCAGGGTATTGGTAGCTGGTGTCGCAACTGCCGTCACTTTGTAAAGGGGCAGTTTGATGTTTTGGATATTGTTTTCCACGTTCGCAAGGTCCTGGGCAGACATATCTCCCATCTTCGGATCTGTCCCGACAAAATTGGCATTGATATTCGTGCCATAGAACGGGCCTATGATCCACCAGTCAAGAGCGAAATGCGGTCCCAGTGTGAACTGATCCCCAATCAGGAAACCAACTCCAAAACCATTGAAATTGGAATGCATATCTGCGGTATGCAGTTGACCGTCACTGGGAGTAAAGGTATAAACGTTTGATTGGCTCATATTCATGTACCTGAGAAAAGGCGCGAAATACAGACCCTTGGGAGCATTCCCGTTAAAGTAAAAGCGGTATTCCAGGGTAGCTATATATTTTTTATATACAGTCTCGGCAATTGCCCTGCTCGCATCTGAATTACTGCCAAAATCTTTAAGAAGAGTGCTTTTGAAAGGCAGCGGCACATTTGGCGCAAGGTCGAAGGTAAATGCAATGGATTGTTTCTTATTTATAACACGCTCATATTGGAGCATGTAATTCTGGATAAGAACTCCGGTCACATTAAACTTAATTAGGTTCTGACCCAATAAGGATTGGGCAGTCTGCATAGACGGTGGTGGTGTCTCTGATTGTGCTGCAACAGACAAACAAATCCATAACCCGGCAGAGGCCAATAACAATTTTTGTTTTATCATAAATTAAAGTTTTGCTTTTAAAAAATTTATACCAATATATTCGGGTCGGAAATCAATCCGCCTTTCTTTTTCAAGATAAACCGGCAGTTCTGTAAAAACTTCCAGATCAAATCCAACACCAGTCAGGGAGTTATTCACTTGATAGGTGGGATATTTGACAGTAGCCCTTGAGAGATCAGGTCCCAACAGAACGCCATAGGAAAGATTATGAGTAAGATTCTGGGCCTGCACGCAAAAATTCAGAAATATGCAAAATATCCATGTCCCAACGAGCCTCATCATAATATGAAACTTTAATTTAAATAGATATGAAACAGGAATTGGATGCTGAAGCGCGCAACCGGTCGTATTGGTTTTTCCCTATGAATTTTTCTCTATGAATTTGATAGGATTGGTAACAAACCCTTTCTCTAATAGAACAACCTGATTTAAGAGGACTGACCGTTTCGTTTGGTAAAACAAAAATAGTCTTAAATAGGAATTCACAAAAAAAAATTCAACAAACAATTTACCTGACCCAGGCTCGATTTATATCTTGGTTGTTCCTGGAAAATGGATAAAAAAGTATCGGTATAGGATTATGAACCCAAACCCCTCCAAATTATAGTTATTTCTGAAGTTTTGAAAACAGGAATTATCAATCCCATCCGACTAAAAACAGGCTCTAAACCTTCACATTTGGTGGAAAAGGTTCGGAGGATGCCGGAACCAGGATGCAATTGAATTTCCAATTGGTAACCTCTGCACCCGCTGCCGACCCTCCGGTTGAAGAACCCAAGCCACCGCTGAATATTCCGCTTACAACATTTGTCGATCAGTTTAGATATGTGATAGTCAAGGTTCGGGAACCTCCATATGCCGGATTGGTTCCATAATAATTAAAAGTGCTCGTAGTTGGTTCAGTCCCTACCGTTACAGCCGCTCCTGTGTTCAAATAGGGATTAAGATCGATCGGCTGATTCAAAGAGATATCAGTGGGAAATGCCACCACGAAAATATCGGTTTCCAAACCATTGACCTGGACATCACTCAATTTACCAAATTGTGAGTTATAAGACTATTCTCCCACAATCAAGTCTCAGGCATTGGTTGACGCATGAAGGAACCTGCTGAGGATAATGGCTCACATAAACAAGGGTCGTTCCGAATGATTCGCAAATTTGGTCAATAAGGTTCTTGAAATATTCCGTCTGTTCCTCGTCGAGCCCCTGGCAGGGCTCATCCAATATTAGCAATGGAGGGTTTTTGATCAGGGCACGGGCAAGTAAGGCCACTCGCTGGATACTTATAGACAATTGAGAAAGCGTGTCTCCATGGTAGGCTTCCAGATTAAATAATTTCATCCAAGTCCTAACAATTTCTTCTTGAGCATTATTCAAGTGCCTGAACAGACCGATCGTATCGAAAAGGCCAGACGCAACCACCTCGTAACAATTTGCGCTAAAGTCAAAATACAAATGGAGCTCGGGAGATACAAAACCGATCCTTTTCTTAATATCCCAAATGCTTTCCCCGCTTCCCCTCCTCCAGTCAAACAAATAGATATCATTTGCATAGGCTTGGGGATTGTCTGCAGTAACTAGGCTCAATAAGGTAGACTTCCCTGCGCCATTGGGGCCTGACAGATTCCAGCGCTCCCCCTTTAGTACGATCCAATCAATATCATGTAGAATAATCTTATCGCCATAACGGACATTCACCTTGTTCATCTGGATTGCTCTCTTAAAATCAACCATTTTTTCAGGTATTAACAATTTCAGCAGATCTCCTGAAAACAGGCTGGGCGGCCTAATAAGGGGGCTATTGAATAATCCAGTATTGATCCTGCCACCTTCCAGCAAAGCACTATGCGTACTACAATCAGGAATCGAATATCCTGAAATAAAAAGCAAGACCTGAACACCTGAATTACTGATATTCTCAAGGATATTGGAAAGGGTGGCCCTGCCCTCTTCATCCAGACCTATAAAAGGATTATCCAAAATGATAAACTCTGGATCATCTAAAAGAGCTCTGGCAATTTGCAGTCTTTTGCTTTCTCCATCTGATAGTTGGATCAGTGTCTTATCTAGGAGATCTTCGACATGCAGCAAACTGATCCATTTACTTGTGGTAATCCCTATTACCTCTCCAACAGTTTCCGCCTCCTGCGAATCATAGCTATTAAATCTCTGCTGGTAATAAAACTCATTTGTATTTGAGAGGTTTTTGAAGCGGCTTTGCTGTTCCACCAAAGCTACCCTACCCTGACTGCCCCTCAAAGCCCAGTGGAATTCCATGATCCCGCTATAACTATTTTTCCCTGCAAGCGCTTTAGCCAGGATGGTTTTACCGCTTCCGGAAGGGCCATAGATCGTCCAAAGCTCCCCTCTTTTCATTTGAAGGCTGATCCCGTTCAATAGGATCCTTCCATCCAGGGACAAGCTCAAATCTTTCAGTTCCAGAAATAAAGCTGACATGGCCCTAAATTAATAGCTTTTTATTCACAATGTGCATAAACCCGGAATTCGGCAATTCGGACCATTGGCTATATTTGCCGCTTGATTCTGAGCTGGAAAATTCCGGCGAATATCTTATTAAGAATTGATCAATAAGGAGGATTCCCTATGGCCGAAACAAAGAACAATTTATTTGTATATGACGACGATAGCATAAAGACCCTTGAATGGAGGGAACATATCCGCCTGCGCCCGGGTATGTATATCGGAAAATTGGGTGATGGGACCAGCCCGGATGACGGTATATATGTTATGCTGAAAGAGGTAATCGATAATTGCATCGACGAATATACTATGGGCTATGGCAAGCAGATAGAAATCACTATTGATAAAAAGACCGTGGAAGTGCGGGATTTCGGTCGGGGCATTCCGCTTGGGAAAGTGATTGATGCCGTCAGTAAGATCAATACCGGTGCGAAGTACGACAGCAAGGCTTTTCAAAAATCGGTAGGATTGAATGGGGTGGGTACAAAGGCTGTAAATGCCCTGAGCGAATATTTCAAGGTAAGTGCTTACAGGGAAGGAAAAGAAAAAACTGCCGAATTCCAGCGGGGGATAATATTGAAAGATCATAAGGAAGCAAAGACAAATCAACCCAATGGTACCCTGGTAAATTTTGTTCCTGATGAGACTGTATTCAAGAATTTCCATTACAACACCGATTACCTGGATAATCAATTCTGGAATTATTGTTACCTGAACGCGGGCCTCATCCTGAATTTCAACGGAAAGAAGTACATCTCAAAAAACGGGCTGCTCGACCTGCTGAAACGCAGGGCAAACGAAGATGAATTGCAATACCCGATCATTCATCTTAAAGGCAATGATATCGAAGTGGCAATTACCCATAACAACGATTATGGCGAAGAGATCTTCAGTTTTGTAAACGGGCAGTTCACCACACAGGGAGGCACCCATCACCAGGCTTTCCGGGAAGCCTTTGTAAAAGTCGTCCGGGATTTTTACAAAAAAGATTATGATACGGCAGATATACGTCAGAGCATAGTTGCCGCAATATCCGTGAGGGTAGTCGAACCGGTTTTCGAATCCCAAACCAAAACCAAATTAGGTTCTCTGTATGTGGAAGAAGGCGGTGCCAGCATGAAGAACTTCATTCTTGATTTTTTGGCAAAGGACCTTGATGATTATATGCACAAAAATCCCACGGTTGCCGATGCCTTAAAGAAAAGGATCGAACAAAGCGAAAGGGAAAGGAAGGACCTGGCAGGTATCAAGAAACTCGCCAATGAGAGGGCCAAAAAAGCAAATCTGCACAATAAAAAATTAAGGGATTGCCGTTTTCATTTCAATGAAGAAGTTTCCGGTAAGGAAAAGCAGGCCATGTTGGAGAAACAGGAAGAAACGACCATTTTCATCACTGAAGGGGACTCAGCTAGCGGATCCATCACTAAGGCGCGCAATGTTGAAACTCAGGCGGTATTCAGTCTTCGCGGGAAACCCCTGAACTGCTTTGGTCTCACAAAGAAAATCGTTTACGAAAATGAGGAGTTTAACCTGCTTCAGCATGCCCTGAATATTGAGGAAGGGCTGGAAGGTCTCCGATACAATAATGTCGTAATTGCTACTGATGCCGACGTCGATGGAATGCATATCCGCCTTTTACTGATGACCTTCTTCCTTCAATTTTTTCCGGATCTCGTCAAAAACGGGCATGTCTTTATTTTGGAAACACCCCTTTTCAGGGTCCGCAATAAACAGGAAACGATCTACTGCTATGACGAACCCGAAAAACAGGCTGCCATGAAGAAACTGGGTAATAAACCGGAGATCACCAGATTCAAAGGGCTTGGAGAGATTTCTCCTGATGAATTCTCGCGTTTTATCGGCTCAAATATGCGAAAAGAGCCGGTGATGGTGATGCCTGAAACCCATATTCAACAAATCCTGGAATATTATATGGGAAAGAATACCATGGAAAGGCAGGAATTCATAATCGGAAATCTAAAAGTCGAAATCGATTCTCCTATCAATTCGGAGCAGGATGCAAAACAGGCTGAATCCCTTGTTGCCTGATCTTTCCGGAATTCACCGAAACCTTAAATCATTATGATTCATATAGTTTTTCAGAAAAATGATGTGGATACTCTAAAAAGCGCCGTGGAATTGGATTCTTCATTGCAGGGTGAAGTCGTCCAGATCATCGACGATTATGCTGTAGGCCCATTGGCGGACATTTACACTGAAGAGGGAATATCGGCCAGAAAACAGTGGTGGAAAAGCATTACCGACCAAGGGGATTACCATGGTATTGTTAGCGAGGATTCCGGTTTGCCAATAGATGCTGAAACAGTGAAAAACCTGGATAAAAGACTGCAGAACGAACCTGACCTGAAAGTTTGGATTTGGGCGGCTCAGAACAAACACGATGTAAGCGGTTATTATTGGCTGATCAGCCAGCTAAAGGATTTTCAGGGAAGGATTTTCATTCTCTATCTGAATAACCTGCCTTTTATAAACGAAAAAGGGAATATATTCTATCCGGTCAATATCTTCAATATACCCCCGAAAGAATTTCTCAAGGCAAAAAAGCTCGTCCGGGTCGTTACACCCAGTGAGTTCGAAGTCGATCCGGATGAATGGCTAAGGCTTTCTAAGGAAAACAGGGGGGTTAGGATATTGGAAGGAGGCAAAAAACTGGTCCAGTACGATTATGATTACTATGATGGCCAGCTCAAAAAATTCATTGGACCCAATTGGCAGTCCGCGCACAGGATCATCGGGTCCTTTCTGAACAAATCCTCCGAAATTACCGGTGATGCCTACCTGCTTTGGAGGCTAAAATCCCTATTATCTACCGGAGAATTGGATGTACAGGGAGAATTGAAAAAAATGAAGGATTTTGAAGTGAAGCAAAAAGCCGTGCAACCGGAAGCCGAAGTCAATATTTCCTAAAATGAAAAAAATCGCCTTTTCGCTGGTCCTGCTATTTTACCTGGTAAATGCGGTGGGGCAAACGACGGCTGAGGAGGTTCACGAATTGCTGAAAGCCTATTCCAGCGTTAAAGCATTTAACGGATCAGCCCTGGTCGCCCAACATGGAAAAATACTGATTTCCGAAGGCTTTGGATTCAAAAACATTTCATTAAAGACACCGAACGATTCCGGCAGCATATTCAGGATCGGTACACTCACTAAACCGATCACCGCTTCCATGGTTCTGCAAATGCAGGAAGCCGGTCAAATTTCAGTTGACAATAAACTCTCCATATATATTCCGGATTTCCCAATTGCCGATAGCATTTCCCTAAAAGACCTGCTTGACAATAGGTCAGGACTAAGGCCTTATCCGGAATTTAATTATTCTGGGCAATCAGCTATTGATAGCCTCATCGCATTCATTAAAAATTATCCTTTGAATTTCAAGCCGGGAACAGAATTTGAGAACAGCAACACAAACTACCTGCTACTGGGATATATTATTCAACAGGTCGGCGGAAAACCCTTTTACCAGACGATAAGAGAGAAAATATTCAAGTCCCGGGAAATGACCCATTCAGGCTTTGACTACCAATCCCTCTCTTCAGGAGGAAAAACGACTGGCTATCTCAATCTAAATTCAAAAACTATCAAACCCGCCCCCATCTTGGATTCGGGAATTCTTTACTCTGAAGGCGGCCTTTATTCCAATACTTCCGATCTCTATAAATGGGTTCTGGGATTTTTTTCAGGCAGGGATCTGTCTTCTTTTTTAAATGATCATTATGACCTTGGTTGGATCATTGACAGCGCTTATGCCAAAAAAACCTTCCTGCAGGAAAGCCTGATACCTGGTTTTAGCGGATTCATGGCCTGGATCCCCCATGACAGCACCTGCATCATACTTCTTGAAAACAGGAATTCCGGCGATCTCCTGCAAATCGCTGAAAACATCAATGCCATTCTCAACAAACAACCCTATGATTTTCCTGTACCAAGGGCGGAAATCGAAGTCGATCAGGCTATTTTGAAAGGATATACCGGTCTTTATCGCATGGGCGAAAAGCTCAAATTGAAAATTGAGCTGGACGAAGATCAGTTGTATGTCGAAGCCCTGGGCCTCGGCCGTTCGGTTTTATTTGCAGAGCAGGAAAATTATTTTTATACTAAGGTTTCCAACATTGAAATCGAATTCATTAAAAATGCAGAAGGGAAAGTGAACCGGCTCATCCTTCACCAAAAGGGAGAGACAATTGAAGGCTATCGAATCGAATGACCCATTTGTATATCAAATCAGCTTGCTATCTTGCAAGCAGATTTGTGTAAACTGTGATGTAAACATGAAGAACAATTTAGAGGAAATAGGCAAAAACGAGTCAGGCGTTTCAGGACAATATAAAAACTGGTTCCTGGACTACGCATCCTATGTGATCCTGGAAAGAGCTGTACCTGCTGTCGAAGATGGGCTGAAACCCGTTCAAAGAAGGATATTGCATGCCATGAAGGAAATGGACGATGGCCGTTTCAATAAAGTCGCAAATATCATCGGGCAATCCATGCAGTATCACCCGCATGGAGATGCAAGTATCGGTGATGCCCTGGTCAATCTGGGCCAGAAGGACCTGCTCATCGAAACCCAGGGTAATTGGGGCGATGTAAGGACAGGCGATGAGGCAGCAGCTTCCAGGTATATAGAAGCAAGGCTCTCCAAATTTGCGCTTGAAGTGGCATTTAACGCCAAGACCACCGAATGGCAGCTTAGCTATGACGGACGAAAGAACGAACCGGTCGTATTACCGATGAAATTCCCTCTTTTACTTGCCCAGGGAGCTGAAGGGATTGCAGTGGGTCTGGCAACCAAAATACTTCCTCATAATTTCTGCGAACTTTGTGATGCTTCTATAAAGCACCTGAGAGAGAAAAAATTCGAGTTGTTCCCGGATTTTCAAACGGGAGGAATGATCGACATTACCAATTACATCGAAAGCAAGAGAGGGGGGAAAGTAAGGGTCCGCGCTCATATCGAGGAATTTGACAAGAAGACCTTACTCATAAAAGACGTGCCTTATGGTGTCACTACTTCCCAATTGATCGATTCTATCATCAAGGCCAACGATCAGGGAAAAATAAAAGTCAAAAAAGTAACCGATAATACCGCAGCCGAAGTCGAAATCCAGGTGGACCTGGCGCCCGGAATCTCGCCGGATATCACTATCGATGCGCTCTATGCCTTCACGGACTGTGAAATAAGCATCTCCCCCAATGCCTGCATCATTGTGGACCATAAGCCCCAGTTCACTGGGGTCCGTGAATTGCTGAAGATTTCGGTGGAAAAGACAAAAGATCTGCTGAAGAGAGAACTGGAGATCAAACACTCCGAATTACAGGACAAATGGCATTATACCTCCCTGGAAAAAATATTCTTTGAGGAGAAAATTTACAAGGAACTGGAGAAAAAGCATGACAATTGGGAAAAAGTGCTTGAGGCCATAGCCAAAGCATTTATACCTTTTAGCAAACAGCTAAAGCGGCAGATCAGCCGGGAAGACATCATCAGATTGACGGAAAAGCCTGTGCGCAGGATCTATAAACTAGATATTGAACAATTAAACGAGCAGATCAGCGCTTTGGAAAAGGAAATCCGCCAGGTAAAACATGATCTGAATAATCTGGTTGATTTTACAGTAGACTACTACGAAAACCTTGTAAAAAAATATGGCAGGAATCGAAATAGAAAAACTGAAATCAGGTTGTTTGATACTATCCAGGCTAAACAGGTTGCCATTGCCAATACGAAATTGTATGTGAATCGTGCCGATGGCTTTATCGGTACAGCTCTTAAAAAAGACGAATTTGCAGTAGATTGTTCCAATCTGGATGATATTATAGCATTCACGAAGGAAGGGAAAATGAAGGTAGTTAAAGTGGCGGAAAAGACCTTTATCGGTAAGGACATAATTCATGTTGCCATATTCCGGAAAAATGACGAAAGGACCACCTATAATTTGATCTATTCAGATGGCAAAACCGGAATCTCTTATGCCAAAAGATTTAATGTTACCGGGGTTACGAGAGAAAAGGAATATGAACTCGGCAAAGGTGAGAATAAAACTAAGGTGAATTATTTTACAGTCAACCCCAATGGGGAAGCAGAGCTTGTTAAAATCATCCTGAGTCCGAATTGCTCTGCCCGAAACAAGGAATTCGATTTTTACTTTGAGACGCTCGAGATAAAGGGAAGATCCAGCCTCGGTAACCAGGTCACTAAGTATCCGATCAAGATGGTAAAGCTCAAGGAAGCCGGGAAATCAACGCTCAGCGGGAAAAAGATCTGGTTTGACCGGACCTTCGGCAGATTGAATACTGAGGAAAAAGGAAATTTCTTAGGCAGTTTTGAAGGAGAGGAAAGGATACTGGTTGTTTATGCAGATGGCACCTATGAAATCACAGATACCGAATTGACCCAGCGATTTGAATCCGACAAACTGAGGTTGATGGAGAAATTCAATCCGGAAAAAATCATTACGGCCATTTACCTGGATAAGGAGAAACTCCAATACAACATAAAAAGGTTCAGAATCGAGACAAACACTCTGAATAATAAATTCTCATTTATTAAAGAAGGAGAAGGCAATGAGCTTAGGGAAGTGACGACTGCAGAAGAACCCATTCTTATTGTTCAGAGTGGAAGAGGAACCCAGATTCGAAGAGCCAAATTTAAGGTGAACAGGATGACTGAAGTTCAGGGATGGAAAGCGGTAGGTACCAAACTGACCGATTATACCAAAAGCCTGGAAATGGAATGGGAAAAGAAAAATGAAAGGGACAAGCAACCTGGCCTCTTCGACTAAATCAATACAGGGTGCCCCGGGTTGGTTATTTCATAATGCTGCATGTTATACCTGCTTATTAAATATGGGTTCATGACGCTGGCCTGTTTTTTATCAGGCCATTTGTTCTATAGCCTACTGAGCCCGCTGAAAATGCAGACTGGACCTGCCTCAAAGCCATGGATCGTTTTTCTTATAACGGGTTTGATTTGTATTACCGCCATTGCACAATGGTGGGTCTTGTTTTTCCCTTTATACCCTTTTTTCCCGAGTTATTTTACGCTACTCTTATTCCTTCTCTTCCTGCTCTTCCGGAAAAAAATTCTGCCTTTAATTAAACAATGCAGCATTCCATTCGGGGGAAAAACCGCACTTCCGCTTATTTGCTTTGGTATTACGGTAATTGCCATAATGATATTAAACGCGGGCCCCATCATGATGGATGATACGGAAAGCTATCATATTCAAATGATCAAATGGGTAAGAGAATATGGCAGCGTGCCCGGACTAGCAAATCTTCATCTCCGATTTGGCCTGAATTCTTCCTGGTTTATTGCCATCGCTGCGCTTATTCCAGGGCCCAATCCTGATTTTCAGGCGCTCAATGGCCTATTGTCGATCTGGATCAGTGCTTACCTGATTGAAAAAAATGGCAAAGCCGCCCTCGCTTCCTTATTTCTGTTATTGGTCGCTCTCAGCCTCTGGCCATTGATCCGGGGAAATGCCACTACTGCCAATTACGATTTTGTTACGACAAGTTGCATCCTGGTTCTGTTCATTGAATCAGTCTCGGAAAATGGGATTAGGCCAGGTATTGAATGGGTGCTCTGGCCATTTTTCCTTGTTAGTGTTCGTTTATTGAATCTGCCCTTGCTTTTAATTTGCCTCCTGGGCTTCCAACCTGTCCTGAAGCAATTCGGCCTGGGTCGTCTATCCATTGTGCTTTCAGGCGGTTTACTGGTTCTGGTACCCTTTCTGATTCGGAATACAATTCTCTCAGGCTATCCCTTTTTCCCCATTTACCAATTGGATTTATTTCATGTGGACTGGAAAGCTGACAAGAATCTGGTAAAAGACATGACACAATTCATCAAATATTATAGCCGTGTCAATAATCAGAATCAGCCGCTTGGCATTACCATGAAAGACGGATTTCCTGAATGGATCGGAACATGGTATCATTTTCTGAGCAAAGCAGACAGGCTCCTGACAGTTTTTTCCGCCGCAAGCTATCTTGCGCTCTTTTCATTTTGGAAATATTTCAAACAACATTTAAGTTTAAATAGCCGGGCCCTCCTACTTGCCTTCTTTATGACCGGCCTGATTTGCTTTGTTTTTGCTCCGGATCCCCGATTTTTTTATGGCCCTTTATTGTGTGGGCCGGCCTTTCTGCTCCTGGGACCTGGAAGATCGGGCAAGTACCTTAGACAGATCTCACTTTTCGCAATTAGCATCTCAATCGGAATTTATTCTATAAATAAGATCTATTCCCTGCCCATATATCGGAATTGGGTTTTTGCGAGGCCGCTGCCCGAACCTAAAGCAAAAGACATCAGCCTGAGAGGACTTACCCTGCACATACCAGAAAAGATATTGGACAACTGGAATCCCCGTTGCTACGGTACAGACCTGCCCTGCTTATATGAACCGGACCCTCGTCTGGTCCCGAGGGGGAAATCCCTGGCCGAGGGATTCCGCATCGATGAGAACCTGCCAATAGGCTCCTACCATGGAGAATTTAAAATAAGGCAATGATATACTTTTGAGAGTTTCTCATTGGAGAGTTCGATGAAGCAGTAAGGTATGCAGTGTAAAATTGTATATCATTGCCTAAAATAGTCAAGCATGATAATTGATCTTTTGATATGGCTGCTTATATCACTTATTTGTTTGATCTATGGCACCATGCTGGTGGCTATTCCTCATAGGCAAGAAACAGGTCAAAATCTTCCCCTTATATTTCTCTGTGGTCTTTCAATCATTGGAATCATAGCTTGGCTGCTATCTCTCTTCTTTGCTTTGGGTACAGGGATACGAGTCCTGCTTTTCCTACCCTGCCTGGTCTACCTGCTTAAACAAAAAAACCGGGCATATCTCTTAAAAGCGATCGGATCATATTTTTCGCAGTTTTCCAGGTCTGGTATCGCATTATTGACAGGCTCCATTTTATTGGTTTTATTGATCACGACCCATACCATAATTCATCCCGATACCCTATCCTATCATTGCCAGTCCATCATGTGGATGGAAAAATATCCTCCGGTGCCAGGATTAGCTAATCTCCAGGTTCAATTAGGCTTTCAGAGTATCTGGTTTTGCATGCAGGCATTGTTCAATTTCTGGACCTCTAATCCAGGCCATCCCTTTTATATAAATGGATGCCTGATGGCCTGGTTATCCATCTTTCTCGTATCCAAAATGACCGGTCCTTTCAGAACAGGATGGATATTATTATTCTTATTCTGTTTTGTCTCCTGGACCCAGATCAGGTTAACAGCCGCCTCTGCCAGTCCGGATTTTGTTGCTGCCCTGTTCATTTGGTGCGCTTTCTATTTCTTCCAAAAACCGAATCTGTCTTTCCTTTTTGGTTGCATGGCAATAGCCATAAAATACTCAACCGCACCGATTGCATTACTACTTCTATTTATCCTCTATCTACTGATCCGGAAAAGAGAATTTAAATCCGTTTTGTTAATGTTTTGCCTAGGATTGCTCATCATTCTCCCAGGAGTGATCAGAAATTATATTGCTTCCGGTTATCCGTTTTATCCTTCCTTATTTTTTTCCTTGCGGCAACCAGACTGGTCGGTTAACCAAAGCCAATTACTGCATATACAACACTATATCACCGTTTATGCCCGCTTCGGGATTGATAGTGCGAGTCCGGAAAGTTTACTATCCATTCCTATTATCAATTGGATCCCCATCTGGTGGAGCCGGCAATCCTGGCCAGACACTATTTTTTACATTCTTTTCATCGCCTTATTTATAGGCGCCATGATGAGTTTTAAACGTTTTCTTTCCGTAATAAAAGTAGGATATACCCTGTTTTTCATAGCCCTGATAGGGAGTTTAATCTGGTTTTTTAAAGCTCCCGATCTTCGATTCGGATCATCCTTTCTTATTCCTTTATCCTATTTTTTTTTGAAGCCCCTTGGCCAGGATCTTAATCCAAAACTTAAGGCTCTGTCTCTATCCTTAAATCGGCTTGCCTGGCTACTCTCCCTTTTCGTGATCTGGTCTTATGCTGCTTACCGAGTTTGCCGTTTTATGGAACCAAAAGAAATAATAATTCCTTCCGGGATTTCTATTCATCCCTGGTTGAAGTCGCATTGTGGCTGCAGCCCTCCGCCCTGCTTTGCCGATTCGACAAAATCGGTTGAAATGCGTGGCAAGAACATTGAAGATGGATTTAAAAGAAAAGGCCGGGAAAACCCCGGCCTCTAAAAATATTCTTTAGAACCTGCCCCTATTTCATCAGGTACATCTTTCCGTAACCTTTAACGAAATACTGGTCCGTATTGTCTCCGGCTGACTTATACTGACCCAAAGACTGGCCATTCAAGTTAGTTACTACATGGTATATATAAACTCCGTTTGCGAGCCTTTTTCCATACATATCGGTTCCATTCCATTTGTATTGGGTAATATTGGTACCAACATGCAGTGGCCCTAATTCGTCCTCCGTGATTTCCTTAACCACTTTACCCGTGATCGTAAGGATCTGGATTTTTATATTCTGTGGAATCTGGCTGCCGGTTATGGTGAATACGAAGGCGGTGGAGGTAGTAAAAGGATTCGGATAATTCAGCATATTGGAAATCATTGGCTTGCTGATTACTGTAAAACCAATCTGGTATTGACTTGTACCAGCTGGATTTCCACTGGCATCGTTACCTGATACCATCAGTGTGTATTGATCCCCCGAGGGATTTATCTGGTTAGTGAAAGCAGGATAAAAATCCACGGTTGCGACATTATTGGATCCGCTCACCGCAGGTGTAAATCTCAGCGTATCAGAATTATAACTATAACTATGAACGCTTCCATCCGGATATTTAACCTGAACCTTCACCATAGAAGTATCATTCAGCAACAGGTATTGTGATGCATCCGTCAATTTAATCACTATATGAGGCTTGGCTGATACAATATCCTGATTCAATATATGAACCCCGTCAAAAGTAACATCCATTACAGGGTTGGTTTGGTTTGATTTGACGAAGAAATTGCCGTACAAGAAATTATTGAAAAGATATTGCTCGGGCTGCGCGTTCGGATTAAAATCCACATACAGCGTGTTCGCACCAGGGTAGGCCTTCGTATCAATATCATAGGCCAGGGTCAGGGTATCCCCGCTTACGAGCGGTCTTTTCTTCGGCAGGGAAATTACATGGGTAACATTGTTATGGTCCACAATGTTCAAATAAACAACCATGCTGTCAAAAGCGGTTACACTGATATTCTTAAATGCCACGGCAAAATGAAGCTTCTGTCCGGTCTGTAAAGTGTCTGTCAGACTCAGGTATATATTTGGAGAAATCGCACCTTCTGGTACCGGAACATAATTCAACCTCCAGTATTTCAACTGATAGGGTGTGGCATGTACGGTATCCGTCGCGTTCATTTTAAGCTCCATGAAAGGATACTGTCTTGCATTCACTGATGAGATATCCAGCTTAGTGGTATTCTGATTGAGGCTGAATAAAGGGGTTTGATTGCCCAGTGTATCCACCCCGATCACCTGGAGGTTGACGGAATCCGTCGAAGGCGTTTCCAGGCTGACTCCTGCCCAATTAAGCTGTAACCATTGTTTAGCCGGGCCGAATTCCGGGGAAGTAGTTGATCCGGAAAGTCCGGAGCTCTGGCAGCTGGTCACTATAGAAGTAAAGTCGTAAATACCTTGCGTTGCTATTGATTGCGGAATATATGAGGGATCGTTCTTCTTATAGATACAGGCGACGGAACGCGGTGTGGTAAAGGAGTCGATCATCAGGCATCCGGCCTGTAATAAGTAGATATACAATGAATTTCCTGACCCGTATACGGTCGTATCCGCTTCCCAGGTATTGACATAGACATTTCCTGCCGGATTAGGGGACACGTTCAGTCTGGCAACGACATATACTCCATTGGGTATTGCAGTCATGAAATTCATGGCTTTATGCCTATCAGCGCTGTCTGAATAGAGGTAATCGAAATTGTATTCACGGTCGCTTCCGCAGGTCGCTAATTCGCTGTTATATAAACCAGTTGGTCCTGTAAAATTATTCAGCCATGGCTTAAAGGTAACCGGATCGATTACGTTGAATATGATCTCATTGTAATTACAACCCGGGCCGCAGGTCGGATTCCCGTTGATGGCGACATAGAAGGAGCCTTGTTCGTTCGAACCGGTCGGATAGACCGTATTGTCCACAATCACATTATTGAATCTTGGCGAGAAAATCCATTTTCTGCTGCCTGAATCGATATACATGCTATCGGAAGAAGATTGAGTCCACTGGTAAAAATGGGATTGATTATATCCTACCACACTCTTGGCAATATATATAAAAGAGAATTGATCCCAGTGATAGACGCTGCCGGCCGCAGGCACAATAGAAGTTCTCCAGTAATATACCGTACTATCTTTATATATAATGCCAGGATCGAACTCAAGCAATCCCCCCTTAGATGTAATAGTTTTGCTAACCATAGCCCGCGAATTAAATAGCGCAGTAGTATCCATTTGCATAACATATTGCATGGAAGGAGCCAGGGGGTTGGCCGTGGAAGCATACAATTTCTGGTTCGGTGTATTGACAATCGCGAAATTGTACGGATAGATAGGTTTCGCTTCATCATTGTAAATATAAACTCCCACACGTGTTGAGTTGTTTACCGTAGTTACTTCCGGAACCTTAAAATCTGCATTTACCAGGATTGTAATATAATTCTGCCCCTGATCTCTTGATGGCAGAATAGGTACTGAAAAAGTCAGGGAATCGATATTGGCAACGGGAGAGACCCTTTGTTGGTAAACTATTGCAGAAGTCCCGTTGGGATAGGTTCTCGTAGCGATGACCAGGATCGAATCATTGACAAACTTGCCAAGGTTCCAGACATAGGCTTTAACCTGGAAATTGGTATCAGCTACCGAGATAAATGAAGGAGAGATAAGAACCTGGGGCGGTTCTATCGCATAATCCGGAAGCGATTCGCCATACATCTTGATTGCGGGGTCACCATGCAGGGTCATTTCTTCTGCATGTGTCCTGGCCAGAAAATCTCCTGGCGCCGCATTGACAAGATTTTGTAATGCATCGATTTGTATAGCTCCCAATTGTTTGCCATAATCCTGATTGGAGATCATCTCATACAACCCGTTGATATAGATATTCAGGTAATTCACAACGCCATAAGAAGTACTGGCTACAAAGGCGATGGAACCACGTTCCTTTGCCAGAACATAGGTCTCCGAAAGAGTCTCACCGCTACTCAGTACCCTTCCGTCATTGTAGGCAAATATATCGCCGGCATCGCATCCATTTACATAAAATATAGGGTACTTGCCCTGGTTGTTATAAGTCAGAGGATTATTCAAATTATATTCCAATGTGGAGGACGAGGAGTGGCCAAAATAAAGAAGAATGCTGAATCCGGTGGAAAACAATTGAGTGAGCTGAGCGTCCGCAATCGCATCCACGGTAGTTGGAGTTGACTTGCAAAAAGTGGAAACATACCCCCCATACAAAGTATCCTGAATAATTTGCTGATAATTATTCATGTATTGACAAAGCACCTCACCAAGATAAATATCACTGGCTCCTGTTACATGAACAACATTTTTCATCCATCCCCTGCCTTCAATAGTATTCGGAGCAGTCTGTAACACAGAATCGTATTCCTTAACTTTTTGAAGATAGGTTTCTATTTCCGTTCCGGCGATCACTGATAGCCTTCCAATGGGAGTAATCGGAATCGGATTGGTCATATCAGGCGCACTGAGTTTGTTATCTGATGCTGGTGAACCAAAAGTTGGGACCATCGCCAGGTAAATGGAATTGGGATCGCTTTGGTTCAGGTTTAACTGATCATAGGTAGTACCATGCCCAATCAGAAAACAATACTGAGGGGTTGATGCGAAGTTATTGCGGGCATATCTCAGGAAATTCTTAACAGATAGAGGGTCCATCTTGATGCCAAGGCCAAACTGATCGATCAATTCATTGACATCTACGATAATTGGATTGAATCCGCCGCCAACAGTGGAACTGCGATAATTCTTGTAATCCACAACCGGGTTATTGTTATTGCTACCCACGTAGAGCAGGGGATTGCTGATGATAATATAGTTTCCCTGATTTGCCGAATTGGAGAAGTTCGTAAATGCTTTGGTTGTGAGTGCAGTAACCGTATTGACATTGCCTGGGTCTTCACTGACAAGAACCAACCTGCGCAGAGAATTGGAGCCGGGTAGTTCAAAGAAAAGCGTTCCGCTCCCCATAATCGCCGTGTAACGCGCCCCGTTAGTCAAATCATAAAGTACCGGCGTTCCTGCTCCAGGGTTAAAATTGGTGATATTCAGATAGTAACCGGCAGGTCTTGCACCCAGTATAAAATAAAAATTGGTCTGGTTATTGAAATTGAATTGCCTTGGATAGGTAATCTCATAAAATGAGGCCACGGTACGGTCCACACTGTTGGAAGTGCAATTGTTTTGAAAATTCACTGTCGCGGTACCCGAATTGATCAGGCTCAATGGAAAATTGGCGCCTGATTGAATGGCATCGAAATTATTCATCGCGCTGTCAAAAACGATGGTATTATTTACAATGGCCTGAAAAGAGGCCCTCGGGTCAGCATCATCTCCCACGGCGGCGAAGCGGAAATAGGCCGTGGATGGCCCTCCTGTATAAACATTCAGATTATTCTGAACATCTGGTAAACCTGCCGCTGGTACACCAGCAGCCGGCGGATAGATCAGGTTGGATGTCCATCCTTCACCAATATCGTAGGAAGGAGAATAAATATATTCCCCCACATAGTCTCCGAATCCCGGGTTGATGATGGCTTTAAAATAAGTGCCCGCCGTGTACATGAAATAGGGTTCTACAGGTAGCTGGTTACCTGAGGTATCATTATTGATATTGGCGTAATGAAAGGGTGTACCCGTAGTATTGACTGTAAGATAGTAGGTGACCGTATCCGATTCCAGGCTCCAATGTTTGGATAACTGGTAATTCGGCTGCAAATAGAGAATATTATCAGGTACACCGTCATTCATCTTTCCACAAAATTCGATATAATCATTTGGTCCAAACTGGCCGGTCGGAACTGAGGTGTAGATAGGAACTTCAACCCCATTTCTGAAAAGCTGAAAACTCTGGGCAGAAACAGAAGACAGTCCAACATTGGCAAGGACAGATTCCGGTATCCGGTACACTCCATCGGCTCCAATTTTGAATTTATAGTAGGTCTGGCTGAAATTAATCCACTCGTTGTTATAAACCTGGGCCTGCAGTCGAATGGCAAATAGTATTAGCAGCAATGTAAGTACTCTCTTCATAGTGTTCCGTTTCATTTTATTGCAGAGTCCCGGTTTTCTTTTTTGGTTTCTTGCGCAAGTCTACCCTCAATGAAAATACATGGGTATATAGCGGGGCAGATTGATTAGCCAGATTGGTAAAAGCATAATCAATTTGCACATCCCCTACCTTAAAACCAGCCCCGATGCTTGGCTGATAGATCCAGATCTTACGTTGATTGGTGGTATCCCTGTCATCAAGAACCTGTTGGAAATTATCGATCCCGGCTCTGACAAAAAATACATTTGCATAAGAGAATTCCAGCCCAAGCTTCGGATCAATACTGACCGGATTAGTGCTTACCACTTCATCGCGCTTCCCATCGAAAGTCACATCCAGGTCGGCTTCTGCCAATATGCTCATCTTCCTGTCTATCTTAAAATTATATGACCCTCCAAGTACTAGCTGAGGGGCCGTCAATTCCACGGATTGACCGGGAGTTTGATTTTGAGTCACATAAAACACTTCCATTACCTGCTGTGAAATATTATAGCTCCATGCATTAAATGTGGTTGTGACATCCTTTGCCACAATGCCGAATTTCCAGTTTCTGCCCTCTATCAAGCCGGCGGCGTCAAATCCAAATCCCCATGAACTGGCAAAATCTCCTGCGGTCTGGTGAATGATTTTGGCATTTATTCCCAGTGAGATATTTTGATTATCGGAAGTCCTCAATTGCTGGGCCATCGAAATGAGTAAAGCATAGTCGGCTGAAGAAAAAGTGGTGATATTGCTCAAATTGATGCTACCGTCGGGCTGAACCAAAAAGACGGTATTTGGAATCTCATCAACGGCAAAACGAATCAGGGTGAGTCCCAAAACCCTTCGGTTGTCCTTGAGAGGCAGGATCAGGCTGGCAAAATCATATTTGCCGACTCCGGCAAAATACTCGGCATGCATGAGATCCAGTTGTGGCATCTGATTGCAATGGACCAAAGCCGCCGGATTCCAATAGCCTGCCGTTCCGTCGCTTACAGTTGCAACCTGGGCATTCCCCATCGCCATCCCACGGGCTCCGGATCCAATATTTAAAAACTCATTGGAATATTGCGCGAACTGGGCTTCCATTGATTGAAAGCATAGAACTGTTGCCAGAGTAAATAGGGAATAGAGTTTTTTCATCCTTAAGCGTTTGTGCTGATCCGGAAGGGAATATCAATTAAATCATAAGCCTTACGACACTACCAGCTGTTCTGAAGAAGCCCAATTTTCTCAAAAGATCCGCCTGAATTTTCAATAGTACGTAAAAGCCCTGCGTTTCATCCCTGAATCGGCTCTAACCTAACGTCTCACAAAACAAATTATTGCTCATTTTCAAGCATCCAATATGCCTAATTTTGCCAAAAATGTAGAATAAATTCAAGATGCTGAACCTGATAGAAGAATTACAATGGAGGGGCATGATACAGGATATCATGCCTGGAACTGCAGAACAATTGTCTAAAGAATCCACGACTGGTTATATTGGTTTTGATCCAACCGCCGAAAGCTTGCATATTGGAAGTCTCGTTCCTATCCTGCTCCTTGTGCACCTGCAAAAAGCCGGTCATAAGCCAATTGCGCTAATTGGCGGAGCCACAGGAATGGTAGGAGATCCGAGCGGAAAAAGTGAAGAAAGAAATCTTCTGGATGAAGCCACCCTGACTCGAAATCTAACAGGCGTGAAAAAACAATTGGAGAAATTCCTGGATTTTAGCCCTTCCCTTCCCAATGCTGCTGAAATTGCAAATAATTATGATTGGTTCAGGGAAATGGGATTCCTGACCTTTATCCGGGATGCAGGAAAGCATATCACAATCAATTACATGATGTCTAAGGACAGCGTAAAAAAGAGACTGGATGGGGAAAACGGCATGAGTTTTACTGAATTCACCTACCAGCTCGTTCAGGGCTACGATTTCTATTGGCTTTTTACGCATAAGAATTGCAAATTGCAAATGGGTGGCAGCGACCAATGGGGCAATATTACTACAGGCACAGAGTTGATCAGGCGCAAAACCACTGGTGAAGCTTTTGCCTTTACATGCCCGCTCATTACCAAAGCAGATGGAGGCAAATTTGGGAAGACCGAAAAAGGAAATATCTGGCTCGATAAGGAAAGGACCTCCGCCTATCATTTCTATCAGTTTTGGTTAAATGCAAGTGACACGGACGCAGAAAAATGGATAAAAATATTCACTTTCCTGGATAAAAATGAAATAGAAGAACTGATCGAATCTGGAAGATCCAATCCATCGGTCCGGCTCATACAAAAAAAATTAGCAAAGGAGTTGACACTTTTTGTACATGGAGAAGATGAATACCAGCAAGCCCTGGTTACAACTGAGAAACTATTCGCTCAGGCTATTGCCACGGCCGAGTCCCTGACAGAGGAAGATTTGGAATCCATAGAAGGGGTTGTGCAATCAGATTACCCGGCGGAAAAATTGAAAACGGGGCAGGATATCGTGAGCTTTCTTTCAGAAACGGAAATATTTCCCAGCAAAGGGGAGGCACGCAGGATGGTACAGAGCGGCGGCATAAGCATCAACCGGAAAAAAATCGATAATACGCAACTGATTATCGAATCCAGCCTGCTATTACATGGAAAATATTTGCTGATCCAAAAGGGAAAGAAGAATTATTACCTTGTAAAAGCCGTTTAATTCTTGCTCCGGTCTATTCGACATCGATCTGTTTATTGAACAGGGCTCCCATTCTTGCCTCCATCAGGAATTTTCTCTCACTGATCAGGTAGCCATTCCCCTTTTCGCAGAAATGAACCTTTAGATTTTCAATGCTGATTGGATTCCCATCGGGGATATCGGCAATATTAGAATGCAGGATCTGTTGTCCGTCAATAATGATCACCAGGCCGCTTCCAATGGCCTCCATCCTGTCCCCTTCAGTAATAAGCATTCCCGTATCCTCACTTAAACCTACCCCGATACAGGAAGGATTGGCCGCAACAGCCTGTGCCAGGCGATTAAAACGCCCTCTTTTCTCGAAATGAGAATCAATGATGACCGTATCGATCAAACGCAGTCCGGTTGCCAACTTGACCTCTCCCTTTAAATGTGCCCGGGCTGCATTGCCTTCATAAATCATCGAGTTACCCATCGCCATGGCACCGGCCGATGTCCCCGCAATGAGAAAAGTCTCTTGTCGAAACCTAAGCTGAATAGTTTTCAGGAATTCCGTTCCCCCAAAAGTGGCACTTAACCGCATTTGATTCCCGCCGGTGAACATCACGGCCCTGCATTTTTGTATACGCTCCAGGTATTCGATTTTCATCGCATCTTCCCGGTTACGAATATGCATCAACCCGATATGAGTGCAGCCGATCTTCCCAAAAGCATCCAGGTAATTATTGCCGACTTCAAATGGAATGGTTGAAGCCGTTGTGATGACTTCAATTTCAGCCAAAGTGCCCCCCGCCTCCTCCACAATGCGTCGAAGTATTCCCAGTTCAAAGAAGTTCAGGTTGGTCTTATGGAGATCGCCGTTTTCTTCAGAACCCTTATCTTCCGCACCTCCTATTACGATCAATTTTCCTACTGGTATAGACATTCCTTTTCAGGGTTTGGTATCTGGCAAAAATAACGGAATTGACAAAGAACAATTGTTTGTTAATCAACTAAATGTCAACATCTCACCCCCCGCGCTCAGCCTTATTTCGCTGCAGATGCAACGATAGAGCCCCATTCACAGTCAAATATTAAGATGGATATGATGAAACCGAGTATAAGGAATTTGGCTCAAACAGAGAAATTAATAAGCGAGTATCCATCTGGCAAACAGAAAAAACAAAAAACTTTCAGATGAAACCGAAATTCATAATTCTGGCACTCGGAATACTAATAGTAATGACCGCAGTCCAATGTACAAAGTACAATGCCGCAACAACCGGCTCCGCCCAGCTAAATACTTCCCAGGCAAGTGTAAAGGAAAATGAACCACTGATTGTAACCAGCAATGAAACAGGAGCAAGTCTTTATGTCCAATGGTCTGCAAGCCCTTCAACAGGAGTCTGGATATCACCTTCCGGCAATAAAACGGTCATACTTTTCTCCCTTCCCGGCAATTACACTGTGAAGGCACGCTATTACGTGGATTCGACAGCGGCTGCTCCTTTTGATAGCAGTACGGCGCCTATTACGGTCACAGACAGTGCTTATAATGACTCTTCAAGCCTTCATGCCATTTGCAATGTCATTGAAGCCATGCCCATTTCACCCGGTGACCTGGTCACTGTAGAGCCCGTTTCATATACGGATACCGGATTGGTATTTGTTGCTCATACGGCACTCACCTATGGAAATAATTATCCTATGCTTGAAATCGTATACAGCTCGGATTCCCTTGACAATCCTGGTACAGGGGCAATTTCAACTTATGAATATAATGTTGCTAATGTGCTGATTTCTCCATGCGCAAACCTGACTCCATTGCCAATGCCTGCTACCGGATATTTTTGCATCAAAGGGCTTACCATTGGAACATATGATCTCAGATTTGTACTCAACGGCATGCTATATCAGGGTTCCATGACCTTAACAGATACAGGCTGCACTTTTAATTGGAATTATAATTCGGGTATCATCTTTTCCCCTTTAAGTATTTCAAAAAACTAGTACCATTTTCTTAGACCTTTCCTTACAGGTGGCATGCATCCGAATTTAGAGATTGCATGCCATTTTTGTTTATTTGGTCCAAAGTCCGCGAAAACCATAGAAGGATATAACCCCTGCGATAATCAGCAATACCCCTAACCACGCAACGTACCCTGTTGAATAGAATAGAAACAACCAGGTAAGGATGGAAATGATCACAGGTAAAGGATAAAACCACATGCGGTAATACAACCAACCTTTACCTCTTTTCTGTCTCAGTCTTACTACTGCCCAGGCCTGCGCTATGAATTGGACCAGGATCCGCATCGCCAATATTGCACTGATTACTGCATGAAGCTTGAATAGCAGGCTAAAAACAAAGCCAAGGCCGCCTATGAAAAGTAAGGAGACATATGGAAAGTTTTTCTTTGGATGGAGTTTAGCAAATTCAGGAAAGAAATTACCGTCAACGGCCGCAGCATAAGGCACTCTCGAATAACCCAAAAGAACAGCAAATAGAGAGGCAAACGCAATCCACAATACAAGCAAGGTTGCCACAATTGCTGCTTTTTCACCATAAATTCTTTCAACAAAGCTGCTCACTATAAAATTCGAATTGGCCGCATCCTTCCACGGCAGCACTCCGGTAATGCTCAGGTTCATGCAGATATACAATAAGGCAACGCCAAAAATGGAAATAAAGATGCTCCTTGGAATATTAGTCTGAGGATTTTTGATTTCGCCTCCCAGGTGGCACACATTATAATAACCCAAATAGCTGTAAACCGTTTTCACCGAAGCCTGACCCAACACGGCCACAATAACCAGATTCGAAAACCCGGAAGCAGGCAGGGTATCGAAAGCAATTTGCCTATGAGTGAATCCGCTTGCGATGATCCATATTATGGTAATAATTACCCCTGACCAGAGAAGCACGGAAATCTTTCCGATAGTTTCTATCCGGCGGTAAAGTAAAACAATAATGAGCAGGACAATCAAACCTGATAATATCTTCCCTTCCCAAATATTCAAAGGGTGGAGGTAACAAAAATACTGGGAGAAACCAATGGCGCCTGATGCAATTACCAGGGGCGCCTGCAGACAGGTCTGCCAGACAAATAAAAAAGACATCAGTTTGCCAGTCTTTCCTCCATAGGCCTCCTTCAGAAAATGATAACTTCCTCCGGCAAGCGGGAATGCCGCTCCCAGCTCACTCCATATCATCCCATCAATAAATGCAGTCATTGCTCCAAATACCCAGGCCCAGATGAATTCACGCCCCCCTACCATTTGCATTACCATGGGCATTACTACAAATGGGCCAATGCCCACCATGTCGATCATATTGATCGAAGAGGCTTGAAGCAGGCTTATTTTTCGGGAGAGGTTTTGCTGAATACTCAATGGTCCGGATGAATTTAAGTGACACTAAAACGTTCTATGCCCTCTACAAGCAAATCCAGGTTCTTGAGTGAGGTATATACATTCGGGGTTACCCTGACTCCTTTTATATTCTCCCATTCTATTGATACCGTATGTATCCTGTATTTTTCGAAAAGGAAATTCTCAAGCTCTGAAGGCTTTTTCCCTTCAACTGAAACCATCCCAATGGCGCAACCGAATCCCGGTTTCATGGAAGTTCCGAGTTTCACTTTTGGAATATTTTTCACCTTCTCCATCCAGTAATTTTTCAGGTACAGCAATCTTTGTTCCTTTCTCTGCGCTCCGATCATGTCGTAAAATTCCACAGCCTTGCCGGTAGCCTGCTCAATGAAAAAAGGGCGTGTCCCCAGGCTTTCGAATTTTTTGACATCTTCACTTTTCGGATCACCATTTGCAAATAAGGGATAAAGATCTTTGATCTTTTCCTTCTTTATATAAAGCATTCCTGATCCAATACATGCCGTAAGCCATTTGTGGAGGCTGGTGCCAAAATAATCACAACCCAGTTCAGGTATCTTGAATTCAAAATGAGCAAATGAATGAGCTCCGTCTACCAACACTTCAATGCCTCGGGCATGGGCAGCATCGGCAATTTTTCTGACCGGAAGGATTTGCCCATTCCAATTGATAATATGGGTGACATGAACGACCCTGGTGCGGGAACTAAATGCATTCACATATTTATTCAGTAGATAATCATTGTCCTCACTGGGCAGTTCCAGATTTATCCATACCAACTTTATCCCGTCCCTGATTTCCCTCTGCTTCCAGGCATTGATCATATTGGGATAATCCTGTTTGCTCAGCACAACTTCATCTCCGGCCTTTAGGTCCAGACCATAAATTACGGTTTCCAGCGCTTCGGATGCATTCCGGTTCATGGCAATTTCTTCAGGCAAACAACCTGCAATCCTGGCCAGGTTCTTTCGCAGAGGCTCCCTGCCCTGGTCAAGGATCCGCCCCATATAATAGCTTGGGGCTTCCATAGTAATGTCCATATACCGCTTCATGGCATCCTGGACAATTTTAGGCGCAGGAGAAATACCTCCATTGTTGAGATTGATGATGGAAGGAGATGAGGTGAAAGATTCCTGTACATAATACCAAAAATCCTCATCTTTCGCCAGGTCTAAGGGTGATTTGGAGCCTGTCTGTGATAGTACACGATCAAGATTCCTGCTCCAGGCAGGCTTGGAAAGGCCGGATAAGATTCCGGTAGCAGAAAGCAACCCCAGGGAATGGAGAAATGAACGGCGATTAGAGGTTCTCATGTTAGTTTTGGTTTGAAGGCTAAATATACCAAAAGATGAATGAACCTCCCTAAGGGTTTCAAGGGAATTACAGCTACAGCCTTGGGTTAGGCATGCATTAAAACTGACACCGCCTTCCATAATGTTGTCAGGCTGGTCAGGATTACAAGGCTACCCACCAATACAAACATCGTTTTAACCGGCAGCTTTCCAACCAGCCTCGCAGCAATAGGTGCAGCAAGGACGCCTCCTAGGATCAGTCCAAGTATGTCAAAAATGGGGATATGCCTTAACAAGAGTAAAAAAGTCAATGCACTGGCCAAAACCACAAAAAACTCAGCCAGGCAAACCGAACCAATTACATACCGTGGGCTTCTTCTTTTGGATATCAGCGTACTCGTCACCAGCGAGCCCCAGCCACCGCCTGCAAAAGCATCCAAAAAACCGCCGGTCCATGCCAGACTGCCTGCCGACTTAATTTTAAGGGATTTCTGATTCTTCTTTCTTGATTTCAGAATGATATAATATCCAAGGTAAATTGTATAAAATGAAAGCGGGATACGGACATATGTTGCATATTTCTGTCCAAAATAGGCAAGTGTCGCGCCGATAATCGCTCCTACTAAACCTGGGATGACCAGGGCCTTGAATAATTTTTTATTGATATTGCCGAAGCGGTGATGGCTGTATCCGGAAACTCCGCTTGAAAATACCCTTGCTGAATGTACCCTGCTGCTCACAATTGCTGGGTTGACACCGATGGCGAGTAAAAAAGTCGTGGAAATGGTTCCATAACCAAGGCCCAACGAGCCATCCACCATTTGCGCCAGAAATCCCGTGATCAGCATAAGAGAGAATGTTTTCGGGTCGATGAACTTAGGTATCTCATGGATTATCCGTTCATAAGGAACAATGGTGAATAGGGCATGTCCTATGATCATGAAGACAAAGGCAAAAAGGCACCATTTTACAATGACTCCCCATTTTCTTTCAGATGGGTTATTTGGCTCTTCAAGCTTTATACGCTTTGCTGCCAATACTTTTGTTATATCATTTAATTTATTCACTTTTTCAGTAAAATCCCCTTTCATTTGCTCCCTGATCACAACCATATTGTCCAAAACCTCATCGATCTGGTCAGGAATATATTCGTTCAACGTCTCTTTTATTCTCTTGGCCACCGTGGGAGATTTGCCATTCGTCGAGATCGCAATTTTCAGGTTCCCTTTTCGAACGATTGAGCCCAGATAGAAATCGCATAAACCGGGATTATCAGCGACGTTCACCAACTTTCCTGCCTTGCGGGCTTCCAGGCTTATCTTTTCACTGAATACCGGTTCTCCGACCGCTACGATCACCAGGTCGCAACTCTCCAAATCGGATATGTCGTAGGCACGTTCAAATAAGAAGAGGTTGCCGTGCTTTGGCGCCATTTCCCTGACCGGATCGCTTATATGAATGGCAACCAGCCTGATCAGGGAATCAGGAGCATTTTGAAGAACCGCGTTAAGTTTTTCAAATCCTACTTCACCTCCTCCAATAATGAGCAACCGCAATTTTTCCATTTTAAGAAAGACCGGGAAAAGTTCATTTCCCGGCCTGCCTTCCGAATTGTTAAGGTCCTTGCTCATGGTGGTTAAAAATAAGGCTTATATAATTATCGCCTATTCTGCCCCGCTAATTTAAAAACCCAATTGCAATTGCACATTAAATACATCATTATGCACTGCAGGCGTCTCTGTTCTTAGGGAATAATTGACCTGTAATTTCGTCCAGACATTGAAAAAATAATTTAAGCCAAAAACATAATAAGTTGATAGGTCTGAGGCCCCCTTGTTCAAATTGACATCTGCGTTGTATGCGTCATACCGGAATACTCCTTGTAAATGCCTTGGCCAGAAAAAATAGCTCGCCTGCCCATACCATCCCTCATGTTCGATCGGGTTGCTATTCCCATCCAGTCCTTTAATGAATTCACCACGCAGTGTCAGTTGATTCAAATACCATGCAGCTTCCAGGCCCCAGCGGACTCTCTCCTGGTTTTTTGTCGGTGAAGAAGTGAATCGATCAAATCCATTATAATAAGACCCCCCGAAATCAAAACCTTTTAACGGATGAAAGACCAGACGTGCGGCTATATCTTTGGATTGATTATTATCCAGGGTATTGATACCGGCCCCGTCTAGCAAGGCAACTGAATAATCTATGAGATAAGCCGACCTGACATGGATAAGACTGCCGTTTGCCTGGATTCCGATATCGCGTCCATTCTGGTTCCCGATCGAATCGACTAAGCCATTTGATGCATCTCCTTTACGGGCAACCAGGGCGCTAACCACTTGAGATCTGTCAATGGTTTCCAGGTTCCTGTCTTGGGTAAGGTTTTCCTGGGAAAAAGGAACTACAAACTGACCGGCTGTTATTTTCAGAAAATCAAAAGGTTTATAACTTATAAAAGCGTCCAAAGCTGTTGGAGAAATTAAGGCTCCGCCCGTTGGCGCCGTTCCGTTCGCGGCGCTCGCTCCAACAAAATCGATAAGCAGGCGGTAGCCCCATTGCGTAGAAAAATCCCCCTGAAAATCCAGCCTGGCCCTTCTCACGTCAAACTCATCGTTCTTACCGGCCTGCTGGTAATATTGAAACCGGGTCTGAATATATCCACTGAGCTTCAACAAGCGTCCCAGGCTAAGCGGAAAGGAATCCTGTCTGGATTCAGTAATTTTTTGCCTTGCCGAAAAAACCGACCTGATCGAATCGGCTTCATTTTGTGTGATGGTTCCTTTTTTCAATAGAAGATTAAGGATATCATCGGAATTTTGAGCCATTGCATTTAAAGAAGCGAAGGTTAAAATAATGGCAATAAAATAAAGTTTCATTAAATTTTGTTTTTGAATTAATGATAATCGAGGTTAAAACAGAGAAAAAATTCCAAAAAAAGAATGTTATTATTTAGTCCCGTAGTAGTCTCCGAAGAGACAGGCGGCGGCAAAATGAAGAAGCATAAGCTTGCTCTTACGGCTTGAATGATAAAATTGGTTTTGCATTGTTTTGGTCATGGTGCAAATATATTAATTTTCCTACTAATTTAGTAGACTTTCTAATAAAATATTTTTCTGAAAAAATATTTGACTCATACAAATATTTTACGCATAACAAAATCTCCAAAACCTTCTTTTGGATTGCGCTCTGACCTGAATCTTCGAAATAGGCCATCAAGTTCCAGGATTATTTCATTTTCACCCAGGCTCTCTCTAAACAACCGGTTCAGACGGGTCCCTTCGTAATCGCCGCCCAGATGAAGATTATACCTTCCCGGCGCTGTCCCGATCAATCCGATCTCAGCCAGGTAAGGGCGGGCACATCCATTTGGGCAACCCGTCATCCTTATAACGATCTGCTCTTCTTCCAGGCCATGGTGGGAAAGCAGGGTTTCCAACTTATCAATCAGTCCCGGCAAATACCGTTGAGCCTCCGCCAGGGCCAGGGGGCATGTGGGTAAAGAGACGCAGGCCATGGAATTCTTGCGTAGTAGGCCCAGGGTATCCATAAAAGCACGAATTCCGAACCGGTCCAGAATCCCCTCGACAATTGGCTTGTCCTTTCCATCAATATCAGCAATGATCACATTTTGATTGCCGGTAAATCGAAAATTTGCCGTTTTGCTTTTGGCGATCTCCAGAATGGCGGATTTCATGGCCAACCCCTTCTCATCGAGCACCCTTCCATTCTCAATAAACAGAGTATAATGCCATTTTCCGGCCAGATCCCTCTCCCATCCATAAGCGTCTCCCCTTTCAGTAAATAAAAAAGGCTTCGCGGGCTCAAACAGCCACCCGTTTCTGCGTTCGACTTCTTCTTTGAACCATTTAATGCCATGGTTGTCCACTGTATATTTAAGCCTGGCCAGTTTTCGGTCGCTCCGGTTTCCGAAATCCCGCTGGATACTGGTAATAGCATATACGGTTTTTAGGATCTTTTCATCCGATAATGACGCATCCAGAAAACCGATGACAGTAGCCAACCTGGGATACGTAGAAGGGTTGCCATAAGTAGTCGAAAGCCCCCCTCCCACTGCTACATTAAAACCCTTAAGTCTTCCCTTTTCAATGATCGCGATGAGCCCGACATCATTGGCAAATACATCCCCATCGTTGTTTGGGGGAATCGCAATTGCAATCTTGAATTTTCTCGGCAAGTAACGTTCCTGGTAAAGAGGATCGTCCTCATCCCTTTTATCAGCTATCTTTTCTTCATCCAGCCAGATCTCGTAATAGGCTCTTGTTCGCGGCATCAGGTATTGACTGATCTTGTCAGCATACTCTTGAATGGCGCTATGAAGCGAAGAATTAGCCGGATTCCCTGAACAGATCACGTTGCGATTGATATCCCCGCAAGTCGCTATTGAATCCAGCTTAACCTCATCAAAAGCTTTGATGGTTGGTTTTATATGAGATTTGATGATTCCATGCAATTGAACTGTTTGCCTGGTCGTGATTTTTATCACCCCGGTTGAGTGGGTCTCTGCTATTTCATGGATCGCGATCCATTGGTCCGCAGAAAGCAATCCACCTGGAAGGCGCAAACGGATCATATAAGAATAAAGTCTTTCCAGCTTTTTTTCCGCCCTTTCATCCCTTCTGTCACGGTCATCCTGTTGGTACATACCATGAAATTTAATGATGGACTGATCGTCTTCTCTCAAGGATCCCGTCAGTTCATCTGAGAGGCTTTCCTTGATGGTTCCCCGCAAACCCCTGCTCTCTTTCTTGATTTTTTCGGTTGGGCTTTCCGCCATATATTTAGAATTAATAAACGTCCGTTAAATAACGACCTGAACTTTTCAGTTCTTCCAGGAATTCCTCAGCCTGCCCATCCTTCCGTTTCCCATGTTCACTAATTATCGATCTAAATGCATTCTCAACATCCTCGCTCATTGGATTTCTCGAGCCGCAAACATAGATCACTGCCCCCTTTTCAATCCAATTGTAAATTTCCCGGCCCTGTTCCCGAATGCGATGCTGAACATAGATTTTATCCGCCTGGTCCCTGGAAAAAGCCAAATGGACATGTTTCAATACACCTGTTTGGACCCATTGCTGTATTTCAGACTGATATAGAAAATCACTTATAAAATGTTGTTCCCCGAAGAAAAGCCAATTATAGCCTGTGGCTCCTGAAGCATCCCGATGCGAAAGAAAGGATCGGAAGGGCGCAATTCCCGTACCCGGACCGATCATAACGATCGGTTTTTCAGAATCTGGCAATCGGAATTGATGATTCTTATGGATATAGAATTCCTGCATATCCTGAACTTGTAACCCGGTTAAAATATCCGAGCAGAGTCCATAACGCGTTTCTCCATATGCCTCATAGTTGCTCTTAGAAACCGTCAGGTGTATTTCATCCGGATGCGCCTTTGGAGAGGATGAGATTGAATAGAGTCTGGGAGCAATCGGTTCCAGGGACTGAAATATCTCTTTCCAGATTTCGCTGTTTTTAACCGGATAGGCTTTTACGAGGTCGGACAAGTGCCATCTTTCACCACTTATTTCATTGCCGGTAATACCCGCATATCTCCCCACTACCCGCTCTGGCAAACAGGTTATATTCAATTTTGTTTTCAACAAATCAAACATACTCATCCTGCCAAACCGGTGTTCGATCTGTTCCTCTGCGTCGGCCCCAACCCGATCCAAAATTTCCAATACCGTTTTATCACTATTGACCGGTACCACCCCAATGGAGTCGCCAGGTTCATAGTCGACCCGCTCAATACCGATTTCTATATGATGGGTTTGTTTGGCAGAACCGCGGTCATTCAGATTGATATTGGCGATTATCGTCCCTTTAAGGAATTTCTTTCCACCGGTTCTCCTGCTTCCTGGCTTCAATTTTACTTCAGGCCTGGAAGCATTTTCCATTCTTCCCAAAACTTCCGCAAACCACTGTTCGGCATTTGACTGGAAATCCACATCGCATCTTTGAATTTCCGTTATTCTTTCCGCACCAAGATTTTCCAACTGGCGGTCCATATCCTCTCCTGCCTTGCAAAACATGGGGTAAGCAGAATCCCCAAGAGCCAGTATGCTGTATTTCATTTTATCCAGCCGGAAACCATTATGATGGATATGCTGGAAGAATTTCCTGCCAGCGGCAGGAGGTTCCCCATCCCCATGTGTGCTGACAATTGCAAAAAAAAACTCTTCCTTAACCAAATCAGAAGGGCGGTATTGATCCAGGCTTTGCACACGGGCATGCACACCCTTTTGTTTTGCACGGATGGCCAGCTCAGAAGCTAATTTCTTGGAATTTCCCGTTTCGGTCGCATATGCAATTGTTATTTTGTGCGGTAAAGAATTGCCTTCATTTTTGATACTTTCCATTGGCTTTTCCAACAGGGCGGACAGATACCCGTTTAGCCAGATTAATTCTTCCCGGGTCAGAGCAGAAATCAGTTCCTGAAACGCCTTTAATTTATTTTCCGCTATCATTTAACCTTGTTTGGTCATGCTCTCGCATAATTTTCCTTCTTATCCTCCAACTGTTCAAAATAGTTTTTCCTTTCACAATTATCAGGCATCCAACTAAAATGGCTATTAAGGACGGCGACCCTGCCAATGACGATTATGGCTGGAGAAATAATACTCTCATAAGCCCTTCTTTTTTCAAAATCCTCTATCGAGCAGTTGACCACATGCTGAAATGGCGTGGATGCCTGTTCTATGATTGCAAGGCCCTTGTCTTTTTCAATACCGGCGCTTATCAGGTTATCCACTATTTGCTCCAGGTTTTCCGAAGACATGTAAAATACCAGAGTGTCTTCGGTCCTTGCTAATTCCCCCCAAATCGATTCAGTCCAATCCCTGAGCCTGTGACAGGTAAGATATCGGACAGATTGAGCGTAACCCCTGGCTGTCAATGGGATTCCGGAGTATGCCGCCGCACCTGAAGCTGCTGTGATACCGGGCACAATTTCGTATTCGATCCCTAGAGAAACCAGTATCTGCAGTTCATCCAATATATTGGAAAACAGGGTGGCATCGCCCCCTTTCAAACGAACCACTAATTTGCCTTGTTTGGCATAAAAAACAATCAGGTCATTAATCCTGCTTTGTGAAACGGATGCCCCGCAGCCTCCTTGCTTCCCAACACGGCATATCAAAGTATTCTTACTTACGTAACGCTTCAGTAAAACCGGACTTACCAGACGATCGGTAATTACAACCTCTGCCCTTTGAAGCCATTGAGCCGCTTTGACGGTGATGAGATCCGGGTCTCCGGGCCCGGCACCGGCTATGATCACTTTACCCTGTTTCTTTATAAATGTTGTGGTATTCATTAGTCTATATGTTTGATAGGCTATTCATACAAAAAAATTATTGGATCATACAGGCTCCGACCGTTGCATTGCTGGTTTCATCGATCAATATTGCTCCGCCATTTACGCGCAAATCCTTATAACTGTCAAATGGCAGTGGCGCTGCTGTCCTAATGGAAACCTTCACAATATCATTTAACATGGCTTCATAAACCTCCTCATTTTTAGTCAGTGTATTGACATCAAGCCGATATTCAATTTCCCTGACCATAGCCTTTATTGTCAGACTATTTATTTGTAAAATGTATTTGTTGCCAGGATGCAGTGGCTTTTTGTCCATCCAGCAGAGCAGCACATCCAGTTCCTGGTTAACCTGGGGCAGATGATCTTCTTTCACAAGAAGGTCACCCCGGCCAATATCAATATCATCTATCAGAGTAATTACAGCGCTTTGAGGGGCATAGGCAAAATCCACCTGCTTTCCTCCAACTTCTATGGAAGAAATCCTGCTTTTCAGTCCGGAAGGCAGAACCATGATCTGATCCCCGGTCCGATAAATACCGCTGATGAGTTTGCCTGCATAGCCTCGGTAATCCGGCAATTCCTCTGTTTGCGGCCTAATGACAAACTGAATGGGGAATCTGGGAACAGTCAGGTTAATATCATTGTCCAAATGAATATTTTCAAGCAATTGTAACAAGGTTTCCCCATGGTACCATGACAGGTTTTCCGATTTCTCCACGATATTGTCCCCTCTTAGTGCGCTGATCGGCAAGAAATGAATATCCTTCAGGCCAAGGCTTTTTCCCATCTCCGAATAGTCGATAACGATATTGTTATAAATGTCCTCTGCAAAATCTACCAGGTCCATTTTATTGATTGCTACGACCAGGTGGGGAATATTCAGTAAGGATGCAATGATGGAATGTCTTCTGGTTTGCTCCGCTACTCCGTTACGTGCATCTATCAAAATGATGATCAGGTCGGCTTTAGATGCACCGGTCACCATATTCCTTGTATATTGAATGTGCCCAGGAGCATCTGCGATGATGAATTTTCTCTTAGCTGTGGAGAAATATTTATAAGCCACATCAATTGTTATACCCTGTTCGCGTTCCGCTCTCAGACCATCAGTCACCAATGCCAGGTCAATTTCTCCGTCCTCCTTTAACCGGCTTTGCTTCTCAAGGGCTTCCATTTGGTCGATCAATATGCTCTTACTGTCATAAAGAAGGCGTCCGATCAATGTGCTTTTCCCGTCATCGACACTGCCTGCAGTAATGAATCTCAATATGTCCATATCCTGTCTGAATTTCTATCTGGATTTCTAAAAATAACCATTCTTTTTACGGTCTTCCATTGCCGCCTCCGAAAACTTGTCATCGATCCTGGTCTCCCCTCTTTCACTGGTTCGCGTAACCGTAATTTCTTCAATGATGCTATCCACATCAATGGCAGTTGATTCTACGGCAGCAGTACAGGTCATGTCGCCAACCGTCCGGTATCGAACCTTCTTCTTAAGTATGGTATCCGAAGGATCCAGAAGGATAAAAGAAGAATAGGCCACAAGTTGTCCTTCAAATTCGATGACTTCACGATCATGAGAGAAATAAATGGAAGGCAGGGAAATCTTTTCCCTGCGGATATAGTTCCATACGTCCAATTCGGTCCAATTGCTTATTGGAAAAGCCCTCACATTTTCACCCTTATGAATTTTTCCGTTGTAAGTATTCCAAAGCTCGGGTCTTTGCAATTTAGGGTCCCATTGTCCGAATTCATCCCGCACTGAAAATATCCTCTCTTTTGCCCTGGCTTTCTCTTCATCCCTGCGTCCGCCTCCAATACAGACATCGAATTCGAATTCTGCAATGGCATCCAAAAGAGTATAGGTCTGCAATTGATTGCGACTGGCAAATTTGCCCCTCGGTTCGGTCAATTTTTTTTCCCTTATTGTATCTTCCACCTTACGGATAATGAGTTTTTCACCGATCTGTCCTACAAGCGAGTCCCGAAACTCCAGGGCCTCGGGAAAATTATGGCCCGTGTCAATATGCAATAAAGGAAAGGGAAATTTACCTGGCCTGAAGGCCTTTAAAGCTAAATGAACCAGGGTAATGCTGTCTTTCCCACCGCTAAACAACAGGGCAGGCCGTTCAAATTGTCCCGCAACTTCTCTCAAAATATGAATTGCTTCGGATTCGAGTTGGTCAAGGTAATCTACAGTATATTCAGTCTTCATTTTCTTTAAGTTTAAAATCCATTTAGCACATGCCTTCAAATCTGCTGATGAAGTCCGCATTCTTTTTTCCCTTCCTCTTCCCACCACCATCTCCCAGCCCTCATATCCTCACCGGGCCGAACCGCCCTTGTGCAGGGAGCGCATCCAATACTCAAAAACCCCTGATCATGTAAAATATTGTAAGGTATATTGTAAAGCTGCATAAATTCATTTACCTGCCCGCTTGACCAATGCAATAGGGGGTGATATTTTAAGACCTGGTTACCCTCATCCCATTCCAGCGTTTGCAAATTACTTCTCCCGGTGGAATGTTCCGCTCTCAAGCCTGTGATCCAAACAGCCTGACCCTCAAGGGCTCTTTTCAAGGGTTCCACTTTGCGGATAAAGCAGCAATTTTTTCTGTTTTCAACAGATGCATAAAACGCATTTGGTCCGTTTTTTTCTATAAAAGGTTCAAGCAGGTCCCTATTGGGATAATAAGCCTTAATGGTCTGACCGTATTTTTCCTGGGTAGCGGCCCAGGCGGAATAAGTCTCCCCAAATAATCTACCGGTATCCAGCGTAAATACCGGCAATGGGAGCCTTTCAGAAAAAATGAAATGGGTAATTACCTGGTCTTCCTGGCTAAAACTGGAAGAAAAAACAACCTGGCCGGGAAATCGTTTCAAAAGAAACACAATTGCATCCTGCGGTATCAGTCTACTCAAACTATAGGTTAAATCCGAAAATGCTGTTTCCTTGGGTTGATCCATCTTTAAAATTATTAAGAAAAGATAGAGGAGTGAAGAAATTAGGCGATGCCTCCTAAATTAAGCAACAACAACAAAAGAAGTGAGCTTTGGCCATGTAGTCTACAACTTTGATCGACAAAAATAGGACAAGCAGGACAATTAAAAAAATTATTCCTTGGCCCAGATTTTTCTGTAACTTTCAAGTCGCTGATTTTCAAACAAATATCATCGTCGATCATCTTATAAAAAATCAGTAGCTTCGGCGGCCCTGATTCCAATTTTACGGTTGCCTTCCACAGATAAACTAACAGTTATTCATAAATCAAAAACGAGTCAGCAAAATGAAAAAGTACAGATCTGGAGTACTATTCGGCGAAGAACTGGAGGCATTATACAACGATGCAAAAACTAATGAATTTGCCATCCCTGGAGTCAACTGCATAGGCACAAACAGCATCAATGCGGTTTTGGAGACTGCCGCAAAAGTCAACTCGCCTGTAATCATTCAGTTTTCCAATGGCGGCGCCCAATTCATCGCAGGAAAGGGCATGCCAAATGATCATCTGCAGGCCAATATCGCCGGTGGTGTCTCCGGAGCCCTGCATATCCACCATGTTGCCAAATACTACGAAATTCCCGTGATTTTGCACACGGACCATGCCGCCAAAAAATGGCTTCCCTGGATAAGCGGACTGATCGATGCCGGAGAACAATACTTCAAAGAAAAAGGACAACCTCTTTACAGTTCACATATGCTTGACCTTTCTGAAGAGCCTATTGAAGAAAACATTCACACTTCAGTTGAATTTTTTAAGCGCATGGCATCGCTTAAAATGGCGATAGAAATTGAATTAGGTGTAACCGGCGGCGAAGAGGACGGAGTCGACAACAGTGGCCTCGAAAATGAAAAATTATATACTCAGCCACAGCACGTTGCATATGCATTTCAGGAATTGAGCAAGGTTGGTAAATTGTTTAGCGTAGCAGCAGCTTTTGGAAATGTCCATGGCGTATACAGTCCGGGCAATGTGGAACTGCGTCCCGAGATACTCAACAACAGCCAATTGCATATTCAGAAAGAATTGAAGACCGGCCCCAAACCCGTAAATTTTGTATTCCATGGTGGCAGCGGCTCGCCTCAGCACCAGATACGGGAAGCCATCGGCTATGGGGTGATCAAAATGAATATTGACACCGATATGCAATGGGCCTTCTGGGAAGGAGTTCTCGATTATTATATTAAAAATGAAGGGTATCTGCAGGGCCAATTAGGTAATCCGGAAGGGCCGCAAAAACCAAATAAAAAATACTATGATCCCCGGGTTTGGTTGCGTAAGGGCGAGGAAAGTTTCGTCAAAAGGTTGGAAATCGCCTTTGAAGACCTCAATTGTATTAATCGCAATGCTTAATCGGATGCTTATGTGCTCCTGAGCCAGGGCTCAGGAGCTTATTTTCTGACAGACCTGTTGCTCGAGCCAAAATATTTAAACTCCACCCTATTCCTCCTCGACCTCATCTTCCTCACTGAAATTTGACTCATCCGCAGCATGAGCAAACTCCGAGAACCATCCTTCTTTGGCGATCAACTCCAACGGCCTTCCTTTTTCCATTACAGTTCCTTCAGACAGGACAACCACATAATCAGCATCCCTGACCATAGAATAGCGGTGAGCGATAATGATTACCGTATTTTCTTTCCTGATCTTATCGATAGTATGTTTGATCTCGATTTCCGTGGCGAAATCAAGGTTGGCAGTTGCTTCGTCAAGAATAAGAATCCGAGGCTTGGCGACCAGGACCCTGGCTATCTGAATACGCTGGCGCTCACCAACGCTGAGCCCGATACCGCTTTCACCAACTTCGGTTTTCAGCCCATCAGGCAATCTTTCCAGCGTTTTTTCCATGCCGGCTGCTAAAACTGCCTCTATAACTTCCTCCCTTGAAGCTTTGGGTCTTTTGTAACGAATATTATCTTCAAGGGTGCCGCTAAAAACCATACCGTCTGCAGCAACTGTGCCGATTTGCCTTCGCACGGAAGAGGGGTCAAGGCCACCCAGATCCTGATCGTCAATAAATATTTCCCCGGAATTAGGTTCATATAACTTAAGAAGTAAATCGACTGTTGTCGTTTTTCCGGCCCCGGAAGTCCCGACGATTGCAGTAACTCTACCCGGCAGACATTCAAATGAAATTCCCTTGAGGACCTCCCGCTCAGGTCCATAGCTGAAATGTACGTCCCTGAAAACAATATGTCCTGCCGAAATTTCCAGTATTCTTGAAGGCTTGTTCTCAGTCCCGAAATCCAGCAAACGGAAGGCTCGCGAAATGGATGCAATATTCTGCTGCAACGAAACCCACAAACTGGCCAGAGAGTCGATAGGACTATAAAGCCGGTCCAGGTAAGCAACAAACATCACAACATCTCCTGGGGTCAATTTGCTTTCCAGAGTCAAATATCCGCCATATCCAAGCACAAGAGCCGTCGACAAATGGGTCAGCATGGTTTCCCAAAACACATATTTATTTGAAAGCTTGCTCCTTTTTACATATTCTTCATATGCCAGGACTGACGCATTCTGCAAATAATTGACCTCCCGGTTTTCTGCGCCGGACAATTTAACCGTTTTCACACCGATCAGGGCATCCTGGATCTTAGTGGACACATCTTCCCATTTCTCATAATAGCCGGAAAGGCCGGACTCCAGTTTATTTGCAGAACGCCATGCAATGATTAAATAAAAAGGTATAATGATCAATGCAACAGCAGTCAAAGGCACATTTTGGATGAACATGATGACCAAAATCCCGACCAGGCCTATAATTTCCGGAAGAATTTGTTGGGCAAAGCCATTTACTACTCCTGACACTTCCTCAGACTGATCAATCTGCTTTGCGATCGCGGCGCTCGACCTTTTGTTAAAAAAGCCAAGAGGCAGGTTCATGACGTGTGAAAAAGTACCCAGAATAAATCTTTGTTCGATCAGACAGGAGAGAGCGATATTATTGTTTTCACTGATGCGCCAGATTATAGTACCGAACATATTAATGACAAAAAGCCAGATAACCGACCAGAGCAAGGTATCCAGGGCCTGTTCAGGTGTCCGGGAAGCAACATGGGTCTGGGTATGTGGCTCCTTTGCTTTTTTCTTATGAGTTTTTGTATTTTTTTCAGTCCGGGTTTTAAGGAGCTTGTCATTTTTCCCCGATTGAACCATATTATCAGTAGCCCGTGAACTAACCCCGTCTTCCCCCTGGTCAACCCCAAATTGCATACGGACATCTTCCTTGGCCTGCTTTACAAACAAACCGGCTACATCGTTGATTGCCTCTCTATAGATCAGCGGCTCTATAAGCGTGGCACCGGTACTCAACAAACTTAGGAGGACGACCCAAATGAATTTCTTCTTATAGGGAATGACCAATCTGTATATGTTTTGCCAAACGCTTGTCTTCATGTGATTAAAGCCGGGTTATGAGAAAATCAATCAGGTGAAATTAATAATTAGTCCAAAATCAACCTGTCAAAATTTTCAAACTATTAATCTGAAATGCCGGATAGGAGGAGGCTTATTTCCTTTTTTGAAGCAAGTGCTTCATCCTGCTGAAGGTTTCCGGCTTGATGTTCAGATAAGAAGCCAGGTATTTTTGGGGCACACGTTGAAACAGATCAGAATTATTCTGAATGAACTGAACGAACCGCTCTCTCGTGTTCAGTCGCATCCTGTCATATTCCCAATTTTCCTTTTGCTGATAAATATTGGTAATGAGCATCCGCCCCAGGTGCTCCATTTTGTGGCTTTCTTCAAAAAGTTTTACCAGTTTGTATTTCCTGATCGAAGCAAATACTGTGGGTTCGATAGTCTCCAATATATAGGTGGATGGCTTTTGTTCTTCATAGGTCACAGTTGCGGTAATGATCTCATTTTCCTTGGCAATCTGAGTGACTATTTCTTCCTTTCCCCTATAAAAATATTTTCTGACCAGCCCTTTGATCACATAATTATAGAAAGAATCAGTTTCGCCAATGCTGACGATATGCTTTTTCTTGTCAAAACTGCGGAATTCAACGAATTGGGCAAAATATGCAACCTCCTCGTCGGTAAATTGAACGAATACCGACAATCGCTTACGAATATTTTCAATAGTTTCTCTGGTATTCATTGGGTATAGCAATTTAACAAGTTAATCCTTGTTAAAAAACTTTTATAAAAATTCATATGTAACTGCTTGCTTTCCTGATATAATTGTTTAAGAATTGATCTTCCCGGACAACCCTTGTTGCCTTGTTTAATTCAGGCGGATCACGTAGGTTTGCTCGTTTTTGAAAAATAAAAAATCTTCCATAATGGCAGAAAAAATAAAAGTCGCAAATCCCGTCGTTGAACTGGATGGGGATGAAATGACCCGGATAATCTGGAAATTTATCAAAGAAAAACTAATCATTCCCTATTTGAATATTGATATACAATATTTTGATCTGGGAATTGAGCATCGGGACGCAACCAATGATCGGGTAACCATCGATGCAGCCCATGCGATCAGGGCTTGCGGGGTAGGCATAAAATGCGCAACCATTACCCCGGATGAAGCCCGTGTAAAAGAATTTGATCTTAAACAAATGTGGAAAAGTCCCAATGGGACCATTAGGAATATTCTTGACGGAACCGTTTTTCGGGAACCTATTGTAATGCAAAATGTGCCCAGGTTGGTAACGAACTGGACGGCGCCAATTATCGTCGGACGTCATGCATTCGGCGACCAGTACCGGGCAACAGACACTGTGATTAAAGGGAAGGGAAAGCTGACCATGACATTTACACCTGATGATGGATCTCCTGCCCAAACCTTTGAAGTATTCCAATTTAAAGGAGATGGAATCGCTTTGAGCATGTATAATACGGATGAATCGATCCAAGGTTTTGCGAGAAGCTGCTTCAATATGGCTTTGAGCAAAAAATGGCCGCTTTACCTGTCCACCAAAAACACCATTCTGAAAAAATACGATGGCCGCTTCAAGGATATATTCGCCGAAATTTTTGAAAATGAATTCAAAGTGCAATTTGAGCATGCAGGTATCGTTTACGAACATCGCCTGATCGATGACATGGTCGCCAGTGCCCTGAAATGGAACGGCAATTTTGTGTGGGCATGTAAAAATTATGACGGTGATGTTCAAAGCGATTCGGTCGCCCAGGGATTTGGCTCGCTGGGACTAATGACATCAGTCCTGGTAACCCCTGATGGCAAGACCCTCGAAGCCGAGGCCGCCCATGGCACTGTAACGCGTCATTACCGTGACCACCAGGCAGGGAAACCCACTTCTACCAACCCTATTGCTTCGATCTATGCCTGGACAAGGGGACTGGCTTTCCGTGGCAAACTTGACAATAATCAGCCTCTGATCGATTTCGCCAATGCCCTTGAATCCGTTTGCGTGGAAACGGTGGAAAGCGGTAAGATGACAAAAGACCTGGCTATATGTGTACACGGCAACAAAGTCAAGGCGGGCGAACATTATCTTTACACAGAGGAATTTTTGGATGCCATCGATGCCAACCTCCGCAAGAAGCTTGGATTTTAACTCATTTGCCTGATGAAATTGATTTCGGATTTTATTCTGCTTTTTCTAATTTTGCAACCCATTTGGCGAGATAGCTCAGTTGGTGAGAGCGCAGGATTCATAACCCTGAGGTCTCGGGTTCAACTCCCGATCTCGCTACGAAAAGACACTTGCCAGTGTCTTTTTATATTTATATCTTCAATCACTTTTCAATGAAAAAAATTCAGATTTTCGTTTTAATAGGACTTTTATTCTATTCCTGCGATCAGGAGTCAAAAACATTGAATCCTCTTACAGAAGATGAATCAATAAACATAATAAAGAAGTTCGACAAAGGATGGGATAAAAAGGATATGAGGATTATCGACTCCGTTCTTTCTCCCTCTTATCTGTATTTTACCCAAAGCGGCGGCATCTTCAGCCGTGACAGTGTAGTAGCAACAGCCGGTGAATCAAGCTACAAATTAAATCAAGTCAGCCGTTCAGAATTTGAAGTCACTCTATCGGGGAATACGGCGGTCGTAAGCACAAGATGGAAGGGCAAGGGAAGTTACAGGGGCAATGCCTTCGACGAAGACCAGCGATGCAGTGTCATCGTCATCAAAGAGGGAGACAGGGTTCGAATCCTCTCAGAACACTGCACTCCCATTAAAGGCAACCGGGTCTTCCACTAGATATCCTATTCAAACCTTTCCTGGCCTTAGCAATAGGCCAAGACCTGCAAGAAATAAAATGCCCCCAAAGATCAGGGTCAGCCAACTTCCATAACCTCCGCCATCCGACGAGGAATAAGTGAAAATGGCCTTTCCCAAAGCATCCTTATCCTGTTTTATGTCCGAAGTCGCATCAGGAAAATTTATATTGTCAATTTCCTGCATTAAAGTTCCCCCATTGGAGTAATTGGAGGTCAAAATATAATTGTGATCTGAAATCCTGGTGATATCCGGGTTCTTCGAATTCAGGTCAACCTGCCAGTGTCCTCTTGAGTTAACCTTCCCCAATCCCAGGGCGTCAAAGGAAAGAGTCCAGGCCCTGTTCATAACATCTTCCTTATAGTTGAAATTTTGTAGAAAATAACCCGGAAATGTCCTTTCCATCTGGCGCTTTAGAATATCCGGGTTATTCCCGATTAGCTTCTTGTAATTATCCCATTGTGAGGCATCCAAAGTCATGCTGGCCTCGATATGGGCATCTCCAAGCCCATTCAAATCATATTTCACATTGAGTTTTTGGGGCTTTATAAGTTCCTGAGCGCGTACAGGATTCAACATAATCCCAATGCCAATGAGCAGAATCAATGAAATCTTTTTCATGATAGAATGAATTATTTATTTATCTGATTGACGACAAAATTTGATTGACCATGCCTTCTCTTTCACTAAAGGCTGAACTTCCGATCGAAACACCCACGATTCCGCTACCTGAACTGCGGAAAACCGCCTCCCATTGCCTGGAACCGGCACTCGAGCTAGTCACGCCCTTGTAAACATCATACCCATTATTGCTGTTTTGGTACTGATAGGTCATGTACCTGCCCGATCGGGCCATGGTACGGCGAAGCCATTCAATGGCCTGGCCACTGCTCCTGAAACCATTCAAATTGATAACATCTATACCTGAACTGCCATCCCTGGAATCGATTTCGCTCACCAGGAAAGGCCAACTGGGAGCGGGATAATCAAATCTTTTCCAACCTGCCGGGTAGTCAAATGACACGATTCCTCCATACTTCCTCATCCCGCTTTCAGAGCCGCCACCACCTCCTCCTCCATCATTACGAGACGCCAGGTTTTTTTCCATGGAAGACCCTGGCTCCTCTGGGACCGACCTTGCTCCACCGCCAAAGCTGGCCGCGATATCATCGATCTTTTTCCTGAGAAATTCATCATCCTTCAATTCCATTGGTATGACTCCCTTGGCCTCCATCGCATCAATATCCACAAAGAAATAACGGTTATCTCCAGCCTGAACATTTTGTACGAATTCATTCAGTTCCTTCATTCCAGCCTTGAACGCATCTGCGGGACTCATACGGCTTCCGAGGCCTTCTCCACCGATTCCTGTCGCTTCAATGGCATAATACTGTCCATTTACCAGGATTCCCGGATATGCATGGCCCGGGATCAGGAAAATGACCGGATGCAGTCCGGCAGCCTTGAGTATGCTGGCATAAAGAAGGGAAAGTTCTATGCACAGCCCGGTATTTCCTGTTACCACTTCTCTCGGAAGCCTGGTACTCTGAACCAGGGAACTGATATCCCCTAATTTCTGAGGGATCCCTTCCGTACCGCTATACACCATATGGCTCACATAAGTGGCTGCATAAACGCCCATAAGGAATTTAACAGCATCATCGGGTTTTCCGCTGACAGACGCCTCTTCCCCCTTCATCACCTTTTCCTGGACCTGCTGGGTATAGTATTTTATGATCGGATCCTGCGGCGTAACGAAACAACCAACGAGCTGGTCATTGCGAAACATATCGGGATAGCCTGCAATTTCTTCCGGGGGCAAATCAGTATAGACGAACTGGTTGCGTCCCATCAGGTTGAATTTGAAATCTTCATCGATAGACTGTCCTCCGTTATATGTGATCCTGATCTCCACTTTCTCCTGGGATTGGGTCATTTTGTTTACTATATCATCCTTGAATTGAGGATAACAGCGCACTACCACATGCTGACCGGGATAGATTCTGGGGATGGTTTCCAGGTCCGTCCAATCGACATAATTAGGGATGCGGTAGGTTACTTTGGCATCGCTAATCGTGTTCTTCCCTTCATTGGTCATAAGCATCTTGAAAAGATAATACTCCCCGTTAAGGGCGTCGGAATTGGCATAAACCTTATAGGCCGCAGGCATAATATAACTGGCCTGTTTGATTGTAATATCGAGGTCTCCCTTTCCAAAAGGCAGGTAATGAATAGCGAGTAAAATTGCACCTGCAACTGTTAAAATGAGTGCTGGTAATTTTTTTTTCATGATTTAACCAATTTAAATATAAAGCGAGCGGGAATTCTATAATTTAATGCAGTTAGTTAATCCAAGTAAGCGGCAAATTAGCTCATCGGGGCTCTCTCCCAAATAACAAAAATGTAGTATTTTAATTTAACTTATATTCAAACTGCGTATAATGTTTACAAACCCTTGATTCTCTTAACATAAGAATAACAGTATTTCTACCCGGAAGATAAAACCTTAACGTTAGAGAAAAGTCAAACTCTTCTGAATTAGAGTTAAGGGCTTGATAGTTTAAAAAGGCTCTAATACTTTTGAGAAAACAAATTCCTTCAGAAATTAGAAAAAACAGATAAAAATGAAGAATCTATCTAAAGTTTTATTGATTGCAGGTTTGCTTGGGCTTTTTGCCGGGTGCAGCAGTTCGCGCAGAATGGCAAAGCGGTATGTGCCCTTTACCAGAGAATTAAAAGACAGGCTGGAAAAGGAAAATATTGACATAAAACAAGTCCAATTCTATGTGGACCAGAAATTGATCCTCTCCAGGTACATGGACAATAATAAAGCCCAGGTAAGTTCAGGAAAAGTAAGATTGGAAAATGGCCGCTATGTAAATGAGGTGGTGGTTAATCCTTTTACTCCTGGCGTATGTGAAGAAATCTCGAACGGGAACCTGATGGTAAATTTTGAAAAAGGAAACAGCGATCTCGGATTTGGATTAGGCAGCACTTATACCGCCAATCAATTCGTTTTATATGGTTATGATTGGAGAAATGGCACAGCATTAGTCAATTTTGACAGCCTGAAATTCCGTGCCAGTTGTGGAACTTGTTCTGACGTAGCCATGGCCAGGCTTATGATAAAAAAGAGTGTTGTAGACAAGTTTGAGAAGAAGACAAAAGTGTTATCCGGAAGAAAAGTGGACTAAAATTATTTGCTTTCTATATGGCCCGCCTGCCTTCGGCAGGCGGGTTTTTTTCTGTCATTTCAATAATTCCAGCACAATCGCTTCCTGCTCATTCAATTTTAAATCGCCGATTGGAAGTATATCTCCGGTCATAACATTCCTGAACCTTGTGAATCCCCCTGTCCTCTCCGAAAATCGGGAAACAGCAAGGTTCCTAGGCAAGGAATCAGAATTGATCGCCACCATCACGGTCTGTTTTGAATCATACCTGAAATAGGTATATACTCCATTTTTTGGCACATACTGCATCGTATTGCCTGTAGAAATTGCAGATGATTTTTGTCGAAACAAAGCCAGGGTCTTTATCCACTCAAATGCCTCATTTTCCTGAACAGTCTTGCCTGAACTCAGAAATTTATTCACGCTATCTTCCTTCCAACCTCCCGGAAAGTCCTTTCTGACCTCTGCATCACTTGGTTTTTTAAAATTCTTCATTAAAATTTCTGTTCCATAATATAACTGTGGAATACCTCTTTGAGTCAATAACAGAACAATTCCTGCCTTAAACTTATTAAAGTCCTCCCCCACTACCGAATAAAAACGGTCCTGATCATGGTTGTCCAAAAGTATCTGGTTGCGGCGCGGATCTTTATACAAAAGATCCTGGACCAGTATATTATAAAGTCTCAGCATCCCGCCCGACCAGCCAAAAGGTTCATTCAACCCGGCCAGGGCACCTCCCTCCCATTGAAAATCAATGACCCCTTGTAAATTGCTTTTCCAGGAAGTCTGAATATTGTTTTGACAATAATAGGCCTGTCCGGTCACGGATTGCATACTATTCTCCCCAAAAACCGTGATATGGGGGAATTCATCATACAAAGCCTGATTGATCCTGTTCAGGAAATTCCGGTCGCTGTAAAAATAAGTATCCACCCGCCAGCCATCGATACCGAATTCCTCAACTGCCCAGATAGCATATTCGATCAGGTAATTGGCCACCATTGGGTTTCTCTGGTTCAGGTCCGGCATAAAGCGGGCGAACCAACCATTAACTGTAACCAGTCGGTCGGAATCCGATGAGTAAGGGTCCACCAAAGGCTGGTCTCTAAAAGATGTATTGGTATAACTGGGCCATTGATTAAAAAAATCTGCGGAAGGCTGGTCTAAATAGAGAAAATGCTGGTCGCCTACATGGTTGTAGACGGCATCCTGAATTACTTTCAGTCCTTTTGCGTGAGCCGCCTTAACAAACTCTCCATAAACCTCATTCCCTCCCAGCCTACGATCAATGCGATATTGATTGGTAAAAGCATATCCATGGTAGGCGCTTCTAAACGCTTTACCTTCATTCGTAAGGGCCTGATCGTTCTCGATCACAGGAGTAAGCCACAATGTGGTTACGCCCAATTCATTGAAATAACCCAGATGATCAGTAATTCCCTGCAGGTCTCCTCCATGACGGAAATAAGGGTTTTGCCTGTCGCAATTCGTATCGTTCATATCGATAAAACGGTCATTGGAAGGGTCTCCATTGCTAAAGCGATCAGGCATGAGCAGGTAAACCAGGTCTGCAGAAGTCACTCCCCGGGCATATTCTGTCCCATTGCCTGGCCTCTTGTTCTTCAGAACAAAAGGAATTGAACTGACAAGATTTCCATGATGAATCAGGATCTGCATTGTCCCGGCCCTCGTTTCCGGGGAGATTTCAATATCCACAAAAAGATAATTGGGATTTTCCGTCCTTTCTGTTTTGATCAAATGCACACCCGGATAAGAAAGACTCACTGATGCCTGATCTGCCATTCCCTTCTGACGAAGCATTAATTGCAATTTATTCCATTTCATTCCCACCCACCAATGGGTTGGATAAATTTCCGGACCGTTTTGTGCCTTCACGGAAAAAAAAACTCCCAAAAAAAGATACAGCAAAAAATTTCTCTTCCTCATAATCCTATTTCCTTTTTTTCTTTAATAAAGATGAAGCATATCGTAGCAGCCAGGATCATCAGAAATCCGCCTGACTCAACCGCCGCCAACATATCATTTTGCAGCAAATGATTCATGATCCAGGGATAACCGATCGAGGCAATGATCTCCGGAAGCACGATAAAAAAATTAAAGATCCCCATATAAATGCCCACCTTCTCTTTAGGCAAGACTCCACTGAGCATTGCATAAGGCATGGATAAAATACTGGTCCAGGCAATACCGACTCCAGTCATACACCCAAATAGATAATATTTTTGATGCACCCAGCTCACGCTAATTAGCCCTAAGGCCCCGCAAAGCAGGCAAAGGGAATGGGTAAGCTTTCTCCCCAGGCGATCAGCCACAGAAGGAAGAATGAAAGAAAAAACAAAGGTCACTACACTATAATAGGACAAAGTGAGCCCGGCAAAATCCTTGCCCTCACCAAATAGAGGATCCGTATTGCTCTTGGCTCCAAATACATGGTATGCAACCGATAGGGAATAATAAAACCACATAAGAAATAAACCCGGCCAGGTAAAAAACTGAACAAGTGCAATCAGTTTCATTTTGGAAGGCATATTCCTAACGGAGCCCAAAATCTCTCTGAATCCCCCTCTAAATCCCTTATTACTTTCTTTAATCTTCTCACGAAAATTCAGATCCGAAGGCGGGTACTCTTTTGTGGTCAAAACAGTGTACAGGACGGCTCCCAGGAAAAAGAAAGACCCTATATAAAATGAGAATTTTACATTGTCCGCAATAAGACCCTTGCCTGCAATATTGTGGACATCAAAGAAATTCTTAAACATCCAGGGCAGCGCCGATGCGATGCTTCCCCCCAATCCTATCATCAGGCTTTGCATTACAAAACCCCTGTTGATCTGGCTATCCGGCAATTTATCAGCAACAAATGCACGGAAAGGTTCCATGGCAACATTCCCGAAAACATCCAAAACCCAAAGCAATCCGGCAGCCATCCACAATGCACTGCTGTGAGGCATCAGGATCAGGGCTATTGAACTCAATAAAGCCCCGACAAAGAAATAAGGTCTTCTTCTGCCCCAACGGGGGTGCCAGGTCCTGTCGCTCAAATACCCGATGACCGGCTGCACAAAAAGACCGGTTAGCGGGGCTGCCAGAAATAGATAGGGAATATTATCCGGATTAGCCCCCAGGTTGTCATAGATCACGCCCATATTGGCTCTTTGCAAATCCCATCCGAATTGAATCCCGAAAAAACCGACACTCATGTTAATGATATCGGTTAAATGGAGCTTTGGTTTTTCACCGAGGAAGGCAGATACCATGGCAATCGTTTTGGTTAAAAGAAAGTGAAGCAAAAAATTAAATCACAAATCCGTTCGACAAAACGGCGCCCTTTTTCACTACAACGATGCCTTCCTTTATGGTATAAAGCGCATGATCCGCATTTTCCAGATGTGTGCCGCCGTTAATCCGGACATCGTCACCGATCCTGCAGTTTTTGTCCACGATGGCGTTGCGTATATAACAACGATGACCGATTCCTACGGTTGGCAGACCATGAGAATTAGCATGGGTAATCTCTTCGAGGGTCTCATAGTAATCATTCCCCATCAAATAACTGCTAACAATTGTAGTGCCGCTGCCCACCCTGGTCCTGATGCCGATTACACTATTCTCAATACGGGAAGCATTGATGATGCAGCCCTCTGCGATCAAAGTTTTCTCAAGCGTCGTTCCGCTGATTTTTGCAGGCGGAAGCATACGGGCCCTTGTATAGATCGCATTATTGTTGTCAAAGAGGTTAAAATCAGGGATATCATTGGTGAGGCCCAGATTGGCTTCAAAAAAAGAGTATATATTTCCGATATCGGTCCAATAACCCTCATACTGATAACTGACAACCTTGTATTTGCTAATGGATTGGGGAATGATTTCCTTTCCGAAATCGGTAGCCTCCACATATTCGTTCTTCAGCAAATCTGCGAGCAATTGCCTGTTAAAAATATAGATCCCCATGGAAGCAAGGTAGTTCCTGCCAGTTCTTTGCATGTCCTGGCCCGTATCACTAGTCCATTCCTGCAACTGCTCCTTTTTTGGCTTTTCCATGAAAGAAGTGATATACCCATCCTGGTCCTTCTTCATGATCCCAAATTCGGAAGCCTCCCGATCTGCTACGGGAATAGTGGCAATGGAAATGTCGGCGCCCTTAGCCTTATGATTATTGAGCATATCCATGAAATCCATCTGATACAACTGGTCGCCGGAAAGAATCAGGACGTATTCGCTGTCGAAAGGCCCCAGATGCCGCAGGCATTGCCTGACCGCGTCAGCCGTACCCTGGTACCAGGTAGGATTATCAGGAGTCTGTTCGGCCGCAAGAATATCAACAAAGGCCGAACTGAAGGCGCTGAAGTGATAGGTGTTTTTGATATGTCTGTTCAGAGATGCGGAATTGAATTGTGTCAAAACAAACATTCTGTTGATCCCGGAATTCAGGCAATTTGAAATTGGAATATCCACGAGCCGGTATTTTCCAGCGATCGGGACTGCGGGCTTTGATCGACTTGCCGTCAGCGGGTAAAGTCGGGTTCCGGCTCCCCCTCCTAATATGACGGACAGAATTTCTTTGGACATGATTAGAAATTTTTGTTAGTATTTTTATTCTTGTTTAGAGCCGCTTTTTGTGCGTTGCCTTATTTTAGTGACCGGTACAGGTCAATATAATGACCTACGCTGGTCTCCCAACTGAAATCCAGATTCATCATCCTTTCCCGGATTTCCTCCATCTTTTCTTTGTCATTATAAAGTTCCGCCGCTCTCCATATTGCCTGCGTGATATCTCCTACACTTACCTGACTGAAACGAATCCCATAACCTCCTGGAACTCCAAAATCCACAACGGTATCTCTTAATCCTCCGGTATCGCGGACAATGGGTACCGTGCCATAACGCATCGCATACATCTGATTCAACCCACAGGGTTCCACCCTTGATGGCATTAAGATGAAATCTGCGCCCGCATACATAAGGTGACTAAGGCTTTCATTGTATCCGATATAGGCATTATAATCTCCCTGTGCGTAGATTTTCAGATCTTCGAGAGCCCTTTCCACTTCCGGAAAACCACTGCCTAAGACCAGAAAATTCATTTCCCGTCCGATATGATAAAAAGAATCTCCAAAAGCCTGAGGCAATAGATCGGCTCCTTTCTCCCCAACAAGCCTGCCTATAAAGACGATAAGAGGCTTGGCCGGATCCAGATCGAAGGTATCGCAGAGATTCTGTTTGCTTTTCGCCTTACCCTCCTTCGCATCCTCTATACTATAATGATGCTGGATATAAGTATCGGTTGCGGGATCCCAAACAAGGTTATCGATGCCATTAAGAATGCCGCTGCATTTGCCCCTTTCATATTCGAACAAGGCTTCAAGGCCATTGGCTGAAACCCGCAATTCTTCCAGATAACTCCAGCTCACAGTCGTCACTTTCCAGGCACATTTGATACCGCTGGCAAGCGGATTGATGGTATTCTTCCAGTCAAGCATTCCCCATTTCCATGGATCCCAGGAGGGAATAAAATTACTCTTATCCCAACCCATCCAGCCCTGGTATTGCGCATTATGAATCGTAAGTACGGTAGGTATAAGCTGCAAATGCTGGTAACGAAAGCAGTGTTTGAGCATGAAGGGGATCAGGCCTGCATGGTAATCGTGGACATGAATCACGTCCGGACGATGCTCCCACGCGGATATCCAGTCGACCACAGAGATCTGAAAAGCGGTAAACCGCTCCGGATCATCGTCATAACCATATATCTTCTCCCTGTCCAATAAGCCATTGATGTCAACCAGGTAAAGATCAAAACCAAGTGTATTGGCTGATTCTTTGATTATCGTATAAGTAAACCACCAACTGCCGAGATTGGTATATCCTTTATGCACGACCTCCCATTGATGCGACAGCAGGAATTTGGTCCTGTACATTGGCATCACCACCTTTGCAATATGGCCCGCATTGTTCTGATATTTGGGCAAAGCGCCAACTACATCGCCTAATCCACCCGCCTTTGCAACAGGATAACATTCCGCCGAAACGTGCATTATTTCCATCAGTAGGCTATATATCTGTTAACAAAATTCCAAAGGGTCCTTGTCCGGAGATTTAAAATTTTTTGTGCCTGCAACAAAATGGTCTAAACAGCCAATTGACCGACCCATCGCAATTGAAAATGGCTGTTCAATTTAGTAAGGTTTTTGGTTTATATCATCAAAATGAAAAAATTTTTCGCTTCACAAAATCTTATTACTTTCAGCCATTAATAGTTACTCAACTGATTTCATATGAATCAACCAAAACAGCCTACCAACACGGGGGCGCTAGCTACGCTTGTCATCGTATTTTTCTTCTGGGGTTTCATCGCAGCGTCCAATAGTATATTTATTCCCTTTTGCAGAACTCATTTTAGATTAAATCAGTTCGAATCCCAACTTATCGGATCCGCCTTTTACGGCGCTTATTTTGTCGGGTCGCTGCTCTTGTATTTGTTGTCCAGTGTGCTTGGTTATGATATCCTGAACAAGATCGGTTACAAAAGAGGCATAATATACGGTTTAGTAATTTCCGTGATCGGAGCCCTTTTGATCATCCCTTCCGCCAACGCAAACTCATTCTGGATGATCCTGGTGGCTTTTTTCATTGTGGCCCTTGGTTTCTCCCTGCAGCAAACGGCTGCGCAGCCATTTGCAATTGCTCTGGGCGACCCCTCCACAGGCTCTCACCGCCTCAATTTGGCCGGGGGAGTCAATTCCCTGGGAACCACTCTGGGACCGATCATCGTCAGTTATTTTCTCTTCGGCACGCCAAGTGCTTCCAACAAGTCAGTAACAGTGACTAATGTAAATAACCTTTACATGATCGTGGCTGCCGTATTTGCTGCCGTCGCTTTGTTTTTTGCTTTTTCGAAGCTTCCTGAAGGAAAAGATGATGCAAAATTTGAAGGATCGCGTAAAGCATCCTATTCCCTGATCACCATTTTCCTTTTTCTAATCATCATCGTCGCCATCGGGCAACTGACTGATATTGGAAAGTTACCGCTCCTGGTCATCACCCTGATCGGAATCTTTTCAGTCCTGCTTTTTTCTTACAGAAGTGCTTCCCTTAACAGTGAAGGCTGGGGCGCAATGAAATACCAACAGTTGATTCTGGGCATGATCGGAATCTTTCTTTATGTAGGTGTGGAAGTAACCATCGACAATAATTTCGGAGCTCTCTTGAAATCACCAGGCTACCTGACAGATTCCGGCCTTTTGGACAGCCAGATATCCAAATACATATCACTCTATTGGGGCAGCCTGATGATCGGTCGGTGGACGGGAGCTATCAGCGTATTCAATCTTTCTTCAACGAACCGGAAGATCGCCACCATAATAGTTCCCTTCGTCGCCTTTGCCATTATATTGGGGGTCAACCATCTCTATGGCAACGGGATCCGCAATCTACTTCCATATGTCATATGCATAGCCATTGCCATTGCCGCATTCCTTTATGGTCAGACAAAACCTGTCAAGACCCTGTTGACACTGGCAATTCTGGCGACCATATCCATGGTGATTGGTGTCTCATTGAAAGGAATTGTTTCTGTTTATGCGATCATGGCTGGAGGTCTTTGCTGCTCGATCATGTGGCCTTGCATCTTCTCTCTTGGGGTCGCAGGCCTCGGGAAATACACCAGTCAGGGATCCGCATTCCTGATCATGATGATTTTGGGAGGAGCTGTAATTCCACCCTTCCAGGGCTCGGTTGGAGACAAGACCAATAATATGCATATTTCTTATATAGTCGCTGCTTGTTGTTTCGCTGCATTAGCTTTTCTTGCTGTCCGGCTGAGAGGCGTTTTAAAGGCTCAGGGCCTCAATTTTGATGAACAGATTGGTGGAGGGCACTAAAGATTTTGAATTTTATGTCAAAGGCAAAAAAAAATCCCTCCTCCGTTTCGCTTGATACGCTTGCAATCGGCATTGATATTGGAGGAACTGGAACAAAATTCGGAATCGTAGATCGTAATGGAAATGTGCTTTTCCAAAATGAGATTTCAACACGCGGTCATGCTGAGGTGGAAAGTTTCATAGATGAATTGCATGTGCAGCTTTCCGAGCTGATTGAAAGGTCAGGCGGCTCCGGAAGGATGAGGGGCATCGGCGTAGGTGCGCCCAACGGAAACTACTATACCGGTACTGTTGAATATGCACCCAATCTTCCCTGGAAAGGAATCATCCCCCTTGCCAAACTCATCCAGAACAAATTTCAATTGCCTACGGTTTTGACCAATGATGCCAATGCTGCTGCAATTGGAGAGATGATGTATGGAGCTGCCAAAGAGAAGAAGGATTTTATCATGATTACCCTGGGCACCGGAGTGGGGAGCGGAATTGTAGCCAATGGGCATCTGATCCTGGGCCATGATGGATTCGCCGGCGAATTAGGGCACACCATCATTATTCCTAATGGAAGGTTTCATCCGGGAACGGGCAAATACGGTTCGTTGGAAAGTTATGCATCCGCAACCGGGGTGGCCCTCACTGCCGTTGAAATGCTGGAGAAGAGCGAGGAAGACAGTCTTCTGAGAAAGGTTCCTAAAAACAAGATCGATTCCAAGAAAGTGTACGATGCTGCCATTGAAAACGATAAATTGGCAAAAGAGATTTTTGATTTCACAGGTAAGATCCTGGGTATGGCACTTGCAAACTTTGTGATGTTCAGCAGCCCGGAAGCCATCATTTTATTTGGAGGCCTCACTAAAGCGGGGGAATTGATCCTTAAGCCCACGCGCGAACACATGGAGAAAAATCTGATCCAGGTATTCCAGAATAAGGTCAAGATCCTGATCAGCCACCTCAAAGAATCAGATGCTGCAATTCTTGGCGCTAGCGCTCTGGTTTGGGAAATGAAGGATTAGCCCTGCCTGAAAACGAAAAGCTTTTGACCATAATAATTATAGGTCAGGCCGGCTAAGATCGATGCAACTGTTTTTGAAACCAGGAAGCCCATACCGCAAACCTCCTTAAGCAAATAGACCAAACCTGCCTGAAGTAATATATTTCCCGCCCAGAACAGAGAATATTTTCCCAATTGGTTGAGCAGATTCGATTGATTGGTTTTGAATACCCAATTGCGCGAAAGGAAAAACTGGATAAGATTACCCGACAAATTCCCAACTGCATTGGCATAAATATACCAGAAATGTAATGCATAAACCAGGCAAATGGATACCAGGAAGTCTGCCAGGGAAGCCAACAGGCTGGAAACCTGGACTTTCAGGTATTTGTGCATTCCTAAAACTAATTAATACCGGATCTTATTCTTCGAATCCGGCGCTAGTTTTAGGTTAATTAAAGAAGAATCCTCAAAACTGTCCTGGGCCGGACATATCAGGGATTGTCCAGTTCTTATCTTTGTCCTAAATATGCGGATCATAATATATCCAATTTTATTATTTTTCCTTATAATGGACGATGGGCACCCGGTTCAGAATCCGGCCAAGCAGGATTCTGGTTTCGTTGTAGTCGAATTATTCACTTCCGAAGGTTGTTCAAGCTGCCCACCTGCAGAGACCGTGGTTGCTGAAGTCTCAAAAAGATACCAGGACGGCTTGTTCCTGCTCTCTTATCATGTAGATTATTGGGATTACCTGGGCTGGAAGGACCCCTTTGGTAGGGCTCTATTTTCAGAAAGGCAAAAAAAATACGCTGCCTTTTTGAAGCTATCTGGCATTTACACTCCCCAGATCATTGTCAACGGTGAATCTGAAATAGTTGGTTCGGATAAGGGAAAACTCTTAAGAACCATCACTCAGGATTTACAAAAAAAATCTCCGGAACATATTTCTTTAATAACCCGGCTTCAAGGCAGGCAGATCATCATTCATTGCCAGCACAGTTCACTAAAAAATTGCCTTATACAATTAACCCTGATTCAAAAACAGGCCAGGTCCAATGTCATAAAGGGCGAAAATGGGGGCAGGGTCCTGGATCATTTGAATATTGTCAGGTCCATAAAAAATCTTGACCCGGCTGATTCCAGAGATAGTATTATTATGGATATTCCGGAAGGATTAAATGGGTCAGATATAAGAATCATCGCTTTTGCCCAGGATCGCTTTTCCAACCATATATTGGCCGCGACCAGTACGGAAATCAAATAATCTGCCGGACTAGAAAAAATACTTCCCCAGGCAGAAAAAATACTATGAAACCAAATTAGCAGCTTATAAAATTTTTGCTGGTATGTTCTTTGCATACTGATAAATAGTGAATCCGTTTCATTTTTCCATACCCTTTGAACACAATGGAAGGCATTATCTCTGCGAGATCCATCCAATCCGAAAATATCAACGAAATCCGCTGACTTTCCAGGTGACTTTAAATGATGTTTATTTTGGAATTATAACCTATACAGGGGAATCCTGGGAAAGCGATACCCGTAACACACCATTAGTGAACAAGATCGGCAGTTTGATTCACGAAAGCTTCACCGGCCCTATCCTTTAGCTGATAAAAGTCTTCCGGTAAACCTCTTTATTTTACCACTAAAAAATTATGTTTTCCATGTCGAAACATTTAACTATGTTAATCCTATATTCGTAAAAATTTAAAAACATGTATCGTCACAAAAAATTCCTGATTGGGTTAAGCCTTGCAGGTTTCGTTTTTTTTGGCATAGCAGCCACCACTCCGCCTGACGAACCAAAACCCAAAAACCTGAAAATTCTTCCAAAAGACATTAGTCACGAGGATCTCATAAAAGTTATGCATGGCTTTAATGATGCATTGGGAGTTCATTGTAATTTTTGCCATGCGAAATCGAAAGATCCCAATGAAAAAGGGCTTGATTTTGCCAGTGACGAAAAACCCGAAAAAAACATTGCCAGGAAAATGATGAAAATGACAGCAAAAATCAATAAGAAATATTTCAGTTTTGAAAAAGACGATAAAGGAGAACGCAAGGATATGATCAGTTGTGGAATCTGCCACCATGGAAATTCTCATCCTGAATTCAAAGCTCCCCCCCACGAAGAACACCAGGGCCCTCCACCGCCGCCGCCGGCAAATAACTAATTAACACAGGGCAATTCGATATTTGCCCTTTTTTATTCGGCTTCAACCCTCCCGCTCTCCAAGCTTACCCCGATGATTTCCCCGGTAAAGGAGGGTGTATTTCACGGTCTTGGGGAAATATATTCCCTGTATTTTGCACGCATCCCGAAACCTAATGATTTCTGACTGCCATATACACGTGTCGGTAATTTGTTTTTCACTTAATCTTAAAATTCATTCTTTAACCTAAATCAAACAGATCATGAAACACAAATTTATCACCAAGGTCCTCGCATTCGCGACCATTGTCTTTTTTTCTGCCTGCAACGGAGCTGGCTCCGGAAATGAAAACAAAACCGACACAACCGCTGCCAATGCGCAAGCTGGTCCCTCAGAGAATCATTATCACGGTATTTTAACTAAAGATCAGGAAACCGCATATCACAAGGCCTATTTAGCGCATTCAGGGATTTCTGATACGACAGGTAAGATCGTCGACGGGTTTATGTTGGACACTGCCCGTGACGAGCAGGGGATGACCGATATTCAAAAGATAATGAAGTTGCCAAATGTGAAAAATGTTTATATTGAGTTGGGAATTAAGGACTCTTTCAAGAGCAAAGGGGGCTATAAATATGTGTACACCGTAGTAGTAGTTCCTGTTGACAGCAATAACAAGCCCGTTCATCTTTCGGTTAGTGGAACTGTTACTTCTGATGGTGACGATGTAGTATGCCCTTGTGAAAATGGGCAGGGATGTTGCCCACCACCGCCACCTCCTCCAGGCAACTAATTCTTATTCGAATGAGCCTATCACAATATGCAATATACCTTTTCTTTATACTCGTTAATGCTATTTTCGGGGTAGTCAAATTCAGGCAATTGACTACCCCTCTTCGTATACTGGTTCTTCTGATCTGGGTTGCCTTTATTAGTGAAAGTCTTGCCGAATATTTATCACAAACTGTTCATAACAATACGGAGGTTTACCACTTTTATGTGATCATCACATTTTGGTTGAACACACTGATTTATCTACAGATACTTGAGTCCAGAAAAACAAGGCTTTTAATTTTAATCATGGGCTTCCCCTTTACCGTATTTTGCATTTTGAACTCCCTTCTATTTCAGAACCTACACAATTTTCCATCAATCAACCTGGAAGTCAATAATGCAATTTTAGTCATTTTCAGCCTGATCGTATTCAAGAACCTGATTGACCAAAATCCTTTTGAGCCGATACAAAAGAATTGGATATTCTATTTCAATACTACTGTCCTGGTTTATTTTAGCGCAGAGCTATTCATCTGGGGCATTTTGAATTACCTGATCAAGAACCGGGTGAATCTTCATCCAATTATATATTTAGATTATTTTCTTTCCATTCTTTACTATATTGCCTTAGGAATTACCATCTGGGTGGGATCTGGAAAACAGAAAAACTCAGAAACATTGCAATGAAAAATTCAAGGATCGATATTTACATCCTGATTTTCTCCAGTATTGTCTTATTCGCTTCCCTGGTTTTTTTTATAATCATTTTTTTCAATCATTACCGTAAAAAGCAACGAAAAAATTATCTTGAAAAAGAGGAGCTCAAGGCTGCTTTCCAACGCGAGCTCTTACGCTCCCAACTTGAAATCCAGGAGGAAACTTTCAATCATATCAGCCAGGAAATCCATGACAATGTTGGCCAGATCCTTAGTCTGGCTAAGGTCCAAATCAATATCATGAATGAAACAAGCGACCTTAACCATGAAATGCTGAATGAAGTGAAGGAAAATGTCGGAAAAGCGCTTAGCGATCTGAGAGATATTGCGAGGAGCCTTAATAGCGAACATATTCGTTCGGTCAGTATTCTCAAATCCGTGACTATGGAAGCCGAAAGGATCAATAAAAGCGGTGTTGGTTCTATGCTTATCCATATCGATGGGGAAGAGAGAATGATCAACGTTCAAAAAAAATTGATCCTGTTTCGGATAATACAGGAAAGTATTCAGAATTGCATCAAACATGCAACTGCCTCACAGATAAATATCTCATTTTTTTATACGCCTGCCGAACTAATGGTACAGATCGCCGACAATGGCCGTGGATTTGACATCGATGGGGAAGTGCAGAAAGGAAACGGCATTGGACTTATGAATATTAAGAAGAGGGCTGTCCTGGCTGGCGGCTCCAGCTCCATAGAAAGCAGGATCAATGCAGGCACAACTATTCAAATAAGCATGCCATATGAGTAACAATATAAGAAATGTTGCCCTTGTAGATGACCACACCATGTTCAGAAAAGGGTTGAGTTCATTGATCAATTTGTTCCCAGGGTATAAAGTGTCCTTCGATGCTGCCAATGGGCAGGATTTTATCAATCAACTGGATACCCAAAATCTTCCCGAGATCGTCCTGCTGGATATTGCAATGCCCGAGATGGATGGCTTTACGACAGCCAATTGGATCCGTTCCAACCACCCGCAAATAAAGATTTTGGCCCTCAGCACTATGGATGCGGAATCTTCAATTATAAAAATGATCAAGAACGGGGCAAAAGGCTATGTACTTAAAGATGCCGAACCGGCAGAGCTGAAGCGTGCTTTTGACAGTGTGCTGAGCATCGGGTATTATTACAATGATTTCATCTCCAGGAAAATACTTCAGTCTGTAAACCAACTCACCGAAGATGACAATCCGATCAACACATTTGCCAGGCTAACTGAAAAGGAACTCAATTTTCTGAAATTGGCCTGCAGTGAAAAGACTTATGGTGATATCGCCAGGGAAATGTTCCTAAGTGAAAGGACCATCGATGGATACAGGGACGCCTTGTTCAGGAAACTCAATGTCACGAGCCGTGTTGGCCTGGTTATCTATGCAATAAAGAACGGGCTGGTTAAACTTTGAAATCAAGTACCGGTACTTCCTTTTCTTCTCGGCGATCTGTGACTCCATTTATAATGTTTTCCTGAAAAAGACTACCAGTTTCACTGATTTTGGAAATTTATTCTTTGCTGCATTATTTCTTTCAGGCAGCATCCTGGCCTTTAAAAAAGGGATTTCCGGCCATTCAACTGGGAACGGCAATGGCAGTATGGTCCGGGCCGCTGTTTTCTGTACCGTTATTTTGGATTTAATTATCTATAAATTCAAAATCGAACTGAAGATTGGTTTTTCATGCAGCTCTGTGTCATCTCCATCATCGGTCTGAATTATTATTCGGGTAAAGCTCATTTCTGAAATGCTCCGAACGCCAGCCCATATAGAAATCTGCCTGTCTGTCCGAACGGATTTATTGAGAACAAATTTACATTCCATTTAAAGGGGCTTCCGGCTATGCTGGCGGGGTTGAAGAAAACGGCATCAGCCCCCATAAATTCACATTGGAGTATTCCATCAAATTGGTCCTGGGCATAGCTTTCGCCTGCAAGGAAGGCTCAAGTCCAACCATTTAAACGAATCACAAAATAAATAATTGCAAACCATGACCGGAATCATTTTCCTGAATTGGGAAAGATTTTTCGTTTTTGCAGAACCCATTTCGTTGAAATTGATTGATTTATAAAATGGCATAGTTATAGAAAAACACTAAGCAAATAAAAATACCATGAAGCATGTACTATTATCCATAATCTTGTTGACAGTATTCAAGGCAGAAGCTAATGAAATTCAAGCCTCTTACAGGTTGTCCAATGTGTTTAGTAAAATGGATGTGATGGTCAGTGTTGAAAAACTCACTGGCAGTGTAAAAGCATTCTCATTGGGAATGCCGGATAGTGGCAATAATCTCGTCTTTAATCCGGAATTGGCGCTCGCACCAGGTTCCTGGGGATATGCGATATTAAATATTGAGCTTTTGAAAAAAGGAAATAATACTCCTTATCCTGGACCTGATTTAAATGAGCTCAGTAAAAAATTTGGAAAAATAACTTATGCCAATCAGGAACAGATTGCCCCGGGCACCCGAATATATGTCATCAAAGCGTCTGGCAATAAGCTGAAAATCATGATTTATGTGACCAATCTTTCCGGCAGGCTCGCGCTGCGTAAAACAAAGATCGATCTTGAAAAATTCAACTATGCAGGCAACAAACCGCTATTATCTCAGGACGAGCAGCTCATGGCAAGCCAACAGGATAGCATCGTAAACCTGACCTGGCATGTCGAAAGACCCGGCTCCCTTTGTTCGGTCATTTTGGAAAAATCAATGGATGGAATCCATTATGATGCATTGCAGGAATACCCTATGGAAACGCAATCCATGAATGAAGCTAAATCAACTGATTTCAACTATTCTGACCAACCCGGTTCAAATATCGTCCATTACCGTTTGAAGTGGATTATGAAAAACGGTTGGGTGAGTTTCAGTCCCGAATTGAAAATAAACGCATTGGAATCAGACAACAACTATACTCCTAATCCCTGGGCAATGGCCATTCTTGATTTTATTACCTGTCGCCAAAACGCATGCTTGGCACATATTTAATTTCATATTCATTTGGCGGAGTCGCATGCAGCAGATTTTTTACAAAATAATCCCAGCGACGGCGCATCATATAAAAATAGTTTCTTCCATAACCATGATGAGCATCCGGAAATAACACCAGGTCAAAATCTTTATTGGCAGCTTCCAGCGCCTGTACAACGAGCAAGGTATTCGAAGGAGGAACATTGTCATCCATAAGCCCATGAGCCAGCAGCAATTTTCCCTTCAGGTCTTTTGCATATTTCTCATTTGCCTGAGCGACATAATCTGATTCGGTAACCAGGCCATCATACCTTTCTCCCCAATCATCTTCATAATTCCTGTTGTCGTGATTACCCGATTCGGCGATTCCCACCTTAAAAAAATCAGGATAACGGAACATCGCGGTTGCAGTCGCAAAACCGCCTCCGGAATGGCCCCAGATCCCAACCTTGCTTGTATCAATGAATGGATATTCCTTAGACAGTTGCCGAATGCCTGTAATTTGATCAGGAATGGTATTCTCCGCCATATTGCCATAGCTCATATCATGATAGGATTTGGACCTGAGAGGATTGCTTGTACCCTCAATTTCCACTACAACGAACCCCAATTCTGCCAAAGCCTGGTTATCGCTTCTGAAAACGCTGAATGACCAGGATCCAACGCTTCCGCCCTGCGGGCCTGGATAGATATAATCGATGATGGGATATTTTTTCCCTGCTTCAATTTTCGATGGCGTATAGAGCAATCCATATATATCAGTCGTGTCGTCATGAGCCTTCAATTTAACAGGGATCGGCGGCTTCCAGCCTGTAGCCAAAAGCCTGCTTATATCCGTTTTTTCCAATTGAACAATCAATTTTCCATTGAGGTTGCGTAACACGGACACAGATGGAACATCTGGTTTAGAATAATTATCGACAAAATAATCGCCTGATTCAGAAAGATTCACTTCGTGATTGCCTTCTTCAGGTGTCAGCACCTGTAAATTTTTCCCATCGAATCCAATTTTACAGAATTGTGTAAAATAGGGATTGGCTATCTCCTTGCCATCGGCTAGAAAGTAGATGATCCGTTTTTTCTCATCCACCCTCAAGATTTTTGTGACCACAAAATCGCCCTTCGTAATTTGGTTCTTCAACTTGCCTGTGCCAGCATCATATAAATAAAGATGCCCCCGGTTATCCCTCTCGGAATACCAGATGATCTCACTAGAAGCTGGAAGATATCTCCAATTGATTGTGCCCTGGCCTGATTCATATTGGGTCGGAACAGTTTCCTCAAAGACCTCTCTGATAGCGCCGGTAGCAGTGTTTGCAATCCTGAATTTTTCATTCTTATGGTTCCTGGAAGTCGACAAAAAAGCCATTTCAGATCCGTCAGCCTTCCAGTTCACATCATCAAAAGTCCCGCTGCTGGCCACATCATCGCTTAGTGAGGCGCGGTGCGGATCAGGGTCGCATTGAAGAAAGATGACCTTAGGTTGATCAACCTGGATGATGCAGCGCTGGATCATGATAATGGTCTTATCTCCAGGCAGGGGGTATTTCCAGGACTTGAGTTCAGGCTTGCCCACATTTGTGGTAACCAGGTACATGTCGCTGACATTGCGCTGATCCTGCTTAAATGTTGCTATTTTCTTTGAATCCGGAGACCAGGAGAGAATGGGCGCGTCGCTATGCTTCCAGCCCGCATTATCCGTGGCATAACCAAAATCTTTTATTCCATCCGAAGTCAATTGCAATTCTTTGCCGGTTTCCTGGTCCCTGACCCATAAATTATAATCCTTTATAAAAGCTGATTTCTTCCCATCAGGCGAAAGCACTTCTTCATTCTTACCCTCCCGCTTTTTTACGGGAACTGGCGTAGATTCCTGGCATGAATAGTTTTTCAAACTGCAGGACCAGTTTTTTCCACCCGACTCAAAATTGATAGTCTGACCATCCTCCGAAAAATTCAGGTCCTGGATGGGCAGATCCTCCCCCTTCACCTCCTTTCCCAGTACTTTAGTCAAAACTTCAGCGAGCCTGGCCTGATTAAAAGCCGGCAGCCGCTTCCCTTTAACGGGGTCTACCAGAATATATTCTTTCCCGCTAGCCGTCCAGGACCTGTACCAGAATTTATCAGTATTGATCCAATGTGGATTTACTTCTCCATGATCAACTAGTTCGCTTGTATGAAAAAAAAGCATACCCTCCGCATGAGCATAATCGTTAGCGGTAAAGGCCCTTGGTTCTTGTGCAACGCCGTATTGGCCGATCGTTGCAATCAGTAGAAAACTAATCAGCTTATTCATCAGTGTACAATTGTGGGTTTGGTTCAATAACCGGCAAATTAATTGATTTGCTACAATAATTCAGGGAGCTGATACATGGGACGGGTATCTTCCGGAAGGTCGTCCTGAAGGGTTTAAAAGACGTTTCAGGGGAAGGAATTGGTCATAATAGATCAGGAAGGCAAATGCGGTGAGGGTACCCGCTGTATTTTGAAGGATCGAACGCAAAAAACCGGTATCATTTAATAACTGGGATAGTGTTCTGTCGTGGAGAAGGAACAATGACCGGACTTCAGCAATTTTATAAACAAGTCCAACCGCAAAAACCATGAAAAAAGCCGCTATAAAAGAAGATGTTCTCGAAAGCGAAAAATTCCCCTGGCATATCTTGCACAAAAGCACCGTCAAGAAGAAACTCGTTCCATAATGAGCTGAAAAATGAAGAATGCCATAATGATCTAATAAAACTCCTGGCATAAAAAACCCTGTAATTAATGCAAGAAATAGGAGAACAAACAGCAAAACCCTGAAACGGCTAAGTTTGATCTTCCTTACCGACCCAATAATGTTTTTCATGAATGTAGCTAGTCCTAAATTCGTGCCAGTCAGACCCTGCTTTCCTAAAAATATGATAAATTCTAAAATACCTCCCAACTCGTCTTTTTTCCAGGTCCTTATAGCCAAATTCCTCCTCCCCAGGTTCTGGGCCTTCATATTTGTCGTTTTTCAGGATCATGTAGTTGATCCAAGCCATCAGAAAGGGGAATAAAATCAGCATAAGCATGACCCAGTTCTCCTTTCGGAAATAAATAACAAAGCGAAAAAAAAGCACACTTAGCCTGTTCCGAGGGCTGCAGAAATCCGCTCCTTCCAGACATAGAATTTGTTTACCATATAACCAATAAAAGCAGGGTATTGGTTCGGCACCCCCTCATGAGGAGGCCTCATAAGGAATGCTCTCAGTTTCTTCCAGTCGCCCATCCTGGCAATAAACTGTCTTGATTGCCTCAGAAATTTGAATCTTAACATAAAAACCCTGATTCACCAGGTCTGAAACTTCCGTAACTGCAATTATTTTGGAATCCTTGTATATAGCGTGAATATGGGATTTTAGATCTTCATTCAGATCGGTGGGCCCATAGATTCTAACCAGGCATATAAAGTAACCAAAGCGATCATAAATCACCCTTTCGGGAATTTTATTTTCACGGAAAATGGCGACATAGCGGGAACTTTCGTCGTGCAGCCAGCGTTCATTTTCAACGGAAGGGAAATTTTTATGGAAGTGCCTGATGATGCGGCCTTTAACTTCATTCATGCGAAGATAGGGGGAATTCGTCTCATCATTAGATGCGGAAACCGGGTCCTTATTGACAAGGCAGCCTGATAAAAGAAATGCTGTCAATACAAAAAAAGCACAAAGGGTAAGCAGTTTCATAAAAACAGATTTAGAAGGTAAAATAATTTATTAATGAAAAGTTAACATTAATTTAATGATTTGGCAAAAAAGATATACTATGGTCACGTTCAAAGTAGCTGCCTTTATCCTGATGTTTTGTCTAAATCAAGGAACCTGAGGGCCTGATTCAATCTCCAAACTTCCTACCTTTGCGCCGCTATGACAATCGAAAAATTAAATGATATGAGGAGCCGGGTCTCGGCGCTGAGGAGGTTTCTTTGACGTTGCTAACCGAAAGCAAAAAATCGAAGAAGACAAACAACTGACCCTTTCTCCCGGCTTTTGGAACGACAATAAGAGGGCAACGGAAATCCTGAAAAATATCAAACTCAATGAGTTTTGGGTAAAGCTGTTTTTCAATACGGAGACTGCTGTGGAAGATTTTGCCGTATTATTCGAGTTTTGGAAGGCGGGGGACGCCACAGAAGGAGAGACCCGGGAAGCATACGATAAAGGGGGCCAACTCCTTGACGAAGCCGAATTCAAAAGCACTTTAAATCAACCGGAAGACGAATTGCCGGCTATTCTACAAATAAACAGTGGTGCCGGAGGAACCGAAAGCCAGGATTGGGCCGAAATGCTAGCGCGCATGTACCGGATGTATGGCCAGAAACACGACTGGCAGGTTACCGAATTGGACTGGCAAGATGGGGATGGAGCGGGAATCAAAACCTGTACCCTTCAGTTTGACGGGCCCTTTGCCTATGGTTTCCTCAAAGCGGAAAGCGGAGTTCACAGGCTGGTTCGCATCAGCCCCTTCGACAGCAATGCCAGAAGGCATACCTCTTTCGCAAGCGTGTATGTTTATCCGCTGATTGACGATACAATTGAAATAGAAGTGAATCCTGCAGATGTGGAATGGGCCTTCTTTCGCAGTGGCGGGGCCGGAGGCCAAAATGTAAACAAGGTGGAAACTGCTGTTCGCCTTACCCATAAGCCAAGCGGAATAATAGTGGAATGCCAGCAGGCCAGGACCCAGGGAGAAAACAGGGAAAAGGCAATGGCCATGTTAAAAAGCAGGCTCTATGAAGAAGAATTACGTAAACGTGAAGCCATCAAGAATGCCAATAATGCCAGCAAGAAGAAGATCGAATGGGGCTCACAGATCAGGAGCTATGTTTTCCATCCTTATAAAATGATCAAAGACCATCGTACTGACTTTGAAGTGGGAAATATCCAGCCTGTTATGGATGGGGAGCTGGACGGCTTTATCAAAGCTTACTTGATGACTGAAAAGGAGACAAACGTTTGATGCAAAAACCAGTAAAAATATAAACCATGAGTCTTGGTTATTTCAACTATCCCCTGCCTCATAATGAAACAGTTCATAGCTATGCTCCGGGAAGCCAGGAAAAAAAACGGCTAAAAGAAGTCATTGCCGAACTAAAGGGGCAAATAGCGGATATCCCAATGTATATAGGCGGAGAAGAGATAAGGACAGGGAACCGGAAGCCCATACATCCCCCCCATGAGATAGCACATACACTCGGTTATTTTCATGAGGGATCTGAAGTGCATATATATCAAGCCATCAAGGCGGCCATGAGCGCTAAGGAAAAATGGGAAACCCTGAGCTGGGAGAACCGGGCAGGAATTTTCCTGAAAGCCGCTGATCTGATCGCCGGCAGGTACCGCCCTTACATGAATGCGGCAACAATGCTTGGGCAAAGCAAGAATGCATTCCAGGCCGAAATCGACTCTGCCTGCGAACTCATCGATTTTCTTCGTTTCAATGTATATTTTCTCAGCGAGATTTACCGTCAACAACCCGTCAGTTCGCCGGGTATTCATAACCGTATGGAATATCGTCCTTTGGAAGGTTTTGTCCTGGCGATCACCCCTTTTAATTTCACGGCTATCGGAGGAAATCTCCCGACTTCGGCAGCTCTTTGCGGGAACACGGTTATCTGGAAACCCGCACATACACAGATATATAGTGCTCAGGTATTCATGAAGGTCTTAAAAGAAGCGGGGTTGCCGGATGGCGTCATTAATTTGATTTATGTGGATGGACCCGGCCTGGGCCGGGTTTGTTTCCATCACAGGGATTTTGGCGGCGTCCATTTTACGGGCTCCACAGCAGTTTTTAACCATATGTGGAATGAAATCGGAAAAAACATGTCCAATTACAAATCCTATCCCCGCATCGTAGGCGAAACGGGGGGAAAGGACTTTGTCCTGGCGCACAAAAGCGCCGATATAAATGTACTGGTCACTGCTCTTTTGCGCGGAGCCTTTGAATTCCAGGGTCAAAAATGTTCGGCTGCTTCCCGTGCCTATATACCATCTAACCTTGCTTCCGAACTGCGCGAAAAATTGGTGGCAGGAGTCAGGAGTTTTAAGATGGGATCTGTGGAAGATTTCCGCAACTTCATCAACGCAGTGATCGACGAAAAAAGTTTTGACAAGATAAGGTCCTATATTGAAAATGCTGAAAAAGACAAAGATGCCGAGATCTGGGTGGGAGGACATTGTGATAAGGCAAATGGGTATTTCATTCAGCCTACAGTCATCGAAGCGAAAAACCCCGATTATATCACGCTTTGCGAGGAAATTTTTGGCCCCGTCCTGACAGTTTACATTTATCCCGAAGATGAATTTGAATCAATCATGGATGTGGTGAATAATACTTCTCCTTATGCGTTGACCGGTTCCATTATCGCTCAGGAGAGAAGCGCTGTCGAAGCCGCGACTAACAAACTGCGGTATGCAGCAGGCAATTTTTATGTCAACGACAAACCAACAGGCGCCGTTGTCGGCCAACAGCCCTTTGGCGGAGCCCGCGGCAGCGGCACGAATGACAAAGCAGGTTCCATCCTGAACTTGTATCGCTGGCTCAGTGCCAGGACGATTAAGGAAACCTTTCATCCCCCTGCTGAATATGGTTATCCTTTCCTCAACGAGGAATGATTTCCTTATTTTTATAAAAACTTTCTTTTGAAAACGATCCTGAACGAACAGCAGTTGGCCATCACTATACAGAGACTGAGCAATCAATTGCTTGAAAACCACCTGGAGTTGAAAAATACGATCCTGATAGGTATCCAGCCCAGGGGGATTTATTTTTCAGAACGGGTCATTCGGGAACTTTCAAAACAGATTAGCTTAGGAAATATATCCTATGGCAAGCTGGATATCACATTTTACCGCGACGATGTACGGCAGGGTTTGCATACGATAAACAGGACGGATATCCTTTTTTCCATAGAAAATAAAAATGTCATCTTAATAGACGATGTTCTGTATACTGGCAGGACAATAAGGGCAGCCCTGGATGCCTTATTGGATTTTGGTAGGCCTTCGAAAGTGGAGCTCTGTGTGCTTATTGACAGAAGATTTAGCCGCCAGCTTCCCATTCAGCCGGATTATGTTGGAAAAGCCATTGATTCTATAATTTCCCAAAAAGTGAAAGTATTCTGGAAGGAAAAAGATGGAAAGGATGAAGTAACTCTTATAGAATAAATTCAATACTTTGCTTGCTATACCCTAATTTTACCTTTTAATGCAACTGAGCACAAAACATCTTCTTGGCATTAAAAACCTGCCGGCTTCAGACATTCAATCCATTTTAGATACAGCCACCCAATTTAAGGAGGTACTACAAAGGCCCATCAAAAAAGTGCCGACTTTAAGGGATGTGACCATCGTCAACCTTTTCTATGAAAATTCCACCCGGACCAGGATATCCTTCGAGCTGGCCGAGAAAAGGCTTTCCGCCGACGCCATCAATTTTACGGCCTCCGGTTCTTCGGTTTCAAAAGGCGAATCCTTATTGGATACGGTAAACAATATCCTTTCCATGAAAGTTGATATGGTGGTCATGCGTCATAGCGCGAGCGGAGCCCCGCATTTTTTGGCAAAACATATTCCCGCAGCGATCGTCAATGCAGGAGACGGCATTAACGAACATCCGACCCAGGCGCTGCTAGATGCATTTTCAATCAGGGAAAAACTGGGGACGCTTGAGGGTAAAAAAATAGCGATCATAGGAGACATCATGCATTCCAGGGTTGCGCTGAGCAATATCTATTTGCTTAAAAAGATGGGAGCCGAAGTGACTGTTGCGGGACCCCCTACCCTCATTCCCGTTTACATGAAAGAAGCCTTTGATGTGCGTGTGGAATACGACCTCAAAAAAGCGCTGAGCTGGTGCGATGTGGCCAATGTACTCAGGATACAGTTGGAAAGGCAAAACCAGGTGCTTTTCTCCTCCTTAAGGGAGTATAGCATTTCTTATGGGATCAACAAGGAATTACTGGACAGTCTCGGGAAGGAAATCCTGATCATGCATCCGGGTCCGATCAATCGGGGAGTTGAATTAAGCAGTGACGCCGCCGACAGTGGCCAGTCGATCATACTCCAGCAGGTGGAAAATGGGGTAGCCGTGCGCATGGCTGTGCTCTACTTATTGGCAGGCGGGCAGACCCGCTTCAACTGAATAATTTTCCTTATAATTGTTGCTTTATAAACGGCTCAATTAAACGCTGTCCCTTTTATGCGAATTGCATTGTTTCCAGGAACCTTTGATCCAATTACAATTGGACATCTGGACATCATTCACCGCTCCCTTTCCCTTTTCGATAAGCTATTTATCGGGATTGGAAGGAATTCAAATAAGGCTTCCATGTTTTCAGAGGAGCAGCGTTTGAGCTGGATTAAAGAAATCTACCTGGATAATTCCAAAATCGATGCCATCGTTTATGATGGTCTGACCGTGGAATGTTGTAAGCAAATCGGAGCACGTTATATCCTTCGAGGCATCAGGTATGTGAACGATTTTGAGTATGAGAAAGCGATCGCAGACATGAATCGCAGCCTCAATGGGGAGATCGAAACCATCTTCTTAACCTGCCTGCCCCAATACACTTCCGTAGCTTCCACTCTTGTTCGGGATGTCCTTCGTAATGGAGGAGACGCAACACAGTTCCTGCCCGAAATTGTGACCGAATCCTTAAAGAAGAAAATTTGAACTATGGCAATCTGGTATGACCCTCAAATGTCCCTGGAAAAGATCCGTAATATGAGCCATGGAACCATGGCCGAGTACATCGGAATAGAGATCACTGAACTTGGCGAGAATTACCTGAAAGGGAGGATGCCCGTGGATCATCGAACCTGCCAGCCATTTGGGGTCCTGCATGGAGGAGCTTCTGCCACTCTGGCTGAAACGCTGGGAAGCATCGGTTCATTCTGTGTGTTAAATCCTGAACTTAATTTTTGTGTTGGCCTGGAGATCAACGCCAACCATGTAAGAAGCGTGAGCGCGGGTTTTGTTTATGGAACAGCTACTCCGCTTCATTTGGGAGGATCGACCCATATCTGGGATATCCGCATTTTAAACCAGGAAGAAAAACTGGTCTGCGTAGGCCGTCTCACAGTTGCCGTATTGGCTAAGAACCGGAACTAAGACTAAATTTCTCCCATAGGTCTCTTATCGAAGGAAAACTCTCGTGTAAAAGCACCGGAACCTCTTTCTTATTTATCCAATTTGCAATCCGGATCCCTTCTATTTCCTGGGGAACCAGCTTTTTTTGATCCGGCGCCTGCATCAGAAACCAATGCGATTCTTTAAGGATATGTTTTCCATCCTCGTCATAAGCATGATATGTTGCTAGCAGCGGTTCCTTAATGATAACCTGGCTCAAACCGGTTTCTTCCTTCACTTCACGGATAGCACAGGCCTCGATTGTTTCACCGGGGTCCTGTTTCCCCTTCGGGAAATCCCATTTTCCCCTCCTGAAAATAAAGAGGATATCTCCTTTCGGATTAACTACCAATCCGCCCCCGGCCTGGAGGATATGGAACTTCTTCCAGAAAGCATGTTTCAATTCTTCAAAATTAGCATGAAGAAAGATTCCCGCATGTACTGTTTCCCTCCGCATCTCATGCAACATCGAATTGACTGCGGGAGCCGAAAAATCATCTATAAATATCGCATCATCATGATGAGCATATTTATTTATTTCAGGATCCAGCTCATCGCATAGAAAAAGCGGGCGGTCATTGAAATAGATCTTAATAAGCATTAGAGAAATAATATACTTTATTATACTATTGTCCAACTAAGTTATAAGATTGACAGGATAAAAAAAAGGGCGGTTCCGGAGAGCTATCCAATATGATTAATTTTGGATTCAGCACTTAAAAAGAATCATGAGAGAAGATGGATTATTTGAGGTAATCCCTGGCTATTTCATGATAAAACGATACCCGACTCCGGATTCTGTTGAAATGGAAAGCCCGCAGTCCGGAAACTGTTCCAGTTTTTTCCTTAGCTGGGCTATAAAAACCCGCAGGTATTGAAATTCATTGATGAATTCTTTTCCCCAGATTTCATTGAGAAGGTAATTGTGATTTAGGGTTTTACCTTCATTTTTGACTAATACAGCGAGCAATTGGTATTGAATGGCTGTCAACCTGAGTATTTCTTTGTTTACTTTAACAGTTCTGGTCACAAGATTCATCTCAAAGTTCTTGTTGGATATCACCGGCTCGGGAACTATGGATGGAAGATTTCGAAAAGCAGTTCGAATTCGGGCTAATAATTCTCCGTTTTGAAATGGCTTGGAAATAAAATCATTGGCGCCTGCATCCAGGGATTCGATGATGTCTTTTTCTCTGCATTTTGACGAAACCACCATCAATGGATGACGGTACCATTCCCTTAATTTACGTATGGCCGTTAGCCCCGATTCATCCGGAAGTTGCAAATCTATCAGGATCAATTCGGGTCGGCTGTTGGCTGCCTCAAAAAGCCCTTCTCTCGCTGATCCTGCCAGCAATACGGAATAACCGTTGGAGACCAGTAATAATTCCAGCATTCTACGGTCCTGTCTTAATCCATCGATCAGTAAGATATTTCCCATGAGTATTATCACAGGCAATCAGCAATCTTATCACTGCAAAGTGGAAACCGAGCACGAGCAATCTGCCGCACCCACGGTAATGAATTAGCGAGGTTCCATCCGACAAACAGAGAAAACTGCAGATATTCAGATGAAAAACCCGATTATTCTGCAATCAATTCTTCTTTGAGACCTTCGGGAGTGGAGATAAGAAGCGTTCCCTGCATGTATTTTTCTGCATGCTGGCTGAAATCCAAACCTTCTTCCTCTTCTTTTGATGTCACACGTAAGGGCAATATCGCGTTGATTAATTTGAGTATCCCATACGATATGGAGAAGCTATAGGCTACTACGATTCCGAGAGCTTTCAACTGTATCAGGAAAAACGAAAAATTGCCATAGAACCATCCATTGTTACCGGCTGCATTCACAGCTTTGGTGGCAAATATTCCCGTCATGAGCATGCCGACCATGCCACCGATCCCGTGGCAGGGGAATACATCGAGGGTATCATCCAGCGAGGACTTGGACTTGATATGAACGGCAAGATTGGAAATTACTGCTGCAACCACCCCTATAAAAATGCTTTGAGGGATGGCTACGAATCCGGCAGCCGGAGTTATGGCAACGAGGCCGACAACGGCCCCGATGCAGAAACCGAGGACGGATGGCTTTTTGCCTTTCATGACATCAAAGAACATCCAGGAAAGGCCTGCGGCGGCAGCGGCCGTGTTTGTTGTTGCGAAAGCAGATACTGCCAGGCTGCTGGCTGCTCCGGCTGAACCCGCATTAAATCCAAACCATCCGAACCAGAGTAAACCGGTCCCGATTAACACATAAGGGATATTGGCAGGCGGAATTTCCCTTTGGTCAATATGTACCTGCCTCCTTTTTAAAACAAGGGCCCCGGCAAGGGCGGCACAACCTGCAGAGATATGCACTACCGTTCCCCCTGCAAAATCAAGTTCACCCATCTGGGCTAGGAACCCTTGCGGATGCCAGCTCCAATGCGCCAGGGGGGCATATACGAAAAGACTGAAAAGCGCTACGAAGAGGAGAAAAGAGGTAAAACGAATCCGTTCGGCAACTGCTCCCACCACCAAACCCGGGGTAATGATGGCAAACATGAGCTGAAAGAAGGCGAACAGGCTTAATGGTATGGTGGGCGCTCCCGGCCATGGCTTACCGGAATTCACTCCTTTGAAGAACAAGTGAGTCAGGGGATTGCCAATGATTCCATGAAAACTTTCTCCAAAACAGAGACTATAGCCTACCACGATCCAGAGCACACTTACCAATCCTGCTGCAATAAGGCTTTTGATCATCGTCGAAATGACGTTCTTGCGATGAACCATGCCTCCGTAAAAAAAGGCGAGCCCTGGTGTCATGATGAATACAAGAGACGTTGCAACTAGCATCCAGGCCGTATCCGCGCCATTATATTTGCCATCATCAAAATTGGAAAGGCTAGGAACAAAGAGCGAAAAGCCGGCAACCAGCAGCAGGACGAGGAAGGGAGCAGAAGTTCTGAGACTGAGTTTTTTCATTTATTAAAACGAATTTACAAATTAATAAAAAATAATATGTAATTATTTCCTTGCAAATTACCTCGTTTATATAAAAATATTATCAAAAAATTTATCACTTAAATTTTGATTTGATTAATGCAAAAATGTAAAATGTTATTTATCATATTGTTGGGATTATTCTTAAATATTAATGTTTATAAGATATTAATAAAAATGCCCCGAAATTAGCCGGGGCATATAAGATTTTTTTCTTTCGATATCATTGTTTTTTCTGAGGGCCGCCGCCGTCTTCTGGCTTCTTGCAGCAGGCAGGTAGTCTTTTATAGGCTTCAGGTTCGGCAGTCACATCATCCGCGTCATAGCCAATATTGGCGATGGCGGTCTTTATATTCTCATAATTATTCCTATCGACCAGGTAGGTGACTTTGGTAATTTTTTTCTTATAATCAACATTAACTTTTAGGACCCCGTCTTCACGGGTCAGGTATTTTTCAATTCTGTCCTTGCATTGTTCGCATTGGACGGTAGGAGTCTTAATGGTGGCGATTTCATAATTTCCTTTCTTGACTACCTGACCATCAACAATGCTTCCCAGACCCAAAACCGCAATAAAAAGGAATAGATTTTTCATTTTACGAGATTTAGTATGTAAAGTTAATAAACTGCTTTCCAGTTTGCAGGGTCCTTTTGCCAGTTTAACAAAACCACTTTTTGCTCTTCAGAAACGATCTTCTTCTCCAAGGCCATTTGAATCAGGGTTTCATAATTGGTCAGGGACCTGAGTGGTACTCCGGCCTGATCAAAAGCGGTTTTCGCTAATTCAAAACCATAATTAAATATCGACACCATGCCAATCACTTGCAGACAGCTTGCCTGAAGGACTGAAACCACTTCGAGACTGCTTTTTCCTGTAGACACCAGATCTTCAACCACCACAGTTGGCTGGTCTTTTTCAAAATAGCCCTCGATCTGATTTCCCAGGCCATGGTCCTTGGGTTTTGACCGAACATATATAAAGGGAAGCTTGAGTTGGTCAGCCGCCATCGCCCCCCAGGGGATGCCTGCAGTGGCCACTCCGGCAATCAAAGCCGTATTCGGAAATTGCTCAAAAATGACATTGCACATTTCAGACTTGATAAGGTCCCTTGCATAGGGAAATGAAAGTGACTTTCTATTATCGCAATAAATAGGGCTTTTCCAGCCTGAGGCCCAGGTAAATGGTTCTTTTGCATTAAGCTTTATCGCCTTTATTTGCAAAAGCTTTTCTGCTATAGCTTTTTCATTAGTCATGCCGCGAAAATAACGATTATTGCTTTTAACTGTTATTACTCCAATATGTGATTAGCATTGAGCGCGGGAATAACACAGATAAGATGTTGCAGGAGTATTTGGATCATCACAAGCAGGCACAAATGCAAAACAGAATTTCATCCTTGAGTAAATTTCAATGAACTTTGAACTTAGTGTTTTCAATGCTGTTTTAATTTATGGATTTTAATATCTGGTACATTATCTTGTTCTCATGCATTACAAACGTATGCCCATCGAAATAGAGTCCCCCGAGGGTCTCGGTTACGAAAAAATAGAATGCAATCTATCCGAAAGCTCCTTCATGGACCAAAAATTGAGTGATCTGGGATTCGATCCGGAGAACCTCGTATTGTTCTATGGAGATCACAAAGGAAAAAAAGAACTGAGAGAACATATAGCCAGTGAACACGGTCTAAACTTAGACCAGGTCCTCGTCACTCCCGGCGCTGCAACTGCATTGTTCATTGTTTCCACCACTCTCCTTGAAAAGGGCAGTCCGCTTCTAGTTGCCCGTCCCAACTACGCAACCAATCTGGAAACTCCTCGTCTGATCGGAGCTGAAATCTCCTATATCGAGCTGAAATTCGAAAACCGCTTTGAACTCGATATTGAATTCCTGACAAAAAAGATTGAAAAGAAAAACTGTCTCGTGAGCCTGACCTATCCACATAACCCAACCGGGGTGACCTTAAAGCCGGAGCAATTATTTCGGATCGTCGAACTGATTGAAAAAAATAATTGCATCCTGCTCATAGATGAAACCTACCGCGAAATGAGTTTTGAAGAAAGGCCTCCACCCGCAGCCAGCCTCTCTGACCGTATAATCAGTATTTCTTCAATGTCAAAGTCCTTCGGCCTTCCAGGCATTCGGATAGGATGGATCATTTGCAAGAACAAATATTGGATGGAAAGCTTTCTGGCCGCCAAGGAGCAGATCTGCATAACCAATTCAGTGATCGATGAAGAAATCGCCCTTCACTATCTTAGAAACAAGCAAGCCCTATTCAATCCCGTTCTTGAAAGAATAAAAAGAAATTTTAACCTGCTCACTGAATTTATGAACGGTCAGAAATGTCTGGATTGGGTTCCGCCTGGCGGCGGATGTGTTAGCTTTCCAAGAGTTCGCGAACCGGAAAAATTTGATATGGACAGGTTTCATGAAATATTACTGAATGACTATGCAACCTATATTGGCAAGGGAAGCTGGTTCGAAATGGATAGTCGCTATATGCGCATTGGTTATGGTTGGGAGCAACCACAAAAGCTCAGCAAGGGCCTTGAAAATATTCTTAAAGCCCTGGACAGGTCCAGAATAGATTGACCCTAGCGAACATCAATGAAGAAAATATCAACTGGAGGCAACAGTCAAGAGTAACCGAAATATGGCTGATAAAAGAGAAACTTTAATTGAAACCAAATGAAGCCCATCGTTCAAATCTCCCTTGACGTTACAAATATCGACGAAGCTTTGGAAACCGCCGCCATGGCCATGCGGGCTGGAGTGGATTGGTTGGAGGCAGGAACGCCCCTTATCCTGGCAGAAGGCCTGCATGGCGTGAAAAAATTAAGGGAAGCATTTCCAGGGATTAACATCGTCGCTGATCTGAAAACAATGGATGGCGGCTATCTCGAAGCCGAGATGATGGCAAAGGCAGGAGCCACCCATGTGGTAGTCATGGCAAGAGCTCATGAAGAAACCATCAAATGCGTGGTCAGGGCCGGTGCAGATTACGGAGTAAAAGTCATGGGGGATAACCTGGGCTGTCCCGATATGGTTCAGGCTGCAAAATGGCTGGAAGATCTCGGATGTGATTTTATTGTTCATCATATCGGTTATGATGAAAGAAGAGGGATCGCTGCGAAGGGGCTCAGAATGCCTAGTCCTCTTGATCAACTAAAGGAAGTGGTGGCCGCCGTGAAAATTCCCGTGCAGGCTGTTGGAGGGCTCTCTCTGGAACAGGCCATTCAATGTCCTGCATATGGCGCGCCCCTCGTTGTACTCGGGGCGCCTCTAACGATCGATGCTGATGCTTTCAAAACAGCCGATGGGGACCTCGAATCATCGCTCCGGTTGATCTGTGAAAAAATCCACTCCTGCTAATATTCTAATATGTCGAATAAAATTCTATCTCCCGCCGTAGTAAACTATGGCCCTGAAAAAGGTTCCGTCGAAATAAGGGAATTGGAACAGCCACTCTTCGGCGAAGAAGATGTATTGCTCGAAGTCGCCAATGTCGGCGTTTGCGGAAGCGATCTTCACCAATGGACCGCCGATCATAGCTGGCCTGTTAACTATCCCGTGGTTCTCGGCCACGAATTCGGGGGCCATATCATTGCAGTCGGCAAATGGGTGAGCGGTTGGAAAGAAGGTGACAGGGTCGTGAGCGAAACGGCTGCAATCATCAACCAGGACAGTCCTCTCGCCCGTTCCGGACTCTATAACCTGGATCCAGACAGAAAAGGTTTTGGCTATGGAGTTAACGGCGCAATGACTAAGTATGTCCGTGTTCCCTCAAGATGCCTGCACAGGGTTCCTGAAAACCTTCCCTTCGAGCAAGCCTGCCTAACCGAACCCTGCTGTGTCGCTTACAATTCCGTGGCCATGAACTCAAATATCAAACCGGGAGACCGTGTCATCGTGCTGGGCCCTGGAACAATCGGGATCTTATGTGCTGCTATTGCAAAGCTCTGCGGAGCAGAAGTGGCCATCGTTGGCTTGGAAGCCGATAGACACCGCATGAATATAGCCGTTCAATACGGCTGCGATGAAATAATCGGTGATGCCACTGGATGGGCAAAACAAAGAGATGGCCTGGGAGCCGACCTGATCATCGATGCAGCCGGCGCAAGCATAACTCTAAAGATCGCACTTCAACTCGTCAGGCCCAATGGCCAGATCACTAAAGTGGGTTGGGGCCCGCAGCCTATGGGATTTTCTCTTGACCCCCTGATCCAAAAAAACGTGAGGCTCCAGGGAAGTTTCAGCCACAACTGGCCGATCTGGGAAAGGGTGATCAGCTTATTATCGAACGGAATGCTGAATGTCAAACCAATTATTGGCGGGATCTGGCCTGTCTCCCAATGGAAAGAAGCTTTTGAAAAAATGCACCACGGCGATGTGGTGAAAAGCGTTCTCAAACCTGACTAAAATGAGATTAATATGCGCTTAAAAGACAAGATCATAATAGTCACTGGCAGCACCACCGGAATCGGAAAGGCCATTGCCAAACGTTGTGTCGGTGAAGGAGCTAAACTAATCATCAATGGTCTCGAAGAAGAATGGGGAAAGCAAGTAGTGGACGAACTCGGTAAAGAAAACGCTCTGCTCCATATACAGGACCTCAGCCAAGAAGATGCCCCGACCCAACTCGTTAACCTGGCCATCAGGACCTACGGTAAACTCGACGCTATTGTAAACAATGCAGCCATCGTCGCTTCCTCCAATCTCCAAACCACTGACCGCAAATTCCTGCAAAAATTATTGGAGGTAAATACTATTGCCCCCTTTCTATTGATAAAGGCCGCCCTCCCCCATCTGACCGAAACCCATGGCTGCGTCCTCAATATAGGCTCAGTCAACGCCTATAGCGGGGAACCCAATCTGCTGGCCTACAGTATAACCAAGGGGGCGTTAATGGCCATGACGCGCAATTTAGGAGATACCCTTCACCGTGAAAATGGAGTTCGCGTAAACCAGCTCAATCCTGGCTGGGTCCTTACTGAAACGGAAATGATCCGTAAGAAACAACATGGTTTGAGAGAAGACTGGTATAAGGACCTTCCATCTGTATATGCTCCCTCAGGAAGAATATTCTGGCCCAGCGAAATTGCCGCCGGTGCCGTTTACTGGTTATCAGATGAATGCGGCCCCGTCAGCGGCCAGGTTATGGATCTCGAACAATACCCCTTTTTCGGTCGTAATCCGCCAAAGGATGCAAACACGATCCCCTCTAAAAAATAGCGTATGCCCAAACTCGCCGTCTTCCCCAAAGCATTCATGGTCGCACTATGCAAGGACGGAACCATGAAATTATCCGAATGGATCGAACTTGCTTCAGAGCTCGAGATCGATGGACTGGAATGGTATGCAGGCTTTCTCGAGATGCAGGACAGAAACAACTGGGAAAAATTCCGGCGCCAGGTTGAAGATCATCACAAATTTATTCCAATGATGTGCTGTTCTCCTGACTTCACTCATCCGGACAAGGCTTTCAGGGACAATGAAATAGCTAAGCAGAAATTCTGGATCGACATGACCCATAGTCTTGGCGGATCCTATTGCCGCGTCCTTTCCGGCCAGCGAAGACCCGAACTTTCCATAGATAAAGGAATTCGATATGCCTTCGACTCCATCAAAGAATGCCTCCCCTATGCTGCTGAAAAAAACATAACCCTCATCATCGAGAATCATTATAAAGACGATTTCTGGACCTTCCCGGAATTCGCCCAGAAAATGGACATATTCTGTCAGCTCGTCGACAAAATCAATGACCCGTATTTCGGAGTGAACTACGATCCAAGCAACACTTATCTCGCCGGGGAAGATCCGCTTGTCCTGCTCAAACGAATCTCTAATCGTATTGTTACCATGCATGCCAGCGACCGTTACCTCAAGGAAGGCACTATTGAGGATTTACGCAAGGAAGAAAGAGGCGCCGCCGGTTATGCCAAAAGACTAAGGCATGGAGAAATCGGAAAGGGACTCAATGACTACGATGCCATTTTCACTGAACTGAAAAGGGTCGGCTTCGCTGGCTGGATCAGCATCGAAGACGGAGTGGAAGGCATGGCTCAGTTAGAAAGAAGCGTTGCGTTCCTCAAGAAGAAAATCGAGGAATATTGGCCAGGGGAATGATAGCGATGATTCCTAAAAACCTCCAAGAACCTATGATTTTAGGAGAAACTGCCATATCGATTGAGAAGACACAAAGTAAATTTGGATCATTTCTGAAACATTTCATATTTCTTGCTGTTGAACCAGTTTTCACATTCAATACTATATAAAAAGATAAACGCGATCACTTGCAATACTATCTTCAACGCCCAAATTGCAACTTCAGGAATGCTCATGCTAATACTTGCACTGAAAAATGAAATTATCACCATAACGAACCCAAGGCTAAACCAAACTGTCAAAACAAGTCTCGCCCATTTTTTACACAAGCCCATTTGTTTGATCAATATAATCATAATTGCATATCCCAGCGCAGAAACAAGCCAGCCCCAATAAAGAAATTTGGGACGTACAGTAAGCCTGATATTGTGAAGAATAAAAACAATCACCGATAAAAAAATGCCAGCATACAAAAGATTTTTTGCAGCGATAAAACTTTTGGGCTTATGAAAAACGGGGTCGTCAGTTGTCATTGTGAATCTTTATCGCAAAATAAGTCTTTTTTGTATGCCAGGTCATAATCTACTGTGGTATCTGCTTTAGGTATCAATTTTGCGAAGGCATCTTCATTTAACATCCGATTTTTTATATTTACCGGATATGATTCAGAAAACAATTCAGTCGTCGAACGGAAATTCACCCTCCTTTAAATACCCCTTGGAAAAACTAAAGCCCGCAAATTTTCCGGAGGCACTATGCTCGTTGCATCAGATAGAGAATTCCCCCGGTCAACAAAAATGGCAGGTATTTCGATCCGTCTCGATCGAAGCGCCATTTCATGGGCAGTTCTGGCTTTTGATTTTCAAATCGGTCTCACTTCCTCGATCTTTCATAATAGCTCCTGACAAGCCCATTAGACTGTACCATGGTTTTAATGTGTTCGAATTGAAGGTCTGTATCAAGATGATCGAAAAGAGGAATGCCGCTTCCTATAATTATTGGCGCCCTGGCAATTATTAACTCATCAATCAAATCCTTTCGTAAAAAGTCCTGTATAACCTTTCCGCCGTCAATATAAATATTCGAAAACCTCTCGTTTGAAAGATAGCTTACTAATTCCTCCGGTTTCATCGATAACAAAGTCACTTTTTCTTTTAATGCTTCCGGCACCTCTCTAATGCTTCTGCTGAGTAAAAACACTTTCTTATCATAAGGCCAGGAAGGGAAACCAAGGACCTTTTCAAAAGTCCCTCTCCCAATTACAATCGCATTCACTTCGTTCATGAATTCCTCGTAGGCCTCAATTGCCTCCCTATTTGCAAATTGAGTCAGCCAACCTATGTCACCATCCTCCTTCGCGATAAAACCATCTAGGCTCGTCCCGATGTAAACCCTCGATCTCATTTATTTATAGTTTCTTTATTGAAAAACATATGCCAATTCCATTCCCATGTCTCCCATTGTCCTCCGAAAATGCCTGACTCCAAACCTGTTTTTCCTTGTCCCTGATATCCCATCGAGATGCTACCAATATATTTCCCCCATCCACGAACGCACCAAACTTTCCATCGCGAAAGCTACAGGGAATGGTTATCTCCAACAGAATAAAAATAAACCCTTACCAATACGAAGGCCTGACTGTACTACCTCCCTGGGCCCAACAATCGACACACTTCTTCCTGGTGAGATACAATGTCGCAACAATCCCGCTGCCTCCCACATTATAAGGCGTATAACTGCTGTCTGGGTAGGGATCAACGTAAACAGGCCAATCCTCGGTTGGCTCTCCGCCATAAACAACGGGGCAGGATAAAGTGGTATTGATCGGTGGCGGCGGATTCCAATTGCTAACCTGTGATGCATTAATGAAAAGTCTTCCCTCCTGCGGCGCCGCCGCCGAAATATAACCGATAACAGGTTCGTTCGGATTGATAGTGCTATGAATATTGCTCGGCAATTGTGAAGGCTGAGGATCAAAAAGAGTTCCTAATTGCTGAGAGTTTTTTTCAATGAGTTCCCAATAATTGAAAGCAGCCTCTGTCAGTGGGATCTGGCGGACAAGTATGCTATACCGGACAGCAAGCTTTGGATCATCCTGAATTATTGTAGTGATAGGTTGTTCACTGATCACGTCCTGTTTCAATGCGGCGGAAGTGCCTGTAATAATGCTGTTGGATGCATCTGACGACCAGCAGGAATCGGTTTGTTCTGATGGAGTAGCGCCACCGCTAAAGATCAGGGTATCCCCTACGGCCTGGATATAAGTAGTGATGGCAGCATCATGCTCCCAGGTCTCCACAAAATCCCATTTATAATAAATGCTGTTATCGCTCGGGTCGTGGGTGTTCACGAAGATGAAAACATTAATGTCCTGGCTCCAGGTAACACTATCGATCGGCGCGCTTATTTTCACAGGTACAAAATCGGATAGGTATTGATCCCCATTGGTCGTATAGATCTTTATCTGGTATTGGTCAAGGGGACTGAGATTCTGGGGGGCGCTGGTATAGGTGCCAATATTATTCGAATCCACCAAAGGGTAACTATTACCGGATGATTGATCTACAATAGATATTATTGCATTCAATTCTGGCGGATCGACCATACTCGAATCGCCCAGATTCCTCGTACGGCTGAGAATGAAAGTGCTAGGCTGGTTAGGGCCGGCATTGATGAAACCATCCACTACCAGGTAATTATTATTGGCGTTTTGGATGGAAGGCGGATTATATTTTTTTACACAAGACGCAAAAGCCGCCACCAGGAAGAATCGGATAAAATATTTTTTGAATCGTCTGCTCATTTTTTCTTTTTATTTTTCCTTAACCTCAAATTCTTTCGTAACTACCCCTGCCAGGCCAGTACTACTAATGCCCTGAAACACAATAATGAATCTGCCGGCTTCATCCGATGTATAAAAGTTGATTTTCGCCCGACCTGAACTATCCATTTTTATATTCGGTGTCCAGTGCAATACATTCCTGAAATCAGGCAACCTGTTTCCCTTTTGCTCATCGTTATCATACCTGGGAGCATAGAACTCCCTTTCTTGCTGTAATCCTTTATAATCAACAGCAATGCTATTGGGATCCATGGGAAAACCAGCCAGATCGCCTTTATAAGTGCTATAACTTACAATACCCTCGCTAATGGAAGATCCTATAAAATATTTCTTTGCGACTACCTCGATTTTTTTGATTTTCAGCGGGTCAAATGCGATTATCTTATTGATATTAAAAATGGGGACGCCATCAATCAAAACCAAGGGTCTGTTATAAAAATAATTGTTAAATGTGTTGTTCCATATCCTATAGCTAAACCTGTCTTGGTTTAATCTTACCATAACATCCTGCACATATTCCCGCATCACTTCTTCCATTGTGCCAAAACGGGTATAGTCGTCCAAAAAATATTTTCTGTCCGGGATGCCATAAAAGGGGAGGCTATCCTTTATTTCAACTGGCAAAAAAGCGTTTTTTTCCTCCGAATCATAATTGTTTTCGATTTGAACTTCAATGCTTCGTTGCAAAAGATCCTTCTTCCATTCACCCGGCAAGACAAAGGAGGCAATTTTAGTTTCTGAAAATTGCTCACTATATGGATTGTCCAGATCAATCCGGTAATTGCTATCCACATCATAGTCCGTTTGCAATACAACAAGCCGACGGCTATAAAATACCGGGCAGTTATAATAGACCCTTCCCAACGAATCGCTTCTGGAGGCGGCAAACTGAAAATTCTTGCCGGGGATTGATAAATAGGTCATAATATTTTTTCCTATAGCGCCACTCCTTCTATCAATCACTTTTCCGCTGAGGATAGCACCCTCCAGTTCTGGTATAAAATCCTGACGCTTCAATTTGAACCTTCTCCAGCCTTGGGTCAGCATCAAATTATCGGTAACTTCTTTCACATCCGCATCCCTACTGGTAAAAAAATATTCAGGGTAAGTTATTTTCCCCTTTAGTTCCGAACCTAAATAAAGATAACTGAGAATATTCCAAAAATCATCGGTTGGGAGCCCATTGATCTGATAAACAGACATGGACATATTATCCAACTGAACTCCACTTGAAGAAAGTTCCAGGCTAATCTTATCCCTGGTCGCATATTCCTTCCTGTCAGTGGCAATCTCAAGTCTCAGCATCTTTTCAGGCCGCTTAAAATACAGCCTTTCAGCAACCGGATACTTCTTTCCATCAAAAAGGGTAATACAGGATATCCCCTCTCCAAGTTTATTCTTATCGACCAGGAAACTGGCTTTATGATCGGACAAATGGCCAATTTGAAAATCCTTATTTAATTGATGCGACCCGATAAACAAATACAGATCCGGATTCTCTTTATCCGGGCTCGTTTCAACAGAGACCCTCAACTGTCCGTTATCCGCTTCATCTACACGCAGCACATATCCATAAGGAGAAGCATCCGGCAGGCCCACGATCATATTTGTATCTTTCAGTTCCAGGACAGCAAAATACCGATCTCCCTTAGTGGGCTTAAGTTCAAATTGACCCGCTCCAAATCGCTCTGTTTTAAAACGAAAAAGGCTGTCTTTTTTTTGATTAACCAAAATGCCACTGCATTCAATGGGGTTTTCGAATTGATCAGTGATCTTGAATGCTATTTTGGAAGCCACCCCCTCAACCAAATTTCCTCCTTCGGGGAAAAACTGCACATCATATTTTGCCTTGGGTCTTGTTGTATCAACAGTAGATCCCCCATTCGTATTAACAATAGCAATGGGTTGTTCAAAATAATGGCTGGCATCAAAATTTTTCATCCAGGCCGTGTATGCTCTCAAAATATAATTTCCCGATACGATTGAAGCCGGGATAAAAAGGGAACTGGCACCTGTCGAATTTTCGAGACCCACCTTGGTTTGAAGGACAGGTTTATTATTCTGATCCACTAATTCAACATAGGCAACCTTGCTAAAATCCAAAGGCCTGTTAAGCATTCCGTCGATATCATAGATTTTAAACCACATGATTTCGCCGGCTAAATAGAAACCCTTATCTGTATGCACAAAAAGCTTCTCCTGCAGAATTGGTCCCTGCCCAAAAGCCGGTATAAGGGAAATGAAAAAAACAACACCGGGAAAATATTTAATCGTCCTTCGCATCAGCCTCTAAAATTTAATATGATAGGTTATGTATGGAATGGCTGTGCCAAATATTGAAAGCTGATAGCCCTGGATTTTCCCATTTACATCAGTGAAATAGACCGAATAGGCATTTTGCCTTGCCGTCAAATTGTAAACGCCTGCCGACCATGAATTATGAAAACGTTGTTTTATCCTATGGTTGCCTTCAATATTTACAGAAAGATCGGTCCGGAAATAATTGGGGATCCTATATTCATTCCTTGCGGAATAGTACAGGGAGGTCGATCCGTTTATATTGAATTCATCAACCGGTAATGTAATCGGCCTGCCCGTACTATATACTATATTGGAAGAAATGCTATAACGATGTGAGAACCGGTAATTGCCGATAAGATTCAGATTATTTGGTTTATCAAAACTGGCAGGATAATAATTGCCATTGTTGATGGTTTCCCCGGCAAGGGGGTCATCCTGTTTCAAAAATGTTCTTGAGTAGGTATAGCTGAGCCAACCGTTCAATTTGCCCGCCGTCTTTTTCACTAAAAACTCAATGCCATAGGCCTTGCCTACTGTATTGATCACCTCGGTTTCGATATGCGGGTTCAATACGATTTCAGCTCCGCTTTTATAATCCAGGTAATTCTCCAGTCTCTTGTAATAAACTTCCACAGAGGTTTCAATGGTGTTTGATAGGAAATTCCTATACCATCCAATCGAAATTTGGTCTCCATGCTGTGGCTTGATATAGGTATCGCTGAGTTTCCAGATATCAGTAGGGGCAATCGCGATGGTATTTGAGATCATATGTATGTATTGGTTCAGGGTATTATAGCTCAATTTCAGAGATTGGTTATCAGACAGGGCATAACGAAGCGACAAACGGATTTCGGGAGCCTGGTAAGTCTTGATCACCTTGTATGGGCCATAGCTGGTGGTATCTATAATAGTATAAACGGTTCTTGGCTGATTGGGTGCATAATCATATACATCGTGCGGTCCCAGATAATTATAGACTACCCATCTCAAGCCTGCATTCACCGAAAGTTTTGAGGATAAATTGATCTGATCTCCAAAGTAGGCAGCGGTCTCCAAAGCCTGTTCCTTTGGTATGGTGACAGGGGCTGCCAATGATTGTTTGCCCTCTGGTGAATAAGAACCCGATTGCAGTTGATAATAGTTTGAACTGACCCCAAAATCAAAAGTCTGTTTATAATTAGGTGTATATGTGAAATCGGCCCGGAGAAATTTTTGATTGATGTTGAAGCCCAATTTATATCCATCCACAGGAATATAGGTGCTGGAAATGGCATATTCATAATTATCAACGCCTGTAGTGGTAACAGCATAAAATTTATTATTAAAGATATGCTTCCATTTAATGTTTGCATTTTTATTGCTGTATTGATAGGCAGTATCCCGGTTTAGATTGAAATTATCATTGCTCATATAGCCTGTCAGATAGATAGAGTTGTTGGCATTGATGGTATGGCTGATATGCAGGTTGAGATCGTAAAATGATGCGGTGCTCTTATTATAAGCATCAGGCAGATCACGGAGCAGCCAATCAGCGTAAGTTGTCCTTCCTCCTATTACAATGGATGTTTTATTTTTCACCAATGGGCCATCAATGGCAAACTCGCTGGTCAAAGGCCCAATGCCCGCATTCCCGCTCCACTCCTTGCTATTCCCGTCCTTGCCTGTTACATCCAATACCGAGGACAGTCTTCCCCCAAACTTTTCAGGAATTGCGCTCTTGTATAATTCCACGCCTTTGACCACATCTGAATTAAAAGCCGAGAAAAATCCAAATAAATGGGATGGATTATAGATGGTAGCATCACTGAATAAAATAAGGTTTTCATCTGTTGAACCACCTCTTACATTGTATCCGGAGCTGGCCTCACCCACGGAAGTAACTCCAGGCAGCGTCAGCACTACTTTCAAGATATCAGTTTCGCCAAAAGCAACGGGTACCTGTTTGATTAATTTAGTATTCAATTTTATAGTACCCATCTGCAATCCCTGGGTATTTGATCTTTTTTCTGCGGTAACGATAACTGCTTTTAAACTGGCTACATAGTCTGTCAATTCCACATCCAATTTGCCATCTCCTTTTAAAAGTATCTGCCTCGAAGTGTTCTGCATGCCGAGGCTGTGTATTTTCAGCACATGCCTTCCTTTGGATAAAGTGAGGGAATAATAACCAAATTGGTCGGTATTTGCCCTTGCCGCAGGCGTGTCAAGATAGACGGTAGCGCCTGCGATCGGCTCCCCATTTATTTCATCTCTTATATAACCTGCAATTGTTGCATTACCCGTTCTTGCATTTATATTTTTTGCGCCGATTTCAAATAATTTATTCTCTTCAGATACGACTGCAGTTTGTTTTTCACTGGGATCATCCGATAGAAAACTCGCCTCAGGTCCGACAGAATCAACTGAATTCTTATTATTAAAAAAATTATTGGGGAAATTTGTATGGATCGCCTTTGTATTAATAAATACATGCCCATATTCATCAATGGCATAATGAAAAGACGTTTTGTTGAACACCCTCTCCAGTAATTGGGGCAGAGACAGTTTGCTCGCCACCACGGTTACGCTATAATTTTCAAAAGCCATGGTATCGTAAAAAATATGGATAGAATATAACTGTTCGGCCTTTTGAACAAAGCTCTGAAAGGGCTCATTATGAAATTCTACATTTATCGCTTCCCTTTCCTGTCCCTGCAATGAGTTGGAGAATTGAATTATAGATACGAATAAAAGAAAGGCAATGCGAAAGCGCATGTCAATTGATTAGTTGGTTATAATAGTTTACGGTTTTGATAGCCGCCTCTTCAAAATGATGTCTGAAATCGATTTTGTTTTGCCTGACATAAGTTTTGATTTCACTGAGTTTATCTTCCATTTCATGCTCAAGCTGGCGCTTATTGCTTATCGGATAAAAATTGTCTGCTCTTTGCAAATAGTAGGAATCAAACTCTTTAAATTGAGCAGTCTGGTCTTCTGCTTTTGCAGGGATTTGTATTTTTTTGAACCGTTTGGCCCAAAGAAAAATGGCGCCCTTGCACAATCGCTCGTAGTAACCCTTTCCATGCTGGGATACGCTGCTATCCATATGGAAAAACTCATGTCCGTTGATATTGAATTCCGGAATCCTTTCATTTTGCAGGGCTATAAAATCGGTTTTCGGGTAATTATATATCACTATCTGGTCGCTTGTGATATCATATTTCATTTCGACATCATCGTACCGGTAATCCTTATAATAAATAGTTCCTTTCAGCATATCCGGCGAAGCAAAAAAAGGAAACCCATTTACCTGGTGACCCTTCGTTCCGTATTCACCTCCGTTAAATAATAAATAATTTTCTTTTAAGGCAGATTGATAGAAACTTTTAGCTGCCTTTAATGCGGAGTAATATTGTGCTGAGTCAGGTGCAATTGATTGAGACCATGCAAATTGATTAAAAGCAAATAATAAAAGCAACATGACCTGAAGCTTGTCTGCTTCACTCCATTTTCGACCTTGGTTCATAATTATTCTCTAAATTTAAGCCACTAAACCCAGACAACATTAATTTGTCTGCATCTATTCTGTATCTAAGTTTATAAAGCGAAAGCCCTCGCTGATGCGAGGGCTTTTGTGACCCCGAAAGGATTCAAACCTTTAACCGTCTGATCCGTAGTCAGATACTCTATTCAGTTGAGCTACGGGGCCAACTTAGTTAAATATATTTGAGGCGGCTGCAAATATATAAGAAATTGAAGAATCCTGAAAATGCAGTTTATGATCAATCAGGGGCGCCCAAAAGAATTTTTTTAGACCGGCGCTTTCTTTGAATTTTACTGCAATTAAAAAAATCGCAGCTATGCCCGCTTATTCATTAAAGCCCCTCCCATTTCTGGTACTCCTCCTGACAGTTCACTCCGTTCTGGCTAAAACCATCGTAATCGGCAATGGCAGCGGGACCATCAAACAAAATTCAATGGATGGATTACAGGAAGGGGATGTTCTGGCTATTACACCCGGAACCTATACCGGAGCCGAGTTTTCCCATCTTCGAAACATCTCAATCATCAATCACGGTGGGTTGGTAGTCTTCACTGAAACGGTATCCATCAGCTCCCTTTACAATACAACCATTTCGGGAACAGGGACAAAAAAGATATTCTATGGTTTCCGCTTCGACTCCCTGAGATCCCGGGCTTTTGCGACCAGCGGCAATTTCTACGGACTGAGAATATACAATTGCGAATTCATCAACGTTAGCGATATCATCCTCGATGTTTCAGACAATGACGCCAGATACACAGGAGATACGGCAACAATAAAACTCTACAAGACCACCCTGGCCAACCTGCATCTGGTCAAATGCGGACTATTATTGGAAGGTTTTTATGGAACTCCGGACAAACTCACTGACATCATCGACAGCATCGCCATCTTTTATATAAAAATTGACACGACCATTGCCAATGGACAGGCCATCGCTGCAGGAGCAATTTACCGGATGGATATCCACGACTGGAAAGTCAACAATTTTGCGCTCAACCCCTCCTTAAGCGGAGATATCGGACTTATTCACACCAATGGGAACGGCAGTGTCTATAATATTTACCGCCATGGCGGCAGAGGCTATATCTGGCGGGAATGGAATACCGGCCTGAACGGCGTTTCTGAAAGCTATATATACAATGTGATCGACCTGGCCACGAATGCCTACGGCTTCATAGACACAAGGATCGATCAGTCCTATTTCACCGGTGGTGATAGGATACCATTCACTACCGGGGGGAATATGCATGTTATCAATAATACGATTGGAAACAAATCCGACAACCGCTATGTAGCCCCAGTTGTCATCATGGGTTTCCAGGGCCCCTATAAAACCGAAGTAAGGAACAATCTCGCCTTCAATATCAAGGGTTCGATCATGATTAACAATTCAGGAACCGATTACAACCCCAATGACTCAAGTACAAATATTGAATTCAGCGCAGACCAAATTTTATCAGTTCTTTCAGATACAGTAATGTGTCTAATTAAACAAAAACCAAGCTCCATTGTTGATCATGGAACACCGATACCTTTTCTCAAGACGGATATCGGTGGAGTTAAAAGACCCAAAGGAGAAGGATTTGATATTGGAGCCCGGGAATGCATGTAAATATTAGTCATACGCATCAAAAAATACATCGTTATGAAAAAGTCAATTTTGATCGGCTCTCTTTCCATTATTGGAATTTCATTTATCCCCCGGATGCCGGGTCTTCCAATTGGTTCCAGTCTCCCCGGTCAGAACATCTCGATGAAGGATATTTCGGGAAAAATGATTTCACTGATCGATGCCAAAAAAGCCAATGGCCTCATGGTTATGTTCAGTTGCAATAGCTGCCCCGTAGTTCATGCTAACCAATCCCGTACCGGGGAAATATGCTCTTATGCCTTAAAAAATGAAGTCGGTGTGACCCTGATCAACTCCAATGAAGCGGAAAGATCCGGCAATGAATCCCTTGAGTCCATGCAACAATATGCCAAGGCCCAATTCTATAATTGGTATTATCTGGTAGATAAAAGTAATGTGTTAGCTGATGCTTTTTCAGCCTCCCGCACTCCCGAAGTTTTTCTTTTCGATAAGGACAATAAACTGGTCTATCATGGCGCCATCGACGATAGCCCCGGCGATATCAGCCAGGTCAAACACAATTATCTGAAGGACGCTATTGACGAACTTACTCAGGGAAAAGCCATACAGGTGAAAGAATCCAGGTCCGTGGGCTGCAGTATCCACCGGAGTTGAACATTCATTGTTTTAACAAATCGTCAAGACTCTTTATCAACTGGAGTTCTGTGAGCTGCCTTTCATAGAATTTTCGGTAATGGGTCTTATTATTGATAAATAAAGTAGAGGGAATGCCTCCCGACCAGCTCGAATCAATTTTTGGACAGAAATAGTCTGCATTGCTCTCATTCAGCCACCAGACCGGTGACTGATAGTTATTCCGTCTAACAAAGCCCTCGATCTGAGCAGGATAATAGGAAGGCAGGTCCAGGCTCACCAGGATCAGCTCAACTCGTTTGTCCCTGTGCGTAGTAACATTTTTTTCAAAATAGGGGATCTCATGCACACAAGGTGAACAATAAGTAGCCCAGAAATTAACTATCAGAGGATGGTCGGCTTTGAGAATATATGCCTCCAACTCTTCAATCCTCACCTTCCTGATAGGAGTTTGTGCAAACACAGGAATAGAAAACGCAACCAAAATCAATAAAACTAAGTATTTCATTATTCTTCAGTTTCAAGACCCCATTTTTCCATAATGTCCCGGTAGAAATGTTTTTCCATATTCGACTGCTCATAATGTCCCGCATTTGTCTTCTGCCGGTATGCCTCATATAAACTAACAGCGCATGCAACGGAAATGTTAAGCGACCTGATAATCCCGACCTGGGGTATAATGAAGTTCCCATCAGCCAGTTCACTGATCTCCGGGCTGACTCCCTCATGTTCGTTTCCAAAAACAAGTGCCAGTGAACGGGAAAAATCAATTTTGTATAAAGAAATAGAATCGCTGGCCAAATGTGTAGTCAATATCATATCATAATTTTTCCTCAATTCATGGATGCATTCCTTTGCATCGGTATATTGTTGAACTGTCAGCCATTTTGCCGCACTGCTGCTGCTTTTTGCCCCCCATTTTTTATGTCTGGGGATCTTCGTATTCAATATATATATATCCTGCACCCCCACCGCATCACAGGTTCTCATGACGGCTGATATATTATGGGGGTCAAAAACATTCTCTAACACTACAGTCAGGTTCTTCTGTCTTTTATTCAATACGCTGCTGAGACGTTCTTTCCGTTCTGGCGTCATATTATATTGTATGTTTTAAGGAAGACATTTCCCGAAAATAGAATTTTTCGTAAATTTTAAAAACTTAATTAATTGAATTCCATCATTTTGCATTCTGGCATAAGCTTAGTATCTATCATACCAGACAAAAACGTTGCAAACTGACTTTTTTTATGGGCCATCAAAAGTTTAAATAGCTGCAATTGAATAATGAGTAGTGAAAAAAGAACCCTCCTTCAACAGAAAAGAGGGTTTTTTTATCTGATAAGTACGGTGGTCCCTTTTAGGAAATAGTCCTTACCCGTATCGCCGTCTGTGTATCTTAAAGTCCAGACAAAGGTCCCGGGAGGCTGGGGTCTCCCATCGATGGTACCATCCCATTTCCTGGTCCAATCCCTTGTTTCAAATACAAGCTGACCGTAACGGTTATAAACCCTGAATTCAAGATTCAAAGCCTTAAAAGCATTGAGAGGATATAGATAATCATTGATCCCGTCCCCATTCGGGGTGAATCCTGAAGGCACTTCGATATAACAACTCTTTAATTTGGTTATATAGGCAGCCGCCGTATCGGAACAGCCATAATTTGTCTTTATGATAAGTTGAGCTAGATAGGTTTCATTTGTACTGGCATCAGGGTAGGCATGCGGCGCAGGCGTTGAATCCAGGCTATTGCTGCCATCGCCGAAATTCCAGTACCAGGATACAATATTCCCGGTGCTCTGATTTGTGAATAGGGCAGCATTATTAGGGCATATCAAACTATCTGCGTTAAATGCGGCTTGAAAAGCATTGTTTAAGATCAAACTACTGTCAGCGCTGGCTGCACAGGTTCCGTTGGAGACAGTGAGGTAAATGGTCTTGGTGCCAAATAGATTATAATTCTCCCATGGGTTTTGAACAGAGCTCTTGAATGCGCTGTCAAAAGTCCAGCTCCACTGGTTAATACCGTCATTGACCGGGCCAAAATATTGTATGCTATCTTTTTGACAACCATAGAAGGCCTGGTAACTGATCAAAGCCTTAACCGTATCCGCGACAGTAAAGTTCAAGACCGATCCTGCAGGGGTCTGGAGGCCGCACTTATCTATGACGGTATTCCCGTCGGTTCCTGTGACAAGTTTTAATTGATAGGAACCGCCTGTTAAGATCGGGGCATTGAAGTTAATTTGAATAGAGCTGCTCAGCCCATTGCTGTCGCAGGTACCTGTAGCAGATTGAACCAATACGGAAGAAGGTCCAGAAATCTGAAAATCGCTTCCATCCGGGGCAATGCTGCTGCATTGTATGGATTTGTCAAAGACCAGCACAAGCGCATTGGGTTCGCAAATCGGGGGCGTTAAACTATCCAGGGGAGTTGGCGATAAGGTCGTTACACTGAAGCCAATGCTATCGCCGACCACAATGCCATTGCCACAGTCATCCAGTACCGTATTGCTGTCAGTTCCTGTTTTCACATAAAGCGTATAATTGCCATCCGGCAGCGGGTTGCTTAATTTAAGCACAGCCTGCGTCATGTCGAAGCTACTGCTGCAGTTTGTTCCTGTTGCAGAAACGATTGTGGCCAGGTTGGTGAAAAGCATGAAATCGCTCCCGTCTGCCGCAAGGCTGCTGCATCGGAGGTTCTTATTAAAATTTACCAGGATGGTTTGATAATCACAATCTATGGTCACACTTTTCATTGCCGGGGTAGTCGTGTCCGTGATCACTGCCGAACCCCCCAAAAAGGAAAGGTCGTATCCGCTTTGCGACTGTGTATAATGGCTAACCATCAGCAAATAGGTATGCCCAATATAGATCTCAGGCATGCGATTGATGGTCGGAGAATCAGAGTAAGGTGGTGGACTACCTAATTCAATCGGATTGGTTGCGCAAACATAGACCGTAGTATAGTTAGGTTGGGCCCCCGTTAATCCCGTATAACCCCGGTCGGCCTCCAGGGCAGTGTTCCCTGAAAAATTGTAAGTAACAATCCAACTCGTGCTGTCATAGATTTGCTGAGGATTGCGATTAGTTATATCATATAGTATCCAGTCATAGTCATCGTCCAGATTGTCCGGAGTAACCAAAAACCCTAATGTTCCGGACTGGTAACAGTTAAATCGGTAATAAAACGGGTTATAGTCCATATATTCCACTCCATCGTTGCAAAAAGTCAAAATGTTGTTATTGGAACAAATAGGCACAGTTTGTTGGATGAAAGTGTTAGAACCGCATACTGGAAATGCGCTCGCCGGAGTCTGCCCGATAGTGGTGCAAGGCTGTGCCACGGATCGGGCAGCCCAAACCATCATGCAGGTTATCAGGAGTACAGTTCTCGACATTTTTTTGAAGGTGTTTGGCCTCATGCGCGGCTCCTTTATCCTAAAGACGCCGCTCCCTATCTTACAACGAATTTACTCCCATTTTTATTCCGCAAGCTACCCATTAACCGGTGATTAGCAAGGGCCCCGATACCTATTCTGAATCACTATGAATAATGACCTTGATTTCCCACATTTTTGCAGCTTTTCACTATCTTGCCCTCCTTTGAAATTTTAGAACTAAAGCTACTATGGAAAAAATGATCTATTTGGTTCCACTGATGGGAGTGATTGGCTTATTGTACACCTTTATTAAGTTTTCTTGGGTTTCCCGACAGGACCCCGGCACTGCTCACATGCAGGAAATCAGTAAGTACATTGCCGAAGGGGCGATGGCTTTTCTAAAGGCCGAATGGAAGGTTCTGGGCTATTTTGTTGTCATTGCCGCTCTTTTATTGGGACTCATGGGATATAGCAATACCAATTCAAGCTGGGCAATTGCAGTCTCTTTTGTAATTGGCGCCGTTTTAAGCGCCACAGCCGGCTATATCGGCATGCGTAGCGCCACACGCGCCAATGTGCGCACGGCTCATGCCGCCAGGACCAGTCTGAGCAAAGCCCTTTCCGTTTCTTTTGGAGGGGGATCCGTAATGGGTCTCGGGGTCGCCGGTCTGGCTGTACTCGGCCTGGGAAGTCTCTTTATCATACTAAAGCAAATTTTTGCCCCGGAAGGCGATACCAATCCGGATCATATGATTAAGGCAATTGAAGTTTTGACGGGATTTTCACTCGGCGCAGAATCCATTGCTCTTTTTGCCAGGGTGGGCGGAGGAATTTATACCAAAGCTGCAGATGTCGGGGCAGACCTGGTCGGTAAAGTAGAAGCTGGAATTCCGGAGGATGATCCAAGGAATCCTGCTACCATCGCTGATAATGTGGGTGACAATGTAGGCGATGTGGCTGGTATGGGCGCCGATCTCTTTGGCTCCTATGTAGCCACCGTTTTAGCCACCATGGTGCTTGGCCAGGAAACCCAGTCCATTGATAAATTTGGAGGAATTGCTCCCATATTGCTTCCGATGATGATAGCAGGGGTAGGCATCCTTTTTTCAATCGTAGGAACTTTTTTTGTTAAGATAAGCGATACGGCCGGCATCAATACGGATAGCGTGCAGAAGGCATTGAATATGGGAAATTGGGGTTCTATTATTTTAACTGCCCTTGCCTGTATTGGCCTGGTTTATTATATTCTTCCTGAAAACATGATCCTGCGTCAACATGAATTTACAAAATGGGGTGTCCTCGGAGCCATTGCCGTTGGTCTGCTCGTAGGAACCCTGATGAGCATCATAACCGAATACTATACCGCGATGGGTAAAAGGCCCGTACTCTCGATAATTCGCCAGTCTTCTACCGGTCATGCCACCAATGTCATTGGCGGTCTGGCTGTAGGTATGGAATCGACCTGTCTGCCGATTCTTGTTCTCGCCGGTGGGATCTGGGGTTCTTACGCATGTGCCGGTCTTTATGGTGTTGCTATTGCGGCCGCGGGCATGATGGCTACTACGGCCATGCAACTCGCTATTGATGCCTTCGGACCCATTGCCGACAATGCGGGAGGGATCGCCGAAATGAGCCAATTGCCTAAAGACGTCCGTGAAAAGACCGATGTACTTGATGCTGTAGGAAATACAACAGCAGCCACAGGAAAGGGATTTGCGATTGCCTCTGCTGCCCTTACGGCCCTGGCACTATTCGCCGCCTTTGTCGGCGTCGTCGGAATACATGGAATAGATATCTATAAGGCCAAAGTACTGGCAAGCCTCTTTGTAGGAGGCATGATACCCTTTATTTTTTCCTCGCTGGCGATAAGGGCTGTCGGTCAGGCCGCCATGGCCATGGTGGAAGAAGTCAGAAGGCAGTTCAAAACCATTCCCGGTATAATGGAAGGCACGGGCAAGCCCGAATACGACAAATGCGTAGCCATTTCCACGAGCGCTTCGCTTAAAAAAATGATGCTTCCCGGTGCCATCACCATTCTCTCTCCGATTATTATTGGTTTCATATTGGGACCGGAAGCGTTGGGCGGCTTTCTGGCCGGTGCTACGGTGAGCGGAGTACTCATGGGCATGTTCCAGAACAACGCCGGAGGTGCCTGGGACAATGCAAAAAAATCTTTTGAAAAAGGAGCCAATATCAACGGAGAAATTTTCTATAAAAAATCTGAGCCTCATAAAGCCTCTGTTACGGGAGATACCGTAGGAGATCCTTTCAAAGATACCTCCGGGCCTTCAATGAACATCCTTATCAAACTGATGTCCATCGTTTCCCTGGTTATCGCACCCACACTGGCAGTCGTTCATCATACGAAAGATGGAGAAATGACGGGCTCCAATAAAATAGAATTGAACATCATTGCCAATGACCAGGGCAATACCGGATCCATAGATATAGATCTAAATGGAAAACCCATTGAAGACGACCTGAAAGGATTGTTCGATGAGCTGAAAAAAGAGGATTTTGTCCAGGATGGTAAACTAAGTATTAACCTGAGTGATAGTGTGCTGATTATCAATGGCAAACAACAACCGGATGAGTTATTGGAGAAATTATCTCCTTATCTGAAAAATAGAAAGAAAATAAAATTCTCTATAAATCTCGACGAGAAGAATTAGATATAAACTATTCTGAGCTTTTTGTTAAGGGATTGCAGTTTCCAGATCAGTTGCTTCTGCTTATTGATGGTCTCCTGCTGGATCTTGATCTGCTGTTTCAAAATAGCTCTCGAGAGTTCATTAGGGCTGGTTCCCTCAACGTTTTGAATTTCATTCTGATTCTGGAGAGCCTGTATTTGAACATGCAGATCTCCTTCCAGTCTCTTTTCATCAATTGTTTCCGCCGGCTTGAAATCAAGATCCATTGAATCAGCCTGATTAAGATTTATATTCATTTCATTTTCCAGGAGGACCTGGTTAAATCGCAGGTAAGATTGATTTATGATGACCTGATTGGAAATCTCCTCCAGATTAAGGGAATGCAAAGCCTTTTTCAGGATTGCCTCGGCTACCTGATTTTCCTGAATCAGGTCCGGTTCTTTTATGCTATCAATAATCTGGTAAGAGAAACTTGCAGCGGGCACATAAGGATAAAGCCCATAAGAAGGCGCTTTATTTTCTTCAACAATTGGGCTCATAGTATTTACTTCGATTGCAGGCGCTATGTTGGTTTTTAATGAAATGAGTCTTATCCGCGGTCTCTGCGCAATAGTTGCTACATAAATCAACGGCTCTGCAACCCGTGTGATGATGACTGGCCTTAGCTTATTTGATATTGGTTTCTTTACGGGTCCGGTTGAAACAAATTCGGCAAAATGGGATTCAACAGAACCGGGCTGTTTTGGGGCAACGGGCTTGTTCTTGCTTCCAACCTGAAAAAATAATGAGGAGCCAAGCATGCAAAAAACTGCGATGAGCAGGGATCTTCCTTCCCAATATTGGAAATGTTGTTGTCCCCCTTGATTCCCCGTTATGCGTAAAATCCTTTGGAGAAGTTGTTTATTGTTTCTTCCCGTGGCTGCCATGGCCAGCTTATTCGAATGGGGATTCGAATGATTTCTTTCGATCTCAAGCGATAGGAGAGCAGAAGCATAACAGTAGCTATCGGGTTTGTATCGAAGTACCAAATCATCACAACTCATTTCCCTTTCCCTTTTGATAGCTCTTATCAGGAGCCTGGCAAATGGATTGAAAAAAAACAATATTTCAATGAGTGAAACCAATAAATTAACCAGCCAATCATTTCGTTTTATATGCGCCAATTCATGAAGTAGCACGGTTTCCATCTGCTCTATCGTCAAATGATTCAAAGTCGCCAGGGGAACCAGGATGACCGGTTTGAAAAACCCGATCGTAACAGGGGTGCTGATTTTATTAGAAATATACAGCTTCACATTTTGAATGATTTGGATTTGCCCAATTGTTTTTTCCAGCGAAAGCTGCCATTCCGGTGGAGCAGGCCTCAATTCAATTTTTTTGAGCCTTCTGGAGGAAAACAAAAGATAGGAATACCTGATCATTAAGAAACTAATCGTTATCAGATATGCTTCCGAGAGCAGGGGAAGCATAACCAACCTAAATCGCAGGATTCTTTCCGGGATACCAAAAGGCTGAATCAATTCAAGCGATGAATATAGGGATAATAAGAACCAAAACATGCCGGCAATCAAAAGCCCGAGTGCAAGCAGATGCCTCACGGCGGCTGAAGTCTTTTTCAGGAATCCTGAAATCATTATATAAATCAGCCATAATATGCCCATTTTCCATAGGCTTTGAAGCAGTGCAGTACCTAAAACTTCCATAGAATTCGATGGATAGGTGATGGGCATTTTATTGCTTTTTCAGATTATCAAGCAATTCCTGGATCTCTTCTAATTCATGGAGCGATGCTTTGTGATTGCCGAGCGCCTGCATGACTAGTTCGGTAGAGGATCCGCCGAATAAAGTATCAATCATTTTTCCCAATAAATGGCGCTGGGTCTTTTCCTTGCTGACGGCTGGCTGGTAAATATGTGTTTTAAAGGATTCGTCACGTTTTACCAACCCCTTTTCATGCATGATTTGCATCAGTTTCAGAGTCGTCGTGTACCCTACATCCTTCGTCTTTGCCAGTTCTTCATGTACATCTCGCACACTTGCCGTTTGCCTCTCCCAGAGTACCTGGAGTATCTCCAATTCGCTCTCTGTAGGCTTTATCAGTTTGGTGGTTGGCATTCCGCTTATTTTATTAACAATTTACGATTAGTTTCGTAAATAAAAGTTAAATAGACGTGAAATTTGAACTAGTGAATATTAGAATTATTGTATTCTTCAATCATCTGCCGGGTGGTTTTTGTGCTTCCGTCATGGCTCCATCCTGGCGGATGGAGGAAATAGCGAATCCCTGTCCATAGCGACCCGGATCTGAATGCCTTCCTAAACAATTCACCCCAGGTCTTGAAAGCGACTATCGCCGGATTGAAGGACCCGATATTGCGGGTCAAACCATAATGCGGTCTTTCCTCTTCCTTTTGAAAAGATCCGAAAAGACGATCCCAGATGATCAGGATTCCCGCATGATTTTTATCGAGGTATTTCAGATCGCTACCATGATGCACACGATGGTGAGAAGGGGTATTGAAAACGGCTTCGAACCAGGAAGGCATTTTTCCGATAGTTTCAGTATGGATCCAGAATTGGTAGATCAGGCTGATCTGTTGCATGAAGAGCACCCAGATCGGAGGGAATCCCATCAAGGGCATCCAGACCCAGAATAGGAATGCACCTGTTGCATTGCCAGTCCAGGTCTGTCTGAGAGCAGCAGCCAGGTTGTAATGCTCCGAAGAATGGTGAACCACATGACTTGCCCAGAAATAATTCACATGATGGCTGATCCGGTGAAACCAGTAGTAGGAAAAATCATCAGACAGAAATAATAATATCCAAAACCACCATTTTGAAATGTCCAGGTTGAATAGCCTGAATTTAAAAATAAATGCAAAAACACCAAAGATCAGAGCCTTTGTCAGAAATCCAGTCAATACATTTCCAATACCCAATCCAAGGCTGCTGAAAGTATCCTTCTTGTCGTATGGATTGCGGTTTTCCTTATAGGTGAACCAGGCTTCAATAGAGAGCAACAAAACAAAGAATGGGATGGCGTAATATAGTAGATTTGGAGTCATGGAGCCTATACCTAAAAATACAAAATAAATAATAAAGCCCCACTGTAGACACAGTCGGGCTTTTGGTTTTTTGAATCTGATTAAGTGCAGGGCGAAAATATTACTTTTCATCAAGATTGCATAGAAAAATTTAATTTCTATTTCCTGCTCTAATATCCCCAATCTTTCATCGCTTTAAAATCGATTCCAACTGATTCTATTGGCGTGAGTGTCTGATAAGATTCCTGTTCAATAATAAAATAACTCGTTCCTCCATCCCTGTTGGCCACATCAATAATTTCTTTTACGCCGAGTATCCCCTTGCCAAGCACCGTACTCTCATAACCGTCGTCCATCTCTCCCTTCACGTTGGATTTGATTTCATCCTTTACATGCATCAGCTCAAAACGGCCCGGATATTTACGAATGATCTCTATGGCCCTCCCTCCGGCGCCATACATATTGCCGATATCCATTTGCTGAGCGACAAGGGTCGGGTCCGTATGTTCTAAGATAATATCATAAATCTTCTGGTTATTGATCTCAGAATTGAATTCAAAATTGTGGTTATGATAACCGAATTTCATCCCATATTTTTTACACAGCTCTCCGCTTTTATTGAAGAGATCCAACCATTTGAGCAGACCGTCATAGTCTTTCCTGAGGCTTTCATCAAGCCAGGGGCTTATTACGAATTTCTGACCTGCCTTGGCAGCATCATCTACTGTGTTTTTCCATTCATCCGTGAAATCCTTTTTTGCATCGTCCCAATGTTTGGGCCCCAATACCGTATGCCCGCTGATCATCCTCAGGCCAAGATCATCCAATATTTTCCGAAAATCAGTCACGGGATATCCATAGAATTTACGATTGGAATAACCCGCATGCTCGACATATTTGTAACCTATACCCGCCACCTTTCTTAAGGTATCGAGCGGTGCAACCTTCATGTCGTCGCGAACAGAATACAATTGAAGCCCCGTAATTCTTTCATTATTCTTCAACAAATGGGGCAGCCAGTTTGGAAGCAGAGTCGCTCCGGAAATGGCTAATGAACTTTCTTTAAGAAATTTTCTTCTGGATTTAAGCATAACGTTAGCATTGATGCAGCAATATAATTTTTCTAAAGCAAACCCGGAAAAAAAATGAGTGCCACTACCTGAAAATGGCCTATCTTGTCTGCTATCTTCGTCCATTTAGGAAGGGCTGCAACAGAAAGTGATCGTTCTGTATTATATTTGCCGCCCAAAAAGAACATCGATTAAGTGTTCAAATGATATGAATCTCAGATGGAAAATCCATCTCATAAAATTTGATTGAAGATGAAATTAGAAGAAGATTTTGAAGCCAATCTGGCAGGAGATGAGGGCACGACGGATGAAACAAAGACCAGTTGGTTTAAGAGAATCAAAAAAGGCATACTGACCAGTACTGCGGAGAAAAAAGAAGCTCCGGAGGGGCTTTGGACCAAATGCCCGAATTGCAATTATATATGTACAGTCACCGAATTAAGGGAATACCTCTTCGTTTGCCCCAAATGCAGCCATCACCACAGAATTGGAAGTTCCGAATATTTTGAGATCCTCTTCAACGACAATCACTACGAAGTCTTTTTTGAAAACATCCGGTCAAAGGACTTCCTGCATTTCACGGATCTGAAATCTTATGGGAAAAGACTCGAAGAGACCTGGGCGAAAACGGATATCACTGATTCCATCCGTATTGCCGCGGGAAATGTGAAAGAACACCATATTGTCGTAGGGTGCATGGATTTTGAATTCATTGGTGGATCGCTTGGAAGTGTGATGGGCGAGCGGATATCAAGGGCCATCGATTACTGTCTGGCCCATCGTTGCGGTCTGCTGATAATTTGTAAGTCCGGGGGAGCCAGGATGATGGAAAGCGCATTTTCCCTCATGCAGCTCGCAAAAGTCTCCGGGAAATTATCCCAATTGACTGACGCCAGGATCCCATATATTTCCCTACTCACAGACCCTTCATTTGGAGGGATTTCCGCTTCCTTCGGCATGCTTGGCGACCTGAATATCGCAGAGCCGGGAGCCCTGATCGGATTTGCCGGTCCCAGGGTCATTAAGGAAACCATTAAAAAAGACCTTCCCGAAGGTTTCCAGCGAAGCGAATTCCTTCTCGATCATGGCTTTCTGGATTTCATCGTCAACCGTAAGGAATTGAAAGACAAAATTGCCACACTGATGACCCTTTTTAAAAGCTGATTGCAATCTACCTTCCTCAACTAAATGGCTGAAATCAGAAACCGCTCCGCCTATCATGATTATTTCATTGAAGAAAAATTCGATGCGGGAATGGTATTGGCCGGAACAGAAGTTAAATCCATCCGGGATGGGAAGGTTTCCTTTGCAGACAGTTTTTGTTTTTTCGACAAGGGTGAATTATGGGTCAAGAGCCTTCATATTGCCGAATACAGGTTTGGAACCACCAATAATCATCTCTCCGTCCATGATAGAAAATTGCTACTCCGGAAAAAAGAACTCCGCAAACTCGAGAACAAAATGAAGGAGAAGGGATTTACGATCATTCCCCTAAGAATTTTCTTCAACGAAAGAGGTTATGCTAAAATGGAAATCGGTCTTTGCAGAGGCAAAAAAATATTTGATAAAAGGGAAACTATCAAAAACCGGGATTCCGAAAGGGAATTGAGACGTTATTTGAAATAGAAGGTTTCTGGATTTGACAAAACTGCGTACATTCGGTTCATCGAATGCTCAAACCATGACCTCCCTCATCGACAGACTAAAAAATGTGAAAATCATCCGAAAGCTGGTCTATGTATTGGTAGGTTCGATCACCTATCCGGGATTCGTTTGGTTCAACAAACTGAAGATCAAAGGCACGGAACATATCCGGGAACTCCCCAAATCCAATGTGATTTTCGTAAGCAATCACCAGACCTATTTTGTAGATGTGATCAGTTTCCTTCATATTTTTTGCGCCGTCAAATGGGGAAAGAAAAACAAATTGGGCGTCCCCTATTACCTGCTCAATCCATTCACAAATGTATATTTCGTATCGGCAGCCGAGACCATGAGAACAAGCTTCATGACCAGGCTATTTGCATTAGCAGGCGCCATTACAGTCAGGAGAACCTGGAATCAGGATAGTAAGGATACCAGAAAAGGACTGGACCCCTCCGACACGCGCAAAATAATACAATCACTAAAGAACAGTTGGATCATCACCTTCCCTCAGGGTACGACCAAAGCATTTGCCCCTGGTCGTAAAGGAACAGCTTTGATCATCAAACAAACCAGGCCCATTGTAGTTCCAGTGGTGATTGACGGTTTCTGGAGAGCATTTCATAAAAAGGGAATATCGCTCTTAAAGACCGGAACCCGTCTCAGCGTCACCTTCAAAGCTCCCTTGGAAATCGATTACGATGCGCCGACAGAAAAAATTCTGGATCAGATCATGGATTCCATAGAACAAACTAAGGATTACATGAAGAGGGGAAATCATCATTGGGAAACCTCGGAAGTCTAGTCTTTCACAAACAAGGCCTTGAGTTCATCTGCATCCTCCGGTTTCATTTTTCCACCCAGGATCAGCCGCAATTGTCTTCTGCGAAGCGCCCCTTCGAATATCTTTTGCTCCTCCTCTGTTTCGGTAACAAGTGGCGGCACAAGCCGGGGTTTGCGATTGGGATCAAGCGCCACGAAAGTATAATAGGCTTCATTGCTCTTGTACTTGTATTGTTGCAGGTGATCTTCCCCCCAAACTTTGATATATACCTCCATTGAAGTATTAAAGGCACGGCTTACTTTAGCTTCGATATGAACCACATTGCCCAGCTTGATCGGGTTTTCAAATGAAATATTATCCACGGATGCTGTTACCACCGGTGAATTGCAATGCTTTCCTGCTGCCAGGGCGGCCGCAATGTCCATCCAATACATAAGACGGCCTCCCATCAGGTTACCAAAAACATTGGTATCATTCGGCAATACCAGTTCGGTCATCACGATATGTGAATCTTTAGGATTTTTCGATTTCAAGACCATTCAAAAATTTTTGTAAATATACTGTGGCACTCCGATCAAACAACCTGCTTAACCAATGTCTTTAGAAAGGACTCATCCGCATCTGCACCTACCCCGGGCAAATCAGGTATTTGCAGGAAATAGCCTCTATAGCGAACCCCATCCACCACCGGATCCACTTTATGCCCCAGCAGGCAGGTATCCATATCGTAGAATTGAATATTATCAAAGGCTGAGGCAAAATGCGCAAAAGCTGTCAGAGCTACCCGACTTTCCAGCATGCCTCCCATCATACATGGAATTCCTGCCTCTTCACAAACCGAATTGATCTTCTCAGCCTCGAAAATGCCTCCCGATTTGGCAAATTTTATGTTGATAGAATCACAGGCCCCGGCCCGGATCAGCCGCACGGCATCATGGTGGTCAAAAACGCTTTCATCAGCCATGATTGGGATTGATGAGACCCTGCGTAATTCAGGTAATCGCTCATCCTGCCAGGATCTCATAGGCTGTTCACAGAATTGGATCTGGTATTGAAATATTTTTCCGAGTACCAACTTGGCTGCATCGAAATCCCAACCCTGGTTGGCATCAATTCTCAGTATCATTTGTTCTCCGACCGCCTCCCGGATACTGCGCACCCTCTCAACATCCTCCTCAGCCTTTTTCCCCAATTTGATTTTAATGATTCTCACACCCTGCTTTTTGAATTCGATGGCCTGTGCAGCCATTTCATCGGGAGTTTGGATACCAATGGTAAGATCCGTTTCCAATTTTTTTCCCCTGCCTCCTAAAAAAGCGTAAAGCGGTTTTTGAGCATGCTTGGAAGCTATATCGTAGAGTGCCATGTCAAAAGCGCTCTTGATCGTGGCATTGAAAGCGGTGAAATCATGAAGCTCCTTCATCCGGCCTTCGATATCCAAAGGATCCCTTCCTTTCCAAAGCAGGGCAAAATCCCGGGCCATTTCAAAACAAGTAGATTGGGTTTCTCCAACGATCATGGGGAAAGCAGAACACTCACCTACCCCATAAAAACCCTGATCCGTGTAGATCCGGATAAAAATATTTTGAGCCGTTTCCATGGTACCTGTCGCTATTGTGAAAGGATGCATGGGTATGCTAAACCGGTAGATTTCCGTGTAGCTTATTCTCATTTTTTCTCCGACTTTTTACCTGGACCATCGACCACCCTCCCGGGTTTGGCTCCGGTATGCTCTCCATCCTTTAAAACCTCGGTTCCATTGACAAAAACGTCGATCATTCCAGTCGCATATTGCTGGGGACTTTCATAGGTAGACATCGCATTGATTTTTTCCGGATCAAAAATCACGATATCGGCATAATTGCCCCTGATAAGGGTCCCTCTTTTTTTGATATGAAGCTGGGAAGCTGCAAGCCCCGTGAGGCGATGAACAGCTTCCGGAAGCGTGATCAGTTCCTCATCTCTGACATAATGCCCAAGTAATCTGGCAAAATTGCCATAGGCCCTGGGATGGGTACTGCTCTTTAGAAAAATGCCTTCAGGCGCCATGCTCGCTGCATCCGAACCAAAAGAGACATAGGGTAGCCGGATCTGCTTTTTGACATTTTCCTCGCTCATTAGAAAATAGATAACCTCAATTCGCGAATGGTCTTGAACGATCAGGTCAAGTACGGTCTCTTCCGGTGATTTCCCTCTCATCCTTGCAATCTCACCCAGTCTTTTCCCTGTCAGGTATTTAAGAGAGTCCTGCTTGAAACCCGTGCAAATGATATTATCCGGCCCCGCTCCCAAGTAGAGATTTTCCCAATCATCGGAAGGCTCATCCATTTCATACATAATTTTTTTCCGGATCTCCGGATCTTTCAGCCTTTGCACCCACTTATCCAGGCCCCCTTCCTGTACATAGGTAGGCATCGCTGCATCAAAACCCGTAGCCCCAGCAGTATAAGTGTACATGCATGCGGAAATATCCAGTCCTATTTTACGCGCACTGTCTATTTTTTTTATCAGGCTGTCCATTTTGAACCAGTTAGGCTTGCCCGCTGCCTTCAAATGCCAGATGATGGCTGGAATTCCCGCTTCCTTCGAAATATCAATCAGTTCATCGGCACCCTGAAGCAATTGATTGCCCTCACTACGCATATGGGAAATATAAACTCCGCCGTATTTGGAAACAACCTTGCAAAGCTCGATCAATTCCTGGGTCCTTGCATAGGTTCCGGGTGCATAAATAAGAGCAGAACCAATGCCCAGCGCTCCGTCTGCCATACCCTCTTTAACCAGCTCTTTCATACTGGTAAGTTCCGCCGAATCAGGAGCCCGGTTATCGAATAAAAGATAATTTTCCCTGATGGTAGCAGCGCCTAGAAAAGAAGCCAGGTTCGTAGAAACGCCTCTTTTCTGCATATATTCCAGGTATCCTCTCAGGGTGTTCCATACAACGGGATATTTGATATCGCCCTGCTGTTTCTGATTCAGTCTCTTCAAGGTATCGTTCCATGGCCCCATGGACTCACCCTCCCCAAACACTTCAAGTGTAACTCCCTGCTTGATTGCGCTCATTGAACGCCCGTCAGCGATCAGGGATACCATTGACTGACTTTGCATGTCGATAAATCCTGGACCAACAGCCATTCCCTTTGCATCGATCACATGAGCGGCAGTCGCATCTGAAAGGTTACCCACATAAGCAATGGTATCTGCATTGATGGCCACATCACCCCGGTAAGGATTGCCTCCATTCCCATCAAATATTATCCCATTGTGGATGATCGTTTCATAATGTTTTCCCAGTTTGCAGGAAGAAAACACCATGCCTCCAAGAGCAATAAAAACTATCCATTTACGCATAAAGAAGATTAATACCGAATGTAAGAAATAATAGCGTCCCGGAAAAAGGATGGTCAATGGACCCCGATCGAAAAAATCCAAATGAAAATCCTCCTTACATTTGCCCACTAATATGCAAAACATTTCTTTCGAAAATACTCAAAACGCATTTGAATATAAAAGTGACAAGGGGCTCAAAAGAGCCGATTTTCTTTTCTCCTCCATGGGCCACCCCTGGCTGGTAAAGATCGGCACAAAGATCACACCCTGGGCTATACGAAGCGGCATACCCGTAAAAGGCATTATCCGCAATACCATATTCTCACAATTTGTCGGTGGAGAAACCCTCGAACAAACCGCCTCAGTAGTTAAAAAACTCGGAGAATACCATGTCCAGGTCATTCTCGATTATGGAGTCGAAGGCGGAGAAAAAGGAGATCCCGTATTCGACCATGCCTGCGATGAATTTATCCGCGTCATTCAATATGCGTCCACCCAGCCCAATATCCCCTTCATGAGCGTCAAGGTCACCGGCTTTGCCCGCTTTGACCTCCTCGCCAAACTGGACCAATCCGTTGGCGGCCATGAAGGCAGCCTCATGAAGCGCTATAACAAGGCCCTCGATGCCCTTTCCGAAGAAGAAAAGAAGGAATGGCAGCGCGTCCAGGACCGTATGCTAAGGATCTGCAATACCGCCTCCGAGAAAAATGTCGGCGTACTGGTAGATGCCGAAGATTCCTGGATCCAGGATCCCGTAGATGTCATCACCATCCTCATGATGGAGCAATTCAATAAGGGAAAAGTTGTTGTTTACAATACGCTGCAATTATACAGGACCGACCGTCTGCAATTCCTGAGAGACAGCCTCGAAGCCGCGCAAATGAGGAATTTTGTCCTCGGATCCAAACTCGTTCGCGGAGCCTATATGGAAAAAGAAAGAAAAAGAGCTTTGGAACAGAGCTACCCCTCTCCCATTCACCCCGACAAAGAAGCCACGGACAGAGACTATAACGAAGGAATCAATATCTGTGTAGAAAATATCGACCGCACCGCACTCATCGTTGCCTCCCACAACGAATACAGCAACCTCTACACGACCGAACTCCTCAAAGAAAGGGGCCTTCCCCTAAATCATCCCCATATCCATTTCTCCCAGCTATATGGAATGAGCGACAATATCACCTTCAATCTCGCAAAAGCCGGCTGCAGCGTAAGCAAATACCTGCCCTTCGGCCCCATCGGCGACGTTGTCCCCTATCTCATGCGCAGAGCTGAAGAAAATACCTCCATGTCCGGCCAGACCGGACGGGAGCTCGCCCTCATCCGCAAAGAAAGAAAGAGAAGAGGAATATAATTTAACGGCTATAATGTACATTTGCAGCCCCCGGGCTGTTAGCTCAGTTGGTTCAGAGCGCTGCTTTGACAGAGCAGAGGTCACTGGTTCGAGCCCAGTACAGCCCACAGGCGCAATTCTCAAATTGCGCTTTTTAATGTCTCCTATTTCTGCCTTATCAAGCTATCTGTAAACCAGTTTCATTTGGTAAATTTTATGCGAAAGAACTGCCGAATTTGAAACAAAGCCAAAATCCTGACACTGGATCAAATGGAGGCAGGAGTCAAAAAAGCATTTAGGCTTAAAGGAAAGCCTAAAAGAAAAGCTACTAATCTCAAAGAGAAAGTCGCTGTACTTGGTATTGTGAAACCCTTTGTAGAAAATCGGGAAGATAGCCTGGGAGTTAGAGATTTTAGCCTGGCACTAGAGCAAGGTCAAACAACTGGGATCATAAAAACACTATCCTATGCCTCCCAGCCTTTGAATGATAGAAGAGCCCTGTGAGTATATCATGTGAAAAAAGTATTATTATTGTCAGGTCATCTCAGACCACTCGGTAATGAGAGCCTTACAAGGACTATTCAACGAACAAGAATATAAATTACAGACACAATGAAAAAAGCAACTTTAATAACCCTGATAACTGCGACATCATTTTGCTTTGGTTTCGCATTCAAGACATTAATCTCTAACAATAATAAAAATACAAAAATGAAAAAAGTAACAGGGATAGGCGGCATTTTCTTTAAATGCAAAGACCCAAAAGCAATTAACGAATGGTATAAAACACATCTTGGCTTTGATACAAGCCCTTATGGGACAAGCTTTGAATGGAGAGAAATTGATGACAGCACAAAAAAAGGGCTTACCCAGTGGAATCCTTTTGCGGAAACAACAAAGTATTTTGATCCTTCAACAAGAGACTTTATGATAAATTATAGGGTTCAGAATTTAGAAGCATTGGTTGAAGAATTAAGGAAAGAAAACGTTACCATCGTAGACAAGATTGAATCATCTGATTATGGAAAATTTGTACATATCCTTGATGGAGAAGGAAACAAAGTTGAATTGTGGGAACCCAAAGACTGAGCAGGGTAAAATAATTGGTGGACGAACCAAATGATCAGCCAATGCTAAAGACAGGCAAGAAAGTCATACCGCTAACATCTTTGGGCATAATTGAACTGGTACATGCTGCTAAGTCAATCGGCAACTGTTATTTCATGCCAAGTAACGTCACGTGACCAGAAACTGCCTGCCAAACCCCATTCCTCTTAATATACAAGTCAGAATAGCAATTCCTGCCATTTGTCGTCTGGCCTTTTGAACTTATCGAAAAATGCGTATAGGAGACAATTAGAGCGGAATTCCCAAAAACTCTAACTGAGGAGCTATCGATGGCTGCGATAGTCGTCATTTCCTGCGAGCCGACATTTCGAATCGTACCTGCCAGGTCAAATTTAGTCCCTATCGGCGAAATCTGAAGGAAGTCGTTCGCCAGAATCCGCTGCATCGTAGCGGTATCTCTTTTTGCATAGCTGGCAATCCAATCGCGATTAAGCTGACTGACAATGGCACTATCCGTTTGCTGGGCAAATCCGACAAATGGAATACATAAAAAAAGCGTTAGAATTAACCGGGTCATTTTGTTTAAAAATTATTTTACTATTTAATTCTTTGCCTAACTAGAGTTATCATAATTGCATCTTATTTTTTCTTGAGTTGCCTAACCCGATATAATTGGCGGATCAGGTTTTGCATTTTGAAACGCAGGTTCATTATCGGAAGATTAATTTCCAGGCAATTCTTTATCATCTATATCATCCTTAGCCCCCAAAAAACTATCCAAAGCTTCTTTACTTATCAACTTTTCAATAAGCCAATGATGTCCAAAGGGGTCTTTCAGCTCTGCCTGTCTATAACCATAAGGATAGTCGGTGATCGGCGACAATACAGTGACGCCTGCTGCTACTGCTCCATCAACTACCGCTTGCACGTCCTCCACTCTGAGTCCTATTGTTACAGTTGTAGATCCAACTTTACCCGGGCTCGAGTTTTGACCGTCTTTAGTTTCTTCATGAAGACGGAATTCATTTCCGTTTATTGAATAGGCTGCAACATGGACCGAATCATCCTGATTCTTGATCTGCCACAATTCTACCGCCCCAAACGCGGTCTTATAAAATTCAATATCCTTTACCCCGCTGGCAATGGACAGTACCGGTACGAAACTGGTTTTTGTTTCCATTTCTTTTTTTTATTGCTTTACCATGATAGCCGTCTTCTCTAATGTACGTCCCTCAATATAAAAATCTCTTGGATAATATCGCTATTTTTTATCAACCTCTTGTAATATACTTCGACTTTCGTAAAAATTGCTTTCAAAAGGTCCAGTATTATTCACCTGCGAAACAAAAAAAAATGGACATCACTGCAAGCCAGCAATTTCGTATATTTATCAGCACACCTGCCAAGACCTTAACCATGACATTCAAGACTTCCTTGGGACTGAGTTCCGTTATAATTACAATCGCTGTTACCGCCTTATTTGCATTTTTAATCGCCGGACAATATTCGTTAATCAAAGATGCTGGTCACGCTTATCCCATCTATACTACTATCGTCTGTCTGGTAATCTATTTTCTCTCCTTCGCCTTTTCTCCAAGAAAGTATCTCGTCACTAATGACGAAATCTTCATTGTCCGGCCGCTTATTAACGCCTGCATAAAAAGAAGCGATATCACCAGCGTAGAACAGCTCGACCCATCCAAAATAAAACTTTCTTTCAGGAGATTTGGCGTCGGCGGGATATTCGGTTTCTATGGAAATCTTGTGAACATGTCTCTGGGACGAATGACCTGGTATATAACGAGAAAGGACAAACTCGTGAAATTAAGGACTAAAGACAAAAAGAAGATCATTTTAAGCCCGGATGAAACTGAACAATTTATTAATACAATAACATGAAAAAGGAAATTTATCCAACGATCCAAATGGGCCAAATCTCAAATAAGCTATTTGGAACTATTCTGCTCTCAATCTCCCTCCTGGCGACTAACTCAAATTGCCTTTTCGCTCAGGATAAAGGAATCACAATTCACCAGGAAGTGATAATAAACGCGAGTCCGCAGCGTATCTATGAAACCCTGCTGAGCTCGAAGAAATTCAGTGAGTGCATCAAAAAATCATTTGCTGATTTCTCTCCCGCTTCTGCCAATATTGATTCAACAGATGGCGGCGCATTCACGATTTTTGATGGACATATCATTGGAAGAAATATCGAGATCGTTCCCAATCAAAGAATTGTCCAGGCCTGGCGTGTAGTAGATTGGCCTGCGGGGATATATTCCATAGTTAGATTTGAATTCAAATTGCAGGGCAGTGTCACCAATTTAATATTTGATCAGGTTGGTTTTCCTGAAGGTTTAAAAGTACATTTATCGGAAGGCTGGCAGCAACACTACTGGGATGCATTAAACAAATACTTTCAATAAGAATTTTCACGCTTAATATTTCAAATGAAGCGGTATCTGCTGAATATACCTGTCTTTTTTGATCGGTGAGAGAATTATACCCTGTTTTCTTCTTATTATCCACTAAGATATTGGAATTCAGAATTTAAAACGGTCCCAACGAATCGATATTGCAGTTTTGAGGCACTTAACAAACGCTTAGCGAAGGGATTTTGACCTCTACCATTTTTTGCTTTGCCAATAATTTCCTTATCATTGTCCGTAAATAAACGCAATGTACCGGGTGGAAAAAGAACAGGTCGCGAATTACCTGATAAACCGAACAGGCCTGAACGCTGATCTGGGTTTTCTGGAAATTCTGGACCGTCTTAGCTGTATCCAGGCCGATCCTATCAACACTGTAGCCCGCAGCCATGAGATAGCGCTCTTCAACCGCAATAAAAACTTTGAAAAGCCCTCCCTCTATAAAGCATTGTACACAGACCGCAGCCTTTTTGAATTCTGGATGCAGCGCTACTCCATCATTCCAATACGCTTCTTCCCCTTTTTAAATGCAATGATTGATGTGCCCGAAAGCCAGAGAGGCGAAAAGTCCTATAACTGGAAAAGGTCCTACGAAAAAGCCCACCGAAAGGAAATCCGGGCCGTACTCAAACATATCCTAAATGAAGGGCCAACCACCGGTAAAAATCTGGCCCATCTCCCAAAAGGAAAACCCGTGCTTTCCTGGAACCAGAAAGAAAGCCAGCAGGCGTTGCTTGAATTTCTATGGATCATCGGAGAGATCACTATCTGTGGACGCAACGCAGGATCGCGATGCTACGACTTGACTGAAAGAGTGATTCCCCGGGAAATACTAAAACAAAAAGTCAGTCAGGAGGAAGCCTATCGTTTTCTTCTTAATTCTCATTTCAAATATTTAGGCATCATACGCACAGCCCACCTCAATCGCTCCGGTTTGGGGAGGGTTTCAGGTTTGCGAAAGGAATTAAAGAATCAATTGGAAAATGGAGAGGTGGGACAAATCTCAATCATAACCAAAAATGCTAAAAAACCTATTCGCTATTTTATTAAAACAACGGATTTGCCCGATCTCGAAAATGCCACAAACCGGCACAAGGGTCTCAACATTCTTCCGCCTCTTGACCCACTTGTTATTGACCGTGAATTATTGGAAGATTTATTCGGTTTTTCTTATCGTTGGGAGGCCTATACCCCTGTCTCCAAAAGAAAAATAGGTGCTTATAATATGCCCATACTCTACGATGGCCACTTTATCGGACAAATCGATCTTGCCCGTGATGGACCGGGTCTCAGGACCAACCATCTCAGCCTGCATAAAGATTCATATCAGATTCGAAAAAGCTTAAAGCAGGCAATTGTTCAACTAGGTTATTTTTGCGTGAATAGTCTCTAAAATACTACAAATGTATTATTGTCTAAAGTAGAATCAACCACGATCTTTGATTCGCAGTCGGTTTCTTTTTCTATTAAAGCTTAATCCCATTAGGCCCTAAAAGCGAGGTGCGGCGAGAGTCGCACCTTCTTTTTTTGAAAAAATTTTCCCAAAATGAACCTCAGTTTCCCAATTTTGGGAACAAAACTAGTACAAACGCTAAATCTTAAACAGGAAATAATAACGGCACCTATTTTGCGTTATGTATTCGGTTTTTCATAGGATATTGGATTTTAAAACGGGGCTGGATTTCTATCCTGGCCCTATTTTTTTGCCCCTTTTACTTAGTAGTATAGCAAATGCATTTTAGCTCCCTGCTCCCCATTCCATTCCAGAGCAGGAAAAGGCAACTTAAGAGTACGATTAACCTTGAGCAACAAATCCGCAAATTCGGACACCCCCTGAACTCTGAATAAATCTGTATCGAAAGAAAAATAGAATTGCCTGTATCTCCCAAAGTCAGGTATGCTTTTTCCATTCAATTCCTTTGGATTGTTTCTGGCGCCAATCATGCCCTCCGCCCCATAACCTATAGTTGCATTGATCCAGTTCGGAAAATTTGACCGGGAAGGCAAAAAGGAAGCAATATTGCAGGAAAGCCAATAAGTCTGGCCATTGTAATCTTTAATGATTCTCTCACTCCAGTTTGCTCCCAATTCCTGGGGGTAATACTGTGCATAGAGCGTATAATGATAGGAAAACTTAAGCCCGATTCTTTGTTCATTCCACAACCATTGCTGTCCTTGGTAAAGAAGGCATCCGGAAAGATTGGCAAGCATATCCCCGATCGAAAAACCCCATTTGGCAGAACGTCCATCAAGTATTTCAATCATCGTCATGAATCCCAGGGCTGTGAAGGTTCCTATAGCCGCAGCAGGTACGGCCTTAACTCCTGCCCAATGGAAAATATCGCTTTGAATGGCTGCGATATTATATGCCGTGGTTGCATGCCCCACCTTATCCATATTGAGCCATTCGGCATTGTCATTGAACAAATGAAACCTGCTATGCGGAAACTTTCTGTACCAGAGATAATCCAGGCCAATCGTGATGGCAGTTCCAACCACGGCTTCCGAAACAATAACCCCCTTGATTCGGCCAGAATTTTCTGAAGTTGAAGGTTGGAAAAAATCCTTTTGACAAAAGCTCTTAAAGGGGCCAACAAAAGCCAGGATAAGGAATATCCTCCAGACAACCGAAATCCTGATGCTTATCAATTTTTCTCCAAGCATGGAGCAAATTAAGAAAAGAACCGGATTTGTCTGTTTATATGCCTCTATCCCCAGCTTTCCCACACTCAGAACCCAGAAATAGAGCTTTTCGCATTTCTAATTTAACTTGCACCCATGCAACAGTACCTGGAACTACTCGACCATATTTTAAAGAAGGGAAGTCCCAAGTCCGACAGGACAGGCACTGGAACCTTAAGTTGTTTCGGCAACCAAATGCGATTCGATCTGAATCTAGGATTTCCCCTGGTTACCACTAAAAAACTGCATGTCAAAAGCATCATCTACGAATTGCTCTGGTTCCTAAAAGGAGACACGAACATTAAATACCTCAAAGAACACGGAGTCAGCATCTGGGATGAATGGGCCGACGCCGATGGCAACCTTGGTCCCATCTATGGAAAACAATGGAGAAGTTGGCCTGGTGCGCAAGGAAAAACCACCGATCAGATTTCAACTGTCGTGGACCAGATCAAAAAAAACCCTGATAGCAGACGCCTGATCGTGAATGCCTGGAATGTTGGGGAATTACAGGACATGGCACTCATGCCCTGCCACGCGCTTTTTCAGTTCTACGTCGCCGATGGAAGGCTCAGTTGCCAGCTTTACCAGCGAAGCGCCGATGTTTTCCTGGGAGTTCCCTTTAATATTGCCTCCTATGCCTTGCTCACCCTCATGGTAGCACAGGTTTGCGGATTAAAGCCAGGTGAATTCGTCCATAGCTTTGGAGATGTGCATCTTTACTCAAATCACCTCGAACAGGCCCGGCTTCAGCTAAGCCGTAAACCCTTCCATTTGCCCGTTATGAAGTTAAATCATGAAGTAAAAGATATTTTTTCCTTTGAATTCGAAGATTTCAAGCTTGAAAATTACCAAAGCCATCCTGCCATTAAAGCAGCAGTAGCTGTTTAATATAGAGTCATGCTTATTTCACTCATCGTAGCCGCTTCCGAAAACAATGTAATTGGCAAAAACAATCAACTACTTTGGAAATTGCCAAACGACAGCAAGTTTTTCAAAAACACAACCTGGGGAATGCCGGTGATCATGGGTCGGAAGACATTTGATTCCATGAAAAGACAAGCCTTGCCTGGGCGCTTCAATTTTGTAATTACCCGGCAAAAGGATTGGGATCCTCATTTAGGAAATGTCCAGCCCTGCCTATCTCTAAACGACGCCATCCGGGACTCCGCTAAAACCGATTGTCGGGAAGGATTCGTCATCGGAGGCGGCCAGATTTATAATGAGGCCTTACCGCTTGCTCAAAAGATCTATATGACCCGTGTCCATGCAGTCTTGGAAGGCGATGCTTTTTTCCCTGAAATTCCGTCCGATCAATGGAAATTAACCTCAAAAGCGAATTTTCCGGCCGATGAAAAACATAGTTATGCCTATAGCTTTCAGACCTGGGAGAAAATAAAGAATCAATGATGTTTTCGCCACTCGCAATTTCCATTAAATATGCGGACTATTATCTAAAAGCCTCCAATGGAAAGGGACATGGTATCCATTCTCCCTTTGTTTTTGACTTTATTACAAGGGTTTTAAATGATAACAGGCAGTACTATGCCTATAGTGAAGTGGAATCGCTCAGGCTTGATCTTCTCAGAGACCATACAGAATTGGAAGTGGAAGACCTGGGAGCCGGCTCGACAAAATCCACCCACCGTAAAATCTCTGTGATCGTCTCCAAGACGGCAAAAAACAGGAAATATGCCCGCTTGCTTTTCCGGATCGCCAACCTCTTTCCTCATTCTAATATCATTGAACTCGGCACATCTCTTGGAATCTCGGCAGCTTATCTGGCATCAGCCAACAAGTCAGCAACCCTTCATACGATAGAGGGCGCCCCCGCCATTGCGAATAAAGCAAGGGAAAATTTTGAAAAACTCGGCCTAAGCAATATTCATTCTTATACAGGGAATTTTGATGATCTGTTGCCATCAGTTCTGGAGAAAGCGTCCCCGATTAGTATAGCATTCATCGATGGCAATCACCTAAAAGATCCGACTATCCGATATTTCAGGCAGTTATCGCAGCATATAAAAGAAGATTCCATACTCATCTTCGATGATATTCACTGGAGCAAGGGCATGGAAGAAGCTTGGAAAGAAATAAAAAGTTCGAAAATAGTAACACTGTCTATTGATCTTTTTTTTCTTGGTTTAATATTTTTCAGAAAGGATTTTAAAGTAAAACAGGATTTTACCATTCGCTATTAATAGTTATAGACACATGACAATAGGAGTATTAAAAGAACCGGCCTTCGAAAACAGGGTCTCCCTGCTTCCAGGGATTATATCGATGCTAACTAAAAAAGGCATTGAGCTTTTGGTGGAAAATGAAGCTGGAACCAAAGCCTTTGCCTCCGATTCTGATTATCTTCAGGCTGGCGCCAGGTTGGACTCTGCTCCCGAAATCATTCAACAAGCCGATATCCTGCTATCCATCAACCACCCTTCCGGTATTGAATCGGTAAAGCAGGATCTCATTTTAATAGGAGTCTACCAGCCCCTATACTATCCATCCCTAATGCATCAGTGGGCCGGACTGAATCTCACCGTATTCAGTCTCGACATGCTACCAAGGACCACCCGCGCACAAAATATGGATATACTGAGTTCCCAGGCCAGCATTGCTGGTTATAAAGCAGTACTTCTGGCCGCAGGCATTTACCCAAGGTATTTTCCAATGTTAATGACGGCTGCAGGAAGCATCCCTCCCGCAAAAGTGCTTGTTCTTGGAGCAGGAGTGGCCGGACTCCAGGCAATTGCCACAGCTAAAAGGCTTGGAGCTGTGGTTGAAGTATTTGACACCCGCCCTGCAGTAAAAGAAGAGGTGATGAGCCTGGGGGCGAAGTTCATCGAAGTGGATGGCGCCGCTGACGCTTCAGGTGCCGGAGGCTATGCCGTCGTTCAAACTGAGGATTACAAAGCCATGCAGCAGGGAAAAATTGCAGAAAGCATTGCCAAAGCGGATATTGTAATCACTACTGCCCAGATTCCCGGGAAAAAAGCTCCGGTCCTCATAACAATCCCCATGATGGAGAAAATGAAGAACGGCTCACTGATCATAGATTTGGCCGCTGCTACAGGAGGCAATACTGAACTGACCAGGGACCAGGAAACGGTTTGGTTCAAAGGTACACGCATCGTTGGAAATTCATCTCTTCCATCCACCGTACCATCCGATGCCAGCAAGCTCTACGGTAAGAATTTATTTAATTTTCTGCAGTTGATCATTACTAAGGAAGGCAAATTGAATTTGAATTGGGAAGACGAATTGGTCAAAGGAGCCTGCGTAGCATCCAAAGGACAGACATTGAATGAAAGAATCCGTAGTATAGGAACTTAAATAGAAATATCATGCCAACTTATACCTGGATACTACTAGTAACACTAAGCATGGCCTGTGACAATTCGTCATCTTCTGAAAAAACTCAACCGCCCCCCAGGCTCAATCCCCCAATCACAACGAACGACAGTTTCCCCATAGGAAAAATCATTCCAGCCGTTGCCTGTCAGGACGATGCCTCTTTCAGCTATGCCCTCTACATACCCCAAAAAAAGGAGGATCCTGCACCCTTAATCTATTTTTTCGATCCGCATGCCGATGGACCCCTGCCCCTAAACAAATACCGCGCCCTCGCAGATAAATATGGTTTTATCCTCGTGGGAAGCAATAATTCCAAAAACGGAAATGATTACCAGAAGGCTGATCTCATCTGGCACCACATCTTCACCGACACCAAAAAAAGGCTGCCCGTGGATTTTCAGAATTTAGTGGTTTGCGGATTCTCAGGCGGTGCAAAAGTCGCCGGATTTTTGGCCTTGAATCATCCGGAGATCAAATCAGTCATTGCAAACAGTGCAGCCATGCCAGAGAACGCATCGACGGCGGATTTCCCCTTCAGTTTTACCGGCCTTGCCGGGGAAGGAGACATGAACATGACCGATGTTGTCACTTTCTGCCAACTTCTCGACAAAACCAAAACCCTCCATCGAATGATCCTGTTTGATGGGAAACACGAGTGGGCGCCGCAATCAGATATGAGGATTGCCTTCCTGAGCGTTTTGCTCGACAGGGTTAGGCAAAACAATAAACCAGGTCTGCTAATCTCAGAATATATTTCACTGAGCAAGAAAAGGTTAACTGAATTTTTGGACTCCCATCAATGGATGCAGGCAGACAATGAATCCATCCGTTCTCTTCAAATACTAAAAGACATTCCCTCCGCAGATACAGCCTGGTTCACTCAAAAGCATCGGGAAATCTCGAATTCAGAATCCTTTAAAAAAGAAGAAAAATCCTATCTCGAATTATTTAGCCAGGAGCAATCCTTTAAATCCATATACCAGCAGCAATTTCAAAAGGGAGACCTTCAATATTGGCAGCAAACAATTGGAGATCTCCGTGAAAAAAGCAAGTCACACAGCATGGAAGGCGCCATGTACAACCGCTTATTGGCCTTTCTCTCCCTTGCATTTTATTCGATCAGCAATCAATTGATCAATTCAAACCAGAATCCCGGAGCCGAGTACTATAGTGGTCTATATAAACTGGCCGACCCCTCTAATAGCGAGGCCTGGTATTTTTCAGCCATCCTCAATGCCCGGAATAACAATTCCGATGCCACCGAAAGTGATTTGCTGAAGGCAGTTGAAACCGGATTCCGTGATTCCAACCGCATGATGCAGCAACCAGAATTCCTCTCCTTACATATTGATTTTAATAAGATTGAAAACAGGATGCACAATCCCTGATCCTAAAGCAATACCACGAAAAAAAACTTTTTGAAAAAAATTTCCGGCTGAACTATCTTTGCACATGGCAAGAATTAACACCCCTTCTGACAGCACGTCCAAGTTCTTCGGTGAAGGATTGACCTTCGATGATGTGCTATTGCTTCCTGCTTATTCTCAGGTACTTCCGCGAGAGGTCGCAATCAAGACCAGGTTGACCAAGGACATCACATTGAATATTCCCATGCTCTCGGCGGCAATGGATACAGTCACCGAAGCCTCGCTGGCAATTGCAATCGCCCGTGAAGGAGGAATAGGAATACTGCATAAGAACATGAGTATCGAAAACCAGGCCGAACAGGTCAGAAAGGTGAAACGAAGTGAAAGCGGAATGATCCTGGATCCGATAACCCTTCATGAGGAATCAACTATTAGCGACGCGCTTCGACTCATGAAAGAAAACAAGATCGGCGGAATTCCGATAGTCGATGACCATCGGAAACTGGTCGGGATACTGACCAATCGTGATCTTCGCTTTGAAGACAACAAGAGAAAAAAAGTGAAGGAGGTGATGACACGGGAAAACCTCATTACCGCGCCTGATGGTACTGATCTGAAAAAAGCTGAGAAAATTCTCCAAAAACACAAGATTGAAAAACTACCGGTGGTAAGCAAAACCGGGAAATTGATCGGGTTGATAACCTATCGTGATATCCTTCAGCTTTCAAGCTGTCCGAATGCCGTAAAAGATGAATTTGGCCGGTTATTGGTTGGCGCCGCTCTCGGGATCACAAAGGACCTGCTGGACCGCGCTTCCGCACTGCAACAAATTGGTGTGGATATTGTCTGCCTGGACAGCGCCCATGGACATAGTCGTGGTGTCATGGAGGCTTTGAAATCACTTAAGAAAACTTTTAAAAAATTGCGGGTGATAGCAGGCAATGTCGGCACTGCTGCCGGCGCCAAAGCACTGGCTGAGGCTGGTGCAGATGCGGTCAAAGTGGGTATCGGACCCGGATCAATTTGCACCACCAGAATCGTTACTGGAGCTGGAGTTCCCCAGATCACGGCTATTATGGAAGCCGCAGCAGCATTAAAAGAGTTGGGAATACCGCTGATTGCCGATGGCGGAATACGCTATACGGGGGATATGGTGAAGGCCCTGGCTTGTGGAGCCAATGCGGTAATGATGGGCAGCGTCTTCGCAGGCGTAGAGGAAAGCCCTGGAGATACTATAATTTATGAAGGTAGAAAATTCAAGCAATACAGGGGAATGGGCTCGATCGGGGCCATGTCGCAGGGCAGCAGTGACCGTTATTTCCAGGATGTAGAGGACGATATAAAGAAATTGGTTCCTGAAGGGATTGAAGGCCGGGTCGCTTTTAAGGGAAGCCTTAGCGAGGTTGTCACTCAGTATGTGGGTGGTCTCCGTTCAGGAATGGGTTATTGTGGCGCAAAAAATATCGAAGCCCTGCAGCAGGCCCAATTCATCAAAGTGACCAACGCGGGAATGCAGGAAAGCCATGCCCATGACATAGAAATCACAAGGGAGGCCCCGAACTACAGTCGCTGAACCTGATTAATTCTACGCTAAGCGCTTTGAACCAAGGTTTTTAAGAACTATCTTTCTCAAAATTATATAATGATTTTTTTTGGGCGGCCTTGGTTGGTCGCTTCGCTTTGTTTCTTCAGTCAGATCTTGAATGCCCAAATTGATTCGAGCCACCTGCGAATCAGCCTGATGACCTGTAGTCCCGGAGATGAATTATACTCCACTTTTGGGCATACCGGAATCCGGATCATCGATAGCCCCAGCCATATCGATGCCGTTTTTAACTACGGCATGTTTGATGACAGCGACCCTTATTTCTATTTAAAATTTACCAGGGGAATCATGCGCTATTCAGTGGCCGCCATGACTTTTCCCGATTTCATGCAGGAATATGTGGACGAAAAAAGAAGCGTTACAGAGCAGGTCCTGCAGTTAGATTACAAGGAGAAAATGAATCTCTATAATTCTTTAAAAGAAAACCTCAGTCCTGAAAACCGTTACTATGATTATCGGTTCTGTAAAGACAATTGCACTACAAGGGCGGGAAATATAATTCTGAAAAATGTCAATCGTCAGGTCGCCATAGCGAATGTGGTGACGTTGGGGCAAACTACTTACCGCCAGATGATTCACCAATACCTGGACAGTGGTAATCATAGTTGGGACAAATTCGGGATCGACCTGGTCTTGGGCAGCCACCTGGATGAAAAAGTGGACAATCGCCAGGCGCTATTCTTACCTGACTACCTGATGAAAGCTTTTGATAACGCTCATACCGGATCAGTCAACCTGGTGCAAGCCAAAACAAGGATCCTTCTTTCAGGGAGAAAAAATGAGAATGAGTCTTTTTTCTTGACTCCGCTATCTGTATTTTCCCTGATTGCATTTGTCTTTATTCTTCTGTCCTTTACAGGGCAGAAATTTCTTAACCTGATGGATGTCCTGTTTTACTTTTTGACAGGAGTTTTTGGATTGTTGATTGTCACCCTCTGGATCATTCGCGTAGATGATGTTTGCCGTAATAACCTGAATATTCTCTGGGCCTGGCCGACCCATTTGGTCATGGCATTTCTCATCCGAAAGAAAGCATCTTTTGTCAGATTTTATTTCCTGGTCTCGGCAATTCTGGCTTTTTTGCTTTTGGCATTGTGGTTTTGGTTGCCTCAGCAATTGAACCCCGCGTTCGCGCCCATATTACTGATTATTGCATGGAGAGGTACACTAATTAGTCGAAAAAAATGAACTCATGGATCAGGACCATTCCATAGAATTCGGTGGTAATAGAATCTATTATTCTAAAAGAGGAAAAGGCCTTCCCGTGTTAATGGTTCATGGTTTTGCAGAAGATCACTTGATCTGGGATCGACAGGTCACTTACCTTGAAAAGGAATTTTCCTTAATCCTTCCCGACCTGCCCGGAAGCGGTCGATCTGAACTTTTCCAGGATCATGAGGCTGATCTTACAATGGACACCTACGCATCAATCTTAAAAAAATTATTAGACGAGGAAGGCATCTCTGCATGTTCCATGATCGGCCATAGCATGGGCGGCTATATAGTTCTTTCCTTCGCTGAAAAATATCCGGATCGGCTTCATTCCTTCAGCCTTTTTCATTCCACGGCCTATGCCGATAGTGAAGAGAAGAAAGGCGCAAGAAGTAAAAGCATCGATTTCATCCATCAGTACGGAGCCGCAGCATTTATTCGCCAGACCTCGCCAAATTTATTTTCCGAATATACCCGTTCATCTAGACCTGAACTAGTTGAAGAATTAGTTAAAATATACGACAACTTTAATTCTGATTCCCTCGTATCTTACTATAAAGCCATGATGCTCAGGCCTGATAGAACTGAGACTTTGAAACAATTCAACAAACCCATTCAATACCTGATCGGGCAGCATGACTTGGCGTTACCTATTGGACAGAGCCTGGCTCAATGTCATTTGCCGAAAATTTGTTATATTCATATACTGGAAAAAGCAGGCCATATGGGCATGTGGGAATCAACTGAGCAAACGAATGATTTTTTACATGCTTTTCTAAAATCTACTATAGGATGATTCGTAATCTGTTGAAAATAAGTATTTTGGCCTATAGCTTAGTTTATGGCTCATCTTTATTCTCCCAATCTCCATCCCAGACCTGTCCGCCCAATATCAGTTTCAGCGACAGCGGCTTGACCCATTGGTTTGCCTATACCGGAAACAATCGGAATGGAAATGGGCCGAGTGCCATAGTCGAAAGATATGATTCGAACAAACCAGCCCCCAATGGAACGATTAATGTATATTCAATTGCTGAGTATACCTTGCCCGTTGTTCCCGGAATCCAGGTATTGGGTAGCGCCAAAATCGATCACTTCGGATCATTCCCCACAGTTCCGACAATTAACGGCTATAAGTATAATTTTTCAATTTTATTAGGCTCCACTTCGACTGCTCCCCCTAATTCTGGCGATTATGGCGGTTATATAAGGGGGGTCAGTTATAAATTCCTTGTTCCTGCCAGCGCTACGAACCAGCCCTATACTATGACATATGCCTATGCAATGGTTCTTGAAAACGGACAACACAAATCCGCCGATCAGCCCTTGATTTCAGCTACTATAAGCACTGAGGACAGCGTCATCACCTGCGCCTCTCCTCAGTATTACCTGCCCACATACAACGACGCAAACCCCCAGGACGGAGATGCCACTTTGGATTCGGCCCTGGCAGAAGCAAACGGGTTTAGTTTGAGTCCTCAACTCTCTCCTCACCCCGATCCGAATTCACCATTGCCCAATCCTCCGCATTTGCAGGATGTTTGGTTTAAACCCTGGACTGAAGTGACCTTCGACCTTTCTCCTTACAGGGGCCAGTATGTGACCCTGACCTTTGAAGCTGACAATTGCGTTCCCGGGGGGCATTTCGCCTATGGCTATATCGCCATCCGTAATACCTGCGCAGGACTCATCATAAGCGGGGATTCCATTGCCTGTCTCGATGGAAGTACTAATTATTCAATTCCTGCATTGGCTGGAGCTACTTATAAGTGGTCTGTTCCCTCAAACTGGGTCATCAATTCAGGGGCTAATTCAAATAGTATCAATGTAACGCCTGCTGCCGATGCGGGATTCATAACTGCCCGTGAGCAGAATGGATGCGCAGATCTTGCCGATACGATACATGTCTCCACCACAACTCCCACCGTGCCTGGAAGCGTTCTATCCAATGCTGAAGTCTGCTCGGGGTTCAATTTGACTACGCTGCAATTGACCGGAAATACAGGAAATGTATTGAATTGGATAGGTTCAACCAACGGGGGACAATCCTGGACACCGATCCAGGTGCAAACCAGCAGCTACAATGCCACGAACCTGGACTCAACCACCATTTTTGAGGCCGTTGTCCAACACGGTTTTTCCTGTGCGATAGACAGCAGCAGCCCCTCGACAATTCAGGTTGACCCAAAAAGCATTGGCGGCAACCTGCTTCCTGTTAATAGCGCTTATTGTTTAAATCAGCCCATCAACACGCTTCTGCAGCTTAACAACCATGTGGGGAATATTGTGACCTGGCAATCTTCATTGGACAGCATCAATTGGTCAGACTTTCCTGACACCGATACCAGTTATCTCGTAAACTCATTACCCGCAACCATCCATTACCGCACGATTGTGAAAAGCGGTGTTTGTCCGTTGGACACAAGCCAGATAGCCAATATATACCTTTATCCGGCGGCCTTTCCTCAAGCCAGCATCGACCCTGCGGATACGACCATTTGCTTCGGTACTTCGGCTTTGTTGAATGCCGATATCAGCATCGGGACAACCTATTTCTGGGTAGCCTATGATTCCCTGAGTGGTGCTGTTTCCGGCACCATACCTTCTGACCCTGCCCTTGTGAGTGCTTCGGCCCTGCCTTCGCAAACTGCGGACTATGTTCTTGAGGTGGAGAATCCAGGGTGTCCTAACGCTCTTGCAGATACCTTTTTGGTGAATGTCATTCCCCCGATAAAAGTGAGCATTGTACAGGATACATCGGTCGTTGTAGGAGAGCCCTTACAATTCAATGCCATCAGCAGTGACACTGCCCAGGATGTCTGGTTATGGTCACCCTCCTCTTACCTGAACAATCCTGATATACCCAATCCGGTAGCAAGATACGGAGGAGAGACGGATTCCATAACCTATATTGTCCGGGCTACCGATGCCTATAGTTGTTATGGCCAGTCTACGGTGTCTGTAAAAATTTACAAGACCTTGCCCGATATATTTGTACCAACAGGATTCACGCCGGGACAGGGCGTTGATAATATGTTCAGGCCCATCCCGGTGGGCATTTCGAAACTGAATTATTTCAGGGTATATAACCGCTGGGGGCAATTGGTCTATGAAACGACTCAGATGGGAGCCGGTTGGAATGGAATATATAAAGGAAGACCTCAGGATAGTGCCACATTTGTATGGGAAGTGGCGGGAGTGGATTACCTAGGTAATACGATTGCCAAAAAAGGAACGGTTGTTCTTATCCGTTAATAGGATAAAATTTCAATCTACCCGACCAATTTTCAGCATATTCGTCGGCAAATGCAATTGAACAGGCAGGCTGCCTGTATTGACTATGACATCTCCGGTATTGATGAATCCTCTTTGCTTAAGGATCTGAACCTGGTCGCCAAAAATATCGTCCACACTTTCTTCTTCATCGTAGTAAAATGCGCGAACCCCCCAGCTCAAACTCAACTGATTGATGAGGGATTTTTCCTTTGAAAAAATATAAAGAGGGGACTGTGGCCTGTAGCTGGACAGCATGAACGCAGTATAACCACTTTGTGTCATTCCTATCAACGCATCCGCCTTGGCGTCTTTAGCCAGCTTGCAGGCATTGTAGCAGATGGCATCGCTCAGGAAGGAAGGAGAATGCGGTTGGGGCGCTAATTTATCTTCCAGATTATAAGGGTAGTCATTCTTTTCCACTTCCATGATGATCTTTCTCATGGTTTCCACGACCAGGGAGGGGTGTTGGCCGGCGGCTGTTTCACCACTGAGCATAACCGCATCCGCTCCTTCCAGAACGGCATTGGCTACATCCGTGATCTCACTGCGGTTGGGTTTAGTCCTGTCGATCATGCTTTCCATCATCTGTGTTGCAACAATCACGGGCTTGGCCCTATGCAGGCATTTTCGAATCAATTGTTTCTGGATCAGAGGCACTTGTTCGATCGGCAGCTCCACACCAAGGTCTCCACGTGCAACCATGATCCCGTCTGATTCCAGTATGATATCCCGAATATTGGTCAGCGCTTCGGGTTTTTCTATTTTGGCAATGATCTTGGTCTTACTCCTTTTTTCAACCAATTTACTTCGCAGGACGACGATGTCTTTTACATTCCGCACAAAGGACAATGCGACCCAGTCCAATTTCTGTTCGATGATGAATTCCAGGTCAATCAGATCTTTATCAGTTAATGCCGGCAATGAGATCTTAGTATCCGGAAGATTGATTCCCTTTTTTGATGAAAGAATCCCCCCCAGAGTGACCTCCACTTTTACATCATTGTTCTTTTCAACGCCGATCACCTTCACTTCCAATTTTCCGTCATCGATCATGATTATATTGCCAATCCGCACATCCGAATGCAGGTTTGGATAGGAAACATAAATGCGCTCCTTATTTCCAATCAGTTTTTCATTCGTAAAAGTGAGAATATCCCCCTCGACGACAAGTATGCTTCCGTTTTCAATTTCCCCAACGCGCAATTTGGGTCCTTGCAAATCTCCCAAAATGGCAATATTATAAGGCTCCGTATTGTTTATTTTTCGGATATGATCAATGATCCTCGTTTTGTCTTCATGGTTTCCATGCGAAAAATTCAGTCGGAATACATTAACCCCGACTTTGACAAGATCCAGCAATTTATCATAGGTATCACATGCAGGGCCTACTGTAGCCACGATCTTGGTCCGATGGAAGGAATGATCTATTCCTGCTTGTTTATCCATGGTCTGGTGGAAGTATTTTGCGGCGTGCTTTGACATGAAACTAGTTTGTTTCGGTTTTAGAAAAAGAAAGGCAGGTAGGTTCCTGCCTTAAATATTTTAAGATGCGAGTATTTTAACAATTTTCAACCATTCATCGGTTATTTTCTGCTTCGCCTTCACAGCTCTCTCCAGAGGCGTAAAGTGCATTTTGTTATTCATTATGCCCACCATCACATTGTGCCTTCCCTCGAGAAGGCATTCCACGGCGCTATAGCCCATGCGGCTGGCTATCAGCCTATCCAGACAGCTCGGAGAACCTCCGCGTTGAATATGACCCAAAACACAAACCCTCGTGTCTGCACTAGGTATACGCTCCTTAATGACCTTCGCCACTTCATCGGCTCCGCCAAAATTGTCGCCCTCAGCCACTACTACCATATTGACGAGCTTTTTCCTGCGCTCCTTCTCAGTGAGGGAGTCGACCAATTCTTCAATATCCGTCTTTCTCTCAGGGATCAATATATGTTCGGCTCCTGTAGCTATTCCGCTGTGAAGGGCAATATAGCCGGAATCCCTTCCCATGACCTCAATAATGAAAAGGCGATCATGAGCATCCGCCGTATCCCTGATCTTATCAATGGCTTCAACGGCAGTATTTACAGCGGTATCGAAACCAATGGTAAAATCCGTGCCTGCAATATCTTTATCGATGGTGCCCGGAAGACCAATGCATGAAATGTCAAACTCGTTGCTGAATTTATGTGCGCCCCTGAATGAACCGTCTCCGCCTATTATTACCAAACCATTGATTCCCAGTTTCTTAAGATTGTTATACGCCTTTTTTCGACCCTCATATTCAAAAAATTCCTTGCAGCGTGCTGTCTTGAGAATGGTCCCGCCTCTTTGTATGATATTGGCCACGCTCCTGGAGTGCATTGGGATGATATCGTTATCGATCATGCCGCTGTATCCGCGCATGATGCCGCAAACTTCAAGCCCGTAATAGATACCCGTTCTGACGACCGCCCGAACGGCAGCATTCATTCCCGGTGAATCGCCCCCGGAAGTGAGGACACCGATCTTGGTAACTTTCTTTTCCATTCAAAATTTACAGTCTTCATGAATATTTTAATAAGTTCTAAGAAAAGCCTGAAACATTAAAAAAATATTCATTCTTTTTAAGAAAGGCCAAAAGTAAGGAATTGGTTTGATAACTGAAGGCGCGGTGCTTGTAGGTGACTGTAAATCCAGGAAAATCAAAATTGACACATTTCTAAATCATTATTTATCGCATTTACTGGTGAAAACTTTTTTTTGTTCAATTTTCCCTGATTTACTAAATTAGAGCTCACAGTTCTTTATTTCTTCACTAAAATGGTAGCCAATGGAATCAACGACCATAGAAGAGTTTCATGCGGATTTGCAATCCTGGAAACATGAACTCTCCTCCATCAAACAGGAAATTCGCCATTTCGAACACGAACTCGAAGACATGGCGTCTAAAAGACTCCCCCGTGCCTTCCTTGCTCAAATCGAGCATTTCCAAAACCTGTTCATTTGCCAGAAAGAAGTCATTGACACTCTGAGACATGACCTTCCCGATTCTAGGCAAAAAGTTGAAGACACATACAATGTCATACGTTCTGTGAAAAGAGAGACGCAGAACCCTTTATTAGAGCGAATGGAAACATTCCGAAAATTATTTCATGACGTTAAGAATGAATTCAAACATTTTTCTTCAACGTCGACGCCTCAACTGGCAACAGGTTAACAGCCATAAAAAACTTATCGCGAAAAAGGGCAGCCGTGGGTTGCCCTTTTCTATTAAATAATTTCTATGGACAGAATACATGGACAATCCTGACAAAGTAGAATATATGTTATTCCCTCGCTTAAGCGCATTGAGTGAGGTATTGTGGGCTAGTCAAAAAGATAAAAATTTTGAAGAATTTCCCATGCGCTTAAAAACTCAGTATCAGCGCTATGAGCTTAGGGGAGTGCATTATAACACTAAAGGGATAAGGAAAGGGGGAATAGCTCTATTAATTGTTAAATTTACATTTTTAAAAAATATTTTACTTTAGCCAGTGATTTTACTAAAATAAATTATTTAATTCCCTTAGTTTTGTAAAGTATTTTAACCCTGCCGATGTATTCCATTTTTACTCATCTAAACGATATTGAGCTCTCGGGTGTAGCCTTCAAAGACCAGGGTAGGAAGAAAAGGGTTATAAGTCATTTTACTGCAAAAGGGGAGTCAACCATTCCAGAACTATCCGAATTACTCAATATCAGCATTCCAAAAACTACTGAATTGATTTCCAGCCTCCACGAAGAAGGGCTCGTTATTGACTCGGGTAAGAAGACCGAAGGTCTGGGAAGGAAGGCAGTTATTTATAGCCTGAACCCCCATTGCTGCTATTTTCTCGGAGTGGAAATTAGAAAATACAAGATCAATATCGGATTGATGAGCTTTAATGGAGATCTTGTGAAAACGGCACTAAACATCCCGTTTACCTACCTCGAAGCTGGAGAATCCCTTCAGGCCATCATCGGTGAAATAAGAATTTTTTTACAAAAAATCACCATACCCATGGATAAAATCGTGGGTCTGGGTCTGAGCATGGCTGGTCGGATCAATGTCAAGACCAGCAATATTCTCAGCAACTATCATTTTGGAGATGCTCCGGTAAAGAAGCGGTTGGAGAAGGCATTCGGGCTGCCCGTATTTCTGGATAACGATAGCCGAACTGTGGCCTATGGGGAATATCATTTCGGCCATTCGGGACTATCTTTTACTGAACAAAACGTTTGCATAGTCAATATAGATTATGGTATGTCTCTTGGAATATTTGTAAACGGGAAACCTGTTTATGGTGCATCCGGCTATGCTGGTGAAATAGGGCATATCCCGATGTTTGACAACCAGAAAATATGTTTTTGCGGGAAAAAGGGATGTCTTGAAACGGAAGCTTCCGGCCTGGCCCTTATCGATTTCATACTAAACAAAATCAAAGAACAGAACAGCAGCAGTCTTCAAAACCCTCTTTCAAAAAATGGCTTTCTTGAACTCGAAGATATTTTGGAAGCTGTGCATCGGGGAGACAATCTGGCCCTCGAAGGAGTCACGCAAATCGCATATAACCTGGGAAGGGGTCTTGCCGTCGCCATCAATATGCTCAATCCTGAACTAATAGTATTGGGCGGAATGTTGGCTGGTCTGGGAGAACCATTACTCCTGCCGGTAAAGACCTCCATCATGCAATATTCCCTGAGTCTTGTGAATAACGATACCAGGATCATTTTATCTTCGATTGGGCAGCGGGCGGGAATTCCCGGGTGCTGCCTGCTGGTAAGGGATAAGGTGCTTGGGCTCGTTTAGCAAGGAACGCAAACCTTAGAATAAAATAGATCTTTTATGAGTATGGTTGACACATTTGAGAAAATCCCTGTAAAAAAATTCAATTCCATACAGGAAGGATCCTGTTTCATTGCCGGGAAAATTGCCGCCCTGATAAAGGAAAAGGAAAAATCAGGACAATTCTGTGTCCTCGGTCTGGCAACCGGTTCCTCTCCTAAAACACTTTACTCTGAACTGGTCCGCATGCACAAAGAAGAAGGACTTAGTTTCAGGAATGTCATCGCCTTTAACCTGGATGAATATTACCCCATTGAAGCAAACGCCCTTCAAAGCTATAAGCGTTTCATGCGCCAGCAACTCTTCAAAAAAGTAGACATAGATCCATCCAATTGTTATATCCCCGACGGTGGCTGGGACCGTGAAAATATAAAGAGCAAATGCAGCGAATTTGAGCAATTGATCGAAAATTGTGGTGGAGTCGACCTGCAAATCCTGGGCATAGGTAACAATGGTCATATTGGATTCAATGAGCCGGGGTCCAGCCTATTTTCCAAGACTCGTCTTGTACCGCTGGACAATTCCACCAGGCTAGCCAATTCCCATGAATTTCAGAATATTTCCAAAGTGCCGAGGCTGGCCATAACCATGGGAATAAGCACGATACTGAAAGCAAAGAAGATATATCTTATGGCCTGGGGCCAGCACAAAGCCCCCGTGCTCCAAAAAGCTGTCGAAGGGCATATGTCGGAGCTCGTTCCCGCTTCTTTGTTACAGCATCATCCCGATTGCACTTTTATTACGGATGAACTGGCAGCCTCCGAACTCACCCGTTTTAAATCCCCCTGGCTTACAGGGGAATGTGAATGGACCCCTCAAATTATACGCAAGGCTGTGATCAATCTGGCCTTAAAGCTGGGAAAGCCCATCTTAAGCCTGACCAATGCCGATTACAATGACAACGGACTCAGCGACCTGCTTGTAGAAAAAGGAGATGCTTACGAGATCAACCTGCAGGTATTCTATATGATGAGGGATAGCATTACAGGTTGGCCGGGAGGAAAGCCCAAACATAAAAGCGTGGAACGTTCTGAGCCCTTTCCCAAAAGAAGTCTGATTTTCTCTCCTCACCCTGACGATGACATCATTTCGATGGGTGGAACCTTCATGCGCCTGCACGATCAGGGACATGAAGTGCACGTGGCTTATCAGACCTCCGGCAATATAGCAGTGACCGATGAATTTGTGACCCGTTTTCTGGATTTCGCAGTCGGCTTTGAACAACTAAAAGGCATCGACAATAATACCTCCTCCAAGGCCTTGCGGGAAGCCACCCAATTCCTCAACAATAAAAAAGACAGCGATGCAGATACACAGGATATCAGGGATATAAAAGGGCTCATCCGGCGTTGTGAGGCAAAAGCTACCTGCCATTACGTTGGATTAAAGGATGAAAATATTCATTTCCAGAACCTTCCCTTTTACGAAACAGGAACCATCGAAAAAAAACCGATGAGTGAGGAAGATATCCGAATTACCATGGAGCTCTTGCAAAAAGTCAAACCTCACCAGGTTTATTGTGCAGGGGATTTGGCCGATCCGCACGGAACCCATAAAGTATGTCTGGACATCGTCTTCGAATCCATTCACCGTCTGAAATCAAACAGAGAGGACTGGGTAAATGATTGCTGGGTCTGGCTCTACAAGGGAGCCTGGCAGGAATGGGATATCAGTGAAATAGAAATGGCCATACCCATGAGCCCCGACCAGGTAATGAAAAAAAGATACGGCATTTTTATACACCAGAGCCAGAAAGACATGGTCCCCTTTCAGGGAAGTGATAACCGGGAATTCTGGCAACGGGCTGAACACCGCAATGCCAATACCGCCAACTTATATGCCCAGCTCGGCCTAACCAAATTTGCTGCTATGGAAGCCTTTGTCAGATGGAATTTTTGAAATTCTGATAATGATTTATATTTTCTTGCCTTAATAATTCGCGCGTCTTGGAAACAAATTTATCGGCGGATGAGTGATTAATAATTCCTTCCATAAATTTGCGCGTTGTAAAAAATTATGAACCAGCAAGGAAAGACAGGATTTAGAGAAAAATGGAAACAGGCATGGGCTTACCGCTCCTTTCGCAATCAGACCCTCTCCGGAGCGCTCAGCCTGATTGGTTTGTTTTCATTTCTGCCATTTTTTTTTAAGCTGATAGAAAGCAGGAACGGGATCCAACTGGATGACTGGCTATTAGATATCATTCACCCCCTGGATGTTTCTGTTGCAATCTTCCTTTTTGTATGGGCAGTAACATTTCTAATGATCGTACGCATGGTTCAGAACCCGCAGATATTTGTCATCATGCTATGGGCCTACCTGATCCTGACGCTTATGAGAGTATTCACTATCTCCTTTATTGGCCTCAATGCCCCCAAAGGGCTGCTTATCCTGGTGGACCCTCTTAGCAATATATTTTATGGCCCCCGGTTTATCACCAAGGACCTGTTTTATTCAGGTCATACCTCAACGGCATTCCTGATGTTTCTCTGCCTGCGCAATAAAGCAGATAAAATATTCACTCTGACTGCAACGCTCACCATCGCAACCTTGCTTCTCATCCAGCATGTCCATTACACCATTGACATAGTGGCTGCTCCATTCTTTGCCCTGCTCAGCTACCTGATCTCTAAGAAAATGATCCATGATTTCAGTTATTGAGAGCCCTAGAAAGCCTCACCCAATTGAAAATAGAATCCGTTAGATTTTCCTTCCCCGATACCGTAATCCAACCGAAGGTTGAGTTTCTCAGTAGGATTGAGTGCGAAGCGAATACCGCCGCCATAGGAGTATTTTATGCCTTGAAAGTTGATCCCCGCCAGGTTGGGGGCAACATTTCCCAGGTCCCCAAAAACGGTAGCGCCAAATCTCCAAAATAGAGGGATCCTGTATTCGGACTGGACAATACCCAGGTTCTTATCCCGGTAACGTCCCTGGTAATAGCCCCTCATAAAGTTTGCTCCGCCTAGTAGTGCCAGGCTCCTAAGTGGTGTTTCCCCTGCATTGAAAAAACCATAAGCCTGAATCGCCAGCACCTCATGCCGGTAAATCATAATGAACTTACGCAGATCAAGAACGAAGTTGGTATAATCATAGTCTGATCCGAAATAATGCGCAAACCTATTGAAATAAAATTGAAGCATCTCTCCCTGATCCGGTGAGAATGCGTTATTCCTTGTATCGTAGGTGAAGCTGCCCCCGAATCCTGAGATATGGTATCCATCCCTTCCCGGCACCATCTCCTGGTCAAAAAGACCGCCTGAATCATATTTGACACGGAAAAGACGCTGATAGTCATATATCAATCCAAGGAACATTTTATTTCCGATATGGGCCTGCATATGAAGATAAACATAGTATTGCCGGTAACTATAGTTTTCCACATTACTGTCCTGACTATATTTGCCAAGTCCCCAGAATTCGTCCGGATAATAGCTATAAGACAATTGCTGACTGATTATATATTTCTCTCCGGGGAAATAGACAGAACCGTTAATGGCCGCTACAAATTGTTTGTTTAAGGTATAAAGGACCAGGCCTTCCAGGTTACTCGTTCGATCCATCCGGTTCTTGGGATCGATATGGAAAGTATAGGTGGAAGCCATCCCAAAAGACCAGTTGGTTTCTATTGAACGGGCAACTACTGGCAGCACTAAAGTTTGGCTTGATGCTGGTATTTTTATCGTATCTTTTTGGCATATACCGGCATAGCTGCATATAAGCAGCAATCCGTAAGAGATGATACCGTAAAATTTCTTATTTTGCAACAATACAAAAGCCATTGTATAAGGCAAAAGGAGGGTTGATCAGGTCAAAAACACAAAATAACATCTTATGCCTTATTTTATTATCTTTACAGTTTAATATAAAAATCATAATTTGTTAAAATTAATACCATTTGAATTGATTAAAGGCTCCTACTTAGGAGGAAAATTATTTGAGCACCCCTAAGCAAATGCTAACAATATGAATAAAGTAGCAATTCCTGATTTTACCTTAGAAGATACGCTGACTGAAGAACAACTGAAATATTTTGATAAAGTAGGCGCTATTGTTTTTAGAAATTTCATTTCTCCCGAGAAGGTTGATTTATTCATTTCCGAAATCAAAAGGATTGAAAAACAATGGCTTGATGAAGGAAAAGAGAAAGTTAACGGTATTCCCCTTAAATTCGGAAAGGATGACAAAGGTAACCGGATGATCCAGCGGATGTGTTTCTTGAACCTGCACAGCGATCTTTTCAAAGATTTGCTGCGTGAGCCAAGGATACAGGCGCTCGTCGGATTACTTTATCCTTATGAAGGAAGGATAGCTGAAAATGAGAAAGACGGTCTGATTCTAAATAATTATGTCCGCATGCCGGACAGTAGCTTCACTCAAATGGGCTGGCATACCGACAGTCCCCGTGACCTCTTCCTGGGCCAGAAGATACTGCCAATGCTCAATGTGGGTATACATCTGGACGAATGTCCTTTTGAAAACGGCGGACTGAGGATATTGCCGGGCACCCACAAGCAGAATATGATGCGTCTTCTTTTTGGAAAGAAATATTTCATCGATAATAATCCTGATCGAAGAGAAATTGGATTCGATTTGAAAGCGGGAGACCTCACCGTACACGATGGCCGCCTCTGGCATCGGGCACAGCAATCTCCCCATTATGGAGAAGCCAGTAGGAGGCGTGTTATGTATGTCCCGATCATAACTGGAAAATACATGCCCAAACACGCAAAAAGCAAAACTCCTTTCTATCATCGCTTGGCATCCAGGGTTCAGAACTAATATCACCTCCCAAAACGTTAATATAGGCCGGCTTCTCAGTTGGCCTTCCTTTTTTAAATCAGTTAATATGAGTCGTGCACTGATTACAGGAGCAAGTAAAGGAATAGGTAAGGCAATCGCCTGGGAACTGGCATCCCAAAAAAAATGCAACCTCCTCCTGATTGCCAGATCCGAAGGGTTATTAAAGGAAACAGCAAAAGCATTGTCCGAAACCTTTGGTATCGAAGTAGATTACTTGGCCATTGACCTCGCCGCCCATGGTGCCGCCCGAAAAGTTTTGGAATGGACCAGTCAAAAAACCTATCAGATCGATATATTAGTCAACAATGCCGGCTATGGATTGAGCGGTCCCTTCGATAAGTATTCCCTTGAAGAAAACACCCAGATGATGGAAGTGAACATGGTGGTTCCTGTCCAGCTATGCCAGCTATTTCTCCCCATGCTGCAGTCCCGTCCAAAAAGCTATATTCTGAATATCGCCAGTTCTGCGGCCTATCAGGCCGTTCCCTATCTCAGCGTATATGCAGCAACCAAATCCTTTATTCTAAGTTATAGCAGGGGGCTTAGGCAGGAATTGAGGCATTCCGGCGTTTCGGTAACCGCCATTTCACCCGGCTCCACAGACACGGATTTCGTAGTCAGGGCCCAGATAGGCCCGAAAGGAGTTAAGACCGCTCAGAAAGTCAATATGACCGCTCAGGCTGTAGCGCTAATCGCCGTCAAAAGCATGTTTGCCGGAAAGGCTGAAGTAATAACAGGTCTGATCAATAAGGTTGGCGCATTCATGGTCTGGCTCATGCCAAAAGCCCTGGTCGAAAAAACAGCTATGAAACTCTATGAATAGCCGCCCTCATTCCGGATATGATTCCGCTTTGATATCTCTGATATAGTGCTGCATGTTCAGGTACCTGACCGCTGCTTCCTGTATACCCTTTATCGTAACAGCATCCACCTGTCTGGGAAACTCAAGTACCCAGTTCGGGTCTTCCTGCTCAATCCATGAATTGGTCAGCACATCCAGCCAATGATCGTTGCTTTTCAATTCATCTGCATTCTGTTTTTGAATAGTCTCCTTCACCTTATCAAGATCCTTTTGTTCCGGCCCCTTTTGTTGAAGCTCCAAAATAATATCCATCGCCGCCTTGATGAGCTTATCGACATTTTCGGGTCCGGAAGGAAAGGACAGAATTGCATTATAATGATTATAGGGCCTTTTTTCAAAGCTGCTGCTCATGCTGCCTCCATAGATCCCGCTCATTTCCTCCCTCAGTTTTTCAAGGATTTTAATCGTCAGGATATCGCTAAGCATTTTCAATTTTAATTCTTCCTGCCGGCTATAGGCTGCTTCCCCATGGAAAATCAAGGTTGTTAAACTCTGTTTCTCCGTTCCCTTCCTGACATTGAATTCCACTATTCCATTCCTGGGCCTCATCCCAACATCTGTAAACCCCACATCTTTTTCAGAACTTGGAAGGCTTCCGATATATATCTCCAGTAAAGGCTTTATCTGACTGAGGCTGATATTGCCAACAAAAGTGAAATGCCATCCCCAGGCGTTCCCAAAAATTTCCCTGTAAATGGAATAAGCCCTTTCCAGATTAATTTTATCCAACTCCGATTCGCTTTCTACCTGTGATGCCCAGGGGTTATTCGAAAACTCAACCCTGGACAAGGTATCCTGATAATAGAATCTGGGATTATTGAGCAGATTCCTCACAAATGCCTTCCTGGATTGGATATAAGTCTTAAACAAGCTTGAATCCTTGCGGGGTTGGGTGAAATATAAATAAACAAGCTGAAGCAAGATCTCGAAGTCTTTCACATTACTGCTTCCCTGAATGCCTTCGTCATTGGGATTAACATAGGGTTCCGCATCTGCGGTTTTACCCGCCAGGAATTTTCCCAGATCGATTGGGGTCAGGTCTTTTAAGCCCATGGACCTGATGATCAGTGGTGCGTTCTCTGCATTGGTTTTATCGGAAAGGCTGAAATTTTGAAAGCCGCCCAACCTCCATGAATCCATCTTTATCTCATCATTCTTGAACTCTGTGGGTTTGACGGTTACCGTGATTCCGTTGCTCAATGTAAAATCTGTCGTACCCATAGAACTGTTGGGTGTTTCCCCGGTTATCCTTCCTGGTCTTGGGGCCTTGGGGATCAGGGATTCGGCGACTGCCTTTTCCGTATAGGGCGTGGCCGGAAGCAGTGCTGCCGCCTTCACATAGGAAAGCAATTGCTCTTTTCCAGGCAATTGAGCCTTGCTTTTCTCCGAGGCCGTAAGAAGCAGGAACTGTCCCGCCTTTGATCCCGCCTTTATTTTGGCGACCAGCTCCTCAACTTCATGCAATTTAATAGTGGGCAGGACCTGGCTGATAAACTGGAATTTAGACTTGATTCCAAGGAGGGGGGATCCCGACAAATAGTTATCGATAAAAGGTTGGACCAAATGACCCGACTTCATCTTGTTCCTGTCATTATACTCATTCTCCACTTCGCTTGATAAATTGCTTTTTGCGCGATCCAGTTCTGACTGCAGGAATCCGTATTTGGTAAGACTCACCATTATCGTCATGATTGCATTAACAGCATCCTTGACCGGTCTGTCACCAAGTACTGCCATGGAAGTAAAATTCCTGTATCCGCGAGGAAAAGAGCTGAACCCGCTGCTTGCATAAACAAATGGAGGATTAGTCTCCTGTGTCAGTTCATTCAATCGCTGGTTAAGCATTTCCAGGAACAAATCTTCGACGATGGAGAAACGGTAATCTGCCCATGTCTTCAAAGGCTTTTCCTGTTTAAATTGATTGAATATTTGCAGGACATTATACGTTTCCTCCTTATCTGTCAATACCATTGCAGTGCTGCTGGTCCTTGGTTGAAGGTGAACCAGTGCGGGTCTTGGCTTTTCGGTTATCGGATTGCTGAAATGACCGAAATGCCGGATGATTTCCTTTTCTGCCTGGTCCGGATCAAGATCCCCAACGACTATAACGGCTTCAAGATCAGGGCGGTACCAGGTCTTGTAAAACCTCCTCAATGTAGCCGCCTTAAAGTTCCGGATCGTATCGTCCTTCCCAATGGGGAGCCTGAGCGCATAGGAAGAACCATTGAGAAGAATGGGGAAATATTTTTTGCGCATCCTTTCTTCAGCCCCCTTCCCCAATCTTGATTCTTCCAGTACGACTCCTCTTTCCTTATCAATTTCGGTTGGATCAAGAGCTGCATTGCCACCCCAATCTTCCAGGATCGTAAAGCCCTTGTCAATCTTAACTGAATCGTCAGATGGAATGGGTAAGATATAAATGGTTTCATCAAAACTCGTATAGGCATTCAGGTCTGCCCCGAACTGAACTCCGATAGACTGAAGATAATCCACCAATTCATTTTTCGGAAAATGTTCAGATCCGTTAAAGTTCATATGCTCCATCATATGGGCCAGCCCCTGCTGATCCGGGTCTTCCAGCACAGAGCCCGCATTCACCACCAAACGCAATTGCACTTTTTTTTCCGGCTTATCATTTTTTCGGATATAGTACCTGAGGCCATTTTCCAATTTTCCCATCCTGACTTCAGGATCTGTCGGCAGGGTATCACGCAAATTAAACTGGGAATAGGCCATACTCGCCATCAATTGAACAGCCATCAATATTAAAATCAAATACTTCATCCTCCTTATGTTTTAATGAACAGAAAAAAGCTCCCGAATCGGCTCTCCTATGCAGCCGTTCGGCATCTGAATATGGAGCAGCGCAGCCAGAGTGGGCGCAATATCGGTCATATGAACTACCCTCTCCGAAATGCCGTGGGAGATCCCCCAACCCATAAACACTAGAGGAATATGAGTATCGTAAGGATTCCAGTTTCCATGTGTTGTTCCCGTCTTGCCATAACCTTCGAACCATCCGGGATAGGGAATGATCTGAACAGCCCCGCTTCTCTTAAAATTATAGCCGTTTATGATCATGGTGCGCAGTGGCTCTGGAATCGCGGACTCCCCGATCCTGTCCATGTCCACTGCATACTGAACTCCGGGTTGCCGGCGAAGAAAATCGACAGAGATTTTTTTTATGGCATCGAAATCCAGATGTTGGCCATCAATTTTCTTTCTATCATAATTCAGTTGCGCGTTCGATGCCGATAAAATCAGCTTTGAAACCCCGAATTCTTTTTCAAGGATTTGATTCAGGCTATCGACCATTGGCTTATAAACTATATAATCCGCAGGCAACTGGTGCTTCTGCATATACCCGATATTATGTGCAACTCCATGATCAGCCGTCAGAAACACCGTATATTGACCCTTACCTACCTGGTTGTCCAGGAACTTGAAAAAATGCTCCAGGTCCTTATCCAGTCTTAGATAAGTATCCTCTGTCTCAACGGAATTAGGCCCGAAAAAATGACCCACATAATCGGTAGAAGCACAATTAATAGTCAGAAAATCAGTGGCGGCTCCCTTTCCCAGCCTATCATTTTCCACCACATTTTCTGCAAATTCCATTGTCAGGGTATTGCCAAAAGGCGTCTGCCGGAAGGATCCCTTACTAGTCTGATAAATTCTTGCCATATCATGCGGAAATACAGAAGCATCTTCCCCCTTGAATTTCCCTTCATAGGATTCCCGGTCCGAATCGCTCTCTATATAAGTCCCGATCGGATAAATGGTATTCCATCCATCTTTTATCAGGCGTTCAATTTCATTTTTTTGGTTAAAGACATTCACCCAGGCGGGTAATTCCTTCATATAATAGGAACTGGTAATAAAATGGCCGCTTTCATCGTCAAGCCAATAGGCCGCATTTGCAGTATGGCCGGCAGGCAGGATCGAAGCCCTGTCCTTGAGGGAAACTCCCACCACTTTGGATTGATAATTAGTTGCAATTCTCAGTTCGTCGGTAATCGTTGAAACCAGGAGGTTACGGGGAGACATCTTTCCATCTTCCGATTCATTGCCTACACTATTGACCGTGCTGTCTTCCGTGCAATACACGTGTTTTCCGGAAAGTTGTTCGATCCAGTCATTCCCTGTGATTCCGCTTATCGAAGGCACCGAGCCTGTGAAAATCGTACTATGTCCGACTGCAGTATAGGAAGGAAGGTGGGTGATCATGGTGTTCTCGCAGGAATACCCCTCTCTCAGAAGTCTCCTGAAACCACCTTGGCGGTATCGGTCATAATATCGATATAGGTAATCCCAACGCATCTGATCTACCACAATGCCCACTACGAGCTTGGGGTGTGTAAGCTGTTGCGAAATGGCAGCATTTGGTTTGATCTGAGCCTCCGCCGCCAAAAATCGAAAAAAAACAAAACAGAGAAAAAGGGTCCTGGCGCTCATGAATTCTTTTTTGGGGCAAATGTATTGAATTGAATAATAGTCAAAAGAAATACCCCAGCCTACCCTGGTCTCGGATTCAAAACCCCTTGCCTTTTAGCCCAAATCCATTAATTTTGCGTCAATTTTTCAGGGCTGTATCACTGACTAAATCCCAAACTAAATCCACCATATTATGGCTGATATTTTCGAAAGGCTAATCAAGAACTACGGACCAATTGGACAGCATCGCGACAGGGCACATGGATACTTTACCTTCCCTAAATTGGAAGGGGAAATCGGCAGCCATATGAAATTTCGCGGAAAGAATATGATCGTATGGAGTCTGAATAATTATCTTGGCCTTGCCAACCACCCCGAAGTACGAAAAGTCGATGCCCTGGGAGCCCAGCAATATGGTCTGGCCGCCCCGATGGGTGCCAGGATGATGAGCGGGAACAGCAATATCCACGAACAATTGGAAAAAGAACTGGCCGAATTTGTCGACAAAGAAGATGCGGTCCTTTTAAATTATGGATACCAGGGAATGGTAAGCATCATTGACGTCTTATGTGGTCGTCACGATGTCGTCGTTTACGATGCGGAATCCCATGCCTGCATCATTGACGGTCTCCGGCTTCACCCTGGTCACCGCTTTGTATTTAAGCACAACGACGTAGAGGATTGTGAAAAACAATTGCAGCGGGCCCAGGCTCTTATCGACAAACAGAAAGCAGGAGGCATTCTAGTCATTACGGAAGGCGTCTTTGGAATGGCTGGGGATCAGGGAAAACTGAAAGAAATTGTGGACCTCAAAACCAGGCATCAATTCAGGTTTTTGGTCGATGACGCACACGGATTTGGGACCCTTGGCAGTACAGGGGCGGGAGCAGGAGAAGAACAAGGCGTTCAGGGCCAGATTGACCTTTATTTCTCGACCTTCGCTAAATCCATGGCCTCGATCGGAGCCTTTGTTGCTGGTGATAAAACGATCGTGGATTACATCAGGTACAATATCAGGAGCCAGATTTTCGCTAAAAGCCTGCCGATGCCATTTGTTATTGGCAATCTGAAAAGGCTTGAGCTATTAAGAAACCACAAAGAACTCAAAGATAAACTCTGGGATAATGCAAGAAAACTTCAGAATGGATTGAAGGAGAAGGGCTTTGATATTGGCAAAACGGATTCTGTTGTAACCCCTCTATATATGAAGGGTGATGTTCCTGAAGCAACAGCCATGGTGACTGATCTTCGCGAAAATTATGGCATTTTTTGCTCCATTGTCGTTTATCCGGTAATTCCAAAAGGAATTATTATTTATAGGCTCATTCCCACTGCAGTCCATACTGATGAAGATATCCAAAAGACGCTCCGGGCCTTTGAGGAAACAAAAAAGAAATTAGATGCCGGGGATTATAAGGTCGCAGCAATTCCGCATATGGCCGAATAAGAAACCCATTTTTTGCCTTTTTTTGGCCGGTGCTACGCACCGGTTTTTACCATGCAGTTATAATGAAGACCAAAAAAAGAGCCTCCCGTAAGGGAGGCTGCACTAATCAAATACCATTAACCATTAAACCTTATCCTATGAAAAACCAAAGATAAATGATTTGAATATCACGCAAAATTTTTTTACCCATGTACCATTAAATTGATTGTAATCAAGAAAAGCCCGTCTTATGATTTATTAATCAGTGAATTACCAACTCGATTTGAAATTTTTCTCGTACTCCTCAAAACCTATCTTCTCCGAACTCCCATCCCCAAAATAAGTTAGCAAAGCCTCAAAATCCTTTGGTTCCAAATAACCTGGAATAGCGATAGGATCCATACTTCCTGCCGGGATAATAATTGAAGTTGGAAAACTGAGCTTGCCTCCGGATAAGAGAAGGCTAAGTTCGTTAACCCCGTAGCGGGAATTGTATTTATACAAATGCTCTTTCCACTGAATGTTTTCTCTGGTTTCGGCATTCAAACGAATAGCATAGAATTTCTTTTGAAGGTAATCGGCAACATGCATATTGGAATAGGTCTTCTTGTCCATTTGTTTGCACCAGCCGCACCAGTCAGTATATAAATCAATCAAAATAGGTCTTCTTTCAGTTCGGGAAAGACGTGCCGCCTCGTCAAAACTGATCCAACCTGTTTTAGCCCTCTTTTCAGTAAACCCTGAAAAAAGCAGAATGCACAAAAGACCGATCTTAAAATTACTCATTGTAAATTTGCATGTAAAGCTAAGTTTGAAGCTTCATAAAAAAAGCCCTTCTGAGTTAAAAAATAAAATTTCCATGCGAAAATTGGTGATTGCCATTACTGGCGCCAGCGGATCCATCTACGCAAAATTGCTCCTCGATAAATTGGTAGCCATTCCAGGTCAATGGGACGAACTCTCACTGGTAATGTCGGCCAATGCGAAGGAAGTATGGAAGACGGAGCTGGTTAACCAGGACTACTCTAATTATAATATCCGCCAATTTGAACAAACCGATTTTTGGGCCCCCTTTGCATCTGGCTCCGGCCTATATAAGACCATGATTATCATTCCCTGTTCCATGGGTACCTTGGGCAGGATCGCCACCGGAATTTCCGACAACTTGATCACCAGGGCAGCAGATGTGGTTTTAAAAGAAAGAAGAAAATTGATTTGCGTGGTTCGGGATGCACCTTATAACCTTATCCATATCAGGAATATGGAAGCTTTGACCCTTGCCGGAGCAATCATTTGCCCTGCCAGCCCCTCTTTTTACAGCAAACCTGCAACAATCGAAGAAGTCGCCTCCACGGTAGTAGACAGGGTGCTCGATTTGGCAGGTTTCGATATCCGCACTTTTAGATGGGGTAAATAATTAGTTTCGAAGATCCACTTCTTCTACACCTGGATATTTTGCCTTATTAAAAACAAACAGGTCATCACTGATCGTTGAATTGCCCAAAAGCTTATTTATGGTGAGTATATCCTTAGCCCCGTTCTTTTCCAGTGACTTAAGGCCATATAGCATATGGGTGGCCTTATCAATATAGAGATACACTTTATAAAAAGCTCTAGTTTTGTCAACGGGTGTCAGCTCTACCTCTTCCAGGGTCTTTCTCCCCTGCTTCCTTGCCCCATTCAGCTTATAAAGAAAGTCCTTATCATAAAAATCCGTAAAGAATTTTTCAGGAGAGATCGTCTTGACTCCGGGATCAACCTTACTGATAGTTACCTCATTGGTAGACTTATCATAGGACCAGGAGTTTTTCCCGTCACAGAAGATCTCCTGACCGGTAATGCTTACATGGTATTGTGTTCCTTTCAGATAGAGCGTTCCTGTCTTTTTCCCCTCTGTTTTTCCGGCTGCGTTCTGGATCTCAAGCGTAAAATCGGCCTGAATATTTTTATAGGATTTTGCCTTGGCGCTGACCTGATCAAGCAATTTTTTGGCATCCGGGTCATTCTTACCGATGCTGTTATTTTGACCTCTGACCAAAATGAAACCTGATAACAACAGAAATGTCAGGAATACTGATTTCATGTAAAGTTGATTGATATCAAACCGCAAATATAAAGGCAAAGTTCCTAACCTTTACCAACAGTTTGCGCATGGCTAAAAGAAGCAATTATGTTAACAACTCCTAGATGAGGCTCTGCAAATGCTGTTCCAGCTCTGTGTCGGACTTAATAATTACATCCCGGGCCTTGCTTCCCTGATTGGAACCTACGATGCCGGCAGCTTCCAATTGATCCATCAGTCTGCCTGCCCGGTTATAGCCGAGTTTCATCTTCCTTTGCAAAAGTGAAGTCGATCCGATTTGGCTTGAAACGATCAGCCTTGCCGCATCTTCAAACAAAGCATCTCTGTCACTAAGATCAAATACCTTTCCCTCCAATTCCTTTTCATCAATATATTCTGGCAACATAAAGGCCTGAGGATAGCCCTGCTGGCTTCCTATAAATTCCGTTATCCGGTCCACCTCAGGTGTGTCTACAAATGCGCATTGTAAACGGGCTATTTCCCCATTATAACTGATCAACATATCTCCCTTACCGATCAACTGTTCTGCTCCGCCCATATCAAGAATGGTGCGGGAATCGATCTTGGACGAAACCTTAAAGGCAATACGTGCCGGGAAATTGGCCTTGATGGTACCCGTGATAATATTCACCGAGGGGCGCTGTGTGGCAATGATCAAATGTATTCCCACAGCCCTGGCAAGCTGTGCCAGGCGCGCGATAGGCAACTCAATCTCCTTGCCAGCAGTCATGATCAGGTCGGCAAACTCATCGATTACCAGGACAATAAAGGGCAAATACTGATGTCCTTTCTGCGGATTGAGTTTTCTCTTGATGAATTTGTCATTGTATTCCTTAATATTCCGGGCGCCTGCTTCCTTCAGCAAATCATATCGGTTATCCATTTCAATGCAAAGGGCATTCAGGCTATGGACCACTTTCTTCGTATCCGTAATGATTGGTTCTTCCTCCCCTGGCAGTTTAGCCAAAAAATGTTTTTCGATGGTACGGTAAAGACTGAGCTCCACTTTTTTGGGGTCTACCAGCACCAGTTTGAGCTGAGAGGGGTGTTTTTTGTACAACAAGGATACGAGAATGGCATTTACCCCGACTGACTTGCCTTGCCCCGTGGCCCCAGCCATCAGCAAATGAGGCATGGAAGCAAGGTCGACGATAAAATGTTCATTGTCGATCTTTTTACCAAGGGCAATCGGAAGACTGAAATTATTCTGTCTGAATTTTTCCGATTCCAGGAGGGTACGCATGCTAACAATCGACTTTTTCGCATTCGGGACTTCAATTCCGATCGTGCCTTTTCCGGGAATAGGAGCGATAATGCGTATCCCTAACGCTGCCAGGCTAAGTGCGATATCATCCTCAAGGTTCTTTATACGGGAGATCCGGATCCCTGCCGCCGGAACGATCTCGTAAAGAGTCACCGTTGGGCCCACAGTCGCACTGATCTTTTGAATATCGATATCATAGTTCTTCAGGGTATTGATGATCTGATTCTTATTCCCCTCCAATTCCACAGCGTCCTGGATGATCTTATCGCTACCATGCGATTCCAGTAATTCCAGGGAGGGGTATTTGTAATTTTGAAGATCCAGGGTCGGCTCATAATCTGTTAAGAGAGTATTCCTTGTCTTTACCGAAGCCTCCGGATTTTCCGCCTCTTTAAGCGATTCTGTTTTCTTGATTTCCAAATCCAGGTCAGGTATGACTGTCCTTGGCTTATTATTTTTTCCGGAAGGTTTTTTGATTTCCTCTTCATCCTGTGTCCAATGTGTTCCTTCCATAAATTCCTTTACGGGCAGAGCTTCTTCTTTTTCAATAAGCAGCATCGGTGCCGCCCCAATTTGAATATTATCTCCATCCACAGGTTCAAAAGACTGGTCTACAAAGAGCTTTGGACCATCTATTACGGCTTCAGGCATCACAGTCTCCTCAGCAGATTGATTTTGTTTCTTAAGATTCGGCACTCTGAAAACCGGATTAAAGCGCCAAATAATATAGGCCAGCCCTGCGATGATCAGTACTGCCGCTGTACCCAGCCAGCCTAGTATCTTAGTCAGCCAATCGCTGATCAGCATCCCCACTCCACCGCCCCAGGGAAATGGATTGCCTTTTGTAAAAAATGCCAATGCTACGCTGAAAAAAAGCAATCCCGAAACTACATAGCGGATATTTCGTCCTATCGAGAACATTTTTCTTTTAAAAAGAAGATTCGCTCCAAGGATGAAAAAAAAGGAACAGAAAAAAAACGAAGCCAGGCCGAATCCGTTAAAGAAAAAACGGTGAGAGATATATGCTCCCAAATTCCCTAACAGGTTTTCTGCCTTAAGTTTTTCGGATGGAAGCAGGGCTGACGCCCCTTCCCTTGCCAATGGCTGATCCGTCTTCCAGGTGAATAGGTAAGAAGCAAAGGAAAGAAATAAGAATAAAGCCAGTAGGATCGAAAGCGCGCCGACAATTTTATATGTGCGCTCATCCCGAATAATTTGTTTCAGAGTAATCCGCTCCTGTGGATCGGGTTTTAATTTGGCAGATTCAGAAGATTTTTTCTTTTTAGTTTTTTTCGGGCTCGCCATGCCTGCAAATATAGTAATACCGCCGAATGCTTCGGATCCCTAACCAATCTCTTTTTTACGAGCTGCAGCAAAAAAGAGAAGCAACCATCCTGCAATGAACAATAACCCGCCGATAGGTGTCAAAATCCCAAAAAGGCTAATAAGAGAACTATTATCCATCAAACGAAGAAAAGTGAGCACATAGAGCGAACCGCTGAATAAGAGGATACCTGCCAAAAGGCATCGCCCGCTCCAACAGACAAGTTTTTTCGGGAAAGAATTAAAGGAAATTCCAATAAAAAGCAGGGCCAGTGCATGATAAAACTGGTAACGCACCCCGGTTTCAAATACGGCTGCCGAATCAGGCGGAAGCAATTCCCTCAGCTTATGTGCTCCAAAAGCCCCAAGTGCCACCGACAAAGCGCCCAGCAAAGCTGCCGAGGAAACAAAAAATCTATTCATTTTTCAGTATTTCAATAAATGAATGCAAACTCGCATTTTGTTCGTCAACTGTCCAGTCTGCCTGTTCATAATACATTTTCCTTTCCCCTAATTTGCGGTTTATAAAGGCTTTCAATTCTGCATCTCCGATGGCGCTGATCAAAGGTCTGCTCTTGCGCTCCTTCAACAGCCTCTCTTTCAGAACATCAATCGAAGTGTTCAGCCAGATTACTCTTCCACTCTTTTTCATATGAATTATATTGTTGAAATAGCATGGAGTGCCCCCGCCACAGGAGATTACAAAGTCGGTATTCTCCCTTGTCAACAGCTCAAGTTTTTCTTTTTCCTTATACCGGAAATATTCCTCTCCCTGCTGTGAAAAAATATCAGCAATCAGTTTCTTTTCGGATTCAACGATTGCCGAATCCAGGTCAAAAAAAGGAATCCCATAATGCTCAGAGAGCAGCCTGCCCCAATGCGTTTTCCCTGAACCCATAAAACCAATTAAGAATAATTTCATTTTATACTGTCTATTTAAAAGCATTCAAGCCCGTCAGATCCATTCCCGTTATCAGTAAATGAATATCATGTGTGCCTTCATAAGTGATAACGCTCTCCAGGTTCATCATATGCCGCATCACCGGGTACTCTCCGGTGATTCCCATTCCACCCAGCATCTGCCTTGCCTCTCTGGCAATCATGGAAGCTATCTCACAGCCGTTTCTCTTAGCCATGGAGACCTGTGCCGGGGTCGCCCTGCCCTCATTCATAAGCACCCCAAGGCGCCAGTTCAAAAGCTGGGCCTTCGTGATCTCCGTGATCATTTCCGCCAATTTTTTCTGTTGCAACTGAAAGCCGCCAATCGCCTTACCGAACTGTTCTCTTTCCATGCTATACCTCAGAGCAGTATCATAACAATCCATGGCAGCCCCGATGGTCCCCCAGGCAATTCCATATCTTGCTTTGGTTAGACAACTTAGGGGGCCCTTCAGGCCCTTTACTCCAGGCAGTATATTTGATTTTGGAACCCTTACATTGTCAAAGACCAGTTCCCCCGTAGCTGAAGCACGCAAGCTCCACTTGCCATGCGTTGTAGGCGTACTAAAACCCTCCATCCCCCTTTCCAGGATCAGGCCGCGTATTTCCCCCTGCTCGTCTCTAGCCCAAACGACCGCAATCTTCGAAAAAGGTGCATTGCTGATCCACATTTTGCTTCCATTTAAGATAACTTGGTCCCCGTCCTCAGTAAAACGGGACAACATATTCGAAGGGTCGGAACCATGATTGGGTTCCGTCAGGCCGAAACAGCCAAGCCATTCTCCGCTTGCCAGCCTGGGCAAATATTTTTTACGTTGCTCCTCGCTGCCAAATTGATAAATTGGGAACATAACAAGGGAACCCTGAACCGAAGCCGTAGAACGCACGCCGCTGTCCCCCCTTTCCAATTCCTGCATCATCAGGCCATAACTGATATAATCCAGTCCCCCTCCCCCATATTCGCTTGGGATCGTGGGTCCAAAACAGCCTAATTCTCCTAACTGGCTCACAATTTGTTCAGGAAAAAGGGCTTTTTGGGCATAATCTTCAATGATCGGAGAAATCTCCTTTTTTACATAGGATCTAACGGATTCTCTGACAAGCTTTTGCTCCTCAGTCAGCAATTCATCCAACTGAAAATAATCCGGGCTTTTGAACTGATCTGTTTTTGATGCCATGACAATCGTTTTACATTTGCGCAAATTTAAGACATTGCCATTTGTTACCCGATTGCCGGGAATTCAACACTTTTTTTTACTTATATGCAACATCCATTTAAAGACCTTGTCCTTTAGATACATAACACTAAAATGCAGGCAATTTTGGAATTAACTGCTCCGATACTACACGACGAACTGGTTGAACAATGTAAAAGAGGCGACGCTAAGAGTTTTTCCGCCCTTTACGAAAAATATTCCAGGGCAATGTACAATACGAGTCTGCGTATAGTGAACCATACGGGTGATGCTGAGGATATCCTTCAGGAAGCCTTTTTAGATGCCTTTACCGGGATTCACAGTTTTCAGTACAAATCGACTTTTGGGGCATGGCTAAAAAGGATTGTAATAAACAAATCGATCAACCACCTGAGAAAACAAAAAGCCGTACTAATAGATATAGATAAAACGGTGGCTATCGAAACACCCAATGCGGAAACATTGGATGAAAAGGATCTGATGCTAAAAGTCCAGGAAATAAAAAAAGCCGTACAGAAACTGCCTAACGGTTATCGGGCTGTCCTGACACTTTACTTGTTCGAAGGATATGACCACGAAGAGATAGCGGAAATCATGGAAATTTCCCATGCGACAGTAAGAACGCAATACATGAGAGCAAAACAAAAATTACTCGTATTATTAAAACAAGGAGGATTATGAAATGAATAGCAGATTAAGCCAATATATAAAGGAACACAGGGATGAGTTCGATGAAGACCTTCCATCGCCGGGTGTTTGGGAAGAAATCAACAAAAAGCTCCCTTCGGCAGTCCAATCTCAACCTTCGGTCGGCAAAGTCCGTCAAATCGGTTGGTATCTTGCTGCTGCAGCTATTCTGCTGATCACCCTCGGAACCTGGTTTTTGATGGATAATCCCTTTAAAAGCAATCGGCCTGCCAGCGAGTTGGCCATCGCTCCAAAGGCTTCTTCCCAAAAGACCCCTCCCAGTCGCGCATCAATCCAGAATACCGACAGCTCCAAATCAATGCAAGCCGTTCCCGATGTCAGGACTGGCACTGAAAAGGGGACAGATATTGAGCAATTGCAATCGGATGCTCAGCAGGAAATGGTGCACTACGCCAAAATCGTGGAGATAAAACAAAGGGAACTGAAGATATTGGCAAAGGACGAGCCGCAAGTTTATCAACAATTTTCAGAAGATATTGGCAAACTCGATAGCGTTTACCACAATTTAGAGTTCCATTTATCAAAAAAGCAGAACAGTGAGCAGTTACTGGAAGCTATGATTCAAAACCTGCAACTGCAGATGCAGATTCTGAACAAACAACTGCATATTATCAAACAACTCAATCAATCAAAAAAAGAAGCGTATGAAAAAGCATATCAAACTGTTTAACGTAGTTGCGCTGGCCTTCCTGCTGACGATTTCGTCGGTCATGGCTGCCTCTGCGCAAAAAGACGATGGGGAAAAAAGAAGGACCATCAGCAAAAGCTATACTGTAGGCAGCGAAGACAAACTCAGTATCGATAACTCTTTCGGAGATGTGGTGATCAATACCTGGGACAAGAGCGAGTTCAAAATCGATGTTGAAATATTTGCCAAGGCAACCAGTGATGACCTGGCCCAAAAAATGCTCGATCACATGAAAGTGGAGGATTCGAAGACAGGCAATACGGTAAGTTTTAAAACGGAAATTCATATCAATGGGGGACACCATGACGGTGAAGATGATAAGGATCAGGAAGATGGTGACAATGACAATGATAGGAATTCCGGCAAACATCGAAATGGAAACACGGACAATAAACATTTTCATGTAAATTATACAGTTTATATGCCGCAAACCAACCCCCTCGAATTAATCAATCAATTCGGGAAAACCACCCTCCCGGATTTTAAGGGGCCTGTTCGGCTCACCAGTAAATTCGGAAGCCTTCGGACCGGCAATCTCGACAATGTCCAGTCAGTTGATGTGGAATTTGGAAATGCTATTATCGGAGATATCCATAACGGAAAGATCACCCTCAAATACGATGACAAGTCCACGGTTGGCAAATTGAGCGGCTCAGTGAAAATTGACAATGAATTCACCGATCTGGTGCAGTATAATGTAGGGGACGATATTAATGACTTAAATATCAATGAACAGTTCTCCGATATCAGGGTGGTGGTTTCCAAAGACTTTTCTGCGCATTTCACCATCCATACCAATTTCGGGGACTTCTCCAATCATACGGACTTTTCATTTAGCGACAAACCGGAAAACAGCGAAGATGACAATGGAAGCATTCGATTTGACAAAGATTTTTCAGGAATTTCCGGTGCTGGCAAGGCAAATGTCAGGATCAGGACAAATTTTGGCAATGTAAGCCTGGCCCACAATATCCTGACCAGGGAAGAACTGGATAAGGAAAAAAAGGAAAGAAAAGAACACAAAGAACGAAAAGAGAAAAAGGAAAAAAAGGAGCAGTCGGAAGACGAGGAATCCAAATAAATCAACTATACACTCTTTCATCGAATCTGTAATTTATTTGCACGAAACAGGCAACCAAATTAACTTGGCTGCCTGTTTTCTTTATATGAACAATAACGGCATGGAAGCAACTCTAACCTTCGCGCAGGGGCTCGATCTCCAGGACCCTCTGAACGAAATGCGTAAGGATTTCTATTTCCCGAAGCATGGCAGCGGTGAAGCCATATACTTTTGCGGCAATTCCCTGGGCCTTCAGCCTAAAAATACCCAGGCCTGCATTGAGCAGGAACTAAAAGATTGGAGAGAATTAGGAGTGGGAGGATACCTTCATGGAAAAAACCCCTGGTTATACTACCAGCATGGATTTGCAGAGCAAATGTCCAGGATCGCGGGATGCGAGACCCATGAAGTAACGGTCATGAATACCCTGACCGTCAACCTCCACTTGATGTTGCTTTCTTTCTATAATCCGGAAGACAGAAAACACAAGATTCTGATGGAAAAGGGGGCATTCCCCTCTGACCAGTATGCGGTGGAGACCCAGATCAGGTTTCATGGCTTTGATCCGGAAGAGGCCATTATTGAAGTCGGTCCGGGAGAAGGCAAAAAAATCATCGAAGAAGAGGAGATTATTGAAGCCATAGAGAAAAATAAAGATTCGCTTAGTCTGGTCCTGCTGGGTGGGATAAACTATTATAGCGGGCAACTATTCGATATGCGAACGATAACTGAAGAAGCTCATCGCTGCGGCGTTGTTATTGGATTTGATCTGGCCCATGCGATGGGAAATGCTCCTCTTGATTTGCATGAATGGAATATCGATTTTGCGGTCTGGTGTTCATACAAATACCTAAACGGCGGCCCGGGTGCAGTTGGCGGCCTCTTTGTACATGAACGCCATGCCAGGAACATCAATCATCCCAGAATGGGCGGCTGGTGGGGCAACCAGGAATCTCTCCGGTTTCAAATGGAGAAAGGGTTTATTCCGAAGGCGGATGCAAGTGGTTGGAATATCAGTACGGCCCAGGTATTCAATATGGTTTCTTTAAAAGCCTCCCTCGAATTATTCGAAAAAACAGGCATGGTGCAGTTAAGGGCAAAAAGCGAACTGCTGACCGGCTACCTGGAATTCCTGTTAGGCGACATTTCCCATCTCTCCTTTGAAATCATCACCCCTGCTCAATTCCATAGACGGGGAGCCCAACTCTCCTTATTTTTCCGGGAAAAGGGAAAACAAATTCATGAGGCCATGACCGCGGCGGGGATCGTTGTGGATTACCGCGAACCCGGAGTCATCCGCGTAGCACCGGCTCCCATTTACAATTCGTTTGAAGACCTTTACCGCTTCTATGAAATATTAAAGACTATCCTGTAGAGAGATTTGCCAACTTCACATAAACCGTATATTGCAATATCGGTCAACCAGTCCCTCTCAATGCAGCCAACTGACAAAAAAATCAAAGCAAAGTTCTATCATCATCTCACTTTTTATGTCACCATTGCCCTGATCAGCGCCATCTTCCTCGGCTATTTTTTCCCTGAAGTTGCCGTGAAAGCTGAACCCCTTGGAACCTGGTTTGTCAATATCATTAAGGTCTTTATCCCGCCCATTATCTTTCTGACCATTGTAACAGGGATCACTGGCATGAGCGGCCTGAAAAAAGTCGGAAGGATCGGCGTAAAGGCCCTTCTTTACTTTGAAATCGTCACCACATTTTCACTTGGCATCGGAATATTGCTGGCCTATCTGATCCAACCAGGAAAAATCGGCAAAACCGGCCTGCCGGTCACCGACCCATCAAATTATACCAGGCATTCAGGTTCAGATCTGGATTGGAAGCAATTTTTCCTTTCTAATCTGACCCTGCAGGTCCTTCTTTTTGCAATCATCACTGGCATCATCATAAGCCTGCTTAAACAAAGAGCGCAGATAATCCGAAAATTAGAACCAATTACCCATCTGGTTTTCAGGCTCCTCAAATGGGTGATGTACCTGGCGCCTGTCGGCGCTTTCGGAGGCATGGCCTATACGGTGGGCAAATTCGGGATCAAAACCCTCATCCCCCTGGGGAAGCTCATGCTCACCGTCTATTGCACAATGGCACTTTTTATCTTTATCATCCTCGGCCTGATCCTCCGGCATTATGGGATGAATATTCTCAAATACCTCGCCGCTATCAAGGAGGAGATCCTCATCGTATTGGGGACTTCCTCTTCCGAAGCAGCGCTTCCTTCGCTGATGGGAAAACTGGAGAAAATGGGATGCAGTAAACCGGTGGTCGGCCTCGTTGTTCCGACCGGGTATTCGTTTAATCTGGACGGCACTTCCATTTATTTATCGATGGCCACCATTTTCCTGGCCCAGTTGTACAATGTCGATCTTAGCACCGGGGAAATGCTTTCCATCCTGGGGATATTGATGTTAACTTCCAAAGGCGCCGCAGGGGTCACAGGCAGCGGCTTCATCATATTGGCCTCCACTCTGACAGCTATAAAAAGAATTCCGGTGGAAGGCTTGGCTTTTTTGCTGGCAATCGACAAATTTATGAGCGAGGCGCGCGCCATCACCAATATCATCGGCAATGGGGTCGCTACGCTCGTAATCGCTAAAAGTGAAAATGATTTCCAGGAACCTCTTACTCAGAATATCCAGCCTTCGGTTTAAGCAGATTCGAGGCATTTTTCCATCTCCATCTGGAAATCCGCGGCCTTTTTTCCGGCCATTGCCTGAAAATCCCGGCCACCTGAGCTGAAAATGATATCCCGGCTCACGTTCACAAGTAACCCGATATCAGCAATCATGGCTTTTGCAGAGATCTCCTGAAGGTTTCCTCCTTGCGCGCCTACGCCCGGCACGAGATAAAAATGATCTGGCGTAATCCGGCGGACATTTTCAAATTCAGCGCCTTGGGTAGCGCCTATCACAAACATCAGGTTTTCGGTTGTTCCCCAACGCGAAACTGCATTCAATACCTTCTCGTAGAGCAAATCACCGGAACAGGCCTGCAATTCAAAATCCTTTGCCCCGCTATTGGAAGTAAGCCCAAGCACGATCGTCCATTTCCCCGGGTATTCAAGAAAAGGCCTAATGCTGTCCTCCCCCATATAGGGAGCAACTGTTACCGCATCAAAATTCAGGGTTTCAAAGAATGCACGGGCATATTGGTCAGAACTGTTCCCGATATCTCCTCTTTTGGCATCAGCAATTTTAAAATGAGAGGCCCCGATAGAATCCACTGTTTTTTGCATGGTTTCCCAGCCCTTTGCTCCGAGGGCCTCATAAAATGCCGTGTTGATCTTATATGCAACGCAAAAATTCTTTGTTGCATCAATGATTTGTTTGTTGAATTCAAAAACAGGGTCCGGATAGGAAAGAAGATGCTGAGGAATTTTCTTTATATCGCTATCCAATCCAACGCAGAGATAGGTTTTTTTTCCCCGGATTTGTCGGACTAGTTCGTCTCTATTCATCCATCCTTAATTTGCTGCAAAGAAAGAAAAGAAAGGCATCCAAAAAAAATTATCGCTTAAAAACGCGAGTCCTGTGGCTTGTTGACAAAGACTGCATGCATTCTCTGCTTCATTTCTTCGGCAATGGACCAGGATTCTCCATCCTTGCTGCTCAGGTTTTCAATTATTTGTTCATAGCTTTTTTCATCCCGGTTCTGGCTCAATTTGAATACATGCCGTACTGAGACCAGCTCAATTTCAAAAGCAGTGATAGCCTGCATCAATTTCTCTACATAGCTTTTATCCATTTTCTGCACTAGGGAAGGCGAATGAGGGTCGTTTTCAAATTTTTCAGTCAATTTGACCAGAACCTCCAACAATTTATCCTGTTCAAGAAAACGCAGGATCCCGTTTGCATGGACTGCCTGATAATTCCATGTGCTGGCAGTTTGGGGATTGCTGTACCAACTGGCGCTTACATAGGTATGGGGTCCATAAAATATGGCGAGCACCTGACCATTTTGAGCAAAAGCATTACTATGGTCCTGTTTTCGCATCACATGCGCCAAAAGAAATACCTTACCCTCCCTTTCTTCAAAAAGGACTGGTATATGCGTCGCAACAGGTTTATTCTGTCCATCCACTCCGCAAAGAATGATGAAGGGATGGGCCTTCATAAAATCCATCACGTCTTTGTTGTCAACCGCCTTAAAATAGGGAATATCATACATGTTATAAAATTACGCCATATTCAGTAGAAATTCCTGTAAATGCCTGTCAGCAGTTCAGGACAAGGCTTTGGCATTTTCAGCAGGCTCTAGTTTTGCATTCAACCTGGAAATGCTGCGGACGGCGTTGCCCGCAAATTCCGAAAAAGCCGAGCTGGAAACGGGGTCCTGATCCAGTACAGCCGGTTTGCCGCTATCACCTCCTTCCCGGATCTTCTGAACCAGGGGGATTTCTCCAAGGAAGGGAATATCGTATTCTGCGGCCAGCCTCCTCCCACCCTCTTTACCAAAAATATAATACTTATTGTCCGGCAATTCCAAAGGCGTGAAATAGCTCATATTCTCCACCAAACCGATGATGGGGACCTTTAATTGAGATTGCCCGAACATGGCTATCCCTTTTTTTGCATCGGCCAAAGCCACATCTTGCGGAGTGGTTACTACGACCACGCCTGTAACAGGGACCGTCTGAACAAGGGTCAGGTGAATATCTCCCGTTCCCGGCGGCATGTCAATGACAAGGTAATCGAGATCCCCCCAAAGCACATCTGTCACAAACTGCCGTATAGCGCTGCTTGCCATGGGTCCGCGCCAGACAACCGCATTTTTTTCATCTACCAGCAATCCTATGCTCATTATTTTGATGCCGTATTTTTCTATAGGAAGGATCATTCCCTTTCCCTTAACATCGGCCATCATGGGCCTCTCTCCCCGGATTCCGAACATGATTGGAACGCTGGGCCCATAAATATCCGCATCCATCAATCCTACCCTGGCGCCATCCTGGGCAAGCGAAAGCGCTAAATTGGCTGCAACCGTACTCTTTCCTACCCCACCCTTGCCGCTAACCACGGCAATGATATTTCTGACCTGGGGAAGCAGGGCTTCATTGACCCCTCTGGAGGAACTCGTGTTGGCACTGAATTTCACATTTACTATCGCGGAGTTTTCCCTTTCCCGGATAGCCTTAATACAGGCCGATTTGATCATATCTTTCAATGGGCATGCAGGCGTAGTCAGCTCGATCGTAAAGGAAATATAATTGCCCTCTATTTCAATATCCTTTACCATATTCAAGGTAACAATATCCTTATTTAAATCAGGCTCCTGTACCGTTCCCAAAGCATCTAAAACGGACTGTTTTGTCATGCGAAATATTTTGTTAAAAAGCCTATTTTCAGTCAAAATTAGCCAATGCCTCCATTACTTTGCTCCCGATTTGATTTTAAAAATTTAATTTTGAAAATTGGGTACTATTTGGAAGCTAGCGGATACAGATTTTTGAAGCAAATAAATGAATCCAAAAACCAAACGCAATACTGATCGAATGAAAAAAACTTTACTATATATACTTCTAATTACAGGCCCTTTAATAACGAATGCACAGTTTGACCGACTGAAGGATTCAGTGGTGCAGGTATATGGGTTTGTAATGACGTCTGACAGTCTCGTGGGTATGCCCGGGGTAACAATTTCAGTAAAAGGACGTAACCAGGGTGCTTTTTCCAACGACCAGGGAGTTTTCTCCATTCCTCTGCTTAAAGGTGATGTGATAGAATTCACCAGCATTGGATATAAACCGGTCATTGTAAATATTCCAAGGGATATACCTGGTAACCAGTATAGCATGATCCAGTTAATGGTCAGCGACCCTCAATACCTTCCGGCCACCATCATTAAACCGAGACCGACAAGGGAGCAGTTTGAAAGGGATTTTGTGAATACCACAGTCCCCGACGATGATATAGAAATTGCCCGGCAGAATACAGAAGCTGCCAAAAGGAGGATCCTGCTGAGGGGCTTGCCCAGCGACGCCAGGGAAGCCTCCAACTATTACCTGAAGCAAAGCGCTCAGAAATATTCTTATCTTGGCCAGGCCCCTCCTCAAAATATATTTAACCCGCTGGCCTGGGCCGATTTCATAAAAGCCTGGAAAAACGGGGATTTTAAGAACAGTAACAATTAAGGAACATATCCAGTAACCAACTGCCAGTTACCAACCCCAGATCTATATGTATCAGCAAATTTCAGTTATTGGAGCCGGCACAATGGGTAATGGTATCGCGCACGTTTTTGCACAACATCAATTCCCTGTCAATCTGATCGATGTTCAGGAAAACGTTTTGCAAAAAGCCCTGCAAACCATTTCCGGGAACATGGACCGTCAAATCGCTAAGGAAATCCTTACTCAGGAACAAAAAGAAGCTGCACTAGCGCGAATCCAAACCTTCACTGATATATCGATTGGGGTTGCCAAAACTGGCCTCGTCATCGAAGCCGCATCCGAAAATGTCGACTTAAAATTGAAATTATTCCGGCAGGTCGATCAGGATGCTCCCTCCGGCTGCATTCTCGCTTCCAATACTTCCTCCATAAGCATTACAAAGATCGCAGCCGCTACCAAAAGGCCTGAATCGGTCATAGGCATGCATTTCATGAACCCTGTTCCTCAAATGAAGCTCGTGGAGATCATCAATGGTTATGCCACGTCAAGCACAACAACAGACAAGATCGTTGAACTAACGAGGCAGCTTAACAAGACTCCCTGCATAGTCAACGATTATCCGGGCTTTGTCTCAAACCGGATACTTATGCCCATGATCAATGAAGCAATTTTCAGTTTGCAGGAAGGGGTTGCCGGAGTCGAAGCCATCGATTCGGTAATGAAACTGGGAATGGCCCATCCAATGGGCCCCTTACAACTTGCCGATTTTATCGGACTCGATATTTGTCTGTCCATTCTCAAAGTGCTCCATGAAGGTTTTGGCAATCCAAAATACGCCCCTTCGGCCCTGCTGATAAATATGGTTACTGCCGGTCATCTCGGTGTCAAATCCGGAGAAGGATTTTACAAATACAATTTCGGTTCCAAAGAATTGGTGGTAAGTGAAAGATTCAGGAATTGATCTCTATGCAATCTCTTTCTCGGCCTTGTGTACCGGACTCCCGATCCTTTGGCAAAACTCTTCTGCCGAACGTTTTTCCACAATTAATTTCATGCTGCAGAATAATTTCATGTCCTGGTTCAGTATCCTCACTTTAAACTGTTTGATCACCTGCATGATCTCACCGGTCCGTGTATAGTCAAATTCTATCAGATAGTTTTCTTCAACGAATTTCTGCACGATTGGAACGGTTTGTAAAACCAGGGATGCTGTCGATTTATAGGCACGGGTCAATCCCGCAGTGCCTAGCAATATGCCCCCAAAATACCTTACGATCACGACCAGAACATTCGTTAAAGCCTTGCTATCGATTTGCAGCAGGATCGGCCGCCCGGCCGTTCCGGAAGGTTCCCTATCATCGTTGGACCGGAATATCAGGCCATCTGCCCCTATGCGATAGGCAAAACAATGGTGAGAGGCCTTGGGATGCTCTTTCTTCAGTCCCAAAAGCCTGTCCCTAAATTCATCGATACGCTGGATCGGATAGGCATAACCGATAAAAAGGCTGCCTTTTTCCCTGAGTTCGGCCCTCCCCTCTGTCCCGATGGTAAAAAAGCGATTCTCATTTTTCATATATGCAGACCTGGTCGTTCAATATATTTTTCTCACTGACCAGCAACGCATCTTGAAACCGCGGGGCATCCAACCCGTCTCCAAAAACCAAACTCTTATTGCTGATGATACGAGCTTCATCCCATGCCCCCTCATCGATAAAGGATTGTAGCAACCGTGCCCCGCCTTCTATCAATACAGACTGGATCCCGAGATCATAAATCCCCTGAACAATTTGACTGATAATTCCCTTTTGCAGGTCCAGTCTAAAAAACCATATCTTTCCTTCAAGACAATGTTTCCTCGTATTAAAGACTATTGTCCTGCTCTCCGTTATATTGAATATCTTCAAATCTTCCGGAAGTCTAAGAGATAGATCGATTACGATCCTGGTTGGTTGCGCTCCTCCCCAATGCCGGGTATCCAAAAGGGGATTATCCATCATAGCCGTATTGGTACCCACCAATATGGATGCTTCCTCGCTCCGCCATCGATGTGTCAGCTTTTGCGTGATCTCATTGGAAATCATCAACCTCCTTCCCGAAAAATCAGCGATTTTTCCATTTCCGCTTTGAGCCCATTTCAGGATGATATAGGGTCGGTGAGCCAGATGAAAGGTTAGAAATCGTTTATTAAGTTCCTTACATTCCTCTTCCATGGAAGACATATGAACACGCACACCTGCCTGTCTCAATTTTTCAATACCCTTCCCGTCAACCAGTGTAAATGGATCCCTGCAACCGACCACTACCTCCGGAATGCCATGAGAAATGATCAAATCGGCACAAGGTGGCGTCTTGCCATGGTGAGCGCAAGGCTCCAACGAAACATATAGCACGGATTCCTTAATCAAAGGACGATCGATTGGAGCTACCGATCCAATGCAATTCACTTCCGCATGGGGTCCGCCATACTCCTTATGATACCCTTCCCCGATAATCCTATCCTGGTAAACCAGCACAGCCCCGACCATGGGATTGGGGGCCACATAGCCAGCACCCTGCCTGGCAAGCTGCACACAACGAAGCATATATTGACTGGATTTATCCACAGGGAACAAATGTAAATGAATTATTTTCGTTCCATGACCTTGAAAGAGGCCCATCAGCAACTCAAACAAACCCTCAAAAATATTTATGAGGAGCACGAAGTAGTTGTCATTATCGCCCTCGTTCTGGAAAAGATCACAGGACTAAGTCGCGTTGACCGCTTGCTGAATCCGGATGCACTGCTATCCAAATCTCAGGAAGATTTATTTTCGATATATTCCGAAGAACTCTCAAAACACCGCCCGGTCCAATATGTAATAAAAGAGGCCTGGTTTTTCTCTATGAAGTTTTATGTAGATGAGCAGGTCCTCATTCCCCGCCCCGAAACCGAGGAACTCGTGCAATGGATACTCAGCGAAGTGCAAACGAAAGCAACGATACTTGACATAGGCACCGGAAGTGGTTGCATAGCCGTGGCTTTGAAAAAAAAATGGCCTCAGTGGCGGATCATAGCCTGCGAAATCAGCGAAAAGGCATTGGCCATTGCCCGAAGGAATGCAGTCTCCAATGGCACCGACCTTGAATTTCTACAACTGGATTTCCTGGACAGGTCAAAATGGAAAAACCTGCCCGAAATGCAATTGATCGTTAGCAATCCTCCCTATATTCCCATAAAAGAAAGAGACAATATGCAGCTAAATGTGGTGGATTACGAGCCATCCATCGCTTTATTTGTCCCTGACGAAGACCCATTGTTATATTATCGGGCCATGGGAGAATTTGCAATGATCAAATTAAAAAAAGGTGGAAAATTATTTGTTGAAGTGCATGAATCCCTGGCCTTCAGTGTTAAGAAATTGTTTTCTTTTTTAGGTTTTGATCAAACAGAAATCAGGATGGACATTCAGGGTAAACCACGAATGATAAAAGCAACGAGGTTGCTATAATAAATTTGCCATTCGATATATCCCCATTTATTTTTGCGCTAAAAAAATCAGAACAGCAGCATGCCGGGAAAATCAATAATAACAATCTTTGTCTTAATCCTTATATCTGGCGGAATAAGGGCGCAAAAAAATGAGGAATTCATCCAGGACTCCACATATACCTGCCATTTTCAACTAACCGTTGTCGACCAGGCCCATTCGGGTTTCAAAGCGGCCTATAGCGGAATGAACAGCCTCTCCAATAAAGTGGAATCGGGAGCGACCAGCGTCACATCCACCCTATTCTTAGGAAGGAAATTATGGAAGGGTGCTGCAATTTACCTGGACCCGGAAATCTCAGGAGGCGCCGGTCTCAGTTATTCCCTCGGAGTAGCCGGGGCTCTTAACGGGGAAACATACCGTATCGGGGATCCTTCACCGGTCGCTTCAATTGCAAGGGCCTATATTCAGCAATATATACCGTTAAGTCATAGTTCCTATAAACGGGAAGAAGACGATGTGAATAAAGTCCTCAACAAAGTAGTCCCGACAGACAGGATCACCATCACACTCGGGAAATTCTCCATGACTGATTTTTTTGACAATAATAATTACAGCCGTGATCCAAGAGTCCAATTCCTGAATTGGAGCATCATGAGTAACGGGGCCTGGGATTACCCGGCCAATACAAAAGGCTATACGATTGGTTTTGTAGCCGAATTATTGAAACCCAACTGGTCTGTAAGACTATCTAGTGTGGCAGTACCGGTGGTTGCAAACCATTCTGAAATGGAATATGTATTTGGAAAAGCACAATCAGAAACCGCAGAATTCGAAAAAGATTACAAGCTTGACGGAAGATCAGGAGTAATCCGGTTTACTGCGAGTTACACGGCTTCCAGGGCTCCTTCGTACAAACAGGGGATAAAAGCAGTGGAAACAGGAGACACCACCCTGATCGATGTGATTGACGGAAATGGAAAAGGAACGAGTTACGGAGGCAATAAGACGGGGTTTTTTCTGAATGCAGACCAGGAAATTACCAATACCCTGGGAATATTTGCCAGGCTGGGATGGAACGATGGACAACATGCTTCCTGGGCCTTTACCGAAATTGACGAAACGACCCATATCGGCCTTTCTATGAAAGGCAATGATTGGGGCAGGAAATATGATGTTGTAGGTTTTGCCGCGGTGATCAATGGCATTTCTGCCGTGCATCGGGCCTATCTAAAAGATGGAGGATATGGATTTATTTTAGGTGATGGGAATCTCAATTATGGACATGAGCAGATCATAGAAACCTATTATGATGCCCAGCTTTTCCATGCATTTTGGCTATCTCTCGACTATCAGCTCGTCCTCAATCCGGGATATAACAAGGACAGGGCCGGCCCTGTAAACGTTTTTGGCTTCAGGACCCATATTGAATTTTAAAGATTTCCTTTTTTCAATTCGCCTGCAGCATAATCACAGGCCCTCGCAGTAAGGGCCATATAAGTCAGCGAAGGGTTCTGGCAGGCTGAGGAAGTCATGCAACTGCCGTCGGTGATGAATACATTCCTGACATCATGCATCTGGCTGAATCCATTCAGGACAGAGGTTTTGGGATCCCTGCCCATGCGGGCAGTACCCATTTCATGGACCGCTGATCCCGGAGGCTGATCGTATTCGAAAGTCTCAATATTCCTGAAGCCAGCCTCAGTCAACATTTCAGCTGCGCTGTCCTTAATATCCTTTTTCATCGCCTTTTCATTCTCGTGATATTCGAACCGTATCCTGACGAGGGGCAGACCCCATTGATCCTTTTTATCTTTATCCAGAGTCACCGCATTTTCAAAATAAGGAAGGGTCTCGCCCCAGGCTCCCATCCACATTTGCCAGGGGCCTGGTATCAATAGTTGTTTTTTATATTCTTCCCCAAAACCATCCGAGCCGCTTTGAGCCTTCCATTCTGCCCTGGAACCGCTTGCCTGGTAGGCATAGCCCCTTAGAAAATCCTTTCTACGGCTTTTTTCATCTACGTTACGAAATCGGGGAATATAGATGCCGGTCGGCCTCCGGCCGGAATAATACTCATCCGAAAAACCATCATGGACACCCTGAGCTCCCGAACCAATAGAATGATCCATCAGGTTATGCCCGATCTGTCCGCTCGTATTCCCCAATCCCTGGGGGAAACGGTTTGAAAGAGAGTTTAAAAGTATCGCCGAAGTGGCTACCGTCGAAGCATTTAAAAATAATATGCGTGCCCGATATTCTGATACCTCCTTTGTAAGCGCATTCATCACCCTGACACCTGCAGCCTTGTTTTTTTGTTCATCAAACAGGATTTCAGTGACGATGGAATCCGGGAGAAGGGTCATGTTTCCGGTAGCGGCCGCAGCTGGCAGAGTAGCGGCATTGCTGCTGAAATAACCGCTAAAGGGGCAGCCACGGTCGCAGAGATTCCTGAATTGACAAGGCCCTCTCCCATTGATCTGAGTGGTAAGATTAGCTACCCGGCCGATCGTGACGATCCTGTCACTGAAATGAGCCCTTACTTTTTGGGAAAAATGAGATTCAATACAGGTCATTTCCATCGGAGGCAGGAACCTGCCATCTGGCAAATGTGGAAGCCCTTCAGACTGACCGCTGATCCCGGCAAAAGACTCCACATAATCATACCAGGGTTCGATATCCTTATAACGAATAGGCCAGTCTACGGCAATCCCTTCCCGCTGATTGGCTTCAAAATCCAAATCACTCCAGCGGTAACACTGCCTTCCCCAGGTCAATGATCTTCCGCCAACCTGGTATCCCCTGATCCAGGCAAAGGGGCTTTCCTGTATATAGGGGTGTTCCCTGTCATCTACGAAAAATGATTTGCTCCCCTCGTTATAGACCTTGCTTTGAACGGGATTCTCCTCCTGGTCTTTGAGGCTATTATGCAGCCGGTAGGGGAATTGCCATGGACTCAGGAAAGCTGTAGTATAATCCTTAACATGCACAACATTTCTGCCTCGCTCCAATACAAGCGTCTTCAATCCCTTCTCGCAAAGTTCCTTGGCCGCCCAGCCCCCACTGATGCCCGATCCGATTACAATAGCATCGAAATCATGAATTGAAGGCTTAGTAATAATTCCCTGTTTCGGATCGCCCATTCTTTTGTTTTTAGTGTGTCGCCCAGGATTTCTGACCAGGTTGCAGAGGCATACAGCCGATGAATTTGCCAGGTATGAAGGAATAAGCGAGGCCCTGATTCGCTCCAATCTCAGAACTGCAGTAGCCTTCCGCCGTAAGATTCTTTAGTGTCGCAAAAAATGATCTGCCAAAGAATTTATTTTCCACTTTACCCATAATCCCGCCATAGGATTTTCCTCTTTCTTCGAAATGAATAAGTGTCTTGTTTTTTTCATCCTGATTACACTCGCTGAAATCATGACTGAAATTGGAATGGCAAAAACGCTGCAATTCCTTTAATCCGTCGATGAACTTATTCTGAGATTTTATTTCCGTACAATCCTTTACCATAAGGATGATAAACTCAGACACCCTGGCATCCTGAGCCCCGGGAATATCTGTCTTTGGAATAATGGTATTTGCCAGTGAAGCGATAAGGGTCTTGTTCGCATCCAGGTAAATAAAGTCGGGACCCTTATTCCAGTCCCACCATTTATAGCCAGAATAGCCGGCAATGGCTCCTCCGCTGATCAATAAAATCCGGCTAATAGCCTGTCTGCGCTTCATAAGATAAGCAAAAAATTTCCATAAAAATAACAAGATTGCTCAATACTTACCCGGAGTTTCCTGATAATCCTCAATTAGGTTGCAATTCCAACTCTGTTCCTTCTGGCGAAACACCTGTTCCCCTTCGTAGCTGATATCCTTTATTGAATATCAGGAACGGATTCCTCAGGCCAAAAAATACCAAGCAACATTGAAAATGCCGCAAACCCTTACCACACTATATTTGCCTTGGGAAACAATCAAAAATTAACCAATTCATGGCCCGAATACTTTCCATTGATTATGGCCTGAAAAGGTCGGGAATTGCAGTGACTGATCCTCTACAGATTCTTGCAACCGGTCTGACCACGGTTGAATCGGGAAAACTGATTCCTTTTTTAAAGGAGTATTTTAAGAATGAGCAGGTGGAATTGATCCTTATTGGCGAACCCCGCAATCTCAATTATACCGATACCCATGCGACTTCCCTGGTGAAGGAGGCAGCGGAAAGGATCAGAAAAGAGTTTCCGGATATTCCTATTCGGATGGTGGATGAAAGATACACTTCCAAGATGGCGGGCAGGGCGATGATTGACATGGGTATGCGTAAAAAGCAAAGACAAGATAAAGCGACAGTTGATCAAATTGCAGCAACGATCCTGCTCCAGGGCTGGCTGCAAAGTAGGTGAGGTTCTAGATCAAAATTTCTATTAAATTTGGACCAATTTTTTTAGTATGCTGCTACCGATCGTTGCTTATGGTGATACCATCCTGCGGACTGTATGTAAAGATATTGATCCGGACTATCCGGGCTTGACCGAATTGATACAGGATATGTGGGAAACCATGTATTACAGTAATGGTGTAGGGCTGGCTGCACCGCAGGTCAACCGTGGTATACGCCTTTTTGTAATCGATTCGACACAGATCTTTAAAAACCTGGAGGATGATGATGAGAAGGCGGATTACCCTGATAAGCCGGGGATAAAAGAGGTATTTATCAATGCTCATTTGAAAGAACTGGATGGCGGGGAATGGAGCTATAATGAAGGTTGTTTGAGCATCCCTAAGATTAGGGAAGATATTTTGCGAAACGAACTGGTGACCCTGGAATACCTTGATGAAGCGTTTCAACCAATTACACAAACTTTTTCAGGCGTCACTGCCCGTGTGGTCCTGCATGAATATGATCATATTGAAGGAAAGCTCTTCATCGATTATCTCAAGCCTTTAAAGAGGAAATTGCTGAAGGGAAAATTAGAAGATATTTCTAAGGGAAAGGTATCGGTGGACTATAAAATGACTTTTCCTAAATAATAAATTGCCTTTCCGGCCTATTTCACTTTTTTAAGGAGTAATACATAACCGCAGAGAACTTTCTTTGTTTTATTGACCTGGACCGGTTTGATCATATGATATTCTGAGAACTGCGGAATATAGGCATAACTTATAATATTCCCGTCCACATCTCCCCACATATTTTTCTTATAAACGACCTGTTTTTCATTGTAGTCATACATCCTGACTTCGTAAAGCCGCGAAGTCGGATCGCCAATAAATACGAATTGATATAAACTGCCCTGATTCATGGGAACTACGATGGGCATTTCATATTCGCTTTGCATTGTCATCGATGCTTCGCGGAGGACAATAAATCCTTTTGATTCAAAAAGAGTTTTGAGGCTGTCAATTGCTGTGTGGAATGGACTTGTGTCACAGTTTTCCTGTCTTATCACTTCCTGGGAAAATATGCAATGTGAAAATGCCAGAAAGAATAGGACCAAGACAGTTTTTCTAGGGTACTTGTACATGTCTTCGGTTTTAACGGATCTTAGATATTCAAATCTAAAAAAAGTTTTTGACATTTGAAATACCCTAAAGTCAATTTTTGGACCAGTATCATATATTGTGGATAAGAATTTCATTTAGAAGTCTTTATGCAGGTAGAAAGAATTGGCCTGTGCGAGGCTGGTCATGGTGAGTTCATTTATGCATACATGTGGCGGAACGGTAGCACAAAAAAAGATAACTTCTGCTATATCACTGGCCACCAGTGGTTTATACCCTTCATAGACTTTGGACGCCAACTGATCATTTCCCTTGAACCGCACGTTGGAAAATTCGGTATCTGAGGCTCCGGGATTGATGCAGGTCACTTTGATGTGATGCCGTAAAAGGTCGATACGCATGGCTTCTGAAATCGCATTGACGGCGAATTTGGAAGCGCAATAGATATTCCCTTTCTCATAGACTTCTTTACCCGCCGTGGAACCGATATTGATGATATGGCCCTGTTTTCGAAGGGTCATAAGTGGGAGTATGGCTTTTGACACATAGAGAAGACCATTAATATTGGTGTCGATCATGGTCTCCCAATCATCCAGACTAGCTTCATCAAAATAATCCCGGCCCAGTGCGAGGCCGGCATTGTTCACGAGGATGCTGATATTCTTCCATTCTTCCGGCAATTTCTGAATAAATTCAAATACGACTTCCCTGTCCCGGACATCCAGTCCTGCAACATGAACTTCCACCAGGTATTTTGATTGTAAGTCAATTTTTAAATCATCCAGTCTTTCCTTTCTCCTACCGGTTAAGATCAGGCCAAAACCTCCTGCTGCGAATTTCTCCGCAGTCGCTTTTCCGAATCCGGAACTGGCGCCCGTGATTAAAACAATTGGATTCATCTGAATATTTATAGGTTTTCCTGATTGCCAGATATAATCTCGCATATTCATTTCCCCTGGTGCGGCAAAATACTAATGATCGGTTTATTTTTTTTGCCGCTATTTAATATTTAGCTGCTTGTCCTGGTTTGGGGGTGGAATTGCGGATGAATTCACGAAGCTGATCGGATGCGACCGAAAGGTCCTCCTTTCTGAGGTACATCATATGACCGCTTCTGTATCCTTTCCAACTAAGTCTGTCCTTCAATCTTCCGCTTGGATCCATTTGCCAAAGACTGTATTTCGCATTGAAATAGTCGCAGGCTCCATCAAAATAACCGGACTGGATCAGTACATGCAGAAAAGGATTTTCAGCCATTGCCTGCCTCAGGTTTTCGCCGGTGTGATCATTCTTGCCGTCCCAGGGCCAAACCGGGCCGAACATATTGTATTTCAAATCGGTTTTATAACCCAGTTCTTCGCGCAAATAGATATTCATGGCAGGAGTGAAAGCATGCAGCCAGGAGTTCAGTTCTGCATTATAGTCCGGGACATCGCCCGCAGCTTCCCGGTCAATTCCCCTGTACCTTGAATCCAGCCTTCCAATAGTAAAACCCTTTTCACGGAGCAGTTCTTTCCAGAAAAAATCCGGCTTTATATCAAGATTGTGCTGGAGGATCGTTTTTTCGGAAAGGCCCGTATAGCGGGTCATCTTATCTGCAATCTTTTTTCTAAGGTCCTCATCGATGAACCCTCCCTTTGCAATAGCGGGAATTAGTTCATTAATCGTAAAATCCTCCACTTCCGGCAGCATGCTTGTAAGGTCTTTTTGCTGAAGATCCTCAGGAAGCATCTTATGGTACCAGGCAGTAGCCGCATAATAGGGTATCCGCAATGCTTCCGCAACCGGGCCACTGCGTTCAATGCCCAGGTTGGTTGGAGAAACCAGTATCACACCGTTCAGGTACATCCATTGTACTTCCTGCAGTTCGAGCGCCAGACCCGAGACGCGGGTAGTTCCATAACTTTCACCGATCAGGTACTTGGGGGAGGCCCACCTGTTCTTACGGCTTACAAAACTGCTGATCCATTCGGCTAAGTATTTAATATCCTCATTGACACCAAAAAATTTCGTGCCGGGTATATCCTTGCTTACAGGTCGGGAGAACCCTGTATTTACCGGATCGATATAGACAATATCGGCAATGTCAAGCAAGGAATGGCTATTTTCATGGACGCCATATGGCTGAATAGGAAATCCCTCCTCATCCACATTGAGAACCCGAGGGCCGGTATAACCAATTTCCATCCAAACTGAAGGGGTGCCCGGGCCTCCATTGAAAGAGATCAAAACAGGACGTGTGGTTCTGTCCTTTATATCGGATCTTTCATAATAGGTATAAAATACGCTGGCGATGGGCTTGTTTTCCTCATCCCAAACCGGCATTGTGCCCGCATTGGCCGTATATGGGATTCTCACCCCGTTGATGGTTACCTCACTATGAACCGTGATCGAAGAATCGGTATTCACCATAAGGTTTAGGGAAGCGGGCTTATCTTCTTTGGGCGCGTCCGGGGCTTTTTTCTGTGCAATCAGATCGGTGGTAATCAACCATGCTATAAGCACTGTAATTATAAGGCAGTACTTTCTCATTGCTATACGTTTTGGAAAATCGAAGTTCAAGATAAATCAAAAGGGGCCAGGTCCGAAATTTTTATTCGGACTAATTCCGGGATCAACGATTGTCAAACAATGTCTTGGGTTTGGCTTTGTGGAAATCCAATGCCAGGCCCAGGCTAACACCGGATGAGGGCACGGCGGCTGGCTTTAGTTGCAAGCTCAGATCGTCAGTAACATTGAATTCTTTCAGATGGGCGTCGACGGTAGCGTCTACAATCTGCAGGGCATAAAAAAGAAGGAAAACAAGAACTGAATAATCTTCGTCCTGCCTGAATTCATTCCGGTATTTTATCAGGTCGGTCGCGTCGCCTATCTGAACGAAAACTAGCAGTTTGGGATCCACCGCGGCCAGGCTATCCGCATTGCCGGAACTGTTATTTGCGACGACTGCAAGTGCATAGCGGGTCTTGTTATACCAGGTCCTGTTATAAATGAAAGTGTAAACCGGAATCCCTAAACCAGCATAAACGAGGGGCAGTTTCCAGTATTTCTTGTTATAGATCTGTCCGAGTCCTGGTACTATGGCCGAATAAAGGGAGGCTCTGCCTGGGTCATATTTTTTGATTGGAGGCTTCGCCTTAGTCGTATCCGCCAATTTCCCCTTTAATGTCGAAGTATCTTTAGTCGAACGAGAACTATCGGTTTTTTGAGACGAACCGCTTTCATAAACCAAGACTGCCAGAATCAGAAGTATGTGGGTTTTACCTCGCATAGTATATAATTAACCCCCGCTTAACCCCATTTGTTCCAGTATGCGATTCAATTCTTCGAGCGAATAATATTCGATCAAAATACTGCCATTGTTTTTCTTAGTGCGGCTAAGTTTCACGCGGGTGCTTAAATGAGAGGCTAAATTATCTTCAATTTTCTTGAAATCCGGAGGTAAAGGGGGTTTTGCGGAATTTTTAACAGCAGAGGATGACTTATATATCTGGCGTACGAGCTCTTCCGTTTGCCTTACGGAAAGATCTTTTTTCTTTATTTCATGAAATATGAAGATTTGCTTTTCTATTGTATCCACATTGATCAGGGCGCGGGCATGGCCCATGCTGATAATATTGCTCCTTACGGCAACCTGAATATCCGGCGGCAATTTGAGGAGCCTGATATAGTTAGCCACGGTACTTCGTTCTTTTCCCATCCGTTCTGCGGTTTGTTCCTGAGTAAGGTCCAGCTCTTCCATCATGCGCTTATAACTGAGCGCGATTTCCATGGCATTCAGGTCTTCACGCTGTAAGTTCTCAATCAGAGCCAGTTCTAATAATTCCTGGTCATTTGCAGACCTGACATAAGCAGGCATGTCCTTCAATCCGGCCATTTTAGCCGCCCGGTAACGTCTTTCTCCTGATATAAGCCGGAATTTGCCCGATGCGAGTTTTGCAACTGTAATGGGTTGAATGATATCATGCATTTTTATGCTGGCGGCGAGTTCCTGCAGCGCCTGTTCATCAAAATCCCTTCTCGGTTGTTTGGGATTGGTTTCGATCTGGCCGATCGGTATCCGGTTGATATGGATCGGGGCTTCAGTTCCGGATCCTTTCAGTATGCCGGATGTGGTTTCCAGATCACTGTTAATGCTCTGCAATAGGGATCTGATTCCTTTCCCGAGTGCTTCCTTATTCTGTTTGGGATTAGTCATGTAAATGATCGTTTGTCGATTTTGGCAGGATGGAGGAATTTTCCGGGCGAATTCTATTCAAAAACCCGCTCCTCCTGTTTGATTTTGGTCATATTGTTTTTTTGCAATACCTCCTTTGCCAGGTTGAGATAATTGGTGGCTCCTTTACTGAACGCATCGTAGAGTATGACCGGTTTGCCGAAGCTTGGAGCTTCGCTGATCTTAGTATTGCGATGGATGATTGTATTGAAGACCATTTCATCAAAATGTTTTCTGACCTCACTCACTACCTGGTTGCAAAGCCTGAGCCTTCCGTCGTACATGGTCATTAAAATTCCTTCGATGGCCAAATGTGGGTTAAGTCGGTTCTGAACGATCTTGATCGTATTCAATAATTTCCCGAGCCCCTCAAGGGCAAAAAATTCCGTTTGAACAGGGACGATCACTGAATCGGCTGCAACGAGAGCATTTACAGTGATCAAACCAAGGGAAGGGGAACAATCAATTACAATGAAATCATATTGGTCTTTGATAGGGTCAAGAATATTCTTCAAAACGTTTTCCCGGCTTGGCGAGTTGATCATTTCTATTTCAGCGCCTACCAGATCAATATGAGAGGGGATCAGATAAAGATGTGGGATCTCCGATTTCAGGACCACATCTTTCGCCTGGGTTCCGTTGACCATGCAATCATACAAACTGTGGGTGATATTATGCAGGTCAAAACCTATTCCCGTGGTGCTATTGGCCTGCGGATCGGCATCGACAAGCAGGGTCTTAAATTCCAAGACGGCCAAACTGGCGGCCAGATTTATGGCCGAAGTGGTCTTTCCAACGCCGCCTTTTTGGTTTGCAACTCCGATCGTTCTTGCCATATTCATTCTCAAAACCAGGTGTTTAAACCGACCCGGTCCTCCTTTTTTTACCGAATAATAATCTGTACTCTAGTAATTAAAATTCAATTCAATAATTAGAACCGCAAAATTTAATTATCCCAAGTTTGTCAACAATCAGCCTGGTAGACAAAAATACGGTACCGACCTAAATTGCATGAACTTTTGGCTCTTACCGGCGTTAAAAGAAGCGGATTTTCGCATATATTATGGTCCTTTACAATAATAAGTTGATGAGCCCGTCTTGTTATCTGGATATTTAAAATCAATTCATGAGAAGTACAAATTTTATTTGGATCGTTTTGGGTGTCATGCTGGCCCTGGATTTCTATGTATTCCAGGCGATCAAGACTGTTTCCCAGCAATATTCACTTAAATTCAGGACCATAGTATTTTACTCATACTGGAGCATTTCCATATTGGCCCTTGTCCTGATTGCACTTATTCCAATTACCCATTTTGAAGACTGGCCAAGATCCATTCGCAATTATGTCCTTGCGACCTTATTGGGTCTTTTGTTTGCCCAATTACTGGCATCGGTATTCTTTCTCATGGACGATATCCGTAGAGTAATCCAGTGGGCAAGCGGGAAATTATTTTTCGGCCATACTGAAGGCGAAGGCCTGAGCGGCGACGGCATTAGCAGGTCCGTTTTTATGAGCTGGCTGGGACTCGGAATTGGAAGTGGACTTTTTTCTTCCCTCATCTATGGATTTACTAACAAATACAATTACCAGGTTCGTCGGATCCAACTTTCATTTGAAAACCTGCCACCTGCTTTTAAAGGCCTGAAGATCCTCCAGATCTCCGATATCCATTCCGGAAGCTTTCAAAACAGGGAAGCAGTGAATAAAGGTGTTGATAAAATTCTCCATGAAGGAGCCGACATCATCCTGTTTACAGGAGACCTGGTAAACGACCGGGCTGTGGAAATGGAAAATTACATGGATGTATTCAGCCGTTTGCGCGCTCCCATGGGAGTTTATTCCACATTGGGAAACCATGATTATGGAGATTATTATTATGGTCCGCATCCGACCGGCGAAAAGGCCGTCGAAAAGGAAGAAAATCTGCAAAAACTGAAAGAAGTTCATCGGCAATTGGGCTGGCGTCTGCTGCTGGATGAAAATATAAAACTGGAGAGAGGGAGTCAACAGATCGCCCTGATCGGCGTACAGAATATCAGTGGAAGAAGGACTTTTCAAACCTATGGAAGTCTTCCCAAAGCTTATGCCGGCGCTGAAAACGCCCCATTTAAAATCCTCATGAGTCACGATCCGAGCCATTGGGATTATGAAGTGATACCCAAATTCCCCAATATTGATCTGGTCCTGTCCGGTCATACGCACGGCATGCAATTTGGGGTTGAATTACCCGGAATTAAATGGAGTCCCGTTCAATACGTCTACAAGGAATGGGCAGGGCTCTATGAAAAAGGGAACCAAAAGCTATATGTGAATCGTGGGTACGGATTTATTGGTTACCCGGGAAGAGTGGGGATATTACCGGAGATCACTGTCATCGAACTCGTATAGGAATAGACTCATTGATTAAACGTCCTTCGATTGTTAAGGTCAAATGCATCGAAAGCAGACCTTTCAATAATCATTAACGAATTATTAAGGCAATTTAACAGGGTGGAACTTCTTTTGAAAAATAATCTCAGATAATTTTGACTTGTTTTGGAAACCACATATAGCTAAAAGCCGTCATTGCATGAGGTGATATTTATTCTTTTTCTAATTCCCTTTCGACTTAAATCTAAAAAACAGCAAAACATGAAAGTAAAGTCATTTTTAGTATTGGCAATTTTGATCATTTCGGTTGCCGGTTTAAAAGCCCAGGGATTTCAACTTGGCTTGAAAGGCGGAGCTAATTTCTATGAGGTTCAGGGACGGTCCTTTGATCAGGAATACAGGTTTGGTTACAATATTGGCGGATTTGCACAACTTGATTTTTCCAAACATTTCGGCATCCAGCCCGAAATCATGTGGAATGAATACCAGACAAGAACGGCGGATGATGCCAGCCTGATCTATACGGATTTAAGCAATGGGCAGGATATCCAACTTAATTATCTCACTGTGCCGGTGCTCTTGGCCTTTAAACCTACTAAATTTCTCACTATCCACCTGGGGCCCCAATACGGCATTTTGATCAATCAGACACAGACCCTGGTGACTAATGTAGGCAATGCGTTCAAGAAAGGGGATTTGTCAATTGTGGGAGGTGTGCAGTTGAATGCTGGCTGGTTTAAATTGGGATTGCGATATACGGCAGGTTTGAACAATATGGATAATGTCGGCAATGTAGATAGCTGGAAAAACCAGGGCTTCCAGGCCTATTTAGGTGTTCGGATCATTTAAAAATAATTAGGGGACGGTTATTATTTGAGGCCTTTCTGCCATTGGTGGAAAGGCCTTTCGCTTTCCCTTCCAGTCAGCCATCCGCCCGTTTTAGCATTTCATTAGATAATACCAGAAAATACTTCGGGCCCGGAGGCCGTTATAAGCCATTATCTTTCTTTACTTTTACCAATTAAACCCCCTTGGATGCATTTGTATTTTCTTCAGGTATTGATTGACTCCGCAAAAATTAAGGACAGCCTTGCCAGGTTGGCGCTGGCAGCAGGCCAGCAAAAGGAAAGTTTATGGGAAATTCTGCTCAGAGGGGGCCCGTTGATGATACCACTAGCGCTCTTGCTCATCCTGGCGATCTTCTTTTTTATCGAAAGACTTACGGCAATCAACAAAGCTTCCAAATCTGATGAGAATTTCATGAATATCATCAGGGACCATATTATATCTGGAAATGTGGCGGCAGCCAGGAGTTTGGCCAAGAACACCAATAACGCCATTGCCCGGATAATCGACAAAGGGATTCAACGGATTGGCAAGCCGATCGATGCCATTGAGAGGAGTATGGAAAATGTGGGAAAGCTGGAATTGTACAAAATGGAACGCAATGTGTCTATTCTTTCTGTGATCGGATATATCGCGCCTTTATTCGGGTTCTTAGGTACGATCGCCGGGATGTTCCAGTTGTTTTACAGTATCGCTTCCACAGGAGAATACAGTATTTCCAATATTGCCGGGGGTATTTACGTAAAGATGATTTCCTCTGCCTCAGGGTTGATTATCGGGATTATTGCCTATGTCGGTTACCGCTACCTGAATTCCCAGATTGATAAGACCACCAACAAAATGGAAGTCGCCAGTGCTGAATTTATTGATATATTACAGGAACCAACAAGGTGATTTCATAAAAGGGATTATATGAACTTAAGAAATAGGCATCGGGATGAAGGGGAAGTGCATACTGGCCCCCTGAATGATATCCTGTTTATTCTGCTTTTATTTTTTCTGATCGTTTCCACGCTGGCAAATCCAAATGTGATCAAACTTTCCCAACCTAAGTCAAAAAGCGATACCAAGTCCAAACAAACTGTGGTGGTATCCATAGATGCGAACAAACAGTTTTATGTGGGCACTACCAAAGTTTCCATCCAGGATTTGAAAAGCCGGCTGCAGCCTATGCTGGCAAAGGAGCCAGACCAACCTGCCATAGTTATCAATGCGGACAAATCGGTGCCCATTGAAGACGTGGTCTCCGTTATGCGTATCGCCCGGGACCTTGGCGCCAAAAGCGTATTGGCTGTTGACAAAAACGGTGTTCAATAAGAAGTAAGGCAGTTTTACATTGATGAATTTAATGAAATACCAGGTCAGCAATTACAAAAAGGGCAAATACCACACTGGCAACCCCATTGGCAGTCATAAAAGCGATATTTACCCTGCTCAGATCATTAGGATTGACAATGGAATGTTGATAGAACAGCATTCCCGTAAAAACTGCGACCCCAATCCAATACCAGGGCCCAAAATGCCATAAGACTCCGACAACAGCGACGCAGACAAAACTCAGCAAGTGCAGCAATTCGGAAACCCGCAGTGCCCTGGACTTGCCAAGCCAGGATGGCATGGAATACAATTCCTCGGATTTATCGAAATCCTCGTCCTGTAAGGCATAAATAATATCAAAACCGCTAACCCAAAAGATAACGGTCAGCGAAAAAAGTATGGGGAGCAGAGCAAAATGCCCACTCACGGCCAGATAGGCTCCGATCGGAGCCAGAGAAAGACCCAGGCCCAGAACAAAGTGACAAAGCGGAGTAAACCTCTTGGTATAACTATAGAATAAAACGACAAATAAGGCGACCGGAGACAAAAAAAAACAAATCCTATTTATAAAATAACAGCAGGCCATAAAGAGCAGGCAGCAAACAACCGCAAATCTCAAAACATGACTGGCAGAGAGTATACCCCGGGGAATTTCACGTATAGCCGTCCTTGGGTTCTTCGCATCAAAATGCCGGTCCAGGTACCTGTTAAAGGCCATGGCCGCGCTTCGCGCGAAGACCATGCATAAAATGACAAGCAGCAACTTAAGTCCCATGCTAAAAACAGAACCTGAAAAACCATATTTTAGACCCAAGCCCTCCCCAGCCCTTGAATCGGACGCATCCGGAACCGTGTAAAGCCCAAGAAAAAATCCAATTATCGCAAAAGGCATCGCGAAAATGGTATGGGAAAACTTAATAAGAGATAAATAATTTTTCACACTGGTCATATATCAGACTTTTCATCCCGGTAATTTCTGCCTGAAAAGATCCCAAATCACGATCCCGGCAGCCACGGAAATATTCAGGGAATGTTTCATTCCCCATTGAGGTATTTCTATACAATAGTCACAAATCGCAAGTAATGCTTCGCCTATTCCGGACACCTCGTTTCCGAATATGACCGCCAGTTTCTCCCCCTCGCCAAATACAAATTTCTGAAGGGGCATACTCTCCCTTGCCTGCTCTATCGCAATTATCCGGTAGCCATCCCCTTTCAATTGCTTAAGCGCCTCCACCGGATCATCTACATGCCGCCAGGCTACCGTTTCCGTGGCCCCAAGAGCGGTCTTGTGAATCTCCCTATGGGGCGGTTTAGGCGTATAGCCGCATAGATAGATCGACTCCATCAAAAAAGCATCCGCTGTTCTGAAAACACTTCCCACATTGTGCATACTTCTAACATTGTCCAGAACCACTACAACCGGTATTTTTTTAGACCCTATGAACTCCTCAATTGACTTGCGGTTCAGTTGATCCATGCTCAATTTCTGCATTGAAATCAGTATGCGGTAAATTTAGCGCAGATTCAGTTAGAAATGTAAAAAACTCGTTTTGAAAAGAAAAGCCCGTTTGATCATAACTTTTTACTTTTGGACCCGTCATGTCAAAAAGCAGCTCAGATACACCCATGATGCTTCAACATCGGAAGATCAAGCAGAAATACCCCGATGCCATCCTGCTCTTCCGTGTAGGCGACTTCTACGAGACTTTCGGAGAAGACGCTATACGTGCATCTAAGATCCTGGGAATTACCCTAACCAAAAGAAACAACGGCTCGGCATCGGCTTCAGAACTCGCAGGGTTTCCCCACCATGCCTTAGATACCTACCTGCATAAGCTGGTAAAAGCAGGATTCCGGGTGGCCATCTGTGATCAATTGGAAGACCCAAAAACAGCCAAAGGCGTGGTAAAAAGAGGGGTCACGGAAATGGTTACCCCAGGCACGGCTACTAACGAAAAACTACTAGAGCACGGAACCAATAATTTTCTTTGCGGGCTCCATTTAAATGAAAATAAATCAGGCATCGCATTTTTAGACCTTTCAACCGGCGAATTCCTGGTAGCGGAAGGGGACCTCGATTATATTGACAAATTGTTGCAAACCTTCAGGCCGGCTGAAGTGGTTTTCCAGAGAAGTCAGCAAAAGCAGTTCAAAGAAAGATTCGGACCTGATTTTTACACCTATACTCTCGAAACCTGGATATTTGACCTTCCCTTTGCGCAAGAAAGCCTTCAAAATCATTTCCAGGTTCATTCCTTGAAAGGTTTCGGTATTGAGGAAATGCCGGAAGCCATAATTGCGGCAGGCGCTGTGCTCCATTATTTAAAAGATACAGAACACCCACACCTTCAACATATCATCTCCATCCAGCGAATTGACAGAAAAGATTACCTATGGATGGATAGGTTTACGGTTAGAAACCTGGAAATTACAGGCAGTAGTTTTGAACACGGGAATAGTTTACTTAAAGTTTTGGATCATACGGCTTCCCCCATGGGTGCCCGACTTTTGAAAAGGTGGATGCTTCTTCCTCTTCTTGATAAAAATAAAATCGAACAGAGGCTGAACCTGGTAGAATATTTTATCCGGGATACGGACCTTAGAACCACGATCATCCATCATATTGGCCAAACCGGAGATATTGAAAGGCTGGTCAGTCGTATTCCCCTTAAAAAAATCAATCCAAGGGAAGTCCTTCAATTGGCAAGGGGCCTGCACCATGTTGGGGAGATCAAAAAGCTTTGCGATAAAATCCCCGATGAATTGCTTGAAAGTCTCTGCAGCCGGCTCCAGCCTTGCGAGTTGCTTATACAGCGGATCAACGATCAGATTTCGCAAAACCCGCCGGTCCAGGCGGCCAAGGGCCGGGTAATCCGGGATGGGGTCAATGCAGAATTGGACGAACTCCGGAACCTGGCTTTCAATGGTAAACAATGGCTTGCTTCCTTGCAGCAGCAGGAAGCCGAAGCCACGGGCATATCTTCCTTAAAAATCGCTTTCAATAATGTATTTGGTTATTACCTCGAAGTGACCCATGCACATAAAAATAAAGTGCCAGCCCACTGGATCCGCAAGCAGACCCTGACAAGTGCCGAAAGATATATCACTCCCGAACTTAAAGAATATGAAGAAAAGATCATGGGTGCGGAGGAAAAGATGCTTCAAATAGAGATGGTTCTTTTTGAAGAGTTATTGAGGGCATTGCAGGAATACCTTTCTCCTATGCAGTTGAATGGAAGTTTAATAGCTGCCATGGATTGCCTTTCCTGTTTTGCCTACCTTGCGATAAAATACCAGTACAAGAAACCTGAATTACATGAAGGAGATGAGCTAATCCTAAAAGACAGCCGGCATCCGGTAATCGAAAGGAACCTTCCTCCCGGCGAATCCTTTATCTCCAACGACCTAACCCTGAACCGTGATTCTCAACAAATTATAATCCTCACTGGTCCGAATATGAGCGGTAAAAGCGCCCTCTTGCGCCAAACAGCCCTGATCACTTTAATGGCTCATGCCGGAAGTTTTGTGCCCGCTTCCCAGGCAAGGATCCCCTTGACCGATAAAATATTCACGCGGGTAGGTGCTTCAGATAACCTGAGCGGCGGAGAATCCACATTCATGGTGGAGATGAACGAGACAGCAAGTATCATCAACAATATCACAGCAGCTAGCCTTGTCCTTTTGGACGAAATAGGTAGGGGAACCTCGACCTATGACGGTATTTCCATAGCATGGAGTATCGCCGAATGGCTTCATAACTCACCAGCGAGTCCCAAAACCCTTTTTGCCACCCATTATCATGAATTAAATGAATTGGAAAACCAGTTGCCCAGAATAAAGAACTACCATATCACCAATAAGGAATCAGGATCAAAGATCATTTTTCTGCGCAAAGTGGCGCCGGGTGGTAGCACCCATAGCTTCGGCATACATGTAGCCCGAATGGCGGGAATGCCTCCCGGCCTTCTCAATCGCGCGAAAGAAATCCTGAAGCAATTGGAAGAAAGCAGGGAGCATCAGGCAGGCTCTGACCAGGGCAGGCCATTCTTTCAGTCCCAGGCGAAGCCACCCAATTTTCAATTATCAATTTTTGATGCCCATTCGGAAACATTCGAAAGCATGAGAAACTTGCTGGAGAAAACAGATATCAACCGGCTTACCCCGCTGGAGGCTTTATTAAAACTGGAAGAAATAAAATCCCTGCTTAAATAATAGATTTTACATGGCAACTTTAAGACGCAATTTTCCGTTTTATTGCTGGTTAGTTTTCAACAAGAATCTAACATCGGGCTCTTTTGAAAGGTTTTTTGTAATTTCCCGCAGCTTCGATAGAAATTAAAATTCTCGGCTGCTTAGACAAACAGCTTTTCGTGAATGATGGAAATGACAAATGTCTATTTCTAAACAACCATATTTATAATTTGAAGGTTTTCCGCAGAATCATTTCATTGCTTGTCACCATCTCACTTTTATCCGGAGTCAGATCACAGGATATTAGCATGGCCTACGCGGTTCCTTACTTATTTTCCTATGATTCCCTTCACCAGGTAGATCTGGCTGATATAGCCCGTCAGGTATTGGTGAAGAATGCGAAACCAAGAGTTGATACATCTGGTTTAAGAGATTTTAGTACCCATATATCAGCCGTTCCGGCGGTCGGATATAGCCAGGTCACCCAATATGCCGTCGTGCTCAGTTGCAATATTGCCTTCTATACTGGCAGGAAAGAAAATGACAATATTTCAAGCGTATTAACCAGCTTGACCTATTCTCAGCTAAAACAGGTGATCCTGCCCATCCAGTCAAATATATGGTGGAAGGGAGGAAAATACAATTTGCAAACGGATTGGCGTCTTTTGCAATACCCTTCCTACACTTATGGCCTGGGCACACAGACACAGAATCTGGCAGACACCATCGACTATTCCTATTTCAGAATGCATCAAAGCCTCTATCGATCGATCGCCAAAAACCTCTACGCGGGCCTCGGCTTTGATCTTGACTATTATTGGAATATTCAACAATTGAGCAATCCTCCGGCAAGATCTGATTTTTCCATTTACGGGTTTAGCAAGACCGAATTTGCTTCCGGAGTTTCTGTCAGCCTTCTTTTTGATTCACGGAAAAACTCCATCAATCCGGACCAGGGCTCCTATTTGAATATCTCCTACAGACCCAAATTCACTTTTTTAGGCAGCGATGCTAATTGGCAATCCATGCTGATTGAATACAAAGTATATAAAAAATTCCCTTCTGGCACCGATAATGTGTTTGCCTTCTGGAGTTATAATTGGTTGACATGGGGTGGGAAGCCGCCCTACCTCATGCTGCCAAGTACCGGCTGGGATGCCTATGTCAATACCGGCCGGGGTTACATACAGGGCCGATTCAGAGGAAGCGACATGGTCTATATGGAAGCGGAATACCGGTTTAATATCACTTCAAACGGGCTATTTGGAGGAGTGATATTTGGCAATGCGGAGACCTTTTCAAGCCGGGCTTCTACAATGGCCGGAAACGCATCCTTCAATACTTTCGATCCGATTGAACCCGGATACGGCGTAGGATTGCGGATAAAGCTCAATAAGTTCTCCAGGGCGAATCTTTGCATTGACTATGGATGGGGAACTGGCGGTTCGAGAGGTGTTGCTGTCAATTTGGGTGAGGTTTTCTGATTCTCCCAGAACCTGTGCATAGGGTCCCCGCCTTTTTTATTATCCCTATTTCCCCTGATCATGATGGCCTGAGCCAATAAGACGAGAAACAACGGCGTCGCTTCAAAACGGAACCGCATGTTCTCGTAATGTTCAAAAAAAGAGCTTGCCAAAAAAACATAGCCAATGGTCAGCATGATGAAAATATTAAAAAGGCTGATCTCCCGGTTTCTAAAAGCCATTCCTGCCAGATATGTAAAAACCACCAAATAGAGGATCAATTGCGGGATGGCGGAAATGGAAAGCGCCAAACGTCGTTCATTCTTTCCCTCTGCAAATTGTGACAAATTAAGAGAATAAATGGCATCATACCATTTCATTTTTTTCGCCTTCACCTCCAACAGGGGATAACGGGTAACAGGGGTAAAAAAGATAATGCCCGACTCAACCACATTCTTCAGATAGCCGATAGGATGCGATTTAATGTATTTCTTGCTCGCCTTCATGTATTCATCTGACACTTGCATGTAATTAATATTATTTTCATTCACAGAACTATCATTCTTAAAGGCAGGCAATAAGTCCATGTCATTCAGGCCTGCAAATTTTCTCTCAAGTCCACCCGAAATAAATTTCCGGTAGGTCGTGATCGGTGAAAAAGGTTCATAGGATTCAATCCGCGATGAATCCCGAATATCGCTATCATGAAAAACATTGCGTGAAAAATTCATCCCGATCCAGGTCGATGTGGTGAAATACCCGAATATTATTTTATTTTTCATATACCAGGATCCGACCAGAACCAGACAGACCATTACAGGAACCAATAGTTTGCGAATGGGAATCGCTTTGCGCAAAAACCAAACCATGGTCGCCAAAACCACGGTCAGCCAAAGTATATGGTATAAGCTCCTGCTCAGGCACAATATGGACAAGGGAAGGATAAGAAGCCATACATTCTTAAGAGAAGGGTTTTGGGTTATCCTTACAAGCAAAAAAACCGAGCTCAATAAAAGCAGGCTGATAAATGTAGTATAGAATAGTTCATTTTCCAGGATGATCGTGCCAGGGCTAAGCATATACAAGAGACTGATGGCAAGAACCCATTTTTCCGGAATACCGATCTTTTTGAGGATACCTCTTATCAGAAGAGTATTGGCAAAACTGATGCCTTTCAATAGCAGATTAAATAAAAGAGGGGCATAAGAGCCGCCTATTTTCAAAACAGTTCCCAAAATCAGATTGAAAATTGGAGGCTGGGCATGATCAAACCATACGCCGCGAAGTAAATTGAATCTCAATGTCTCAACATTCAGGTATTGCCAGTAACCGTAAAGAGCGATATAATCGAAATGAATTCCGACAAGACGGATCAAGATCCTGGATAAAACAAAAACAACAAGAAGGAGCCAAAAATCCCGGCCAATAATAATCTTCTTCATTCAGCGATTTTTTTTGAACCGAATAATAAGGTGATTTGGCTCCAGGGACAACGAAAATAAAGAAAACAATTTGCACAATCATATATAATTTTAGCTAATGAAGATCCGTGTGTTAGCCGTCGGTAAAAACCACGAAACGCAGTATAAGGAAGCGGTGGAGGACTTTACTAAAAGGCTCAAAAAATATTTTCAGGTCGAGTGGCTAATCCTCTCTCCCCCGAAAAACGCAGCCTCTCTTCCTGAAAAAGATCTCAAAAAAAAGGAAGCCTCCCTCATCCTCTCTGCCCTTGGAGCCGATGATTTTCTCATCGCCCTCGATGAAACCGGTAACCCTTTCAATTCTAAGGAATTGGCGGATTTCCTGCAGGCCAGGGCAAATGACAGCAAGAGAAACTGCTCATTCATAATTGGCGGGGCCTATGGGCTGGATGATTCAGTACGGAACAAAAGTTCCTTCATCTGGTCTTTGTCGCATTTAACATTTCCCCATCAACTGGTAAGGCTTATATTAGTGGAACAGTTGTATCGGGCCTGCAGTATTTTAAATAATGAAAAATATCATCATTCTTAGAAAATGTTCGAATATACCATCGGCATAATCCTCGTAACAGGGATAGTTTCCCTGGCTGGTTTTAGAAATCAACAGATAATAAACCAGTGTATCTTCTATCCTCCGGCGATTAAGCGGGGACAATATTACAGGTTCATTACCTCAGGTTTTATCCACGCCAATATCCCGCATCTGGCATTCAACATGATCACCCTCTATTTTTTCGGGAGGGCCATGGAAGTATATTATATGGGAGATATGGGATTGCCCCATTATACGTTTCTTGTCCTCTACCTGGGCGCCCTGGTCTTCTCCTCCCTTCCAACCTACCTCAAACATCGCAATGACAGCAATTACCGGAGCCTTGGAGCATCCGGCGCAGTCTGTGCTGTGTTATTTGCATTTATCCTGCTAAAACCATGGGTGACCATCTATGTTTTTGTTATTCCTGTACCAGCAATCATCTATGCGGTATTATTCCTCGTCTACTCGGTTTACATGTCAAGAAAGGGGGGAGATTATATCAATCATGACGCTCATTTCTATGGGGCGCTTTTTGGAATTATATTTACTATCTGTGTACATCCATCCAATCTGGGGAATTTTATTGAAGAGTTAAGTCATCCGCATTTCAATATGTAGTATTTCCATCGTTTGATCCGTGATCCTGAACCTGTCATCGATGCGTAGTCCTGCCACCCAAATGATCTTTTTGTTCATTTCCAACACCCAGACTTTTTCTTTATCAGGCAGGGACATTTTATGGTCTATAAGGAAGCGGGCCAATTTCTTTTTTTTCTTCATACCCAGCGGATAGAAATAATCTCCCTTCTTCCATCGGCGGAACAACAGTGGGAATTTAATTTTCCCGGCATCTAACTGTGCAAGTTGCCGGCCAGCCCGCAAATCAACTGAATTGCCCGCCATGAGTCTCAAATGAATTCCACCCCCCTGTATCGCCCAGGAGCCGGTTTCTTCAATCAATAAATGCCCCGAACCCTCTGCATCATTGGGTGTAATAATCAGCCATTTCCTGTTTCGTAAAATGCGGTGCGTAGGGGATTGAACATATTTTCCAGTGTCGCCGGATAACAAGTTCATGATATCATCCAATTGTTGAGGGCCAAATGTAAAATCCCTCACGATCTCGAACAATACGGATTTAAGAGGGATCGTATGCTGTAGTTTCAAGACCGGAATATGAACCTCTCCGTTCCTTTTTTCACATAATTTTTTCTTATGCAATTCAACGGCCTGGATGTATAAGAGTTCTGTATCCTTAAATCGCCGGATATTGGCCGCCAGATTCCCGGATACGGCAGGATAGATCGTTTCCACTAGTGGGATCAGATGATGACGTAAATAATTCCTCGCATATTTATCCGATTCATTGCTGCTGTCTTCTACCCAGATCAACCCATTCTGCCTTGCATAGCCCAGCAATTCTTCCTTTGAAAATGGCAGCAGGGGTCTTACCAGTCCTCCGTGTTTAGGCAATATTCCTCTGAGACCTGCGATGCCGGTTCCACGGAAAAAATTCATAAGGGACGTCTCAATATTGTCATCCAGATGATGTGCCGTGAGGATAAAATCAAAAGATTCCTTCTCCAATAACGCTCTGAACCATTCATAGCGTTGTTCCCGCGCCGCTAATTGTATGGAAATCTTATTCGAAGCGGCATATTGCAGGGTATCAAAATGCTGAACAAAAAGATCCCTTTTGTATTTCCCGGCCATCTCTCTAGCGAAGATTTCATCGCGCCTGCTTTCCTCCCCTCTCAATTGAAAATTGCAATGCGCCATGGAAAACTCTAAACCAGCCTGGTGGCAGAGGTCGCACAATACTGCCGAATCCAGGCCTCCGCTTAGTGCAACCAGCAGCCGGTCTCCTTTATGAAGGAGTTTCTCCTCTGCAATAAATTCCTGAAAATCAGAAAGCAAATTTTTCATGCAGTATGGTTCAAATCCCTGATTAATCAAGGTCCTCCATGGCAGTCCTCATTTCATTGAATGCATGCACATCGCCGGCGGTTCTTGCCGCATCCATTCCTTTTTTGAACCACTCTTTAGCCAGATCTGGCTGTCCGGTTCTAAGCAATAATTTCCCCAAATGATAATAAGAGCCAATATAGCCGGGATCATGCTCTATCACTTCCTCGAACTGAGTGCGGGCCAAACCATCCTGGCCCAATTTTACATATTCCAAACCCAATGCATGTTTCAAAAAACTGTCGGACGGGTTTTGTTTTAAAAAATCCTTCAACGTTCCGATTCTGTCCATCGACCGGATAAATTTTTTTATTTTGATTTGAAATTTGCCCGCATCGCTTATCTTTGCGTTAGTTGCATAAACAACTTTATAACGTTTCAAATATCAGCAAGCCAAATGAATATTCTCGTTTGTATCAGCAAAACTCCTGACACTACGGCAAAAGTAGCCTTCAAGGACAAAAATACGAAATTTGCCTCCGAAGGAGTGCAATGGATAATTAACCCCTACGATGAATGGTATGGCTTGGTTCGCGCCATTGAATTAAAGGAGAAAGACCCTTCAATCATCATACATCTGATCACTGTAGCCGGAGCGGACGCGGATCCCATCATCCGCAAAGCCTTGGCCCTCGGAGGTGATGAAGCTTTCCGTATCAATGTAGACAGTCAGGACAGTTATTATGTTGCCGCCCAGGTTGCTGCTTTTGCCGGCCAGGGCCGTTACGACCTTCTGTTCACCGGAAGAGAAACCATCGATTACAACGGTTCTTCTATTGGAGGAATGCTTGCCGAGCTCCTTCAATTACCTTACATCTCCTTAGCCACTCAATTTGAATTGAGTGGAACCATAGCCACCGTTAAAAGGGAAATTGAAGGTGGGGAAGAGACCGATCAGGTTTCCCTGCCTTGTGTTGTCAGTTGCCAGAAAGGCGTAGCCGAACAACGGATCCCAAATATGAAAGGGATCATGGGTGCCAGGACCAAACCTTTAAAAGTGCTGGAAGCGGTTGCAGCAGAATCCATGACCAGTATTGTCTCATTCGAATTGCCACCCGCAAAAGCCGGAGTTAAGCTTGTGCCTGCAGACCAGCCGGAAGAACTTGTCAGGCTATTGCATGAGGAAGCCAAATTAATTTGATCATTAACAAAGATTCTATGCCTGTTCTCATTTATATCGATCATGCAGATGGCCATATCAAAAAATCGTCCTATGAATTGTTAAGTTATGGCGCCGGCCTGGCGGAATTGCTCGGCACCAGCGCAGAAGGGATAATCCTCGGAACCTTCCCGGAAGACCTGAGTGCTTTGGGGAAATACGGAGTTCGAAAAATCCATCAGGTCAGCCAGGGCCATTTAAATGAGTCAGACTCACAAGTACTCACTCAAGTCCTCTCTGAAGCAGTTAAACAAACCGGAGCCCAGGTAATGCTGTTCACCAACAATATTACAGGTAAGGCTATTGCGCCGCGTTTATCTGCCCGGTTAAAGGCTGGTCTGGTATCCGGAGCCGTTGCACTACCCGACATTTCTGATGGCTTTGTCGTCAGGAAGAATGTATTCTCCGGAAAAGCATTTGCAAACGTCAAAGTCCAAACCGAAATAAAAATTATTTCTTTGAACCCGAATTCCTTCCAGCCAAAAGAGGTCGGCGGAACTGCGGAGATGGTCGAATTGTTCCTTTCACCTGTCAGCTCTAACCTGAAAATTGTCTCCACTGAAAAAGCTTCCGGAGAAATACCGCTTAGTGAGGCTGAAATTGTAGTCAGCGGCGGCCGTGGCCTCAAAGGCCCGGAAAACTGGGGTATCCTGCTGGATCTGGCAAAAGAATTGGGTGCCGCCACTGCATGCAGCCGGCCAGTTGCCGATGCCCACTGGCGCCCCCATCATGAACATGTTGGCCAAACCGGGCTTGCGATTGCCCCTAATCTATATATTGCGATCGGTATTTCCGGAGCTATTCAGCATCTCGCTGGAGTAAACCGCAGCAAGACCATCGTTGTTATCAATAAGGACCCGGAAGCTCCATTTTTTAAAGCAGCAGACTACGGAATTGTGGGAGATGCCTTCGAGGTAGTTCCCAAAATCACTGAAGCGGTGAAAAAGCTCAAATCGGCCCACTAAGTTATACGCCAGTCCAAATAAAGCTATATTTGCAAAGCCTTTCAATACGTCGAAAGGCTTTTCATTTTATATTTGCTTTTATCAATCTGTTTAGCAAGGTCGAGGGATTATGAAAAAAATAGAACTGGAAATAGTCGCACTTTCACATAGCATAACTCAAACGCACTCCTATGCCGTAGTGATGGGTGAGGTAAATGGCCTTCGCCGTTTACCGATTGTTATCGGAGGGTTTGAAGCGCAGGCTATTGCCGTGGCGCTTGAAAAAATGCATCCCAGCCGCCCTTTGACACATGACCTCATGAAAAACTTCATGAGTGCATTTAATATTGATTTGCAGGAAATTATCATTTGCGATTTGCAGGAAGGAATATTCTATTCCAAACTCGTATGCTTTAGTGAACATGATACGGTTGAAATTGATTCCAGAACTTCTGACGCCCTGGCCCTCGCTGTGCGTTTCGGTTGCCCTATCTATACCTATGAACACATCCTGGAAAGCGCCGGTATACTGATGGAAGACAGTTCTTCCAAAAAGAAAAAAGTGCAGACAACAACAACCGCCGAAGCCCCTTCCCGGGAAGATCTGAAAGGACTCAACCTTGATGAATTGAATACTCTCCTCAACGAAGTGCTTGAACAGGAAGATTACATTAAAGCAATCGCCATCCGCGATGAAATCAATAAGAGAAAGCAGAAATAACCTCCTGGCTTTATGTTGATCAATGCAGCTCCCGGATCTTTACGCTTCTGAAGCTCGCTTCATTTCCATGATCCTGTAGAAGTATATGGCCTTCCTTCGCCTCGCCGAAATGATCCCAGATTTTGTATTTGCTGATTGCCACAAGGTCTCGAAAAGCCTGAGAGCCCCTTTCATATTCCAGCACTTTTATACCATTCAGGTAATGCTCAACGTGATTACCAGGGTAAACGATGATACGACCCGTATTCCATTGCCCGATAGGATGTATGAATCTTTTCTGCTTATTCGCCCGGATCAGGTCATAAAGAGAAGCCAGGGTCCGGTCACCGTCCCTGCCCAGTTTTGCATCCGGATGAAGGGAATCGTCCAGCAACTGGTACTCCAACCCGATAGCCGAGCCTGAATTGTGTTCAGATAAGGTCACAAAATATTTCACCCCGCTATTGGCTCCGGGAGTGAGTTTGAACTCAAAGGAAAGATCAAAGGCGCTATATTCATCCAAAGTCACAATATCACCACCACTGCCCCCCTCTTTGCCTTCCGAAGCCAACACGGTCAATATGCCATCCTGCACCTGCCATCCTTTTTCCGGGAAAGTCGGTTTATAGGCCCCCTTCCACCCTTTAGTCGAAATTCCGTCGAAAAGCAGTTTCCAACCGCTTTCCTGCTCGTAAGCGCTCAGCGAATTCGGCTTGTCATTTACAACATAAATTCCCAAAGGAAAAGGTTGGGGGACAAGATTGCCCGTCCTTATCCGGATATTCTTAAACCATATCTTCTCCCCTGCTAGTTTGGAATTATTTCCAATACTGTGAACCTGCAGGCCGATAAAACCACGGGAATCCATTGTGTCGACAAGACAGGCCACCGGAATATCATTAAGCCAGGTCTTGATGTCGTTACCGATACATTCCACCCTCACATGGTTATAAACATCGTTCTTAAAAGCACGCTCAGCAGGTGCATTCAGGGAAACAGGATATAACCAGTCCCTTCTTCCCTCATCATATATTCCGCCGCTCCATTTGCGCGAAGAAGGATCAATCTCATATTGATACCCATAAACCAATCCTCTTCTCTCGTGACCCTCAGGGTTATAATGACTGCGAAGCTGCACGCCAGAATTGGAACTGCTGTCATCTACCTTGATATCCATTTCCAATATAAAATCACCGAATTCCTCCTCTGTAACCAGAAAACTATTTCCGGAATTTTCAACCGTCTGTCCGACAATATTTCCATTTTCCACGCTGAATTCCGCCTTACCCGCCAACTCCTTCCATCCACTCAGGCTCTTCCCATCAAAAAGATTTCTCCAGCCTTCGTTTTGAGCAGAAACGGAAAGTCCGACGATCAAAAAGAAGAATAAATTCAGTAATCTCATGGCAATACTTTTTCAGTCACCAAATTTAATGGGTTTTTTCAGCTTGCAAACACATTGTCAGGATCCTCTTCGATCTTCAGATATTGCTTTCTGCCAAACGTAACATAATACAAAGCATAGAGGAAATAAGGCGCAATGGTCGCAAGTTTGAACCACCATAACCATGCCGGTCGGGTGACTGCCTCTTCCGAGTAGAAATAGCTAAGCATAAGACCAATCACAAATAAAAGTGTCAGGGGAAAATAAAATCTGGCAGCTCCCTTGCATCGCAGGTAGACTATTTCATTTCGATTAACGGCAAATTGAAATTCGGGGCTGGAAAACCAACTGATATGACATTGAATCACGTGGTTGCCGGGCTCAACTATGAATTCTTCCCAACTGCCATTCTTTATTTTCCCGGCTTCCACGCCATCAACCATCACTTTGAATGTGCGCATCCGGTTCATCCATTCGGAATTCCGGTTCAGTATGATCTTCGATTTGTTTTCCATATCAGGTTTTAGTGAGGAAACCAACTATTCCAGGCCAAAAAGACCATGGTTCAAAAGTTGAAGTGTCCTCGTCTTGAAAGAAGAAGGAACTAGCAAAGAGATATTGTGCTTGCTTCCTCCATAACTTACCATTCGTACCGGAATATCGGATAGTGAGCTAAAGAGCTTGCTGAGTACATCTTTCGTTTCCGCAATTTCGTTCCCTACAATCGAAACGATAGTATGATTATCTTCCACTTCAATACTTCCAAAAGGCTCCAGTTCTTTCACTATATCTTTGAGATGAGGTGTATTTTCGATCGTCACGGAAACGGCCACCTCTGAAGTGGTTATCATGTCGATGGAAGTTCTGTATTTTTCGAATACCTCGAAGATCTTTCGCAAAAAACCATAGGCAAGCAACATGCGGCTGCTCTTGATATTTATCGCCAGAATGCCATCCTTGGCAGCCACGGCTTTCACCCCAACTGAACCTGCTTCTTCAGTGATCAGCGTTCCCCTGGCCTCCGGGTCCATTGTATTAAGCAATTTCACGGGCACCTTATAGAACTGGGCTGGCCAGATAGAAGCCGGATGCAGGATCTTCGCTCCAAAATAGGCAAGTTCGGCTGCTTCTTCGAAACTCAACTGTTCAATAGCCAGAGTCTTTTTAACGATCCGGGGATCATTGTTATGCATGCCGTCGATATCGGTCCAAATTTCGCAAACGGAGGCATTGATGGCTGCGGCCACCAGCGAAGCGGTATAATCGCTTCCGCCTCTTTTAAGGTTGTCCACTTCGCCTTTATAGTTTCGGCATATATAACCCTGTGTGATAAAAAGCTTTTTATCCGGATATTTCTGCAATAACTGGCTCAGCTTAACTTTAATGCTTCCGATCTGGGGTTCATCATGTGCGTCAATGCTCATGAATTCAAGAGCGGGAAGCAAGACATGATCAACACCATGCTCTTCCAGGTAAATACAGAAAAGTTTGGTCGACAAAAGTTCGCCCTGGGCAAGAATATCCTTGCTCAATGCCTCACTAAAGGAAATCTTCAGGATGATATGAAGGAATTCGAAATGTTCGGCTAATATGGATTGGGCCTTTTTGTAATTTTTCTCCTCCTTTACCAATTCCTTAATAAATGATTGATAATATGCTTCCAATTTTTCAATGTGCTTTTTGGCCTGCTCTCTTTCTCCAGTCGCAATGGCATTGACTATCTCCACCAGAGAATTGGTGGTTCCGCTGAGAGCGCTCAGCACAACGATTTTCGGCTCCGCTTCCTTGGTAATCAATTCCGCCACCTGTAGCATGCGCTCCGGCTTGCCAACCGAAGTGCCGCCAAACTTCATGATCTTCATGTCAATTTTATTTGGAGAGTAAATATAAGAGTTTAGAAAATTGAAGATTAAATGATAGAGTTTTAAAATAGGGATATTTTGGTTAATTCATCTCCTGCAATGGCAAAAGCCCCAGTTTCAAGGAAAGCCTGGCCAGGTCCTCAACTACTGGGTCCAACAATGGAATTCCAGCCGCCATCCGCTCCTTTTCAAACTCCCTTTCCGGATCTCCAGGAATTAAAATCGGACGATCCGGATCTATCGCTTTGGCGCTGCGAAATCTGCGGATCCAGTGATCCATATTTTTTTTGAACTCATCTGCAGGTCTGAAAGCATCGATCCGCATAGCTCCGAAAAAGTGGCCGATACCCTTTCCCGGCATATTTTCAGGAATCGGAACATAGGCAGGAAAAGGCGGTACCCAGGGTCCGTAATTTGCTCCGCTCAACAAGGCCGAGAAAATATCTACTATTGAACCCAAAGCATATCCTTTGTGACTACCATGTTCCCTGTCTCCGCCAAGAGGGAGCAAGGCGCCACCTTTCTTCAACTCATGAGGATCCGTGGAAATACTTCCTTCCCGGTCCTGAATCCACCCTTCCGGGGCCGATAGGTTTTTTCTCTGTAAGATCTCCAGTTTGCCGTTGGCTGCCGTCGTTGTAGCAAAGTCCGCTACAAATGCAGGTTCTGTTCCGGCCGGAACAGCGACACAAATCGGATTCGTTCCTAGCAATCTTTCCTTTGAAAAGGTCGGAGCAACCAGCGCGCTGGCATTGGTCATCGCAATACCGATCATATCATGATGCAATGCCTGCATGGCATGATAACCGGCAATGCCGAAATGATTGGAATGTTGAACGGCTACCCAACCCGTTCCCACCTGGGCGGCTTTCTCAATTGCAATCTTCATGGCAAACTGAGCCACGGTCAGCCCCAATCCGCCATCACCGTCTACAACCGCCGTGGAAGGGGTTTGATGAATTATTCTCATTTGCGGATTTGGATTCGCCCTGCCAGCTTCCCAAAGGCGCACATAACCGCTTAACCTGGCCACACCATGTGAATCTATTCCGCGGAGATCGGCACTGATGAGTGCCTTTGCCGCTAATTCAGCCTGGTTTGCAGGCGACCCAATCCGGAGGAATATGCCGCTGACATATTCAAGCAGTTGAGCGTAGCTGAATTTTTTCTCCATGCAAGTAAGAAAGTTTGGGCGTGAAGATACTCATAACAGATTATTCTGAAAACGAAGGTTCAAAACGCTGCCATTTGAAAACCTTTAACACATTAATTTCTTTTAATCAATATTATAGTTTCTGAATAAAGCTAATTTCGTGAAGCCAAGATTTTATTATGACTATTCTGCTCGTTGAAGACGAACCCAAAGTGGCCGAATTCATTAAAAAAGGGCTTCAGGAACAGCAATACCTGGTTGAGTTGGCTTATGATGGAATCTTAGGCAAATCCCTCGCTATGAATAACGAATATGACATGGTCATACTGGATTTGATACTCCCCGGAATGAATGGGATCGAACTCTGCAGTGAGATCAAAAATCTTAAACCCGATCTTCCGGTTCTTATGCTCACGGCGCTTGGTACGGTAAAAGACAAAGTGCATGGCTTGGAATCTGGCGCTGATGATTATATGGTAAAACCATTTCATTTTGAAGAATTGCTCGCCCGGATCAAAGTGCTGATCAGAAGGCAAAAGCTGGTTTTTCCAAGTCTGGTTTATAAGGTGGCTGATCTTGAAGTGGACAGTTATCGGAAAACAGCCAACCGTGCAGGAAAAGAAATATCACTTACTGCCCGCGAATTTTCGCTGTTGGAATTACTGGTCACCAATAAGAACCGGGTGCTGTCCAGGACACAGATTGCAGAAGCGATCTGGGGGATCAATTATGACCGTGGAACAAATCTTATTGATGTATATATTAATTACCTGAGATCTAAGATCGATAAAGGCTTCGAATATCCGCTGATCCAGACGGTCATCGGAATGGGCTATGTGCTGAAGAGCAAATAATCAGGGTACGAAACCGAGAAGGCGCATTTTACTGCAAACAAGGCAATCAACGTATATACGAGTTTACATCTGACAAATAGAAATAAAAAAAAATGGCCAGATGAAAATCAGAGACAAATTATCCCTCCAATTCACAATAATATCAGCCTTGCTCTTGCTGGTAATCCTGGCCGGTGTTTTTTTGCTCGCCTCTGCCAACCGAAACCATGATTTCCGGGAAAGACTAAAAGACAGGGCGTTTATCAATGCTGAACTGTTCCTGGCCCAGGACAATCTATCTGCCGATAAATTCCTGGAAGTCCAGAAAAAATTTCCTCAATCCCTGCCCCGTGAAATCGTCAGGATCTACGATGACAGGGACCAGCCGGTCTTTATCAAGGACAGTTCCTTTCATTTTCCACAGGAAACCATTGAGGAGGTTAAACAGCAGAAATCCCTTTATTCCAACGATCCGGGCGGAAGGCAAACCGTTGGCATATATTATCCTGATAATTCAGGCAATTTCATCGTCATTGCTTCGGCTGTCGATACCTATGGTCTGAACCAGATCAGGGAATTGTTCTTGGTCTTGTTAGTAGCATTCCTGATATCCGTATTCATTCTCTTCTTTTCCGGTAGGCTGTTCTCGAAAATTGCCCTTTTGCCCATGGTAAAAGTCATCAATGATGTGAAATTCATTCGATCGACCAGTCTGGACAAAAGGCTTAATGTGAAGCCGGGCAAAAAAGACGAGATCAATGAACTCGCCAGCACTTTCAACAATTTGCTGGAGCACCTCGAACAATCTTTCGAAGCTCAGAAATCCTTTGTAGCTAATGCCTCTCATGAATTGAGAACCCCCATCACGGCCATCATCGGTAATATTGAAGTCGCCCTTACTCACGAAAGAACCAATGAAGAATACAAGGTCCTGATCCGGGAAGTGCTCGCGGAATCGGAAAAGTTGAACGACCTCATCAATAATCTCTTCGAATTGGCCCAGGCCAATATTGACATCACTGATTTTCAACCTATCAGGCTGGACGAGCTGATATGGCTCGTAAAAGACGAATGGTCCAATAAGGTCCCGGACAGCCGGATCGAATTGAATTATGAACAGGTTGAGGACAAGAAGAAATTCACCATCATTGGGAATAGTTACCTTTTGTTTATCGCACTTGGAAACATCTTGAAAAATGCAATTAAATTTTCGGATAACAAGATGGTTATCTGCAGGCTTTCCCTTGACGATAATGAACCCGTGATCAGTATAAGCGATTCTGGGATCGGCATCAGTAAAGAGGATCTGCAGAATATCTTTCAACCCTTTTTCAGAGGCAGAAATACCTTTGGCTATAATGGTTATGGTATCGGACTATCCCTGGCAGAAAAAATTCTGAAATTGCATAATGTGCAGATATCTGTCCGGTCTGAACTGAATAGAGGCTCCCAATTCCTTCTCAGATTTTCAATTTGAAATTTTCTTGTCATACTGACAATATGGTTAAACGCAGGTTAATCAATGGCTTGATGAGTGTCCTTAATCATTATAATAAATTATTGACTATCAATATATTGAATATGAGATTAAAATCTCTTAACCCTGCTTTAATCCCCCTCTAATCCTTTCCTAATCATAGCTTAATAAACCTTTCTTAACTTAGCCCAACATTTTAAAAAAAGACCTTCCGATTGTTTATTGATGAATGCAATTGCCACTGAAAAAAAGCATTCTGAAAACTAAAGTTCCCTTAGCATTCAAGAGAAACTGTTTCGCTTCTATGTTTAACAAATTAAAATATAATACTCTCTACATGCGACCTTGGATTGTACTCTTTATCTTGTCTGGATTCCTGGCGAAAAATCCGGCCCGTGCTCAGAATCCGCAAAAAGACACTTTGAAATTGACTATTCCCCAGGCAGAAAAAATCTTTCTGGAAAATAATTACCAATTGCTTGCCCAAAGATACAATGTGGATGCACAAAGGGCGCTGATCCTTCAGGCAAAACTCTGGCCCAATCCGAATTTTTCAATCGACCAGGGTCCGATTATTCCGATCTATGATCCGACTTCCCAATACCCGCATTCCAACTTCTTTTATAACAGCGAATTGGCGGCCGGTATTTCTCAACTGATCCTGCTGGCTGGAAAAAGAAATAAACAGATCAAATTGGCCGAAGCGAATACTTCCCTTGCAGAATATCAGTTTTTCGATTTGATCAGGACGCTTAAATACACACTGCGTAGCGACTTTTTCAATATTTATTACATGGAACAGTCAGCCAGAGTCTATGATTCTGAGATCAAGGCCCTCCAGCGTGTGGTCAATGCCTATGCACAGCAGGAAGGAAAGGGCTATATAGCCGAAAAGGAAGTCGTCCGGATCAAGGCCCAGCTTTATAGCTTTCAGGCAGAATATGTCGGGCTGTTAAACCAGATCAAAGGACTGGAAAGTGAATTGAGGCTGGTAGTCCAGGTTAAGCCAAATGTCTTTATAGATCCTGTGGTTGATTCCAATGAGTTGGCCAAACTAAATCCCTCCAAATTCACCCTTTCCGCCCTCATCGACTCTGCCTTGCGCAACCGGACAGACCTACAGATCGCGAAACAAAATACGCAGATCAACAAACTGACCTATTCCTATCAAAAGTCCTTGGCTGTCCCTGATGTCACACTGGGCGTTTCCTACGATAAACAGGGAAGCTATGCAAATAATTTCACCTCCCTTGGCGCCTCAATCGACCTGCCGTTTCTGAATAGGAACCAGGGCAATATCAAATCAGCAAAGATCATGATTGATAATACGCTTGCGCTGGAAAAAAATGCAGAAGCTACCGTGGAGGAAAACATTAGCAATTCCCTGGAGATCGCATATACTCAGGATAGCCTTTTCAAATCAATCGATCCGAAATTCTCAGGAGATTTTGAGCGACTTGCCGATGCCGAACTGGCTGCCTACCAGCGGCGGGTAATCGGATTACTCGAATTCCTTGACTTCTATGATGCATTCAAACAAAACGTCGTTCAGGTGAACACCATTCTTTATAACCGGGTCCAGGCCTTTGAAGACCTGAATTACTATACTGCAACAACCTTTTTTAATTGATATATTTTACAGATAAGGACATGCAACGCAAGAAATTTTTAAGTGCGGGAAAGCTGCTGTTAATCTTATTCGGAATCATAGCTTCCCTTCTGTCAATACCGGCATGTACGCGGTCGGGAGCCAAAGTCAGTGATGAGCGGGCGCCTTATATCATCCCGGATTCATTGTTAAAAACATTGAAAATCGATTCTGTCAAACAGGGAGAACTCATCAATATCATTACCCTCACCGGCCAGGTAGATTTCAATCAGGACAAGCAGGTAAATATTTTTCCCCTCGTGAGTGGCAATATCCTTGACATCAAAATACAGCTTGGAGATTATGTTAAGGCCGGGGACGTTTTGGGAACCATTCGCAGTAGTGAAATGGCGGGCTACAGCAATAATCTGGTTCAGGCTCAAACCAATGTCATGGCTACCAAAAAGCAATTGGATGCAACCCAGGACCTCGCTCAAAGCGGCCTTGCTTCCCAATTGGATGTCACCAATGCCCAGGTCAATTACGACCAGGCTGTTTCTCAACTTGAAATGGCAAAAAGGATCCTCAAAATAAATGGCAACAATACATCGGGAGATTTTACCATAAAAGCGCCGATCAGCGGTTTCATCGTTCAGAAATTCGTAACCAATGACCAGGTCATACGAACCGATAATGGAAATGCCATGTTTACAATATCCGATTTGAAAAATGTTTGGGTATGGGCAAACGTATACGAATCAAACCTCGAAAAGGTGCACATGGGCGATAATGTGGATGTTACCACTCTCTCCTATCCGGGAAGGGTTTTCAAAGGTAAAATAGATAAGATCATGCATGTGTTGGATCCTGCCAGTAAGGTAACCAAAGTGCGGGTCGTAATTGAAAATACCGACTATGCGCTGCGGCCCCAGATGTTCGCCAGTGTCTCGGTAAGTAATACCCAACACAAGCAGGCCATTTATGTACCGAATTCTTCAGTCATTTTTGACCACAGCCAATACTATGTCCTGGTCTATAACGGCGAGGGCAACGCCGGCATTACACCGGTTTATCCCATAGAAAGATTAGGCAATTCCAGTGAAAAGGTCTACCTGAAAAGTGGAGTCGCGGTTGGTCAAAAATTGATCGCTTCAGATGCAATACAGATCTACGATCAGCTAAATAATTAGTGCAGATCAACTAAATCTTTCAAATGACAAAGTTTCTAAGAGGGGTTATTGGATTTTCCCTAAAGAACAAATATTTCATACTTTTCTCCTCCTCCCTTCTCATCATATCCGGTATCATTACGTTTATGAATATGCCGATCGAGGCATTCCCGGATGTGACGAATACGGAGATCGATATCATCACCCAATGGCCTGGCCGCAGCGCTGAAGAAGTGGAAAAATTCGTGACTATTCCCATTGAGATCGCGATGAACCCGGTACAGCAGAAAATCAGCCTTCGCTCAACCAGTATTTTCGGGCTCTCCTATGTCAAATTGATTTTTGACGATGACGTGATCGACAAGGATGCCAGGCAACAGGTGATGAACCTTCTACCCAATGCCAATCTCCCTGTGAATGTTCAACCGGCGGTGCAGCCCCCCACCGGTCCGACAGGGGAAATCTTTCGTTATACGATAAAAAGTACTTTTCGGGATGTGCGTGAATTGAAGACGATCCAGGACTGGGTAATTGACCGGCAGCTCAGAAGTGTAGAAGGCGTAGGAGACATCAATAGTTTCGGGGGAAAAACAAAAGCCTACGAGATCAAGGTAGACCCGGGCAAATTAACCAATCTGGGACTTACTCCGCTGGACATTTTCAACGCGGTCCAGAATACCAATATCAATGTGGGTGGTGATATGATCATCCAGAACAACCAGGCCTATGTGGTCAGGGGGATAGGCCTGCTTAATGATGTTGAAGAGATCAAGAACATCATTGTGGAGAATAACAATGGAGTCCCCCTCCTGGTAAAGGATGTGGCGACTGTTGTAATCTCTAATGTACCCAGATTGGGATGGATAGGCAGAAGCGATGACGTAAAAGATTCCACCGGCAAAATAGAAGTCACTGACCAGCCGGATGTGGTGGAAGCGATTATCGTGATGCGTAAGGGCGAAAACCCTTCGGAAGTAGTGAAAGGAATTGAGGACAAGGTCAAATATATGAATGAATTTGTATTACCCGCGGATACCAGGATCGTTCCCTATTATGACCGTTCGGATCTGATCAGGTATGCGACACACACGGTACTGCATAACCTGGTGGAAGGCGTACTGCTGGTTATTGTACTCATATCATTATTCCTTTTTGACTGGAGAGCCACTTTTATTGTTGCGATCATCATTCCGGTCTCGCTGCTCTTTGCATTTATATGCCTCCACCTAATGCATATGAGTGCCAATTTGCTTTCCCTTGGAGCCGTGGATTTTGGGATCATCCTTGATGGTACTATTGTGATGGTGGAGGGCATATTCGTGATTCTGGATCATCGAGCGAAGGAGATCGGGATGGAGCGTTTCAACAATATCTCCAAGTTGGGCCTGATCAAGAAAAGCGCGGCCGAAATCGGCAAACGTCCATTCTATCTCAATATCATCATCATCACTGCCCTATTGCCCATTTTTGCTTTCCAGAAAGTGGAGGGTAAAATGTTTTCGCCTCTGGCTTATACATTGAGCTTTGCATTGTTGGGATCCCTGATTACCACACTTACCCTGGTCCCTACATTGATCAACCTGCTTATGCAAAAGAATGTCCGGGAAAAACACAATCCCATTGTTGAGCCGGTCATGCGTTTTATGCTAAAAGGTTTTACAGGGACGTTCCGGCATAAGGAGATCGTCGTGACGGTCGCATTGACATTAATGGTTGCGGGCATCTATTCCTTCAAATATCTTGGTTCAGAGTTCCTTCCGCAGTTGGATGAAGGAAGTATCTGGCTGCGTATACAGGCCGATTACAGCATTTCACTGGACAAATCGGTGCAAATTTCAAAAGAGGCAAGAGAGATCATCATGCGTTTTCCTCAGGTCCAGTATTGCGTTTCGCAAACCGGCAGGCCGGATGATGGCACCGATGTAACTGGTTTTTACAACAATGAGTTTGATATCTTGATGTTTCCGGAGGAGGACTGGAAGCCTAAAGTGACAAAAGAGCAATTGATCGATTCGATGAACAAAGCTCTTTCTGTCATTCCTGGAGTCAACCTGAACTTTTCCCAACCGATCATGGACAATGTGGAAGAAGCAGTCTCCGGTGTGAAAGGCAGTATTTGTTTGAAGATCTTCGGGGATTCGCTCAATTATATGGAAGGCGAACTCGCTAAAAGTTTTGAGGTCTTGAAAAATGTCAAGGGGATTGAAGACCTGGGTATCATGCACAATATCGGGCAGCCTGAAATCGATATCAACCTGGATCAACAGAAAATGGCCCTCTATGGGGTCGCATCGGTTCAGGCCAATGCGGTCATCAGTATGGCGATCGGAGGACTAGGACCTGGCGGTGTACCTGCAAGCACTTTATATGAGGGCATCAGGATTTTCGATATCCGCGTCCGTTTGCCGGAAGAATATAGAAGAACTCCGGAACAATTAGGAGAATTGCTTGTGCCGACCCTCAGCGGTAGCAAGGTTCCTATCAAGGAAATAGCCGACATCGTGCCCATCACAGGCGCTTGTCTCATCTACCGTGATGACAACAGAAGATATGCAGCGCTCAAATTCTCCGTCCGTGGCCGTGATATGGGAAGCACAATAGCTGAAGCCAGGCAAAAAATTGATGAAAAAGTGCATCTCAAAAGAGGTTATTCGCTTTCCTTCCAGGGAGATTTCGAGAATCTTCAAAGGGCTCAGAAACGTTTGGCAGAGGTGGTGCCTATAAGCCTCCTGCTCATTTTCATTCTATTGCTAAGCATGTTCGGAGACTTCAAAGATGCGTTGCTGGTATTCAGCAATGTTCCCTTTGCCATCGCCGGCGGCATGTTCGCCTTGCATCTCACAGGAACAAATTTCAGTATTTCAGCAGGGATCGGATTTATTTGTTTGTTCGGAATTTGTATCCAGGATGGGATCATTCTGATCACGATGTTCAAGGAAAACCTCACTCATATCGGGGGTAAGGGCTCATTCTATTATGATATGGAAAAACTCGAGATGGAGTCCCGGCATCTCGCCCCAACCGAAAGAGAAAAAAGCTATGGCCCCTTGTACAATGCGATTAAAATGGGGGTCAATGCGAGGATCCGTCCCGTAATGATGACTGCGCTCATGGCTGCCATCGGCCTCTTGCCTGCCGCTCTCTCACATGGAATCGGTTCCGAGAGTTCCAGACCACTGGCGAGAGTCGTTATCGGCGGTATCCTGAGCGCGATGATTTGTTCTCTCTGGGTATTCCCCCTGATCTTCGGGTGGGCTTACAGAAATTTCCAGAAAAAAGAAGAAAAGCAAGAAGACCCGGATGAAGATGCTACGGAAGAATAGCATTCTGATAATTTAAAAGCATTAATGCTGGGAATGCAAAGCAATCCTGTTCCCTTCCCTATCCAGGAAAACGGCCATATAACCGATCTCTTCGTTAATGGCCGACTTGGGCATCAGTATCCTTCCTCCTTCCGTCTCAACGCGGGACAGCACTTCTGAAAGATCCGGATTCGCATTGAGATAAATCAATACGCCCTGCTCAGAAGGTTGATGAAAATCGCTTTTTACAAGGGCTCCGCTGACCTTTCCATTTCCCATTTCCATAGGAAAATAAGCCAAATGCATTTGCATCATGTGTTCTTCTTTCATGTGAATGCCGAAAGCCACCTGATAAAAATGCGTGGCTCTTGCCATATCTAAAACCGGTATTTCAAACCAGTTTATGGCGTTAGTTTCATCGTTCATGATTTTATTTTTTCTTAAATATAAGAGTCTATTGTTAGGGGAAAATGACTGATCCCCGATTTAACAGAAATGTTTTATTGGAAGAAGGCCTTAATTAACGCTTTTTCCCCGGAAGAAAAATCGAGGAGTCTCGCAAAAAAGCGGTCACCCAAACTAATGCAATGGGTAGTAAAGGATTGAGTATGCCATGTTCATGCGATAATTCCGTCGCCATCGCGCCGGAAAAATAGCAGGATAATAAAATGAAGCCAATCTTCATCGTTTTTGGAAAAATAAATAAAACGGTAAAAACAATCTCCATTGCTCCGAATAAATTAATAAATTCCGCAACTCCATACTTGCTGAGAGTATCAACAACCTGGGTATTATGCGTCAGTTTCATAATCCCACTGAATAGAACCATGGCAGAAGTAATTACAAGAAAAATACTAGAAGCAATCTTTCGAAAATTCATGACATTTCGGTTTAGGATTCAAAAAGCAAGCAAAATAAAAAAATTTAACTCAATTCTGCCTGAAAAATGAAATTGGCAGATATATTCATTTTTACGCAAGTTCGATTTTTTTTCACTCCCGTACAATTTCATTCCCACATATTGAACTAGAAAACTATTTGTACCTTGGTTCAGAGCCAACTCTTAAACCATCATGGATTAGATAATTGCGTATTCGGCATTTCTGTTTTATTCTATTTCTTTGTTTTCGTTTTTTTGTTTGGAATTTTCCGCTTTGAGCAGAAGATGACAGCAGCTTAATTCCTGCACCATCCATTGTCTGTTAACCAGTCTGTCAAACGGTCAGGCCAGTGTTTTAGACTTATGTATTCGCTGCGATAGCCCATATTGAATGCATGGGCCCCTTTTTCATAGAGGTGCATTTCAACAGGCACTTTGGCCTTTCTGTGCATTTGAACGAGTTTTACGAGTGGTTCTGAACAGCAATCGTCACCATTAGCTGCCAGCAGGAATGTAGGAGGCGCTGTGGGGCTGACTGAATCAGGAACGCAGAGAGGACCCGGATAGATCAAAATCTGGAAGGCGGGTTTTGCACAAAAACTGTCTATTAGATCCGGGTGAACAAAATGTTCCTCCTGCCAATGGTAGGAGATCCAGCCGGAAACTTCCCCACCGGCTGAAAACCCCATTACGCCGATCTTGGCGGTGTCGACTTCAAATTCAATGGCCCGGGATTTGACAAGGCGCATTGCCCTGAATATGTCCTGTTTCACATTTTCTTCCGTGTAGGGGGAATGGTCCATTCGAAAAAGGCGGTATTTCAATACGAAAACTGTAAAGCCCAAATTGTTCAGGAATTTTGCTGGGTCTCTGCCTTCTGAGTTATATACGATGTTCTGGAAACCTCCGCCCGGGCAAAGGATGATGGCGCATCCGTTTGCATTGGCGGCAGAAGGCCGGAAAATGGTCAGAGAGGGATTGTTGATATTTCGTATCCACCAGTCCCCGGAAAGTTCGGGATCGTTTTTTTTAATTTCAAATCCAGGGGCTCCTTCATTCCATAAATAAATCACGCTGTTTTGGGCATTTGCAGCGCTGAACAGGGTCTGTGCGATTATTGCAATCGGCAAGATCTTTTTGAGTAGCATGGTTAAATGAATAAATACTAAATTTCGGATAGGTTTTGGCGTAAATATAATTTTTGTTCTAAAAGATTCTGGATAACTTAGTTATAAATCAATAAAATAAGAATCATGCAAAAAAAAACTGGAAAGCGGATGTTCTGTTCTATTTTCATTTTGCTGTTGCTCACAAGTTGCGGGCCGGATGTACATTATGCCTATGTTCAACCTGTATATTACGGGCCGGGTGTCGGATTGGGAACCATCATAGCGGTAGTGATTTCCTGGAGTAGGAATAGGTCTATTTTGTGGGCGATTATTCATGGAATATTGGGGTGGCTATATGTTATTTATGCAATATTAGTTCCCAAAAAATAATAGACCTGATGCCTGATTACATTGCTATTTCCTAGTTCAACGCTGCTGCTAATGCAGGCAGCTCCCATGGCTTTTCACGAGATAACATCCCTTGATATTTTTAAATGCAATTTTTTTGATTTTGATGACTGCTTTGATGTCCTCTCATTGCTGACACCGCAATGGCCGCAGATCCAATTCCTGAAATTAAGGGTTAGGGACGGATGAGCAGGATTACAGTTGCTGCATGTCTTTGATAAGGATTCGAATCTGCCGATCTGCTACAGGTTCTTTCCATACTAGTTACACTTCTAGCGGCGCATTTCCACTAACAACGCCTATCAGGAAGGTCCGATGGATCGGGACAGTTTTGGACTATTGGCCATATCGGAAACTTGCAGGCTTCCATGCAGAGGCTGTATTAGTTCTTGACCAGATTGCCGGAGAGTTTGTGTAAAAAGTCCATTCTGCGGTAGGTGATCTTTGCTTAGCAACGGTCCAGCAAAAGTCTGGAATTTTGGATGTTTTTGCTTGCTTTTTTCTTCCTTTAATTTCTTCGGCTCAGCTATTGCAAAGGAGAAAATAACCGAGATGCTTGCTGAGCAATTCCTGATGTTCGGTGTCGGAATAGATCCTGTATTCATAGGTCTTCAGCATATGTTGCAAGTAAATAAAAGTGTCTGAAAGTTCCTATTCCAAAACAGTATAGTAATATTCCAAAAAAAAATAATTACCCACAGGACGGATGGAAGCCAATGAATGAATTGCAAAATCCAAAAGGTAGAAGAAAATTGCAGAATTTGCCTTTTAACTAAATTCAATATTTTGCACTCTAGTAAACCATATGCAAAGATGAAAAGAATAACTCTAACCCTGCTTTCCTCAATGGCCCTTGTTATTATCGCCTTGGCCCAGGATCCCTGGAAGATTACTGCCGATAAAATAGATCCATCCAATTATTATGGAGTCACTGTAGCCAACGGAATGATCGGCATCATCTCCTCACCCGAACCTTTTAAAGTCAAGGATGTTGTCCTGGCCGGCGCATATGATCTTTATGGAAGGGGAAGAGTCAGCAATTTCCTGCGCAGCTTCAACTTGCTGAATATGAAATTGAGTATCGATGACAAGGAACTTGGTGCCCGCAATGTCAGCAATCTGAAACAGGAATTGGACATGCTTCATGCGTCCTTCACCACTTCATTCGATTATTCCGATAAAGCCTCCGTTAGCTATACCTATTATTCACTAAGGCAATTGCCCTTTACAGTTCTGATGGATGTTTCAATTACCGCAAAAAAGGACATTTCAATCATCGGGTCCAGTGTGATGGAAGCGCCCGATGCCCTGAAAGAGGTGCAGAATTATTACAATGAAATCGATAGGCCTCATGTCCTGATCAGCCTTCTTACATCCTCTGCAAAAAGCCCTACAGGCAAATTGATCCTTTGTGCGTCCACAACCTTTCTGTTCAATGAACCTCACGGGCAAGAACCCCGTGTTTTTCATGAAATGTGGGACAACAATATGCACCTGATGAAGTTTACAAAAAAAATAAAAGCAGGAGAGACCTATCATTTTTCAATCGCCGGATCCTCCATCACATCCGCTCAACACGATGACCCTTTGAATGAAGCAGAGCGGTTGACCATATATGCCAAATTGCAGGGCAGGGACCGTCTTATTCAATTCCACGACCAGGCCTGGGAAGAACTTTGGAAAAGCGATATTAAGGTCGATGGAGATCCCCAGACCCAACAGGATATACATAGCATGATCTATCATTTATATTCTTTTGTCAGGGAAGGAACAGGATATAGCCCATCTCCGATGGGTCTTAGCGGGCTGGGTTATAACGGCCATGTATTCTGGGATGCGGATTTATGGATGTTTCCCGCTTTGTTGATGCTTCATCCGGAACTGGCCAGGTCCATGATAGACTATCGTTTCGAAAAACTCGAAGCCGCCCGGAAGAACGCATTTGCCAATGGTTATCGGGGCGCTATGTATCCCTGGGAAAGCGCCGGTACAGGAGTAGAGGAAACACCGGTATGGGCTCTAAGCGGGCCATTTGAACATCATATTTCAGCAGACGTGGCATTGGCAGCATGGTCCTATTTTTGTGTCACCCAGGATAAGACCTGGCTCCGGGAAAAAGGCTGGCCTATTTTATCTGCCACTGCGGAATTCTGGTCATCAAGGGTCGAACGCAATGGTCCCGGCCGATATGATATCAAAAATGTGGTTGCTGCCGACGAATGGGCTGAAAACGTCGATAACAATGCTTTCACCAATGCGGCTGCCAAAGCGAACCTGGAAAATGCGACTCATGCCGCAGAGATCCTTGGTTTGGCAGCTAATCCCGATTGGATGAATGTGGCGCAGAATATTCCTATCTTAAAAATGGAAAACGGCATAACCAGGGAACATGCTTCTTATCAGGGCGAAGGCATCAAGCAGGCCGATGTGAATCTCCTGGCTTATCCGTTAAAAGAAATAACCAGTACCACACAAATCAAAAAAGATCTGGAGTATTATGAAAGCCGGGTTCCCAATGAAGGGACGCCGGCCATGACCCAGGCTGTATTCGCTCTTTTGTACTCAAGGCTAGGCAATGGAGAAAAAGCATTCCATTTTTTTAAAGACTCTTATGAACCTAACCTCAATCCGCCATTCCGGGTAATCGCAGAAACCAAGGGCGGTACCAACCCCTATTTCGCCACCGGTGCCGGAGGAATTCTTCAGAGCCTGTTGATGGGATTCGGCGGCCTGGATATCACAGCAAAAGGCATCATACAACTTAAATCCGCTTTACCAAAGGAATGGAAAGGGCTGGAACTAAAAGGTATCGGGCCGGACAAGAAAAATTACCCTGTTAAATAATATTTCCTATCTTGCTATGTCTTGAAAAGGATTGCGTCCATATCGTTATTAACTATATTGCTGTTCAATTTCTTTGGATACAGGTTAGTTACTTCCTTTCTCGAAGATCAGGCTAATGCCAGGCTGGAGAGCAAGCTGGACAAGCAACAATACGATGACAATCAATTGATATCAATCAAAGTACCGGTTTCCCACCTTTCCTATTATAATACTTCGCCTCAATTCGAAAGGGTTGACGGGCAGGTTGAAATAAACGGAGCAGCCTATCATTATGTTAAACGGAGAATTTACAATGACTCCGTAGAAATGCTTTGCATACCCAACCCTGCAGTCACCAGCATCCAGTCCGCCAAAGACCAATTTTTCCAACTGGTAAATGATCTTCAACGCACTGGTCAAAGCAAAAAATCGGACCAGCATTCATCCAAAAACTTTTCTACCGATAATTATACTCTCTTAGAATCGCTTCAGTTAAGCAGGAACTCCTTCATCCGTAAGAATAACATTTCGGTATTTAATTCCCCCGTTTCCAAACGAAGCATCCCTGTCAGTGGGCGACCGCCCGAAATTTGCTGATAATAAGAATCAGAACAGAACACTAAAGAGCCATCAACGTCTGAGTTGATGTTTTGTAAAAATCTCAATTTATTCATCTCTGATTATGCGAAAGATACTGATCATTGCTTTAGCAGTGTATGCACTTGTGTCCTGTAACGGGAAAAAAGACTATGATGCCGTCTTCAAAAACCCTTTTCTCTATTGCCGGACCGTTTATGAATTGAACAACGTAGTGATGGGAAATAATTTTGGCCCGATCATCGCATCTAGAAACTATCTCTATGCTGCCATAGCCGGCTATGAAGTCATCGCTGCAGGTTATCCTGACAGATTCAATTCACTGGCTGGCCAATTGCATGGATTAAATGCAATTCCCAAACCGGATGCAAGCAGGAAGATAGATTATGAGTTTTGTGCATTGCTTGCTTATTGCAAGTTAGGTGAAGCTGTTACCTTCCCGGAAGGCAGCATGAAGGAATATGTGGACAGCCTGAAGAAAATGGCTTTGGACCACGGAATGCCATCAGAAATCTACGATAATTCAGTTGAATATGCCGATACTGTTTCTGCAGTAATCATGGCCTGGAGCAAAAAGGACAACTATCTTCAGACGAGGGGAGCGCCTCAATACGTAGTGAAGGATTCTCCTGGAAGATGGATCCCTACACCACCTGCCTATTCACCGGCTATGGAGCCCCATTGGAGAGAAATTCGCAGCCTGGTTATTGACAGTCCGCAGCAATTCATGCCCGAACCTCCCTACAATTTCGACATGACGGACAAAAACAGTCCCTATTACAAAGAAGTCAAATTAAGCCAGAATACCGTAGATAGCCTGACCACTGAACAGGCCTGGATCGCCGATTTCTGGGACGACAATCCGTTTAAACTCAATGTTTCAGGTCATTTAATGTATGGCACAAAGAAATTTTCGCCAGGCGGTCATTGGATGAGCGTTGTGGGCATTGCCGCAAAAAAATCCGGCGCTGACTTCCCGAAAACCGTGGAAGCCTATGCAAGAACGGCAATTGCCCTTTTCGACGCCTTCATTCAATGCTGGAATATCAAATACACCTTCAATACATTGAGACCTGAAACGGCAATCAACAAATACATTGATGCCAATTGGAGACCACATTTACAAACACCACCCTTTCCTGAATATACCTGCGGCCATTGCACCATCTCGGCATCAGCAGCGGAAGCGCTGACCGCCGAATTTGGCGACAATTTCGCTTTCAATGACACAACTGAGCTGGATTTCGGAGTCAATAGTAGGAGCTTCAGGTCATTCCGGGACGCATCCATTGAAACCCTGAATTCCAGGTTCTATGGAGGCATCCATTTTCATTATTGCTGCCTGAGAAGCAATATTATGGGAAAGGAAGTGGGTGAATTGGTGGTGTCCAGGATAAGGTTAGCTAAATAAAACACTTTAAACTTTAAATCATTATGGCCTACATAAAATTAAATAATGAATCCCTTCCCGGCATAGTCGGGTTACTCGATTACTCCCCTGCGACTGGCAAGCCATTGAGCGATCTGGCAGAAGTGCTTCTTGCAGACGAAGGCAATTCATTGACAAAAGCAGAAAGGGAAATAATCGCAGCATCGGTTTCATATAAAAATGATTGCCATTTTTGCCACAGTTCTCACGCAGCGGCTGCCGCCGCCCATTTGCAACTGGGGCCGGAATTCATCGATGATGTAAAAAAAGGTTTGCAAACAACTCCTGTTTCCGATAAACTCAGGGCGCTGCTCAACATCGCCCACCAGGTTCAAAAAGGCGGCAGGTTCGTTACCGAAGCCGATATTGAACAGGCAAGAGAAAAAGGAGCTTCCGATAAAGAAATTCATGACACGGTTTTGATCGCCGCGGCCTTCTGCATGTACAATCGATATGTGGATGGCCTCGGCACCTGGGCACCGAAGGATAATGCCGAATTCATGCCCATGGGTCAGCAATTAGCAGAACACGGTTACGCAAATGCAGTAGCCATGGAAGCTTGATTGTTTGATTGACTGATTCATCAAAACCTAAATTTCATAATGTCATGAACCAACTTAAGAAAGGGTTAATATCCCCTTTACTGCTGATTTGTTGCTTTTCTGCCCTCGCCCAGACCGACAATGACGCCATCCTGATGAACAAATATCAATGGTGCAGCGGGGCAACTTATATGCATTCCGGTTGGAATGAATATTGGGAAGGAACCTTCAAAAGAAGTAATGCCAATCTTGGCACAGTAACCACTCAATCGGTCATGGGAATGACCAATTATGGGATCACAAACCATCTCAATATCATGGCTTCCCTGCCCTATGTATGGTCCCAGGCCTCAGCCGGCACTCTTCATGGCATGAAAGGCTTCCAGGACCTAAGTCTCTATCTGAAATGGAACCCATTGACCGTAAACGCATGGAAGGGTCAGTTCTCCCTATTCGGAATTTTAGGATTCAGCACTCCAACAAACAATTACCTCGTGGATTACCTTCCTCTTTCGATAGGGCTGGGAACAACGAATATTTATTACCGGCTCATGGCCTATTATAAGAGGGGTATCTTTTTTGCAAGGGCCTCCGGAACCTATATATGGAGAAGCAATGTCAAGATCGACCAGACATCCTATTATACTACGGAACTGCAGAATACTGACATAGTGCAGATGCCCGATCAGTTGACCTTTGACGGAAGCCTGGGCGTGTATACAAAATACCTCATTGCCGAAGCAATGGTTGATAATATGACTACACTGGGAGGATTCGATATCCGCAAGAATGACATGCCCTTTCCCAGTAATCGCATGAACAGCACAAGCATAGGCGTCCACGCAAAATATACCCTGCCCTTCGAAATACATTTTTCCATTGTGCTCGGAGGCGATCAGGTACTAACCGGCAGAAATGTCGGACAAGCCACCGATTTTAATCTGGGATGCTATTACGCTTTCTATGTGAAACATCATGCCCAAACCCCCAAAAACCAATAAAATGAATCGACGTATAAAAAAAGCTTATATCTTCTATATATATATCGCCTCCATACTTTTGTTCTCCTCATGTAACAAGAGCATTCATCAGGCTACGGCCGGCCTGTCACCGTTGAACCCGGCAAATGAGGATTTAAATGCAGGGACCTGGAAATCCGTGCTATTATCAAGTCCGGACAGTTTTGCAGTTGCCGCACCCGCAGCCCTGACTTCATCCTCCTACCTGGCCGACCTCAATGAAATAATAGGATACCAGAAAAATTTGTCAGCAGGAGATAAGCAAACCATAAGCTATTGGTCAGCTGGCGGAGTCCTGAGATGGAATGAGATCATGCGGGACCTTGTGGCTAAATACAACCTTCCTCCCTATCAGAACAGCAGTGGAACCTATCCCATTCCGAGTTCTGCAAACCCCTTCGCCTATCCGAATTTTCCGTTTTCCAATCCACCTTATGCTGCCCGTGCCTATGCTTATGTAAGCGCTGCGCAATATGATGCCCTTATTGCCTGCTGGTATTATAAGGAATTATACAACCGGCCCGCCCCTTACCAGGTCGATTCGGCAGTACAGGCATTCGTTCCCAAAACCAACCTTCCTTCCTATCCTTCTGAGGCTGCAGTGCTAGCAGGAGTTACGGCCGAGATGATGAAACTCCTTTTCCCGGATGAAATAGCCAATGTCCAGCAACTAGCCGATCAGGCTGAACTGGCAGCCATTCAATCGGGTGCTGCTGCTCAAAGCGATGTCAATGCAGGCGATGCCCTTGGCAGGCAGATAGCCGATCTCTTCATTGCACGTGCAAAAACAGACAAAGCCGGGAGTGCAGTGGGAACCCCTGCGGAATGGGCATCCCTTATAACCCAGGCCCAGGCGAACGGACAAGTTGCATGGCAGAGTCTTGAGTCCCCCGCCAGGCCGCCCATGCTTCCACTTTTTGGCCAGGTAACACCTTTTCTCTTTGACTCAGCCACTGTGGTTACATTGAGGCCCGGGCCACCTCCTTCAGCCTCAGGCAGCGAGATGGGGGAACAGCTGTCAATGGATTACCAGCAAATAAAAAATCCTACCCGCGAACAGGAAAGAGTGATACAATTTTGGGCCGATGGTGTTGGAACCTATACGCCACCCGGCCACTGGAATGCCATTGCCGCACAGGATTTTATCGGTCAGCAATTCAGTGAGGTAAGATGGGCCAGAAACATGGCGCTCTTAAACATGGCGCTCATGGATGCCGGCATCGTGTGCTGGAATACAAAATATTATTATTTCAATCCGCGTCCATCCCAACTAAATCCGGATATCAAGACGCTTACCGGAGTGCCGAATTTCCCATCCTATATATCCGGACATGCAACTTTCAGTGAGGCGGCCGCAACGATCCTGAGTCATATACTGCCTGCCAATGCAGCCAAATATGAATCCATGTCGCAACAAGCAGCCAACTCCAGATTCATTTCAGGTATTCATACCCAAATTGATTGCTCAGCCGGGACACAGGTTGGAATGAATGTAGGCAATTATGCCGTTCAGAGGGCGATGATAGACGGAGCAGAATAAACATTGAAAAACAATTATCATGTGGTACCTGTCAAGAGAAGAAAAGATTCATTATGCGCTTCGGCTCGCAGTTTCAATGTGTTTTATTGGACATGGTGTCTTCGGGATCATCACTAAATCGATCTGGTGCAATTATTTTGCGGTCTTCGGCATCGGTCATGATATGGCCTATCGACTCATGCCCTTCGTCGGCATCATGGATATCCTTCAGGGCATCATTTTCCTCTTCTATCCTATAAGAGGGATTGCAATCTGGCTTGTGTTCTGGGGTGCAGTAACTGCCTCTCTTAGGCCCATGTCTGGAGAATCATTTGCGGAACTTATAGAAAGAGCGGGTAATTATGGGGCTCCGCTTGCTCTCCTATTACTTTCCGGGTCCATAACACGGGCAAACCTTAAAAAAATATTTCAGCCCCTTATGCCAAAAAAGGCCTTAAGCACACGCGATTTGAAGAATACCATTACATGTCTTCAGGTTGTCGTATTCCTTCTGATACTCGGGCACGGCTGGTTAAATATCATTGAAAAGAAAAGCATCCTTCAGCAATATGCAAACCTCGGCTTCTCCAACCCGCACAATATGGCCCTGACCGTGGGCATTCTGGAAATCGCCGCCGCATTTGCCACTCTGGTCAAACCTGCAATAGCCATGCTCCTGACCCTTCTTTTATGGAAGGCATTCAGCGAAATGTTTTACCCCCATTGGGAATTATTTGAATGGATAGAAAGAGGAGGAAGTTACGGAAGCATCCTGGCGCTATGGCTCGCGATCGGTTCCTTGCATCAAAGAAATTGGGCCAGATCATTCCAAAGGAAAAAACTTTGGACAGAAAATCCTGGCTATTAAGAATTTTTGGTTTAAGCAATATAAGGCCCTGCGATTCTTCGCGGGGTCTTCAAATTTATAGGATAATTTTTATACTAATTAAATAACTTTAAATCCGCATTTATAAAGCCTTTTGTCCTCATCCTGAAAAGCTTAGGAGTCGGCCTAGGATCCTATTTTATGATTGCCTTAGCCGGCGCCTCCTTTATGGGCTGTGAGAAGGAAAAGACCATTCATGGAACAATAGCTAATTTATACCTGGATGGTCAATTGGTGAACTCACAGGTTTATTCACAAACACCCCACTATTCCTAGTACACGAGATCTATAGCTGGATACCTCGCCTTTCGCATCTACTCAATATTGGCTTAACGGAGTAATTGACGAAGTCCGGATTTACAACCAGGCTATTCCACAAAAGGACCCCGGTTACCTGAGTCTGCTTGAGAACAAATACCTCAAAGGAAAAAACAAATTAATCTACTAAAACCCGCGATTCTCCGCGGGGTATTCATTTTTTTTTGCCAAAATTTTTTATATTTGTTAAACGACATTAAATCTGCATTTATGAAACCTGCCAAACTCTTACTAGGTACCCTAGGGGCTTATTTTGTATTTACCTTAGTCGGCACCTCCTTCACGGCTTGCTCAAAAACTCAAACCGTTCATGACACGACTTACCAGACGATAGTCGACACCAATTATGTGACGGTGAAGGACACTATCATCGTCAACGATACGGTCATCGTCGTGGATACTTTATTCGACCCCAACAACGGTCTGGTGGCCTATTTTAATTTTACAGGAGGTAATCTCAATGATAGCAGCGGATATGGCAACAATATCAACTTTTCCAATGCCACCCTGACCTCAGACAGGTTTGGTAATCCCGATAATGCTTATTATTTCAACGGTACTTCGACTTATATGACTGTGCCCAATAGTGCCAGCCTGAATCCAGGATCAGGCATCACTCTCTTTGCGATAGTAAAGCCTCAGGGATTCTATGAAGGCTCCTGCCATGGAAATCAGGTAATATTTAAGGGTTATGCATCTTCAGTGCAGGGCTATTATGACTTGGGCTTTTATCCTGCAAATAATGGAGTTGGTTCATGTGCCCTGTCTATAGATACTACCAAAGAGGTTTTCCAGGCCAGTTACGGAGACGATATTCCGGTGGGTTCCAATGCAGGATCAGAAGATACGTCAGGCCCATATATACAGGAAAACCAGTGGTACACGGTAGCCTTCACTTATGATGGAACCACGGCTAATTTTTACATCGATGGTCAATTGGTGAATTCACAAGTCTATTCAGGAATAGCTTTTACTCCCAATATGGATGACCTATACCTGGGTGCAACGCCTAATCCTCCTGATCCATATTGGCTTAACGGAGTAATTGACGAAATCCGGATTTACAATCAGGCCGTACCGCAAAAAGACCTCGGTTATCTGAGTCTTCTAAGGAACAAATACCTTAAAGTAAAAAACAAACTGATATACTAGGCCAGGTTTGAGCGCAGTATTATGGCATGTGGAAACTCAGGCCATCTTATCTACATTTGCTGCCGATAAGAAAAAGATATGCTAAAAACCCTCTTTACATTATTGGTTCTGACCATTTTTCTCAATGCCTGCTCAAACAACAATGTCACAGAAGATCAGGATCTGAAAAAATTCTTTGATTCAGCCCGGGTGAATGGCTGTTTCGGACTCTTTGACAATGGGCAGGGGGCTTTTACAATCTATAACCTGAAAAGGTACCGGGACAGTGCTTATTGCCCATTTTCCACCTTTAAGATCATGAACTCACTGATCGGCATACAGATCGGAGTGATAAAAAATGAAAAAATGGTCATCAAATGGGACAGTATAACAAGATGGAATCCGGACTGGAACAAAGACCTGACTATGGAAGAGGCATTTAAGGTCTCTGCTGTCCCCTATTACCAGGAAGTAGCCAGGCGAATCGGAAGGGATACCATGAAAAAATGGATCGATTTGGTAGGTTACGGAAACAGAAACATCGGCGGACCTATCGATTCCTTCTGGCTGAACAACCGGCTCAAGATCACAGCCGACGAGGAACTTGGCTTGGTAAAAAAGATGTATTTCAATCAACTTCCCTTTTTTGCGAGGACGCAGGAAATCGTATCCAAAGTAATGCTCCGTGAAGACAATTCGAACTATAAGCTAAGTTATAAGACAGGGACCGGTCACACTGAAAACGGGCGCTCTTTCGGTTGGATAGTTGGCTGGATCGAAGAAAACAAGCACCCCTATTTCTTTGTTATGAATGTGGATTCACCAGATCCCAAAATGGACCTCAAAGAGCCCAGGATGCACCTGATCAAATCAATCTTAGTGGAATTGGGCTTTTTCAACGGGAAAAAATAGGTCGTTCTGCGCCGCTATATTAAAAAAATGATAAAGATAGCTGGCCTCTTTTTTGCAGGGCAATCTTCACTATTTTGCAAAGCAATTATATAATATTTGATCAGATTTGATAACATAAGTTACTGGTGGTGCCTGACCGCTATCCCCTTTCTCGGTCTTCTGTTTTTCTTTCTCTTAAAATGGAAAAAAACAGTCGCAGCCAGGTTGGGGGACGCCCGCCTGATTAGCTATATCACCCGTAATTTTGCAATGCCCCGTTTCATTCTCAAATTTTTATTGGTTCTAACCGCCCTGACTATAACAGTCCTGGGCATTATGAACCTGCAACTGGAAGGAAAAACGGAAACCATTCGTCGAAAAGGGGTGGACATCATGATGGTGCTGGACGTGAGTAAAAGCATGCTTGCAGAAGATATAAAACCCAGCCGCTTGGAAAGAGCCAAGCAATTATTGACCCTGCTCATGAATAAATTCGAAGATGACCGTGTGGGTTTGGTCCTTTTCGCAGGAAGGGCCTATATGCAAATGCCCCTCACCACAGATCATAGCGCGGCCAGGATGTATATAGAGGAAGCGGGGCCTAATGCAGTTCCGACCCAGGGAACGGTCATTTCCGATGCCTTGCAAATGGCCAACCGCGCATTCGACAGCAAAGACCCTAAATACAAAGCCATCGTATTGATATCGGATGGCGAGGACCACGATACTGATGCCGAAAAAACAGCCAGAGAAATTGCAAAGCAGGGGGTAATGATCAACACTGTCGGAATAGGTACACCTGATGGGGCGCCCATAGTGGACCCGGCCACCAATCAATTGAAAAAAGACGCAGAAGGGCAGACTGTCATATCAAAACTGAATGAAGCTGAATTGCAGAATCTTTCAGAAATAACCAATGGGATATATATCAGGCTGGACAATATCGACGATGCATTAGCCAGTCTATCCCAGCAGCTCGACAGTGTTGAGAAAAAGTCCCTGACAGATACTGAATATGTGAATTTCAAAAGCTATTTTCAGTGGTTCCTGGCAGCGGCGCTGATCCTGTTACTTATCGAATTGATTATACCAGAACGAAAATGGACCGGTAAATGGAATTCAGCTTAAATAAAATATTATTCCTGATCCCGCTTTTTCTCGCCGGGCAACTCAATGCCCAAAAAGAAAATGTGGCCATCAAAAAAGGCAATCGCTTATACAAAGAACAAAAATTCGATGAATCCCAGAAACAATACCGTCAGGCGCTGGACCAATCTCCCGGCAATCCCTCTGCCAATTATAACCTAGGCAATGCCCAATTCAGGAAGAATAGTTTTGACGACGCAAATAAATCCTATGATCAGGCCATCGCTAACGCGATGGAAGATTCCATGCTCAGAGAACAAAGTTTTTATAATAAAGGTGTAGCTGCTTCCAAACAACAAAAACTAGAGGAAAGCATCGATGACTGGAAACAGGCATTGAAGCTAAATTCCTCGGATGAAGAAGCCCGTGAAAACCTCGAAAAAGCCCTCCGGGAATTGAAAAACAAGCAGCAACAACAAAATAAAGACAAGAAAAATAACCAGCAGAAAAAAGATCAGGACAAAAAAAACCAGCAGGACCAAAACCAGCAGCCAAAAAGCAAATTGAACAAACAGCAGGTAGAACAATTGCTCAAAGCCTTGCAGCAAAAAGAAAAAGACGTGCAGGAGAAAATGAATCAAAATAAAGTGCGTTCCCTCTCCCAGCCTGAAAAGGACTGGTAAGAATTTTCTTTCGCTTAACTTTACCTCCAGATTTACATCATCCATGCAACTCTACGCAGAATCCCTCACAGAGTACAAAAGACTAAAGACCAGGGAGGTCAGTGTCGGCGACCTATCCCTTGGCAATTTTCAACCCATTCGCGTTCAAACTATGACCACTACCGATACCATGGATACGGTGGCAACTGTCGAACAATCCATACGCTGCATTCAGGCAGGAGCCGAACTGATCAGGATAACTGCCCCAAGTAAGAAGGAAGCCGAGAACCTCCGACCGATCAAAGACGAACTCAGAAAAAGAGGTTACAACACCCCATTGGTTGCAGACATTCATTTCACTCCCAATGCTGCCGAAATCGCAGCCAGGATCGTAGAAAAAGTCAGGATCAATCCCGGTAACTATATTGATAAGAAAAAATTTGAATTCATAGAATACGACGATGCTGCTTATCGGGAGGAGATTGAACGGATCAGGGATCGTTTTACGCCACTGATACGGATCTGTAAAGAATATGGAACAGCCATGCGCATCGGCACCAATCATGGATCACTGAGTGACAGGATCATGAGCCGTTATGGAGACACAGCTCTTGGGATGGTAGAAAGCGCGATGGAATTCCTCCGTGTTGCCCGGAGCGAAAATTATCATCAGATCGTCCTGAGCATGAAATCAAGCAATCCCCAGGTCATGGTCCAGGCCTATCGCCTGTTAATCCGGCAGATGAACGAGGAATTTGCGGAATGCTATCCCTTGCATCTGGGTGTAACTGAGGCTGGGGATGGAGAAGACGGCCGGATCAAATCGGCTATTGGCATCGGATCACTTTTAGAAGACGGTATCGGTGATACGATCCGGGTTTCACTGACAGAAGATCCTGAATTTGAGATACCGGTCTGCCGGGACCTGGTCAGAAGATATCAAGCTTCCACCAGCCCTGAAAAGCCCTCCCGACTCAATTTGCCTTATTCCCCATTTGAATACAAAAGAAGGATTAGTGACCCAGTATTGCAGATTGGAGGTCTCCATGTTCCCGTAGTCATTGCAGATTTCAGCAGGGAGAAAAATATCAGCCGGGAAGTCCTGAAATCCATCGGCTATAATTATGAAGTCTCTTTAGACAAGTGGTTAATAGGTGAAGCGGCAGCAGATTTCATTTATGTTGGGAACAAAAAAATAAATTTCCCCCTTCCCGGAACCCTATCAGTGATCTGCGATCATGAAATAGTCGACGAAGATTATCTACCGATCATCGATGAAACGGAACTCCCGGGATTTCCACAAGACGTTGGCAAGACTCTTTTTGTGCGGATTAAGCTGGAAAACCTCGATAACCAAAAAACCATCGAATTAATACGAAACCGGAAAAAGCTTGTTCTTTGCCTTAGCTCAGGTGCATCCAACGGCATGCAATTAGTGAGAAACTTCATTGCGGAGCTAATGGAATCAGGTATTCAGTACCCCCTGATCCTGGAAGTGGAAAGCAATCACATTACCATCGAAGAACAGCTCATCCACTTCTCTGCCGAAGCAGGGTCCTTATTTCTTGATGGCCTGGGCGACGGAATCTGGCTGCGAAACCATAACCCGATAGAATCGATCCTTAATTCCAAATTGAACGGAAGAACCTATCTCCCCGCAGGCAACAATCATCAGTTCCTCAATAATACTTCTTTTTCCATCCTGCAGGCGAGCCGGATACGAATATCGAAAACAGAATACATTTCCTGTCCTTCCTGCGGCAGGACCCTTTTCGAATTGCAGGAAACCACAGCCAGGATCCGTGCAGTCACAAATCATCTGAAAGGTTTGAAAATTGCCATCATGGGATGTATCGTAAATGGACCAGGCGAGATGGCTGATGCCGATTTTGGATATGTCGGAAGCGGACCGGGGAAAATCACATTGTATAGGGGAAAAGAAATCGTAAAAAGAAATATCCCCAGTGAGATTGCCGTGCAGGAACTCCTGCAACTAATAAAGGAAAACGAAGCCTGGTTTGAACCTTAAAGATCAATCCTCCTTTCTCGCCCCATCCTCCAGGCTCACGATATAAGCCGGCGGAATAATTCCAAATTTTTTCTCATAAAGCCCCGGAATCTCGGATAAAAATCCGGGTATTGATTCACTCCTGACAATATGAATAGTACAACCGCCAAAACCACCTCCCATTTGTCTGGATCCCATCACGCCCTCCAATTCAGCAGAAGCATCCACCAAAAAGTCAGACTCCTCGCAACTCACCGCATAGTCTCTTCTCAATCCTTCGTGACTAAGAAACATGAGCTTTCCGAAGGAAGAAAGGTCGCCTTGCCTTAGAAACTGGCACCCCCTTTGCAGCCTGGCATTTTCTCCAATTACATAAAAACAGCGTTTATAAACCGTTTCTTCCAGCTCGTCACGATGACTTTCAAGTTGTTTTAGGTTCAGATCCCGCAGAGACCTTATATTCGACCTGATTTCCGGAAAGAAACGGCGCAGGGCATCCACCCCTTCCTCACATTGCTGCCTCCTCAGGTTATATTCAGAACTGGCCAGCTCATGACTCACCATAGTATTGACAAGGACGATCTGATAGCCTGGAAAATCAAAAGGGATATATTCATAATCCATGCTTCTGCAATCCAGTTTAATCAAATGACCCCTCTTTCCATGTAAACTGGTGAACTCGTCCATGATCCCGCATTTGACACCAGCAAATTGGTGTTCGGTTTGCTGCCCCATCAACGCCAAAGACATCCGGGACTCCTTCCAACCGAAATAGTCATTTAGTGCAAACCCAAAAGCGGAACAAAGAGCAGCCGAGGAACTCATCCCCGCTCCCAAAGGAACGTCCCCGTCCACGACCAGGTCAAGGCCCTTTAGCTCATAGCCCTTGCCGCGAAACTGCTCCAGCATCCCGAGCAAATAAGTTGCCCAACCCTTTATCGGTCGGATATCCCCAAGTTCGAAAATAAAGCGTTCTCCATATTGGCGGGCAAAAACCCTAAGAACATCCATCCCGTTTTCCGCGATGCCAACATAAATTTTTTTGTCAACGGCTCCAGGCAAAACAAAGCCCTCATTGTAATCTGTATGTTCTCCGATCAAATTTATTCTGCCTGGGGAAGAATAAAGCCGGGGGGCTTTACCAAATTGTTCCAGAAACAAGGCCTTAATATCTGCGAGCATTTTTAGGGAAGATTTTTATCTACATTAGCGTACAAATTTATCTGATGCGTTTCTCAATATCAAACAGGATAGAAAATAATCTAAAGCTCATTGTTCTGCATGACCTTAAATTAAAGACAGAAGTTGCCATTCTTCCTGAGTTGGGAGCATCCCTTCATGCTTTCAGGATATCTTCTAAATCCGGGCCCCTCAATATCGTAGATAATTATCAATCAGCGGAGGAAGCAGAAAAAATCCTCGACCGAAGTTACAAGAGCTCCAAACTCTCCCCCTTCACCTGCCGGATCGCGAATGGCAAATATCGTTTTGCCAACCGGGACCTCGAATTCCATAAAAAATTTCCCGATGGATCTGCAATTCATGGATTGTTATTCAATAAAATTTTTTTAGTTGCAGAACAAATCAGCGGCGAAGACAGGGCTGCCGTCCGGCTATCCTATGTTTATGAGCGGGATGATCCCGCCTATCCATTTGATTATCGGTGCGAGATCAGCTACAGCCTGGAGCCTGAAAATCGCCTGACTCTCCAAACCCTTATCTTCAATTTAGGTGAATCTGAAATTCCGATTGCAGACGGCTGGCATCCCTATTTCAGCCTGGGATCAAAAATCGATGACTGTGAATTACAGTTTTCTGCAGGCAGCATGCTGGAATTCGACGGTCACCTCATTCCTACGGGAAACCTCTACGATTACAATCTGTTCAGGGATTCCACCCAGATTGGGCAGATAAACTTAGACAACTGCTTCCTGCCCTCCCTGCACAATGAATCCCCATTATGCCGTTTATACAATCCCTCAAATGGAATAGAACTCCTTTTCTATACTGACGGCTCCTATCCCTTCTTGCAAATTTTTACCCCGGATTCACGTCAGAGCATCGCGATCGAGAACCTGAGCGGAGCCCCGGATTGCTTCAACAACGGCATGGGGCTTGTCTTACTGGCGCCCAATTCCTCTAAAACATTTAGCGTGATCTATCAGGTTAGGATAAATGAAAAAGCTAACTTGCTCTAAAATTTTCTCATGAAATTTCGGAAACTTGGACTATCCTTTCTGTTTATCTTATTCCTGAGCAGTTGCGTTCAGATAGATGAAGAAGTCACCATCAACAAAGACGGAAGTGGTATATGGACAATGAAAATGGACATGAGCCAGCTTCTTGAGCTTATGGCCAATATGGTTGGAAAGGATGAGATGGCAAAACAGATGCCGACTAAAAAGATGGACACGATAATTTACTTCAAAAGTTTTGTCGATACTTCAGGCTCCCTATCCGCTGAAAAGAAAAAGGTCTTGCGTAATGGAGAATTGTCCCTTCGCGCAAACCTCGACTCGAGCATGCTTAAAACGGAAATGAAATTCCCTTTCAAAAGCGTGGCTGAATGGCAAACCATTTACAATTCAGTCGGAGACAGTTCCATGGGTATGGGAAACATGTTTAAGAGTCTGGGGGCCGGAGGCAATGATTCCCAGCTTGGTCAGGCTGGCCAGGGTCCCGACCCGGGGCAAATCAATTCGCTGTATCGTCTGACTTGCAGGAATGGATATATTTCGAGGACCCTGAATCAGGAAAAATTTCAGGCCCTGAAGCAAAGCCCTGAATTTGATCAAATGAAACAAGCGGGACAAGGAGGCATGGAGATCCCTTATACCATCACGATTCATCTGCCACGGCCAGTCAAAAAGCTGAGCAATACTTTTGCAAAGACTTCAGAAGATAAGAAAACAGTCACCTTGAAATACAGCCTCTCGGATATGTTGGATCATCCGGAAAGATTTGAATACACGATCGAATATTGATACCGGATGGCTGTTGACTCAATATTCCCTATTTTTATTTCATGATTGAAGCCGATATTCTGATTGTGGGATCAGGCATTGCAGGATTGAGCTATGCCCTGAAGGTGGCCGATCACCATCCTGATCAGAAAGTCGTTGTCATCACTAAGACAAAGGCGGACGAAACCAATACCAAATATGCACAGGGTGGAATTGCTGGCGTGACAGATCTTGAAAACGACAGTTTCGATAAACATATTCAGGACACTCTGATCGCCGGAGGTGGTCTTTGTAATCCCAGAACAGTCGAAATCGTGGTAAAGGAAGGTCCGGAAAGGATCCGGGAAATCATTGACTGGGGTACCCGCTTTGACAAGGATGCTGAGGGCGATTTCAAATTAGGAAGGGAAGGCGGTCATTCTGAATTCAGGATACTCCACCACAAGGATGTAACCGGAATGGAAATTGAAAGGGCACTGCTGGAAACCGTTTCCCGGCGAAAGAACATAGAGCTAATCAAGCACTGCTTTGTAATAGACATCATCACCCAGCACCATTTAGGCTTCCTTGTGACCAAATCCACGCCTGATATCGAATGTTATGGCGTCTATGCATTGAACCTGTACAACAATCAGATCGAAAAGATACTATCCCGGATCACCCTTTTTGCGACCGGCGGAAACGGTCAGGTTTATCGAAGTACCACGAATCCGAAAATCGCGACCGGTGATGGAATTGCAATGGTCTACAGGGCCAAAGGCCGGATTGAGAATATGGAATTTATCCAGTTCCATCCAACTGCACTCTATGAACCCGGTGTCAGTCCAAGCTTTCTCATTACCGAAGCCGTTAGAGGCGAGGGAGGCATGCTCCGCAATCGAAACGGAGAAGCCTTTATGGAAAGATACGATGAGCGAAAAGACCTCGCACCAAGAGATATAGTTGCCAGGGCCATTGACAATGAAATGAAACAAGCGGGAACAGAGCATGTGTTTTTGGATTGCCGGCATATTGGTAAGGATAGGTTTATCGAACATTTCCCCAATATCTATGAAAAATGCCGGAGCATTGGAATAGATGTAACTAATCAAATGATTCCTGTCGCTCCGGCTGCCCATTACAGTTGCGGCGGCATCAAGACTGACCAATGGGGTAGGACTTCCATCAGAAACCTCTATGCCTGCGGAGAATGTGCTTCCACAGGTCTGCATGGAGCCAACCGGCTGGCCAGCAATTCCCTTCTCGAAGCCCTTGTATTCAGTCACCGCTGTTACCTCGACACTATGATCGCGGAAAAAAACAGCATCATCAATGAAAATATTCCTGACTGGAACGCACAAGGAACAACTCATCCCCGTGAAATGATCCTGATCACCCAAAGCGTGAAAGAACTCCAATTCCTCATGAGCGATTATGTCGGGATCGTACGAACCGATATGCGCCTTCAAAGGGCCATGAAAAGATTGGATCTTCTTCATGAAGAAATTGAAACCCTTTACGAAACCACCTTCGTTTCTCCCCAGCTTTGTGAAGCGAGAAATCTCATAACCGTCGGCTATCTGATCGTAAAGGAAGCGCAGTTCCGTAAGGAAAGCAGGGGACTGCACTATAATACGGACTATCCTGAAAAAAGTGGTTTATTGCAGAATATCGTCCTTTAACCTGTTATGTTTCTTCCTGAAATAAAAATACAAAGGCACACCGCTTAGCATCAATACCAATCCGATACTTGCCTGCTTTGTCTGGGTAATGATCGTATTAAAAAACAATGCCGCGCTGAAGATGACGACGATCGCCGGCACGAAGGGATATCCCCAAACCTTATAAGGCCTGTACGCATCGGGCATCTTCCTTCTTAGCACAAAAACTCCAATAGCCGTTGCACCATAATAAATAAATACTGCAAAAATAATCCTGTCGGTTAGTTGATCAAAAGTCCCGGATAAAACCAGAATAGAGGCCCAGATCCCCTGAAACCAAAGCGAGACCCCTGGAACCTGCGCATTATTCAATCTAGCCGCCGAGGAAAAAAACATTCCTTCCTTCGCCATCGCATAATACATCCTGCATGCGGATAGGATTGTCACATGCATGGCGCTCAAAGTCGTGATAGCGATCAATGCCGAAATAAAGATCACGCCGTGACTGCCCCAGAATTGGCGCACCGCTTCCACGGCCGCAATACTGTTGGGAGACCCTCCAATGGCCTCTAATTGAGGAACTGACAAGACCGACATATAAGCGACATTGACCAGCAGATAAATAGCGATAATGATAAAAACCCCAGTGATAAGGCCCAGTGGTATATTTCTTTTAGCATTTTTAACTTCACCCCCGATATAGCCTACAGCCGCCCATCCCTGGTAAGCCCAAAATGCAGCCATCATGGCGCTAAATACTGCAGAAAGAGTCACCGGCGTGGTTCCGTACGACTTCATGTTAAAAACCTGGGAAAGGTTTGAGCGGGAGCTGCTTAGGCCGAATATCACAATGATCGATATGCCTATAAAAATAAGAACAAGCGTAATGGCGCTCAGGTCCACTCCCGTATTGATTCCCCGGCTATTGATCCAAGTGAAAAGCAAAATCATGAAGATGCCCAGCACTTTGATATTAAAGCCGACGAATGGAAAAAAAATGCCGCCGACACTGAAATTTTCTAAAGAAGGAAAGAGATCGGGCAGGTGGATCATACTACCCACCGACTGAGCAAAAACATAGGCCAGAGAGGAAATAGCTGCCGTCTCTATGACGGCAAAAATCGACCAGCCGAAAATAAAGGCAAAAAAGCGGTTATAGATCCTTTGATAATATACATATTCACCTCCCGTATCTGCAAGCAATCCAGCCACTTCTGCATTGCTCAGTGCGCCGAACAGGCTGATGATCCCTCCCAGTACCCAGCAAATCAATATCCATCCCGAGGAATGAAGTTCAGTCGCCATCACAGACACCTTCTTATATACCCCTGAGCCAATGATATTTGCCACTGCCACGACAATCACCATCCCCAGTCCCAGCGAACGTTTTAACTGCCTTGATTCCATGAATGTTGGTTCTTATCCGATAAATATAGCTTACTTTTTTCCTCAAGAAAACTTCTCCGGATACTGCGAGCCGTTTTATGATCCCCAAGATGACTCCAACCAGGTGGCATGATTATATAAAATATTTTATTGCGGATACCGGGAGCCCTCCATACATCCCTGGCGAGAAACACGATCTCACCGAAATACATGTCCCAGAAGCTGTTTGGATTTATCTTCCTGGTAACGCCATATTCCAAAGGGATATCCTTTCTTTCCTCAGTCAATGTTCCGAAAACCCGGTCCCATATATTCAGCAGGTTGCAGAAATTGGTATCCATATATGCCGGGTTGCGCGCATGGTGAACCCTGTGATGGGAAGGTGTCAGGATGATCTTGTTCAGAAATCCTAGCCTGCCGTCTTTAAGCAGATGCTCTCCGGTATGAATGAATGCGCCCCAGATCCCGTCAATGAACATGATAAAAAACAGTAAGGGAGGATTTACACCAAGAAGAATGCAAATCGAAGTCCGTATAAAATCGGCATAGGGTGCTTCCAGGATAAAATGTGCATAGGTTACCGAGAGGTTCATGGTCTCCGGAACATGGTGGGTTGAATGAAGGCACCAGAGAAGGCGGATCTTATGGGCCAGGTAATGATAGATAAAATGAGAAAATTCCCATACTATATAGCTATACAGAAGCCAATACCATTTAAATGCACTATTCAGTAATCGGAATTTTTCGAAATGCCCGATGCAAAAAGCAATCACCGCAATCGAAATGACCTGGGCCGCCAGTCTGTTAAATATGTAGGTCAAAAACTGAACCTTGTAATCAATGATCCTCCATTTCCGATAGAGCGCAGCCCGGATGATTTCAACGATGAGCAGAAAAGGAATCAATGGAGCGATCAGGTTTTCGATACCCTGCAAACTCTCAAGGGAATTATAATTTCCGTCATGAACAATCTTTAGCAAAGGCCCTATTCCCAGAAATCCAATTATCTCCTGGTAAAGCAGATTCCAAATGGCTGGTATGGTGAATAAAAACATATGCGAGAATTCTTACGGTTCCACTAAAATTAAAGGAAATAAAAATCCCGCCAAACAGCGGGATCAATTAGACAAATCTTTGTTTAAAGCTGCCCTTCAATTCAGGCTCCTGAAATCCACCGGTACTAGACGGCTAACCCCCGGTTCCTGCATGGTCACTCCGTAAATCACATCAACAGTGCTCATCGTCATCTTATTATGCGTCACGATTATAAACTGTGAATTCTCACTAAACTGCCTTATCATGTTAGTGAACTTGCTCACATTCGCATCATCAAGCGGCGCATCCACCTCATCAAGTATGCAAAAAGGCGCGGGCTTGATTAAATAAATAGAAAATAAAAGTGCCGTAGCCGTCAGGGTCTTTTCTCCACCGCTAAGCTGGGTGATGGAAGACGGCCTCTTGCCTTTTGGCTTGGCGACGATATCGATTCCTGTTTCAGCCAGATCATCCGGGTTTTCTAAAATCAGGTCCGCCGTATCGTCTTCCGTGAACAGGGCTTTAAATACCTTTTGGAAGTTCTCCCGAACCCTGTTAAAAGTACCCAGGAACTGTTTATTGGCAGTCGCTTCCACTTCAACGATCGTCTGCAACAAACTATCCTTGGCATTCACCAGGTCGCTTTTCTGTTCCAGGATAAATTCATACCTGCGCTTCATTTCCTGGAAAGCCTCAATGGCTGTTGGGTTGATCTCTCCCAGGTTTTCCAGCCTTTTTTTCATCCTGTCCGATTTTTCCTGCAACTCGCTGACCTCGCCCTCTGTTGTCCTGGGCTGGTCAATGATATCGTCCAGGTTGATCCTGAATTCCACCTGCAATCTTTCCTTCATGCCTGCCAGTTGCAATTTAAGCTCATTCAATTTATCCTTTATTTCACCTAGTAAATGTTCCAATTGCTCTTTCTCTTTAACCAGGTGTCTGAGGCTGCTTTCCTTTTCATTCAGGCCCTGGCGCATCCTGTAATAAGCCTGGTCGGCCTCATTCAGCTTCTTTTCTTCCTCTTCTTTTAGCCGCAATAATAAAATCAGTTCCTCGTCAAAATTTTTCACACTTGTTGCATTCTCAGAGATTTCCCTGTTGGTCTGTTCCAATTGATCGGAATTGGAAGATACCTGTCCCTTCAGGGCATTCAACTGATTGTTCTTAAATTCCAGTTCCTGCCTGAGTGCATTGATCCGGCTCTGTTGTCTGGTGACCTGCAGGTTAAAATCATTATAAGAAGATTGAACTTCATTATAGGCAAGTTCGACTGCCTTAAATTCCTCCTCGCTGGCTAGCAAGCGCTCCTTTAGATCATTGAGCAGGATGACAAGCTTATTCCATTCGATCCTCGTGTCTTCAATCCCCATGGTCATTTCCGCCAGGTTGCGCCTGAATTCTTCTAACTTATGATTACCGGAAGATTCCTGGGCCAGGAGGTTCTCCTTCTTGTTTTGCAGGGCAAATACAAGATTGATCAGCATGTTGATATCCTCCTGGGTCTGACGGATTACCTTCTCCTTTAATTGTTCGTTGAAAGCGATCACCTCATTGTGTTTCTCCTGGATCATAGCTTTCAATCCGCTAACTATTCCATCCTGTGCGGCAATCTGTTCAGCCAGTCTCTCAAGATTCTTAGCCCTTCCGATCTTCTTGCCCTCAAACAAACCGACGCTGCCGCCGGTCAGGGAATATTTTCCTTTCACATATTTACCATGCTTTTCCAGGACTACAGCGCCGTTACTGTGTTGAAGGGCCACTTCATTTTCCGCAATGAAAACATTGCCAAGCAGGTATTCGGCAAGGGATCGGTATTGAGCGTCCACTTCAATCACATCCATAGCAGGAATGCATCCCTCTGGTTGGTGCGCCGCAGCTTGCTCATATCCTGAGAATTTATTCAATAGGAAGAAATTGGCCTTCCCTTTTTTCTTTTCATCCAATAAGTGGATCGCCTGCAACCCGTCCTGTAAATCATTTACGACAAAATAATTCAGGTAGGGTTCAAGCACATTTTCCAGGGCTGCCCGGAACTCCTCTTTCACATAAATAATATCGGAAAGAATCGGCACCTTATAGTTCCAGTTCGCATTCTTGTGAAGGAATTTGATGCTATCCGGATAGCCTTCCATCGAATCTATCAGGTTTTTTAAAAGCGCATATTCGTTCTTTTTAGAATCCAGTTTCCGGTTCTCTTCGGCAAGTTGCTGCCTGAATTCCTCAAGGACTGACTGAGTTGATAGTATCTGTTCTTTTGTATTTTCGTGATATTCCTGAAGCTGTTTCAGGCAAATCTTCTGATTTTCCAATTCCAGCTCCTTATCCAAACGATCCCCTTCAATGCTCTTTATAGTCTGGTCCCTGAACGATTGTTCTTCTTCAAGCTGGCCGATGCCCTTGTTCAGGTTTTGGATGCTTGTATCGGCTACGGCGATCTTTTTCTCCGCTTCGAACTGGCTTCTGTGAATCCTAGAATTCTCCGAGCGGAGGCCTTCAACTGCCAGCCTTTTTTCCTCGAAGGACCGTCGGCTCTCGTCCACAGATTGGTGCAGATTGCTGAGTTCCTTTTCGAGGACATAAAGCTTCTGTTCCTCTTTCTCAATCTGCTGTTGAGTAAAAACTATGCTTTCATCGAGCCCTTTCAACTGGCTTTCGCTTTTTTGAAGAAACTCCTGTAGGTTATGCTGTTTTTCTTTCAGGAAATTCAAGCGTTGGGAAGCCAGGTTTTTTTCATTCTCTTTCGCGCGTAGCTCCTGCATCATTTCATTGAAAGCATGTTGCCTGGACTGCAATTGCCTTTCCTTTTCAATAAAATCAAGCTTCTCCTTTTCGATAGTTGCGTCCTCTTGCGCGATCACTGCCTCCAGAGCCACTCTTTTGTTGATCTCCTGTTCCGCCTGTACGTTCAGATCCTTATAAGTCAGGTTAAATCCCTCCAGCGCGGCCTTTGCCAGCTCGATGGTGACCTCCCTGTATTCCTTTTTGATCTCGTAATATTTTTCCGCCTTTTTGGCCTGGTTTTCCAGCGTCTTTAACTGATTCAGGATCTCAAAAAGCAAGTCCTCTATACGGGCCAGATCCTGCTCTGTCGCATCTAACTTCAGGCGCGCTTCCTTCTTGCGGGTTTTATAGATGGTAATGCCGGCAGCCTGTTCCAGCATCCTGCGCCGGCTATTGTCCTTATCTTTAATGATATCATCTACCATGCCGAGTTCAATGATAGCATAGCTATCCGTACTGATACCCGTGTCCAGGAAAAGGTTTTGTATGTCTTTTAAACGGCAGGTAACATCATTGAGCCGGTATTCACTTTCCCCGCTCTTATAAAATTTCCTGGTGACCGTAACCGTGCTGAATTCGGTAGGCAGGAGATTCCTCGTGTTCTCAAAAGTCAGGCTCACTTCGGCAAGGCCGCTGGCCGAACGGTTTTTCGATCCGTTGAATACCAGGCTTTCCAGGTTTTCTGATCGCAGATGGCTGATCTTTTGTTCGCCGATGACCCAGCGGATGCTGTCGATGATATTGCTCTTGCCGCAACCGTTAGGTCCGATGATCCCGGTGACACCCTCGTCAAAATTAATATGGGTTTTATCAGCAAAACTCTTAAAGCCTTTTATATCTAAACTCTTTAATCGCACGGTTCTTTAATTTATAGATGAGGGCAAACCTACACTAAAATGCCTTAACTGAATTTCGCCTGTTAGTAATTGGTGGATAGAATGAAAAGGCCCATCATCTTCAATCTTATTGCAAAATTCCGGCCAATAGAAATCTCCAGATTTTTTTTTCCATTCCGAAGGAACTCCTTATTTTTGGCCCTCATGGTCATTTCAAAAGCATACCGTTTTTTTTACTTTTATTTTTATTTCTACTTTAACAGTAGGCCGGGAATGCTTTTGTTAGCGAACAATTAAGAAAACAAATAACAATAGTAAGTCCCGGCAAAAAGCCGGGATTTTTTTTTGCATTAAATAAACTATGACCAGGAAAGTCTCGATACAAGGTTATGAAGGCAGTTTTCACCAGGTGGCTGCCAGGCGTTTTTTCGGAGATCAGGTACAAGTTCTTCCTTGCGCCACATTCCGGGAAGTCGTCAAAATAGCGGCCGATAAAAGGCAAAGTGACGGTGGTGTCATGGCTATCGAAAATTCGATAGCCGGAAGCATCCTGCCAAATTACAACCTGCTTCAAAAAAGCAATCTGAGGGTAGCGGGTGAAATCTACCTGCAAATCAGCCAGAATCTACTCGTCAACCCGGGAGTGACATTAAATGATATCCGCGAAGTGCATTCCCATCCAATGGCCCTGCAGCAATGCCTGGAATACCTGGATTCCTTTGGCTGGAAACTGGTAGAAACGGAGGACACAGCACTAAGCGCCCGGCTAATCCATCAGCACCGAAGCAAACATATCGCCGGCATTGCAAGCAAACTGGCAGCAGAACTATTCCAGCTGCAGGTACTCGCCCCTGATATCCATACAATGAAGAACAATTATACCCGTTTTCTGATACTCCAAAGGCAGGAAGAAGTCGGGTGGAAGGAAGCCGCTGACAAAGCCTCCGTGAACTTCCATACCGACCATTCCCGCGGAAGCCTGGCTAGAGTCTTAAGCCGGATCGCAGAAGGAGGAATAAACCTCAGTAAACTCCAGTCCTTCCCTATTCCCGGCAGCGACTGGGAATATTCCTTTCACGCGGATATGGAATTCGATACCGTAGAACAGTTTCATCAGGTCATCGAACAGATCCGGCCGATAACGGCGGACCTGAAAATCTATGGAATTTATAAAAAAGGGATAACGATATGACTACCTCAAATAGGCTCGCTGGGATCGAAGAATATTATTTTTCCCATAAGCTTCGGGAAATAGAAGAATTGAACAAGCAGGGTAAAAACATCATTAACCTGGGAATCGGAAGTCCCGACCTGCCTCCGCATCCCGAAGTGATCCGGATCTTACAGGAAGAAAGCTCCAAACCCAACGTTCACGGTTATCAAAGCTACAAGGGCTCCCCTCTTCTCAGAAATGCAATTGCCAAATGGTATCATGACTGGTACTGTGTCGATCTTGATCCGGATAGTGAAATTCTGCCGCTGATCGGCAGTAAAGAAGGCATCGTGCATATCTGCATGACCTATTTTGAGAACGGCCGCGGCGTTTTGGTACCCAATCCGGGTTATCCTACCTATTCCAGCGCGGTCCGCCTATCTGAGGCAACACCCATATACTATGAATTAAAAGAAGAAAATAACTATTTTCCGGATTTCAACCATCTGGACCACCTGGTAAAGAAAAATGCCGGCCACACCCCTGTAAAGGGAATTTTTGTCAATTATCCCCATATGCCGACTGGGCAACTGCCCGAAAGGAAAGTCTTTGAGCAGATCATTGATTTTGCCCGGCGCCATGGAATCCTTGTCATTCACGACAACCCCTACAGCTTCATTTTGAATGACCATCCTATGAGTTTACTTTCTGTGCAAGGAGCAAAGGAATTTGCGATCGAACTCAATTCCCTGAGTAAGGCATCCAATATGGCAGGCTGGAGGGTAGGAATGCTCATTTCCTCCAGGAAGCAGGTAGATGAAGTACTCAGGTTTAAAAGCAATATGGATAGCGGGATGTTCCTTCCGGTCCAACTGGCGGCAGCCAAAGCCCTTTCATTGGAAAAAAAATGGTACGAGGATCTCAATGGAATTTATAGAAACCGCAGGGAAAAAGCCCGGGAATTAATGGATTTGTTGAACTGCAGCTATTCCGTCAAACAGGCGGGCTTATTTGTCTGGGCCCGCGTACCCAATCCAATTAATGGCTTTGATCTCAGCAATGAAGTGTTATACAATGCCAATGTTTTTATCTCTCCCGGCGGAATTTTCGGAAGCGCCGGCGAAAATTATTTACGGGTCAGCCTATGCACTCCGGAAGAACGCTTTATTGAAAGCATAAGGAGGATCAAAGAATATCTGTCAACCAAAACGGTAACCCATGTTTGATTCCATGACCATTGTGGGCGTCGGGCTGATCAGCGGCTCCTTCAGCCTGGCCTTAAAAGACCGCGGGCTGGTAAAGAATGTCATTGGCATCAGCCGCACCAAGGCAAGCATCCGAAAGGCCCTCGATCTCGGCTTGATCGACGAGACCCTTCCATTAAGGGAAGCAGTGGCAAAAAGCGATCTCATCTATGTAGCTATCCCGGTTGATGCCACAGTGCCCATGATTGAAGAGATACTTGATCTGATTGGCGATAAGCAAATCGTTGCCGATGCGGGATCCACCAAGCATGCATTGTGCACGGCCCTCAGCAACCATCCCAAAAGAAAGCGATTCGTGGCTACCCATCCCATGTGGGGAACTGAATACAGCGGGCCTGAAGCTGCCGTGAGAGAAGCCTTTAATGGCAGAAGTTGCGTGATCTGTGAAAGAGCAAAAAGTGACAAGGATGCGGTTGAAACCATTGAACAGGTCTATCGCCTATTGGGTATGAACATCGTTTACATGAACGCTGATGCCCATGATCTGCATGCAGCCTATGTCAGTCATATCTCCCATATAACCTCATTTGCTCTCGCCAATACGGTATTGGAAAAGGAAAAAGAAGAAGACGCGATATTCGATTTGGCCGGTGGTGGATTTGAGAGTACGGTAAGGCTGGCCAAAAGCAGCCCGGCCATGTGGGCCCCTGTATTCATGCAAAACAGGGAAAACGTATTGGATGTATTAAACGAACATATATCCCAGCTCAGAAAATTCAAAAGTTGCCTGGAAAAAGAGAATTACGCATACCTGTGGGAGTTAATGGAAAACGCAAATAAAATAAAAAAAATCATTAAATGAATGCTATTTCATGAGCATTATGAAAGCAGCGCCGGCTATGGTATTGCTCATAGTTTAACCGGTTTAATCGTAACTTTGCGCAAAATTTTAAGTCTGTTATGATGACATTTGAAGGGCTGGGTTTGGATGCGAGGCTGATTCAAGCGACTGACGCGCTGGGATACAAGGTTCCAACACCCATACAAGAACAGGCCATACCTGTTTTACTAAGTGGAACCAAGGACCTGGTGGGCCTGGCACAGACCGGCACAGGCAAAACGGCAGCTTTTAGCCTGCCCTTGCTGCAATTGATCAAAGCCGAAAACCGCTTTCCCCAGGCGCTGATCGTATGCCCTACAAGGGAACTTTGTATGCAGATCGTAAGCGAGATCGAATTATTCAAAAAATTCATGCCGGGCCTCCATGTAGTGGCTGTATATGGCGGAGCTTCGATCGGCATGCAGATCCGGGATCTCAAAAGAGGCGTCCAGATCGTAGTAGCCACGCCGGGACGCCTGATCGACCTGATTGAAAGAAAAGCAATCAATCTGGAGCAGATCAGCTATGTCGTACTGGATGAGGCAGATGAAATGCTCAATATGGGATTTCAGGATGATATCGAATTTATACTTCAAAACACACCCAAAAGGGAATCGACCTGGCTATTCAGTGCTACCATGCCCCCCGAGATCCGTCGGGTAAGCCGCAAGTACATGAAGGACCCCATGGAGATCACTGTGGGAAAGGTCAATACGGCTAATAGAAATATCGACCACCAGTTCTATATGACGGCGGCCCACCACCGTTATGAAACCCTCAAACGCATAATTGATTTTCATCCCGGAATTTATGGGATCGTCTTTACCAGGACTAAGGTTGATGCGCAGTCGATAGCCGAAAAATTGACCAGGGAAGGATATGATATCGATGCCCTCCATGGAGACCTGACCCAGCAGCAAAGGGACAAAGTGATGGGAGAATTCAGGGAGAAAACACTGCAGTTGCTGATCGCGACAGATGTAGCGGCCAGGGGCATCGATGTAGTGGGCATAACCCATGTAATTAATTATGAATTGCCGGATGACGTCGAAATATATACACACCGCAGTGGAAGGACCGGAAGAGCGGGACTAACCGGGATTTGCCTCTCCATAATCCATAGCAGGGAAACTGGAAAATTAAAGCAGATCGAAAGAATGGTCCAAGCCCCCTTCCACCGTCTGGAAATACCCGGAGGGAAGGATGTATGCCGCAAACAATTCTTTCATTTTATGGAAAAGCTGCTCCAGGCAGATATCAGTCATGGGGACTATGCCACCTATGTTCCGATGTTAAAAGAAAAGTTTGCAGAAGTGGATAAGGAAGAAGTCTTGAAAAGAGTGGCCGCCCTTGAATTTGACCGTTTCCTCAAATACTACGAGAACGCCGAAGACCTTAATATCAGAGAACGTCCGAGAGAATTCAGGGCCGATACCCCCCCTCGTGGAAGGGATGGGCGGGAGCCGGTCCCCGCCGCCAGGAGTTTCAGGGACACCCGCGGAAGGGAATTCAATGGCAAAGGAGATTATTTAAAGCTCTTTGTGAACCTTGGGACCAAGGACGGCTTTTACAAAGCCAGTTTCCTCCAGTTCATCCTCGACATGAGCGATTTGAAAAAAGAGGTCCTGGGACGCATAGATATGAAAGAGATGAATAGTTGGATTGAAGTCGACAGGAAGTCTGCGGGACAAATGATCAGGTCCCTTGACGGTAAGAACTATAAGGGAAGAAGGATCAGGATGAATGAGGCAACCGGCAGATAAATAAAACTGAAAACAAACAAAGATGGAAGCAATTGCAGCGAAAATGAAACAAGTCGTTCAGGAAAAATGGAAAAAACGCCCCCTGATCATTTCCGGTCCCTGTAGCGCCGAGACTGAACAACAGGTCGTTGAAACAGCAGTCCGATTGCACAAGACTGGTAAGGTGGATATCATTCGGGCTGGAATATGGAAGCCACGGACGCGTCCGGGAAGTTTTGAAGGAATCGGAGCAAAAGGACTTCCCTGGCTGCAGCAGGCTAAAAAACTGACAGGCCTTCCTGTAGCCGTAGAAGTGGCGGCCGGAAAACAAGTGGAGGATGCCCTGACCTTTGAAGTGGATGTATTATGGATCGGTGCACGCACTACGGTCAACCCCTTCAGCGTCCAGGAAGTAGCTGATGCGCTGCGAGGTGTAGATATACCGGTATTCATTAAGAACCCCATCAACCCTGATCTTGAATTGTGGACCGGCGCCGTTGAAAGAGTACTCAAAGCAGGCATCAAACAAGTCGGATTGATTCACCGGGGGTTCTCCTCTTACGGGAACACGGAATACCGCAATGCTCCAATGTGGCACCTGGCCATTGAAATGAAACGCCGCAATCCGGAGCTTATTTTCATAAATGACCCTTCGCATATCTGTGGAAGAAGAGATATTCTGCAGGAAGTAGCCCAGGAAGCCATCGACCTGGATTATGACGGCCTTATCATTGAAACCCATATTGACCCGGACAAAGCATGGAGCGATGCCAAACAACAGATCACTCCTGAAAGGCTGGGAGAAATGCTCGACCAGATCCGTTGGAGAAAAGAAGACGTTGCTTCTGAAGAATACCATGCCGCCATGGAAAAAATGCGTCAGCAGATCAATCAGCTCGACGATGAACTCATGCAGATTCTCAGCGCCAGGATGAAAGTTTCCGAAAAAATTGGCCAATACAAAAAAGACAACAATATCACCATCCTGCAAACAAACCGTTGGAATGCCATTCTCGAAAGGGCCTATACCAAAGGAGAAAAGCTCGGATTAAGTAAAGAATTCATTACCAAATATTTTGATGCCGTGCATATGGAAAGCATCAATCACCAGAACAAGATCTTTAATTCCTGAGGAGGGGCCGCCATGAAAAAGAATATTTTTCGGTTTTCCAGCAAAAAAGTAAGTTATTATTTCGATGCGCAATTTTCCTACCTGGAGAAACTGGTGGACAAAAGCAATGCTGTCGTCATCACCGACGAGCACATCAGCAAAGCCTTTCATGCCAAACTTAAGGGTTGGGAGACAATTGTGATTCATGCCGGCGAAAAATCAAAGAACCAATCCACGATCGACCATATCGTTCATGAGCTCATTAAAATGGAGGTTGACCGGAAAAGCACCCTGATTGGAATGGGGGGAGGAGTCGTGACGGACATTACCGGTTATGTCGGCTCAATTTATATGAGGGGCATTCGCTTCGGATTTGTACCCACCACCCTGCTGGCGATGGTAGATGCCTCTATCGGGGGAAAGAATGGAATTGATGTGGGCCTATTCAAGAATCTGATTGGAACCATCAACCAGCCCGACTTCCTGCTCTATGATTTTTCCTTCTTAAAATCACTACCCGATCTGGAATGGATTAACGGATTTGCGGAAATCATCAAACATGCATCCGTCCTGGATTCCCGCATGATGAAAGAGTTGGAGAAAAACAAGATCGGATACTATAAAAAGAACAAGCAGGCCCTGGCCAACCTGATACGCCGCAATGCGTTGCTCAAAACCCAGGTAGTCAGCCGGGATGAATTCGAAACCGGGGAAAGACAACTCCTCAATTTCGGGCATACCGTGGGACATGCCATAGAAAAAGTCTACAGCCTGTCCCATGGACAGGCAATATCCATCGGAATGGTGATGGCCTGCATCATTTCCGAGCATTTTTTGGATTTTAAAGATAGTACAAGGGTCATAACCACATTAGGTAAATATGGACTCCCTACCCAGGCCAAATTCGAACCGGAAAAAGTTTTCGAGACGATGAAAATGGATAAGAAAAAATTCAGGGAATCGATCAATTACGTGCTATTGGAAAAGATCGGGCAAGCCAGGACCAGGGCGATTCCGATCGTAGAACTGGAAAAAATCATTTACTCGATCATGCGGGCCAGGTAAATAAGAACAAGATGGAAGCAATCATTTCCCCATCCACGTTAAAAGGAACCATCCTCGCTCCGGCTTCAAAAAGCTCCATGCAGAGAGCCTGTGCCGCTGCGCTCATTTCTCGGAAAAAAACCTATATACTCAACCCCGGCCATTCCAATGATGACCAGGTCGCCCAATCGGTCCTGAAAGCCCTGAATTGCAAGCTTGAAACAGGGAAGAACCTGCTAATCGTAGATAGTACTGAAAACTCGTTAACAAATAATTCAATTGGCTCCCCGCTAACGGTTCAATGCGGTGAAAGCGGATTGGGGATCAGAATGTTCGCTCCACTATTAGCGTTAAGCAGCAGAAAAATCCATATCCAGGGTTCAGGAAGCCTTCTATCCAGGCCGATGGATTTCTTTGATGAGATCCTGCCCGTCCTAGAGGTTAGAATTTCCTCGAACAAAGGCAAATTGCCCATTTCCATCGAGGGTCCCCTGGTACCAAAAAATATTGAAATTGATGGTTCTCTTAGTTCGCAATTCCTCACAGGCCTTCTTTTCGCTTATTCAGCTTCAGGAGCAGAAAATGTAAGTATAAACGTCAAAAATCTCAAAAGCGCGCCCTATATTGATCTCACCTTAAAAGTGCTGGAAGAATTCGGACTTGCTCTTCCTGAAAACAAAAATTACCAGGAATTCAGGTTTGGAAAGCAAAACCCGGATCTAAAAAAAACCAACCCGATCCAGTACACTGTTGAAGCGGATTGGAGTGGCTCCGCTTTTCTGCTTGTCGCCGGTGCTATCGCAGGAAATATAGAGGTCGAAGGTCTGGACCCTCAGTCTACACAAGCCGATAAGAAAATCCTGAAAGCCCTGCATGATGCGGGAGCTGATCTTAAAATTAGCAACCAATCCATTCGCATACAGACGAGTGAATTAGAAGCGTTTCAGTTCGACGCAACCGATTGCCCGGATCTTTTCCCTCCGCTGGTCGCGCTTGCGTCATACTGTTCGGGAAATAGCCTGATCAGGGGGGTAACCCGTCTTGCACATAAAGAAAGCAATAGGGGGCTCACGCTTCAGGAAGAATTTGGTAAATTGGGAGTGAAAATTGAGTTGTCTGATGACCTTATGATCGTGCATGGCGGATTGGGAGTCGATGGAGGCCAGGTTCATTCACGACATGATCACCGGATTGCTATGGCCTGTGCGGTTGCCGCTCTGAAAGTAAAGGCAGGTTCCGAAGTCCGGATTGAAGATGCCGAAGCAATTAATAAATCCTATCCTGATTTTTATGAACATTTGAAGCTATTGGGTGCAGGAATCAGGGATCAACAAATAAAAACTTTATATTGAACGGTTTCGGACGTCTATTCCGCTTAAGCATTTTTGGAGAATCCCATGGGGAAAGCGTGGGCATTCTCATTGACGGATGTCCGCCTGGTTTGAATCTGACCGTGGAAGACTTTTTGCCCGACCTGGAAAGAAGAAAGGGTGGAATTTTGAAAGGAACGACACCCAGAAAAGAGGATGACCTTCCACTTATTAAGAGCGGCGTTTTTCAAAATACTACGACGGGAGCTCCCCTCCTGATCTGGTTTGAAAATAAGAATACCAGAAGCGGAGACTATGAAAAACAACGAACCTTCCCAAGACCCGGTCACGCCGATTGGGTGGCACACGAAAAATTCGGAGGCTTCGAGGATTTTAGAGGAGGCGGACATTTCAGCGGCCGTTTAACTGTTGCGATTGTTGCCGCCGGAGTCATCGCAAAAAAGTTGCTGGCCGACCTCGAAATCTTAGCAAATATCCTCGAGATCGGTGGAGAATCCGACCTCGAAAGAGGGCTGCAAAAAGCCATAGAAGCTAAAGATTCTGTCGGAGGAATTGTAGAATGCCGTGTACAAAATCTCCCCGTTGGTCTTGGTGAACCCTTCTTCGACAGCCTTGAATCCGTTCTGGCTCATGCCGTTTTCTCCATTCCAGCAATCCGTGGCATTGAATTCGGCACTGGTTTTTCAGCCGCTAAAATGTTTGGGAGCCAGCACAATGATGCCATCGAGACGAAGCAAGGCAAAACCCGAACCAATCATGCAGGTGGAGTGGTCGGCGGAATATCCAATGGCAATGAGCTGGTATTCCGGATCGCCGTCAAACCCACTTCCTCCACTCCTCGGGAGCAGCATTCTTTAAATTGGGAAACAGGAAAAGTGGAAACATTTTCCATAAAGGGGAGGCATGATCTTTGTATCGCTTTACGCGTTCCGGTGGTCCTGGAAGCCGTGACTGCCATTGTCTTAGCTGATTTTATGATGCTCGAACAGAAAATCGGACAGGTAAATGTTTTTACCACCTGATTAAAGATAAATAATAATGCCAGGTATTAGGCGTTTTATCAAAGAATATTTTATAGAAGATGAACACAATAATTCACATTACCACCAAAGCCGAATGGGAAGCAGCCGTCCGCAAAGGCTATTATGACAACCTTTCACTCAGGGAAGAGGGATTTATTCATTGCAGCGAAGAACGTCAGATTCCCAGCGTGCTCGACCGTTATTTCCAGGACCAAAAAGGACTCGTAAAGCTCGTTGTCGAAACTGAGAAACTCAACAGCCCCTATTATTACGATTGGTCAAATTCTGCCGAAGATACTTTTCCACATGTTTACGGGCCCATCAACATTGATGCCGTAACGGAAATTCTTTCCGTCGGTTAGAACGTCTTATCTCTTCAGTTCCCCGAAACCAAGGTCCATGACCTCATATTTTTCCGGCTCAGGGAGGCTATAATGCCACCATTCCGTGGGGAAGGCCACAAAACCATATTTCTCCATGGTCTCGCGCAGGAGCTTTCTATTTTTCAAAACCTCCTCAGGAAGCCCGTTAAAATCATGGTGAGCGGAATCGGTAAAATTGTCAAAGCCGGTGGGCATATGCAACTCTTCGCCGGTTTTAAGCCTGACGATGGTGAGATCCACCGCGATGCCTCGATTATGCCCGCTTCCTTTGGCAGGATTAGCCACATAGCGTTCATCATGGATCAGTTCCCAGAACTTCTCCGTAACGGAATAGGGGCGATAGGCGTCAAAAATCTTCAACCCCAGGCCCTGCTGATTCAGTTCTTTCTGTACCCTCGCCAGAGCCCTCGCAGCCGGCAGCCGCATAAAAGTGAAAGAAGGCCTTTCCGCATACATGATCTTTCCGACAAAATTATTTTGCGTCGCATAACGAAGGTCCAGCACGATATTGGGAATAATTGACTGCAGGTTGACCAATTGCTGGTTCGAATCCGCCTTCACGGTCGCGCTGTATTCAGTTGCACTTTGAATGACCTTCAACCCGCTATCCGCGCTGTTTTTGACCTGCGCATGCGAAATCAGAGGAAAGCAAAAAATAATGAAAAGGGATAGTAATATATAGCCCTGTTGTGCTATCTTGTAGACCATTTGAAGCTGTTTATTGATTGTCCGTATCAAGATACTTCAAATGCTCCTATAAATTGACATCTATTCAGAATGAAGCCTCGATCCAGACTCCTTTTCTCCATATTGATCCTCCTCTCCTTCTATTGCCTTTGCAATTGCAGGGAAACTCCCCGTCCGGTGGAAAAAGACATTCAAAACAATCCCGAAAAGGTCCCCGCTCATCAGGTGGAAGATATTCAAAGACTCCTGGAATATGCTGAAGCGAATCGGTCTGCACTCAACGATTCCGTGGTACTGAGCCATCTGCGACAGGACAGTGAGATCTATCAAAAAAGCAGCTTCGCTTCGATCTGGAGTGAGAGGGAAAACTGGAAGCCGCTTGGTGACTCCCTTCTTCAATTCATAGACAGTTGCAGGTATTATGGTTTATTCCCCGAAGACTACCATCAGAACTCGCTTTCTTTTATCCGTAGGGTCTTCAAAGAAGACAGCCTGGCAAAAAAGAATATAGCGCTCTGGGCAAGGGCCGATCTTTTATTGACAGATGCCTTTTTTTCTTTGGTAAAGGATTTGAATCAGGGCCGTCTCGCTTATGATAGTGTGACACTGAGAAAGGATACGATATTATCCGATACTTTTTTGATGAGAACATTCCGGCTCGCCCTGGACTCCGGAAGCATCAGGGAAACCTTTAACGGAATTGAGTCCAAATACCCCGGTTATGACTCTGTCAAAAATTATTTAAGGAGTTTTCTTGCAACCGCCAAATTCCGGCCCTTCACCTACCTCTATTACCCCTACGAAGATTCCATTGTCTTTTTCGGGGAACTGCAAAAAAGATTCCGGGAATTAAGACTAATTGGGTCCGATAGTTCCGATATGGATACAACCGAATTCAAGACGATAATCAGGAAATACCAGAAAGCAAAGGGCCTGGACCCCACCGGCAGGATCAATGATAAAACGGTCGCCAGTCTCAACGAAACAGATATCACCCGGTTCAAACGTATTGCCATCAACCTCGACCGATACAAGCTTTTACCGGACAGTTTACCCAAAACCTATATCTGGGTAAATCTTCCAACCTACATCATGAAAGTGATGGACAGCGACACCGTAGTATTTGAGTCCCGGGTCATCGTAGGCAAACCGGATACCAGGACTCCGCTGCTCAGCAGTGATGTAACGAATTTTGTCACCCTCCCCCAGTGGACCGTTCCTACCAGCATCATTTTTAAAGAGATGCTCCCCCAGATTCAAAAAAACACCGACTATCTAAGAAAAGAAAACCTCATTGTTGTAGATCACAATGACGATGTAGTGGATCCGGCCAAAGTCAAATGGAAAAAGCTCAGTAAAAGATATTTCCCATATCAGATAAAACAACAGGAAGGGGACAATAATTCGCTGGGTGTAATAAAATTCAATTTCAGGAATAGGTTCAGTGTTTACATGCATGACACCAACGTTCGTTGGATGTTCGGCAAATCCTTCCGTGCTCTAAGCCATGGCTGTGTTCGGGTCCAGCAATGGGAGAAACTTTCCGATTTCCTGATCCGAAATGACACCCTCAGGTATCATCCGGATACATTAAGGGCCTGGATTAAAAGGCAGGAAAAGCATGTGATCAGCGGTTTTCATAGGGTACCTGTCTATTTCAGATATTTCACCTGCGAGGGCAGGAATGGTCATGAGAAATTTTATAATGATATTTACGGCGAGGACAAGGCGCTGCTTGAGAAATATTTTGCCGGGAAAACCGTTCATTAGTCGGCAATTCATTCTATGAAACCGGGCATAAGCATTTTGCAACTCACAGGGAGATGAATAAGCGAGGTAACATCTGAAAATAAGAAAAATAAAAATATCCTGATCAAACCGGGCATGAGCATTTTTCTAACAGGGAACTAGGTATCTGGCAAGATTCCGTCTTGCAAACTCAAAAAAACTATAAGTATCCGGATGAATAAACAAATTACGGTTGCATTGTTTGCAGGCGTACTGTTTGCAAACAATGTCCATGCTCAGAAGAGCAAAACAAGTCAAAAACCTTCCCAGTCTTTGTCCAGTCATATTAAAACCCAGGTTGGAATAGCCAGTTTTTATGCCAATAAATTCAATGGCAGGAGGACGGCTAACGGAGAAATCTTCAATCAAAAAAACCTCACGGCCGCAAGCAATACCCTGCCCCTGAATACCTGGGTGCAGATTACCAACTTACACAATAAAAAGACTGTAATCGTAAAGATAAATGACCGCATGCACCACAAGAACAAAAGGCTGATTGATCTAAGCCATGCTGCAGCCCATGAACTTGGATATACGGGATGGGGCATCGCAAAAGTCAAGGTGGAAGTCATCGGCAGGCATAGACCTGCAGGCCTCGCAACTGTCGCTGAAAAATAATAATCTAAGAAACATCTTCCAATAAGCAGAAACCATAAGGTTCGATGATCAGGCATTCATCGTCCTGCCCCACTGTATACATTTTTCCCTTCCAATGATCAAAGAGCTTGCCCGGAGCCCTTCCCCATTCCTTAAAAACATACCAGGTAAGAAAAGCTGTTTCCCCGGAAAAATTAAATACCCCATAAAAACGCTGATTTTCCAGGCTTCTCAAGAAAGCTGCAATATGAATATTATGGGTTGGCAGCCATTGCAGATTTTTCAAATCCGCAATGGCTGGAATTTCCTTACGTATCCCGAGAAGTTTCCTTGTAGAAAAAAACATGATATGTTCAACAGTTCCCTCAATATCGATATTTTTATTTTTCCCCCAATCGATCAATGGGCGGTGCATCCATCGATTATCATAGTTCTTGCCTGGATCTTGCAAATAGGAATAATCATTGGTATATCCCACTTCATCCCCATAAAAAATAACCGGTATGCCCCCAATGAAAAAACTATGGGCCTGCATCATTAATATTTTATCGATCGCAAATTTGATTGCCGGAGCCTTTCCTTCCTCAAGAGCCTTTTCCAGGCCGCAAAGCGAGGCAAGCGAGCCACTGATCCTCGCATCCTGGGTCCGTGGATTAACTGAAAACAACGCTCCTCTGGCGGGAGAACTATAATAATCGCCGGAATAATATTCCTTCAGGAATTTTCTATGTTCAAAGGCATTGAATCCCGCCTGCTCGATCATGTTGTCATCATATCCGAGTCCAATATCGTCATGGCAGCGAGTATAGCTGATCCAGGTGGTGCCAAAAGGCTTTTTCAGGATTTCATGCTGGGCTGCCAGCATGATTCGGGTATCTCCGGTCGCCAGGGCGTCCCATTGAAGGGCCATATGTGTGGCATTATAGGCCACATCACATTCCCTTGCAGTATATTCACCCATCCCGAAATATTTCATGATTTCCGCGGGAGCAACGATCGCTTCCCCTAACAAAGCCATTCCCGGTGAGGCTGTCTCAACACATAGTTTGATAAGCCGCAGCAGGGTATGTGCCTGAGGGAGGTTCTGACATTTGGTGCCGATTTGTTTCCATATAAAGGCAGGAGCGTCGATTCTTAAAATATCAACACCTAGATTAGCATAAAAGAAAATATTCTTCATCATTTCCACAAGGACTTCCGGATTGCTGTAGTTCAGGTCCCATTGATAACTGTGGAACACGGTCATCACCCATTTATCGCAGCCTTCAATATAGGTGAAACTGCCAGGCGCGCTCTCCGGGAATATCTCCGGCATTGCCTGTTCGAAAGCATCCGGAACCACGCGGTCATCATACATGTAGAAATAATGCTGATATTTTTTATCTCCCGATCGGGCTTTTTCCGCCCATTCATGCCTGTGAGAAGTATGATTTAACACGATGTCGATCATCAGGAATATACCCTCCTCACTCATTTTTTCCTGAAGCGCTCTCAGATCTTCCAGGCTTCCGAAACGGGGATCTACCTTACGGAAATCAGAAATGGCATACCCTCCGTCGCTCTCTCCTTCAGGGCTCTCAAAAACCGGCATCAGATGAACAAAATTGACACCTAATTTTTTAAAATATCCCAATTTATCATTAAGATTAATGATATTACCGCAAAACCTGTCAACATAAAGACTTATGCCGGCCATTTCATGAGAGAGAAACCATTTCTCTTGTTTGTGCTCATCACTGTTTCTCAGATGCTCCGGCCTTTGCATATGCGCATCCACAATCGATTGGAGAAGATCATGAAAAGCCTGATTATTTCTTTCGTTTTCCGGATAAATCACTTTGTACAATTCATCCATTTCATCGATACCGGTCATAAACCGGCCATAAAACGATTTATCTTCCTTCCTGATATCAAAATTTTCAGCAGGGACTAACTCGTTGATTAATAGATGGAGTTTATGGTTGTACAAGACTAAAATTATTTAAAAATATCGCTGCTCAGGTGTTTGAAGGCCTCCATTGCGCCGAGCCATTCACAGGTCCTGGCACCCGCCTTGTTAGCGTTTAGTATGATACTTTCCCAACTCTCTTTCGAAAGATTTTTCATGGCTGCATCGCTTCTGCTGTTCAATTGATAAAGCACGGCGCCGACAAATGCGTCCCCCGCTCCTGTCGTATCAACTGGTACTACAGGTATGCTGGGGATCACTGAGGTTTTTCCTTCATAACCGAGTAAAGTGCCTTCTTTTGCAAGGGTGACTGAGAATACTGCCCTCGTCTTTTCAAAAAACAGTAATGCGGCCTCTTCAATAGTAGGTTTACCGGTTATCAGCAAAGCCTCCTCATCGCTCACCTTAAAAAAATGACAGGACTGCAAAAAAATCCAGGATTGGTCGATGAAAGATTGTTTATTATTATGAAACAGCAAATGCCTGTAATTGGGATCAAAGCTGATAAACAGTCCCTTTTCTAATGCAATATGCAGGAGACCTTCGTAGGCTGCCTGCAGCGGGCCGGGCAAAAAAGCTGTTGCGGATCCAAAATGAACCAGGGAGAATTCTTCCAGATCGATCTCCTCGATATCCTGCCGGCTGAGTTCCCCATCTGCGCCCCGGTTGAAGACAAAATCTCTTTCTCCGTCTTCCATCAGGGAAACAAAGGCAAATGTGGTGAAATGTCTGCTGTCCTGAATCATCCATCTTGTTGAAACCCCGAATTCACTCATCACCTTGATAAGCTGTTTGCCAAATGGATCCCTTCCAACCTTAGCCGCCAGTTCCACCCTTCCTCCCAACGCCGCGATGGCTGCAGCTACATTGGTAGGAGCGCCTCCCGTTTTCTTTAAAAAATATTGGCCTTCGGACAAGGATTTTCCTTTTTCCGTACAGATCATATCGATAAGGGCCTCACCAATGCAGAGAATTTTCTTCATATGTTTTATTTGAAAATTAACAGCCTCAATGCCCCCCAATCGGCATCTGCAAGTTTCCTGTAGCAGTCCTGGTAGTTTTTATCAGCATCGTTGCACCACAGGCAAGAAGCAGCAGCAGGCCTGCAAAGCCGATGGCTCGACCAGAATCATTATTCAAAAAATGCTTCAGAACAAATCCAAATGTGGTTGTTTGCAGGATCATCGGAATGACGATCATCATATTGATGATTCCCATATACACTCCATATCTTTCCTTTGGAATATTGCCGACCACCATCAAATAGGGAATCCCCATTATGCTCGCCCAGGCAATCCCAAAACCGGTCATTGGGACAAAAAGAAAGTACTTATCGGAAATATGAGGAAAACTAAGCAAGGCAATTGCCGCAAGCAGCAGGCAGATCACATGCACGAATTTCGGGCTGTATTTTCTTGCGAGCCAGACCAGGCCGAAAGCAGACAAAAAAGTGGCAACATTATAGCATCCGTTTACTAGACCGGCCCATCCTACTGCTTTTTCATAATTTGCGGGATTTGAAGAAGGCGTGCATTTCCAGACAGAAAGGGCAATACTCTTGGATGCGTTCTGCCAGTAACAAAAAAGGGCATACCACTGAAAAAGATAGACCAGGGCGAGCTGCCACATCACTTTGGGCATGTCCTTTATTGCATGAGCGATTTCAATCAAAGGAGTCAGCACGCTCCTATTCCCGGCTTTCAGAGCGGCCAATTCCACATCAGTAGGTGGAATTTCCGGTGTTTTAATGATCGACCAAAGCACTGAAGAGATGGAACAAAATGAACCTAGTAGAAAGGATCCAAATACCCAAATGGGAATATGGCCATATTTACCTTTAATATGTCTTTGAAAAACGAAAAGTGAAACATTCGCCAGAGTGATCCCAAGGCCCGTGAAAAAACTCTGCGTAAGAAATCCGGTCGCCAACTGATCTTCAGGTAATTTATCTGCGATAAAGGCCCGGTAAGGCTCCATCGCCGTATTATTGGCCGCATCCAACACCCAAAGCAGGCCTCCCGCCATCCAAAGAGAGCTGCTGAATGGATAGGCAAACAAGCAAAGGCTGCAAAATAAGGCCCCGATAAAGAAATAAGGTTTACGGCGGCCCCATCTGGGATGCCAGGTCTTATCGCTCAGGGCGCCGATCATCGGCTGAATCAGCAAACCAGTCATCGGACCCGCCAGGTTCAACAGCGGGATCTGATCCGGATGTGCACCTAAAAAATCATAGATGGGATTGACTGCGCTTTGCTGTAACCCGAAACTGTATTGGATTCCGAAAAACCCGACATTCATGTTGATGATTTGCAAAAAAGACAGTCGGGGTTTAAGAAAGCTCATAAGCAAGCTTGGCTTTGGTGTTTATTTCATCTCTAAAATACTGAATTAAGGGGTTACCTGCCAAAATTTAGAGACGGCCTGAACGCAAACGTTTGAAGCTGTTTCAGCATGGCTGGCGACTCTATCCTGCTCTTGGCATGTCATTGAAAGGTCTTACGTGCATCCAGGCTGATGGCTTTTTGGGATTTCTTTTTAATAAGATGAATGGAGACCGGATTATGGTCCATGAATAGAATGATCTCGGATATCGATTCAGTCTTCAGAAATTTGATTTCCTCATCACTCAAACGGTGCACGGTTATATAATTGAGATTGGTATTATCGGAAGCAAACGAGGTATCTGCAAAACGTTTATGCAAGGTCAGGACCTGGTATTTGGAAGAAGAGAATAAAATACTGTCCAGGTTCATTTTTGGAAAATTGTCCTGGGGTTTTATGGTAAAAGAAATTTCTATACCCTGTGTTCCATCCTGGAATCTCTGAAAGGAATAGGAAAATTTTAATATAACACGAGTCGGCTCGAAAAGCAGGGAATTCGGTCCGGACCGGGACACGATATTGGCTTCGTTGAAATCGGTTTGGGCCAGGAGGTTTAACGATAAGGCCAGCAGCAGGATTCCGATTAAAAATAGTTTCATGGAATGTTTATGGATTGACAAATCTATAGGTAAATCATGAAATCCTTCTCAAATAAGAACCTAGCCTTCCTTTTCGGACCTTAATCTATTTCTCAGGAAACCATCTAAAAGCAGCAAAGCAAGCATGATATTGACGAGCATGATCACTTCAAGGGTCGTTCCGTTAAAATACCTGATCCATCCGAAAGATTTAACAGAATCGGAATAGCGATTCACGAAACCTGGAGTTTCGCCATCCATTAAACGAACCCGGCTCAGCATATAGATAACTAACCCGGCTATAGTCACCAGAAATGCCCCTCCGATGCCCCAAATGATCTTTTTGTCTAAATAATTCCTGGTTGCTGCTGCGACCTGGTATTTCCCAATTTCTTCCATCACATTTCGGGTGAAACGCATGGAAGGTTCCTCCAAACCGGATTCTCCCAGTATTTTTTTTAATTCCATGAATTCCTGGAGTTTTCCGCGCCAATACTCGTCGGATTGAATCACTCGATCCCATTCAGCCCTTTCTGCCGGGGTTCCCAATCCGTCAACATATTCCCATAACCGGGTTTCTTTGTTCAATTCATCGTTCATAATCCAGTTTTTAAATTTATTTTTTCCGAAAGGTATTTTTCCAGTTTTTCTTTCAATTTTTGCCGGGCACGAAAAAGTTTTACTTTGACGGTATTGGGTTCAAGTCCCATGATTTGTCCGATCTCTACAAGCGATTGCTCTCCCTTATAAAAAAGGTTGATGACCTGAGCATCTTCGGTGCCGAGCATGCAAATGGCCCGGTTTACCTGTTCATATCTTGATTTTCTTTCTATCAGGTCAGCTCTGAATTCCGATTCCTGGTTGTCCATCTTTCCGCTGGCAATCTCCCGGTCAATCGGGATATAGGATTGTTTTCTCTTTCGCAGGTAGGTGATTCCGGTGGTACGTACGATGGTATAAAGCCAGGTGCTGAATTTCGATTCTCCGCGGAAGTCGGCCAGGCATCGATAGGCCTTGATAAAGCTGTCCTGCGCTGCCTCTTCGGCATCTTCCCGGTTTCCGACGATATTGACCATCAAAGTAAAAACATAATTCTTATACCGGTCAATAAGATAGGCAAAGCAGTCTTTCTCCCCTCCCAGGACTTTCTGGATGATCTCAGTATCTGTCATTCCGGTTTGCATGACTACTAATTGGACGAGCCTGTTTCCAGGCAGGTTACCGAATTTTAGGGAAAAAACATAGAGTTTTCATTCAGGAATATGGCGTAGCTTTAGGAAAATGACTTTCAATGAATACCCGCGACTCGAGCATTGCATATTTCCTGCTTGGATTATATGCTATTATGGTGAGCTGGCACTATAACCATTCTATTCTGCTGCTTATCATCCACTATATCTTTTGGCCAATTTACCTCATTTACGAGTTGTTGATTGGTCACCTTTCACACGGCTTGTGGAAGGATATTCCGCTTTCCTACTTTAAATAATTAAAAAAAAATCCATTCTGTTGTAACCATAATTTATGGGGGGTAGTCCTATATTTCGTAATGCTACTGCCTTTTTGTTAAACCTATAAATTGTATGGATTATGAATGAATGGATTATGATTCCCCTGATGGTCCCCCTGGGACTCTTTGCCATGGTCTTTGGCCTTTATTACATGAGAACCAGGCAGAACCTGGCCATGATAGAAAAAGGCATGAACCCCCGAGAATTTGCGAACAGGCCTGCTCCTTACGTGAACCTGAAATGGGGCCTCTTTCTGGTTGGCTCCGGTATTGGACTTGCTTTGGCTTACCTGGTTACACAATACATGCTTCATGATGAGGAGGATCCGGCCCTTTGGTTTGCTTTTATAGCAATCGGCGGAGGACTAGGGCTGATCCAATCTTACCGGATCGAGAAGAAGGAAGTATTGGACCGGGAAAAAAAGGATCAATAGACCAGAATCGGATGCCTGTCGGCTAATTCTTATTGATTTCCTGCATCGCTCTTTGAACGACCGGGTCATAGGTATTTACCACTTCAAAATACCCTTCCTGCCTCCAACCCTCCCTTCCCAGGAGGGCCTTAAGCCTCGTGATAAGCAACTGGCGGTCTTTTTCAGGAACGAGTTTCAGGTTAATGCTATCCAGTGCAGCAAAATTGCTCAGGCTTTTCCAGACTTCATCATCATGATGGAAGTTCTTAGCAAAATCCGATGCGGTTTTAAATTCGTTGAATTCGGCAATATTCCTGATATAATAGGTGTAAATGAAACGGTTCAAGGTGTTCTTTATATAAAGGGAGGTAATCTGGTGGTCAAGTGTACTGGTATCGAAAGCCACAAAAATATCGGGTGTAATGCCGCCGCCGCCATAAACGGTTCTGCCTCCAAAGGTCTTATAAACCTTCCCATTGTGGTTAAGTGTAGTATCCTGGTGCAATACTTCCCCGTCGTGAAACCTTTTCATTACTTCTTCATTATAAGCCTCATGGTTTTCTTTGTCATAAGGTTTCTGTATGCTTCTTCCGGCAGGAGTATAGTACCTGGCCACGGTCAAACGAACCGCTGAGCCATCGCTGAGTGCATATTGTTCCTGAACGAGGCCTTTTCCAAAGGTCCGGCGTCCAATAATCGTGGCCCTGTCCCAGTCCTGCAAAGCGCCGGTGAGCACTTCACTTGCTGAAGCCGTTCCTTCATCCGTTAACACGACCAGTTTGCCTTTTTCGAACAGGCCTTCAGTTCTGGAGGAATATTCCCTTTTGGGGGAATTGACCCCTTGCGTATAAACTATCAATTTATCACCGTCCAGGAAATCGTCCGCAATGTCAATGGCCTCCTCTAAGATACCTCCTCCATTATCCCTTAGGTCCAGGATCAGTTTTTTCAATCCTTTTTTTTGCAGATCCAGCATGGCTTGCACGAATTCAGGGTGAGTGGTCTCTGAAAATTTATTGATTCTGATAAAACCTGTTTGCTGATCGATCATATAGGAAGCGTCGATGGATGGAAGGGGAATGGTTCCCCTGCTCACGGCCACAGATATCAACTGGTTCCCCCTTTTAATCATGAGCATAACCTGACTGGCCCCGGGCCCTCTTAGCAGTCTTTTTATCCGGTCAGCATCAATTCCATTGCCGGCAACAAGGGAATCATTGACCTTTATGATCTTATCCCCCACTTTTAGGCCTGCTTTTTCGCTTGGCCCCTTTTCCAGCACGCTGACAATGTTAACCGTATCAGAAAATATCTGGAATTCCACTCCGATACCTTCAAAATTGCCCTGCAGATCCTCATTCATCTCGTTGAGATTGGCCGGGGGTATATAAATGCTGTGAGGATCGAGGTGGGAAAGCATTCCTTCGATGGCATTTTCACCCAGGGTATCCAGGCTGACTGAGTCAACATATTTGTGACCAATTAAGCCTAACACTTCGTCCACCGGAGTTCTTTTCCGAATTTTGAAAAAGCCATCCGGATTGATATCGCCACTTAGCCTATAGCCTATCAACATGCCAAAAATCATTACGATTGCAAATAACAAAGGCAACCAGATCTTCAATTTTTTCATTCACTGAATTTTAAAATAGGCATGCAAATTAAGCAATCGCAGTTAATAAGAACCTTAAACAGCGAAGGGAAAACTCTTATACCTTTACGGCATGAACGTTCTGATCGCAGACAGTGGTGCAACCAAGTGCGAATGGTGCCTTTTACAAAAAGGAAAGAAGAGGACCTTCTACACTTCCGGTATCAGTCCATATTTCCTAAAAGAAGTGGAGATCATAAACCTATTGAGGACCGATTTGTTGCCTAAATTGAAAAAGCTGCGGGTGGATCGGGTATTTTATTATGGAACGGGACTTGGAAGCCCGGACAATGTGGATATACTGAAATCGGTGTTGAAAAAAGTCTTTCCTGGGGCTAAATCAGAGGCCCGTGAAGATATGACTGCCGCAGCCCGGGCACTTTGTGGTAATGAAAAGGGGGTTGCCTGCATTTTGGGGACAGGCAGCAATTCCTGCTTTTTCAATGGAAAGAGGATTGTGAAAAGCAGCCCCGGCCTTGGGTATGTTCTTGGAGATGAAGGAAGCGGAGCCTGGTTGGGCAGAAAAGTGCTCCAATATTATCTCTACAATACGTTTGATGAAGAACTGCGATTCCGGTTTGATGCCAAATATGTGACGAGCCGGATGGAGGTCCTGGAAAATGTCTACAAAAAACCCTTACCAAATCGTTATCTGGCCTCTTTTTCCATTTTTCTTGCGGAAACAAGGGGTCATTACATGACTGAAAATATCATCGAAGACGGACTCAATGACTTTTTTTTCACCCATCTCAGTAAGTTCCCCGAAATATGGAAGCATCCCGTGCATTTTGTCGGTGGAGTCGCTTATGGTTTCCGGGACGTAATAAGGGAGCTTTGTGACAGTTATGAATTTCGTTTGGGGTCCATCTTGAAAAAGCCCATGGATGGTTTGGTGAAATTCCATGCCTCATAATCTTATTTAATCATGCCATTTGAAAAGATAACGGAAGAGTCGGGACGGCACAGGCACCTGGAAAAGATGAGCATTGAGGACCTGCTTGCAGGCATCAATGAAGAGGATAAGACAGTTCCGATTGCCGTAGAGAAAGCGCTGCCACAGATCGAAAAATTGGTAACGGCCGTCATTGATCATTTGATCAGGGGTGGCAGATTGTTTTACCTGGGAGCAGGTACAAGCGGAAGGTTAGGTATCCTGGATGCCAGCGAAATACCTCCGACCTATGGCATGCCGGACGATATAATTATCGGGATTATTGCAGGCGGAGAGATCGCCATAAGAAAACCGGTGGAAAAGGCGGAAGACAATCCTGTTCAGGGTTGGATGGACCTGGAACAATGCGATATAACCGGAGAGGATTTTGTGATCGGCATTGCGGCCAGCGGAACGACTCCCTATGTCGTAGGAGCTCTTGAACAATGCAGGAAAAGGGCAATCCATACCGGTTGCATTACCTGCAATCCAGGTTCGCCACTTTCTAAGTTTGCAGATTTTCCGGTCGAAGTGGTGGTTGGACCTGAATTTGTAACAGGAAGTACACGCATGAAAAGCGGAACTGCCCAGAAACTGGTTTTGAATATGATTTCCACTACGGTCATGATACAGATCGGCCGGGTGGAGGATAACCGTATGGTGAATATGCAATTAACCAATAGTAAACTTATTGAGCGCGGGACCAGGATGCTGATGGAAAAAATGAAAATCTCTGATTACGAAAAAGCCAAACAGCTATTATTGAAATACGGTAGTGTAAAAAAAGCCATAGATTCCATTGTTTAAATATTTTTTATGAAGATCGCACTGATTGGTTATGGGAAAATGGGTAAGGCAATTGAAGAAATAGCAGTGCAGCGCGGACATGAGATCGTTTTAAAGATTGATGTGGGAAACCTGCAGGAGTTTACCCGGGAGGGTCTTAATAAAGCGAATGTGGCCATTGAATTCAGCAGTCCGCACAGCGCCTTCGACAATGTAATGAAATGCCTTCAATACGAAACCCCGGTCATTTGCGGCTCCACGGGATGGCTTGACAGGCTCGATGAGGTTAAGGCCTATTGCAATTCTCATCCAGGGGCTGCCTTCCTTTATTCAAGCAATTACAGCATAGGAGTGAATATCTTTTTTGAACTAAATAGAAAACTGGCCTCCATGATGGCTGAACACCCCTTCTATGATGTCAGTATGGCGGAGATCCATCACACTCAAAAAAAAGATGCTCCCAGCGGGACGGCCATTTCGTTGGCGGAACAGATCATTGATCAGGTCAAAAGAAAAAAATTATGGGTAAACCATATTAGCGATAACCCGGATGAATTGGAAATCATCAGCGAGAGGATCGACATCACACCGGGCACTCACTCTGTAAAATACAGTTCCCTGGTAGATAATATTGAAATCATCCATACAGCCCATAGCAGGATGGGATTTGCGAACGGAGCGGTCTTGGCTGCTGAATTTATCAACGGCAAAAATGGAATCTTCTCCATGAAGGATGTTCTTGGATTCTAATCAAATTTGTTAAATTGTGGCTTTCAAACGTAAAGACCGATGCTTTCCAAAAAGACTCAATATGCTTTTCAAGCGCTGATGTACCTTTCACAGAAAAAGGAAAATGAACCCGTGTTGATTGCTGAAATATCCCGAAAGAAAAGGATACCGCTAAAATTTCTTGAAAATATTCTGCTTGAACTTAAAAAAGCAGGCATTCTCAATAGCAAAAAAGGAAAAGGCGGGGGATATTTTTTTGCCAGGAATCCAAAGGATGTCAATCTGGCTACGGTTATGCGTTTATTGGATGGCCCGATTTCCCTGGTTTCCTGTGTCAGCCTTTATTTCTACGAAAAATGCAAAAACTGCGATGAAAAAAATTGCGGTTTGCATGATGTCATGGCTCATGTGCGGGATGCAAACCTGAAAATCCTCGAAAAGAAGACCATCGCAGATATCAGTAAGATCTGATGGCCATGCCCCCGGTAATCCTTTACCAATCAGCAAGCCATATTTTGTTACCTTTACGCTCAATTAAATAGTGATGGATATTAAAAACAATATTCTTGAAACGATCGGCCATACGCCCCTTATCCGATTGAACCGCATCACCCAGATCCTGCCTTGCCCGGTATTTGCAAAAGTGGAATATTTCAATCCTGGCAATTCGGTAAAAGACCGCATGGCGCTGAAAATGGTGGAAGTGGCGGAAAAAGAAGGAAAACTGCATCCCGGAGGTACGATAATCGAATGTACATCAGGAAACACAGGGATGGGTTTGGCGCTTGCAGCCGTTGTAAAAGGCTATAAATGCATATTCACAACCACGGACAAGCAATCCAAAGAAAAAATAGATATCCTCAAGGCATTGGGAGCTGAAGTGATAGTATGCCCTACCAATGTAGAACCCGATGATTCGCGCAGTTACTACTCAGTTGCCAGGAGATTGAACCAGGAAATCCCGAATTCCTACCTATGCAATCAATATGATAACCTGGCTAACCGCTTGGCCCATTATGAAACAACGGGACCGGAGATCTGGAAACAAACCGAAGGACGCATTTCGCATTTTGTGTGCACCGCAGGGACCGGGGGCACCGTGACCGGAACAGCTATGTACCTGAAAGAAAAAAAACCTGATATCCAGGTTTGGGCCATCGATGTATATGGGTCACTGCTGACAAAATATTTCCGGACAGGTCAGGTGGACATGAACGAAGTCCATCCCTATATATCTGAGGGATTCGGCGAAGATTTTGTACCTCAGAACTATGATATGAACGTCATCGATTATTTTGAGCAGGTCACCGATAGGGATGGCGCAATAATGGCCAGGCGCATAGCCAAAGAGGAAGGGCTATTCTGTGGATACAGCGCTGGAAGTTGCCTGCAGGGACTGATGCAATTGAAAGACAAACTGAAAAAAGAAGACATGGTGGTCTGCCTCCTGCATGACCATGGAAGCCGCTATGTTGCTAAGATATACAATGACCAATGGATGCTCGAAAGAGGTTTTCTGGAAGTCAAGACCTTTAAGGACATCGTCAGCAGCAGGGGAGCCAAAAAACTCATCACAATCACAGCCGACAAGAATGTAATGGATGCATTTGATCTGATGCAGAAATACAATATTGAAAACCTGCCTGTCATGCAAAACGCACAGATAACAGGGGCGGTAAGTGAAAGCGGGCTCTTTAATAAAATGATGAAGGACGGGCAGGACATGAAGTTCAGGAAAATCTATGAGGTATTGGAAGCTCCCTATCCGACTGTGGCTTATGAAACCCCGCTGGAAAGGCTCAGTAGCCTCATTTCAAAGGAGAACGGGGCTGTATTGGCAAAGGACGATACCGGGGATTACCATATCGTCACCAAATACGATGTGATCCAGGCCCTGGGCAGTTGATTCACGACTGCCTAGAATCACTCCGGACAAAACAAACCAACCCGTTGGGAATAGAGCGGTTTTAAAATTTCAAACTTGAGAGATGGCTTAAATTGGGCCGGTTTTCCAAAGCAAAAGACCTTTTGGAAACCATGATACTATAGTCAAATCTTTTCTTATAGCATGGAGACTAAGGCGAAAAACTTGATCGAGGCAATGATCTTTATTATGATCACTTCCTGTCATTCAAATAAACATATTCATCCTCAGCGGAAAAACATTGTGGAGACCGTCTATGCATCGGGCAAGGTGACGGCTGATAGTGAATTCACAGTTTTTGCCCTAAGTGCAGGGACGGTCATTAAAAAATTGGTACGCGAAGGAGACACGGTGAAAACCGGGCAGCTTTTGTTTCTCATCAAATACGAAGCATCTTCGGCAAAACTGGCCGCGGCCCAATCGGCCTATGACGAAGCTCAGGCCAACCTCTCCGAAAAATCCAGGGTCTTGACTGATCTAAGGATTTCCATGGACAATGCAGAGACTAAGTTCACCAATGACTCCTTGCTCTATATCCGCCGAACAAGGCTCTGGCAACAGGGGATAGGAGCGCAAAATGATGTGGATAATGCTTATGCCAGCTATATCACCTCAATGAATCAGAAAAAATCGGCTGAAGAAAAATACCATTCCACAAAAAATGATCTGGAAGTAGCCATGGCCAATGCCCGAAGCCAGCTATCCGGCGCCAAAAATGACCTAAGCAATTATTTCATCAAAAGTCCCGAAAATGGAAGGGTTTATCTGACCTTGAAAGAACAGGGTGAAGCAGTAAAATTAAATGACGCTGTTGCAATGTTGGGAAAAAGCAGCCAAAGGCTAATCCGCCTTTCGGTCGACCAGCAGGATATCGATAAAGTAAAAACAGGACAGGAAGTTCTGCTCAGAACCGATATCACCGGCAATACGATCTACCATGCCCGTGTGGAAAGGATCTATCCCATGATGAATGAATCGGACCAGACCTTCCGTGTTGATGCTTATTTCACGGACGGGACACGACTGCCTTATACACATAGTTCGGTAGAAGCAAATATCATCATTCAAAAGAAAACCAATGCACTTACGATTCCCCGTCTTGCCATGATTTCAGAAGATAGCGTGATAGTTAGCAAGAGCGGGCATTCTAAAACGATTGCCATTGGCACCGGAATCCGGACCCTGGATGAAGTGGAAATTACCGGTGGCCTTGACGAATCCGCGGAAATCATCATGCCGCAATAAATTTTAACATGAGTTTATCCGTCAATTTGTCGATTGCGAGAACGCACTTGCTATCCCGCAAAAAACAATCCATCGTGGCTATGCTTGGTGTCACTTTTGGCATCGCCATGTTCATTCTCATGATCAGCTTCATGAAAGGCGTGAATCAATTCCTCGAGGACATCATGCTATCCGCCACGCCTGACATTCACATATACAATGACGTAAAAACGGACTACAGCTACTCAATAGCGGGCGACTATTTCAGGGACTCCAATACCTGGACCATTGTGCGGCACCCAAAACCCAAACAAATCAATCTCAATATCAAGAACCCGGAAGCCATTCTTGCGGATCTGAAAAAAGATCCCCTGATAACAGCCATTTCCCCCTTGCTCAGTACACAGGTATTCTATAACTACGGCCCCGTCCAGTTGAATGGATATATAGACGGAGTCCATATCAATGAGGAGGACAGGCTGTATAGCCTGAAAGACAAGATGATTGCGGGATCCACCCAGAACCTGCTTACTTCGAGTGATGGGATACTGATAGGTTCGGGGCTCGCATCCAAACTCAATGTCGCCCTCGGAGACCTGGTCACCCTTACAACTCCCATCGGGACCACGATGCAATTCAGAGTGGTCGGAATTTTTACTATCGGGATCGCTACGATCGACAATGTAAAGAGCTATGTTAACCTTTCCAACGTGCAACAATTGCTAGGGCAGAATAGCAACTATATCACTGATATCAATATCAAATTGAAAGACAATGAAAAAGCCACGATGGAATCAGGCAATTATTTAAAAAAATACGGTTACAAATCAGATGATTGGCAAACCGCCAATTCCTCTGTCATGGCCTCCAACCTTATCAGGGATGTGTTGACTTATGTGGTAAGCATTACCTTACTGGTAGTCGCCGGATTCGGTATTTACAATATCATGAACATGACGATCGCAAGTAAGATGAAAGACATTGCCATTCTGAAAGCACAGGGTTTTGCGCGAAAAGATATTCTGCAGATCTTCCTTACACAATCACTGATCATCGGAACGATGGGGGCCTTGACAGGCCTGCTGCTTGGTTTTGCATTATCCTACGCACTATCCAGGGTTCCCTTCCCGGCAAATAACAGCTTTGTATCACTGAAATATTTTCCGGTGATCTTCCGGGCTTCTTACTATGCTTTTGGAATATTCTTCGGTGTGATGACCACTCTTGTAGCCGGTTTCATGCCATCGCTCAGAGCCTCCCGCATTGATCCGGTGGCCATTTTGCGGGGATAAACGATAAACTATGTCGGAAATATTAAGGACAGAAAATATCAACAAATTCTTCTACGAGCCGGACCCCTTTCAGGTCCTGACCAATATCACCTTCAGGATACAGCAAGGAGAATTTATCGCCCTGGTAGGCAAATCAGGCAGCGGCAAATCCACCCTGCTTTACCTTCTCAGCACGCTCGATACCGATTATGAAGGCAAGATCTTTATCGAAGGCCACGCCGTCACAGGCCTCAGCCAGGATTCCCTGGCCAAATTCAGAAACGACCATATCGGATTCGTATTTCAATTCCATTTTCTTTTACCAGAATTCAGCGCATTGGAAAATGTCATGATGCCGGCGCTTAAGCTGGGCAAATACAAACGCAATGAAATTGAGGAAAGGGCCTTCGAACAATTAAAGCAGATGCAAATGCAGGATCATGCCCGAAAACTCTCCTCAAAACTTTCAGGCGGGCAGCAGCAGCGGGTGGCCATTGCTCGCGCACTCATCAATGAGCCGGCCATACTGATGGCCGATGAGCCTACAGGCAATCTCGATAGTGCCAATTCAGAGATCGTGATGGAAATTTTCGAAGACATCTGTAAAATCAAGGGAAAAACAATCATCATGGTCACACATGACAATGATTTCGCCAAAAGAGCCTTCAGAATCCTCGAATTAGTTGATGGAAAACTAATGATCTAATTGTTCTTCAGGATTCGCACCATTGAAGGGATCACCAGCGAAGGCTGCTCCATGTACGGAAGATGTGCTGCATCTTCAACAGGTAAAAATTTTGCCATGAACAGTATCCTTCGAAGGGAATCGCTATAGAAATAGGGCACTGTATGGTCCTGTTTTCCCCAAATCAATAAGATCTGAAGATCACTTTTCCCCAGTTTCCTGTAATTGGAGATTATGGAATCCTCTGAATAATTTGTTCTCGTTGAAATCAGGGCATGTCTGAAGCCTCTGAATTGCATTTGCACTTTATATCGGTTCACCCAGTGCGGAAAACGCTGGGGATGCAGAAAATCCTTTAATTGTCCCGTTGCCTGCTGTTCGTGATGATAAGCCATAAAGTAGTTTTCCAACCCTTCGGAATTGAAAGGCTTTTCAAATGCGTAAACCGGATCGACCAGGATAAGCTTTCCCACCATTTCCGGGTAGTTTGCACAAAAATCCGCTGTCACGGGCCCCCCAAATGAAACACCTGCCAAATCCACACTTCCTCTTGGTTTCAGGAACTGGATCAATTCCAATAACTGCCTCCGGTACAATCCTGCATTATATTCTGTTTCGGGTCTGTCGGAAAATCCCCGGCCGTATTCGTCATAGCGGACAACATGGAATCCCCGCGCCGAAAGGCTATCAAAAACAGGATCCCATATATAATAGGGCACACTGAACCCGTGTACGAGTATAACTGTTTGCCCTGAATCGGGCCCAGCCTCATCATAATGCGTAACCCCGGAGCTAAGAAGCGCAAACTTACCGCCCGCATTTTTCCTGGCTTCTTCATTCATGGTCCGCGTTTCCACATTTTGCATCAGATAAATGATCCAGAATGCCATGCAGAGGATAAACACGATCCCGGCAAAGAGTATCGGGTAGCCAGTTTTTTTCATGTGCTAAAAATACCAATAAAAACAGAAATTTGGTCAAGTCAGGAAATATCTTATACCTTTGTATTAACCATCTGGTTAAACTATATGGTTAACTCAAAAATCAAGACAAAAATCAAAACAAAAATTACTACAGGAAACAGGCCTTCTGCCGAGGCCCGGATCCTCCTTGCCGCGCGCCATGTATTCATGACAAAAGGAATGTCCGGCGCACGTATGCAGGACATCGCCGATGAAGCCGGGATCAACAAGGCGCTTCTTCATTATTACTTCAAAAACAAGGAAAGATTATTTGATGTAATATTCCGGGATGCTTCATCTGTCTTTTTTCCTAAGATCACCGGCATCATTGAATCCACAGATACCCTGGAAAAGAAATTGGAGAAATTCTGTTGTGCTTATATTGATATGATGCTTCAAAACCCTTTCCTCCCGCTTTTTGTGCTCACAGAAGCCAATAAGCGGCCGGCAGAATTCAGGAAAAAATTCTGGAGAACCAGGGAACAGGTTTTTCAGAAGTTTGCCGAAGAAATTTCCACAGAAGCGGAGAAAAAAAAGGAGCTGAATATAAACCCTGCGCATCTCTTCCTCAATATGATTTCCATGTGCATATTCCCTTTCATCGCCAAACCCATTTGGCAGATGAGTACCGGGATGAATGATAAAGAATTCAGAGAATTTATAGACGAAAGAAAAAAAATAATACCGCAGCTCATCATCGCCTCACTCAAAAAAAAATGCCTATGACCCGATTCAGAAGGCTCTCAGCATGGTTGAAGTCAATAATGGCCTTTTCCCTGATGACATCCGGTTCGCTCCTGTTATCCGTCCTTGCTATTTCACAGCAGGCAATACATCTCAGCATCGAGGAGGCCTATGCCCTGGCAAGGAAAAACTATCCGGACATCAAACAAAAGGACCTGGTCACTAAGACAAAAGAATATACGATCAGCAATGCATCAAAAGGCTACCTGCCGGCTTTCAATATTAACGGACAAGCCACCTATCAATCAGATGTTACCAATTTTCCACTCAAACTTCCAGGCTACAGCTTCCCCAGCTTCAGTAAAGACCAGTACAAGATTTATGGGGAAGTCGACCAGGTCATTTATGATGGAGGAGCAATCCGCAATCAAAAGCAGACTGCTCAGGTCAACGAACAGGTTCAGCAACAAAACCTGGAAGTGGAGCTATATGCACTGTATGACCGGGTTGATCAACTTTATTTCGGTGCCTTGCTTGAAGATGAACAAATCAAACAAAACGATCTTTTAAAAAAGGATATCCAGAACGGAATAGAGAAGGTCCAGGCCCAAATAGACAATGGGACAGCTTACAAGAGCAGCGCCGACGAACTGCAGGCCCAGTTGCTTCAAACCGAGCAATCCAGAGTTGAATTGCTGTCCCTGCGAAAAGCCTACCTGGATATGCTCGCTCTCTTTGTCAACGAACCGCTGGATGAAAATACCCTCTTGGAAAAACCGGCCGATATGAACAGCCTGCAAGACCAGATCAACAGACCCGAGCTCCTGATGTATGATTTTCAAAAAAGAAGCTATGACTTGCAGGATGAGTTGCTCAATGTTCAACTCAGGCCCCATTTCAGCTTCTTTCTGCAGGGAGGATATGCCCGTCCCGGGCTCAATTTGCTTAGCAATGATTTCGAATGGTATTATATCGGCGGGGTGAGGCTAAGCTGGAATCTCGGTGGGCTCTATATGCTAAAGAACTCAAGAAAGGTTCTTGACCTCGACCGCCAAACCCTGGACATTGAAAAAGAAACCTTTGTTTTCAATACCCGGATGACACAAAAACAACAGGGCCAGGATATTGCAAAATTCCAGAAACTCATTGACAAAGACGGCGATATCATTGCTTTAAGGGAATCCGTTAAAAATGCAGCCCAGGCCCAGTTAGAAAATGGAGTATTAAGCGCCCATGATTATATCACGGAAGTCGATGCGGAAGACCAGGCCAGGCAAAACCGGATACTGCATCAGGTTCAGTTGCTCCAATCCCAGTACTCTTATCAAAATACCGTCGGCATTAATATTTCTAAGTAAAAAAATATCTATAAATGAAACATAAGCTATACATATTAGCCGGGGCACTAATTGTAATAATCAGTGGTTGTAATCTGAACGATAATCTTTCAGACGCTTCCGGCACCTTTGAAGCCGATGAAATCATCGTTTCATCAGAAGTGACCGGCAGGATACTGCAGATGGATATCGACGAAGGTTCCGTTTTGGCAAAGGACAGTGTTGTGGTCGTCATCGATTCCACCCAACTCGTATTGCAAAAACAACAGGTGGAGGCGAGCATTCATGCTTTAAATGAAAAAACAATGGATGTAAAACCACAGGTCAAATATTACCAGGATCAGATAGCTGTCTTACAGTCCCAGCTCGCAGATGCAGAATATGAAAAAGCTCGAACGGAAAGGCTGATCAAGGCCGACGCAGCCACCACCAAACAATTGGACGATCTTAACAACCAGATTGACGTCTACAAAAAACAAATAGCAGCTGACCAGGAGCAGATTAAAGTGACAAAGACCTCGGTAGGAACACAAAACAGCACTGTGATGAGCGAATTCAGACCTCTTCGCAAATCAGCCGCCCAGATCGCTGATTTGGAATCAAAAACCCATGTGCTCAATCCGATCAATGGCACGGTACTTACCAAATACGCCATGGCAGGAGAAATCACACAGCCCGGAAAGGCGCTCTATAAGATCGCCGACCTCTCGATCATTACCCTTCGCGCCTATATTACCGGCACCCAGATATCCCAGGTCAAACTGGGTCAGCATGTCCAGGTATTGGTGGATGAAAATTCAAAGACCGACAGAAACTATGACGGTGAAATAACCTGGGTTTCCGATAAGGCCGAATTCACTCCAAAAACCATCCAAACCAAGGACGAGAGAGCGAACCTCGTTTATGCCATCAAAATCCATGTGAAGAATGACGGTACTTTGAAGATCGGCATGTATGGAGAAGTTAAATTCAAATAGGCTATGCAATCCGTCATTGTTGAAAATATCATCAAGAATTACCGGACCAAAAAGGAGACGGTTGAAGCCTTAAAAGGAATATCCTTTAGCGTAGATAAAGGAGAAATTTTTGGTCTGATCGGTCCGGACGGTGCAGGCAAAACCTCTATATTCAGGATACTCACTACCTTGTTGCTCGCTGACAGCGGAGCGGCCACCGTTGATGGATTCGATGTGGTTAAGGATTATAAGAAGATCAGAAACAGGGTGGGTTATATGCCGGGCAGGTTCTCACTTTATCAGGACCTCTCCGTACAGGAGAACCTGGAATTCTTCGCAGCGATTTTCAATACCACGATAAGGGAAAACTACAATCTTATTAAAGATATCTATCAGCAGATTGAACCCTTCAAAACGAGAAAAGCCGGACAGCTTTCGGGTGGGATGAAGCAAAAACTTGCCCTCAGTTGTGCGCTGATTCACAAACCCTCCGTCCTTTTCCTGGATGAACCCACCACTGGTGTGGATGCTGTTTCACGCAAGGAATTCTGGGAAATGCTGCACCGCCTGAAGATGGAGGGCATAACGATCCTTGTCTCCACCCCTTATATGGATGAAGCCAGCCTTTGCGATCGGGTGGCCCTGATGCAAAAAGGGGTCATCATGACCATCAATACTCCCGCAGGAATAATCAGCGGGTTCAAAAAACCGATATGGGCCATGCGGTCTTCGGAAATGTATCGATTGATGAATGCAGTAAAAGAAGATGAAACGGTTGAAAGCTGTTTTCCCTTTGGACAATACCAGCATATCGTTTTCAAGAATCCCGGAAACGACGAGCAGAGGCTGCAGGAAATTGCTCGAAAAGGGAATTTCACGCAGGTGGAAATTCAGTCTATCCGCCCCAATATCGAAGACTGTTTTATGGCACTTATGCAACAATAAGTATGGAAAATGATAAAGTCATAACCGCACACGAGCTGACAAAGAAATTTGGTCATTTTATCGCCGTTGACCATATCAGCTTTGATGTGCACAAGGGAGAGATCTTCGGATTTCTCGGTGCCAACGGAGCTGGAAAGACAACGGCCATGCGTATGCTTTGCGGACTCTCCCTGCCCAGCTCCGGAAAAGCTTCGGTTGCTGGTTTTGATGTTTACAAGCAAAACGAACAGATCAAAAAAAATATCGGTTATATGAGCCAGAAATTTTCCCTTTACGAGGATCTGACCATCGGGGAAAATATTGATTTCTATGCGGGAATTTACGGCCTTAGCAATAAACAGATAAAAGAAAAGAAGAATGATCTCCTGAACAGGCTTAAGATATCGGGCCAGGAAAAAACCCTAGTGCGGGACCTGCCGCTTGGTTGGAAACAGAAACTGGCATTTTCCATTGCGATCATCCATAATCCGGCCATTGTTTTCTTAGACGAACCTACTGGCGGAGTAGATCCGATTACACGCAGGGAATTTTGGAGCCTGATCTATGAAGCTTCCGCAGGTGGAATTACAGCCTTCGTCACGACGCACTATATGGATGAGGCTGAATATTGCAATAGGGTCTCGGTCATGGTGGACGGTCGCATAGAAGCGCTTGACACTCCAGCCAACCTGATGAAGAATTTTTCAACAGACTCCATGAACGGAGTATTCCTTCAATTGGCCAGAAAAGCATTAAGGTCCGAATAGTCCGAATAAATGAGTTACCCAAAACATTGAAATGAAACAATTTTTCATATTTGTCAAAAAAGAATGCCTGCATATTTTGCGGGATCCACGCACCCTTTTCATCCTGATTTTTATGCCCATCGCTCAAATCGTTCTCTATGGATTTGCGCTAACGACTGAAGTGAAAAATTCACGGATCGCCATATTCGACCAGTCCATGGACGAAGCAACCATCCAACTGACTGCTGAAATATCTTCAAGCAAATATTTCAATCTGGTTAAAGTAGTTCACTCCTATGAAGAAATTGAAGCCACTTTTAAGAAAGGAACCATCAGGATGGCAATCGTTTTCCCTCGAAATTTTCGATTCGATCTGCTGCACAGCAATCATGCCCAGATCCAATTGATCGCAGATGCTTCAGACCCCAATACCGCCAATACTCTGGCCAATTATGCCAGTTCCATCATCAATGATTATCAGGAGGCGCTGAACAACAATACCGAGCTTCCATACACAATTAAGACCCAATTCAGGATGCTATACAACCCGGAACTCAAGGGAGCATATAATTTCGTGCCGGGAGTAATGGCGCTTGTGTTGATGTTGGTTTGCGCTATGATGACTTCCATCGCTATCGTTAAGGAAAAGGAAATGGGAACCATGGAAGTCCTATTGGTTTCGCCGTTAAAGCCCTTTATGATCATCATCGCCAAAACCATCCCCTATCTCTTCGTATCCTTCTTCAATATTGCCTCCATCCTGCTGATGAGCGTTTATGTACTGGATGTGCCGATCACTGGCAATCTCGGTTTGCTCCTATTGGAAAGCATCCTGTTCACGATCACCTCACTTTCGCTTGGGATATTGATATCCAACAGTGCGCAGACCCAACAGGTCGCCATGTTCACCTCCATGATGAGCCTGTTTTTGCCAACCCTGCTATTCAGCGGGTTCCTCTTTCCTGTCGAAAATATGCCGCTGCCCCTGCAATTGCTCTCAAATATCGTACCTGCCAAATGGTATTATATAATCGTCAAATCGGTAATGATCAAAGGGCTTGGTTTTCGTTATGTATGGAAAGAGACCCTGATCCTGATGGGGATGACGATTGTCCTGCTGACAGTGAGTATCAGAAATTTTAAAATCAGGCTCGCATGAGAACATTGTTAATTTTATTGCGAAAAGAACTTAGACAGCTCAGAAGGGATCCCGGAATCATGAGGATCCTTTTCATCATGCCCACGGTTCAGCTATTGATACTTCCCTTCGCAGCCGATTATGAGATCAAAAACATCAATCTCGCTGTAGTAGACCAGGACCATTCGGAATATTCCAGGAAGATGATCAATAAGATCGTTTCCTCGCATTATTTCCGGCTTACAGACTATAGTCCGACTTTTGACAAGGGTCTGGACGCTATTGAAAGGGAAAAATCAGACCTGGTCCTTGAAATTCCGGCTCAGTTTGAAAGGGACCTGGTAAAGGATAATGAAGCCCCCCTCTTCGTGGCAGCTAATGCCATCAATGGCATTAAAGCTGGCCTGGGGACGGCCTATATGCAAAGCATTATCCAGGAATATAATCAGGACATCAGATCCCAATGGATGCAGATGCCTAAATTCAATGACCAGCCAACCATCGAAATCGCTTCATCCGACTGGTATAATCCACATATGAACTATAAAGTGTTTATGGTGCCGGGTATCCTCGTCATGCTAGTGACCATGATCGGATCGACCTTCGCTGCTAGCAATATTGTAAGGGAAAAAGAGATCGGCACGATTGAACAGATCAATGTAAGCCCCATAAAGAAGGCGGAATTCATTCTTGGTAAATTGATACCCTTCTGGTTACTGGCCCTGACCGTCCTCACCCTCGGTTTGATCATAGCGAGGTTCGTATATGGCATTGCGCCCTTGGGGCATTACCTGACCATTTACGCCTTTGCATCTATCTACCTGCTGGCTGTACTCGGGCTCGGCCTTTTGATGTCCACCTATGCACAGACCCAGCAACAGTCCATGCTGGTTTCTTTCTTCATTACGATGATCTTTAACCTGATGGGTGGCCTTTACACTCCGATCGAAAGTATGCCGGTCTGGGCGCAATGGATCGCCAGGTTAAACCCCGTAAGCTATTTCATTGAAGTGATGCGAATGGTCATGCTAAAAGGCAGCGGTCTGGGAGATATAAAATACCATATTCTGGCCGTATTGGGCTTCGCTGCGGTATTTAATGGCTGGGCGATCCTGAATTATAAGAAAAGATCCGGCTAAGGACCTACTCTCCTATCTTACTATAATTCCATGGATCATTTTTCAGCTCATAACGGCCTGACTTTTCTTTCAATTCGATCCTGAATTGTTGGATGTTTGTACACATTCTCCCTTAACCAAAATGGCAAATATTCAGAATTGATTGATCCTCAAAATAAGACTGAAATCCTCTATCAAAATAATTGTCATCAACAAATTCATTGAGAACTATCATTTTGGAGGAAGAACCAAGTTGGCCTATTACCCGTCTTCAGGCACCACTTTGTTCTCTCTCAATCCTCAGGTTATAACGGATGATATCCCAGTATTCCTTCCCGTAGGCTACCAATATCTCGGACCCTGCCGGGATATCGCGGGTGGCTTGAATGTAAACTCTGATCCCCTCTTCCACATACTCGCTGTTATTGAACAGGCCATTTACCCGGGAGAGCCCCCTTGCATCATTGGCATAACGTCCGTAGGTTTTAACCGAATAATAGGCATCGATGACTTTTGACCTGCTGATATAATAGATATACCCATTCCTGCCTTCATCGTGATCCACTTCTTTCCAGGTAGTCATTCTTCCCTTATACTCCACGATACGCGTCCCCTTTGGAATTATTTTTTTTGTAAAGAGCCCCTTTCCTGCACCTGGTAGCGCTGACTTCCTGATAACCAATTTCTTTTCCAATAATGCCATTCGGCAATATAATTAAATGTAGGGATCAATTATTGTGAAGGCAGAGCAAAAGCTACATAAGCATCTCCGGACCGTTTACCCAATTTCCCACCACCACATGCAATGACTACATATTGCCTGCCATTCACCTCATAAATTGAAGGAGTGGCAAACCCTGCTGCCGGCAGATCGGTTTCCCAAAGCAATTGTCCTGTACGCTTATTGAATGCCCTGAATTTTGCATCACTGGTAGCCGCAATAAACAAAACTCCGCCCGCCGTCACGGCTGGTCCCCCGTAATTTTCCGTGCCCGTATGTATTCCCCTGGCTTTGAATTCGGGGTAGTCGCCTAAAGTATCCTTCCAGATTAATACCCCCGTATTCAAATCGATTGCATTTAGTGTACCCCAGGGAGGAGCAATTGCAGGATAACCTTCCTTTGTCAGGAATTTAAAATATCCGGTTCCGTGAAAGGGAAGTTGGAACCAGCTATCTTCAGGATGCACCGGATGGACAAAATGGGAGCTCTGTATGTCCTTTTCATTCAGGATATAGGCTGCGATGGCCTGCTTTTCACTCACAGATAAACGGGCAAAACTCGGCATCATCCTTTTCCCGGAATTGATCAGGTTGATAAAATCATCCTCCTTATATTTTTTTTCAACTCCGATCAGGGAAGGAAAATTACCACTGCCCAGTCGTTCGGGACCATGACAGGACATGCAGTTGTTTTTATAGAGCCGCTCACCGGCATGCAGATTATTTTCATTCGAATCTGTCCGGTAAATGGCATCGACCATGGTCAGCACCCAGGCCATTTCATTGGCATTCACATAAAGGACACCGGTAGAAGGGTCATAGCCAGCCCCTCCCCATTCGCCACCGCCGTCGTAACCCGGAAGTATTATGGTCCCTTCCCTCGAAGGAGGATTGAATATAAATCCTGTATGGAAGCCGCTCAAACGGGATTTAATCTCCTGGTAAGAGGAATCTGGCACCAGTCGGTTTAAATCCTTTTCCTGCAAAGACTGCCTTACAAAAGGCCTTGGCCAGCTTGGAAAGGGTTGGGTGGCAGAAAGCTTTTCACCTGGCAATTCAGAAACAGTCGGTACCGCCTTCTCTTCTATAGGATAAATGGGCTTTCCCGTCTCCCTTTCGAAAAGGAAGACAAAACCGCTTTTGGTTGTCTGAGCTAAGGCATCAGTCTTCTTGCCGTCTTTGTTGATGGTCACCAGTACGGGAGGAGTAGGCAGGTCCTTATCCCACAGATCGTGGTGTATGCTCTGAAAATGCCAGATCCTCCTTCCTGTGCCTGCGTCCAGGGCGATTACCGAATTGGCATAGAGATCGTCACCCCTTCTTCTTCCCCCATAAAAATCATAGCTCGCAGATCCCGTAGAAGCAAAAAGAATTCCCCTTTCCTCATCCATGCTAAAACCCGACCAGGCATTAGCGCCTCCGACATGTTTCCAGGCTTCAGGGTCGTCCCAGGATTCAAAGCCGGGTTCGCCAGGCTGCGGGATGGTATGAAATATCCACCTTATTTTTCCGGTATGCACATCATAGGCTCTGATATGTCCTGGCGCAGCCGCAGCATCCTCATCCACCCGATCTCCGATAATGATCAGGTCCTTATAAATAATGCCGGGGCTTGTTCCTGCTACATAAAGATCCTTCACGTCCCGACCCAGCCCATCATGCAGGTCAATATGCCCCCCTTGGCCAAAGGAGGAAATCGGTTTTCCATTATCTGCATCGATACAATAGAGATTAGAACTGGCTGAATAAAAGATGCGGTGATCGCCCGCGCCTCCTGTATAGTAAGCCAGGCCCCTGCAAACATTCATGCTAAAATATCCTTGGCCCTTGTTATTGTTCAGGGTCCCTGCTGCAGGATCGAAAATCCAGATGGGTTTTCCATCATCCGCATTCAAAGCAAAAAGTTTCAGTTTAGGCGAAACGCCATACAATACCCTGTTTATGATAATCGGATTGACCTGGATCTGGGTCATCCTGTCGGAATCGGAACAATGAAAAATCCAGGCGACCTTTAAACGGGCCACATTCCCCGTATCAATTTCTTTTAGTGAGGAATAATGGTTATTCTCCTTATTGCCTCCATAGGTTTGCCAATTACTATAGGGATCCTTCCGGCTGCAGGAGATAATAAAAACAAGTATAAATAATGAGCAGGCTATTTTTGACATGGCAGAATGCTTAGGAACTGAAATTTATTAAAACTATCTCAAAGAAAATGAGGTTCGGTAATTTTGGTTGGTAAACGCTGCCTTTAAATTTTTAAATTATACATATCGTTAAAACTGTTTTCATGAAGGAAACCGAGGATGAACATTTTACTGCATACAGAGGTATGTATTGGC
>PMSV01000022.1 GCA_003168265.1 Chitinophagaceae bacterium
CGATCATCGTGAGCAGCATACAACCAACCCGAAATAGAAAAGAACAAGGGAATAAAAAAACGGAACAACCCATTCGAGAACAGGTACTCAACAAAACTGGTTAAAGTCAGCTTCTCTCCAACAATCGTAAAAGGCTGGAGATACCGAAGGTTTAGGTTATACGAATGGACAAAAAGCAACATCACCATCGAAAAAAAAACCAACATTTGAATTTTTGGCTGACAACAGATTCTATTGGGGCTGGCATTACCTTTTTTTTGCAGACTCAATATAGTTATTAATTGACTTGAGCTATATTTTGGTCGGTCCCTCTATCTGTCACGCCGGCCCTGCATTTTCTTTCACGATGTCAGTCAGCAATTTTCTCAGACTGCCTGCCTGCTGCAGGCCCGATATATATGCTTCTTCATCACCCTCAGCTTTCAACTCAAAAAGTTTCTTAAGCATTTTTTTTAATCCGGTATTACTACGAAAATCCTGTTCTTTGGCAATGATCATAACGCACCAGTTCTTCAGGATGAAGTTTATTTTTTCTTCCTCACGATTTTTTATCTGTAACAGGTCCGCAAGCTTTTCAAAAGATTTTTTTTCAGCCAGTTTGCGGTCATTGTTATACATATTCTTCAGGATGCTGGCATACGCAATACTCAGGTCACCAGCATCGAATCGGACTGCTTTTTTTTGCATCACAAGGTCAAGCTTTGAACCAGCCAAAATTTTTAGAACAGGCCCCGGGCTTCTATATCCATTGATGGATTTTATTTTCTGCTGTTCCTCTTCGGCCATCTTTTTCTGTGCTTCCATCACAGGCCTGAAACCTGTATGATAATAGGTCCAGAAAGCTCCCGACTTTATGCCTTCGTCATTCTGTTTCCCTATCTGGTAGGGATCGACACTGAAGCGGTTTAAATGATAAACTTTCCGGTGCAGTTCCATCACCAGTTCAAAAACATACCTTGATTCACCGCCGCGAAAGGCTGGGAAAATATTCAGCCCGATCCTCGCACTGTCGAAAAGGATCCAGGAGCCCGCGTAAGAAATTGGCAGGCCATTCCTGAATACAACATACCCCATATAGGAATCAATGGGGTGCCGCCGCTCAGACACCATCCCCATAAGCGCGACCGAAAGCCCCCGCGGTAGCCGGTAATAGGAGACGAACCGCAGGGCAGTGAATGTGACCGGCTCGATTTCACGGAGATGGCGGACAAGTATCATCCGACCGCATTCGATGATTTTTTCGGCTTCGCTTTCGCTCAGAGTTACCCTTACTGGCTTTAATTCCTGCAGCTTTTGTCTAAATTTATTTTTGAGGACTGAACGATGGTAGTAAAGATCGACCAACGAACCTCCCAGGCAGGTGTGCGATGAAAAACTAATCTCCACATTCATCCTGAGCGCGTTCCAAAGCTCGTCCCTCGCTTCGGGGCGAATATCAGCGCTGTCGAAAACAGCAATCAGCCTGTCGAGTAGGTTTTCTCCTTTTTTCAATGACCTCGTGAGCCATTCTTTCCATCCTGCGTTCGCGTCCTGCAATATCTCTGATTCTACTTTTGGTAATACTGCCGACACGATATACTTGATATGCCCGTCATCTGAATCAAAAGAATTCAGCCTGATATTTTCTGGCTGTTTTTTCCTGATCCATTTCACGATTTCAAAACTGAAGGCCGCGCAAAGCTGCGTTCCTGTAATACCGGAATTGTATAAACTGTCCCGGATCTTTTCATGCGATTCGATGTAAGCATGCAGCTCCTGCAATGCGCGTAATGCACTAACGTAAACCTGCTTATTATCCGGGTGGGCGATTAGAAAAAGCAGGCAGTTATGGTAAGATTCTATCGCCTTTTTGCCCTTCACTGGCATTGAGGTCAGCTCGTTCAGCAACGACAATTTTTGAGAGGGATATTCATTCCCATATTGATTGCGGATAGAAAAAAGCTTTAATATTTTTTGGACTGGCTTATCCATATAGCCGCACGAAAATAATGTTATTTGATGGAAGGTTCAGGACTCCACAGAAGGTAAAAGATTTTTTCCAGCTCCACTCAGATGTTTTCATGCACCACACCGCATAAAAACTCGAAAACTCTCTATCAAATCCATCGAAGAATAACCCCTCCAATATTGCAGATGTCTGTAAATTTGGTATTTTTTTGGGTAGAACAATTCGGAAAAAAACAATCTGCAATGGATCAAAAGGACATAAGATGGAAACAGAGATTTCGGAACTTTGAAAAAGCCTTCTCCAGGCTCAAGGAAGGCGTTGACGTAGAAGAGCCGAATGAATTGGAAAGAAACGGGATCGTTCAACGATTTGAGTTTACATTGGATTTGAGTTGGAAAGTAATGAAAGATTACCTGGCAGAAAAAGGGCTTAGTTTCAAACCCTCCACCAAAGACACGCTAAGACATGCGCAGGAAGCCGGGTTAATAGACTATGCCCAGGACCTGATTGACGGCCTGGACATACACAAAGAGCTATCTCATGATTATGATGGCGATAAATTCGAAAATTCAGAGGAAAATTTGAGGATGGTCATTTTTCCGGCACTAAAAAAATTATACCTGTTATATATAAGCGAAGGCGCAACGAACCAGTTAAATCTTTTCGATGCAAAATCATCTGGAAAATAAATTCGGTTTGACCGAAAGAGATATAAGCACTATCCGGAATATTTTGATAAAATATCCTGAAGTTCAAAAGGTCCTCATTTTCGGGAGCCGTGCAAAAGGAAATTACAAACCAGGCAGCGATATCGACCTTGCAGTGTTTAATGCAGGAGTCAGCGAAACATTGATCCGCAGGTTGCATGCTGATTTTGAAGAAAGCAGCCTGCCTTACAGGATTGAACTCTACAATTTTCCATCTCTTAAAAGCGCTGAATTTATCTCACATATTGAAAGAGTCGGCATAGTCATCTATGACAGGGCAGAAGTCTTGCCCAATTCAACAATATAATGATTAAAACGTGGATGTGCAGATTAGAAACAGACCCGGACCTTATCTTATAAGACCCTTCATTCCTCAATCCCTAATAATCCCTCCATCAATCTCCCAACCGGAGCATGAAATTCAAGCCCTAATAATTTGGTAAGCAGCGGCGCGATATCCACCACGCCTAATTCCTGAATCATTTTCCCCCTATTGATCCCTGCTCCCACTGCAATAAAACCCATGTCCATTTCAGGCTGATCGGGATCATAGCCATGTCGACTGCCAATATGATAAAAAGATTCTGGCTAAATTTGGGTCCGAACTATTGTAAAAGCGAGATGAAAATTAAAGATTTATCTAAGGAACACCGAGTATAGAATGATGCAGAAAATATATTAGTATAGTCCACAAAATTAGTTCGGCTACATCTCAAAATATTAGTTGGAAGAATATCCTTACCTTTCAAAAAATCAGAAATTTCATTGTTCATAACTCCACTACATTTATAAATGACAAATTAAAATTATTCAATACAACAGATTTACAATCGATATGAATTATAAAATTGCAAAAAGTGTCCCTGTATTTTTGATTGTTTTGCTTTTTTTATCTGCACCTATTCATGCCCAATCATCTCTCCAATATGATATTGTTTTGATCGGCGGTAGGGTGATCGATCCTGAAACCAAATTAGATACAATCAAAAATGTCGGTATCATTAATAACCGCATTGCCCAAATTTCATCTGAACCGTTAAAGGGCAAAGAGATAATTAATGTTTCCGGCTTAGTTGTAGTTCCGGGTTTTATTGATTTGCATGTGCACGGAAGAGGGAACAAGGAGCAGGAATTTAAATTGCATGATGGCGTTACCACAATGCTTGAACTGGAATGGGGAATTGAATTCTTAGACAAATGGTATGAATCCCGCAAATCAAAATCAATTATTAATTATGGAGCTAGTGTTTGTTGGCCATTTGAAAGATTCAAAGCATTAGATAAATATAAAACTGAATTAAAAGAATTATACCAGGAAGCTGTAAGTGGGGAATCTTCCTTTGATTCGCTGTTTAGTAAAATTAGGATTTCTTATTCTGACACCTTGTCTCCTGAGCAAATGAGTAAAACCTTAGAAAATATCAGGAATTCGTTAGACGAAGGCGCAATTGGTATTGGTGTCCCAATTGGTTATTTACCGATAGTAAAGGAGGAGGAAGTTTTTCGTGTTTATCAGTTAGCCGGTGAACTAAAAGCGCCCATTTTTACGCATGTCCGTCCGGCTGGGATCACGTCTATCCAGCAGGCCATCGCAGATGCTATTCTTACGGGTGCACCTTTACACATCGTTCATATTAATAGTGCCAGTCTTGGCAAAATATATTTTGCTACTGAATTGGTGCAGACTGCAAAAAATCGTGGATTCGATGTCACCACAGAACTATATCCTTATACAGCAGCTTCCACACTTCTCCAAAGTGCAGTGTTCGATGAAGGATGGCAGGAAAGACTGGGTATTAGTTATAATGACCTGCAGTGGGTGGCGACTGGAGAGCGATTAACAAAAGAAACATTTCAAAGCCATAGGAAGGCTGGAGGGATGGTTATTATACATTCTATGAAACCCGAATGGATCCGATACGGAATTGCTTTTCCAAATACCATCATAGCCTCCGATGCTATGCCTTATAGCCCATTGGCGCATCCACGCACCGCCGGAACTTTTTGCAGGGTGCTAGGAAAATATGTGAGAGAAGAAAAAATCCTGGATCTTGCTACAGCCATTGAAAAAATGACACTTCTGCCCGCCAGGAGATTGGAAGGCATTGCACCGATGATGCGTTATAAAGGAAGAATACAGATTGGCGCCGATGCAGATATAACCATTTTTGATCCCGCCACAGTAATTGACAAAGCCACATTTGAAAAAGGCCTTGCTTATTCGGAAGGAATTGAATATGTGATAGTAAATGGCGTAATTGTATTAAAAAATGGCAAAACGGTTGAAAACGTTTTTCCAGGTCAACCGATTTATGGAAAATATAAGAATTGACCAATGAAATTTAGTCATAAAAAACTTGCAAGGGAGAATATTCGGGAAGAACGAGGAGAAAGAGAAATGTGGCAGCCTCCGGCCTCGTAAACTTGATTTTGAAAAATTATTTTCATTAACTTGTAGACGTAAATCGTTGAACCATGTTCAAATTGGTTTTCCTCCTGGCTATTATGCTTTGCGGATCTCTTCAATCAAATGCCCAATCGCCCCCGACATATGAAATTTATGCTTTGAAATATTTCGGCATTCATTCGGTTCCATTATCCGAACTTGCCCTGGGCGCACCGAAGAAGGATACGATGAATATGTACTTCATGTATTGGCTTGTAAAGGGGAATAATGGGAAGAATATCCTGGTGGATGCAGGCTTCCTGAATGATCTGGATATTTTTAAAGAATTAAATACCACATTCTACATCAGGCCGGACTCCGTATTGTTGGAGCTGAATATCAAATCCGACGAGATTTCCGATATCATATTGACCCATCCGCATTGGGATCATGTGGATGGAATCAGTCTTTTTCCCAAAGCGCATATCTGGATTCAGAAAGAGGATTATAATTATTTTGTGGGAGAAGCCTGGCAAAAAGATGGTCGGCATGGTGGGTTTTATAAGAGGGATGTCGACACGATGGTGAGTTTTAATCTGGCAGGGAAACTAACACTGGTTGATGGTGACGATAAAGAAATCCTCCCTGGTATCAAAGTATATACCGGTTCGAGACATACATACAATTCACAATTCGTGCAGGTTCAAACGGGAGGAGATAAAGTAATCCTCGCGTCCGACAATATCTGGATTTATTATAACCTTGAACAACTGAAGTCTTCGCCCTACCCCAATGGGACTTTTGATACGACCGCTTACGTGAAGTCCATGCAAAGGATGAAGACACTCGCCTCCAATATGAAGTATATTATTCCCGGGCATGATCCGGCCATCTTCTCCAGGTTCCCCATGGTTAAGCCGGATATCGTTAGGATAAAATAAGGAACTTAAATATCCGATTCATTTCGAATATGAAAATCTACTAACTATCTTCATAAAACTATCCACTATAATGGGTCCACTACATTAGTTGTGGTGATGGGACTGAGAAAAATAAATGCATACTCAAGCTGACTGAATATATAACCGATCAATAATCTGAGGAGTTACGATTAAATGAAGTACGGCAAAATTCGAACTCTTAACTAAATCCACTTTCCTCAGTGTATATGTATTAGCCGCCTTGGCGTTCCTGCATTGTCCTCTTCCCGAGCGGAAAAGACAGTTTCATTCCCAAAATCGGTCGTGTACACCAAAGAAATAATGTCCTTTTGCCACATCACAACCACATCAGATAAAAAATATTATTTCAAAGTTAAATCTTACTACATCATTACTACTTCATGTTTTTATTCCTCTTGAAAAAAAGAAGAAATATTTTCTTTAACCTGTAACTTTCCTACTAGATTTAAGTGAAACAGAATTCTGCAAACTAACTGATGGCATACATTTCTGTTTCATAATTAGAATCAACAAACTCCAAAACGATTGTTATGCTGATTATTGAATCTTATTCCACTGCTGTCATCATGTGCATTGTCACCATGATTTGCTGGGGCTCTTGGGCAAACACCATGAAAATGACGAGCAAAAGTTGGGTCTTTCAGTTATATTATTGGGACTATTCCATTGGCGTTGTGGTTTTTTCCCTTCTCCTTGCATTTACTTTCGGCAGCAGGGGCGCAGAAGGCCGTTCTTTTGTAAATGATATTACACAAGCAAATTCCGGTAACCTCGGTGCTGCGCTTTTAGCCGGCGTGATTTTTAATTTATCGAATGTGCTCCTGGTCACTGTGATTGAGATTGCCGGGATGGCCATTGCCTTCCCGATCGGAGTTGGGCTAGCATTGGTGATTGGGGTCATTTCAGGCTATATCACCAATCCAGTTGGCAATGCCTTCATACTCTTCTGTGGTTTAGCGAGTGTGATCGTTGCCATTGTGATGGATGGGGTCGCATACAGCAAGATCCCGGGCGATAAAAAAAAATCATTGGTCAAAGGAATCGCTATCTCTATTTTTACGGGAATCTTCATGGGGTTTTTTTATCCCATCCTGGTCTCTTCGATTTCAACCAACCTTGCAACCCCCGAAACGGGGAAACTCACACCATATACAGCCATCGTCATGTTCTCACTTGGCCTTTTCTTTTCGTCATTCATCTGGGATTTTTACTTAATGAAAAAGCCTGTAACCAGTCGCATAGTTAGCTTCAGTGATTATTTCAAAACGGGAACTGTTCGGGATCATCTGCTCGGTATCGGGGGTGGCCTTGTTTGGTGTACCGGCTTTTCATTGATGACCTTAGCTGGCCATCAGGCGGGGACTGCCATTTCCTATGGACTTGGCCAGTGCGCTACTATGATCGCTGCGTTTTGGGGAGTTTTTATATGGAAGGAATTCGAGGCCGCACCCAAAAGCGTGAACAAATTTTTACTGGCCATGTTCCTTTTTTATTTCTCAGGCCTTTCACTTTTGATTCTTGCGAAAAATTAATCGAGCAAATAAAATAAATAACAATGAAAAAATTCATAAATGAACCAATTCATTTTGTAGATGAAATGATCGAAGGCATTATAGGAGCGCATCCGGGAAAACTTGGCTATGCAGCCAACGATCTCCGGTGCATTATTAAAGAATGTAACAAAATAAAAGGTAAGGTTGGCATTGCAACGGGTGGTGGCTCAGGTCATTTGCCATTGTTCCTTGGTTATGTGGGCGATGGATTGCTTGATGGCTGTGCGGTAGGTGGCGTCTTTCAGTCGCCCAGTGCAGAACAAATGCTGCATGTTACAAAAGCGATTGATAGTGGCGCAGGTGTATTGTACATCTATGGAAACTATGGAGGGGACATCATGAACTTTGACATGGCTGCCGAAATGGCCGAGATGGAAAATATCAAAGTTGAACAGGTAATAGCAGGAGAAGATGTGGCATCGGCGCCAAAAGGAGAAGAAAGAAAAAGAAGAGGGGTTGCCGGAATATTTTTTATATACAAGATTGCGGGTGCAATGGCAAATGAACTGGCAACTATTGATGAAGTAAAACGGGTAGCAGAAAAAACATGTGCAAATGTCCGTACAATGGGCGTTGCGTTAACTCCCTGTATTGTCCCGGAAGCTGGAAGGCCTTCCTTCATATTGGGAGAAAATGAAATGGAAATCGGTATGGGCATTCATGGCGAGCCGGGTATTCACAGAGGGCCATTGAAAAAAGCAGATGAAATAATCAATGAGATATTGCCACAGATACTGAGCGATCTCCCGTATAAAAAAGGAGATGAGGTTTCAGTGCTTGTAAATGGTTTGGGGGCTACCCCAAAAGAAGAATTGTATATTTTGTACCGCAGGGTGCACCATTTGCTGAAGCAGGAAGACATCTCGGTTTACAAAACTTATATCGGCGAATTTGCGACCAGCATGGAAATGGCGGGTGCTTCTGTATCTATCCTAAAGCTGGATGGCGAACTTAAAAGATTATTGTCAAAACCGGCTTCATCGCCTTTTTTTGAACAAACACAACTTTAGACCAATATGACGGAGGGACTAAATGCAGAAGATATCAAATCCATTATTTCTCATATCAAAAATATCATGGATGGGCAAAGGGATTATCTGATTGACCTGGATAATGCAATGGGCGATGGGGATTTAGGGATTACCATGACGAAAGCTTTTACCGCAGCAAACGAATATGCGCAAAATACTGCAGAAATCAGTCCTTCAAAATTACTGATGGCAACGGGCATGGCTATTGCAAAAGCAGCCCCGTCCACCATGGGCACATTGATCGCAACGGGTTTCATGAAAGGCGGCAAGGCTATTCAGGCTGCCGAGCAGATCGGGTTGAAAGATCTTGCTGTTTTTTTTGAAGCTTTTACACAGGGGATCATGGACCGTGGCAAATCAAAACCAGGTGATAAAACAATTATTGATGTGCTGCAGCCCATCACTCTTTCCCTGCATCATTCTGCTAAAAATGACAAATCGTTATCAGAAGGGATTACTGATGCGTTTTATATTTCACAACAAGCTGTGCTGGATACCATACAATTAAAAGCTCAACATGGAAGAGCTGCTTATTATCAGGAAGCATCCATCGGGAAACAAGATGCAGGATCAACTGTGGGTATGCTAATTATGAAAGGATTATATCAATTTTCAAAAAGCAATTTTTGATAGCGCCGGGTCAGGATTACCTTCGCGGTGCTTACGCACCGCTCGGTGAACGCCGGAGGGCGGCTCAAGACCTGAAACAATATGCCGCACTTCGTGCTTTATTTTTCATTCCCGTCCGCTTGGGCTAATAAATTCGCCAGCTCCCGGAAATGAAAAATGCCTCCGCTTTTCAAGCGAAGGCACATTGTTTCAGTACTTGCGGAGGGGAAGGGATTCGAACCCTTGATAGGATTTCTCCTATACACACTTTCCAGGCGTGCCAGTTCAACCACTCCTGCACCCCTCCTCAAAGGGCAGCCAAATTACAAATTCCTGGCTTAGAACAAGAAGATTTTTTCCCAAACGCTAAGCCCCTTCTTTCCTCCAAGCTCAGACTCATATTTCCTCCTAGCCCCGTCCCCCATTTCCCCCTAGCTCTGTCCCGCTTTTCCCAATCGCTCAGCCCCGAACTCAGTCGGCCGCGACCAGCACCTAAATCCCGCCCACCTCTCATCTCCCCCTAAACACCCTTTCCGCATTCTCGGTTGTCACCCTGGCCACCTCCTCGGTACTGACTCCCTTTATTTCGGCAATCTTCTCCAAAATATATAACAGATAACTGCTCTCATTCCTCCTCCCCCTGAAAGGCAGCGGGCTCAGGTAAGGCGCATCGGTTTCCAGCACCATGCAATCCAGCCCCATGGTCCGCACGACATCCTGCAATATCGCCTTCTTATAAGTAACGACACCGCCGATTCCCAGATAGAATCCCATATCCACAACCTCGCGGGCCTGTTCAATACTCCCGGAAAAACAGTGAAATATGCCGCTCAGCCCATCGCCTGAGTTTTTTTTGACGACGGCAATGCTTTCGGTCATGGATTCCCGTGAATGGATTATGACAGGTAATCCTAGCGCCCTGGCCCAGCCGATCTGGGTCTCAAAAGCATCATATTGCTCTAAGGTAAAACTCTTATCCCAGTAAAAATCCAGGCCGATTTCCCCAATTGCGGCAAAGCTGCGCCTACCCAATAACTCCTCAACAACCTTCAACTCTTCACGCCAGCTTTCCTTCACCGAGCAGGGATGCAAACCCGCCATGGACCTGCATTGCCCTGGATATTGCTCTTCGAGCCGGAACTGGCCCCCGGTATGCCCGCTATCGATCGCCGGAAGATAAAACCGTTCCACGCCCGCTGCTAGTGCCCGTTGAATTACGGCTTCCCGATCGGCGTCGAATTCGGATGCGTAAAGATGGCAATGCGTATCGATTAGTATCATAAATGATAAAGAAAGGGTTTAATCAACTAACGTGTTATTGCGTAGAATTAACCGTAAAAACAACATGTTCCACACCCAACTTGTTAACCGTTCGTTGATAAAATATGACAAGAAAATGAAATTACTTTTTATATTAATTAAAAAATGTTCTACCTTTAAACCAGTTTTCATAGGGTACGGATTAAAAACGGGCCAGGGTGTCTACCCAGGCCCAATTCATTTAAGGCCAATTCATTACTCCTTTTGCCGCAAATTTTTATAGAACGGTCTTATCCGATCATGTCAAATTGATATTTATTTTCAGAAAAGAAATCCAGAACATCCGGAACTGCAATCTTTAAACGGTCCCATGCTTTTTGGCTATCATGAAATACCACGATCGATCCTTTACGCGCAAGCTTTTTTACATTGTGAGCGCAGTTTTCTCCGGTCTTGCTAGTATCAAAATCGGCACTAAGCACGTCCCACATCACGATCTTAAATCCTGCCTTTTTCAAGCAATCCGTTTGAAATGAGCTGATTCGGCCATAGGGAGGCCGAAAGAGATTCGAATCGATCCATTTTTTTGCCTCTTCTATATCTTTAAAATATTCACTATCCTTCACTCTACGTCCATTCATGTGGTTTTGCGTATGATTCCCTACCCTATGTCCTTCTAGAAGAATTCTTTTATATATTTCTGGAAATCGCAATACATTTTTTCCGAGGCAAAAAAAAGTTGCTTTGGCCTGGTATTTTGCGAGCTGATCAAGAACAAAGGGAGTGGCTATTTCATGAGGCCCGTCGTCGAAACTGAGGTAGATTTTTTTTTCAGTCGTGGGTAAATCCCATATGCAGGAGGGGTAGATTTTTTTTACCAGCCAGGGCATCTTAACGAGATAGATCATATACCTCAAAATGTATTTATATGCACAACCTTATTCTCCTCTTTGAATACCTTTCCATGCTTGCCCACGAATTCAGCCTGTGTCTTTTCATTATCCAAAACCTGGTCCATATATTTTCTTACATCATCATCTGAAATAGTTATAGGTCCTCCGAATAATACGGCGTCATCGATATAACCTCGGGCAAGAGGATCCATCTGCCCGTAAAACAAATTGACGCCGGCATAGATATCGCAACCTATGACCCGGTCTCCTGAAACGCAGACGATTCCGACAATTGAAGTGTCACTATGCTTCAACTTGTCCATGAAATAATTATAATAGTCCTCACCAATCAGGAACTCATCATCGGACTTCTTTCTTTTTTTCTTATCATTGTGTTCGGGATCACGCTCGGACAAATAGGCCATGGTCTTGCTGTTGACATGGGCACGGTCAAGTTCCAGGTTGATCTCCCTCCATATCAGGACCTGGTTTTTGCCGCTGTCCAGGGCTTTGCGCAAATGCGGATTCGCAAAACCGCTATACACAAAATTCTTTTCCTTATCGCTCCATCGCTCCTCTTCCACACACATCACTGGAAAATACTGGTCCTTTTTGGAGGGAGGGAGGATCGTGTCATGCATGGCCATCCGGTCCTGGCGTCCGCCTGCTATCAATTCCCCCGAACTGATATAGATCGAACTATCTGTATGGTTATTGATGCGCAGGTAATGCACGTTCTCGGTGGAAGCTGTTCCACGCTCAGTGATCGTGGCATAGCCGTTTTTCAGGGCCGTGCTTAAGGACATCACTTTGGGGTTCCCGTAGAATCCACCATGATTTTGATTTTTCGGGCGAATAGGGATGATTTTCAGGTTCTTGTAAGTGATAGCAGAATCATAATCTACAATGAGATTGTCATAAGTAAGCTGTGAAAAGGCAGCTTTCGTCAGCAGCAAAAGCAATATTGAAAAAGTCAGCTTCATCAGGTCGACTCTTCCAAATGTAATGAATTTCATCCGGGTATGCCACTCCCCGCGGCTTTCAAATGTTTTATATTTGCGGCCATGGATAAAAAACCAAGGCTGCGCTTTGCCCCTAGTCCCACCGGGGGCCTGCATATCGGCGGGGTGCGCACCGTACTTTATAATTATCTTTTTGCAAAGCAGCATGGTGGTGATTTTGTACTCAGGATTGAAGATACCGACCAGGGCCGTTTCGTTGCGGGGGCTGAAGAATATATATATGAGACCCTGCACTGGTGCGGCCTGGAGCCGGATGAGAGCCCATTGAAGCCAGGTCTTTTTGGCCCCTATCGCCAGAGTGAGCGCAAACCACTCTACCGCAATTATGCTGACCAACTTATAGATCGGGGACTGGCCTATTATGCTTTTGATACGCCCGAAGAACTCGAGCATCGACGTAAAACCACTCCTAATTTCCAGTATAATGTCGCAACCCGAGCCGGGTTGCGTAATTCTCTGACATTAACAGACCAAGAGGTTAAAATATTGATCGAAAAAGGCATTCCCTATACCATACGAATCCGTATGCCCGAAAACGAAGAGATCCGCTTCACGGATATGATCCGTGGAGAACTGGTATTTCAAACCTCCCTCGTGGACGATAAGGTCCTGCTCAAAGCGGATGGAATGCCCACCTATCACTTGGCGGTAGTAGTCGATGATTTCCTTATGGAGATCACTCATGTTTTCCGTGGAGAAGAATGGCTATCCAGCGCGCCCGTGCATATCCTGCTTTGGAAACATCTGTATGGAGAAGATAAAATGCCCCGCTGGGCCCATCTTCCCCTGATCCTTAAACCCGATGGAAATGGAAAGCTAAGCAAGCGAGATGGGGACCGCCTCGGTTTTCCCGTATTTGCGATGGATTGGACGGATCCCCGAAATGGGGAGAAAACGACTGGTTTCAAGGAGCGCGGTTTTCTTCCTGAAGCCTTTATCAACTTTCTGGCCTTGCAGGGATGGAATGACGGAACAGAGCAGGAAGTCTTTTCACTGGAAGAACTGATCCTGAAATTTTCCATTGACCGTGTGCACAAGGGCGGAGCCAAATTCAATTATGAGAAGGCCAAATGGTTCAACTCCGAATGGATAAAGAAGCTCCCGGTAACTCATTATCTGCCGCAGGTAAAAGCCAGTCTCGAACAGCAGGGCATCTCAGTAAAAAAAGATGATCAACTGAAGACCGTGATGGAACTCGTCCGGGATCGTTGTTCCCTCCTATCCGATTTTGCAGGCCAGTCGGCATTTTTTTTTCGTTATCCGGCGACCATCGACCTGGCCTCTGTTCAACCTAAATGGAATGAGCAAAAGAATTTGTTTTTTGCAGAATTGATTCGAACTTACGAGCTCATTCCCCGTTGGGAACATGAAGAATTGGAAAGAACCTTCAAGGAAATTGCAGCGGTCAATGAAATCAAAACCGGGGAATTGATGCTGCCGCTTCGGATCATGCTCGTGGGCCAGAAATCCGGACCTGGTGTTTTTCATATCGCTGAAGTGCTGGGTCGTAAAGAGACGTTTGATCGCATTCGTAAGGGGCTGCAATTGCTTTCTTAAATAGAACCAATATGCAAAACCGCCTCCGCCTGCTTTATTTGCTGGCGCTTTTAAAATTCTCATTCGCCTACCTGATCCAGCATCCGGTCTACGAGCTCCACCGCGATGAAATGCTCTACCTGGCAGAAGGTAAACATATGGCCTGGGGTTTTATGGAAGTGCCTCCCTTACTTTCTGTATTTGCCTGGCTTACACATTTATTGGGCGATGGGGTTTTCTGGGTAAAGTTCTGGCCCTCCTTGTTCGGAGCCCTGACCTTTTTACTCGTTGGAAAGATCATCATCTCCCTCGAAGGAAAAGGCTTTGCCCTTTTGTTGGGTTGGCTGCCCTTCATGACAGGCGCCTATCTCCGGGTCCATTACCTCTTTCAGCCCAATTTCCTGGAGATTTTTTTCTGGACAGCCATGGCCTATTGCCTTGTCCGTTATCAACAGGACAACAGTAACAAATGGCTTTACTGGTTCGGTATCTGCGCAGGGCTCGGCATGCTGAGCAAATACTCAGTCCTATTCTTCATCCTCAGCCTCACACTGGGTCTTCTCTTGACTAAAGAGCGAAAACTCCTTCGAAACAAACATTTCTATTATGCCGCAGCGCTAGCTTTCCTGATCTTTCTGCCCAATTTCATCTGGCAATACAACCTGCATTTTCCGGTCATATACCATATGAATAGATTGAGGGAAACACAATTGCAATACATCAGTCCCTCCAGTTTTTTAATAGATCAGTTCATCATGAACTTGCCGGTATTTTATGTATGGCTTGCTGGCCTCATTGCGCTGGCATTCTCCCCAAACCTAAAAAATTATCGATTCTTGTTATGGGCCTATCTTATCGTAATTTCCTTACTGCTAATCGGTCATGGTAAAAACTACTATGCCTTGGGGGCCTATCCGGTACTTTTTGCTTTCGGCGCCTACCGATTGGAAAAAATAACAAGTCTTAGGTTGAAGCCGCTTCGCTATCTAATTATATCATTAATCCTGGTACTCGCCTACTTCTCGGTTCCGATCCTCATTCCCATTTTCAAACCGACAGAACTTGCGGCTTTTTACAAAGAAAGACACCTCGAAAAAACAGGGGCGCTCAGATGGGAGGATCTTCATAACCATCCACTGCCCCAGGATTTTTCGGATATGCTGGGTTGGAAGGAGATGGCGGACAAGATGGCAGCGGCCTACAATACCCTCGACAGTGCCGGGAAAAAAACAGCAGTCTTATTCTGTGATGATTACGGCCAGGCCGGAGCGGTCAATTATTACGGACGATTCTATCATCTGCCCGAAGCCTATAGCGACAATGCCAGTTTTTTTTACTGGATCCCGGATTCCCTGAAAATGGACAATCTGATTCTACTGACCGATGACCAGGAGGAAATGTCCCATCCCTTCATTCATGATTTTAAATCAGCCGTTCTCTTTGACAGCATCACCAGTCCATATGCAAGAGAACGAGGAGACCTCATCCTCATACTCAAAGGAGCCGATAGCAATTTTCATAAACTGATCGTAGAGAAATTCAAACAGGACCGCGAAAAACTCGGCTTATAGGTTTATTTTTGAGCCAAAGCAAGGCATGGAAAAAGAGCTAAAAAGACCGATCCGCGTATTAGTTGCCAAGGTCGGCCTTGACGGCCATGACCGGGGGGCAAAGATCATCGCCACTTCATTGCGTGATGCCGGCATGGAAGTGATCTATACTGGCCTCAGGCAAACTCCTGAGATGGTAGTCGCCGCAGCCTTGCAGGAAGACGTGGACGCCATCGGCATCAGCATTCTTAGCGGAGCGCATATGACCGTCTTTCCTAAGATCATCCAACTTATGAAGGAAAAACAAATGGATGATACATTATTGACTGGAGGTGGCATCATACCCGAAGAAGACATGAAGGAATTGCAGGCCATGGGCGTTGGAAAACTTTTCGCACCTGGAGCCACCACATCAGAAATTGCAAACTATATAAAGGATTGGGTTGGCACATACCGCAACTATTGATCTATTAACTTATATCTCCGGCAGGCTCAGCCTTTTTAATTTGGAAACGATCCGGATCGCCACGATAAGCAGCACACAAATGATCAAATCTATCTCCTTGGAGACCGAAGCTTTTACCATTAGCACATACACGATTCCTCCGATCAAACAGACCGTCGCATAGAGCTCTCCTTTCTTAAGCAGGTCGGGAACCTCACTACTCAGGATATCTGCCAGTAATCCGCCGAAAGTCGCCGAGATCACTCCCATTAATACCGAATAGAAACTATTCACTCCATGTTCGAGGCTTATTTCGATGCCGCCCGCGGTGAACATGCCGATCCCGATTGCATCGGTAATGAATATCGTTTTTCGGAACCGCAGTGGGCCTTGTTTTGCCAGGGAGACAATGATCACAGCGGAAGCCACCAGGCTAAGGGCAATATTGTTATTGATCCAATTCACCGGTTGTATGCCGAGTATGACATCGCGGATCGTGCCTCCCCCATAGGCCGTCACAAATGCCAGGGTAGCAGCCCCGAAAATATCCATATGATGAGATCTTGCCTTAAGCGCACCGGTCACTGCAAAAACAAAGGTTCCCGTGTAGAGGATGATATCCACGATCTTCATTACCCGAAAGATACTCAAAAAAACCCGGGCAGGAATTCTACCTATCTTCGTGATTTCAAATATTGCCATGTCATACCAGACATTAATTACCGAATTATCAGAGCATATTTTCACGATTACGATCAACCGTCCGGAAAAGCTCAATGCACTCAACCGCCAGGTCATTGACGAATTATCTGCAGCCATCGAAGAAATCTATAACAATCCCGAAATCGGTGCCGCCATCATCACCGGCAGCGGTCCCAAATCCTTTGTGGCTGGGGCCGATATCAATGAGTTCATCCATCTTGATTCAGTAGGAGGAAAGACCCTCTCAAAAAAAGGGCAGGACCTCGTCTTCAGCCGGATAGAGAATTCCCCCAAGCCCATCATTGCGGCCGTCAATGGTTTTGCCCTCGGCGGAGGATGCGAACTCGCCATGGCCTGTCATTTCCGGCTAGCCAGTGAAAATGCCAAATTCGGGCAGCCCGAAGTGAACCTGGGACTGGTTCCCGGTTATGGCGGGACTCAACGTCTTACCCAGCTCGTCGGAAAAGGAAAATCGATGGAACTTAATTTGACCGGCAACCTCATCGATGGGGCCGAAGCATTAAGACTAGGCCTCGTCAACCATGTCACCTCCCTGGAGCAACTTCTCCCTGAAACAAAAAAGATCCTTCAAGCCATACTCTCCAAAGCCCCTCTCGCAGTAGCCGAAGCGATTGCCCTGGTCAATCACGCAGCTTATGGGAAGCCCGGAGGCCTGGAATTGGAAATCGAATCCTTCGGCCGGCTCTCAGGCACTGCCGATGCCAAGGAGGGAGCGAGCGCCTTTCTCGAAAAACGAAAGGCGAATTTCAAGGGGAATTAATTTTTCTGGACAGGTGCTTTTACAATCGTAGTATCCTGCTGCAGAAGCGGGACCACATAACCTCCCGTGTCCACCGAACAATTCGGAAATAATTTTTTGATTTCTGAAAAATGAACTCCGGTATGAAAAATATAGAGTGTCTTCAGCCTTTTCAGGTCTTTCAGTGACTCCAATCCCTTATCTGTGATCTTGGTATCAAAAAGGTTAAGCCATCTGAGTCCGTTAAGCCCTTTCAAATGAGCAAGCTGCTGATCATCGACTGGGCAATGACTGATATCGAGCCCCTTGAGCGAATCCAGTTGACCTAAAACCTTCATATCTCCATCGTCCAAAGGAAACTGGGAAAGCTTAAGCCAAACGATTTGTTTCTTGACGCGCAGGAGCAGGGCAATCGTCTCGTCATTTTTCCTGGCAGTTATATAGTTCGCGGAAAGCCAATGACTGCCTTGAGCAACCGGCAATACCACCACAGCAGAATCCTTCAATTGTGTAAGCGCTCTCTCATCTGCCGCATCCACATCGCCCATCGGCAGGTCCAGTTCTTGCTTTTTTTCTGCTGAAGGCCCCTGTAAAGCGAGAAGATCTTCCTTCACGGCATCCGGTTGGTTAATCGATTTGACCTGTTTGGAAAAGGGCGCGCCCTGCCCGATCCACCATTTCAAAAGCCCAATTTCTGCTTCGCTAAGTTGAACCTTTTCTTCTGGGGCCATATGGTGCGAATCCTCCTTAGGAAGGAGGATTCGCTTGATTAGCAGACTCTGTTCAGGCCTGCCGGGAATAATAAGTTCTGCATCCTTTCCTCCCCTCACGATTCCCACAGAATCATCCAGCCGCAATTTTCCTTTTTGTTTTGAAGGACCATGACAAGAGACGCATTTCTCTTGGAAGATGGGCCGTATCACATCGTCAAAAACCTCAGCCGCTTGAATATCTGCGATAGGTTTTCGATGAAAATTATTACTCGAATCTCCGGTAAATATTTGTTTTAGCGGTCCGCTGAGGTAATCCGAACCATGGGTCAGTGACCCACCCAGATGCCCCGTGACAAAAAGCTGGAATACCAGCAACCACGCAAGCGACAATTGCCATCTCCGAAATCTTTTGGTCTTATGCAAATAATAAAGCAGCATGGAAATTAAAGCCACGCCGATTCCCATACATTGGTGGAAATTTACAGGCCCCTCGTCATAATCACCCGATTGCGCAAGCACATATCCCGTAATGCAGGATACCAGGGCGCTGATCATCCCTAAGAGAAGCATCAAATTGATCGCCGGACCAAGATGAGCATACCTGATCTTCCTGGACTGCCATATGAAAATGCAGGCCAGCAAAAGAATGCCAATCGGCAGGTGAACAAGGACGGGATGAAGTCGGCCAATCAGTTGCAGCATGAATCGAAAACTGGATCAGGTATTAAGTTAATTAAAAAGCATTGGAAAGTCTGTTAAAGAAAAAATTAGGAAACCTTTCGAAATACTCATCATATTGAGTAAAAATGGTCAACACATTGAGTAAATTATTTCTGATGCTGTAACTATTTCATATATAATAATTTGCAAAATTTTCTATTTGATCAAGTCCTCATCCATACCTCTTCCGCAGCAGGTTCATCATATGCACATTGATCGCCCATTGGTCGGACACTGGTTGAACCGTATAAGGCAGGGCCGGCATATAGTGCGGCGGCCCGAACTCCGTAAGCACCGTCAACACCTCGCCCTTCGCCCGCTTCAATTCAACCACCCGGTCCCACCAGGCAAAATGCACTTTCACCGCTTCCTCCCATTCGGGAGCCCTTGGATCATTCACCTGCGGTCCTTCCTGGTGACCGATCCTTGCATGAACATGATCGGTGCGCTCCAGGGCCAGGTCCACCGTCTCCTGCTGATCCTGAAGCAAACTCTCAGATACATTACACCAATGAGAAATATCCAGTGTGATCCGAAGGCCCTCAATTTTTTCAAAATACTGTCTTGCAACAGGCGCCGAATAAAGAATTCTCGAACGATGGGTCTCATGGCAGATCTTTATTCCGGTTTCCTTCGCAAGCTGCATCGTATAATCCATGAAACGCTGGTTATCTTCAAAAGCAAAAAAATCCTTACCGGAATGGCAATTAATATAAAGAGGTCGCTGACGTGAATTGGTAGCCGCAGCATGCACCATCTTGGTGAAGCTCGCAAAATTATCCTGGAACCGGGGCTCATGACCAGCACATAAAAAGCCCACTTGCAGCCCGTATTTTTTCAAAGCCGAAAAGACCTGGTCGGTGACCGAATCATCAAAATTCCACCAGATCTCGATCCCGTCATAGCCATCCCTTTTTACCCTGCTGCAATACTCATCGATGGTTCCGCCAAATCCCCAATTGGTCGCCAGAATTTTTAAGGCAAATGATCCGTCCATATTTTTAGAAAATTTTTTGTTAAGTGAAAGATGTTCCAGTGTGCCCAAGGCCAGGGCCGTTGTAGCTCCAGCCGATGCCTGAATAAATTTTCTTCTTTCCAAATCCGGTTAATTTTACCCCCAATTAAATTTCATTTCCTTTCCATCCAGCTTCCAGTCCGCTGGAAGCGCATTACTCAGCCAGTCCAGCGGTTCTCCAACCGGCTGCACCCTGGAAGCCAGCGCAAAACCTCGTCTTATTGCTTTTTTCTGATCCTCCTCAACAAAAGAAGGATCGGCGGAAATAAAAAGCGGCGCGCCGCTATAGGCTACTAGCTCTAACCATTGCAAATTTTTATCCCAGGGCACTCTAGGAGTAATTCCCACGCAGTCTCCATCCGCATCATAAAACTTACCCTGTTGAACCAAACGGAACCCAAGCGTATTGACACCCATCTTCCTTGTGCGTTCCCATTCCAGACCGCTGGTATCATCCCCGATGCGGTTGATCTCAAAGAAGCCCGCTGCAAGGTGACTCATCGTATTACAGCCAAGCAGGACGGCATCGCCGGATCCTTCACGGATCAACCCATATAGATCCATGATGATCTCCGCATTGGTTTTTGACTGATCGGCAAAATGCCAGTTCGGTTCGGTCAGGTCATCCATCATCTGAAAACCCCAGCGGCCCAGCAGATCAAAGGTTGAATAATCATGCTTGATCAGTTGATAGCCCCATTGACGATAAGAGATCAGCAGGTTTCTGATCCGCACCTGATTCTCATAAATGGTTGGATCCATGAAAGCCTTTTTAGGATCATTGCGATTTGCGATGGCTGGTAACAAAAGGCTCTTGTCTGTCCCTTCATCCGCGCAAAGCAGGCGGGTCCATAATCCGGGACGCATGCCGAGTTCCTTGATCTGAGAGGCGAGTTTGGACATATCTCCGAATTTCGTATTAGAAAGGGCGCAGACCTCTCCGTCAGCCCAACCCGCATCTATAACCGAAAACGGTTTATTTGAAGTATTGGTGACCAGGGGTGCCACCAGTTCCGTATGTTGCAGGATCAGTTCGGCAGAATTATCACCATAGGCAAAATACCAGTCATTGATCCCATAGACAGGCTGAGGAGCCTTCCGGGGATTGTCGCACATCATACCGCAGAATCGACGAACCGTTGCAAACGCATTTTCATGGGAAGAATTTTTCGCAAGCACAATGGTAGCAGCATGAAGTAAACGGTCTCCAAGAGAAACCGCATCCCCACCCGATCTTGTGTCAAGGACCAGGCTGATCGATTCCCCATCTGCCTCCCAATGACAAATAGTGGCCGCCCCTGTCTTCACACCGAAACAGAATGTATTATCCCCCTCACTTTCGATCATATACCATGGCATCTTCACCCTTTCCGAAACAGGCCTCCAGTGCACATCTCCATAAGTGCGCTCATAATGATCCCCAAGAACAAGTGCAGTAGAAGGGATGGGATATTTCCACATGCAACGGATTTTCTTCAAAGGAATTTTCGGCGATTGAATATAAATGTACGAATGCACCTTCTTCATTTTCAGTTCCAGATTAGTGTCTTCGTATCTCCAATTCTGTTTATCAGAACTCTTCATTTCGAACCATCCATCCATAGTTTCGATCGAAACCTGGTCGGGCGCAACCAGGATATGCCGGCTCTGCCCTTCAGAAAAGACATCGTTATGGATTAAAAAACTGCCAATTGAAAAACCTGTCAAACGTAAAAAATGACTTCTCTGCAAAAAACTTTATTTTAATTATGAAATAATTTCATTGATCACGGAACCACTAAGATCGGTGAGTCGGTATGCCCTGCCTTGAAAATTATAGGTCAGTCGTTTATGATCGAGCCCGAGTTGGTTGAGAATGGTCGCCTGGATATCAAAGGGATTCACCTTACCGCTGATGGCGCTATAGCCGATATCATCTGTCAGTCCATGACTAAACCCTTTCTTGATCCCACCACCAGCCATCCAGATCGTAAAAGCCTCCGTATGATGATCCCTTCCCTTAAAGGGATTCTGTTTCCCTTCCCGGTTTTCCATCATCGGGGTGCGGCCAAACTCGCCGCCCCAGATCACGAGTGTTTCATCCAACAGTCCTCTTTGTTTGAGATCCAGTATCAGTGCCGTCACCGGCTTATCCACCTGCCTGCATTTATTGATAAGCCCAATATCAATGGCAAGGCTGGCCTCAGTTCCATGGCTGTCCCAGCCCCAGTCAAAAATCTGCACAAAGCGCACACCTTTTTCGACCAGTTTGCGCGCGAGCAATATATTATTGGCAAGGCTGGCCTTTCCGGGCTCGGTCCCATACATCTCGTGAATGTATTTAGGCTCGTCATTTATATTCATCACTTCCGGAACGGAGATCTGCATCCGGTAAGCCATCTCGTATTGGGAGATCCTCGATAATATTTCGGGGTCTTGAAATTCCTTGTATTCCTCCTGGTTCACTGCATTGATCGCATCGATAGAAGCTTTACGTAAGGAACGATCCATGCCCTGCGGGTCTTTAAGAAACAGAACCGGGTCTCCTTCACTTCGACACTGCACGCCCTGGTACACACTCGGCAGGAATCCACTGCCCCAAACACTCTTTCCGGCATCCGGAAATTTTCCCCCGCTCGTCAGCACCACGAATCCAGGCAGGTTCTGGTTCTCCGAACCGAGGCCATAAGTCACCCAGGCCCCCATGCTCGGCCTGCCCAATCGGGGGCTGCCGGTCTGAACCAGCAATTGCGCAGGTGCATGATTGAACTGGTCTGTTGTGCAGGCCTTCAAAAAACTGATCTCATCCACGATCCCCGAAAGATGGGGCATATTCTCAGAAACCCAGGCTCCGGATTCACCGTGCCGGCTGAATTTTGCCTGTGGTCCAAGCATCGTAGGCACACCCCGAATAAACGCAAATCTTTTTCCCTCAAGCAAGGAAGGCGGGCATAGCTGGCCGTCAAGCTTCATCAGTTCGGGCTTATAATCAAAAAGCTCCAGTTGAGAAGGAGCTCCTGCCATATGGAGATAGATCACGGACTTGGCCCGGCCGGGGAACATGGGCATCCTTGGAGCAAGTGGGTGAGCGGGATCCAGAGCAATGCTTCCTCCCGTCGCATTCTGCTTTCCAAAGCAGCCTCCTAAGAGCGAGCCCAGTGCCAGGGCCCCGAAACCCATCGCGCTCTCCTTCAGAAAATGCCTTCTCGTGAGAAAATGCATGGATCGTTCCTGCGCTTCTCTGAAAAGTCGTGCATTATTTAAGTCTTTCTTCATTCACCTAATTCTTTGTTATTAATTCATCCAGGTTGAACAAAGCATTCGCCACGAGAACCAGGGCTGCTGTTGCAGGCCGGCCATCTCCATCCTTCTCCCCGATCATTTCAAAGCTTCTCACCCTATCATTGTTCATCTTCTCATAAGCCAATTCATAAAGACTGGTCAATGCATTCAATTTCTCTTTGCTGATCGGTTTATATAGAGCGATCTCATAACCCCTGGCAATTTCTTTTTTCACATCAGTTCCTCCCTCCTTCTGCATCCTGAACGCAAAATGTCTCGCCAGATCCAGATAGGCCGAATCATTTAGTGTCACCAGTGCTTGCAGGGGTGTATTTGTTCTGATCCGCCTGGCCGTACAAACCTCTCTCGAAGCTGCATCGAAGGTAAGCATCGAAGGATATCCGGAACTCCTTTTCCAGTAAGTGTAGATGGCCCTTCTATATGCACTGTCCCCACTGCTGGCGACCCATTGCGCATTATTCCAGGGAGAAAGCCAGATCCCCTTCGGCTGGTAGGGAAATATGCTCGGTCCCCCGACCTTTCCGTTTAAAAGGCCGCTGATGCAAAGAGCCTGATCCCGGACCTGTTCGGCAGAAAGACGAACCCTGGGCCCCCTCTCCAGCCATTTATTCTGAGGATCCCTTTGCATCATTTCCGCACTCAGTCTCGAATCCTGCCGGTAGCTTGCCGATAACATGATCCCCTTTAGTAATTTTTTCAGGCTCCAGTGATCTTCCGTCATGAAGCGGTAAGAAAGCCAGTCCAATAATTCAGGATGAGAAGGAGGAATGCCCTGGGTCCCCAGGTCTTCAAGTGTCTCAGCCAGGCCGGTTCCGAATAACTGTTCCCATATCCTGTTGACGATAGTCCGTGAAGTCAAAGGATTCTTAGGATCGACCATCCAGAGTGCAAGTCCCATCCTGTTATGGGGAGTATTCGCAACTAGTGGGTTGAGTGAATGCGGCACATCGGCCTCCACCAATTTCCCCTTCACGAGCCAATTCCCTCTTTCAAATACATGGCTCGCCCGATGCATATAGGCCGGATTGTCCATCATCACCGGAGTCGTCGGCACATTCGCAGTCAGCAATTTCCAGTAGAGCTGCTTCATTTTCTCATATCCTGCCAATCCCTTGCCGGGAAAAGATTCCGCGAAATAAAGCCAGTCGATCATGGCCCCGGTTTCGGTTGGCTTTTTCAGATTGGAATTCACATAACTGAAATAAAGAGAATGCGAACCTTCCATCGGTTGAATAGGAGTCCACGCAATCTCCCAGCCCTCCTTCCTGCTCGTATCTATTCTGATTCGCGCAAGCAGCGCTCCATCCGGCTTATCCGCATGAATCTCCCATATTCCTCCCATCTTATATCCGCTAAATCGGTAGATCAATTCCTTCCTTCCTGTCAGCTCAACATTTTTCAAACGGCAAATCGCATGGTTTCTGAAAGCAGCCCACTTGGTATCTGAGAGTTCGCTATTGGTAAAGTTGTCGCAATTCAGTGAATTATAAGCAGGCTGCCAGGTCTTTAGAAATAGCCGCATGGCCCCTGCCCTCCGGGCACCGGCGTTCTGGTTCACCCAATCACAAAGCCGTTTCAATTGGGTTTCCAAAGTATCCGGGTAGGACCTCAGCAGCGGATAATCCGCATAAGAATCCTCATCGCGGGTATCGTTGAAAAATGCCAGGAACTTATAATACTCATCATGGGTAAAAGGATCATATGGATGGCTATGACATTGCACACAGCCAAAAGTCGTACCCATCAGGGCCTCCCAGGTAGTATTCACCCTGTCCATCACTGCAGCCGTCCGGAACTCTTCGTTATCCGTGCCGCCCTCATCATTGGTCATGGTATTGCGGTGAAAAGCCGTCGCGATATAATTCGCATCGCTGGGATTAGGCAATAGATCTCCTGCAAGCTGTTCAATGATAAAACTATCATAGGCCTCATCCTTGTTAAAGGCACCGATCAACCAGTCCCTGTAGCGCCAGATGCTCCGGCTATCATCACGCTCATATCCCTTTGTATCTGCATAACGGGCAAGGTCTAGCCACATCGAGGCCCAGCGTTCCCCATAGTGAGGAGAAGCCATCAGCGAATCCAGCAAATCGCTATAAGCCTTATCTGAAGAATCATTTAAAAATCTTTCCGCCAACCCATCAGGAGCCGGCATTCCGATCAGGTCCAGGCTCGCCCTTCTCAACAGTTCCGCCTTCCCGGCCTCAGATGAATGAACCAGCCTCTGTTCCCGCAATTTCTGATCGATAAAATAATCGATATCGTTTCTCACCCAATCTAGTTTCTTTCCCGGAATCAATCCAAAAAAATGAGCTTGTGGAACCGGGACATCGACCGGCTCTAAGGTTTTATAAGCCCAATGCTCTCCCCAGACTGCCCCCTCCCTGATCCATCTCTTTAAGTTATTGATCTCATCCTTACTTAAAGGCTCATGCCGATAAGGCATCCTGTCCTCGGGATCTCTCAGTGTCAGCCTCCGGATCATCTCACTATGATCAGGATCTCCCGGAATGATTGGAAACTTTCCCGATTCCCCTTTCACGATCGCCTCATCGCGGAACAAAAGGCTGAATCCCCCCTTCTTGCGGACTCCTCCATGGCAGAAGATACATTTTTTATTTAAGATAGGTTTGACCTGCGCGTCAAAATCAATCGACCTCTCGTGATGAACAAACAGAAAGGATAAAATAGATGCAGCCACCAGTAATCCGGTAATGATAAAATAATTTCTATAGCGAAGGAACTGCATGGCAACCGTATTTCAGCAAATCAAAATTACCGATAATTTTGATCAATCTTTCTCGACCAGTCCTTCCGCTATATGGTAAGCATTTATCTCGCTTATCAAAGTCAGCGCTTTCTGTTCCTCGATGGAAAGAACGATAAAGCGCACTCCCCGTACTGCGTCAAAACTCAATATTCTTTCACGTCCGATCGTTGTCCCCAGGATTTCATTTATCGTCTCTTGCTTTTCATTTTGGAGCCTGATACTAAAACGCTTGCAATGCTGGCCCTTGTCCAAAATCTCTTTAATCATGATACAATTTACTGTCTGATCGCTCGTCAATTCAAGTCTGAACGACTGTGTAATTATTAACCCCTTCGCCTCAAGGGCCTTACCCAGATTCTCCTCTCTGAGTCTCTTAAATCCCATCAGCGCCGCAGAATCCTCCCCATGTATCAATCCTCGCTGGTCCGGGGGCACATTCAAAAGTAGCGCGGAGCCCCTGCCCACCGATCTCAAATAAAGCTGAAACAACTCTGCCGGGCTCTTCACCTTTCCATCCTCCTGCTCATGGTAGAACCAGCCGGGCCTGATACTCACATCACATTCTGCGGGGATCCAGTTGTGCCCGTTCTCGTTTCCACGGTTAAGGGTATCCGTAGGCGGAGCCCCGGCGCCTCTAAAAAATCCCGCCGTATCCAGTAAATTCCAATTCGTCTTCCCGGCAATACCCCTTTCATTGCCCACCCAGCGGATATCCGGTCCGATATCGCTGAAGACGACCGTACCCGGCCCGATGCGCCTCATGGTCTTTTCAAAGAGACTAAAATCATAGACCTGCTTTTTGCCATTCGGCCCTTCCCCGTTGGCCCCGTCCCACCAGAACTCAAAAAATGGCCCATACCGGGCTACGATCTCCTCCATCATTTCAACATAGACCTGGTTGTATGCTTCTGTCCCATATGCCTGATGATTCCGGTCCCAGGGAGAAAGATAGACGCCCATCCTCAATCCATATTCCCGGCAGGCATCCCTCAGTTCTGCAAGCACATCGCCCTTCCCACCCTTCCACTTACTCTGGGCAACCGTATGGGTGGAATATTTACTAGGCCATAAACAAAATCCATCGTGATGTTTGGCAGTAATGATAATGCCGCTCGCTCCTGCCGCTTTCGCGATCCGGCACCATTGCCGGCAATCCAATTCCGTCGGATTAAAAACTTCTTCCTGCTCCGTACCTTTTCCCCATTCCAGATCGGTAAAAGTATTGGGCCCAAAATGCATAAAAAGATAAAACTCCATCTTGCTCCACTCCTTTTGCCGCTCACTTGGGGTAGGTTCGATAGTCTGATGTCCATAGGCAGTAAATGCAAATAGGAAAATCAACCAGCTCGCCGGTACTAGTAATCTCATGTGACCTAAGAATTAATTGAACTTATACCTCGCCTCCCATAAATGGGTCACTGATCGAAGGCTTACCTGATTCTACATGCCCGGCATATCTCCACTCAAATCTATCATTTCCCTTCATAAAAAAGCTGAAATCATACCATCCTTTACTCGACTGAATGTCCAGGTTCACTTTAGTAACCCCCGGGTCAATATCTTTATTTATGGGTCCAAAACTCTTGTAAGCATTGTCAACGATCCTGGCAGCAATCGGAGTTTTTTGATTATGGCTGAATTCCAAAACGATTCCAGACTCCGGATAACTCAAACGAATCCCAATCCCCGCATCGGCAGCCGACCCTCTGAAAGCTCGCATAAAACCATTGGGTCCGTGAATCTCAATATCATAATCTCCATGCTCAAATTCCTTCAAATCAATCCGGTCATTGATCCGGTCTCCGGCCTTCACCGCATAACTCTTAAGTTTCATTTCCCTTCCATAACTATATACAGAAAACGGAGATCCGGCAGACCGGCCTTTGAATAGCTGGTTCCCCGCATGCAGACTAAATTGAAAAAATGCCCGGTCCGGACTCAGCGTCCCATCAACATAGAGTTCATAGGGAATGGCGCAGGCAAGCCTGGTGCCCTTTTCCTGGGAAGGCAACAGGGTGCTGGAACCAGGATCGCCGTTGATCTGCCCTATCTCCTCACGACTGAGGTTCCTATAATTGATCGGCGGACTCTTGAATTTTGCCTTATAGATCCCTTCGATAAATTCATTTTTCACAACAAAAGGCAGATCCTCCTTCTTGTCAAGCGGTTCCGCTTGAAAAACCGAAGTCAGGTCACCGCAAACAGCGCGGCGAAACTGACTCACCAAAGGAGCTTTGATTTCCCGGCCCGTTTTCTTGCTCAGGAAGACCTCCAAAAACTGCAATGTGGAAGTATGGTCAAAGACCTGGGAGTTCACCCAACCGCCGCGGGTCCAGGGAGAAGCAACGATCAGGGGCACCCGGTAACCCAGTCCGATGGAACCCGGAGAATCCTGGGCAAGTTTGACATGCTCAACACCCGTATCGATGCCGGCAGAAACCGCACCCGTCTCCGGCCTGCCGGCTTCAGGAGCAACGAAAGGCGGCTGATGATCAAAATAGCCATCGTTCTCGTCATAGGCCAGGATAAAAATCGTCTTCTTCCAGATCTCAGGGTTCTTTGTAAGAATATCCATTGCTTCAGAAAGATACCAGGAGCCAAACCATGGAGCGCTCGGATGATCCGAAAAATATTCAGGAGCTACCAGCCAGGAAACTGTAGGGAGATTTCCGTCCTGCACATCCTGCCGGAATTGATGAAAAAGATCGCCCTTGGGTATATTGATTTCCTTTTCATGATTGTCGTCCTGGTAAGTGACACTCTCCAGTTCATGCTGATGGGGGTCCCCGGTATTGGTTACAAAGGCTTTGCCGTGGACATTCTTCTGATGCTGCGTAAGATGTTCATAGTGTTCCTGGGTAAATGTTTTTTGTTCTTCGTAAGTATGTTCAAGTTCTTCCTTAGCATATTTCAATTTATTCTGCGCATCTTCTAAATCCTTGCTGCCGGCAGGCAGAGTCTTCGTCTTTGCCTCCCATACCGCGATCTCTTTCTTTAGCTTTTCCACTTTAACCGGCAGGTAATCGATATAGGCCCTGGTCAGTTTGACATTATACTGCCTGAAATATTCCAGGGGATTATCCCCGAAATTTCCCAGCCATACATCCTGCTCGTCCGTGAATCCATGGTCCTGGCCGATCTCGTTTTGATAGACCTTCCAGCTCACTCCATTCTTTTCCAGGATCTCTGGGAAGGTCTCCCATTCCACTCCCCTTTCCACATCATCATTCTGGACATAGGGCTTTGAATTGGAATGTTGCTCCTGCCTCACCGTCCCGCTCCAGAAATAAAGCCGGTTTGGGTCCGTCCCCGTCAGTGAAGAACAAAAATTCTGGTCGCAAACCGTAAACGCATCCGCCAAGGCATAATAAAATGGAATATCCTCCCTCGTATAAAAACCCATGGTCAAAGGCATCCGGCCATATTCATAATTATCGTCAGATTTTTTCGCCTCCAGCCAGTTATCGTATTTGCCATTATTGCGAGCTTCCATCTGGCTCCTCCTTCCATGCGGAAGCGAACCCATCCAGGTGATCTTCGTATTCTTAATATCCAGGCGGAAAGGACAATAAGTCTCCCCATCATGATTTGTCTGAAGCCAGACCTTATTCCGATTCGGCTGCCTGATCACCCTTGGATCACGGAAGCCCCTCACTCCCCTCAACGTCCCGAAAGTATGATCAAAGGAACGGTTCTCCTGCATCAGCAGTACGATATGTTCCGCATGCATAAAATCAGTACCCGGTTCCGGTGCGATCGTCAAAGCCCTTTGAATCGACTCAGGCAAAAACTGGCTGACTCCGAGAGCCCCCGAAAGCAAGACCGATTTCTTAATAAAACTCCTTCGTGTTTCCATGATTCCACAATTTAGTAGGATTGCAACTAATATATATTAAATTTTCATTACCTAATTCAGTTCTCTTTCAAAGTCCTTAAATGATCGCTCTTTAGCTTCCAAATTTTAACTTTTTGAACATTCTGATTATTTGCTATCCTTTGACGTTAATAACTTTAGACAGAAGTAAGGATAGTATCATTTGGAAATTCAGAAACAGAAAAAGTATGGAATGGAACAAGAGTCAAAAAATTACCTGATGAAATTCAAAATATCGGATGAAGGAAATTAAGAATGCTAAATAACTCTATTGACTTGGCTGATTTAAGAATTCCTCCTTCCAATAGACTTGAAAAGTTATTTGGAAATCTTAAAAATTTTTATAGTGTGCGAATAAATGATCAATGGAGAATTATTTTCAAATGGAATTCAGGTAACGCTTTCGAAGTTAAAATAATTGACTATCATTAATTTTATTAATATGACAAGACTCAAAAATATTCACCCTGGCGAAGTCCTCGTTGAGGAATTTCTTAATCCTTTGAATATAATAGCATACAAACTTGCAAAAGCTATCGAAATTCCACAGACCAGGGTTTCCGAAATAGTTAAAGGCAATAGAAGAATTACAGCCGATACTGCCGTCAGGCTAAGTAAGTACTTTGGCAATAGCGCCAAATTCTGGCTTGGACTGCAGGACGATTTTGACATAGAAGAAGAAATGATTATCAAAAGTGCAATTCTTAAGACTATAAAACCTATCAGTACAAAAGTTGCATAATGACTTACACTTATCAAAGGTCTTCTTCTAGGAATATCAAAGCAGTCGGTAATTAGCGATTGAGTTTTGCCCCCTTTAATTTCTTTAGCAAGAATCGCATATTCGCCCAGCTCCCGTTTTTATAGGTTTGTCTAAAATTACGCACGTGACAAACTCCAGGATGCAAACCGTTTCCCCAAACATTTACGTAAGCGATATCAAAAAAACGATAGAATTTTACGAAACCATTGGATTCATTAAGGTAACCATGGTAGGAGATGAAGAAGACCCGGTCTTTGCCCTCATGAAATGTGGCGATCTAAGCTTTATGTTTCAAACCTTCAAAAGCATCCAAGACGAGTTGCCGGCTATCAGCCGGACAAATGGTGGCTCCTTGCTACTCTACATAAACATGAAAGGCATCCGGGATTTTCATGAAAGGATAAAAGACAGCGTAACCATATTAAATGGTCTAAGCAAAACCTTCTATGGTGCCACTGAATTTTCAATCCTTGATTGCAATAACTTCATGCTAACTTTTGCTGAAGATGAATGACCCACTAAATAAACTCTCTCCAACCCAGGCAGAAAAAAGAATCCTGCGTTCCAAAAGAATCAGGTTCAGAGAACTCTATCTGTATACTATAGCAGAAATACGGTCCTTGCAAAATACCTCCAGAATCCGCGCCATGGAGTTATATGCATTATCAGAATTTCAAAGCCTTCCATCGATAGGAATAAAATTTGCCCATGATCTTATTTCTCTTGGCTTCTATTCACTCGACGAACTAAAAAAGAAGAAACCTGAAAAGCTAATCCATCAACTCGAAAAACAGATCGGTGCCTGGGCCGACCCCTGTCTCGAAGACCAATTTCGTCTGGTGATCCATTACGCCAATCACAGAAAAAGCAAAAAAAATTGGTGGGATTTCACGGGTGAGCGAAAAGCATACAGGCTAAAGCACGGCTACCCCTCCGATCGTCCCTCAAAGCCCTGGTATGAACTGGAGCAATACAAAATGCCAAATCAAATCAATGCAAAGTCGAATCTCACCAAAGAAGATATTTCAAAAAAACTGCGTGCCGCAATGAGCCATATCAAAAAAAATTATTCGGAGCCGCTAACTCTGCGATCATTATCCAGGATCGCCTGCCTTTCCCCCTTTCATTTACAACGCTCTTTCAAAGCAGCCTATGAAAAAAGCCCGCTTCAATATATCACACAACTTAGGTTGAAAAAAGCTTGCAGGCTTCTCAAACAAACTAAGCAACCGGTAAATGAAATCGTGATAAAGTGCGGATTTGAAAACTCAAGTTCCTTTATCCGTTTATTCAAAAACCAATACGACCAGACACCGCTTGAATATCGAATTACTTCGTGACGTCTTTCATTGTCGCTGGAATATAGCCTTGCGCCAAATTATCAAAACCAACTCCAGATCGCATCTTTTCATCTAAAAAGGCCAAAGTCAGCTTCAGCACAGCCACGTATTTCCCATTATCCGGACAATTCCCCGCAGCCCAGGTATATGGCCCTATACAGCAGAAATCCTCATGCTTGCCCTCATTCAATTGTAAGATTCTTTTATCCGGAATCCCCCCCGCAAAATTAAAAACCGAATCAAATGAGTCACTATGAGAAGACGTCGAAGGCCCGCTCTCGAAACGCAGATAGGGAACCGACATACTCCTGTCAATGAACTCCCTGGTATGCACAAGCCTGTTGAAATTGCTGTCCTCCTTTTTTGAATCAGGCTCCTTTTGTCCATAGTGATGAAATTCGGAACCCTCCATGGAGACGATGCAACGAACATTCGGGACCTGAGCGGCGAGAAGATTTCCCGCAAGTCCGCCCCAGCTATACCCAACAATCGCCAGTTTCCCCAAATCTATATCCGGATCCGAATGCAAATAATGAATCCCAAATTCCGCGTCTTTCACCTGTTCAAAAAGATCTTCAGGCTCAGTAGTCATATCTCCCGGAAAACGTCCGATCGAACTAAGGGACAGGACCACATAACCCTGCATTGCAAGACCCTCAAAAAGTGCTACATTCTCAAAACCCGTACTTCCATAACTCGCCAGGTAAACCACTAACGGCCATTTTCCCTTCAATCCGGGCCTCCTGCCATAAGATTTCAACCTGTAATTCAACAATTTGACCGAATCACCGCATCCGAAGCCATCACAAAAAGCCTTGGCCATTTGCCTGGAGAGCCCTTCAGGAGTGGCCGTCCCGGGATAAAATCCGGCGCGTTCCTCGAACAATCTTAGCATATCGCCATAAACAAGGGCTGTATCTCCCCCTTGAATGCTTGCAGGATACCAGAGATCCAGATCGACTGGTCGGAAATGCAGCGGATCCCTGACGTCAGTTCCACTACGATAAACCCTCGAACTATCATAGACACGGATGGTCTTAAACCCAACGACTTGAGCATGGACCCCATATAAAATAAAAAAACTAAGGAAGAATGCGAGTATAATTTTTTGCATATGGATGGTATGAGATCAAAAGGTAGCCATCCATTTCTAAAGAAAATGGTAAAACAATCTACGCGAGCTGCCCAAGTATCTTCTCCTGAGCCAGCTTTAATTTCTCAGGAGTGACCTGCACCTTATGGCCTGTAAAATTCAGGTCGTTCGCGCTGTTGATGGGAATCAGGTGCAGGTGAGCATGGGGCACTTCAAGTCCGACCACCGAGATTCCGCAACGGTTGCAGGGAAAGGATTTCTCGATTGCCCGCGCGATCGGCTGCGCAAAAACCAGCATGCGACTCAGAAAGTCTGTGTCCAGATCAAAGAATTTGTCCACCTCGGTCTTAGGCACAACGAGTACATGCCCTTCACGAAGAGGAAAAATGTCCAGGAAGGCGAAAAAAAAATCGTCTTCCGCGATCTTATAGGAAGGAATATCGCCCTTGATGATTTTGGAAAAGATGGTCATTATATGCTGATATTCTCGATCACGAACTTCAGAGTACCGGCAGGCACCTGCACCTCCGCAGTCTGGCCTACCACTTTGCCCAGCAATCCCTTTCCGATCGGGGAAGTGACGGAAATCTTGCTCAGTTTGAGATTGGCTTCCTTCTCCGAAACGAGGTGATAAGTCGCCTGCTTTTTGGTATTGAGATTGGTCACCGTCACCTTCGTCAGAATGGAGACCTTACTCGTATCGATATTGGTTTCATCGATCACCCTTGCATTTGCCAGATCTGATTCCAGCTTCTGGATCTTGGCCTCTAAATGTCCCTGGGCATCTTTTGCCGCATCATATTCGGCATTCTCCCGCAGATCGCCTTTTTCCCTGGCTTCAGCTATGGCCCGGCTGGCAGCAGGTCTTTCCACTGACTTCATTTTCTGCAATTCTGACTTTAATTGCTCCATGGCCTCCTTTGTTAAATACATAATTCCGCTCATAATCTATCCTTTTTCTTCATTATTCGTTACTGGTTGAGAAAAAAAATACAACGCCTCATCTCTGAAGCGTTGCACATTTTGTACAAAAATATAAGTTATCGGCTTAATTTTAAAATTAAGCCAATCGGTGCAGAAAAACAAAAGAAATCGGCTTCTTGCAAACAGGCTGGGACCGCCATTTCATAGCCCCAACTTTTCCAGGATAACCTTCGCCATCTTATAAAAAGCCTCATGGCTATAGCTCGCAATATGTGGTGTAATTACCACATTCGGCCGTTCTATTAGCCAGTCCAGTTGGGCCCTTTCTACTTCCGTATAGCTCTCCAGCTTCTCATTCTCAAGCACATCCAGCCCCGCACCGGCAATCTTACCCCCTTCCAGGGCGCGGATCAGGGCTGCTGTGTCATGAACTTTCCCCCGGGAGCCATTGAGGAAAAAAGGCTTTCTTTCTAGGGAATGAAAGAACGGCTCCCCGGCCATATGGTAGGTTTCCTCCGTCAGGGGCACATGAAAGCAAATTACATCTGCATAGCGGGCGATCTGCTCTAAATTCGCTTCGCGGACATTGCCCTTTGCAAAATCAAACTTGTATTTATCATAGGCCAGGATGGTCACCTCAAAAGGGGTCAACAGCCTGGCAAAAGCCCCACCCGTATTTCCGAAACCGATAATGCCTAGGGTCTTACCCGTCAGTTCCGTTCCTCTATTTGGTTCCCGTATCCATTTGCCCTCCCTCACTTCCCGGAAACTGCTATCGATCTTTTTCAAAAGGCTAAGCAATATCCCGAGCATATGCTCGGCCACAGCATTGCGGTTTCCTTCCGGGCTGCTCACACAGAGGATCTTCCTGGTCTCTGCATAGGCCATGTCGATCAGTTCCATTCCGCTGCCCAGTCTCCCGATCCATTCCAGTTTGGGGGCCCTCTCGATGATATTGCGGTCGACCTTCAAACGCGTCGTCACTATCAGTCCATGCGCATCCACGATTTCCTCCTGCAACTCTTCATAGCTGATCTGCGGCAGATAGCTCACGGCATAACCCTGGGTCTTCAGACGATCGATCAGGTATTCATGCACTTTGGCCGTAATTAAGGCTTTCTTCATCATTATTAATTATCTCATATCGAAGGTAAGGGCTGCGAACTCTTCAACGGACAATTCCTCAGCCCTGCGTAAAAATTGGTCCTCCCTCAAAAAAGTATCGCTAAACAGACCGCGGACCGCATTTCTCAGCGTCTTGCGTCTTTGATTGAAAGCCGATTTTACCAGGCTGAAAAAATCCTTCTCCGACCTGAACAACACAACTTCCTTTCTGGGGCTAAGTCTTATAACCGCACTTTTCACCTTGGGAGGAGGGTTAAAGCTCTGCTCGCTCACCTCAAAACAATATTCCACATCAAAATACGCTTGCAATAATACGCTCGTAACGCCATAGATCTTTGAACCCTTGCCAGCGGCAATGCGCTGGGCCACTTCCTTTTGGAACATGCCGATTACCGTTTCGATATCCTCCTTCCAGTCCAGCATCCTGAAAAGAATCTCCGTTGAGATATTGTAAGGAAAGTTCCCGACCACTGTAAACCTGCCTTCAAAAGGCTTACCAATTTCCAATATGCTCTGGTGAAATATCCGGTCCTGAAGGCCCGGATATTTCTTGGTTAGATATTCAATTTTTTCGAGGTCCAATTCAACTGCCCTGAAATCCAATCCTTCCCATTCCACAAAATATTTGGTCAGCGCCCCGCCCCCCGGCCCCACTTCCAATAATTGACGGACCGGTCTCTCCCGCACCAGCTCCACTATCTTTCGGCAAATATTCTCATCTTTAAGAAAATGCTGGCCCAGCGATTTTTTCAGCCTGTACATGGCACAAAAATACTTAGTGATCAGCCAAAATGGGTGAAAAGAGGCCTAAAAACAGCCTTTTCAATAATCAGTACCATTTATTTCTGTATCAGAGACCTTATGGCTCCCTATTGGAAAAATAACCTTGAGACCCAAATTTCTGCCCATATTGTAAATCCCCTGGTCTCTTTGTGTAACTGTTACCGGATTGGCATTGAATGCCCAAAAATACTGGGCGTGTGACAAATGGTCCACGTAGGCAAGGTTGAAAAGGTTTGTACAGTTGAGGAACAGTGAACATACCGTCCGGTTTGTTTTAGGATTAATAAACCTGGTACCAATCCCGGCATTGTAAAGCGTATAACCAAGGGAAGGCAGTTCCGTATATAATGCGCTATAAACCCTGTTCTGCTCCCAATCATGCTCTGCTCCCAATTGAAGCCAGCTGTCCCTTAAGACAGAACCGTTCCTATCCGAAAGTTTGAGCCTGATCTTTGAAGTCAGGCGGGGGGCGGGCGTGAGGGGCACATATTGGGTAGAGTCGGTCTGATGTGGCAGGAAGGAATAGATATAAGTAAACCCATTATCAATTTCCAGCCATTTTTCGCTAGCAGGATGTATGTTAAAATATGCCGTTGCCCCCGTAATTATGGCACTATTAGCCTGGTATTGAAAAACAGGGTAAAATACTCCGGCTACATTGACAAGAGAATCTCCTCCGTTAAGACTGGCCAGCCTATCCTGAAAAATGAAGTGGTTTATATGGTTGTAGAAACCATCCAGTTCAAAATTCACATCCTTTCCGTTATATCCATAAGCAATATCGGCCTCATATCCCTGTTCCGCTTTCAGGTTGGTATATCCCAATATGTATGCATTGGCGCCACTGTTCAGCGAATTGGAGTTTAGTTCATCAATTGAAGGAGCACGAAAACTTTTTGCAAAATTGATTTTCACATAATTGTTGCCCGGCAATTGATAAGATGCACCAATACTCCCGGAAAGTCCGGAGTACTTGTTGGTGAACCCTGCATATTGCTGGTAGGCTCCCGGTGTTCCTCCCGGCACTACTTGTTGCTCCGGCGTGTTATAATTGCTCAGGTACATCGATTGCCCGGTCATTGTCCTGAAATCATATCGCAATCCACCGCTCATGGTAAGGTTTTTAAAACTCTTTTCGACTATACCGAAGCCGCCAATATCAAAACTGTTGTAATTGGGTATCTCTGAAGCGCCGATATAGGGGGCTGGTGGTTCGGGGTAATTGTTCTCAAACTCATACATCCCGTTAAGCCCCGTGGTAAGCTTCAACCCGGAGGGTTCATTAAACAGGTATTTGAACGAATAAGGTATATCATGCACGATCAGGTTTTCCACTCCAATACTGCCGGAATCTATTTCGTGGCGGATGCTTTGGGTATATCCTATATCGGCTCCAATATTTCCATTGCCCACTTTAAAACTGTTCTGCCACCATAATTCATCATGGTCCAGAATCTGATCAGGGGCTATGACGGGTTTGTATGATAAAAAATCAGACCTGTCCGGATAGATCTGACCATTTTGTGGAAAGTCAAATTCAAATTGTCCTGTTAAACTATCACGGTTGCCATCCGGCACCTCCACGCGACGATGAAGGACGCTTATGGACAAACGACTGTATCCCCAATTTCTGTTAAGACCAATAACCGCCCTCAGATTGCTCTGCTCGTAAGCCGTTCCCCAAACAAATCCATCCTTTGGGTCCTTATAACAATGGTCTGTCTCATAGCTACCCCTTATATTCCATACAAGCCCCTTGTGGTTACCGCCGATATCCACTGAATTGGCAATCAGCCCATCATTGGTTTGGTATTCCGATGACACGCTTCCCCGCAAGCTCCCGTCATCTGCAAATGGTTCCGGCTTAAAGCTGACAACACCGGCAACGGCATTGGCGCCGTATTGCAGGGAAGCCGGTCCCCTGATGATCTCGGCGTCATAGACTGCGTTGGGATCGATCAGTATCCCATGTTCATCCCCCCATTGGAAATCCTCCTGCCTCTCACCATCGAAAAGCGTCAATACCCTGTTATAACCCAGTCCGTTGATCTCTGGTTTGGAAATGCCCGGCCCCTCGGTAATCTCATTGAGGCCCGGCTCCTTGGCAATAGCATCGATCACATTATTAGAAGATTGTTCAACAAGCATGTCATTTGAAATAACGTTCACAGGAACCGGCGCGCGACGCAGGGTCGTCGCATATCCAAGAGAGGTAATAAGCACTTCCTTTAGGGTTTTAAAAGAAGCCGCCATCTCAAAATTAAGATGCGTATCACCTGTAACAGAGATCTGTTTGGTTATGGTTGCATAACCGGTTATCCGGACGATGACCTCATAATTGCCAGAAGGAAGATATGAAAATTTATAGTCCCCTTTTATATCGCTGGTCGCTCCCAATTTTAACTGTGGGATATGAATAGTCGCCCCTTGTATTGGCTGATGGTTTGCCGAATCAATAACAGAGCCCTTCAATGACTGTGCCTCAAGATTTAATGCTGAGAGGGATAATAAGAATAAAATGAATATACTTTGCATCTTTGTCAATTTAATAATCAGGCAAAGGAAGATCAATTGCCAAATCTCCATTTATAATATGCGGAAAAACAATTCCGGGATAAGGAAAACGAGAAGCTTAAAAGACGGCTACAATTCCAGGAATTTAATATTGCGTACGAATTGACGGCATGATTCCACATGCACCTGAACATCAGAGCCTTTGCAAACCAATATAAAAATCTTTAAGGCACCCCCCTTTCCAAATTCCCATCTTTTTCGTAAATTTCTGCCCCACTGCAAATCTGCCATACATTGAGAATGCCAATCCTGTGAACCCAGGTTCATTCATTCTAAACTTCATAAAATGAAACCGAGACTCTATTACCTGCTCATCCCGATCCTGCTCGGCATTAGCAATTCGGCAAATGCCCAGAAATACAATACAAAATTCTTCAGCGGGGGATTAGGCATTGAGGCCGGCCTCCCCTCCGGAAGTGCCGAAACCATGATGACAGGCGCATTTGGACTCGATGCTCATTTTGGATTCCGTGCCGGCCCTGGATTTATCACACTGATAGGAGGCATTGTCGGCTATTCTGGTCCTGGCTATGACAAAGGAGTCGACCCAAGCAAGGACTTCAATGGAGCCATTATTCCGGTACGAGTCGGATATAAATATTTCATCGTAAGGCATCTTTATGTAATGGCCGATATCGGCCTGCAGCGGCACTTCCTTACGCACAATGATGCCAACGGTACCAGGGTCAATGATATGGGCACCGGCCTGACCTATTGTCCCAGCATCGGGGTCCAGTTCGGGGTATTTGAAATCGCCTTCAAATACGAAGTGAACCAGGTTGCAGGAGGAAATATCAATGATGCCGCAATCCGCCTCGGCTTCGATTTTTAAAACTACTGCAACCAGGCTCCCTGATTTTGCGTATTTTTGCCGGCTATAAATTAAAAAATCAATGAGCCATCCCCAGTCCAGGCCTCTCATCGGGATCACGACCGGTGATTTGAACGGAATCGGCATCGAACTAATAATCAAAACATTCAGCGACCACCGGATTCTCGAATTTTGCACGCCGGTTGTGTTTGCCTCAAATAAAGTCATCAACTTTTACCGGAAGTCCATCCCTGAAACCAATCTGAATTATCAGAGCAGCCGCGACTTCAACCGTGTGAGTCCAAAACAAGTCAATCTCTTCAATTGCTGGGAAGAGGATGTCGCAATAACGCCCGGACAATTAACCGAGATCGGAGGCAGTTATGCCATCAAATCCCTCACTGCTGCCGTCGAAGCCCTCAAAGACAGGAAGATTCATGGGCTCGTAACGGCTCCCATTCACAAAAAGAATACTCAGTCTGCCACCTTCCCTTATACCGGTCATACTCCCTACCTAAAGCAATTCTTCGGGGTGAGTGATGTGCTCATGCTCATGGTATCCGAAAATCTTAGAGTAGGCTTGGTCACTGAACACCTCCCCATCAAAGAAGTTGCCGCCCAGATTACCAGGGAAGCCATTATCTCCAAACTAAATATCCTAAATAGTAGCCTGATCCGTGATTTTGGCATCGACAAACCACGGATCGCCGTTCTTGGGCTAAATCCCCATGCCGGTGACGAGGGCCTGATCGGAAAAGAAGATGAAGAAATCATCAAACCCGCCGTCAAGGATGCCAAACACCAGATGATGGTCTTTGGGCCATATAGCCCCGATGCTTTCTTTGCCCGTAGCCAATACGGCCGTTTTGATGCCGTGCTGGCTATGTACCATGACCAGGGCCTCATCCCCTTCAAGTCGCTCGCGATCGGGGAAGGTGTCAACTATACGGCCGGCCTCCCCGCCGTCCGCACTTCTCCTGATCATGGCACCGCATTTGACATAGCCGGAAAAGACAAGGCAGATCCGTCTTCCTTCATTGCCTCCATATATAGATGTATCGACATCGTCTCCCAACAACAGGAATTCAGGGAAAACCGGAAAAATCCGCTTAAAAAAGTCACTTCCGCCTTCCTGGCCAATGCGATAGATGAGGAAATTGAAGAAACCGAAGGCTGATTATTTAAATATCGAATCCGGCAGGCCAATCCCCTCTTTGACCAAGAATCCCTTATAAAAGCTTAAAAATGAACATTCAAAGAAATTAAAGAAAACTATTGCAAAAACTGAATGGAATGATTATTTTTGATCCATCATCCTCTGATAATTCCAAAGCGAAAGGAAACTAACCCTCTTCCCGCAACCAGCATCCAAGAAAGCTAAACTAAAAAGAAAGTAGAAAGAAAAAAGTCTTGATAGACAAATCTTGATAGACAAATCTTGATAGACAAATCTTTATACAGTAGTCTTGACTCAGCATTGCTCAGTCATCCTATACCCATCCAATTTTCTTCGAACGGCCTCAATAGTTGACTCATATCCTAATTCGTGCTACCTATTTTTTAACTTTTTTGAAACTTTCAAAATGAGACAACATTTTAAAGCCATGGTATTGGCATTGGGGCTCGCATCCTTAACGTTTGGTAGCTGGGCCATGCCAGGCATTTACAAAACGGCGGGCATTGGAGAAGAAAATTCCTGGCTGGTCGAACACTTGGTCAGTTTTAAAGCAGAATTTTCAAGCCGCTCGGTCGATCTTCGCTGGAACCTTTCAGCTTCCGGAGCCAGCGGACATTTTAATGTGGAAAGAAGCCTCGATGGCGAACACTTTGAAAAAGTAGGCGAAGTCAATACCCGCAACTCAGCAGAAGCCAGGTATGATTTCACTGACAATATCAAACCCGCTGTTGCAAGAAAGAACGACCTCTATTACCGGCTTGAGCAGGTGGATGGTGAAAACACTTCCTATTCAAAAGTGCTTATCGTCCGCATGTACGAAACACATAGCGTCGCTTCTATCAGCGTAACGCCCGATCCCACGCTAAATGATATCCAGGTGAGCGTGCAGCTAAAAGAATCATCCTATGTTGTCATCAAAGTGACCGACAACAGCGGAGAAGAGTTCATGCGTAAAAATGATAAAGCCGGCGAAGGGACCAACAGTTATTCGCTGGAAGGAACTAACAAGCTCAAACCCGGAACTTATAAGCTTGAAATCATTGTCAACAGCAATGAAAGAATGACCATGCAGTTGATAAAGAGTTAGTAACGATCATATCTTATTAGAGTCTATATGGCCCTCCCTTCGGGAGGGTTTTTTTCTGCCATACCCTCGAGGTGAATTATTAAATAAAAACAGTAACTTCAAACCATTATCCTACCCAAAATACGCAAGATGAAAATACAATATCGAAAACTGCTTTGATTCCATAACCCCTCTGCTGGCAAAGGCAACCTTAAATTCAGATCTTGAAACGAAAAACTTCAATAATGAAAAAGCTCTTATTTGTTCTATGTCTCCTTCCTTTATTTCATTCAATGCGCCTCTTTTCCCAGGAAGCCAGGCTGCTGCGTTTTCCAACCATCTATGACAATCAGGTCATATTCAGTTATGCAGGCGATCTTTTTACGATTGACAAAAATGGAGGCATTGCGCGCAAGCTCACTTCTGATATAGGCTATGAAATGTTCTCACACATTTCGCCTGACGGCAGGCATGTTGCTTTTACAGCGCAATACGATGGAAATACGGAAGTCTATGTCATGGGTGTACAGGGAGGCCAGCCGAAACGTCTCACCTATACAGCTACGGTTGAACGTGATGATATTGCCGATCGCATGGGGCCTAATAATATCGTAATGGCCTGGAGCGATAATGAACACATCATTTATCGCAGCAGAAAAAAATCCTTTGATGCTTTTGTCGGCTCTTTATTTGTTGCTGATATAAATGGGGGCCTAAGTGAAGAATTGCCATTGCCTGCCGGGGGCTTCTGTTCTTTTTCTCCGGATAAAAAGAAGCTTGCCTATAACAGAGTATTCCGCGAATTCCGCACCTGGAAATATTATCGCGGGGGTATGGCGGATGATATATGGATCTACGATTTTGCAACAAAGAAAGTTGAAAATATAACCCATAACCCGGCCCAGGATATAGAACCAATGTGGTTCAATGACAAAATTTATTTTTTATCGGATAGGGAAAGAATTATGAACCTTTTCTGCTATGACCTGAATACCAAACAAGTTAAGCAGGTTACTAGTTACACAGACTATGATATCAAATTTCCTTCCCTGGGCAATAATGCCATTGTTTTTGAAAAAGGAGGATTCCTGTATGTCATGGACCTGCCTTCGGAACAAATCCATCAAATAAACATCAGCATTTACTCGGATAATATTTATGGCCGGCAGGAATGGGTAGACGCCTCAAAATACATGGAGGGCGTATCAATTGCTCCCGATGGAAAAAGGCTGATCGCAGTTGCGCGAGGGGATGTATTCACTTTGCCTGCCGAAAGCGGCGTATTGAGAAATATTTCACAAACAAGCGGCATTCACGAACGAAATGCGGTATGGTCCCCCGATGGAAAGAATATTGCTTTTATAAGCGATGCAACTGGCGAGGATGAAATATATACCCAGATTCCTGATGGGTTCAGCAAGCCAGTGCAAATAACAAACAACGGCGATGTTTATAAGTTTGAACTATTATGGAGTCCGGATAGCAAAAAAATCTTATGGGGAGATAAAAAGTTGCGACTGCAGTATGTGGACCTGGATACAAAAAAAATTACGCTTGTCGATCAGGCAACAGGATGGGAAATCCGGGACTACAAGTGGAGTCCCGATAGCAAATGGATTACCTATTCGGTTAATGAAAGACAAAAGAAAACAAGGATCTTTTTTTACAATCTGGCATCTTCCGCAAATACCCAAATTACCGATGAATGGTATGATGCCTATAGTCCCATTTTCAGCAATGATGGCAAATACCTGTACTTCGTATCTGACAGGGAATTCTCCCCTACATTCAGCAATGCCGAATTTGAGATCGCCTATTTTAATATGTCAAAAATATACCTGATCACGCTGGCAAGGGAATCCCCAAATCCCTTTGCGCCGGTCGATGACGAAGTGCAGGTGATCAAAAAGGATACGGTTGCGTCCTCAGATGCAAAAAAGAAAATTGAAAAAGCCGTTGTTGATAATGCCACAAAAAATATAAAAGTCGATCTCGAAGGTATCCGCCAGAGGGTTATTGCTTTAAATATCGATGCTGCCAATTACAATAGCCTTTCACCCGCAGATGATAAACTTTACTATATAAAAAGCAAAGAAGGCGAACCGCAGGCACAATTATGTGTTTTCAATCTAAAAGAAAAGAAGGAAACCCTGTTGGGTGCTGCGGACGATTTTAAACTGAGTTTTGACAGTAAAAAAATGATGGTGCGTAGTGGGAAAAACTACTTTGTGATAGATGCGCCTTCGGCCAAAATTGAATTGACCAAACCTGTCGACCTGGGCAACATGAAAATGTGGGTTGACAGGAACGCTGAATGGCGCGAGATATTTAATGAAAGCTGGCGCCAAATGCGTGATTTCTTTTATGCCCCCAATATGCATGGTGTGGACTGGAAAGCCATTCATGATAAATATTCACTTTTACTGCCTTATGTCAATCATCGCGCAGACCTGACCTATATCATTGGCGAAATGATTGGCGAATTGAGCTCGGGTCATTCTTATGTGGGCGGAGGGGATCAGCCCAAACCTGAAAGGATAAAGCTTGGGCTGCTCGGCGCCGAGCTTTCAAAAAATGCAAGTGGTTATTACCGGATAGACAGGATTTTAGAAGGCGCCAATTACAACAGTGCATTAAGGTCTCCGTTAACTGAAGTCGGTGTTAATGTAAATAAAGGTGATTATATCATCAGTGTGAACGGCAAGCCTGTCAATGCGATGACTGACATCTATGCTTCGTTGGTCAATATGGCCGATAAACAGGTGGAGCTTTTGGTGAACAACAAACCTTCTCCCGATGCTGCTCGAAAAGTTATTGTCGTTCCCATCGCGGATGAAAGCAATCTTTATTACTACAATTGGGTGCAACACAATATCCGATATGTGGATTCGGTAAGTGGCGGTAAAATAGGGTATCTGCATATCCCGGATATGGGCGTGGAAGGATTGAATGAGTTTATGAAATATTTCTATCCGCAGGTTTCCAAAAAAGCCCTAATCATTGATGACCGCGGCAATGGGGGAGGTTTCGTATCGCCATTGGTGGCCGAAAGACTGAACAAGGAGTTGGTCTATTATGAAGTGATCAGGAATACCACAGGAGCTCCGGATCCTCAGGGGCATTATGGGCCAAAAGCTTTGCTTATGAACGAATACTCGGCCAGCGACGGCGATATATTTCCTTATCGTTTTAAGAAGTATAAGCTTGGAATCACCATTGGCAAGAGAACCTGGGGCGGAGTTGTAGGAATACGCAATAGCCTGCCAATTGTTGATGGCGGCTTCCTGATGCGTCCTGAATTTGCACCATATCTTGCAGATGGATTCGTGATAGAAGGCCATGGTGTGGATCCCGATATTGTCGTAGATAATGATCCTGCCAAAGAATATGCCGGCATAGATGAGCAGTTGAACCGGGCCATTGAAGAGCTGATGAACCAACTGAAGACAAAACAACAGGATGTGCCGCCTGTGCCTCCGTTCCCGGATAAAAGCAAACAACATTGATCAAATCATAAATAGCAATTTTAGCGGCTAATCCGTTCTTTGACTAAGGCTTCATTTTGTAAAACAGCATCCGGTTACCCTTGGTTTGAATAATTTACTAATTTTCGGTTTGCCATCGGAGATTGGGTTGCTGAATCCGCTTTTGGTCTTTTATTAAATTGGGTACTATTAACCATATTAATTTGGATTCAAAGGATTGGGTTTGACCTAAATGTCTCGCGATTATGCCTTTTATTTCTTTTCAATAGGTTGATCATTTTACACCAAGATAGGCCTGCAGGTCCTGAACATATTTTTCAAATGCCTTCACTCCTGCCTGGGTAATCCTGCAGATCGTCTGAGGATAATTGTCCTTGAATTTCTTCTGCACCTCAATATAACCCGCGTCTTTCAGCTTATTGATCTGAACGCTCAGGTTACCTGCAGTCGCATTGGTTTTATCCTTCAGGAAAGTAAACTCTGCTTCCTTCACGCTGATCAAAAGCGAAATTACGGCAAGGCGTAGCTGAGAATGCAATATGGGGTCCAGGTCCTTAAACATTCCCGCGAATTTGTTTTTGATGATTCATTCTAAGAAGGTGCCCTGGTATGATATAACTGATCAGGATGGCTACGCCCAGCATAATAATGCGCATATCGTAGCTGACATAAACCGTTGCCACCGCGATAGGAAAACAAAGCAATCCGCCAATAAACAGAGGTTTGAACTGGATCAGTTTTCCGGAAACATAAGTACCTATTCCATAGAATAGGATATAAAATGAAAAGCAATAATCCCAACCGATCTGCCCAAAAATTAAAAAGGAAATGAAATAACCCAGGCCCACGGCCGTCCATAGATAGATGTTCGCATCCTCAACAAAGGTCCTTGCACTGCGCTTTTTCATCCTTTTAAATCCTATCAGGATCTGAGCAACAAAGACGACCACCAATACAAGCCAGGCCATGGGATGGTAGGGGCTATTCATTCCGACTTTTAAAGAATACTGAATCACGCAGGCCAGCAGAACACCCCATCCCCAGATCAAAAAATAAATGCTGCTGTCCTGGAGCGATTGCCTGGTAGACTGGATCATGGAGGTGATCAGTTGAAGGCTCTGTTCGGCGGACAAATCCTTATCGGCTATATTTTCCATAATTATATATAAATATTATTGACACTGAGCCAGCATATCTTCAGACAGTTTCTCCCCCCAATTCGGATAAAGCGGTTTCACCTGGAATGTCTTATACAAAGCCAAAGCTTTTTCAAAAAGTGGTTTGGCATTCTTCTTACCGCCGCCATATGCTTCGGGGGTTCCGAATATGCTCATTCCCTGCAGATAGTAGAGCCTGGGATTATTCGGATCCAGTTTCAATCCATCCTGCAAATAACTGCTGGCCTGCTGTCCGAAGCTCATCCATCGGCCTTGCGGATCTACCAGCATTTGCTGAGTTGCCGCCATATTGCGCACGGAACAGATTTCTGCATTCTTCTCGATGGTTTCCGCCTTGTCGCAGAGCGCCTGGGCCCTTGTTGAATTCGCGTCCTTGTCCAGGTTCTTGTCACTCCAACCAGCCCTGGTCAAAGCAAGGCCCGCATAATAATAAGGCAGCCACTGCGTCTTTTCGGCATCACCGATACGCTCAAAACTATTCGACACGCTTTGAAAATCCTGCGTAGTTTTAGCCGAGTCCAGAAGGGCAATATTTTTTTGCATGGCCTCCGCATATTTGTCGCTCTGGGCGAAAATATTTTGCCCGTTCAGCAAAGTGAACGCGACCAGAAAAGAAAAGATGGATGATTTCATTTGCATATATTTTGTTTTTAATTTGTCAAATGTAACCTCGCATATTTCATTGGCTTTAAGGCTAAATGAGCATGCCCGGTTTCATATTTGATTTGATTTGTCATAAATTATTATTGATCGCATCCTGGCTCCTGTCCACTCCCCAGCTTAAAAAACAGCCGATAAAATAGAATCTTCTGGCTGGCAGGGTGATAGGCTGTTTCAAATCCGGATCGCCGCTATAGGTATAATTATAGCCGAAGACCGGGTTATAACCAAGTGCATTGGTCATACTCGCGAATAGCACTACAAAGGTCCTCGCATTCTTTTTACCAATGCTCGGCACATATTCCGCGCTCAGGTTCAGACTTTGATAATCCTTTGTGATTCCCTGGTCGGCCAGATAATATTGATTGGCGCTATCGAGGCGAAAATTATAATAGGGTCGTCCAGTTGCAAAACTATAAGTAGCATTCACGCCCACTTTCAGGTCCGTGAAAAACCTCTTCACTACGATCGAAGCCGTATGATGGGTCGCATAACTGGGCATAAGCTGCTCGGTATAATTCAAATAATTCCTCTTCGTATCCAAATAGGAATAACTGATCCAGTAATCGAAATTCTTAAAGGTCTTCTTGTCCCTCCAGAAAAATTCCAACCCATCCGCATAACCGCTTCCGGAATTATTATAAGTGGAATAGAAATAATTGATAGGAACTGTTTTAACAAGGTCCTGGTATTGCTTGTAATAGGCTTCCACCCGGAAAATCCTGTCCTTGCTCATCTTCTGGTAATTGATGATATAATGCGTGGCCTTGGTGAATTCGAGATTGCTGGTATAGAAAAGCTGCGAATTCTCCGGTAATTGATAAAAAATTCCATAGGCAACAGAGATCTGCGCATCTGTTCCGGTCTTATAGGCCAATGAAACGCGGGGAGCCAGATCGCTGCGGGCTATAACGGAAGAATACTCATAGCGAAGGCCGAGTTTGGCCGCCAGATCATTGGTGATGAAGATATCCGTTTCGGCAAATAAAGAACTGAAATTATTGGAGAATTTAAATACCGTATCCAGGTTGTTTTGCTGGAAGGGTTGGCGATTGTAAGCATACCAGTATTCTCCTCCGAATCTAAAAGAACTGATCCCTCCCAATTTCTTATCGAATACTGCTTTGAACTGCGTCAGGTCCTGGCGGCTTGTCAATCCGAAATTCTTAAAAACCATCCAGAATGCCGAATCGCTGAAAACCTCGGGCTGGTTGGCCGCATTCTGCACCTGTTGCATAATGCTGTCCCGGTTCGTGCTATAGCTCACACCCAGGTTCATCTTCCATCCATTCCCCAGCAATTCCCTCCAGCTCAGGTTATTGTACCAGTTGGTATTTGTTAAAGCGAATGCGTCGTTGAGATAGAGGCTATCCACGTCTTGTCTTCTTAGGCCCAAAACGTTATGGTTAAAAGTCGTATAGTACTTGAGCATGCCCCCATTCTTTGTCTTAATCCTGAAATTCGCATCGGCCGTGTGATATTGGGGCATATGAAAATAATCCGGCACCTGCTTCACCGCTGCGAAATACAAAGCGACATTGGTATAATTATAATTGATGCCCCAGGAAAAATCCTTATCCTTAGAAAGTTGCTGGGTGCCCAGGCCCACAAGTAAGGGAGAAATGCTGGCATCCACCTCCGATTTCTCCGGAAGGTCGATCGATTCCAGAAGTACAACTGAAGAGAGAGCCTGACCATAAAGCGCAGAATAACCGCCTGTACTAAAGACGGTCCCCTTAAAAAGGAAGGGAGAAAAGCGGCCCCTCTGAGCTATATCAGGTACACTCGTATAATAGGGATTGTTCACCAGGGTCCCGTCAATATATTGTTTGGCCTCATAACCCGCACCGCCTCTGACAAAAAGACCCTCCTGCTCACCTACCTGCTGTGCTCCGGGTAGGGTCTTCAGTGCAGCGGTAATATCCGCATTCGATCCCGCAGTAGTAGCCACGTCCAGGGAGCTCAGAATGGCCCCTCTTTTTGAATCCCCCGCCGCAAAAGAACCGGCAGAAATGGTCACAGCTTTCAGTTCACTCAGTTGTTCATGAAGTGCGATAGGCAAATTCCTGGCTATTAATTCAATCACGATCTTCAGTTCATAGGGATTATACCCAATACAGCTCACTGAAAGAACCTGCTCTCCTTTTTCCGTAGTCGTGAAATGAAAATGGCCGCTCGAATCCGAAGTTGCCCCATCATAGGTATTCTTTAATGAAATGCTAGCCCCTGGAACAGGATGGCCCTTGCTATCCCGAACAATCCCATTGACCGAAGTCTGGGCCTCCAGTGCCATCCTTACCCCAAACATGATTACAAATACCAGGAACCCTTTCACTAATTATAAATTTATCTCAAAACTAAAGTAGTTTACAATATAAACCAAATTTATAAAAAATATATCCGATATTCATTCCACCGGGATCATCAGCACCGCTTCTACGATCTCCCCATTGATCTCCCGGATATCGAAATTCGCCTGTGCTCCGAAAACCAGTTGCAGCCTGTTCCTTGTGCTGGCAATCCCAAACCCATCCCCATTCATGGTTCCATTCAGCCTCCCCGAATTGCGAACGATCAATTGATGGAAATTGTCCTTAAAACCGGAAATGATCTTCACCTTTCCACCCTTAACCTGCTTGCTGATCCCATGTTTGATGGCATTTTCCGCCAGGGTTTGCAGCATCATCGGAGGTATCGGCTGGTTCAGGGTTTGGTAATCGATATTGTATTCTATCTGTAGCCTGTCTTCAAAACGAATTTGCTCCAGGGCAAGATAATCCTTCACAATATTCAACTCCTTCTCCAGGCTGACGGTTTCCAATTTTTCTGCCTGCATGCTGCTTCGGAGAATATTGCTCAGTTCCGTGATCGCCGTCCTCGCCCGGTTAGGGTTCTCATCGATCAGGGCCCGGATGCTATTCAATGCATTGAAAATAAAATGCGGGTTAATATGGCTCTTGATAGTCTTAAGCTCCAGTTCCTTTACAAGTGCCCCTAGTTTGAGGGTGTCGAGCTGCTGTTTACGGCTCTTCTCGATATAGTGATAGAAATAGTAGATTAGGGTCCAGGGAATGATAAAGAGACCATTCGTCATGATACCCAGCAGTAACCGTTTGGGAAATCCCAGTTTGAGTCTGCTGGGATCCAGCTTGAACAGGTCTACAATGCCCATACGAAGCAGGCTGTCCAGAATACATACGATCAGAACGCCCATGGCCAATTTGGGAAGGGCCTTTTCAATAGGCAGCAGGAGCCAGTCTGATTTTCGGATGGCGGCACGGAACAAATGAGTGATCAGGATCCCAAGCAAAACGATCAGGCCCAATTGCTGAAGGAGGATATTGTCTGCCTCCTTATTATGATCGTGATCTGCAAGCGTTGACAAGAAAATCATAAGCAGCGCAATCGATCCCCAACCCCCAATCTGACACCACCAATAATATTTTGTACTATTCTTAGGCACGGAGCAAATCTAATTTTTTCCGGCAGATGATCAACCTGGAATTTTATTAATGGCATAATTGATCCCCAGCCGGTTAGGCAAGGCAAAAAGAATTGATAATTATGGATACTGCTCCCTCTTTGAGAGCGTTCTATATAGCGAATAATCGTAATTTTGTCCGTCAACCAACGACCATCATGGAAATCAACCCTGGGCCTTTACTAAAAACCATCGGGTCACCCGATGACCTCAAAAAACTGAGCAGGGAAGAACTGCAGCAGTTGTCGGATGAATTGCGCCAGTATATCATTGATATTGTCAGCGTTCACGGAGGTCATTTCGGAGCGAGCCTGGGCGTGGTTGAATTGACGGTTGCCCTGCATTATGTTTACCAAACCCCCTATGATCAATTGGTGTGGGATGTCGGCCACCAGGCCTACGGACATAAGATCCTTACCGGACGCCGCGAATCCTTCATCTCCAACCGCAAATACCAAGGGATCAGCGGATTTCCAAAAAGAGGGGAAAGTCCATATGATAGTTTCGGAGTCGGACATTCTTCCACTTCCATAAGTGCTGCCCTCGGCATGGCCCTGGCTGCCAAACACAAGGGAGAGAAGAACCGCAAGAGTGTAGCCATCATCGGAGACGGAGCCATGACCGCCGGAATCGCTTTCGAAGGCATGAACCATGCTGGTGTGGCCGACACCGACCTGCTCATCATCCTCAATGACAACTGCATGAGTATCGACCCCAATGTCGGCGCCATGAAAGAATACCTGACCGATATCACTACCTCTCAGACCTATAACAAATTAAAAGATGATATCTGGAAAGCGCTTGGCAAATTGCCTGTGGGAAAACAGTTCAGCCGGGAAATGGCCAGTAAGATCGAACACAGCATCAAGAGTTTTGTCAGCAAGAGCAGCAACCTTTTCGAAACCCTCAAACTGCGTTATTTTGGGCCAATCGACGGACACAATCTCACCAAACTCGTTGATACCCTCAACGACCTTAAAAATATTCCGGGACCCAAACTGCTGCACATCATCACTACAAAGGGAAAAGGCTATGCTCTGGCCGAAAAGGACCAAACCAAATGGCATGCCCCCGGGCTCTTTGACAAGATCACCGGCGAGATCTACAAAAAGCGCTTTGAGACCCCGCAGCCTCCCAAATACCAGGATGTTTTCGGACATACCATCATTGAACTCGCCGAAAAAAATGACCGGATCTTCGGCATCACTCCAGCCATGCCTTCAGGCTCCTCCCTCAAATTCATGATGGACAGGATGCCTGACCGTGCAATTGATGTCGGCATCTGCGAACAGCATGCCGTCACCTTGAGCGCAGGCATGGCAACTCAGGGACTGAAAGTATTTTGCAATATCTATTCCTCTTTCATGCAGCGGGCCTATGACCAGGTCGTACACGATGTGGCAATTCAGAACCTGCCCGTCATATTTTGCTTGGATCGGGCCGGCCTGGTCGGCGAAGACGGGCCCACCCACCATGGAGCTTATGACCTGGCTTATATGCGATGCATCCCTAATATGATTGTCAGCGCTCCAATGAATGAAAGCGAATTGCGCAATCTCATGTACACCGCGCAGCTAGACACCACCACCAGCCCCTTTGTCATACGCTATCCCCGCGGGGAAGGGGTCATGCCGGTATGGAAAACAGAAATGCAGGAAATAAAGATTGGGACCGGCCGCAGGCTCCGCGAAGGTGAAGAAATCGCCATCCTCACGATCGGCCATCCGGGGAATTTTGCTGCTACAGCTATCCGCGAGTTGCGCACATATGGCCTCAATCCTGGTCACTACGATCTGCGTTTCGTGAAGCCCCTCGACGAAGCCCTTCTCCATGAAATCATGCAACGCTATCCCAGGATCCTCACAGTAGAAGACGGAACAGTTTTAGGGGGATTCGGAAGCGCTGTGCTTGAATTCATGGCCCGAAATAATTACCGAAACCAGATTCAGCTACTCGGCATCCCGGATGTAATAGTAGAACATGGAAGCCTAAAGGAATTGCACCAGGAATGCCACTACGACAGCACAGCCATCGCTGCCTGCGTCCGTGAAATAATGAAGGACAGTATCCGCGTCAGCCTGCACCAGTAGATATGAAAATTGGATCGGCCCGGGCTGCGCCCGGACCGATCGCCGCTGCAAATTCAATCTCCCCTTGTATATAGAACCCCTATTTATCTATAGTTTTTACAGTTTGCCAGATGGAACCTCGCTTATTCAACACCCTATATGAGCTCAAGCCCTATTTCAAATGTGCTCTCAGAAACCAGGCCATCTTCTCATGCTTCTCCATGAGCCCGGTCACAAAATCGCTCGTGCCCTTATCCTCCTGCTCTTTATCGAAACTCTCGATCAGGCCGCGAAGACGGATGATGATCTGTTCATGGTCGGAAAGCAATTCCTTAACAAGGATCAGGCCGGTATTACCCTTCTCCCCTTCCTCTGAAAGAGCGGTTAATTTGAGAAATTCCCCCAGGGTAGCCGGAGCATAATGCCCGATCGTGCGAATCCTCTCAGCAACATCATCTATAACATCAGTAAGCGCTTTATACTGGCTCTCGAACAACAAATGTTTATCGTGAAAATCCGGACCCTCCACATTCCAGTGGGACTTCAGTGTCTTTGTGTAAATAATGAATTCATCTGCAAGAATTTTGGAAAGGTCTTCAGCAACCTGCTGTCTGTCTTTGGCCTTGATGCCGATGTTAGGTGTCATAGTCGATCTTTTGGTTAAATAATAGATTCGGTTATTTTGAAATACAATGACTTAAGGCGAAGACCTACCATCAAAGCCCGTTCCGAAATGCTCAGACTCAAGGCAGAAATAGGAAGGACAATAAAAAAATAATGGTTTACCTGCTGTAGGGTGTGATGCAGGCCACATCTGAGGGAGGAAAAATATTCCCAATGGCTAACGCGCTGTGGACCTTAGTTCCCAGCTTCGATGATCAGAACTGTTCAGCGGGTTCTTCCTCTTCCCTGTCCTCATTGAATTCGACGATGAAATTATTTCGGCCCTCGCCGACCAGTATCCTCATATATTTCAGTTGGACAAGTTCCAGCATGGAAAGGAATAAAAAAATAGCATGGATCCGATTCGTGCAGTTTTCGAAGACCTTCTCAAAAGAACAGGTCTTTTCCATCTCTACTAAATGAAGCATCTGATCCCGGCTCTCCTCCATGGTATAATTGTATTGCTCCACGGTATGCACGGGTTTATTCTGGCGCTCCTTCATCCGCGTCATCACACGCTCGAAAGCCTTCATCAATTTAAACAGGGTGATATTCTGTATCTCTGTTCCTTCACCTTCGTGCTCCCCGATCACAGCGAGGTCTTTTTGAAGATTGCCACGGCGAACCATCAGCATCCTGAGCGCCTCCATTTCGGCCATCTTGGCCGAAGCCTCTTTATAACGCTTATATTCGAGGATCTTGTCAATCAATTCCTGTCGCGGATCGATCTCATTGCCCTGAACATCGAGTTCTTTGCGGGGAAGAAGCATTCGGGCTTTAATTCGCATGAGGGTAGAGACAAAGAGAATAAACTCACTGGACAGCTCAATATTCATGATCTCCTGGTGATGGATAAAATCCAGAAAGTCCCGGATGATTTTATTGATGGGCACATTATAGATATCCAGTTCATCCCGCTCGATAAAAAAAAGCAGCAGGTCAAAAGGGCCCTCGAATTGCGGAAGTTTGATCTGATATGAAGTATTGCTCAATAGATAGCTTTTAAAAAAAATCCGTTGCCCCCATGATGGCAGGCAACGGACAAATGTAACGATTCAGTCAGGGATATTCTCCTATGGACGCCGCCATTTTCATCACAGCGCCTGTTGATAAATCAAGCCCGGAATTTTTGGAAATCCGCAGGATATCCTTTTGCGGATCAGAATTTATAGGCCAGGCCAAGCCCGAACAATTCCTGGATCTGAGGTTTGGGCCCCCCGACAGTTCCGTCCGCGTTGACCGATTTGATATCGTTATCATAGATCACATTTAGTGTCACACTCATGCTCAGCACCTTGGTAACCTTAACAGCCAGGATATTGGTCATGTATATGCTGATATCCTGGGGATTGTGCAGATAATCGGAAAAAAGGTCCAGCCTTCCCGTATATATGGCAGCGGTTCCTATCTTCTTGTTATAGCTGATACTGGCAAAGGCCCCGAACTGGAATTTCACATGTGTGCCGGAATCCACTCCATAAGCGCCCTTATAAGCGAGAGAATCATTCTGTACAATGACCCATCGGGCGGTAGATGGAGAAAGGAAAACAGAAAACTGATCGTTGGGTTTATAATTGACCCCGAGTCCTAAAATAGTATAGGCCGGAGACAACAGATCGGAAGTGAGCTGGGGCGGCAGATTGGAAGGATAATTATAGCCTGGTGCAAACTGTGAACGGAAATTAAACAAAGCGCTGAGATACCAGTTCTTGCCGATATCATGCCCGTATTTCGATAATAAATCGATCCGGTCATCCGATTTGCGGTTGCCCAGGCTGGTTGTATTGATAAAGCCATAGGCCAGGTCGAGGGTATTGTCCCAGGCCTCCTTACCCTTCAGATAAAAAGCATGCAGGTTGACATTCGCATCAAGGGAGAGGGCCGAATTATCCCCGCCGGCTGACCAATTGCTCAAAGCAGCCTGGTTAAAGGTTAGATTGAAAAAACCGCCGGTCTTCCAGTCCTTTTTTACTGTATCCTTCGGGTCTTTAGTAATGGTTTGGGACGCTTCGCTTTTTAATTGCTGAACGGATTTGTCCTGGGCGCAAATAGTTGCTACACAAAAAACAGTCAGGAGGCATACACAGAAACTTCTCATAAAATATAATAATATTAATTAAAAAAATTGCCAATCGATCTCCGGTGCCGCATCGGGAAATCAATTGGCAAATAAAAGAAAGCTTATTTTTTCAGGGAATCACGGATTTCAGCCAATAATTTTTCAGAAGTCGTCGGTTCGGCCGCAGCAGGAACCTTCTTATGCTCCATGCTCTTGAATGATTTCACGATCAGGAACAGAATGAATGCAATGATGACGAACTTGATCACAGCAGCCAGGAACTTGCCGTATTTAACGGCTCCCCAGGACAGCTTATCCAGGTCCTGAGCATTGGCCGCTTTCAAAGCCGGCGTCAGCAGCAAAGGAGTGATGACATCATCAACAAGAGAAGAAACGATGGCACCGAAGGCAGCGCCGATAATGACCGCAACGGCAAGATCAACGACATTGCCACGGAGGGTAAAATCTTTGAATTCTTTGAGCATTCCCATAATAGTTTGTTTTAGTTATTTAAAATTAAGCCATGCCTCTCAGAAATGCGCAATATAGAAAATTTTCTCGGCGGATATGCATACTATCTGAAGTCGGGAAAATTTACCCATATACCGCTTTCGTCATTTTTTCAATCCGGGGAATTGCATGTGAAAACCCTTCAATAAATCCCGCAACCTCACAGCAATCAGATATTCCTTATACCAATTCTGGTCCGAAGGAACAATGATCCAGGGAATATCATTACAATTTGCGAAACACTCTTCATAGACATTCATATATGCATCCCAAAGCTTCGCTTCCTTGAAATCGTTCTCATTGTATTTCCAATGCTTGGTTGGATCTTTTATCCTTTCTTCGAGGCGCTTGTGCTGCTCCTGCGTAGAAACATGAAGATAAAATTTAAGTATCGATGTATTATTATGATCGGTCAGCAGCTTTTCAAAATCGTTGATCGCCTGCATCCGCTTATGAGCCGTTTTGTCGTCACACATTTTATGCACGCGAGTGATCAGGATATCTTCATAATGCGAACGGTTGAAGATCTGGATCATGCCCTTTGCCGGAGTATGGCGGTGCACCCGCCATAAAAAATCATGAGCCAATTCCTCCTTTGTAGGCTCTTTAAAGGATTGAACAAGGACGCCCTGGGGATTGAGTTTTCCGAAAACATTACGGACCGTACCATCTTTTCCGCTCGCATCCATTCCCTGCACGATGACCAGAACTGAATGTTTGGACTCGGCATAAAGAAGATTCTGCAGATCATCCAGTTCTAAAATGATCTGCTGTAATTTCTCCTTGGTATCGTTCTTGTCGAAATTTTCAGGAGCGCGGGGACTGATCTCTTTTAACTTGATAGAAGACATATCGAAGATTTACAGGAAGACTTTTCACTTGATTTACAGGTTAACCTCTAGTTTGATTTATATCGGATTCAGAAATTGCAAGTATTATTCCGGTTACGGCAGCTCCTCAAACGGACATGATCTCCTTTTCCTTAGAGCTAAGGTGCTTATCTACAACAGAGATATATCTGTCTGTAACATCCTGCATATGCTTTTCGGCGTCTTTTGCCGCATCCTCGCTCAATCCGTTTTTCTGCAGCTTCTTGATTTCTTCAATCGCCTCCCTGCGAATATTGCGGATTGCAACCCTGGAATGTTCTCCCTCGTGGTTAGCCCGCTTTACAAATTCCTTCCTGCGCTCCTCCGTCAGGGGAGGCATGAACAAGCGGATGATATTCCCATCGTTTTGAGGTGTCACTCCTAAGTTGGCCGCGATAATGGCCCTTTCGATCGGCTGCAGCATATTCTTTTCCCAGGGCTGAATCGTCAGAGTGCGGGCATCCGTTGCCGATACATTACCAACCTGGTTGATCGCCGTAGGTGAGCCGTAATAATCCACTACCAGTCCGTCCAGCATTTGCGGATTCGCCTTTCCTGCACGAATCCTGATCAATTCCAATTCGAGGTGGTTAATGCCCTTTTTCATGGACTCTTCTGCGTCCATGAGTATCAAATCTAATTCGTCCTTCATAAAATTTAAATTGAAAGAATTGCAAACCTACATCAAAACAAAAACCCGGCAAAGCAGGCCGGCAATTTTTAAGGAAACCCTAAATCAGATGGGACAAAAATAATCAGTTCTTTTGTTCAAATACATTCTCATTCACGAAAGAAACGATCTTAGAAGCCGGTTTCAGTTCAACATTCTCAGCCGAGCCATTAACGGACTTGGCCACACTGAGTTGGGGTCTGCGGGAATTGATGCTGTAGATCACCCCGATAAAACTGAAGAAAAGGGCCAGCACCGAAAAGATCAGGAGCGTACAGCCTAATGAACGGCAGGAATAAACCAGGGCGATAAGTGAAAAATTAAAAGCCACTAAAATGATCGTGATCGCCCGGTGGGATAAACCCCGGTCGAGCAGCAAATGGTGGATATGATTTCGGTCCGGGCTGAAAGGAGAGCGCCGGTAGAAAATACGAATACTAAAGACCCTGAGCGTATCCAACAATGGGATCAGCAGGATCGTAAACCCGATGGCAGGAGCCGCCGCAATCGGATTGGCAACGTCTGCCGTTCCGGCCACATTAATGAATTTAATAGCTAGTATGGAGCAAACTGTCCCTATAAGCAGGGACCCCGTGTCCCCCATGAAGATTTTAGCAGGTTGGAAATTGAAGATCAAAAAAGCAAGCAAACTGCCTGCTAGCGAAAAAGCCAGGATGGAATAGGCCACCATATTCACTTTCAGAAAATAAAAACCAAATATGGAAAGAGCCATCAGGCCCAGGCTTCCAGCCAGTCCATCCACACCGTCGATAAGGTTGAAGGAATTGATGATCACTATAACCGAAAAATAGGTCAATAGAAGGCTGAAGGTCTCTGGTAATTCATTGAGTCCCAGAAAACCATGCATGCTGCGTATCTGAACCCCGCCGAAATAAATGATCATAAAGGCAGCAAGAACCTGCCCTATGAATTTTTTGATAGGCGAAAGAACGAGGATATCGTCTTTGAGGCCAAGAAAAAAGATGATCAGCGCCGCCGCTATAAAGTATTGAAATTCCGGGGCTTGGTCAAATTGGATTGCGAGGAGACTGCCAAAGATGAAACCAGCAAATATTCCGATCCCTCCAAGCGGGGTAATGGGTGTATAATGTATTTTTCTTTCACCGTCCGGCACATCGTAAAGCTTCTTCATTTCAGCCACATTAATGATAACGGGGATAGCAAGAAAGGTGACGGTAAAAGAGATAACTATAGATAAAAGGACTAAATACATCAGCCTTCGCTTTGATTGGTACTAAAATTAATTTTCAAAAGCCTTCTTTAAAACACCAGATTAAAAAACAAAAAGAACCCCAAACCAATTCATTGCAATTCAATGCAATTCGTTGCAAGGTAATTGTATATTTTAAAGGGAACAAAACATTTAATGATCTGAAAAACTGCAGGCGGGAGAACGATTAAAACA
>PMSV01000002.1 GCA_003168265.1 Chitinophagaceae bacterium
GACAACTATCGGAGCTATTACCCATTTTTGGACATTGATAGGTTGCTGGGTAAGGACCTGCCTGCCGTTTGCATCGGTGATTATGATATCGTATGCTTTTGAGGTTTGGAGTCCTGAAATGGTCAGCATGTGATTAAAGGGATTTGGATAGATGCTGATTACCTGGTTTGGAAAGTCAGGGTCAACAAGTCCGATAGCTGTATTCAGCAAGAGATGAATGCTGTCAATGACCGTCTGCGTGGTGTAACAGGTGTCACTCGTCTTCATTTGAACATAGATCCAGTTGCCTCCAGCCTTCAAAGTGGAAGGCTGAATACTGATTGAATTATTCCCACTGTTCTGCTGAAGGACATTGGTAAATGCCCTGTCTGAAGCAAAACTATATTGTGGAGCGCTGCCACCGCCAGAAACTGCATTGGCCGTTATAGTGACGGTGGAGCTACCGGAATTGATAATCGTATCGCTGGCACTCAATTGTACCTTAGGGGTTACAACGGGGATAACCTGAAAACTATTCGTAGAAGAAGTGCTGCCGACTGAATTAGTATAAACTACTTCCAACTGATGATTGCCCTGTGCCAGAGCAGAAGGATTGAATGTCAAAATGCTGTCTGCCGCAATTGTGACTGATGAGGTGTCCAATGTTGCGGATACGGTAGCCTGATAGGATGCACCTGGCAAATTGAGAACTTTGATCTTGGCTGAATCCATATTGCTGCAATACATGCTGTCGAGGCCGGCGATAAGAGGTTGAGGAAGAAATCCCTGCCGGATCACTGTGGTCTCTGTATTGGTTACAACCGGCGGATTATAATCGAAATAGACAGAGGCATAGTTTAAAATGGTATCACCGGCTACCAGGCTGCTTAAAGGTTTGATCTTATAGGTGATGAATCCGTGACTGCCTGCCGGATTTTGAGCACTATCAGGAAGTTTTGCGTTGGTTAATGTCCAGTTTAAGTTGTTGCCGTTGGTAATGGATAAGTGGTAGGGACCGCTGGCATTTACCATCTCAAGGGAGGTATTGTCCAATTTAGTGCCCAATGTGTCTGTCACCAGGATATTATAAGCCGTATCTGTGCCTGAGTTCTGAAAATAAATGGTATATAAGAGGTAATTCCCATTGCTCACATAAGTCGTTGAGATATATCCCCCGTTTATTTCCTGCTTATTATTTGGGTCGAAAGCATAATAGATAGGCTGCCTTAACAGGGAAACATTATTAGCCTTGTTGACATCTCCGGTCGTATCAATGGTCGCCACCGAGACCAATGTATCATTCATAAAATTACTAATGCTAGCCCCTGCTGGAATATTTAATTGCGTTTGAATATTGATATATGCCCATTGTCTTGGTAACAAAGAGGGAATGGTCCAAATGATGGTATCTCCTTTTATCAAAGTGGGCGAGGGGGTAGAGGACAGGAACTTAAGCAGGGTATCGTAGATAAGTGTAATGTTTTTATTGGTCAGCGTATCTGTCCCCAGATTTGAATAATATATATAATAAGGTAAAGAATCATTTAATACACTCAACTCCGGGTCAAGTCCGTTTAATTCAACTGCAAAATCCGTGATACCTGGTATAGGTTGCATCGCAATGGAAAAACTGTCTGTATTGTCATAAGTACTGAATGTAGACTGGTGGGAAGCTGGAACATAATGATAATATAGAGCAGGGGTCAATGCCGAAGTGGTATAGGTTCCTGTATCCACTAAATTTGAGAATAACCCATTAAAAACTGAACTGGCCGAAGTCGAACTGCCTTTTTGACTCTGAACTACAATACCATTGACACAGGGTTCCGAACTGTCCTTGATTCCGTTTGAATTGTAGTCCGCAAACACAGTTCCTCTGATCAGGTTGCCATTGCCGAGTTTTACAATCCAGAAATCATTTTCTCCGTGGTTTCCAGAAACGTCTCCGTCATTAGAAGATGTGTAACCTCCTGCGACATAAGTGTAATCATTTTCAGCTATAAGACCAGTAAATGCATCGGTACTTGAACCGCCGTAGCACATCTGCCATCCCTGTGGAGCAAAAGAGGCTAAATAACCATCTGGTAATTGATGATAATTAGGTGGATATACCTCATTACTGTAGCCAGTATTTGTAAATACATTAGAATACGTTCCAGCAAAAACTCCGCTACCATTACTTAAAATAGCGATACTAGTTCCCCATATGCCTATAAGGCTATCCGTATCTACGCAATAAATAGAAAACTGTCCTCCTCCACTGATTCCGTTATAGTATTCAGTGTAATTACCAAAGGTAGAATCGCTCAGGGTAATAGTGACCATTGGTTGTTCCCAAGTACCATAACAATTGATATCAGCGGTCATTACGAAAAATCTATTTCCACTTAGCTGTTTAATGCTTACCGGGCCAAAACTTCCCTGACCATTCGGAGTATAAAGAACTGAATTTATGATTTGCCCAGTCGAACTAATTTTTGCTACGACAGAAGCTGGGTCAAGGTACGTTGCTGAGGCAAAATCGCTGGCTTGATATTGGCTATTCAAACCAATCAAATATTCCCCCGATGGTAAAGGAAATATATAATTTCCCAAGGAAAAGACATTCGTATATGCATTTTCCCACTGAATATTGCCTTGATTATCAAGTTTGACAACCCAAATTGCCATTCCGCTTAAACTATCTCCTCTATACGGACTGTAAATTGGCACATTCCCAGTGACTTGACCATCTGTTGATTGTGTGTTTCCAATGAGAATATAACCTCCATCACTTGTTTGTACGATATTATTGGAAGGAAAAGGTCCACCAAATCCAGTAGCTGCTGTACTATACTCGGAACCAGACCCCCCAAGGCATTTTTGCCATTGGAGGTTGCCATTGGAGTCTAATTTTACAACCCAGAGATCCTGGGCTCCGTGATTGCCAGATACATCGCCGTCATTGGATGTGGTAGAACCATAGCCAATAAATCCCCCATCACTTGTATTCGTAATATAGTCTAATTCATCTTGCCCTGACCCCCCAAGACTTTCCTCCCAAACGAGTGCACCACTGGATGAAACTTTGATCACCCAGGCATCTGTAGAATCTGTAGAGCCATGATGGCCGGTCACATTGCCGTCATTAGACAGAGATGAACCTACAATAACATAGCCTCCATCGCCGGAATTGGCAATTGAATAGGCTTTATCGTCTAAGCTGCCTCCAAAACATTTTGACCATAAAATAGCAGGCGCTTTTTGCTGGCCAAATAACAAAACGCTGATAAGCAGAAGGTTTATTGAAAGAAAGTAAAATTTCAGTGTCATAGACCAGGATTTAATGAACTCATAGGTCGGAAAGGCAGTAGATTTAAATGGTAAGAGGAGTTCAGTAAATATACAAAATCTTTATATTATGTAGGAAGTCTTATTGATTTTAAACAATACTAAATTAGCCTTCTGACTTCTCGTAATATAGCTTTTAATTATGGTAATTCCGGATTGTATTTTGCGGAGAAGTAATAAATTGAATATAAGCAGTTCGAACTTATTCTTCTAGGGTCTGCACTAGGGTCACCCTCTAAGAAAATTCGGAAAATTATTAGCTTAAGTTGTAGTCGAAATAAGTCTCGATTTTCAAGGAATTCTACTAAGTTTATTTTTTTAGCTTTGGGGATGCCAAAGGTTTATGAATATCTGGGTTTGACCTCTTTTTTTATGCAAACGAGCATTTGCCTATTCATGTTTATGTTTCTTTTGCTGAATTTGAAAGTAAATTAGAATTGGATTATGATAATGGTTCATTAAAGGGTATAAACCTTTTGGAGACGGAGGGAAGAGTCCCTTTGCCTCCTGGTGAGTTAAGGGAAGCTGTAAAATTTGTAAAAAAGTACCACGAAGGAATTGTTAAGAAATGGACTAATTTTTTTGTAATGAACAAAAAAGTGAAATGCGAAGTAATCACCAAAAAAATTAAATGAAATGAAAGCGATTTCTGTATCAAATGCAGTCTATATTGAAGGCTATAAACTTGAAGTGGTATTCAATGACTATAAAAAGCAGGTTGTTGATTTCAGCAATTTTTTTAAAACACATAGCCACCCTCAATATAACAAATACAAAAAACCTGAAAACTTTAGGAAATTTAAAATTGAAAACGGTAATATAGTATGGGGAAAGGATTGGGATATGATTTTCCCGGTTTATGATTTATACCACGGTAAAATTGAAGTAAAAGAATAGGATTTATCTTGAAGCCTTCCCAATTAGTAAATACTATTATTGATGTCGAAATATTTCCTAGAACCCGGGTTGTTTTGAGGTAGAGGGAGTCTGATTAAATGAAGCTTGTTGCTGAATAGGCATTTGAAAATTATTTATTGCTCCTGATTTTTCCAGAATTCAAGTCTTTTTACACTTTGCATTTTTGTATTTCTGAAATGTATTTGGTATTAAACGGAAAAGACAATTGCATTACTTTTGTATAAATTAGACTATGCCCGACTATAAACTTGATAGAACAGCATTCAAAATCAACTCATTTGCAGAAGCAGATAAGGCTAATATATATGGGAAAGATGTTTCCTATTCCGAACGTCTTAAACAGGCTTATTTTCTGATCTCGCAAGTTTATGGGTTCTCTATGTCTGATCAACCCAGACTTGATAGAAATATTTTTTCCTGCAGGAAATTCAATAATTGATGGGGAAGGCCTATATCTGTGTTGAAAGTTGAAAATAGTTCTGTGGGTGCTTATAATTCCTTCACTGTACGTAGACAGAATTGGCGCTGCCGCTTGAAGATAAGATCGTTTCGACGCCATTTTTCCAATACACAGCCCCTGCTGAAGTATAACCGGAAACATAAATATTGCTGTCTGACACGAAAATAGAAGTTGCGTTTCCATAGCTGGCTCCATTCAATGGCAAATCATTTTCAACTCCGTTTTTCCAATAAGCAGGGGCGTTGGAGCCGCCATTTGCCGGCACGATCAGGTATCCGACTGTATATACATCATTTCAGGAAACGAAAATAGAATGCACACTTGTTACTGAGGCACCACTGATTGAGGATTTTAAATAGTCCGCAACAGCATTTTTCCACAATATAGCTTCCCCAAGGCTATCATCACCACCAAGATAAACGTCGTCGCCCGAAACATAAATACAGAATACCCCTTGAGTGGTTTGCGAAATAGCATTTAACACTCCATTTTTCCAGTAGGCAACATTGCTAAGGCTGTCTGTGCCGGCAAAATAAATATCATTATTTGAAGTAAATGTGGATAGGATGCGTCCAGCCCAACCCTGTTCCTGTAACGTTATTTGTTTCCCATTTTCCCAAGGTTCTGTATTGGCATAATAAACATCCTCTCCCAAAATAGCTACTGAACCAGGGCCAGTAGGGCCGAACAATACTTCGCTCCCAATATTATTTTGAACTCCGTTTTTCCAGTATACGAATAGCCCAAATGGTCCTGAGGGTAGATCGTTTCCTGAAACATCTGTCTGGCCTGCAACATATACATCATTGCCGGATACAATTACCTGATTTGCCGAACCTGTAGAGTCTGAAAGTATTTGAGCGACATTGTTTTTCCATAAGACTGGATTGTTTCCATTTGATCCGGCAATGTAAACATTTGATCTTGAGGTTCCTTCACTTATTCTTTTGGTACAGGACGCTATGAACGCGCAAGAGAGCAGGAATAGAAAATAATTACGAAATAATAGAAACATAGCAACAGTTTCTTGATTACAGTATTCGGGCATTACCTAGAACTGACAAGAGAAACTCCTATTTCGTTGCAGAGGTTGAAAGAAATGCAGCAGGAACCATTAATCATTTAATCCTTTTCCGCCAAGAATCTGCTTTTCATATTTATCTATCCTTTCCTCTCTGGTTTTGGATTGTTTGGCTTGAGAAAAATACAAAATATAGCCTCTTTGCCTTCCCGGGGTCAAAGCTTCAAAAGCAGTCTTCAGGCTGGGTTTTTGTTTAAGTCGTTTCTTAAATTCATCCGGCATTGGAAATTCCGAAACCTTCTTGACTTTGGATTTCAAACCGGCTTTCTCCACTTCTATAGCTTCGTAGACATAGGCTTTGAGGGCGGCTTGCAGTTTGACGATTTCTTGCAGATTGGTAAATCGAACCTGGCGGGGCACCTGTACATTTTCTGTTTGCTGGATAAGAATGCCGTTGGGATCATTGAGAAGGGCTCCCTTAAAAAAAAGCACGGCGCAATAATCCTTAAATCCATGGATCAATACGATATTTTTTTCTTCAAATGTGTAACAAGGATTGCCCCATTTGAGTTCTTCCGTCAATCCGCAGTCAAGAATAATCTTTCTCAATTTCCCGTATTCCTTATGCCATTTGCTTTCCTTTTCAAAAAAGAAATCAACTTTAGGATTCATACTGGTCATTTATTAGTTCACTTGAATAAAGTTAAGAAGCCTTATTGATTGGCGAAAATGATCTTTCGGCTCGCCGGTCTGAAATACCAGGAGACGACTGTCAGGACAATCAATATGACAGAAGGAAAAAATTGTTTGAAGGTATCGCCCATCGCTATATGTGAGAATATGGCTCCGGACATGATAAAGAAAAAGCCTGCATAAGCCCATTCCTTTAATAGTGGAAATTTAGGTATAAGCAGCGCTATTACCCCTAAGATTTTCCAAATACCGATTATGGTCAAAAAATATACGGGGTAACCGAGGAATTTAATTCCTTCTACCCCTGGCGGCGATACCTGGCCGGGAGCTTCCATTTTCATTAACTGTACTATTGCGGTCGAAAACATGCCCAATGCAAGCCAAAGAGTGGACACCCAATAGATGATTTTGTTTCTCAGTGACATAGTTGGTTATTTTAGTTTGTTTAAGACTTCCTGCATTCTGTCATGCGCCATATTTATGCCCTTTTCCATCCCGAATTTCACCACCTGGTCTCTTTGAGCTACTGATTCATATATCGTATGAATATTTACCTTACTGGTTTCGTCCGTAAGTTTTTCAAATTCGGTGATCTCCAATTGAACGCCTATCGGGGCATTTTCCATTTCAAAGGTCCTCGTGATTTTCCTGTTTGGAATGAACTCATGAAATACTCCGGTGGCTTTGAACAAAATATTGCCCTTTTCATCGGTTTTTTCGAAATCCCAACTGCCGTGTTTTTTGCTATCCATTTTCAGCACCTTGGTTCCCATCCATTGCTCGATAAGTTCCGGCTCGGCATGGGCTCTGAAAAGCAGTTCCAGCGGCAGATCAAATTCCCTCGTAATCAATATTTCCTGTTTGCCTTCTTCGGCATTGACTTTTGTTTTGTGTTCCATATTTTTTATTTTTTATATTTTTTCATTAGGCTTTCCAATTTATTAAAACGCTCATCCCACATTTTACGGAATGGCTCGATAAACTCATCGATTTCTTTCATTTTTTTTGCATTAAAGTGATAATAGATTTCCCGCCCGTTTTGCTCTTGATTAAGCAATTCGCACTCGATGAGTATTTGCAGGTGTTTTGAAACGGTGGGCCGGGCTGTTTCAAAATTAGAAGCGATCGCTCCGGCGGTCATGGATTGAGCAGCAACTAACAGCAGAATGGCCCTCCTGGTGGGGTCTGCTATGGCCTGGAAAACGTCTCTTCTGAGGTTCATTGCGTAGTTATTTGACTACAAATTTAAAGCGTAGTTAAATAGCTACAAAATTTTTTTTAAGATTTTTTCTGAGATTGTGGAAGGCAGGGGGAATTCATTCTACATCTGCAATCACCTTTAGGTGACCGTCCTTGATGACTTTTCTGGCTTTAAGTATTCTGTATTTACCTTCGAAGAAGACGATAAATTCATCATCAACCTGGGGTTGTTTTCTGGATTTCCGGGAAAAAACAATGTGCCGGTTATCGTAGTTCACATGAATATGATATGAATTGATCCTGGAGTAAAAAGGATTTTTCACAATACTGGATTTTGATACTGTCAATAAAACGGCCAGGAGTCATTTTTAGTATGACCTTTTTGGCAATTTCACGTTAAAATGTCGTTGCTATAGGAGGCTGATCGTCTATCCAATTTTGGCGATATTTTTCATTCCAGGCATGTTTCCACCTGCGATGACTCCAAAGCCACATAGATGGGTTCTCCCGGATGCTTTGTTCGAGAATTCGGATATAGGCCAATGTAATCTCCCCTTCATGTCTCTGGGCAGAATGGTCGGACAGCAGGCTGATGCGGGAACGGTAATAACCTCTTTTTTCCTTATGCATCATGGCAAAAATCACAGGTATATCACCGACCATAGCGCCTTTTTCAGGGGCCTGGATAAAGGGGGTAGGCCGGTTCAGAAAATTCGCCCAATAGGATTTTTCTAAATTGACAGGAGCCTGGTCCGCTACCAGGGCAAGCAGGTATTTATCTTTTCGGTAGGGAATGATTGCTCGGGAAAGCGAGGTGGCCGGGAGGAGTTGGGTTCCCGTACGTGACCGGATCTTAAGGAAGAGCCGGTCAATGCTTTTATTAGTTACCGGCATATAAACTACTAAAAATTTATAGGGCACTCGCAGTGGCATGGTGGCGTTGGCTACTTCCCAGTTGAAATTATGACCCATCACTACCTGGCATTTTCTGTTTTGGCTGAAAAAATGATCAAACAATTCCGGATTTTCAATGACAAAATGTTTTTTGAGAAAATCCTCATTGGCTGAAAGAACCTTTAGAGTTTCGATGAAATTGTCTATGAAATTCAGGTAAAAATCTTTGCCGATCCGGATCCGCTCTTTTTCTGTTTTTTCGGGAAATGCATGTCTTAGGTTATCCAAAACCACTTTTTTTCTATATCCGATCAAATGGAAAAGCAGCACATATATGCTGTCCGACAATATATAGAGTATCCTCATGGGCAGAAGGGACATCAGATAAAGAAAACCATAGAGGATATAATACATGGGATGAAATATTATTACAAAGAAAGACCGAGGGCTTCCTGCTCGATATGATGAAGTTCGATTTTTACCCTGAACTTGTTACGAAGATGCCTGGCCATGGCTTCTGCTGCATATACACTTCGGTGTTGACCGCCCGTACACCCGAAATTGATCATCAGGCTGCTGAAATCCCGCCTAATATATTCTTCCACTGTAATGTCCACAATATCAAAAATACTGTTGAGAAAGGCAGGCATCTTTGTCTGCTGTTCCAGATAATCCTTCACCAGCCTGTCCTTGCCTGTTTTGGCCTTGTGTTCCTCTATCCGGCCTGGATTTAGAATACCCCGGCAGTCGAATACAAATCCGCCTCCGTTTACAGAAGGATCGCCTGGAATGCCCCTGCGGTAAGAAAAACTGTTTATATGGACTATGAGTGGCGTTTTTTCGGTTGCTTGTATCGGTTCGAAACGGCCTATGATTTCATCTTTTACTATTTCTTCCATCATGCGACTGAACTCGGGCAGTTCGACCCCTGTTTTTTTATTTTGCAGGTACCACCGCAGGTTACGCAGCCCCAGCGGTATGCTGGTAAGAAAATGAGCTTTTCGTTCAAACAAACCCCTGAATCCATAGGCGCCCAACACCTGCATCAGACGGATCAGAACATAACCATTAAACAGACTGATAAAATTTTCCCGATCGATTTTCTGATCAAGAATGGATTCAACACTATCGATATAGCTATGAAGCAGGCTATTTTTCCATTCATCCGGTAAATTGGCTTTTGCCTGCCAAAGCATTGAAGCCACATCGTATTGAAGGGCCCCCTTCATGCCTCCCTGGTAATCAATAAAATGCAGGCCGTCTTCCTGTATCAGGATATTTCTGCTCTGGAAGTCCCTGAACATGAAATAGCAGTATTGCACCTCTGATAAGTATTCGCTTAAGCGGTCGAAATCACTCAGCATTTTTTCCTTGTCATAAGGAATTTGAAGGGCATCCAGAAAATAATATTTGAAATACAGCAGGTCGCTTAGAATAGCCTGTTTACCGAATTCCCTTGAGGTAATGCAATAATTATAATCCAGTCCACGGTCGCCATTTATTTGCAGGAGGGCGAGTTCATGCAGGCTTTTCTTAAATAAGCTATATACCTCCGGCTCATAGCCTTTTTCTTCCAAAATATTCAGGAGGGATTGGTCTCCGAAATCTTCCTGTATATAAATGGTTTCTGCCGGATTGACCGCATAGATTGCCGGAACAGGGCATCCTGCCGATTTAAAATGCCGACTGAAAAGGATAAAAGCCCGGTTCTCTTTCCGGTTTTCCCCATATGCCGCAATAAAACTTCCATTTTCAGTCCTTATGCGGAAATAGATCCTGATACTACCCGATTGAGGTATTTTTCCAATGTGGATGACCGGGTCATTACTAAAGGAAGAGAATAAATGCCTGATTTCATTGATGATATTTTCCATGCGATTAAGAGCCGGCAAAAATATTGCATTTTCTATAGAGTTCATCCGGCCTTAATGCTCCCTGTTCCTGTTATTGGCTATTTTGATCATAAGCCAGACTGAACTGATACCATTCGGACTCTTCTTTGGGCTGCTGGCTTTGATTATTGTTCCGGTAACCGCCACCTCCTCCACCCATATGCATTCCCATGCCCCGCATGCCATAGGAAGGCCTGGAATTATTATTGTTATTGTTCCGGTAAGTAGATACTCCGATATTTATTCCTACGCTGAAATTCTTCCCCGTATTCTTTGCATAAAGGTTAAGGCCTGGAATATCCGCAAGTGGAATTATCGCTTCATAGAAAAGGATGCTGTCCTCGTGAATTTTCAACCCAACCTTGATAGGTGCTTTCAGGTCTGTCGTGCCGAACTGGCCGTTCTCTATATTTATGAATCCGTTGGTATTATAGTAATCCGACTGCAGCAGCAGTTGATCCAAGGATTGGGATGATTGGGTGGATGCCGAAGCGGGCATTGGATCGCCGTTATTTCTATTGTATCCGCTCTGTTCAGGTTTTTTTACCGGGTATTCCAGGCTGATGGTCTTGTTTTTATCCCCTTTTGGATCCAGGTAAATGTTCAGGCCGTTTTTTAGTATTCTGTTCTGTGTATTCCTGTCCGTACAAAGCAGGGCTATATAGAGGTTTTTCCTGTCATTGGTCACGCTATATTGGAATAGGTGTTTTGCATCACTGAAACGAAGGGGAAGACTCCAGTCATCGTAATTTCCATCGGCGATAACGGCGTTGCTTTGGAAATGGCCTGCCGGAGCCAGTTTTGGGGAGCAGGCAACATATATGAAAAATGATGCCATCAGGGAAACCAAATAGAGGCGCAGGTTCATCTTGAGTATTTTGAACCAATATTAATCAGAAGCAAACAAAGAATTTGCTAAAATTGGTTAACCGAACATTAAAGTCAGTTCATCCAGCGCTTATCTGAGCCTATTTTCAAAAAATGACAATGTCAGGGCCCATGCTTCCTTCGCTGCCTGGGGATTATAAGATGCTCTTTCATCGCAATTGAATCCATGGTCTGCAAAGGAGATCACCACATTGATAAAGGTCTTCTGAGCCTTTTGAAGAGATTCAACAACGAGCTGGATATGTTCAGGTAAAATATGTTTATCGAGGCCGCCCCAGAACATCAGGTGCGGAGCATGAATTTCATGCAGACGGTCTGCCAGGGCTGGCATGCTGCCGGAATAGTAGGAGACCGAAGCGGCAAGCGGAAGGATAATATTGGCCAAAAACGAAACGCGGCCACCCATGCAAAATCCTATGCTTCCAATCTTGTCTGATTTGACTGATGTGTTTACTGCGAGCCAATCATAACTGGCTCTGATATCTTTCTCAAGCCCTTCGGTGTTAATTGCCTGCATATGGGGCATCACGGATGAAAAATCTGTATAACTGCCTTCAAAACCGGGAGCGGTCCGGTGAAACAACTCAGGGGCAATAGCTATATATCCCTGACCCGCCAGCCTTTCTGCTATATTGCGGATATGGCTGTTTACACCAAAAGCTTCCTGGAAAACCATGATTCCCGGATGAGGACCGGGACCCTCCGGATAGACAACAAAAGCATCCATTTTGGTTCCGTCTGCAACCGAAAGAGTGATCTTTTCCCGTTTCATTTTTGTTAATTATTAAGGATTGATATTTCTTGGTTGGATCAATTTTGTGATCAGACCGGTCCAGCCCGTTTGATGGGAAGCTCCCAAACCCCAGCCCAGGTCTCCATGAAAATACTCGAAGAATTGAACGTATTGGTTAAATGCCGGGTCCTTTTGGAATTTCTCCCGTTCACCATAAATTGGCCTGTTGCCATTTCCATCTTTAAGGAATAACCGGATCAGCCTCTTGCCCAATTCCTGGGCGATCTTTTCCAGCGTGAGATATTTTCCCGATCCTGTGGGGTATTCCACAATAAACTCATCCCCATAATAATGATGGAATCGCTGCAGGGACTCGATGATAAGGTAATTTACAGGCATCCAGACTGGCCCTCGCCAGTTGGAATTGCCTCCGAAAAGAGGGATATTGGATTCCCCCGGGCAATACTGAAGGCCAAGATTTTCTCCACCTACTTCTATATGAAAAGGGTGATCCAGGTGGTATTTTGATAAGGCACGCACCCCATAATCGCTCAGAAATTCAGTTTCATCCAGCATCCGGTACAGGATCCTTTTCATGCGATGACCTCTTAGCAAGGAAAGCAGGTGCATTTCATTACTTCCTTTTTCATGCCAGCGTGAAATCAGGCTGGATAGATCCGGACGGTGATCAAGAAACCATTTCATCCTTTCCACGAATTTGGGCTGGGATTGAAGCAATTCATCTTCCAATACCTCTACTGCGAAAAGAGGGATCAGGCCTACCATCGAACGGATCCTGATTTTGAGGGTTTCGTCATCGGGCAATTTGAGCATATCATAATAGAACTCATCCTGTTCGTCCCAAAGACCCTTATTGTCCTCTCCCATATTTTCCATCGCCCCTGCGATATATAAAAAATGTTCGAAGAATTTAGTGGCCATATCCTGGTAAGACTCATTGGTTTTGGCCAGTTCCAGGGCAATACGCATAAGGTTTAGGGAATACATCGCCATCCAGCTCGTTCCATCAGATTGCTCCAAATGAACACCCTTCGGCAATTTTCGGTTCCGGTCAAGGAGGCTGACATTGTCCATTCCCAAAAAACCTCCTTCGAATATATTATTTCCCAGGGCATCTTTACGGTTTACCCACCATGTGAAATTGATGATCAGGCGATGGAATACCGTCTCAAGGAATTCAAAGTCTTTTTTACCGGTCTGCTGCCAGTCCAGTTCATAAACCCTCCAGGCAGCCCAGGCATGCACGGGAGGATTGGTATCACCGAATGACCATTCATAGGCCGGCAGTTGTCCGCTGGGATGCATGTACCAGTCCTTGGTGAGCAGCAGCAATTGCTTTTTCGCCAAAGCAGGATCGATCAGGGAAAGGGTAATGCAATGGAATCCGAGATCCCAGGCCGCATACCAGGGATATTCCCATTTATCCGGCATTGAAATGATATTGGCATTATTGAGGTGCTTCCAATTACTGTTCCTGCCCTTCAACCTTTCTGGAGGGGGAGGGGGGTAGGCCGGGTCGCCTTTCAGCCATTGCTCAATATCATAATAATAAAACTGTTTATTCCATAACATGCCGGCAAAGGCCTGCCGCTGAACGGATCTCTCTTCGGCGTCTTTTATATTATTCTGAATATCTGAATAAAAAAGGTCGGCCTCCTGCATTCTCTGGCTGAAGAGCTGATCGAAATCCGCAAATGGGTCTTGCCTGTCCTGGCCGTTCAGCCGCAATTTCAAAACTGCCTCTCCCTGGCCTGGCAATAACAATTCATAATTTACGGCAGCCTTTGTTCCACCCCTGTCGGGATTGATCGCAGCCATCCCGTTTACCACAAAATCATTTATCCCGTCTTTGTAGAATCTATTATTTTCCTGGTGATTGTAAAGGCGGGGATTATTGGTTTCATTTTCACAAAAAAACAGGGATTGATTCTGCTGGCTGAATAATTTAAAATTACCAAGTGCCCGGTGCTGGATCTCGATCACATCATCAGCAACAGCATACAGATTGGGTTTGTAATCATCATAACCCCAATCCCAGGTATTGCGAAACCAGAGAGTAGGCAAAACATGCAGAGCAGCTTCGGAATTACCCCGATTTTTCACCGTGATACGGATTAAGATATCCTCCTTGTCTGCTTTTGCATATTCTACAAAAACATCGAAATAGGCATCCTCCTCAAAAATTCCCGTATCGAGGATCTCAAATTCAGGATCGTTACGGGTCCTCTGAGCATTTTCCTTTAAGAGTTGATCATAGGGAAAGGGGGCCTGAGGATATTTATAAAGCATCCTCATATAGGAATGAGTCGGCGTGGAATCCAGGTAATAGTAAATTTCTTTTACGTCCTCCCCATGATTGCCCTCTGGTCCCGAAAGTCCAAATAAGCGTTCTTTCAGGATGGGATCTTTCCCGTTCCAGAGGCTAATGGCAAAACAGAGTATTTGCTGGTCATCGCAGATCCCTGCAAGCCCCTCTTCCCCCCAGCGCCAGGCCTTGCTGCGGGCCATTTCATGTGTAGTATAACCCCATGCATCGCCGCCTGCGCTATAATCTTCCCTTACGGTTCCCCATTGCCTTTCACTCAGGTAGGGCCCCCATTTTTTCCAAATGCCATCCTGCAACCGTTGTTTTTCCTGATTGTTCATTTTTTTTCAATTCATGTCTAACCTTTTACTCTGTAAATAGTTCAGATAACCTGTCTGCTTTTTAAGCCGCTTCTAACCATTCGTAGAAAAACCCGGGTAGAGGGTCATACCGCCGTCCACAAAAATCGAGGCTCCTGTGATATAATCGGAATCATCGCTGGCAAGCCAGACTGCCGCTTTGCCGATATCCTCTGGTTGACCAATCCGCTGGTAGGGAATGAGGGTGAGCAGGGACTGCAATGCTTCCGGCGTATCCCAGGCCTGCCTGTTGATCGGCGTTTGAATGGCGCCCGGGCAAATGCTATTCACCCTTATTTTTTTAGGTGCGAATTCCTGTGCGACGCTTTTCATCAAAAGCATGATGCCTCCTTTACTGGCTGCGTAATTCGCATGCCCGGCCCAGGGGATCACTTCATGGACGCTGCTCATGCAGATGATTTTTCCCAAAGCACTGGATCTTTGAGGCACAGGGCCTCTTTTAAGAAATTCCCTGATGGCTTCCCTGGCGCAAAGAAACTGGCCGGTCAAATTGACACCCAGGACAAAATTCCATTGTTCAAGCGTCATCTCGTTAAAGGGTGAATCCCGCTGAAGTCCTGCATTGTTCACCAGGATATCTACGGTGCCGAATTGTCTTGCTAAATCCGCGAACATCCGGATCACTTCTTCTTCCTTGCTTACATCGCATTGATAGGAGATTCCCTGCCCCCCATCCGCCCTGATCTCTGCAACAACCGCATCAGCAGCTTCCTGGGTGGAAGGCACCGGGTGGTTGACGATGACCGTCGCGCCGGCCTCCGCTAATTTTTTTGCAACTCCGGCCCCGATGCCGGAACTGGCACCAGTTACAATGGCAACCTGGTCCTTTAATTTTTTTTCCATACACTAAATGTTAGCTCTTTTTAAACCTCCATCATGATTTGATCATTCCTTTATCACCCAAATTTAGGAGCTATTTTATAGACTTCATTTTAAAAAGGAAAATGGCAGACTGGCTAAGGAAGCTCACAAAAAATTTTTATGTTATCTTGGAACCATTATCAAAATAAGCTGATGACCGTTGAAGAAATATTGGTTGACATTCAGGATATCTCGAGAATTTATTACCTGGGATCTTCTGAACTCAAAGCCCTGAATAACCTCAGTTGCAAGGTGGGGAAGGGAGATTTTCTCGTCATTGCAGGCCCCTCCGGGAGTGGCAAAACAACCCTGCTTAATATTATCGGATGCATTGACAAACCAAGTTCCGGGAGAATTATATTTGAAAGGAAGGATATAACAGATATTTCCCTTGACAAGTTGAATCCTCTTCGCTTGAATCATATCGGGTTTATTTTTCAGTCCTTCAACCTGATCCCTGTATTGACGGCCTATGAAAATGTCGAACTTCCCCTGCTTTTCAAAGGTCTTGGAACCCGGGAGATCCGGGAACTGGCCGAAAAATTCCTTCATCGGGTAGGCATCGCAGATAAAATGCATCAGCGGCCTTCTTCCCTTTCCGGAGGCCAGAGACAACGGCTTTCCATCGCCAGGGCCCTTGCAGGAAATCCTACTCTTATCGTTGCGGATGAACCTACGGCCAACCTTGACCGGAAGAATGCGGAGTCCATCATCGAACTGATGCGGGAACTCAACAAAGAACTGGGCGTCACAGTGGTCATTGCCTCCCATGATCAAATGGTCATTGAACACGCATCTTCCCGATTATTCATCCAGGACGGCAGTAAACTGATAAGACATGAATGAATCTCAAATAAAAGGAAACCGAGGCCATTACGGATGGAGAAATCGAATAAAATTACTGAAACTGGCTTATCGCAATCTCTTTCGTAATAAACGGCGTAGTTTTTTCGCTCTCCTGATCGCTGTCTCCGGTTGTACAGCGCTCTGCATTGCCATTGGATATTATAGGTTTTCAATATACAGCCTGCAGGAACTCACGATTCGTAATGGATTCGGAGGTGCCGGAGGATCAGCCCACGTACAAATTATGGATCGGCGAATGTTAGAAGAGCAGGAAGATCATGCGCTGGAATTCGGAATGGATAGCATTGAGCGCCTTGAGACTTTGATCAGCCAGGATAAGGAGGTGGCTTATGTATTGCCACGCATTGAATTCGGAGGCCTGATTTCCAATGGAGAAACGTCCCTTCCCTTCAAAGGTTACGGAATCCGTGTGCCTGAGGAAATGCGGTTGCTGGCTGGCATGTCTGAAATAAATCCAAGGCTGAAATTGGGGGAACAGTTGGCCCCATTAAATACCAACCGCCAGGGAATTATCCTCGGAAAAGGCCTCGCTAAAGCACTGCATGCAAAAACAGGGGATATGCTCATGATGTATGGAACTAATACTGAAGGCGCGATCAATGGGATCGATGTTGAATTATTGGGCATCATGTCCACCGGAGTTAGTGAAACCGATCGTTATTACTTGCTCACCCGAAACGAAAATGCGGAGAAACTTCTCAACTCTCATAAGACCAGTATTCTGGCGCTGATGTTTAAAAACCGTGAGCACTTGGAAGATAAGATCAGAAGGCTAAGATCTTTTTTGGAAACAGATAGCGCCGGAGCAAAAACGGTCCTTCTCCCTTGGTATCAAAATGCCGCATTTTATCTGTCGATCCGTGATATATTCAATATCATATTCAGTTTTATGGGGGCTATCATCCTTGTCATTGTCCTGCTTAGTTGTTGGAATATTATGAACATGACCACCATGGAAAGGATCAGGGAGATTGGCACCCTGCGTGCCATGGGATTGAGCCGAAGACAAATCAATAGCATATTCGTACTCGAAGCCTTTCTCATAGGGCTTTTTGGAGCTATTATCGGCATGGCGCTTCAATGGATCCTTGCGCGGATAATCACTGCTTTACATATCATCATGCCACCCGTACCCGGAATGAGCAGGCCCTATACCTTGCAGGTTTATGGCATGACCCTCCTTCATCCGTTGGTGGCTTCAGGGATCATCGCAGCCATTACGCTTTCCGGTTTATCTTCCATGATGATCATTAAACGCTATACCATTGTAGAATCACTTGATCACAGCTAAACCAGGCGGAAGATGAAAATGATAATAAAATATACCTTTTCTTTAATTGTTTTATTCATATGCCTGAAAAGCATCTCCCTTGCGCAGCAACCGGTCCGCCCTGACGAAATCCTGCAACAGGCGGAAAACAAACGGATGCCCTGGCCGCAAATGTCAATGGAGGTAATACTGCAAGATAGCATTGAAGTCGGCGCCCCCGGCCCGGCAAATTCTGTTTACAGCGCCTACAGGGTCTACTTTGAAAAGAACAGGGCCCTGGTGGCCTGTCTCAGCCCGGAGTCCCAAAAAGGCAACCTGCTCTTATTGATTGGAGGAGAACTCTGGATGTATATACATTCCATGTCGCAACCGGTTAAAATGACAGCCCTGCAACGATTGTTCGGATCCGTCTCTTTTTTGGATATCGCCCGGCTGGACTGGGAACAGGACTATTCGATCGGGTCCATGGAAATAGTTGAATATACTCCGCTTGTGCGGTCCTACCTGCTTCATTTAACGGCGAGATTCCCTAATGCCTCTTATAAAAAAATGGACCTCTGGGTTGATATGAAAACCAAAAGGCCCCTGAAAGAATCCATTTACCTAAGTGAAGGAAAATTATACAAGACCCTTTTTTTTGAGTCCTATGCAATGTTAATGGGAAAGGACTTCAACGAGCGCATAGTCTTCGTCGACCATTTCAACAAGGACAAAAAATCCACGGCTGTATTTAGTCATGTCAGGCAGGAAAAACAGTTGCCACAGAGTTATTTTCTAAAAGAAAAAATGCCGGAGAATTCAAAAATGTTTTAGAGATTTTTTTCTGCCAGCCGTTCCTGTATCGTATTGAGGCAGGCCCCAACCGTATTTAATTTCCCGATAGCCTCATTTTTTATCTCGATGCCGTATTTGTTTTCAACCTGAATTATGATATCCACAAGGTCGATAGAGTCCATATGCAGGTCCTTTACAAAATCCGTTTGATCGGTAATATTATCCAGGCGGGGTTTATCATCATCATGCATATACTCACCCATCATAGATTTCAATTCCTTCAGGAGATCCGCTCTGTCCATGTGTTTAATTGGTAATTTTTTTAAAAATAACACAACTGTTTACATCGCCAAAACCGAAGTTAGCTTTAATGACGGTATTCAATGGTTTTTCTGCGGGTTCGCACAGGATGCAGCGCTGGTCTATATGTTCGAGTATCTCCTCCTGTATCTGATCGCAATTTTTATTTGGCTGGATAAAATCGTTGTGCAATTGAATTAATGCAGCCACAGATTCGATGGAACCAGCCGCACTGATGCAGTGGCCTGTCAGGGATTTGAGTGTATTGATACAGGGAAAATCAGCTCCCCTTCTTCCAAGGGCCGCAGCCCAACACGAAATCTCCCATTTATCGGCTGCTGTACCGGTAAGGTGTCCGCAGACCAGGTCGATTTCTGAAGCATTCACACAAGAGACTTCGAGAGCTTTTTTTATGCATGTTTTCACCCCATCCGGCGATGGCGCGGTCATGGTCCCGCCGCCTCTTTGTCCTCCGCTATTGATAAAACCGCCCTTTATTTCGGCATAGATCCGGGCGCCCCTTCTTATTGCGGTTTCGAGTTCTTCCAGCACCAGAGCTCCGGCCCCGCTGCCCGGTACGAAACCCGCGCTATCCTTTGCCATCGGCCTGCTGGCGCCCTCTGGATCTTCATTGTGATTTCTGTTCAAAACCCTCATGGCATCGAATACGCCCCAGATATATTTACTACTCGCTTCACAACTGCCTGCTATCATGCATTTGGCACGGCCAGAGCGTATCATGTCAAAAGCCATAAGGATGGCTTCCGTCCCGGTGCTGCAGGCGCTGCTATTGGCCGTCACCTGGTTTCCCATACCGATTAGTCCGCCTATATGCGCACTTGCAGCGCTGGTCATGAGTTGTTCAATATGCCTTACGCCGAGTTTTTGCACGCCCAGGTTTTCATAAAATTGGATGGCATGTCGCATATGATCAACATCGCAGACCCCATTGCCGAAAATACATCCGGTTTCCGGGTCCGATTCAGATGATTGGCCAATTGTAAACCCTGCATCCTCCCACGCTTCGATGGCAGCCGATAAAGCATATTTGACCGTGGTGCTGCGCAGACTTTTGAAAACTCCCGGGCTCAGGTATTTCGAAAGACGGGAATCGTCAAAATCGGGCGGCATACCAGCCACACAGCAACCCAGGCCATGATCCTTCAATTCCTGGAAAAATCGTAAGCCGCTTCTGCCGCTTCGAATGGCCTCAGTAAAAGCAGGAAGATTTGTACCATTGGGTGCAACTACTCCCATTCCGGTGATAACTACACGATTCATGATCGGGGATTAAATAAAGGTAACGGCTGGCTTTTAGCCCAGATCATTTTCTGACCAGCAGCATGCCTCCCATTTCGCCGAAGCAAATTAGGTCTTTTTTTGCATCCTTCAGGGTGATGCGGCATTCCAGTTTCCCATAGCGGAAAACAGTCTTTTCAGAACGAATAAAAACACGCTCGCCCGGCGCCACCTGCTTTTTAAAACGGATATGGGTCTGCGTTAAAAGAGCAGACATGTTTTTAAATTCTTTTTCTCCTTCCAGCATCATCAGGTAAATGCCGAATGCCACCATACCTGTTTGCGCCATTATTTCCATTAGGATCGCTCCGGGGGTCACGGGAAAACCCGGGAAATGCCCCTGATAAAAATCGGCTGTTTCTTTTAAAGTATAACTGCCTTCAATCCGGTCGTGATCCAGGTAATCGATGGTTTCGATAAAACGGAAGGGGGGCTGCTGGGGCACCAGTTGGAGAATCTTTTCCATCATTTCAGGGGATTCCATGTCCTCATAATTAGGTGGCTTTGGCATCTGCTAAGCGTAGATCCGGTCAATTACATCCTTGTACTTCTCCATGATGACCTTTCTTTTCAAACTGAGCTTTGGTGTCATCTCGCCGGTATCGATACTCCATTCCCGGTTCATGAGTTCGAATTTTTTTACCTGCTCTACATGATTGAAATACTCGTTATAGTGTTCAACGAGCTCCTTGTAAAATTTAAGCACCCGGGGTTCCTTCACTATTTCTTCGGGGCTTGTGAAGGGCATATTGTTTTGCCTGCACCAGTCCTGCAGAGCGGAAAAGGAAGGGACGATCAGGGCGCCTACGAATTTTCTTTCCGGACCCACAATCATGACTTGTTCGATAAAGCGCGATTCCTTCAATTTATTTTCGATGGCTGCCGGAGCCACATATTTTCCTCCGCTGGTCTTAAACAATTCCTTTTTCCTGTCGGTAATGCGAAGAAAGATACCGTCTTCGAATGTTCCTATATCCCCCGTATGCAACCATCCGTCAATGATGGTTTCAGCAGTGAGGTCTGGTCTCTTGTAATAACCCTGCATCATCGTAGGTCCCTTGACACAGATTTCGCCATCTTCCTCAAGCTTTACTTCAATCCCCTTGATGATCGGCCCAACCGTTCCATATTTACTACGGCCTGGCTGCTTTCCGTTGATAGAGATCACAGGGGAATTCTCGGTGGGGCCATAACCCTCATAGAGGGGGATCCGCGCGGCGTTAAAAATCCTCATTAGCCTTTCCTGACAGGCGGCCCCTCCGGTGACGATCGTTTTGATATTTCCACCCAGTGCCTCCCTCCATTTTGAAAAAACCAGTTTGTTGGCGATGCTCAGTTGCAAATTGTATAAAAAGCCGTGACTGATGCGATTATCATATCTCTTCCCCAGGTCAACCGCCCAGTAAAATAATTTTCTTTTTATACCCTTCAGTTCGGCGCCTTTGGTCATTATCCGCTCATAGACCTTTTCAAGCAGCCTGGGAACCGTTGTAAAAATATCAGGCTTTAGTTCCTGTAGGTTGGCGGCAATGGTGTCGAGGCTTTCGGCGAAAAAGATCCCGTATCCGCTGAACATATAAATATAACTGCAAGCCTTTTCGAAAATATGATTAAGCGGCAGAAAGCTTAAAGCCCGTTGAGTGGGATTATTTTCAAAGGGGAAACTCTCCTTGGAAAGAAAAATGCAGCTCACAATATTGCGGTGGCTCAGCATGACTCCCTTGGGAGTGCCTGTAGTGCCCGAAGTATAAATGATCGTCACCAGACAATCTTCCGAGATTTTGGCTTTGGAGAATTCGATTTTTGAATACCAGGCCTCATCAGGGGGAATAAGCAATTTTGACCAATGATCGGCTCCCAGGATTTCGTTAAAGGAATAGATACCCTTCAGAGTAGGGATCTTCGGCTGCAGACCCAGAATTCTCTCATAAAGTTCCTGGCTGCTCACGAATACATATTTCACCTCCGCATCGTTGAAAATAAATTCGATCTCAAGCGGGCTCGTAGTTGGATAAATTGGCACCAGGATGGCGCCGGTCTGTTGAACGGCCATATCGGCGATAAGCCATTCGGGCCGGTTATTGGAAATGATCGCAATCTTGTCCCTTCTTTCCGTCGTCATGTCATTTCCTGAAACGCCAAGTTGCAGCAATCCGGCGGTCAGGCTATCAACTTTTTGGCGTATATCCTTTGTGCTGTATGTCTTCCACAGGCCTCCTTCCCTGGCGGCAAGCATATCATCTTTAGGATAGTTTTCCAATTGGTAGTTGATGCAATCAAACAATCGTTTTGGCTCTGTCATTGCCTAAAGATAAAGAAGTATGGAAAATTTTAGATCAAATCAATAGAACCCTATTTTGCTTGGGTTTGGTAGTATTGCCCTTCCGGCAATTTGAATATCCGCCCCCCCTGGAATTTGGTAAAACGGCTGTACTCATCAGTATGGGAATTGCACCAGGCCTGAAATTTGCTCTGATCCTGGGCTGCGCCGAAAAGCCATTGGTTATAGGCGTTGAAAAGGCCTTCCTTAAGTAATTGCCTGTGGTAATCAAAAAGCCGGTATGGAAAGGCAATTGTCGGGTTACCGAACCAGGATAAAATGAATTCGGAGCGTAACATGGTAAGGGACTCAGCGTCCACTCCGCTAATTACTGTTGAGGCATGCAAACCAAGCTCAGCGATGAAGGCGGATTCAAATGCATTCCTGGTACCCTGGTTCTTGAACAAATCGGCGTCGGCGAAAATCTTTTTATATTCTTCCATCAGAACGTCCTTCATTTCCAGGGTGCGCTGGCTGTAACTTTCCAGGTTTACAAAGATCTCGCTGTACAATACACACCAGATCTTATTGTTTTTTGTATAATAGTATTTGCTGGCGTTATAATAATTACTGGAATAATTCGGATCCGCCTGGATCCCTCTTTCCCAGTATTTAATGGCTTCGACCCCATTGCTCGTTCCCAGCACTTCGCCATATTCATTATTGAGCACTCCGCTTCTTGGAAACCTCTTAAGACCCTCGCGATACATTTTCTCACATTCTTTTCCCGATTCTGTTGCCTTGTAAACCATACCCAGGATCTGAAAACTCTGCACATCGGCATCAGGCCGCTCGACGATCGGTTTAGCTACAGTCAATGCTTTTTCAAAATTCCGGTCAAGGTAATAGGTGAAAGCGAGATCCTTCAGGCATTCCAGATCTTTGGGATCTTTTTTAAGCGCATTGTTCAAAACCAGGACCGCATTATTATAATCGCCCTGGCGGATAAAGGCCTTGGCAGTTTGATCCAGGGCCTGGGTATCTTCCTGCTGGGCCGGGCAAAGTCCGGGCACCAAAAGCAAGCATGGTATGGAAAAAACTAATCTGAAATTCATCTGTGAATATCTTGTTTTTCTATTTGTCAGAAGGAACCTCGCATATATTGTCCTGATTGTAAGCTCGGTTTCACTTAAGCCAAATATAAGATGAAAGCCCGACTGGGCCGTTAAAGATCGTAACCTCAAATCAAATGCGTCAGCAAACCGTCCCTTAGCTTGGGTTCAAACCAGGTGCTCTTGGGCGGCATGACATTGCCTGTATCGGCGATATCGATCAACTGCTGCATGCTCACCGGGTGCAGGCTGAAAGCCAATTTCATTTCGCCGCTGTCTACTCTTTTTTCCAGTTCTTCAAGGCCTCTTATCCCTCCGACGAAATCGATTCGGCTGTCCATACGAACATCCTTAATAGTGAGAATCTTGTTCAATACATTTTTCTGGAGGATCGAAACATCAAGTATGCCGATCGGATCGCTGTCATAACTTCCCGCCCTGGAAATGAGTTTATACCATTTGCCATTCAGGTACATGCCGAATTCATGAAACTGTAAAGGGGAAAAAGAGGCTTCGACCCTGCCAATAATGAAGTCGTGTTTCAGTTGATGGAGGAATTCCTGTTCTTCCATTCCGTTAAGGTCCTTTACGACTCGGTTATAATCCAGGATATGAAGCTGGCCGCCCGGAAACAAAGTGGTCAGAAAATAATGACTTTCCTCCCCCGCCTGGTCTCCCAGAGCCTCCTTAACCTTAGCGGCGGACGCGGCACGGTGATGCCCGTCGGCAATATAGGTGCAGGGAATATGATCTGCAAAATACCGCGTGACGCGGTCCATGGTAGCTTCATCATCGACCACCCATACAATATGTTTGATCCCGTCTTCTGCCAGAAAATCATATTCGGGTATGTGGCTGGATTTCCAGTCCTCCAACTCTTTATTAAGCGATTCGAATGTCTGATAGGCCAAAAAGACATTCCCCGTTTGCGCCCCTGTCGTTTGTATATGTCGGATCCGGTCCAACTCCTTATCGGGCCTGGTCAGCTCGTGTTTTTTAATGATGCCCTCTTCATAATCCGACACAGCGCTTACACATACCAGTCCGGTCTGGTCGCGTCCTTTCATGGTCAACTGGTAGATATAATAACAAGGCTTATCCTCCTGGTAAAGGATTCCCTCCTGCCTGAAATTCTGAAGGTTCTCTTTTGCTTTTTGGTAAACTTCCGGGGCGTGGATATCCCTTATCTCTTCAGGAAGATCGATTTCCGATTTGGTAATATGCAGGAAAGAATACCGATTGCCTGCGGCTTCCTGGCGAGCCTCCTCCGCGTTCAACACATCATAGGGTCTTGAAGCGAGTCTGGAAGCAAGTTCTTTACGGGGGCGAAGGGCGCTAAAGGGTTTGATGATTGCCATTCTGTTTATTATGCTTTTATCCGTGCTTTTGGGCAAAATCTTTCATCAGTTCTGTCAGTGCAGTCACGCTCTCCTGCGGCAGCGCATTGTAAAGGCTGGCCCGAAAACCGCCTGTGGAACGGTGTCCTTTGATTCCAACCATTCCATTTTCCTTACAAAGGGACAGGAATTCCTTTTCGAGTTCCGGCTCGTCAATTACAAATACCACATTCATGCGACTGCGGTCATTGCCGGATACCTTAGGCCGGAAAATGGGCAAACTGTCCAGTGTATCATAAAGCAGCTTAGCTTTTACATTGTTTTTTTCCTCGATTTCCGGGATTCCCCCTAGTTTTTTTAGCCATCTCAGGGTCAGCATGCATACATATACTGCAAAGACGGGAGGCGTATTCAGCATGGATCCGTTTTCTATATGATTGCGGTAGTCCATCATGCTGGGAAGCCTGCGGCTCACTTTTCCCAATATGTCTTTTTTCACCACCACCACATTTACCCCGGCAGCCCCTATATTTTTCTGAGCTCCTGCATAAATAAGGCTGAATCGATTGAAATCCATTGTATGGCTCAGGATATCGCTGCTCATATCGGCGACCAGCGGAACCCCGGAATCCGGTATATCGCGCATCTGGGTCCCTTCGATAGTATTGTTGGTGGTATAGTGGAAATATTTGACTGTTTCGGGTATAATGAATCCCTTCGGAATATAAGTATAATCCTTATCCTTTGAAGAAGCCACCACCTCCACCTGTCCAAAAATCTTCGCTTCTTTGATCGCCTTCGTTCCCCAGGTACCGCAGTCCAGGTAGGCTGCCGTCTCCTTATCATCCAGGAGGTTCATTGGAACCTGGAAAAACTGGGTCGAAGCTCCGCCATGAAGAAAAAGGACTTCGTGTTCGCTGTCCAAAACCATGAGTTCCTTCAGGGTAGCAATCGCCTCATCCATTACTTCCTGGAAAAGCGAGCTGCGGTGCCCGATCTCCAGAATGGAGAGCCCTGTATTATTAAAATCCATAATTGCACGGCTTGCTTCTTCAAAAACCTCTCTGGGCAGCACGCTGGGGCCGGAATTGAAATTGTGAACGAGTTTCGTATTGTGATAGATCGCAGACATGGCGCAAAGATAAGAAAGCTGGAATTTTAACGGTTGGCAGGCGTGGTATTCTGTAATTAATCCGCCTCTTCTATCTCGGTAACTCCTCCTGAAATCGCAAACTTCATCGCTTCAGCCGAGCTTATGCCGGTTAGAAAACGAACCCGGTCCTTCCTGACAAAATACAGGTGACCCGCAAATGCGTAGCTCTGAGGAACATAAACAGCCATATAATCCTGGAGGCCAAAATCACTCGCATCTTCCTGTGTAATAAATCCTATCCTCCATACATCCGGCGATTCGATGCTTACCAGCACGGCTTTATCGAATTTTCTCTTATTGCCCGCAAAAGCTTCAAAAAAGTCTTTAACGGTAGAATAGATGATCTTTATGCCCGGCGTCTTCTCAAGGATCTTGTCAAAAAGCTCTACGAGCCTGCTCACTATGAAGGAAGATGAAATATATCCTACTAGTAAGACAATCAGGACAACGACGACAAACCCTAATCCAGGTATGCTTTTCGGTGAACCGTACTTATCAACGCCAAGCCGGCCGGGGAAAAGGTGATGAATCAGATTGGGCAACATGCCGTCAATCCAGTTAAAAAGTGATGTTACGGCAAATATTGTGATCGCGATTGGAGCAAGGATGATCAGGCCCTGTAAGAAAAATTGAAAAAGGCGCTTCAAAAAATTCCTTGATTTCATCTAAGTATTTAATTTTTCTCTGCTTGCCAGATGGAACCTCGCATATTCATTACCCTCTGAGGCAAATACCAATTCTCGGTTTTGATTTTTAAAAATAATACAAACAGGACAAGCTGATAAATTATCTTATGAACATCATATAGATAATGCAGCTACCGTTCGTCCAAAATCAGGACCCAAAGAAAAAAAATCCCACGGAAACTTTGGTAACAAAAAAAGTTTCCGTAGTTTTGCTTCCGGTTTTTCAGGAATCTGATAAATGTCTGACAAATGAAAGAGAGAATATTGGAAAAGTCGCGTGAACTTTTCATGCGATACGGGATCCGTTCGGTCACGATGGACGAAATAGCGGCACAATTGGGAATTAGTAAGAAGACCATTTACCAGTTTTATGCCGATAAGGATGAGATCGTGGAAGCCATTGTAACCCGGGAAATAGACAGCAATGAATCAAAATGCATGGACTGCCGCAAGTCGGCGGAGAATGCCATTCACGAAGTTTTCCTGGGTATTGAACAAACGGAGGAAATGCTCAAAGGAATGAATCCTCTTATCATGTATGATCTGGAAAAGCACCATCCCCGTGCATTTAAAAAACTCCGTGATCACAAATTGCAGTTCTTATATAAAACATTCAGGGAAAATCTGGTCCGTGGAATAGACGAGGAGCTCTACAGGCCCGAAGTCAATGTGGAGATAGTTGCAAAACTTCACAACGAATCGGTTTTCCTTTTTTTCAATCAGGAAATTTTTCCTCAAAACCGTTTCCGGGTGATAGATATCATTTATGAGATCGATCAACTCTACCTGCACGGCATTATTACTTCAAAAGGAAGAAAGTATATGGAAAAATATATGCAAAAACATGTCCTGAAAAATGACGGTGGATTGTATTTGTCCTAGGGACTACTAAATAAAAAATGGGATTTCTATGAATAAGATAGGGAAAAGGATTATCGCCATGCTTCTATTGCCTGGTTTTACTGCCGCCCTCGCACAACAGCAAGCACAACAACTTTCGCAGGAACCGGTGATTCATGCATTCTCGATCCGGCAATGCCTGGACTATTCGCATAAGCACAACTGGCAGGTGAAAAATGCCATGATCGACGTGCTTCTGCAGCAGCAGACTAACAAAGGCATAACGGCAGGAGCCCTGCCTACGCTGAGTGCAACGGGTTCCACAACGGACTATCTGAGCATACCCGTGCAGGCCATTCCCAACCCTTTTTCCCCCGCAGTCTACGGTATCCTGATCCAAAACGGAGTGAAGGGCAACAATGGTGCGATCACACTTCCCCAGGGCGGATTCGGGACGATCGCCTTCTCCCTGTATCAGCAATACTATACATCCGGTGGCATCAACCTGAGCCAGACCCTTTTTGACGGACAGGTATTTGTGGGACTCCAGGCACGTAAGACCTCTATCGACTATTATCAAAAAGCCATCGATGTCACGCAGGAAAGCATCAGTGTCAATATTTATAAAGTCTATTATCAATTAGTGGTAAGCAGAACCCAAATGGACCAAATCGATGCCAATATCGCCAGGGCACAGAAATTGCTTAATGATACCAGGGCGCTTTATGAAAATGGTTTCCAGGAAAAACTGGATGTAGACAAAGCCACCGTCCAGCTAGCCAATCTTGAAACCCAGAAACATGGGGTCCAGGTTACAATTGACAACGGCTATCTTGGTTTGAAATACCTGATCGGGATTCCTGTGAAGGATTCCCTGGTGTTAACGGATAATTTTTCGGAGGAGAACATCAAAAATGGAGTATTGGATGATTCCCTGCATCGTTATGAAGACCGCAACGATTTTCAGGCCCTCCTTCTCTCCGAAAAATTGAATGAGTACAATATCAAGCGCTATAAATACAGCTACCTGCCCACGGCCAGCCTGAATGCCGCCTATCAGAAAAATGCATTCAGCCAGACCTATGATATGTTCAGCCAGGCCGGAACCTGGTATACCACGGCCTATGTAGGGCTGAGTGTCAATGTGCCCATTTTTAATGGTTTTGTAAAAAATGCCAACCTGCAAACTGCCAGGCTGCAATTGATGAAAACGCAGAACCAGTTGGATGATATGAAAAATTCCATCGACAACGATATTGCCCAGGCCAGAAACAGATTCAAATCGGATATCCTGACCGTGGATTTTCAGAGAAGGAATATGGCATTGGCCGAGTCCGTGTATGACCAAACCAGAAAAAAATATGAATCGGGATTGGCCTCCAACACGGATGTAACCAATGCACAGACAGACCTGATTACGGCCCAGACCAATTTCATTAATGCCTTGTACGATGCGGTGATTGCCAAAGTGGATTACCAGAAGGCTATAGGGAAACTAAAATATTGATTGAAATCATTTAAGGTTGCGTCTGACAAATAAGAAAATTAAAAAATAACCAGATGAAAAAGATTTTGAATTTTTGGGCAGCGGCTGAAATTCTCCTGTTGGTTTCCTGCGGAGCCAGTTCCTCCAACCAGACCCCGAATTCTTTGGTTGAAAAAAAGGCTAAGCTCGATCAGTTAAAGCAGGAACAAACCAGGCTGAATACAGATATCCGCAAACTCGAAGATGAGATAGGAGGTTCGGACAGCTCCGCTTCGAAAAAAGCGAAGACCATACTTGTGGCCCTGGATACGCTAAAGCTTACCTCCTTCTCCCATTATATTGACCTCCAGGGCAAAATTGACGCCCTCAATATAGCTTTTGTCGCTCCCAGAAACGGTACAGGGGGTCTCGTCACAGGTGTTTATGTGAAAAAAGGTGACTATGTCAAAAAAGGCCAGCTCCTGCTCAAGCTGGATGATGCCATCCTTCAAAAACAATTGTCCCAATCTGAGACCCAATTGTCTTTTGCAGAGGACCTCTATAACAGGAGGAATAATCTCTGGAAACAAAATATCGGAACAGAAGTAGACGTCATCAATGCAAAGAATTCTGTTGACCAGGCCCAGAAACAGATCAATATCATCAAGGAGCAAATCAATTTTACAAATGTCTACGCGGATATAGATGGCGTGGCAGACGATGTTAATATCCGGATAGGAGAGACTTTTACCGGCGTCGTACCCGGAACAAGCAATCCCCAGATTCGGATCGTAAATACTGAAAATCTAAAGGCCACGGTCCAGGTTCCCGAACTCTACCTGAGTAAGGTTAGGGTCGGAACGTATTTGAAGATCACTCTGCCCGAACTCAATAACAGGGTCCTTCATGCGAAAGTGAATGTGACAGGAAAACTCATCGACCCCAATACGCGCAGTTTTTATATCGAAGCAAAATTGCCGGATGACAAGGATTTTCATCCCAACCAGATTGCCATGGTCAGCATTGAAGATTACACGGCATCCTCCGTCATCACGGTTCCCGTCAACACAGTGCAAAACGATGAAAAGGGTAAATATGTGCTGGTGGCTTCCAGGGAAAACGGACAATTGTTAGCCAGGAAAAGAGTTGTGCAGATCGGCCAGATCTATAAGGATCAGATTGAGATCAAAAGCGGATTGCAGACAGGAGATGTGGTCATTACCGATGGATCGCAGGGACTTTATGACGGACAAGCGATCACAACCGTCCAATAAAATAGCGAGCAGTACCACGTAACCGGCAAAAGAGAATCGTATTTCCTTGCTGCGGCCCAAGAACGATTTACACCTATCAAACCAAATGTATGAGCGCTTTAGAGAATGTTAAAGGCAAAATAAAAGAGTTTGTGGCCACCAGTTGGGCGATCAACAATAAGACGGCCATTTACCTATTGATGATCATTGTGTCGATATGGGGCATATTTATATTTTCAACTACCCCCAAAGAGCAATTTCCCGATGTGGTGATCCCGACCATTTATGTGCAGACCACTTATGTCGGCAATTCCCCCAAAGACGTAGAAAACCTGATCACCCGCCCGATCGAAAAACAGATCAAGGGAATAACCGGTGCCAAGATCAATAAACTTACCAGTACCTCCGTCCAGGATTATTCCGCAATCATTGTCGAATTTGAGACCGATGTAAAGACGGATGTGGGTCTCCAGAAGGTAAAAGATGCTGTGGACAAGTCCAAGACCGATCTGCCTACCGACCTGACCACCCTGCCCGATGTCACCGAAGTCAGCGTTTCCGATCTGCCCATAATGTATGTCAATATCAGTGGCGACTACGATATGCAGCATCTGAAAAAGTATGCCGATGATTTGAAAGATAAATTGGAAGATATCAGCCAGGTCAATAGGGTAGATGAAGTGGGCGCTCCGGAAAGAGAGTTCCAGATCAATGTTGACAATTACAAAATGCAGAGCGCCAATCTCACATTCAATGATATCGCTAACGCCATTTCAGGAGAGAACACCGATGTCACGGCCGGACTCATTGAGGTGGGTAATATGAAACGTACTATGCAGCTCAAGGGGCAGTTTCATACAGCAAGCGATATTGCCCAGGTCGTCATCCGAAATACTTTCGGAGCTCCGATCTATCTGAAAGATATCGCCGAGATAAAAGACACGGCCAAGCAAAGCGAAAGCTATGCGCGCATGATGGGTAAAAATGTAATCACCCTTAATATCATTAAACGGAGCGGAGAAAACCTGATAGAAACCTCCGACCAGGTGAAGGAGGTGGTAAAGAAGGCGCAGGACCAGCAAAGGGAGCTTCACCTCGTGATCACGGGTGATATGAGCAAGAACACGAGGTCCTCATTCAAAGACCTTGTCAATTCCATCGTTATCGGATTCGTACTAGTACTGCTGATACTCATGTTCTTTATGGGCGTGACGAACGCTTTCTTTGTAGCGCTATCGGTTCCGCTCAGCATGTTCGTCGCTTTTGTGTTCCTGCCGGCCGCTGAACTGATTATAGGTTCGTCTATAACACTCAACTTCATGGTGCTTTTTGCACTTCTATTCGGTTTGGGTATCATCGTGGACGATGCAATTGTTGTTATCGAAAACACGCATCGGATATTTGTACAGAATAAGGGAATGATCAGCTCCACATTCGCCGCGAAAATAGCGGCTGGAGAGGTCTTTGTGCCCGTACTGGCCGGGACCCTAACCACCCTTGCGCCTTTTTTCCCTTTGCTTTTCTGGCCGGGCATCATCGGCAAATTCATGATCTACCTGCCTGCCATGCTGATATTTACGCTGAGTGCTTCCCTGATCGTCGCATTTATCATGAATCCGGTTTTTGCAGTGGATTTCATGAACCATCCCCAAAAGGAAGGAGTAAAAAAGAAATCGGATGTCTTCAGAAGGCCCATATTCTGGATTTTCCTGGTCGTAGGAATTATTCTGGACCTGGCTCATTTCAAATTCATGGGTAACTTACTGCTGCTCCTTGCCATCCTGATCGTATTCAATGTCTACCTTTTTGACCGTCTGATCCATTTGTTTCAGAACCGGGCCCTCCCCTGGATAATGGGACATTATGAGCGCTTGCTGCGTTGGGGCCTCAATGGCTGGAGGCCGGCCTGGCTCTTGTTCGGCACATTTGCATTATTAATCCTTTCCTTCATTGCGATCAGTGTCAGAAAGGTTCCGGTAGTGTTCTTCCCTAAAGGAGATCCCAACTTTATATATGTGTACCTGAAATTGCCGGTCGGTACCAATGTCGACTATACGGACTCGATCACCAACACACTTGAAAACCGCGTATATAAAGTGCTTCATATGGATCCTGCCAGGGAAAAGGGCAATCCGCTGGTAGAAAGCGTCATTTCAAACGTCGCTATTGGGGCCAATGACCCAAATAGCGGTGACCGCAGCACCCATCCGGAGCTGGGAAGGGTTCAGGTATCCTTTGTTGAGTATGAAAAAAGAAACGGGATATCCACTGCGCCCTATCTCGATTCCATCCGTGCGGCAATGAAAGGGATACCAGGAGCTACGATCAGTGTTGACCAGGAACAAAATGGTCCGCCCACGGATCCGCCAATCAATATTGAGATAGCCAGTGATGAATTTGACCATCTTACCAGGACAGCAGTCAGTCTGAAAAATTACCTGGATTCACTGCAGATACCGGGCATTGAAGAATTGAAAATGGATGTGGATCTCAGAAATCCGGAAATCACGCTTACCGTGGACCGACAGCGGGCAATGACCGAAGGTATTTCCACCCAGCAGATCGGTATGGAAATCAGAACAGCCTTATTCGGGCGGGAAGTATCCAAGATCAAGGAAAATAAGGATGAATATAAAATACAGCTCCGAAACAATGAATTGCAGCGTAAGAACCTCTATGACTTGCTGAACATGAAGATCTATTTCAGGGACCTGGCAACCGGCGGATTTAAAAATATCCCCATCAGCAATCTCGTGAAAGTCGACCTTACCAGCACCTATGGCAGTATCAAGCGCAAATCGCAGAAACGGATGATCACCCTGTTTTCCAACGTGCTTACCACTCAGGGATATACGCCGACGGGGGTAAATGCTGTAATCAAGGATGCAATTGATAATTTCAAGGGCAGGGAGCTTGACGTTACCATTACCCAGACAGGGGAAGGAAAACAGCAGCAGGAAACCGCCAGCTTCTTGCTTAAGGCCCTGGTGATCGCCCTTATGCTCATCCTGTTTATCCTGGTTTTACAATTTAATGCGATAAGCAAACCCGTGATCATTCTTACTGAGATCGTATTCAGCATTATCGGCGTATTGCTAGGATTTGCCATCACAGGAATGGAAATATCCGTCGTGATGACAGGGCTGGGCATTGTGGGCCTTGCCGGGATCGTTGTCAAAAACGGGATCCTCGTCATTGAATTTGCCGATGTGCTTCACAGCCGCGGATACCGGATACGCGAAGCCGTCATTCAGGCCGGCAAAACCCGCATCATCCCTGTTATGCTTACGGCACTCGCCGCCATACTTGCGCTGATCCCTCTCGCTGTCGGTCTCAATATCGATTTTGTGACCTTGTTTTCCGAATTAAACCCCCATATCTTCTTTGGTGGTGACAGTGTAATGTTCTGGAAACCCCTGTCATGGACCATCATATTCGGTCTTTCATTTGCTTTCTTCATGACCCTGGTCATCGTACCAAGTATGTATCTCATATCGGTCCGCCTGAAAAGGCCAATGCAAAAAATGTACGGAGGCAAGTGGATCTCCCTTATGGGAATACCGCCCCTAACTTTTGTCTTTATTCTTTTGATGTTCATCACTGTTTTACGCCAGCGTGTAAAAGTGGCAGCCAGGAGAGGGAGATTGGGCTCCGGAGCTTCAAAGGCCCTCGTGGGAAGTTGGTTCTAATGCATTTGATCAAAAAAGGCCGGATCATTGATCCGGCCTTTGTATTAATAAATTTAATCCTTGTTCAGCTCCTGCTGCTTGCAAACCGGGATAGCAATTTCAGGATTTGGATATAAAGCCAAACCATCGTAACGAGCAAGCCGAATGCTCCATACCATTCCATGTATTTGGGTGCGCCCATCGTTTCACCGGTTTCGATCATGTCAAAATCCAGGATCAGGCTAAGTGCGGCGATGGCGATTATAAAAATATTGAGACCGATGCCCAGAGGGCTTGCATCCGTCCAACTCATGAAACCGACACGGACATGAAAAAAGCTTAAAATAAGCATTGCAATATAAAAAAGAAGAATGCCGCCGATCGAAGCCGTGATGACCGCCCTGAATTTCTGAGTTGGCTTGATGATCCTGAAATTATAAAGCAGGAACATGGCGAACGCTACTGCAAAGGTCAATCCAACTGCCTGGGGAACGATGCCGGGCATTTTTTGGCCAACTGAAGCATTTACGATCATGGAAAGTCCGCCGAGCAATAATCCTTCGAGGACAGCATAGGCAGGAGCCAGATAGCGTGCTGTTGTCGGCTTAAAACTTATGATCAATCCGGTGACCAAACCACCAAATAGCCCCACGAACATAAAAGTCTGAGCTGATTCGGGACTCCCGGTCAGGAACTGGCGCCAAGTGAAAACTGCGCCAGCCACGACGAGCAGGAGCATGAAGCCGAATTTATTCATTGCACCGCGAACCGTCATGGTTCCCTGATTAACATCGGTTAGGGTTCTATTAAAGATTTTTTCACTGAGGGTCGGATTTCCGCTTTGGAAGAGTGCCATAGTGTAGAGTTTTATGCGTGCAAAATAATGAAGAGAATCTAAAGTTAATAACGATCTGAAAAAGATTAATAATTTATGTCCGGTTTAGGGGAATTATTCTTCTTCCCTAATATAGTTTTAACAACACTTGCTTGATTTCGTTGAACTTAGTCCATGGGATGAAGTGGTTGGCTCCTGGAATTAACGTTTCTTCAACATGGCTGGCATTGATCAGCATTTTTTTGCCATATTCCACATTTCCAGGTGGAACCCAGTCATCGGCAGCGCCATGTATAAAATATACTGCGCAAGTGATCCTCGGAAAATCCTTTTTCAGGTCGACCAGGTCTTTTTTTAAATACCAGAGTTCCTCGTTGGAAGGGCGAAGCGCTCCCGGAACAAAATAATTGAGAGGCGTCTTATATAAGATTGGCCTCCATTTTTCCGGCTTTTCTTCTGCCGGATCGATTGAACCCGAAATGATGACCATCCCGGAAAAAACACCCGGGTTATCGGCTACCAGCTTCACTATCATGGGGCCGCCCAGAGAATGTCCGGCTATAAACATGGGTTGCCCATTATGAAGTTGAGCAAAAAGCGGACTGATGATTTGGGATTGGGCGGCTAAATGTTCCGGATTTCCAAAATCGCTATACCCGAAGCCGGGGCGGTCAATGGAAACCAACCGGAATTTATGGAGCAAATCCCTGTCCTTCAGGTACTTTTCAAAAGCGTCCCAACTTCCCGGTGTGCCATGGACAAAGAAAATTGTAGGCAGGCTTTCATTGCCTGTCATTGCATAGTGCAGATGATGACCGTCCACTTCCATTGTGGATGTTCTTAAGTCAATGCCTTCCTTTTGAAAATTCTTTTTTTGTTTATCATCCGGTTGACGCATCGTCATGCAGCTTTGAGCCAGAACCAACCAAAGCAGAAGAAATATTAAAAATGCCCAAAACATTCTCATAATAAATGCTATCGATATCATGAGGGGGATGAGATTCTTTTTGCCAGTGGTCTTCCTGAATGCTGAGAAGCTTTAATACCTATTTTCTCCCTCCTCTCGGGTCCCTTCTGCCACGGCCCTGCCCTTGTTGCGGTGGAGAATTTTGTTGCATATACCCCTTTCCCGGATGGGCCTGCTTTTTTTTCCGCTCTGTCTTCTCCAGCGTTTTCAGACTGATCTGACCAACCAGGTCGACAAATCCACTTTCGATTTCTTTTGCTTTCCCGGTGCTCAGATCAATCGGTTCCAGGCTATCAGGAATGGTGCCCTGCATATTCAATTGTTTGATTTTTCGGGCCCGTTCAATAGTGAGAGGGTATTGTTTGCTGCTTTCCGGAAGTACATACCACATGATGTTTTTGAAAATATCCTTTTTGACCAAAAGGGCATTCCCGGTGGCCACCTGCAGTGTATCGGCATTATCCGGAAATCCTTGTAATGCATCCAGATAAGTATCCAGTTCGTAGTTGAGGCAGCATTTCAGCCTGCCGCATTGGCCGCTTAATTTGGTCTGATTGATCGAGAGATTCTGATAACGGGCGGCAGTGGTATTAACCGATTTGAAATCTGTCAGCCAGGTTGAACAACAAAGCTCCCGGCCGCAACTGCCTATTCCCCCTACTTTGGCTGCTTCCTGCCTGGCGCCGATCTGCTTCATTTCCACCTTTAATTTGAATTCGCCGGCATAGATCTTTATAAGTTCACGGAAATCGACCCGGTCATCTGCTATATAGAAGAAAGTGCCTTTTCGACCGTCGGCCTGGATTTCGACCTCTGACATTTTCATGTTGAGATTCAATTGTTTGGCTATTGCCCTAGCTCTGACCAGTGTAGCCCTTTCCCGGCTTTTGCTTTGTTCATAGACCTGAAGATCCCTGTCGTTAGCCTTTCTCAGGACTTTTTTCATAGCCGGATCCGTTTCATCAACACTTCTTTTCTTCATCTGGAGTCTCACGGCTTCTCCGCATAGGGAAACCGAGCCCACATCGAATCCGCTGACTCCTTCTATACTGATCATTTCGCCTTTCTCGAAAATATTGGTCGTTGTATTGCGGAAAAAATCCTTTCTGCTCCCATTATTGAATGTCACTTCGATCACCCGGCAGGAATCATCGGTCAAAGGCATATTGGCCAGCCAATCGTAAACATTCATTCTGTTGCAACCGCCCGAACTGCAACCTCCGTTGCTCTTACAACCGGCCGCCTTCCCATTGGAGTCGCCGCAATTTTCACAACCCATAAAGCAATTATATATTAGAAATAAAAAAATGGGAAGAAACCTGGATCATTCCTGGAAGATATTATTCTGTGCGGGTTTACTTAGGCCATCCGAAAAACAGAGTTGTAGATCCAATTTTTGAGTTGATCAGCCCTCTTTTCGCCGTTCCAAAAGGCCCATTATGGCCAATATGGCAAATTTTCTTCCCCGGGGAATCAAAAAATGAAACGCCATATAAATTATGAATGTGCAAAACCTGCTTTGAAAACAAGAAAAATATCAAACCCTTCAATCTCTACTTCAATTCCATCAAGGATTCCATTCCCGACTCCAACAAGGAGCCATTAACAAATATACTATGAAAGGACCATTAAAATTACTTATAAACCTTTTTTAACTGGCCTCAGATAGCTTTCGCCAGTGACCGGTTCGCGATAATATGGTAAAATTTGATGGTAAGTGCATGAAAGAGCATTTTCGCGTGGGCATTGCGTTCGATGTAATAGGCAGCCTTATCCAGTTCTCCGATAATGGCCTGTTGCTGCTCAATACCTGCGATTTTATTCAGTCGCAGGGCAAAATCCCTTTCAATTTCAGGAAGTGCAACTGACGCATCTTCCATTATCCTGATCCGGATAGCCAGTTCAAGAAGGTGATTAAAATACCTTAGGAATTGCTTCTGCCTTTCCCTTCCCAGTTTACTGATTTCTTCCACCCACTTAGTTTGGGCTATGGGACCCGTCTTTAATATAGCATTCAGCCAGTCTCTTAGCAAAGCTTGCCAATCCTCCTCTCCATGTTGGATCAGTTGAAGGGCTTCCCTGTAATTCCCTTCACTGATGGAAGCAATTTGAGCCGCCTTAACAGGCTCCAGATATGCTCTTTCAATAAGAGCTTGCTCCAAATCAGGCCGGTCAAGGGCAGGAATTTTTACCAATTGGGTCCTGGAAAGGATGGTAGGAAGTATTGAGGATTCATTTTCTGCGACCAGTATGAAAAGGGTATTGGCAGGTGGTTCCTCAATAAGTTTGAGTAACTTATTTCCTTCATTGCCGAGGTATTCCGGCATCCACATGATCAGTATCTTATAGCCTCCTTCAAAGCTTTTAAGATTGAGTTTTCTATTGATATCGTTGCATTCGCTTGCGGTTATATTGCCCTGCTTATTTTCTGCTCCGATAAACTGCAACCAGTCAAAGGCATTCCCGTAAGGAAATTTGCCGAAAAACTCCCTCCATTCGGAAACATAATCCGTGCTAACCGGCTTATCACCTGGTTTTTTGGGTATTACGGGATAAGAAAAATGCAGATCAGGATGAATCAACTGCATTGCCCTCAAACAGGAAGGGCATTTCCCGCAGGAATCTTCCAAATTATCAGTAGGCAAACTATTTTTCTCACACAGCACATATTGCGCAAATGAAAGAGCCAAAGGCAATGCCCCACTACCCTCGGGGCCCAAAAACAATAACGCATGGCTCAGCCGATTGTGCTGAACCAAATCCCTTAGGCTTTTTTTTGTTTGTGCCTGACCGATTATATCGCTAAAAGACATGCAGCAAAGATAACGACCAGGCCTTTACCTGATTGGTCCGCCTCTCAAACTTGCAGCAAATCCGGGGTTTAGTTCAGGTATTTCAGCACATCATCGCTCAGAACACTGGTCTTATTGTAAATAACGGTGATCAAATTTCCATTCTCATCAAGGAGGAATTTGGTAAAATTCCATTTTATGGGGTCTTTAAAGCCTTTCTTTTCAGCCTCGTCCACCAGGTACTTGAAAAGAGGATGTATGTCATCTCCTTTCACGGACACTTTTTCAGCCATGGGGAAACTAACACCGTAATTCTTTTTACAGAATTCCTGAATATCTCCGTTTGATCCGGGTTCCTGCTGCCCGAAATTATTGGCCGGAAAACCGATGATGACAAGCTTGTCCTTGTATTTTTCATACAGTTTTTCGAGGTCTGCATATTGAGGGGTGTTTCCGCATTTGGAAGCAGTATTGACGATCATGATCTTTTTCCCTTTATACTGGGAAAAATCAATGGTGCCCTTTCCGTCAAGTGCGGGAACCTTGAAATCATAGATGCTCATGGAGCCGACAAGCAACAGGGATAAAAATGCAGTGCGAATCATGGCAAATTGTTTTAGTTAAATATTACTTACAAATATCCCATCTAAAATGTTGTAGCTATGCGGGAAAATGACAAAAGGCAATTAGGGTCAACAGGACGGGTGGACCTGGTCAATGAAAGCCCATCAGGGATGTTCATAGCAGCCCAGGTCGGTTCCGCTTGCGGAAACCCTTGAGTTTCCATCCAGGTCGATGGGGATTCCTGTATAGATCCCGGTTCCGATTGCAGGAGAGCCGGTTTGCAGGTGAAAATTATAGTAGGGGGCTACATTGTTCAGGCTATCAAACAAAGGATCCGTTATATTCATATTGTTGGAACTGACACCGGCCGGTATATTCTGTACCCGCCAAAGACCATGGTTGAACTGTATATTGAATAGATTACTTCCTGTATTGCTTGAGACTACTTCATTTGTTACACTACCGGTACTTCCCCAGAATATGCAATTGGTGAAATTAGCACTCATATCAGCAGTCAGGGTAGCCACTGAGTCAAAAGAATTACTGATCTCCAGCACCGGGTTATTATGTGACAAATATATATTGGAATAACTGGCGACGGTGCAGTTAATAAAAGAATAGGATCCCCCGTACTGAAGTATAATATTGTTACCGCAGTTGCTGATAAGGCAATTCTGTGCGGAAACGCTGCTCTGGATAACCGACAAACCTGATGTATAGGCATTATTGATGATACAATCATTCAGGCTTAGTTTGGGATTGGCATCAGCCGGAAGGCCCGTCACTACGATCGTTTGATCTGCATTTTGAATTTCTGCAAAGCCCAGGACATTGTCTTTGCTGCTATTGCCAAAATAGATACCGGGCCAACTGCCTGGAAAACTATTATAGGGCACATCCAGCCGGTCTCCTGTAAATAGTACCCTTGAACTGTCGAGGCCGTTCGCAAGCAGGGTTCCATTGACTAGCATGGGGGCGTTGGCATGAAAATAAACTTTACATCCGTTTTGTATGGTCAAACTCACTCCCGAATCAATTTGAATTCCGCCCAATACCACATAGGGAAGGTCATTCTGCCAAACCGTCGTACTGCTGATCTCCAGGTTATTCAGAAAATGCGCATTTTGGCCATAGGCGCGAAGCTGTATGAATTTTTGGATGCCATTGAAAGAAACAAGTATACTGTCTTCCAGGATAAATGGAAGATTGCTGCTGTTTGGATTCACATATACCGATACAAAAATATACAGGCTGTCGCCCGGATCCATTTCAGTATTGCTCTGTTGAAGAGTGTTGCTACCGTCAATATTGATCCGGAAAGGGGATTGGGATCCGCCCATCAGTTTGATCGATTGCAGGATCAGCTCCTGGTTATTGGCATTATAGATCTTTACGGATTGGGTAACAGAACCGGTGGTAACAAAGACTGTATCGAAACTCACCGTATCTGTTGAAAAGTTGACAATGGCATTGCTGCCCGTGATGATGGAATTCTTTTTGCAGGAAAAATTAATCATGCAGACGCCCTGAATAAATAAAAGTAAAAAGAATTTGTTCATTCTGTCTATTTGAACTGCTCCTGAATTTTCGATTATTTAACGGAATTTAAAAGCATAAGTTGTGTTTGCTGGCCAGGTGGATGAGCCAGCTTAGAACAGGTAGCTATAGACTTCTTCGACCCTTCCCATGCTGATCACCTCAATATTGAATTTTATATTTTTTAACCCCCGCTGATTGTATTTTGATATGAGGATTTTTTCAAAGCCGAGCTTTTCGGCTTCGGCGATCCTTTGTTCAATCCGGTTCACGGCCCTGATCTCTCCGCTCAGGCCAACCTCCCCCGCAAAACATATCTGGTGGGGCATTGTCTTATCTTCATAGGAACTGAGCAGGGCGCAAAGCACGGCAAGATCGGTTGAAGGGTCTTCGACCTTCAGGCCACCTGCAATATTCAGGAATACGTCTTTTAATCCGAAATGAAACCCGCCTCTTTTTTCCAGGACGGCTAAAAGCAATTGAAGACGGCGCAGATCAAATCCTGAGCTCGTTCGTTGAGGGGTGCCATAGACCGATTGGGTGACAAGAGCCTGGGTTTCGATAAGCAGCGGCCGGATACCCTCGATGGTTGCAGCAATGGCAATACCGCTCAAGGCATCTTCTTTTTGCGTTATGAGCACATCGCTCGGATTTTGAATGCCTTTCATTCCTGTTCCCGTCATTTCATAGATCCCCAATTCATCAGTACTGCCAAATCTATTTTTCAATGTGCGAAGCATCCTGTAGGCATAATGGCGGTCTCCTTCAAACTGAAGGACCGTATCGACCATATGCTCAAGAATTTTCGGGCCTGCAATAGCCCCATCTTTTGTAATATGCCCGATGAGAAATACCGGAGTGCCTGTTTCCTTGGCATATCGTTGAAAAGCAGCAGCGCATTCCTTCACTTGGGAAACACTTCCGGTAGAGGATTCGACATAGGGAGATTCCAGGGTTTGAATCGAGTCAACAATGACGAGCTCAGGTTTCAGTTTCTTTATTTCCTTGAATATTTCTTGCGTGGATGTTTCTGTCAGCAAATAAAAATTACTGTTGTTGAATCCGGAACCTGTTGATTTAAGCCTTTCGGCACGCATTTTAATTTGCTGCACGCTTTCTTCCCCGCTGATGTAGAGCGTAAGATGGTTCTCCATCTGCAGACCCAATTGTAAAAACAAAGTGCTTTTGCCGATTCCGGGTTCCCCTGCGACGAGCACAATGCTTCCCGGAACAATGCCCCCGCCTAGTACCCTGTTCAATTCTGCATCAGCCGTAATCATTCTGTTATCTTCTGACAAGTTCACATCCTGCAAAGAAATGACCCTCGATTCATGTTGCCTGCCTGTGGAATTTTTCCAGCCTGAATCTGATTCTTTTCGGTCACGTTGAATAACCTCTTCAATGAATGTATTCCATTGCTCGCAGGATGGACATTTACCCAACCACTTTGCACTTTCATATCCGCACTGGCTGCAAAAAAAAGCTGTTTTAGTCTTGCTCATGATTTGAGTTTTTTTTCAGGATTGACATCCAGCGGCGGAATCTGTCCTGTCTTGAATAGAACAATAGAAATTGAGTTCTGGAATTTTCGAATAGAAGACAAAAGAAACGCAAAAGTTTTGAGGAAAGTGTAAAAAGTAAAAGGGCCAGCTTGACGCCAGCCCCTTACTTACTAACCCATTAAATTCTGGCACTAAATTACAAATTCGCCCAACATTACAAAATAAATTTTTTTCCTTGTGAATAACTTTTGAGACCAAAAAATGGGTAATTAATCCTCTTCGAATCCTCGTTTTTTCATGTATAATATATTCATTATCAATATGGTATTCAAAGTGTCTAAAAAAAATTATTCCCTGGCAATTGACTCTATGTCTGAATTATTAATCTGCTAAGTTTCAGTTTTTTGAGGGATTTTTTAATTTAACGCCAATGAATATTTTTTAGGAGAATTAGGGGGAATTCAAATTAAAATTTTGTATAAGAATACATAATACGTATTATTAATATATTATAATATTTAATATGATTCTCTTGCTTTGCAAATGAGCTGTTTAGATACTAAAAAAGATCTAGAGTTTGATCTCATCTTCATGCTTATCGAAAAACTTGAATTCGGTAAGGTGATAATTCGTGTTGGAGAGAATGCGGGTAGCCTGTTTGAATTTCCACCTCCATTTCCATTGCCTTGACCTGAAAAGCCAGCCCTTTGTCAAATAAGCATGCATGATGGGATGGACGACCAGCGTGAGGTTTTTGTGCTGGTGATTAATCAGGTAACTGAGATTCTTTTCGATCTCGTCTTCCAGTATCAGGGCGGATGAAATCTTTCCCGTACCATTACAGGTCGGGCATATTTCCTGCGTATTGATTGTCACTTCAGGCTTCATTCGCTGCCTGGTGATCTGCATGAGCCCGAATTTTGAAATAGGAAGCACTGCATGTTTGGCCCGGTCTGTGCGCATGAAACCTTCCATGGCTTCCATCAGTTTTCTTTTGTTATCCGGAAGCTTCATGTCGATAAAATCTACGACAATGATGCCTCCCAGGTCACGGAGCCTTAGCTGGCGGGCAATTTCATCAGCAGCCTCAAGGTTGGTTTCGAGTGCGTTTTGTTCCTGATTATTGCTAACGCTTTTATAACCGCTGTTTACATCGATGACGTGGAGGGCTTCAGTATGTTCGACTATCAGGTAAGCTCCGCTAGGCAGGTTGACGGTTTTGCCGAAAGCGGCTTTTACCTGTTTGGTAATGCCGAATTGATCAAAAATCGGAGCGCCGTTATGAAAAAATGAAACGATATCCACTTTATCGGGAGCGATTCGCTGGATATAATTTTTCGTGTCGTTGTAAATATTTTTGTCGTTGGTGACGATCTTATTGAAGTCCTCATTAAGCAAATCACGAAGCATGCTTGTGGTTTTCGTTTGCTCGCTGAGAATTTTTGCGGGGGCGCTGGCTCCTTTCAGGTTATTTTGGATCAGTTTCCAGGTAGCGACCAGTTCGGTCAGATCCTCATGCAATTCGGCAGTATTCTTTCCTTCTGCTGCCGTTCTGACTATCACGCCAAAATTCCGGGACTTTATCGCTTCAACGATTTTCTGCAGCCTTTTACGCTCTTCCGAGGAATGGATCTTCCGGGAAACGGCCACAATATCGTTGAAAGGGGTGATGACCACAAAGCGGCCGGGCAGGGAGATCTCGCAACTCAGTCGGGGTCCCTTGGCTGCAATGGGCTCTTTGAGAATCTGAACCAGGATATTCGGTTTACCATTGAGCACCTCATTGATTTTTCCTGTCTTCACTATTTCCGGTTCGACCTGAAATGAACCGAATTCGAATCCTGAAGCATTGTTTTCATTGATCGCCATATTAGTGAACTTCAATAACGATCGGATATAGGGGCTCAGGTCAGTATAATGGAGAAATGCGTCCTTTTCAAAACCGACATCCACGAATGCGGCATTCAGGCCGGGGATTAGCTTTTTGACTTTACCCAAATACAAATCACCCACAGCAAAGCTGGCATCTGCTTTCTCATGGTGTAATTCAACCAGCTTTTTATCTTCCAGTAAGGCTATTTCGACGCCCTGCGGAGCTGCGTTTATAATCAATTCCTTGTTCAATCAATAAATTTTTCTGCGTCCTGTCAATCCATCACTTAAAGGAAATTCGCTGAAGTGGTTTTATTTAAATGCGTTATCAGAATCAAGCAATCGTCAAGTGATAACAGCTAATAAAAAATATTCAGCATGGGGAGCATCCCGCCCTGGCGGGATCCGAAGACTATTTGTTCTTCTTCTTATGACGATTTTTTCTAAGTCGTTTTTTTCGCTTGTGTGTTGCGATTTTATGGCGTTTCCGTTTCTTACCACAAGGCATACTAAATCTCTTTTTGAGTTAAAAAATATAATTCAGTTCAATAGTTTAAAGGTTTTTATTGTAATGAATTGATCCTTTTATTAATCTCTTTCACTACATCCGGATTACCAATAAGGGGCTTGGCTTTTTCATACCAGCCGATCGCTTCCTGTTTTTGGCCTTGTTGCTCCCTTATTTCAGCAATTTTCAAAATGGCTTCAAGGTTTTCCGGATCATGGGCAACCACCCTGTTCAAACGTTCTGCCGCCTTATCGAATTGCCCCGAAACGGCCCCGCCGAGCCCAAGCATGAACTGGGCGAACATATTATTGCTGTCCTTTCTGGAGACTTCGAGAATTTGCTGAATTCCCTTCATCAATTCCTGGGGATCATTGGCACTACCGGCAAAAATATAGGTAGCTCCAAGACCGATCTTCGTTGAATCATTACCTGGATCTAGTTTCAAAGCCACTTGAAAAAACTCTCTGGCCTGCACTGCCATCCATGTTTTCAGGGCCTGATCATCGAGTTCTCTGCAGTTCTCCAACAATAATTGGGCTGCAAAGGTGAGGTTTTTTTCAGAATTTTCCAATTCACCAATCTTTCCTGTATAGTATATATAGGGTAAGAACCCATTTTTGACTGAATCCTTCCAGAAAGATGAGATTTGCCTGTAAGCTTGTAATTGCTGGGATTGAACATCTCCTCTGACTACAGCATTCTGTAAGCTGTTCAGGTAGGCCTGTTGATCAGGTCTTAATTTAGCCTGGGAAGCATCGAGAATCTGTTGGAAATTTATAGTCTTACCGGGGCTACTGCCCTGATTACCATCATTTGAAGGAGTATTATCCTTCTTCACTGGGATTGTTCTCGCAAAAAAAAACAATAAACAAAACAAAACCACTCCGACCGATGCTAAAAGAAATTGCTGCCGTTTCACATTAACTTAATTGAAACAGCAAAACTACATTTCTTCATCCGGGTTTGGTTGGTCATCTTTAACGGATTGTAATTTTTTTACTTCAGCAACGAACTCTTTGGCTGGCTTAAATGCTGGTATATAATGCTCGGGGATGTGTACGGCAACGTTCTTTTTTATATTTCTGCCGATTTTTGCAGCTCTTTTCTTGGTGATAAAGCTTCCAAAACCGCGTATGTAAATATTTTCTCCAGAAGACAAAGTATCTTTAACTTCTTTGAACATAGTCTCCAAAGTTACCAGGACATCCACTTTGGGAATTCCTGTTTTTTCCGAGATGAGATTAACAAGATCGGCTTTTCGCATGAGAGGCTAATTTATAAGTTTCTGATTTTAAATATATAACAAAATCTCTGAACTACCATAACAAACCTACAAACATTCCTGGATTTGGTTATCCTTTTCTTAAATTTAAACGCAAAAATTTGATTATGAGTATAAAATCCATGATTTTTTTTAAAATGTCACTGGGAAGCGGGTTAATATGACTTCGGACTTCACAAAAATGCTTTTGCACTGGAATAAACTCAGGAATTTTAGAAAAATGCCCTGGAAGGGGGAATCCGATCCTTATAAAATCTGGCTAAGTGAGATCATACTCCAGCAAACAAGGGTAGAACAAGGATGGGCCTATTATGAGCTATTCATCAGGCAATTCCCGACAATTGACAAACTAGCAAAAGCACGGGAAGATCAGGTGTTTAAACTATGGGAAGGCCTCGGATATTATAACCGCTGCAAGAATCTGATACATACGGCCAAAAAAATCAGTCTTGAATACAAGGGCAAGTTCCCGCACACCTATGAAGAAATCCGAAACCTGAAAGGGATTGGACCCTATACTGCAGCGGCCATTTGTTCTTTTGCATTTAAACTTCCTTACGCCGTCGTGGATGGAAACGTTGAGCGGGTCCTCTCCAGGTATTTTGCGATCAATACGCCTGTTGATCAGGCTGAGGGCAAAAAGCTGTATTCTCAGATTGCGACAAACCTGTTAGACAAAATAGAGCCTGGAATTTATAATCAGGCGATCATGGATTTCGGCGCAATGATCTGCAAGCCGAAAAATCCACTCTGTGGGGAATGCCTGTTTGCAGATGATTGTCAGGCCCATAGACTAGGATTAACCCAAACCCTTCCTGTAAAGTCAAAAAAAATTGTAAAAAAGCAGCGCTGGTTCAATTATTTTATCATCGGGGAGGGCAAAGATGTTTTAGTTAGAAAAAGAGGCGAAAATGACATTTGGGCCAATTTGTTTGAATTTATGTTAATAGAAACAAAGAACCCCATTTCAATTTCAGAGGAAAACGAAGAACAATTTCTGAAACAGCATTTTGGTAAGAAAAGCATAGATATTCTCAGGTCTTCCAAAGAATATAAGCAAGAGCTCACTCATCAGACCGTTTACATTAAATTTTTTCATTTCACCAACCTTCCTGTGGAATCAACGGTTGGGTATAAACGAGTCAATTGGAAGGATTTGAAAGATTATGCTTTTCCAAAGCCCATTGCGGCCTATATCAGGCAAGAAGCCAAAACCTGATTCATTCCGGCGACACAATCCCAGATAATATTCTTTTTCTTTTGCCTGAAAAAAATTAACTTTAGAGGCATTCTGTTGAAAAGGAAGACTTAACATCAAATTTAAGTATTATGAGAGGAGTTAACAGGGTGATGCTCATTGGGAATTTGGGGAAAGACCCGGATATACAGCATCTGGAAGGAAATATTGCGGTGGCAAAATTTTCACTGGCAACTACGGAAACTTTCAAAGACAGGGCTGGGAAATTGATTTCGCAGACTGAATGGCATACAGTCGTATTATGGAGAGGCTTGGCAGAACTCGCCCAAAAATACCTGCACAAGGGAAGCCTGGTATATATAGAGGGAAGACTGCGCACCAGGAGCTGGGAAGACAAAGAGGGGAATAAAAAATTTGCCACTGAAGTGGTAGGTGATAATCTGATCATGCTCGATAAAAGAGCCGATAGTATTTCGAATAGCAACCTTAGCCAGGACAATGGTGAATTGCACAGTGGCCAGGATATCCCGCCTGCCGGCGAACACACGGAAGATTTGCCTTTTTAGATCAACTAATTAACTATTTTTGAAGGTCGAATGAATAAAACATCGAAAGGTCGAGATTGTTCATGAAAGCCAACGCTGTGGAGATTAACAATCAATTATTTTATTTTTTGAACCTTCAACTGCTGACTCTCAATCCCCAGGCGACCACTTTGATTGCAATCGTAATCCTGTTTTTACTAATTCTCTCTTTCATCGTTTCAGGTTCACAGATTGCCTTTTTTACGCTCAATTATAAGGATGTCAATATTTTAAAAACCAAACAAGATGCATCCTGGAAGAGGATCGTCTCGCTTTTGGAAGAACCCCGTTTATTGTTCGGCTCCCTGCTGATCGCCAATATCCTGGTCAATATTGCCATCATTATTCTCTCCAATTTTCTAATAGATGAACTTGTCCTGCTTAAGCAGAATTTCTGGCTTTTTGAGTTGCTGGTGAAAGTAATTATCGTCAGTTTTCTGCTATTGCTTTTCGGGGAAGTAATGCCCAAACTATGGGCATCCCAGAACAACCTCCAATTTGCTTATTATACGTCAGGCATCGTTGAGATTATTCATTTGTTATTCCGGAGAATAAGCAATTGGATGATCAGGCAGTCCGATATGCTGGAATCTCTTTTTGGAACCAGGAAAACATCCTTAATGAACCTGCATGAGCTCGATCATTCCATAGATGTGGCCACCAATCATGATGCATCAGAAGAAGAAAAAAATATTCTGAAGGGCATTATCAAATTTGGGAACATTACGGTAAAACAAGTAATGAAGACAAGACTCGATGTGAATGGGATAGAATATGACATTTCATTCGATGGTTTAAAAGCAAGGATCGAAGAGCTCCACTATTCCAGGCTTCCGGTATTCAAAAGCAGCATGGATGAGATTGTCGGTGTAATCAATACGAAGGATCTGCTTTCAGTATTGAACGAGAATGGAAATTACGACTGGCATTCTTTGGTGAGGCCTCCTTATTTTGTCCATGAACACAAATTAATTGAAGATCTGTTGAGGGATTTTCAAAGCAAGCGAATCCATTTTGCCGTCGTTGTGGATGAGTTCGGCGGTACAAGCGGAATTGTTACCCTGGAAGATATTCTGGAAGAAGTCATTGGCGAGATTAAGGATGAGTTTGATGAAGATGAGGTCCATAGCCGGCAACTCGAAGACGGAACCTATATTTTCGAAGGCAGGACCATGCTCAACGATGTCTGTAAGATTATGCGCCTGCCTCCGGATACTTTTGACAAGGTGAAAGGAGAAAGTGATTCCCTTGCCGGTCTATTGCTTGAACTGGCTGGAGAGATTCCAAAGGCGAACGATATCATTCTCTTCGGAGATTATGAATTCACCGTCCTGGATGCAGGGCCGAGCCGAATTAATAAGGTCAAAGTATTTGTGAAACAGAAAAACTGATTGGATGCCTGATAAAAAACAATTTTCTTTAAAGACCATTTGCTATTTTCTTATCATTTGTGCCTGCTTTGCCTGCAATAGTCATTATACGCCCAAACCTACCGGATATTTCAGGATCGACTTTCCCAAACACCAGTACCAGATTTTTGATAAGCCCGGATACCCTTATTCTTTTGAATACCCGCTCTATGCACAAATCATACAGGATACCAGTTTTTTTGAGGATAAGCCGGAGAATCCTTATTGGATCAATATTGATTTTCCCCGATTCAATGCGAGAATCTACGTAAGCTACAAGGAGATCGGCCCCAATAAATTTGACAAATTGAAGGACGATGCCTATAAAATGACATTCAAGCATAGTTATAAGGCCAGCTCGATAGAGGATTCTTTGATGATAACTCCCTTGGGGGTGACTGGCGTCTTTTTCAATGTCGGAGGAAATGCAGCAACTGCAAAGCAATTCTTTGTGAGTGATTCGACCAGGCATTTTTTGAGAGGTGCGCTCTATTTTGATACTACCCCCAATTCGGATTCATTAGGTATTGTAAATGACTTCCTGCAGGCCGATATGATGCACCTGATAAATACCCTTCGTTGGAAATAATAAAAATTAGTGAAATTGATAGCGATTGAAAATATATTGATCAGCGACGATGTGGTAAGGGAACAATTCGTTTGCGACCTCGCGAAATGCAAAGGTGGCTGCTGTGAAGACGGGGATGCGGGCGCTCCCCTCACAGAAGAGGAAACCGATGAGATCAACAAAGCTTATGAGGCAGTTCTGCCTTATCTCTCTGAAGAGGGAAGACTGGAGATTGAAAAAAAGGGACGTTATGTATATGATGCCTATTTTGGTTGGGTGACCCCAACCATCGGAGGCCATTTATGCGTTTATGGAAAAAAGGATCAGCGCGGAATCATTCAATGCGGTTTTGAGCAGGCCTTTCTGGATGGAAGATCGGACTGGAAAAAACCGATCAGTTGCCATCTTTACCCGATCAAAACGAAGAAGGCGGGCGGCCAGGAATTCGTGAATTACGAACCCAGGGAGACCCTTTGCCAACCGGGATGCCAATTGGGGAAAAAACTGAAATTGCCGGTTTATGTATTCCTAAAGGAGGCCCTGATCCGAAAATTCGGAAAATCATTTTATGAAACCCTGGAGCAGGTTGCCAGGAAATATTATGGTGAAAAGACAAAGGAATCAACTGTTAGTAAGAAATAGTAAAGATTATGACGGATAATGCTTCATCATTTAAACTTAGGAGCGCGCTGAAAGCAGCCGACCTCGAACACCGGAAAAAAATCAATTTCAATATAGGGCGCTATAATGCTGTGGTACCTATGGGAAAGCAGCAATTCAACGATTTGGACCTGGTCAGGGAAAGAGCCAAAAACCTCAAATGGAAGGCGCTCGAATCCATGGATAGAAACCTCGAGGAATTCGAAATTGCCTTTACCAGACGAGGAGGTAAGGTGATCTGGGCAGAAGACAGTAAACAAGCCCTCGATGAAATCCTGAAAATTTGCATAGAAAAAAAATGCCGGACGGTTGTAAAAAGCAAGAGCATGGTTACGGAAGAGATCAAATTGAATGAATTCCTGGAATCCAGTGGCATTGAAAGCATTGAAACCGACCTGGGGGAATACATACAGCAATTGGACCATGAACCTCCTTACCATATTGTGACGCCGGCCATGCATAAGAGTAAAGAAGACGTAGCCAGATTATTTCATGAGAAGCTCAATACCGAACCGGGCCTGAGCCCGCAGCAGTTGACGCTCGTGGCACGCAGGCAACTTAGAAATAAGTACAGGGAAGCTGAGATCGGCATCACCGGGGCCAACTTCATCATTGCGGACACGGGAGCGGTCGCGATCACGGAAAATGAAGGAAACGGCCGTTTAAGCTGCGCCTTTCCCCAAACACATATTGTAATAACAGGTATTGAAAAATTAATCCCTTCGTTAACGGACCTTCATTTGTTCTGGCCTTTACTGGCGACCTATGGGACCGGGCAACAGTTGACCGTTTATAACAGCATCGTTACGGGACCCCGTCAGAACGGGGAATACGACGGGCCTGAAGAAATGTATGTTATCCTGCTGGATAATGGCCGCACCAATATCCTGGCCAATGAGAAGGCGAGAGAGAGCCTTTATTGCATTCGATGCGGAGCCTGCCTGAATGCCTGTCCGGTCTATAAAAATATAGGCGGTCATAGCTATGATACAACCTATAGCGGTCCGATAGGCGCGGTTATAACGCCCCATCTCAGCGGCATGCACGAGTATAAGCATCTTAGTTACGCATCTTCCCTTTGCGGCAATTGCACGGAAGTCTGTGCTGTAAAGATCAATTTGCATGAGCTTTTACTTGAAAACAGGCGTCAATCCGTTCTGGAAGGCGATTCCTCATGGGGAGAAAAAATAGCCTGGAAAATCTGGAAAAAAGCCAACCTGAACAGGAAGCTCCTTAATGGAGGAAACAAAACCATTAAGGACTGGCTCGTGAATAAACTCTTTAAGGGATGGACCACCTATCGGGCTAGTCTGAACTTTGCGCCCAAAACCTTCAACGAGATGTGGAAAGAAAGGAACTAAACAAAGTTCTTTTCTGCTTAGTTTTCCCTTCCGGCTGAAAGAAAGCCGGTTTATCTAAAGTTTTCACGATGCTTTTGTTTAGTCCACAGGTCAGTCCCCGTTTGCGTTATGTGGTCGATTTTATCGGCCTTGAACTATGGGAACAACCCTTGGAAATTACGACCGACCTCTTGGTTCTTGCAAATTCCGGGGAGCCGGTGATCAATTATTCCTCTCACGAATTTTCAGCTCCTGAATTATCGTCTCGCGAATTTCAAATTCGTCCGGTCTCCCTTCTTTTTGAAACCGAAATCAGGTCGCAGGACCTGACCTGTTTCGAAATGAATTACCACAGGGCTTTTTTTCAAACCGGAGGAGATTTCCCTTTCGATGTATTTGCGGCCTGTTTTTATTTGCTCAGCCGCTACGAGGAATACCTGCCCGGCGGGGCTGATGAATTCGGACGCTACGATCACAATCGGTCTCTTGCATTTCGTGAACATTTTCTTCATCAGCCGCTGATCAACATATGGCTCCAGGAGCTCAGGAAAACATTGAAGCAAAAATTTCCGGGCATGACATTCAGAAATTCTGCCTTTCAATTCATCCCCACTTATGATATTGATATCGCTTACGCCTATTTGCAAAAGGGATGGCTGAGGAGTTTTGGAGGAGCCCTTAAATCTTTTCTAAGAGGAGACTGGAGCTCTTTGAAAACCCGCATTCAGGTAATCTCAGGAAAAAGAAAGGATCCTTATGATGCCTATGAATGGCTCGATTCCCTGCACCTTTATTGCCGCATAAAACCTTATTATTTCTTCCTTGTTGCCGCTAATCCTCGGGGATATGATCGAAATATTTCCCCTAAAAGCATTTGGTTGCAGGACCTGATACAATATCATGCCAAAGGCTACCATCTTGGTATCCACCCCTCCTGGCAAAGTGGGGACAACCCCGATCTTCTAAAGGAAGAGATAGAATGGCTTGCCTATATTTCCGGTCAGGCCATCCGGTCAAGCCGCCAGCACTATATCAGGATGACGCTGCCTGAGACCTATCGGCTCCTGATCGATTCGGGGATTCAGCGTGATTTTTCAATGGGATATGGAAAGATCAACGGGTTTCGGGCTTCAGTTGCTTCATCCTTTTATTGGTATGACCTAAAAAAAGAAGAAGCTACCAACCTGGAACTTTATCCATTTTGTTTCATGGATGCCAATGCTTTTTTCGAACAGCAAATCAGCCCTAAAGATGCAATGCAGGAATTGATGCAATTCTATCGTACCATCAAAAAAGTGAATGGATTAATGGTCACGATATGGCATAACGAATTTCTGGGAACCCAACCCCGCTTTAAAGGCTGGAAAGAGGTTTATGAAGTTTTTCTGAAAGAAGAAGTCTACTGGGATTGACTGTGGCCTGCATGAATCTCCAATCTATTGCAGGTGAACGAATTCGGACCTGAATAATATAATGCGTAAAATTAACTTCACTGCCTTACTTTTGCGCAATTTGTTTTTAAAGTCCTAATTATACAAAATGCCCAAAGACAGTTCTATCCGTTCCGTTCTTATCATTGGTTCCGGTCCCATAATTATCGGCCAGGCCTGTGAATTCGATTATTCGGGTACCCAGGCCGCGCGAAGCCTGCGTGAAGAAGGCATTGAAGTCATTTTGATCAATAGCAATCCTGCCACGATCATGACTGATCCGATGATGGCGGATAAAGTGTATTTGCTTCCGTTGACAGTGGAGAGTATTGAACAAATTCTTGAAGAGAATCATATAGATGCAGTATTGGCAACCATGGGAGGGCAAACCGCGCTGAATCTGGCCAAGGAAGCCGAAGACCTGGGAGTTTGGAACCGTTATAATGTCCGCCTGATCGGTGTGGATATCAAAGCGATCGATAAAGCTGAGGACAGGGAAAAATTTCGCCGTTGGATGATTGAATTGGGGGTACCGGTCGCTTCTGCAAAAACAGCCAATTCATTCCTGGAAGGAAAGGAATTTGCCCAGCAAATCGGATTCCCGCTGGTAATCCGACCCTCCTTTACCCTTGGTGGAACGGGCGGTAGCTTCGTGAAGGATAAGGACGATTTGGATGAAGCTCTTAACAGAGGTTTGCAGGCTTCACCGATCCATGAGGTGCTGGTTGAACAGGCGGTCCTTGGCTGGAAAGAATTCGAATTGGAATTGCTGCGGGATGCCAATAATAATGTGGTTATAATCTGCACGGTGGAAAATTTTGATCCCATGGGAGTGCATACGGGAGATTCAATAACTGTGGCGCCCGCAATGACATTAAGTGATACGGCTTATCAATTAATGCGCAATACGGCCATACTCATGATGCGCGATCTGGGGAATTTTGCCGGAGGCTGCAATGTGCAGTTTGCCCTGAATCCTGAGACGGAGGAAATCATTGCCATTGAGATCAATCCGAGGGTCAGCAGGTCCTCAGCCCTTGCTTCAAAAGCTACCGGTTATCCCATCGCCAAAATTGCCGCCAAGCTGGCTATTGGTTTTAACCTGGATGAACTTAAAAACCAGATCACCCAAACCACTTCTGCTTATTTCGAACCTGTTCAGGATTATGTCATCGTCAAGATGCCCCGCTGGAATTTCGATAAGTTCAAGGGAGCCAATGATACTTTGGGACTGCAGATGAAAAGCGTTGGAGAAGTGATGGCGATCGGAAGAAGTTTCACGGAAGCAGTGCAAAAAGCCTGTCAGAGCCTTGAAAACAATGCCGTTGGATTAGGTTATTATGGAAAGAGCCTCATGCATGCCGAAGAATTGATTGATTATATAAAAATACCCAAGTGGGACAGGATATTTCGGATTAAGGATGCGCTGATGGCAGGTATTTCCGTAGGCACCATTTCCAAAGCCACTAATGGTATTGACCGCTGGTTCCTCTATGAAATTCAGAAAATCTGCCAGATGGAAAATAGTCTTGGCAAATACAAAATGGACAACCTGCCCGAAGAAATATTAAGGGAGGCAAAAAGGCTGGGATTCAGTGACGAACAGATTTGCAGGATCATGAAGGACGGGGAGGAAGACGACTTGTATGAAAAAAGAAAAGCCTTGGGCATTACGAGGGTATTCAAAATGGTGGATACCTGTTCTGCTGAATTTGAAGCAAAAACGCCCTATTTCTATTCAACATTTGAAGGCGGTAATGAAAATGAATCCAAACCAAGCAATCGTAAAAAGATCGTTGTATTGGGATCCGGTCCCAACAGGATCGGTCAGGGCATAGAATTCGACTATTGCTGCGTCCATGGTTTGATGGCTATCCGCGAATGCGGTTATGAAGCTATAATGGTCAATTGTAATCCGGAAACCGTTTCTACCGATTTTGACATTGCCGATAAACTCTATTTTGAACCGGTATACTGGGAACATCTCTGGGAAATCATCGAACATGAGAAGCCGGAAGGGGTCATTGTTCAGCTCGGGGGCCAAACTGCTCTGAAATTGGCGGAAAAACTTCATAATAAAGGAATTCGCATCATCGGCACTTCCTATGACAATATGGACATCGCCGAAGACAGGGGCCGTTTCAGCGATATGCTCAAAGAGCTTGGAATACCCTACCCAGATTACGGAACTGCTTTTAATGTTGATGATGCGGTTGAAGTAGCCAATAAAGTTGGGTATCCCGTACTTGTCAGGCCTAGTTATGTATTGGGTGGACAAAGGATGCGAATCGTAATCAATGATGACGAGGTGGAAAAAGCCGTGGTCAGCCTTCTTAAACATATCCCCGGGAATAAGATCCTGGTCGACCATTTTCTGGACCGCTGCCAGGAAGCCGAAGTGGATGCCATTTTCGATGGAGAAAACTTCCATGTGATGGGAGTCATGGAACACATCGAACCTGCCGGCATCCATAGCGGGGACAGCAATGCCGTCCTGCCTGCATTCAATCTTACACCGCTGGTCGTGACTACTATGGAACACTACGGGGAAAAAATTGCAAGAGCGCTAAGTATAATAGGACTGATCAATATCCAGTTTGCAATCAAAGACAGCAAAGTATTTGTGATCGAGGCCAACCCAAGGGCCTCCAGAACCACGCCATTTATAGCAAAAGCCTACCAGATCCCCTATCTCAATATCGCAACCAAGGTAATGATCGGCGCTAATAAACTGACCGATTTCAAGTTTGAAAAAAAGCTAAAAGGCTTTGCTATAAAAGAGCCCGTATTCAGCTTTAATAAATTCCCCGGCGTTAGTAAGGAATTAGGCCCCGAGATGAAATCCACCGGAGAAGCGATCCGCTTTATCAAGGACTTGCGTGATCCTTATTTCAGGCAACTTTATAAGGACCGCAGCATGTACTTAAGCAAGTAAAGGCCGAATTGAGATGCCGGCTTATCCACAATAATTCACCTGCTTTTGCAAGGAATTGGGATTGACATTAATTTCGCCTTCTTTTCAAAATAAAAGCCATGAACAAAAAAATCAAATCTGCTCTTATTTCTGTTTTTTATAAAGATGGCCTTGAAACGATTGTAAAGAGGTTGAACGAGCTGGATATAAAGATTTATTCCACGGGAGGAACCCAGACATTTATAGAAGGACTGGGCATCTCCTGTATTCCTGTCGAATCCCTTACCTCCTATCCTTCCATATTGGGAGGCAGGGTCAAAACCCTTCATCCCCTGGTATTCGGTGCCATCCTGGGTAGGAGGGAAAACGAAACCGACCTCCGGGAAATGAAGCAATTTGGAATCCCGGAAATTGACCTGGTCATTGTGGATCTTTATCCTTTTGAGGAAACTGTCGCAAGGACCAGCGAAGATGCAGCGATCATTGAGAAGATCGATGTCGGTGGCCCTTCAATGATCAGGGCGGCTGCCAAGAATCACAAGGATGTGGTCGTAATCGGTTCCAAAAATGAATATGCTTATCTGGAGAGCCTTTTAAAGGACCAGGCCGGGGAAACCAACCTCGATCAGCGTCGTATCCTTGCATCAAGAGCCTTTGAGGTTTGCGCTCATTATGATATAGCCATCGCCGAATATTTTCGCCCGGAGGGAGGCGAATATTTTCTTAAATCCATCCCCGGTCCAAAACCGATGCGTTATGGCGAAAACCCCCACCAACAAGCGGTATTCTATGGAAAACTGAATGAACTATTTGATCAGCTCAATGGAAAGGAATTATCTTATAATAACCTTGTCGATGTGGATTCGGCCATGCAATTGATTGGTGAATTTGAGGGTACTACATTTGCCATCATTAAACATACAAATGTTTGCGGGATTGCTTCCAGACCCGGAGTAAAGGACGCTTGGGACGCTGCCCTGGCCGGAGATCCTGAAAGTGCGTTCGGGGGAGTATTGGTATGCAATGGGGACATTGATGCCCCTACAGCCAATGCCATCAATGGAATTTTCTTTGAAGTGTTGATTGCCCCTTCTTTCAGCCAGGAAGCCCTTGCGATATTGAAATCGAAGAAAAACCGGATCCTCCTAAAGATCATAAACCGATCAGCCTCAAAGCAGCAATTCAAATCTATTCTGAATGGGGTGCTTGCTCAGGAACCCGATCGAGGCAATTATAGGGAATGGATAGAAGTTGGGGGAAGGGAATCGACAGAGGCTGAAAAACAGGATTTGATCTTTGCCAACTTCGTATGCAAGCATTTAAAATCCAATGCAATCGCCCTGGTTCACAATCTGCAATTAGTTGGAAAGGGCTGTGGGCAAACAAGCCGGGTCGATTCTCTGAGGCAGGCCCTGGAAAAAGCAAAACAATTCCATTTTAACCTTCATGGAGCGGTTCTGGCCTCAGATGCTTTTTTCCCGTTCAATGATTGCGTCCAGATGGCAGACCAGGCAGGGGTTACTGCCATTATACAGCCTGGCGGTTCAATCAGGGATAAGGATTCCATTGAATATTGCGTGGAACACAAACTGGCGATGGTCATTACGGAAATGCGGCATTTCAGGCATTGAACAGGCCTGGTTAATTAATTATTGTGGTAGGAAGCCATCTCGATATCATCCAGCAATACGCCACCCTTGCGGGCTTGTGACTTTTTCTCGGCCATCAAGCGCCGGTTTTCATATTTGGTACGTATTTTAAATACATATTTCTCCCTGGCTTCTTCCCCCCGGAACAGTCCAATGATCCCTCCGGTTGTAATAGCCAGAAATAATAAAAATTTTTTTCTAATCGTTTTCATGTTTACGACCTTATTATGCCACCGGTTTATTGCAAATGATATTTTACAGGTAAGACAACTTTCACATGCCAAATGCTGTACCAATTTTTCAAAAAATCAAAAATTAATTTGTCATCAGGCCCAAATGCCTTAGACCCCATTTGGGATTTTTAAAATAACATTTTTGTTAATTAATTGTTTTCTTTATTTCCAAAATTCCTATTCCGGGCATCCTCAATTTATAGACCTTTGCTCCAAAAAATCCGGATGCACCGTTTCATTACTGGTCTTTTAATCCTTCTCCCAACTACCTCGCTATTTTCTCAACTCTTTCCATCAAAAGACTATCCTCAGAACGAGTTCCGTGATCCCCTGAATATCCCGATCAGCCTTGCCGGAAATTTCGGCGAAATCCGACCCAATCACTTTCATATGGGGCTGGATATACGAACCCTGAAAAGGACCGATTTACCGGTATTTGCAGCAGACGACGGCTATATAGCCAGGGTTAAAGTTGAGCCTGAAGGTTTTGGTCAGGCGATCTATATCAACCACCCAAACGGCTATACTACCCTTTATGCGCATTTGAATGATTTTTTTCCTGCCCTTTCGGCCTATGTGAAGCAGCAACAATATAAACTGGAGTCATGGAGGGTTTTTCTGGACATTCCCCCAGGTCTTTTTCCGGTTAAAAGGGGTGATCTCATTGCATATAGCGGGAGTACGGGAGGATCCGAAGCGCCCCATGTCCATTTCGAGATCCGCAAAACGGCTGAAGATATCAACCTGAATCCGGCGCTTTTCGGGCTTCCAATTCCCGATAATACCAGCCCCGTCATTTTGAGGCTTGCATATTACAATGGGGATGGGAGTATATATGAACAATATTCCAGGATCCTTCCTGTTAAGAAATTAAAGGGCAATTACCACCTTTCGGGCAACCAGATAACTAGCCCCTATCCGAGGATCCGTTTTGCGATCGGTGCCTACGATACCCAGTCCGGCACTGCCAACAGGAACGGGATTTACCAGGCCGCAATTTATGAGGACGGGATTGCCGAATTGGGTTTTGAAATGGACGGAATTAGTTACCAGAACACGAGAAACGTCAATGCCCATATTGATTATAAAACAAAGGCCCGGGGCGGCCCTTTGTTACAGCAATTATTCAGACTGCCCGGTTACCTGAATTCCATTTACTATTCCAGGAAAAACGATGGAGTACTGGATATCTCAGATAAAAAAACGCATCATATCAGCATTGAAGTAAAGGATGCTTATGGTCATACCAGCTCATTGGCATTTGACCTGAAATACAAGCAGGGATCCGCAGCCCTGATACCGGTTTCCGGAAAGCCCTGTTATCCCCAAATTCTCAATGCATTTGAATCGGAGGATTGTTCTTTTTACCTGGGAGAAAAATGCCTTTATGATTCGGTCCATATAGCCTATGGCCGTTCCGCTGCATTAAGGCCGGATGCCGTTTCCGCCACAAATTCGATCGGCGCCACCTATATACCTTTACAGGATACTTTTCTTGTCAGGATAAAGCCATCCGGCGGATTTGACCCAACTAAAAAGGGAAAGACTGTAATGCTCTGTGAAAGTGGTCAAAGGAAAATAGTCTCAGTAGTGGATTGGCAAGGGGGATGGGCTTCCGCAAGGTTCAGGGATTTTGGCAAATTTACCCTGCTCGTTGATGAGATCCCTCCAAAGATCATGCTTCTTGGCTGGGCCAATGGGGCAAACCTGACTAAGGCAACCAGGATAAAGATCCTGGTCACAGATAACCTGGGGGCAATAAGGAATTTCAGGGCAGAATTGGACGGAAAATGGTTGAGATTCAGCAATGATAAGGAGAAGGCATTCATTTACCAGTTCGACGAACATTGTCAGCCTGGCCAGCATGAGCTAAAAGTGAATGTACAGGATGAGGCCGGAAATGAAACCAGTCAAACCTATCATTTTACCAGGTAAAACTGTTAATATCATGGCAACACTGAAAGAAGGAGAAAAAGCGCCCTTGTTCTCAGGCTTGGACCAGAATGGAAAGAAGATCACATTGGAAGAACTGAAAGGCAAAAGGATTGTGCTTTATTTTTATCCCGAAGACGATACAGAGACCTGTACGGTTCAGGCTTGTAATTTGAGGGATCATCATGACCAACTAAAGCAGGCCGGATTCATAGTTCTTGGCGTGAGCCCTAATAACGGGAAAAGCCATAAGAAATTTGAAACTAAATACCATTTGCCATTTATTCTATTGGTGGATCCTGGACATAAGATTATCGGAAAATACGGTGTGTGGGGTGAGAAACAACTGTTTGGCCGTAAATATATGGGGTTGATCAGGACGACTTTTTTGATTGATGGAAAGGGCATTATCCGGAAGATTTTTCTCAAACCCAAATCAAAACAACATTCCGAAGAAATATTAAAAGCATGGAAGGAGTTAGAGACCAAATCCTCAGAATGATTGCAATTCCACCGAACCTGATTCGAAACTTCTTTCCATCACATCGAAAGTGATAAGTTCGCCCTGGTTATTAACCTCACGAATTGTAGTTTCAAAAACCTGGGTTCCTTTTTTAAGCTTGACTTTCTCGTTCTTTTTGTAGAGGTGGTCATTATATCTGTCCACTATTTTTTTTTGATTACCCTCAGAATATTCAGCAAAGACGATCTCCAATAGATTGCAAAGTGTTTTTGCCAACTGCATCGGGTCATAATTCTTTCCCGTTTCCAGTTTCAAGGAACCTGGCCTTGGAATATCCGGATTGAAGACCGTTTGATTTATATTAATACCAATTCCAACAATCGCGTGATTCCAGTCATTGCCTGAAACCAGGTTCTCGATCAGGATCCCGCCTGCCTTTCTGTCACGGATATAAAGATCATTTGGCCATTTGATCGCAATCAAATCCGGCAGAAAAAGATTTAACAATTCGTAGCAGCCAAGTGCAATCGCCGCGCTAAGTGCAAAAGACTGATGGATCTGATCCTTTACAGGTTGAAGGACAATGGTCATCTGAATGTTTTCTCCTTTGGATGCCAACCACTTTCGGCCGCGTTGGCCTTTTCCTTCTGTTTGTTCATACGCGAAGAACACCGTTCCATGGGAGGCCTTTCCGTCACGTATCCTCTCCATGGCATAATTGTTGGAACTTCCGACACTGTCCAGTTCAATAAATAAATGACCGATTGGGGGCCTGCTTTTATCTTGATGGAAGGCAACAGGATACGTCAAATTATTGTACTTTTATCCCCTAAAGTTACCGATTCGGGGCTCATTTTGAATTTCTTAAATCCTAAATCAGTTCCGGTCAAAGCAAACAGAACAATCAAACATAAGATTAATCTCAAACTTGCTTCACCAAGTAAAATATAATTCAATCACAAAACGTCTTAATTATTGGAACAACTGTCTGTGTTGTCTACCCGCAAAAGACAGCGAGTAGCTCAAGTAACGAAGAACTCTAGAATTTATAAAACAATCATCGAGGCAATTCAGGAAAAAAAAGGTGAAAATATCCTCTCTCTTGATTTAAGAAAGATTCACGAGGCAGTGGCAGATTTTTTCATTATCTGTGAGGCCAGGAGCCATGTCCAGATTAAGGCGATTGCTGATTTTATCGAGGAAGAAGTTGAAAAGCAATGTGGTGAAGGCCCATACAAGCAAGAGGGACGCCAGGCTTTGCAATGGGTGCTGATAGATTATGTAAACATCGTAGTTCATGTGATGCTTCCCGAAAACAGGAAATTTTACAAATTGGAAGAGATGTGGAGCGATGCTGCTTCTGAGGAGTATAAGGATTAGATGCAGTTGCAGGAGGAAAAAGATTATATGAAGAACTATACGGTCCCCGAGTATTCGTTTGAACTTTTACCTTCTCTGAACATTATACTTAATACCTTAATTACGGTATGACTAAAACAGGAAACGAAAATTATATATGCCACAGGAAGACATGAAACCGAACGATAGACCTAATTTTCCGAGATTCCGGCCAAGGAGTGACGGTGATTCGGGTAGTAATACTCCACGTAAAGGACCCAAATTCAACATCTACTGGATCTGGGGAATTATCACTTTGGGATTGCTGGGTTTCCAGTTTTTCGGAGGATTATCGGGAGCGGATGCCAGAAAGCTTGATTCCGATCAGGATTTTTGGGAGATTATGCTGGAAAAAGGGGATGTCGCAAAGCTGGATCTGATCACCAACAAGAACGTCATCCGTATCTATATCAAAAAAGACAGCCTGGATAAGCCCTATTATAAGGATAAATTAAGCAAGGGATGGAATGGAGTCAATAAGACCGATGGTCCTCAATTTGAATTCCAGGTTATCAAGATCGATGAATACGAAAAAAGGCTCAATGACTTCTTTGATAAGAACCCTTCCCTGAGAGTGCCGCTTTCTCCTAAACAGGAAGGGGAATGGTTCCCGCAAGCCCTTAATATTTTGCTGCCCATCCTCATTTTTGTGCTCTTGTGGATCCTCATCATGCGTAAGATGGGTGGACAGTCAGGAAGCGGAGGTCCGGGCGGAATCTTCAATATCGGCAAATCCAAAGCCACCCTTTTTGATAAGGGAACCAAGGTCAATATCACATTCAGTGACGTAGCCGGTTTGGATGAGGCCAAGGTCGAAGTGATGGAAATAGTCGATTTTCTTAAAAATCCCAAAAAATATACGGCATTAGGAGGTAAGATCCCAAAAGGCGCTTTGCTAGTAGGCCCTCCCGGGACGGGGAAAACACTTCTTGCCAAGGCAATGGCAGGGGAAGCCCAGGTCCCTTTCTTTTCCATGAGCGGTTCTGATTTTGTCGAATTATTTGTAGGTGTCGGAGCCAGCAGGGTAAGGGATTTATTTAAGCAGGCCAGGGAGAAAGCTCCATGTGTGATCTTTATTGATGAAATCGATGCGATAGGCAGAGCGAGGGGTAAGAATGCTATTATGAGCAATGATGAAAGAGAAAGCACGCTAAATCAACTTCTTGTTGAAATGGACGGGTTCGGAGGGGATAGCGGCATCATAGTACTTGCTGCAACCAACCGCCCCGATGTGCTCGACACTGCCTTATTAAGGCCAGGCCGGTTTGACCGCCAAATCTCGATCGACAAACCAGATCTGAAGGGCCGCGAAGCTATTTTCAAGGTTCACTTGAAGCCGATCAAGATCTCAAATAAACTGGATATTCATAAACTGGCTGAACAGACGCCTGGTTTTGCAGGGGCGGATATTGCTAATGTTTGTAACGAAGCGGCGCTGATTGCAGCAAGAAAAGGAAAGGAAACGGTTGAAATGGAAGATTTTCAGGATGCGGTGGATAGAGTTATTGGTGGCCTGGAGAAAAAGAACAAGATCATATCGCCGGATGAAAAGAGAATCATTGCCTACCATGAAGCCGGCCATGCGATATGCGGATGGTACCTGGAACATGCCTATCCCTTGCTTAAAGTAACGATCGTTCCAAGGGGAGTCGCGGCACTTGGCTACGCCCAATACACACCTAAGGAACAATATCTTTATAATACGGATCAATTGTTCGACCAGATTTGCATGACCCTTGGCGGAAGGGCCAGTGAGGATCTCAATTTTGGAAAGATTTCCACCGGAGCGCAGAATGACTTGCAGCAAGTCACCAAGATCGCCTATGCAATGGTGACCGTTTACGGGATGAATGAGAAAATTGGAAATGTGAGCTTTTTTGATCCCCAGGTTGAAAATACCTTTACTAAACCCTATTCTGAAGAAACTTCGAAAATGATCGATGAGGAAGTCAGAAACCTGATTGAAAAGGCCTTTATCCGTACCAAACAATTGCTCACCGAAAAGAGTCGGGAGGTCATAACACTTGCTGAAGCATTATTGGCCCGGGAAGTTCTTTTTCAGAGCGATGTCGAATTGTTGATCGGGAAAAGGCCTTATGAAGAAAAAAGAGCTCTTGATGTAACAGAACATGGTACAAACGGGGAAAATGGCTCCGCAGGCGAAAAAACCAGCCCCCATCCAACTGAGGAGGAAGTCAAATCATAAATGAAACCGGCCTGGGCATTTATTTTGCCAGCAAGAACAATGTATAGAGCAATGATTTGGTGAGTTTCCATCTGACAACCGGGAAAAGCTATAAGTGTACAGATGAAAGTTACTCCGGCAAAAGAAAATATTCTGAGAAGGATCAGGCAGGCGTTGAGTCATTCAACGCCTATTCCTTTTCCACATAGGGAGGGAGGCAACCCGATTTTTGAGCCGGGCCAGCAAGAAATGGAAGTGGACTTTGCACAGAAATTTACAGGCCTCCAGGGAAAGTTTATTTATTGCTCCGGAAAAGAGGAACTGCTTACCCATTTGGGCGACCTTATCGCGTTATATCATTGGAAGGATGTCTTCTGCCGTGAGGAGGATCTGAAGAAGATATTCTATGAAAAATTTGCTCCGATCATTTCTGATAAAGACCTTAATACCTGCGGTGCCTCTATCACCGGCTGCGAATTGCTGGTTGCCCGTACAGGAAGTATTGTACTGAGCGCGGCACAACAAAGCGGCCGAACAGTTTCTGTCTATGCTCCTGTGCATATTTGCATTGCCTATACCGACCAACTGGTTTACGATATCAGGGATGCGCTGATCAAACTGAAGGAGAAGTATGGCAATCATTTACCTTCTTTCATCAATTTTGCGACCGGGCCAAGCCGTACGGCGGATATTGAAAAAACACTGGTTGTAGGTGTTCATGGGCCGGGAGAAGTTTATGTTTTCCTGGTAGAAAAAGAAACTGATTAAAAATACAGCCCTTGATTGGGTCTTCATCAGGATTGAGTTTTACATTTGAGAAATCATCCAACCGGCATGGAGCTTCAAACGGGCAGGAAAATTTACTTTCTCTCGGATTTTCACTTGGGCGCGCCTGACAAAGCTTCGAGCCTTGTACGGGAAAAAAAAGCTGTTGCCTTCCTGGAAAAGCTAAAGGGCGATGCTGCAGAAATATTCATCGTTGGGGACTTATTTGACTTTTGGTATGAATACAGGAAGGTTGTCCCTAAGGGCTATACCAGGATTTTAGGAAAATTGGCCGAATTATCCGATCAAGGGATTTCCATCCATTTCTTTGTGGGCAACCATGACATGTGGATGAAGGGGTATTTCGAGGAGGAGCTAAATATTCCGGTTTATCATGAACCACGGGTTTTTGAGAGGAATGGAAAAAAAATCTTTATCGGCCATGGGGATGGCCTCGGTCCCGGGGATCATGGGTATAAATTCATCAAAAAGATCTTTCGCAGCCCGTTTTGCCAGTGGTTATTCGGTATACTGCCTCCGGCCATAGGCGTCGGGCTCGCTGATTATTTGAGCCGCCGCAGCCGTGCTTCAACGGGCATGACCGAAGAGCAATTTATGGGCGAAGACAAAGAATGGCTGGTCATTTACTGTAAGGAGATCTTAAGTCAAATCCATTATGATTATTTCCTCTTTGGCCACCGCCACCTCCCCATCGATCTGAATCTGGGATCCGGCAGCCGTTATATCAATTTAGGAGATTGGATACAATATTATACCTATGCTTCGTTTGACGGACAAATTATGGAACTGCAGTCCGCCGAACCGGGCATGGAAAATAAAATCATACGCGTGTAAATGACCAAACGCATCATCATATCAGGATCGTTTTTTATAGGTTTGCTTTTAATACTCCTTTCCGGGGTAAGCGCTCAGGAGCAAAGCGGTTTTGCACTTAAAAGGTCCATCCCCGGCGATATAGTCGATTTTACCGTCGATAACACTGGAAATATCTATTTAATAAACAGGGACAATCAATTGAAAAAAATCAGCGCTGAAGGGGATTCCCTGGCTGTTTACAATGCGATCAATATCTATGGAGATATCTATTTTGTCGATGTCACCAATCCCCTGAAAATTTTGATATATTACCGGGATTTCCTGACCATTGTTGAAGTTGACCGCTTTTTGAATATCCTTAATACCATTGATCTAAGGAGCCTGCAGATCGTACAGGTGAAGGCCATTGGGTTGGCTTACGATAACAATATCTGGATCTATGATGAACTGGATGCCAAGCTCAAACGCATTGGGTTTGATGGGACAATCGTCGATCAGACTACCGATTTCAGGCAGCTCTTTGATTCGGTACCAGACCCTTCCACACTGATCGATCAAAACGGCTATGTCTACTTGTATGACAGTACGAAAGGAGTATATATATTCGACCATTATGGCTCTTTCAAGAATAAGGTATCCATTTTGGGCTGGCAGAATTTTCAGGTGATCGATAAATTCATGATCGGCCGTGCCGGAGCTTATTTTTATAAATACCAATTAGGCAAAATGGACATAGAGCAGGAAGCAGTCTCGTCTGATTATATGAATGCAGGCAAAATCAGGATCACTCCGGATAAGATCTATGTATTGAAAAAGAATTTGCTGGAGATCTACTCTAAAAGGTAATACTTTTCATCCTTCCATTTTTTTAAGAAATGCGAAAGAGCAATAAATTTGCATATGCAAGATATTTGGAACCAGATATTCCTTAGCAATCCGCTTAGAAAATGGGTCATTGTCCTGGCTGCAATTGTACTAGCTCTTATACTGAAGCGCTTTCTTTCCCGCTATATCGCCGGCCTGGTCTTCAACCTGATCAGAAAAATGTCCGCAGGGATCGAGAAGAATTCCTTTGTCAATCTGGTAGCTGCCCCGCTTTCAAGGTTCCTGTTCATCACTATTTCTCTCGCAGCCATCGAGAAACTCAGATTTCCTCAGGAGATCGATTTTGACCTCTTTGAAGTTTCAGCAAAAACGATATTGCACGATCTGGCAATTGCCATCGTCATTCTTGGCTTCATCTGGCTTTTGCTTCGAATCATCGATTTTATAGCACTGATCCTTGCCCATAAGGCAAGTCATAGCGGTGATCTCAGAGATAACCAGCTCATCGTATTTTTCAGCGATTTTCTCAAAGTGGTGATTGCGATTATCGGCTTGATCATGCTCCTTTCCATAGCCTTTAATATAGAAGTATCCAGAATGACGGCGGGACTGGGATTAGCCGGAGCAGCACTTGCCCTGGCCGCCAAGGAAAGCGTGGAAAACCTGATTGCTTCCTTTATCATTTTTTTCGATAGACCATTTACGGCCGGAGATGTAGTGAAAGTGCAGGGGTTAACAGGCAATATTGAAAGAATCGGGCTGAGAAGCACTCGGATAAGGACGGACGCAAAAACTTATGTGACGGTCCCCAATAAGCAGATGGTTGACACTATAGTTGATAATCTCACACTCAGAACCCAGCGGAAAGCCGAAATCCGCCTTCAAATCGGGCTTTCTGTGGACAAGGAAACCATGAATAACTTTATAAACGGGATCCGCAACATAATTAAAAAACCCAGGATCATCAGTTCTTCTGTTTTTTTGAACGACATAGCCCCCAATGCATTTTGCGTGAACGCGGATTATTTCACGGAGGCCATACCGTTGGATGAATTCAATGAGATGAAACAGGGGGTGAATCTGGAAATTATGGGATTGATGTCAGCGATGGGAATAGAAATAGCAGGGGCGAGTACAGATATCAATCTAAGCAAAAAGCAAGGTTGATATTATAATGTGGCGACTCAAAGATTTGCCTTGATCTCAAGTAAGAACTCCCTGACCTGATGGAGTTTTTGAATGGCAGCAAAACGCTCTTCTGCTTTTTTATTCTTTTTTAAAAAATCCTTGGCTCCTTCTATCGTATATTTCCTTTGTCGAAGCAGGTTATAGATCAGGTGTAAATTCTTGATATCTACCGGCCGAAAATGCCGGTCTCCCTTTCTGTTCTTTCGGGGTTGAAGAATATCAAATTCATTCTCCCAATACCTCAGCAAGGAATGATTCACATTGAACATTTCGGCCACTTCCCCAATGCTGTAGTATTGTTTTTTAAAGAGATCTTCATCAGCGGGGATATTTAGCAGGCCTGCTTCAGCCTCGGTTTCCTTTATTGATTTCCTGCCCCTCGTTGATTTTTTCTCAGGTTTGCCTTCTAAGCCATTTTTTACTGCAGGGGGTTCCTTTATTGTTTCCTTAGTAGTCTCAGTTGCCTGAGTAGAGGTATGTTGTTTCAAAGCCTTGATCCTTATCCCGACATTAACAGCGGGCTCTTCCGCCTTTCTTTCATGGGGAGGGGCGGCATTGTGACTTTCTAATGAGTTGGGAGCAGGCTCGTTTACCTTGTTTTCTTCCAGGTTGTTTTCTATCTGGTTTTCTTGCAAGTTATTTTCTACTCCAAAATCCAGGGTTATCTGGGACAATGTTTTCATGATATCTGCAGATTGCAAAAAGCGTTCCGGTTCGTAAAGATACGGTTGTTAAAAAACACAAATTAATACACAAATGACTGTGGATAATTTGCGTAAAAACACGCATTCCAGGAATAGCAATGATCAATCAAAACTCTGGTTGCTTGATGCCGCCAATTTGAGGAGGCGGTCATATTGCTCCGGGGAAATATCATTGTAGAAATAATAGACAGGATCTACAGGTTCTCCATTACGGTGAACTTCATAATGGCAATGCGGACCCGTGCTTTTTCCCGTACTGCCCACCCAACCGATTACTTCACCCCTTTTGACTTTTTGACCCGGCCTTACCTTTACCCGGAACATATGCCCGAATAAGGTCTCATAACCATATCCGTTATTGATCACCACATGATTTCCATAGCCATTACCGGTATTACCGGCAGTCACTACGGTCCCATTTGCCGTGGCATAGATGGGAGTGCCCTGCGGAGCGGCAAAATCCAGGCCTGCATGGAATTTAGTGGTTTTATAAACCGGGTCGATCCGGTATCCGAATCCGGAAGCGATCCTGCTTAGGTCTTTATTGCTGACTGGTTGGATGGCCGGAGTACAGGCCAGCAATTGCTCTTTGTTTTTTATAAATCCACCGATCTCATTGTAAGATTTATTCTGGGAGCCTATTCGGTTTTCAAGATTGGTCAGGGTATTGGCGATTGAAACAGCCAGGTTTTCCTGGTCCATCCCTTCCACAAGTTGTATTTCCTTTTGTTGTTCCATGGCTTTTGCCCTGGCGCTGTCCGGAATGGGACTGGCTTCGAAGATCTCCCTGTAAACGTGATTGTCCCTTTTTTCCAGTTCGCTCATTTGCTCCTGCAATATTTTGATCTTGTCATCCAGTACGAAATAATTGTCTTTCAAAGCCTCATTGCTTTGAGCGAGTCTCTTTTCATTGGCCGAAGGGAAATATTTGTAAGCAATAGAAACGATGATCAGGGCAGTCACAAAGGCTGACGAAAAGAATCCTAACACGCGCAATAGTTTAATGCGAAGGGGGGTCTCCAGTTTTTCATACCGGAGCGTATTGGTGTTATAGAAGTATTTTATTTTCTTCATCTGAACAAGCAGGCAACCTAATAAGGGTGGTTTATACACCATCCGAATGGCGTACATTTGCACCACCTTAAATCAACGCAAATCAATTGCAAATCAACTGCAATTGAGGCAAATATAATTCTTAGAGAGCCAATTTACAACCAAAGATTGCCGATATGATGACCAGTTCAGAGATAAGAGTCAGATTTTTAGAATTCTTTGAATCCAAAGGCCATACTATATTGCCTTCGGCACCAATCGTCATTAAAAATGACCCCTCCCTGCTTTTCACCAATGCGGGCATGAACCAATTTAAAGACTATTTTCTTGGCAATAAGAAATCGCCTTATCCACGGGTGGCCGATACCCAAAAATGCCTTCGCGTTAGTGGTAAGCACAATGACCTGGAAGAAGTGGGAGTCGATACCTATCATCATACCATGTTTGAAATGCTGGGAAACTGGAGTTTTGGGGATTATTTCAAAAAAGAAGCTATTGCCTGGAGTTGGGAATTACTGACTTCGGTATACGGGATTGAAAAAGACCGGCTCTATGTATCGGTTTTTGAAGGAGACATAGAGGAAAAATTGCCTCGGGACGAGGAAACTCTTGAAGAATGGAAAAAATGGGTTCCTCTTGATCGCATCCTGATGGGCAGTAAAAAAGACAATTTCTGGGAGATGGGCGACACCGGGCCATGCGGCCCATGTACGGAGATCCATGTGGATTGCAGGACGGATGCTGAAAGGCTGGCCGCTGATGGAAAAACCCTGGTGAACAATGATCACCCGCAAGTAATAGAGATCTGGAATAATGTATTTATTCAGTTTAACAGGCTGAAAGACGGATCCCTTGAACCACTGCCGGCCAAACACGTGGATACAGGGATGGGGCTGGAGCGGCTTGTTAGGGTGCTCCAGCGAAAGAACAGTAATTATGACACCGATCTATTTACCGGTACTATTGGCGAGACTGAGAAAATCACTTCCAAAAAATATGGCAATACTGACAGCCGGCCCGATATTGCTTTTCGTGTAATAGCGGACCATCTTCGTGCGATATCATTTTGTATTGCCGATGGACAGTTGCCATCCAATACCGGTGCAGGATATGTAATTCGCCGGATTTTACGAAGGGCAGTAAGGTATTACTATTCTTATCTGGATTTTGAGCAACCTCTTATATTTAAACTGGTACCTTTTCTGGCAAAGCAATTTGAAAAAGTCTTTCCAGAATTGGACAAGCAGAAGGATTTCGTATCCAAAGTGGTCAGAGAGGAAGAAGAAGCATTTCTGCGTACCCTGGACAAGGGATTAACAAAATTGAACAGTTATATTGACCGGATGGGTGTAGAGGAAGGGAGAATACCCGGAAAAACTGCCTTCGAACTTTTCGACACCTATGGATTTCCCCTCGATCTGACTGAACTGATCGCCAGAGAAAGAGAGATAACCGTAGATGAACAAGGTTTTTTAACGGAAATGAAAATACAAAAAGAAAGATCGAGAGCTGCAACTACTGTCGATACAGAGGATTGGGTCGTCCTTATTGAGAACGGACTGACTAAATTTTTAGGTTATGAGAGCCTTGAAACGAAAGCAATGGTGGTCAAATACAGATTGGTTAAGTCAAAGGATAAACAGTTCTATCATATAGTGCTGGACAATACACCCTTCTATGCGGAGAGCGGAGGCCAGACAGGAGACCGGGGTGTTTTCGATTTCCCGAAAGAAACAATCAGGGTATTAGATACAAAAAAGGAAAATGATCTGATCATTCATTTTACCGAAACCCTGCCGGTACAGGTCAATGAGTTTCTGATTGCAAGGGTTGATTCAGAGGAACGGAAAGCTACGGCCATCCATCATTCCGCAACTCATTTATTGCATGCCGCACTTCGAAAAGTTTTGGGAATCCATGTCCAGCAAAAGGGGTCACTCGTGAATGAAGACCATCTGCGGTTTGACTTCTCGCATTTTGCTAAAGTAAGTGAAGACGAATTGAACAAAATAGAATCCCTGGTTAATGAAAAAATCAGGGAAAACATTCCCGTGGTCATACGGCAACTGCCCACTGAAGAAGCATTGAAGCTCGGGGCGATGGCCCTGTTTGGAGAAAAATACGGGGAAGTGGTCAGGGTAGTTACCATTGATCCGCAATTTTCCATCGAGCTATGCGGAGGCACTCATGTCGGAAACACCGGAGAGCTGGGTTATTTCAAGATTCTTTCTGAAACAGCAGTTGCAGCCGGCGTTAGAAGGATCGAAGCGGTCAGCGGCCTCGCAGCGGAAAATTTTGTAAATGAACAATTCGCTGAAATCCGAATTTTGCGTGATCTTTTTAAAAATCCAAAAGATATCCGCAAATCAATTGAAAACCTGCAACTGGAAAACGACGAATTGAAAAAACATATCGAACATCTCGAAGCCAGGCAACTGGTTACCTTGCGTAATGAACTTCTGCAAAAAGACGAAATTATCAACCAGGTCAACTTCATCGGAAGCCTGGTAGAACTGCCCCATCCCGAAGCGCTGAAAAAACTCTGTTTTGATCTGCGCAATCATCTCAGGGATTATGTAGTTGTTCTATGTGCAAATATCGACGGCAAACCCTTTGTAGCACTTACCATCGCCGACAATGTAGCCGCCGCAATGAATCTGGATGCCGGAAGGATCATAAAGGAGCAGGTAGCGCCACTTATCAAAGGTGGAGGCGGGGGACAGAAGACCTTGGCAACTGCCGGCGGGCAGGACGCCTCCCGTCTGCATGAGGTGATCGAAAAGGTTAGATCCCTTCTTTGATCAAGGACGCACATCTTTAACATTTCCGAAAGATTTCGTATATCCAAAAAACCCCTATATTTGATATACGAAGATTGACGTAGATAAAAGATAACCTATCATCCAAAATCATTTTACATGAAATTTTACTTAACCGCATTTTTTGCATTAGGCTTAAGCTCCGCCCTATTCGCCCAGGAAAATAACCCTGCACCACCGCCACCGCCAACGCCGCCGGTAGCCGGAGTTCCCGAAATTCTTCCCGATCAGGATCAGATCATTATTAATAAAAGCGGAAAGGATCTGAGGATCACCGTTGAAATCAAAGACGGTAAGGTGTTTATAAATGGGAAGCCTGCCGAAGAATACAAAGGAGACGATGTTATCCTCCGAAAAAGCGGCGAGGGGCATGATTATTTTTACTTCAATGGCCTTGATCAAAATTTCACACATGTTTCACCCTTTGCCTGGAGCGCACCTCACGCAGGCGGGAGTTATTCCAGAGATGGCAATCAGCCATTTCTAGGTGTCGGATCCGTTCTAAATGAGGGAGGGGGTGCCAGGATAACAAATATTTCTCCCGGAAGCGGAGCCGAAAAAGCCGGCCTGAAAAAAGACGATATCATCAAAAAGATAAATGATATCGATATCAATGAGCCTTCCGACCTGACCGATGCGGTTCATAAATTTAAACCCAATGAAAAGATCACGCTTAGCTATACCCGGGATGGTAAGGAACAAAAGGCCGATGCGATACTGGGCCGGCATAAAGTGAATCTTTCCTATTCTTATTCGATGCCAAATCTGGACATTCAACCTGGGATCAAGAATTTCAATTTCGATTTCCCTGCTTATATGTATAAGACCCAGCACCGCCTCGGCATCAAAGCCCAGGATACTGAAGACGATAAGGGTGCCAAAGTGCTGGATGTCGATGAGGATTCCCCCGCTGGCAAGGCAGGTATCCAGGAAGGAGATATCATCACGCAATTCGATGGCAAACCCGTAACAAATGCCTCTGCACTTGCCGAACTGGCCCGATCAAATAAAGACAAATCCTCTTACAAGATCAAATTGGCGAGGAAGGGAACTTCCATGGAAGTTGAAGTAAAGATTCCCAAGGACCTGAAAACCGCAGATCTTTAATACATTCGTATAAATTCTTACGAAAAGGCTGCTCTCGGGCAGCCTCTTTATTTTCAGGCCGGTCAAAAGTTAAACTTTCCTTTCGTCCGTATGGCGACAATATTTTCCATACTAATAAAGTACTTTTGTTGCCCCAGATCCGGCAGGTTCGGCTGACTGAATAGATGTCTGTAAATTATGATGCATATGAAACCGTAGTGGGTTTGGAAGTTCATGCCCAGTTACTTACCAGGACAAAATTGTTTTGCGGGGATAGCGCTTCTTTTGGGGGCCAGCCAAATACCCATGTCAGTCCGGTCACACTTGGGCATCCCGGTACTTTGCCCAAACTGAATAAGAAAGCGGTGGCTTATGCGGTCAAAATGGGCCTGGCCTGCCATAGCAAGATCGAAAGACATAATTATTTTGCCAGGAAGAATTATTTTTATCCGGATTTGCCGAAAGGCTACCAGATCTCGCAGCACACGACACCCATCTGTAAAGGCGGCCACCTGGGTATCAGGACTTCAGCAGGTAACAAATCTATTAGTTTAAACCGGATACATCTCGAAGAAGATGCGGGAAAAAGCCTACATGACCAGGATGAAAATGCTACTTGTGTTGATCTTAACCGCGCCGGGGTTCCCCTGATCGAGATCGTGACGGAACCCGAACTGAAAAGTAGTGAAGATGCCCATGCTTTTTTGACCGAACTCAGGAAGATCCTCAGATATATTGGTATTTGCGATGGAAATATGGAAGAGGGCAGCATGCGTTGCGATGCGAATATTTCTATCCGGCATAAAGGGGATTTAAAACTGGGGACCAAGGTGGAGGTAAAAAATCTCAATTCGATCCGCAATGTGAAGAGGGCCATCGAATACGAAGCAATTAGGATGATGGAATTGATAGATAAGGGGGAGAGAATACTTCAACAGACCAGAAGTTTTGATGCAGCGACAGGAACCACTTTTGCACTGCGTTCCAAGGAAGAGGCAAACGATTACAGGTATTTTCCCGATCCGGACCTGCCTCCTTTCCGGATTTCTGATGATTTTTTGGAAGAAGTCACACAAAGCCTTCCCGCCCTTCCAAAGGAATTGATAGAGAAATACACCCAGGTCCTGCAATTGCCTGAATATTCGGCGCGTGTGCTCACAGACGAGAAGGAGACCTCTGATTATTTTGAAGAACTGATCAGACATACAAATGATTATAAATCTGCGGCTAACTGGATGCTTGGTCCCGTCAAATCTTATCTGAACGAAAATAATTTGACGGCTGACAAATGGGTTCTTTCGCCAGGGAAACTGGCTGGATTGATTCAACTCGTCGGGGAAAATAAACTTAGTTTTTCGATAGCAAGTTCCAGGGTATTGCCCGCAATGATCAAAGAACCGGAATCGGACCCATTGGAATTAGCCGGGAAAATGAATATCCTTCAAAGCTCAGATTCTGATGAATTGCAGAGATGGGTTGAACAGGCGCTGGCATTAATGCCTGAAAAAGTGAAACAATACCAGCAAGGCAAAAAAGGGCTGATCGGGCTATTTATGGGAGAAGTGAAAAAATTGAGCGGTGGAAAAGCGGATCCGAGAATCGCTAACCGTTTATTATTAGAGAAACTGGAGGGCTGATATAATCGTACATTATACAAAATAGAATATATAATATGAAAAAATTCGGATTGTTGCTTTTGATCTTAGTCGGATTTTTCTCCTGCAAACAGGGTGATACCGGAAAATTCCAGGTTTCCGGAAAATACAGAAATGCGGATAAAATATTCACTGCTGGTCAGGGCGCTAAGCTTTCGGGTAAGGTTTTACTCGTTGAGATACCTTTTGGTAAAGACCAGAATATTCAGGCACTTGATTCAGCGCCTGTGACCGGTGCCAACGCTTCTTTCGAACTGAATGCAAAAGGGAAGAAGGACGGAGTTTACGAGTTGGTTTTTGGCGATAACATAATGGCCATTCCCTTGATCGACGATGAAAATACCGTTAGCCTGGATATTGATCTGGGCAAACAAGAAGATTTTTTCGAGGTCAGCGGTTCTCCCGCAACAAATGGAATGAAGGAGTTTATTGCCAATTTCAGTAAAAAGAAAGGAGCCCTAGATAAGATTACGGAGAACATGGATAGCCTGAGAAAGACAAATGCCCCTGACAGTGTTTTGGCCCTGGTCGCTGCGGAAAAAAGCGATGCGCTGGCGGCGGTAAATAAGTATTCCCTGGATTTTCTAAAGACAGCAAATGACCCAACCCTTATCGGTTTTATTTTGAACTGGGCTTCACTTGGATTCACACAGCAGCAATTCGAACAGAACCTGTATAATTATCAAAAAAAATATCCGGACAATGAAGTATTGGCGGATATGAAAAAGAAATATGATCTGCAAAAAGCGCTTGCCCAGCAGGAGACCCAGCAGCAGCAAAGCATGGCTTCTTCTTGGATTGGAAAACAAGCCCCTGAACTGGATTTGCCGGATGTGACGGGAAAAACGGTTCCCCTTGCTTCCTTTAAGGGAAAATACCTTTTGGTTGATTTCTGGGCGAGTTGGTGCGGCCCCTGTCGCGCCGAGAACCCCAATGTGGTCAAGGCCTATGGAGAATTCAAAAACAAGAATTTCGCCATCCTCGGCGTTTCCCTGGATAAGGATAAACAATCCTGGCAGCAGGCGGTTAAGGAAGACAGGCTGGAATGGGCACAGGTCAGTGATTTAAAAGAATGGAACAGTAAGGCCGTCGGCATCTATCAGTTTCAAGGCATTCCATTCAATGTTCTTATTGATCCGGATGGGAAGGTCATCAGTCAGGAATTGAGAGGCCCTGCATTGGAAGATAAGCTAAAGCAGGTTTTGCAATGATATTTGGTTCTGCCATTCTTTTCGCTATTTTGCCCTGATGAACAATAGGGAATTATTTTTCCGGCATCTCGCTCAAACTTCACCTGCTCCGCTTGGTTTGGAAATAGCAAAGGCGGAAGGAATTTATCTTTTTGATGCCGCCGGAAAAAAATACATGGATCTTATTGGTGGAATCAGTGTTGCCAATACGGGGCATCGTCATCCGGATGTTGTGCGCGCCATAAAGGAGCAGGCGGACCATTATCTGCATGTACTTGTCTATGGCGAATTCATCCAATCTCCACAGGTTCAGTATGCTGCTGCGCTATGCCGAAATCTTCCCGATACGCTTAATTCTGTTTATTTTACCAATTCGGGGGCCGAAGCCATTGAAGGAGCCATGAAGCTTTCCAAGCGCCTCACCGGCAGAACGGAGATAATAGCTTTTAAGAATTCTTATCACGGGTCTACACAAGGCGCATTGAGTATTATCGGAGATGAGTATTGGAGAAATGCATTTCGTCCCTTATTGCCCGGTATCCTTCACTTTGAATATAACCGGATGGAGTCCCTGGATCTTATCGGTGAAAAAACTGCTTCTGTGATTTTAGAGCCCGTACAAGCAGAGAACGGGGTAAGGTTGCCTGACAAGGAATGGATCCAAGCTCTGCGTGAAAAATGCAGCGAATCAGAAACCTTATTGGTGCTAGATGAAATACAGACCGGTTTTGGACGTACAGGATCACTGTGGGCTTTTCAGGACTTGGATATTGTGCCGGATATCCTGCTGCTGGGAAAGGCCTTAGGAGGGGGCATGCCTCTCGGTGCATTCATTTCCCGGCGGCAATGGATGAATGCCTTGACGGAAAATCCTGTTCTGGGTCATATCACTACTTTTGGGGGGCATCCGGTTTGTTGCGCGGCCGGCCTGGCTTCAATGGAAGCGCTTCTTAATGAATCCCTGGTGAATGAGGTCAGGGCAAAAGAGGCCCTTTTCAAAAAAATGCTGGTCCATCCGTTAATCCGTTCGGTTCGCTCATCAGGGCTATTGATCGCATTTGAATTTGAAACTGCGCAGCTATGCAAGAGGGTGATCGATGATTGTCTTCAAAAAGGGCTCTTAACGGATTTCTTTCTATTTGCCTCCAATTGTATGCGGATTGCACCTCCCTTAACAATCAGTCCGGAAGAGATCAGGACCGCCTGTGTGACGATTCTTGAAGTCCTTGCAGCACAGAAATAAATTCATTTTAAGAGCAGATAAAAAAAAGCTGCCAGCATGGCTCCAAGTATCGGGCCAAGCAAGGGAACCCAGGAATATTTCCAATCACTATCTCTTTTTTTACCAATGGGGAGCAGGAAATGCAGTATCCTCGGACCCAGGTCCCTGGCTGGATTGATGGCATAGCCTGTAGGACCACCGAGTGAAAGCCCGATGGCAAAGACCAGTAAAGCCACAGGCAAGGCGCCGATGGCGCCGAGGCCGATCTTCCCTTCTTCATGTTGAACCAATATGCTCGGATCGCTCATATATAATACGGCAAATACCAGTATAAATGTACCTGCGGCTTCCGGGATCAAATTTTGTATCGGGTTCCTGATGGCGGGACCCGTGCTGAAAGTAGCTAGTTTAATGTCGGGATCTTCAGTTTCACGGTAATGGGGTAGGTAAACAATCCAGACCAGGAAAGCCCCTGTCATGGCCCCAAGGACTTGCGCAATGATATACCCTGCAACCTGCCGCCAGGCAAATTTACCCGCAAGAGCCAGACCGATGGTTACGGCAGGATTCAGATGCGCACCGCTATAAGGAGTAGCTATAAATACTCCTACATATACAGCCATGGCCCAGCCGAATGTAATGACTATCCATCCGCTTCCATTTCCTTTGGTCTTGTTAAGGAGTACATTGGCCACAACGCCGTTTCCCAGGGTGATAAGGATTGCAGTTCCGATATATTCCGCCATTAAGGGATTCATATGCCTTTATTTTTCTTTTGGTAGATAATTGACTGCCAATTTATTAAAAGATTTGATCTGCTTTTCGATCCATTCCTTGTTTTCGCCTTTTTCCCCGGCCATCAGCCTGGCAACCTCCGGAGCGGCTTCCATCGCTGCTTTCGCATCCAGGAAAAGCGCCCTGCTCCTTCGAGCCAAAAAATCTTCAACGTTCATGCACATTTCTTCCCGGACGGCCCAGATCACTTCTGCTTTAAGATAGGGCAGGGCTGGATGAATCTTTTCCTTTAACTCAATTTTCTCTGCGGCGATGGAACGCACAAACGGTTCGTCAGTGCCGTAATAATATAATTCTGCTGAATAGTCCTCTGTGTTCCTTGCTCCGTGGATTTTCAGGCCTGCCGTAATGGAAGCCTTTTCTTCCAAACCAGCCCATTGCATAGCTGTATCAATTACATCTTCAGCCATATGCCGGTAGGTTGTCCATTTTCCGCCTGCAATGGTGATCAGGCCCGAATCGGATATAGAAACCACATGATCTCTTGCAAGCTCCGCCGTTTTTCTGCTATTGTTTTTTACGAGTGGCCTTAATCCGGCAAAAACGCTTTTGATATCATTTCTGTCGGGTATTTTACTTAAGTATTTGCCAATCTGATGCAAGATGAAATCAATCTCTTCTTCGAGGGCAACCGGTTCTGCCAAAGAATAGCCATTTTTCTCCTCCATCGGCGTGTCGGTTGTTCCGATAATGATTTTGTTGTGCCAGGGCACTGCAAATAAGACCCTTCCATCATCGGTATGAGGCACCATGATGGCCATATCCCCCGGCAGGAATTCTTTGTCGAGTACGATATGAACTCCCTGGCTGGGAGAGATCATTGGCTCAGCCTCCGGATCATCCATCCTGAGCAGGGAATCTGTGAATATCCCGGTAGCATTGATCACTGCCCGGGACCTGATCGAATATTGCCTGCTGTTCATCAGATCGGTGGCTTCGACTCCAAATATCCTGCCTCCTTCCTTGATCATGCCTGTTACCTTGCAATAATTCATCAATACTGCGCCCTGATCTACGGCAGTTTGTGCCAAATTGATGGCCAGCCTGGAATCGTCGAATTGGCCATCGTGATACAACACCCCACCGCGCAACCCTTCCGGATCCAGGGTGGGAGCCATTTTGAGGACTTCTTCACGCGACAACATTTGCGATGGACCCAGGCCCAGTCGCCCACTCATCCAGTCGTAGACTTTCAGGCCAAAACCATAATAAGGGCCTTCCCACCATTTGTAATTTGGAACTATGAAGGACTGATTTTTTACAAGGTGTGGAGCATTGTTCTTCAGCAATCCTCTTTCGCGAAGCGCTTCCAGGACCAGTCTAATATTTCCCTGCTGCAGATAGCGCACTCCTCCATGAACGAGTTTGGTGGAACGAGAAGATGTGGCTTTTGCAAAATCGAACTGTTCCATCAGCAAGGTCCGGTATCCCCTGGATGCCGCATCCAGTGCTGTTCCCAATCCGCTTGCTCCTCCACCGATAATGCAGATATCCCAGTTTCGTGATTCGGATTCAAGTTGGCCGGTCATATCGGTTCGCTTCATATCTGTTTAATTCCTGGATTTAATTCTTGAACTTGATTTTTGGGCTCAGTTCTTAAGCAATCATTCGCTACCGTTCCTCTGCCCAGGAGATGGTCGCATTGACTGCCCTTTTCCATCCTTTAAGAAGAAGGGCAATCTTATCAGGGTCCTCGGCCGGTATAAATTTCTTGTCTAATTGCCATTGATTTTGCAAGTCTTCCAAGCTTCCCCAATATCCCACGGCAAGTCCTGCCAGGTAGGCAGCTCCGAGGGCAGTCGTTTCCGTTATTCTGGGCCTGAGGACCGGGACCTGTAAAAGATCGGACTGGAATTGCATCAGCAGGTTATCGGCTGTTGCCCCACCATCCACCCTTAGCTCGCTGATAGGGATGCCTGAATCCGCCTCCATTGATTTCAAGACATCATAGGTTTGAAAGGCAATACTTTCGAGGGCGGCCCTGGCAATATGTGCGTGAGTGGTTCCCCTTGTCATCCCGAATAGGCTTCCCCTGGAATATTGGTTCCAATGGGGTGCACCCAGGCCGGCGAATGCGGGTACAAGATAAACGCCTCCGGTATCCGGCACTTGTGCTGCCAGGGATTCCACTTCAGCGGAAGTATGGATCATTCTCAACCCATCCCGAAGCCATTGGACAACAGCGCCCCCGATGAATATACTGCCTTCAAGCGCATATTCAACTTTGCCCTGAATCTTCCAAGCGACCGTTGTCAATAAATTGTTTTTGGAATGGACTGGTTGATCTCCTGTGTTCATGAGCAGGAAGCAACCCGTACCATAAGTATTCTTCCCCATTCCGGCCCGGGTGCAGAGTTGTCCGAATAATGCTGCCTGTTGATCACCTGCGATCCCTGCAATTGGAATACCGGAACTGGGAGCAATAATGCTTCCACTCATACCATAAATTTCACTTGAGGCCCGAACCTCCGGCAGCATGGAGACTGGAATTTCGAATAATCGAAGAAGATCTTCGTCCCATTCGCAGCTATGAATATTGAAGAGCAAGGTTCGCGAAGCATTGGAAATATCTGTGATATGGAGCTTTCCCGAAGACAGTTTCCAGGCCAGCCAGGAATCCACCGTGCCGAATGCCAGTTCTCCCTTTTCGGCCCGCTTGCGGGCCCCATCAACATGATCTAAGATCCATTTGATCTTGGTGGCAGAGAAATAGGCATCGATGACAAGGCCGGTCTTATCCCTGATCGAAGCAGATATACCAGCAGCCTGTAGTTCCTGACAATAATCGGCTGTTCTTCGGTCCTGCCAAACGATGGCATTGTAAATGGGCTTCCCCGTCTTACGATCCCAGACGATGGTGGTCTCGCGTTGATTAGTTATCCCGATTGCAGCGATTTGCCTGGCATTCACCCCGTGCTTGGCCATTGTTTCAGCCATCACCCCATACTGGGAAGACCAGATTTCCTCGCCGTCGTGTTCTACCCAACCGGGATTAGGAAAGATCTGACGGAATTCTTTTTGTGCCAGGCTGGCAATATTTCCTTCATGATCGAAGAGTATCGCCCTTGAGCTGGTAGTCCCCTGGTCCAGCGATAAAATATATTTATCCTGCATGCAATCGAAATTTGGAGCATAAGATACCTAAAAACTCAACTCGCCGATTATCAAAAAAAGAGATTCCCGGATTTTCTGTTTTACTAAGCGCTGTAACTTTTCACCATCATCAAAAATCTGCTTATGAGAAGCGCTTGTTTACGGATCGCCGCCATCCCTTGGAAGATTCCAAAAAAAAACAGCGTCCATTTCACCAGCTGCAAAAACCTTCCCTTAGTATCCAGCTTGCGCTGGTTCGGATAAACTTCATCGGCAGTATCTTGATTCTTTGTTATTTAACAAAGATTTCCCCCGAAATTTTTCAAAATTATGCGTTCGATCCTTAATTTTCTATAAACTAGTAACCATGCCTATCCAACAATTTTTGTTGCTTCTGTTTATCCAGTTGCTTCTCTTGCTCCTTCCTTCTCCAGGTATTTACCTGCTTTTCCAAAAATCAGGAGAAGCCGGATGGAAGGCCTTCATACCTTTTTATAATACATGGACCATTCTTAAGATCGGAAAACGAAAAAAATGGATTTTCATCCTTCAATTCCTGCCTATTATCGGATGGTTTGCAACCATGAGCATTTATATTGATTTAGCCCGCTATTTTGGAAAGTTCCGATTCTATGAAAATACACTTGCTGCCCTTTTTCCTTTTTTCTATTTTCCCTATTTGGGTATGAAAAGAAAACTTTCCTATCTGGGACCCGATTCTGTCAGGGAATACAAAAAATCGGCTTTAAGGGAATGGATTGACGCAGGAGTTTTTGCTGTAGTGGCCGCCACTCTGATCCGCACCTTCGTATTCGAATCCTTTGCAATTCCCACGGGTTCTATGGAGAAAACCTTGCTGGTCAATGACTATCTTTTTGCCAGTAAATTGAGTTATGGACCGCGACTGCCAAATACTCCCCTGGCCTTCCCTTTCGTGCAAAATACCCTGCCGGTTCTGAATTCAAAGTCTTATTTGGAATGGATCAAGATACCCTATACGAGGTGGTTTGTCCATCCTGTCAAAAGAAATGATGTTGTTGTATTCAATTTTCCAGAAGGCGATACCACCATCGACAAGGAGGAATATGGTACAAAGGTCTTGTACTATGATGTGATCCGAAGTCTTGGAAATGGGGATCCTGAGTCAGGCAGAAAGATACTGCTTTCCGATCCGGAAGAATATCCGCTTATTGTAAGGCCGGTCGATAAATTAGATCTCTTTGTTAAACGCTGTGTAGCCGTTGCAGGCGATACGCTGCAGATCCGGGAAGGCATTCTCTATGTTAACGGAGAAAAAGCCTTTTTGCCTGAACATAGCCAAACCGTCTACTATGTTGAAACAGGTGGCCAGCCTCTGGATGACCAGGTTCTGAAAGAGGAGTATCAGGTCAATATGGATAACAGCGAAGAATTTCAGACGACGGATAAGGCGAATGTGTACCGCATGCTCCTGACCAACGATGCCCTTGAAAAAATGAAAAAAAGCGGGCTTGCCAAAAATATCCGGTCTGAGATTTATCCTAATTCCCTGGCGCCGGCATTTCCCTTCGATTCCAAACATCCCTGGTCCTTCGATCAGTTCGGCCCCTTGTGGGTGCCTCGAAAGGGAAGAACGGTTTTGTTGAATGAAGATAATTATTCCCTCTATGAACGTATCATCCGGACCTATGAAGGAAACAAGTTATTTAGGAGAGACGGAAAGATATTCATCAATGACAGGGCAACTAATCTTTACACTTTTAAGATGGACTATTTCTGGATGATGGGAGATAACAGGCATAATTCCCTGGATTCAAGGGATTGGGGTTTTGTCCCGGAAGACCATATTGTTGGGAAAGCCAGCACAATATTTATGAGTTGGGATAAGGGGCTCAGATGGGAAAGAATCTTCAAACAGATTTATTAATAATTTGATTGATCGTCCTGGTAAAAGGCGGCCGTCTTCCAAGACCTATTCTAAAAAGGGATGAAGACTAAATTGAATCCAGGCTGTTGGTTTTCACAGCCATATGCTTTATTTTTACCTGGATATGGTTTTTCAGCGATCGGTATTTCTATTTTTTTTGGTCTTTTCGATAAGCCTTCTCCGGGGTCAGGATAGCCTAAACCATTTTTACAAAACCAGTGGCACGCTGGCAATAATTGTAAAAACAGCAGATGGGATTGTCCTGGTCGCCGATTCAAGATTGGCTTATCGGTCAACTTCGGGAAATGATGTACTGGCTTACCAGGATGGAATGCCCAAATTATTTCCATTAAAAAAATTCGTGTTTGCAGTCTGCGGGGATTTCTCAGATGGCACAACGATGGTAGGTAAGATGATAAAAGATTTTGAAAAGAGCAAGCCGGAATACCGCACTCCGGAAGAATGTCTTTACAAATTCGGCGTTTTTACGAAGAACAGGTACCCTGTATATTTCGGTCGTCTTAAACACACAGTTCTGCTCTGTGCGGGCTATGGCCCGGAGCAGATGATTGCGATGCTGCTGAATGGAAAGACCTATACCATTGACCAGGATATCTGGGCTTCCAATATTTATGGTAAAATAGATTCCCTGCATTTATTGAACCTGCCCAGAAACGCCGATAGCAGGCAAGCCACGGAAACGGTCATCAATACCCTTAAGGATTATATCGGTATCTTTCACAAGGAAGACGAAGCCGGAGGACTTTTTTCAGTGCTGAAGATCAGCCTGGACAATAGCTGGCACTGGGTAAGAAATGATTTTTCCGAAAACGATCTGGATACGGAATGTGAGGCTGCACGGGATATATATGATAAGAAGGTCAGGATTTATTATACCTCAGAAAAGAACAAAAGACTTTTAATGCAATATGTCCGGGAAATCCGGAAAAAATGTCATTAAGAAACTATTCTTCTTCTTTCAGGAATGGGTTATTCATTTTCTCAAAACCAATAGTCGTAGGTTCTCCGTGACCGGGATATACAACGGTATCATCGGGCAAGGAAAACAGGGTATGCCTGATGCTATGGATGAGTGTGTCATAATCTCCACCTGGCAAATCCGTACGTCCAATGCTTTTTCGGAACAGCACATCACCGCTGATTATGAATTTCTGTGAGGGAGAGTAGAAGCAAATGCTACCCGGCGAATGCCCCGGACTAAACAGAACCAAGAGTTCATCCTCATCCAGCTTAATGCATTCGTTTTCCTTAAGAAACATCAATTCGCTGCGGTAGTTCTCGAATGGCATATTCCATCTTTGACCGGCTTCCGGAGCATATTTCAGCACTAACTCTTCATTTGGATGTATATACAGAGGAATGATATATTGATCATGTACGAATTTGTTTCCAAATACATGATCCAGGTGACAATGGGTATTTAACAAATACTTAGGAAATAATTTTTTCTCTTCAATGAAATCCTGCAATATTTTTCTTTCATTTCCGAAATAACATCCGGGGTCAATGATGCAACAGGCATCTTTGTCATTGTATAGCACGTATGTATTTTCCAGTATGGGATTGAAAGTAAATGTCTTTACCGTGAGCATACTCGGAGATTTTATCAAAATGTATTTCCCTGATAAAACGGATTGTTCTAACTTTAAAAATTCAAAGGATTGGTATGCAATATTGTCAGAATAAATCAAATACAAAATATTTTTTTCCAACTATTCTTCTTTTTCTTACAATCAGCATCACCCAGGCCCAGGTCAATACCGTTGAATTTGGAAAAAACCGGTTGCAGTTCAAGAACTTCAAATGGAAATATTATCAGACCCCCAATTTCAACACTTATTTTAGTCAAAACGGTCAACCCATTGCGGAATTTGTAGCCCAACTTGCTGAAAAAGAGCTTGCCGGAATTGAGCAATTTACGGAATACGGCCTACAACGCCGCGCGAACCTCGTCGTTTATAACAGTTTTAACGAGATGGAACAATCCAATATCGGTCTTAGCCTGGATTGGCAAACCACTGGTGGAATTACCAAACTGGTCAATAACAAAGTCGTTCTTTATTATACGGACGATTATAACCAGTTGAGGATACAGGTCAGGGAGGGAATTGCGCGGATCCTTGTAGAAAACATACTATTCGGTGATGACCTGGGAGAATTTGCCGCCAACCAGACCTTACTCGACCTTCCACAATGGCTGGTGGATGGATATATTGCCTACGCTGCTGAAAACTGGAACCCTACGCTAGATGATCAGCTAAAATCTGCCATTTTATCAGGTAAATACAATAATTTTTACCAGTTTGCTTTTGAGAAACCCTTGCTTGCCGGGCACGCATTCTGGTATTATCTCGCGGGTAAATATAAAAAGGAGAACGTCACCTATTTTCTCTACCTGTCAAGGGTATACCGCAATCTCAACAATGCCTCCCAAAGGATTTGTAAGAAAAAATTTAAGGAAGTTCTGAAGGATTTTATGGAGGAAGAGGAGCAGGTATATGACAAGGATATCCGGGGCCGCAGGAATATGCCAAAGGGTACGGTTTCGGTGGTGGAAACCCTGGGACCTGGCCGGGATTTCTTCCATTTTTCCCCCAGTCCTCAACCCAAGAGTCAGACCTATGCGGTGGTACAATATGTAAAGGGTCAGTATTGCGTGGTATTGCACGAGAATTTCATCTATACCAAAGTGCTGTTGAAAACCGGAGTGAGGATGAATGATAACCAGATCAATCCGCATTATCCGCTGCTGGCCTGGGATCCGAAAGGTACCCGCCTTACTGTCGTTTATTGGGACCGGGGCAAGGTTCACCTTTTTGTTTATGATGTCTCTAAAAGGTATAAGCCGATCGTCCAGGATCTCGACATGTTCGACCAGGTGCAGGACGTGAAATATATGCTAGATTATAAAACGCTGATCCTAAGTGCGGTCAAAAATGGGCAGTCGGATATTTTCGTTTATAAAATGGAGCAGCAGTCACTTGATCAGATCACAAATGATGTGTACAACGACCTGGATGCGAGCTTTGTTTCCTTCCCGGGAAAGACCGGCATCATGTATTCATCCAATCGTCCTTCAGCGAATGCGCCTTCCAATGATACAGTGCTGCCCTCCAATAATCATTATAATATTTTTCTGATCGATAACTGGAACAAGAGCGAATTCAAACAGATATCCCAGCTTACCAGAATGAAGTATAGCGACGCCAGGTATCCCAGTCAGTACAATAACTTTCATTTTACTTTTGTCAGTGAAGAAAATGGGATTGCCAACCGTTATGCCGGATTTTTTACAACCCGGAGAGCCGGACTGGACACGGTTTACAGGATAGGAGACGAACTGCTTCACAATCCCGATCCAATCGAACTTGATTCCGTATTGAAAGCCTACAAAAAAACCGAGCCGGATTCAATGTATGCTTTTTCCATTACCAATGACTCGGCCTATGTATTTCCCATTACAAATTACCAAAGCGGCCTGATTGAGACAAAAACGGCGGGGGATAATGGCCTGGTAAGTGAAGTTAGGCAGGAAGGAGATCTGAAATTCCTTTATAAGCTAAAGGTCGATGATGCGGCATTGAAAAAAAGAAATATCAATCCCAAGCTGACGGAATTTCGCAGAAAGCAGGTGACTGCAATGCAGATCAGCAAGGGGGGTGAACTCATTCAGGCAATCAAGAAAGACTTCGATACGGCTAAAAAGAAGGGTGATTTCTTTGAAAACGAGTTTGAACAGGACAAAAACGATACGGCAACAAAAGCCAAAGCAGCAGAGATGCCTAAAGCTGGTTCTCCTTCGAATGCTCCTGACGGTAATTCTTCTGTTGGGCAGCTCAAAGATGGAAAACCTGCTATTCAGGATGCCAAACTATACGACTACAAGCTCAAGTTTTCGGTAGATAACTTTACTGCTGGCTTTAACAATGATGTTTTGATCACGAATTACCAGCCCTTTACCGGCTCGGTTCCTATCACGATGTCGGGCGCTGATGCCTTCAGTGGCATGTTCAAAGCCTCAGTATTCGACTTGTTCGAGGACTGGAGATTTACAGGCGCTTTTCGTCTGCCCTTCTTCAGTACAGGAGATTCTCCTTCTCCGCTCACTACAGAAACAGGAAATACTTTTACGCCGAACGGAGGTTCTTTTCTGGACGGGAATATGGAGTGGTTTGCTAGAGCTGACTACCTGAAAAAAATGTTTGATTTTTCCCTGATCTATTACAGGGAAACGGAAACGGGCACTGCTAACCTCAACGTAGAGGAGCCTGGTTATTATGATTCTTCGCTCGTAGGGGGAACCTATTATTCCAAAAGCTTTACCAATATTTACGAAGGAGTTATCAAATATCCTTTTGACAGAATCAGGAGCCTGCGGCTGACACTTGGTATTCGTACCGATCGTTGGGTGCTTCAACCGACCGGAGATCCGAGCACTGATTTGCTGGTTCTGAGTGCCAGAGATATCAATGATAAAACGATGGCGATTTCAAGGCTGGAATATGTTTACGATAACAGTATCCTTAAAACGACGAATATATGGAATGGGCTGCGATACAAGTTCTATATGGAATTCTATGATCAGATCAATCAGCCGGACGGAATCGGAGAAGGAAGGAAAATGTTCAATTTCGGTTTTGATGCCAGGAATTATTATCCCATCTATCGGAACCTGATCTGGGCTCTCCGTGCGGCCGGCGATTTTTCCTGGGGTAATCAAAAGATCATCTATTATTTAGGCGGTACGGATGGCTGGCTTTTCCCGAAAGCCTACCAGACCCAGCCTGCACAGGATAATACCTATGCTTACCAGAGCCTGGCGGTCAACCTTCGCGGTTTTGACCAGAATATTGCCAATGGCAATAACAATGTTGTGATCAATAGCGAACTCCGTTTGCCGATCTTCTCTACCTTATTTAATAAGCCCATCAATAATGCCTTCCTGCGCAATTTCCAGTTGGTGCAGTTCTTTGACCTGGGAAGCGCATGGAATGGCAATTATAATAAGATCCAAAGGCCCTCAGTCACTTACACTACGAGTGATTCTCTTAATCCTGTTACCATCCTGGTCCGTGCCGGTGGCATCGGGCCATTTGCGGGCGGTTATGGTTTTGGAGTCCGCAGTACTTTACTGGGATATTTCCTTCGCTGCGATGTAGGATGGCAAATGAATACTTTTTTTGGAACGGCTCCGGTAGTTAATGTTTCAATGGGAGTCGACTTCTGATGAATCCATAATGTTGTGCTCATGCAGTTTACGGCAATCAAAACCAAGCCCCTATATAGGGAAGTTTCCGGAATTCCATCTTTTCTATGCGGGATACGAATAGGATGAACCCGGCGGTTAAAAAGCTGGCCAGACTCAGGCTGAACAGATTGCTTTTCCAAAAACCAGTCAGGAAATGGTGCAGGAAATAAAGCAGCGCCACGATGACCATGTAGGCGACCAGTTTTTTGGCAGGATAGGGGATCGGGTAGGCCTTTTGTCCCCAGTAATAGGAGATGACCATCATGCTTCCATAGCATAAGAAGGTGGCCCAGGCGCTTGCCATATATCCGAAATAAGGGATGAAAAAATAATTAATGATCAGGGTGATGGCTGCTCCGGTAAGCGTAATATAAGCTCCGGCCGTTGTTTTTCCGGTTAACCTGTACCAGATGGAGAGATTATAGTAAATGCCCAGGAACATATTGGCAAATAACAGGATCGGGACTATTTTCAAACCTTCCCACATTTTCGGGTCGCGTATGATCAGCACTTTCCAGACATTCACATAAAGAGAAGCAACCAGGAACATGGCACAAATCACGATCACAAAAAATTTCATTACACGGGCATATGTTCTCGGCGCATTCTGATCGGTCGATTGTTTAAAGAAAAATGGCTCCGCCCCGAGACGGAAAGCCTGTATAAACAAAGAGATAAGCAGGGATAATTTATAGCAGGCGTTGTAGATTCCCACCTGGAAAGTGGCAGCCTCCTTAGGTAAAGGCAGCCATTTTTCCAGCATGACCCTGTCAAAAGTCTCATTGATTATCCCACCGAAGCCTGCGATGGTAAGGGGAAGGGAATAGAGAACGATTTCCTTCCAGAGCCGGGTATTGACCTCCCAACGGAATAGAAATAACTCCTTTACCAATACTGCTAACTGGAAAAGGGATTGAGCAAGATTTCCTATAAGAACATAGCCGACTCCAAATCCTGCGCTGTAAAAGAAAAGCAGGATGCTGTCAGGATGCTTCTTATACAGTGAGGGGAAGACGGAAAGGAAAAAATAGGTTACCAGAATATTGATCAGGATGCCTGTGACCCGAATAAAAGCATATTTTCTTGGTCTTCCTTCATATCGGAGTTTGGCAAAGGGTATGGTGGAAATGGTATCCAGTGCAATGATGAAGGCGCTGATCGTAATGTATTCGGGATGGTTGTCGATGCCGATGAATTGGGCTATCTGCTGCCGGTAAAATATAGTTATAGCCGTGATGATGGTTGTGCTGATCAACAATGAAGTAATGATCGTATTATAAACGTCCTTCTCATGCTCCTTTTTTTGTATATAGCGGAAATAGGCCGTTTCAAAGCCAAACATGGTCAGGGTATAAAGAAAAGGGATCATGGAATATACCAGGGCCATTTTCCCGAACTCCGTAGTTCCTATGAACTCATGGGTGAGATAGGGGGTTAGAAGGACATTCAGGAGTCGGGCAAAAATGGAACTTGCTCCATACCAGATAGTCTGCCCCGCCAGTTTTTTAATGCTGCTCAAATAAGAGATTTAAAGGCAAAAATAAAGGGCCTCAGGTGATTTTAGATTTCTTTATGATTGGCTTTCCAGGCTTTTATAAAATTGCATGTGGAGAATGGCAGATTTACCCAGCCTTCCCGGATGGATCAAATCCCGAAATCCCTAATTTCGCTCTAAATTTCAAGAATAAAACCGAGCCGCCACCAGAACAATTTGAATGGGAGGTTCCTTCTGACAAATAAAAACCCTAAAATACATACAGATGAAAAAGATCTTTATCCTCACTTTATCTCTATTCTTCTTTTCCAGGACAGGTTTTGCACAACAGCCCCAGGCTTATGAAAGCAGGCTGGAATACCAAAAGACTATGCAACAAGTGGCTGCGATCGATATTCCCTATCAAAACGGGGTAACTGAAGATGCCATCAATGAGTATATGAGCAAGAAGGGATTTAAAGGATCAGGTTCAAAGGGATTTACCCTTTTCCGTGGTGTGAAACTCGATGAAACGGATACGACTTCAAGCGATCTTTATTTTAAAATTGAAAGAAAGAAAAAGGACAGGGATTTTACCGTAATTACCCTTCTTGCCACTAGAACAAATATGGATATTCTGACCAGGCCCACAATGGACAGCAGCGGCCAAACGGATAAGGCCAAGGCTTTTTTGAATAATCTTGTTCCCTATATTGATGAGCACAATACCGATGTGGAAGTTGGCAAACAGCAGGAAGTGATCAAAAAAAACCAAAAAAAGATCAATGGGCTGATCACTGATTCCACAGACCTTGAAAAGAAAATCCGGAACCTGCTTTCCGACCAGGCGCAGAATAAAAGCGATATTCTTGCCCAGACCAGTCTGATCCAAAACAATGTCAGCGCCGATCTGAATGTCAAGAACAAGGATCAGAAAAAAATGAATAAACTCCTGGATGAACAGGATAATATCGCAAAAAAACTAAGAAAGGCACAGGCCGATCTGGGTGAGACGAAGACCGATCTGACCAACCAATACAAAGAGGCAGATAGGCAACAACAGATTTTAGATGCAATAAGGGCGAAGAAAAAGATGAGCTGATTTTTTACAATGCCGGCTATGTTTAAAATATACATTATATCATTGATCCTGTTATGCAATATTAATACTTCATTTTGCCAAACAAATAAGGATAGTGTAGAAACAGCATATATTAAAATAAAACCCGACAGCTTCAGGATCATCCGCTTTAAAAGTCTGGCCACTGCGGGCTTTATCTGGTTTTTTGAAAATCCTGATTCCCTAGTGATCCGTGTTTCAAAAAAAGCCAATGATTTCGGGCAAACTGATAAAAGGATCGGAGACAGCGGTTATGAGGTTTTCGATGTGAAGGCTTTGAGAACAGGGAAAGCGCGCCTGGTCTTTAATTTGGAACGGCCGTGGAACCGGAGCGCAATTATCAGAACAAAAATATATATGGTAGACGTGCGGTAGGTAAAACTAGGAAAAGCGGATTTTTTGGCGAGCACCTTTTATTTCGGAATTTTTCTTTTTGGATGTAATTCTCTTTTCCTTAGAAGCTGCCGTCGGTTTGGTGGCAATCCTCTTTTTTTCTTTCTTCAGGGACCTGATGATGAGGTTGTTCATTTTTTCAACCACTTCTTCCTTATTGGCGAGCTGTGTTCTATGAATTTGAGACCGAACCTGCAGAATCCCCTCGGAATTGATCCTCGAATCCAGTTTTTCAAATAATCGTCTTTTTGCCTGCTCATCCAATAAGCGGGAAGCATTAATATCAAAATACCCTTCCACCATGGTCTCGACCTTGTTAACATTCTGACCTCCCTTGCCTCCGCTTCGGGCTGTCCGGAATACAATTTCTGGTGAAACATCTATCTTCATAATGCAAAACTACAAATAAACTAATCCGGATGAGAGTGTTAACCCTTGGGTTTTTGATGACCCGGACGGGGTAGTGATTTTTCCATATACCCATCTACCATGGTCCCGACCTTGCTAACATTCTGACCTCCATTGCCTCCACTTCGGGCTGTCCGGGATACGATTTCTGGTGAAACATCTATCTTCATAATGGCAAACTACAAATAAACTAATCCGGATGAGAGCGGTTATCCAAAGAGTACACCAGGCCAGTGTGGAGATCGAAGGCAGAGAACATTCATCCATAGGCAGGGGCCTGCTCATATTGCTGGGAATCGAGGACGCGGACGGTTTGGAAGATATCGAATGGCTTAGCGGAAAGATCATTAACCTTAGGGTTTTTGATGATCCGGACGGGGTAATGAATCTTTCAGTCAAACAAATCGGGGGTGAGGTCCTGCTTGTAAGTCAATTTACGTTGCATGCATCAACGAAAAAGGGGAACCGTCCCTCTTATATCAGGGCAAGCAACCCGGAAAAGGCCATTCCGCTCTACGAGCAAATGATCCTTCAGCTCCAGGGCGACCTGGGTCAAATCATCGGAAAAGGAATCTTCGGCGCTCACATGCAAGTGGCGCTGATCAACGATGGACCGGTGACCATAATCATCGACACCAGGAACAGGGAATAAATGAAACCGGGCATGAGTATTCTGTTGAGCAAGGGAAATGAATGAGCGAAGTCCATCTGGCAAACAGAGAAAACAATAAATATTCAGATGAAAAAGCAGGTTTTTGTGGTAAATGCATTCGCGCGGCATACTTTCGGAGGAAATCCGGCGGCCGTCTTGCCATTGGATGAATGGCTCCCTGTTGATACGCTTCAGAATATTGCCATGCAGCATAATCTTTCGGAGACGGCTTTTGTAGTCCCAAAGGGAGAGGACTATGAGATCCGCTGGTTTACTCCCGCTCTTGAGGTAGCGCTTTGCGGACATGCTACCCTGGCGGCGGCCCATGTTTATTTTGAGCACCTGGGCTTCAGAAGGGAGAAGATTCGCTTCCATTCAAAAAGCGGAGTGCTGCCCGTAGCTCGAAAAGCTCCGGGTTGGCTGACCCTTGATTTTCCGGCCGATGAACCTCGCCAAACGGATTGGCCCGATCTGATTGAATCCTGCCTGAAAGAGAAGCCACTGGAGATTTATGGAGGTTCGACGGATTATCTGGCAATCCTCGGGGACCAACAGGCCATTGAGAAACTGGATCCGGATTTTTCACAGCTATCCCGGCTTTCGTCGAGGGGCCTGATCGTCTCGGCACCCGGAAATGACTCAGATTTCGTTTCAAGGTGCTTCTATCCGCAGGCCGGTATCAATGAAGATCCTGTTACCGGTTCCGCACACACGCTTTTGACACCTTATTGGGGACGAAAACTGGGTAAGGAAAAGCTAACTGCCATCCAGCTATCTGCCAGAAAGGGCTATTTGGAATGCGAAATGCAAGGCGACCGTGTCCTCATCAGCGGTAGTGCGATTACTTATTTACAGGGAGATATCTTTATATAATTGTTCAACAAATGACTATTCAGGAAGCGCAAAAAAATGTCGACGGCTGGATCCAAAACCAGGGTGTCCGCTATTTCAGTGAACTCACCAATATGGCCATTCTGACGGAAGAAGTCGGGGAAGTAGCCCGCCTGATGAGCCGTCTTTATGGGGATCAATCATTTAAAGAATCCGATAAAAACAAGGAACTTGGAGATGAGTTGGCTGATGTGCTTTGGGTATTGATCTGCATTGCAAATCAAACAGGAATTGATCTGGAGCAGGCATTGGAAAAGAATTTTACGAAAAAAACGATTCGGGACGCACAAAGGCACCTCAATAACGAGAAGCTGCAAGGATAGGTGATCAGCCCTTAGAAAAGTCTAGTTTGCAAAGTTCAGCAGCAGCATGCAACCTGCCTTGCCTTATATAATCGGTGAGTTGCAGGAGACGGGGCCTGAAAAGATCAGCTTCCATTCCGTAGGCTTCCTTTATCCTGTTCCATTCCCTATCGGAAATTGTTGCACCGAGGGAGACAGCGATAGTAAAAAGATCCAGAAGGAAATACCTCTCCTTTTCGCTCACTTTCTGAAGGCATTGCAGAAATAGGTCCCAGCGGTCGTATTGCTTATCCCGATCAATGTGGAGCAGGTGCTGAAACCTTAATAATAACACGATAATATTGGGATGGTAGCACCTGGCCATGACAACTGCATTTCCGATAGCGCGCAGGCAACCTGTTCTCCCATCATCTGATAATTGATCCAGCAACTGATCATGGAGCACATGATCGCTCAGATGATTGCTCAGTGCAAATCCCATCAGCCGCAGCCTGGCTTCCCTGACTACGCGGTGAATCACCATTCCATTCCAGAAACATTCCACCGGCAACGCAGTATATTTGATGGATATTCCAAAAATGAAGGGGCCAAAACCCAGACTAAGGACCTTTTTGGCTGCAAAATTGGTAATGACGATCTTCAATTTATACAATAGTCCCAGGATAAAGAGATTTCTCTTTGATACCTGTTCAAATGGGTCAATCCCCAGGATCTGCATTTCCGGATCGGGCAACTCAAGCGCTGTCCGTGCTAAAATATTCGTTACGTTAAAAGGCCCGCTTTTTAAAAAATCTTTCTTGTGTGAATGGATATTTATGAGTTCACTCACTTCATGGACGGCTTTGATGGCAATAATGAACAGAAGATAGAACTCTATTGCTACTGCAATTGCAGTCATTCCGCCTAACAGGGAATAGTGGAACAACCACGGCCTGTTCTGCAGGCGCAGGTCAATAAGGACCGTTGGCCATACGCATAGAAATCCTGTGAGGCCGGAGAGAAACACTCCTTTGCGGGAGATGAAATTTATCTTATTTTGAAGGGCCTCATCTGTCAGATCAAAGACATTATGGTCAAGCTCCCTTTTTCCGAAAACCCCCAAATAATAAACTCCGAATCTCTCGAGCAGGGGTTGCTTACGCTCTTTAAAGACGATCTGTGAAGCCATGATTAAAGATAGTTCAAATAGAAAGATTGCTTGTTCAGGTTCCGCCTATCTTTCTATTTTTTGTTTTAATAATTTACTTTTGCATCCACTATGGCTAATGACAATAAAAGATTCCTGGATATCATTGCACATTGCAAGGAATATGGTTTTATTTTTCCGTCCAGCGAGATTTATGACGGCTTGAGTGCAGTTTATGATTACGGGCAATGGGGAAGCGAGCTAAAGAAGAATATTAAAGACTATTGGTGGAAGAGCATGACCCAGCTTCATGAAAACATTGTGGGGATCGATGCCGCTATATTCATGCATCCTACCACCTGGAAGGCCAGCGGACATGTGGATAATTTCAGCGATCCCATGATCGACAACAAAGACAGTAATAAAAGATACCGCGTTGATCATCTGATCGAGGATTTTGCGGCGGAATTGCGATCAAAGGGGGAAGAGGACCAGGCAAGGGAACTGATAGAGGAGATGGAGCGTTTACTGGCTGCCAATGATTTTGATTCGCTGAAAAAACTGATTGAAGAAAGGAAGATCAAATGCGCTGTCAGTGGGACTTCCAACTGGACGGATGTGCGCCAGTTCAATCTCATGTTCTCCACTCAATTGGGCAGTATTTCGGAAGATGCCAGTGAAATTTATTTGCGGCCCGAGACGGCACAGGGAATTTTTGTGAATTTCCTGAATGTGCAGAAAACCGGCCGTATGAAGATTCCCTTTGGAATTGCACAGGTGGGAAAGGCCTTTAGAAATGAAATCGTAGCGCGGCAATTTATTTTTCGCATGCGCGAGTTTGAACAGATGGAAATGCAATACTTTATCCGCCCTCATACTCAGAAAAAATGGTATGAGCATTGGAAGGAAGAAAGAATGAAATGGCATCTGAGCCTTGGAATTGAAAGGGAAAAATACAGGTTCCATGACCATGTCAAACTAGCACATTATGCCGATGCAGCCTGTGATATCGAATATGAATTCCCGATCGGTTTTAAAGAAGTGGAAGGAATTCATTCCAGGACTGATTTTGATCTGAGCAGCCATCAGAAATACAGCAAAAAGAAAATGCAGTATTTCGACAATGAGCTGGATGAAAATGGCAAACCTTATGGCAATTATATCCCCTTTGTGATTGAAACATCGATCGGCCTGGACCGGATGTTCCTATTGATCATCAGCAATTCATATACAGAGGAGGACTTGAGCACAGCCGAAAAACAGGATAGCCGGGTCGTATTAAAGATCCCGGCATTGATAGCCCCTGTGAAGCTGGCCATACTCCCTCTTGTGAAAAAGGACGGCCTTCCTGAAATAGCCCGCGGCATAATGGATAAATGCAAAACTTATATGCGTTGTTTCTATGAAGAAAAAGATACCATCGGGAAAAGGTACAGGCGTATGGATGCTATCGGCACTCCTTTCTGTGTGACTATAGATCATCAGACAAAAGAAGACAACACAGTTACGGTTCGTTACCGCGATACGATGCAGCAGGAAAGAATTGCAATTCACAATATTCTCGCTGTTGTGGAAAAACAAATTCGTTAAGCACTTAGCCAAACTTCTACCTTAGTTTCAGGTTGCCAGCGCCAAATGATTTGAAGCTGACAGCCCGGACTATTGTGTTTACTTACTAACCTTAATTAAATGACAATGCTTACGTTTGAATTCCCAATCAACGCGATAGCTTTATTAGGCCTTCTCCTCGGCTCCGGCCTGATCGGATTTAGACTCAGGAGAAGCCAGATTGCCAAAATTCACAAGAAACTGGTGAAAGCGGAAAATGAAATGATCAACAGCCATGCAGAGATTCTCGAAATTCAAAAAGAGTATATCAGTTTGGAATTAAAATTGCGCGGGATTAAGGACCCGGTGATTGCTATCTCCAATCCGACAGAAGCTGCCACCCAGGAAAACCTGCCCGGCGGAGCGCTGAGAAAGAAGATGCTAATGAAGGATTTTACGCCTACGCGCCATGAAGGGTATAACCTGATTTATGATAACCTGGTCAAAAAGGAAGCCGGATTGAATGCTGCCTCCTGAGCGCTTGTTTTTATATCTCTTGTTCTTAGATAGCTTGCCATCCATTTTTTTCAATATCCCTTGAATTCGGATCGGCCCTTAATTTTTTAGACCGCTTCTTCCTTTCAGTAAGAAATTGCTGCCTTGGGAGAAGCGGCTTTTTTCGTAGAATTACGAGGAAAGATTCGGTAAAAACACGTTGTAATCCGTTGAAATATATTCTACCTTATCAGCGTTAATAGCATATCCAAATCCTTTATAAAGCCAACCATGCAAACTGTAATAAGCCTTCAACACGGAACTCATTTTAGCCTTTTGCCAGTTATTATTGCGGCGTTGATATGTTTTACAGCCCTTTATTTTTTATTGGCGGGGAGATCTAAGACTACCAGGGCCAGCAAACCGGTCACCCGTAAGGACACCTATGATTTTATATACGGTCAATTGCTTGATAAAAAATCCGCATAGCCTAAATAAAAATCTGAGTGAATATGCTTTGACTTTCCCCGGTCCGGGGTCTTAATATTTCAACCATAGAGTTCCTGGTGAATGGCTTTTCTGTCATAGCCCAATTCCTGTATCCTCTTTTTGGCTTCATCTATCATGTTTTTCCATCCGCAGAGATAGAATGAGGCAGGCTTTAACGCAGGTTTATCGGAATCCGCAGAGCCGTTCTTTTCCCATTTGCAAATTTCTTCGTAAACAGCATGAACATACCCTGTGCGATGGCTTCCTGAATTCGTATCTTTTCTCATTTGACCAGCCTCCGTATGGTACTCATTCTCCTCCGCAATCTCGCGGGAGAATACAGGTATATAATGGAATCCGGGCATCCGGCTTTGCAATTCCTCCAATTCTTTACGGTATAAGGCATCATTGAATTTACGGCAACCGAAAATCAGGTAGATATCTTTATGTGGTATGGTCTTGTTATAAATATCATGGGCCATGGCACGAAAAGGAGCGATGCCCGTTCCGGTACAAATAAAGAACAGATCTGAATCAAGACTTTCAGGTAAAACGAAAACACCTTGCGGGCCTCTCAGAGTCAATTCAGTACCGACCCTGACCTGATTAAAAAGGTATTGGGTGCCTGAACCACCTTCCAGCAATACGATTACCAGCTCAAATGTATTTGATCCGTCCGGCCAGGAAGCGATTGAATAGCTTCGCCATCTTCTTGCCGGCTTTTCATCAATGGGAAGGTCGATCGTAACGAATTGTCCGGGCCTGAATTCGAAGGACTGAATAGAAGGAAGTTCGATCCAAAAACGCCTGGTATTGGCGGTTTCATCTTCAATGCGGATGACTTTGCCAGTTTGCCATGGCTGTACCATGAGAATAAATACTTTATTGCGTTAAAAAAAGAGCAGATCATTGATCTGCTCCTAAGCTTTGCCATAAATGGCAGGCAATCGATGGGCTAATATATATTTTTTTTTCGGAATGCAAATAAAAGCTTCCAATTAGATCCAATATCACAGTTCCCTATTAGATCCAATATCTGGAATCCCTCTTATGTTCATTATCAGAGATCTCAATTATATCCATTATCAGGGATCCCTATTTGAATCTGACTCTATTTGGTCACTATGATCTTTTTTCGATAGACTGCACTTCCCGCATTCACAGAAAGGATATACATGCCGACTCCTAAATTGTTGGTAGGGATTTGTGCGCCAAATAATCCGGAACCGGAAGTACTTTGAAGGTAACATCTCCTTCCCAGCATATCGTACAATTCAATTTCAATGTTATTGTCGTTTCCGGCATTGAATAGAATATTCAAAGGCTCGCCCCTTATGACTGGGTTGGGGCCATAAGTGAATATTGAAATGTTGGGAACGGAAACAGGTATGGCCACCCGGTCGCTTATACAATCATCCGTATGGATAAACATATGATACTGATAATAATAATAGCTTTGGAATAGAGTTGGATTGGTGGATGAGGTGGCACTATTGCTATAAAATGAAATCACGCCCGGAATCGTGAAAGGATAGGGGTCTCCCGTAACATTGTTGTTTCGGAAGATGGATGCCGCTGCCACCGCAGATGAATCTACCGTAGGATCCACCACCGAATCAACAAGAAGGTGATTTCCGGCGGGAAGCGGAAGATTGATATAAAAAATGGCTCCCGTATCCAGGGGACTGTTTCCGGAATAAGAGCCCGCCTTGGGAAATGGATTGGTGGCATAGACATCGACAACGGTTGAACTCAACACATAATAATAAAAAGAGCCATCTGGCTGGGTATCGGTAGTGTCCCAGACCATGATCTGAACTTTTCCCGGATTTCCGGTATATAATCTGGCATTTTCCAATACCACCGGCACCGCTGCATTATAGGCCATGAAATTTCCTCCAGGAGTTTGGTACCCCCCATCAGTTCCCCCCTGGTAATCTTCTTTTGAGGCCACACCAACATAGCCTTTGGCTCCCGAACCCAGATAATAATTATTGCCACTCGGAAGCGTACTCAGAGAGACTGTTGTATCCGAAGCAGAAAACAGAGGAGTGGTAGAGGAAGCGCTGCTGTACCAGAAATAGGAGGAATTAGGGTTTGGAGAAGTGACATTAAGGGTCACCGAATCCCCGTTAACCGTCGCAGTAGCTACCGGATCGGCCGGCTTTGCTGAAGTGAGTACCGATACGGTGAATGTATCATTGGAAGGAACCTGGTCCAGCGGAGCTTTTACATAGGCCACCACAGTATAGGTCGTTGCCGGATCTACCGGGAATAATTCCTGGAAGGTATAGGTTCTGGTAAATCCTGGAGGAATTTGTCCGGGATAAGTTTCGGTGAATGTGGCTACTGTACTGGAACCGATATTGACCTGGGCCGTGACGGGAAGGTTGGATACCGCGTCAATGCCATTATTGCGTATGCTAATGACCACTCTCTCGGAATCATCGCCGCAATCGCCGGGTGCTGGAGAAATAATAGAGGCCAGTGCCACATCATGTGAAGGCGGATTCACATAAACCGAATAGTCATCGGTTTCGCCGTTACCATAGCTGCCGCAGGGCTGTACTGCATTTGAATCCGTAGTCTGAACGGCTACGATACGCATCAGAGTTGTATTTCCCACGGTCATGAGCGGTATACTGATGCTGTCGGCAAAAACGCCGCCGCTAGGTACAATACCGCTTTCAGCAACCAGATCGGAAGAGTCGAAGACTCCATTGTTATTTAGGTCAATATAAACCTTAATTATATTGTTTGTTGGTGTGTCGCAGGTACCCAATAAAATCCTTATTGGTAATTTTTCATTGGGCTGCACTTCGGCATAATCGGCCGTATTATTGATATAAGTAGTACAACCCGCCGGATTGGCGACCTGAATATTGCTGAATTCAACGGAGTCAATCCTGGTTCCCGAACTGCTTGTCGGGGCAGAAGTGCAATAGGCATTTCCGCCGATCCCGCTGACAAGCAGGGAAAATGCCTGCGGTCCGCGTGCCAGGGTTCCCTTATTGGTCACTGTTAGGGTATAGGTCTGGCCCGGAACAAGGCTATCAATAGTAATTTTTTCCACATTATCCCTGAAATTATCGCCGGTAGTGGCAGGGGCAGATGGGTTGCTGGGATTCAGTACCCAGGGCATGAATGTCTTCGTGCCATTAGTAATCCTCATATCCAGGTCATTGACCAGCATAGGAGTGGTATTGTTCAATGCCTGGGAAACAGCTACAGCAGTGCCGGGGGGGTCTGTCCATGCCATGGTCGCTACTACTTGTCCCTTTCCGGATGCTACGAATTGAAAAGTATAGGCAACTCCGCTCGTCAGGGTGCTTTCAATGATAGTGTCCGTTTCTTGCTTATAGGAGGATGTGATCACATTGGCACCTTTTAAAACATCTACCAATCCCCATCCAAAAGTGTAATTGGGACCTGGGGAATTGCCGGTCTGGTCAGCAGTGTGAATGGCCAGGCCTCTGAGCGTTGCAGCACGCATAAAATTGGAGGGATGCAATTGGTTATAATATTCCTGAAGTAAATAAAGAGAGCCGGTGGTATTTGGAGTGGCCATTGAAGTACCGCTTTGGGTGCTGTAAGCCGTATTGGAAGTGTTCCAGGAGGAAGTTACATTGACTCCATCTGCCACCACATCGGGTTTGATCCGGCCGTCATTGGATGGGCCAAGAGAGCTAAAATCCGCAATGACCACGTCTGAAGGAGAACTGTATCCGGCGGGAATCCCATTGACCGCTCCTACAACCAGGGTGTTCTTTGATTCGGCTGCATTGCTTACGCTGGTAAAGTTGGGATTATTAGCCAGTGTAGCATTCCGATATAAAGTGGAGCCTCCATTGTATAGATAGGGACTGTCCACTGGGGGGCCATTGTAACCCCGAGCATTGCCTGCTGCAATACAGATCAGGTATTGGGGAGCATGGTAAGCAATGGAATCATAGATCTGTGCATCGATACTATAGTAGCCAAATCCGTAAGCCAGCGTCTTACTGATGGTAGTATCGCCGTACCAATCCCAGTTCGTGCCATCAAAGGTCCAGCCTGAGCCAGGCAAATAACCGTAGGAATGGTTTGACAATAAGAGGTTGGGTGATGCCTGAGCCATCTCTGCTTCATCATTGCTGAAATCATAGGCCAGGAGCTGTTGAGCGCCAAAAGCCATTCCTTTTGCGATGGGATTGATCCCAGTCGCGATAAGAGTTCCGGAAGTATGCGTGGGATGTCCTTCTACATCAGCAACATCGCCTAAAGTGATCCTGCCCACGAGCTCCACATGTGTAGTAAGGGCGTGGCCTCCGTCCCAAATCGCGAGTTTACCTTTTACGGCGGCTGAGGAACCGGAAAGATTCAGACCTGAAGATCCTCCGGGCCACAACTGGTTTGCCTTTGTTGTGGCGGCTGCAATTATATTATCGAAAGTGGAGACATATTTTGGATTTCCCAGATCGTCTACTCCGATCAGTTTGATCAAACCGCCATTGGGAGTATGCCGTTGAAGAAACCAACCCTTTTGTTTGGCCATAGCCAGAGCCCTTTGCAAGTCCAGTTCTTCCTTTGCCTTAAACTCACCGGCCATCTTCAGCAACAGGCTTTTATCGGTCTGAACCTGCGCATGCAGACCGTTCCATAGTGCAATCGTCATAAATAAGGTCAGCAAAAGTATAAACCGATTCGTCATAAGTCTTTGGTTTAAGCTATACTATATTTTCACTAAATTAGATACTTTCATTTTCAAATAGGTCGAATGAATAAAATTCTTTTCCTGTTACCTGCGCTTGTTTTTCAGGGCCTTGCTGGTCAAGACGAAAACGCAATCGGATCTCAACCGAAAATCAGCCAGGGGCTGGAAGGATATGTTTACCGGATCTCAGGAAATCAAATGCCATCCCCCAATGCAAAACCTCATCCTCTCAAAGGAATCAGCACAGGCCTCTATATTTATGTACTCACCGGCCTGGACCAGGTGGAAAGAGTCAATCAATCGGCTTTTTATTCACATATACACAGTAAATATATTGGTATGGTCATGACAGACAGCAACGGCTTTTTCCGAATCGCGTTACCTTCTGGAAAATATTCCCTATTTGTTAAGAAGGATAGCTTGTTTTATGCCAATCTTTTCGATCAGCACAATCACATTAATCCCGCAGAAGTCTTTCCGGGAAAAATATCCAGGATAGAGTTCAGAATGGATTTTGATGCCTCATATTGAAAATCATTTCCAATACTTAAAGTATATACGGTTTCCTGTTTTCTCTGGTTGCTTAAAACGGGGCCTCGGAGTACCCTCCATTGTTTATATTTGCATCCTGAATGAACAGTGAGGTCTCACCCGGATTATTGATGAACTCCCCCCGCATTTTTCAGATTGCGGACAAGATCACTGTTTCCCAACCTCAATCTATCACTCTTAAGAACTTGCATGGAAGCACTCCGGCTTTCGTAATCAATGCAATTTACCAAAACTCCCTAACTGCTCAGTTGAATCACCTGGTTATTTGCAATGATGCTGAATCTGCTGCCTATTTGCATAATACCCTTGAAAACCTTAGCCAGTCGCTGGAACTTTATTATTTTCCTTCTTCCTTTAAGAATACAAAAAATTACAGCCTGCTGAACAGTAGTCATGTGATGCTTCGGACCGAGGCGCTCAGCCGTTGGAGCGCTGGCGGCAATCGTAAGATCATGGTGAGCTATCCGGAAGCCGTTTTTGAAAAAGTTTTATTGCCTAAAACGCTCAGCGGCAATATCATTTCCATCAAAGCCGGGGATACTATTGACCTGGGGGGGATTATGGAAAAATTTACGGATTATTGTTTTGAACGCAGTGATTTTGTTTACGAGCCGGGCCAGTTTGCCTTAAGGGGCGGTATTCTGGATATTTATTCTTTTGGAAATGAAAAACCATACCGAATCGAGCTATTCGGCAATGAGGTGGACTCCATCAGGATCTTCGATCCCGAGTCCCAGCTTAGTGAGAGAAAGATATTGCAGGTTAACATTATTCCCAATGTTGAGACCCAGTTTGAAGAACAGGAAAAAATTTCCCTGCTTGATTTTATTCCTGAAAACACGGTGCTTTGGATTCAGGATCGGTCTTTTTTGATTGACCGGTTACTATTAGAGGAAGAAAACCTTAGATTTTATATCCAGGAGAATAAGGGTGGCGGTTTAAGGGACGAATGGGAAGAGCAGAACTCCGAAAAAAGGACTCTGAAACTGGAGGATTTTTTGGGACCGGCCCATTTTCAGCAGGGCGCTGAAAAAATTCATGTGATTGAATTCGGTGCCTCCGATCATCAGAGCAGCGGGACAGAGATCATTTTTAATACAAGACCGCAGCCGGCTTTCAATCGTCAATTCGATCTGCTTATCAGGGACCTGAAAGCAAGGGAATCCGCCGGTTACCGGATATATTTATTTGCTGAAAATGCAAAACAGTTGGAGAGGCTTCATGTCATTTTTGAAGATCTCCATGCTTCCATTGTTTTTCAGCCGGTTCCAATCTCAATCTTCGAGGGGTTTATTGATGAAGACCTCAGGATCCTCTGTTATACGGATCACCAGATTTTCCAACGCTATCACAAGTACAAAGTCAAACAGGCCTATAATAAAAATAAAGCGCTCACTCTGCGCACCCTTCGGGAACTGCAGTCAGGGGATTATGTCACACATATTGATCATGGGGTGGGTATTTACAGCGGACTGCAAAAGATAGAAGTGAATGGTAAAATGCAGGAAGCAGTGCGGATCATTTATAAAGACAGCGATATCTTGTATGTGAATATCAATTCCCTCCACAAGATCTCAAAATATACGGGGAAAGAAGGCACAGTGCCCAAAGTGAATAAACTGGGCAGCGATACATGGCAAAAACTGAAGGAGAAGACCAAAACCCGGGTCAAGGAAATTGCATTTGACCTGATCAAATTGTATGCTCAGCGCAAGGCGCAACAGGGTTTCTCGCACTCGCCCGATAACTATATGCAGATCGAACTGGAAGCTTCCTTTATTTATGAGGATACACCTGATCAAAGCAAGGCTTCTGCAGATGTAAAAAAAGACATGGAATCAGGTTCCCCGATGGACAGGCTGGTTTGCGGCGATGTCGGATTTGGCAAGACCGAAATTGCCATAAGAGCAGCATTTAAGACCTGCTGTGATGGAAAACAGGCCGCTGTTTTGGTTCCCACTACTATTCTGGCTTTTCAGCATTACAAGACTTTCAGTGACCGGCTAAAGGATTTTCCTGTAACGGTGGATTATGTGAACCGTTTCAAGTCAGCCAGGGAGAAAAAAGATACATTAAAGAGACTGGCGGAAGGGAAGATCGATATCATTATCGGGACTCATGCATTACTGGGAAAGGAAATAAAATTCAGGGAACTCGGGTTATTGGTGATTGATGAGGAGCAAAAATTCGGGGTGGGTCACAAAGAAAAGATAAAAACCTTAAGGACCAACGTGGATTGCCTGACACTTACTGCGACTCCGATACCAAGAACACTGCAGTTCAGTCTGATGGGCGCCAGGGACCTGAGTATCATCAATACGCCCCCTCCTAACAGACAGCCAATACAAACGGAAGTGCGGGGGTATAATGAGGATTTCATACGAGATGCCATCTATTATGAAGCGGAAAGAGGAGGGCAGGTCTTCTTTATATTCAACCGGGTGCTGGGCCTGGCGGAAATGGCTTCAATCATACAGGGGCTTTGCCCGGATCTTAGTATTGCTTATGCACATGGGCAGATGGAGGGACACGAATTGGAAGAAAGAATCCTGGACTTTATAGATAAAAAATACGATGTTCTTGTTTGCACCAATATCGTTGAAAGCGGCGTAGACATAGCCAATGTCAATACCATTATTGTGAATAATGCCCACCAGTTCGGTCTAAGTGACTTGCATCAGCTTCGCGGAAGAGTAGGCCGCAGCAATAAAAAGGCTTTTTGTTATTTGCTGGCTCCTTCCCTCGCCACACTGCCCACCGATTCACGCAAACGTTTGCAAACCCTGGAGCAGCATAGCGACCTTGGAAGCGGTTTTCAGATCGCGATGAGGGACCTGGATATCCGCGGAGCAGGCAATATGCTTGGCGGAGAGCAAAGCGGATTCATGGCGGAAATTGGTTTTGAAACCTATCAGAAAATACTGGATGAGGCCATCCGGGAATTGAAGAGAACCGAATTCAAAGAATTATTCAGGGAGGAAATTTCCAAACAGGAAGATTTTGTACAGGATTGTACCATTGATACCGATCTGGAAATACTAATTCCAGACGAATATGTGGAGAGCATTACTGAAAGACTCTCTCTTTATACCAGGCTGGACAATTGTGAAGGCGAAGAAGAGCTTTTGCAATTTAATACTGAGTTGAGTGATCGTTTCGGTCCATTGCCAAAACAGGTATTGGATCTTTTCGATACGGTGAGGTGCAGGAAGATAGCAGTGTCCCTGGGATTTGAAAAAATGATCCTGAAAGACCACAACCTGAAATGTTATTTTGTAAATAAACCTGACTCCCCCTATTTTGAATCCGCGACATTTCGAGATATTCTGGAGTTCATTCAGAAAAAAACGAATAAGGCAAGGCTCAGGCAAAATGGGAAGTTTTTTATGCTCCTCGTAGAATTTATATCCGATATGCAACAGTTACTCGGCTTTTTGCAAACCATGGAAAATTATTTACGGGAAAAGACTGAGACCAAGGCCTTAAGCGTTTAATTGTTTACTCATGGTATAATGGGGAATGGAGACTTCTTCAAATTTTTCCCCAGTAATATGATAGCCTAACTTTTTATAAAATCCGGTAGCCGTATCCCGGGCATGCATGATCAGGTTTTGATACCCCAGGGCAAGCGCCGTTTCTTCTGCAAAAGCCATAAGAAATCTTCCGAATCCTTTAGATTGGTGATCTTCACGGACAGCCATTTGACGCATTCTGACCGTTCCGCTGTCTATTGGTGTAAGTATGCAGCATCCGATCAGGATTTGGTTTTCAAATGCTCCGAGCAGGATGTCCTGTTTTTCGTTTTCCAGTTCCAGTTCGCTGAATTCCAGGCCGAGTGGTTTTCGAAGAAGCCGGTAACGCAGTTCTACCATCAGCAGATATTCAGGTGACCCATGATCAATCTTCTTTAATATCATATCTTATAATTACCTTTCGGTCCCCGAAATTATTCTTTTTCATAGTTTCAAAGGAACAGATGAATAAATTAGGTTGAAAAATTGTCATTTAAAGGCGAACGGACCTCCCTAACCGTTAATAATGAAAGAGTTTTTATGAAAAAAATTAAAATTGAATGAAACATGGTGTTTTAACTAAATGACAATATTTTTGCAGCCGTAACTAAATTTTACAAACATGTCAGACATTGCTACAAGAGTCAAAAAAATCATTGTTGATAAATTAGGCGTTGAAGAAGCAGAAGTTACTAATGAAGCTTCTTTTACCAATGACCTGGGCGCAGACTCACTTGATACGGTGGAACTCATCATGGAGTTCGAAAAGGAATTCAATATCTCCATTCCTGATGAACAAGCAGAAACCATCACTACAGTAGGTCAAGCCATCGCATACCTGGAAGAACACGCTAAGTAGTTAGCTATCTGTTTTTTTCAATACTTTTGTTTCATCCGCCTTTTTAGCAATTTTGCTTCATTGGCGGATGTATCACTTTTAAAATTTCCGGGCAGCTATATGGAAGTAAAAAGAGTTGTTGTTACGGGAATCGGCGCATTGACACCCTTGGGCAATAATGTACAGGAATATTGGAAGGGATTGATAAACGGTGTTTCTGGAGCGGATTTCATCACCCAGTTCGACGCATCTAAATTCAAGACCAGGTTTGCCTGCGAAATAAAAAATTTTGATCCACTTCAGCATTTCGAAAAAAAAGAAGCCCGCAAATTAGACCGATTTACACAAACAGCCCTTGCCGCCAGTGACGAAGCCGTTGCGGATGCATGTATTTCGAAGGAAAGTGTCAACACTGACCGGGTTGGCGTAGTTTTCGCCAGTGGCATTGGAGGAATCACTACTTTTCAGGAAGAAGTTTCCAATTTTGCCAGAGGCGATGGAACCCCTCGTTTCAACCCTTTTTTCATCCCAAAAATGATTCTCGACATTGCTGCTGGCCATATCTCCATGAGACATGGTTTGCGGGGCCCAAATTTTGCTGTGGTCAGCGCCTGCGCTTCATCTACCAATGCAATCATGGAATCCTTCAACCTGATCAGACTGGGCCTGGCCGATATCATTCTAAGCGGCGGTTCGGAAAGTGTCATCATTGAAGCCGGGGTTGGAGGATTCAATGCCATGAAGGCCATGAGCGAACGCAATGATGACCCCAAAACGGCAAGCCGGCCCTATGATAAGGACAGAGATGGTTTTGTCATGGGAGAAGCGGCAGCCATCCTGGTCCTGGAGGAGTTGGAACTTGCAAAGGCTCGTGGAGCAAAAATTTATTGTGAGGTAGCCGGTTGCGGCGCAACTGCCGACGCCCACCATATTACGGCCCCGCATCCCGAAGGATTAGGGGCAAAAAATGTAATGATGGCTGCCTTGAGGGATGCGGGCATGCTGGCATCAGACATAGATTATATCAACACCCATGGCACTTCGACCCCTTTGGGAGATATTGCGGAAGTAAAGGCGGTGATGGATGTTTTCGGAGAACATGCCTACCGGATGAATATCAGTTCCACCAAATCGATGACAGGACATTGCCTTGGCGCCGCTGGTGTAATCGAGGCCATCGCCTGCGCAATGAGCGTCGTTCATGATAAGGTCCCACCCACTATCAATCATTTTACGGATGATCCGGGACTGGATCCCAACCTGAATTTTACTTTCAATAAAGCCCAGTCCAGGAAAGTCAGAGCTGCTTTAAGCAATACTTTTGGTTTCGGGGGCCATAATGCCTGCGTCATTCTGAAAAAATATCAGGCCTGAAAACTCTATTATGAGAGGCAAAATAAAATTTATTTAGCGTTCCATCGTTTAAAATTTTTTAACTGACCTAAAAATTAGTAGCTTTTCTTCGTGGGAATACTGGAACGCATCATAAGAAATAATTCATCCACCGCATCTTTTAGAAAGCAATTGAAAAACGTACTGGGATTTGCACCCGGAAAAATCATTCTCTATAAGACAGCGCTTACGCACCGTTCCCTCAAAGACAAATCCGACGAGAACAATGAAAGGCTTGAATACCTGGGAGATGCCGTTCTGAGCGCCATCATTGCGGATTTTCTTTTCAAGAAATACCCTTATAAAGAGGAAGGATTCCTGACAGAAATGCGGAGCAAAATGGTCAACCGCAATCAATTGAACGATATTGCAGTGAAAATGGGGCTGAAAAAGATCAGCTATTTCAATAAATTCGATAGCTCATTGAAAATGAGCCAAATATTCGGCAATACCCTTGAAGCCGTCGTTGGGGCCATTTACCTGGACAAGGGTTTTGAGAAAACCAATAAATGGGTCATGGAGCGGGTGATCCAACCTTATTTGTTTCTTGAGGATCTTGAGGCACTTGAGATAAATCACAAGAATAAATTGTACGGCTGGGCCAACAAGAACAGCAAAAACCTGGAATTCGAGACCCTCGATGAACACATGGAGGCCGGAAGAAGGCTTTTTACTGTAGGGGCTGTTGTGGACGGCCAAATATTGGCCCAGGGAAAGGCATATAATAAAAAAGACGCCAGCCAGATTGCCGCTCAGGTCGCAATAGATAAGCTGGGTTTAAATAAGAATCTGGTCGAGGAATAGGCTCAAAAAATTTTCAAATATCAAAAAAAATTATTTACTTAGTAGTAAATTTGATATATTTATATATCGCACTCCCCCAGTTTAAAGAACTTTCGTCTCTAATAGATTCCCTAACTCCTTTGAAAGACGATCTATATCTTTTTTTTCAATACATTCGTACCGCTTACCGCCTGGTCAAATGAGGCATCGCCATCTAACCAGCATGATATGTCTAATTGTTTGATTATTAGCGGTTGGTACATCAAATCCATCCTTAGGATACCTCGCCACAAATCCACATACTATGGTTTACCCTTAACCACATTTTTTAAATTAATGCATTTAGTATGAAAAAGCTTTACTTTCTGGCTACTGTATTGATCTTTGGATTAACAGGTATAGTTTCAGCACAGTATACTGCCACAAATTCCGGATACTGGAGCAATACCGTTACCTGGGCTCCTGGAACATTTCCTTCTACAATTTGTAATAATTGTACAATCACAATCAATGCAGGCATCATTGTGCAATTGGATGAACATGTCGAATTGGCCGGAAATACCGTATTCACCCTTCAGGATGGAGCGGAAATCGTCATCGGAGCCAGCACAGGCACTTCGATCACTACCGGATATAATATCGTTATGGATACCCTTCCCGGTAACTCAACGATTGTGCTATCCACTCCCACCAGCGCGATCATTGCTTCTGCTGCAAGCACTTATGATGGGGTTTTTATCGGGCCATTTCCAAGCTCACTTTATCAGAAAATCATCGGCAATCCCCCCACTTTATTCCTGGGGGGAGAAGCGAGTGGAACCGCACCTGCCGCTTATGGTACAGAGCTGACTGGTTCCCATGTATTGTTTTCCGGCGGAACCCTGCCTCTAGTGCTCGCCAGTTTCACCGCTTCGCTTGACAATAACCAATCATTGGTCTCTTGGACTACTTCTCAGGAATCCAATCTCAAGGTTTTTGAAGTGCTCCGCAGCGGAGATGGGACCAATTGGGTAACGATCGGTTCGGTACCGGCCAAAGGCAATTCTTCCACAGCTACCAATTATTCTTTCACCGATGCTTCGCCGCTTCCCGGAAATAACTATTACAGACTCGAATCGGTGGACGAGGATCTGCATGTTGCACTGTCGAATGTGGCGCTTGTACAATCTTCCCTGATCCGCGGTCTGCGTATTGTCAATCCGGCCAGGGGCTTTGTTCAGGTGATCCTGGGTTCCGATATTGGATCAAAGGTCACTTTGCGCCTGTTCAATGAGAATGGCCAGTTAATGCAGGAAAAACCAGTCAGCAACGGTGCAAATTCTACAGTGATGTTCCCTGTAAACACCTATCCCAGTGGCATTTATACACTATCAGTGCAATCCTCCGGTGGTTCCAACAGCAGTTTCCGCGTGTTGATCACCAATTGATAAAGAAATAAGATCTTTTTAGAAAGGGCCCAGTATCGCTGGGCCCTTTTTTTCAAGGTATTTGACCTGGCCTTTTGCTTCGGATAGAGAGGAGAAGAATTCAGGTGGATCCCCCATTCAGCATTTTCGATACCGTTGAATTCCTCTTCCAGCTTAGGCTTGGACATAATAAACCCCACCCTTTGGAGTTATTAGGTTAGAGCGCAGTATCCAATTATCCATGCGACAAAACCAATCGTATGAAAACTTCATGGAAGTCCGTGTACCTGATGATTCCGATGGTCATTTTCGGTACACTTCCGGCCCTTTCCCAATGCAACGGCATATCTCAAAGCATGAGCTTTGACACCGTGATGATAGGAACGGGCAATAGCTCTCATTTAATCACCCTTTCTCAGTTTGATCCTTCTATTGGCACTCTTTATGCCACAAATATCAATTCTACCATTTCTGTCAATTATGGATTTTCCTTGGGAAATATACTGGATACGCCGGTGAATTTTTCGGTTACTGTGGGCCGGTATGATTCCTTCTACAGTTCAGCCCTGAGCGCTCCCCATGCCAACCTGGTAAATACGCGACTTGGCAGCTATCTGTTGAATCCGGGAGATACAATCACTGAAGCACCCTCGGATATCCTCTATCGCTATCAGATTAATGATAGCATTATATCCGATATTGCTCCTTTTCTTGGTACAAATACCATACAATTCAAGTACAGACCTATCACCTATACAAATCTTACAGGCAGCGAGCTCTATTATTACAGCGCTTCGGCAAGCGATACCGTACATTTTACCATCACTTATTATTATTGCAGTAATACGGTACTTGCCAATCAGATTGGAAGTTTTTCGGCCCAAAAGGAAGGCAGTCAGGTGAGGCTTATATGGAATAGTCCGGCCAGCCAGTCCGGCATGAATTTCGAAGTGGAAGAAGGAACCGGCAGCAATCTTTTAAATCCGGTGGCCCTTGTAGCTGCGGAAACCGACGACAGTGTCTACTCATATAATTATTTTCTTAGTCCAAACGATCAGGGCATGCTTTATTTCAGATTAAAGATCATCAGTAGTACGGGACAGGTAAGCTATTCCGAGATCCGTATTGTAGATGTTTCAATAACTTCCGTAAATGGCCAATTTGCAGTTTATCCGAACCCCAATGCGGGTCATCTGAATATTTCTTTTCCGGATCAGGGTGATTGGTCTATCGGTATCTACGCTGTTACCGGCAATCTGATTGAATTTTCAAAGGCATTTCATTGCACCCAGACCGTGGTCGACCTGCCGGCCGGGCTTAGTTCAGGCGTATATTTTATAAGGGCCTGCAATATAGAAACCGGAGAAAAGATCAATCAGTCCATCCTCTATAAGCACTAATTAACCAATCTCTGATAAGGGCTTGTATATTCAAAAAACCCGACTTATATTTATGCCCGTTCCTCCAGTGGAATAGCTCGCTTACTGAATTTCCGATCCTATTTATTTACTGCAAATTGTTGATTGGACAATCCTCTTTAAAATCTCTCTGAAATTCATTTCCAAGGAATGGCCAGCCCATTGTTGATGGATCCCTTCATCTGTGAACCTTTAATGTCCTTTCTGGTATGCCAAAATTTTACAAATCAGTTTTACTGTTGGCCATAGGTTTATTATTCATGTTTACCTGTTTTTCCCAAATCAGTTGGATAAATAACGGAGGAAACCCCGGAGAAGGAAATTTTACAATTTCCGGAACGGGTGCCGTTTCCAGCCTGGATACAGCAGGTGATATCGCATTTGCAAAGCATGTTTCCCCCGACGGAATCTATTATACCTGCAATAATTGTGCGATCAATATTGAAATTTCAGGCCAGTTCACAATTGACTATCCGTTATATTTATTTAATTCTGCTATCTATATCGGCAAGACAGGGATTGGAAATGTCAATTCAACGGCCAGCTTTTACGTGGAGGGAAGTTTGACCAATTCAAGACAGGCTCTATACCTGGATGGAAACTCCTCTTTGCAATTGGTCAGTTCAGGTAATTTCATTTCCCTGCAAAGCTCCCCGACAGCTTTCATTTATTATAATTTTCAAGGCAATGAGAACAGCCTGGCGCCTGCGGGCACCCTCCAGTTTACGGGCACCCAGACCTATCCCCTTTGTGGTAATAGTTCAACAGGAACCATTGCCTACAGTTGTTCCTCGGGTCTGGCCAATGGGCCTTCAATTCTTACGGCCAACGGCTTTACCGCTTCCGTTGCGCTTCCCATAGTGCTGGTGGAATTCACGGCCGACCTGGTCTCCAATAATAGTGTTGTCATGAATTGGAGCACCCAGACGGAAACCAATCTAGGTTATTTCACTGTCGAAAGAAGCACCGATGGAGCCAACTGGAATGCTATCGGAACGGTTGTGGCAGTCGGCAATTCTCAAGTGGAATCCAATTATACCTTTAGGGACAATGGTCCTTTCCCTGGCTCCAATTATTACAGGCTGGGCGTCACTGACCTGGATAATAAGTCCGGCTTTACACAGACGCAATTGGTGGAGAAGCCCGTAACTTCCGTTTTCAGGATATTTCCTAATCCGGCAAGAAATTACACGGATGTATCGATAAGCAACGGCCAGTATGGAACCTTAAAACTGCTCAGCATATATGGTCAGGTCCTGCAACAACAAAATGTCAGCGTCGCCAATGCAGGGACGACATTCAATTTCTCCATGGCTAATTATCCGGCAGGAAATTATCTGATTGAATTTCTCGGGCCCAACGGCGCAAAACAAAACAGTCTGCTGACCCTTCTGCATTGATCCGGAAGAGATTAAATTTTATTTTCCATGCACAATTCAACCAGGAGGCCGCCTGTCGTTTTGGGATGCAGGAAGCAAACCATTTTATTGTCGGCGCCGGGCATGGGCAGGCTATTGATCAGTTTAAAACCCAGTCCTTCCAACCTCTTCATTTCCGAACGGATATCGCTTACTTCAAACGCTATATGGTGAATCCCTTCCCCTTTCTTTTCTATATATTGGGCGATGACACCTGTATCATCGAGGCTTTCGAGCAATTCAATCTTGGTTTTACCTGTTCGGAAAAAAGCAGTCTGCACTTTTTCTGATTCAACCTCCTCCTTCTTATAACATTCGGTATTGAGCAGTTTTTCGAAGAGGGGGATGGACTGATCCAGGTTCTTTACAGCAATACCTATATGTTCAACATGGGTCATCAAGGAAGTTTTTGTAAAAATAATGAATGTCGGGATGCCATGAATCAATCTTAACTTTAGTATCGGTGATGTCCATGGAGCCGAAAACCTTTAACCAGTCACTTATGGCAAAAAATAAAACTACCGAAACCTCTCTCAATGTTGGTGAATTTATAGGCACGATTAAGGGTGAGACAAAACGTGAGGATAGTCTTGCTCTTATCCGGATAATAAAAAAACAAACAGGACTCGAGCCGAAAATCTGGGGTTCAAGTATAATAGGATTTGGCAGCTATCATTACAAATACGAAAGCGGACACGAAGGGGATTGCCCGCTTTTGGGATTTTCACCCAGAGCGGAGGCAATTGTCCTCTATTTTTGCAGCCAATTTGAAAAACGCGAAGAACTACTTGAAAAATTAGGGAAGCACAAAACGGGGAAGGGCTGCGTTTATGTGAAAAAACTCTCTGACATCGATATTGAGATTCTCCAAAAAATGATTGCAAATCATATGAAGCAGATGCGGGAAATTTATATATAAGGATCGCAAATTAAAAAAATATGGATGAAAAAATCAACAGCTATATAGCATCCCAACCTCAGGGCAGATGGAGTATCCTAGCTGCCTTACATGCGATAATTCTTGAAGAGGACAAAACTGTTATAGCAGCGATTGCACCAATGATGGGAAAAGAAATGATAGTTTACAAAAGCAGCGGAGCAATGAAATATGGGCTCGCCAGCGGGAAAAATCACATGTCATTTCATGTTTTACCCATGTATGCTTCAAAGCCAATTTTCGAAAAGTATAAATCGGTCTTAAATGAGGCGAATTTTCAAAAGGGTTGCATCAATTTCGACAAGGCTGAGAAAATGCCATTGGATAAAGTCCGTCAATTGGTCAATTATTCTTCCAAAGTTGATCTGCTAAAAATTCGGGAAGAGTATCAAAAGAAGAAATAATCATGGCCCAAGGTTCAAAATTAATTACCTGATTGTTTCTGACTAATTTTGCATCATGATCCAAAAGCCTGTTTACCTGGATTATAATGCTACTACTCCCTGCGATCCTGAGGTCCTGGAACGCATGCTGCCCTATTTCAGTCGGCATTTTGGCAATGCGGCCAGCCGGAACCATGCTTTTGGCTGGGTGGCAGAGGAAGCGGTGAGCCAGGCCAGGGAACAGATTGCTTCCCTGATCCATGCAGAACCTTCGGAGATTTATTTCACTTCGGGAGCTACAGAATCTGTAAATCTGGCCTTGAAGGGATTGTATGAAATGTATGGGACCAACCGCAGCCATATTATTACCGTCAGTACGGAACATCAGGCGGTTCTGGACACTTGCCGGCACCTGGAAAAACTTGGTGCCCGGATCAGTTATCTTTCCGTTGATGCTGAAGGGCTGATCGACCTGGATGAACTAGATTCCCTAATTACAGATCAGACCCTGGTAATCGCCATTATGTATGCCAATAATGAAACGGGCGTAATACAGCCCGTCGAGGAAATTGGTCGAATTGCAAAGAAAAGGAACCTGTTTTTCTTCAGCGACGCCACACAAGCCCTGGGAAAGGTTCCTGTGGATGTGAATCGGGATGGGATCGATCTGATGGCCATAAATGCTCATAAACTTTATGGACCAAAGGGCATTGGGGGAATTTTTTTACGCAGGCGTTCTCCCAGGGTCCGGATCTACCCTCAAATGGATGGTGGTGGCCATGAAAAGGGGATCAGGAGTGGCACGCTGAATATTCCTGGAATTGTGGGTTTCGGTAAAGCCTGTGAACTCGCTGGTCAAATGGATACAAAACAGGTGACTTCCCTTCGGGAATTGAGGGACAGGTTGGAAAGCGGGATTCTTGATCTCGCGGGTGGCGCAACGATTAACGGTAAAAATGCCCCGCGGCTGTCCAATACCAGCAATATTTGCTTTTCCGGTTCCGAGGTAAGGGACGATGGAATGCTATCCGCTCTTTCCAAATCGGTGGCTGTTTCCTCTGGTTCGGCTTGCAGTTCGGCTTCCCAGCATCCGAGCCATGTATTGAAAGCCATGGGATTAACAGATAGGGAGGCCTATGCTTCCATTCGGTTTTCTGTTGGCAGGTTCAGTTATATTGAAGAGATCGATTTTGCTATAGAACAGGTTGGCAAGGTATTAGAAGGATTGAGGAAGGTGCGGATAAACTAAGTGATGGTTTAAATTGTAATCTATATCATGTTATACGTTAGCGATAAGGCAAAAGAAAAGATAGAACGCTTAATGCAAGAAGGCGCTATATCCCGGGAACATTTCCTTCGGGTATCGGTCGTAGGCGGAGGCTGCTCCGGATTGAGTTATAAACTGGATTTTGATAAGGAAGAAAAACCTATGGATCAGGTCTTTGAAGACAAAGGAATCAGAGTCGTAACCGATCTGAAAAGCTTTTTATACCTGGTAAATACCAGCCTGGAATTTTCTGATGGCCTGAATGGAAAAGGTTTTTATTTTAACAATCCCAATGCTTCCCGAACCTGCGCTTGCGGGGAAAGTTTCGCAGTCTGAGCAGCAGCAGCTATCCGAAACCATTTGTGCTCCATGAGCGGTCAATTCACCGGATGAATTTTTTGACTGTGAATAATATTCTGGGGAATAGCCTAAAATAGAAAAACCCCGCATTTGCGGGATTTTCATGCAGTTGGTTTCGGTATAATATTTTTTAAATTTCTTTTAAAAACAATTATTTACCTGAACCATAATATTTTCAAAAGGAAGGCAATCGGTGATCGAGCAGCGAATATAGGTGAAAAAGTTATGTTAAAAAACTTTTTTTGGGAAAATGTCTTCAATCAATTTCTACATTAAAACTGCCTGGGAAATTGGATATTCAAAAGACTTATTCTTCATTTCGAGATTTTGAACTGCATAGGAAAAGAAAACATTATTACGCTTATTTTCGCGTTCATGTGGGCAGTTTGTAAAAAGGAATTCAGGCAATTTTTCAGCAGCCTGACTGGCTATATTGCCATTTTCGTCTTCTTATTGATGAATGGGTTGATTCTCTTCGTCTTTCCCTCTACTAATATTTTCGATTTTGGTTATGCCAGTCTGTCCAGTTTTTTTGAACTGGCCCCTTGGATACTTTTGCTTTTGATTCCAGCAATTACTATGCGGAGCTTTTCTGATGAATTCAAATCAGGCACATTTGAAATCTTACAAACCAAGCCTTTATCGGATTGGGATCTGACGATGGGAAAATACCTCGCGAGCCTTTTTGTAATGCTGATCGCGTTGCTTCCGACGATTGTCTATTTTTTTTCAGTTCAGAGCCTTTCCGGTCAAAATGGCATTGATGTGGGGGCTTCTATCGGATCCTATATCGGGTTATTTTTTCTTGCTGCTGTTTTTGTAGCGATTAGCATTTGTTGCAGCAGCTTCACCCACAATGCCGTAGTCTCATTTATCGGAGCGGCTTTTTTTTGTTTTGTGATTTATAGCGGATTCAATGCAATAAGTGGAATTTCTTCACTACCTGCCGGTTCGGATTATTATCTGGAGATGCTGGGTATTGATTTTCATTATCGTAGTATCAGCCGGGGTGTTATTGATACCGGAGATTTGGTTTATTTCCTTAGCTTGATCAGCTTCTTTTTAATCTTCACCAAAAAAAACCTTTCCAAACACTAACAAGAACCATCAATGAATAAATTGCTTTTGTCGAAATTCTGGTGGCTTTACCTCTTGATATTACTGGCGGTTCTCAATTTTTTTGCTTCACTTGTGAACTACCGGATGGACCTGACTAAGGAAAAACGATATACGCTTAGTGAGCCAACCCGGGACCTCCTTCGATCCCTTGATAGTGAAGTGCGTGTGGATGTTTTCCTTAAGGGAGATCTCAAATCCGGAATCAAAAAGCTGGCAAAGAGCACTGAAGAATTATTGAATGAATTTCAGGGTTACAGCAAGGGCCGGATTCATTTCCGATTTTATGACCCCCTGACGGATCTCGATGATTCGGCAAAAAAGGAATTGGTGGATTCATTTACCCGTATGGGCATTCAAGCTGTGACGGTTGTAGCTCAATCCAAAAAAGGTGAAGAACAGAGTGAACGTTTTGTACTGCCGGGCGCCATCATCCAATACAAGGGGCGGATTTATCCGGTGGACCTGCTCAAAGGAGTGAATACCGGCGATGGGGAGAACGGCACCTATAATAACGCTGAGGCCCTGCTGGAATACAAGTTTGCCAATGCGATTGACAAGATCACACAAAAAAGATTGCCTGCCGTTGGATATGTACTGGGCAACGGAGAGCCCTTGGATTTCAGCGTTTATAATCTAATAAATGGACTTAGGAAGAACTATAATTTCGGCATCCTGAGACTGGACAGCGTTCACGTTATTCCAAATGTCTTCAACACGATTGTAATCGTCAAGCCTACACAGACTTTTACAGAGAATGAAAAACTGAAACTGGACCAATATGTGATGCATGGGGGGAATATTATTTTTATGATCGATAACCTCCATGCTGAAATGGATAGCCTGAGACTGGATCGCGAGACAATCGCTTATGACAGGGGATTGAACCTGGAGGATCTTTTTTTTAAATTTGGCGCACGCATTAATCAGAACCTGGTGCAGGACATGCAATGCGCGAAACTCAATTTTGTGGTGAGCATGTCGGGAGGAAAACCACAGATGCAATTGTTACCCTGGCCTTATTTCCCTTTGTTGGACGGTAGCCTGACCCATCCGATTTCCAAAAACCTCGATCCTGTTTATGCCAAATTCACCAATTCAATCGATACGGTAAAGGCGCAGGGTATCAGTAAAAATATTCTCTTGCGAACGACGGCCAATGGCCGCCTGATCGGCACGCCTGCCCTGGTCAGTTTCGAGAGTGTGAAAGTGGCGGACGATCCCAAAGTTTTCAATCAACCTGATATACCTGCTGCCGTTTTGTTGGAAGGCAAATTCCATTCCCTTTTTGCCAACCGCATTTCGACTGCGATGGCCGATTCACTGGCCAGCATTTATAAGCAACCTTTTCTCCCGGCTTCTGAGAAGGAATCCAGCATCATCATTTGCGGCAGTGCGGAGATATTTATGAATGGGGTCAGTTCACAGGGTCCGGAACCTATGGGCTATGAAAAAGACCTGCATTATACCTTTTCAAACCAGGATTTTGCCCAGAATTGCCTTGATTATTTGACAGGACACGCGGGCATACTTTATGCTCGTTCCAAAGACTTTACCCTTCGTTTGCTGGATCCGAAAAAGGTCGAAGACCAGCGCAATGCCTGGGAATTTATAAATGTAGTTGTTCCGCTTTTGCTGGTTATTCTATTTGGAAGTTTTTTTCAGTACTTCCGAAAAAGAAGATATGCTTCCATTTAAACCCCTTTATTGCCGGATCGTCTCTGGCATACTTCTGACTCCATTACTGTAATTTTATCTCATGGACCCTTCCTTACTGACTTATTTGATTTTTGCAGCCGTACTGTTATTAGCACTGGCTTTTGATCTGGGTCTGTTGAGCCGGAGACAAACCCCGATAACCATAAAAAAAGCGCTTTGGCAGACCCTCTTATGGGTGAGTATCGCCATGGCTTTTTTTACATTTCTCTGGTTTGAAAAGGGAAGGGAGTCCGGGATCGAATACCTGAGCGCCTATATGATGGAATGGAGCCTGAGCATTGACAATATTTTTGTTTTCCTGATACTCTTCAAATTCCTTAAAGTAAAGGAAAAATATGCGGGAAGGGTCTTGCTTATCGGTATTCTTCTGGCTATTCTGTTACGTATTTTCTTTATCAGCATCGGGGTGGCCCTGGTCATGGAATTTCACTGGCTCCTTTATATCTTCGGGGTCATCCTGCTTTACACAGGTGGAACCATGTTCTTCTCCCGGCATGGTGAGGAAACGAACCTGGAAGATAACCAGGTCTATCGTTTTATGAAACGATTTTTCCCGTTGAGCTCTTCAGACGGCGAAGGCAAACTGACGATACAGGAAAACGGAAAGAAAAAATACACGACGATTTTTGTAGTAATCGTGCTGCTTGCTACAACAGATATAGTTTTTGCCGTCGATTCCATCCCGGCTGTTTTTGGGATAACCCAGGACAGATTGGTGATTTATACTTCAAATATTTTCGCGGTGCTGGGTCTGCGTTCCCTTTTCTTTTTGTTGAGGGGAGCTATAGATCGTTTTCGGTACCTGCCACAGGGAATTGCGATCGTGCTTGTTTTCATAGGGGTGAAAATGCTAATCGGGTATTTTAAGATCAACTTGCCGGTATATAGTTCCTTGCTTGTGATCCTGGGCTGTATCGGTTTGTCCATGCTTTTTTCGATCTTGCGTAAAAAAAAATGATTGAGATACCAGATCGAACATATCTGCCAGATCATCGGAGGTGAATTTCTCCGCAGCGGGGACCAAGAACCCGTCGAATACCTGCTTATAGATAGCAGGAGATTGTTATACCCTACAAGCACGCTGTTTTTTGCGCTGTCCGGAAAGAGAAGGAACGGCATGCTATTTCTCATTGAGCTTTACGCCAGGGGCCTGAGGAATTTCGTGGTTTTTGAAAGGATGGACATGGATGCTTTCCCGGAAGCTAATTTCATTTATGTAAAGGATAGCCTGAAGGCATTACAGGATCTGGCTGCTTTTCACCGCTCCCGTTTCGATTTCCCGGTGATCGGGATAACCGGAAGCAATGGCAAAACCATCGTGAAGGAATGGCTTTTTCAATTGTTGGAACCGGATTTTTCCATAGTGAGAAGCCCCCGCAGCTATAATTCCCAGATCGGAGTTCCTTTAAGCGTCTGGCAGATCAACGAACAGCATAACCTGGCCATTTTCGAAGCGGGGATTTCCCGCATTGGTGAAATGGAAAGATTGGAGCTTATAATTCTCCCTGATATTGGCGTATTTACGAATATTGGAGAAGCCCATAGCGAGGGTTTCGGCGATAATGAGGAGAAAATAGCCGAAAAGCTCCGGCTTTTCTCAGGATCCAAAGTCCTGATCTGCCCCGCGGATAGCGGGATGCTATGGGAAAAGGTGCAGGCTTTTGCCATAGATAAAAATATACAGCTATTGGGATGGGGTTTTACGAAAGGAGCAGGTTTGCGTCTTGAAAGTTCTAATAAGATTGGAAAGAATACCCATATAAAATTGGACTATGGGGGCCAGGCCTTTGGCCTGGATTTTCCTTTCACTGATGAGTCATCACTGGAAAACGCCCTAAATGCGCTCTGTGTACTCCTATACTTAAGAATCCCGGTGGACCGGATTCAGTCACGTATACCGCTGCTTTCCCGGGTGGCCATGCGTCTGGAATTGAAGAGCGGCATCAACAATTGCTCGGTCATCAATGACTCCTATAGCGCTGATCTGAACTCGCTTCGCGTAGCATTGGATTTTATGCTGCAGCAGCAACAATATGGAAAGCGGACCGTCCTGCTTTCAGATTTCCTTCAGACTGGTAGAGAGGAAGGAGAGCTATACCAGGAAATTGCTTCTATGCTGGTTCAGAAAAGGATCGATCGCATTATTGGCATTGGGGAAAGGATAAAGACCCATCAGAGCGCTTTTTTGTTGATTGATGAGAGGAATTTTTTTTCATCGGTGGAGGAATTTAAAATCCATTTCCCCACCCTGCATTTCCGGGATGAAACCATCCTTTTGAAAGGGGCCAGGATCTATGAACTGGAAACAATTGAAAGGTTGCTATCCGAGCAAATCCATCGAACCTTAATGGAGATTGATTTGAATGCCATGGCTTCCAATCTCAGACAATTCCAGCAATTGCTGAAACCGGGGACCAGGCTTATGGCCATGGTAAAGGCCTTTTCCTATGGGGGAGGAAGTTTCGAGATCGCGAACCTGCTTCAGTTTCATAAGGTAGATTATCTGGCTGTTGCCTATGCCGATGAGGGCATTGATCTGCGCAAATCAGGCATTCGCTTGCCCATCATGGTGATGAATCCTGAAGCGGGAACCTTTGATGCGATGGTCCAGTATCAGTTGGAGCCAGTGATCTATTCTTTCCATCTCTTAGAAGTTTTCGATCGTTTCCTGAAAAAGGAAGCTCTTTTAAGTTTTCCTGTCCATATTGAATTGGAGACGGGCATGAACAGGCTGGGATTCTCGATTGAAGAGAACGGGAACCTGGGGGCGGCATTGAAAAAGTCAGCCTTTAAAGTGCAATCGATTTTCAGTCATCTCGCCGCCAGTGAGGAGGCGGCCCAGGATGATTTTACCCGTCAACAGGCTGAGAGATATCTTAAAGCTGCAGCCCTTATCGAAAATGAACTTGGTTATCCTTTCCTGCGCCATATTGCCAATACGGCTGGCATCCTAAGGCATCCAGCCTTGCAACTGGACATGGTTCGACTGGGAATCGGGCTTTATGGGATCGGCAACGGAGAACCTGTCGGCCTGAAATTGCAGGAAGTTTCCACATTAAAATCAACGATCGCGCAGATCAAAAAAGTAAAAAAGGGAGAAACGGTCGGGTATAACCGAAAAGGAGTAGCGCTTAGTGATTGTTCGACTGCTACTGTGAGCATTGGCTTTGCAGATGGGTATTCCCGAAGCCTTGGCAATGGTATGGGCAAAATGCTGGTCAATGGAAGGCTGGCACCCGTTATCGGTTCGGTATGCATGGATATGACGATGATCGATATAACGGGCATTCCTGATGTGAGAGAGGGTGATGAAGCGATCGTGTTCGGGAAAGAACTATCAGTTCGAAAAGTGGCCGCCTGGGCGGGAACCATTCCCTATGAAATGCTCACGGGGATTTCCCAAAGGGTGAAGAGGATTTATTTTGAGGAATGAGGCGATTGATTTCTGAAATATTCGGCTTTTAGTTTACTCAAAAATTCCGGGGTCACACCAATATAGGAGGCAATATATTTCTGCGGAATATGCTCGATCAAATTGGGGTAATGTTGGCAAAACCCGGCGAAACGCTGCTTGGCCTTTAGGCTGAGATTCTCAATCAGGCGCTGGCGTGTTGCAATTAATGCATTCTCTGTGAGGATACGGAAAAAGCGCTCGAATTTTGGTATCTCGTGAAACAGGATTTCCTGATCCTTTCTGTAGAGCAAAAGCAATTCGGATTCTTCGATTGCATCCATGTTGAGGTTTCCCGGTTTCTGGCTAATCAGACTATACATATCGGCCATCCACCAGTCGGGGGGCGCAAATTGCAGGATATGTTCAAATCCGTTTTCATCGATCGTATAACTTCTCAGACAACCCTTCACGACATAGATCGATGCTTTGGAAACTTCTTTCTCACGCAGTATAAATTCCTTACGGCCAATTGACTTTTCTTCCAATAAGCCGAGAAAAAAAGATTCTTCCTTCTGGTCCAGCTTTATATGCCTGGCGACATGATCGAGTATAAACGGACGTTCCTTATTCATTACTGATGGCCTTTTCAATGTTTTTATCCGGGAAAAACCACATAACAGATACAAAAAAGAATAGCAGGCAGGAGATCCAGGTATGAATAAAGGCGAAACAAAGTGCCAGCGTATAAGCGGCAATGGATATTAGGCCTTTTCTGCGAGACTTTTTGTAGGCAAGTTTCAGGGATTCGCTTTGGGGATTTTGTTGCACGATCTGCCTTTGCAAAATAGTGAAGGCCAGTCCGCATAATAAAAGCAGGGAAGCGTAAACGGCCACTGGATTTTGGGCGAAATGGGAACGGCCCATCCAATAGGTACCTATCGGTATAAGCGATAGCCAGAATAGCAGGTGCATGTTGGCCCATAGAATGGTTCCATTAACTTTTTCTGCTGTGTGCAGGAGGTGATGGTGGTTGACCCAATAAATGCCTACGAAAAGAAAACTAAGAAGGTATCCGATCAATATGGGAATGACGGGGTCAAGAGAGGCCCAGTCGGTGCCTTCCGGAACCTTTATTTCCAGCACCATGATCGTGATGATGATGGCAAATACACCGTCGCTGAATGCTTCGAGCCGGTTTTTGTTCATAGAGGGGTAATGAATAAGGTCTAAATTAATAAATTAAGACACTATAATTCAGAAAGACTCTCCCTGGTCATTTGCAGGGTCTGATCCAGGTCTTCCCGGTTGAGGGCATTGTTCAGGAACCAGCTTTCGAAAGCGGAAGGAGGTAGATAAACTCCCCTTTTTAGCATGGCATGGAAATATTTTGAAAAGCGCTCGTTATTTGCCGATGCTGCACTTGCGAAATCGGTTACGGCATGGTCGCTGAAATGCAAACTGATCATGGAGCCAAATTGGTTGATGACCAAGGGCAGCCCGGTTTTGAGGAAGATGGCATGCAGGTTATCCCTGAGATAGATTGTTTTCTCTTCGAGCTCATGGTAAATGGAGGGCTGATTTCTCAGGATCTTCAGGGTAGTGAGACCGGCAATCATCGCAATCGGGTTGCCACTGAGGGTTCCGGCCTGGTATACCTTGCCAAGGGGTGCGATGTGTTCCATGATTTGTCTTCTACCGCCGAAGGCGCCTACGGGCATGCCTCCTCCAATGACTTTTCCGAAAGTTACCAGGTCGGCCCGGATATTCAGTTTTTCCTGAGCTCCTCCCGGGGCCAGGCGAAAGCCTGTCATCACTTCATCAAAAATAAGCAAGATGTTTTGCCTGTCGCAGATCCTTCTAAGGCCTTCAAGAAATCCTGGTTGGGGGAGGATGCAACCCATATTACCCGCTACCGGTTCTACAATGATGGCAGCAATCTGCTCTTTGTTTAAATCGACGAGTTGTTCGACCGCGGCAAGGTCGTTATAGGCGCAGGTGAGGATATCGTTTGTCACGGCTGCAGATATCCCGGGAACGGATTGGATTTGGAGAGTTGCCAGGCCGCTACCTGCTTTTACCAGGAAGGAATCCGCATGACCATGATAGCAGCCTTCAAATTTGATGAATTTATTTCTGCCTGTATATCCCCGGGCCAAACGAAGGGCACTCATACAGGCTTCTGTCCCGCTGCTGACCATTCGGATCAGGTCAAGTTGGGGAACCATGGTTTTAATGAGTTCAGCCATCTCGATCTCCAATTCGGTCGGCGCACCATAGGAAGTGGAAAGGAGGACCCTTTCCCGTATCGCTTCAATGACTTCAGGATAGGCATGGCCGAGGATCATCGGTCCCCAGGATGAGATATAGTCAAGATATCGCTGGTCGTCCACATCATAGAGATATGCACCGCACGCTTTTTTTATGAAGACAGGAGTTCCTCCAACACTGCGGAATGCACGGACCGGGGAATTGACTCCGCCCGGAATGGATTGAAGAGCTCGTTCAAAAAGGGATCGGCTGGATGTGTATTCGTACATGAAACCAAATTTAAACGGTCATTGAAAAAATCCTGGTCTGGGGTCGTTTTCGGATTATCATGAGGTCGAAGGCCATGGCGATGTTTCGGGCATAGCTGCGGCCTTTTTCAGTTACTTTCAAATTATGGTCCGAGATCTGAATCAGTCCGTCTTTCGGCATTTCCTGCTGACGTTCGATGATTTCGGGCATTTGAGGCAGATCGATAACGCTTTCTTGCCAGGAGGTTTCTAGTTGCCTTATCCTCTTCCCAATAAGGAAAAGTGGGATAGCTTGTATATCGGGGTCCGGGAATATCGTATTTTCGGATCAGCCAGTTGTCCATTTCATTGAGTTAAAAGCCTGACAGCGTCTTTTGCAAAATAAGTGGCGATAAGGTCGGCCCCCGCTCTTTTGAAGGCTGTGAGGGTTTCGAGAATTGCTTTGTCTTCGTCGATCCAGCCCATTTTAGCCGCTGCCTTGATCATTGCATATTCTCCGCTTATATTGTAGGCGCTCACGGGAACGGATACTGCATTTTTCACTTCACGGATAATGTCCAGATAGGCCAGAGCAGGTTTGACCATCACGATATCGGCTCCTTCTTCCACATCCAGCAAGGTCTCCTTTATGGCTTCGATACGATTTGCATAATTCATCTGGTAGGATTTCTTGTCCCCAAAGCCAGGCGCTGAGTCAAGTGCGTCCCGGAAAGGTCCATAAAAGCAGGAAGCATATTTGGCGCTATAACTCATGATCCCGACTTTATTGAAACCTGTCTCTTCGAGCCCATTTCGAATTGCGCCGATCCTGCCGTCCATCATATCGCTTGGTGCAACAAAATCCGCTCCCGCTTCGGCGTGGCTGACACTCATCTTTACAAGGGCTTCTACTGTTTCATCATTGACGATCTCGCCTTCCTTAACGATTCCGTCATGACCGAAGGAGGAATAAGGATCAAGGGCAACATCGGTCAGCACAAGCATATCCGGTACTGATTCCTTGATAGCCCTTATGCTGCGTTGCATCAGTCCTTCCTTATTCCATGCTTCCTTTCCGGTATTGTCCTTGAGCCCATCGGGGCATTTGATGAATACCAGAACAGATTTGAGACCCATATTCCAGAGATCCTTCACTTCTTTTACTGTTATATCAAGGCTGTTACGATAATAACCAGGCATGGAAGCTATCTCGGTCTTTATGTCCTTTCCTTCATCAATAAAAAGGGGCACGATGAAATCGTTGACGCTAAGACTGGTTTCGGCAACCAGCGAACGAATGGCTGTGGATTTGCGCAGGATCCTGCTTCTTTTTTGTAAATACATAGACTATAGTTTAAATTATTCCACCCAATCCCTGGGACTCAGGCAGACCTTCAATAATTTTTCTTCTTCGCTCCCGGGCTTTGGCTGGTAATTGTATTCAAAGCGAACCGTGGGCGGAAGGCTCATCAGTATGCTTTCGGTTCTGCCCTTGGTCTTCAGTCCAAACAGGGTTCCACGGTCATGGATCAAATTGAATTCCACATATCTTCCGCGCCGGATCTCCTGCCAGTATTTATGTTCTGCGCCAAAAGAATGATCCTTTCTTCTTGACACGATGGGAAGATAGGATTTAAGAAATGCGTCACTGCAGGCCCTGGAAAAATCAAACCAGAATTTTCCGGGACGGCCTTCCTCCGGTTTTCGGTGGTCATAGAATATACCTCCGATACCCCTTCTTTCTTTATTTCGGTGATCGTTCACGAAATAATCATCGCAGTATTGTTTGAAAAGGGGATAAAGCTTTGGATCCAAAAGATCGCAGGCTGCTTTAAGGGTCAGGTGAAAATGCCGGGCATCTTCATCAAATAAATAGTAGGGTGTCAGATCAGCGCCACCGCCAAACCAACTATCAACCATTTCACCCTCCTTATCGCATAATTCGAAATAACGATAATTGCAATGCACGGTCGGTATAAAGGGGTTGAATGGATGAATCACCAGGCTGATCCCGGCAGCAAGCCAATCTTTAGCAGCGGAGTTCTTTGGAATATGCAGAACCTCCCGCATTCTAGCAGAGAGCCCCCCAAAAACGACAGAAGTATTTACGCCGCCTTTTTCGAATATATTTCCATGGCCTATAATACGTGTCCTACCTCCACCTCCTTTTTCTCCCGGCTTTCTTTCCCAGAGGTCCTCAATAAAACGGGCCTTCCCGTCGATATTTTCGATAGCTGCACAGATCTCATCCTGCAAATTCCGGATGAATTCCACCCATTGATCACGAAAGGGGCTTGTCGCGTTATGTTTATTTTTATCCATCATTATAAGAGACTGCTTTGCTCCTTCACTGTATCCACGAATATCCGGGCATGATCTACCGGCACATTCGGAAGGATTCCATGGCCCAGATTGGCGATATGCCTTCCTTTTCCAAAAGCCTGCAGCATTTGTTTGACTTCCTCCTTAATGCGGGCCGAAGGAGCCAGTAATTTGGCCGGATCGAAATTTCCCTGGAGGGTAATATCCGGTCCCGCCAGGGACCGGGCCATATGAGGCTCAATACACCAGTCGATCCCAAGACCTGAAGCTCCGGTCTGTTTCATTTCTTTAAGTGCATACCAGGAACCTTTTGCAAATAGGATGATTTCCGTTTCTCCTTTCAACTCTTCGACGATCTGGCGCATATATTTAAGTGAAAGCTGCTCAAAATCGGGCTTACTCAACAAGCCTCCCCAACTGTCGAATAATTGAATGGCATCGGCTCCTGCGCTGACCTGTTCTTTCAGATAGGCAATGGAGGTATCGGTGATCATTTGCAGCAGTTTTTCAGCCAATTCGGGTTGACGGTAACAGAATGCCTTGGCTTCGTCAAAGGTCTTACTGCCTTTACCCTGCACCATATAGCAGAGGATGGTCCATGGGGCCCCTGCAAATCCGATCAACGGCACTCTTCCGTCCAGGGTCTTTTTGATAAGGCGGATTGCACTCATAACATAATGCAGTCTGTCCAATACGTCCGGGACGCATATTCTTTTAAGATCGTCGGCTGTTTTGATGGGATGAGGCAGCAAGGGGCCCTCGTTTTCGATCAATTGCACTTCGAGACCCATGGCCCTGGGAATTACCAGTATATCCGAAAACAGTATGGCCGCATCTACGCCAATGCTGTCAATGGGTTGTATGGTGATCTCTGTTGCAAGTTCTGGATTTTCCACCCTTTCAAAGAAACTGTATTTTCCCCTGAGCGCACGGTATTCGGGCAGGTAACGCCCTGCCTGTCGCATCATCCACACAGGTGTTCTTTCTGTCTTTTCTCCCCGCAGGGTCCTTAGCAATAGATCGTTTTTCAGGTTCATTTCTTTTAGATCGTTTGAAAATAGCGGATAGCTTGCTCCGCCAATAGCTTCTTTACAGGTTTTTCAGCTATCAGGATCGGGTTATTAGCGTGCTTCGCAATTTCCCCTGCTGTGGTTTTGCCAATGGCGAAAAGGATCGTTCCGGGTTCCGGGTTATTCATTGAAAAAAAGCTCTCCACTGCACTCGGACTATAGAACAAGATCGCGTCATAATGTTTATTGGATTTATGTGGCGTTTCCAGGGTCTCATAAACGACGAGTACTTCGAGACTGTATCCGGATTCTTTTAGAATCCCGGGCAATTCCTCTCTTCTTTGGTCGCCGCAGAAAAAAACGAAGGAATTGAAAGGGGCTTTCTGAAGAATGCTTTCCGCGAGTTCTTCGGATGAAGAGGCAGTTCCGGCAATCGACTCTGGCCCGAAATAATCTTCCACAATACCCCTTGTCGTCTGTCCAGTGCAATAGATTATCCAGTCAGGTCTTTCACCATTCAATTCATCAATTACCGCTTGCACGGCATTCACGCTCGTGAAGATGACTTGAAGCAGTTTTTTTTTCATCCCTTCGATTATCTTGGTTAACTCAGGATCCGAACGCTTCCGGGTTTCTATAAAAGAAAGAACTTCGATATGGATGTTTCCTTCGGCAGCCTGCCTGATCACGCGATCCGGCAAGGGCCTGGTAGATAATATATGAACATTATTTCGTATCATAATTTGAACCACGACGGAACTGTTCTGCGATTTTATCTCCCCCTTTGTTTAATAATTCAACGGCCGCTTCCTTTCCCATATCCCAGGCCTGATCAGCAGGAAGCACTCTTTCCACTTCTACTTTTTGCTTTCCGTCCAGGGATATGATGCTTCCACGGAAATAAATCTCATCTTCTTCCAGTTCCGCCAATGCACTGACCGGAGTGGAACAACCTCCCATCAGGGTCTTTAAGAAGCCCCTTTCAATCCTTGTGCAGAGGCCGGTAGCGTCGTCATGGATGAGTTTACAGATCTCACGGACTGACTCGTCATGTTCGCGGCAAACGACAATGATTGCTCCCTGGGCGGGAGCCGGCAGCATCCAATCCAGTTCTATTGATTGAGGCGGCCGCAGATGGATTCGTTCTAAGCCGGCAGCGGCAAATATGGCCCCTTGCCAATCGCTGGAGGCAAGTTTGGCCAGCCTTGTATTTACATTTCCCCGCAGGTTCTCTATCTGGTGATTGGGATAACGGTGTAACCATTGTGCCTTACGCCGGATACTGGAAGTGGCGATGCGGATAGTCTCGCCTTGCCCGCCCGCAGATATCTTTAATTTTTCACGAACACCGGACATTTCTCCATTTACTACCAGGATATCCATTGGGCTGGCCCTTTTCAAAACGGCTGCGTCCGTGATTCCCTGGGGCAATTGGATGGGCACATCCTTCATGGAGTGGACAGCTATATCAATACGGTTCTGAAGCAGGGCCGCATCCAGGGTCCTCGTGAACACACCCTGTACTCCCATTGCATAAAGAGGGGTATTAAGGTCAATATCGCCTTCGCTCCTGACAAATTCAAGCTCTGCATCCAGGCCCAGATCTTCTAACAGATCCTTGACCAGTGTAGCTTGCCAGACTGCCAATTGACTTTCGCGAGTGCCTATTTTCAAGATTCTTTGCATGCTTGAATTCACCGGGCTTTGAAGGGACAGGAATCTGTTCCGGCTCAGACAAATTTAATTGATACCTGTGGTAATAAATTCATTGATTGCTTCAATGTATTGGCAGCCCCTTGCGTTTTGGCTGCGCATTTTGATGGCCATGCCATTGATGATTCGCTGGATGTTTTCTTCACATGAGTCCAATGTGCCGGAGATCTGGGTCGATGAAGTAAACAAGGGGCAATTTGGTATTTCTTTGAGTCTGTTTTTTACCACTGTTAAAATCGGAACATGTTTGCGCATTTCATGCCAATCCAGAAATTCTTCCATGTGTTCTGCGATGATTTCTTTTGCTCTTGGGATTTCAGCCTCTCTTTTCTGTAAGGTGGCGTCATTGGTTCTGGAAAGATCGTCCACATTGACAAGGGTGATGCCTTCGAGATCCCTGGTCAGGGTTTCAATATTATGCGGTATTGACAGGTCGATCATCAGCTTGGTTCCGCTCCCGATAAGGTCCTTGCGTGTGATGATGGGTTGTGTTGCACCGGTAGCCACGATGACGATATCGGCATTCTCCATTTCTTCTTTCAAGTTTTCTATAGGCATACTTCTCAGCCCCAATTCGTCAGCCAGAGAAAAAGATTTTTCTTCGGAACGGTTGCACAGGGTAATATTTTTGTTGCCCAGATAATCCACCAGGTTCTTGCAGGTGTTGCGCCCGATCTTTCCTGTGCCTACAAGTAATATTTTTTTATTTTCATAGTCCTTTAAAGATTCCTTTATATACTGAACAGCGGCGAAAGAAACTGAAACAGTTCCGCTGCTGAGTGTTGTCTGGTTTTTGATTGCTTTGGAGGACTGGAGGATACAATTGAAAAGCCTTTCGGTGAAGGCCAGTATGTAGCCGCGTTCTTTTGAGAATTTGACTGCCTGCTTGATCTGTCCTACGATCTCATAGTCTCCGAGTATCTGGGAGTCAAGCCCTGCGGCTACCTGGAATAAATGGGAGATGGCTGCTTTTCCTTTTTTAATATAAGAGAGATTCAGAAAAAGATCCGAGGATCCTACCGTCTCCAAGCAGAGCAGATCGACCAGTTGGGAGGGATGTTCTGCAAAACCGTAGACTTCCGTCCTGTTGCAGGTCGATAGAATGAAAAGTTCCTGCAGACCAATGGACCGGGCCTTGTCGAGGATTCTTTCATATTTTTCGCCCGAAATGGCAAACTGACCCCTTATACCCGCATCCGTCTTTTTATAGTTGATGCCTGCGATGTAGAATTTATTGATATCTGCCAGTTTATTTCCCATTTTATTTGGTCTTCAAAAAATATATACAAGCAAAAGTAATTTCGGTCTGATTCATCAACGAATTTTTATGTCACAAGACTGTCATTTGTAAATTTGATTCTAATCACCACTAACAGTGAGGAGGATCAAGCTGCATTCTAAAACGCTTTGTGGGATTGCATTTCATATGAAAATATTATATTTTCTATAGTTGCAAGATGGAACCTCGCTGGTTCATTTCCCTGATTGAGTCAAATTGCAGATGTCCGGCTTCATGGTTGAATTAAACCAAATGCAATATTGTAAAGGGTGCTGCCTAAATTTGCAAACTATAATTTTCTTATGACAGGCATGGAAAATACCGGAGTGTTGCTGATGAATCTGGGCTCACCTGATTCTACAAGTGTAGCAGATGTCAGAAATTATTTGATGGAATTTCTGATGGATGGCCGGGTAATCGACTATCCTTACCTGTTCAGGAAAATCCTGGTGGGGGGGATCATTGTACCCTTTCGTGCCCCCAAATCTGCCGAAGCCTACCGGGCCATTTGGACGGATGGTGGCTCCCCGTTGATTGTGCTGACCAAAAAATTACAGGAATCATTGGAAAAGGAGGTAAAGCATCCCGTGGAGATTGCCATGCGTTACCGGCACCCTTCTATAAAAGAGGGATTTGAACGGCTCCTGGATAGGGTCCATGGAATGAAACGTGTAATAGCGATACCGCTTTATCCGCATTATGCCATGTCTTCCTATGAAACGGCCGTGGAATATGCCAGTGCTGTTTATTCAAAAAACAATTACGATTTCAGGCTTGATTTTATCAAGCCCTTTTATAATCATGAGCATTATATTACTGCACTTTGTGAATCCATAAGGCCCTATTTGGAAGAAGACTTTGATCATTTGCTATTCAGCTATCACGGAATTCCGCGGAGGCATATCCTTAAATCAGACCCTACCGGCAAACATTGTCTTGGCAATGAAGCCTGCTGTCAGACTCCGAGCCTGGCGCATGCGACCTGTTATCGTTACCAGGTTTTCGAAACCACCCGGCTTGTCACCCGGCAACTGGGTATGGATCCGGCCCGATTCAGTATTTCTTTTCAGTCCCGCCTTGGTAAGGGTTGGCTGCAACCATTCACGGATAAACGATTGCAGGAAATGCCGGCCCTGGGCATCAAAAAATTACTGGTTGTCAGTCCTGCATTTGTCAGTGATTGCCTCGAGACCCTGGAAGAGATTGCGATAAGAGGAAGGGATACTTTCTTAGAGGCCGGAGGCTTGGAATATGAAATGATTCCATGTATGAATACGCATGCTTTATGGGTGCAAACGATTGCCGGATGGATAGATTCTATTTCAGGGGGAAAAGAAGAGATGCTTTTGGATTCCGGAATTAATAAAGAACCATATGTATCTTAAAGCAATCCATATCATTTTCATTGTGACCTGGTTTGCCGGTCTTTTTTATATGCCCCGGCTTTTTATTTATAATACAGAGGCGGAGCAAAAACCAAAAGAAGAGAGATTGATCCTGCATGCTCAGTTTGAATTGATGATGCGCAGGCTTTGGTATGGGATCACGATTCCTTCCGGTCTGGTCACTCTGATCATCGGACCGGTGCTGATGTTTCAGGAAGGTTGGGATAAATTGGTTCTTACCGATGCAGGCAGGTGGCTTTTTATCAAATTGATTTTTGTCCTGCTCCTATACATTTATTTTTATTCACTACACCGCATATTTCTTCAGCAAATGGCGGGGATCTATAAGTACAGCTCTCAACAACTCAGGATCTGGAATGAAGTATCTACGGTATTTCTGATCGCTATCACTATGCTGGCAGTTGTAAAACAGAGCATTAGCCTTGTTTGGGGGCTGGTCGGGTTGCTATTGCTGATTATTTTACTGATGATTGCAATAAATATCTATAAGAAGATTCGCCTGAGAAAATAGTTAGATTTCGCACCTGTAAAAGCCACAAATAAAAAACCCCCTGGATCAAGGAGGCTTTTATTAAATAGGGGTAACTAGTTTCTCCAGAAATTGGCCTTAACCAGAATGGTCATTATAGGAATCGGTAGTCTATGAAACTTAAACGAGCAGGGTTCTTCCTAAAAATATTTAGAGATTAAAAACGGGAGGCTACGGATTAAAATCTTTTATTAATTTCTTTGGGATAATCTTTATCCTACTAGCTCAAGAAAAGGAAGGGGAGTAGGAATACCCCCCTTTTTAACCCCTAAACCCTAAACCGTAGAAAAAGTTTTCCATATTAGGTTCCAAGAAATGCGTTCTATTATTAATCAGTCAGAAGTAGAAGAGAATTAATGATTTTTTGGGTTTTTATATAGGTTACTATTATCAAAAAGAGAATATTGGAGGTTCTTCAAAAGCTTGAATGTTGCGATTACGAATATGAAACACAAACTATGCCAAATGAAAATTATGTGGATAAGATCAAAAAATTTGTGAAAAAACCGGTATAGATTTTAGAATCCTTTAACAGAGTTCCATCATTGCCGCTTCAATAATTTTCTCCAAATGCCTGTAAATTCAGCATCTATGATTTTTTTACCCCCTGATTTTAATTAACTTTGCAGCCATTTTTTTTAATCGAGATTGGCATTTATGCAAGCGGGATACAAGGAATATAAACAGTTGAACCTTCCATCTATCGGGCAGGAGATTTTGAATAAGTGGCAGGAAAACAATGCTTTTCGTAAAAGCATCGAGCTGAGGGAGGGGGAAAAGCCATTCGTATTTTACGAAGGTCCGCCTAGTGCGAATGGAATGCCGGGGATCCACCACGTGATTTCCAGGACCCTTAAGGACCTGGTCTGCCGCTATAAGACCATGCAGGGTTTTCATGTAAAAAGAAAGGGTGGTTGGGATACCCATGGACTCCCGGTGGAACTGGGGGTCGAAAAAGAATTAGGCATCGTAAAGGACGATATCGGAAAAAAAATATCGATCGAAGAATACAACCGCAAGTGTCGGGAAGCCGTGATGCGATATAAGGACAAATGGGATGATCTGACCCGCAAAATGGGGTATTGGGTTGACCTGAATGACCCTTATATCACATTCGAAACCAAGTACATAGAAACAGTTTGGTGGCTCCTGAAAACACTGTATGAAAAGGACTTGCTCTATGAGGATGTGAGTATTCAGCCTTATTCCCCTGCTGCAGGCACCGGCTTGAGCTCTCATGAATTGAACCAGCCGGGAACCTATAAAGATGTAAAGGACACCAGTTGTGTCGCTATGTTCCATGCAATCAGAGATCAAGAAAGCCATTTTCTTTTCGATGCGGCGCAATCAGAAGAAGTGTTTTTCATGGCCTGGACGACTACTCCCTGGACCCTTCCTTCTAACCTGGGTCTGGCCGTTGGGCCGAATATCGACTATGTATTGGTGAAGACATTTAATCCCTACACCCATCAGCCAGTAAACGTCGTATTGGCAATGGCGCTGATCGGAAAATATTTTAAAAAAGAAGATGAAAATCTTCCTTTTGAAAAATACCAGGCTACTGGAAAAACTCTTCCCTGGAAGATCCTGGCCAACTTTAAGGGATCTGAGTTGGAACAATTCTCTTATGAACAATTACTCCCTTTCCCAGCTAACAAAATGGATAACTCACACTCTTTTAAGGTTTTGATGGGAGATTTTGTGACGACGGAAGACGGAACGGGGATCGTGCATATGGCTCCTGCCTTTGGGGCAGATGACTTCCAGATAGGTAAAAAATACAAGATCGGGATCCTGACCCTGGTTGACAAACAGGGCAAGTTCGTTGAAGGCCTCGGTGAATTCAGTGGGCGATTTGTGAAAAATTACATGGACGACCCGGAATATGTCGATGTCAATGTCGATATCTGTGTCAAGCTTAAAAAAGAGAATAGGGCTTTTAAGATAGAGAAATACGAACATAGTTACCCGCATTGCTGGCGCACGGATAAGCCCATACTTTATTATCCGCTGGATGCCTGGTTTATCCGGACCACGGCTCTAAAAGACCGAATGGTGGAATTGAACAAGACGGTCAACTGGAAGCCAAAATCTACCGGTGAAGGACGTTTCGGCAATTGGTTGGAGAATATGGTGGACTGGAACCTCAGCCGTAGCCGTTTTTGGGGAACTCCACTTCCGATCTGGAGGACAGAGGATGGCAAAGAAGAGATTTGCATCGGTTCTGTAGATGAATTGAGGGCTCTGTCCCATAAAGCCGACCAGGTTCTGGGTGTTTCCAACGAAAAATTGATAGGAGATGAACCGGACCTGCATAAGCCCTATGTGGATGAAATCATTTTGGTCAGCTCTGAAGGAAAACCCATGAAAAGGGTTTCCGACCTGATTGATGTATGGTTTGATTCCGGTGCAATGCCTTATGCTCAATGGCATTTCCCATTTGAAAACCAATTGACTTTTTCCAAGAACTACCCAGCTGACTTTATTGCTGAAGGAGTGGATCAGACCCGGGGTTGGTTCTACACCCTGCATGCGATCGGTTCCCTGGTGAAGGAGACCGTGATCGAGTCATTGCAAAAGGCTGGACTCCCTACCGACCAGGTGGACGGTAGAGCCTTTCGCACAGTGGTAAGCAATGGCCTGGTCCTCGATAAGAATGGAAACAAGATGAGCAAGCGGCTTGGCAATGTGGTGGATCCTTTTGCTACCATTGAAAATTATGGGGCGGATGCTACACGGTGGTACCTGATCACCAACGTTTCTCCCTGGGAGAGCATGAAATTCGATATTGAGGGCATCCGGGAAGTGCAGCGAAAGTTTTTCGGTACACTTTATAATACCTACCAGTTTTTTGCCCTTTATGCAAATGTGGACGGATTCCGTTTTCAGGAAGACTACATTCCTGTTGAACAACGCCCCGAGATCGACCGATGGATTTTGTCAACCTTGAATTCATTGATAGTTAAGGTTCAGGCCTATTTTGACGATTATGAGCCGACGATTGCCGGACGAATGATCGAGGATTTTGTGGATGAACAGCTCAGCAACTGGTATGTTCGTCTCTGCCGCCGCCGTTTCTGGAAAGGCGATTATGAAAAGGACAAGATCTGCGCTTACCAAACCCTGTATGAATGCATTGAGGCCATTTCCATGCTGATGGCTCCGATCTCTCCTTTTTTCTCAGACTGGCTATTTTTAAATCTGAATGAGGTGACCGGCAAGAGCTCAATGCAATCGGTACATCATGTACTGTTTCCGAATCCGAATGATTCCGCAATCGACCTGGCTCTTGAAAAAAGGATGCGGCTTGCACAGGGTGTTTCTTCCATGGTCCTTTCTTTACGCAAGAAGGTAAACATAAAAGTCAGGCAGCCCCTGCAAAAGATATTGATCCCTGTACTGAACCCGGCCATGAAGGAACAATTGAAAGAAGTTGAGGGTCTGATCAAAAGTGAAGTTAACGTTAAGGAGGTGCAATACCTCACAGAAACAGATGGGTTTATCAAGAAGAGAATCAAACCCAATTTCATTGCCTTGGGCAAGAAGCTGGGATCAAGGATGAAGGCTGTGTCCCAGGCCCTTGCTGGTTTTTCACAGAAAGATATATCCGATTTCGAAAAAGAAGGCAACTATAATTTGTCAATTGAAAATGAACACCTAATATTACAGATCAATGAAGTTGAAATCACAAGTGAGGATGTTCCCGGATGGACCGTCGCTGCGAAAAATGGACTCACTGTGGCTCTGGATGTACAGGTGACTCGGGCACTGGTTAATGAGGGATACGCCCGGGAACTTGTCAACCGCATTCAAAAGATCAGAAAGGATAATGGTTATGAACTTACCGACAGAATCCTTGTAAAAGTCACTGAAGCTGCTACTCTAAAAGAAGCCATTACTGATTTTAATGATTATATTCGCGCCGAAATTTTGGCAGATAATATTGAACTAGTCCCTGAAATTACAAATGGCACTGAAATTGAAGTGAATGACATTCCCTTAAAAGTATTTGTTACTAAAAAAGCCTAATACTATGGCAACAAAGAAGAAAACGGCTAAACCCGTTAAAAAGAGCAGTTCCAAAAAGCCTACTCCGCCACCACAGAAAAAGGCTCCTGCAAAGCCTGGTAAACCCCTTGCTGACAAAACAGTTAAAAAACACGTTGCCAAAGCATTAGCCCCCAAGAAAGCCGCACCAGCCCCAAAAAAGTTGGCTGCCAAGCCGGTTGTTGCCAAGAAGCCTGAGCCCGCTCATGGGGTTGCTAAAAAACCCGAACCAACCCATCATGTGGCAAAAACAACACATTCTACGGCTAAAAAAGAACCAGTAAAAAAACAGGCTTCGCCTGTCATAAAGGCACCTGAAAAAAAGCAGGAGACGGCCAGGCCTTCTATCCCTTTGCCACTTAAAACCCATCCGCAAAAAGTAGTTGCACCGGAGAGACCAACCAAGGTCGTGATGCCCGAGATCAAAACCAAGACCGTACGTAAATATGAACCAGAATTTACCAAATCCGTTTTAGATTCAGCGCAAATCGAGAGCAATAACAATAATAACGGCCCTATTATGAGATATACTGATGTAGAATTAGCAGAATTTAAAGAGTTGATTACCAAAAAACTGGACGCTGCAAAAAAAGAACTCGCCTATCTTCAGGGACTCATCACCCGCAAAGACGAAATGGGGGGTGACAATGATGACGCCCGTTATATGACCATGGAGGATGGCAGCATGAGCATGGAAAGAGAACAACTGAGCCAAATGGCGAGCCGACAGATCACCTTTATAGATCACCTGGAGAAAGCCCTGATGCGCATTGAGAATAAGACCTATGGGATTTGCCGGATCACGGGAAAACTGATCGATAAGGCCCGTTTGCGTGCGGTACCCCATGCAACTCTTAGTATAGAGGCTAAGCAATTGATGAATAAATAATTGATTTACAAAGCTTTTTAGTTGGGATTGCATTCGCAATCCCTTTTTAATTTCTAATATAACTTCCGCATATGCAATCCCGGATACTTTGGGTTCTCAGCGCATTGGCACTTGGAGCCATCCTGCCTACCCAGGCTGCTATTAATGCCCGGCTCGCGAGAGCAGTGGGTAATCCTGTTTATTCCGCATTTATTTCTTTTGCCGTAGGCACCGTCGCTTTGCTTGCCTATTTGCTGGCTACCAGGCAATTGAATCTCCAGTCGATCCGCCCGGCTGAAAATCCCTGGTGGATCTGGACCGGAGGTTTGCTGGGGACTTTTTTTGTTGCCGGAATCGTGATCCTGATGCCAAGACTGGGTGTTCTTTTTGCCTTCAGCCTGGTGATCGCCGGACAAATGATCGCTTCCATTCTCTTTGATCAGTTCGGCTGGCTCGGAGTGGCGGTTAGAGAGATTTCCTGGGGCAAGGCTGCAGGAGTTCTTCTCCTTGTCGCAGGCGTGGTGTTGGTTAGAAAATACTGAGATAATGATTTTCATTCCTTCCAAAATAGCTCGGGCATCGGCTTTTGGAGTAGTTCCCTGTAAATGAAAAGATAGTCTTCATTATGGTTCCACAAATAAGTTTTTTATTTCACTTCCTGCAAGTCGACGAGTTTCTTGTAGAATCCATTGAGAACGATCAGCTCCTCATGTGTGCCGCGCTCGACGATATGGCCTTTTTGGAGAACGACGATTTCATCAGCATGGCGGACGGTGCTGAGCCGGTGGGCTATGACGATGCTGGTGCGGTTCTCCATCATTTTGTTGATGGCATCCTGTACGAGTTTTTCGCTTTCGGTGTCCAGGGAGGAAGTGGCTTCATCGAGAATGAGTATGGGCGGGTTCTTTAGAACTGCACGGGCGATGGTGAGGCGCTGGCGCTCTCCGCCACTGAGTTTGGATCCCCGGTCCCCGATATTGGCCTGGTAGCCGTTTTCTTTTTGGATGATGAATTGGTGGGCATTGGCTATTCTTGCAGCCTGGATGATTTCTTCTTCAGTGGCTCCCGGTTTTCCGAGTGCGATATTTGCCGCAATGCTGTCATTGAAGAGAATGGGTTCCTGGGTGACAATGCTCATCTGGTCGCGCAGGGATTTGAGGGAATATTCCCGGATATTGATCCCGTCGATCAACAATTCACCAGAACTGGTATCATGAAAACGCGGAATCAAATCAGCCAGTGTGCTTTTTCCGGCTCCGGAGGAGCCGACCAGCGCCACGGTCTTTCCTTTTGCAATTCGAAGGTTGATGTGCTGAAGTATGGGCGCATCATCATAAGAAAAATGTACGTCCCGGAATTCTATTTCTTTTTGGAAACTGTTGAATGGTTTTCCGCTTGCATTTTCTTCAATCGTGATGGGGGCTTTGAGCAATTCTTCCACGCGCTCCATAGCAGCGGCCCCTCGCTGCATATTGAAAAAAGCTGTTGACAGATCCTTCGCGGGATTGATCATGATGGCGAAGACTGCGATATAGGTCATGAGGTCTCCTGCGGGAAGGGCCTTGATATCGCTTGTGAGCACGAGCCGGCCTCCGATATAAAGGATGGAACTGAGGACGATGACGCCGAGTACTTCGGTGAGGGGAGAAGCCAGGTCCCTGCGGGCATTCATGCGATTGCGTATGGAGAACAGAAGGTCATTGATCACGAAGAATTTATTTCTTAACAGGTTCTCGGCATTGAAGCCTTTGATGATTCGTATGCCCGAGACCGTTTCATCGAGCACGGAGAGGCTTTCTCCGAGCTTTTCACTGGCCGCCTGGGATTGTTTTTTCAGCGAGCGGCTGATGCGCCCGATGATGATGGCCGTGATGGGGAGCAGCACGATCAGGAAAAGGGAGAGGCGGGGGCTGAGATAGATCATGTAAAAAAGATAGCCGATGATGGTGAGCGGATTTTTGATCAGTCCTTCGAGCGTGGCGACTACAGAGGATTCGATTTCATAAATGTCATTGGTCATCCTGGATATCAGGTCTCCTTTGCGTCGTTCGGTGAAATAGCCGATCGGCAGTTTGAGGATCTTTTCATAGAGATCGCTTCTTAGCCTTGTGATCGTTGCCGTGCGGATCGGGGAGGAGATATAGTAGGAGATATAAAGAAATAAATTTTTAAATGCAGTTGTGACGACAATGAACAGACAGATTACGATCAGGCCCTGGGATGGGCTTTTGCGAATGACATCATTGAGAAGGACCTTCAGATGTCCTACGGTATTGCTGGTGATCGAGCTTCCGCCGGCCAATTGCTTCCCTTTAAAAAGCAGTTCCATGAAGGGGCTGAGCATTCCTAAAGAGATCAGGCCAAAGATAACGGAGAGCAGAGTGCAGGCGAGATAAATCAGCAGTTTGACCCTGTACTTTGCCTGAAAAATATATTGCAGGATCCTGGAAAACTTCTTCATGAAGATCTGTTATTGTATGCCTGTCCGGAATTCGGTTTCAGTGCAGTTTTAATCCGGAAGTCCATCCGGCATTGAAATAAGCCGTAAATTTACACTCTAAAAAGTTAATGCAATGCAAGAAGGGAAAAGGCAGAAGCAGGTTGCTGGACTGTTGCACGAGGAATTGAGCAGGATATTTCAGAAACTTGGCCTGCATATGATGGATGGAGGCATGGTTTCCATCGCTTCGGTGAAGATCTCTCCCGATTTGTTCGAGGCCAGAGTTAATATCAGCCTGCTGAATGTGAGTGATCCGGCATTTGTGATGAAGAAAATAGAGGAGCGGGCCTGGGAGATCAAAAAGCAACTGGTGAACAGGGTGAGAAGCCAGCTGCGGTCCATGCCTAATCTTCAATACTTCCTGGATGATTCGCTCGAATATGTGGACAAGATGGAGGCGCTTTTTAAAAAATTAAAAGACGATCAGGCTTCTTAAACCGGCCGCTTTATAATGAATTTTCTTTTTGCATGGCGCTATTTCAAGGCTAAGAAATCAACGAACGCGATCAATATCATTGCCAGAGTTAGCGTGGCAGCGATCATCATCGGCACAGCTTCCCTGATCCTGGTCCTTAGCGTGTTCAATGGTTTTGAGGATCTTGTCAAATCTCTTTACTCCTCCTTTTACACAGACCTGAAGATTTCCCCTGCGGGTGGCAAAACCATCAGCCTGACTGAACGGCAACTCGAGCAACTGAGAAAATTTCCCAATATCAGGTCCTTTTCTCTGATCGCCGAAGACAAGGCCCTGTTACAAAACGGGCAACCGCTTACTATCGTCAACCTGAAAGGGGTCGATAGCAATTATATTCACGTTTCCGGCATTAACGATAAGATCGTCAGCGGAAATTTTTCAATCGGAACCCCCGAACTTCCTTCCATTGTTCTTGGAGCGGGGGTGGAAAATGCACTCCAGGTCCAGACGGACCGGGATATAGTGCCTCTTTCCGTCTATATTTTTAAAAAAGGAGGGGTTGTGAGTGTTGCTGACCCCCAGTCTTCCTTAAGCGCGGAAAATATCAGAACGGCGGGCACTTTTATGATACAGCAGGATTTTGACAATTACTATGCTTTTACCAATCTGGGTTTCATGAAGGAGATGCTGGGCCTGGCTCCTGATGAATACAGCGCGGCTGAGATCAGTCTTGTAAATCCTCAGGATGCGGATTTGACACGCCGGGACCTGCAGCGTTTTTTGGGCGATAATTCCTTCAAGGTGGAGACGAGATATGAACAGAATAAGAGCCTTTATGGTGTGATCAGGACTGAAAAATGGGTCATTTATGGCATTTTGACCATGATCCTGTTAGTGGCGGCTTTTAATATCGTGGGCGCATTGACCATGCTGGTTTTGGAAAAACAGAAAGATATCCACGTTTTGAAGGCCCTGGGCGCCAGTGATGGATTTGTTCAGCGTATTTTCCTAAGCGAGGGTGTCTTACTGGCAGCGATCGGCGGCATTACCGGCATTTTACTGGCCCTGCTGGTAGGCTGGCTCCAACTCCGCTTTAAACTGATCCCTCTGCAGGGAGGATCTTTTCTTATCGACTATTACCCTGTAAAATTTGTGGCTACTGACTTTCTGCTTGTGGCAGGCACGATCTTCGCCGTGGCTTTTGCCGCTTCCTGGATCCCTTCGCGAAAGGCCGCCATGGAACCGATCGAGTTGAAAAGTTAGTTTTAATAATCTCCGAGCGTTTCGGGCAACTGGGCCAATGCTTTTTGGAGCTGCTCGTCATTAGGGGCTTTACCATGCCAGTTGTGATCATTTTCCATGAAATCTACTCCTTTTCCCATGACCGTATGCATCATAATGCCTATGGGTTTTCCATTGCCAATCAGCGATTTAGCTTGATTGAGGGCGGCGATTACCTGGTCCATGTCATTTCCATCTGTGATTTCCAGGGTAGTCCAGCCGAATGCGTCAAATTTTTCCCGGATATTACCCAGCCCTGCTACTGAGGCGGTTGTTCCATCGATCTGCTGACCGTTCCAGTCCACTGTTGAGATGAGGTTGTCTACCTTGTGGTGGGCAGCAAACATGACTGCTTCCCAGATCTGGCCTTCTTCAAGCTCACCATCGCCATGGAGGGAGAAAACAATATTTTCTTCCTTATTCAGTTTTTTTGTTAGCGCGGCGCCGATGGCTGCACTCATACCCTGCCCTAGCGAACCGCTGGCAATGCGGATACCGGGGAGGTGTTCATGTGTGGTGGGGTGGCCCTGAAGGCGGGAATTGATTTTGCGAAAGGTTGCGAGTTCTTTGATGTCGAAATATCCGGCACGAGCCAGGGTTGCATAGAATACGCCGGATATATGGCCGTTGGAAAGGAAAAATACGTCTTCGCCCTTTGCATCCATATGGAAGTCCGGGTTTTGTTTCATGACGCTGAAATAAAGGCTGACGAAATATTCAGCGCAGCCCAGTGATCCACCGGGATGTCCGCTATCGGCTCCATGGACCATTCTGAGGATGTCCCTGCGTATTTGGGTAGCAATAGATTTCAATTCGGCCATGATGATGGGATTCTTAAAAGAGGCAAATCTAAGTCAATTTATTTTTTCGGGACATTGATTAAATGGAAGTTTTGTTTTAACTTGTTTTAA
>PMSV01000004.1 GCA_003168265.1 Chitinophagaceae bacterium
TAGCGTTTTGAGACCAGTTAATTATAATGATTAGAAAAATAATTCGTACCCGGGACGGGAGTTGAACCCGTACAGCCTTTTTCGGGCTACTGGATTTTAAGTCCAGCGCGTCTACCAGTTCCGCCACCCAGGTAGGTTTCCTTATACAGATCTCTATAAAGATTTCTATATAGATTTTTACATAGAATTTTTACATAGATTTTAATATAGATTCAAGTAATTCAAACAAAAAATTCCACCCGGGAAAAGGAGTGGAATTAGATGGAGCGGAAGACGAGGCTCGAACCCGCGACCTCAACCTTGGCAAGGTTGCGCTCTACCAACTGAGCTACTTCCGCATTTTATTTTGCAAGAACTTTTAAGGGACTGCAAATCTAATCATGCCGGCCGATTATTAAAAATATTTTGCAGATTATTTATACTGCGGGGTATAGAGTGTGTTTCCCGGAACTTCCACATCCGGTTTTCCCATGTAACGGTGTTCGTAGAGATTATAACAGCCGCCAAGCACAATGGCAATAAAACAAAAGACCTGTAGGTAGAATAGGAAAACGGAGGAATTCACCCAATTATAAGCGATGTCTTTTAATTTGGGGTTTGTGTGTTCTTCTATTTCGTCCATATTTAAGAATTGCGCTACAAAAATAATGCTTAGAATTAAAAAATCAGTCTTTGTGCTTAACAATTTCAGTAAAAGTCTTCTCCCCCTTCACAAAATAGCTCCAGACGATGCTTCTATTGATCCATCCTTTCAATTTTCCTTTTTTGGACTCTGGAAAATTGCTTTCAGCCCTCCTGAATAATAACCAATAAAAAAAGGCAAGATGGGCCTTCAGGACTTCAAAAAAATAGATGGCTCCATTGGAAAATAGAAATTTTACCCCGGATAAAAGGTCCAATAAAATACGGACCGGAATCTTCCAGACTGCGGCCGATCCGGGAAGGTTCTTGGCCAGCATGATGAGGTTATTCCGGAAATTGAGGAAGGTCTTTTGCGGATTTTCCTTCTTCAGGGTCCCCGCCCCTACATGATAGACTTCGGATTCCGGACAGGAGTAAACAGTATATCCAGCCAATTGAAGCCTCCAGCATAGGTCAATCTCTTCCATATGGGCGAAAAAATATTCATCAAAGCCTTTAAGTTGGCGAAATAGTTCGGAGCGGATGAACAAAGCCGCTCCTGAAGCCCAAAAGACTGGCTTAGCTTGGTTGTATTGGCCATAGTCTGTTTCACAGGTCTCGAAGACCCTGCCCCTGGCGAATGGATAGCCCAGCCAGTCCAGCCAGCCCCCGGCGGCGCCTGCGTATTCAAATAAGTCTTTTTGGTCGTAGGAAAGCATTTTTGGCTGGGCCGCGCCGATTGCCGGGTCCTGCTCCATCCTTTCAATCACCGGGTCCAACCAGCCGGGATGTACTTCCACGTCAGAATTCAGTAAAACGTAATAATGCGCCTGAACCTCTTTCAAAGCCTCATTGTACCCTCTCGCAAATCCATGATTCTCCTTAAGCCGGATGACCCTGATCCGGGGGAATTTCTGATCCATCAATTCCAGGGAATCGTCGGTGGAAGCATTGTCCGCTACGATCAGTTCCATATTGGGATAGCTGCTTTTCAGGACAAAGGGCAGGAATTGGTCCAGGTATTTGCTACCGTTCCAGTTCAGTATGACGACGGCTACCCGGGGATGCTGGTTTTGGAATGACATCGATTTTCAAATGTAAGCTATGGGAATTAATCACGGAATCCTGCTCATTGAAAATTCTCTAAATTCGGTTCATGATCCAGCCTTTTTTGAATTGGAGGACCTTTATCACCCTTATTGCCATTGGCATCGTCATTGGCACCGTTTTTTATTCGGGCTATATGGCCAGGAAGATCGGCCAGGAAGAGAGACAAAAGGTCGAGGAATGGGTAGCCGCCAGCAAGGCCGTACTCAATAGCAACCAGGATTTGACCTTGCCCAACCTGATCCGCAACGGGCAACAGAACATTCCGATAATCGAGACCAATGAGAGGGATAGTATTACCGGATATGCTAATCTGGACTCCATCAGGACGATCAGCGATAAAGGCTTCCTGAGTTCAGAATTGAAGAAATTCAAATCCGAGCACGCTCCCATACTCATTAAATTGACAGATTCACCTTATACTGCGAATAAATATTATTACGGACATACCCTCCTGTTAGAGGAGGTGCGCTATTATCCCTTTGTTCAATTATTCATCGTTGCACTCTTCATTTTCTTTACTGTCTATTCAATCACCGTTCGCAATAAAGCGACCCAAAACCAGCTTTGGGCAGGAATGGCAAAGGAAACCGCACATCAGTTGGGCACCCCTGTTTCCTCCCTCGAAGGCTGGGTGGAAGTACTGAAAGAATCTGAGACGGATCCCCGAATGGTTTCCGAGATCAAAAAAGATGTAGACCGGCTGAAACTGATCACGGACCGCTTTGGAAAGATCGGCAGCAGGCCCAAACTGGAAATGAAGGACCTGATCTATCAGCTGCAGCAAATGGTGGATTATATAAAAAGAAGATCCAGCGAGAAGGTTCATTTTTCAATGGATTCCCATGGCAACCTGGAGCTGTTTGCCGAGATCTCCCCCCCCTTATTCGACTGGGTCATCGAGAATCTGTTAAAGAATGCACTCGACGCAATGGAAGGAAAGGGCGAAATCCGGATCGAAATCCAGAAAACTGAAAAGGAAATCCATATTGATGTGAGTGATACCGGGAAGGGGATTTCCAAATACAATCTCCAAAGGGTCTTTAAACCGGGGTTTACTACCAAAAAAAGAGGATGGGGCCTGGGTCTGAGCCTGTCCAAGAGGATTGTGGAGGAATACCATAACGGGAAACTTTTCATCCGCCACTCGGAACCCGGGAAGGGAACCATTTTCCGGATCGAATTGAAGGGTTAAGCGACTGATGAATTACGGTCGATTGCGCCTTCCGGAATGGCGGAATTTTAATACATTTGCAGCCACCTCATTCAGATGCCTATCCCAAGCTCATGCGGCGGTGGCGAAATTGGTAGACGCACTACTTTGAGGTGGTAGCGACCGAAAGGTTGTGAGAGTTCGAATCTCTTCTGCCGCACAACAAATGTCCCCCAGCATTGCTGGGGGTTTTTGCATTCAGGAGCAAAGCGAGCCTGCTCGCAGGAGGGGTCAACAAAAAAGATATAATTATTATCTTTAATTCCGCCACAAAAGCCAGTGTTGAATTTTAGCGGTAATAATTTGGAGAAACCTACATTTAAGTAACAAACATTTATGACATTAATAAAGACAAATTTTGGCTTTCACTCAACAACTGACGAAGTTATTAGTGGAATAGACTTGACAGGAAAACGAGCCATAGTTACAGGAGGCGCATCGGGAATTGGAATAGAAACAGTCAAAGCCTTGGCAAAAGCTGGCGCAGAAGTAACCATTGCAGCAAGAAATATTGACGCAGGAAAAAAGGTTGCAGATGAAATTATTGCCATAACAGGTAAATGCAAAATATATGTTGCCCAACTTGATTTAGATAACCCAAATTCGATAAATAATTTTGTTGTGAATTGGAAAGAGCCATTGCATATTTTGATTAACAACGCAGGTGTTATGGCAATTCCCGATTTGCAAAAAACACAAGACGGAATTGAATTACAATTTATGACCAACTATCTTGGACATTTTGCATTGTCTATTGGACTTCACAATGCCTTGAAAAGTGCAGGTTCAGCCCGCATTGTAGCAGTTAGTTCAAGCGGGCATTTACTTTCACCAATTGTTTTTGACGACATTAATTTTGCATTCAGGGTTTATGAGCCCTGGCTTTCATATGGACAATCTAAGACCGCTTGTATTTTATTTGCAGTTGGTGCGAATGAACGTTGGGCGAAAGAGGGAATAACTGTGAATGCTCTGAACCCAGGAGCAATCTTGACAAATCTTCAAAAATATGTTGGCGGGAAACTTCGTTCTGCGCCAGAATTCCATAAGACACCACAACAAGGAGCGGCAACTTCAATTTTATTAGCAACTTCACCATTACTTGGTAACATCGGTGGACGTTATTTTGAGAACTGTAACGAAGCTGAAACAGTTACAAAACGAACTGACAATTACGGAGGGGTTGCAATGTATGCACTTGACAAGGACAATGCAGACCGTTTGTGGGATATATCAATGAAAATGATAAGTAAATGACTTTTAAGAACGTAGTGACAAATATTACTACCCCTAACATTGCATTGGCGAATCAGGAAGATTTAATGCCAAAATTTTAAATAATTTCAAACTGCATCACTACCGTTTTTTACAACTTGGTTAAGATTCATAAAACTTTGCCTGTTCCCCTTCCATTCGAACAGAATTGATTAAAAGGCTTATTAGTATTGAAGATATTGTTAAAATGGCTGAATCGCCCAATTCAACAATTAAGAAAATGGTATTTTCATTGTGAATACCGAAATACCATGACTAACTCTTTTCTGGATAATAAAACTTTGAGAAGCTTACATAGGGATGTAGGCTATTTTTTTATTGGACTATTTATTTCATTTGCAATTTCAGGAATAGCACTCAACCATCGTTCAAAATGGAATCCCAACAGATATAAATATGATTTCAGGAAAGTACAAACAAATTTTCGCCTCACGAATAAAACAATTTCAGTTGATAGCATCAACTCATTTTCTACCGCTAACCAGTTAAAGAATTATCGTGGTTTTATTTTAAGATCTGATTCTTCTTTGTTCATTGGTTACGACAATGCAGATGCGACAATTTTTCTTGGGAATGGTAGCGGTGAGATAAATATTTGGAGACCCGTACCAATTTTGCATCAACTGGTATCACTTCATACATCATTCGAAAAAGATAATTGGTACGCGTTGTATTCTGATGGATTCTGCTTAGGCATTCTTTTTATAGTTACAACCGGAATGTTTTTAGTTAAGGGTAAAAACAGTTTTATGAAGCGGGGATGGCTGCTTGCTTTGATTGGGGTTGTAATACCCATCATAGCGCTTTTCATATTTTGATGTATTTTCAAACTGAGACACTACCGAAAATTAGGCCCTTCACTTAATTATAGAAACCTTTTGTACCCTTCCTCATCCTTGACCAGACACACCGATTCCAATGCCCTTCAAAAAATTGGAATTTTAGTGTACCAGGGCCTAGGAAATAAAAATATAGAATTCCTTGTTTTTTTTATTCTGAATTTACTCCGGTTTTCAACATTCTTCAGTAGCTGTTAGTCAAGCATCAGGTATAGAATATTCAACTATTTTTGTTCGAATAGACAGGATAGAATAGCATAAATTTATAAGTCGATAAAATAAGAACAATAATTCTCATTCGGTATTTATGAATTTAAAAATAATAAAAGCATCTGAGGAGCATAAAGCTGTAATAAATAACCTAATGCAATTTTACATTTATGATTTTTCGGAATTTATCAAATGTGATGTCGAAGAGGATGGCCTTTTTGCAGCATATCCTAATCTGGAAAATTATTGGGAAGAGAAAAATCACAGATTCCCTTATATAATAAAAAAAGATGAAAAATATATAGGTTTTGTGTTGGTAAGGCTTATTGAAACAAAAGAAAGAAATTATTTTTCAATAGCGGAGTTCTTTGTAATGAGAAAATACAGGCGTGAAGGTACAGGAAAGGAAATAGCACAAGTTATCTTCAATTTGCATAAAGGGCAATGGGAAGTTTATCAAAAAGAAAGCAACGAACCTGCACAAATATTTTGGAACAAGGTTATTAACGAGTACACGAATGGAAATTTTGTCCAACATTTGGAAAATGGGAAACTTATACAAAATTTTGAAAACTAAAAAGGCTCAACTGAGCAGCTTCATTTGTTAGCCTGCAAATTTGAAATTGATATTTCGAAGGAAAAGAAACAAAACACCAAGACAAAAACGTCAAGGGTATATCGTGAATTGTGGTAATTTTGCAAAAAAATTATGACCAAACAAGAAGCTGATATTTTAGTAGCTCAAGCACGCCCATTTGTAGGTAAACATACTCCTGCTTCAAGATTTGGAATATCAACTATCGGAAACGCCTCTTTCGATAGAATTTTGAACCCGAACAGTGGCATAGAAGAAAACGAACCAGAGAATTATCAGGCTATAGGAGTAGTGAAGGATGCAACAGGTAGTGAATTTGAATTACCATTAAGAACTATTATACGCGCATTTCAATGAGGTTCCTATCTTATCAACTGGACAATCCGAAATATATGATAAATAGTAGCCGTCAAAGCAGCGGCAATGGCGAAAAATGCTGCCCATATCAGACCTCATGTGAAATTATAGAAACCTTTTGTACCATTCCTCAGCCTTGACCGGGCAGACGGATTCCAAATACCGCTACAAACTGCCAAGCCCTAACGTTTTATGCCACTGGAACAGCGACCTCAAAAATGACAATATTTATACATGGACATAAAATCAAAACTAAAACCTGAATATCAGATAGAGTTCGAGAAGTATAAAGGGTCTGACAACATCCCTGTTTTTTTGAGCGACAAGTATATTACCGGGTACAATGAGAAGTATATGAAAATGTACAATTGGATGTCACATGGCTATGATTTTGTTGAAACAGTTGTTGGACGATTAAAATATGGCAAGTCAATAAACAAAATGCGAAATGATATTATTTCAAAGTTGGAGTGGCGAAATAATATATCTGTTTTGTATGTTTCTATTGGGACGGGAAAGGATTTGCAATTTATCCCTAAAACTATTGACTCAAAAACACTTGATATTGTTGGCGCCGACATTTCTATTGGGATGCTAAAAAAATGCAAGAAGAAATTCATTGGACAAACAAATCTTTCCTTGAGTAATTGTTGCGGAGAGGAGCTGCCTTTCAATGATAATGAATTTGATATTATTTTCCATGTCGGTGGAATAAATTTTTTTAATGATAAAAGATTTGCAATTCAAGAAATGATCAGGGTTGCAAAAAAGGGAACGAGGATTCTTATTGCCGATGAAACACAGGATTTCATAGATAATCAATATAAAAAAAGTTACCTATCGAAAAAATATTTCAAAGGACAGAAATTTGATTTGAAAGAGTTTGAGTTAAACATTCCGAAAGATGTATCTGAACTTAACATTGAACTAATGTGGGAAAACAAATTTTATTGCATAACGTTCAGGAAGTAAACGGCACCAAACATAGTATTTAGCGATATCTTGGCGTATGGGATTGGCGATTTACTTTTTTTTCTCTACAAAGTTTATAGCCAATTGAATCACTCTACTTATAGATATTGGAAAGAGTCTGAATGATCTTAACTGCATGGTAAATGTAGGCAGGGCTTCCTGTTAGTATTGTAAAGAATAAGTTTATCCCGTTCCCTGAAAGGTTTGAGATTTAGCCGTTCACAAAAATTTCCCCTTTCTCACCTTTATAGCATAATCGCTATGCTAATGGGCACAATTATAACAGCTTTTATAGTTGTTATAAAAAGAGTCCGAGTTACTGGCGTAATAAAAATAAAAATTTCATGTCAAAATTCGAGGAGCCTTGATATCAGGCTTTAATTGAAATAGTCAGCATTTGATCTGACCATATTTTCTGTTAAGGCCGTACTTTGCCTTCCAATTTTCAATCTTCCGTTTTAGTAGTCTTTGACGTGTAAAAACTGACCGCAAGCGAACATAGGCTGTTTCGAAACAGAACAGTTAGATGTCAAAGAATGACAATAATTAAATGATAGTCAATTGACTGGAAAAATGGCATGTCTTTGGAAGCTAGGGGGTACTATGTTCCAAAACTACTTTAGGACTGCCTGGCGCAACCTCTTTCGTCAAAAAGTCTATACATGCATTAACCTGCTCGGACTGACATTAGGCATTACTGTCTGCCTGGTCATATTCCTGCTGGTGCGGTTCGAGTTCAGTTATGATACTTTCCATGCAGATAAAAACCGGATCTACAGGGTAGTTGTGCATAAAGTACGATTCGATGGAAAAAAGATAGATATTGGCGGTGTGACCTCGCCGGTGCCTGACGCGATGCGCAATGAGCTGTCGGGGCTCGCGACTGTCGCCGGCTTCGATAATCTTTACGCCAACGTAATCGTCCCGCGTGAGGGCGGTAGCCAACAGATATTCTACGCGCCAAAGGAAGGGGAAGAGGCGACTCCAATCGGTGTGGTGCAGCCGCAATATTTCGACATCTTTCATTTTCGTTGGCTGGCAGGAAATGCGGCGACAGCCTTGAACGAGCCATTCAGGGTTGTCCTGACGGAAAAAGAGGCGACCCGTTATTTTGGCCCGCAGAAGAATCCAGAGGAATGGCTTGGTCGCCGTCTGATCTATGTCGACTCATTGCCCTTCACGGTGTCAGGCATTGTAGCCGACTGGCAGCAAAACAGCGATTTCCAGTTTCGCGATTTCCTTTCCTATGTCACCCTCAGACATAGTTTCTTAAAAGATGTTTTCCAACTCGACAACTGGGGATCATGGAGTAGCAACCAACTTACGGTAGTCAAGTTGAACCAAGGGGTAACCCCGGCACAGGTCGAGCGGCAGTTCTCGGGCTTTGTAAAACGACATGTCAGTGACCCACCGGGAGGCAGCACGGCCTTTGCATTACAGCCCCTATCTGACGTCCATTTCAATGAAGCTTATCAGGACAATATCATGGGGAAAATGAACCTATCGACGATGTATGGATTGGCGGCCATTGCAGGCTTCATTTTGTTGATCGCTGCGATCAACTTCATCAATCTTTCTACGGCACAGTCTGTGCACCGGGCAAAGGAGATCGGTATCCGAAAGGTATTGGGAGGAAGGCGCGGTGCAATCGTGTTGCAATTTCTCAGCGAGACGCTGTTAGTAGTGCTGGCGGCCGCGACGCTGTCGCTGGTCCTTACTCCAGCCCTGCTTACAGCATTCCATTCGATGCTACCGGAAGGGATGGGATTGGATCTGTTCAGCGGATCTACCCTATTGTTCCTGTTGCTGACGGTTATTATCACCTGCCTGCTTGCCGGGCTTTACCCCGCCAGAGTGTTATCTGCGTTTGCGCCGGTGCTGAGTCTGAAAGGGCAGGGCATCACACAGCTCAATAGCAAGAGCTATTTACGGAAATCGCTCATCGTCTTTCAGTTTACCGTGTCATTGATCTTCATCATCGCCACACTCGTGATCGGGCGGCAGATCCATTATGTGCTTAATACCGATCTGGGTTTCGACAAGGATGCCGTTATTGTTCTCCGGACACAATACGACAGTCTGCACGACGGGAGGCATTTACTCTCTCAAGAGCTCCGTGAGATAACCGGGGTGCGGTTGGTGTCGCAGCACATGCAAACGCCTGCAGCCAGCGGACATTGGGGTACGACTATATCCAGGACGGTGACGGCAGGCTATGAGATTAACTCGGCCTTCGAACTGTGTGATACGAATTATGTTCCCTTATTTGGCCTGCATATTATCGCTGGACGAAATCTTTTTCCGTCGGATTCAATCCGGGAATTTCTCATCAATGAAACCTGCTCCAGGCAATTAGGGTTTCAACATCCCGCGGACGCCATTGGTCATATGGTATACATTGGTATCAACCACGGTCAGGGTCCAGTGGTCGGCGTCATCAAAGATTTCCATGCCAAATCTTTGCACGAAGCCATCACACCGTTCTTCATTACATCGGAAGACGACCTTGAAAATTCGGTCAGTGTCAAGCTTTCGACCGAAGGTCGATCGGTGGATCTTTTTTCGACGATGCTAACTCGACTGGAATCTTCCTGGAAGGAAGTCTATCCCAACAAAAAGTTTGAGTATCAATTTTTCGACGAGACGATTGCCCGGCTATATAAGAAAGAACAGAAGACTGCACAGATTATGAATATCGCCATGGCTGTCGCTATCCTGATCTCCTGTATGGGCCTTTTCGGGCTGGCGGCTTTCACTGCGAAGCTGCGTACTAAGGAGATCGGCATCCGGAAGGTGCTGGGCGCCACAGTAACGGACATCGTGACGATGCTTTCGGCGGATTTTGTCCGGCTGGTGGTGATCGCGATCGTCATTGCTTCACCGGTGGCATATTATTTCATGCAGCAATGGTTGCAGGATTTCGCCTATCGCGTACCGCTGTCGTGGTGGATCTATGTATTGGCGGGTGGCGGCGCAGTGGGAATTGCAGTGTTAACGGTGAGTTGGCAGGCTATCCGGGCGGCGACGGCCAACCCAGTGGACAGTCTAGAGTCGGAATGATACATATGCTTTGCCAGAATAAAAACCCTTCCAAAAAACATACATTTCTTCTTTGCAGGGGTTGATAATTGCAAGATTAAATCCTGACTCATATGTACTTGCTCAAAAGCCGATTGTTATACCTCAGCCAGCCCATTGCCAGGTCTGCTGTTAGCGTTTGTTTTTCTTCTGTTCGTATTTAAATTTAGTCGTGTCAAGCCCTGTCGATGGGTTACCATTAGGGTCAACTTTTCTCCAATAAATTGCATCGATTGACATTCCTTGTCTATACGTTAATCTGTGTCTGTACCTATTATTGTCAATATTGTATGTCACATATTCACAGTCTTTAATATTATTCGTCGAAAGGTCAGCAATAAAAATGTTTTGTCCTCTATGCTTATAAATAAGCTGTTCAGTTGGTTCGCAAGTGTCAATTAAATTTTCATTGTCCGAAGTGACAAGTTCTTTAAAGAAGTTTATTGCCACCGTATCAATCGTTTTATAAACAAACGTATCCTTTGTGTAATACACAATATCAAGTTCGTCGCAGTGTCCAACTAATGATTTTGAAGAATTATTTTGCTTTGTCTGGCAAGATTGAAGTAAAAATAAGGTCGCTAAAATTGCTGATAAAAGTTTCATGGAGTGTCTAAATACAATAACCGATAACATTCGGGCTTGCCGTTGCGGGGAAATATTTTCTTCCGTCTGCTCAGCCAAAGAATTAAAGATAAAAAAAATTACTTAAGCCCAGAACTTGTTCATCCACTCCTCGTCTAACGCCAAGCCCACTATCTTATGTAGAATTACATTTTTCCAATTTTTATATTTTATAATTTGCAATTGGTTTAAAGTCAACTTTGTTTTGTCAATGAAATTTCCCATTCTTTTACTGTAATATAAAATTATCTCATCTTACGAAAACACCATGTCAAGCAAACTTCCCATTGACTATTTGTCTTTCAAAATACCTGAGAAGACGGAAAGCATGAATTTTATTACAATTTGTTTTACAAGGATGGATTTGTCCGGAATAGAGGGGTTAGATACGTCCGGAAATTACAAGCATATCAAAGTAACAATCAAAAGAGTGGGCTTTTTATTTTTAAATACCCAATTCATTTTATGCGGTATACATTCCACTTGATAAAGCTAATTTATTTAAATTCCAAGCCGTAATAGCTTATAAAATAGGAGGTTATGGAAATAACCCCCCTTTGAGCTTTGCTCATACCTTTTAACAAACACGAGATTTGCTAAGGCACAAAGTTACTTTGGGTTTTATGTAACCATGGTGAGGAAAAGACCTTTATTTGGACAGTGTTAATACCTTTTTTTCTGAATCTCTTCCCTGAACCTTTAGCAGTTTTGCAGCGGGTACCACAACGAATACTATGGCATTTATTTTCAAAGAAGTTGAAAAGCAATTTCTGTCTTACTGATGCACCTTGTCTACGAAAGCAATGCTCAGCAGTATACTACATGCAACAATACCAATAAAGAAAATCAAAAGAGCCAATTTATTAGTTCTTGAAATTTTACCCACTCTAAAAAGCAAATACCCTATTACCAAATTAAGCAATGCCCACAAAACGTTTACTGTTGGTGACGATAAACCCTTCCCCGGAGGATTGGCAAAGGGTGTAGGAAAATAGTCGCCAGAAATTCCGTTAACATAATGCGGGACAACATTGGCTAAAAAAAATCCTGCAAAGAAACATGCGATATAATTATACCATTTCATTTTTTATTTGGTCAGTGATTACAGTGCTGACACTGCACTTTTTGTTTGCTTACTCGATTCGATTTTTAGGGTTATTTCTTAATTTATGGTTCAATTTAACACTTTTCCTCTAATAGAATATTGCCAGATCGAGGAAGATTTTCTGGATTAGGTTGATCCAGACGGCTGTCAAACTAATGAAATTGGATCAGTGATAATTTGAGTCAGTTTACCTTAATTCGAGCCAAAATTCGCGTACATTAGCAAGAGGCAATGGCAATCACAATTTTGTGGGTTTAATTAGGATTTACAAACAAATCTGCAGATGATAAAGCAAATTTCTGAATTTTCACCAGGGCCTCACGCCAGATTAACAGGAATCATTTATTTGTCATATTTTATTACGGCCGTACTCGGGGCCACTTTGGACAACCCCAAATATCAAATTTTTAGCTATGCTTTCAACATCATTTCGATCGCGTTATATATTACCGTTAGCATTTTGTTCTATTTCATGTTCAGACCCGTGAGCAGGTACCTCTCTTTACTAGCTGCCATTTTAAGCTTATTAGGATGTGCTATTACGGCTTATGATATTTTTCAAATTGACATTTTGAACAATATCAGCCCGCTTGCATTTTTTGGGCCATTTTGCATCCTGATGGGCTATCTGATTTTCAAGTCGAGATTTCTTCCTAAAATCATTGGGATCTTAATGGTGATCGCCGGAATTGGTTGGCTGACCTATCTTTCGCCGCTCGAAAAGTATTTATCAACCTACATTAAAATAACTGGCGTTTCAGCGGAGGCTTCCCTAATGCTTTGGCTCATTATCATGGGCGTCAAAATTCAAAGATGGGAGGAACAGGCTGGAACTTTAAGAACTGAAAACGAAGAAAAAAAGAGGCAGATAAACGAAGGAAGCTGAGGGACCAGTATTCATAAGAGCTAAACATGATATTAGCTAAGGAAGAGGCATTTATGCAAGACATTAATATTGAGTTTCTACGGATTTAATAATGAAAAATGTAGGATACCGTACTGTCCTTTTTTGCCATTTCAATTTATTCCTATCCTTGTAAATCGTTCATTTAATGCTATATTTACAAGGATGATCTAACGACGAACCCAAATACAAATTCTGCAAATACTTGCAGAATTCCCTGCTGTCGGGGTGCTCGGACCATAGCAATTTTTGAACGAAGACAAATTGGCTCCGGTAATCGATGCCATTCAACTAAATCAGCGAAGACCAAACCGCAATTACAATTATCAAAGGTTGGGCAATAAGTACTATCTTTTTTCATCCGGACAGGATGGCATTCCCAATACCAAAGACGATTTGTTTCCGAAAATAATTATTGCGGATAGCAATAAGATTGGTTTAATAATAAAATCAAATTAACATCCCCCTCAATTAAATAATCATGAATTCTTTCTTATCGCCACAGTAAACTGCCAATTCTTAATTACAATTGCCGGATAAATGCTGTTAATATGCTGAATTCCGCAGATAAATTATTATTCACACCGGGGCCCCTTACAACAAGCAGAACGGTTAAGGAAGCGATGCTGAGGGATTTGGGCTCCCGCGATACGGAGTTCATTTCTACTGTACAACTTATCCGTAAAGAATTGCTTGAGTTGGGTAATGTTTCCAAGGAGGCCGGTTACGAATCCGTCATCATACAGGGATCGGGCAGTTTTGGAATTGAGGCGGTGATTTCCTCTGCCCTACCGGCTGATGGGAATTTGCTAATCGTTATCAATGGCGTTTATGGGGAGCGCATTGCCAAAATGGCTTCCATTCACCATATTCCAAATTCCCGTTTGGTCTTTGATGAAAATGAAGTTCCGGACATGGGGGCTATCCGTGAGGAATTGAAAGAGGACAAGTCGATCACGCATCTCGCAGTCGTTCATTGCGAAACGACAACCGGCATCATTAATCCAATAACTGATATTGGCAATCTCTGCGCAGAATTCGGTGTAAAATATATCGTGGATGCCATGAGTAGTTTTGGCGCTTACCGGGTAGATTTGGCAGCCAGCCATATTGATTTTTTGATTTCTTCTTCCAACAAATGCATTGAAGGGGTTCCCGGCTTTTCATTTGTTATCGTAAAAAAAGACAGTCTTTTAGCCTGTGAAAACCAGGCTCGGACCTTATCTCTTGATTTGTATGCTCAGTGGAGAGGCCTCGAAAACGATGGACAGTTTCGCTTTACTCCCCCTACCCATGCAATTCTTGCATTTGCCCAGGCATTGAAGGAACTGAAAAAAGAAGGGGGAGTTGAGGGAAGAGCCCTGCGTTATCAGAAGAATTACAAGACCCTTTCCGAGGGCATGAAGGCTCTTGGTTTTATTGAATATCTCGATCATGCAAACAAGGGTTATATCATTACCTGTTTTCATTATCCGGACCATCCGGCATTTAACTTTAAGGAATTTTACAGTTCCCTTAGTGATAAAGGATTTGTCATCTATCCCGGAAAACTGAGCAAGGTGGATTGTTTCAGAATTGGAAATATCGGCAGAATCACGGATACTGATATAAGTAATCTTCTTTCTGCAATTAAAGCGACCCTGATTACGCAATCTATTCAATTGTCAACATCATCTCAAAAAATTTAAACTCTATGATTAAAATGGTGGTCTTTGATATGGCTGGAACAACAGTTGATGAACAAAATGTAGTTTATAAGACCTTGCAAAAGGCGATCAACCTTGCTGGCATTCCCGTAACTCTTGATCAGGTTCTTGAATTAGGCGCGGGCAAGGAAAAAAAAGCTGCTATTATCGATATACTGGCTGTGCATGCGCCGGGGCAAAGTCCTGAAGCAATCGATGGAATGTTCCAATATTTCCTGGCCGAACTGGATAAGGCTTATAATAATCTGGATGTGATCCCAATCAAAGGAACGGAAGAGGTATTTGACAAATTAAAGTCCCATGGAGTAAAAGTGGCGCTGAATACGGGTTATAACCGTGAAATTGCCAATAAACTGATTGGGAAACTAGGATGGTCGAAGGGCAATGAGTTTGATGAGCTGATTACCGCATCGGATGTGGTCCATGCCCGGCCCGCACCGGATATGATATTCCGTGCGAGGGATCTGGCCGGGATCTCCAATCTCTCGGAAATCCTGAAGATAGGGGATTCAGGGATCGATATCGAAGAGGGAAAAAATGCAGGCTGTGGAATTACAGTTGGTATTACGACCGGCGCTCAGACCAGGGAGCAACTGGCTTCTGCAAAGCCGGATTATATTATCGAGAGTATGAGTGAATTGCCTCGATTAGTGGGCTTGTGAGGGGATTAGCCTTTCTATTTTTGTTTCATCACAATTTCAGTATGAGGAAATTTATTACTCTATTAATCGTATTAAATTATCCTTACTGACTTCCATTCTCCATAAGAAAGTCTTCAATATTTCCAGAAGTTATCGTTGCAGTTTTTGCTGATGGATAGCCCTCAGTAAAAGTATGTGAAAACCGGCCTCGCTCTTTCGGGTTCCATTTTATCTCAAAGGCTGTGATTTCGTTCTCAACCTCTTCTATCAAATCAATTTCCTGTTGCTGAGTAGTGCGCCAAAAATATTGCTTAAAATCCTTAGCCTGATAACGTAAAAACTTAATTCGTTCGGCAACGACAAAATTCTCCCAAAGTGCCCCCATATCCGTTCTGGATTGTAAGGATTTGAAATTATTTATAATTGCATTGCGAATGCCACAGTCAAAGAAATAGACTTTTTTCCCCTTTTTGATTTCATTGCGGACATTGCGATTCAATGCAGGTAATCGAAACACAACAAAGGCTTTTTCAAGAAGGTCGATATAACGATCAACTGTCTTACCGTCCGTGCCAATCGTTTGCGCCAACTCCTGGTAATTTACTTCGCTACCAATTTGCAGGGCAAGCGCCCTTAGCAGCTTTTCGAGTAATACCGGCTTTTTGATCTGATCCAAAATCAATAAATCCTTATACAAGTAGCTTTCCGCCAGCAATTTCAACAATTCTTTTTCTTCCCCTTGTTTCGCAACTATTTCAGGATAATATCCATAAACCAAGCGATGCTCAATAAGTCTCTTTTCGGTCAACAAGCCATGGTGTTTCACCATCTCTTCGAAACTCAAAGGGAAAAGGCTGTATTCGTATTTACGGCCTGTCAAAGGTTCGTTTACATGACTCGATAATTCAAAGGCAGAAGAACCGGTGGCAATCACCTGAGTATCCTTTAGTTGGTCTGTGAAAAGCTTCAGCGTTAAGCCAATATTTGGAATGCGCTGCGCCTCGTCAATGAATACTACCTTCTTGTTCCCAATAATGGCTTTCAACTTCGTGGAAGTAGTGTCCGATAACGTTTCCCTTATATCAGCTTCATCGCCATTCATATAGTAATGATCCATTTTAGCAAGCATTTTTTCGACGAGGGTGGATTTTCCACACTGCCTTGGGCCAAATAACAATATCGCTTTGCCTTTAAAAAGCTTAGTTTCCAATACGTGCTGCAAAACGCGGACTATCATGATTAGGATTTTAACTCCGACAAAATTATGATAATTTCGGATTCAAAACCGACAAAAACATAATTATTCCGGTTTAAAAACCGAAAAAATGATGATAACTTCGGTTTTAGATGGGGAAAATAAATATATCGGCTGGCTATAGAATCAGATACTGATGCAATAAAACTGAAAAGTTTGGAGATTGTAAAAACTATTGTACTTTGCAAGACCGATAAAAAATAGGCCCATCCGTGGAAACGGACCGGCCTCTAACGATTGCTTGCCATATGAAAAAATATGTATAGTTGGCTGATTACCAGCCGCTAAAATTTTAAGCGCCTCTGACTTTTACCTGCCTTACGATTGTTTGTCCGTATGAACTTATTACGAGAACAAATATACCGAGTAATTCTAACGATTGTTTGCCAACTTAACGCGGTTTTAATTATCTCAAAAAGAGAATTTTTTAACAAAATCCTTTGACAGCTTGCATTTCAGAATAATTAGCACGTTATGCCCAACCGATACGCGGATACCCTTTTTCAATTGATCCATTCCCTGGAAAAATCAGAAAAAAGGCATTTTAAATTATATATAAAAAGAAGCTCATCTAAAGAAGACCTTAAAATCATCCAGCTTTTTGACGCTATCGACAAAATGAGTGAATACGATGAAAAGGTCCTGCTAAAAAAGTTGAAGGGAACTGAGAAACCTCAGTTATACAATCTTCGCACGCATCTCTACAGGGAAATCCTGGCAAGTCTTCGTTTGCTGAAGAGTTCCGACAGCATCGACCTTCAATTGAATGAACAATTCGATTATGCCCATATCCTCTATAAAAAGGGCCTCTTTGTTCAAAGCCTGAAAATCCTGGAAAAGGCAAAGGAAACTGCAAAGGCAAACCAGAAATTCAATTACCTGACCCAGGTCAATGCGTTGGAAAAAAGGATCGAAATGCTGCATATCAACAGGAGCATGGAGAGCCGGGCTGAATTGCTTTCCAGGGAGGCTTTGGAGATCTGTGAACGGATCGAAGTATTGTCTAAGCTTTCCAACCTGGCCCTTCTCCTTAACGGTTGGTTTATCAAAAATGGCCATGCACGAAACGAAAAGGATGAGGCCGGGGTTAAGAAATTCCTAAGGGAGAACCTGCCTTCCAATGCACAGCTTCTGACCGGTTTCTATGACCAGCTCTACCTTTATCAGAGTTATTGCTGGTATGCTTTTATAAGGCAGGATTTCATTATGTATTACCGTTATGCTCAAAAATGGGTGGACTTGTTCACGGCCCAGCCACTGATGATCAGGGTGGAAACCAGTCACTACATCAAGGGGCTTCATACCCTGCTTAATGCACATTTCGACCTGAGAAACCATATCAAGTTCGAGAAGACACTAAGGGATTTTGAGGCATTTGCGGAGACAGACCGGGTGAAGGATCACGATAATTTTCGCACCCAGGCCTTCATTTATATCTATTCTGCCAGGATCAATCAACACCTGATGCAGGGCACTTTCAGAGAGGGTCTCCATTTGGTGCTCATTATTGAGGAAAAATTGAAGGAATACGAGCCCTTTATCGATGCCCACCGCATACTTGTCTTTAATTATAAGATCGCTTCGCTTTATTTTGGTAACGGCGACTACAGCACATCTATCGATTACCTGCAAAAAATCATCCATGACAATACGGACATGCGTGGCGACCTTCAATGCTATGCGCGCCTGCTCCACCTAATGGCCCATTATGAAATGGGAAATTTCGAGATCATGGAATCTCTCACCCGCTCCGTTTACCGATTCATGTCCAAGATGCAGAACCTGACGATCATCGAAGAGGAAATGTTCTCTTTTCTGCGCAATTCCTTCCGTTTTTCGAGGCAAAAATTAAAACCTGAACTGGAAAAATTCCTGCATAAGATCAAACATTTTGAAAAGAGCCGTTTCGAGACGCGTGCCTTTGCATACCTGGATATTATCTCCTGGGTGGAAAGCAAATTGCATGATAAGCCATTGGCGCAGGTGATTCGTGAAAAATTTCTGAAAAGCAAAAAAACAAGGCTGGGTGCGAATGCGGCCTAAACTTTTTGCAGAGCAAGGTCCAAAATGTCCAGAGCCGTTTTGAGTTCTTCACGCCTGATCGTAAGTGGTGGCGATAGTTGCAAAACATTCCCCTGGGATACTTTGAAGCTCAATCCCCCCTTAAGACATTCGTACATGACTAATTCTGATTCCAGGATCGCCTTTTCCTTTGTCCCCCGGTCTTTTACCAATTCAACTCCCCAAAGAAGGCCGATTCCGCGGATATCTCCGATAATGGAATGTTTTTCCTTCATGAGCGCGAACTCATGTTGGAGGAAATTTTCATCTTCACAAACTTTTTTGAGAATATTTTCTTTTTCGAGATATTCCATCAGCGCAAGAGCGGCCGCGCAACCAAGCGGGCTTTTTTCATGGGTATAATGTCCCAGCGAAATATCCCCTGCTATATTGAATTCATCACGGGCGATCATCGCGGCCATGGGAATGATACCGGCACCGAGCCCCTTTCCGAGGCAGAGAATATCCGGTTCAATTCCATAATGCTCGAAGGCAAACATTTTCCCTGTCCTTCCAAAGGCGATGGGGATTTCATCGAGGATCAGAAGGACCTGGTAGCGGGTGCAGATCTCACGGACTTTTTTCCAGAAATCCGGAAATGGGATTTGAACATCCGTGTTTCGAATCGTTTCGGCAATGAATGCTCCGATTTCCCTGTCCTGTTTTAAGAGCTTTTCAAGATTTTCGACAGAATGCCCTGTATTGCGGTAGGTATTGGGTTGTGGAATATTGATAGCAAGTGGCGAAAGCGGGCCCATAAATTTTTTGAACTGCTCCTCCCCTCCTGCTGCTATTGCGTCCAGGGATGCTCCGTGAAAGGAATCTTCAAATGATACCAGCTTGTGTTTCCCCGTTACGATTTTAGCAAGTTTGATCGCCATGCCGATGGCGTTGGTTCCGCCGGGGGTAAAAAGCAACCGATTCAGGCCCGGTGGCAGGAGGCTAATCAGTTTATTTGCGCATTCCACCGTCACAGGAGTAGTATAGCGCCTGGGGCAAAAACAGAGTTCATCCATCTGCTTTTTTATTCTTTCCATCACATAGGGATTTCTATAGCCTACCTGGTGGACATTATTCCCGTGGAAATCCATATATTTTTTCCCGCTCAGGTCCGTGATATAAATTCCCGCGCCTGATTGTATGCTATCCAAACAGGGAGTGGAGAGGGCCTGATGAAAAAAACAGGAAGCGTCCTGCTCCAGGCTAGAGATCGTTTGGGGATCAAGGCTGGTAACCCAATTCTTTCTGAAAGATGAATCGTTCACATCACCTTCAGTGAGTAGCTGATTTTCCATAATAATTCAAATTTATTTTCTTTTCCCATTCTAAGCAGGGACTCCCTGTTATGATTTCATTACCTGGAACGATGGGCTCCCGGGCCCTGAAAGGCCGGATGAAATTGATAGAGGGTCTTTCGGAGGAATTCCCTGTCCAGGTGAGTATAGATTTCGGTGGTAGTGATGCTTTCATGCCCAAGCATTTCCTGTACTGCGCGGAGGTTGGCGCCTCCTTCAACGAGATGGGTGGCAAAGGAATGGCGAAAGGTATGCGGTGAGATATTTTTCTTAATGCCCGCTTTAGCGGATAGCTCTTTCAATATCAAAAAGATCATTACCCTGGAAAGGACGGCCCCCCTTCTGTTTAAGAAAATGATGTCTTCGTTACCAGGCTTGACAGTCATGTTATTTCTTACCTGGTTCTTGTATATATCGATATAGCGAATGGCCGAACGACCAACCGGCACCAATCTCTCCTTATTGCCCTTTCCGATCACCCGGATGAAACCGAGGTCCGGAAAAATGCAGGAGATCCTTAATCCGACCACTTCGCTGACCCGCAGGCCGCAGCTATACATAACCTCCAGTATCGCTTTATTCCTTGTGCCTTCCGGACTGCTCAGGTCGATAGCGGAGATGATGGATTCGATCTCCCCGAAGCTCAGCACATCTGGTAATTTCCTTTTCAGTTTGGGCGTTTCTAGTAAGAGCGCCGGATCTTTTTTAAGGATATTTTCAAGAAGGCAATATTTGAAAAAAGAACGAATACCGGAAACGATCCTGGATTGTGAACTTGGGGTCATGCCCAGGCCTCCGATCCACTTGATGAATTGCTGAAGGTCGGAAAGCTCAATCTCTGAAGGGGATTTCATCCAGTGGCGGTCTTGAAGAAAATCAGTCAGCTTTTCCATATCCCTCAAATAGGCCTCCACAGAGTTTTCTGAGAGGGATTTCTCCAGTTGGAGATAGGCCCTGAAACCCTTTTTATAAGCTTCCCACATTCAGCAATTTTATCGTTTCCTACCCATACCCTGAAATTTTTTTTGCTTCTTTCCTTCTTTGGCACATATTTGCTGTTTAACCATTCCTTCATGCCCACTGTAAATCTGACATCCTTTAAAAGAAAGATTAAAAAGGAAAAGACCCCTCTAAGACGTTTTTTGGCAAAACTTGAAACCCGGCAGCCCAAAAATCTGGAAGAGATCAAGGCCTTGTCCGATAAAGAAGTTTGGGCCTCCCTCGATTGCCTGGATTGTGCAAATTGCTGCAAGACCATGTCTCCCACTTATACTGGTGAAGACATAAGGAGGATTTCCAAACAGCTCGGAATGAGCCAAAGGGAATTTCGGGAAAAATGGCTCTACAAGGATCGGACCGGGGATTGGATAAACAAGAAGCAGCCCTGCCAGTTCCTGGATACCAAAACCAATCTTTGCAATATCTATGCGGTCAGGCCTCGCGACTGTGCCGGATTTCCTCACCACAACCTTAAGAAAATGAATGCCGATTATATGCATATGTACAAACAGAATTTGGAGTATTGTCCTGCGACTTATCGGCTCGTTATTTCGATCAATGAAAAATTGGGATATTGAGAGGCAATGAATGATAAATTATTTAAGCTCAACGGAAAAGTTCAGCACTATGCTTGGGGCGGCAGAAATTTTATCCCCCAATTGCTTCATATTAATAATTCCGAAGGCAAACCTTTTGCTGAGTATTGGATGGGCTCCCATGTCAATGCCAGCTCCGAGATTATATTCAGCGATGGGTCGCGGGTGAGTCTTTTTGATTATATCCATTCCTTTCCGGAAGCTACCCTCGGTCCTGAAACATTCAGTCGTTTCGGCTCCCTGCCCTATCTTCTGAAGATCCTCGATGTGAAGGATATGCTTTCGATCCAGGTTCATCCTTCCAAAAAAAATGCAAAATTGGAATATGAGGAGGAGAACAGGAAGGGCATTCCGCTAACTGCTTCCCACAGGAACTATAAGGATGAAAATCATAAGCCCGAATTGATGTTGGCCCTTGGTGATTTTTGGCTCCTGCACGGCTTCAAGCCAAAAGACAAACTGATAAATAAGCTGGGCGGCATTCCGGAGCTCCAATTTCTGATCTCCTATTTTGAAAATGGCGGCTACCGTGGGCTCTATAAGAAGGTAATGGAGATGGATCAGGCTGAGGTCAACAGGATCCTTCAACCTTTAACTGAAAGGGTCGTTGAGGAATACCGGAAAAATAGACTGGAAAAAAATCAGGAGGATTTCTGGGCTGCGCGTGCAGCAGAGACCTATAATCTCCCGGATAAAATCGACAGGGGCATTTTTTCGATTTACCTATTTAATCTCGTGCATGTCCTCAAGGGTGAGGTGATTTTCCAGGATGCAGGTCTCCCACACGCTTACCTGGAAGGTCAGAATGTGGAATTGATGGCAAATTCAGACAATGTTCTTCGCGGAGGTTTGACTCCAAAACATATCGATGTGAAAGAATTGCTTAAGCATATTCTGTTCGAAGAAACCCATCCCAGGCCGATACTTGAAGAAAGGTCGGATGAGGCCATAGGATTTTACTCTACTCCGGCTCCCGATTTCCGACTATCCAGGATTGAAATCGACAAAGGTGAAAAGCTCTCAGTTCATTCCCAATCGGCCGAGATCTATTTTGTGATGGAGGGGGAACTCATCCTGCATGAAGGAGTCCGCTCTTTTACCCGCAACAAGGGGGAGGCTTTTATCGGCTTTGACCAGGCTGATTTTACTGTGCAGGCAGCTCAAAACTCACTGATTTACCGGGCTTCTGTGCCTGTTTAAGCGTACTGATTGGTTTGCTCCCAATGCATTACTTTTGTCTTAAAGAATTCTATATGAGATGGAATAAATCAATTCTTATTTCCCTGCTCCTGATGACGCTTGTGGCTGCCTTGTACCGTATCATCCCAGGCAGGCCTTATGGTTTTGCTCCTCAGTGGGCGATTGCTGTTTTTGCCGGCGCTGTGATCAGGGATCGAAAATGGGCATTTATCATGCCGGTTATTTCCATGTTTCTTTCCGACCTTCTTTTCCAGGTTTTGTATTTGAAAGGAATGAGCGCGATACCAGGTTTTTATGACGGTCAGTGGCAGAACTATTTGCTTTTTGCCCTGATGGCGGCCTTTGGAATGATGATACGGAAATTTCGTCCGCTGAGCATTTTTTTGGCTTCTTTGGGGGCGCCTTCGGCTTATTTTATCCTTTCCAATTTTGTGCTTTGGGCGGGTTGGAGCGGAACAAGGGGTTTTGGAAGGCCGAAGACTTTTGGAGGCCTGATCCAGTGTTACAACGATGCCCTGCCTTTTTATCCGGCAAGTGTCGCTGCTACGGTCCTGTTCAGTGCCATACTTTTCGGAACCTTTTATTTGATTGGCCGCCGCAGCAGTACTGCTCTCGCGAGAGCCTGAAAAAAATAATTCGCGAAAGCCCCGTCCCTGTTGAACAGAATGGCGGGGCTTTTCATTATATTGAGATTAAAACTGAATATGAGAAAGCTGTTCGCCGCTTTAATGCTCCTGAGTCCATTATTTCCTCTCGCTCAACAACCCATCAGCAGCGAGCAAATCGATTCCCTGGTAGAAAGATCAATGCACGCATTTGAAGTCCCGGGAATGGCGGTTGCTGTTATTAAAGACGGAAAAGTCATCCATTCCAAAGGCTATGGGGTAAGATCTCTGAGGACCATGGAAAAAGTGGATGAGAACACCTTATTCGGCATCGCTTCCAATAGCAAGGCATTTACAACCACAGCTCTGGGTATTTTAGTAGACGAGGGAAAGATCAAATGGGATGATAAGGTGAGGGAATATATTCCGGAATTCAAATTGTACAGTCCCTTTGTGACGGAGGAATTCACGATACGGGACCTGCTCACGCATCGAAGCGGAATGGGCCTCGGAGCAGGAGATCTGATGCTTTTTCCGGATTCAAGCGATTTCACCCTGAAGGATATCCTGCATAACCTGCAATTCCTGAAGCCGGTTTCCAGTTTCCGCAGCAAATACGATTATGACAATAACCTCTACATTGTTGCGGGAGAAGTAATTGCCCGCGTCTCCGGAATGAGCTGGGATGAATTCGTGGAACAGAGGATACTTCAACCACTAGGTATGACACATAGTGCCGGTTCCTTTGACCGGGTAAAAGACAAATCCAATGCGATCGATGGCCATGCACGTGTAGATGGAAAGGTGCAGGTGATAGCCAGAAGCAGCATGCATTTAGGACATTCGGCCGGAGGAATCAATTCCAATATCGCCGACCTCAGTAAATGGGTCATCATGCATTTGAACGATGGCCGATATGGAGATCAGTTGGAAAAGAGACTGGTTTCCGCCCAGGTCCACAATGAACTTTGGAGTCCCCAAACCATTCTTCCTATAAACGGGCCAACCACTTATAATTCCCATTTCGCAGCCTATGCACTGGGATTTGGCCTAAGCGATGTAATGGGCTATAAACAGGTCAGCCATACCGGGGGGCTGGAAGGCATGGTAACTCAGATCACCATGATACCTGAACTGAAACTGGGGATCATCGTGCTTACGAACCAGGAAGAAGGGCTCGCTTTTTCGTCCATCTCGAACCAGATCAAGGACGCTTATTTCGGGAAAAAAGGAACGGACCGGGTAACCGAATACCATCTTATCAGGATGGCCGCCCTTGAAAAAGATAAGAAACTGACAGATTCAATCTGGAACGAGATCAATGCCGTCGCCGCGAAAAGCAAATCGAATGATTACAGCGCCTACCTGGGCACTTACCGTGATCCCTGGTTCGGAGATATTTTCATTTCTATTAAGAACGGTAAGCTCTGGTTTGACGCCAAACGTTCCCCCAAACTGACAGGAGAACTGTTCCCGTTTAAAGGAAATAGTTTTGTCGCCAAATGGAGAGACCATAGCATGGGAGCAGATGCTTATACCATTTTCAGTCTTGATGAAACGGGAAAGGCGGTGGGAATTAAAATGAAACCGGTTTCTCCTCTGACGGATTTCAGTTATGATTTTCAGGACCTCGATTTTCATAGAGTACAATAATCCGTGCAGTAATCAATTTTCTTCTTCATAGACCTCATCCACCAGCAGGTTCTTGCCGTCGGCAGCGGCAGTGGCGAGTTCATCGCAGCGGTTATTATTCGGATTGTCGGCATGACCCTTGACCCAGACCATCCGGATCTTATGATTTTTTGCGAGTTCGTGGTAACGAAGCCAGAGGTCCTTGTTTTTCTTACCTCCTCTGAAATTCGTGGCGATCCATTTGTCGAGCCATTTTTTTTCTATGCTGTTTACGACATACTGGCTGTCCGAATAAATGGTAATATGTTGCCCGTCTTTTTTCAGGGCTTCGAGGCCGGCAATGACGGACATGATTTCCATCCTGTTGTTGGTAGTAAAACGGTAACCCGCGCTGAGTTCCTTTTTGGCATTGCCATAAATCAGGATAGTTCCATAACCTCCGGGACCTGGATTGCCTCGGGCTGCTCCATCGGTATATATGATCAATTTCTCCAAAATTTCAGACCTGAATAACTCCTGTTTTGAATTCTTCCAAATGCCCCTGGTGGCTGGCAGCCTTGATCCCTTCGGCAATATATTTCCGGGTTTCTACCGGATCGATGATAGCATCTACCCAGAGACGAGCGGCAGCATAATAAGGTGCCGTCTGTTTCAGGTACCTGCCCTTGATCTCGTCGAGCAATTTATTTTCTTCCTCAACACTCACGGACTTACCCTGCGCCTTCATGGAACTTACCTGGATCTGTAAAAGAGTCCTGGCAGCCTGCTCCCCTCCCATCACGGCGATCCGGGCGCTGGGCCAGGCATGGATGAAGCGGGGATCATAGGCTTTACCGCACATGGCATAATTACCGGCGCCATAGGAATTGCCGATGATAATGGTGATCTTAGGAACAACGGAATTGGCCACGGCATTGACCAGCTTGGCTCCGTCTTTGATGATGCCGGAATGTTCACTTCGGCTGCCTACCATGAAGCCTGTAACATCCTGCAGGAAGACAAGAGGGATTTTTTTCTGGTTGCAGTTCATGATGAAGCGGGCAGCCTTGTCGGCACTGTCATTGTAAATGACTCCTCCCATCTGCATCTCCCCTTTCTTGCTCTTCACGATCTTACGCTGGTTAGCGACAATACCGACGGCCCATCCTTCGATCCGGGCATAACCGCAGAGAATGGTCTTGCCATAGTCCTCCTTGAATTCATCGAATTCCGATCTGTCGACGATCCGCCCGATGATCTCAAGCATATCGTAGGCTTTGGAAGGATCGGAGGGCATGATGCCATAGATCTCTTCAATTTTTTTAACAGGCGGATGAGGCAGGATTCGGTCAAAAGGACTGATTTGGGGATTGCCTAGTTTTGATATTATTTTTTTGATCCGGTCCAGGCATTCCTGTTCCGTATCGAATTTATAATCTGCAATGCCCGAGATCTCCGTATGGGTCGTGGCGCCGCCGAGGGTCTCGTTGTCGATATCTTCTCCAATGGCAGCTTTCACCAGGTAGGATCCCGCCAAAAAGATCGATCCGTTTCCATTCACCATCAGGGTCTCATCGCTCATGATAGGAAGATAGGCTCCGCCTGCAACACAGGCCCCCATCACGGCGGCAATCTGGGTGATACCCATGGCGCTCATTCTGGCATTGTTGCGAAAAATTCTCCCGAAATGTTCCTTGTCAGGAAATATTTCATCCTGAAGAGGCAGAAAAACTCCTGCACTGTCAACGAGGTAGATGATAGGCAGGCGGTTCTCCATAGCAATTTCCTGCATTCGGAGGTTCTTCTTTCCCGTAATCGGAAACCAGGCCCCGGCCTTGACCGTCTGATCATTGGCCACGATCACGCACTGTCTGCCACTTACGTATCCGACACCCGCTACGGTCCCGCCCGCAGGACAACCGCCGTATTCTTCATACATTTCATAACCAGCAAAGGCGCCGATCTCGATAAATTCACTATCCTGATCGATCAGGTATTGTATTCGCTGATGTGGAGTGAGCTTTTTCTTTTCCTGCTGCTTTTCCACTGCTTTCTTTCCACCACCCAGGCGAATTTTATCCAGACGGGTCCTGAGCTGGCTCAGGGACAGACGCATCGCATCATCGTTCTTGTTAAAGTTGATATCTATCATGGTAATGCTGTGAATGATGCAATTTAAGAGGGAAGCAGTAATATTGGATAATTAAAGTGTTTACTATGGGTTTAAGCCGCCGCTGGCTGATTGTTCTGATCTTTACGGCTTTGATTAAGCTATTTTCATTTTTCCCTGACCTGGTCGAGAAATGGTTTTCAAATGGCATTTACCAGGGTATCGCTTTGGTTCAACGCAGCCTCTTCGGTTGGATGCCTTTCAGTTTCGGGGATATCTTTTATCTGGCTGCTGGTATCTGGCTGCTGGCAAAACTGATTGGGTTGCTAAGGCGCATTTTCAGAAAGGAACTTAACCGGGGTTATTTTTTTTATTTTATCCGCAAACTGTTATTTATTTCGCTTTGGGTATATATTATCTTCAACCTGCTATGGGGAATGAATTATAACCGCCTCGGCATTGCGCACCAACTCAGCCTGGATGTAAAACCTTACGGAAAGCAGGAATTGGTAGAAGTTATAAGTCAGATCGTTGGCAAATTAAATGAGCTCGATTCGGTTTCAAGAATCAACAGGGATCAATTGCTGCAGAAAAAATATCTTTTCGGTGAATCCGAGCATTGCTATGAGCTACTTTCAAGGGAAGAACCCATCTTCACCTATAAAATACCATCTGTAAAAAACTCCCTTTTCAGCCGTGCCGGAGACTATCTTGGGTTCACCGGTTATTATAATCCCTTTTCGGGAGAAGCGCAGGTCAATACAACCGTTCCGGTATTCGTCCAACCCTTCACTACCTGTCATGAGATCGGCCATCAGTTAGGCTATGCAAAGGAGAATGAAGCGAATTTTGCGGGCTATCTTTCCGCCCGCTCCTCGTCGGACCCGGCCTTCCGTTATTCGGTTTATTTCGATCTTTATCTCTATGCGGCCAGGGAGCTGTATATACGAGACTCCACCCTGCTCGTTCCTTTAAGGGAAAGCCTGCATCCGGCAATTCGTAAGGATTACAAGACCCTTCGGGAATTTTATAGACAATATGAAAATCCGCTGGAACCCATCCTTTCCAAAATTTACGGGAAATACCTAAGGGCGAACCAGCAGCCCCAGGGCATCCTTAGCTACGATGAAGTGATAGCATGGCTGATCGCTTACTTTAAGAAAATGCATAGCATTTAGAAATTATTCTTCCACATCATGCTTTCTACAGGCTTATCAATCTGTCCCGAATATTTAGCGTCCTTTTTCTGGTTGTATTTGATTTCGATCTCACCGTCAACGGGGAAATAGATCAATTGTCCTACCGGCATCCCCTTATAGACTTTTACAGGCTGCTTCACGGAGATTTCCAGGGTCCAGTTTCCGCAGAATCCCACATCCCCCTTGCCCGCGGTCGCATGGATATCGATACCGAGCCGACCCGTGGATGATTTTCCTTCCAGAAAGGGTACATGCGCATGGGTCTCGGTATATTCTTCTGTAACGCCCAGGTAGAAAATATGCGGATAGAGCACAAATCCATCTTCGGGTATTTCAAAATAGTTGATAAGATTGTGTTTCTTGGCATCCAGGATATGATCATTGTAAGTGGCCAGCCACTTGCCGAGGTGAATATCATAGGAATTGCTTCCCAGGCATTCTCTTCTGTATGGATCAATCTTGATGGTTCCCAAGGCGATCTCTGAGAGTATTTTTAGATCTGATAAAATCATTTCCGGGTTTTCGTTTATTTTTCGGTTTAATTATTGAATTTGCAAAATCAACCCGGCGAATTTCGCATTTAGGGCTCGTTCATGCCATTATTTTATCAACATAATATCAACGAACACACAAGACTCGCCATCTGGAAGATAGAGGAAGATGATTCATATTTCCTCCAGCGGGTGAATATTTCCCGAACCGTATCACATCCTCAGAAAAGATTGCAGCACCTCGCGGGTCGATGGCTGCTCACCCATCTATTCGAAGATTTCCCGCTGAATTCCATCTTACTTAGCGATTCCCGAAAGCCCATTCTGCAGGACGAAAAATACCATTTTTCGATCTCGCATTGCCGGCAATTTGCGGCAGCCATCGTTAGTTCGGTTCATCGGGTAGGCATTGACGTGGAAACGACCCGGCCCCGGATAAGATCGATCGCAGCTAAATTCCTTGCTGAGGGAGAAAAAAAACTGATCGGCTTTGATAGAATTGAAGACCGCTTCCTGACCCTGCTCTGGGGGGCAAAGGAGGCGATCTATAAATGGGATGGGGCGGGTGGAATTGATTTCAGTGAACACATCCAGCTTCAGGAGTTTGATACAGCGCCCGATCGTGAAGAAATCCATATGCGCTTTCAATTCGGAACAGACCATAAGATTCCCCTGAATGTCAGCGGTCGATTCTTCGATGAACTGGCCCTGGCCTGGGTAATGAGTTAAGATAACCTGGCTATTCCAGCAACAAATTTCCTTCCTCATCCAAAAGAGGCATGTCAATCGAGTCGCTGCCCGCAATTCCTTCAATGGATCCCTTGACATGGGCTGCATTCAATAGCAATTTTTCGAGTTGTTTCTCCCTGGACTTCCAGAGTTTTTCCATCATATCCCTTTCCTTTTGAATGGACTGTTTCATAGAAAGAAACCCTTCTCTGATGGCCTTCCATTGTTCACTGAATTCACGGCTGGTCAGGTAATCATAGAGCAGGTGCATTTTATCGCCCTTGTTTTGCTGGTTAAGCGTCGCAATATAGACGCGGATGATTCCGTCGCGGATCAGGTGGGCCAGGGCCCTCACTTCCTGGAAGGAACAGATCCAGACCCCGTTTCTTTCACCGAACTGCTTCATGTCCTTCGGCATCGTACGCGTTACGATGACCGGTATATCCGCACCCTGGCTGCGCATATCGTTTTTTAATTTTTCGATCCAGTCCTGGCTGAAATGTTCCGTCCTTTTACTTTCATAAATGATCTTTCCGCATTCATGACCGAATTTATTTCTTACGATTTGAATGCAATCGGCGCCCCTCACACCCTTCCCCACTTCTTCAATTTTATCAAAGGGGAAGGCCTGTCTCAGTATCTCTTCCAGAAAAAGCTCCTGCACTTCTCCCTGCAATTGCATAGACCCCTGTTCCTGTCTGCGTTTCATTTCTTCGGTCAACCTCCTTTGATCATCGAGTTGTTTTTCTAGCTCCTTAACCCGCAGTTGGAATTCCTGTTCCTTGAGTTCTATCTTTGAATTCTCGTCCCTTACCAGTTCCGCCTTCATTTTCTCACGTTCTTCAAGCATCCTTCTCCCTAAGGAGATTTCGAGTTCCACTTCCCTGGTCTTTAATTCCCTTTCCTTTTGCAGGAATTCAATTTCGCGCTGCCTGGATTCCTTTAGCTTTTCCTCGGTTTCCAGGTTGGAATCCCGGAGCATTTTGAGCCGGTATTCAAAATCCGATCCGATGCTCTTTCTCAGGCTTTCTTCCAGCGAGCGCTGAAGAGCGGTCTTCTCTTCCTGCAATTGCCGGGCAAATTCAGCATCCTTGTTTTGGATGTTGGTCTGGAATTCTTTTTCCTTTCTAAGCAATTCCTCGTCCTTCTGCCGCTTGTATTTCTGCATCTCGTTACGCAGTTCCTTCTTGTATTCTTCAGATACCGCTTCTTCAATGGGAAATTCCGCCGAGCAATTGGGACATTTGATGAGGGTAGACATCCGCTTTTTGAGAGCAATTTACTATAAGTCAATGGAATCAGGCCATTCGAAGGCTCGTCGCTTTTCACTAAGTTTGCAGCGCAATTCAAACAAGATAATGAAGGATATAAGGAATTTTTGCATCATTGCCCATATCGATCACGGTAAATCCACCCTGGCGGACAGGCTTTTACAATCCACACACACGGTGAGCGACAGGGAAATGATGGACCAGGTCCTGGACGATATGGACCTGGAGAGGGAAAAGGGAATTACTATCAAGAGCCATGCGATCCAGATCAATTATAATTACCAGGGTCAACATTATATCCTGAACCTGATAGATACTCCAGGCCATGTGGATTTCAGTTATGAGGTCAGCCGGGCTCTGGCCGCCTGCGAAGGCGTGCTTTTGCTCGTGGATGCAACCCAGGGTATCCAGGCACAGACGATTTCCAATCTCTATCTGGCCATTGAAAACGACCTGGAGATCATTCCAGTGATCAATAAGATCGATATGGACGGGGCCATGATCGAGGAAGTGAGGGATCAGATCATAGAATTAATCGGTTGCAAACCGGAGGATATCCTACTGGCCAGCGCAAGGACCGGACTTGGCGTGGAAGAGATCCTGCATGCCATTGTGAACAGGATACCGGCTCCCGAGGGCAAACCAAAGGACCCCTTACAGGCCCTGATCTTCGACAGCGTATTCAATTCCTTCAGAGGCATCATTGTTTATTACCGCATATTGAACGGAAGCATCAAAAAAGGAGATAAGGTCAAATTTGTGTCCACCGGAATCGAATACGAGGCTGATGAGGTGGGGATCCTGAAATTGGCCCTTGTTCCCAAACCTGAGGTGAAGACGGGGGATGTGGGTTATATAATCACAGGTATCAAGAATGCAAAGGAAGTCAAGGTCGGGGATACCATTACAATAGCCAGCAACGAGAATCCCAGGATGGTTCAGGGTTTTGAAGATGTCAAGCCCATGGTATTTGCCGGCATATTTCCTGTGGATACGGATGATTTTGGAGAACTGAGGGATTGCATGGACAAGCTGCAGCTCAACGACGCTTCCCTTACATACGAGCTCGAGACCTCCCAGGCCCTGGGATTTGGATTTCGCTGCGGATTCCTTGGAATGCTGCATATGGAGATCATCCAGGAAAGGCTGGAAAGAGAGTTCGATCAGATGGTGATCACGACGGTTCCAAACGTCAGCTTTATAGCTTATACCACCAGGGGCGAAAAAGTGATCGTTAACAATCCGACGGAGATGCCGGATCCCGTGAGCATCGAACGCATCGAAGAACCCTATATCAAGGCACAGATCATCAGCAAGCCGGAATATATCGGAAATATCATTACGCTATGCCTTGGCAAAAGAGGCATCCTGATAAACCAGAGCTATCTCACTACGACTAGAGTGGAATTATTTTTCGAAATGCCGCTTACGGAAATCGTTTTTGACTTTTACGATAAGTTGAAGAGCCAGACCAGGGGTTATGCTTCATTTGACTATCATCCGATCGGTTACCGGGACGCAGATATCGCGAAAATGGATATCCTGCTCAACGGGGATAAGGTGGATGCACTGAGCGCCCTGATCCATCGCAGCCGGGCCCAGGACTTTGGCCGCAAGCTCTGCGAAAAATTAAAGGAATTGCTGCCCAGGCAACAATTCCAAATCGCCATCCAGGCCGCTATCGGAGCCAAGGTGATTGCACGTGAAACCATCAGCGCTCTGCGAAAAGACGTAACCGCCAAATGCTATGGAGGGGATATCAGCCGCAAACGCAAGCTGCTGGAAAAACAAAAAGAAGGCAAGAAGCGCATGCGGCAAATCGGCAATGTAGAGGTCCCGCAGGAAGCATTCCTGGCCGTTCTTAAACTGGATGATTGATCACTTCTCTGAATTGACCGCTGAATTTAAAAAAGACGGTGTTTTCCAGGAATAAGGAAGCCTGCACCTGAATTTCCTCACCTAATCGGAGATTCATTCTGAAATTGAGGGTTTGGGTTACCCTCGGATCTACGATGGTAAGGAATTTCAGATGGTTCGCTCTAACCACAATCACCCCTTTTCTCAGTTTCATCTCCAGCATTTCCTTCACGATTTGCATCATGCAAACTCCAGGCAAAACAGGAGACTGAGGAAAATGTCCCCCGAAGATGCGGTGTTCAGGCTGAAGATGGATCAGGGCTTCGAATAGCTCCTGCTGATCATTGAGATCTGTCACAGTATATAAATCGTTCAGGAGCATCAGTTCGGCAATTTTTTTAGACTTATATCAAAGTTGAAGTTTTTATGCGAAATACCGATCGTATCGGGAATGGATCCCTGATCCATCCTCATCATGGCTTCTACGACCACTTTGGAGGAGGAGGCCCTTTGCATGGAAATGAGCCTGTTGCAGGCACTGTCCGTCAAATAGTAGTAATAACCCTTTGTCTGGGGAAAGGCCGTATAGACCAAACCATCTCCCTTTAATGAATAGGTTTTGTGTTCCCGGAGGTGTTGCATCAGCACCAGCTCGAAATCCTTCCTCAGGGTCTTGATCACCGCTTTTTTATTCATTTTTTCGTTAATACTATAAACTTTAAATCCACCACCGGCCAGAAAGGAAAGATCAAAAAAAATATAGCCGTTTTCGGATGTGAACACCAGTCTTATACTGCTATCGGGCATGGCTTTGATGATGAGAATCCCGCTGAGATGTTTGCTGGTCACGTCAATGCCTGCACGATAAATGGCAGATCCGAATCCCGGCCTGAATTTTTCCAGGCAGGGAGCCCGGGATTCCATCCTCGGTAAATGACTATATAGGGTATTGCATCCCGATAGAACAAGTACCATGCTAATGAATGGCAAAAAGCGCATCGGAAATTTCGACATTGAATTCTTTGTTGATGAAGCGGATAAGGGTATCATCCCCTGACAATTCGATCATGTCTATTTTACTGACAGAATAATCCTTTTTATCTACCGTGATATTGATGTTTTTAAAATAGGCTTTAAGGCTCCGGGCAACCGGGGTTAATTCAACCAGGAAGGACTGGCTGTTCTCGAAGATCCGGAATCTAAAATCCGGATTATCCAAAGCTGTTCCCCTCACGCAATCCACCGTAATTTTATTGATCTGCTGAAAAAGTTTGTTTGAACTTACTGAAACAAGGTTCTCCTTGTTGCCATCCTTCAGGAAGATATTGTCTTTGTTGATGATCATCAGGTACTGAAAGGGCTCGTTGTATTCCATTCTTACCAGGTTGTCTTTTTTGAACCAGAATTTTCCTTTTGAACTGACTTTTTCAGACAACATGGAAAGGTTTTTCTCCTGAATGAAATCGCAGCGGATGCTTCTGATCTTTTGGGAAGCCAGGGAGAATTGCTCCTTAAAATTTGTTCCACCCGCAATTGGACTGAAGCCGGGATATTGTCCCTTAACCAATGTCGAAACCAGGACCAACCCAAAAACAAAAACCAGCTTAATCATAGGCTTGTAAATTACACATTTTATCCAACCTCCTGATCGAATAGCCCTGCTCCCTGATCGTACCGATCAAGAGGGGCAATACAGAAAGAGTGGTCTTGCTGGTATCGTGAAACAGCAGGATTGCGCCCGGCCTCAAACCCTTCATGATTTTTTTGAAAAGCCGATCCTCATTCCGTTCTACGGTATCGAGTGAACGGATGCTCCATCCAACTGAGGTTAAACCGCCAGGACGAATGGCTTTGGAAAGATTTGGATTGGTGACGCCATAGGGAGGCCTGAAGAGCCTCGGGCGCTGACCGGTCAGCGCCCGAACCATATCATTCATTTGATTGATGTCCTCCAACATTCGCCTGGAAGAAAACAAATCAAACCAGAAATGATGGGAATAACTATGGTTGCCGATTAAATGCCCCTCATTCATAATACGCATGACAATTTTTTCCCTGCCCGGGATCCGCTTACCGATGCAAAAAAATGCAGCTTCAACCTCGTATTGTTTCAGTGTATCAAGGATCTCCGAACTGTATTGATCGGCGGGTCCATCATCGAAACTGAATGCGATCACTTTCTCCTTTGTATCTGCAGAACAGATGGACCGGATATAAAAACCCAATTGAATGAAATAGCTGCCCAGAAAAAGCAGAAAGCTATAGAGTAAAAGTGCTGCTATGACGACCCATAAAGGTCCAAGAATAATCAGAACGCCAATGAGAAGCCCGAAAAAAATACTCGTGTTTCTGAAATTCAGCATGCGGAAATTAATATTAGCGAATGCTGCCTGTTTTGATAATGGTTATATACGAGGATACGGCGGATATTGTTCAAAGAGAAGCCAAATCCCTGCGGAAGGCTGCCGCTTTTTAGGATCTCCGTGGCAAGCCAGAGCGCGAATGCGGAAGCCGTGGGATATTCCCCGCAGAGAGTTTTAAAATTGATGGAGGGTATTTTGCCTGGTTCATCGCTTCCCTGGATCAGGAGATTTATATCGGAGACCTTCAGGTTTAGCGACTGAAGCAGTTTTTCTATATGTGACGAAACCTCGATAGGGCCGCCCGGTTCATAGATCATCCTAAGAGCGTCCACGGTAACCAGGCAATCCTTCTCGTTCTGCTGACTCAACAGAAAGAAAGAGGCCCCTTCTCCGTTGATCGCCCCCCTCCTGTAAAGTCCAAAACGGCTTAATAGCTCATGACTGGTATCCGTGATTTCGTCCGCTGCACCGACAAGCACCTTTCCCGCATCCCCTTCCCTAATCAGCATCATGGCATCCATCAATGCCGTTTCAAACGAAAAACCGCTGTGAACGAAAGTATTATTATAGCCATGACAGCCCAGCATCAGCGCAATTTGGGCTCCGACCGTATTATGAGTGGATTGAATGAATGCGGTGGGAGTCAGCATTTCTTCTTCCTGCTCCACCATTTTGCTTAAAAATATCCCGGTATCCTCCAGGCATCCATAGGCAGTTCCGGTCAGGATAGCATCTGGTATTATTCCTCCCGCCTCTTTTAAACAATAAGAGGCGGCGGCCACCCCCATCCGGATGATCCTGCTCATGCGGCGGATCATTTTGGGATCGATCCATTGCCGATAATCCGGCTCGATAGCCTTCATACGACTACCCCTCTCCTCATGACGTTGAGAGGGCGCCATAAATTTTTCGCCTAAAATTCCTGGCTGGGGAGAAATGCATCCTGCCGAACGAATATAAATACTCATGAAACTCACCGATTGTATGAATAACAAATGTAAAGCTATTCATTCATCGGGATTAGCCTTCATTATTCAAAAGAAACCCTTCTATCGGAATCCGCGTTCGGTATTTTGCGCATGAACTCATCATAACCTTCTTCATCTTCATGATTGCTATAGACGCCGTAGGCGTCCAGGCTATAACCGATGAGTCCATCATTTGCCTCCAAAATATACAGTACAGAAGAGTCTCCGGGATCCGAATCCCCTTCGAAACGGTAAACCCGGATTATCTGAAGCTCTTCCGGCTTATAGGACTTTGCTTTGTTTATAGTGAATCCTTCCGGCGTCCACCTGAACTCATTGTCCATTTTCTTCAGACGCAATTTCTCCAGGATGCTGCTGAGTGTTGTCATTTGTGTTTCTACCATATTAAAAATTTAATTTTTAATCTAAAGCCCGTCCAAGGACGGGCTTTAGGAATTTACGGATAAGGATGGCTAGGTTCTTTTAATGATTCATTCGAGGTATTTTCTTTTCAGTTTCGGAACTGTCATCGTTCCGATTTTTACCATCATCATTCCTGTTGCCTTGTGAACCTAATTTCTGATCCTGTCCTTTACTCTTCTGATCCTTTCCAGAATTCGATTTGTCATTGTCATGGGGTTTTCCCAATGGCATTTTGCTGTCCTGATCCTGATGCCCTGTTTTTTTTGAGGTATCCATACGACACTTTTTAGGTTAATAAAATTTGATACGACTTGTATTAAGAAAAAATGATACCAGCCTTGCCTCCCGTTTAAAATGAATTGTTAATTGCGCTTGAAGTAGAAATAATTGCTCATTACCCGCCCGAAATAATCCTTTTAATGGGGATTATTTTTCCGTTTCAGTTTAGATTAATTTTACATTCAAAGAAAGTGCACCAGAATGAAAAAGAAGAGGTTAGTGGTATTGACAGGAGCCGGGATCAGCGCAGAAAGCGGGCTAAAGACCTTTCGTGACAGCGACGGACTATGGGAAGGTTTCGATGTGCAGGAAGTCGCTACTCATAATGCATGGAAAAAGAATCCGGAACTGGTGCTCAGCTTTTATAATCAGCGCAGAAGGAATGTCAGCGATGCTGTGCCGAACAAAGCGCATTTTTGCCTTGCAGAACTGCAGGAGGATTTTGATTTGCAGGTGATCACTCAGAATATTGACGACCTGCACGAAAGGGCCGGCTCCCTCCAGGTCCTGCATTTACACGGAGAGATCTTCAAAATGCGCAGCGAAAGCAGTGAGGACAGGATCTATGAGATACGCGATGATATGAAGATGGGCGATCTCGCCGAAGACGGGTTCCAGCTCAGGCCGCATATCGTTTGGTTTGGAGAAGCCGTCCCCATGATCGAAAAAGCAGCCCGGATCGTTTCCGGTGCAGATCTTTTTGCCGTGATCGGAACCTCTCTGGTCGTATATCCCGCTGCGGGTCTGGTGCACTATGCGCCCCGGCATATACCTAAATTCATTGTCGACCGCTCCGTCCCGCAAACCGGCGATATCCCGAGGTTGACCGAGATCGAAAAGCCTGCCTCAGAGGGCGTGCAAATTCTTCGCGATCTGTTGATAAGGGACTATCGATAAGGCAAAATTTATATTTAGGCTTTTAGTAACAAACCCTTCATTATCATTGCAGCCCATGATCTTTCGCAAATTAACAGTCCTTCTATCGCTACTCCCAGGTTATCTCGGGCTATTTGCGCAATCAAATGCGCAGCTTGACATGCTGAAGGACTTTTCAAAAAGGGTCACTCCTCATGGTTATGATTCCAACTTAAGATATACCAATCTCCTGCCCGGCGGCAAGCTCCAATATCTTTTTCCGCTCTACCAATTATTCAGGCAGGAAGCTGAATTCAAAAACAGACTGGGCTTCCAATCCTATAACCTGGAAATGAGCAAGTCCGCATCCTTCCTGGAAGACTACCAGAACGCACTCGATTATCAAACCAGGAATTACGATTCGCTGGACCCTGCTACAGAACGGGATCTGAAAAAAGCCATCGGGGAGATCAAGGGCATTGTCCATGCCGATGCGGCCAAATACATTGGTTTTGCCGCTTTGAAATACCGGGTGATCATGATCAATGAATCCTATAATAAACCCTTGCATCGCGCCTTTATCATCTCCTGTCTCGACGAATTGTACAGAAGGGGATTCCGCTATTTTGCCTGGGAGACCTTTTCCGGAAATGCCAAAGCTTCCCTGAATAAGCTAAATATCAATACGGGTTATTTTACAATGGAACCAGTGGGCGGAGAACTTGTAAGAATAGCACTTGAAAAAGGATTCAAATTGGTTCCTTTCAGCGATACAACAGGAAATCAGACACCTGCCTTAAGAGATTCCATTCAGGCTTCCCGGCTCTATTCCGTCCTAAAAAAGGATTCCGGCGCCAGAATTTTAGTGCTGGCGGCCTATGAGCATATCGCCAAAAGATCCGATGGTCCGCATTTTTCTTCTGTGTCCATTGCCTTTAAAAAAATTTCAGGTATCAACCCCTTATGTATTGACCAGGTGAGTCTTTGTGATGAAAGTGAATTTTCTTATGGTAAGGCTTTTTATGAATTGTACACGGCCAGGTTCCCGGTTCAGTTTCCCTCCATTCCTTTATTGGATAACCAGGCGGTGAATATCACCAATAACACAGGATATGACCTATGCATTGTCCATCCACATACCCAGTTCCGCGACAACCGCCCAGGTTGGCTCAGCTTAAATGGGCTGCGTAAAGCTGTATATGTTAAAGCCACCGTTCCCGGTACTTTTCTGGTTCAGGCCTATTATGAAGAAGAAACCAGGTCCTGCGGACCTGGCCAACTGGTACCAGCAGACCAAACCTATCTATCCACTAACCATGATAGCTACCTGCTCTATTTAAGAAAAGGCAAGTACCTCGTGACAATGAGGAGTATCGGCTATCATCTGATCGGAAGACTGAATTTAGAGGTCAATTAGTTCCTTAAAGACGATCTGCTCGCCTTCGAGTTCTTTCAGAACAGGTTCATAGATGAAAGGATGGACCGGAATAAATAGGCCTCTTTCTTTTATCTTTCCCGTCAATAAGAGCTTGGCCGCGATCGCGAGCGGATAACCTACGGTTTTTGACATGGCTGTATGCAGTTGGTTTTCTCCCTTCACAATCAGGGTCGCTTTCAAGGCCTGACTTTTCCCATCCTTTTCATATTCAATCTCGTGAACCATCACGATCATGTCCTTGTCTGCTTCCTTCATGGAGAGTTTCGTTTCCATCAGGTGCTGAAGGATATCGGCCGAACTCCTGGCTCCTGCGGGAAGGGGTTCTTCATCAAAAAATCCCAGGTAGCGTAAACAGGCTTCATTTTCCGGATTAACGAAGGGTATCAGGGAAGAAGCCCATTCACGAAAATTTAAGTGAGTCGGCTTTTCTGAAGTCAGCCCGGCCTGTACGATGGCATTCCAGGCCTTGCAATAAGGAGGATACCTAAGGGTGGTCCTGAGAAATGTGTGAGCTTCTTCTAAATCATAGAGCGGAATATAGCCGAGCGAGTCGCGGTTAGGATAGTAGGAAAGATCGCCCAGCCCTTCGACCGCTATCTGTTCATTATTTTGAAATAGTTTCTCATAGGCTAAGGTTCTGGTTATTCCCTTTTCGCGGTAGACCGCTCCTGATGCGCCTGCCAATACCACATTCCTTGGATTCCAACTGATCTTATAATGCCAGGGATTGTCATCGCTCTCAGGCGCTACGAGGCCGCCCGTATGGGATTTGAATGAAATTATTTTTCCATTGTTTTTTTTGATCCTGTGTATAAGGGCCATTGCACTCATATGATCAATGCCTGGATCCAGGCCCATTTCTACGAGAAAGAATAATTGTTTTTCCAGGATGGCCGGCCTAAGGCCTTTTATGTTTTCATCCAGGTAAGATGCCGTCAGCAAATGCACACCGGCCTCCGCACAATCGCAGGCAGCCAGGAAATGAAGACTCGGAGGAAGCATGGAGATAACTAGGTCGGCCTGACTGATCAATTTCCTTCTTTCTTCATCATTTTGTACATCCAGGGAAATAGCTTTGGTATGGGGAGAATTACCTGTCTTTGATTGGGCAAGGAAGAGATTGCTGTCCGCCACGGTAATCGACCATTGATGAGCAGCCCCCTCTCTGATCAGGTATTCTATGAGGCAGGTAGCTGATTTGCCGGCTCCAATAATCACAATTCTTTTCATCCGGCAAAATAAAGGCAAAAAAAGGTTATCCAGAGGGGTTCTTAATTCGGCTGAAGTATGATCTCACCCAGGTCGGTGGAATGGCCGTCTGTGACAATAATATTATCTATTTCCTGGTTCCTGTATGGGCTCCTGGTATGCAGGAGCACTTTCCAGATTCCGGGACTCACTTTTATGCTGAAATTGCCATGGTCAGCGGCCACAATGACCGAATCTGCCCCTTTTACCGCCCATGCATATTGCAAAGCGCTCGGAGCACTAACTTTTCCATTGATGGTATTGGCCTTAATTAACCTCATGGCATGAATTCCGGTAATTACCAGAATAACCAGGCATAGCTGTACAAATGCATTTTTCATACCCATTCTTGCTTTAGAATTTTTCACACTATCAGAAGGTATACGACCACACATGCTTTTAATATGGATAGAGCATCGCTGGTTTTACAAGAATTGAATCGGTGGGTGACGATCCTAGGTGGGGAATTCTGTGCAAATATAAGGGTTCCGGAAATACTATAGCGTTTCGTCTAAAAAAATTTTAATTTTAGTTGGCTTTACTATATACCTGAAAAAGAAACAGATGCATCCTTAGAATTTACTACGGTCACCCTGTACAAGATCTTTATCCCCCTGGAACTCTTAGGCGCTTCCTGCATGATGGATTCGCCGGGTCCCAAATTACGATAGTAAAGATTTTCGGTTTTATAGATCTTCTTACTGGCAAGCACATACTGCACTTCAACCAATACCAGGTCCAAAGCATGTTCCGATTTGTTGTTAACAGTTAATTGAATGTCAGACAGACCACCAAAGGTCCCGATATTGTATTTGTTAGCGCTTATGGATACCATGCTGCTGATATCGGTTATGGCTGCCGGTTTATCACTCAAGATATCTCCACGATGCTGGGATTGTCTTTTCGAATATCCCTGAACAGTTATTGCGGAGTCTGTAGCCAACGGTGCTTTTTTATTAATTGCTAAAGCAGGATCGGGGATATGACTGGCATTAGCTTTCGCTTTAGACGATTTATGCGTTTCAGTCTGTGCAGGATTATTTTTAAGAGTCGATTCTTCTGATGACGTTTCTGATGACGTTTCTGTCTTCACCAGGGCGGCATTATTCTCCCTGTTAGTATTTAGGCCCTGATCCTTGTTTTCATGCTTCGTTTCGATTAATGCAGCCGTCTGTGATTGGGAAGGCCTGGATTCATTGGAAACCAGGCTCTGTGCGTTATGCACATCCGATTGATTCGTTCCGGACGATTTTGAGATCCTCATTCCGATGAAGATGCCTGCAGCCAGAATGGCGATCACAACTGCGCCCACTACGGCCATGACAAGATAGCTGCCCGATTTGATCTTTATGTGAAAGGGGTTCCCGGCCTTTTTCCGGAAGGTTGGACCTTCCTTCACTGTTTCTGTATTTGTCAGTCCAAAGCTAAAAGCATCCTCTCTCTGTATTGTTTGCCGGTAATAGGTTTGTGAGGGAGCAGCAGTCTCCATTGTTTTCTCCGGAGCTGCTTGCTTCCGATTGTTGAAAGGAAGACTTGCATAAATCTTCTTTTCCCCCATTTCAAGCACCACAGGCTTTGATGAAACCGGATAGATCTGTTCGACCCGGGCAGTGCGTTGCTTTGGCTCGCTGATCGTTAGAGGCTCGGTCTTCTTTTTTTCTGCTTCGGAAGCTTTTTTATAGAAGCGATCAAATGGCTGTTCTTCGACTACAGGAGCAAATGCTTTCAATTCCCCGATTTCGCAGGGATATCGCCAGGCTGCGCTTTTCCCTTCGACCCAAACCAAATCGTATTTCTTAAATCCGGTTTTCAGCAGATCTTCAAGGGAGAAAGGCCCTGTTTGCTTATTGTCTCTCAGTAATAAGTAACTAGACATCTATTCCGTTTAAGAGGTATATGTTCAACAATTTCTGAAGGGTAAAGATCAAATTTATCCAATTTTCAGACTGGATTTTGTGAAGGCTTAGTTATAAATATACGAGGGGTTAGCAAATATAGTAAATGGGTTCAATATTTCAATAAACCCTGATAAACAATTTCTTCTCTAGTTATGCATCGAAATAAAGTCCAAATACCATATTTTGTGCAAATAGTAAATCTTAACGATATTAGTCTCCTAAATCTATGACATGGAACCCCAAATCCTGGAAAAAGTAAAAAGCTGGCTTGATGGAAACTACGATCAGGAGACAAAGAATGAGATAATTCGGCTTCAAAAAGAAAATCCTATCGAACTGACTGAGAGCTTTTACAGGAACCTTGAATTCGGAACAGGTGGCCTTCGCGGAATCATGGGCGTTGGCACCAATCGTATGAACAAGTATACGGTAGGGATGGCTACACAGGGATTCTCGAACTATATGAAACTATCCTTTCCCGGAATACAGGTTAAAGTCGCCATAGCTCATGACAGCCGGAACAACAGCCGCTTTTTTGCAGAGACTGCTGCAAAGGTTTTTGGAGCAAATGGAATAAAAGTCTATCTTTTTCAGTCTCTGAGACCCACGCCTGAACTGAGTTTTACGATCAGACAACTGGGCTGCCAGGGAGGATTGGTTTGCACGGCTTCACATAATCCCAAAGAATACAATGGGTATAAGGCTTACTGGAACGATGGTGGTCAATTGGTCCCTCCCCATGATACCAATGTGATCCTGGAGGTGGAGAAGATCGCTTCGGTGGATGAAGTGAAATGGGGCGGCGGCGAATCCAATATCAGTATGATTGGAAAGGATCTGGATGAAGCTTATGTCAACATGGTTGCCGGACTTTCCGTCTATCCGGAAATCATCCAGAAACAACATAATCTCTGCATTGTCTACACTCCCATCCATGGTACGGGCATCAAACTGGTCCCCAACGTTCTTCAGCGCTTCGGCTTCACCAATGTGCATGTAGTAGATGAGCAGGCGGAACCGGATGGAAATTTCCCAACGGTAGTTTATCCAAATCCCGAGGAAAGCGAAGCCATGAGCATCGGGTTGAGAAAGGCTTCGGAATTGGATGCAGATATCCTGCTGGGCACAGATCCGGATGCAGACAGGGTCGGAATAGGGATCAAAGACAAGAAAGGACGCTGGGTGCTCATGAATGGGAATCAAACGGCTGTACTCGCAATCAACTATATGCTGGAAGCCCGCCGGGTCAAGGGCGTGGCCACTCCCCGCGACATGGTGATCAAGACCATTGTTACAACGGATATGATTAACCGGATTGCCGAAAGGAACAAGGTCAATTGCTACGATGTGCTGACCGGTTTCAAATGGATCGCTGAGCTTATCAAGGAAAAAGAGGCCCACGAAAATTATATCATCGGAGGTGAGGAGAGCTATGGCATGATGATCGGTTCCAGGTTAAGGGACAAGGATGCAGTCAGCGCTGTGGCCCTGCTCTGTGAAATGGCAGCCTATGAAAAAAACAGGGGCAAGAGCCTTTTTGACAAGCTGATCGAACTTTATGTGGAATATGGTTACTATAAGGAACAACTGATCTCCATCACAAAAAAAGGGATGAATGGGCAGAAGGAGATTGCGGAAATGATGGAGAGATACCGCAGCAATCCTCCCAAATCCATTAATGGATCTCCGGTGGTTCTTCTCCTCGATTACGAATTGAGAAAGGGCAGAAACCTGGATACCGGCGAAAGCTGGGATATTTCGCTTCCTAAATCCAATGTCCTGCAATTCCTGCTGAAAGACGGAACCAAGATTTCGGCCAGGCCTTCAGGCACCGAACCCAAGATCAAATTCTATTTCAGCGTCCACACGGATTTACCAAATGCCTCCCTCTTCGAACAAAAAAAGGCGGAACTGGATGGCCGGATCAATGGAATTATAAAGGATCTGCAACTAAAATGACAGTGGATGGGGAAAGTTCAAATTGAACAGGAACTCTATGCAAGAAAAAGGTATTCATCCATTTCCGGTCTCCTGAACCGGGATCCAAAAGATTTTACCCAGACAACATTTCACCACCTGAGAGTCGAAATAAAAAAGTTGAGGGCCATTACAAGCCTGCTGGACCATCATAGATACTCTCTTCCAAAAACAATTCTGAACAAACGCCTTAGAAAAATCTTTCAGCTTGCAGGTCAGATAAGGGAAACGGAGATGCACCGGAAATTTCTCCTGAATTTCAAATCAGGTCAGGAACTGACTACGGTTTTTGCCGAATTAGAAAAGGATTTGCGGGATGCCAGCCTGTCTTTTCAAAAATCAAATACTGACCGGTTGCTCGAAGACCTGGGCAAACAGGAAGAAGAGTTCCTTCACTGTATTCGCTCCATGAAACCGAAACACGCGAAGGCCTACCTGCTAAATATCTCAAAAAAGATAAGACCTCTGCTAAAGGGAGGGCCCCTAACGCCGGACCAGTTCCATAGCCTGAGAAAAAAACTGAAGACCTGGATTTATTTTAAAAGGTTTTTGGGCGAGACCGGGGAGCTTCCCTCCTCCATGAAAAAGGCCGTATTAGCCATTGGAGAACTGCATGACCGCCAGGTATTTTCAGCCTGGCTCGAGGATTGGTCGGGTCTCCTGCCCGAAACAGAAACCAGGATCCTCGAATCCATTCTCAAAAAGAATTCCATCATCAGCAGGCAAAAATTCAGCAGACTGGAAGCCATGAAAAATGAGTTGAGATCGGTTTTTGGATAAGTGCAAACTATTATCTTCACCCGGCCAAAACCAGCCAAATGATAAAAGCATATATATTACCGTTATTCTTCCTGCTTCCTTGCCTAAGGACTGAAATCCATGCCGCCGTAAGCCTTCCTAAAATTTTCAGCGATCATATGGTGCTCCAGCGCAACCAGTCCCTGCCGGTCTGGGGTTGGGCCGCTCCAAAAGAGAAGATCCGTATTGAATTGAAAGGAAAATCCTGGGAAACCCGAGCCGATAAAGAAGGCAAATGGATGGTCCGGCTGGATCCCCAAAAAGATGGCGGTCCTTATGAACTGATCGTTCAGGGCAAGAACCTGATAAAGATTTCGGATATCTATATCGGTGAGGTCTGGATCTGTTCGGGTCAGTCCAATATGGAAATGCCGATCGAGGGCTGGGGTAAGATCAGTAATTTCAAGCAGGAGATCGAAGCCGCTGACTTTCCCCAGATCAGGCAATTCCTGGTTACGAAGGCGGTCAGTACCAAACCAGAAAAAGAAATCGCGGGCGGCGAGTGGAAGCCCTGTTCTCCTGCGACAGCAGGTGATTTTACTGCGGTCGGTTATTTTTTCGCGCGCGAATTATACAGGAAACTGCATGTTCCGATCGGCCTGATCAATTCAAGCTGGGGCGGCACCATGGTCGAGACCTGGATCAGCAGGGGATCCTTTGAAAAAAGCGATGAGTTCAGGGATATGATCACGAAAATGCCGATGGTGGACCTGGCCGTTCTCACCAGGGAAAAGACCGAAGCAGTTCAGAAAAAAGTGATTGCCCTGCAAGGAAGCTACGAAGAAAACGCCAATACTGCCAACTGGAAGGAAACCGATTTTGATGATCATTCCTGGCCGCATATGAAACTTCCAGGTCAATGGGAAGGTCAGCATTTAGGTCTTGAGGACCTGGACGGATTGGTTTGGTTCCGGAAATTTGTCAATATCGAAGAGTCTGATGCGGGCAAACCCGCCACCCTCTTCTTAGGAAAAGTGGATGATTCTGATGACAGCTACGTGAACGGCACCAAGGTCGGGGAAATAAAGAACAAATACAATGAGCCGAGGGTCTATCAGCTATCCGCCGGGATATTGAAAGCTGGCAGGAACCTGATTGCGGTGTGCGTGGAAGATACTGGAGGCGAAGGCGGAATCTTTGGAGAACCGGAAGAAATGAAACTCAATATCGGAGACAAAACCATCCCGCTTAACGGCGACTGGTTATTCCGGGTGGAAAAGATCTACGCGGGCGGAAACAATACAGGGCCGAATAGTTTTCCTACCCTGCTTTACAATGCAATGATCCATCCCCTTATCCCCTATGCCATAAAGGGGGCGATCTGGTATCAGGGCGAAACCAATGCGGGAAGGGCCTTTCAATACAGAAGATCATTTCCCCTGCTGATCAATGACTGGAGAAACCTCTGGGGAGAGGGGGATTTCCCATTTTATTTTGTACAGTTGTCGAGTTTTGACGCAGCCGGTGGGAACAGTCGTGCCGGAAGCACCTGGGCCGAGCTGCGCGAGGCCCAGGGCCATACCCTGCAACTCCCCAATACCGGCATGGCCGTGACGACTGATATAGGGGATCCCAAAGACATCCATCCGAAAGACAAACAGGATGTGGGCAAAAGGCTTGCAATTATCGCGCTTGCTAAGGATTATGGTCAACCTGTGGAATTCAGCGGGCCAGCGTACCTTTCAATGGAAAAACAGGGCAATAAGATCATTCTCTCCTTCTCCCATCTTGGTTCCGGCCTTGTAGTGAAAGACAAATACGGTTACGCGAAGGGGTTTGAAATCGCCGGGAACGATCACCAGTTCCACTGGGCAAAAGCCTATATCGACGGACAAAAACTAATCGTATTTTCGGAGGAAGTTCCGGATCCGGTGGCCGTCCATTATGGATGGGCCGATGATGCTATGGAAGCCAATTTGTTTAACAAGGAAGGTTTCCCCGCTAGTCCTTTCAGGACCGATGATTGGAAATCGGTAACACAGGATAAAAGTTACCGGATCGGGGACTAGGCTTTGAATAAAAAAAGAACCGGCATTGAAGTATCTCACCCGAACGATCTGGATACTCTCCCTGATCAGCCTGTTTACCGACATGGCCAGCGAAATGCTTTATCCCATCCTTCCGATCTATCTTAATCATATTGGGTTTTCAGTTATGTTCATCGGCCTGCTTGAAGGAGTGGCGGAGGCAACGGCGGGCCTGAGCAAGGGTTATTTTGGAAAATTATCGGATCATCTTGGAAAGAAAACTCCTTTCGTTCAATTGGGTTATAGCCTGAGCGCTTTGTCCAAACCGCTTCTGGCCCTTTTCACCTATCCGCTTTGGATATTCTTTTCCAGAACGCTGGACAGGCTGGGAAAGGGTATTCGAACCGGAGCCCGCGATGCTCTGCTATCTGCCGAATCAAGCCCCGCCAATAAGGGCAAGGTCTTCGGTTTCCATCGTTCTATGGATACCACGGGAGCGGTACTCGGTCCCCTACTCGCCCTGCTCTATCTGAACTATCATCCAGGATCCTATCGCCCCTTATTTTTTATCGCCTTTATCCCCGGTTGCCTGGCCGTCCTTTGCAGCGGTTTCCTGAAAAAAAGGGAAACCCAAATGGAAAAACAGGGACCCAGGCCTGGCTTCTTTTCCTTTCTGAGTTACTGGAAGAACGGATCTCCGGCCTATCGCAAGCTGGTTGGCGGGCTGCTTGTATTTGCATTATTCAATAGCTCCGATGTTTTTTTATTATTGAAAGGAAAGCAATGCGGGCTTTCGGACAGCTCCCTTGTATGGGTCTATATTTTTTATAACCTGATCTATGCCTTCGGCTCCTTCCCCCTGGGCATACTGGCTGATAAGATGGGGCTTAAAAGAATTTTCTTAATGGGCCTCCTGTTGTTCTTCCTTGTCTATGGGGGAATGTCATTAAGCAATAATACCATCGTCTATATCCTGCTTTACCTGGTATATGGTCTATATGCAGCGGCGACAGACGGAGTTTCCAAGGCATGGATCAGCCACCTTGTCGTCAAAAAAGACCTGGGTGCCACCCTTGGCGGTTTTGCCGGATACCAAAGCATCTGTGCCTTGCTCGCGAGCTCGCTCACCGGTTTTATCTGGTTGCAATTCGGTCAGGGACCGGCCTTTCTTACCAGCGCCATTGTAACGTTAATGGTTATCCTGTATTTGAAGATTTGGGCTTCTTCACCCGTTATCGGAGAAACTACTTAAAAAAACTCACGCTAATGACCAGGAACAGAACGGAGATCAGGGTTAGCAGTATCATGAGCGGCATCGAAAACCGAAGCCAGGTCTTGTAACTCACATTGACCATGGCGATGGAGGGCAGGGCAAGTCCCGTTGGAGAAATTACATTCATGATTCCCATTCCTAAAATATAGGCATTCACGATATGTTCATTCCCCATTCCGATGAGTTGACCCAAAGGAGCAATGATCGGCATGGTCAGCACGGCCATCCCGGAGGAGGAAGAAATAAAAATGCTCAGGATCAGGTAGAGCAATAATATCATAAGGATGAATAGGGCCGCAGACATGCCATGGGTCAGGTTTGCAGAATAAAAGAGGATGGAATCGCTGATCTGTCCCTCATTGAGAATAATTGTCACGCCTCTGGCCATACCGATGATGACCGCCACCGAAAGCAGCCCTTCCGCTCCCTTTATTATCTTCTCCACGAATACCTTCTCCTTCATTCGCACGATGAGGGCAAGAAAAAGGGAAGATGCAAAAAACAGGGTGGACATTTCGAGGAGCCACCAGTCCAGGCCCACCACTCCGACAATAAGAAGGATAAAGGTCGCGCCGAAGAGCAGGAGCACCCCCTTGTCGCGAATGCTTAAAGGAGTGGGTTCAGTCTGCTCTGAAACAGGGAATCTTGAAGGAACCTGTCCGTCATAGCGCAGAACAAGGGATTTGGAAGGATCTTTTTTAATTCGGGCGGCATACCAGAGCAGGTAAAAAATAGTGATTCCCGTACAAAACACAAATAGGATTATCCTTCCAGTAGTGCCCACCGTCCAGTTAACGCCGGCCACATCAGAAGCAAGGATGACGGAAAAGGGACAGGTGACGGCCGCCATCGTGCCGATATTGGAACCGGCATAAATGACTCCGGCCGGAATGATCATATCATAGCCGGCTGCCACAAAAACAGGGACCAGTAAGGGATAAAAGGCAAGTGTCTCTTCAGCCATACCATAGCTGCTCCCTCCAAGTGAAAACAAGAAGGTGAAAACGACGATAAGCCATTTTTCTCTCCCCTTCATGCGATGGGCAATGGACCGAATCCCTTTTTCTAAGGCCCCGGATTCATAAAAAAGACTGATGAACCCGCCACAGATCAGCACGAAAAAAACGATATCCGAGGAATCATAGAGCCCCTTAAATGGAGCTTCCAATATGCTGGTAATACCCTGGGGATTCCTGCTGACGGGATGATAGCTGTTGGGAACGGCGATGGGCTTACGAATATCCCCTTTTTGAAATTTCCCGAACCGGATCTTGATGCCCAGGCTGTCAAGGGTTCGCTGGTTTGCGGGCAGGGCCTGGTCTCCTGACTGAGAGGAATGGAGCAGGAAGTGAACGGTCTGGAATTCCAAGCGGTCATATTTGCCTGGCGGAATCAGCCATGTGGCTCCCGCTGCCAGGACAATAACAATCATTACAACGGTCAGGGCTGTAGGAAAACTTCTTTTAGAAGCCATGTATTGAAGATAGGTCAAAATGAAAACCTGGCAAGCACAGCTCATTAGCTCAGGATCCGGTCCCTGTCTTCATGGTTTTAATAACGACCCGTTTTTTGGGATAGGGTTTGAATTGTAAAAAAAGAATTTAATGGAATTAGGAAAGCCTTTTCAATAGCTAAACATAATCAGATCAAATCATCCTCCTCATAATCAATTTTTTCCCTGATATTCTTTAACAATTGATCAATGGAATCATTCCGGTTATCCTTACCGGCCCGATCCCTATCCCATTTGTCAAAAGCATCGTGGATATGCCGCTGCTGAGCTGTTTTAAGCTTTTCCATGAGAGTATCAGAGGTCTCTTTGCGGTTGCGGTTAGCTGCGTCCTGCTTATCCATCCTGGATTGCTTATCCCTGCTCATGGCCGATTCGGAAGCTGCCATCTGTATCAATTCTGATTGAGCCAGGGCCAGGTCATAGGGTCCTACCGACATGATCAGTTTGGAAAGGATGGGGCCGGTCTCTATGAGTATGATTAGCAGGGAAAGGAATAGCTCTGCCCAGAATATGCTGGGTTCTTCGGAAGCCAGATCCGATAAGGCCTTATTCCTTTCCAGAAAACCGATCCTCGTATGGAGGGCGGCTTCATTGTCATTATGCCTGGAATCAAGAGTCGCCTTGTTCGAGTTGAGAATGCTGTCCTGGTAGCCGATTTTTTCTCCAAGCAATCTGATCTCGGGTCCAAATTGTAATAGGGCTGCCTGATAGGCTTCCTGCTTTAGCCGGGTGAGTTTGTCAATTCCTCTTTGCTTCGAACCTCCGGTTCCGTCCGCTTCCTGGACATAGGCTTGTTGCAGTCTGTAAATAGTGTCTTCGATGGATTGTTTTCTTTCGGTAAAAAGGGATCTTTCCCTCATGGCTTCGGCGATTGCCGTGCTTTTTTCAACCCTGAGCAGGCTGTCCTGTAAAAGCAATTTTTTATGCAGATTGACCTCAACTTTTGCATCAATCTCCTTTTCGAAAATTTTCATTTCCAAGGGCCTGGCAATAGTGATCCCAATGAGCAATGCCAAAATGATCCTGGGAAGTGCATGCCATAATTGCTTTTCCCGGCTTAACCCATATTTGCGCATGGTGGACACTAAAAAGCGGTCGAAATTGAAAATGATCAGCCCCCAGAGCAAGGCAAAAGCAATGGCCCAGCCACTGTTCTGAAATACACTGTACATGGCATATCCGGAAGCCAGGGTGGCAAGGGCAAAAGTTGCCAGTATGGCGCCTCCTAATCCCGCATATTTTGCATGTTCGGAGGGGTAATCCTTCAGCAGTTCCTGGTGAGCCCCTGCACACCACCATAAGAAATGCTTTTCCTTTTTCTTAACTGAATTCCCAGTAAATGAGTCATAAGAATACAAGCCATTAGGCCTGCCGTTGTTGTCTGCAGACATAGATTGTTGATTGGGTAAATAAATTAAACCGGGGTTGAGTTGGAATCATTATGAAACGATCCGGAATGGCTGAAATTGTAAAGGAAACCTTAAATCGCTTCTATCTGGCCAGACTTGAAAGAAAAAAAAGAATTTCCTGGTTTGAGTTTATATTCAGGGGAGGGCATCTCCGAAGAGCATGTGGATCGGTGGCGATTACGCCGTGCGAAGAAGCAGGAAGTACTTGTGTAAATGGGTATAGTTGCCAAGAGTTATTTCTAATAAGCCTGAATAAGCACTTCCGCCGGAATATGCAATGCTTCATTCAGTTTACGAATCATCGACAAGCTCAATTTTCGTTTACCTGACAGGATTTCGGATTTACGTGAACGGTTGCCTAAAATTCTTACCAGTTCACTTTCTGCCATACCCATTTGTTCCAAACGAAATTTTATAGCATCCAGCGGTTTAGCCTTGGGCACAGGGTAATATTCTGTCTCATATTCCTTTACTAGTATGGACAATACCTCCAACTCATCCGAATCTTTTGAATCAGGCTTAATATCCCTTTGCATAAGTGAATACACTTTTGCAAGAGCAGCCTCATACTGCGGCTTGTTTTTAATTGGCTTTATCATAACTTATTTTACTTGCGTCGATTTTGTCATATTGTTTATGTGTGCCGAACCAAACGATAAAAACTATTCTGAGCCTGTATTCAATATCCACTATTAGTCGGTAGCTGTTACCATGAATATTGAATACAACTCTTTTATTGCTAAGAATGGAAGCGCTTCTATACTGCTCCTTTAGCTGATTTGGATTATCCCATTCGGCTTCCTCAGCTTCTTCATACCAAGCGAGCAATGCCTGTTTTGACAGCGGGTAAGTAACCCAATAATCCTTTAAGGTCTTAACAGCAATAACTCTCATAGGCAAATATAGAAAATTGTTACCAATATGGTAACAATGAGATCAAAAAAATCTCTCTTCACTGCCCTATTCCGTAGGAGTATAATTTTAAATGGTAATTCAACAGTAAAATTAAGGCAGTGGAAAAAATGACCTTCCCCTAGTTGTCTATATTCGTTTTATCGCTTCAATAAGGATTCCCGCTGTGCCGAGTCCCTCCTGAATGGCTGATGCAAATTCCAGGGCATGGGCTCCGTCGGAATGGATGCAAATGGTTTGGACTTCTATCGGAATTTTCAAACCGGTGCCTGTGAGCATAAGGCCTTCCTGTACCATCATCATGACCTGTGACAGAGAATGGGCCACGTCTTCGATAAGTGCGCCTGCCTTCGAACGTGGAGTTAGGCTTCCATCCTCCTGGTAGGTTCGGTCTGCAAAGCCTTCCCCTCCGGTTTGCAGGCCCGCTTCAATTCCTGCCCGGATCAAATGACTTCCTGCGAGCCCATATAAAATAAGAGTTGGGTCAAATGTGAGGATGGCCCGGCAGATCGCTTCGGCAATTTCCGGGTCAAGGGCTGCCATATTGTACAAAGCGCCATGTGGCTTGACATGGCGGATCCTTGCCTTTTGAGCTGAAGCAGCAGATTTTAGGGTTTCTAGTTGGTTAATTATGTTTTCTTCCAGTTCTTTCGGGGACAGGTTCATCTCCCTTCTCCCGAAACCTTCAGGATCATAAAAGGAAGGGTGTGCGCCAATCGACTTGCCCAGGCGATGGGCTTCATGACATAGCCGGCTCATGGTTTCGGTATCACCAGCATGATAGCCGCAGGCGATATTTACCGAGCTGACGTATTGCATGAGGTCCAGGTCTTTTTGGATATGATACTCCCAGAGCTGGGTGCTTTCCCCCATATCAGCATTTAAATCAATTTTCCGATTTATAGGGGGCATGAGAGATAGGGATTTAGCTGTTCCCGGCAGGCCGATTCCATGATATGTAGATCCCTTTCCAAACCGGCATATAGCGATTCGGCGGTATCCATATCCGTTAACTGGAACTGGATGCATTCGCTGGGTCTGAGTTGGGAGAGTTTTGGCAGGTGGGCAGAGATGACATGACCAAGCCTGGGATATCCTCCTGCGGTCTGGTGATCAGCCATCAGTACGATGGGCTGTCCGCCCGGCAGCAACTGAATGGTCCCAAATCCAACACCTGAAGAGACCATTTCCCCCGCATGCGTTTGTTGAAGGATCTGGCCTTTTAGCATATAGCCCATGCGGTCGGAAGAGGGGTGTATGAGGAAATTATCCTGTAAAAAATCGTATTGGGAAGTTCCCGTAAGGCAATCCCATTCATTTCCTTTGATGATATACATCTCATGCGGAAATTCATATACCTGTCCCAGGTTGGTCCGCCAGGGCAAAGGCTTGAAGAACTGGTCCGGTTGAAGAAGGTGACAGTTGAATTTGTTTTGGACCCTGAATGAAATTTCATCCCCTTTGCGCAGGCAACGCCCATCCAGGCCGCCAGCCATGGCCCTGGTATTGGTGGAATAACTGTTCAGCCAGGGCTTGATGTCAAATCCCCCATGAACAGAAAAATAGGCAATCGCTCCGGATACCAGTTTTGGGAACTGAAGCAAGGTATTCTTTTGAACAAGCAGGGGCTTCCAAAGTGGAACCGGCTGCTCATTGATGGTAGGTGAAAAATCGGCTCCTGTGATCGATATGATGGCCGGATGATTGAAAAGGATCTGGGGACCGGGAAAATGAATTTCAAGGACGGGCTGAGCCCGGTCATTGCCTACCAGCATATTTGCAGCAGCGGCTGCGCATAGATCCATTACCCCACCCGGATTAATTCCCCAGATGCCATAGCCCCATCTCCCCTGATCCTGCATGCTGTCGAACAGGCCCGCTCTGATGATCGTAATGGACATAATTATTAATTCAGTTTGCCGATTCAGTCTCAGCCTGCAATTTCCATTCTCTCATCTCCAACCCGGTTATTGGATAGAATTTCACCTGGTCCCCCATTTGCAACCGGACCGGAACTTCCGCATAGGGTTCAAAGAATCTTAAAGGAGTCCGCCCGATGATCTGCCATCCGCCAGGACTTGAAAAAGGATAGATCCCCGTCTGGTAACCGGCAAGTCCGATACTGCCCGCTTCCACCAATACGGGCTGATCTTTGCGTTGCACCCTGATCCTGTCATCCAGCGTACCCAGATAGGTAAACCCGGGCAGAAATCCGACCATATAAACCCTGTAAACAGAATCTGTATGTATGCGGATAAACTCCTCCCGCTCCAACCTTTTCATATTGCAAATGGATTCCAGGTCGGGACCGTATTCGGGTTCGTAACATACCGGAACCCGGAAGACCTGTTTTGAATCCTCAGACTCATCACTCGAAAGGGCAATGGCATCCTCCAGTTTACAGCATACAAAATCATAGATCGTGCCCTCCTTCGACTGGGCCTTCCTCACCTGTAACGGATCATAATAAATGGAAAGGGAACAATAGGCAGGAACAAGGTCCTTCAATCCGGGGAAGGGAGATTCCCTAAGCTGCCGGTATACCGAAATGATTTTTCGACTGGTGCTTTCTTCGATGGTTTGTCCCCATTGGATACAGGCTGCGGCGTCTCCCAGAGGAAAGATTTTATGCGCTTTGTCCATTCAATACATATAGTGGGACTAAGGTAAGGGAATAGCCCCAGCAAATGCAATTCAACCAGTTATAAGGCAGAAGGAAAGTGACCTGAAAATAAATTTTAATCGCCTAACACTCACTCAGACTGATTGGTATATGAACGGCGAGTCCCCCATCGGAGGTTTCCTTGTATTTGCTGTTCATGTCCAGGGCTGTATCCCACATGGTCTTTATCACATTGTCCAGGCTGACTTTTGCATAATCAGGCTTGCTTTGCAGTGCGAGCTGGCTGGCTGTGATCGCCTTGATTGCGCCCATTGTATTTCTTTCAATACATGGAACCTGCACCAGGCCGCCGATCGGATCACAGGTGAGGCCAAGATGATGCTCCATGGCGATCTCCGCCGCCATTAGGGCCTGCTTTTGCGTACCACCCAGGGACTCGGTCAATGCGGCAGCGGCCATTGCCGAAGAGACTCCGATCTCTGCCTGGCAACCTCCCATGGCAGCCGAAATAGTGGCTCCTTTTTTAAAAATGCTTCCCACTTCTGCTGCAGTGAGCATGAACTGGCTGATGGAAGGTTGCCTGTGCCCATCACAGAAAATGACAAAATACTGAAGCACGGCAGGTATCACACCGGCCGCCCCATTTGTGGGGGCCGTTACCACCCTTCCAAAAGAAGCATTTTCTTCATTTACGGCTAGTGCGAAACAACTCACCCAATCCAAAATATACCTGAAATCCCGTCCCCCTTCCCTGATGGCGGTGATCCAACCTTCATAATCGGAATACCTGCGCTGACCGATTAGTTTTTTATTCAATTCGGAGGCCCTCCGTTTCACCTGCAAGCCTCCGGGAAGGGTTCCTTCCGTATGGCAGCCCTTGTACACGCAGTCCTGCATTACCTGCCAGATCTGCTCCACTCCTTTCCTGATTTCGGTCTCGGTCCGCCAACTAAGTTCGTTTTCCATTACGACCTCATTGATGCTCATCCCCGTCATCATGCACCAATGCAGGAGTTCTCCCGCATGGTCGATGGGAAAAGGTAACTGGACCGGGGTTTGCGCTCCGGTTTCTTCGGCTTCTTTTACCACAAATCCTCCTCCAATGGAATAATAGGTCTCGGCAATTTGCTGACCATCATCGAAGGCGGCTAAAAAACTGAGTGCATTGGGATGGTATGGCAGGGACTCGGTAAATAAAAAGTGAATGTCCCGATCCGGGTCGAAAGGAATGGATTGTTTCTTATTAAGGACCAGGGTCTTACTTTCCCGGATCTCTTTTATTCTTTCATCGATGCATTCCGTATCGAAATAAACGGGGTCTTCTCCGCATAGACCAAGAATCACGGCGATATCCGTGCCATGTCCCTTGCCGGTCTTGGCGAGGGAACCATAGAGAAGGATCTCAATCCCTTTGAGTTTGGAAAGGGATCCGGATTGTTCCAGGCTTTTCAAAAAGCGGCCTGCTGCCTTCCAGGGTCCCAGGGTATGAGAACTGGATGGTCCGATCCCGATCTTGAAGATATCGAATACGGAAATGGCTTCGTGTGGCAACTTTGTTGATTTTATGTAAAAGTACGAAGGCTGGGGAAGTCGTGAAAAATGCTTCTATTGATTCAAAAAAATGCCCCGCTTGAAAAAGCGGAGCCTATCTTGCAGATAGTTAGTAGTTACGGTTACTGAACATTGATAAGGTCTATGTTAAAGATTAAAATTGAATTGGCAGGAATCGCAACATTTCCGTTTTTACCGTCCTGGGCGGTATTTCCATAACCAAGTGAAGGTGGAATATAAAGTTTTATCACTCCGCCTTTTGAAATAAGGGGAAGTCCCTGCTGCCATCCGGCTATCAATCCTCCCAGTGTGTACAATTGATTCGTTTCCTGATCGAACACATTCCCATTGGTCAATTGACCCGTATAAGTCACGGTAATGACCGAACAAACATCCGGCGGAGTTCCGCTTCCGCTGCTGATGATCTGGTAATAGAACCCATCGCTATCCAGTGTGGCATTGATACCTGCGGAATCCAGGTACTTTTGGAGGTTTTGCTGATCAGTGACCGAGGCGACGGAAATGTTTTTTTGATAATTGCATCCGCTGTCTTTTTTAAAACAGGATTCGAACAAAAAGAACACCGGAATGAACAACCACAATGACAATAATAACAATAATGTCTTCCTCATTCAGCAAATTACTTCAAAAAATGGGTTCAGTTTATAGACAAGAATAAAAACACATACGCTGCAAAGAGTCTCATTTTCTTCAAAAATTTCCGGAGGATTCTTCCTGCTTTTTCTTGTCGAGCAATTCCAGGTATTTCTGCTCCCTCATATCCCATTTGTGTTTCTGGGAGAATATGGCAACAAAACCGACGATGAGCAGCAGGGCGATCAGTAATACAATAGGATTGAACTCTTCGGAATTGCGGACCATGACAGCGCGCCTGTACCAGCCGGAAAAAAAATTAATGCTGATCGGGATCGCCAGGAGCATGCCAAAGGGTAAGCCGATCAGGAGCTGTTTGATAGTTCTTTTCTGTCTGGCCCGGTTCTTTTGCCAATATTCAATAAAGCGGTTTTCTTCAGGGCTGAGCATGTTATTTCTGCTGCTTTGTAAAATCGAGTGAATCAGCCAATTCCCCCGTATGGATGATTTTTTCCCGGCCAGTTATGTCCCGGGACCCTTTGTAAGGATTGATAAGCTGATTGCTCTCGCTGAGCCAATAGCCTTCGGAGGAATCGATGAATGCATCCGGGCAACGCATATGATAGATCACTTGCCCCCCATAGCGCACGGTTCTAATGAGGTTATATATCTCGTCTGTCAGCATGTTGAAGGATCTTTTCTTCTCCTCGATACTGTCATCACCCAAAAACCCCTTCATTTCGCTACTGATGCTGGTAGCAAAATTCCGGGCAGTCAGGATAATGGTGGAATCAGCTTTCAATTCCATGACCGGAAGGTTGTCAGCTTTTTTCCCCAGGGATCGGGCAGCTTTTTCAGCGCCAGCACTGTCCAAGTCAACCAGGGCATCCCGGAGGGCATCATAATCCTTTAAAAGCCTGGAGAATGCGCTATCAAAATCACTTGAATTTTTGGAGATGGAAAGAGCCTGATCGATTGTCTGTTGTTCCTTTTTGGCCGGTTTGGAAGGATAAAAATGCCTGGTAACATAGACTGCGATGACCAATATCGCTGCTAACAAAAGCAGTTTCTTCATACTTTGCGTTGCATTATTTGGTTCGGGTTCCTAGTGCCAATCTGTCAGCAATTTTTCCCCTTTTAAATCGTAAAGTTAAGGCTTAAAAAATATCCGACACGATTGTGTTAATTTGCGACCTCATCATTGTATAAAGTTTAATTCTAATGCTGGCTGGATTACAGAATGTCACCTTTGAGTTTGGGGCGAGAACGATTCTTCAGGACGCTACCTGGCATATTCAACCCAATGAAAGGATCGGTCTGATCGGTTATAACGGGACCGGGAAATCTACCCTTCTGAAATTACTCGTAGGGGACTATTCACCTACTTCAGGCCAGGTGGAAAGAAGCCGGAACATGAGCATCGGGTACCTTCACCAGGACCTGCTCAGTTTCGATACCAGCGAGTCGATCCTCGAAGTAGCAATGGGAGCTTTTGTACAGGTAATCCGGTTGGAAACGGAGATCGAAAGGCTGGGGAAATTACTGGAAGCGGATTCATCCAACGAAGAAGTCCTCCATCAATACAGCGATGCCCTGCACCAGATGGATGTTCTGGGCGGATATGATATACACCATCAGACCGAGGAAGTGCTGCACGGTCTTGGTTTTTCTTCCGGAGACATGCATCGCCCCTTCAAAGAATTCAGCGGAGGATGGAGGATGCGTGTTTTATTGGCTAAAATGATCCTTCAAAAACCCGATCTTTTGTTATTGGACGAACCGACCAACCATCTTGACCTTCCTTCCATCGAATGGCTGGAAAAATATCTGCAGCATTACCAGGGCGCGGTCGTCATCGTGAGCCATGACAAATATTTCCTGAACCGCATGGTTACAAAAATCATCGAACTCTACCAGCGTGAACTGCATGTTTACAATGGGAATTATGAATTCTATGAGAAAGAAAAGGAAATGAGGGTGGAATTGCAGCAACGCGCATTTGAAAACCAGCAGGATTATATCCGACAGCAGGAAAGGTTCATTGAGCGATTCAAGGCCAAGGCATCTAAGGCGGCGGCAGCGCAAAGCGCAATGAAGCGATTGGATAAACTGGACAGGATCGAAGATGTGGCCATCGAAAGGCCCAATATCAAGATCAACTTCCGGGTCGACAAGATCCCAGGTAAGGTATTGGTGACCTTGAAGGATGTGACCAAAGTCTTCGGAGAAATCCGGATCGTACAGAATGCTTCAGCCGAGATCGAAAGAGGTGATAAGATCGCCCTGATCGGAGCCAATGGAAAGGGCAAATCAACTTTACTTCGGATCATCGGCGGGAACGAGCAATTTGAAGGAGAGAGGATCTGGGGCCACCAGGTTGATGAAAGCTTCTATGCCCAGCACCAACTCGAATCTCTGCATCTTGATAATACAGTATTGGATGAAATGAAAACCTGTGGAAGCCAGAAAAACGAGTTGGAATTGAGGACTCTTCTCGGCTGTTTTCTATTCAGCGGTGACGATGTCGAAAAAAAGATAAAGGTTTTGAGCGGAGGCGAAAAAGCAAGGGTTGCGCTTGCCAAAACGATTGTCAGCCGGGCCAATTTTCTTTTATTGGATGAGCCGACCAATCACCTGGACATGCATTCCTGTGATCTGCTGATCGAAGCCCTGAAAAAATATGAGGGAAGCTTCATCCTGGTCAGTCACGATCGTTATTTCATTTCCAAAACAGCCAATAAGATCTGGGAGATTGATAATTTGCAGATAAAGGAATTCAAAGGAGGCTATGAGGAATGGGTGGCCTGGAATGAAAGGATGGCCCTTGCTGCCGCCAAAACAGAGCCAGTCGCTGCGACGCCGGTAAGTGGAGCAAAGAATCCTATCCCGGCCAGGCCCCTACCAATTCCACAGGTAAATAAGGAAACCAAAAAAGAACTCCAGAAACAGCAGAAAATATTTCACCAACTGGAAGAAAGGATTGGCCGCCTAACCATTAAAAAAGGAGAATTACAGGGGCTTCTTACCGATCCTTCAGTTTACTCTGACAAATCCCGGTTCCGGGAAGCAGAAAAGAATTTTCATGATGCCGAAAAAGAACTGTCGCAACTGAATAATGAGTATGAACAGGCCTTTGAGCGGATCATGGAACTGGAGAATAATCCATTGCCATAAAATTTTGCATGGGCCCGTGACTAGTCCATGCAAACTATTTCTAATTCTTTATATTCAACCAGGAACTCAGCCTCTGATAGCTGATGCTGCTTGGTACTGCGACGCCGGGCGGAATGACTACCCAACGCACCTGTGGAGTCGGATAAAATACAGAAGCTCCGATCGGTACCGTCCCCGATGGGGTGCTACCCTGAATCGTCAGTCCACCGCCTCCTTCATCAAATATAGCCTGGATAGCGAATATGGTACTGCCATTCAGCACTTGCAGGTAGGGCAATTGGAAAGGAGCCGTATTCGTATCTCCCCGCATATAAACAAGGATAACGCCCGAGTCAAGTGCCTGTTCGGTGATGGAATTTGCTGTAATGTGATTAGATACAGCATAACCCGTACTATCAGAGGTCCAGGTAAAACTTATCCAGGGACTGTATTCCACATTGGCTACTCCGGAATCGCCCTTCGGTCCTAAGGCGCCTGAATCACCCTGGGGGCCCTGAGCCCCCTGTGGGCCGGTTGCACCGGTAGGACCGGTCTTCGTGCAGGAGAAAATGGAAAAAACGAACACACATAGCACCCAGTAAGGCGCCCACCTTGGTTGTCTCATAGTATACATTTTAAGGTTTTACGAATTGGATTTTTGATTTAAAAAACTGCCTTTATGCGAAGTAATATATGGCTTAATCCCGGTTTTTGCAAGTGCAGAGCAGCATCAAAAAATTCATGGAGAGCAGACGCTTTAAAATTTCCTACTACCTAATATGCCCGGACTCAGGTGCGGGCAAAAAAACCGTCAGATCGGTGGTCCTGATGTGCATTCTATAATTAGTTTAGTGTTTGCCTTCCTTGACTCTCCTGACGAAGGCCACGCTTACACCCACGAGGCCGCAGATCTTCTCTATAGAGAACCCGGTATTTTGCAGTAACAACCCATTAAAGCCAGGTAATTTTTAGTGCGTTCGCTCTGCAAATTCTTCTCTGTCTTATGACCCAGAACTCCTAATTTCGGAGACTGGGAATCACATTCTTATTCATGAAATATCTTTTAATTTCTTGGCTTATACTCTTTTTCGTCTTTGAAATTTCCGCACAGGACAGTATTCCCCTTCACAAGAGGCCCAGGATCGGGTTAACACTGAGCGGGGGCGGCGCAAAGGGGCTTGCACATATCGGTATCCTAAAAGCCATCGACTCCGCAGGACTGAAAGTGGATTATGTTACAGGCACCAGCATGGGAAGCATCATCGGCGTTCTTTATGCGGCCGGTTATTCCGCTGATTCTATTGAAAAAATCGCAGGGAGCATTGACTGGGACCTGCTGCTTTCCAACCAGCTATCTCTTCGAAGCGTCATCATGGAGGAGAAAGATGAATATTCTAAATACGATCTGGAGCTGCCATGGGTCAATAACTGGTTCCGGCTCTCCACAGGGGTTCTGGAAGGACAGGAATTATGGCTGAAACTTTCAGAATTGCTTTATCCGCTTTATAAGATCAAGGACTTTAGGAAATTCCCGATACCCTTCGAATGTGTTTCTACGGATATTTCGACAGGAGAAGCCGTGGTATTGGATTCGGGGGAGATCATTTCAGCCATCCGGAGCAGCATGGCCATCCCTTCCTTGTTCACAGCAGTGGAATACGATGGAAAAAAATTGGTGGATGGAGGTGTTGTGAGGAATTTTCCTGTTAAAGATGTCAGGGCCATGGGCGCTGATTACGTGATCGGCAGCAATGTTTCCAGTTCCCTGCTCACTCCGGATAAGGTGCTCAATGCAATACAGGTGCTGATGCAGGTTGCTTTTTTCAGGGAATCGGAGGATACAAAAGTGGAGGTTCCGCTCTGTAATATCTATATTCCCATGCCCCTTACCCAATACAATATGGTGAGCTTCGGCAATTCGGAAGATATCATTCAATATGGCATCGTAGAGGGCAGAAAACTCTATCCCCGTTTTAAGAAACTTGCAGATTCCCTAAATGCATTGAATAGCATAGAGGACACAGCAGACAGAAAGCTTCCTAAGGAGGGAAAGATCCGAATCGTTTCCTATGACGTACGGGGGTTGAACCATACGACAAAGGAATTTTTTGTGCATGCGATGGATCTTTATACCAATCATTATTATAATTCCACTGACCTTTCAAGGATGGTCAGGAGGGCTTCGGGAACAAGGTATTACAGTAAGATCGTTTATTCGCTTCAGCCCTTAGACGATAGCACCTGTAAAGCAATATTCGATGTGGAGGAGAATCCGCTCACTTTCGGAAAGATAGGCCTTAATTATAACCAGTTCAGCGGGATCAGCGCCATCATCAATCTTACTTCAAGGGATCTATTGACTCCCAATTCCCGCAGCCTCGTGACCGTGAACATAGGCGAAAATTTCAGGGCTCGTGCGGAGCACCTTCAATACCTTGGCAGGATCAGCAATTTTGCCTTAAAACTGAGTTCACAATTCGACCAGTTCGATATCACAACCTATAACCACTACCAGGAGGACGGCCTTTATAATGAGAATTATTTCAAGGGAGATGCGATACTGGATTATTCCACAAGCCGCAATGTGATCCTCGGAGCAGGGGCCCGTTACGAATATACGAGCTACAGCCCTTCCATAAGTTCCTCGCTGGAGTTCCAGGGCAGCAATCATTTTTTCACCAGTTATCTATTATTTAAAGAAAACACTTTGGATCGGGTGCTCTTCCCTAAAAAAGGCATCCTGATCGAAGCCGAAGGCGATTTTGTTTACTCACAAAATCCCGATGTAACTGCACATGTCGTTACGAGAAACCAGGATTCGGCATTTACGACCTCTCCCTATACCCGTTTATTGTTTAAAATGGATGATTATGCTTCTTTAGGATCGAGAAGCACGCTCTTGTTTCATGTGCAGGCTGGAGTAAATTTCAATTACAAGAATGATATAATGAATGAATTCTCCATTGGGGGGATGGTAGACCAGTTCCATAACCAGGTCACTTTTTCAGGTCTTCGCGAGGGAACATTTTATTCCCCGGCTGTGGCCACCTTCCTGATGGGTTTCCGCTATCGCCTATTCATCAACACCTACCTGACTGCCAGAGCAAATGTGCTTTTCAATAATTTTATCACCACCAGCGATTTTTTCACCAACCCGAATTTTCTTTCCGGTTATTCACTGACCGCCTCCTATAATTTTGCATTGGGGCCTGTTGAATTAAGCGGCATGTATAGTGACCAATCCAGAAGAGTGATTGGTTATGTCAATATCGGGATACCCTTCTAAGGAGCTTTATCCTATTCTCTTGCTTTTACGAAATCACTGACCAGGTAACTGATCAGTTTTCCTGCCATTTCGTATTTTCTTCCATCCCGGAGATGGGTAGCCCCTTCACAGATATGCAGGTAGGCGATCTTGGAATCTGTTGCCGCGAAGGTCACGAACTGTCTGGCATGGAGCAGGCTCATTCCCGCTGGAGAGGCAGCGCTGGATAACACGTTTTCAATGGAGTCGAGGTCAATTTCAAGCCCGGTATGATTATCCTCGGTAAAACCCGTGGCGTGAGCCACGGCCTGAATGAAATTCTTTTTTTCCAGGATAAAAATATCCTCGTAGGAGATCAAATCGATGAAAGGATTATTTACAATGTCCAGCCAGATATTCTGGGGAATATAGTTTTCATGGACGCCGATAACGCAGTATTTCTGAAGGTATCCATCCTCTTCCGCATAACGGAAGGCATTTCCGCTGTGCCTCCCTTCCATAGGGCGGTAATCAGTATGCGCATCCAGGTTGACTGCATTGATCTGTGCCAATTGGAGAAGGCCTGCTTTGTGAAGGCCTTTGGCCGCGCCTTTGATCAGAGGATAGGCGTTATTGTGACCGCCGCCGATGACGATTGGTATTTTCTGGCAGGAGGTGATCATTTTGACCAGCCATTCGACTTCTTCATCGACCACGGTGACGGCATGGCGGTAAGCCTCTAGTTTCTCAGTATCGCCCAGCGCATTGTTTTCGATCAGATACTGTATGTCTCCGAAATCGAAATTACCGAGCAGCATCAGGTTACTGCCTTCTAGAAAATCATTGCTCTGGATATTGAGAAATGCCTGTAGGAAAGGTATCCATGCCGTATCCGCTCCGCCTGTATGGCCATTGGCCTTAATGCCCAGGTCTTCCGGAATTCCTAAGATCACGTATTCTGCCTCAGTATCTTTAATGGATTGTTCCAGATCCTGCGCGTTTTCCGCCACTCTAATGCGCTCCCCGAGCTTGGTCTCAAATTTACGAATATGCGTTAATGATAGCAGGTCCTGTTTCCCGTAGGTCTTAAAATGGGGAATGGGAATGGTATTGATTTGTTTACGGGCAGTTTCCTGCCGGTGTTTTTGTTGCTCAGTATTTTCCATTAACCACGGATTTTTTCATGAACAATTTCTAAAATCTCCTTTTCCTTGATACAGGCCTGTTCCTCGATTTGCTTTCCTTTTTGCAAGGTAGTTTTCACGAATTCGGGGTCCTCATAATCCTTTGCGTTGATCTGGACATTCAAATAGGCCCCCATGACCGCGCTGCGGGCGCAAAGCGCTGCGACGCCTGCATCGGATACGGAATTAGGATTGCCTGCGACAGCCATCGTACGAATCATCTCCATGCTTCCGAAAGCGGATTCCATCACCCGGAAAGGCACTTCGATCGCATGATGGGTCGCCTCCTGGATTGCATTGGAACGGGCCGCTTTTTCTTCCTGTGAAGATTTGGGCATCGATAAAGCCGTAATGATCCGGTTGAAGGCCCTGGTGTCTTCGTCCACCAATTTAAGAAGTTCTGACTTGAATTGCTGTCCTTTTTCGGCCCAATCGCTGAATTCTTGCCAGCGTTCATCCCAGCCTTTCTTATGGGCGGAGAGGTTTGCCACCATCGTTCCCAAGGCGGCTCCCAGGGCCCCAAGACAGGCAGCGACCGATCCACCTCCGGGTGCAGGGCTCTCGCTCGCGGTTAGATCGGTAAAGTCTGCAAGACTAAGGGAAGCGAGTTTGGCCCCCTCAGCGGAATACAATAAGTATTCAATGATCCTTTCTTCGGGCTTGAATTTGCCCAATTCGTCCAGCCCCATGGATTTGATCGCAATCCGGATCAATTCCTTTTCAGATACACCAGCCGAGCGCTGTTGCTTCCGAAGAAAATATTTACCGGCATCGAGCATGGCCTGCAGGGGGATCAGACCGACAAGTTCACTGCCGGTCACCCTGATACCGCGGGCAGCCGCCTTATTGCAGACCTCGTCAAATGCCACATGAACGGGTGTGACGCCGATATTGGTGAGATTCATCGAAATCTGTGCGATGCCGTATTCTTCAATAAACCAGCCAATGGCTTTGACATTCCTGAGGCTGCCTGGTATGACGATGGGTTTACCCTGTTCATCAAGCGCCGCTTTATTGTTTATTTTTTTTACCCTCCCGGCTTCTCTCACATCGAAAGCTATAGCATTGGCCCTGCGGACGGAAGTGGTATTGAGATTGACATTATAAGCAACCAGGAAGTCACGGGCTCCAATGACCGTAGCGCCTCTTCTGGCATCCATTTCCGCTGGCCCGAAATCGGGTTTCCATTCCGGCAACCTGATCTTCTTAAAAAATCCTTCGTATTCCCCAGCTCGAATCACCGAAAGATTAGACCTTTCCTTATTGGCCTGGGCTTCTTCGTAGAGGTAGACAGGCAGGTCCAACTCCTCTCCAACCCTTTGTGCGAGTTTTCTGGCATAGGCCGCCGTCTCTTCCATGCTGATCCCTGAAACGGGTATGAGGGGGCAAACGTCGGTAGCCCCCATGCGCGGATGCTCTCCCCTGTGCTTAATCATATCGATGAGTTCCCCCGCTTTTCGTATTCCCCTTAAAGCGGCTTCGATGACAGCATTGGGTTCTCCTACAAAAGTTACGACGGTGCGGTTAGTTGCCTTCCCCGGATCCACGTTCAGGAGTTTGACCCCTTCAACAGATTGGATGGCTTCCGTGATCCTGTTGATGATTGCAAGGTCATTGCCTTCGCTGAAATTGGGAACGCATTCGATGATGGGCTGTATGGACTGCATATGGCCAACTTGTTTTAGTGATCGGTCGACAAAAATAAGGATCAAAAGCCTTATTCTTCAACCGGGACACCTTCCAATCCTTTTTTGTAAAAAACCATGCCCAGGGTCATGATCATACTGCTGAGCAGTATGACGAAAAACAGGATGCCGCCATTGAAATGCTGAAGTTTCAGAATGTCAGGGATCTTATAAAAAAGCAGGATGGTGATCAAACCTCTTGGAATGAACATCACTTCGGGATATACGCTCTCTTTAAGGAAAAATCTAAGATAGAGAAACCGTGCAATAAACAGAACGACGATGATGGCTCCTCCGATCAGCACGACTTCAGATTGAAAAGCCGCCCTGATATCGATGGAAAAACCGAATAGAATAAAGAAAAAGGTGCGGATAAGAAAGGAGGTTTCGGCTGTAAGGGAATGCAGGAGCAAATTGGTTTCTTCGACCTGTTCTGCAGGGAACAATGCAGCTATCCTCGGAATTTTCACCATGGACCAGTTCTTCATCAGCAAACCGAAAACCATGATGATGATCAGGGAGGGAAGCCTGAGCATGCGGCCACCTTCATATAAGATCAGCAGGAGGGCAAAAATGAGGAAAAAACGCACGTTTAGCCTCGATTTGGTACTGATGATGAAAAGCAGGATCGAAAAAAGCAGCGAAAGCAGTACGGCAATCAGGATATTCAGAAAAAAAGTACCGAATGCCCGGGCAGTAAGGATCTCAGCCGCCGTGAAATAATTGAAGGCAAGAATCCCGGTGATATCGCTGAATGAGGCTTCATATACGAGAAATTCCTTTTTGGCTTCGGTCAGATGGTGCAGGCTGGGAATTACGATGGAACTGCTCATGATCGATAACGGTATGGCATATACGATGCATTTGGAATAGGGTTCCGCAAGCCAGTAATGAAGGATGATGGCAATGCCCCCGGCCGATATTACGAAAATGAAAATGGCGGCCAGCAGGGAATTACGGATCAGCTTCACCTTATCGCGACCCAATTTAAGGTCAAGCCCCGCTTCGAGCACGATCATGATCAAACCGATGCTTCCAAGGGCTTCTGTCAGCTTTTCAGGGAATACGATACTCCACTGGTATTTATCCGAAAGCAGGCGGGCCGCTATGCCAGTGAAAAGCAATAGGAGGACCGATGGTATCCGGATATACCTTGAGAGCATGGAGAAAATATAGGAGAGCACGATGATGCAACTGCAGATGATGATCAGGAGTTCGGTGGAGAGGTTGGGCATAGGTTATGATGGGATTATGGTTAGTGAATAAATTCACCATTGATCATTACCTTATCTATCAAATTCGTGCCAAAAGCATAGGGAAGGTAGGCAAGAGAGGGGATTGGCCTCGTGATGAGCAGATTGGCTTTTTTCCCCCTGGTGATGCTGCCCGTTTCTTCTCCCAATCCCATTGCATAGGCTCCGTTTAAGGTCGCCGCCTGGATGGCTTCCTCCGGCAGCATTTTCATTTGGATACAGGCGAGAGAGATTACCAGATTCATGTTTCCGCTCGGTGATGAACCGGGATTATAATCGCTGGCGAGCGCAATGGCTGCCCCTTCTTCTATCAATTCACGGGCAGGCTGGTAGCCCATCCTGAGGAAAAAAGCGGCGCTGGGAAGCAAAGTGCCGATGGTTGCGGATTTGCCCAGCAGCGAGATATCTTCTGGAGTCATGGTTTCGAGGTGGTCGAGAGAAAGCGCATTTAGCCCGATGCCTGCAGCCACTCCTCCGATACTGTTTAACTGGTTGACATGCAGTTTTGCTCTCAGGCCATAAGCCATCCCGGCGCGACAGATGGTTTCCATTTCCTCCACGCTGAAAAATCCTTTTTCACAAAACACATCAATGAAATCGGCCAGTTTTTCATGCGCGATGACGGGAAGCATTTCGCGGATGATGAGGTCAATAAAACCCTGATGGTTATTCCGAAAAGCTTCCGGATAGCTATGAGCCCCGAGATAAGTGGCTTTTATCGAGAGACTGGAACGCTCTTTAAGTTTTTTAATGACTCTCAGCATTTTCAATTCTCCTTCTAACGATAAGCCATACCCGCTTTTAATTTCCACGGCTGCGGTACCGAGCCGGGCGATTTCCTGCAGCCTGGACCAGGCCATATTAAATAGTTCATCTTCGGAGGCCTGTTCCAGTTTTTTTGCAGAATTGAGAATGCCTCCGCCCTTCTCATTGATCCCGGCATAGCTCAGGCCCCTGATCTTATCCACGAATTCGTTTTCCCGGCTTCCCGCAAAAACAAGATGGGTATGGCTATCGCACCAGGCCGGCAGGACGAAACAACCGGTTGCATCTATGGAGGGATGGTTTGCGAGGGAGGCCGGAATGGAGGACATGGAGCCATAATCGGAAATGGCAGCTTCTTCCAGGAGCAACCAGGCGTCCACGATGGAAGGCTGTTCACGAAGTGCGGCGCCTCGTAAAGGCTTTGATTCGTTTCTAGTCCCGACGAGCTCTTTAATATTTTTAATTAAAGTCGGCATTTTTGGATTTTAAATTAGCTGATCTAATTCCCTTTGGTAATCGTATTGCAGATCCTCATGCATGGATTCCAGTGCGGCCCTGATTTTGGTGATTTGCTTTCTGTACATATTGAGAATCACAGTGCTGTTTTGCCAATCCAGCCCGCATACTGCCACCAGTTGGCAGAAATGAAGGAGCAATTCGGCTTCAACGGTCCTTGAGCCCGCATACCTTATATATTTGTTTGCAATCCTCAATATTTTCCGGATCGTTTTTTTTGCAAAATAGAGGTTGCTTTTGTTGATTTCTTCGAAAAGACCTGACATTTCAGATTTTACCCCACTGATATACCCGGCTTCATCATGGGATTCGAAGAGCAGGTAGGTCATCAGTTCCTTATTTTCTTTCTTGTATTTCGAAAGACGCAAACAGCATTCGATAAGCTGTTTTGCCGGTAATTCCAGGAGCTCCTGCTTTATTTCCTGTATAGTGGATGTTCTCATTGGGATTGACTGCTATTGAGCAGGGAATAAATATGGGTATCCCAGAATTTCCCCTCGAAGTGAATATTTTCCCTGAAATAGGCTTCCCTGCCGAAGCCATTTTTTTCCAGTATTTGGGCAGAAGCCCTATTGCCCGGGTCCACCATAGCTTCGATGCTATGGAGTTTTATATTCGAAAACCCGAATTCCACCACGGCTTTGACAGCTTCCATCATGAGTCCTCTGTGCTGCCAGAGCGGATCCAGCATATAACCGATCTCCGCCCGATGATCTTCTTTGTATATTCTCCAAAGGCCGATGGAGCCGATGTATTTTTTCCCGGTCTTGGGCACAATCGCCCAGGTGATCCCCGAATTGTTTTTCAATGCCTCATCCACTAAATTGATGAAGGTCATGGCATCTTCCGCATGGCGGGCCAGGGGCCTCCTGATATATTGCATGACTTTGATATCGGAACGAAGCCGCAATATGTCAGCAATATCGTCGGCAACGATCCTTCTTAAATGCAGTCTCCCGGTTTCCAGCAGCGGAAAGGGTTGTAAATTGATTTCAAGCATGAGACAAATTTGTGGCGATACAAATCTAAGCAGCCCGGTTTTGCATTCAAAAACAATTGGGTTCGTCTTCAATTATTGGGATTATTTCCAATTCCAAATGGCAGCGCGATCCTAAGCCCCATCAGGGTCTGTTTTCCTTCCTCGAATCCCCAGGCCATATCCACCCTGAAGAGTTTTAATATATTTTCCAGGCCAAGGTAGGCCTCGGTATAATTTCTCAATGGATCGATATAGAAGCCGCTGGCTCCGGCCACAAGGTGCCAGTTGAGTTTTCTGAACAAGGGGATCTTATTGGTCAGGAATCCATTGAGATGGTATTGAAGATGCGCTTCCCCATAAAGCGGCGCGGTATTGCTGTATTTATAATAAGGCAGCAGTTGGAATCCATTCAGGTTATCCGAAGCAATTATGATCTGGTTGCCGTTGAAATGATCATAGTCGGGAACAAAGACGGAATTGGAATAAAGGAATCCTCCGAGGGAAAGCCGGTATTCCACCTGGCCCGCCAGTTTCATATTGACCTGCTGGGAAATGCTGAATCGCCATTTGGCATAATCGACATCGCTGCCCATTGCATTGGGTATACCCTGAATGTAGAGCAGGTCAAAGGCCGGAAGATTCGAACCGATCATCACTTTACGGTCGGGGAATTCAATATACCGTGAGCCAAGTCTCCAATGAATGTCTATGCTGGCCATCAGTGCCTGGTTGCGGATCATGTTCTCGCCAAGCAGATCGTTGGGGTAATTGGGCGTAAAGCTCCGCGTCTTCCATTGAACAATGGAATAACCGGTCGTATTGTCCAGGGGCATCCTGTCCTGGAATTCGATCCCCGCTCTTACCCTGAATCCATCCCCGATGTTTTTTGTAAAATTCAATTTGCCAAACCATGCCTCATAAAACTTCATGTAATTGCTTTCATAGAGCAGGGTGGAGATACTATTGTAAAAAGGCGAAATAGGTCCGGAATTATTGAATTGCTCGATCCGCTTACCACCGGAAAGGCTCAGGGAACTGAAATATTTCGTGCCAAAATTGTAGCTGAGGTCTGCATAGGCATTGAGGTGCTGGTTATGGAATCCATAGCGTATGTCCGGAGTCAGGCTGATGCTCTTGCGGGAAATATTTGTGCTGTCCAGTCTTTTAGTAAAACTGCTTCGCCAGTCAAGTGCAATCCCTTCCACGGTATTATAGCTGAGAGCCGATATCAGTGAGGGATAACTGAATGAGGATCTGGATTTCTCTTTGTTGAGGGTCTGACCAGTTAAGAGTATTCCGATTGGGGTAATGCGGTTTTGAATGCGGTCAATGGAGTCCAGGTAATGGGGATCCCGATGCGCTTTTTCCAGGCTGTCTTTTTTCAGGTAGTCGGCCGCTTCATCGGTCATTAACGGAAGAGGTCGAATGGAATCCCAATAATCGGCCGGTTTTTTATTGGAACCCACATTGAATTTCAGGATGGTCTTGTCGAAGAATTTTTTCGGCAATTCCGGGTCCGGATCGAATTTCGAATAGACATCCACGAAACTTCCATAAGCATCAAATCCAAAGAGTTTTATTGCCGGATAGATCACCTGTGATTTTATTACCCAGAGATCCTTGCTATAAGGAACATAGAGCTGCTCGATTTTGACCGTATCCACAAGTTCCATCTGCGATTCTTTGGTCAGCGTGAGCTGAAGGCTATGAATTCGCCAATCTCCTTCGGTGATATTTATATAACCGCTGAACAGGGGTTCGTATTTTCTCCGTGGAATGACCCGGATCTTATTGATCTCCTTTCCGTCCTCGAAAAATGAGCCTTCGAATTTGTATTTGTAATAATGGAGCGCGTTATCCGAGATCGGGGAAATAAAGCCTCTTGGATTGAGGTTCCTGCCGAACTCAATATTATTCTGATAAAAAGAAATGATCTGTGGAATGCTGAATCCGAATCCATCGCTTTGGCCGCTTACCTTTGTGGATAGCACTTCCACCTTGGATTTGCCGGGTCGCTCATAACTATAGGTCGCTATCGTTTCGGAGAGGTAGACAATTTTTTTCTTACCTGTATCACCGTCTTCAAAATCAATTTTCTGACCCATGAAGGATTTTGGAAAATTGCGCAATCTCAGTTGGCCCTTGATATAGACTTCACAACGAAACCTGTCCAGTTGATTGAGATAATAGGATCTCTTTTTTATAGCCTTCCGGATAATCTCATAGGCCGGATCCTCTCCTCCTGGTTTTATGACCACAGTGCCCAGGTTGAGCTCCTGCGGAAAGAGCTGAAAATCCAGTACCACTGCTTCTTTATCCAGTGTGATTTTTTTTTCGGCCTTCCCATATCCAACATACTGACAAACGATAGAATATGCGCCGGATTCCAGGTTGAGAAAATACTTTCCTTCATTATTTGCCGAAGTTCCATAGGTAGTACCCTTCACCAGGATGGAGGCATAGGGCAGGATCTTCCCCTTTTCATCGATAACGGTTCCTGTGACCTTGATCGCGCTCACCTTTCCAAAGATCAACAAAAACAAACCCGACAGAACCAGGAATCTCATAGCATGGCTTCGCATCAATTAAGCGGTTTGAGATTTTTTTCTAATCAGGGAAGCCGTTAGAGCGGAAAGGCCGCCGACCAGGGCCCCGATCAAAGCAGTCAACAATAGAAGCAGGAAATAGTTGCCATGCAAGTGAAAGACTTCAGCAATCCTGGAAGAAAGTATATGATCGTTTTTAACATCGATCAGTCCGGCGAGTCCTCCCCACCAGAGAAAGACACCGCAGAAGCCTGCCAGAAAGGATTTCCAGGGAGCCATGGCGATGAAGATGCCGCTTGAAAAACCAGCCACGGCGATGGTCCACCATGGAAAGAAAAGCCCCAAAACGCAACTGAGCAATGATGTGAGTAAGAGTGATGATATGAATTTCATTTTTCAAATTCTATTTTATATTTTACTCTCCTATTATCCTTGTCCTCAGTACGCATGAACCAAAGCCTGTAATATTTTCCCGCTGCCCAGTGGTCGATGAACCCGTCATAATAAGGGCTGCCGGGATTTCCGCTCTGTCCGCCGGGATAGACCCCATAGGCTTCGATGGTATCGGTCAGGGAAACGATCATCCTCCAACTGGGCCCATGGTCCTTACTGGCCGCATTTATGCAATGGCGTCCGCCTCCGATGGCTATATGCTCTCTGCTAAATGGCAATAAGCGTGCAAGATGAGTCACCCTGGTATCCTTCGCCTTTCCCCATTCCAATTGTCCCTTTGATTCAAGTGCCCGCAGGGAATCCGTGGTTATGGAAAAGCTGCGAAGGAGGATATCCCTTAGGGACTCTTTTTGGGCAGTGTTGATATCATCTATAAAACGGAATGCACTGTCACGCAGGATGGCTTCGAGCAAAGTGCTTTCTCCCGGCATGGGCAGGGAAAGACGGGTCCTGCTGAATTCATCATCAAAGACCTGGTGCTGGAAAATATTCCAGAGCAGGTTGAACACCGTAGCCCCCTTCTCTTCATAATCCTCACGGAGATTCCAGCCCTTCATCATTTCGAAATATTTTTTTTCTGTCAGATCCAGTGAATCTTCATTGATGTATTTCAGCAGGACCGGCCGCGCCATTTCAGCGAAGAGGTCGTAGTTTTCCGTCTGTAACTTCTTCATATCATCAATAGTGATATCATTGATGCGGTTCAGGAAACGGTTGATTGCCGTTCCACGGTAGGGAGGAAAGGAACCTCCCAGATAATAGGGATAGACGCTGATATCGACAGGGATCTGGTTGGCGCTGCTCACAAAACCCCGCTCCGGGTTGTAAATATGGGGATTTTCATCCTGCGGGATATCCCCCTGCCATAAATAGCTGCTATCCGTGCCTGGCATGATGAATTGGCCCTGGTGTTTCCATTTGCCAGGGAATTGCCCCTGGCACCACATGGCAATATCTCCCGACTTGGTAGCAAAAGCGAAATTCTGACCTGGAGTGCTCATAAATCGGATAGCCGCCAGGTAGTCCTTGTAATTGGAAGCATGGTTTAGCTGATTGAAGACCCTTAAGATATTACTTGGCTCATGGGCCTTCCATTTGACCGCATAATATCCTCCGTCTGTGCGAGGCCCGTCTTTTCCATCTTTACGGCTGCCTCTGAATTTCCGGTCATACATTACAGGACCGAATAAGGTATAGGCCACCGTATCGATATATTCAGGCTCGTTCTTTATTTTGATATGTTCATACCTGAAATCGGATTGTTTCCAATCCCCGTTAAACCAATATTCATTCATAGTACTGTCCTTAAACCGGATCCGGTAGTAGTCGCGGACGTCCCGCTCAGAATTAGTAACTCCCCAGGCACAGGAGTCATTGAAACCGATAATGACACCAGGCGAGGCAGGAAAACTAACTCCGTATACCCTGAGACCAGGCGCATTGAGTTGTATCTCATACCAAAGAGAAGGAAGATTGAGTCCCAAATGAGGGTCATTGCAAAGGATAGGCCTTCCGCTATGGGTCTTTTTACCGCTCACTGCCCAATTGTTACTGCCATTTTCAGCATCCGGCTTATCCTCATGGATATTTGCTGTGTCGACGGCATTAAAATAGAGGCTGTCTGCTGTAGCGGGGATCTTCAATTCCAGTTTGGGCTTGTCGAATGCAGTCCCCTTTGGAATGATGGGATCCACGGAGTCCTGTGAAAGGGGATAGAGCAGTTCAAAAACCTTCAAGCCAAAGACCGCTTTAGCATTGCTGTTTTCAAAATCACTCTCATAACCGGCGAGTTCCAGGGACATATATTCCAGGAATAGAGCGGTCTTAAAATTGCTCCATTTTTCCGGTTTATAGTTTAGTAATTTATACTCCACCGGCAGTTCACTTTCTTTCAGGCTCCCGATATAGGCGTTTACACCTGCCGTATAGGCATCGCATTCAACTTTGGTAGCAGAATCCCTCTCCAATTCACCTACGGCTTTTTCAGCCGAAAAGACCATGCCCAGCCTTCTTTTATCGCGGTCATATTCCAGGCCCTTTGACCCAATGAGCTCGCTGATACGGCCTGCAGCGGCAAAAGTTTCAAATTCCATTTGCCATAACCGGAATTTGGCATGCAGCCAGCCTTCGGTGAAATAGGCATCGGCTTCACTGTTGGCAAAAACATGGGGAACCATGCGCTCGTCGAAATAAACCTCTGCCTTATCCTTCAACTGATCCGAAACTATTCGTTCATTGAAGTCCTTGTTGACCGCATCGGCATTTTGCCAGAATCCATGCTGGGGGCTCAGGAAATTGCCCAGTGGAGGCAGTGTATTGCTACCTGCCTGCCATGGCCTGTTCAATGTATAGATCAATGCTAAGGTGATGATCAGTGAGAGAGAGAAATAAACGTAACGCATACCGGAAGTATATTGCTAAAAGTAGCTTTTTATTTGAAACTATTTCTCAAAAACCAGCGATTCAGACCGGGCTCCCGCCTTCTCAAGCACTGCTTTCAAATCGGCGATCATCTGGTCCGGGCCGCATATATAAAATGGCTTAGAAAAATCGAGTCCTGCTTTTTCAATAAAAGCGGCATCAAGGCGGCCATGCCTGTGATCAGCATCTTTTTCTCTTGTCAGTAGGTAATGAACATTTGATCCAAGGATTTTGCCGAGTTCCGGATAGCGGATGATATCTGCACGCGTCTTATTGGAATAATAAAGTTCATTTCCCTCAATCTGACCCTGTCTGGATAATTGCCGGAAAATCGCTATAAAAGGAGTGATACCGGCTCCTCCGGCCAGAAAATATCCGGGTCCCTGGTAGGAAATGGCTCCCCATACATCTCGCAGGATAAGTTCATCCCCATCAATAAGAGAATAGAGCTTGTGCGTAACCCCAGGATGGTCATGATAGGACTTGATCGTGAATTCAAGCCAGGGGTCTTCATTCAGGCAGGTGAAGGTGAAGGGTCTTTTTTCCTCCTCCCATCCCTGTTTGTTGATTGAAACCTCCGTTGCCTGCCCCGGGATAAATGAATAACCTCCGGGTTTTTCGACCCTGTATGCTCTCACATCATGTGTGACCTGTTCAATATTCAGGATTTTAACTATTTGATTTTCCATTGTTTAGTTTGGGAGAGCCCCTTGTAACTCACCCAGTTGTAAAAATAATGCAGAAATACCATCCGAGTATCCCAGCCGATGGATCAATGTGCAAAAGTCATTTATTCCAGCCTATTGCAATTTTCAATTTCGCCTATTATCTTGTGTACTGTTTGATCTACGAGTAAAGTCTATTCCCTTTGAAATGCCAAGGTTTCTTTAAATTATTAGCATTTCAAAAAGTTTACTTTATGATACAAGCAAGAGAACTGCGCCTCGGGAACAAAGTACTCAACCCGCAAAATGAGATCGTCACCGTTCTGGAAATCCACAGCCAAAGCATTGTATTTGACACTCAACTGGAATTAAACCGCGAGCCCGTGCATACCAGGGGTTCACGAAACCAGGAATACGTGATACAACTTGCTGAATCCGTCAAGGAATTTGAATTCAGCGAACTGCAGCCGATCACTTTGAACGAAGACATCCTCCTCAAATGCGGATTCCGCAATTTCCTCCGCGAACAATGGATCATCACCATAGGAAACAGCCATATCGATTTTGAATTCTACGATGGAGTCATGAGGCTGCGATGCCCCGCTCCCGCCCTCTCCAATGTCAGGTACCTGCACCAGTTGCAAAACCTGATGTACTCGATCACATCAAGGGAATTGGAAATGGAGTTGTGATAATTTTTTCAGAAAATCAGAGGCTCGCTCGTAAAGATGCGGGCCTTTTTTTATTTATGGCGCTACTCAGGAGAAATGTTCTTTGCCTTAGTATGGCGAAAGAACTTAAAATCCGGGCAATTCTTTGTCATTAACCCTTTCCTTTTAAATAAACAATAATGCCTCAACCAAACATAGTCTTCAGGATGTCTTTTATCGCCTGTGCACTATTCTTATCAATCATTCCTAATTTTTTGATCAGCCTGGATTTGTCCACCGTAAGAATCTGATCAAGTACGATCTCGCCTCCTTGGTTCTGAAAATTACTCGGCACTCGTGAAGGGTAGCCTTTGACAGAATGTGTTAGGGGCGCTACGATCAAAGTCATTAAATATTTATTCATCGCATCTGGCGAAACGATCACTGCAGGCCTGGATTTTTTAATTTCAGACCCAATCTTAGGATCAAGATTTACCACATAAACTTCAAATTGCTTCATTTCCAATCCTCCTTATCAAAATCGGTTCCTATGCCTTCCCAGAGATCATGCTCCGGTTTTTGACCTGCTTTTATCGCCGATTTAAACTGTTTCCCCCATGTAGACAGGTCCAGGTTCACACGGTTTTTTGACTTAGCAGGAAAGATGGTTATCATTCCAGACCTGGCTTGAATAATAATATCGGCCTCAGGCTGTATCCCTGCCTCTTCAATAACCTGATTACTCAGAATTACGCCTCTTGAATTACCTATGGCTCTGATCCTGGAAGGCATTGAAAAGATTGGAAGTTTATTCCGGGCTACAATTTTATCTCCACCCGGTTTTACATGACTTCGCATCATAAATACGATTTTCTACAAAGTTATAACAATAGTTATAACTATCCAAATGCTTCATACTTAGCGGATGATTCCTGGATTTACTATTATTCAGGTCACGCATTTATTCCGTATCATACTCTTTCGACATAGGTCAATTCCGAAGACGGGAATCTTCGCCATGGAATTTCAGATTGGCAAATCTCTCCCAACTCATGAACTTTGGGTAAAATCTCTGAAACCAAACTTCCTGCATGAGTTTATCCCCTATATTTATCGCAATAAAACCCCATCAACCATGTTTGACGAAATCTTGCAAGCAGTGAAAGAACATCTTGGAAACAATCCCGAGGTGGCCGCTAATCTGACGCCTGAACAGGCCGACGCCGTACACAACGAAATAGCCAACCATATTGCAAACAATGTTCCGGCTGCTGGCGAAGCACAGGGCCTGATCGGAGGATTGCTAGGTAAATTGGAAAGCAGTATGGCTGCCGGCGGACCTGTGACAGGCGCCATCGAAGGAAGCCTGGTGAACAGCCTTACTACGAAATTCGGGCTTCCTCCTTCCGTCACCGGTGCGATTGCCGGCGCTCTGCCAAGTTTATTGCAGAGATTTGCGAGAAGCGCTCAGCCACAGCAACAATGATTCGCCCATCGAAGGGATTAGTGATTGAATGAATTATTTTTATTTCTATGGAGTCAGCCCCCCAGCAAGTTGCGGGGAGCTTCATTGAAAACCCGGCAGACGCCGGGCTTTCTTTTTGAAAATAAAAACTAGTCTAACAAGGTAAAGCTAATGAATACTAATTTATTTAGCAAATTATTTTTCCGGCGAATTACCCTGCAATGATTTGCGCGATACCAGCAGGGCTACCAGTGTTAGTGCCGCAGCAGTGCAGAGATAGTATCCTACATACCCTATTCCATATTTATTAGCGATCCAGGTGGCCAGGTAAGGAGCGATCGAGGCTCCGAGAATGCCGGCCAGGGTAAATGCAAGTGAGGCGCCTGTATATCTTACAGAGGCAGGGAAGATCTCAGAAAGCGCCGTTCCGAGGGGCCCATAGGTCAGTCCCATCAGGAACATACCTATACCAAGAAATCCGAAAGTCAGCGGCCAGTTCCCTGCCTGGAAAAGAACGCTAAAAAACAATCCGAAAATCAAAATACCAATCGTCGCCAGGATGAGCACATTGCCCCTGCCTCTGCGATCGGCCAGGGTAGCTGAGATCGGAATGCTCAACGCGAAAAACAAAACGGAGACCAGTTGTACAGTAAGAAACCCAGACCGCGGATAATGCAGGGAGAGGGTCCCCCAACTCAAAGTAAATACGGTCATGAGATAAAAGAGAACAAAGGTCGTGATGGCGATAAGGGTGGCCAGCAATAAGGACCTCCCCTGTTTCCGGAAAACCACGGCCATTGGGAGCTTGACGCGCTCGTTTTTTTCAATGACCTTTATGAAATCCGGCGTTTCGGAGATCTTCAATCTCACATAAAGGCCAACCACTACCAGCAAGGCGCTGGCGATAAAGGGTATCCGCCAACCATAACTGAAAAACTTCGCATCGCTCAGGTTCTTGCTCAGCAATAAAAAAGTGCTGCTCGAAAGCAGGAAGCCGATCGGGGCACCCAATTGCGGAAACATGCCATACCAGGCTTTCTTACCCTTAGGTGCATTTTCTGTGGCTAGTAGGACCGCACCTCCCCATTCCCCGCCGAGGCCGAGGCCCTGACCGAAACGGAAAAGAGCCAATAACAGCGGAGCCGCAATGCCGATACTATGGTAGGAAGGTAATAACCCTATGGCAACCGTGGAAGGACCCATCGTCATCAGGGCTGCTACGAGAGTGGCTTTGCGCCCCACCCTGTCCCCGAAATGCCCGAATATGACCGCTCCGATCGGTCTGGCTACGAATGCGAGAGCAAAAGTGGCAAGCGACTCCAGCATGGCTGTCGCCGGATCTGCTGATGGAAAGAAAAGTTTCGGAAAAACGAGGACTGCAGCAGTCGAATAGATATAAAAATCAAAGAACTCAATCGTCGTGCCGACCAGGCTCGCCAGAAGAACGCGGCTTGCGGGATTGATTGAGGCCGGGCTTTGGCTCATTATTTTTGGCAGCAAAATACACTAAACATCAAAGCTATTTTCCCAGCCTGCTTTTTTAAGTTTATCCACCTTCTTAATCACATCCGATTCCATTCTTTGCTTATAAGCGGCCAGCTTCCCGGCAACATCTTCATCGAAACTACCGATAATGCTCGCTGCCAGTATACCCGCATTCTTGGAAGCATTGAGGGCTACCGTGGCAACGGGTACCCCGTTGGGCATTTGCAGGATAGAAAGGATCGAATCCCAGCCATCCAGGGAGTTGGAAGATTTGACGGGCACGCCGATCACTGGCAGGGTCGTAATAGAGGCGACCATGCCCGGAAGATGGGCCGCGCCTCCTGCTCCGGCAATGATTACTTTAAGGCCGCGTTCCCTGGCCTTGCTTGCATATTCCACCATGCGCATCGGAGTTCGATGTGCGGAAACCACCGTCAGTTCAAATTCGATTTCCAGTTCTTTAAGGATGTCGGCAGATGATTGCATGACCGGAAGATCACTATCGCTGCCCATTATGATACCGACCAATGTCATGGAAGGAGATTTTAGATTTGGTAAATTTCTACAATTTTATCGATCCTATGACCTTTAGCCTCTGCTTAATTCTTCCGGCCGTAAAAATCAAGTCCTTTCTGTTTTTGCCTAATATGGTAATATGACCCATTTTACGGCCTGGTTTGGTCCTTGTCTTCCCGTAAATATGAACAAAGGCATTTTCCATCTTAAGCACTTCATCCAGGCCCTCATAAATGGCCTCTCCTTCATAACCCTCTGCGCCCAGAAGATTCACGATAGCAGAAGGAAGTATGGCCGTCGTATTGCCCAGGGGATAATTGAGCAGGATCCGCCAGAGCATGTCGAACTGTGAGCTATAATGGGCTTCAATGGTATGATGGCCGCTATTATGGACCCTGGGTGCGGTCTCATTGACATATACCACTCCTTTTTTATCGATGAACATTTCAACGGCAAATATACCGGGGCTTTTCAGGTCCCTGACCAGTTTGAGGGCAATGGCCTCCACTCTCCAGAGCGCCCTTTCAGTAAGATCTGCTGGGCTGACCTGATAATCCAGTATATTCAGATAGGGATCGAAGACCATGTCCACGGGAGGGAAGATAACGGTTTCTCCTTTCTGGCTAACCGCTACGATCAGGGAAATCTCCCGGTCAATGGCCACCATCTTTTCCAGGATGGCCGGAGCGTTGAAACCCTTGCTAAAATCATCCTTTGTCCTGATCAGTTGTACGCCCCGTCCATCATAACCGCCCGTCGCCAGTTTGTGTACGGCAGGAATAAAGGCTTCATGCATCCGCAATTCTTCAAGGCTTCCCGTTATCCGGAATTCCGAACTGGGAAGTTCATTCAGTTTATAGAATTCTTTTTGGAGTATTTTGTTCTTAATGGTGCGAAGGGCAGCGGGCCTGGGATAGATCCTCACACCCTCCTGTTCCAGTTTTTCAAGGGCATCTTCATTGACCGATTCAATTTCAATGGTAAGGGTATCCAGGTTTTTTCCGAAATGGTACACATCGTCAAAATTCCTGATATCGCCTTTTGTAAAATGGTGGCATAAATGGGCTGCAGGACACTGTTCGTCATTCTCCAGAACAAAGGTTTCGACAGGATAATTGGCGGCTGCCTGCAATAGCATCCTTCCTAATTGACCGCCTCCCAGTATCCCGGCTTTGACCATAATGTAAAATTTGGAGGTAAAGATAATACATGCTGATAATGAGGGAAACCCGAATTTAACAATCTCTGGCCGATTGTAGTTGTCTCTGTAAAAGGGGATATTTATATTTGCATGAGATGATCCCTGATTATCCACATAAAATCTTTGGCGATAAGCGCATTTGCTACTGTTTGCTGATGGAAGCTCTTGCCATGGAATCATTTCGCTAATTCCAGTCAGCATTTCCAGCGCCCATCCGGAAGGATCACCACCTGATAAATCAAATAATTAAAAAAATTACAAATAACGGTATGCAAACATTCGCTATTCCGGCACAGGAAAAAACAATGAGAGACTTCCTACCTCTGGAAGGAACAGATTATATAGAATTTTATGTAGGCAATGCCAAGCAGAGCGCTCACTATTATCAATCCGCTTTCGGCTTCCAGCCCCTTGCCTATTCAGGACCCGAAACCGGAGTTAAAGACAAAGTAAGTTACGCGGTCCGGCAGAATAAGATCATTTTAGTCTTTACAACTGCCCTGAGAACGGGGAATCTGATCGCTGATCATGTCTACCTGCACGGAGACGGGGTCAAAATGCTGAGCCTGAGGGTTCAGGACTCGGCAAGCGCCTGGAAAGAGACGACAGAAAGGGGAGCCAAGTCCTTTCTGGAACCCTTTACCTTACAGGACGAGCATGGAAAACTGGTGATGAGCGGGATTCATTTATACGGCGAAACCATTCATTTATTCATAGAAAGAAAGGACTACCATGGAACCTTCATGCCTGGCTATAGGCCCTGGAAACCCGCTTATAACTCCGAGCCGGCAGGATTACTTCATGTCGACCATTGTGTTGCTAATGTAGACTGGAACCAGATGGAACGCTGGGTCGCTTTCTATGAAAAAGTGATGGGTTTCCGCAATATTCTTTCCTTTGACGATAAAGATATTTCTACAGAATATTCTGCCCTGATGAGTAAAGTAATGAGCAATGGTAACGGTTATGTGAAATTCCCAATCAACGAACCTGCTGAAGGGAAGAAAAAATCACAGGTGGAGGAATACCTGGAATTCTATCATGGCGAGGGGGTTCAGCATATCGCCCTGGCCACCCATGATATCGTTAAAACAGTTAGTTTTCTCAAAAACCGTGGAATTGAGTTTTTAAAGATTCCTTCTTCCTATTATGATGATTTGCTTGACAGGGTCGGTCATATTGATGAGGATCTGGGTCCTCTTAAGGATCTGGGTATCTTAGTCGATCGTGACGATGAGGGTTATTTGCTTCAGATCTTCTCCAAACCAGTCGAGGACCGGCCTACCCTGTTTTACGAGATCATTCAGAGAAAAGGCGCCAAGAGCTTTGGGAAAGGCAATTTTAAGGCTCTGTTTGAGGCAATTGAACGTGAACAGGAAGAGAGAGGGAATTTGTAATTGCTGGTTTATTAACAGGATGTTTAAAGGTTAAAGCTTAGACTTTTTGAAGATTTGTATTATTTTAGCGTTGAATAAGAATCTGTTCTGTTTGAAGTAATGAGCCTGAAGAAATATTTTTTAGCTATACCCGGAACCATTTTCCTCTTTTCCGCAATCTGCCTTCATGGCCAGACGTCGGTCACAAGTGTACATTTTATGGACCTGCAACGGTCCATTCCCCGCATGAACGAGATCCTCAAACGCAAGGAAGATACCCTCATGAAGCAATTCCAGGAAAAGGGGTTGGTATGGCCTGCCAACTATATCTATATCCGTTCCTTTAAATACGATAGCGAGCTCGAAATCTGGGTCAAAAACAAGAAAGAGGAGAAATATAAATTATTTAAGACCTACAAGGTCTGCGCCCTTGCCGGGACCCTGGGCCCTAAGAGAATGGCAGGGGATTACCAGGTACCCGAAGGAGTCTACTGCATCAGCGAGTTCAACCCAAAGAGCCTATACCATCTTTCCCTTCGCCTGAATTATCCCAATGCATCCGACCGCTTTTTGAGCGATCTTTCGCAGCCTGGCGGAGAGATCTATATTCACGGTAGCTGTGTTACGGTAGGCTGCATTCCCCTGACTGACGATAAAATAGAGGAAGTATATATTCTGGCTGCCCATGCCAAGGACATGGGCGAGGATTTTATACCCGTCCATATCTTCCCCGTCAATTTCAGGAACCAAAAGAGCTTGGCCTATCTGAATAAATACCTTCAGACTTTCCCGGAATATGCGCCCCTGATCCGGAACCTGAAGAACATGTTCTTTTATTTTGAGAAGAACCATCAGTTGCCACTGATCCTGGTCAATAGCAAAGGAGATTATGTTACGGAGGATATAGCCATGCCGGAGTCTAAAACGGAAGCGGCAAGGATCAGAAAAAAACCCATCCATAAACCCCAGCCGATCAAAGATGAGGACCTGGCTACTTCGGTGGACAATCTTCCGCTTTATCCCGGCGGTAATGAAGGTTTTCAGGGGTTCCTGGACAGCCTGAGCCGGGTAGAAATGAAGGACCTGGATCCGGAACAAAAAAAGACCTTTGTACAGGTGGAATATATCATTGATGATGGGGGTAATCCGGTATGGGCCGTGGTGCTTAGAGGGGGAAATGATACCATGAATCCAAAGATCGAGGAAGCATTCGAACATATGCCGATCTGGAAACCAGCCAAACATTACGGCAAGAATATAGGGATCAAACTGAAACAGAGCATTATGATCGGAGAGGATTAGCCATACAGTACCGCTCCCGCGGGAGCCAATAGTTAGTTAACCCTTACACCACTAAAACCTGCGCCGTCTCTTTCGTCTGCTGCTTCAACAATATCCTCCTCCCCTTCGTCAACTCATTTAAATTCCTTTCATCGCCATGCCTGATCGTTAGCAGGGTCAGCCCCTTTTCCACGTTCAAGTCGAATAATTCTGCAATAGCCCCGGCCAGTTTCTCCAGTTTATCCTCCCGTTCATCCACGCAAATCATCAGGTTTACTGCTCCCGTCTGCATCAGATTCGGTTTGATCTTCAACTGCGATAGAATCTCATAAAGCCGGGCCACCGGCTTTTCCCCCACAAAAGAAAAATCCCTGGATTGCAAATGTAACAGCACCTGGTTCTTCTTAAGTACGAAAATAGGAGGCAGGTTCCTGACGTATTTTTCATGTATCAGGGTTCCCGGCAGAGAAGGATCCAAAAAACTCTTTACATAAAGGGGTATCCCATGATTGCGGAGCGGCTTGATTGTCTTGGGATGAATGACCTGGGCTCCATAATAAGCCATTTCAATGACCTCTTCATAGTTCAGTTCGGGGATGACTACGGCTTCGGGGAATTCCTTTGGATCCGCGTTCATGAAACCCTCCACATCCTTCCAGATGGTCTGGCTTTCAGCCGATAGCATGGCTGCGAATACGGCCGCAGAATAGTCGCTCCCCTCTCTCCCAAGCGTAGTGCTTTCATTTTCATCCGTAGAGGCGATAAATCCCTGCGTGATTACCAGGTTCTGCTTTTCGAATAAGGGCAGTAATTTTTCTGCTACAGATTTCTCCGTCACTGCCCAATCGATATTCGCGTCCCTGAAATTATCGTCCGTGCGAAAAATATCCCTTACATCGATCCATTCATTGGCTGCCCCTTCCTGGTTCAGGAAGGCGCTCAGTATCGTTGTGGAAAGAAGTTCCCCGATGCAAACTATCTGATCATAATAATAGTCGAAGGATTTGGAAGGTTTGTCATGGAGCAGCCATTCCACTTCTGTGAAGAAATTACTGAGCCGGTCCTCGGCCTCGTTGTAATGGGTTACGAGAAGGTATTTAGCTGTTTGAAGATGGCTTTGTTTAACAGCATTGAAAAGAAGCAACGCTTCTTCTTTCTTCCCCTCATAAAAGGATTGAAGGACTTTTTCAAGTGCGTTGGTGGTCTTGCCCATCGCAGAGATCACGACTAATAATTTTTCTTCGCTATAAGGCTTCAGGATTTTCGGAATATGGTTGATCCTTTCAATGCTTGCCGCGCTTGCACCCCCGAATTTGAATACTTTCATCTATTCAAGAAATTGAGGGCAAATATAAATCCATCAAAGCGGATCGTTCTTTTTCTGCCTGTAATAGATGCAAAAAGGGTATTGCTTCACAATAGCATTCAGCCTGTCAAGCGTTTCCTCATCCGGGGGGTTGACCTTTTTTGAGTTGAGATCGGAAGGCAGGGTCTGTAGATTAGAAATAGGTTTAGGCAACGGCGCATTCACGACTCTGGGCATAACTTTGGATAGAATTCGGGGAGTAACGGCATTGGGTTTCATACGAGGAGGCATTAGGTTTTATGAATAATTGGACAGCAATCGAAGCTAGCACAACAAATCAATTTTCCAAGGGGGACAGATTGAAGATTAATAAAATTATTAAATAATTTTTAAATTTTATCATTTTTCAATATTTTTTGACCAAAATTTTTTTATAATATCCAAAAAACGGGCAAGTACCAAGGAAGATCTCTCCAGGGAGATCTCTCTAGAGCCCGCCATGGGATTGATTGCGTGGATCGATTGAGGCGATGATGATTTCCTGACGAAGGGAAACTGCCTGCTGCGACTGGCGCTCACTAAAAAGAAATTGCTCCATGAAATCAGAGTTCGGGACGGGTCTCACGATTGGGCCATTGGCGGACCGGAATCACCGATGAGTTGCATTTCATCAGCCAGAGTTTTACTCAGTGATTAGAACGGTAAAATGCTGATCCAGTGCCGGGGAATGATGGTAGACCCTATCAATGAATTCATTACCCCATTTGGCATAATAGGGAATGAAATTATCGATCCTCTCCTGAAGATTGTTTTGTGGGAACAGAGATGATTTCAGGGCATGGATCTGCCTGTCCTGGTCTTCAAATTTTCTTTTCTCGGTCTTAAGCAATTTGGCCTCAAGATCCCTTAAACGTCTGAGCGCTTTAGATTCCAGGGCCCTTGTATGCTGTTCCAGGCTGGGGGCCACTTTAGCTGAAATGGCCGCGATGCGATTATAGAGATCCTCAGCTTCTGTGAATTCCCTGTTCAAGCTGAGCTGATTTTGGGAATATTTCTTCACCAGCCTGTTCAATAGTTCCTGTTCCGACAGAAATAGATCAGGCAGGCCCAGTTCAAGGGACCTCATCTTCCTGCTTGCTTCACCTTCCACTAACAGGAAGGAATTGCGCAGGATCAGCATGGGATAAGGCACTCCATAATATTCAAAAAGCGATTTCAATTCAAGCCAGTAAGCGAGCTCTCCACTTCCTCCAATGAATGCGATATCCGGCAATAGGGTGGATTGCATCAGACCCCTCAGGATGACATTGGGACTGAAATGTTCCGGATGTTCATGGAGTTCGGTGCGGATCTGAACGGAGTCGAATTGCAGATCGGCTTCATGCACATTGAAGCGTCCGTTCGATTGTTCTATACGATTGCGGAGCTGATCTCCGAGATAAAACAGATTTATGGCCCGCGGCCGGGCCTGCACTTTATAATGAGAAGAAAGGCGCTTGATGCTGTTTTCTACCAGGTTAGATGAACGATGTTCGAAAATATCCTGCTCGAATACGGGAACCATGGCATTTTTAAATGCCGGGTTATCCGGAATGAATACGATCAGCCCGAAGCGGGCAAACAGGGCATGTATGAGCTTCAGGGTAGCGGTCTGTACATCAGGGCTTCCGATATAGCAGGAACTAATCAATTGCACGAGCTCTCTGCCATGTGGCTGACTTCCGAATTCCGCTTCGAGCCGGGAAATCAGTATTTCTATGCCCATCGTGCTCATGCGGCCCACGGCCCCCTTTTCCCGGGTTTCCCAAAGCAATTTCTCTCCATGAAGAAAAATATGACCCAATTCATCCAGATCCGCGTCCTCGCTGCCCATGAAATAGGCCGGAATAAAATGGTTATCCGGAAAATCCGAGGACAAGCCTTCGGCTAGCCGTATGACATGAAGGATCTTATAAATAAAAAAAAGAGGGCCTGTAAAAAGCACGGGCTGATGAGCCGTAGTGATGGTAAAACTGTTTTCAAGAAGAAGCAGCTCCAGGTTCCTATTGATGGTAGCAGAGGGTTCAAGTCCCGCGTACTGTTTTTTCAATTCCCTGACCAGGAGGGGCCGGTCCGTCTTGAAAGCACTTCTGTCACGAATCGCCTGGCGAACTCCATCTAGTGAAACCGGATGGCTGTAAAATGGTTTCAATTCCGGATCCTGTCCCAGGTAGTCCAGGATGATCTTAGAGAAATATCCAGTTTCTCCGTAAGGAAGATAGGTGGCCTGACAATCCATAAGAGTGTAAAATTAAGGAAGTCGCGCTCCATCCGTAAACCGCTTAAACTTATTAAGGTTAACGGGCAACATCAAAGGCTCCGATTTCAATGCTGGTTTCCTTTGCCCCGATGATCTCCTCCACTAATTTCCCTGTTCCTGCAGCCAGGGAAAGCCCGAGCATGGCATGACCACCGGCGATGACCAGGTTTTCATAAGCGACTGCTCTCCCGATATAGGGAAGCCCGTCAGGGGTCAAGGGACGCAGCCCGTTCCAGATTTTCTCCTCGGGCAAAAAGGGAAGCCCTAGGTTAGGGTAATAGCCCAAGGCCCCATCGTAGATGGCCCTGGCTCTCTTAACAAGAATATTCTTATTGATCCCGCTAATCTCCATGGTGCCGCCCATCCGCAGGTCCTTGCCCATCGGGGTCATGGCCACCCTTTTATCCACCAGAATGGCCGGATGACGAAGATTCCTGCCCACATTCTCGTAGGTCATGCTATAGCCCTTTCCTGCCTGCAAAAGCAGGCTAATACCCAGTTTGCGGGCAATTAAGGGAAGCCAGGAGCCGGCTGCAAGCACCAATTCATCGGTTTCAAACCTGCCTTTTTCGGTGATAACTGCCTTGACCTTTTTCCCTGATTTTTCAAATTCCCTAACCTCCGTATTCAATTGCAACCGGACGCCATTATTTCGCAGATGGTTCTTCAGGGTACTCATGAAATCCCCGGGATGCAGGTGACAATCGATCGGATAGAGCACTCCTCCCCTTGTATTCACTTCTACCTCCGGTTCCAGGTCCTGCACTTCCTTGCCATTATAAACCTTCGTCTCAATTCCTAACTTTTCGGCTTCCCGGGCCAGCTCCAATTCATGTTTTTCGGTCTCGGGGCTCTTATAGAGCATAAAGCAGCCCACTTCAGCCATCCGGAACTGATTGCCCAAATCGTCTTTCATATCTCCCATAAGCTGCCTGCTGAGTTGCAGAATATTATTCAATGGGGGAATATGTTCTTCCATGGTCTTGCGGTTGGCCTTGCCCCAGAAACTGATCAGCCAGCGAATGAGGTCGGTATCCAGCCTTGGCTTGATGTAAAAGGGACTTGAGGAACTCAGCATCCAGCGCAGCCCCTTGGCGATGATGCCGGGGGAGGCCAGCGGAACAAAATGACTGGGGGATACATAACCTGCATTGCCAAATGAAGTGCCATCCGTTATATCACCCCTTTCGATCACGGTGATCTCATATCCTACTTTTTGCAGGTAATAGGCGCAGCAGAGTCCGATGACTCCGCCTCCGATGATAACAACCTTAGCCATGGTTTATCTCTTAGTGATGGTATTAGTGACCGCTGTTATTCCCCGCATGACTCCATTTCCATTCCAATAACTTAATAAAATAGCCTCCTACCACACTGCGTGCCTGAAATCCGATCTGGGAGCCGTCAAGTGTCTCATGCCAGTCGCTCAGGGGAACCCGGGTCGGTGTTTCGGTCAGATATTTATAAACCGGATCGATAAGGGCCTCGAAATCCTTTTGATTGCCTGCTAGTACCGATGTCCAGAGTATCCAATCCGATTTGGTATAGGTTTTCCGGCTGTCCAGCGGAAGGCCGAATGCATTTTGTTTGCCCAGATAATACTTCACCTCTTTATCATAAACCTCCTGCGGAAACAACTGCAATCCGAGCAATTTATCCCAGACAAGGTTATATTTCTGGCTCCAGGTTAGCCTATTGTCGAAGCTCAACGCATAGTGATCGCCAGCATCCGCAAGCTGGGTCCATTTCAAGGCTGCGCTCTGGGCGATCTGTTTGTATTTAGCCGCAATAGCCTGGTCTCCTGAGAGGGCGGCCAACTGGGCATAGGCTCCGATCCCTACTATGGCTTTGATGGAAAGATTGGCGTTTCTGGCCAGGTGTCCGGCAAAATCGTCAGTGCACAATTGATTCGCCGGATCGATCCCATCTTTTACCAGGAAATCCACCCATTGTGAAAGCAGTTTCCAATGCGCTTTTGCATAGTCTGGCCTGCCCTCCGATCTTGCAATGGCCGCAGTCAGAATGATCATATTGCCGGCCTCTTCCACAGGCATATCCTCCGGATAGGTCTGACCGTTAGCCAGGGGATAAGTGCCGAGATCATGGGCGGGAAACGGCTTCTGCCATTTCCCGGATTCAGAATAATCAAAGATCCCATTCATCATTCCTTTAAGCAGATCAGGATTATAGACCAGGGCCAGCGGCGCTGAAGGATAGGTCACGTCCACTGTCCAGATCGAGCCATTGCTGAAATTTTCTTTCTGGGGGAATAGCAACAGGTTCTCCGGACCCCGAACCAGTTTATGGGCAGCCAGGGATTGTCTATATGCCGCAACACAGAGTTTTGCATAGACCTCTCCACCGGCTTGCCCGGCATCCTGGTACAATTGCCTGTCAAAAGCCTCACAGCGGGACTTGATCAATTTATAATCAGTCATCGCCTTGATCAGCAGCTTTTCCATGCCACCTCCCTCTTTTTTCCACCAGGCCTGTTCTTTCTCATGAAAATATTCTATTGAATAACTGTCATCATAGGCCAGAAGCAATTTCTTGTCTGAACTCACGGGTCCTTGTTGGAATTCAAATAGGGCAGTCAGCGCCTGGGATTTTGCCTCATCCGATTCACCCGATCCGGTAACCTGCATATGCAGGAATTGTTGCAAAGTCTTTTTCTCGCTCCCTGCTCCGATATGGAGGTCTTTATCCGCAGAGCCACACAGGAAGAGCCATCCCCAGTCGATCCGCAGGTCATCGCCTTTTTTCCCAAGAATATGCTGGGCCTGGGAACCAATCTTTCCTATCTGTAAATCATTTTCAGTTTTAACCGATCCCGATCCCGTCTTCTGGTCTCCCTGGTCAACAGAGAGATTGGCGGAGGCGCTGAAAAAAATTCGCAAGTGATGGGTCCCGCCGTCGGTGGCAGATGTGGTAAACTTTATATAACTCACCGGCCGGGATAATAAATTCAATTCATCGGTAAGCAGCGGTGAAATAAAACTCAGTTTGAGAATAACTGCTCCGCAAAGAAATTCATATTTGGTCTGGGTGGCTGTCATGACCACAGAAACCTGATTCGCCTGATGTACGGTGCTCGCGAAGCCAGATTGAGATTCCAGTCCGGCATCGATATAGGCCCCTCCTCCCGTGTTCTTGCAATGAATGGCGAGCAGGTTCCGGCCCTTTTTCAGTTTCGATTTCATGGCCCCATCCAGGATATGCTTTTCATAATTGCTGCTGTTACAATTATTGCAGGAAAAGGCTTTCTCGCCATTGATATATACTTCTGCATCGTCATCGTGGCTCAGTTCAAGCAGAAGGGCCTCAATGCTTGCGGGATCCCTGTCCATTTCAAAACTTCTCCTGATCCAGATATCCCTGGTATTCCATTCCGTTGCCGGATTGCGGTCCTTTGTCCCGAAAGGGGCTTTGGCGCTTTTCCAACCTGCATCGGAAAAATCGACTTTCATCCAGCTCTTACCGGGCTCATTTTCCGAGTATTTGCAGGAATAGGCATTGTTCATACCGGTCGGGACAATCGTCTCTTCAGGATAGAGGGCCTCCCCCATGAACTGATAGATCTGGTCATCGACTTCGATCAGACCAATCAGGGGCTGTTCTGCACCTGTCCAGTGGCGGGTCGTCGAAGCATTGAGTTTGTCGCTGAAAGACCAGACGCTGAAATAGGGATCGTGGGTGATCAGGGGATAGGCCGGAGCCTTGGTCAGTTGGGCATTGGATGCTGTGAACAGGAGAAGGACAAGGGAGTAAATGAACAGTTTCATCTGCATATTCTTAGTTTTTTCTGTTTCCGGATTGAACCTGGCTTACTTATTGCCCTATGGGGCAAAATACTCATGCGCGGTTTCATTCTAATGATTTTAGTTATGCCATCCTGTCAACTTATCGCTTCCTTTGTCAATTCATCATTGAGCGTGCGCCAGATCCCCAGCGGATTGGCATTCTTCAACTCATCCGGGAGCAATTGATCCGGCCAATTCTGGAAAGCCAGCGGGCGGCCAAAGCGCTTGATCCCATCTGCGCCTACCGAACTGAAGCGGGAATCCGTTGTCGCCGGAAAGGGCCCTCCATGCTGCATGCTAAGACAGACCTCGACACCGGTGGGAACCCCGTTAAGTATAAGACGGCCGCATAGATTCTTAACCGCTTCAACGAGATCTAGATTATTTTGGATATCCTTCACCGTTGCCATCAAAGTCGATGTGAGTTGCCCCTCCAGATGCGTGGCCACTTCGAGCAACTGGGCCTCATCCGCACAGCGAATAACAAGGGAATAGGGGCCGAATACTTCCTGATGAAGCTGGGGGTTCTCCAGAAAGGTTTTTGCACTTACACTGGCAATCGTCGGCATGCCCTGATTTTCTATCGCTTCCTTATCAGAGGCGGCGATCAGCTCCACTCCTTGCTGTTCAAGCGCCTTTTTCCTGTTTAATAAAAATTGCTTCGCAATGCGCGGTTGCAACATAGTCGCCGGATCAATTTTCCTGATCTCTGCAGCCAATTGTGAAAGGAATTGATTCAAATCCTCACCCTCCGGTCCGATGATCAGGCCGGGATTTGTACAGAATTGTCCCACGCTCAGGGTGATCGAAGCTGCATATATTTTAGCGATATCAGAAGCTGACTGTTTTAATTTTTCCGGCAACAGGAAGACCGGATTTGTACTCCCCATTTCTGAAAAAACCGGGATCGGCTCCGGCCTTTGGGCAGCCAGATCATAAAGGGCTTTCCCACCTGCATAAGAACCGGTAAAACCTACTGCCTTGACCCTGGGATGCAGGACCAGGGCCTTTCCCCCCTCAAAACCACTGCTATGGATATGTGAAAATACTCCTTCAGGAAGGCCGGTCAGGTTCACAGCTTTCCATATCGCAGCAGCCACGAGCTCTGAGGTTTCAGCGTGTGCAGGATGAGCTTTCACAATCACGGGACATCCTGCTGCGAAGGCGCAGGCCGTGTCACCTCCGGCAGTGGAATAGGCAAACGGAAAATTGCTCGCTCCGAAAACAACGACCGGACCCAGGGCCACAAGCATTTTGCGAATATCCGGCCTCGGTGGGTTCCTGGAAGGCAACGCCGTATCGATGCGGGCTTCGAGCCAGTTTCCCCGCTCGCAGGCCTGGGCATAGCTCGTCAATTGAAAGATCAACCTGGTTCTTTCGCCCTGCAGTCGCGCCTGGGGAAGGTTGGTTTCCCGCATAGCCGTCTCCACAAGCACAGGTCCCAGCGCCTCTATCTGAGCAGCGATCTCCATCATGAAGGCCGCTCTTTTTCGCAAACTTATATTCCTGTAAATAACGAACGCCCGCCATGCTTTCCCGGCGGCCTCGTTGATTTCATCTATCGTAGCGTCCTTATACATAGGCATATTTTATGGATTTGCAAATTTAGTTGATATGGAGAAATCGGGCATGAGCAATTTAGCCCTGACAGGACAATGTAAATGCGGGATTCCATCTGGCAAACAGAAAAAACCTATGATTGATTCATTCTTCAAAACCATCATTTGTCAAAAGAAAAAGCCTGGCTTTTCAAGGCCAGGCTTAGGAATATGTAAAATATATCTCCTGCTTATTTCAGGTGACCGCCTATGATTTTCGCGAGCTCGAACATGGAGACCTGGGCCTTGCCAAAAACTGCTTTGAGCTTGGCATCGGCATTGATCATGCGCCTGTTCTTGCTGTCCTGGAGACCATGTTTTTTGATATAGTCCCAGATTTTTTTCACCACTTCCGTTCTGGGCAATGGTTTGGAGCCGACTACCTCAGCCAGTGAAGCGCTGGGCATTAACGGTTTCATGAATGCAGCATTCGGTTTGCGGGCCGATTTCTTTTTTGGAGCCGCTTTCTTTGGTGCTGCTTTTTTTGCGACTTTTTTAGCAGGAGCTTTTTTTGCGGCCTTCTTCGCTGCCTTTTTTGCTTTAGCCATTTTGATTAGAATTTAATCGTTAGTGAATAAATATTGTTAATTTTTGCGGAAAAACTAAGCCAGTTTGGATTGGTCACCAAAATAATATATCCAGAATTTGTGAACATGACTTAATATTTCCCTCTGTAAATTCGGGAAATTTCTTATAAAAGCCCCAATGAGACTAAGATTTTTTCCTATTTTTCATAGGGAACGCTGCTCTTAATCACGTCAGGCCAATACCCCTTCCAGGTCGTAATCATAGGCATTTGTGATCTTCACCTGCACAAAATCGCCTGGATTCAGCTTCTCCTCAGTTTGAATTATTACTTCATTATCCACTTCAACGGAATCAAATTCTGTCCTTCCAAGATAGCGCCCGGCCTCTTTCTTGTCAACAATGGTTTTGAAAACCTTCCCCAATTTCTCTTCATTTTTCTCATAGGAAATATCCTTTTGCAATTCCATAATATCTTCAGCTCTTTGTTGTTTGATCTCTGCCGGCACGTCATCCTCAAGGCCAAAAGCTCCCGTGCCCTCCTCGTGGGAATAGGTAAAAATGCCCACCCTGTCAAAGCGCTGTTGAACCAGGAATTCCTTAAGATCCTCCACATCCTCCTCTCTTTCTCCGGGAAAACCGGCGATCAGGGTGGTGCGAAGGCAAATGCCGGGTATCTTTTCCCTTATAGCTAATAGCAGATCCTCCATTTCTATTTTGGTGATCTGTCTTTTCATGGCATTCAGCATCCGGTCACTTGCATGCTGGAGGGGCATATCCAGGTATTTGCAAATATTATCCCTTTCCTTCATCACATCGAGTATCTCAAGAGGGAATTTTGATGGATATGAGTAGTGAAGTCTTATCCATTCCAGCCCCTCTGTATCGGCAAGGCGGTTCATCAATTCAGGAAGCGCTCTTTTTTTATAGAGATCCAGTCCATAATAGGTCAATTCCTGAGCAATAAGCATAATCTCTTTCACACCTTTCCGGACAAGGCCTTCGGCCTCCTTCACCAGTACTTCGATGGACCTGCTCCGGTGTCCTCCGCGCATAAGCGGAATGGCACAAAATGCACAGGTGCGGTTACAGCCTTCGGAGATTTTAAGGTAGGCATAATGGCTGGGCGTAGCAAGCAATCTCTCCCCAATTAGTTCTTTTTTATAATCCGCATTCAGCGCTTTAAGGATGAGAGGAAGTTCCATTGTGCCGAACCATGCATCCACTTCGGGTATTTCTTTTTCTAGATCTTCCCTGTATCGCTGGCTCAAACATCCAGTGACAAATACCTTATCCAGGGTTCCCTTTTTCTTCAGTTCCACCTGTTCCAGTATAGTATTGACGGATTCCTCTTTAGCCTTGTCAATAAAGCCGCAGGTATTCACCACAACGATATTGTGGTCATTGTTTAAGCTCTCATGGGCCACGTCCATTTGATTGGCGCTGAGCTGCCCGCTGAGCACTTCACTGTCCACCAAGTTCTTGCTGCAACCCAGGGTGATGATATTGATCTTATTTTTTTTTATCGTTCTTGTCTTCATAATCGGGTTGTAAAGGTAACCTGTTAAGCAAATAATCCTATAACGGGTGGGAAAAACAAAATCAAAAAAAAACGATAAATTGGCTGTTCTAAAAAAAAATCATGAGCATTAAAGCTACACGCATTGTTTTTTGGGTCGCAACAATACTGATTTCCCTTTCGCTGATCCCCGGCATTTTCTTTATGACCCAAACCTGGAATAAGGGGATGATGCAACACCTCGGGATGCCCTACTGGTTCCATATCGAACTCGGCATCGGGAAATTCCTTGGAGGGCTGATTCTAATCCTTCCCTTCATCCCGGCCAGAATCAAAGAGTGGGCCTATGTCGCCCTTGGTATCGACAGCCTCTCCGCCGTGATCGCCCTATTATCAGTTGACGGACCAAAACCCATGTCCTTTGAACCCCTGATCATTTTTGCCATTCTTCTCATTTCCTATATTTCCTACCATCGGCTTAATGTTAAAAAGGAGATAATCAAGGCCTGAAGTGGTTTCGTTTCGCTTTATTAACTATTTGATCCGAAAGATATTATCGTTATATTGTGGGTAAATCCATTCGTGTTGAAACTACCACAGCTTCTGGCGCATTATCTCTATCAAAATAAGTCCCTCGCCCTTCCGGGGATTGGCACATTCACATTAGATCCTTCTGTAATGATTCCTTCAGAAGAAGAAAGGGAAAAGCATCCTGAAGTTCAGGGAATCAGTTTTGCACATAATCATCTGATCAAGGCCGATCCGCAGTTGATTGAATTCATCCATGTCTATACCGGCAAAATGATACCACTGGCGGAATCTGACCTGGATTCTTTTCTGAGGCTTGGCATTCAGATGCTCCATATCGGAAAGCCTTTCTTTATCGAAGGGATCGGATCGATCCTAAAAAACAAAGATGAAAGCTTTCAATTCAAGCCGGGGGTATTTAGCCAGGTTGCACTGGTCCATCTGCATGAAGAGAAAGGCGAATCCGGAGAAAAAAGAAAAAAGTCGATAGAAGAGGAAGAAACTAAGGCAGCCCCTCAATCCAGGGGTGTAAGGGGCCTTCTGCTTGTGCTTGGTATTGCGATAGGATTGCTTGTCATTGCCTGGGCCGGATATAATCTGTACAAGAAAAAGACCCTTCCGTCCGGAAACAATACGGATAGCGGCTTGGTTTTAAAATCCGATACGGAAACCACTGTAAAGCCTGATACTTCCAATAGCCCGACCGTTGTCCCGGCAGACACAGCAAGGCCCAAAAAGCCGGAAGTCGTTTTGAAACCATCACCCATCGCTACCGGAGACAGCCTGGTTTACAAATTCGTTATCCTGGAAACCAGCAATAAATTCCGGGCCCTGCGCAGGTTTAACCAACTTTTGAACTATCAGCTTAATGTGAAAATGGATACGAAGGACTCCAGTTTTTTCAAAGTCTATTTTCCGATACTGACTTCTCCCAGGGATACCTCCAAGATAAAGGACTCCCTGAATGATTATTATGCTACCAAGACTCTAATCGAACAATAATGCAGCGACTGGCCGCCTACTGGATTGAGAGATTGGATTTAATCAGGCACCCGGAAGGCGGATATTATCGGGAGATCTATCGTTCCGGCCTTGAACTGCATAATCTTCCCGCTCCTTTTAATGGGACCAGGCAGGCCAGCACCAGCATTTATTTTCTGTTGGAAGCAGGTCAATTCTCTGCTTTTCACCGGATCGCATCAGATGAGATCTGGCATTTTTATGCCGGAGAGGAATTGCAGGTATTTGAAATCCTTTCTGACGGGAACATGGAAACTCACAGTCTTGGAACCGACCCGGAAAAAGGAGAATCCTTTCAGGCGCTGATCCCGGCAGGCCATTGGTTTGGAGCAAGGCTAAGCGGGGAATATGGGTTTGCGCTGGTCGGATGCACGGTAGCGCCGGGATTTGATTTTAAAGACTTCGAAATGGCTGAGAGGGCATCATTGATCAAACTCTATCCGGACCAGGAGCAGATCATCCGGGAATTGACACGATGATTATCAAAATTTAATAAACCACTCCATCCTTCATCACCAATTTGATCTTACGCAGATCGGAAATGTTTTGTGAAGGATCGCCTTCTACTGCAATGAGATCAGCAAGCAAGCCCGCTTTTATTCTGCCTACTGCATCTGCGATGCGAAAGACATCAGCATTCACCGAAGTCGCCGATTTCAGAACATCGAAGGGTTTCATTCCATATTCCACCATGGCTTCCATCTCGCGTACATTGTCGCCATGCGCGAAGACACCAACATCGCCTCCCATGCAAATGATCACGCCGGCATCCAGTGCAGCTTTGACGCTCTTCCTTTTCCACTTAATCCGCTCCGGCTCCGGATCAACCCCTTTGTGCCATCCGTGGTATTCTTCTATTGCTTCGCCTGCTGCAATCGTGGGACAAAGTGCGATCCCCTTTTCCTTCATCAGTTGAAAAAGTTCAGCCGTGCCCTGGTCTCCATGTTCGATGGTATTGACTCCTGCAAGTATGGACCTGCGCATGCCTTCGGCCGTTGAAGAATGAACGACAACCTCCCTTCCACTGCTCGAAGCCACGTCTACCGCTTTTTTTAATTCATCCAGCGTGAAGGTTGGCCGATCTTCCCGGTTCGGCCCCCAGTGGTAATCAGCATAGATTTTAATCAGGTCCGCTCCCTTAGCTATCTGGGTGCGGATTTCCTTTGTCAACCCTTCAGTCCCGTCTGCTTCGGCCGCACCTCTCGGCACTTCGATATCGTAGCTCAGGGATTTAGGGCCATAGCTGCCAGTGGCAACGATTGCGCGGGTCGCTACGATCATGCGGGGGCCTGGGATGATACCCTTCTCAATGGATTGCTTGAGGCCCACATCGTCATATCCCGCTCCCTCGGTTCCCAGATCCCGGATTGTTGTAAAGCCTGCCAGGAGAGTTCGCCGGGCATGAACTGTTGCCCTGGCCATCCTTTCAGCCCTGGATTCTGTCAATACCTGGTCATTCCAGGTGGTCTCATTATAGGGATGGAGGAATAAATGGCTATGCCCTTCTATGAGTCCGGGCAACAGGGTTGTACCGGGGAGATTAATAACTTTTGGTTCTTCGCCTTTCTGTGTTTTTATGGCAGGCCCGACAGCCTCGATTCGGTTAGCTCTTACAAGGACCTGCCATCCTTCGTGCATTTGTTCACCGTCAAAGACCCTGTCCGGCTTTAGCAGGTAAAGAGATTGGGCATGGAGGTCCATAGTGAGAAGGACCAATATGCAGGCAAATATTTTATTCATTGGACTTTATTTTTTGGATCGAGCACTTCAATTTCAAATAAGAGGATGCTGTTAGGGGGAAATTTTTCCGATCGGGACCTCATCCCATAAGCTAGTGCGGAAGGAAGGATCAAGCGGATCCTGCCTCCTTTAAGGCAATGAGCCAGACCCAACTGCCATGCATAGCCGGTAAAGGCTGGAATGGAAACTGGTTTTTGTGGGGAGGCGATTTGTGAATTGAAAAAGCAGATGGCTGCGAATAGGCAGAATTTGAATCGTTTTATCTCTTCTCTCATAATCTTCTCTCATAATCTTCTCTCATAATTTTCTCTCATAATCTTCTCTCATATCTTCTCTCGTATGTTTGGTTGCATGCCAAACATACCTAAAAAAAAGAAAATTTGGTAGGCCCTTCTATAAAAACAGAAAGCATCAAGTTTCTTAATGCATTTGCCTAATTGCTTAAACTTCTGCATTCTTACTAACCCGATGCTTTCATTGAAACTTGACTTTCATGTTACTGATTATCTTGCCTCAATTGTGAACTAAAGATACTTCCTCCAAGAGTCAGTTTCCAAATTTTTCGCCTCCATATTTTCCACCGGTTATTCACCGGGTTATGCACATTTGGATAACCATTACCGTTAGTCCCATAAATCACGACCTTCTTACCGTGTCAACCTGAAGATCAGGACCGCAGTACGCTTGATGAGTTTGGGATACTCGGATAGATTTATGGTTTCTCCCGGCGCATGGGATCCCTTTCCGGAAGCGCCTAAGCCGTCGAGGCAGGGAAGATTTGCAGCAATGTAGGAAATATCTCCTGCACCTCTAAGCCCGGGGTCTCCGGAGGAAACAGGTCCAAAACCCAGGTCCTTGCTAATCTGGTTGATGAATACTACGAGAGAGTCATTACCGGGACCAGGGGACATGGCCGGTATTCCATCCTTAAAACTGATTCTGGCATCTGTTCCCGGCAAGTGCTGGGCGACGATCTCAAGCATGCTGTCCCGGGCATTTTCTTTTTGTTTCTCAGTAAGAAAACGCAGGTCACCGATCACAATCGTTTTGGGTGCAATGATATTGTTCTTGGAGATGACTGTTGCGGTCTGGGTCAGAGAATTGTATTTGACGTCTGATCCACCAATAAAAATTGCAGGATTAAAAGTCAGGTTGGGCTGAGCGCTAAGTTTTTCCCGGAAACTATTAATTATTCTGGCAGCTTCAAAAACGCTGCCGTCATTCTTTTTGAATATGCCTGATGAGTGCCCCTGGGGAGATTCTACCTCCAGTTCCCATTCGCTGGCCCCTCTACGGGCGCTCGTGACGAGGCTGAGGCCGTCCGCAGCTTCAAAGGCGAGAGCGATATCGTGCTCTTTGCTTTTTTCTATAAAATCTTCACGGCTCACGCTTCGGGGATGACCCGCATTTTCTTCATCGCCCATAAAATAAACGGTGATCGTCCTGTCGTCGAGTAATTTCTGTTGTTGCAGGGCCTTAAGCGCTGCAATGACCATTACATCCCCTCCCTTCATATCCAATACTCCCTGGCCGGTAGCCGTCGTATCATTGACCATCGAGAAGGGATTGGCAGTCATATCAGGTTCAAAGACGGTATCGAGATGACCGATCAGCAAAAGTTTTTTTCCTTTTTTGCCTTTACGCCAGGCAACAAGATGACCGGCGCGATGAAGAGAATCAGGCAGGCTGATCCAAGTGACAGTGAAGCCCAGGGCCTTCAGCTCACCGGCAAATAGCTCGCCGGTTTTTCTGACTCCTTCCGTATTCAATGTCCCGCTGTTGATATTGACAGATTCTTTAAGCAGGTCAATGGTGGCCGGCATAGAAGCATCAAGTGCAGCAATGATCTTTTTTTCTTGTTTGGACAATTGCTGGGCTCTGAGGGCCAGGGCTGTTATAATAAGAAAAATGAGCAGAATGAAATTTCTCATATTGCAGGGTTTGGCCGGAAAGATAATTCAGGATTTTTAGAATTCATTTGAATATTTTTAATGAAAATATAATTTGAATCCAAGGCTCAGCTTAGTATGGGCGCGTGATGGGCTAAGGCCTTCACAAATCAGTTCCAATCTGAATCATACAGGATTGGAATAAATTCCCAATACAAGAAGGAGGAATCCGGGTTTACCGATCTTCTATATGGGAGAGAATATCTCCCGGGTCCCTAGGGCCTTAACTTTACCAGTCTCGAATTGAACTTCCGCTTCATGGTCCATCTCTTCGGACGGTATTTTTTTCCCAGTCTGTCCAATTCATTCGCTTATGTTTGTTATGTAGGTCTAAACAGATTTTATTCACTAAAAACAAAAGCAAATGGACGAATATGCATTGATCATGAGACATGAGGATGGACTGAAAGTCGCCTCACCTGAACAGTTACAGGAATGGATGCAACAGACGAGGGAATGGATCGGCCGCATCAGCGCGCAAAACAAATTTGTAAGCGGTACCGGCCTCCCCTTTGCGGACGCCAAAGTAGTCCATTCCGATCATACGGTTACCAACGGCCCCTTTGGGGATATCAAGGAAACAATCGGAGGGTTCATTATAGTACAGGCCGATTCTGTTGAAGAAGCTGTTGAATTTGCGAAAGGCTCACCGGTTTTGCAGGGACAGGGCAATAGCATGGAAGTACGAAAAGTGTCGAAAAGGAATTGAATTCCAAAAGACCAAAAACGCCTTTGTAATTTTACTAAGGCTTTTTTATGGATAAGGAAGAACTCATCCCCCATTTGTTCAGAAACGAATTCAGGAAGATCATTGCCGTGCTCTGCAAAGCTTTTGGCATTGAGCATATCAGCCTTGCTGAAGATATAGCCGGAGAAACCTTTCTATCCGCACTGGAGACCTGGCCCTATCGGGGAATCCCTGAAAACCCGGTAGCCTGGCTCTATGCCGTAGCAAAGAACAAGGCCCGAAATCAATTGATCCGTCAGAAGATATTTAAAGAGAAGGTTGCCCCTCAGATCAGGTCTGGTTCCGAAATCGAGCCTGAGACTGAACTCGATCTTTCAGAAAAAAACATCACGGACAGCCAACTACAGATGCTCTTTGCCGTTTGCCATCCGGCCATACCTGTGGAGGCCCAGATCGGTCTTGCTTTGCGAATTCTCTGCGGATTCGGGATAGAAGAAATCGCGCATGCCTTCCTGACCAATAAGGAGACCATCAATAAACGCCTTTTCCGGGCCCGGGAAAAGCTCAGGCAGGAGAATATCCCCATTGAATTCCCCGGAAAAGAGGAAATGAAGGCCCGGCTTTATGCCGTACTCACCACCCTCTATCTTCTCTTTAACGAAGGTTATTATTCGGAAAGCCAGGACAGTATTTTGAGGGAGGATCTCTGTCTCGAATCAATGAGGCTCACAAGGCTGCTAATTGATTTTGAAAAAACCGATCTGCCGGAAGTAAATGCCCTTCTTTCATTGATGTGTTTTCATGCATCGAGATTTCCGGCAAGAAAGGATGCCAACGGGGAGATCATTCTCTACGATGACCAGGATGAATCGCTCTGGGACCAGGAACTTATTAAACAGGGAGCTTATTATCTACGCCGTTCTGCAAAAGGCGAGAGGATTTCCAAATACCATCTTGAAGCGCATATTGCCTACTGGCATACGATCAAAACGGATAGTCACGAAAAATGGGAGAATATTTTGCAGCTATACAATCAATTGCTTCAGCTCTCTTATTCGCCGGTGGCTGCCCTCAACAGGACTTATGCTCTCGCCAAGGCTAATGGTCCGGAAGAAGCCATCCGCGAAGCGGAAAAACTGGGGTTGACTGATAATCACTTTTATTATGTTTTGTTGGGTGAACTCTACCGCGGATTTGATCAGGAAAAGGCGATAGTTCATTTCAAAAAAGCAGTTTCGCTGGCAAGAACTCAAACGGACAGGAATACGATTTTGAAAAAATTGGAATCCCTGGTCATCAGGAAATGAAAAGGCTATTTCAACTTCAAAATCACTTGAGCTGATTATTTGGATATGAGACATTATAGCTGAAAGGCTCAAATATTCTCGAATAAATGCGGCGATTATGACTAATTGCAGGTTTCCATTTAGGTGATTTTGAAACTGCATTAACTAAGCGCTTATCTAAATCATCGTGCAATGGATATTCAACAAATGCATTTCTCACCATTCCATTCTCATCCACTCCATAAGTGAAATATAGCTCATATTCATTAGGATTTGGGAAAGGATCATTGCTCGTATAAAAAAAAGCCCGGTACACATATTTAAACCAATCCTTGATGCCAGCCTGAAAAATAGGTCCCTGATTTTGTAAACAACTATCCAATAGGTCTCCATTTTCATCGAAAGATTCAGCTTTTACCGGATTGCCATTTTCGAAAGTCTCCCTCTGGCTCAATTTGCCGTTGTCGTGAAAATATTGCCATATGCCCTTTTTCAGGATCCAATCTGTTAAATATCCCGCAGAACTGATAACGCCATTATAATGCCATTTGAATTCAATACCATTCCCCTCCTGATCCATTACAAGAGAATCTGACAGGATCCCATTATTATACCATTGCAAAAAGGTTCCTATTGGATGCCCATGCCTGAAACAAATAGAGTCTGCGGGCATCCTGTTAGGATGATAGCTTAACCAGATGCCTTCTTTGTATCCGTGAACATATTTTCCCGTCCAGAATAAAGAACCATCCTTGTAAAAAAAATAAAAAGTCCCGTTGGGAAGCTTCCAGCTACTATCCTCGTAAAGCCCCATCATTTGCAGCTTTGCATTTTCTATGTAAAAATCCTTTCGGATCCAACCGCTGTCGGAATCCTGTTTTAAAGTATAAATGGCTGAATGTTCCGGTTTCAAATTCTCAAGGAAAAAATAATGATACTCGGCTGTATCCTGGGCAAAAGAAAATAGGAAGGAACCCATCGATATAAATAAAAGAAAAATAAATTTCCTTTGAAGACAAGGTTTAGGCTTTATCATATTAAGGTTTGCATCTAATTTAATAAAAATTTTGGAATGCATATAATTGGGCAGCTTCTTTTCCTTAGCCCATAAAATCACTATTTTTATCATCTTGGACCATGAAATAAAAAACATACTAGGCCTTCAACTACCAACCGACCCGCGCTGGGTGGACCTGGCGGCCATCTCCCTGGAAGACATTCTTACCGATCATGCCTACTGTGAACAGAAAGCTGCAGCGAGTTGCATTTCCCTGATCCAGCGCTATCCGTTGCGGGAAAGGCTCGTCAATGAGCTCTCTCCGATCGTGACCGAGGAATGGGGTCATTTCAGGCAGGTGCTCGCGGAATTGAGGAAAAGGGGATTGCCCCTGGGTAAACAACGAAAGGACGAATACGTGAATAAGCTCCTGCAGTTCCAGAAAAAAGGAGGCGATGAAGAAGAACGTTTTCTGGACCAGCTCCTGACAATGGCCCTGATCGAAGCGAGAAGCTGCGAAAGATTTAAAAGACTGAGCGAGGGCCTCCACGATGATTACCTCCGGCAATTTTACCGTCGTTTTATGGAAAGTGAGGCGGGACATTATCATCTTTTCATCGATATGGCGGAGGATTATATCGACAAAGAAACTGTGCGAAAAAGATGGAAGGAATGGTTGGACTATGAAGCACAGGTGATGCAGGATATGGAGCTTCGCGGGGACCGTATTCATTAACAGGTTTTTTAATTGTCCTACATTGCAATAGCCATAAAACTAACTACACATGAACCGAAGGGATTTTGTAAAAAATTCAGCAATAACCGCTGCGGGAATAAGGTTTTTACCTTCAGAAAAGCTTTTCAAAGACAAATCAAGAGTCCGTCTTGCCTTCATGGGCACCGGCCTTCGGGGCCAAAGCCATTTAGAAAACGCAATCAGGAGATCCGACCTGGAAATCATAGCGATCTGCGATGTGGACGACCATATGCTCCAGATGGCTTCCGATCTGTTTAAGAAGGCGGGCAAGGAAGTCCCTCCCATATTCACAGGAGACCCGCACGCTTACCGCAGGATTCTCGAACTGAAAAATATCGACGGGGTCCTGATCGCGAGTCCATGGGAATGGCATGGACCCATGGTCCTGGATAGTTTACAGGCAGGAATAAAATATGTGGCCACGGAAGTCATTCTCGGAATCACCCTCGAAGACCACTGGAATGTCGTGCGCGAAGCCGAAAAGCAGAAAGCCCATGTGATGATGTTGGAAAATGTCTGCTATCGTCGCGATGTGGCCGCAGTTCTGAACATGGTCCGCCATGGCGTTTTCGGAGAATTGCTGCATTTGCAGGCCGGCTACCAACACGACCTCCGGGATGTAAAATTCAACAATGGAAAGGATGGAGGGCCTGGTGTCGAATTCGGGGATATGGGCTTTTCAGAAGCCAAATGGCGCACCAACCATAGCGTTCATCGTAACGGCGACCTCTATCCCACTCACGGCGTCGGACCCGTAGCCCAGATGCTCGATATCAATCACGGCAATCGTTTTCTTTCCTTGTCCTCCTTTGCCACCAAGACCAGGGGTCTGCATAAATTCATCGTCGATCATGGCGGCGAAAACCATCCCAATGCCAGGGTCGGATTCAAACTCGGCGATATCGTGACAACCCAACTCCATTGTGCAAATGGGGAGACCGTTTTATTGCAACATGATACGAATAATCCTCGTCCCTATTCACTCGGATTCCGGGTTCAGGGCACAAAGGGAATCTGGATGGATGTAAATAAATCAATTTATGTCGAGGGCCAAAGCGCCAAGGAAGATGATTGGGAAGAAGCGAAAGCCTGGCTCGATAAATACGATCATCCGCTATGGCAGCGCTGGTCAAAGGAAACTGAAGGCGCCGGTCATGGAGGAATGGATTTTTTCGTTCTCCACGCTTTCGTGGAATCCGTCAAAAAAAATCTTCCTACACCCATGGATGTCTATGATGCCGCTACCTGGAGTGCCATCACTCCCTTAAGCGAGGCCAGTGTGGAGCTCGGCAGCCAGACCGTGGAATTCCCGGATTTCACGAGCGGGCAATGGATGTACAGGAAAAACAATTTTGCAATTAACGACGAATACTAAACCTCGACTTGGGAAATCAATCTGTATTGCAGGCGGCCGCGCAATTCCTGGAAGAAGGGGATTCCATAAAAATCAGCCCTATCGGAAACGGACTGATTCATCAGACCTTTCTGGCTGCAACGGCGAACGAAAGCATCGTCCTCCAGGCCCTGAATACCCGGATATTCAAGAATCCGGAAGATATCGTCTCCAATTACTGGCAGGTTTATTCCTATCTGACCCTGCATGATAAGGGAATTGAAATTCCTGCTCCTGTCTCAAGCCTATACGGAAAACTGCTCTGGACAGACTCTGATGGCAATGCCTGGAGGGCGACCCAGTATGTAGAAAATTCTTATTCACCGGATACCGCGGAAAATGAGGAAGCTGCCAGAACGGTGGCCCTGAGTTTCGCAACATTCACGCAATCCCTGACTGGTCTTGATCCCCGAAATTTAAAAACCATCATTCCCGGATTCCATGATCTGTCCGCACGTTACGCCCAATTCGAAGAATCCGTTCTCAATGCTTCATCAGAAAGACTGATCCAGTCCACCCACCTGATCTCCGAATTCAGAAATAGAAAGCATCTCGTTGAATTCTATGAACTAACCCGAAATGAAACTGATTTTCCCAGCCGCGTCATGCACCATGACTCTAAGATCAACAATATATTATTCAACAGTAAGACCCACCACCCTATTTGTCCCGTAGACCTTGATACGGTCATGCCAGGTAAATTCTTTTCCGATCTCGGAGATATGATCCGCAGCATGGCCTGTACGGTGGATGAGAACAGCCGCGATTGGGAAAATATCGGTATCCGGCCAGATTATTACCGTGCGATCCTGGAAGGATACCTGCAGGGCATTGACTCACTGCTCACAGAGGCCGAACTAAAAAACATTCACCAGGCCGGCCTGATCCTGATCTATATGCAGGGTCTGCGATTTTTAAGCGACTATCTCAACGGGGATATTTATTACAAGACCTCCTATCCCGGCCATAACCTGGACCGGGCCCGGAATCAGTTTATTCTGCTTGAAAAACTGGAAGAATTTATCTACCTCACTTCCAGCAAATCCCGCTCAGGCAATTTCGGAAAACTGCTATGAGGCTCAGTCTGGTACCAGAATGCAACGGAAGCGATATCGTCCTGCAGAGGGAGATAGCGTCCGTCCTTACGCCAACCAATATCCTGGATCGTCACTTTAAGCCCTTTTTCAAATCGGATGGGGTCGGTGATATGCCAGCGATAAAGCCCAAAACGCTGCATCACATTATAATGCCCGTCGCCCCTGATCACCTGGGCCAGTCCTGAATATGGAGTGCAGAATTCCGTATAGGCAGAGGTTTCCGCTCCGGCGGCATTTTTGGTATGGGTGTCGAAATCATAACTCCCGCAGAAATAATCTTCCGTGCCGGTACCACATACCGTAGGAAATTTGCCGTCCCCATCCACGAAGAATTTGATCTCTCCCTCGCCCCACCATCCATTGTCCCTGGCTCCATAGGCGATATAGGTTCCCACATACTGGCCCCTGCCGCTAATATTATCCAGGATGGTATAATCCTCCTTATAGGGCAGGGAATTGACCCGATGGAACTGGGCATGGAAATAAGCGGCATCGGAGGGCAGTTCGGTCAGAACATAATCGACCTGGAAATAAAGAACCATATCCTGATCAGCTATATTTTCCATGGTGATCCGGCATTTTTTTCGGAAAGGCATGGGCCAATAACAATTGAAGGCACTTCCCGGATTCACACAGACGGCCAGGGATTGAAGTGGCGAATACCGGGTCCAGCCCATGCAAAAAAAATCGCCGACCGGCGCTTCCACGGAAGGGCTGGTCTCATCATCCCAGTACATGCGGATAATGCTGTATCGCCAATTTCCCGTAGCTGTCATCCAGATATGTTCGACGCTGCCTGGGCCGTTGATTTCTGCAATCGTAAAAGTGGCGCCCTTCTTAATCACCACGCTGGGGCTGATCTTCCAGCCCTGGCCCAGATCGCGGGCAGCATCTGCACCGGTCCCGCTTGCAGCCATGCCGCCCTTCCCTTTTTCTCCATTGAAATTTTCAGGACTGATGGAACGGGATTTGGCATTCGAAAGACGGAAAATATTACCCATATCCGAACCGATCCCATTAAAATCCTGGGCGCATAACTGAAATGTGACGCTAACATAAAGCGCGAATAGCGCGACCATCATTTTCATTATAATTTATTTTTGTTTAAACCCAACCTTATTTGAAAGAGTCCCGATGCCATCAATCGTGATCAGAACCTCATCCCCCGCCTGCAAGGTAAAATGATCCGGAGGCACGATCCCTGTGCCCGTCATAAGAAAAGTTCCGCAGGGAAAATCGCATTCTCTATATAGGAAGGCAGCAAGTTCATTGAATTCCCTTTTCATGCGGGTGATCCGGATGGAATTGCTGAAAACATCCTGGTTGCCTCTCTTAATGAGCAAATGAATGGAAGTCTCTTTGGAAATCTTACCGGCCTCCGGCACAAAAAGACAGGGACCAAGGGCGGCGCTTTTCTCATAAGTCTTAGCCTGCGGCAAATAGAGGGGGTTCTCTCCCTCGATGCTCCTTGAGCTCATGTCATTGCCCACCGTATAAGCCTGAATTTCTCCATGAGAATTGATAAAGAGCGTGAGTTCCGGTTCCGGGACATTCCATATGGAATCCCTGCGGATATTGACCTGCTGTCCATGGCCAACAACCCTATGCGGGAGGGCCTTGAAAAAGAGTTCAGGCCTCTCCGCTTCATAGACTTTCTGATAAAAATCTCCCCCACCTGCATTCCTGGATTCCTCCATGCGCGCATCACGGCTTCTAAGATAGGTAACGCCAGCGGCCCAGACCTCCTGTTTGCCAATAGGAGGCAGGGTATCCTTCAAATAATTTTCCCTTTCATGGTGGGCCAGCGCGTTCAATTCCTTCTCAAAAGAAAACAGGTGTTCATAGAGATGCTTTCTATTGATCAGTATATCCCATTCCTCATCGATCAGGTAGGATTTTCCTCCGGCCTCCAGAATATTTCCTTTTAATGTCTTGTATAAATGCATAAAATTTATTTAAACTCGGCTCCAAGAAGCTGTTGAGCAATGCTTTTTAAGGATTTCAGATCACCCTGTAAATGGATCGTGGTTTGAATATGCTCCTCTTTCTCTCCCGGCTTCAATTCCTTCGCCGCACTGGAAGATTCGATTTCATAGAAGGGTCCCATCTGAGTGCCATCGGACAGCGGGCCGTCATTATAGGAATTGACCACATCACCTTTAAAGGGTTCTTTTTGCAATTCCCATTTGGAATTCACGTAGAGTCCCTGCCTGTCCACCGGAAATAAGATGATGCTGAGGGTATTATTCTTATAATCTAAGCTGGCCGCCATGCCCTTAGCAATGAGCGGAGACAGACCCAGCTTTCCTCTCGAATGTCCATCGCAGGTAAAGATCAATAAACTATCTCCTACTTTCAGCCGGTCCGGCGCGATCTTGCCAAAATAATTATCCGTGATCAGGTCCCGGGCATTCTTAACAGGCAAAAAGGGGATCAGGATCTTTGTATCAGGACCGGGGGTCATCATCCCCAATAACCAAATAGACAGAAGGCCCCCCTCCTTATTCCAGGCCTTGTCCGAACTGTTGACGATGCTGTTATCGGTCTCAAAACCGACAGCGTGAACGGTGCCGGGTAACCGCAGATGAAGCTTATCCTCGATCTGGTTCCGGTCAAGCAGGGCGATCTTTCTTTCGATATTCAATTCAAAATGGGATCCGCTACTGTTGTCAAGGGAAGTTCTCTTTCTAAAAACGGCCTGCTGCCCGTCCGAAGAACTGAGGTCATAACTTTCGGTATCAATAACCGGAGGCACCTGCCAGTGACCGATATTGAAGGAATCTCCTTTCTTAAAATAGATCCCATATTGCCCCCCTTCCGGCCCTAACCAAAAACGTTCCTCTCCTCCAACCGGATTGAATTGTCTTTTTCTTTCTCCGCTTTCGATCAGCTTATAATTGATCCATCCGAAACTCAGACCGCTATCGCCGGTGGCCGTGCTGGTCATCACCCTTCCCTGATAATCTGCGCTGAGCAGAACCCTGGACTGGCTGTCCGGGCTTTGCAGTTCAATCAAATGGCCGCTGTATTTTTTCAAAAAATCGCGGTCCGTAGCATAATTGCGATTGGATGGAGCAGCTTGTTTCTGAGCCTGTTTCTGAGGTTGATGACAGGAACAAAAAATCATTACAACTATCAAGGTATATAGGAGAGTTTTTTCCAAAGCAATCGTTTTGGTGAAACAGTAGTTAAAAATATTAATTAATTGACGGATTTTGCCTTCAAATGCATAAAGCTTGTTTGATTTGAGTTTAATTGGGATTCATTGATCAATAGTTGCGAAAATGGAATCCCCGCCTTTTGCCGCATTTAAAGGCTGTTGATTAACGAACGCGATGTAACCGGTAATTTCTTCAATATTTTGAATTGCATTGGCCGAGATTCTTACCTGGTAATTTATTGGAGTTGTTTTTTCTTGAGGGTCCATTTCGATTTGGCTTCTTTTAGGCTAAAGCCTGGGGCGTTTTCGGCATTAGAAATCCAGGCTTCAAAGGCTTGCAAATCCATTTCTTTCCCCGGAAGTGATGGGGAGGCGAAGCCGGGAGATTTCACGATTTTGATAAAATGTTTGTCTTCAAGGGCGTGCAGGGCCTTTAATGCACTGTCATTTGTTAATTGGACGGTTAATGTTTGCATAGAAAAAAATTGCTAAATCAAATTTAGGTTGTTCAGCCTATTAATTTACAAAGAATTATTGAAGTTCCAGCTATCACAAAAGGCTAATTTAAAGCGAAATCCCCCTCTTCCAGGGAATGAAATCATCATGCAATTGTTCCACGGCCTTTGCCTTTATTTCCCCGCTTGCCACCTGGATTACGTAGTCGAGTATCCTTTCTCCGGCTTCCTGAACGGTTTCCTTACCTGCAATGATATCCCCCGTATCGATATCGATAATATCCTTCATCTTTTCATAAAGTGGTGTATTAGAGGAGATCTTGATCACAGGCGCAATCGGATTGCCGGTCGGCGTTCCCAGTCCTGTCGTGAATAAAACAATATTCGCCCCGCTTCCCACTTCGGCCGTAGTCGATTCCACATCGCTCCCCGGTGTACAGAGCAGATTGAGACCAGGCCTGGTTTGCTTTTCCGGATAGTCCAGTACAGCGGTTACCGGTGAAGTTCCCCCCTTTCTTGCAGCTCCTGCGCTCTTGATCGCATCGGTGATCAACCCGTCGCGTATATTGCCGGGAGAAGGATTGGCATAGAAGCCTGAGCCCAGGGACTCGGCTTTTTCATTATAATCATGCATGAGCCCCATGAACCTTCCTGCCATATTTTCATCCATGCATCTATCGCTCAGTTCCTGTTCCACTCCGCAGAGCTCGGGAAATTCGGAAAGGATGACGGAACCGCCGAGTGCCACGAGTATATCGGAAACATATCCAATCGCAGGGTTGGCTGAGATTCCGGAAAACCCGTCCGAACCGCCGCATTCCAGTCCGATACAAAGTTTGTTTAAGGGGGCCGGCTTCCTGCTGTTTTCATTGGCTTGCAACATACCGGCAAATGATTTTTTAATTGCCTCCTGCAGCATCTGCTGCTCATTGCCGATCTTCTGCTGTTCCAAAACATAGAGCGGGCGGGCATAGTGCGGGTCGCGGGCTTTTATTTCTTCCATCAAAATAGAGACCTGCGCATTCTGGCAGCCAAGACTAAGCACGGTAGCCCCTGCCGTGTTGGGGTGCGTGATATATCCGGCGAGTAGACCGCAAAGAGCTTTTGCATCCTGCCTGGTGCCTCCGCAACCCAGGGTATGATTTAGGAATTTGATGCCATCGATATTGGGGAAGATCTGTGGGCCTTTCCCGGTATTGGCGTCCAACTTTAATTCGGCTTTCAGTATTTCTTCTGTTCCTTTAGCGGCATTTTTAAGGCAGACCAGCTTCTCCACAAATTCCTGGTAGGGGGACAGCCTGGGTTTATAACCCAGGGCCTTCATGAAGGCTTCTTCCAGCACGGTCACATTCTTGTTCTCGCAAAATACCATGGGGATCACGAGCCAGTAATTGGCCGTTCCAACTGAGCTGTCTGGCCTGTGAAATCCCATAAAGTTTTTGAATTTCCATTTGTTGATATCGGGAATATGCCATTCCGTTTTTCTCTTGCCGAGTTTATAACCATCGCTTGCATGCCTGATATTGTTCGTGCTGATCAGTTCTCCCCGGGCAATCGGTTTCAAAGCCCTGCCCACAAGGACGCCATACATCCGTATATCTCCGCCTTCCGGTATGTCCACGATAGCGAACTTATGTTTGGCCGGAATAGATTCTTTCAGCGTAAGTTTAGCTAATCCTTTTTGAATGATTGTTCCCTGGTCGAGGTTGCTGAGCGCAACCTCGATATTATCTGCGGGATTTATGAGTAGGGTCTGATTGGCCATCCAGCTCAATTTGGTAAGTAAGATTAATATAATGAGCAAATTTAAGGTTCTGAAAAAAAAGTCCGGGATTATGTCCAAATATAGCTTCTCAGTTCGTCTCTTAGCTATACACCAAAATCAAAAAAAATGAAAGAGTATTTGTTATTGCTTCGTGCCGGCAAGCCGGCTTCCACCAAGACAGAAGCAGAAAATAAAGCTGAATTGCAGGCCTGGGGCTCATTCATGGGCAATCTGCAGAAAAACGGGCAAATAACAGGCGGCCTGCCCCTTGTATCTGGCGGCAAGACTGTTTCCGCCGCTAAGATCTCCGGAGAACCCGTGAATTCTCCCAAAGAAGGAATTATTGGCGGATATTTGATCATTAAGGCAAAATCCCTGGAGGAAGCTGTAGAAATCGCCAAAGCCTGTCCTCATATCGAAAACGAAGGCAATATCGAAGTCCGTGAAATCGGTGTCATGCCGGCTATGTAATTCTTAAAAAATTAAAATATGCAAGAATACCTGCTCCTTTTCAGAAATGAAAATAACCCGGATGGCGGAGAACCTTCTACCGAACAAATGCAGGCAGCCATGAAGCAATGGCAGGCCTGGATCCAGGGCCTTGCCGCAAAAGGGAATTATAGCGGAACCAACCGCCTCCAGCACGAGGGGAAGACCCTCTATCCAAACAACCTGATCAAGGATGGTCCCTTTGCGGAAATCAAAGAAGTCATTGGAGGCTATCTAATCCTTAAAGCGGAGAGTTTGGAAGCGGCCGTTGAAATAGCAAAAGCCTGTCCAAATCTTGTCTTTGGCGGGAATGTGGAAGTGAGGCCCGTACTGAAGATCGATAACGATCCCCGTTCAAAAAGTTTCCTGGCCCCCATTCAGTAAAATCAGTGAAATGGGCGAATACCTCCTTCTGTTCAGGGGTGGCCAGGATGGCGGCACTGATCATTTTTCTGAAAAATGGCAGCAGCATATGCATCGCTGGATGATCTGGATGGCGGAATTACAAAAAAAAGGGCAGTTTCTGAGCGCACAGCCCCTGAGACATGAAGGCAGGCAGGTTTCCGGTCCTGAAAAAACGATAAAGGAAGGACCGTTTATGGAAGGCAATGAAAAGGTTTCCGGTTACCTGCTCTGTAATGCCGACAATTTTGACGAAGCTGTTGAACTGGCCATGGGCTGTCCGGTCCTTGAATTCGAGAGCGGAAAAGTGGAAGTCAGAGAAATTCAGGAACTTAAGGTTTAAACCGCCAGAATTTTTGGACAATATAAATGAAATCAGCAGTCAGCTCTTCCGTCGCGAATCCGGTAAAATGATATCAATCCTGACCCGGATCTTCGGAACGGAAAATTTGGATACCGCCGAAGACGTAGTCCAGCAAACTTTTATAGAAGCCATCCAGACATGGAAAATAAAGGGCCTGCCGGAAAACCCAGCAGGCTGGTTATTTCTGGTTGCCAAAAACAAGGCCATCGATATCATTCGAAAAAACAGGCATTCCGTCCTCTATGATTTTTCAAATGACGAGAGAAACCTGCTCAAATCCGAATATACATTAGCATCCACCATGGATAACCTATGGAAGGAGGATTTGATCGCGGACGACCAGCTCCGCATGATGTTCGCCTGCTGTCATCCCGAGATCGCAAAGGAAAACCAGATCACCCTGATCCTAAAAACGCTCTGCGGATTCACAACCGCAGAAATAGCAAAGGCATTTCTAAGCTCCGAAGACACGGTTTCGAAGAGGCTCTACCGCACAAAGGAATTTTTCAGGAAAGCCAGGATCGCATTGAAGATCCCTTCCGTGGAAGAATTAAAAAGCAGGACCGGCACCCTTCTCACCGCCATTTATCTTCTCTTCAATGAAGGCTATTATTCTTCAGGGAATAAAAAGTTAATAAGAAAGGAACTGATCGAGGAAGCCATGCTGCTCTGTAAATTGCTCACCGAAAATGAACATACCCAATTGCCGGAGGTCTTTGCCTTGATGGCCCTGATATGCTTTCATTCAGCAAGAAACGACAGCCGTACTAGCCCGGAAGGAGAGATCATTTTATTACCATATCAGGACAGGAGCAAATGGGACCAGTCTCTGATCAGGGAGGGGAGTCATTATATGGACAAAGCATCATTTGGCAATGCCCTGACCTCCTATCATATTGAAGCCGCGATCGCTTATGAGCATTGCATCGCAAAAAGCTATGCAGAAACAAACTGGAAGCTGATCCTCGATTATTACCAGTGGATTTGCCTTTTTTATCCCTCGCCCATAACCGAACTAAATAAGGTTGTAGCTTTGATGCAGGTGCATGGCGCCCGGGCCGCCTTGCTTGCCATGGAAGAAATCAAGGACAGGAAAAAGCTGGAATCCTATTATTTGTATCATAGCATTCTTGGCGAGATCCATGCACAGTCCGGCGATCGTTCTGCTGCGGGAATTTATTATGCGAGGGGCATAGAGCTTGCCCCATCGGAAATTGAAAAGAAGATCATCAGGGAGAAGATGGAGGGGCTGAAAATGGAATGAATTCTTTTATTAAAACCCAAATTTCAATCCCCCTATTAATCATAACCCCTTAAATTTACCAAAACTTCCAGAAAGTGCTGGCCAAAAGAATTGCTGCATTTTTAATCATCGTTTCTTTCATTACCCAGTCATTTAGCAGGTATTTGCTGGCAGCCGACTATTATCTCCACACTGCTGCCTATATCGAAAATTGCGTCAATAAGAACAAGCCCTGGATGCATTGCAATGGCAAATGCCATTTGAGGAAAAAAATGCAGCAGCAGGAAAACCAGGACAAACAAAATACCGAAAGGCAGTCCGGAAATAACAACCAGCCAATTTCTTCCAAATCCTCGTTCCCACTGAACGGTCAACTCTTATGCACAACCGGAATCACTATTCGCCGCCTTAACTTAAGCAGCGGTAAAGCAATCCGGATGCCCAAATTCATTTTCCATCCTCCCTGGCGCCAGCTCTGCTGATCCCCCACTCACGCCATTTACACACTATCCCTGCATGACGGATACGATTTCTGCCTGCATGCATTTCACCCTCATGAGCGATCAAATGAAGCGCATTGTATATTTACTCGTATTGTATTTGAGCCACGCCAGCGCACAGAGCCTGAGCGGCCACCTGCTTGACTCCGCGACAAGAAAGCCCATAGCGAATGCCTCAGTTTATATACCCCAACTCAAACTCGGGGCAGTCACGGATAAAGACGGCTATTATAAAATCAGCCCGGTCCCCAGGGGAACCTATGATATAGAAGTTCAATCCTTTGGCTTTGCAACCCTCGTGAAGCAGATTGTGATTTCCGGGCATACCGAACTGGATTTTGAAGCCACTATTTCCTATAATTCCCTGAAACAGGTCGTCATCATCAGCCTCGGAATTATCACCAGCGCGCAGCGCTGTCCGATTCCGGTTTCAATCATCACCCATGACATGATACTGGAGGGATACCAAAATACGGTTATCGATTATGTGGCCACCCAGCCAGGCGTGAGCGAAACAACGGAAGGGGTTGGAACGACGAAACCCCAGATCAATGGGCTGGGTTTCGACCGCGTGCTTACATTGACCGATGGCCTTCCACAGGAAGATTTTCAGTGGGGAGACGACCACGGTATCCTGATCGACCCATACGCGATCTATGATGCGGAAGTGATCCGCGGGCCAGCTTCTCTTCAATATGGAGCAAGTGCGGAAGCCGGAGTAATTAATTTCAAGACGGCGCCATTCACTCCAAATGGAACCATACAGAGTAGCTGGCTTTCCGAATACCATGCCAATAATGGTTATATCGGCAATTCTCTGCATATCGGAGGCAATGAAAATGGTTTTGTCTATGACCTGAAAGCTAGTGAGGAAATCGCTCATGCCTACTGGAATCCAAAGGATGGCTATGTTTGGGGTTCGGCCTGGAACCAGTACAATGGCCGCCTGAACCTGGGCGTCAATAAATCCTGGGGCTATTCCCGGCTTACCCTGAGTGGGCTTTACAAACGCATCCAGGTGCCGGATGGTAACAGGGATAGTTCCGGAAGATTTATATTCGATTTTCCGCAGGAAGGAAAGATCTATCCGAGCCTGGGCAATTTCCTCTCCTATGACGCAACGATTGCCAGCGACAAGATTCTCGAAGAATACCAGGCCTGGTGGCAAAACGGTTTCAATCTGGGCGCGGGTACCCTTGGCACAGACATTGGCTTTACACGCAGCGTACACCATGATATCGATACCGGCACGGTCGGTCAGGGCAATATGATCGTCAATGATATCCCCTATAATATGAAATTCCAATTGAGTGATGCCACCAAAGGTTTTAAGCTGACGACCGGCATCAACGGGATCTATGAATTTGAGTACAACCTGCCCGAGCCGCCTGCGCCCTATGTCGCGGATTTTGAAATTCCCAATTATCACAATTTTGAGATTGGAGGATATCTCATTGCAGAGAAAACCATCAATGCTCTTACGCTTAGTGGTGGACTGCGTTATGATATCACCCATTTCACCGGAGAGGGCATGTCGCTCGCCAATGCTGGAACTCCGCAACAGGAAATCGTTCCTGAGGGTAGGCCCGGTTCCATCGTTCAGTTCACCGGATTTGACAATGTCTATTCCGGCTGGTCAGGAAGCTTTGGAGCCACCTACCAATTGCCGCATAATCATTATGTCAAACTCAATATCAGCAAGAGTTTCCGCGCTCCTGCCATCAATGAGCTGACCAGTAACGGCCTGAATATCGGGTCCAATGCGATACAACTTGGCAATATCGGTCTCAAATCAGAAGAGGGTTACCAGATCGACCTGGCCGATGGTTATAATGGCCGTGATATCAGCCTCGAAGCGGACGGCTTTTACAATCATATCAGCAATTTCATTTTCGCGGACCGCAGGGACTCTTTTTCTCAGGGTTATTCGATATATCAGTTCGTATCCTCCAACAAGGCTATTTTGACCGGGGTATCAGGATATTTCAATATCCATCCTGCTTCATGGAAATGGTTTGAAATGGACAATGGATTCACCTATATCTATACCTATCTTCCCAACTCCACCGACTCCACTAACCACTTGCCCTGGATTCCTGCTCCGCACCTGCATAGTGAGTTCACATTCCGGTTGGTTGACAGGCAAGGCTCTAGCTTACAGGGAACCTATTTCAAGATCGGCCTCGCCAAATACTGGGAGCAAAAAAATATCTATAGCGCGCTCTATACCGAACTTCCTTCGGCTGCCTATACCCTATTCAATGCCAGCCTGGGTACGAATTTCGTGAACCCGCGTTCGGGGCATTTGTTTTGTTCCTTCTATGTCAATTGCACGAACCTCAGCAATATTTCCTATGCCGATCACCTGAACCTCGCCCAATATTTCCGGGCAATCAATGGAAATATTGTCACGGTAACCAATCAACGGCAGGGGGTGTTCAATATGGGAAGGGATATTAGCTTTAAGCTGGTAATTCCGTTTGGGATAAGACATGCGGGGAAGGGATAGGGTCTTGAAAGATCGTTGCCTAGCCGGGGCAATTTTTTGGGGGCCTGGTTTGGTCGAAGGAAGCATGACTTTCAATGCCTTTCGATTTCGATTCCTAATAAGGAAAATTAATAGGGATAAGAAAAATAGATAAACTTTGTACTGGGATTCGCCGTATTTGCACCCATCAAACCAAAAGCCATGTCCAATCTCAACTACATTTTTCCATTTTTTATCGTGGAACACTTACAAAGTTCGGTTGGCTTCTATATCGATAAGCTCGGATTTGAGGTCCGGCATATTGGTCCAGCAGACGATCCCTATTGGGCTATTGTTGGCCGCGATAATATTTCGATAATGCTAAAAGCAATTAACACCGAAATAAAACCGGTCCCCAACCATACCCGTCATCCATGGGCCGCCTGGGATGCCTTTATTTCTACAGCCGAGCCAGATTTGTTATTTGAAGAATACAGTTCCCGGGGGCTTAAATTTCGTCAAACCATCATGGACAACAATGATGGATTAAGAGGGTTTGAGCTGACAGATGCAGATGGATACACATTGTTTTTCGGAAGACCCAAGACTGAGCCTTCAAACCATGCTTGAGATTCAATCCAGGCTAAGAGAACCATACCTGAAACAGAGCCGGTTCTTAATTATGTTTTGCTCCAAAGTTCCTGATCATAAAATTATTGATGGCCTGATATTAGCTATCACTGCAAAAAGCTGGGGATAGTAGGAATAATTGTTGGCCTCATTTCTATTTTAGGAAAACCAACTGGCTGCCCTGCTTTTGACCGGCATTTCTTTTGTAAGTATAAACTGTAGCTTCAATGGTATCTGCATATTTCGGGCATCATTGAGCCACCTGTAAGAAAACGCGCAAGCGCAGAAAAAACCAGATCCCGGCCGAATAATTTTCAAAAGCTAATTGCCCAGGATCATGAACTTCCAGATAGGTTTGAATGAAATATCATCATCATGAAAAAGTCGCCCCATTCGGATAGTAAATGTATAGAACAAACAAACCATTCCAAATTGAATAAAAAACAATCCAAAGAAAAATATTTTTCCTCCAAAAGTTTCGGAATGGCTATTTCTCTTTATTTTGGTCCATACTTTGTTATACAGGAAGATCAAAATGCAGAGTCAATAACAAATCCTTTTATCAACTTTTAAACAACAACAAATGGGACTAGTATACGCCGAAATTGAACTGATCAATGCCGAAGACATTGGAATGGCCCGCCGCCACCTCATCGGCGAAGACGAGATCAAACGCATGCCCGTCAATATGCTTGTCGATACGGGAAGCGAATACATGTGCATCAATGAAAATGTCCGTGAACAACTCGGGCTGCCCTTTCGCGAAAAAAGAAAGGGGCAACTGGCCAATGGCAAGATCGTCGAATACGATGTCGTCGGACCGGTCGAAGTCAGGTTCAAAAACAGGATGTGTGTAACAACGGCAATGGTGATACCAGGAGAAAACGAAATGTTGCTTGGAGCCATCCCCATGGAAGACATGGACATCCTCATTCATCCCCATCGCCGGGAACTGGTCGTCAACCCCGAACATCCCTACTACGCTCAAATGAAATTGAAAAATATTTCCCGCTCTACTTATTATTGTCTATTAAACATGAAACATCCAGTTCAAAATTAGAATCTAAATCACTCCCATAAAAATACTGCATAAACAAATCGCAGCAATTCAGGAACCCGCTCGAACCAGTATCCACCCAGAATTATAATAGCATTCGACCCTATCCAGAAATGAGACAACTAAATTCTATCCCAATATCTCTTTCAGGTACGTGATTATAAAAGATATAATTCAGATTCATACTATGCCGAAGAAAGAGCCTTAAAAATCGGCTATTCAACCGAAAAATTTGATTATGTAGTCCTTGCAGGCCGGGAAGAAGAGAAAAAAGAAATGGAGCATCTTTTCAATAGGGACATAGAGGATCAATTCCCCAGTATCCAGGTACTATCATTTGAAGAATTCGGGGATGGTTATCTAAATTATTTTGAAAAACTCCTCAGGCTGAAACCGTATTGACTATTTCGACAAAAATAGACCTTACAGTGTCGTCATTTTTTAATCTTTTCAGCTATTCGTATTGAACCTGGAAAAAGATTTAATTCAAATTGCTGCAGACGACCTGCTCGGGCGAAAACTGCAGGATATAGCACTTTTGGTTAAAGAAAGGGCTCCAAAAAGCAAAACAAAATAACAAATGGCCAGCCCGACAAAAAAAGAAATATTGGTATATGCCGATTGGTTTAGAAAGATTTTATCGTGTGACCGGGGTGGAAAAATAACGGGCACGGATGTCTTAAAGGAGAAAGTTGGAATGGTAAATGACTCGTTCCAAAGGATCAGACCCCTACCAGAATGACCCAATCCCTTAAATTTGCCTGTCCTTGATTTGCCTGTTCATATAACAAAACAATTCAACCATGACCATTAGCGGGTTTACGATGGTTCGTAACGCTACAAAGCTCTATTATCCCGTCAAGGAGTCGATCAGCTCGATTCTGCCCATTGTGGATGAGTTTGTGGTCGCTCTAGGAAAAGGAGATCCCGATGACAGGACCCTTGAAGAAATCCTTTCCCTCGGTTCCGAAAAGATAAAAATAATTCACACTGAATGGGACACCGCGAAGTATTCCGGCGGAACGGAATATGCCCATCAGACCGATATTTCAAAGGATGCCTGCAGAGGGGACTGGCTTTTTTATCTCCAGAGTGATGAAGTCGTCCACGAAGATTATCTTCCAGGAATCCGGCAAAAATGCGAGGAGCTGCTGGCTAACGAAACAGTCGAAGGCTTGTTATTCGATTATCTTCATTTCTGGGGCGACTACAATCATTATATTGTTTCCCATGCCTGGTATAACCGGGAGATCAGGATCATTCGCAACCGGAAGGATATACATAGCTGGGGCGATGCCCAGTCATTCCGAAGGATCCCGGATTTTGAGGGGTTTAATTACAGGCAAAAGCCAGGAAGTTTCAAGTTGCGGGTGGCAAGGGCAGATGCGACAATTTATCACTATGGCTGGGTCCGGCCACCGCATCTCATGCAGCAAAAAAGAAAGTCCTTTCATGCTGATTATGCAGGAAGGGCCACAGCCGAAGAAGAATTCCGATCCCAGGAAAGTCAATTCGATTATGGCGATCTAAGCAGGCTTCCTGTCTTCACAAAATCTCAACCTGCTGTAATGAAAAATTGGATTAAACGGTTCGACTGGGCCCATGAACTCGATATCCGGAAGAGGCAGTCCACTCCCACCAAACACAAACACGATCGGCTGAAATACCGTATCCTGACTTCGATTGAACAAAATCTGTTAGGGGGAAATCAGTTATTTACATTCAAGAATTATATTTTGGTTTGATTGATTAATCGAATCAACCTCAAATTGTTCAGGGCGGTTAATCTCCGCCAGCCGCATACAGGCAATGGTCAAATAATTCTCCGCGTCCTCCCAACGTTTTTTAGAAAATTGCTGAGTTGATTAAAAGCCCTCTTCCTATTCAAGGAATTGTTAGTGAATATTTCATCGCTGAACAGGAAGTTCGGTTCAAGTTCCTGTCATTGGATAACTGGGCGCATAAAAAAGCACCCAGTCAGGGTACTAGAGGCCGCTATGAGTCTCATTTCAGTTCTCGCGCCCGTTGGCGGCTACCAATAGGATAAAAGCGGATCATAACGTAATATGAATCGGCTTCCGCTTCTCCAGCGCATCGACCTTTTTCTGTTCCTCCGGCGTCAACAAACCCGGTCCCGGTACCACCCCCGCCGGCTCAAGCTCCAATCCATCATCAATTCCTTTCATCTTTGCGGGTATCCCTTCCACCATCCACTTCGGCGCCGGAAACCCCTTGAGATAATGATCGAAAAACTGTCTCTCCCTGATCATGAAATCGTTAATGGCCTTCTTATCAGAAAGCCAATGACCTTCTCCATCATATTGCAGCATCCAGCATTTCTTACCCAGACGTCGAAGCGCCGTAAAAAATTGGATCCCTTCGGCAAAGTCCACATCCCAGTCACCCTTATTGTTCATCAGCAATACCGGTGTTGTCAGATGCTGCGCCTGAAAAATGGGTGATGCCTGAATATAATTACCAGGCTTATCCCATAAATTACCACCCATTCGTTGTTTGCCTTCTTCATAATAATCTTGGTGATATTCACCGTTTGTTTTTATCCGATTAGACGCACTAATAAAATCCGTCCATCCGGATACCGAAATCGCGGCGGCAAACAAATGGCTATGCGTAATGATGTAGTCGGTCATATAGCCACCATAACTATGACCATCCAGACCCAATCGCTTCGAATCGACCCATGACTTCTTGCTCAAATATTCTGTCCCGGCCACTATCGAATTATAGGCGCTTTGACCCGGGTTACCAAACTTAAAGTGAATATCTGCACAAACAACTAAATAGCCATTACTTACATAGGTCGGGATATCGATGTCCGCGCCATCAAACTCCGGCCTCATAAATTTGTTCATGTTATCGCTCAGTCTTTCATAATAACGGAAGATAACCGGATATTTTTTTGTCGAATCAAAATTCTCTGGTTTATATAAAATACCCTGCGTGATCTGTCCATCCAACTGTCGCCAGGTCAACAATTCACTGGTCAGCCAATTGTATTTCTTCTTGCGGGGAAGTATTCCGGAAGGATCAGAAATTATTCCAAAAACATAAATTGTTTTTGAGTAGGAAACAAAGATTTGCAAAATGATCCGCATTATCAAATTTTAAAGCTGGGCTCATTGCGCATTAACAAGGACTTGATTACCCGTTTAAACTTGACCTAGTGACTTCGCCAGCGTAGAATCAATCGCTTGCCTAACAAAATCATTTAAGGAAATATTTTTCATTTTCGAATAAAGAGCTGCCTGACGATGAAGATCAGGAGGTATGCTTACATTAAAAGATCCCTTATAAGTTTTCTCTGGCTCCTTGTTCAACTTACTGCAGGTCTCAAGATAGTCATCAACCGCTTGGTGGAAAGCCTTTTTTAATTCCCTGACAGTAACAGCTTCGAAACTTACCAGGTCATTGATGCCATGAATCCTGCCGTAGAACACTTCATCCTCGCTGCTGAAATGAATAGCAGAGAAATAATCTTTGTATTTTAATATTTCATTCACCATTTAAAAATCCACTTTCTTTTAAAGTTTCAACTATTTGTTCAATTTGGTAATGCGTCAAAATAGGAAAATTTATGCAGACAAAGACCCGCATTCGCAAATTTAAAAATAATTCAGTTTAATGCCCGGAACTCCATTTACCTTTGAGCGGTATACTTAAACCACTAACTATTCTTGCTCCCAAATTTTTTTATTATGAAAAGGCTTTTTCTACTCAGCATTTTATTTATTGCCGCCAGTTTCAGTCATCCCCTGAAAGAAGGCAGCATGACCCCGGAAGAAAGAAAATTTGCTGTCGATTATTTCAATAAAACCAAGGAGAGACTGCTGAAAGATATTAAGGGACTGAGTCCTGAACAACTGAATTTCAGGGCAGATACAGCCCATTGGTCAGTGAGCCAGTGCGTCGAACATATTGCCCTGGCGGAAAATATGATCTGGCAATTCTGCATGATGGGTCTCAAGCAGCCCGCGGACCCTGAAAAAGCCAGCGAAGACAAATTCACCACGGAAAAACTTATCAGCCTCGTGCTGGATCGAAGCACAAAGTTCAAAGCCCCTGATATGCTGCAGCCCGGCAAAAAATTTCAGAGCTTTGACGAATCGGTTCATGCTTATCTTTCAAGGCGGGATTCCACGATCGCCTATCTCGCCAGCACCCAGGACCTTTTGAAGGATCATTATATCAATCACCCCGCTTTTGGCGTGATAAACCTTTATCATGCTGTGATTTTTGTCGCGGCGCACAGCGAGCGGCATACCGAGCAGGTCGAAGAAGTGATGGCGAATCCTGCCTTCCCGAAAAAATAGATGAGCGTCCCTCTGAACCAAACATGCGGACATGTTCGGAAAAATATTCGATGAACTCAAATCCCGGGGCCCCCTGGCCCCGGCCAAATGGGAGGAATATATCAGTTGCTATCACAGAATAGAGATCCCTTCCAGACATGTCTTGCTTAAAGAGGGAGAGATCGCACGCAGGTCTTATTTTGTAGAGAAGGGTTGTCTTCGGGTCTGGTTCAATAACCACGGAAAAGACCTCACCTATCGCTTTGTCCTGGAAAATCAATTTGTTTCCTCAGCCGAAAGTTATCGCAAAGGCAACCCCAGCCTTTTCTCCATCGAATCCATCGAACCCTGCATTGTCCACTGGATACATAAAAAGGACCTGGACAAGATCCTCGAAGAGATGCAGGAGATCCCTGCCTTCCGTAAAGATTATATGAATGCCCTCTTCGAAAGGCAACTAGACTATATGAATAAATTTCTTTCCTTTATCCGCGACAGCCCTGCCGAACGTTACCAGCGACTTCTTGAGGATAGCCCTGAGATCATACAGCGCGTCCCCCAACATTATATTGCTTCCTACCTGGGCATCAGCCCGGTCCACCTGAGCAGGATCAGGAATAAAATCAAAAGATAATTTGAGCGCTAGAGATGCAACATAAATTGGCGATTACCCAACTTTAATGGTAAACAATAATATGATTACAAAAAATCTAACCATTGCTATGGCTTTTTTTGGCGCAATTATTTTTCCTCCGTCTACCTGCGATATTTCAGGCAAATGGTCAGGCCCCTTTGCCGGCCTGGACGGAAATTCTTACAATTTAAGCTACGAATTCAAAGTGAGCGGGAATAAATTGTCTGGTAATGCAACCTGGCCCGAAGGCACCGTATCGATTGATTCGGGAACCATACTAGATTCCTCGATCCGGTTTAACCTAAATTTTGATGGCGAGATCATCCCCCATAGCGGATACTGTTATAAGGATTCTATCAGCATGAATATCATTCTAAATTCGACCCCAATGCATTTTACACTCAAAAAGAATCGATAAATGGCAGTCGGGTGTTTTAGGGAATGATCACGATCCGCTTACCCGCCAACTCATTCTGTTCCCAGGCCCAGGCAATTTCCGAAAGTGGAACCCTCAGAATATCCATATGGAATTTCTGCTGCCTGATCCCCTCCCAGACGCCCTCTATCTCCTTCGTTAATATATCCCAGGAAATGGTACCCACCCCCATCATCTGAAGACCGGAAGTCCTCAAGGCAGAGGCCGGAAGTTTAATATCCGAACCCGCCATGCCCCCGATCTCTATATAACGGATATTCCTTTTTGCAAATCCAACTTCCTGTGGAATAAAAGTGCTGATTAGTATTTCTGCGGGATGGCCCCAAAGAAAATCAACAACCACATCTATAGTGAGCTGTTGAAAGGCTTTCTTCAAATTTTCATCTGATTGACGGAGATCAATAACCTCATCGGCTCCAAGGGCTCCTAAAAGTTCAAGGGATTCCGGGTTCCTTCCCGTCCCGATCACGCAGCCGGCTCCCAGCATTTTGGCAACCTGGAATGCGATCCTTCCCGAAACACCGGTTGCCCCATTGACAAGTACTGTCTCGCCTGCCTGCAATTTTGCGGAATATTTTAATGGTAATAGTGAGGTCAGCACGGAAGGAGGAATAGCCGCTGCTTCTGCCGGATCAATCCCTTCAGGAATCGGAATCGAATAACCGGCGACCACTTTTTCTGCAAATGCCCCATAGGGCGGCTTCATATTCCCGAAGCCAACCAGCTTTCCATCGGGAGTCCTGCCAATACCATCCGTCCCTACGATTGCTGGGAATTGGGGATATAATTTTTTACTGGAATAATGATTGCCCTTCACCGTGCCCTTGTCGAAATTTTCCAAGACAGTTGCCAGCACTTCAACCAGGATCTCTCCCTCACCGGGAATCGGATCTGGAAATTCGCTGTATTTGGGGATATCATTGAACCCGTTGATTACCGCTGCTTTCATGATGAATATTTAAAGCAAAAATCGCTTTAGAAAATCCCGCAAACATTAACATTTGATAAGAAATCGGAGTCCCTATATCCGGGTTTGGGTCCTACTCTTTTCCTTTGGGCTTATCACCTCATTATAAGCCACAGTCAGAACCTCAATCAGCAGGTTTATGGAGATGGTGTCCAGTTCGAGTGTAGTAGCTCCCTTTTCCCCCCATTTGTTCGGAACCGGATAGATATTATCGGGATCCTTTTCGCAGAATTGCTTTTGCTGAGCCGGAGTCAAAAAAAGATTGGCAGTATTGTTCTTGTCAAGGTAGGTGGAGAACATTCTTTTCCCCTTCACTTTGAAGGCGATTCGGTCAAAATGCTTTACCTGCTCCGTTTTCGGAAAGGAAAGGGCGATTTCGATATACCTGAGTTCGGAAATCACAGCATAATTTACGAAAAAATCCATTCACCCGCACAATGCCCCCCATGACCAGTCAACAGGGCCGCACACCCATTTATAAGTTTAGCAAATTATTTTTTAAACTTCCGGCCCCTTTTCTTGTTAAAATCATAAGACCGGCCGACGAGCTTAAAACACGCAATATGAAAAATCTGGTTTTTAAAATGTCGCTCTCAGCAATTCTGCTGATCTCCGCGCAATTTGCCTTTTCCCAGGAAGAATGGCCTAAATGGATCACGATGGACAATGGAACGGTGATCAATCTTTACCAACCTCAAACTGAGAATTTTTCCGGAAACAAGCTGACCCTGCGTCTGGCCATTTCCGTGGCTGAAAATGGAAGCCAGCAACCCGAATTCGGGGTATGCTGGATCAATGCAGTAGCCGAGACGGATAAAGACAAGAGGGAAGTCACACTGGAATCGGTCAATGTGAAGGACCTGAAATTCCAGGGAGACAGCGGCATCGTATCGAGAGTCGCCCTGAAACCGGCGATAGAATCGCATTTTCTACAACTAGCGGGAGTCCTTCCATTGGATGAATTGCTTTCGAGCCTGGACGATTACCAGACGGAAACCAAACAATCCGAAAACATCAATAGCCAGTTGCCGCAGGTTTATTATCGTAACAAACCATCGATGCTGGTTCTCATTGACGGAGATCCTAAGATCAAAACAGATCCTCATACGAAACTGGACCGTGTACTCAATACGCCTTTCACCATGATCCGCTTCTCGGATGGGAAATTTTATCTTTATGGGGAAGACCATTGGTATGTTGCTCCTGCAGCAACCGGGCCCTATACCTATACGAATGATAAAGTAGATCGTAAACTTAAAAAGGTAGCCAGGGAAATCAAGAAAGCCGCTGAAAAAAACGGCGACGGGAAGATCGATGAACCCGCACAAAATCCGGTTGATGATATTCTTGTAAGTATGAGCCCGGCCGAGTTGATCCAGACCGACGGCGAACCCAACCTCGTACCGATTGCCGGAACCTCCCTGCTCTACGTTAAAAATTCCGATAACGATATTTTTGTGGACACACAGAGTCAACAGTATTATGTGCTGCTGTCGGGGCGTTGGTACAGTGCAAAGGGACTCGGAGAAAATAACACCTGGACCCATATCGCCGCGAGTGAACTTCCTGCTGATTTTGCCAAGATCCCTGAAGGTTCTCCTAAGGATGCGGTTTTAGCAAGTATAGCCGGGACTCCGGAAGCAAAGGAAGCTGTTATCGACGCACAGATCCCGCAAACTGCCAAGGTCGACCGCAAGTCGGCTAATACAAATATTGTGTACGATGGCCAGGCCAGCTTCCAGCCCATCGAAGGCACGGATATGCAATATGCCGTGAACACCAGTTCAACCGTCTTCCTGGAACAGGGCGTTTACTATGCCGTAGATAATGGGATCTGGTTTACAGCAACCGACCCCATGGGTCCCTGGTCCGTGAGCAATAACCGTCCGGCCCAGATCGATCAGATACCACCCAGTTGCCCGGCTTACAATGCAAAATTTGTATATATCTATGATTCCACACCGGATTATGTCTATGAGGGTTATACTTCCGGTTACCTGAACAGTTTTGTCGATGGGCCGACTCTGGTCTATGGCACGGGATTCTATTACGGCGGATGGTGGGGTAATTTCTATTATCCTCGTCCCTGGACCTGGGGATTTGGAATGTGTTATAATCCCTGGACTGGATGGGGTTTCGGTGCCGGATTCGGTTACGATTGGTTTGATGACTGGTGGTTCTGGGATATCGGCTTTGGTTGGGGTGGCTGGTGGGGTGGCGGATGGTGGGGAGGCGCAGCCTTCTATCGTCCTGTCTACCGCGACTGGCACGGAGGCCGTTTTACTTCAGACAGAAGAGGCGGCTATTATGGAAGAAATGCCGTTGTCAACCAAGGCACGCATATGCATATGCATTACAATAACAATGTTTATCGGGGCAGGCCCGGAGTCGTAGCTCCTCCTGAAAGGGGTGGAACAGCCGTCTCGGGTAATAATGGCTCGCGCTCTTCATCAGCAACCGGAAGAACGATTATGACCGACCGCCAGGGGAATGTCTATCAAAAAGCTGAAAACGGCAACTGGCAACAACGCGTAAATAAGGCCTGGACACCGGCTCCGGCAACAAATACTCAAAGACTCAATACACAGAATCAGAATAGTTCACGCGGCGCCGTCCGAGCCACAAATTTCCAGCATGCAAGCAATTTCGGATCGATCAGGTCCGGAGGCGGAGCGAGATTCAGCGGTGGCGGTGGAGGCGGCAGAGGAGGAAGGAGGTGAGTGACCCTTTTCTTAATCTGGTTTAATGGAAACCCTTTGTCCTGGATTTAACTTTGCATCCTCAAATTAAATTCATGGCTGCAAAGTATATTGAGCGAATCTTTACTCCCTCTGGAAAACACTTTGTTGGGGATGGGTTCCTGGTCCAAAATGTCATTCCCGGAAGCCAGGGATTGAGTATGGAAAGGATGAGTCCCTTCATCCTGCTGGATTACAATGAACCTCATTATTTTCCGCCTTCTGAAACGCCCAGAGGCGTGGGTGTCCATCCCCATCGCGGATTTGAGACCGTGACGATTGCCTACAAAGGCAAGGTGGAGCATCATGACAGTCATGGCGGCGGTGGCGTGATCGAAGAAGGCGATGTGCAATGGATGACCGCAGCTTCCGGTGTGCTTCACAAGGAATTCCATGAAAAGCAATGGAGCAGTAAGGGCGGCATATTTCAAATGGTGCAACTCTGGGTCAACCTTCCCTCTAAATACAAGATGAGCTCTCCGAAATACCAAACTATTTCAGGAAAGGAGATGCCTGTTTACCCGATTGGCGATAATGTCTCTGAAGTCCGGGTCATTGCCGGAGAATACAAGTCTCTGAAGGGTAAGGCATCTACATTTACACCCCTTCATTTGCTGAATGCCAGACTCCAGACGGGTGCCGGAACAGATTTTAGTTTCCCTCCGGAATTCAACACGGCTTTACTGGTCTTATCCGGTTCCATTTCAATTAACGGGAAGGAAAAGGTACAGGCCAATCAGTTTGCATTATTCAAAAATGAGGACGAGGAATTTGAAATCAGTGCAATGGAAGATTCCGAAACCCTAATCCTGAGCGGTGAACCCCTTCGGGAACCCATCGCTGCCCAGGGGCCTTTTGTGATGAATACCAGGCAGGAACTGATGCAGGCCTTCGATGACTTTAAGAAAGGCAAATTCGGCACACTTCAAGATTAACGGATATGAATATCATCCAAATCGACGACGGAAAAAAAGGAGAATTCCAGGCCATTGAAGGGAAACAGATCGAGGGGCAGTTATTTTATGTCTGGTCGGGGCCGGGAAAATTCATCATCGAACACACTGAAGTGGAAGGTACTTTCCAGGGAAAGGGTATCGGGAAAGAATTGGTTGAAAAGGGGGTAGAATTTGCCAGGGAAAATAAGCTTAAGATCCTGCCGCTTTGTCCCTTCGCGAAAAAACTTTTCGACGAGACTCCGGATTATGCAGATGTGTTGTTTTAGTTTGGCAACTGCTCACAGACCGGTAAAATTTATATTTTGCATGCTAAAGACCTCATCATTCCCACTTTGGATGGGCTGTTTTTAAGGCTAAACTTGTAAAAACATATTGATGCAAGCTGCCAACATATTAGATCGTGAAATTGCAGAGTACCTGACTCGTTTAAACAATCAACAGAAACAAGCGGTGCTTAGTGTGGTGAAAACCTTTGCAGCAGAGCAACAAGACTGGTGGAATGAAATCGGTAAGGAACAGCGGATACAATTGATAAGTCATTAGCTGAAATGAAATCCGGTAAATTGAGGTCTCAGGATGTGGTTTTTAAAAAGTATAAGAAATGGATGTAGAAGTAGTACCCTTGTTCTGGCACCCGAAGCAGAATCCTTCCAGGTTTAATTACTAGTTTGCTTTTTATTTTCAAATCTTCAGAAATCTATTCGGCTCCGTCTGGTTTCAGATGGATTGGTCCTGATTATTCCTAACTTTAAAATCAAAACCGAATCAATGTTATTGTCGAACAAAACCGCCGTGATCTATGGCGCAGGGGGCTCCCTCGGAGGTGCCGTAGCCCGGGCCCTCGCAAGCGAAGGTTGCCGGGTCTTCCTGACCGGACACAGGCTTCCTTCTCTGGAAAAAGTGGCTGCCGAAATTCATGCCGCCGGCGGTCAGGCCGAAACCGCTATCGTCGATGGCTTCGACGAAAATGCAATCGGCAAACACCTCGACGAACTCATTCAAAGAGCCGGAAAAATTGATATTTCCTTTAATGCGGTCGATATTGAAGTCTTTCAGAACCGGCCCCTCGTGGAATTGAGCGAAGAAGAGTTCGCGGTTCCAGTCTACCGGACCATGCAAACCAGATTTCTGACAGCCAAGGCGGCTGCAATAAGGATGATGAAACAGAAATCGGGTGTGATATTAACTTTAACCGCCACCCCCGCAGGAATCGGTTATCCCTATACGGGAGGATTTGCACCCGCCTGCTCCGCCGTGGAGAATTTTTCACGAACCCTTGCTTCGGAGCTAGGCGTATATGGAATCAGGGTCATCAATATTCGTTCCGGAGGCTCACCGGATTCCAGGGTCTTCAAAGAGGCATTTGAAATGAACCCTGTCGGAGCCGGGGCTGTTTTCGAACAAATGAAAAAAGACACTATGCTGAAAAAACAGCCACCCATGATCGATATTGCTAATACGGCGGTATTTCTCTGTTCAGGCCTGGCGGCATCCATCACCGGAGTCACAGTTGATGTCACCTGCGGAACGACAGCAGCCCTGAACTATCGGGTGGTTTCAGCGGATCAACGTGAATCGACATTTGGACTAGAGAAATAGATTCTACTGCGCAAGATATCCCCCATCCATATTATAATAAGATCCTGTCACGAAGGAAGCTTTGTCGGAATTGAGCCATAAAGCCAGTTCTGCTACCTCTTCCGGCTTTCCCAGCCTTCCCATCGGGTGCAGACCTTCCAGATATTTAAGCCTTGCCTCATCGAGCATATTCATCAATAGAGGAGTAGAAATATATCCGGGACCAATTGAATTGACACGAAGGTTTTGTTTGGCATATTCCAGCGCCGCGGTTTCCGTCAGCCCGATCACTCCATGCTTGGCTGCTACATAGGCCGAAGAACCCCTGACAGCCACGCGGCCCATGATCGAAGCGATATTGACTATGCTTCCTCCACCGGAAGAAAGAATAGCCGGGATCTGGTACCGCATTCCATAAAACACGCCCGACAAATTGACGGAAATGACCCGTTCCCAATCATCGACAGGATATTCCCCCACATATTTCAGGGTCCCACCGATTCCTGCATTGTTCACTGCTATATGCAGGGCCCCGAATTCCTTCATTGCTACCGACACCACTCTTTCATTGTCGGAAGGAATGGAACTGTCAGCTTTAATAAAAATTCCCTGTCCCGCTACTTTTTTGATTTCGGCGAGGCTTCCCTCCCCCGCTTTTTCGCTTATATCTGTAAGAACCAGCTTCGCCCCTTCTCTCGCATAGAGTTGGGCAATGGCCTTGCCGATACCCGAACCGGCGCCGGTCACAAGGGCAATTTTATTCTCAAGCAGGTTCATGCTGATTGGATTTACAGACTGATGATTCCAAATTCACATTGCAGTTTGTTCCTTCCCATCGAAGTTATAATGAGTGCGCGGGAATTCTTCATCTTTCTGAAATAATCCAGGTCAAAGAGTTTTTTTAATAGCGCAGCGCCGAATGCCCCTGCAATATGGTATCTTCTCTCACTCCAGTCCAGACAGGCCCTCGCAAATTGTCTCCGCTCATTTTTCAAATTCTCCACATCGATCCCGAAATCTTCAAAAAAAATCCTGCCCTTCCTGGTTAGCGAATATTCATTACCCTTCAATAAGATCAGTTTCTTTGCGACCAGGGCATCCGTTAACTGAACTCCCACCCTTCCCGCAAGATGATCATAACAGGAGCGACAGATTTTTATATCAGCATCCCCGAAAAATTTAGTTTGTTTAATCTCTCCCCCCGGATTCAAAGTATTCAAAGCTTCTATTGCATATGCCACTTCCCGATTGGAAAACCGATAATACCGATGCCTTCCCTCCCAGTCGCCGATGATCAGCCCGGCCTTAGTAAGTCTGGACAAATGATTGCTGATATTCTGCGCCGAAGTGCCGCAGCAATGCGCAAATTCCGTCGCAGAAACCGGCCTTCCCTCGGTCAAAGTCCATAAAATTTCAGCCCTTACCGGGTCGCCGATCAGTGCGGCAATTTCCCTGAATCTCTCTTCCATCATAACAAGCACAGTAAATTATACAATGAACTGTTTCTGTATAAAGATAGGTTTCTTTACAGGAAGAAAGAATCGGATCATGAAAAACAAAGACCTGATCCAGCTATCGATAGGGATCATTCAATTTTTGTCAAATCAATTCCTCATGGCGCAATTAACGGTTTACAAAGAACCTCATCACAAGATCGTTTACAGCAATGAATTCATCCGGATCATTGACCTTCGGCTCCTGCCCGGCGACACGACCCTGGTTCATACCCATGATGCCGCTTCTGCGGTGATCTTTCTGACTTCTTCCAGGGTTGCGATCAGGGACCAAGGCAAATCACCAAATATTACAGATGTACAACCAGGGAACACGGTCTATCGCCCCTATGACGAAACACCCGTCCTTCATACGGTCTGGGTTGAAGACCATTCCCCATTCCGATGCCTTGTAATAGAATCCATACCAGGGAAAGATTCTTTGAACGCATGCAAATCGGCCCCGATAAAACCCTTCCATTTGCTTTGGATGCAAAAATCAATAGAGGCCTACGAAGCAATTTTGCTAAAGGGAGAAAATTCCACGCTGGCTACCTTCAATTGCAAATACCTGCTCGTCGTCTATAACGGAAAATTAAATCTGGGTTTGAATGGAGCCCGGCATACAATTTCCCCTGGAGAATTTCTATTTATAGCGAATCAATCCAGTATGGAAATTGAAGCCGCCGATACTGATGCCGGAATCGTTTTATTAAAAATAAAATAGGGGCAGATCTGTATAGATTATCCTTTAACTTTAAGGAATGACCAGCAACTATTTCAGATCTGCCAGGAGAAATCTCAAAAAAAATCCCGGCACCGGCCTCATCAATGTGCTGGGATTATCCATCGGCATGGCCGCTTCCCTGCTCATTTTCATGTGGGTCCGCAACGAATTGCATTTCGATGATTACCATATTGGCGCCGACAGGATCTACCATGTTAAAATGGGCTCAAAGGCCGATCTTCAGACTTATTTCGGAACACCATGGCCCCTCTCGGATGCTATGAAACAGCAGATCCCAGAAATTGAGTTCTCTTCCCGTCTCATGGTTCCCACTGAGAGAAGCCTCCCCTTATTGACGATTCAACATCATCCTTTCCGCGAAAGGCAAATCGCCTACGTGGACCCCTCCTGGTTCCAGCTATTCCATTATGAATTCACAGAAGGCAATGCCAATTCAATGGAAAAAGGAACCGCAGGCCTGATGCTGAGCCAGACTATGGCCAGGAAATTTTTTGGAGAAAGCCCTGCCCTTGGCAAAACGATTCAGGTTGACAGCAATTTATTCCAGGTAAAAGCCGTGTTCCGGGATAATCCTGTAAATACCAGTTTTCCCTTCGAGATCTTCCTGCCCCTCGAAAATTATCTTAAAGCCAACAGCAGCCAAAGCGCCTATGGTTGGATGAGTTTCACCTTCCAGACCTTTGTTAGGTTGAAACAGGCGATTCCCCCCTCCCAGGCAGAAAAAAAGATCGACAACATATTCGACAACCAAGAAACCCTGAAAATGATCGCCAAAAGCCAGGCACCAAAGCAGGCAGGCTTTATCGCCACCCTAGGATCATTAAAAGACCTTCACTTTGATGAAAGTTTTGGAAAGAACTATTTCCGCCAGGGAAACAAAAAAACCGTCATGATCTTCTCCCTGATAGGAGCCCTGCTAATAGTCATCGCATGCATCAACTATGTAAATCTCGTCACGGCCCGTACAAACCAACGCGGACTCGAAATCAGCATCAAAAAAGTTCTTGGCGCCGGGAAAAAGACCCTGTTCTCAGAGATCATGGCTGAGTCTGTTCTTACTGCCTTAGTATCTCTTGCCCTGGCAATTCTACTTATCGGACTCACTCTGCCATGGTTCAACAGGTTCACGGAAAGGAATTTTGTTTTAAGCTCATCTTCCAACTGGGTCCTCCTGCTTTTCGTCTTCATAGCCACCATCCTGTTGACCGGGATCTATCCTGCCCTATTGCTTTCCTCTTTCAAACCCCGTCTTGCGCTAAAAGCAAGAGGCCATACAAAAAATTCAAGTCCGGCGCTGCGTAAGAGTATGATGGTTTTTCAATTCAGCGTATCCATCGCCCTAATGATAACGGCTATCGTCATATTCCGGCAACTCCGCTATATTCAAAATAACCAGGAAGGTTATGACAGATCCCAGCTCTTTACTTTCTCCCTTCCAAAAGATTGGAACAGCAATCATCCCAAGATGCAAAAAGCGAATCTGGTCAACAACATTAAGAACGAGCTATACAAATACCCGGTTATCCGACAGGTCACCCTATCCATTGCATCCCCTTTCAATATTCCGCTATCCATGAGCGGCATGGCCGACTGGGTTGGAAAAGACTCCAAAGACCAGACCATACTCACCCCGATCTCAGTGGACACGGACTATCGGAATATCTTCCATCTTGAACTTGCAGAAGGCCGATGGTTCGGTCTCAACACAGAGCAGGATCATCATAGCTACCTAGTCAATGAATCCGCCGTGGCTGCCTTCCATCTCAATCAACCCTATATCGGCCAGTATTTTTCACTGCTTGGCGATACTGGACAGGTCATCGGAATCGTTAAGGACTTTCATTTCCGGGATTACCGGCAAAAGATCGGCCCAGTCGTATTTTACTACAAGCCTGAAGAAGCAGGCGCCTTTTTTGTACAAGCCAGGGGAGCCGATATGTCCAAAGCAATCGCAAAAGCCGGGCAAACCTGGGCCCTTTTTTTCCCAAGTGATCCCTTTGAGTATCATTTTTTAGATGAAGAATTCGCGAAGCTTTATGCCGATGATATACGATTATCATGGCTCATTGGCGTCTTCTCAGCGATTGCCATCCTCATCAGTTGCCTCGGCCTTTTCGGGCTGGTCAGCTTTATGGCAGAACAACGCACAAGGGAAATCGGTATCCGGAAAGTACTCGGCGCCTCCGTCTTGCGCATCGCCCTAATGCTTTCTGCGGATTATTTTGTGCTCATTCTTATCGCCCTGCTCGTAGCCTCCCCCCTCGCTTTCTGGTATATGAATAAATGGCTTCAAGGGTTCGTTTACCGTATCAACCTTCAATGGTGGTTAATCCCCCTGGCTGGCGTTTTAACCCTTTTAATCGCCCTGGGAACCATGAGTTTCCAATGCATCAAAGCAGGCCGGATGAATCCGGTGAAGAACCTGAGGAATGAATGAGTGGGTAGTTCATTTAATGCCCCCGGCGGAAACCTTGTTTATTTGCCAGATTTAGGCGGCAGAGTGCGGCTTGTTATCAATACTCATAATTATAACATGAAGATGATCAATCAGTTACTTTTTGAATTGTTGTTTTGAAAATACAATATTGGCCAAGAATTGTTGTTTTGAAAATACAATTTTCACAATTTCTCCCATAACCACATCTATCAAAAAGACCTAACTTTATCCGTTAGAAAGGCGATGGAGTTCGCCGTTAATTGTCAGGCCGAGGCTTGGCTGATGACTCCTATCATAAACAGAACATAGTTTATCCTAATTAAACGAATGCAATTATGATCAGGAGTTTTTTATTTCCCATCTTCCTATTCAGCTCGAGTTCGAACTTAAACCCTAACTCATGAGCAATATTCTAAATAATATCTGGTTTCTTGCAGCGATATGGATGGGGCTTGCCTTTATCGCAAGCATCATTTCCATACGTCTAAGAGTGTCCGTAGCCTTAATAGAAATACTCATCGGCGTCATTGCCGGCAATTATTTAGGCATTCATAAAACAACGGATTGGATAAATTTTCTTGCCATGCTTGGAAGCGGCATAATCACCTTCCTTGCCGGCGCAGAAATTGACCCGGTCTCCCTAAAAGCCAACCTCCGCCCAAGCCTTGTGATTGGAATTTTATCTTTTTTTACGCCATTCCTATCAGTATGGCTAATCATGCAATTTATATTTGGCTGGAGCCTGCATGAGGCTCAGATCGCGGGCATCGCTTTATCTACAACATCAGTTGCAGTGGTTTATGCGGTAATGATCGAAACCGGCAATAGCAGCACCGCAATGGGCAAGATGATCTTAGCCGCCTGTTTTATCACCGATTTCGGGACCGTTCTTGCCCTGGGAGTATTGTTTGCCAATTTCAATTGGTGGATGCTGCTATTCATAGCTGTCATGTGCATCATGTTATGGTATATGCCCAAATGGACAAAATTCATAATTGTAAAGATGGGTGCTTCCCGCCAGATCAGTGAACCCGAAGTGAAGTTCTTGCTGTTTATTTTATTTTTCTTAGGTGGATTGTCTACTACCGCTAAAAGCGAAGCCGTATTACCGGCCTATCTTATTGGTTTGGTAGTAGCAGGCGTGTTTATGCGGGACAAGACCCTGATCAACCGCATGAGAAGCATCGCTTTTGCCGTTTTTACCCCTTTTTATTTCATCAAAGCCGGGCTCTATGTATCCTTGCCGGCAGTATGGTCGGCAATTGGCGTGATCAGCTTTCTGTTTCTGTTAAAGATCGGCACAAAATATATCGGCGTTTTCCCCTTCGCAAGGACATTCAGCATGAGAAGCAAGGAAAGCCATTATACGACCCTGCTCATGGGAACGGGACTAACCTTTGGCACGATTGCGGCGCTCTACGGGCTAAATAACAATATCATAAATCAGAAACAGTATACCATCCTGGTAACCGTTGTAATTCTCAGCGCAGTGATCCCCACTTTATTCGCGCAAAAGTATTTCAAGCCCAGGCAATCGACGATGGAAGCCTGGGGGAGGTTCCGGAAAAAGAAGAATGGGGTAAAAAAGGAGTTTTCGTAATTGGAATATCCTTCTCGATAAAACCATATTTCAATAATTCATCCATATTCCGAAAGACTCCTAAATTTCATTTATCTTCCCTCAAAGCCCTTCCTCAAATATTCCATCACTTTTTCCCCCTCCGCCGAATTGTACTGAAAATTCAATTTCGCAGCCACTTTCGCCGCAAACACTTCAAATAGTTCCATCATGATAAACAAAGCCTTCCAATTGTTCTCGACATGCTGATCTGAATAGGTTGAAAGCACTTTTTCATAATCTTCATTTGTCAGATATTTCATCATAAGCTTACCACCCTTCCCAAATGAAACTGAAAAGCCATTTTCAATACCAATATGCCATTCTATTATTTTCATAAACATTGGCCGAACGACAGTCTCAAGCATCTCTTTAGAGTAAGTAATCTCATTTCTCAATAACCCTTTTGAAACATAGGTGCAAACCCACCAGAATTCATTACAGGTATCTATAAATTCTTTCTCCCCTGGCTTTCTTATTAAATAATCCGAATCATCAGGTACGGGAATTTTAGAGAATAAATTGTCCTTGTCAAGCCAAAGAACCGTCAGGCTATCAAGCCTAAAGTCCTTGTCAATCTTGTCTATAGCCAATAAAGTCAGATCAATCCGGTTTCCGTCCTTCAATAACATTAAATAATGGAAACCTGCAACTTCTTTCCCGACCATCTTTCCAAAGTTCATCTCGTCTGGCAATTGCCTGATAATCCTCTCCCCAAATATATCTACCCAACTGTGATCAGCAATAAAACTACTTATTTCCTCAACAATATAAACGACATCAAAATCCTGGTGTTTATCAGGTACTATTTTACGGTTAGCCCTGGACCCGTTCAATAGAACCGCCCTGATTCGGTCATCAGATTTTGCCTTTTCAATTATTAGTTTTTGTATTTCGTCGGGGCTTCTCATTCCTTGCTGCTGAACATAAAATAAAGAAAGGAAGGATCACTTAAGGTCTTGCATGTTTCGGCTCATATACGCCTAATTTTCCGCCGCCGGGCAACGTTAATTGAGTAATATTTCCCCATCGCTCTGATTGAATAGGGCCGCAAACAATGTTTTGTTCAGACATTTGTTTTACAAATGCATTGATGTCATCGCATAATAAATAAAATTCAACCGGGCCATTTTCAGTGGAAGGGTGAATTGCGACTTCTGAAGGAGGCAGTCCAAAGATCAGCCAGCCATGGCCGACATCCACATTGGTAAATTTAAGAATATCCTTAAAAAATTCCTTATCTGCCTCAGCATCGGTGCTGTAAATGACAGAATGTGCTCCTGTAATCATTGGACATATTTTTTAATGTCATAATTCTTAAATGATGGATGACCTTCATTCTGCAAATCTCCTGTTTTTTACTTAAGACAAACTGATACAATCGAAAACTGCTCACTTGTTCTCTAAGTTCGAATCGATATTAGGTAATCCTTAGACGACGGAAAACCGCAATCTTCAAAAAATCCAGAAGGAGCGCAAAAACAATTGCCAATCCAAGCGTACCGGCAACTATAAAGACTGGCAACGGCTTCATAGCGAAACCACCGATGGCCAGAGTCGAAGCAATAGTAACATCAACAACAGAGGAAACAATAAGCCAGTAACTGGGGCGCGATGACCAAATATGCCGGCGTTCACGATTGGTATAGGTTGTAGCCTGGTTGCCGAATACAATAGCTATAAAAGCCATTGTTTGCAGGGCCGCAATGTCAAACTTCATCTCGTAAATCCCATATGACAATACGGACAAGCAAAAGACCAGCTCGCCAAGTCCCATTGTGACACCAGCAATCGTGAGGTCACCTATACGCCATGCATTCGGGGAATGCGAAGGCCGGACATTGTCTGTTGTCAGTGACATTCCAAGGAAGTCACCTGTTATCATAATGAGGACCATCAGTAAAGGCGTCAGGATTGCGTGTCGGGTCAGGATCAGCCCAATTGTTAAAAACAATACCTGGACCGTTTTTTTGGTAACGGAGTTGAGTGCATAACTAAGTATGCGCTGGAAAGTAATCCTCCCTTCCAGTACAGCAGAAACAATCCCTGCAAGCCCGGGCTTTGTGAGCACCATTCCAGCGGCCGATTTGGCTACATCCGTTGCTGAAGAAACAGCTATTCCCATTTGAGCCTGGCGCAAAGCTGGTGCATCATTAGCCCCATCACCGCACATCCCAACACTGTGACCGCCTTTCTGAAATGCTTTTACTAGTTTGTACTTGTCTTCCGGAAGAACTCCTGCAAAAACTGAAAATTGCTCAGGCTGGACAGCGTCCGGGATCTGTCCGGTTGGACAGACAGTGCCCTCAAGACCGACCGCCTTTGCTACAATTGCGGCCGTCGCAGGCGCATCGCCGGTTACCATAACAGTTCTGATGCCAAGCTTCTGTAACTGAGCGACAAGACTGGCCGAGTCCTCGCGTGGTGGATCACTGAGGGCGATAAGTCCTGCCAGTTTCATTTCTCCGGGTAATCCGGTAGCCACCGCAAGTACACGATAACCTTGGTTTTCAAGTTCTTTTGCAGAGGCTGCTGCTTCCGCAGAAGGTTGGGTAACGGCTGCAATTGTGTCAAAGGCACCTTTCACTATATGTTGAAGCTTCCCAGTCGAATCAACAGCGGTAGCCTCAGACATCTTTTTTGCCGGATCGAAGGGAATGAATGTAACCAGTTTTGGCATGCCGGTAACGCCTTTGCCTCCAGCAGCAGTATGGATAGCGATCTCCAGGGGATCCTGACCACCTTCTGAACTTGCTAATGCCGCCAGTGCCAAAACATGGGCATCATCGAATCCAGGCAATGGACTAATGGTGGTCACCTTTAATGCATTTTGGGTCAATGTACCTGTCTTGTCGGCGCAGAGAACAACTATCGATGCCGCTTCGTCAACTGCGGAGAGGCGTGTCGGAAGCACACCGATCTTCGCTAAGGCATGTGCCCCAAGTGCAGAAGCCAGCGTGAAAGTCGCTGGTAATGCAACTGGTATCGATGCCAGTATTGCCGTTAGGACCAGAGGAACGATTTCTAAAATCGGCATCTTAAGAAAACCGGCATAGCCGACCATGATGATGGTCATTGCTCCATTGAAAATTGCGAGATTCCGCACCACCCGCAGAACCGCCTTCTGTTCAGAACTCACAACATGCGCACTAAGTACAAGCTCTGCAGTGCGGCCGAATTTGGTGCGAGTCCCGGTAGCCGAAACCTCAGCAGTCGCTTCGCCGCGCCTGACGAGTGCCCCTGCATAAGTTACGGAACCCAAACCTGCTTCTACGGGAACCGATTCGCCCGTCAACATGGATTGATCAACCAGGATTTCTCCATCAATAATCTTTACATCAGCAGAAATCACGCCACCCAGCGAAAGTTTTATCATATCTCCCGGTACCAGATCAGCGGCTGAGATGGTTTTCCATAACCCTTCCCTCAGCACATTAGCTGACAATGCGAGGCGGGATTTCAAGGCAGTAATTGTGGCCTGGGCTCGGCTCTCCTGGATCAGCCCCAGTATAGCGTTGAAAAGGAGCAGAACAGCGATAATTGAAGCTTCGATATATTTCCCAAGAAGGATTTCCATTAGGATTGCTCCTTCCAGCATCCAGGGAACAGGCGCCCAGAATTTCTCAAGCGCGATACGCAAAGGGTGTGCCTTTGTATCCGTTATTGAATTAGGTCCGTATTTTTCAAGCCTGCTGCCTGCCTCTGCATTCGTAAGTCCTTGCACCGATTCATTTGGCTTTTTAATAACCTTTGGCAGGGCTGGAGATTTCGAAACCTCTACAGATCCGTGTTGCAATCCCTGTTCGGGTTCTGTGGTCCCTTTCGTATCAGAATCTGCTTCCATATCTTAAATTAACGTGAGTTCGTGCTATAAGCTTAAGGTACGATAATTTAAAGCTCCGTTTTGAAATTACATCATTGTTTCCATTCTGATTTCCCCAACCCGGCACAATGTATAAGTGTAACTACATCACGTGAAATGGGAAAATCAGTACCAGCATTTATTCTATTTGAGAACCTTCCTGAGATCTGCAATCAAATTATTAGTCCTCAAATCAAGTCCTTTTTTGGTGAGATGGTAAACGGCATTGAATATTAAAGTGTCCGGGAATTCATATCTCTCCGGCGAGCCTAGTATCATGAGATCTGTTTTCCGAACTTCCTCTTCAACTTTTTTTATCTGAGGTTTGCATTTTTCAAATGTGCTACACTGCAATGACGGGAAGGTGAAATAAACAAGAGCCCCTTTAAGGCGGGATTTATTTTCAAATTCAATCATTTCATTTATTGCTTCGGGATTAAAATGTTCACCAAAACTGCTGATCGGAGGGACATTTTTATTTTTTTGCCTCCAATGCGCAATGACATCACCAAATCTGTTGAAAGAATGTCTTGAGTAAACGTCCTCACTGTCTGGTTTATAATTTATATAATCAGATAAATTCAACTTCAGAGCGCCATATGCAGGCAAATACTTTAAAGACGTTAAAAGCTGTTTAATCCTTAATTCGCTCAAGCCCCCCAATCCATTTACGGTAGAAGTTATCAATAAAGCATCACTGGAACCTCCATCCTCAAAATCATCAAAAAACTGGTCATATTCGGGGGCTATTACGATTATATCCCCTTTTTGAATGTACTTAAATGTATGGTCTAACATGTAGATCAGTCCCAGGCCCCTGTGGATTGCTGTATTTATTGGATTTAGTTTTAAGGAATCCCTGATGGCCTGGCAATTCAAGGAAAAGGACAAATTGGATCCTCCGATAAAAATTATCCTGGCAGATGGTGTATTTTTTAACGCTGAGTCTTTATCAATTTTAGCATAATAAAGTGAATTCAACTGGCGTGGCGTTGAAGGCAAAAAAATCAAAACTATTCCCGTTATTAATAGGAAAAACGCAAACTTTGACAATCTTAAAAGAAAATACTTCATTTTAATTTAGAATTGAAAGTAAATGAATTGCTGTGGCACACCGCTTATGGGGCTACTGGCTATAATAATTTCTATCAATGAAATATATAGGCCCCACCTGGCAATAAGGGGCATCTTCCTGTTCAGATTCGAAATGGCAAACTGTTCTGTTCTCCCAAGCCATTCAACTAAAAAAAAACCGAATATGTATAATAAAAAATATTTCTGAACCACTACTGCAGGTTCTGCAAAAAGAGATCTTGAAAATATTCTGGATATAAAATTAAATGCACCCGACATGCTCGCCGACCGAAAGAAAATCCATGCGAATACTGTCATGGCAAAAGTGATCAGGATAGAAGCAAATTCTCTGACCGAAGGAAAGATTTTTCCTTGTCCGGCAATTTCAATGTTTTTTCTGTTCCTTTCAAAAAAAATGGAGGGGAGAATAAATAAAGCATTCAACATGCCCCAAAATATAAATGTCCAGTTCGCGCCATGCCAAAAACCGCTGACTATGAAAATTAAGAATACATTCCTGATCTTTTTTGCAGTTCCAACTTTGCTTCCTCCCAGGGGAATGTATAAATAGTCTTTGAACCACGATGAGAGCGAAATATGCCAGCGCCTCCAGAATTCAGCAATATCTCTTGAAAAATAGGGGAATGCAAAATTCCTTAATAAATCTATCCCAAACAGCTTGGCAACACCTAAAGCGATATCGGAATAGCCGGAGAAATCGCAATAGATTTGCACAGCGAAAAAAACAGCTCCGAGTAAATTGGTGCTTCCAAGATTATGAGAAGTATCCCCAAAAATACTGGCTACATAAACAGCACACCCATCTGCGATCACGATCTTTTTAAAGAACCCCCATAAGATCTGCCTTAGCCCGTCAATAGCCTGCGATCTCTTAAACACCCTTTTAGATTTGATCTGAGGCAGGAGATGCGTTGCTCTTTCAATCGGGCCTGCTACTAAAAGCGGAAAAAAGCAAACAAATAGAGCATAATCAATAAAATTCTTTTCAGGACCGATCTTCTTTTTATAAATATCGATAACATATGACAGTCCATGGAATGTATAAAATGAGATGCCAACCGGCAAAATGACCTGGAGTGCCCACATATCAGTATGCAAACCGACAGAAGTCAAAAAATCGGAAAATGAATTAGCAAAGAAGTTGTAATATTTAAAAAAACCCAAAAATCCGAGATTGACTGAAATGCTCAACCAAAACCAAAAAAGCCTGAATTTCCTTTTTTCAGACCTGGCTATTTGTATAGCTGTAAAATAGTCCAGGATCGTTGAGAAGATAAGCAACAGCATGAATCTCCAATTCCAGCAAGCATAAAAAAAATAGCTTGATCCCAACAATAAGATATTCTGAAGACGCAGGCGCTGATTCGTTACAAACCAATATAAAATGAATACAACCGGGAGGAAAAAAAGGAAATGGATAGAATTAAATAACATGAGTATGAAAACCAAATAGTTTTAAATGGGCGACGTATAAATCCACTTACTTCCAGGTAAAAATAAGCAGCGTTTACTTGAAATCTTTGCACAATCCTGCAAAATAGTTGCACAATTCACACATTTAGGGTAAAATAGTGATCTCATACTAATATACATAGATAGGTAGCGGAAAATCCTTGATCACCACTTTCAGTTCGAGAAGCATGAAACCATTAAGCACCATTTTTAACTGGTGCAGGTATGCGTCAGCATTAACAGGGGTCTAAGCAAAATAATCAATCGTTGGGATGTTCTTGCATGTGAAATCATCAATTCCTTTTTCCCTTTCCCGAAACTTTATTTTTTTTACCTTCAAATCTAAATTCACATTAATCGCAAATGAGCAAAGTCAAAGTGTTGGGTTTTTCAGTATCACTTGACGGGTTTGGGGCGGGAACCAACCAAGACCTGGAAAACCCCTTAGGAATAAGAGGCCATGAACTTCACTCCTGGATGGTCCGGACAAAGAAATTTCAGAAAATAATTGGTAAGGATGGAGGAATGGAGGGAATAGACAATGAATTCACCGAAAACTCATTTGTAAATGTCGGTGCCCATATTATTGGACGCAATATGTTCGGTCCCATTCGCGGACAATGGAAGGATGAAGAATGGAAAGGCTGGTGGGGAGAAGATCCTCCATTTCATACCCCCGTATTCGTACTGACCCATTATCCGAGAAATCCCATCGAAATGAAGGGTGGCACGACATTCTACTTTGTATCTGATGGAGTTAAGGAAGCTTTGGATGCAGCTAAAAAACTGGCCGGTGGAAAGGATATACGTGTCGGAGGCGGGGTCTCAACAATACGTCAATTCCTGCAATCCGGATATATTGATGAAATACACTTAGCATTCTCACCCATCTTTCTTGGTCAAGGGGGAAATTTATTTACCGGAATCGATTTCCAGAAATTAGGCTTCACTAAAATAAACAAAATAAACGGAGAAGGGGCAACGCATATAACTTTGACAAGGGTATAATCAGAAAGTTTGCTCTCAAAAATTCGGTACCATCGTCAAACTAAATTTGCTAATGAAAAATTGTCAGAAATGAATGGCTGTAGGTAATTTGAGCGCCTATATCAAATTATTTACTCTTTAACTGCCACCGCAACCCTTGAATCAGCAGCTCCATAATACAAAAACCATTTGTTATTGAAATTCGCCAACCCTTCAACAAAACATACATTACTGGTCTGCCCACTTATTTCGTAAGATTGATCGGGTTTCATAAAATAGGTATCCATGCGTTGCAAAATTTGAGTCGGGTTATTTTTATCAAGCAGCACCTGGCCTGCTGCATAGGCTCCATTCGGCAAGGAAGGATCGCCAATTGGCAGGATATTTCGGCCGTTATAAATCAACAAAATTCCACTATCTGTTATCATAGCAGGCGGCCCGGATTCGCAAAGATCGCTGTCGAATTTTAATAGGCGCGTTGGAACAACAATTTTAAGGTCAGGCATATTTGACGCTATGCCCGCTAATCCAAGCGTCGGAACTTCATTAGGCCCCATTTCAACAGGCGTCCAGTTAATAAGATCAACAGAAGTGGCAACCCAAATATATTGGTCCCCCCAATACATCCAATAAGTGCCATTTATTTTAGTTGCGATTATGTTCCCATTATTATATGTTGAAACAATGGAACCCGATTTCGTCCACTGATTAAGATATTTTCCATTGTATGCTAGTGCAAAGGCCGGCCCGTATTTTGTCCAATGCAATAAGTCAGTAGAACTTGCAATCATTATTCTGGCATCATTGCCATTATACCCGGTATAAGTCATGTAATAAGTGCCTTGACCATCTTCTACAACCCGTGGATCCTCGCAACCACCCTGCCATTCATAGATTTTCTCTGAGTCATTAGCCGGGTAGAGCACAGGTGCAGCATTCCTCGTAAAGTTAAAACCATCACTGCTTTCAGCTAACCCGATTCTTGATGTCCCATTCGGAAGCCCAATTTCATCCTGGGCACGGAATAACATGTATATTTTCCCATCTCTCACCACGATAGCCGGATTGAATACAGCTTTTTGTTCCCACAAGACAGTTTCATTTAAGATTGGGCATATGAATGAAGCATTGCCAGGAATAAGCACAGGGTTAACAGAATCCGATTTTACAAAAGGGAGCAGGTCCCAACTGCTGCCTGTAATATTTGTAGTCGTCTTTTTGCATGAAAAACTGATGAAACAAATAAAAAAAACAAAACAAAGATATTCCTTCATAGGCCAAAAGTATGCTATTTATCAGCTAAGCCTTTATATTCCCCCAAGCCGGTTCGGGCGAGTCGAACCTGCTCTTATTTACATTTAGCCATTGCCGGTGAGGTTTATATCCTTCTTTGATTCTCTTTTTGTTTTTTTAATTGTTTTGATGTTAGAATTCGGGTGTATCATTCAGAATGAAACTGGTTTTTTCATACCTATGTACAGTTTGCAATATCTCCTGAACCGTTTCATCTAATTCAGGTCCTGAAGACAGGTATTCGGTAGAATCTTTGCCGTCCTTTAGTAAAATGCAGGTATAATAAACTGGTTTTAATAAATTGCCAAGATCTATCTTTTTTATTTCTTTAAAAATATTATACACGACATTATAATATTTTTTGGATAACATAAGACAAATGAATTCAGTGAGCATTGCACTCTCGAATGTATTTTCTTTTAAATCCGATTCATCCGTCAGATCAATAATCCGTTCAAAATAATGGAAAATCTTTTCTGGCGAACCAGCAATACTAAATCCCAGAAAATTATAGGCAACTGACTTCAAAATCAATGAATCCATTCTTAAAGCTGCCGCCCTACCCTCCAATTCTTCAATTTTCTTACTTGTTAATTTCGAAAATATCCTGTCCAAAACTTTTCTGTCTTTATTTTGGACAAAGGCTGAGGTTACGGCTATATAGATCATCAATTTAATTGGGGTATCTGGCAAATCAGTAATGTATGCTAACTCTAATATTCTTTCCCAATCCTCATTAATATTCAATTTCCTCATCTCTCCTACCAACTCCTCATTAGACACAACTACGGCCTTCGAAATATACCTCGGTGTCGATTCCTTTAAAAGCAACCTCGGCTGGAGATCCGTTCCCATGATAGCCGCATAGGTTTCCCCGAAAAGTTGAATGGCTCTTTCATCCAGCCTTCCGTTTTTAAGCATTTCAACATAATGAAAGATCCTCTCCTTGATGTCATTCTTAGAACACCAGCTTTCCAGAAATTTAACGAGCCAGATTACTCTTTGTTTTTCATCCCTCCTTCCAAAGCGCATAAGATACCAGATATTAAAGAATCTTTCCCTCAGCAGGTACAAATGATTCTTCGTCTCGGTATTCCTTTTTTCGATCACGCCGTTCTTTTCCAATTGCCTAAGTTGCGCAGAGATATTCTTCCCATCTATTCTGACCTTCTCTTTCAGATCCCTGATGCTGATTGCATCCCAATTCCTTGCTACTGCATCCACAATTTTTTGCTGCTGGGCAGGCAGATCATCCATACGATGTTTAAAAAGAGGGGTCACTGCATCCAGAATCCTTTCCAGGTCCTTGACCGCATTTTCATCATTGTAATCTGTGAAAATCCGGAACATCAGGACAATGGTCCGTGGAACACCGTCTGTAAGGGCACTAAGGGTATCAATTCTTTCAGGAGTATCCTGAATAATATGCCGGATTTTTTCTTCTTCATTATAGATCTGTCCGAGTTTCAGTAAAAGTTGCCGGGTTTCATCCCTATTTAATCCTTCAAGCCTGATCACCTTAAAAAATTCAAACATAGGATCAGCATAATCAAGGATAGTATCCGGATAGAAGGCCGACCCTCCTATGAGGCGAATTTGCTTTTTGGTGATCAGTATCTCCCTTAGCCTGCGCGTTTCCAATTCGCCGATCTTTTTAAAAAGATCCCCGATCTTGTCCAGGAGCAGTACGATTCCTCTGCCTGAATTATCCAGCCATCTTTCAAGTATATCATAACAGAGTTCTTCAAAATTGGACCGCTTCATCATCTCTTTCATTTCCTGTCCAATTCCGGCAAAACCATAATAATCTTCCAGATATTCTCCAATGTTTTGCCATAGATCGGATAATTCGGAAATATTGTATTGCTCTTCCTGAAAAATAACAGGTATCAGCCGTTTGTTTAATTTGGCAGAATCCTCAATGCCATATTTAATCCGGTTCAGAAGAGTAGTCTTACCTGCCCCCCTTGGTCCAACCAGGATATAATTCTGGCCTGGATAAATCGGATCAGCCGATTCAATATCCTCCATGATCTCCCTAAAAGGCATCTGCCTGACAACAAATTCATTGATCAGTTGCTCCTTTCCCTTCCTGTCTGGATTATATAATAGCATATCTCAAATTTTTTATTCACAAATATGTTTTTGCCACCACATTCTGACAATTGGCGAATTGAACTGGTAAAACTGGTGATTGCCATTATTATTGATATAGCCTTCATAACAAAGCGTATCGATAATTGAGCGATAATTCTCTTTGATACCAAATCCTGTCCCCATATCATATAAAACAGTCCGATCTAATTTCCCCTGTTTTGCGATCTGCTTAAGAGCCTTGTCAGCAAACTCAAAGGAAATTCCTTTGAATTCTTTTTTCAGGTGACTGTAATAATGCTCGAAATGGCTTCTGTTCCTGTATTCTACTATATTATTAAAAGCTTCATCAATTAAATCCTGGTCGATAGCTCTTGTATTCGAGGATAAGCTGATGATCTCCTGCATGGCAAGTTGAATATGAAATGGAATTATCCAGGCGATCTTCTTCAGCAGGTATAGGGCAGCCTCTTTGGGTATTTTGAGTCCTTTTGGCTCAGACAATCGGTCGAGAAATTCAACCCCCTCTTCAAAATTGAAAGGAGCAATCTCAACTACATTAATATCATTGATAAAAGCGGAGGCCTGGATGTTCGATACGGTTTGGGTAAGGCCAATCGATCCTGTATAGATGAAGCGAACATTTCTGTTGACCTCCGGATCCTGTCTAAGTTCACGGTTGGATTGAAGGAATTTTATGGCATTTACCGTTTCCCCATGATCGGCCTCCAGAATATTCACCACGGTTTGCGGGAACTCATCAATAAGCAGTACCAACTGCATATTCTCCTCGAGCTCAATACCCGAAAGGAAATTCTTTATCTCTTCATAATAATTTAAATCCAGGTTTTCCTCATTAAAGGCGATCTCATTTCCCAGAATTTTGATGCTCTTTAGTCTATTTAAGAATCTGGCTTCTTCTCTGAATCTTTGAAACAATCGCTTAGATATGGAAATTTCTTCAACCTTACATAATTCCTTAATGATCTTTTTATAGAAATCCTCCTCATTATCAATTCTTTCCGTATCTAAATAGACATAAGCATAGCCTTCAACTTTTTGATCGAGTAAATGAAATAGAATAGAGGTTTTGCCGATTCGCCGGGGTGCAATTAACTGTAAATTGTGCCCATTTTCGATCCTGTCGATTATTTTCCTGATTTCAGCATCCCTGCGAAAGAAGTTATTCCCTCTTGCCGGGCTGCCAACAATATTTCTCATGACAATAATATTTTTGTCAAAATTATTGACAAATTTTTTATAGTCAAAATTTTTAACAATAATGATATCGCTAAACAACCTCCGGGATGCTTTGATAGTGATTTCCCGTTCTTCAAGGGTTAGTTCTTTATAACAGCAGCCACTTTATGGGTAATCGTATCCAAAAAATCATTGATAGATTTTGCATCCCTTTCCTACCGATCGCCCGGCCATGTTCCCGGGACCATTTCTCCAGCTTGATGTAACGGTTTAATCTGTGTTCAAATCGCTCTCGATTGATGGTAACGCGTAAATAAATTGGATAAAGTCCTTCTTTCGTTTTTTTGTCGTTTCTGATTTGAAAGAAACTGTAGATGTCCAAATTTGATATTGCTAATTAGTAGCTTTTGTTGGCCATAGAGCTTAAGATGATCAATAATATCCCAAATAAAAGTTCCCATCCCAGTCGCAGGGTCCAATATCTCGACATTTTTATCTGCGAGCGTTTTTCCAAAATGGCAATGCAACAGACCGTGCAGAATACGACTGGGTGCCAACGTGTTATTGTAGCAGACGGGGGCAAACAATCTACATTGCCGGAGTTGGAGGAATTTAAAAACCTACTCAAAATAAAAAAGCGACTTGCGCCGCTTTAATAAAATATCACTACGGAATAATCCTTATTGTGATTTGCTTTCAGGACAAATCTACACAAAAATAGATACAGTCAATCTGAAATGTGCAAAACTTGTGCTAATAGAAAAAATTCCATTCTCCATAAATTAACTAACTTCAATTATCACCCCCACAGGTGTAGCAAGATAGCTCAAGGGATAGAGTGTTACCACCGAAGGTAAGGGATATGGGTTCAACCCCCATTCTTGCTCAAATTTAATTAAAAGGGCAAATAAAAGATTATTAACATCATAATTTTAATAGTTAATTTATGGTTGTGATTTGCTTTCAATTCTAAATAATCTGCCCTTTAATTTTAAGACGTCCAAATATGAAAAAAATCCTCGGGCTTGATTTAGGAACTAATTCTATTGGCTGGGCTTTGATTGACAAAGAAAATCAAAAGATACTCGGAATGGGCAGCCGCATTATCCCGATGGGAACTGATAAATTGGATTATGAAAAAGGGGCAGGTATAACAAAAAATGCTGATAGAAGAATGGCAAGAACCATTCGCAAAATGAATAAACGCTATAAGCTCCGCAGAAATAAATTACTTTTTATATTGAATGAGCTTGGAATATTGTCAGACCAATTTCAATTTAAAAACGGGATTCCAGAGCCGACCAAACTTCAGGATTTAGAATTACTTCCAATCAAAAAAGGAACATTACAATTAACTTCTTTAAGCCATTACCAACTTAGAGTAAAAGCCTTGAGTGAAAAAATAGAGGCAAAAGACTTAGGCAAAATATTGTATCAATTCAACCAACTCAGAGGATATGCAGGCGGAAGCAACAATGAAGATGATGGGAAAAAGAAAAAAGAGGAAATAACTGAAGAACCAGAAAAAAAGAAATCCTATGAAGTCATTACACAAAAAGTAAAAATCCTAAGTGTAGAAAAAGCAGACAGGAATTATAAAGCCAAAGGAGGCAAAAATAAAGGTCAGGAGCTACCTCTTTTTAATATCACCTTTTTATTCGATGATCGAGAAAAGGAAGGCACAACGATACTACAAAATTTGGAAGTTGATAAAGAAGAAGAGTTGGAAATAAGGATTAAACAGACAAAAAATGGAGAGAACATAATTGTTGCTTTACCACAAAAGACCAATTGGAAAAAGCAAATGGAAGCGACAGAAGAAAAAATAAAAACAGAAAAATTATTTGTAGGCCAACTGTTATTGAATGACTTGCTCAATAGTAGATGGATAAAAGTCAGGAATAGAGTTATAATGAGAAACCGCTATCAACAAGAATTCGATGCGATTTGGGAAGAACAAGCGAAGCATCATGCTATCTTGAACGATTGTCCATCGGATAAGTTGTCATCCCTTGCAAGTTATTTGTACCCCGGCTCAAGCGAATCTCAAAATAAGTTAAGAACCGAAGCAATCGAAGGCGGCTTAAAGTATATCATCAAGGAACAAGTTATTTATTACCAACGACCATTAAAACCTCAAACAGACCTTATCAGTAAATGTCAGTTTGAGAAAGACGAAAAAGTAATAGCGACTTCTCACCCCTTGTTTCAAGAGTTCAGGTGCTGGAAACAGATCAATCAATTATACATAAGGTCCAAAGGAGAATTTTACAACGAGAAAAAAGGCAAGACCATTTATAAATATACAGACCGATATCTAACGAATGAACAAAAAAATGATCTATACCTGAAACTTCAAAACCAAAAGCAGGTAGGGTTTTCAGAAGTTGCAAAAATTGTCGGTTTAAAAAATGACAAAACTGAATACTTGAATGGTTTAAATGTAAAAGCAAAATTGAAAGGTTGTGATACCACTATCACCATTCAAAAAATCTTAGGCGACGAATTTGACACAATCATTAAGCAAGACAAAGAAATCATTTTAAAAATCTGGGATTCAATTTTTGATTTGAATAATTCAGGAAACGAGTATGATGTGGACAGCAAAATAGTTTCTTCCTTAATTAATATACTAAAAGCCTCGTTAGAAGAAAACAAATCAATTACGATTGCTTTGAAATTAGCCCAGAATATTAATTACCCAAGAAAATATGCAAACCTGTCGGCTAAAGCGATCAATAATATCCTGCCATTAATGCAATGCAGGCCTGTCAATATAAATGATACCATAAGAGAAAATTTTGAGAACATTAAACATGCAATCGCAACAGGCGAATTGAAGGATGGAGTTGAACCATACATGGTAGATTATGTCAACAGCAATCCAAATATTATAGAAATTGGCGGGATGATGGATTCATTTGCAGCTTCATTGGTCTATGGCAAACACACATCTGCTAATATAAACGCTACCATTAAAAACTATCACGATATAAAATTTAATCCCAAAAGGAATTTAAGAAATCCCGTCGTTGACCAAATCACTAATGAAGCACTACAAGTAATTAAAGCTATTTGGAAAGAACACAAATTCAATCCTGACGAATTAGAAATCAGGATAGAGTTAGCGAGGGATTTAAAAAACAGTGCTGCTGAGAGAGAAAAAATTTATAAGGCACAATTAAACAATCAAAAACAAAATAACAAGATCAAAGAGCGTTTGGCAGAAGCAAGAATGCCTATTACTGATGAAAACGTTGTAAAATATAAATTGTACAAGCAGCAAAAATATTTGTCACCTTATTCCGGTAGTACATTAGAGCTTAGTTTATTCAATGAATATGAAATTGACCACATAATTCCTAAATCACGATTATTCGATGATTCAATTTCCAATAAGGTTTTGGTTGAGGGCTTCTTAAATAAAGAAAAAGACAACAGGACCGCATGGGAATATATCTCTCAACAAAATACCAAGCATAAAATCTACTCGATTGAAGCATTTATAGACGCGGTCAATGAAAATTACTTCGGGAGAAAGAAAAAAAATTTGTTATTGGAAAAAATACCAACTGATTTCATCGAAAGACAAATTAAGGAAACACAATATATAGCCTTGGCAGTAAAAACAGAACTGGCTCAAATTGTTGGCAGCAATAATGTAAAGTCATCAACGGGAATGATAACTGATTTCTTAAGAAGCCGATGGGGACTAAAAAAAATGTTTATGGAATTAACCGAAAGCCGGTTTAAACAAATGGAACTATGGGACTCTTCCAGCAAATGGGTAGATAGATATTTCGATGAAGAAAAAAAACGGAATGTATATGAAATAAAAAACTGGAGCAAACGCTATGACCACCGCCATCACTCGCTTGATGCATTGGTTGTCGCATTGACTGAACAAAGCCATATTCAGAGATTAAATAATCTAAACAAAGAATTACAGGATTGGTTGCTTGCTCATCAGGATGAAATAAAATTAGAAGTAAAAGAAGATGAAACAATTTTAGAAGCTTTTTTTAATCTAGAAGAAAACCGCAGGGAGGAAATCCAAAAGAGCATTGAAGGATTTAGAAAATTTGATAGGCCATTCGATGATCTAGTGAATCAGGCAAGAGCTCATTTGGAAGCCATGATAGTATCACATAAGCCAAAAGATAACTTGACTATTCAGCTCAACGACAAAACTAAAAAGAAAGAAATAAAAATAAGGAGCGCTTTGCACGAAGCAACATTATACGGGAAGCTGAACGGTCAGGATACCAAAACAATGAACATTTCCAACTTAACAGCAAAAGATATTGAGAAAATTATTGACCCTGTTTTAAAAGCAGAGGTAAATAAACACAAAAACAAAGGTGAATATAGCTCAATGAAAGAAGCTTTTTCAGGTGAAGGCTTGAAAGCTTTTAACGAAAGCAGGTTCCAAAGAAAAAAACCACTATCGCTCAAGCCTCCAGTATTTAAATTGAAGATTTACTACAATACCAAAGAAGTAAAAGAAAGCTCCCTGCAAAGGCTTTATGAAAACAATGACAAACTGAGCGTAAAAACGGGAAGCAATTATCTATTTCTCGTCATGGAGAAAAAAGGGGGAAAAGCTGGGGAAAAGGAAAGGGTTTTCGATATTGTTTCACTTTATGATGCTGCAGAAATTGCCAGGATAGAATGGAAAAACCAAAATAAAGAGTTCAAGAAAAAAATTTACGAAAATTATCTAACCATAAACAAGGCAGATAAAGTTTTATTTACGTTGCAACAAAATGAATTGGTTTATTTGCCTGAGAATGTTGATGACCCAATATTAAATTTTGCAACAGATGAATTTGTACAATGGATTTCCAAAAAAGAAAATAAAGCAAAGTTTAATAAAAGAGTATATAAGGTCGTTAAATTTACTGGCAAAGATTGTTTTTTTATACCCCATAATTATGCAAACGCAATCAGCATTGCCAAGGATTTGACTGATGAACAAAAGACACGATTAAGAGCGCAATATGGTGAAAAGAAAATTCCAAAGAAAGAATTAAATTTTGAAGAATTTGGTTCTTTTGGAACAAGCGCTAAAACGGAAGTAAATGAAAATTTTGTAAAAATTTTGATTGATAAAAATTATAGCATTGAGCCTATAAAAATTCAGGACTATTGTATCAAGATCAAGACTGATTGGCTAGGCAATATTTTTCTAACGTAACACAAGCATACTTCATATAACAGTTCTCATCTTCTCCGAAAACTTAAGACTTGGACAAGGCTGGTTAGCCTACGTGTAATAATAAACACTTGCAAGCGTTTATTTTCTGCACCATTACCAATATCCATGATCAAACGCACTCTTTGCATTGAAACTGCATGCCATCTGAAATGCCGCAACGACCAGCTAGTGGCAAACTATGAGCACATCAAAGGCTATGAAAGCCTCCCGGAAAAGATAGTCCCAATCGAAGATATCGGCATGCTTGTGCTGGAGCACCAGCAGATAACTATCTCGCATTATCTGCTCAATAAACTTGCTGAGAACAACGCAGCAGTGATCACATGTAATGAAACCCATCACCCAAGTGGTTTGTTGATGCCTCTGGAAAGCAACAGCATCCAAAGCGAGCGCTTCCGTGCGCAGATCGAAGCTACTGAACCGTTGAAAAAACAGCTCTGGCAACAAACAGTGAAAGCAAAGATCGCGAACCAATGCTCAGTGTTGCAGAAATGGGATATCCCGAATAATTATTTGAGCAGGTCAGCGCAGACTGTTAAAAGTGGCGACGCCGAAAATAATGAGGCGAAAGCCGCAGCTTATTACTGGAGTCATCTTTTTCCTGAAGCGTGGATGTTCTTTCGCAAGCGCGAAGGGCCACCGCCAAATAATTTATTGAACTACGGTTATGCTATACTGAGAGCAACTGTCGCAAGAGCAATTGTTGGAGCTGGCTTGTTGCCCACCCTTGGCATTTTCCACCGCAACAGGTATAATGCTTATTGCCTGGCCGATGATATGATGGAGCCATACAGGCCATTTGTTGATTTGATCGTGCGCGGGATCATAGATGAGACCTCAGCGGTTGATTCCCTGACTCAGGAGCTCAAAGTGAAATTATTGAAATTGCCGACAATGGATGTACTAATGGACGATGGCAGCAGCCCGCTGATGATCGCAGTCCAGCGCACGGCGGCGTCGCTTGCAAAATGCTATACTGGTGAGCAAAGGAAAATTCTTTATCCTCAAATGCCATGAAGGCCGAACGCTTAAATGCATACCGTATTATGTGGGTACTTGTATTTTTTGACCTGCCGACTGGGACCAAAAAGGAGAAGAAAATCTATGCCGATTTCAGAAAGAAATTGCTGGCAGATGGTTTTGCCATGTTCCAGTTCAGCATTTATTTGCGCCACTGCGCCAGCATGGAAAATGCAGAAGTACATATAAAAAGAGCGAAAAGGATATTGCCTGAAAAAGGCCATGTGGGCATCATGACCATAACGGACAAACAGTTTGGGATGATGGAGATTTTCCATGGCAAAAGCCTTGCAGAGCCAAGGGAAATTCCACAACAATTGGAGATGTTCTGACATAAAATAAGCACCCCTGGCATTTCAGGAACGCAAAAAGCCTCCGCATTTTGATAATACGAAGGCTCTTAAAAGCACTTTTTTGTTCCTATTTTCTTTGAAGACCCTTTACAGGTAAAGATTTGCGCTTAAGCTGTTGGTATCAAAGATCGTCAGAACTTAATTTGAAAGCAAATCACAACGGACGATCACTCGCGCCGGCTCGCAGTTCCGTTGGTATCAAAGATCGTCAGAACTTAATTTGAAAGCAAAACACAACTGCAACACCTGTATATTGCCCGATCGATTAAACGATCATTTTTATTGAAAGAAATCGTATTAAGTCATAAAAGATTAATTTTGAAACAGGTTTAAACTGTTAATAAGCAGGCAATGATTTTAATCCTTAAATTATGACCAAACATATAGACAATGTACCGGCGTGGGTACGCATAGTAGTCGGTATTCTGGCAGTATTGAATATAGCTTATGGGGTTATGGGTTATTTTAGAATGGATTTGCTTTTTCACGCCGGGACCGGGATTGATTTGACAAATCCCTTAATTAAAGATGCAAGTCTTGAATTTGCAGCGAGAAATTTGGCAATTGGTTTGGCATTGGGTTTTGTAACGATTATTAAGGGAGCTCCCGAAGCTCTTGTAATTTTAACCATAACAAGGGCTTTGATAGAAATTCAAACGATCATCATTTCAATGACTCATAATAACATCAATGGGATTTTGCTTGTTCCTATTGTATTCTTAATAGTTGAAATAATAATAATAAAAACTTTGATAGGAGTCATCAAAAAAGAAGAAGCACAGCAATTGGCTAAGTAGCGATAAGAAAAAAATCAAAGAGCTCATGCTTGATTATTTATGTCTCTCTTTGAATTGTTCCTCCATTTCGTCGTTCAGTCATCTTAGGGTTTGCCCGTTTGCCCAATGCCATATCGGATGGCCTCTTCCAGGATCTTCATGTTTATTTCTTTCAGCGTTTTGAACTTAATGCAATAACCCGTGACATTAGCCTTGCCAATTGTTTTTCCAAATTTTTCAGCCAGGTATTTTTTGTCCTCAAGCCCCATGATATAAACCGAAATGCCCGCTGAATTGCCACTGATGCCAATTTGATAAAATTCCTTGGTTGAGCCGTCTTTGTAGTGGATGGTAAATTGTCCATAGCCGATATTCGGATTTGAAACCACCTTGCCTGTCGCGTCTCTGCCATCTAAGAACCATAATTTCCCCTTGGGCAATATTCGGAGAATGTACTCGTGCAAGGCTTGCATATCCGCACGCTTAAGTTCATCCTGGCTGTCAATATAGGCTTTGATTTGGTCTTTAATGCTCATTCAAACCTAAATTTAATAAATCCTCTTTGTAGCAACAAATGCTCTATGGTAGAACTAAGCTATAATTAAGGTAAGAAATTACAAATCCGATGAAAAGCCGAAAGACTTCGGATATTTCATCAATACAGACGATATAGCATCGGCAACCAAAAATGCCTTTCCATCATCCAGGAAATATGAAGCGTTCAGGAAAACTCCCCCGAAAGTCGCCAGTGCAGGAAAGGGTCCCGGACAGCATTGACTAGTGATAATATTCTCCACGGAGCCTGGCTGCTCAATTGGACAAGGGCTAAATATTATCAAACCTGATTAAGGATGAAGTCCAGGTCATCCAGGAAGAGAACTATTGCGTGAGAAATAAAAAGGGCTCTAAAAATTCTTGATTACTAAAAAGGCTAGATTTATAGCATTTTTAAGGTAACAAACCATTTAAAAATTGCACATCGAGATTTCCTGACTATAATTGCACCCCCTTCTCCACCCTGTTCTAAATAATAAACCAGTGTATTATTGCATTACAATTATTTACGAATTAACTCAGCGGAGAGAGAGGGATTCGAACCCCCGTTACACTGATTAGGCGTAAAACTGATTTCGAGTCAGTCCCGTTCAACCGCTCTGGCATCTCTCCATTCAGTATTGATAAAGGGTTTCAAAGATTAAGCAAAAACCAATAGAACTATTCGACACAATTTTCGACACAAAACAAACCTATCTCGTAACCTTAACCTGCAATATTCTGAAATAATTTATTCAAATATTTATAAAAAGAGATATAAATATTAGTCAACTGAATGCAAACTTCATAAATGTCTAATTTGGAGCCTTTTAGTGGATAAAATAGTTGAAAAACAAAAGATGATTAACTTAGAAAACTCTAATTGCCAGTGGCCCTAAAAAGAGGGGAGCTTACACACTTATAATACTCCCCAAATTCGGCCAATGCAGTTGTAGTTAACAAAGGTTTTCATGATGCAGGGGCATTAGTGACGGCCTCAAACAGAAAAAAAATCGATATTGCTTTTGTATTTAGATTTGTAACTGGGGCTTGCCTAATTAACCGATCTCTGCCATTGCAGAATATGGCCAGTCATTGAACGACCATTTCGTAGCTTTCTATTGTTTTGCCTCAGTAAATTGGCACCAGAACTATACTTCAGATTTCCATACAAGAAATACAGATTTTTGTAATAATTTACTAAATAAGAAATATATTTCTGATTTAATTCAATTTTCAAATTTCTATCCCTATCTTTATCTTAATCAGAAATATATTTCAGATGACAATCTCCGAAATGGGAAAATTATTGAAATTCAGGCGGGAATTCCTGAATCTCCGCCAGGAAGATCTCGCCGAAATGAGCGGAATCACCAGCCGGACCATCCATCTCATTGAAACCGGAACCGGTAATCCATCCTTTGAAACTCTGGAAAAGCTGGCAACTGTTCTCGGAATAGAACTCATGTTACAAGTGAAAAAATCGAACTGATGTCAAGAGCAGGCGTCTATAATAATGGAATGCTGGCAGGTTATCTGGAAAAGCTTGGCCCTGATGATTATCGCTTTACTTATAATGAAAGCTATTTCGCCGATCCGTCGTTCCCTTCAATAAGCCTCACCCTGACAAAAACAAAGATCGAACATCAAAGCCCCGTGCTTTTTTCTTTTTTCACCGGTCTGCTCGCAGAAGGAATAAATAAGGACATTCAATGCCGTCTTTTGAAAATTGATGAACAGGACGATTTTACCAGGCTATTGAAAACTGCAGGAGAAGACACCATTGGAGCAATTACCGTAAAAGAAATCAATGAATAAGATCTGCCCCGGATGTTATAAACCAAATGTCGAAGGCTATTGCCTGAACTGTCGCAAACTATTATTTAAAGGCGCGAAAGTCCCCCCTATACTCCCCTTCGAAACCCCTAAAGCAGATAACCTCCAAATCTACCAGGAAAAAACCAAAAGACTATCGATCTCCGGAGTGCAACTAAAATACTCCTTGCGGTTAGAAGGAAAAGAATTGCAGCTAACTGAGAAAGGCGGTCAATATATACTAAAACCCATTCCGCCAGCAGCACTAGTCATGCAGCCCGATCAGGCTCCTGAGAATGAACACCTGACGATGCAGATCGCTGCTCAGTTATTCGACATCCAAACCGCAGCCAATGCCTTGATCTATTTTAAAGACGGTGCCCCTGCCTATCTTACCCGACGATTTGACGTGAAGCCCGATGGCTCAAAATTTCTTCAGGAAGATATGGCCCAAATCAGCGGCGCAAGCCGCCATACCCGCGGCGAAAATTTTAAGTATGAAGGTACCTATGAGGACATCGGCAGATTAATCAGAGGGAACGTGGCAGCCTATCCTCCAGCTCTTGAAAGCTATTTCCGGCTGCTGCTTTTTAATTACCTTTTTTCAAACGGTGATGCGCATCTAAAAAACTTTTCATTGATTCAAACAATCATGGGAGACTATACTTTGACGCCTGCTTATGACCTCATGTGTACAGTGATACATACGCCCCAGGAATCGGATACAGCCCTTGATCTATATAAGGGTGATACGGATGGTGAATTTTACAGCCGCTATGGGTTTTTCGGACAACCAGAATTCAGGACCCTTGCAGAAAAAATAGGTATTCAACCTATACGAACCGAGCGCATTTTTGCTCACTTACTTTCTTCCCAAAACGAAGTCCTGCAAATGATTCAGCATTCTTTGCTGAGTGAAGAAACGAAGATCCAATACGAAAATAATTACCTGGACAAATTAAGCCGCATGAGAATGACTATCTAAATTTTTCGCATAAATATTTATGAACCTGATTCGAAACCTCTATATCCTGTAGCGGCAATCTCAAAAACTCAGAATAGCCATCTTTATTTTTGCGCTTCCGGTATTCCTTCACAAACAGGTCAAAAGTAGCAAGGAAAATTCTGTGGTAAAACTCATAAGGGTTACACTCCTCGAAAGACCCTTCGGCAATCAGGTAGGTAAATTCAATGATATAACTATTTTCAAATTTCTCAGCAACATAGATTCTGTATACCCAACGAATCACAAATCCCTTGAAAAGCTCCCCGTCTGCAAGTACATTTGCAGGGAACGCGATGCAATAAAAGTCTTTGATAGATATCCATACGCCATTGGTTTCTACCAGATCCCAATGAATTACTTTCTGTCCGGCAAAATTGATCTTAAGCAATGCGTTTTTTTTCAATCAGGAATAGAATCCTATTTCTGTCTATAACTGCATCTATAAAGACGGTAGGGCAAACCATTTGGGGTAAACTTCAAATTCCTTGCAGCAGCCACAAAAGCAAAATATCTTCCACTAATAAATAGGCTTTTTTTAATAATAAGTTGATCAATAAATGCTCTGAAGATCTAAAATATTAATGGGGGGCTCCATTTTTCCCATCTAATTCAAAAGCTATCTGAACGTCCTTTAAACCCAAATTATGATAACTGTCGTATCACCTGGCCAAAACCTATACTGTCTCCCACCTCCCTCTCCCCCCCAACTCATCCGGCAGATAACCATAAAACTTTTTAAACGTCAAACAAATAGCTCAAATCAAATCGAACAAGAAGGTTTCATTTTCACATCATAGATTATTGCAGTGAAAATTTGCAAAAAACGAATGGCTTATGAACAAGTTATTCAGATTGGGTCTAAAAAATACGGGGAAAACCCCCTTTTCTGATATCTACCTAATACAGGAAATTCGATCAATAGAAAGTAAATAATAAAAGTTAGGGAGTTTTATTCACAACCATTAAGCAAACCTTCAATCCCCCTTACAATCCGTTCCTGGTTTGTTCCCAAGTTATTCGTGTCTCTTTTTTACATTCTGAATTGATATGCCTTTAGGGCGTGGAGGCTAATTCATGCCTAACCAAAAACTATCTCGCTTATGCGAACAGCTATTGTATTGACCGCATTTGCCTGTCTAAGCATGCACCCCTTATTTGCGCAGGACGATCAGGGAGTCGCCGATAAGGTGTTGAACTTTCCCAGTAAACTTTTCAAGAAGCTAGACAAGAAATCTAAGGACCTGGACCAAGGTATTGATAAGCAGACAGAGATCTATCTGAAAAAACTTTCCAAACAGGAGTCCAAGCTTCGTCAACAGTTATATAAAACTGATTCCGTAAAAGCAGCACGTTTATTTGCTAACGATCCGGAAAAGCAATACGAGACTTTTATTGCCAAAATGAATAGTCAGGAGGCAACGGATGTGCATTCGATGGGACCTCAATACCTGCCCTTTGTCGATTCCATGACAAGTTCCCTTTCTTTTCTAAGCAAGAATACCCAGCTTCTAAATAATAGTAAAATACTTCCTGCTGATGTAGAAAACTCGCTCAACCAGGTGAAGCGGGGTATAGTTCTACTTCTTGGGATAATAACCAGGGCAATATGGTTGGATTTGAAGCAAGTTCCAACCCTTTCCTTATTTTTTCACCACAACCAAGCACTAGTCCAACAACGATACCAGCAGTTCCAGCAACAGCACCATAATCAACCAACTTGAATTGAAACCAGAATTTGAACATGCATACTATCTAACATATTCTTCATTTTTTAATATTTTTGCCAGCAAACATTTAATCAATTCCAAATGATTAAAATATTAAAATTGTGCTTGATTACAATAATTGTCGTAGGGATTATTAGAGCTGTTTTCCTGGTTATAAAAGGTTTTAGTAATCCTGGTTATGTACCTGTTGCTTCTTTGATCTTACCGAAGGGATATGATAATTTATTTGTCGATTCCGTGAAGAGAAATATAGTGTTACAGGAAAGTTATTTTATAAGAGGACACAATCCAATTGCGGTATTCTCTTATAATAATATCTACTCAATACTAGTTTGCACATACAATGTGCCGAAAGTTTTAGACCTAAATGATCTGGTTCAACTTCGCAGTACAAGAATGACTGAAGACTTGAAAACCCCAAATTCAGGAATAAATTTTTCAAAAATGATCTTTGCATATACATGGGATTCGCTTCCGACACTTAACGAGTTATTGATAACCTTATTTGGCGATTCTCTATGGGCCTTCAATAATAATACTATTAAATATTATTCCATGAATATTCGCGAGGGCTTTCTTCAATTCCGGATTGGCAAAGCGCCTGACATTGAATTCTATACCAATATTGCTCCAACTGAAGAAATTCCTGCGGAAATAGTTTTTGTTAAAAAAGGTGGAAATTTATTTTTTGTCTTAATTGATAATATTTTTGAACTAAGGAAAATTGATAAAGACCTTCCATTGAAAATATTTGATTATGAACAAAGAGGTTAAAACGAAGACGAAATTTTATCCGATATGCCTTTTATGCCTTATACCAGGAGTTGGCCTTTTGATTGGAATCGGTCTGATATTTTTTGCAGTATTTCAATATAGAAATAAATCATTCACATACAGTTTGACAATTTCGATACTTTTAGGCCTGGTTTTCACATTTGTTCCTATGTACTTTCTTGACCAAGAAACAAAGTATGGTACTATGGCAGGGCGGACTTTTCAACGTTTTGCATTGAATGATCTCGATTCGTTAAAAAAGCAATTGGAAGGATATAAACAGGATTATGGTGAATATCCTGATAGCCTTGAAGAACTAAAAAAGAAATTTAAGGAAGTAGCCATTAATGACCCTCTTTTACTTAGAAACAAGAAAGCACATAAATTTTTGAAGTTTTATTATTTCAGGAAAGACAGCAGTTATACCCTTTTTTCATCTGGTATTGATTGCATACCTTATACCGAGGATGATCTATACCCACGAAAACCTCTAAAGTAAAAATTACCTTTTTCTTGATAATATTCCAATTTACAAACTGGTTTGCTTTTTGACTGATTTTGTGACTTCGGTAAATCTTCCCTTTTTCATGTTTGATTAAAATTTAATGTTAACAATACCTTTGTTAACTCTAAATGCATTGGCCGAATTTGGGGGAGCTTACAATTCGATTTTATTCCCTTAACTTAATTGCGAACAAACATGCGTATCGCAGGGTGTTTAGCGATCTAATATATATGCCTATAAAAATTTTGGCTTCGGCCGACCTACACCTCGGAAAGCGAACATCTGGGATTGATGTCTTCAGCGACGATTGCTCAACGAAACTCACTTGGAAGAGGATGTTAGACTATGCGTGTCGAAATTCAGTCGACGTGGTCTTGCTCGCCGGCGACGTGATCGACCGGAATAATCGATACTATGAAGCCAGCATCGCCCTACAAGAAGGATTCGCCAGGCTGAAGGACGCCGGTATTGAAGTCTTTCTAGTGTCTGGCAACCATGACTTCGATGTTCTCCCCCAAGTAATAAGGAACCATTCTTTCGACAATGTTCATCTACTCGGAGCTAATGGACATTGGGAGATCTCACGATTTGAACGTAGCGGAGAGGTCATTCAGTTTATTGGCTGGTCGTTCCCAAAACAGTATGTAACGACGAATCCTGTATTGCAGTTGGGGGCGCTGCAAACTGACTCGAATTTCCTTCGGCTAGGTGTATTACATACCGATGTAGACAAAGTGGAGAGTAGATATGGGCCTGTGCCCTTGCTTGATCTCCAAAACGCCGATATCGATATTTGGATGCTCGGGCATATTCATAAGCCGTCGAATTTTGCCGGAGAAAAGATTATTCGGTATCCTGGGTCTCCACAGTCGCTTAGCGCTAAGGAGTCAGGGCGGCATGGTGCTTTGCTTCTGACAGTGGATCAGTCGCGGGTGGAGGTCGAGGAAATAAGTTTCTCGAATTGCCGGTTTGAGTGGCTCAACATCGACGTCTCGGCAGTGGATTCTCAGGAAACACTGCGTCTTTTGGTGGAGAACGATTTATCCCTAGCCGCAAATTTGAAATTGACCGAACTGGGGGAAACTGTCTTCTTGGTGTATGATCTCCACTTGAATGGACAAAACAGGAGATGTCGTGAGATCAAGGCCTGGGCTGAACCGCTAAAAAATGATTATGATATGCCGCTAGCAACCGGTACTCGAGTTTTGGTGCGGGAAGTATCCGCCAATATTCGGCCAGTGATCGAGGACCATGAAGTGCTTGCCTCCGAGACTTCCCCAGCAGGTTTGCTCGCACAAACTATCCTGGCGCTGCGCAATGGCAACTCCACGCCCTTCCTGGAGGAACTGATTAGGGATTGGGAGAGGAACTTCAGGACGATAACGAATAGCACGACCTACCAGCCATTGCAGGAGCAATGGCAGCGCGAAGGAAATCCTAGGATCGCCAAGGTTCTGATCGAGCAGGAATGCAACCGGCTCTTGAATGAGCTTCTTTTCCCATCCAACTGAATAACATCATACTCATGCCACCTCTTATATTCACACGATTGTCCATCCGCCATATGCCTGGACTGCCCCGAGGGCTTCGGGACTATCAGAATTTTGTCCCACATATCAATATTATCATCGGCCCAAACGCTTCCGGCAAATCGTCGACGGCCAGAGTAATCCGTGAGCTTATTTGGCGACAAGCCACAGGCGAGGTGACCGCCAATGCATTGGTGGACTTTGACGGCCAGGAGTGGGAATTAAAACTGGACGGTCGAAGGGCATCCTCCCGCCGAAATGGGGTAGAGGATATTTTGGCGGGAGTTCCCGCTTGGGAAGGACACTATCGCTATACTCTTGCTTTACATGAGCTCGTAGCTGCCGAAGACGGTGATCTGGCCCGGCAGGTAGTCAGGGAATCAGTTGGTTATGACTTGGATGCAGCTCAGCGGGCGCTTGGCTATGCTTCAGGAGCAAATTCGCCTAGGATGAACGTTTATCGAGATTTCAAAGCGGCGAAAGATGCCTATGATGAGAAATTCAGGGGTCAGGACGACTTGAACCGTGAACAAGGAAGACTCACCAGACTGATGCTAGAAAAAGGGGGGGCAGATCGGGCGGGGGCACTCCTCGAATGGAACCGCCAGCTTTTGGAGTTTCTCAGGGCGAAACAATCTTTAGCGGACGCCCAGACTGCATTGGCCGCATTTCCAGCTGTTTTGGACTTTTTATCAGGAGAAGAATATCAGAACCTGGAAGATTTACGGGAGCAACTGGAAACTCTTGCGACTGAAGTGAAGAACCTTCAGAACGAAATAACCAGTGCGGAAGATCGACGTAAATTGTTGAATTTCCCGGAAGTCGGGTTGCCGTCCACCTTACTCCACGTGCTTGACGATAAAATTGCCAAATTATTTGAGTTGGAAAAGGAACTCACGGAGAAGGAACAGGACATCGCAGATGCAACTGCCCGAGAGGAGGCCGCGTTAAAAAGGCTTGGGACGGAACATGGCATTTCGGAATGGGATGGAGTGACTTTTTTGGACATAGATGGATTGGAAGCCTATCTGCAGAAGGTACACCAGCTGCTGAGCCGTAAAGGTTCGGTCGAGGCATTGATCAACGAGCTCGAACGTTCAGCTGGAGCACACGAGAATCCGCCACCAGCGGACCTTCTTAATGGAATCGACAACCTTACAGGTTGGCTTCAGGACTTCAAACCAGAAGAGAAGAAGAAACCGATCCCGGACTGGTCTCTTTGGGTTATCGCGGCTTTGGCCTTCGTTCCGACTTTTTGCGTTATTGTGTTTGGTAAGGCCGGGTTGATCGCCATCATCATAGTATTTGTTATTGCAGCTATATTTTTTTTTCTGCGCAAAGGCGGTGGCCAAAACGTCGCAAACGTCCGCCGTTCCGACTTTCAGAGATTGGAATTACCCGAACCTATCGAATGGTCGGTAGCTCAGGTGCAGAAAAGGCTGACGGAATTAGTTGAACAGCTTGTCGAAGCGAAGTGGCAGCAACGAGTAGCCGATCGTGTCGAAATTCACAAAGACGAATTGGAAGCGATGAAACCAGAATTGAAAGAGATGAGGAACCAATACGACTCGTTGAAAGACCAACTAAAATTGATACCTGTCGCCCCTTCAGGCGATCTTCGCAGCTTCGATGGCATGTATTTTTTCTTGCGATACGCAGGTGAGTGGCATGATTGTTATTCTGAGCGCGTTGGATTGCAAAATGCCCTTCGGACGATTGAGGGACAGCGGGAAACACAGCTCGCCGCAATAAACATACTCTTTTCTTCCGCAAATGTGGGACCGACAGATGACGCCTCTACCGCCAAAGTGCTCCTTCGCCAATTGGAGGATAATGATCGCAGTTGGGGCAGTGAAGGGATTGTGATTGTTAATGCCAAAAGGGGGGTCAAGGAACGTGAGCCGCGGCAGGAGCAGCTAATCGATAAAATAAACGAGATTTTTGATAGGTGTGCTGTTGAAAGTGGAGAAGATCAGGATGTCCGTGAGCTGGTTGCGAAAGTCGAAAATTATCAACAGGTCAAGCAGGGTTGCCGCGACACTACCACCCTTCTGACAGAAAAAGAAAGGGTATTGGGTGAGACCCTTCTATTCTCTTCCCAGGCGGTTGAGATGAATCAGATCGATATTGCGACTGTCGAGGCAAGATTGCCGGCCATAAGTGTGCAGGCTAGTGGGCTTGAACAGATCACACGCGATATTGGAGGAATTAACGCGAAAATCGAGCTGGCTGAGTCGGGAAACAGTTTAGAAATAGCGTTGAAAGAAAAGGAGGAACGTCTCGCAGACTTGGAGGAGATGTATGATATGAATCTGGGGGCGGTGACTGGGAAGCTGCTGATCGATACATTAAAAAAGCAAGCAGACGATCGCGACCGGCCCGCAGTCTTCAGACGTGCGAATACTATCTTTAGACGTATTACTAATGGTAAATTTGAGTTGCGTTTACGAAGTTCGGAGCCACCTGCGTTCGGTGCCTTCGACACAGTTGAAAGTGAATGGAGGGATCTAAAGGAATTGTCTACTGGAACGAGAATTCAGCTGCTTCTTTCGGTACGGCTAGCATTTATCGATTCCCTTGAATCTTCGGTTAGTATCCCGATTGTGGCGGATGAACTACTGGCAAATAGTGATCCGCAACGTGCGTCAGCCATCGTGGATGCGCTGGCAGAAATCAGTCGTCAAGGGCGGCAGATTTTCTATTTTACATCCCAGGCGGATGAGGTGGAGAAATGGCTAGGATTCCTAGCCGATAAGCCAGAAATCACCCAGGCCGTTTTTGTGCTGGACGGGCTAGAAAATGAGGGTTATGAGCTGTTGCACATGCGGCCCGCTGAGGAGTTTGGTGGGCAACATTTGCTGGAAGCCCTTCCTGAAGTGGGGGATAGGGATTATGCTCAATATGGAGCAGTTTTGAGAGTCGGACCGTTCGATGTTATGTCAGATCAACCAGATCGGCTGCATGTCTGGTATCTTTTCGATGATCCGCACGTTGTGCATAACCTACTAGAAAAGGGACTGAATTATTGGGGACAATTGCGTAGCTATCGATCGGTCGGCGGTCGGCTGGACAATCTCGATGCTGGCACGGTCGAGCAGGTAACCAGTAAGATTGCCGTATTCGAGCGCTTCCAGGAGTTGTATCGAAAGGGGCGGCCACGCAAGATAAATCGGCTGGTTCTGGAAAACTCGGGCGTTATTTCTAGCGGATTCATGGATGCCGTTACTGAAAAATCGGAGATGCTCGGCCATAATCCAAGAGATCTGTTACATGCACTTGATACCGGAGAAGTAGCTCGTTTTCAATCGAGAAGTGTCGAGCGACTTCGTGAATATTTGACCGATAAAGGATTTCTTTCGGATGAGACCCCGCTGTCTGCTGAGGAGATTTGGGTGCAACTGGCTGCATTCATTTCCCAATCTCTGATAAGACAAGAGGAGGCGCGACGCTTCGTCGCACGGATTCTAGGTATATGAAAATAGCCCACATCGGTCGAGGCAGTCTTTGTATTTATGTTCAATAGATATATGGAAGTAGACGATCCAGATCATAAATTCAGAATTTTGTCAGCTTACCAGAAATAATGAAGAAAGAGGCAGAAGGCAACCGTTACTATAATTCGTATCATTGTACTTCTTTAAGTAATCGGTTAAGGCTAGAACCTTTATGATTTAACGCTTGATAAACGGTCCTGTCAAATTCCCAGTCTTCTTTTATAATTTCTCTTGATATATGTTTATTTCTAAATTCCAAAATATTTTTTTCATGCCTACAAGGGTCACTCCAATTTTTGTTTAAATAATTTCCAATTTTTTTCCAATTGAAATCAATTGGAATTGTATTGTTACGAAATTTAGGGTGATATAAATTCATTAGAATATTTCTTGCAACTTTACATCCTATTCCATCTAGGTCTTCAAGCATTTTTAATAACTCTTCTCGCCCTTTTTCAGGTGTAATAAACAATTCAATTCCACCTGCGTTTCTTATCGTTTCAACAATGCTTATTAAAGAATCAATTTTTCTTCCTTTCGACTTTGTCCTTGAACCGGGTACAAATTGTCCAAAAAGGTTTTTTAATTCAATTCTATTCATTTGTTGGCAGGTCAAAAAATCAGAAGCTATATGAAACTCTTTTAATTTCATTCTTTGAAATAGGGTATCTGTATTACCACCAGCATGCATTATGTTTGTTAGGATATTTACCCAATATTTATTAGGCTGTTGCCAATCATTATTCTTTGCAGTATCGACGTCCGATTTATATAAATTATAATCATCAATAATTGCCTGGGCTAACTTTAGATTAATATCATCCATATCGTTAATGATTTGATGGAGAATTTGTTTAAGTATTAATAGCTACCCCCTTACTACGAAGTATGTTCTATTTTCAACATTTGGGATCGAACATTATTTTCCTAAGACCATTATTTACTTGATAATACCTTTTACATTCACATCCGAATCTGCAATTCCTCTTTTCAATCGGAACATCGATACTTCCTTCATAACTACTAAGCCTGAGTGCTCCGAATGCTGCACTATATGCATCTACATTTTTCATCAAATTCCTTTCTGGGTCATCCAAAATAATCTTACTCAAAAACGATTTGAATGGCAATTCTCCACCGCAATGGCGGAATACTAACATTTGATTAAAATCTCCGACAGCAAAACCATCGGCCAATTCAGCTTTATTTTGAAACCATCTTTCTGTAGTTATGGATATTTCCGATATCATAAGCGAAAATCAATAAATTATGTAAATTTATGATGATAGAAACCACTTGAAATGAAAAAAGAATATAATACGGGTTATTATGATAATCCGAGTTCATTGATATTTCGAGTAATTTTATTTTCAGTTATTATTATTGGCATGCTGATTTATATTGGACGTATAAATGGTTCGAAATCATTTGCTGTTTTTATATCCATTTTGATTCCGGTTGCATTTCTTGTCATCTTAATCAGCGTAAAAGGAAAACTTATAAAAAGAGCTGTTCTTAATTTTGATTCTTCAACTTTCACAATTAAGATATACAAGTTGAAATCTGATGAATTAATAAGCATGGAATCATTTTTATGGCGTGACATTGATTCATATCGGTTTTATTTTGATACCAAAAAAAACACTTGCCTTACATTATATTTAAAAGATAAAAGAAGAAAAACTTTTATCTTTCAGGATTCTAAAGCGTTTGATGAAGCGGTCAATCAGGAAAGTGTTTTCAGTAATTTTTATTCTTACGTTACAGAATTTAACAAGGGAGAAAATAAGATAATGCTCAAGCCTGGTTTTTTAACTACAAGCGTTGGTAAGCTTATAATTGTATTTGAAGTAGCACTATTATCGTTTGCTTTGTTATTGCACTTAATAAAGAATAATTTTTCAAGTTCGTATTATTTATTATTGGGTATTGGTTTCATAATTCCTCAAATTATAAATAGGATGCAGAACAAAGCCATATATGATAAGATAAGCAAATTGAGTTGATAGTTACTAAGCCCGTGTCAGAACGCCGGTCCATGATCGATGGTAACCATAGTTCTTTGAGCATGGTAAAGCAATGCAGCCTGCTGGGCCTGCATCGCAGTGGTTTGTATTATAAGCCTTGCAGCGAAAGCCTGGAGAACCTGATCATCCTGCGCCTGCTCGATGAGCAGTATTTTAAAACACCGTTCTACGGTGCCAGGAAGCTGACTGTCCTGCTAAAGAAGCAAGGCTTTAAGATCAACCGCAAACGGGTCAAGCGCCTGATGGAGCTGATGGGATGGCGAACGCTCTACCGGTACAAAAATACCAGTGAGCCGGACAAACAGAACAGGCTCTATCCCTATATGCTCAAAGGCCTTCGGGTTGAAAGGCCTAACCAGGTGTGGGCGATGGACATTACTTATGTTCCGATGCGCAAAGGATTTATGTACCTGTGTGCCATTATTGATCTGCGCACGCGCTTTGTAGTGAACTGGAGCCTGAGCAATACGATGACAGCAGAATGGTGCAAACAGGCAGTAGAAGAATCCCTGGAAACGCATGGGTGCCCGGAGATCTTAAATACCGATCAGGGATCTCAGTTTACCAGCGATGTGTTTACCGGGCTGTTGAAAGAAAACAATGTACAGACTGCCCCCGACAAATTGCCAGACTTAATGCCTGGCACAACTACAAATGATGTAGAAGCCACGATTCATTCGCATCCCTTAAATGTCACGATTGCTGATGATAAAGCTTATGGTCAATCTGCGGATGTTCCATCTGATGGGGATAAAAAGACATTTAGTCAATATAATAGAAACATAATAGTAGGCCCATTAGGGCAACTTGGTACCGTGACAAAGAATTCAGATGGAACTCTCAACATTCCAAGTAGGCCGATTGGTATTGCAATTTATGATCGCAATTCTAATCCAATAATTGATCTAACAAGAAGAGCCGTAGAAAAAATACTTAAATAGACAGGTAAATTATGAAAAAGTATTTCTTATTTATTTGGTTAGCTTTTGAAATGTTTGCAAAAGGCTATGGTCAAAATGTTAAAAAAAACCTTGATTTAATTATTGTAATTGATGAAAACATTGTAGTAGGAACAATTGCATCCGTTCAAATTGAATTGAAGTATGAAAGAAGTAAAGAGATTATTGATGCGAGTTATTATCCTGGTAATTTGTCAATTACAGAGAATAATTATATTAAACTAATATCCGATAGCACAAAAAGCATAAAGCTTAGATTTATTTATTACGAATATGCAGGGCAAGATCAAACTACTTATAACTATGAAATAGAACTTAGAAGGGAATGGATAGAAGATTACTTTAATATTCTTAGAGTATATAATCTAAAAAAACAGAAATATAAGGGGAAATATTCTCCAAATGAAGTAGGTAAGAATTACGCTTATGAAATTGTAACACCAAGCCATTCTTTCCGATTGATTGAAAGTAAGAATTAATAAACCGGATCCGCACGCAAAGGATCGGTGAAAGAGAACAATCACTATCCATTCGGATTGACCATGGCGGGGATAAGTGATAAGGCAGTTAAGACGAATTATACGGAAAATAGATATCGTTTCCAAAAAGAGGTTTAAGAATAGTATATAAAATGACAAATAATGAAATAATCATACATAACATTAAAGATTATCATTATTGTCCGGGTAAATCTGGGTTAAATTCTGCTGTAATCATTAACCAGTAAGGATTAGAGCCAAAAAACTCGTTGTTTCAAAACATAGGGTAGCTCACCCCATTTTTTTATGGACCAAAAGCAAACGAGCCATTATCATTCTTCCTCCATGCCTTATAGATGACAGAGAAAATTTAGCAGAAGTTGCCGGAGAAATTAACGTAGCGATGGTCAACTTACGTGAAAAAGAATACGTTTATAAATCCTGGGTCAACAAATATTGGATTAAAGCTCAAAAAGACGATTTTTTTGAAATATTTGATTCAGTCAAGAAAGTTGACCTAGTTACACACCTTTATAATGATCCTGGTAAATCATTCTTTATATAAATACTCCTGAAATAATTAAGCTTTTAGCCTGCCGAAGACATACAATAAATTTAGAATGTAATTAAGTAAAGGGTGAATCACGCTTTTAGCTGAGCAGTTTAATATCCAATACAACTTAACGTATCAATACAACAATCCCATTTTTATAAATAATTTGTCCCGTGGAATTGTCCTTATAGGTCAATTCCCATACATAGGTACCCGAAGGCTGAGGAATGTTGTCGAATGTACCGTTCCATCCAACGCTGACATTATTGGAAGTAAATATGAGTTGCCCCCATCGGTTATATATTTTCATCGAATAATCCTCAGTGGGACAAGCATGCACCGGAATGAATATGTCATTGATACCGTCATTATTCGGGGTGAAGGCGGAGGGAATATATAAAGCACAAAGACAATTTTTAAATTGGACGTTTATTGAATCGGTAATGGTTCCGCAAAAATCTGTTGCACTTACATAATAAATGCCGGCTTTGGTAACTGTATAAGTAGGAAGCGTTGTTCCATCCTGCCATTCATAAGTTGTCTGCGGGAAAGTGGCGTCGAGCAATAGATTCTCTGTTGTGCAGAGTGTAGTATCAGGAGGGAAATGGATTTCGGGAATCTTCAGGAACTGTAAACTTAATGTATCCGATACAGTGCAGCCATTCGCACTCGCAGATACCCAGTAAGTTCCGGAAGAATCGATGATCCTTGATTCATTGGTGCTCCCATTGTCCCAAAAATAATTGGCTCCCGCATTAAGTGCATCTAAAATGATGGAATCACTCTGGCAGACCGTAGAATCCCTGTAAGGGAATATATTTCCTGTTAAAATGATAATCGCCAGACTGTCTGAGTATGTCCAGGAACAGCCGTTTTGGCTTTCCAGTGAAAACTTATAGGTCCCTGAAGATAGGTCTGTAAATGATATGGAATCCGACAATGTATAATTGTTCCCTGCAAAATTGAGGGTAAAGGGTGTGCCGGCGCCAGGGATATTGATATGTATAAGGCCTTCATCAGTGCTATTGCAAATCTGGGAATTCGTAAAATTTATTTCCGGAGCTGGCGGAGCAAAATCAGCGATCATAAAATTTGTATCAACAAAACAATAGTTGGTATCCCTGATCTTAAGGTCGTAGAGGCCGGTGTCCAGGCCACTGAAAGAAATTACCTGCTGGTAAGGGCCATTATTGAGGGAAAAAAAGAGATATTCCGCATCAGTCGACGGTGAAAACAGAACTGCACCAATCTTTGCTCCACAAGTGTCCCCTTCTATCTGAAAAGCCGCTGATATATCCGCAGAGAGGTTTATTCTTATAACCGTATCTACCGAACAGCCATAGGTGTCCGATAGCTTTATACTATCGCTCCCAGCGACAAGACCGGTAAATAACCCTGTGGCATTGCTGATTGAAGTATTGAGCAAATAGGTAATAGGATCTCCATTCCCTTCTGTAGCCGATAGTTGCAGGCTTGTACTGGTTGAATTGGCAATACATGATGGCCTGTAAATTGAATCAATCGATATGGAAGATTCATTGCCATATGCATCAGTAAAATCTGCGGCATCATCAACACCAATCGGGATAGTGCAACGCGTCCCTATTATTGATTTAGTTGCCAAATTAATTTCAACCAGGTTTGTGCTATCAAGCGTCACGGTAGGCTGGAACCCAACAATAATATCCTTATTGCAAGTGGGGGCGAGCCCATAAAATGTCCGTCCTCCTGTTTGGACATACACCGTACTTTTTGGCGGGTCCGAAATATTTATGTTGATCAGTCCGGAAGAAGATGCCAATATCAAGGTATCATCATAGAAAAACAGATCGCCTTGGGAAAAGTAATTGATGAATCCTAGTGTATCTTTCAGATCATTGTAAGGATTAAAAGTCTCAAGCCGGAATGAATCAATAAAATAAAGGATGCCATTCTTATCGACTGCCAAGGAATTTGCGTACACCATGCTGTCAAGCTTTTGGCACACAAAAGTGTCATTTAAGACAGTCCTATACAGGCCGCCATTAATTACATTGTAATAAAGAGTGTCATGATAAAGAGCAATTGAATAAGGGTTTCCATTGAGCTGGGTTTTACTGCAGGAAGGCGTATTCAAGCTATCGATAGAACAGGATGAAAGATCAATGGAATAGAATTTTCCTGTACTCCCGACAACAATAATTTTCTGTGCTATTGAAACAGTGAGAAATAATAATTGCCAAAGCAAAATGAGAATCCGGATTAAGGCTGGCCGCTTCAAGATAAGATTAGTTTCGGTTTAAGGAAAGCGAAATAAATCAGGAATCAAATTAACAATTTTTTTATTCAAGACATAATATTTCGAACCTTCATTTCAATTGGCCCTTAAGCGGAATAATGTTCATAGTTTTCCCTATTAGTGATCCAATCTGAATTTATTTCATTTTTAAGTTCAGCTATATTTTTAGAAAATAGAAAAATGTCCTGTATTTGTTCCATTGTAAACCCATGGCTTTTGTCTACACATATCCAGGTATAAAAATATCCTCCAATTATTCTGGCATAAATATCATCAGGTATCTCCGCAAGAAATGATCTGTTCGACAATTCGATATAGGCCCCGGCCAGCTTAATGGTGTCTTGTTTTTTGACGCCAAAGCCATTTAAATAACTGATCAAAAGTATTTTTTCCGAAGGAACAAACACAAATATAGTAGGATAGCGGGCGAAAGAAATTGAAATCAGAGCATATCCGAGGTAAATTGAGAAAACAAAAATAGAAAATGGAGACATGGGTTTCCCCAGACCAGAAATTGTAATCGAAAGCAAAGTCCCGAAGAATAAACAAACCGACAGTAATACCCCGCTTTGCCCTAAGGCCTTTCTTTTGGTTAGTTCAAACATATTGGGAGTTACTACAATTTTGTTAGTCATATTGCAATATTGTATGAGGAATAAAATGGCTCTACAATTGAGTACAAATTGTATCTCTCAAAAAAAAAAATAAATCAGGTAAGGATAACTAGGGCCAATGACCAGGCCTTTAAAGGGCAATGTTTTCCGAATGGTACTCGAAAAAGTATTAGCAGTGAATGTTAAGATCTCATATTGTAACTGAGAATTAAATGTATAGTGGATTCAAAGCTAAGGGAATTTAAATATTTAAGAATTTTTTGGCAGGAATAATTTAATCCATTTCCCGAAACGGTGAAAAAACCCTATGACCCCGGGAAAAGTCCCGTTTTTTATTAGCTATTTTTCACAGGTCAAAAAAACATAAGATATTTTTTTTTATTTGAAAAAATATTAATAAACTTTACTTGGCCATACGGATATTTGCTTTATCAAACTATAATCCGTCCTTAAGTATAAAACTCACTGATTTTTTACCTCAACGCCAAAGATTTTTGTAACACTCAAGTAGCAAGTTATCGAGTTGGTATTTATCGATGCCATGTGCATTGCATAAAACTCTGAATTCAATTAAGAACAGCCGATTTAACGTTGCATGGCCCTATGTAGGCTTTAATAGTTGATTATTTTTTAAACAATGGCAAGACTGATTAAATGTCGGCCTGTAATCTTTTTGTCTAACTAGGATCAGGAGTCGTTTTTTAAAAACCAAATCAAGATGTTTGGAAAAGGTGACATGGCAATTTATACAGTGGCAAAGTTTAACAGATAGGATCATCCTCTTAGTAAACAGGCAGTCCTTTAAAAATGAATTGCCTGAGATTAATTCTATTGATAAGTAAACCAACTTTTGCATACTCAATTTAGAATCAAAATAATGTTATGAGAAAACTGAAAAGGAAATTCCTTCTGACATCTACGGTATTATTCTGCTATGTCCTCATTGCAGAAGGGCAGAATGTTACATCAGTCAGTTCAGGAAATGGAATAACTGTTGATAATACCAATGCGAGTACTCCGATCATTAATTTGGGCGCTACACTGACTAATAATGCAAATATTGATTTGGGCTCCAGTTATAATTTCAACTTCCTAAAGAGCTCCACCAGTTCCAATTATTTTACCCTACTCAACAATGGAAATATCGGGATCGGGAATACTAATCCAGCATGTCCGTTAGATGTCACAGGACTGGCAAATTTCAGAGGGACACTCACCGTAAACAGTCCATCTTATTCAGGCGGTTTTTCAGTTTACAATTCAGGGACCTCCCAGGCTTACTTGGGAACTTCCCTTGCAAATTTTAATTTTGGGTGGTCAGGAGGAAATTATATCTCAAGCAGTGCCTCGTTACTCACTCCTACAGTTCTTGGTTATAATAGAGGTGCCTTATCATTTGCTGCCAATCCGGCAAATGGAGTAACCTTCAATTTTGCCATGACGAGTTGGTTTGTAAGCAATCAGACAGGAAATTTCACCTATATTTTAGCAAATCCCACAATCCTTAGTAACCTAGCGGGCGCATATAACCACACAGTATTAAGCATACAACCAAATATTGATGTCTCCGGCAGTTATGCCTCAACTATCCGAGGCATATATTATAATCCAACTGTCACCAGCTATTCAGGAAATAATCCGGTCCATATTGCCTTTCAGAACACGATTGGCAATAATCTGTTTAATTCGACAGGTGGAAACACCCTTATTGGTACAGCAATTGACAGTGGTCAAAAACTACAAGTCAATGGAAGCAGCTCTTTTAATGGAGGGATATTGGTTACCAGCCTAACAGGCATTGGAACACCGACACGGGTGTTGGTCGGTGACTCAACTGGGCATCTTGGATTCACATCATTAAGCGGAGTCGCTTCTTCCGGCTCCATTTGGACGCCTATTACTGTTGGATCAACGACCAGTGAATACAATAACAACTCAGGCAACATCATTCTCGGAGCCAACACAGACAATGGCAGCGGGGAAATTTTGCAGGTTAATGGAGCTTCTTATTTCAGTCAGGCAGTAACCATTAATACATTGCCTGGAAGCAATACTTCTCCCTATATGCTCGCTGTGAACGGTTCGGCCATTTTTACTCAAGCCGTCGTGAAATTGAATAGCAATTGGCCCGATTATGTTTTCAAACCCTCTTACCCATTAATGCCTCTCCATGAAGTGGAGAAGTATATCTCAAATAACAATCATCTTCCTGAAGTCCCTTCCCAAATTGAAATTGAGAAAAATGGAGTCGATTTAGGCCAAAGTCAGTCACTGTTGTTGAAAAAAATTGAAGAATTGACGCTGTACTTAATTGAACAGCAGAAGAAAAATGAGAGCCAGGAAGCCAGGATCAAAGCATTGGAGGAAAAAATTGATCTATTGATCAAGATGAATAGCCATTAAGTCTAGGATCAAAGGTTATGATGCGTTTGTGAATTACTGATTATTTATAAATATGAAACCCTGCTATGAGACTTAACACAATTCCCACAAGCCTGGGCATTTATTGCCTGGTCAATTTGTTATGTTCTTGTCTCCCACTCAGGGGATATTCCCAGGATAAGGATTCCACCCAGACAGATATGTTTAAATCAATAACCAGCATAAGCGATAAGGGATTGAAAATGATGAATAGTCGCTATCAGCTCCTGCAAAAAACGATTGAAAAACAAACGGCCAAAGCCATTGAGCGGATGCAAAAAAAGGAATTGAAACTCCAAAATCAGATGATGTCCATTGATAGCAATAAATCCAAGAAACTCTTTGCAGAAACGAAAGCTAAATATGAGAAACTAAAACAGGAACTCACCAATCCTTCACCCTTGAATAGTTCATTTGCCCAAAAAGTGAAATCCTATGTTCCGGGCCTGGATAACCTGCAAACTTCCCTAAAATACATGGAACAAAAGGAATTTTCCATTCCGGATCAGAAATTACAGGAGATACAAAATTTGAGCACAAGGCTCACCCAATTACAAGCCAAACTGCAAGTTGCTACCCAGGTTCAAACCTACTTGCAACAAAGAGAGTCTTTCCTGAAACAAAAATTAAATGGCCTTCCTGTCGCAAAGCAAATTGTAGGGCTCAATAAAGAGGCCTATTACTACCAGCAACGTATGATTCAGTATAAGGCTATGCTCAATGACAAGGACAAGATGAAACAGCAACTGATTTCCATGGTCGAGGCTCAACCAGCTTTTCAGAAGTTCTGGCAAAAGCACAGCATTTTAGCCAGCATGTTCCCTCTTACAAGTGGTGATGCAGATTTGGGTAGTGCGGTTGCATCAAAGATTGGCCTTCAAACCAGGTCCCTGGTTAATACAATGATTCAGGCCCAATTGGGCAAATCAATAGGAAGTTCAAGTAGTGCCTCGGGAGGGAATAATAGTCAGAACTATTTGCAACAGCAGGTCCAACAGGCAAAGAGTGCATTAGAGAACTTTAAAGCCAAGCTAATGAAGATGGGAAGCAATACTGGTAATAGCAACGAAGTGATAATGCCAAGTTTTACCCCTAATACCCAAAAGACCAAGACCTTCTTAAAAAGGATTGAATACGGTTTCAGCGTTCAAAGCATTCCCAATACTGGTTATTTTCCTGCAACAACAAACCTGGCCCTTTTGCTTGGATATAAACTCAGCGATAAGGCAACAGTGGGTATTGGAGGGGCTTATTTATTCGGTTGGGGCACTCCGTTTAAGAATATCAATTTTTCAAATCAAGGTATAGGAGTCAGAAGTTATGTAGATATAAAAGCAAAGGGCAGTTTTTGGATCACTGCTGGACTTGAATATAGTTACATGGAATCATTTACATCGATCCCTGGGATCACAGAGGCTGATCTTTGGCAAAAAAGCGCATTGGTCGGTTTCACGAAAAAATATAAAGTAGGTAGAAAGACGGTTAACCTTCAGGCCTTGTATGACCTGCTGTATAAACAGGAGATACCCAGAGGCGAGCCCTTGAAATTCAGGGTGGGATATAGTTTTTAATTATTTCTTGATAAATGAACAAGGATTTATTAATATGAGCAAAACATTATTTTTGCGGTCATGTATTGCCGTTAGCCTTCTCTGTTGGGACAGCATTCAGGCCCAGACTCAATACATACCCACTATAATCCCCCCTTCCCCAAATGCAGCTTCCCTGATGAAGTTCACCGATGTTCCGGTGAGCTCCTATACAGGCACGGCCGACATCACGGTCCCTATCTATACCATCTCGGCAAGAGGGCTTAACATCCCTATCAGCCTGAGCTATCACACAGGTGGAGTCAGAATGAAAGATGAATCCGGATGGGTAGGCCTTGGCTGGGCATTATCTGCTGGGGGCTCTATATCCAGGATCATCAATAACCAAGACGATTTCAACAATGGGGGGGCTAACTATTTCACCACTAATGTCCCACAGTTGCCGGGCGACATGAGCACAGTACAGAATTATCAGGGAAGTAGCTCTATTCCACCAGGGCCATATTTCTTTGACTTATACTGTTCTTATCTAGTGAATGTCACGGGGGGCACAGAAAATTACGCTATGGCGCTGGGGAGTGGCCTTGGGGTCTATGATCTGGAGCCCGATATCTACTACTACAATTTCGCAGGGCATAGTGGCAAGTTCATCCTTTTACGCAGCAACAGACAGGCCGTGCTTCAGAAACAGGACAATATAAGGATACAGGTTGATAACGCCGGCCAGGTATTCACCATCACGGATGAGAATGGGAACAATTTTATTTTCCAAGATAGAGATTCCTCTGGTTCAGCCATAGGAGCTTCATCTACCTATTCGACTAGCTCCTGGAACCTATCCAAGATAATCACACAGCTGAACGACACAGTAGCATTTACTTATTCTTCTGATAACACATGGACGTATGTAAAACCGGATACCTATGAGACAGTAAATGCTGAGTGCTCCAATGCCCAGGGCGATATCCTTGGAAATGGGGCAGGCACATTTTACCTTAACAAGATTTTGCAGAGCATCAATTTTTCGAATGGACAGCTTCAGTTTATTTTTGACGGCAATCGGAGTGATCTTTCCGGAGGCAAAAAACTTGATGCTATTCAAGTCTACGCAAAGAATGCCGCAGGCAGCCTCACTTATTTTAAAGAGAATGATTTTTACTATTCTTATTTTGATGCTCTTACCGATGATGACCCCGTTGACAGCTTTGAGCTAAAACGGCTCAGGCTCGACAGCGTAAAAGAAGTATCTGGGACATCCTATACGACCCCGCCCTATTCCTTTCAATATTTCCCGGAACAAGGCAAAGGGACCATCTATATCATGAAACATGGGGCCTGTGTTGATCATTGGGGGTTCTATAATGGCATCTATAATACTTCTTTCATACCAACAATCCCAGCTACCTTATTTTCCCCGCCTACGTATAATTCAGCCTCCGGTAGTTATTACTCCCGACAGGGAGCGAACAGATCTCCGGACTCAACCGCATACTACACATCACTTTTTGCGCTGCAACAGATTAATTATCCTACGGGGGGAAAAACTGTGCTTACCTATGAGCAGAACTATTATGATGACAACAATTCCAGGACATCAGGAGGCGTCGATTTCCCGATACAGAATACTGTCACGATCGACTCTAATATTAACGTTGGCAACTATGGCACCACTACCGGCAATCTGAACCTGACAAACATATTCCCGCAACTCTTTTCGGGTACTACAAACACAAACCTTACGATTGATATTGCATTCATTGGCACGGGTGATACGGATGTCAATTACCACACTATGAATTCTGGGCTGATATATTTTACGTTTACTGCGAATGGCACTCCAATGCTGAGCGAAGATATCACAAACAATGCCCTGAGTTGCTCGGGGGGTACATGCAACATTAGCGTCCCGATAGCGATCATAGGTACACTATCGAATTGCACATGGACTGCGTACATCGACCCATCTGTCAGTTTTACTTATTTCTCAGAGATACACCTGACTTTTGCTTTTGAGGAGCTCCAAACAGTATACAATAACAACCCAACCCTTTCTGCAAGTGGCCTAAGGGTAAAGACTATCACAGATTACTCTTCTTCAAGCACTGTCGCGAAGCAAAGAGTCTACAATTACGGATACCTTCAAGACAAGCTGGGCACTGGCACGCCCCAGCAGTATACGTATGGGATACTCATGTCCTATCCATCTTACATGCGTTATACTTTCACCCCTCCGAGTGCTAACGTCTATTGTACCAGTCTCACCATTTATAGCAGCAGCTACAACCCGCTCACAAGCGTCATTGATGGGAATATTGTTGGTTATAGCCAGGTATCAGAAACGATAGTGGACCCAAGCTCTGGTCTTGATATAGGAAAGACAATATATACCTATTTTAATTCGCCTGACACAGGGGTAAGCTATGACGGCTTCAGGCTGCCAGGCACCTTCAATATCGGCAACAACTTGAACGGTGCGCTTCTTTCAAAAACAGTTTATGCGAATGTTGGTGGGAACTATCAGCCTGTTTCTTCTACAGTCAATAATTATCATTTAGCTAATAGGTCGATTTATTATTCGCCTAAAGTCATAGCCCCTCCTTTCGATGGCGCGGGCAACGCGGCATATTGTCCAAATCAGAATATTGTTTCCATAGAGATGCTAGCTTGTTTTTACCCGTCGATCAAATCAGAGCGGCTGTTGCTGGACTCAACTTATGATTATGGTTATGACCAGAACAACCCATCCAATTATATACTTTCGGTAAAAAGGAACTATTATGATAACCCGGCCCATTATTTAGTGACCCGCAACAATATGATCGACAGCAAGGGGAATTCCCTTACCACCCACCTGAAGTACCCACAAGACTTTATACCCAATGGCGATACTGTGACCGGCAATACAATCCTGGATACAATGATCGGCAGGAACATGGTCGTCGAGACTATCGAAAAGCAGGACAGTTTTTATTATGCCGGTTCAACAACCGGTTATGTCAAAGGTGCGCAACTTAACTTATATAGAATACTGACTTCAAATCTCAATACTATCGTACCAGATCGAACATATGATTTGCAAACACAATCGCCGATTACAAACTTCCAACCATTCAGCATCTCCGGAAATACTACCAGCATGGATTCGAGATACCGGCAGATGATCAGTTTTGACCAGTATGACCTAAGAAATAATATTCAGCAGTATACTACCACTGATCAAATACCGGTTACGATTTTATGGGATTATATCAATAAATACCCGATTGCCCAGGTTAAAAATGCTTCTTTGGCCGATGTAGCAGCTACTAGTTTTGAAGCGGATGGGCAAGGTGGATGGGCATTTTCCGGCACTCCGGTTACTGCCGCATATGCCCCTACGGGAATCATGTATTATCCTCTTTCGAGCGGCTCCATCAATAAAACCGGACTTACAAGCACAACTAACTATGTAGTTTCTTACTGGAGCAATAGCGGGAGTTATACCGTGACGGGAAGCGGCTCGGTCATACAGGGTCCAACGATCAATGGATGGACTTATTATGAGCAAAGCGTGACCGGTGTAACAAGCTTAACGATTTCTGGAAACGGAAATATAGACGAATTGCGGTTATACCCAGCCAATGCACAACTGACTTCCTACACCTATTCACCATTGGTTGGAATGACTTCCTCCTGTGATTTGAATAATCGAGTTACCTATTACTATTATGATTCATTGGGCAGACTTTACATGGTTAAAGATAAGGATGGAAATATAGTTAAAATGTATTCTTACCAATATGGAAGCCAGCCACAACAATGATTAATTATAGTCTATAATCAACAATAATTGCCTATACAAAGCGAACAAAAATCAAATAGACAAAACATGAAATCCATAGTATTTCTTTTATTGATAACTTCTTTTCTGGGCACCTACAGTCAAAAACTGATAACCCTTCAGGTTTATATAAACTCAATAGCACTCTGGCAAAAAAGTGCACTGATTGCAATTACAAAAAAAATAAAGTGGGGGAAAAAACGATTAACCTTCATGCCCTCTATGACCTGTTTTATAACCAGGAAATCCCTAGAGGCGGGCCCTTGAAATTTGGGGTGGGATATAGTTTTTAGAAAAGGCCGACCAAAGTCAAAAATCATGCAGGATCAATCTCAGGATGCAATGAAAATATATTTAAAGGCAAACTTGAAAAAGATGGCAACCAGGACCGGTTTGTTTTTAGTTTTGTTTGTACTTATTCAAATTCAAGCAATGTCGCAAACAAACACCCCAGCCAGCGCTGGTACCGTTCCTGGTCCCACGGGAACGACCAGTGTGTATAACCCTGGTGCGTATGATTCAGGATTTTCCATGAACTATATCAGGTCATGGTCAGCCCTGCAGCCAATCACTTCTCCGACTACGTTTCAAAACAGCACCAATCCAAACCAAATTCAAATCACTACACAATATATTGATGGCTTGAGCAGAGTGATCCAAACCGTCGAGTGGCAGGGATCTCCAACGGGCAATGATATAGTGAGCCCGGTTGTCTATGATTCATTCGGGAGGGAACAATACAAATACCTGCCTTACATGTCTTCGGCCAGTGATGGCTCCTACCAGTCAAATCCCTTTGCCAACCAAAACACATTTTATACAAATACTTATCCTTCCGATCAACCTGCATTTACTGGGGAGCGATATTTTTACAGCCATATTGACTTTGAAGCCAGTCCTCTTAACCGTGTCCAGAAAACTTTTGCGCCGGGCAATTCCTGGGCAGGTAGTGAGGGTGGTGCATCAGAAAAGTCGGTTCAATCTTTTTACCTGGTCAATGATTCCAGTGACCTGGTTCAAATTTGGTCAATCACTTATAATCCGCTCACGTTTAATGATGGGGATATAACTACGAATATTCCCTCAACAGGTTCTTCTGCAATTTACAATCCGGGCACATTGTACAAGAAAGTGACTGTCGATGAAGCGGGACATGCTATCGTTGAATACAAGGATGTTCTTGGACAAGTGCTGCTTAAGAAAGTCCAGATTGATAACAGCATCCCCTCTGATTATAGTGGATATTCCGGGTTCTTATGCACCTACTATATTTATGATGATATGAACCTGCTAAGATTTGTCATCCCTCCAAATGCGACTAATATATTGATCAATCAAAGCTGGCAACTGGATTCCACAACCGTTAAAGAACTTTGTTTTCGCTATGAGTACGACTACCGGAAACGAATGATCGGAAAAAAAGTGCCCGGAGCAGCCTGGGATTATATGGTCTACGACATGACCGATCTATTGGTTTTTTCTCAAGATGGGAATATGCGTAACAACAATCAATGGATGGGTACAATCCATGATATATTGGACAGACCTGTAGAAACTGGCATGCTAACCTATTCCGGGAACCCTGACTCCCTTCAATCTATTGTTTCGAGCCAGACTTCTTCAAATAATATTTCGAGTCAAACTGTAATTGGATATTCCCCACCCA